>NZ_JAWRZD010000001.1:4800000-6939429 GCF_056523125.1 Achromobacter sp. ISS7 | reverse complement strand
CAACAACACGGTGTCGCTGGACGACTATCCGTTCTATTTCACCGGCCACAGCCTGGCCGCCGAGGCCTGCGACAACTGGATCGAGGAATTCGAGGCGCTGCGCCAGGCCGAGGGCTACATCCATTTCACCGTGCACCCCAAGGCCGCCGGCGGTTCCGGCACGCCGGCGCGCGCCGCCGCCATGGACCGCTTCCTGGCCCATGTCGCCGCCCAGCCGGACGTGCACTGCATGACGCTGGAAGCCCTGGCCCGCCATTGCCTGGCCCACCCCGCCGCCTGGAGAATCGCATGACGGGCCCCAAGACCGTACTGGTCACCCTCAACGTGCAGGGCATCGGCCCCGAAGCCGCCACCCGCCCGGAACACGAACTGCACGGCCGCGACGGCCATGGCCGCTATACCTATGGCGGCGGCCTGGCGCGGGTGCTGGACATGCTGCGGCGCCAGGAGATCCGCGCCACGCTGTTCTGGCCGGCCTTCGAGGCCGAGCGCTGCCGCGACCTGCTGGAACAGAGCCTGCGCGACGGCCACGAGGCCGCCTCGCAGGGCAACGCCTTCGAGGACCTGGCCACGCTCGGCGAGCGCGAGGCCGAGGTGCTGCAACGCGGCCGCGACCGCCTGGCGGCGCTGACCGGCCAGGCGCCGCGGGGCTTTCGCTGGACCGGCGGCGGCTTCAGCCCGCGCACCCTGCCGCTGCTGCGCGAGCTGGGCTACCGCTACGACAGCAGCGCCATCGACGACGACGCGCCCTACGCGCTGGACGCGGACGGCGCGCCCGGCATGGTCGAACTGCCGTGGAGCGAAGGCCTGTGCGACGCCAGCCATTTCGGCCGCCGCGTCACGCAGGACCGCGCCTATGCGCACCTGGCCGAACAGGGCGACGCCCTGCTGGCGGCCGAGGGCTACGCCTGCCTGACGCTGCACCCGCGCGCCGACAACGGCGTGGGACGCGCCGCCCGGTTGCAGATGATCGAGCGGCTGCTCGACCGCCTGCGCGCGGCCGGCGCCCGCTACGCGCGCTGCGACGACCTGGCGCGCGAACACGCGGCCGCCGCCTGACCGGTGCGCCGCCCCTGCCGGGGCGGCCGGACCGCTATCCCCGGGCAAACCCTCGGTAATATTGGCGCCAAAATAAGCTAATATTTTTGCAACATTCCCTCCTCTCCCCCGACCTCACGGCGCCTGGCGCCGCTATCCGTCCATGACCCAGATCACCCAATTCCCGTTCGTATCGGTCTCCGGTACTCCCGAGGCCCGCGGCCGCGCCTATGGCCAGCAAGCCGCCGATCGCGTGCGCAAGAGCGCCGCCATGTACGGCCAGACGCTGGTCGACCTGGGTTACGACGCCATGGCGCGCACCCGCCTGATCGAGAGCTTCGCCCGCGAGATCGAGAACTTCGCGCCGCACTACCTCGAGGAAATGCGCGGCATCGCCGCCGGCGCCAACGTGCCGTTCGAAGACATCGTGATGGTCAACGCCCGCACCGAGGTCATCGCCAAGGCCCGCGCCGAAAAGAAGAAGGCCGCCGAGCTCGAACCGGGCGACGGCTGCACCGGCGCCCTGATCCTGCCGACCCGCTCGGCCAATGGCCGCCTGATCCATGGCCAGAACTGGGACTGGCGCGCCGAGTGCGCCGACACCGCCATCGTGCTGCGCGTGCGCAACGACAACGGCCCGGACATCCTGACCTTCGTCGAGGCCGGCGGCCTGGCCCGCAGCGGCCTGAACAGCGCCGGCGTGTCGATCACCGCCAACTACCTTGAATCCGACCGCGACTTCCGCCAGCTCGGCGTGCCGCTGTCGCTGATCCGCCGCAAGGTGCTGGAACAGGAACACTTCGCGCTGGCGATCAAGGCGGTCAGCACCACCCAGAAGTCCTGCTCCAACAACATCATGATCGGCATGGCTGCGGGCTTCGGCGTCGATTACGAATGCACCACCGATGAAGCCTTCCCGATCTACCCGGGCGCCGACGACCTGATCGTGCACGCCAACCACTGGGTCAGCGAAGTCGCCCTGGGCAAGCTGCGCGACACCGGCCGCGCCAGCACTCCGGAAAGCGCCTACCGCGACTGGCGCGTGCGCCGCCTGTTGAACGAAAAGGACAAGCTGACCCGCGAAGACCTCAAGCGCGCGCTGTTCGACGACTTCGGCGCGCCCTACTCGGTCTGCCGCCCGCCGCGCCCCGGCAGCCACGACAACCTGTCGGCCACCGTCGCCATGGTCGTCATGGAACCGGCCGCCGGCCTGATGGAAGTGGCGCCCCTGCCGGCGCTGAACCGCACCTTCACCCGTTACAGCCTGGACGCCGAGCCCGAGCTGCTGGCCGCGGCCTGAGCTTTCCCGGTCCCATGACCGCCGGCGGCGGCCGGATCCCCCGGCCGCCCGCGCAACCCCTGGAAACGCATCGATGAAAACAAAACTCCTGAATACCGCGGTTGCCCTGGCGCTGGGCACGCTGGCCGGCTCCGCCCTGGCCCAGGCGCCGGCGCCGCTGCGCATCTCGTTCACCGCCGACATCCGCTCGACCGAGCCCGGCGTCAACCGCGACAGCAACAGCGACGCGGTCGTGCTGCACATCGTCGAAGGCCTGGTGGCCTACGGCGAGGACGCCGAAGTCCGCCCGCTGCTGGCCGAATCCATCGACATCAGCCCCGACGGCAAGACCTACACCTTCAAGCTGCGCCAGGGCGTCAAGTTCCACAACGGCGCGCCGCTGACCTCGGCCGACGTGCTCTGGACCTGGCAGCACTACACCGCCGCCAACTCCGGCTGGCGCTGCGCCAGCGAATTCGATGGCCGCGGCACCGTCAAGGTCACCGGCGTCGAGGCGCCCGACGCCCAGACCGTGGTCTATCACCTGGAAAAACCCAGCAGCCTGTTCCTGGCCTCGCTGGCGCGCGCCGACTGTGGCGGCACGGGCATCCTGCAGAAGGCCTCGGTCAAGGCCGACGGCAGCTGGGACAAGCCCATCGGCACCGGCCCCTTCGTCTTCGCCGAATGGAAGCGCGGCGAGTACGTGCGTCTGACCAAATTCGCCGACTACGCCAACCGCGACGGCAAGCGCGACGGCTACACCGGCTCCAAGCGCCCCCTGGTCGATGAAGTGCGCTTCGTCATCGTGCCCGACGACTCCACCGCCAAGGCCGCCCTGCAACGCGGCAACATCGACATCATCGAGGACGTCTCCAACAACGACGTGCCGGTGCTGCAAGGCACCCCCAACGTCAAGGTCGCCTACGCGCCCGTCATGAGCATGACCGCGCTGCTGCTGCAGACCAAGGACCCGCTGCTGTCCAATCCCAAGATCCGCCAGGCCCTGGCCCACGCCATCGACTACGACCAGCTCGCCGCCGCCGTCACCGAAGGCCTGGCCAAGCCCAACAACTCCATCGTCCCGCTGGTCTCGCCGTACAACGACGCCACCCAGAAGGAAGGCTGGAAATACGACCCCGCGCTGTCCCAGAAGCTGCTCAAGGAAGCCGGCTACAAGGGCCAGGAACTGGAGCTGATCACGACCAAGCGCTACCCGCAGTCGTACAACTCCGCCGTCATCATCCAGGCCATGCTGCAGGCCGTCGGCATCAACGCCAAGCTGTCCGTGTCCGAATGGGCCACCCAGCTCGACCGCTACAACGCCGGCACCTACCAGATGATGACCTTCCCGTATTCCGCCCGCCTGGACGCGGCGCTGAACTACGAAATGGTCACCGGCGACAAGGCCAAGCAACCGCGCAAGGTCTGGGACAACCCCGAAGCCCAGAAACTCCTGGACGCCGCCTCGGTCGACACCGACCACGCCAAGCGCCAGGCCTCCTTCGACCAGCTGCACAAGCTGTTCCTGGCCGACGTCCCCAGCATCCCGCTCTACAACGGCCTGGACATCGGCGCCTTCCGCACGGACATCAAGGGCTACACCCCCTGGGCCGTGAAGAAGCCGCGCGCCTGGGAAGTCGAACGCGTGGCGAAGTAAAACCACAGCAACCCGCCCCAAAACAAAGAGGCCGCGAAAGCGGCCTCTTTGCATTACAGGCATGGTGAAAGAAAGCCCGGCGGCAATCCAGCATGAAAACCTAAACCCGCCCCACACCGTCCAACCAAAGCCACAACAAGCAGCGCCCGCCACCCGCGCGCAGCGCCAACCTCAACCGCAAGCCACCACGTAAGCTCAAAAAGGCCGCCCGCGCGGCCGCCTTTGAGCGGGCCCCGCAAGCCCCTCCCCCGCCCCCCCGTTGCAGCCAGGAACCCAAGCAAAAAAAAACCGCCCCGGCAACCGTCAAGTTTCAACGGTCGAGTCCGGGGCGGCGTTGGCCTGCCGTGCGCGGGGCGTGTAGATGCGCCCGAGGGAAACCGTAGGGAAGGCCGTAGGCCTGGACGAGGTTGACAACGGGGCAGTCCGGAGCGAACGCTCCGGACCGCAATCGTAGCCCCGCGCACGGCAGGCCAACGCCGCCCCGGACGGCCCCCCAAAAAAACCGTCCGACAAAAAACCTACGAACTACTTACTTGCCAACGACCTTAGTCTCCCAAGCCCGCGGCTTCCCCTCCCAAACCGAAAACCCCTCGACCCGCTTATTCGTCGCCCAAGCATCCGCCCCGTTATAAAGCACCAGCAACGGCGTCTGCTCCAACATCAACGTATGCAGCTGGTCGAACAGCTTCTGCCGCTTGGCCGGATCCGATTCCAGGAAACTCTCGTCGATCAGCTTCTGCGCCTCGGGATCATCCCAGACCTTGCGCGGCTGCTTGGACTTGTCGCCCGCGAACTGCTCGAAGCTCAGCGCCGGATCGATCCGCGAAGAGAACGTGAACGAACTGATCTGGTACTTGCCCGTGTTGTAGCGGTCCAGCTGCGTGGCCCACTCCAGCACCTCGATCTTGGCATTGATGCCCACCGCCTGCATCATCGCCTGCGCGATCACCGCCACCTGGTAGCTCGGCACGTGCGCGCGCTTGTTGGCGTAGATCACGATCGGCTCGCCCTTGTAGCCCGCTTCCTTCAGCAGCTGCTGCGCGCGCGCCGGATCGTACTTGTAGGTGCGCTTCTCGGTCTCCTGGTAATAGGCCGACCCGGCGTACACCGCCGAGTTGTTCAACTGGCCCAGGCCTTCGGAGGCCGCCGCCACCACCTGCGGAATGTCCAGCGCCGCCGCGATCGCCTGGCGCAGCTTGACGTTCTTGAGCACCGGATCCTGCGTCTGGAACAGCAGCGTGTGCTTGGTGGCGTCATGCGGGCTCATCACCGACACGGTCGCGCTCTTCTTCAGTTCGGCCACGTCCGTGATGGTGATCTGGCTGGCGTCGATCGCGCCCGACACCAGGCCGGCCTTGGCGGTCGAGGGGTCCGGCACCACCAGGAACTTGACCTCGTCGGCCAGCGGGCGCTTGGCGCCGACGTAGCCGTCCGGCTTGTCGCCGGCGCTGGGCGAGACGTAGTCCTTGAACGCGGTCAGCAGCACGTATTCGCCGCGCTTCCATTCCTTGAACTGGTACGGACCCGTGCCGACCGGCGCCTTCCATGAGCCATCGGCGTTGACCGAGTCCTTGCTCAGGATCGCCGTCATGCCGCAGTCGGTGCGGGCCAGCGAATCGAGGAACACGGCCGACTTGCGGTCGATCTTCATGATGACGGTCTGCGCGTCGGGCGCGGACACGTCCGTGACCTTCAGGCCGTTGCGGCCGTCGAAGTCGCTGCGGCAGCGCCAGTCCGTCTTCGCGTCCATGTAGCGCTGCCAGCTCCAGATCACGTCGGCCGACGTCAGCGTGGCGCCGTTGTGGAACTTGACGCCGTCGCGCAGCTTGAAGGTATAGGTCAGGCCGTCTTCCGACAGGTCGACCGACTTGGCCAGCAGCGGCGCCACCGTGCCGTTCTCCCGGTAGCCGACCAGGCCTTCCACCATGTTCAGCACCACGCCGTCGGTGGTGTTGTCGCGGTTGACGCCCGGATTGGTCGAGCGGATGTCGGCCGGCTGGGCGATGGTCAGGGTGGCGGCCTGGGCCGCGCCTGCGGCGGCCAGGGCCAGGCTGAGCGCGAGCGCTCGGGATACAGGAAGGTGGTGCATTGTAAAAACTCCCCCGGGGGCATGCGACGCCGGATTCATAACTATATTGGCGCCAAAAATAGCTGCCCATTATGAAGACTAATGGCCGATGCGGTATCCGGGGTATCCCTGAAAGCGGCCCCGAAATGACCGCGGCGGCCTCCTTTTTCAAGGAAGGCCGCCGCGAATGGGGCAGCGATCAGGCGGCGCGGGTCAGGAAATGTCCTGGCCGACGTGCTGGGCGATGATCTTCTGCAGGCGCTTGACGTCGCGCGCCTCGAGCGCCTCGACCATGTCGAAGTGCTCGCGGGCCGAGATCTCGATGCGCGAGCGCGTCACCCATTCCTTGGCGGGGGCCGCCGGCCCGCGCGCGCGGGTTTCCTGGATCAGGGCCGCCAGTTCGCGGTTGGCGCACATGTCGTACATCCCGGCGTGGAACGCCAGGTTGACCTCGTACTGCTCCAGCAGCGTGCCATCCTGCAGCAGCTTGGAGAAACGCTCGGCCAGCGTGCGCAGGGCGCGCACCTTGGCCGCCGTGACATTGGGCATCAGGTCGGCCGCGGCGCCGGTTTCCAGCAGCACGCGGATATCGCGGATCTGCACGTGCTGGTCCGGGTCCATCGTGTAGACGTGGTACCCGCGGTTGGGGATATGCGCGATCAACCGCTTGGCGGTCAATTGGTCGAGCGCCCGCCGCACGTCCAGGCGCTTGGCGCCGTAACGTTCCTGCAGGTCGATCTGTTTCAGCCACGCGCCGGGGCCGTATACCCCCGACTGAATATCCAGGGCAATACGGTCAACCAGGCCCGGCTGTGTCGCCGCCGCTTTCGGCATGGACCACTCCCGTGAATCAAATCCAAACCGCGTATTTTATGCATAAGTCCGCGCCGGGACGGCAAGCCCGGCCGGCGCGGACCCGTCCCCTCAGGCCGTGGCCCGCGACGGCTCCTGCTGGTCCAGGCGCCAGCGCAGGCGCACGCCGCCGGTTTCGGTCGATTCCAGGGCTGGAATCGCCGACAGCAGGCTGCGGGTGTATTCCTCGCGCGGCTGGTCGAACACCGCGTCGCGCGAACCCTGCTCGACGATGCCACCGTCGCGCATCACCACCACCCGGTCGGCCACCTGCTCCACCACGCCCAGGTCGTGGCTGATGAACAGGCAGGAGAAGCCGTGGCGTTCCTGCAGGTCGGCGAACAGGTCCAGCACCTGCGCCCGCACCGTCACGTCCAGCGCCGACACCGGTTCATCGGCGATGACGAAGGACGGCCGGCGCACCACCGCGCGGGCGATGGCCACGCGCTGGCGCTGGCCACCGGACAGTTCGTGCGGAAAGCGCTTGGCGTATTCCGAGCCCAGGCCGACTTCGGCCAGCACTTCGTCGACGCGGCGGCGCTTGTCGGCGGCGGGCATGTCGACCAGCATGCGCAGGCCTTCGCCCACCAGCTCGCCGATCGTCATGCGCGGGTCGAGCGACGAATACGGGTCCTGGAACACCATCTGGCAATTCAGGCGGTAGTCGCGCCAGGCCGGCGAACGGCGGTTGACCTGCTGGTTGCGGAACAGGATCTGGCCGGAGGTCGGCGACAGCAGGCCGGCGATGGCGCGGCCCAGCGTGGTCTTGCCCGACCCCGAGCCGCCCACCACCGCCACCACTTCGCGCGGCTTGACGTGCAAGTCGATGCCGTTGAGCGCGCGCTTGGCGCTGGTGCGCGAGAACAGGCGCTGGTGGCCGGCGTAGTCGACCACCAGGTTCCTGACCTCGACGATCGGCGCTTCCTGGATCGGCGCGCGCGCCGGCTGGCGGCGCGGCATGGCGTCCAGCAACTTGCGGGTGTAGGGATGCTGCGGGCGTTCCAGGATGCCGGCGGTGGTGCCGGTTTCCAGCACCTTGCCGTGCTGCATCACCACCATGCGCTCGGTATAGCGCGCGACCATCGGCAGGTCGTGGCTGATCATCAGCACGGCCGTGTTGTGCTCGCGCGTCAGGTCGACCATCAATTCCAGCACGTCGCGCTGCACCACCGCGTCGAGCGCGGTGGTGGGCTCGTCGGCGATCAGCAGCGCCGGCTCCAGCAGCATCACCGAGGCCAGCATCATGCGCTGGCGCATGCCGCCCGAGAATTCGTGCGGCCAGGCCTCGATCGCGGCCTTGGGGTCGCGGATGCCGACCCGGCGCAGCATCTCCAGGATGCGTTCGCGGCGCTGCGCCGTCGACAGGTCGCGGCGATGCAGCTTGAGCCCTTCGTCCAGCTGGCGTCCGATGGACATGGACGGGTTGAGCGAGGTCATGGGTTCCTGGAACACCATGCCGATGCGCGCGCCGCGCAGCTTGCGCAGCGCGGCCGGGCTGGCCTGCGTGACTTCCACGCCCTCGAAGCGGATCGAGCCGCCGGCCACCACCAGCGGCGGCGGCGTCAGGCCCATGATGGCGCGCGCCGCCTGGGTCTTGCCGCTGCCGGACTCGCCGACGATGCCGACCATTTCGCCCGGCGCCACCTCGAAGGACACGCCGCCGACGATTTCGCGGCCACCGCGGCCGACGGTCAGGGACAGATTCGATACGGTTACCAGTGCGCTCATTGCACGCCCCTCATGCGGGGATCGAAGCGGTCTCGCACCGCGTCGCCCAGCAGGTTGATCCCGAGCAGCGCGAGCGCGATGGCCAGGCCGGGAAGAATGGAAAGATAGGACGCCTGCGCCATGAACGGACGGGCGGCGGCCAGCATGTTGCCCCAGGTCGGCGCGGGCGGCGGCACGCCCAGGCCCAGGAAGGACAGCGCGCTTTCCGCCAGGATGACCCAGCCGAACATCGAGGTCGCCAGCACCGTCAACGGCGCGACGCAGTTGGGCAGCACGTGGCGCACCATGGTGTAGAGCTCGGAGTTGCCCAGCACGCGCGAGGATTCGATGAACTCCTTCTCGCGCAGCGACAGCACCGTGCCGCGCACGATGCGGGTCACCGACGGCGTGTAGGCCAGGCCCAGCGCCAGGATGATGCCGTACTTGTTGGCGCCGACCACGGCCAGCAGGCCCAGCGCCAGCAGCAGGCCGGGAAAGGCCAGCAGGGCGTTGTTGAAGGCCATGATGATGCGGTCGGTCCAGCCGCGCACGAAGCCGGTCAGGGTGCCGATGATGGTGCCCGCCACGATGGAGAAGCCCACCGTCAGCAGGCTGATCCAGACGCTGCTGGAGGCGCCGGCCAGCAGGCGCGACAGCTCGTCGCGGCCAAACTCGTCGGTGCCCAGCAGGAATTCGCCGCCGGGCGGCTTCAGGCGCGCCACGAAGTTGATCTTGAGCGGGTCGTGCGGCGTCCAGAAGGCGCCCATGATCGCCGCGACGATCATCGCCGCCACGATCACGCCGCCTATCAGCGCGTTAGCTGCAATTCGCTTTTTCATTCGGCGGTCACTCTCGGGTCAAAGATGGGATAGCAGAGGTCGATCAGCAGGTTCACGATCACGTAGATCACGCCGACGAACAGCAGGCAGCCCTGGATCACGGGATAGTCGCGGGCGAAGATCGAATCCACCAGCAGCCGGCCCAGGCCGGGAATGGTGAACACGGTTTCGACCACGGCGATGCCGCCGAGCAGGTTGCCCAGCACCAGGCCGATCAGCGTCCAGGTGGGGCCGAAGGCGTTGCGGAAGGCGTGGCGCATCAGCACCGCGGATTCCGACAGGCCCTTGGCGCGGGCGTGGGTGATGTAGTCCAGCCGCAGCACTTCCAGGGTGCTGGCGCGCGCCATGCGCATCAGCACGCCGATCTCGTGCAGGAACAGCGTCAGGATCGGCATGGCCAGGTACAGCAGGCCGGCCTTCCAGTCTTCGCCGATGGACACGTAGCCCACCACCGGCAGCCATTGCAGCTTCAGGCCGAAGAAGATCAGCAGCAGCAGGCCGAGCCAGAACGTGGGGATGGACACCAGCAGCGTGGCGGTGCCAACCAGGATCAGGTCGGGCGCCTTGTTCTGCTTCCAGGCGGCGATCATGCCGGCCGGCACGGCCACCAGCGCGGCGAACAGCACGGCCACCAGCACCACGCGACCGCTGATCAGGAAGCGGTCCCACACCAGCGGCAGCACGGGCTGGCCGGTGTTGATGGACGAACCCAGGTCGCCATGCAGCATGTTGCCGAACCAGATGCCGAACTGGGTGGGCCAGGTCTGGTCCAGCCCCAGTCGCGCGCGCAGGTCGGCCAGCGCCGCCGGCGTGGCCAGGTCGCCCAGCAGCAGCTGCGCGGGATCGCCCGGAATCAGGCGGATCATGACGAACACCGCCACTGCCACGATCAGCAGTGTCGGAATGGCCATGACGATACGGGATAGCGCGAAACGCAGCATGGCCCTCTCCTATCGCGGCAGACAGGCGCTCGCGCGCCCGCTGCCGATCTTGTTTTTGATGTTATTCATTTCGCAGTTTGCGCAGTTCGGCGGCCAGGAAGTCCTGCACCTGGCCGACGCACTTGAGGCCGTCGTGCGGCACGTTCTCGACCACGTCCAGTACCGCCTTGACGCCGGCCGCCTCGAACGAGCGGCGCAGCGATTCCAGGCGTTCCGGGCGGGTGGCGCCGGCCGAGTTGGCGCCGGGCATGAAGAACTTGCCGCCTTCGCGGTGGGTGATTTCCCAGGTTTCCAGGTCGGCCTTGCCGACGATCATGTGCACCGCGACCTGGCGCAGGGCCTCGATGTCGACGGCCTTGCCGAAGCGGGCCTCGGCGCCGCGCACGCCGACCCACCAGTCCTGGCTGGGATCGAGCAGCGTGACCGAGCCGGGCGCGCCGATCGAGGCGGCCCACAGGGTTTCGGGGTGCAGCAGGGTGTAGCGGTTGACGAACTGGCCGCCGCCCGAATAGCCGAACAGGGCGAAGCGGCTGAAGTCACGGCCGAATTTCTCGCCGACTTCGGCGACCATGCCTTGCAGGATGTGGTCGTAGCGGATGTCGCCTTCGATCAGCTGCTTGAAGCCGTCGCGGTTGCCGTCGCCCAGCGGGCTGACGGGGAACAGCGGGCACAGCACGATGCAGTCGTTCCAGCGGGCGAATTCGGCGAAGGCGTCGCGGTATTCGACGAAGGCGCGGCCGGTGCCGTGCATGATCACGACCAGCTCCATGGGGTGCTTGGCCTGGTCGATGTGCGGGGGGACGTACATGCAGTACGAGAAACGCGGGTCGATGCGCGAGGCGAAGACGGTGCTGTGGCCAAGGTCGTACATGGCGCGGGCGCGGGCGGCGTCGGGGGCCAGGGCGGGTGCTGCGGTGGACTGCATGATTTCCTCGATTCCCGGGGGCTTGTGGGCCGGGGTGTTGCTGGCGGGGGGATGTTTACCTAAATTGGCGCCAATTTTAGGAACAGGGTGGGTTGGGGGCAACTGGGGGGAATCCCTAACGGAGGGGTGTTACGGGGGGGTGATGGGCCGCTTTTTTGGGGGGCCGGGTGGGTTCTTTTGACGCGTGGCGGACGGGCCGGGCGGAGGGCGGGGCTACGATTGCGGTCCGGAGCGTTCGCTCCGGACTGCCCCATCCTCATCCTCGTCCGCCTTCGGCTCCCTTCGGATTCCGTCGGGCGCATCTACACGCCCCGCCCTCCGCCCGGCCCGTCCGCCACGCTGCGTCAGCGCGGGTTGGGGCGTCGCTGGGGGGGGCTGGTGTGCTTGGGCGTTGTGGGGTGGGTGGATGCAGGAGGGAATATCTTGCGGGGTCGCCCCGAAAGGCCGCGCGGGCGGCCGTTCGGGGCATTTGGGTATTTGGCGCGGGGGGTGTGCTTGGTTGTCTGCGTTGTTCTTACTTCGCTGTTTGTACCTGTGGCGGTGTGGAGGTCGGTCCGTCAGGGGTGGCGAGGGGGGATACGCATTGGGGGGCGTGCGGCAACGCTGGGGATGGCGCGGCGGGGGCGTGCCGTCGCCGGTGGGATGCGGGCGGGTCAGTCCAGTTTGTAGCTTTTGAGGTGGATGCTGGTTTCGGTGGCGGAGATGGCCTTGATGAGGCGGACGCGGTCCAGGACGCGGGACATTTCCTCGATGTTGGAGACGCGCAGTTCGGCCAGCAGGTCCCAGCGGCCATTGGTGTCGTGCAGGGCGACGACGGCGGGGTCGCCCAGGAGGATGCTGACGACGCGGCGGGTTTCGTTGCCGTCGACGGCGATGTTCATCCAGGCGCCGATCTGGTCGGGCTCGGATTCCGGGCGCAGCCTGACGGTGTAGCCGACGATGACGCCCTCGTCTTCCATCCGCGCGATGCGGTTGTTGATGGTGCCCCGTGAAACGTCGAGCTTTTTAGCCAGGGTGGCGACGGTCGCGCGTGCGTCGGCGCGCAACAGCCCCAGCAATTGCTGATCTAGTGTGTCCATGATTGTTCCCGCTTGTTCCCGCGTAAAAATTGGCGCCAATTTCGCATCTTATACGGATTCGGCACGATACAGGAGCGGGATGACCGGCTGGCCGGCGTGCCCGCGCCTGGGGCGCTTTTGCCACGGCCCCAATTTACCGCGTTTGGCAGGGTATTGATTTCTGGCGGTTTTTTGCCCTACTTGCCCACGATGCGCCGGGCCGCCCCGACCACCGCCAGCGTCAGCGCGCCGGCGGCGATGCCGAAGACGGCGCTGAGCAGGGTCGACAGCAACATCGACAGGACGCCGCCGCCGGCGACCGCGGCCACGTGCTCGATGGCCGCGCCCAGCGGCGCGATGCCATGCGTCAGGATGCCGCCGCCCACCATGAACATGGCGGCGGTGCCGACGACCGACAGGGTCTTCATCAGGTAGGGCGCGGCCACCACGATACGCTGGCCGAACCAGGCCGCCACGCGCGCGCGCCGCTGGCTCAGATACAGGCCCAGGTCGTCGAGCTTGACGATGCCCGCCACCAGGCCGTAGACGCCGACCGTCATGATGAGCGCGATGCCGGCCAGCACCACCGACTGGCGCAGCATGTCGGCGCCGGCCACGGCGCCCAGGGTGATGGCGATGATCTCCGCCGACAGGATGAAGTCGGTGCGCACCGCCCCCTTGATCTTGTCGCGCTCGAACGCCACCATGTCCACCGACGCATCCTGCAGCGCCTCGGCGCGGGCAGCGTGATTGCCTTGGGCTGAGTCGCCGTGCGGCAGGAATTTGTGGGCCAGCTTCTCGACCCCTTCGAAGCACAGGAACAACCCGCCCGCCATCAGCAGCGGCGTCACGGCCCAGGGCGCGAAGGCGCTGATCACCAGCGCCGACGGCACCAGGATCAACTTGTTGATGAATGATCCCTTGGCCACCGCCCACACCACGGGCAGTTCGCGATTGACCGGCACGCCCGAGACCTGCTGCGCGTTCAGCGCCAGGTCGTCGCCCAGCACGCCGGCCGTCTTCTTGGCCGCGACTTTGGTCATGACGGAGACATCGTCCAGGATGGTGGCGATATCGTCGAACAATGCAAAAAAGCTGCTGCCGGCCATATTGGCCCCCATGCCGAGGAGATGCCTGAGTGTACAGGCGGCCGGCTGCCCGGCAAGGCCGGAGCGCCCCCGGTTCCTGGCCGTTTGCGGCCGCCGGTTGTCCGTCCATGGCCGCCGCGTGGCGACGGCCCCCGGTATGCTGGGCGGATGACCTGCCGAGGAATCCGCCATGCTTGAACTACGCCCCAGCTGTGAGCACTGCGACGCCGACCTGCCGCCGGCCAGCGCCGACGCGCGGATCTGCAGTTTCGAATGCACGTTCTGCGTGCGTTGCGCCGACGAGGTGCTGGGCAATGTCTGCCCCAACTGCGGCGGCGGCTTCGCGCCGCGGCCGGTCAGGCCGGCCGCTGACCGGCGCAACGGCAACTTCCTGGGCAACTATCCGGCCAAGACGGCGCGCAAGCACCGCCCGGCCGACCTGGCCGCGCACGCCGCCTTGCTGCGCCAGTTGCGGGACGTTCCCGCGCGGGAACGCTAGCCCCGCGGCCGCACCGCCTCGGCCTCGGCGTTCTCGAACAGGATGTTGTTCTCCAGGTGGATGTGGGCCATCAGGTCCTGCTTGAACGTGCCGATCCCCAGGTACAGCGCGCGCCAGGTGTTGCAGGCGGCGCGCGGCAGCGTCAGGTCGTGCGTCAGCGCCATCAGGCGCTCGACCGCCACGCCATGGTCGTCGTGTTCCATGCGCATCATGGTGATCGGCATGACCGCCATGGCGCCATGGCCGCGCGCCAGCATCGGGAACAGCACCTGTTCCTCTTTCTGCATATGGCTTTCCAGTTCCTGGCGCATGTCGCGCAGGTGGTCGGCCAGGCCGGTCGGGCAATCGGGGCTGTCCGCGTGCACCTGCTCGACCTTCATCGCCAGCCGGATCAGTTCGGGCAACTGCTGGCGATGGACCTCGTGGTAGCGCGCCAGGATGTGGTCGATCAGGTCACCCGGACTCGCTTGACCCCAATCGCGCTCGTCCGACGCCGTGCCCGCCAGGGCCTGCAGGCGCGCCTCGATCTGGGCCGCGTCCAGCGAGCGCTGCGCCGCCGCCTCGGCCAGGCTTTTCTTGCCGCCACAGCAGAAGTCCAGCTGGTACTCGTGGAACACCTGGGTGGCGCCGGGAATGCTGCGGGCCAACTGGCCCAGGGATTGCTCAACCATGCTCATTGCGTTTCTCCATGCTTCATGAGGGTGCCATAGCAGTAGCGAGATCCGTGCCAGGAAAAGCTTGCGCCAAATCAAGGGTTTGCAAATTAAAGGGTAAAAACCACCCGGCGTCGGTACGGTATTAATGACCCGCAAGGGTACGATCAACCCATGCAAAACCTGTTGCTTACCGACCTGGTCGTGGACCTGCCCGCCGCCGTGCGATTGCAACGGCTGGCGGCCGGGCTGCGCGCCCATTTCCGCTGCGGCGCCGTCGCCCTGCTGCAGCTGGAGGCCGACCACCTGCGTCCGATCGCCGTGGACGGCCTGACCCAGGACGCGCTCGGCCGCCGCTTCGCGGTCCAGCAGCACCCGCGGCTGGCGGCCATCCTGGCGCGCCGCGGCGTCACCTGTTTCCACCATGACAGCACCCTGCCCGATCCGTACGACGGCCTGATCAACGGCATGGCGGGCGAGCCGCTGCCGGTGCACGACTGCATGGGCACCAGCCTGCACATCGAGGGCCAGCCCTGGGGCGTGCTGACGCTGGACGCGCTGGAGGTCGGCACCTTCGATGCCGAGGCGCAGTCGGACCTGCGCGAGATGATCGTGCTGGTCGAGGCGGCGCTGCGCGTGACGCGCCTGGAGGCCGAAACCCGCGCCCTGCGGCTGGCGCGCGGCGCGGCGCCGACGGACAGCGCGGTGGCCGACGACAGCGACATCCTCGGCCAGAGCGAGGCCATCGGCCGGCTGCTGCACGAGATCGAGGTGGTGGCCGATTCCGAGCTGCCGATCCTGTTGCTGGGCGAGACCGGCGTCGGCAAGGAATTGTTCGCGCATCGCGTGCATCGCCAGTCGCGCCGCCGCGGCAAGCCGCTGGTGCACGTGAACTGCGCGGCGCTGCCGGAGTCGCTGGCGGAAAGCGAACTGTTCGGCCATGCCAAGGGCGCGTTCTCGGGCGCGATGACCGAGCGGCCCGGGCGCTTCGAGGCCGCCAACGGCGGCACGCTGTTCCTGGATGAGGTGGGCGAGTTGCCGCTGGCGGTGCAGGCCAAGCTGCTGCGCACGCTGCAAAACGGCGAAATCCAGCGGCTCGGCGACGACCGCCCGCGCACCGTGGACGTGCGCATCGTCGCCGCCACCAATCGCGACCTGCGTGCCCTGGTGCGCCAGGGCGACTTCCGCGCCGACCTGTATCACCGGCTGTCGGTCTATCCGGTGCCGATCCCGCCGCTGCGCGAACGCGGCCGCGACGTGCTGCTGCTGGCCGGCCGCTATCTGGAACTGAACCGCGCCCGCCTGGGGCTGCGCAGCCTGCGGCTGTCACCCGAGGCCGAGGACATGCTGAGCCGCTACCGCTGGCCCGGCAACGTGCGCGAGCTGGAACACGTCATCAGCCGCGCCGCCATCAAGGCCGTCAGCCACGGCGCCCCGCGCAACGAGATCGTCACGCTGGGCGCGGGCCTGCTGGATCTGGAGGACGGCGCCCTGCCGGCGCCGCCGCCCGAGGAGCCGGCGCTGCCAGCGGGCGCCACGCAGACGCTGCGCGGCGCGGTCGACGCCTGCCAGCGCCAGGCGATCCGCCGCGCGCTGGACGCGCACCAGGGCAGCTGGGCCGGCGCCGCGCGCGCGCTCGAGATCGACGCCAGCAACCTGCACAAGCTGGCTCGACGGCTCGGTTTGAAGGGCTGAGGCGGCTACATGGCGTAGCGCAGCGTCAGCATGGCGCTGCGCGGTTCGCCGTAGAGGTTGTAGAAAATGCCATAGCCCGGCGTGCGCAGATAGGTGCGGTTGAACAGGTTGTTGACCGACAGCGCCATGTCCCAGTGTTTGTCGATCTGGTAGCCGACCCGCGTCGAGACCGTGGCATAGCCGCCCTGGCGCTGATCGGACGTGTACACATCGCTCTGGGCCTGGACGCCGACGCCAAACCGCCAGCCGCGCAGCGCGCCGCCGAAGTCCTCGGCGCCGAAGCGGTACTGGGTCCACAGCTTGAACAGGTGCTTGGGCAGGACATCGGCGCCGAAACGCTGGCCGACGTTGGCGGGATCGGAGTCCTGCAGGTACTTGGCCTGGGTATAGGTGTAGCCCGCCGACACGTCCCAGCCGGGCGCCGGGCTGCCGCTGATCTCGGCCTCCCAGCCCTGGCTCTGCACCAGGCCCGCGGAGCGATAGCACGACCCGGTGGGCGTGCCGTCGCAGCCGACGTGCTCCGGGTCGGTCATGGCGCGGTTCTTGTCACGGATGCGGAAGAACGCCAGCGAGGCATTCAGGCGGCCGTCCAGGAATTCCCCCTTCAGGCCCGTCTCCATCTGCCAGCCCACGCGCGGCTTGAGCGCCTGGTTGCTGAAGTCCTTCTGGGATTGCGGCACGAAGATGTCGGCGTAGCTGCCGTACAGCGAGACATCCCGGGTCACGTCCAGGATCACGCCGCCGAACGGCGTGAATTCCTTGTCGGCCTTGTTGGCGCCGGTCTCCCACGCCGTGACGTCGGGAGCCACGGCGCGGCTTTTCTCCCGGTAGTCGGTCCAGCGTCCGCCCAGCACCAGCGTCAGCGGATCGGCCAGCCGGAAGCGGCCGGAGGCATACAGGCCGGATTGCGTCGTCAGGCTCTCGTTGCGGTTGCGCACCGGCGCGGCGTAGATCTCGTTGAAATCATGGTCGTTCAGCGGATCGACGTCGGTCAGCGTGGCGAAACGGCTGCCGGTGATCGAATCGTAGCGGGCGTAGTTGTACCCAACCGTCAGGATATGTTCGCGGCCCAGCAGCGGGACCGGCCCCGACAGGTGCACGTCGCCCTGGTCCCATTCGAAATCGTTGGCGATCCTGCCGACCATCATGCCGCTGCGGCCCGTCGCCACATCCAGCGGCGCCGACGCGAACGCGGAATAGCCGCGATAGCGCGTCTCGCGGTGCAGATAAGCGGCCTTGAACTCCCAGCCGCCGGCCAGGCGCTGGGTCAGGTCGGCGCCGTAGTCATAGGTGCTGTCCTTGGACATCTTGTCCGGTCCCACATAGGACGAGCGGCCCGGCACGCTGCCATCGGCATACAGCGGCAGGCCGTTGAAGTTGCGGAAACGGCGCTCGTTGTAGGTCGCCGTCAACCCCAGCGTGGTCCGCGGCGTCAGGTCGTATTCCAGCACGCCATAGAAGGTGCGAGGCTCGAGGCGGCCCTCGTCGTAGAACTTGTCCTCGTCCTGGTAGGCGCCCACCAGGCGCCCGCGCAGCGTGCCGGCCGCGTTCAACGGACCGCCGCCGTCCGCTTCCACCCGCCGGTGATGCCACGACCCGGCCGAGATCGACGAGGCGAAATGGGCCTCGTCGCGCGGACGCTTGCGCACGTAGTTGATGACGCCGCCCGGCTCGCCGGTGCCGGTCAGCAGGCCCGACGGGCCGCGCAGGATCTCGACGCGGTCATAGATGGCCAAGTCCAGGTGCGGACTGTAGTCCTGCTGCGGAATGCCGTCGTACTGCACGCTGGTGGAAAAGCCGCGCGCGTTGAATTTCTCGGTGCCCTCGTAGTCGGAACGCGTCATGCCGGTCACGTAGGTCAGCGCCTGGGCCACGGTGGTGCTGCCCTGGTCGTCCATCTGCTGGCGCGTCATGACCGAGACCGACTGCGGGATCTCGCGCAGGGACTGCGCGTCCTTGGTCAGGGTGACGGCGCGCGCGGCGTACGATCCCGATCCCTCGGTCGTGGCAATGCCGCGCCCGTCGACCGTGACGGCTTCCAGCACGGTCGCGCCGCGCGGCGCCGGCACCAGGGTGTAGCCCGCTTCGCTCCTGGCCGCCCGGTAGCCGGTGCCGCGCAGCAGGACGTCGAATCCTTCGTCGACGCCATAGGCGCCCTTGAGCCCGCCGCTGACCACGCCCGCCAGGCTGCGCACGTCGAAGGCGATTTCGGCGCCGGACTGCTGCGCGTAGCGGCTGAGCGCCGGCGCCAGCGGGCCGGCGGGAATGTCGTAGTGCATGGCCTGCGCGGCCGCGCCTTCGGCGCGCAGCGGCGCGGCCTCGGCCAGCATCAGGCCGGCCGCCACCATCAGGGGCAGCCCGCGGACCAGGGGAAGGAATCCGGCTTGCCGGCGCGCGTTCGAACCCGCACGCGCGGCGCGGCGGCGTAGTGAAACCATGTCATTGCATCCTGTTCGGTTGTTCTCTTTGTTTGACGAACAGGAATCCGGAAGTGGAACCAGCGCCGCAAAATATTTCCGCGCGCTTGCTACGGCGACGGCGCCATGTCGACCTGCAACAGGTAAGGCGTATAGCTGCGGACGCGCAGGCCGGGCAGGCTCGCGGCCAGCAGCCTCAAGGCCCGATCCGTATCGTCCAGCGGCAGCACCGCCGAAATCCGCACCCGCGACAGCGCGGCGGCGTCGTACCCGATGTACCCGCTGCGATAGCGCTCCAGGGTCCGCAGCACATCCGAGAGCGGTTGGTCTTCGACGAACAACCGATGATGGTTCCAGGCGTCCTCGACGGCGCGCGCGTCGATCGCCTCCAGCGCGCCGGCCCCCGCCGCAGTGAAGCGCAGCTGCTGCCCCGCCGCGACCGTGATGCCGTCGGCACTGGCGGCGCGCTGCTGCGCGGCCGTCTGCACCCGGACGCTGGATTCCAGCACCTTGAGCAGCGTCGACGATTCGCCGCGGCTGACGATGAAGCGCGTGCCCAGCGCGCGCATGCTGCCGTCGCGCGTCTCGACCAGGAACGGCCGGCTGGCGTCCTTGGCCACTTCCACCAGGATTTCCCCCTGGATCAATTCGATGGCCCGGCGCGCGGCGTCATAGCGCAGGTTCACCGCACTGGCACTGTTGAGCATGATGCGGGTGCCGTCCGGCAGGGTCTGCGTCTGCCATTGACCGGTGCCGGCCCGCAGGTCGGCCATGAGGTAGGCCGGCGGATAGGCCTGCAACGCCAGCCAGGCCGGCACCGCCAGCGCCAGGGCCAGCAGCAGCGCCACCGCGTGCGCCCTGGCACGCCGCAGCCTGCCAGGCCGGGCCAGGACCGTTCCCAGCGCCGCCGCGCCCTGCGCGCTGGTGCCCGTGCCGCGGACTGCGTCGGCATGGCCGATCAGGCGCTCCATGCGCGCGGCGGCGGCCGCGTGGCGCGGGTCCGCGCGCTTCCAGGCCTCCAGGTTCGCGCGAGCGCGGCGCCGCTGGGATTCGTCGTCGGACGACAGCAGCACGATCCATTCGGCCGCCTGGGCGGCCAGCGATTCGGTGTCGGTGGCGGTCACGGGAGGCGGGCCGTTCAGGCGTCGAGGCTGTTGCAGTGGAGCAGCACCTGGATCAGGTACTTCTGCACCATCTTGGTCGAGACCGCCAGGTGGCTGGCGATGGCGGCATGGGTCTGCCCTTCGAGGTAGTGCAGCAGGAAGGCCGCGCGCGCCTTGGCGGACACGCCTTCGAGCACGCGGCAGATGTGTTCCAGCGCCTGCGCCGCGACCAGCAATTGTTCGGGCGAGGGATAGACCGGCAGCGCCTGGGCCGCGCTTTCGAGTTCGGCCAGGTAGGCGCGTTCGAGGTTGTCGCGCCGCGCCCGGTCCACCAGCAGGCGCTTGGCCGTGGTGGTCAGGTAGGCGCGCGGTTCGTTGATCGGCAGGCAATGGCCCTGCAGGGCGTCGCGCGAGGCCAGCAGGCGCTCGAAGGTGTCATGCGCCACGTCCGCCGCGTTGTGCGCGCATCCCAGGCGCCGGCGCAGCCAGTTGAACAGCCAGGAATGATGGTCGCGGTACAGCCCGTGCAGCTGCTGCCGCACCCCCGATTCTGCCGCCACCATGTCCCCCGTGTCCCGCCGATTGATTGCAAATGAGAATTTTTATCAATTTAGAATAAAAAAACGGCGCGCGCAAACCTGCGCGCGCCTTTGCGTGGCCCGCTCAGGCCTTGACGTACACCCAGGCCTGCGCGCCGGACTTGAGCCGCACCGAGACCCGCTTGTAGTCGGACACCTCGTAGCGGTCGGCGGCTTCGAGTTCCTGCGCGGTGATCTCGAACACCATGCCCGGCACCTCGTCTTGCGGGTCGTCGCTGGCGCTGACGATGGGATGGCGCGCCAGGCCGCTGGTCTTGATGACCTCGGGATCGGTGATCTCGACCCAGCGCTGCACATAGCCGGTCATGGCATCCGCCCTGCCGTTGAGTTCGCGGCCGAAGTTGGCGCGTTGCACGGCCTTGTCCTGCAGGGTTCCGTAGGAGAAAAGCAGAACCCCGGTTTCGTTCGAGTCAGGCACCTTTGTGTCCTTTAGGAAAATTTGTATACCTGACTGTACACCAGCCGCGCGCCGGCGCGGCCATCCCGGACACCCGGGAGCATGCGCCGTGCGCCGGCGGGCGCCGGGCTCACGACCTCGGGATCTTCTTCAGGCAAACATCGACCACGGCCATCACCTGCGCGCCCAGCCGTTCGCGCTCGGCGTTGTTGGTATTGGTCGCCAGCAGTTCGTCGTAGCGCAGGAAATCCTTCACCGGCACCTTGGACTGCAGGCCGTCCATCACGCACTGGCAATAGCCCTTGGCCTTGGCGTCCACGTCGCTGGCGGCGATGGCGGGCGGCGCCTTGGCCTTGAAGCCTTCCAGGCAGGAACCGTAGGTGGCGCGTTGCACCTCGGGCGGATATTCCGTCTTCTTGCCGCAAGCGGCCAACAGCAACAAAGCCATTGCGCCCGCGCCCAGGGCGGCGCGGCGGGACCGGACTGTCATGGCGTTCCTCGGTATTCGATCGACCAGCGCCGATTGTGGCATGGCCGTGGCCGCGCCGCATCCCGGCGCGGGAGCCGGCCCCGGCCAGCCTGGCGTGGTCCTTACTTACGGGCGTGCGCCCCGCCGGACCGTCCGGCCCAGGGAAAGAGGCGCAAGAAGCGGATAGCCCGGCCGGCCCGGCATGCCTATCGTCGGGGATCACTCCCCCAACGGAAAGGAACGATCATGCAGCAACTGACCGGCAAAGTCGCGATCATCACCGGCGCCAGCTCGGGCATCGGCTACGAGGCGGCAAGACTGTTCGCCCGCGAAGGCGCCCGCCTCGTGGTGGTGGCGCGGCGCCAGGCCGAACTGGAACACCTGGTCGCGGCCATCGAGGCCGATGGCGGCCTGGCCGTGCCACTGGCCGGCGACGTGCGTGACGAGGCCGTGGCCGAGGCCGCCGTCACCCTCGCCGAACGCCGCTTCGGCGGACTGGACATCGCCTTCAATAACGCCGGCATGACCGGCGACGCCCTGCCCCTGCACCAGGTTCCGCCCGACGCGTGGCGCCAGATCCTGGACACCAACCTGAGCAGCGCCTTCTTTGGCGCGCGCCACCAGATCCCGGCGATGCTGCGGCGAGGCGGCGGTTCGCTGGTCTTCACATCCACCTTCGTCGGCCACACGGCGGGCTTTCCCGGCATGGGCGCCTATGCCGCCAGCAAGGCCGGCCTGATCGGCCTGACCCAGGCGATCGCCGCCGAATATGGCGCCCAGGGCATCCGCGCCAACGCCCTGCTGCCGGGCGGCACCGACACGCCGATGGGCCGCGCCTCGATGGATTCGCCCGAGGCGCGCCGCTACGTCGAGAGCCTGCATGCGCTCAAGCGCCTGGCCAGCCCCGCCGAGATCGCGCGCTCGGCCCTGTACCTGGCGTCGGACGCGTCCAGCTTCACCACTGGCACGGCATTGCTGGTGGATGGCGGGGTGTCGATCAATCGGGGGTAATGGCGCCGCCGTGGACATTCTCGCGCCGCAGACGCTCGGCAAAGAATCAGTCGATTGTCCTAGAAACGCGCAACAAGCTTGATACGTGTGGGCAGGAACCTTAGAAAGTCCCAGGTTCCTGCATCTTTTTGCTTTGGCAGGCCGTAAACCTTCCCAGCCGTACACAACGTCAAGGTGCTCAGCCAGCATCAATATGGCTTTCGTCTGCGGATCGGTGCGTACCGCGTCCTGTTCGATATCGCAAACACCGTCCGCATCATTGACGTTCAAGAAGTAAAGCGGCGCGACGACAATACCTATTGATACAGACCGGGAAAATTCCATGCGCCTGCACCCCACCATACTTGAGTCCGACGGCAAGCCCGCCTTTGTCGTCCTTCCCTACGCGGAATACCTGGCGCTGACCCGCACGAGGGCGCGACCGGCTCGACGCCCTGCGCGGGTGCCCTCGGATGGCTCGATTCCCCATGAGGTCGTTGCGTTGATGAGCGGCAATGGATGGAGCATCGTACGCGCCTGGCGAGAATACCTGGATATCACCCAGATCGACATCGCTACCCGGCTGGGCATACGTCAACCCAGCTACGCGGCGATGGAAGCCCCCGATGCCAATCCTCGAAAGAGCACGCGTGAGCGCATCGCGGCAGCCCTCGGCATCCAGTTCGACCAGCTCGACGTGTAGCTCGGGAAAAGGAATGGCCCTTCAGGCGCGCCATTCCCCCGCAGTGATCACCGATTGCCTTAGGTCCGGACGACACCATCGATAGCAAACCGGCCAAGCCCCACTCAACTCATGTACACGCCGCCGTTGATCGCATAGTTCGCGCCGGTCACGAATGCCGCCTCGTCCGATGCCAGCCAGGCGCACAGGCCGGCCAGGTCCTTGGCGGTGCCCAGGCGGCCCACCGGCACGCTTTCGATGATGCGGTCCAGCAGCGCCGGCGGGAACGCCTTGACGGTGTCATCGGCGATGAAGCCCGGCGACACCAGGTTGACGGTGACGCCGCGCGCGGCCACTTCCTGCGCCAGCGAGCGCGTGAAGCCGATGACCGCGCCCTTGGCGGTGGCGTAGTTGATCTGGCCGATCTGGCCTTTCTCGGCGGCGACCGAACCGATGTTGATGATGCGGCCCCAGCCGCGCTCGGCCATGCCGTCGACCACCTGCTTGGTGCTGTTGAACAGCGTGTCCAGGTTGCTGCGCAGCACCGCCGACCAGTCGGCGTGGCTCATCTGGCGAAAGCGCATGTCGAGCATGGCGCCGGCGTTGTTGACCAGCACGTCGATCTCGCCGACCTCGCGCCGCACCTTGGCGAAGGCGGCCTCGGTCGAGGCCCAGTCGGTGGCGTCGCCTTCCGAGGCGATGAAGTCGTAGCCCAGCGACTTCTGTTCCTTCAGCCAGTGGTCCTTGCGCGACGAGCGCGGCCCGCAGCCGGCGATGACGCGGTGGCCCGCGTGGTGCAGCGCCTGGCAGATCGCGGTGCCCGTGTGGCCCATCCCGCTGGTGACGTAAGCAATGCGCAAAGCCATGAACGTGCTCCTTTCAAGAAACGTGGGAAGGCGCCGCCGTCAGGCGACGGCGCCGACCAGGGGGAACAGACCGAACGCCAGCGCGGCCACCAGCATCACCAGGCACACCATCGTGGCCCACTTGAGCGAATAGCGCTGGTGGTCGCCGAACTCGACGCCGGCCAGGCCCACCAGCAGGTAGGTCGACGGCACCAGCGGGCTGAGCAAGTGCACCGGCTGGCCGATCAGCGAGGCGCGCGCCATCTCCACCGGCGAGATGCCGTAACCCTGCGCGGCTTCGCTCAGGATCGGCAGCACGCCGAAGTAGAAGGCGTCGTTCGACATGAAGAAGGTGAACGGCAGGCTGACCAGCGCGGTGATGCCGGCCAGGTACGGCCCGAGCGCGTCGGGGATCACCGCCAGCAGGCTGCGCGACATGGCTTCCACCATGCCCGTGCCCGACAGGATGCCGGTGAAGATGCCCGCCGCGAAGATCAGCGACACCACCGACAGCACGTTGCCGGCGTGTTGCGCCACGCGGCGGCGCTGCTCGGCCAGGTTCGGGTAGTTGATGATCAGCGCGATCGCGAAGGCGATCATGAACAGCACCGGCAGCGGCAGCACGCCCATCACCAAGCTCACCATCAGCGCCAGCGTCAGGCCGGCGTTGACCCACAGCAGCCTGGGGCGGCGCAGGTCGTGGTCGACCTCGATCTCGGGCAGGTTCTTGGGACCGTCCTCGTCATAGCCGGCGTGCAGCGAAGCGCCGTCGGGCAGCGACAGCACGCCCAGGCGGCGGCGTTCACGCAGGCCCAGGAAGAAGGCCAGCATCAGGATCGCGACGATGGCCACGCCCATCACCGGCACCAGCGGCACGAAGATGTCGCCGGCGTCCACGTGCAGCGCGCTGGCGGCGCGCGCGGTCGGCCCGCCCCACGGCGTCAGGTTCATGACGCCGCTGGCCAGCATCGCCAGACAGGTCATGGACAGCGCGTTCATCTTCAGGCGGCGGTACAGCGGCAGCATCGACGCCACCACGATCATGTAGGTGGTGGAGCCGTCGCCGTCCAGCGAGATCACCAGCGCCAGCACGGTGGTGCCGACCACGATCTTGAGCGGGTCGCCCTTCACGGCGCGCAGGATGCGGCCGACGATGGGGTCGAACAGGCCGGCGTCGATCATCACGCCGAAGTAGAGGATGGCGAACATCAGCATGACGCCGGTTGGCGCGATCTTGCGGATGCCGTCGAGCATCATCTTGTCGATGCCGGCGCCGAAGCCGCCGAGCAGGGCGAAGATGATGGGGACGAGGATCAGCGCCACCAGGGGCGACAGGCGCTTGGTCATGATCAGCGTCATGAACGTGATCACCATGCCGAAGCCAAGCAGGGTCAAAAGCATGAGGGGTATCTCCGGACTCGTTGTTATTTGCACGCCGGTGGGGCGCTGGGGGGGAAGACTAGGAAGAAAAGCTGTCTGGAACCTGTCGTTTTTTGGGGGGTCGGGGTCGGATGGGGGGTGTTGAGCAAAGAAGGGGTGTAGGCCGTCCGGGGCGGGGTGGGTGTGGCGGAGCGCGCCTACGATTGCGGTCCGGAGCGTTCGCTCCGGACTGCCCCTTCCTCATCCTCGTCTTCGCCTTCGGCGACTCCTTCGGATTCCGTCGGGCGCATCTGACGGCGCGCTCCGCCACACCCACCCCGCCCCGGACTACCGGTTTCTTGGTTTGATGCGTTGCTGGACCTCGACGGCATGGGGCGGGTTTGGGGGGCCGCCTTTTTGGGCCGCGCGGGCGGCCCAAACGGCATTCGCGGTGGGGGATGCGGGGCGGTGTGCGCTGTGCGCTGGTGGAGAGGAAAGGGCTTTATGACAGGGGGTTACAGGGGGACGGATGTCGTGACGGAGGTGTGGAACGCTATGCGACAATTCGCGCATGCGAATTCTGGTGATCGAGGATGATGAGGATCTGGCCGACGCGCTTGTGCGTCGGCTGCGTCGTCTTGGGCATGCGGTCGATTGCCAGAGTGATGGGTTGAGCGCGGATGGGGTGTTGCAGTACGAGACCTTTGACTTGGTGATATTGGATATCGGGCTGCCGCGCATGTCGGGGTTCGAGATCCTGCATCGGTTGCGGGATCGGGGCAGCAAGACGCCGGTGCTGGCGTTGACGGCGCGGATCGATATCGAGGATCGGGTCCATGCGCTGGATACGGGGGCCGATGATTACCTGGCCAAGCCGTTCGACTTTCGTGAGCTGGAGGCGCGTTGCCGGGCGTTGTTGCGCAGGCCCAGCGTGCAGGCGGCGGGGGTGTTGCGGTTTGGCGAACTGGTGATCGACAGCGCGGCGCGGCAGGTCAGCCTGGCGGGGCAGCGCATCGATCTGCCCAAGCGCGAGTACAGCCTGCTCGAGATCCTGCTGGCCGGCATGAACCGCGCGGTCAGCAAGGCCGAGATCGCCAACAAGCTGTTCGCGTTCGATGATGATGCCGCGCCCAATGCCATCGAGGTCTATATCGCGCGGCTGCGCAAGAAGCTGGAAGGGTCGCCGCTGCGCATCGAGACGCAGCGCGGCACCGGCTATCTGCTGACGGCGGTCGAGGATGCCGACGCCGCCGCGGCGCCGCGGGACTGAGGCGGTGCGGTCCCGCCGCATTTCCGTGCGCCGGCGCCTGCTGGCGATGCTGCTGGCGCTGTTCGTGGCGGGGCTGGGCACGCTGTACCTGCTGGTGCGCGGCTATGCGCAGCAGACCGCCGACACCACCTACGATCAACTGCTGCGCGCCTCGGTCCTGTCGATGGCCGACAGCCTGCAGCTGGTGCAGGGCGAATGGCAGATGGACATGCCCTACGCCGCCCTGGCGCTGCTGGAACAGGCGCCGCGCGACCGCGTGTTCTACCGCGTGGCGGCCGCCGACGGCGCGCTGATCTCCGGCTACGCCGACCTGTCCGCCCCGCCCGGCCACGGCGCCGACGCCGGCGCCGCGCCGCAGCTGTTCACCACCGACTACCAGGGCCAGCCCGTGCGCGTGGCCTGGATGGAACGCAAGATCGCCGGCCCGCGCGCCACCGAGAGCGCGCTGATCCAGGTGGCGCAGACGCGCGAAGCCCGCAACGCGCTGGCCGAGAGCATCCTGTGGCAGGGCACGCTGACGCTGATCGGCTTCACCGCGGCGGCGCTGGCGCTGGCCTACTGGGGCCTGCAGCGCTCGCTGTCGCCGATCCGGCGCATCGAGCGCGAACTGGCCGCGCGCAGCGCCGCCGACCTGCATCCGATCGCCGCGCCCGTGCCCGAGGAACTGGACACGCTGGTGCATTCGCTCGACGGCTTCATGGCGCGGCTGTCGGAAAACCTGGACACCCTGCGCCTGTTCATCGCCGAGGCCGCGCACCAGCTGCGCACGCCGCTGGCCGCGCTGCACGCGCAGATGGAAGTGGCGCTGGACGAGGAAGACCCGGCCGAGCAGCGCCGCAGCCTGCTGGCGGTGCTGCGCAATGCCGAGAAGCTGTCGCGGCTGGTGAACCAGCTGCTCAGCGACGCCAGCGTCATCCACCGCAGCAACGTGCGCAAGTTCGCCCCGGTGGACCTGGCCGAACTGCTGTCCCAGGCCGTCTACGACACCGTGCCGCAGGCCGACCCGCAGCCCGACGTGCGGCTGCACCTGCCCGACGCGGAAGATGGCGCGCCGCCCCGCATCGCGGGCGACAGCCTGATGCTGCGCGAGGCCTTCAAGAACCTGATCGACAACGCCCTGCGCCATGGCGCCTCGGCCGATGGCCACATCGACGTCCGGCTCGAGCGCCAGGACGCCGGCTGGCGCATCACCGTGGCCGACCAGGGGCCGGGCATCCCGCCCGCGCTGGCGCAAAGCGCCTTCGAGCGCTTCTCGCGCGGCCCCAATCCGCGCACGCCCGGCGCAGGCCTGGGGCTGTCCATCATCAAGCGCGTGGTCGACATCCACCAGGGCCGCCTCAGTCTCAGCAACCGCCCCGGCGGCGGCCTCGAAGCCTCCGTCCTCCTCCCCGCCAACGCCCATGACGCCTAGACTTGCGCTGCTCTCACGCCTGGCCGCGGCCGGCGCCGCCCTGCTCCTGGCCAGCGCCAGCCTTGCCGCCGAGACCAGCGCCGACGGCCTGTCGCTGGGTCCGGCGGACAGCAGGAACGTGCTGGTGCTGCACGCATCCAACAGCGTGCAGGTGTTTCGCGGCGTGCTGGAAGACTTCAGCCAGCTCAATCCCGGCGTGCGCCTCGAATACACCGAGCTGTCGACCCAGGCCCTATATGCCGAAGTGGTGAGCCGCGCCGCGCAGGCGCCGGGCGAGAAGGCCGGGCCCGACCTGGTCATCAGCAGCGCCATGGACCTGCAGACCAAGCTGGTCAACGACGGCCACGCGCAGCCGCATGTGTCGCCGGACACCCGCGCCCTGCCCGCCTGGGCCAATTGGCGCGACGAGGTCTTCAGCATCGGCACCGACCCCATCGTGATGGTCTACGACACCCGCAAGCTCGACGCCGCGCGCGCGCCGCGCACCCGCCGCGAACTGCTGGCGTTGCTGCAGGCGCCCGACCAGCCGCTGGCCGGCCGGATCTCGACCTACGACGTCGAAGGCAGCGGCATCGGCTACCTGGCCGCCACCCAGGACGCGCGCCTGGACAGCCTGGCCGGCGCGCTGCTGGCCGCCTTCGGCCGCAACGGCGTCAGCGTGCACGAATCGACCGAACACGCGCTCGACAAGCTGCAGCGCGGCGACACCACGCTGGCCTACAACCTGCTGGAATCCTATACCCGCCACCGCATCGACCAGGGCGCGCCGCTGGCCATCATCTACCCGCAGGACTACACCCTGATGCTGTCGCGCTCGGCCATCATTCCACGGCAGGCGCCGCGCGCCGACCTGGGCGCGCGCTTCCTCGACTACCTGCTGTCGCCTCGCGGCCAGGACATGCTCGCGCGCCAGTCCGGCATGCGGCCCGTCAGCGCCTCGGTGGTGCCGGCGGCGGGCGTGCGTCCCGTGGCGCTGGGCGTGGGCTTGCTGGTGTACCTGGACCCGCTCAAGAAGCGCCACTTCCTCGACCTGTGGCGCGCCGCGGCGCAGCCGCCGGGCAAGCCGGACTGAGGCGGGCCGACCGCCCACGCGCGGCGCGGGGTTCCCTGCCGGTGGCGGGCGCACCCGCCGCCGCCAGGCATTGCGACACGACGAACGCTAGCCGCCCAACTGCCCGCCCGCGCGCACCAGGTCCGCCAGCGTGCGCACCTGCATCTTGCGCATGACGCGCCCGCGCCGCACCTTGACCGTGATCTCGCTGACATTGAGCTCGGCCGCGATCTGCTTGTTCAGCATGCCGCGCACCACCCGCTCCATCACCGCCTTCTCGCCGTCGGTCAAGGTGTCCCAGCGGGCCTGGACCTCGTCCGAACCCGACGCGTTGGCCAGTTGCGCTCGATCCTTTTCCACCGCGGCGTGGATCGTGTCCAGCAGATCCTGGTCGCGAAACGGCTTGGTCAGGAAATCCACCGCGCCCAGCTTCATCGCCGCGACCGACATGGGAATGTCGCCGTGGCCGGTGATCATCACCACCGGCATGCGCCGCCGCGCCTGCTGCAGGCGGCGCAGCAGATCCATGCCACTCTGCCCCGGCAAGCGCACATCCAGCACCAGGCAGGCGGGGCCGGCGCCCGGATCGGCGTCCAGGAATTCCTGCGCCGAGCCGTAGCCGCGCACCGGCAGGCCGACCGAATGCATCAGGTCTTCCAGCGACTCGCGCAGCGAGGCGTCGTCATCGACGATGTGGATGGTGGCCGGCTCGGGCCGCGTGCTTGCGATCATGAAGACTCATCCTCGGCCGCCGCCGGCAGCATGAAACAGAACACCGCGCCCTCGCGCGCGGCCGGCTCGGCCCACAACCGGCCGCCATGGCTTTCGATGATGCCGCGGCTGATGGTCAGGCCCAGGCCGGTGCCCTCGGGCTTGGTGCTCCAGAAAGTATCGAACAGGCGTTCGCGCGCCTGCGGCGTCAGGCCCGGACCGGTATCGGTCAACGAACACTGCACCTGCCCCGCCTCCTGGCTCGACAGGCGCAGCGTCAGCTGGCGCGCGCCGGCCGGCGTCTGCTGCATCGCCTCGATGGCGTTGAGCACCAGGTTGACGAGCACCTGCCCCAGCTGCACGCGGTCGCCCAGCACCGCCGGCACGCGCTCCTGGATGCGGGTGGACACCACCACTTCGTTGCTCGCCAGCTCGCCGCCGGCCAGTTCCAGCACCTCGCCGATGACCTCGGCCAGGTCCAGCCGCTCGCGTTGCGGCGCGGCATTGCGCGCATCGCGGCGGATGCGCGCCACCACCTCGCTGGCGCGGTGCACGTCGCCGGTCATGCGCTGCAGGGCGCGCAAGGCCCGTTCGATGTTGGGCGGATCGTGCTCCAGCCAGCGTTGGCAGGCGCTGCCGCTGGTGGCGATGGCCGCCAGCGGCTGGTTGATCTCGTGGGCGATCGAGGCGGTCAGCTCGCCCAGGCTGTGGATGCGCGCCATGCGCGCCAGCTGCGTGCGCGCCTCGAATGCCGCGTCCTCGGCCGCCGCCCGCTTGAGCGCCAGGTAGGTGGTCACGCCGATGGCGGCAATGCTGATGAGCGCATTGATCAGCCCCAGTTCGCGCAGCACGCCGCCGTTGGGCGTGAGGTACAGGCTGAGCAGCGTCAACGCCGCGCACGCCACCGCGACGAGGGTGACGCCGCGCCGCGGCAGGAAGCTCAACGCCGCCAGGATCACGGCCACGTAGAACACCGCCACGGCGATTTCCAGGCGGGTGAAGGTATCCGCCAGGAATATCACGGCCATCAGCGCCACCAGCAGCGCGACGCCCGCGCCGGGGCGTTGCTTCAGATACCTGGCCGGCTTGAGGAACATGGCGCTGCGACCCCGTTGAATGGACGCCGGCGCCTGGCCCCGATGGCCGCACGCCGCGAGATGCCATTGTAGAGACAGGCGCGGGCCCCGGCGCGCTTTCGGAAAGCCGGCATATACCAAGGTATATGCCCGCCATCCCAACGGCATCTCGCCCGCGCGGAGGCCGGTTCCTATAATTTTCGGGTCCCCCCACGGCGCGCCCCCAGGCCGCGCCGCCCCGCCAACGCCTACCGGCAGCCCCCCCATGAAACCGTCCATCAAGACCCTCTGGATCGTCCGCGGCGCCGTGCTCGTCGGCATCTGGATCGCGCTCGGCGTGATCCAGGCGCTGCACGGCATCGCCTGACGCAATCGGGCGGCGCCCGGCCGCCCGATTCTCCGTTGCGTCGTCAGGGCAGGAAACACAGGATCCCGCCCACGCCCAAGGTCCACGCCAACAGCATCGGCAATAACAGCCGCAGCGGGATCAGCGGGCCATCCGGCAGGTCCGGCGCCTGCCCCGACTGGCGGAAGGCGGCCCGTTCGATCTCGTAGGCGTGCATGTCACGCGAGAACTTGCGCATTTCCTCGAAAGCCTTTTCCATGTCGTCTCTCCCGGCATGTCAGTACCACCGGCCGTAGCGGCGGATGTAGAGGGTCTTGACCTGCTGCGTCAGCGCGATGTAGGCCAGGATGGTCAGCGCCAGCCAGCCGAAGTAGATCGGCGGCAGGGCCACGAACCCGATGGACTCGGCGATCGGCGAGAACGGCAGCCAGCACGCCAGCGCGATCGCGGCGGTGGTGGACAACAGCACCGGCAGCGACGCCGTGCTCTGCAGGAAGGGGATCTTGCGGGTACGCAGCATGTGCACCACGAAAGTCTGCGACACCAGGCCCTCGATGAACCAGCCCGAGTTCATGATGGTCTGGCCGCCGTCGCCGCCATGCAGGGCATAGGCCGCGCCCGCGCCGAACACCGTCCACATCAGGAAATACGTGGTGATATCGAACACCGACGAGGTGGGTCCCAGCCACAGCATGAAGCGCTGGATGTTGCCCGCTTCCCACTTGCGCGGCTTCTTCAGGAACTCGTCGTCCATGCGGTCCCACGGCAGCGTCAGCTGCGAGATGTCGTACACCAGGTTCTGGATCAGCAGCTGCAGCGACAGCATCGGTTCCCACGGCAGCCAGGCCGACGCCACCAGCACCGAGAACACGTTGCCGAAGTTCGAGCTGGCGGTCATGTTCAGGTACTTGAGGATGTTGCCGAAGGTCTCGCGGCCCTTGATGACGCCTTGCTCCAGCACCATCAAGTCCTTTTCCAGGAGCACGATGTCGGCGGTTTCCTTGGCGATGTCGGCGCCGCTGTCCACCGAGATACCGACGTCGGCGTCGCGCAGCGCGGGGGCATCGTTGATGCCGTCGCCCAGGAAGCCCACGGTATGGCCGTTGGCCTGCAGCGCCTTGACCACCCGCGACTTCTGCAGCGGCGTCAGCTTGGCGAACAGCACCGCGGTCTCGGCGCGGCGGCACAGCGTCACGTCGTCCATCTGCTCGATGTCGGCGCCCAGCAGCACCCGCGCATCGTCGTCGCCCAGATCCAGGCCCACTTCGCGGCAGACCTTGGCCGCCACGATGGGGTTGTCGCCGGTCAGCACCTTCACCGCCACGCCGTAGTCATTGAGCGCGCGGATCGCGGCCCGCGCCGAATCCTTGGGCGGATCCAGGAACGTCAGGAAGCCGCGCACCACCAGCCCGCTTTCATCGCTGGCCTGGAACTGCGTGCGGCCGCTGTCCTCGAGGCGGCGCGACGCCACCACCAGCACCCGGAAGCCGTCGCGGTTGTAGGCCTCGGCGCTGCGCAGCAGACGCTTGCGCATGGCGGCGTCCAGCGGACGCTCCTGCCCGTCGATCATCACGCCCGAGCTCACCGCCAGCATTTCCTCGACCGCGCCCTTGGTGATCATCTCCAGGCCGCCATCGACGCTGCGCACCACCACCGACAGGCGCCGGCGCACGAAGTCGAACGGAATCTCGTCGACCTTCTCGTGGTGCGCGCTGCGGTCCCAGCCGCGCAGCTCGCGCGCCCGGGCCAGGATGGCGCGGTCCATCAGGTTGCGCTGGCCGCTCTGGTTGGCGCTGTTCAGCCAACCCAGGCGCAGCACCTGGTCGTCGATGTCGCCGTCGACGTTGAAGTGGTGCTCCAAGATGATGCGGTCCTGCGTCAGCGTGCCGGTCTTGTCGGTGCACAGCACATCCATCGCGCCGAAGTTCTGCACCGAGTTGAGCCGCTTGACCACCACCTTGCGCCGCGCCATCGCCACCGCGCCCTTGGCCAGGTTGGCCGAGACGATCATCGGCAGCATTTCCGGCGTCAGCCCCACCGCCACCGCCAGCGCGAAGGTCAGCGCGGTGACCCAGTCGCCCTTGGTGACGCCGTTGATGACGAACACGATCGGCACCATCACCAGCATGAACTTGATGAGCAGCCACGACACGCTGTTGACGCCGCGGTCGAAGCTGGTCTCGACCCGCTTGGTCGACACCACGTTCTTGGCCAGCGAGCCGAAATACGTGTTCGGCCCGATGCCCACCACCACCGCGGTAGCGGTGCCGCTGACCACGTTGGTGCCCATGAAGCAGATGTTGGCCAGGTCCAGCAGGTCGGCGTTCTCGCCCGCTTGCGCCTCGGCGCGCTTGGCGCTGACGTTGCCCAGCGTGTCGTACTTCTCGACCGGCAGCGCTTCGCCCGTCAGGATCGCCTGGCTGATGAACAGGTCGCGCGATTGCAGCAGGCGGATGTCGGCCGGGATCATGTCGCCGGCCTGCAGTTCGACGATGTCGCCCGGCACCAGTTCGTTCATCGGCAGTTCGCGCCGCACCGGCTCGCTGGAGTGGCTGTCGCGGCGGACCACCGTGGCGGTGCTGCGCACCATCGACTTGAGTTTCTCGGCGGCGCGGCCCGAGCGGTATTCCTGGATGAAGCGCAGCAGGCCGCTGATCGTCACCATCGTCAGCATGATGGTGATGCCGGTCCAGTCGCGGTCGGCGGGCGCGGCGAACTGGATGTCGGTGAAGTAAGACACCGCCGCCAGGCCCAGCAGCACCAGGATGAAGGGATTGCGGAAGGCGCGCAGCAATTGCAGCCACGCGGGCGCCGGCTTGTCGTGCGCGACCTCGTTCAGGCCATCGACGGCGCGCCGGGCGGCGACCTCGGCATCGCTCAGGCCGGCGCGCTGCGTCTGCAGCGTCTGCAGGCTTTCGTGCACCGACAGGCCGGCATGGCGCGCCACCGGCATCGTGCGGTTCTTGCCCTGCGCGGCGCCGGCCGCGGAGGTCTTCTCGCTGCGTGGCCCGCGCGGGGCCGGCAACGAGGCTTCTTGGACTTGCTTCATGTTCGCTGCTCCCACCCGCGCACCGCCGGTGGGAGCCCGCCATTTTCAAGGCGCGAGCGTCCCCCGTCCACGGCCCGCGCGGGCTTGGTGGATATTGAGAATCGGGTAAGGCGGAATCAATGCGGGACGGGAACGGCCGGCGCCTGCGCGCGCGGCGCCGGCGCCACGCCGACACGCAGCGTATGCACACCGAGCTCGCGGCACAGATCGCTGAGCCACGTGATCACGGGCCAGGGATTGCCGCTGTCGCTGCGCAGGCTGATGGCGGTGCAGGCCTGTTCGCCGTCGGTCGAATAACGCACGTCGGCCACGGTTTCCGACCGCTGACGCAGCTCTTCGTAGAGGCGCTTGCGGATCAGGGCCAGCACCGCGGGGCTGCCGTAGAACGTCAGGTTGATGAAGGCCGGCGCGGGGGCCGCGCGGCGCTCGGGGTTGGGGGACAGGATATGGGACAGCATGCGCGTCTCCTGGAAACAGGCGATTTCGCCCGCTAGGGATTCAGGTGGCGCATGCAAGCCGTCGCGGCTCCGGTACGATCCGGGTGGGCGTGGCGGCTGGCAAAATAAAGACGTGCAGACCCGCTATACCCGGCATGCGCCGTAGGTTCTGGTACTTCCGTCGTCTTCCACGGCGGGCTCCTTAGGGTTGCAACAGGCGGCAGTGTAGGTCCGGGACGGCGTTCCGAACAGGTCATGTGGCGTATACGTTGGTATAGCAATGGAGCAGCCGGCCAGGCCAATACCGGGCGGCCGGGCAACCGCCCGCCACGACGGCCGGCGGTCGATCACGCCAGGAACGCCGCCACCTCATCCGCCGTCAGGTAGCGCGTGAACGTCATCGACGGCTGCTGCGCATCATGGATCGCGCCATTGAAGCCCGACCAGTTGCGCTTCAGGCCTTCATCGCTCTCCAGCGCGATCAGCACCCGCTTGCCGCCCTTGGCCTGGTTGTCGCGCAGCGCCGCCTCGCCCCACGACAGGCGCATGTCGTTCAGCAGCTTGCCGCCGGCGTAGGCATCAGCCTGCAGCCACTGGAAATCGGCGCTGTCGCGTTCGGCGTCGGGCTCGCGCGCGGCGATCTCGCGCCGCACGCCCAGGGCTTGGACATGATCGCGCATCAGGTTCTGCAGCAGCGTGAAGGCATGGAAGTTGTTGTTGATGCCATGCGCCCGCGCCACGAACCCCGTTCCCGACGTCGGCAGCACCACCACCAGCTCGTCCTCGTAGCTGATGCGCGAGGCCAGCCACAGGTAGTGCAGCTGCTCGAACGGCACGCTGTCATTGAGCGTCGTCATGGCGTAGAGCAGGTCCATCAGCTCGGCATCGGCGACGAACGCCTGGTGATTGCGCTGGTCGCGCATCAGCATCGCCATCATCGGCAGCACCAGCGTGTCGATGGCCGCGACCTGCGCATCGAACGCCCAGCGCTGGTCCGCGGGGATGGCTTCGAGCCGCGCCACCGCATCGTTCCAGGCCTGGCGGTCGGCCTCCTCCACCTCGGTGTCGTCTTCCTCGACCTCCAGCGCGCAGCAGGGCCGCAACGCTTGCAGCCAGGGGCGCAGCAGCGCCTGCAGCGTGGGGAAAAGGATGACGGGATCAGCGCCGTCCTCCACCAGAGAACCGCACATCAGCGCCAGCGCCGACGCGCGGCTGGGATGCAGGGACGGCAACAGCTCGGCGCAGAACCGCAGGCTGGCTTCGGTATGCGCCGGGTCCTCGGCATCCTGGTAGAACGCGCGCACCTCGGGGCGCTTGAAGAACGCCTCGAGGGTTTCCACGTATTCGGCGGAGGTGACCGGGGAACGGAGCGCGGCGGCAAGCGTGGCGTGGGAAGCGGACATGGAGCGGGAACCGGAAATGATCGTTGTCGGAAAGGCGGCGTACGACTGCCGCCCGCGCGGCGACGACGCCGCGCACGATGCGATCGCAACCGTCCGGGCAACGTCCCGCGGGCCAGTGTACCGAACCGCGGCGCGGCGTTCTGCGGGCCAACGGCGGCAGAACGCCGCATTGCCTCGGCGCAATCGATACCATAAAATGCGAAACACTCTTATTTGCATTTAGGCTGCCACCTCAGCCCCCGGGAGACGCCCATGGAGGCTGACCACTGCGATCCGCGGCAGCAAGTCCACACCCTCTACCGCGACCACCATGCCTGGCTGCAGCATTGGCTGCGCCGGCGGCTCGGCAATGTCGGCGACGCGGCCGACCTGGCCCACGACACTTTCGCGCGCATCCTCGATTCCCGCCTGCCAGCGGTCCTGCATGAACCGCGCGCCTACCTCACCACGGTGGCCCGCGGCATCCTGGTCAACTGGTATCAGCGCCGCGCGCTGGAGCAGGCCTATCTTGACGCGCTGGCCAGGGTGCCCGAAGACCAGGCACCCTCGCCCGAACGCCAGCTCATCATCCTGCAGACCCTGCACGAGATCGACGCCATGCTCGATGCCCTGCCGGCGCCCGTGCGGCGCGCCTTCCTGCTGTCGCAGATCGAGGGCCTGACGTATGAAGCCATCGCGCGCGAGATCGGCGTATCGCTCATCACCGTCAAGCGCTACATGGCGCGCGCCTTCCGGCAATGCCTGGCATGCATGGACGACGCATGAGCGCCGCGAACAACCCCATCCTCGATGAAGCCGCCGAATGGCTGGTCGTGCTGCATGCCGGCACGGTCTCGGCCGACGATCACCGCGCCTGGATGGCCTGGCGCGCGCGCAGTCCGGCTCATGAACACGCCTGGCAACGCGCCGAGCGCCTGATGGGCCAGCTGGGGAACATGCCGGCCGCGCTCGCGATGCCGGCGCTGGATCGTCCGCGCGCGCGCCGGGCGGCGCTGGCCAAGCTGGCGGCGCTGCTGGTCGCGGCCCCGGCGGCCTGGGGTGCGTGGCGCTGGTCCGATGCCGAAGGCTGGACCGCCGACTATCGCAGCGCCACCGGCGAACGCCGCGACCTGCGCCTGGACGACGGCACCCGGCTGACGCTGAACACCGGCTCGGCCGTCGACATCCGCTACGACGCCGGCCAGCGCACCGTGCTGTTGCGCAGCGGCGAGATCCATATCGAGACCGCGGCCGACCCGCGCCCCTTCGAGGTCCGGACCCGCGACGGCACGCTGCGTGCACTGGGCACGCGCTTCACCGTGCGGCAGCAGGACGACCATACCCAGCTCGCGGTGCAGGAAGGCGCGGTACGCATCACCACCGGCCAGGACCAGCGCGTGCTGCCGGCGGGCGAGCAGGCAGACTTCTCGGCGCGCGGCATCGACAGCGCGCCGCTCAGTCCCGCCAGCGGCGCCTGGCTCCAGGGCATGTTGCTGGCCGATGCCATGCCGCTAGGCGAGGTGGTGGCCGAACTGGCCCGCTACCGCAAGGGCGTCACGCGCTGCGATCCGGCGGTCGCCCACCTGCGGGTATCCGGCACCTTCCCGCTGGCGGACACCGACCGCGCTCTGGCGATGCTGGCCGCCACCTATCCCGTGGCGGTCGCCTCCCGGCTGGGCGGCTACTGGGTCACGCTGGGGCCGGCCTGAGACGCCGGCCCGGCCGGCCTGCGCCCTACCATTTGTAGGTCACGTTGGCCACCACGCTACGCCCCGCGCCCAGCAGGCAAGCGCTGTTCAGGAAGCAGCCCGCCACGTAATACCTGTCCGTCAGGTTGCGCACGTTGAGCGAGGCGCTCAAGCCCTTCAACGACGGCGTCGCGCGGCCGAAGTCATAGCCCACCATGGCGTCCACCAGCGTGTAAGCCGGCACCTTGAAGGTGTTCTGCGCGTCGCCGAAGGTGCTGCCCGTATAGCGCACGCCAGCGCCCAGCGTCAGGCCGTCCAGCGCCCCGCTGGACAGGGTGTAATCGGTCCACAGCGACAGCAGGTGGCGCGGCACGCGAACCGGCGCCTTGCCCTTGTTGCTCAGACCCGCGAAGTTGGGATTGTCCTTGGTGACTTCGACGTCGTTGTAGGTGTAGGACGCGATCACGTTCCAGCCGCGCAGCGGCCGCAGCACGCCTTCCAGTTCGATGCCACGCGAGGTCACCTCGCCTTCCTGCACGCTGAACGAGGTGTTCTGCGGGTTGGGCGTCAACACGTTCTGGCGCCGCAGGTCGAACGCCGCCAACGTCACGTAGCTGTCGGAGCCCGGCGCCTGATACTTCACGCCCACTTCGTACTGCCTGGCCGTCTCCGGCTTGAACTGCGCGCCGTTGATGTCCGACCCCGTCAGCGGCGAGAAGGACTCGCTGTAGCTGACATAAGGGAAGAAACCACTGTCGAACGCGTAGCCGAGCCCGGCGCGGCCGGTGAAGTCTTCGGCCGCGGAATCGGCGCGGGTGCCCAGCAGGAGATTGCGGCTGCGCTGGTTGACCCAGTCATAGCGCCCGGCCAACGTCGCCACCCAGCGGTCCAGCCTGACCTGATCCTGCAGGTAGACGCCCAGCTGGCGCGTGCTGTCCTCGGTGCTGAGCAGCGAGGTGTAGCGCGACGTGTCGATGCTGACCCGCACCGGGTGGTAGATATTGATCGCCGGCGCGTTGCCGGTCTGCGTGTCGGCGTTGCGCTTGTTGTATTGATAGTCCAGGCCCGCCAGCAGCGTATGGTCCAGCGCGCCCGTGGCGAACTTGCCCACCAGGCGGTTGTCGGTGGAATAGGTATCGCTGTCGTACGTACGCAGCTGGTAGTAGCGCGCGATCATGGTGTCGTTGATGACGCCGCTGTTGCGGAACAACTGGTCTTCGAAGCCCTTGAAGTGACCGTAGCGGAAATTCTGCTGGAAGGTCCAGGTATCCGAGAACGCATGGCTCAGTTCATAGCCGATATTGGTCAGTTCGCCCTGCTCCTTGTCGAACCCCGGTTCGTTCAGCGAGCGATGGCGCGGCACGCGGCCGTTGGGGTTGGAGCCGTCCAGCACCGAATACGGCAGATTGCTGGTGAACAGGTTGCGGTTCTTCTGGTACGAAGTCAGCAGCGTCACCGAGGTGCGCGCGCTCGGCGCCCAGGTCAGGCTCGGCGCCACGTAGATGCGGTCGTCGGCAATGCCGTCGATGCCGCTGTCGGCATTGCGGCCCAGCGCCACCAGGCGGTACGCCAGCGTGCCCTGCGCGTCGATGACGTCGCCAATGTCCATGGTTCCCTGCAACCGGTCGTGGCTGCCGGTCGACAAGCCCACTTCCCGGTGCGACTCGAACAAGGGCCGCTTCGATACGACATTGATGATGCCCCCCGGCGACCCCTGGCCATACATGACCGACGACGGCCCTTTCAGCACCTCGATCCGGTCCATGCCATAGGGCTCCGGCGCGAAGTAGCCGGTGTTGTTGTTGCGCAGGCCGTCGGTGAAAGCGTTGGTGGTGAGCTGCTGGAAGCCGCGCACCATCAGCGTGTTGTCGGTGGGATTGTCGCCCGCCACGTTGGCGTGCACGCCGGCCGTGTAGCTCAACGCGTCGGTGACGGTCTGCACGCCCTGCGTTGCCATGCGCTCCTGCGTCACCACCGAGATCGACTGCGTGGTTTCCATCAACGGGGTCGCCGTCTTGGTCGCGGTGGTGGCGCCACCGACCAGATAGGGATTGGCGCCGGAATAGCCCGACGCGCCTGTCACGGTGATGGCCGGCAGCGTGGTGGCGTCGGCGACCGATTTGCGCAGGGTATAGGTGCCATCGGCGCGGGCCGTCATTTCCAGCCCGCTGCCCGCCAGCAATCGCCGCGCCGCCTCGGCCCGGCTCAATTCGCCCGACACGCCGGGGCTGTGCAGGCCATCGGTCCAGGACGGCTCGAACGCCAACGAAATGCCCGATGCCAACGCAAAGCTGGCGATGGTCTTGCCCAACGGGCCGGGCGGGATGTCATAGGCCTGGCGGGCCTGGATATCGACCGGCGCGGACGTGGCGGGAGCCTGGGCCTGCGCCGCGGCACCCGCGGTCAGGCTGCCGGCCAGCAAGGCAAGGGAAAGCACGCGGCGGCTGGCGGAAGGGGAACGCATGGAAAAGCCTCTCGGACTGGGGAAGATAGCCTGTATGCCAGCCGAGAAAGCAAAAGGTATCAGGGGGGAGACGACTTTTTTTCATCAGCGCCGGAATTACAATGGCCGCGCCCCTTCCCGTCCGAGCTACGCCATGCCTGCCGCCCCCGATATCGCCACCGCCCTGGACGCCCCGCCCGAGGTGCTGGATGCCGACGAACGGCGCTTCGTCGGCCAGATCCGTGAACACGGCTGGTTCCGCACCGAGATTTTCGAGTCGGAAGGCCAGCCCGGTTTCTCGTTCACCACCGGTTTCTGGGTCGGACACGGATTTCCCGAAATCATCGTGTTCTCGCTGCCGCCGCAGGTCACGCATGACGTGCTGTGGAGCCTCTACCGCGCGGTGGCGGCCGGCGAGCCGCCGCCGATCGGCGTGCCCACCGCGGGCATCTTCGGCGGCTTCGACGCCCTGCTGGCGCCGGTCGACAAGTCCCATTACCCCGAGCACCTGGGCTGGAACCGCTGGTTCCACGGCGGCGATGACTTCCCCTGCGTGCAGCTGTTCTGGCCGGACAAGTCCGGCCGCTTTCCGGGGCAGGCCGGCGCGCAGGCGGCGTTCCAGGCGCTGCAACCGGATCTGTAGGCCAGCGACTGGAGCTGGCCGGCCGCCAAGCCGGGGCCATAGTTCCCGCGCGGGACGCTGTCAGCAAGGCGTCACCGAAGCTGTGTAAAATCCGTGCCGTCGCATCTGCAATGGATGCGCATCGCTGCGACAGCGATCTTCGTGGACCCGGCACCGCCGGGTGGCTCGGCCGGGCGCCTATCCCTCGGACAATTCCAAGCGACTTTCGGCTCGCTCCAACACTTCCCCCTTCGTAGCGACGCCGCGCTTGCTGACTTCAGGTTGGCCAAATCATGTCTTTTCTTTCCACACTGCGCCGCGACTGGCTGGCCCGTCCGCGCGCCGACATCCTCGCGGGCATCGTCGTCGCCCTCGCGCTCATTCCGGAAGCCATCGGCTTTTCCCTCATCGCGGGCGTCGACCCCAAAGTGGGCCTGTACGCTTCGTTCTCGATCGCCGTCATCATTTCGCTGGTCGGCGGCCGGCCCGGCATGATCTCGGCGGCCACGGCGGCCGTCGCGGTGCTGGTCGCGCCATTGGTACGTGACCACGGCGTCGACTACCTGTTTGCCGCCACCGTTCTGATGGGCGTCATCCAGGTCCTGGCCGGCTTCCTGCGGCTGGATCTGCTGATGCAGTACGTGTCCCGGTCGGTCGTCACCGGGTTCGTCAACGCGCTCGCCATCCTGATCTTCATGGCGCAGCTGCCCCAACTGACCAATGTCACCTGGGTCACCTATGCCATGGTGGCGGGCGGACTCGCCATCATCTATCTTTTTCCGCGCGTGACGCGGGCGGTCCCTTCGCCGCTGGTCGCGATCATCGTGCTCACCACCCTCAGCATCCTGGCCGGCTTGCATGTCAATACCGTCGGCGACATGGGCAAACTGCCCTCCACCCTGCCCGTCTTCCGGCTGCCCGAGGTGCCCTTCACCCTGGACACCCTGCGCATCATCCTGCCCTACTCGCTGACGATGGCGGCGGTGGGCCTGCTCGAATCGATGATGACCGCCCGGATCGTCGATGACATGACCGACACACCCAGCGACAAGCGGCGCGAATGCAAAGGCCAGGGCATCGCCAACTTCGCCACCGGCTTCTTCGGCGGCATGGGAGGCTGCGCGATGATCGGCCAGTCGGTCATCAACGTGAAATCCGGCGGCTCGACCCGGCTGTCCACGTTCGTCGCCGGCGCGTTCCTGCTGTTCCTGATCGTGGCGCTGGGGCCGCTGGTGGCCCGGATACCCATGCCGGCGCTGGTCGCGGTGATGATCATGGTCTCCATCGGCACGTTCAGCTGGCGCTCATTGCGTGACCTGCGCACCCATCCCTGGCAGTCGTCCGTCGTCATGCTCGCCACCGTGGTCGTGGTGGTGTGGACCCACGACCTGGCCCGCGGCGTGCTGGTCGGCGTGCTGCTCAGCGGCGTGTTCTTCGCCGCCAAGGTCAAGCGCCTGCTGACGGTCGAATCGCGCCTGTCCGAAGACGGCACGACCCGCACGTATGCCTTCGCGGGGCAGGTGTTCTTCGCGTCGACCGACCGGTTCGCGGAAATGGTCGACTTCAAGGAGCCGGTGGCGCACGTGGTGCTGGACGTGGTTGCCGCGCACTTCTGGGACATCTCCGCCGTCGGCGCGCTGGACCGGGTGGTGGTCAAGCTGCGGCGCGCCGGCGCGCGGGTCGAGGTGCGTGGGCTGAACGAGGCCAGCGCCACGCTGATCGGCCGCTTCGGCGAGCACGGCAAGCCGATCAATAGCGGTAATTCACCCCCAGCATCGCACTGAACGGCGCCCCGTAGTAGTTGCTGTAGACGTTGGTGCTGGCGTAGTACTTCTTGTCCAGCACGTTGTTCAGGTTCAGCGTGGCCGACCACTGGCGGTTGAACTGGTAGCGCGCCATCAGGTCCAGCAGGGCATAGCTGCCCTGCGACGACTCGAACTCGCGGCCGCCCGGGCCGCGGCTGGTGAAGCCGCTGGCGCTTTCCCAGCGCACCCCGCCGCCCACCGTCAGGGCGCTCCAGTCGCCAGGCAGGCGGTAGGTGGTGTAGAACTTGGCGATGTGGCGCGGCAGGCCGACCTGGGTCGAGAAGCCCGTCGGCAGGCGGCGATCCACGTACGCATACGACAGCTGCATCTGCCAGCCGGGCATGAGTTCGCCGCTGAGCTCGGCTTCCACCCCGCGCAGCACCGCGCCATTGGCGGCGACGTAGGCGCTGTCGCCATTGGGCGCGAGCTTGTCGCCGTCGAGCATGGCGTAGTTGTCCTGGCGGGTGCGGAACAGCGCCAACGCGCCGTTCAGGCGGCCGTCCAGCCAGGCGGACTTCAGGCCGATCTCGTAGGTATTGCCCTTGATCGGCGCGATGCCGCTGCCCGACACGGTCTGCGCCTGCTGCGGCAGGAAGATGCTGGTGTAGCTGGCGTAGGCGGACAGCGTCGGCGTCAGGTCATAGACCACGCCGGCATACGGGGTGTACACGCCCTGCTCGCGCATGTTGTCCGGATAGGCCGAACCGTCGGTGTAGGTATAGGACGCCTGCTGGTCCCACCAGGTGACGCGCGAGCCCAGCACCACCGACAGCGCGTCGGTCGGGCGCAGGCGCAGCGCGCCATAGATCGCGTTCTGCTTCTCGGTGTAGTAGCGCTTGCCGTTGACCTGCCACTGCGGTTCCGGCATGTCACCATCCCAGGCGCGGATGTCCGGAATGACCGGGTCGTAGCCCGGCGCGGTCCACAGCCGGTAGGTGTCGTAGTCGGCCTTGGTGCGGGAAAGGCTCACGCCCAGCACCACGTCATGGCGGCGGCCCAGCGCGTCGAAGGCGCCGCTCAGGCTGGCGTCGAGCGCATTCTGGGTCTTCGGGATCGGCCACTTGGCGACCCACACGGACGCCCCCTGCCCGGTCTGCGGATTGGCCCAGCCATTGCTGCTGAACCAGCCATAGGTGCGGTCGTTGTCGTCGCCGGTGCGTGATAGCGTCAGCGACCCTTTCCATGATGACGAGAATTCATGGTCGAGCGTGGCGAAGACGTTGTAGCGCGTGCGTTCCTGGCGGCTCCAGTTGGTGGCGGAATTGAAGCGCTGGCGGAAATCGGTCTGGGAACCGTCGGCGTAATAGGCGGGAAAGCCGAAGTACGAGCACGCCGTGCATTTCTTGCGCTGGTATTCCGCGCCCAGCGTCAGCAGGGTGCGTTCGGTCAGGTCCGCCTCGACGACGCCGTACAGCAATTGCGAATCCTGCTTGACGCGGTCGATGAAGGATCCGCCCTCCTGCCAGGCGCCCACCAGGCGCCCGCGCAGCTTGCCGGCTTCGTCCAGCGGGCTGCCCAGGTCGAACTCGGTGCGCCGGTAGTCCCACGATCCCACGCTGGCGCCGACGCCGGCTTCGAATTCGCGGGTCGGCCGCTTGCGCACCAGGTTGATGGAGGCGGCGGGATTGCCCGCTCCGCTGAGCAGGCCGGTGGAGCCGCGCACCACCTCGATGCGGTCATACAGCGCGGTATCCAGCCCCAGTGCGTTGAAATCCTTGTGGGTCGGCACGCCGTCGACCTGCATGTTGGTGATTTCCATGCCGCGGGCATACAGGCCCTTTTCGTTGTCGTCGGCCGAGCCCTTCTTCTTGAAGATCAGGCCCGGCGTATTGACGATGGCATCCTCCAGAGTGTTCAGGCCCTGGTCGGTGAGGCGCTGGCGCGTCATCACCGAGACCGACTGCGGCGTCTCGCGCAGCGTCATCGGCAACCGCGTGGCGCTGGTCGAAACGCCCACCGTGTAGGAATCCGTGCCCTCGCTGGGCACGGGTTCGCGCGCGCCCAGCACCTCGACCGGCGCCAGTGTCTGGGTATTGGCGCTACGCAGGCCGTAGCGGTTGCCGCCCTGGCTGACGGCCTCCAGGCCGGTGCCGGCCAGCATCGCCGCCAGGCCCGGCGCCACGCCGTAATCGCCTTGCAGGCCGGCGCTCTGCTTGCCCTGGGTAAGCTTGGCGTCGAACGACAGCACCACGCCCGCCTGGGCGGCAAAGCGGCCCAGCGCCAGCCCCAGCGGACCGGGCGGCACGTCGTAACGGCGAGTGGCCTGGGTGGCCGCGGCGTCCTGGGCCAATGCGGGCGGGACGGCGCTGATGGCCGTCAACGCGATGAAGACGGCGCGCGCCAGGGGCGCGAGCAGGGGAAGATGGCGGTGAGGCAAGGAAGAAGAAGGCATGGACTCAGGTTTCCGTGAAGCAAATCCGACGTAATCTCAGCTAAGTCGGATGAGCGCGGAAAAAGGACAATGCCTGCGAGAAAAAAAATCAGCCGCGGGCGACGACCCGGACGTAATAACGGGTGAAGCGCGAGACGCGCACCGGCAAGGCGCGTGCCACCGCGGCCAGGGCTTCGTCGGTATCGTCGACGGGAAACGCGCCCGACAGGCGCAACGCCGCCACCTCATCATCACATCGCAACAGCCCCGGCCGGTAGCGGTCGAGCCGGGCAATGAAATCGTCCAGCCGCCAGTTATCCACCACCAGCAGCCCGCGGGTCCAGGCGTCCGGTTCGCCGGTGAAGGCGCCCGCCACGTGCGCCCCCGAAGGCGCCAGCGTGCCCTCCTCGCCCACGTTCAGGATCACCGTGGGGCCGCCCGCGGCCGGCTCCAGCGCCACGGCATGGCGCAGCACCGCCACGCGCGTCAGGTCGTCCTGGCGGGTCACGGTGAAGCGCGTGCCGAGCGGCCGCACCGTGCCATGCGACGTGACCACGCGCAGCGGCGGCAGGCCGGGCCTGGCGTTTTCGGTATCGACCAGGATTTCTCCGGCATGCACGAAGATGCGGCGATCACCGGCGCTGACGTCCACCGCGCTGGCACTGTCGAGCCAGAGCAGCGTGCCGTCCGCCAGCCGCAGTTCGCGGCGGTCGCCCGCGCCGGTGCGATAGTCCGCCAGCATCCGGTCCAGCGGCATGCCGCGCCAGGCGACCAGGCCGCCGGCGCCCAGCAGCGCCACCGCGCCCAGCCCGTTGCGCAGCGCGGCGCGACGGCGCGAGAAATGCTGGTCGGCGCGGTTGAGGGTGTCAGCGGCCAGGCGCGCCGGCGCCGCTCCCAACGTGCCGCGCAGATTCTCGACCTGGCGCCAGATGCGCGCGTGTTCCGGATCGGCCGCCAGCCAGCGCCCATGCGCCGCCACGTCGGCCGCGCTGACGTCGTCCGCACAGAGGCGCGCGTACCACTGCGCCGCCGCGGAGATGGTCTTGTCCGCCATGGCCGCCTACTGCCTGGCCAGCGCGTACACCAGGCAATGCTCGGTGGCGCGCGCCATGTACTTCTTGACGGAACTGACCGTCACGCCCAGGCGGGCGGCGATCTCGGCGTAGCTGGCCCCTTCCAGCTGGGACATCAGGAAAGCGCGCCGCACCTTGTCGCCCAGGCCGTGCAGCATGGCGTCGATCTCGCGGATGGTCTCGAGCAGGATGGCCTGAGTCTCGGGCGAAATGGCGCTGGCCTCGGGCTGCTGCGCCAGGGTCTCGAGCCAGGCGCGCTCCAGCACCTGGCGGCGGATGTGGTCGACCAGCGTGCGCTGCGCCACCGTCGCCAGGAAGCTGCGCGGCTGCCGCACGCCCTGCAGTTGCGCCATGGAAGCGGGCGACGCCAGCAACCGCAGGAACGTGTCCTGGGCCAGGTCGGCCGCCTCGGCCGGCACGTTCAGGCGCCGCAGCAGCCAGCCGCGCAGCCAGCCGTGGTGGTCGCGATACAGCCTGCCGAGCTCGCGGTGCTCCAGGGATTCCGTGGACGACATGGCCGTGACGAATGCGTTTTGAGGATTTCGGGAATGGGAATTGTAATCATTATTGATGGAGGCGTTAAATCCCCCCTTTCCCGTCCTCACTGCGCGAGCCGGCCACACCCTTGCGGCCGGCCCCTGACCGATCCACCTAGAACTTGTAGCTGACCTTCATCCAGACGTTGCGCGGCGTGCCATAGTTGTAGCCGTTGTAGCCCCCCAGCCCGCTGTAGTAGCGCTTGTCGGTCAGGTTGTCGATGTTGATCGACGCCGCCACCTGCTTGCTGAACTCGTAGCGCGCCATCAGCCCCAGCAGCGTCACGCCGCCTTGCGAGGCACGGCCCAGGCCGCTGGACTCGTCGTAGTAGATGCCGCTCTGGTAATTGACGCTGCCGCCGACCGTCAGCTTGTTCCACGCCCCCGGCAACCGGTAGCTGGCCGCCAGCCGGAACAGGCGCTCCGGGTAATTGGGCAACAGCAAGGCGCCCTCGTTGTCGCGCTTGGCGAAGTAGGTGTAGCCGCCCATCACCTGCAGGCCGCGCGCCACCTCGCCCGCCACCGTCACCTCGAAGCCCTTGCTGCGCGCGCCGGCCACCGACCGGTACGGCGTGCTGCCATCGGGCAGCGGCGGCGCGCTGGGGTCCTCGACCGGCACGTTCGCTTCCTGCGTGCGAAAGAGAGCGAAGCTGGTGTTGAGCTTGCCGTCCAGGTGCTCGCCCTTCAGGCCCAGTTCGTAGTTCTTGCCGGTCTGCGGCGGCAACAGCGCGTTGGACGAATCGCGTTCCGATCGCGGAATGAAGATGCGGGTGTAGCTCGCATAGGCCGAGAAATTGTCGTTCAGGTCCACCACCGTGCCGGCATACGGCGTGAATTCGCCGTTGACCTTGGCGGTGGGGTTGGTGGTCCAGAGATTGGCGGGGCCGTTGTAGGACGAGGACTTTTCCTCGTACCAGGTGGCGCGCCCGCCCAGCACCAGCGACACCGGCTCGGCCAGTTTCAGGCGGGTGGAACCGTAGACGGCGGTTTCCTTGGCGTCCAGGAAAGTATTGAAGTACGTGTAGTAACGGCTTGGCTTCGGGAAATTCTGCAGCTGGTAGAAATTCAGCGGGCGCCGGTCCCAGCCATTCGGATTGGCCGAATTCAGGTTCAGCTCGCTGGTGTAGTCATTGACGCTGACGCCCAGCGCCGCCTGGTGCTCCATGCCGAAGGCCTGGAACGGGCCGGTGGCGTACAGGTCGAACGACTTGTTGGTGGAGGTGGCCGGGTTCTGGCGGATCTCGATGGTCGAATCGCCATTCTGCTCGACCGGGAAATACTCGAACAGGTAGCCCCAGAGGGCCTTGCGTTCGTTCTTGAGCCGGCTGGCATCCATCTTGACGCGCCAGCCGTTGGCGAAGCGGTGGTCCAGCGTGACGAAGATCTTGTCGCTGTACATGTCCCACTGGCTCCACGGCGTGCCGGGGTTGAACGAGCGCGAGAAATTGGTGCGGCTGCCGTCGCTGTAGAACAGGGGCGCCTGGCCGAAGTTGGCGCCGTCGATGGCGGTCTTCTGGTGTTCGAAGCCCAGGCTCAGCGTGGTGTTGGACGCAATATCCGCTTCCAGGATGCCGTAGAAGACATCGTCGGAACGCTTCTTGTCGTCGATGAAACTGTCGCCCGCGGTGCGCGAGCCGATGACGCGCCCGCGCAGGCTGCCGCTGGCGTTCAACGGACCGCCGACGTCCAGTTCCAGGTTGTAGTTGTTCCAGCGCCCCACGCCCGCGGTGGCATGGCCGGCGAACTCGCTGGTGGGCCGCTTGCGCACCAGGTTGACCGAGCCGCCCGGCTCGCCCACGCCGTTGAGCAGCCCGGCCGCGCCGCGCACCACCTCGATGCGATCGTAGATCACGGTGTTGATCATGCCGATCTCGGCCGCCGGCGTCTTGAACGCGAACGTCGGCACGCCGTCGATCATGGTACTCAGGGCGAAGCCGCGCGAAGTGAAGGTGACGCGCTCGTCGAGCTTGTCGGCGACCACGCCGGGCGTCTGCCGCAGCACGTCGTCAAGCGTCACGAGATTCTGGTCGTCCATCTGCTGGCGCGTGACGACGCTGACCGATTGCGGGGTTTCGCGCAGGGACAGGTCCATGCGCGTGGCGGAAGTGGCCACGCGGGTGGTGTACGAGCCCGTGCCTTCGCTCGGCGCGTCGCCATCGCGGCTGCCGGTCACGGTGACGGCCGGCAGCGCGGTCACGTCCGTCGCCGGCATGCGCCGCAGCGTGTAGCCGCCATCCGCGCGCCGCACGGGTTCCAGGCCGCTGCCCTGCAGCAGCTGGCGCAAACCCTCCTCAAACCCGTAGCTGCCGTCCAGGCCCTGGGTGGTCAGGTCCCGCGTCAGCGCCGGATCGAACGACAGCAACACGCCGGCGCGCGCGGCATAGGCCGACAACGCGGCGCTGAGCGGGCCGGGCGCGATCGCCACGGCGGAGGTCTGCGCCTGCAGGGGCGCGGCCAGGGCGGCCAACGGCAACGCGAACAGGCGGGCGCCGCGCAGGACGCGGCGGGACGCGCTTGCGCGCAGGCGGGGGAAACGCGGGGGCATGACGGGGTAACTCCTCACGGTGGGTCTTACCCTCGTAGCCAGTCGAGACGCGAAAAGTGCTAATCGCGTTACAAATTCGTTCCGCTGGCGCCGCGCGGCAGCACCGATACCCAGTAGCGCGTGCGGTAGCGCAAGCGCAGCGGCAGCGTGTCGGCCACCGTGGCCAGGACACGGTCGGTGTCGTCCAGCGGAAAGGCGCCGGAGATCGGCAAGTGCGCCACTTCCGGCGCGCAGTCGATCCAGCCGCTGCGATAGCGCTGCAATTCCGCCAGGAAAGTCCGCAGCGGCATGCCGTCCACCTGCAGCATGCCGCGCTGCCAGGCCGACGGGTCGCCGGACACCGGTTCGAGGCCGGCGCCGATGCCGTCGCCGAAACTCAGACGCATCCCGGCCGGCACCTGCCGCGCGTCATTGGCCGCCACCCCGCTGGGCAGCACCCGGACCGCGCCTTCCAGCACCTGCACGGTCGACACGCCATCGTCGCGCCGCACCACGAAACGCGTGCCCAGCGCGGTGATGCTGCCTTCGCGGGTACGCACGATGAAGGGCCGCGCGATCCGCTCGGGATCGCGCGCGGTCTCGACCAGGATCTCGCCGGCATGCAACGCGATCAGGCGCTGATGGGCGTCGAACAACACGTCCATCGCGGTGGCGGCATTGAGCACCACGCGGCTGTGATCGGCCAGCACCACTTCGCGGCGCGCGCCGGACGGCGTGCGGTATTGCGCCACCCAGCCACGCCAGGCCTCGTCGCGGCAGGCCAGCCAGCCGGCGCCTCCGGCGCTGGCCAGCAGCGCCAGCTTGCCCAGCGCGCGTCGGCGGCCCGCCGAGCGCGGCCGCTCCAGCACCGGCAGCACCCCTTTGGGCAGCGCCTCGAAGCGTCGGGTCAGGGCTTCGGTGCGCAGCCAGGCGCGTTCGTGTTCGGGATCAGCCCGCCGCCAGGCCTGCCAGGCCTCGTGGTCGGCCGCGCTGGCGGTGCCCGAGGTCAGCCGCAGGAACCACTCCACCGCGCCGTCCAGCGCGCGCGGATCGATGCCCCCCGCCCCGCCGGCGCTCACGGCGCCAGTTCCAGGCACTGGCGCAACGCGCGCGCAATATACAGCCGCACCGATCCCACGGAGACCCGCAGCGTGCGGGCGATTTCGGCATGCGTCATGCCCTCGAGCTGGCAAAGCAGGAATGCGCGCCGCGCCGCCACCGGCAAGCCATCGAGCATGGTGTCGATCTCGACCAGGGCCTCCAGCGCCAGCGCGCGCGCCTCGGGGGACGGCGCCAATGGTTCAGGCAATTGCGCCAGCGTTTCCAGGTAGGCGCGCTCCAGGTCCTTGCGCCGCAGGTGATTCACCATCAGCCCATGGGCGATGGTGGCCAGATAGGGACGGGGCTCGCGGATCTCGCCAGGCTCGCGCCGGCTCAGTACCCGCAGGTAGGTGTCGTGCACCAGATCGGCGGCATCCAGCGCGCAGCCGAGCTTCTTGCGCAGCCAGCCTTGCAGCCAACCCTGGTGATCCTGGTAGAGCGCATGCAAGGGATGCTGCGGGGAAGGGTCGGAGGCAGCCATGGGGGTCGCGCGGGCAGAGATGAGAATGACTACAATTTACAATACTGCGCCCACCCGTGGGGAAATCCAGCCATCACCGTGGTATCCGCGCCGCACCCGCCAAGCCCCGTCCTGGGCGTCGACGGCGTCGCCCTCCCCTCACCACGTCACATAGAACATCGCCTTGGCCAGCACCACGATGCCGACCATGTGACAGAAGACACTGATATGTATGCGCCGCTGCAACGCCGGCGCCAGCCGCCGCTTGCGGGCCAACACCAGCGCCGAGACGACGTGGAGCGCCACGCTCACGGCCAGCGCGATCTTGACCGATAGCAGGATGCCCAGCGGCGAGCCGGCCGGGTGCGCCAGCATGCCGCGGTATTGCCACGCCAGGCCCAGGCCGGCCAGGTACAGCACCAGCACCGCCCACGGCACCGTCCCGCGCACGCGCGGGCCGAGCTGCGCGCCAAGCGCCTTGCGCACCTCGGGCGGCAGGCGCCGATGCACCGGTTCCAGGAACAGCACCTCGAAGGTCACCGTGCCAACGAAGACGAAGGCGGCCAGCAGGTGCAGGATCAACAGCAAGGGATAGGTGTTCATGGCGGTGCCCGGATAAGTCATCAGAACCGGTAGGTCACGCCCGCGCTGAACGCCCGGCCGTTGCCCGGCAGGAAGATCGGCATGGCCGCCGTCGCGCTGTTGCGGATGGCGTAGCTGCTGGCGTAGGTCTTGTCGGTCAGGTTGTCGGCCTGTGCGTAGGCGCTCCAATGCGCATCGTGTTCGTAGGCGATCTTGAAACCCAGCAGCGCGTAGGCATTTTGCTGCGTGCCCGGCGCGTTGGCGTGGTTGGTCTCAGTGTCGCTCATCAGCCAGCGCAGGTTGGGCCCCACTCGCCAACCGCCTTTGCGGTACATCAACTCGGCGCTCAGCAGGTGGCGCGGGACGCCGGCGATGCGGTTGCCCTGGAACTCGCCCTCGCGGAAGCGGAAATCGCTGAAGGTGTAGGCAACGCGGTAGTCCAGCAGGCCATCGCCCGGCGCCGGCAGACTGCCCGACAAGCCGGCCTCGATGCCCTGGTGGCGGGTGCGGCCGCGGTAGTTGTAGGTGCCGGCCGGCGTGCCGTTGGCGTTGGTGACGGACATGAGTTCATCCTGCACCCGGCTGCGATAGAGCGACACGGTCCAGCGCAGGTCGCGGCCGGCCACATCGAAAGTGCCATCGCCGCCGATCTCATAGGTCAATGCGCGTTGCAGGTCGAGCTTGCTCATGGAGGTCACGGCGGTGGCCGGGTTCATGGGCGCGGGCACCTCGCCGTTGACAATCTCCCAGAAGGTCGGTGCCTCGTTGCTGCGGCTGACGTTGGCGTACCAGCGCTGCGTCTGCGCCGGCTGCCAGACGATGCCCAGGCGCGGGGTAGCGTAATTCCAGTCCTGGTCCAGAGTCTTGCCGCTGCCACGCTCGCGCGCATCGCGCACGGCCTGGGTGTACTTCAGGTCGCCGACCAGGCTGAGCTGTCCAGTAAGGTGCCAATCCAGGCCGACCAGCGCGCTGCGGTTCTCGGCCGTCAAGGCATAGTTGCCGAAGCGTTGCAGGCGGCGGCCATCGGCCGGACGGATGGCGTAGAGGTCGCGGTCCATGTTGCTGCGCTGCCAGTCCAGCGCCACGCGGTAGTCGACGCTGCCGGCCTTGCCGGCCAGTTGCCACGCCAGGCCGTAGGTATCGCCGTCGGTGACATTGGCGACCTGCGGGTTGGTGAAGTCGTCGTTGGTGCGCTGCCAATAGAGGCCGGCGGTCTGGTTCAGGTCATCGCTGCCCCAATAACTGCGGTTGGCGATGCGGAACTGGCTGGTGTCGCGGTGCGGATCACGGTTGTAGACGTTGTTGGCCAGGTCCTGCGGCGAATTGCCGTCGCCCAGCACGCCGCGCGGATCCGCGTACATGCGGGCCTTGGGCACCGGCTGGGGAATGTCGAACTTGAGGTCGGTGTATGACAGATAGGTGCGGTTCTCGAAGGTCCCGCGACGAAAGCCCAGGTTGCCCTGGAAGCTGGAGCGTTCGGACGCGGAATGATGGCGGTAGCCATCCGACTTGTCGTAGCCGAAGCTGAAGCGGCCATCCAGGCGCTCGTCCTCGAAACCCTTGGACAGCGTGACCGAACGCGTGCCGAAGCTGCCCGTGCCGAGCCGGACCAGGTCGCTCTGGGTGCCCGTGAGCGACTGGAAGTCGACCTCGCCGCCCAGCGTCGTGGCCCCGGGCGACAGCGCGTTGGCGCCGCGCCGCACGGCAACCAGGCCTGCATTGCGGGGTTCGAGCAGGCTGATGACGAAAGAGCCGTCGGCATCGTTCAGCGGCAGGCCGTCCTGCATCAACAGGATGCCGCGGCTGAGCGGATTGCTCTGGATGCCGGAACCGCGGATATTCAGCCGCGGCTGGTCCAGTCCGCCGAAGAATTCCTGCACCACCACGCCCGGCTGGTAGTCGAGCGCGTCGCGCAGCGTGACCAGGCGCACCTCCTGTTGCGGCAGGATCAGGTTGGTGCCGCCCGGCACGGCCTGCTGCTCGGCCTGGACCCGCTGGGGACCGGGATCGAGCCCGCGCGTGGCGGACTCGCCGGACACGACCACCGGCGACAGCGAGGGCACGGCCCGGTCGGCCGTGGCGGGAGGCAGCGATTGGGCATGGGCCGCGGACAGGCCGAGCACACCCAGGGTAAGGCTGGACGCCAACTGGCGCAGGAGGGGGGACGTCATGCGAGTACTTCCACGTGGCAAGGAAAGAAAACGTTCATGGCAAGGCCGGCGAACGGGGAAAAGGCAGGAAACCTTGGGAACATCCGTGTCAGGGTGCGGCGCCGGCCTCCAGCAGCAGCGCGCGCAAGCGAGCGGCGGACAAGGCGCCGGTGGCATCCGGTTCGATCGGGATGACCTCTCCCTGCCGCACCAGCACGCAGCGGTCGACCAGGCCCAGCAGTTCCTCGGGGTCGTGGCTGATGCACAGCAGGGCCGCGCCGCTGCGCGCCAATTCCTCGCGGCAGCAAGCGGCCAGCTGGCGACGCAGCGCTGGATCCAGCGCGCTGAAGGGTTCGTCCAGCATCAACAGGTCGGGGCCCGGCGCCAGGGCGCGGGCCAGGGCCACGCGCTGCGCCATGCCGCCCGACAGCTCGCCGGGCCATGACTGCATCGCCGCGTCCAGGCCCACCCGGCCCAGCCATTGCGCCGCCAGTGCCCGCGCCCCGGCTGGCGCGTGGCCGGCCGCGCGCAGCGGCAACGCCACGTTGTCCAGCGCATGGCGCCAAGGCAGCAGCCGCGGCTCCTGGAACATCAGCACGGCGTGACGGAAATCGTTGCGCAAGACGCCGGCGCTGGGCCGCGCCAGGCCGGCGGCCAGGCGCAACAGGCTGCTCTTGCCGGCGCCGCTGGGGCCGATCAGCCCCAGCCGCTCGCCCGGCCGCAGGCGCAGGTCGACATCGCGCAGCACGGATTGCGCGCCGTAGCGCAGGGACAGGCCGCGCAACTCAAGCATGGCTCGGCTCCATCCAGCGCCCCAGGCGCCGCTGCAGGGGTTGCAGGAACACGAATTCCAGCAAAGCCACCAGGCCCAGAATCAACAGCACCCAGGCGTACAGCTCGGCCGTGTCGAAGGTGCTGCGGGCATTGGCCAGCGCATAGCCCACGCCGTTCTCGGCGCCCAGCACTTCGGCCATGACCACCAGCCGCACGCCGCCGCAGGCGGCGATCAGCAGGGCCGCCAGCAGCGGCGCGCTGAGCGCGGGCAGGTACAGGTGCCGCAGGCGCAACCACGGGCCATAACGGTAGACCTGCGCCATCTCGATCAGCTTGCGGTCCACGTGCAGCATGCCCTTGACGGTGTTGACGTACATGCCGGGCGCCATCATCAGCGTGGTGATGAAGATCACCATCGACGAGCCCAGGCCGAACCACAGCATCGCCAGCACCACCACGACCACCGGCGGCATCGCCATCAGCAGCCAGCGCAACGGCTCGATCAGGCCACGCAAGCGGGCGCTGTGGCCGGCCAGCATGCCCAGCGCGAAGCCCAGCGATGCGCCGGCCAGCACGCCCACGCCGATGCGCATCAGGCTGACGCCGGCATTGGCGAAGAACTGCGGACTGCTCACCAGCGGACCGATGGCGCGCAGCGCGTCCCAAGGCGTCGCCATGAGCAGCGGCCCAAGCTGGCGGGCGGCCAGGTGCCAGGCCAGCAACAGCAGCAGCACGCCGGCCACGCTCCAGGCGCGCGAGGTGCGCAGGACAGGCGCGCCCAGGCGCGAAGCGGATGGGCCGCTCATGGTCCGTAGAAGCCGGCGGGCGGCAGGCCGCCGCCGATGGCTTGGGGATAGCGGTTGGCCAGCAACTGGTACAGGGCTTCGAGGTCGGGCCGCGCGTCACGCGCGCTGCGACTCTGCAGGCGCGTCTGGCGGATGGCGGCTTCGAGCGCGGCCTGCGGCATGTGCGGCAGATGCTCCCGCACCAGCGCCGCGCATTCGGCGGGGTGATCCATGCACCAGCGCGCCGAGGCCGCGTAGGCGCTGTCCACCGCCTGGCACAGTGCCGCGTCGTCGGCCACGCCGACAGCGGCCATGATGCCCGCCTGCGGCAGGGAGGGCTGGGCGGGAAACGCGGCGCGCCAGGCCTGCTCCAGGCTGGGGCCGCGATGCAGCGCGGGCGCGCCGGCCTGCTGCCGTGCCCGCCACAGCAGCAGCGACGCCATGGGTTCCACCAGCAGCGCGTGTTCCGCCTGGCCGTCGAGCATCAGCGCGATCGCGTCCTGGCCGTCGCGTGTGCGGCGCAGCTTGACGGGCGCCAGGCCGCGCGCGGCCTGGGCTTCGAGCAGCGTGTCCAGCAACACCGCCGGCAGGTCGCGCTGAAACGGCACCGCCAGCTCGCGGCCGGCCAGATCCTCGAACGACGTGATGGACGCATCGCGGCTGACCAGCCAGAGAATGCCCCAGACCGAGATGTTCAACAGCCGCACCGGCAAGCCGCGGTTGCGCAGCAACGCCGGCAGCGTGCTGGGCGTGGCGCTGAAGTCGACCTCGCCGTTCACCAGCAGCGCGCGCAACTGATCGGCGCTTTGCCACAGGCGGAAGCGCACGCTGTCCGCCTGCGCGGCCAGGGCGCCGGTCGCGGCCATGTGCATCAATGGGTAGCTGACCACGGCGCCAGGCCCGGCCTGCGTCAGCGTGGCGCGAGGGCGGGCGCGGGCCACGCCCCAGCCTGGCAGCAGCGCCGCCGCGGTGATCGCGGCGCAGAAGCGGCGGCGCGTCGGGGGAATCTTCATGGAATTTCAAATGGGAATTGTTATCGTTTAAAATTTTCCCATTCACGCGGAAAGACCCAGAATGACAAATATCAATCTGCCCGATCCGGTCGCGGCGGACCTGCTCGCCCGCCATGCGCTGCTACGCGGCCTGCCGCCGCTGGCCGCCGCCGAAGTCGCGGCGTACTTGGTGGGCGACGCCGTGCCGCTGCGCGCCGAGGCCGGGCAGACCCTGTTCGGCGAAGGCGACGTCGCGCGCCACTACCTGCTGGTCGGCCAGGGCCAGGCCGAGGTCATGCGCTATGGCTTCAACGGCGACGAACGTGTCTTCCGCGTATTCGAGCCGGGCACGCTGATCGCCCATGCCGCCATGTTCATGCCGCACGGCCGCTATCCGATGCAGGCGCGGGCGCGCACCGCCTTCCAGGGGTGGCGGCTGTGCCGGCGCCGGCTGCATGAGGCCTGCCGCCAATGGCCCGACCTGGCGCTGGCGCTGCTGGCGGGACTGAGCAAGAACCTGTATGACCAGGTCAACAAGGTCGACTGGATGACGTCCAGCTCGGCGCCGGAACGACTGGCCAACTACCTGATGGGGCTGCGCGAACGCCAGGGCGACGTGGTGACGCTGCCGCTGAACCAGCGCCAGCTGGCCGCGCATCTGGGCATCCGCGCCGAAACCCTGAGCCGGTTGTTGAACGATTGGCAGACGCAGGGCCACGTCAGCGGCAAGCGCCGCGAATGGGTGCTGCACACGCCGGCCTACCTGGAAAAACTGGCGACGACGGCAAAACGGCCGTTCTGAGGGGCCGGCCCATCACGCCCATGACGGCGCGCGGGCCACGATGCGGCGGCCGCCAATGACATTCGTCATCGGCGCGGCCTCCCGGCGCGCGGACAATGGGATGGATCCTTTTCCTCCCCTCCGTCATGCCCTCCACGCCCCCCGACCTGCCCGAAGCCCCGATCAGCGAGCACGACATCCATCGCCTGGTGCACCGGTTCTACGCCCGCGTGCGCCAGGACGCCACGCTGGGCCCGATCTTCGAGGCGCGCGTGACCGACTGGGATGCCCACCTGGCCATGCTGTGCGACTTCTGGTCCGCGCTGCTGCTTGGCACACGCCGCTTCAAGGGCGCGCCGATTCCGGCGCACGCGCGCATCCCTGATCTGTCATGGCCGTTGTTCCAGCGCTGGCTGGCGCTGTTCCATCAGGTCACCGCGGAACTCGGCCCGCCGGCATTGCAGGCGCAGGCCGACGCCACGGCCGAACGCATCGCCGCCAAGCTGTGGCATGTCTGGCAGCACCGGCAGACCGCGCCCAGCCTGCCGGACACCCTGCCCGCGGGCGTGCGGCCCTACCGGGACAGCCCGATGTTCACGCCCGACAACCTGCCGGCCGCGCTGCGCGCCGCACATACGACCAAGGCGGGAACCTGGGGATTGTTGACCGTGCACAGCGGCGTGCTGCGCTACGCACTGGACGATCCACCGCATACCGAGGTGGTGCTGGCCGCCGGGCAACGCGTGCTGATCGCGCCGCAAGTGCGGCACCACGTGGCGTTCGAACTGCCGGGGAGTTTCCAGATCACGTTCTGCCGGGCGGAGCCGGGGGACGGGAACGGCCCGGCGGAGACCCCGCCGGCCGCATGAAGCGTCGCGCCCGCCCGGGGCGCGACCGCCTTACTTCTTCTTGCCCGAGGCGTCCTGCTCGACCACCATGTCCAGCACGTACACCTTCGACGGCGCATCGGCGGGCGGGTTCTTCCAGTCGTAGCGCTTCACACGCAGCACGGTACGCACGCCGTCGCGATGATCGTAGCCTTCGATCGACTGGTACAGCGGATGCCAATCCTCCTGCGGCGGCAATTGCACGCCGGCGTCGTTGTAGCGGCGCTCGCGCACCATCAGGCACTGGTAGCGCGGAATCATGGGATGGCTGCAATCGGCGCGCTTGGGCGCCACTTCCAAGAACATGGTTTCGCCGGCGCTGCCATACAGGGTTTCAGGCGTCGGCTCGCCGACGAACTTCAGCACGCTGCCATCCTGCGCCACCAGTTCCAGGGCCGGTTCGGTCGACTCGCCGCTGAGCGTGGCGCGCAGGTCGCCCTTCAGGCGCTGGCCGATCTCGGCGTCCAGTTTCATCAGGCCGGGCTCGCACGCCTTCATGGTCGAGGCGAGGTTGGCCACGCGCAGCACGCCGTCCTTGTAGGTGTAGCCGCCGAATTGCGTGTTGCAGCCGCCACGGATATTCATGCCGTCAGCCGAGAACGACAGGCGCAGCGGTTGCTCGATGCCCTTTTGCAGCGCGGGAATGGCCTTGCCCGAGGCATCGGTGGCCGCAGCCAGACGCCAGTAATAGGCCGGCAGGCTCAGGGCGGACCGGGACGACGACGCGGTGGTGGACATGGTGGATGATCCTTCGCCAGGAGAGGAAACCGGCGCGCAAGCCTGCAGCAGCGCGGCGCAGACGGACGCCAGGAGAATTGTTTTTTTCATGGTGGGTTCCTATCAGCCGTGTGGCACTGATGAAAACCCGGATTCTACGTCCGCGCCATGGACGAAAAAGGCGGATCGCGCCCTGGGACGTATCCAAATCTTGCCACGCGGCTGAACGCAGGCTGACAGCGGCAATGGCGCCCAGGCCCCTCGTGCCGCAGTGACACCGCCCGAATTGCGGCACGCGCCACGCGCGGATCGCGGCCGCATGCCCGATTACAGTCTGACACTCACGCGCGCCGGCGCCATGAAAAAGTCTGCACATCTGTGCAGATCTTTGCAGTGGCGCAAGCGGCCGCGCGGCCCGGGCGGCGCGCGCCGGGCCGGCCTCACGCCACGCGCAACAGGCCCGCGTCTTCTTGCACCCGGCCTTGCGCCACCAGGGCCGCGACCGCCAATCCCAGCCGCGCCTCGGCATCCGCCAGCGTGCGCGACAACCCGAGCATGCGGCATACCGACTTGATCACGTCCGCCCGGGGCGCGCTGCCGGTCATGGCCAGCACCTGCAGGATGCCATTGGCCAGCTCTTCCAGGCAGACATCGTCCAGCCGGCGGCGGGAGGCCTCGTCTTCGGCCGCGCCGCGGAACCCGGTCCAGGCCGCCGGGTGCACGCCAGCCGGCCAATAGAACGTGACCTCGCCTTCCTGCGTGCGGCCCGAGGCGGCGGGCGCCAGCATGCGCAATCGTTCGACAATGCGCACGCCGGTACGCTCCAACCCCCAGGCGCGCGCCACGCGGCGGTGCAATACCGTCTCGGGCAGCGGGCCTTCGGTCTCGATCACCTGCCGCAGCGCCTCGGCCAGCGGCGCATTGCTGGCGCGGTCGTGGAACGCCGCGGCATCGCCGCGCGGCAGGTCGGCGACCCGGTACGTGGAGAAACCATCCGCCAGGCCCGCCGCGCCGCCGGCGGACGCGTCAGCCGCCGGCGCCCCCTCTTCCGTGACGATCGTGAAGGTGACCTCATCCTCGGCGTGCGCGGAGGCGTCCTCGGCAGTCGGCTGCGCCGCCGGGGTGTCCTCCTCCCGCGCCAGTTCCGCCTCCAGGCGGACCAGCAGCTTTTCGACTTCGCGCTCGGGGTTGATCCACCAATCGGTCGACCAGATCCGGTGCAGGCGCCATCCCAGGCCTTCCAGCACCACCTGGCGCAGGCGGTCGCGGTCGCGCGCCGTCGCGCCGGAGTGATAGGCGCGGCCGTCGCATTCGATGCCCAGCAGGTATCGGCCCGGCGCGCGCGGATCGACCACGCCCATGTCGATGCGGTAGCCCGAGCAGCCGACCTGCGGATGCACCACCCAGCCCCGTTCGCGCAGCACCTTGATGACCTGCGTCTCGAACGGACTGTCGGGCTCACGCCCGGTCGGCAGCGACTGCTCGACCAGCGCGCGCGGCCCCTTCAGGGCGAATTCCAGGTAATGCTTCAGATCGCGGACGCCGGCGGCGCGCACGCGCGACAGGTCGATCTGCTCCGGCGCCAGGGTGCTGTAGATCACCACCCCCTCGCGGGCCCGCGAGATCGCCACGTTGAGCCGGCGGTGCCCGCCTTCGCCGTTGAGCGGACCGAAGTTCATCGTCATCTTGCCGGCGGCGTCCGGCCCGTAGGTGATCGAGAAATAGATCACGTCGCGCTCGTCGCCCTGCACGTTCTCCAGGTTCTTGATGAACAGCGGCTCGCGCGACTGCGCGGAAATGGCCTTGTCCAGATCGGCGTTGGCCCGGCGCCGCGCATCCAGCAGCGTCTCGATGAGCGACTGCTGCGGCTGATTGAACGTCACCACGCCCAGGCTCTGGCGGCGGCGCGCCGGATCCAGGTAATGCTGCTCGATGCCCCTGACGATGGCGTCGGCCTCGGCGCGATTGCTGCGGCTGCCGCCGCGGTCGTAGACGCCCGCCACGCGCTCCAGCCGCACCGCGACGTCGTCGGTGACCGGCGACGGGAAGGTGATGAGCTGCGAATCGTAGTAGGTCACGTTGCTGAACGTGATCAGGCTTTCATGCCGGCTGCGGTAGTGCCATTGCAGGCGCAGGCGGTTCATGTCGGCGCCCAGGCATTCGTCCAGGATGCTCTCCAGGTCTTCGACCTGGCCGTCGTCGCCGGCGCCGTCATCGTCGTTGGCGGACTTGCTGAAAAAGCTGGTGGGCGGCAACTGCCTGGTGTCGCCCACCACCACCAGTTGCTGCCCACGGGCGATGGCGCCGACCGAATCCCATACCGGAATCTGCGAGGCTTCGTCGAACACCACCACGTCGAACTGCGAATGGCCCGCGTCCAGGTATTGCGCGACCGACAACGGCGACATCAGCAGGCATGGCTTGAGCTTGGGCAGCAGCGAGGGCAGGCGCTGCATCAGCTGGCGCACCGGCACGTGGCGGGTCTTCTTCTGCAATTCACGGCGCAGCAGGCCCAGTTCGCTGTCGGGGCTGACCAGGATGGCGTTGTTGGCCGGCACCTTGCCCGCCAACAACGCGCCGATATAGGCCGAAGTCAGTTGCTGGAAGCGGTCATCGGCCTGGCGGAACTCGCGGATCTTGCGCTCATGATCGGCGCTGGAGAATGATCGCAGCAACGGCGAACGGTCGATGACCTTCTTGACCCACCAGTTGCGATAACTGAAGTCGAAATGGGCCTCGACCTGGGCCAGCGGCACACGGCCTTGTTCCAGCGAGGCCACCAGCCCCTGCAACTGCATGCCAATGGCCTGCTCGCGCGCCTGGCGCCACACGCACCACGGCATCAGGCTCTGCTTGTGGCCGCGCCACTCGGCCAGCACCCCCTGGATGCGCGCCAGCGCGCCGGCCTCGTCCTCCTGGCCATGCAACGGCGCGGTGGGCCGGGCCTGCGCGTCGACGGCCGCAAGCCGGTCGCGCAGCGCTCGCCAGGCATCGCGCGTCTCGAGCAGGCGCTTGCCCAACGTCGCGCCAGGCGACAGGAAGGCGCGATTCTCGGCCACCAGCGGTTGCAAGTGCGTGCGCAGCGCGATCGCCGCGGCGGGGTCGCCGGCCATCAACGTGACCGCCTCGGCGAAACGCCCGGCCCATTCTTCATGGCGCCCGACCTGATCCCAGTCGGTATCCAGGCCGGCATAATCGTTCAACAGCAAACGCTGGGCGTCGGCCTTCAAGGAAGCCAGCTCGCGGTCCTCGGCGTTGACCCGCGCCAGCGGCGCCAGCATGGCGGCAACGGCCGCCTCGTCCGGACGCGCGCCATCGACGCGGAACGCGGCCAGCCGCTTGCGCAGGCCGCGCTTGGCGAAGACGGCCTTGGGCCACCAGGTGGCGCAGGCGGCTTGCCACTCGACAGCCAACGCCGTCGCATCCAGGTCCGCCAGCCGCGCCTGCCAGGACGGGCCGACATCGGCCCAGTGCGCGTTGCGCGCCAGGCCGTGGCGCGCCATGGCCTGCACCTGTTGGCGCGCGGCCGGATCGTGCGCCTGCGCGGCCAGACCCGCCGGCACCCGCGGCGCCGCCAGCAACACGTCGACCAGCGCGTCCAGCCGGGCATACGCCGCCAGGCTCAGCCCGTCGACCGGCAGGCCCAGCCCCTCGCCCGCCGCGCCGGCGCATTGCTTGAAGGCGTCCACCGCCTGGTCCAGCGCCTGCGCCGCCGCCAGCAGCGCGTCCTGCCAGCTCGGGCTCCATTCGGTCATGCCGATGTGCGCCAGCGGGTGGCCGTGCAGCCTGCCCAGTTCGGCGGACAGCGTCGACATGCGCCGCGCCGTCTCGCGCAGTTGCGCCAGTTCCTTTTCGCCATGGGCCTGGGCATCGGGCCAGAACATGGGCGACGGCTCCTGGCCGGCATGCTGGATGCTGGTGCCGATGGCGTCATAGACCGTCAGGCCATTGTCATGCCGCTGGTGCAGGGCTTCGACCAGTCCGTTCAGTTCCTGGCGCAGCACGCCCAGCCGCTCGGCCTCGCGGCTCCATTCCTCGCTGGTGCGCTGGCTGCCGAGTTCCAGCGCCTTGCCCAGCTGTTGCAACACCTCGGATTTACGCGCCTTGGAGGAATGCAGTTCCAGGCAGAACGGCCCCAGGCCGATGCTGGCCAGGCGGCGATGCACCACCTCCAGCGCGGCCATTTTCTCCGAGACGAACAGCACCGTCTTGCCGCGCGCCAGCAGATGCGCGATCAGGTTGGTGATGGTCTGGCTCTTGCCGGTGCCCGGCGGCCCTTCCAGCACCAGGTCGCGGCCCGCATCGACGGCGCAGATCGCCTTCAATTGCGACGAATCGGACAACAGCGGCGTCAGCAGGTCCTCCGGCCGGTAGTGCTCGTCCAACCGATCGAAGCGGGGATCCCAGGGCGCTTGCGCGAAGGCCTGGCCCGGATGGTCGATCAGGTGCTGCACGACGCGGTTGGCCTTGAGCTGGCCGGTGCGGTCCTGCAGGTCTTTCCACATCAGGTATTTGGTGAACGAGAAGATGCCCAGGTGCACCTGCTCCAGCACTTCCCAACCGGGGATCTCGCGCACCGCCAGGCGGAACGCCTGCAACACCCGCGCCACGTCCACGCCCTTGTCGTCGGTGGGCAGCACGTCCAGGCCGGGAATGCGCAACTCGTAGTTGTTGCGCAGCATCTGCAGCAAGGTCGGATTGATGATGGTTTCGTCGTCGTGACGCACCAGCCGGAAACCGCTGCGCACGGATTGGCGCTGCAGCGATACGGGCATCAGGATCAGCGGCGCCAGGTGTGCGCTTTCGGCGGTGGGGTGCTCGGTCCAGCGCAGCATGCCCATGGCCAGGTACAGCGTGTTGGCGCCGCCCTCCTCCAGGCCGGTGCGCGCGGCGCCGAAGATCGCCAGCAGGTTCGCGTCCAGCGCCTCCTGCGGCACGCGGGCGATCAGTTCCCGGTTGGCCAGCGCTTCCAGCGCCATATCGTCCAACGGCGCGCGGCCGCCCCGATCGACGTGCACCTGCGCCACGCGCGGGTCGTTGCCTTCCATCAGCGCCGCCGGCAAGGGGCGGACGCGGAACTCGCTGCCGTCGGCAATCGCGTCTTCCAGCCGGCCCAGGTCCGGCACCACCAGCGGCAACGTCGATTTGGTGTTCTTGAAATTCAGCAGGCGGTTGCGCAGCGTCAGGTCCAGCAGGCGCGACTTCCATTTGGCCAGCCGGCCTTCGGGGGTATCGTCGGCCGGTTCCAGGCTGATGACGAACTCGGGATCCAGCGGCGGCAGCGCGGGCGTCGGCTCGATCGCGGCCGGCGCTTCGGTGGCGTCGGCCCCTGCGGGCGCCATGCCGACGGCGCGCGAGGGCAAGGGCTTGATCTGCAATTCGCGCGCGCGGTGCACGTCGATGGCATAACGGAACGATCCCTCTTCGCGCAGGTGCGCCGCGCCCTGCTCCAACGCCAGCCGCAGCGACGGACGGAAATTCGGGTGCTGGGCAATGCCGGTGGCTTCGAACGCCAGGAACTCGCCACTGTCCACGCGCTTGCGCACGGCCTGCACGTCATCGGTCAGCGGATCCGCGAAACAGGCCGAATGCAGCCATACCCCGACCCATGCATGGCCCTCCTTCATCAGGATCACGGGGCGCAGCCCGGCCTGCTCCAGGCACGACGAGAACAGCATCGCGAGATCGAGGCAGGTCGCCACGCGGGCGTCCAGGATGCGATCGGGCGTGCGGATCTTCTGGCCGTCCACGCCGAACGAGGCGGGCGGCTCGGCGTAGTGCAGCGTTTCGGCCGCCAGCGTGCTGTAAATGGCCGATACCTGCTTCCAGACCACGTCGCGGCTCTTGGACTGGTAGCCGTTCATCGTCAGGTCGCTGTGCTGGCCGCGCAGCAGCCGGGCCGCCTTGCCGATCAGCGCGTCCACGGCGGGATTGTTGGGCATCGAGAAAGCGGCCAACAATTCCGGCAGCGCGCGCGTGCCGGCCCACTGGTCGTAGGCCAGCACCGACACGGGCCGCGAGGCGCGTCCCACTTCCTGGCCGGCGGCCAGCGCCGTCACGTCGATGGTGGCGCGCTGCGATTCCTGCAGCTCGGCCAGATAGGCATGGTCGGGGGTCAGGTCCAGCGGCGCGATCCGGCGGATCTCGCCCGGCACCAACGCGTCGAACCGCAACCGGACGCCCTGCGCGAAGGCCGGATTGCAGCGGATGTGGACCTCGACGTTCTCGAACGTGCGCGACGAGCGGTTGGTCAACCGCAACGACCGCACGATCGGCACCGCGTTCTGGATGGAGGCGTAGCCCAGGGTCGGATCGGCTTCGATGTCGATGGCGATGGCGTCCAGCGCCTCCGGCGCCGGACCGGCGGTCGCGCCGGCCTGCGCCGCGCCCTCCTGGATGGCCGGGGGTTCCAGGTCTTGTCGCTTATCCATCGCTCTCTCTCTGTTCGGTTCATCGCCCGCGGGCCGCGGCGGCGCACGATGTGCGGCCATGCTGGCCGCGCAGGCGCCGGACCCGGGGAGCCGTCGGGCGGGCAGTCTACGCGTTGCGCGGGCGTTGTGGAACAGGCCGCGGCGGCAACGGGTTTCGCCCAGCGACTATAGACTGAAATATCGCCTTCTCCGGGCGGGCAGCGGCTTTTTTCAGGGCCCGGACGGCCGAGTGCCAGCGAATCATGTCGCACTTGCGGCCGGCGTCCGGCGCCGGCATCCGCCGCGATGGAATATTCACGCCGGCCGCCGTGTCTACAGCCAGGAGGACTCGCGCCCCCCAGGCGCCGGGTCACGCCCGCCCCATCGCCTGTCGGTGCGCCGTCCGCGCGCCGACAGGCCTTACCGGAGAACCCCCATATGCAGTCGCATCCGCCGAAGTTGATCCCGCGTGTCGCCAGCGCCCTGCTGGCGCTTGCGTGCCTGGCCTCGCCCGCCGCCTGGGCCGCGCAGGACCTGAACGTCTACGGTCCGGGCGGCCCCGCCCCCGCCATGAAGGAGGCCGCCGAAGCGTTCGGCAAGCAGCACGGCATCCAGGTCAAGGTCACCGCCGGCCCCACGCCGGCCTGGGCCGAACAGGCCAGGCAGGACGCCGACGTGCTGTTCAGCGGCGCCGAGAACATGATGAGCGGCTTCGCCACCGCCCTGCCCGGCGTGTTCGACCTGCGCGACGCGCGCACGCTCTACCTGCGCCCCTCGGCGATCCTGGTGCGGCCGGGCAACCCCAAGGGCATCCAGGGTTTCAAGGATCTGCTCAAGCCCGGCATCAAGGTGATGGCGGTATCCGGCGCCGGCCAGACCGGCCTGTGGGAAGACGTGGCCGGCCGCCTTGGCGACATCGAGACCGTGCGCGCCTTCCGCGCCAACCTGGTGCTGCCCGAGGCCGGCAACAGCGCGCAGGCGCGCAGCCAGTGGACCGAGGACAAGGGCATCGACGCGTGGCTGATCTGGAACATCTGGCAGGTGTCCAACCCGACGCTGGCCGACGTGGTGCCGGTGGAAGAGCCCTACCGCATCTACCGCGACGCGGGCGCGGTCGTGACCCGGCATGGCAAATCCAATCCGCAGGCGCAGGCCTTTGTCGACTTCCTGACCTCGGCCGACGGCCGCGCGATCTTCAAGAAGTGGGGCTGGAAGACGGACTGACCCGACGGGAACGCGTCAGCGGCGTTCAGCGATAATCAGGCAACTCCACTACCGCCTGGTTCATCGCCAGGCCACGCCGATGCGTATCCGCGCCGCTTTGCTGCTTTGCCCGCTGGTCCTCGCCCTGCACGCGCCGGCCGCCCTGGCCGACACCCGGGTGCAATCGCTGGACCAGGTTCCCGGCGCCATCAAGACGCAGGACGCCCGCAAGATGTACGACAGCCAGATGAGCGGCGCGCCCCGGCCCGACGGCCTGGGCACGCAGTTGCCGGCCGGCTTCAGCAGCGACTTCCTGCTCCAGCAACTGGCTCCCGGCCAGAACCCCAAGCGCCTGCTGGTGGCCGGCGCCAAGGCCTGGCCGCAGCGCCCCGGCGCCTACGTGGCGCTGGTGTGCCTGGCGGCCAGCGCCGAGCGCGCCGAACGGCTCAAGAAGTTCGGCGACGGCGACTGCAGCAGCCTGTCGCACGACGAGGACCGGACCGACGTCTGGGTCGGCGTCTTCGACTCGGCGCCCGGCGCCGCGCCCAGGCTGGTGGCGCGCACCGAATCTCCCGTGACCACGCCGACCGATTGGAGCGACACCGACATCGATCCGCCGATCGACCTGGCGATGCAGGACGCCGGCGCCCCGATGCTGTCCACCCCGGCCAGCTGGAAACGCTTCGACCTGGCGCCCTACAGAATTGCGCCCGACAACACCGCGTTCGGCCTGCGCGCCGGCTGGAGCGAGGGCTACTCGGGCGGCGGCGCCGACTTCGAGGCCCTGTATCTGTTCCGCATCGACGGCGCGACGCTGCGCGTCGCCTTCGCCCGACCCATGTCGTTCGTCAAATCCATCGCCGGCGACTGGAATCCCGATGGCACGCGCGAGCATGACGAATCCGACGCCAGCAATTCGCTGGTGATCCTGCCGGGCAAGACCGGCGGCTATTTCGACATCCAGCTGCGCCAGCAGGGCGGCAAGTGGAAGCGCACGTTCAAGTGGTCGGCGCAGAAGCAGGCCTACGAATAGGCGCCGCTTGCCGCGCCGCCCGGATCAGCCCAGCACCTGGCGGCGCGGACGCCCCTGCACCGCGGCCATGCCGATCGGGTGCCCGGAGGCAGGCACGGCGCGCTCCCGGCCCCAGGCCCGGATGCTCTCGATCTGCTCCGGCGCGGTCTTGGACAGCGGCACCACATTGCGGAAACTCTGGCGGAACAAGTCCGGCGTCGCCGCCGCGTCGCCATTGAGATAGGCCTCTTTGACCACCTCGCGCACCGCCGCCTCCAGGTCGGAGCCGGCGAAGCCGTCGGACGCCTCGACCAGTTCATCCATCAGGTCATCGGACTGTGCCTGTTTCAGGCCGCGCTTGACGTAGATGTCGATGATCTCGCGCCGCTCGACCGGGGTGGGCAGATCGACAAAGAACAGCTCGTCGAAGCGGCCCCGGCGCAACAGCTCCGGCGGCAGCTTGGACACGTCGTTGGCGGTCGCCACCACGAACACGCGGGCGCGCGCCTCCTGCAACCAGTACAGGAACTGGCCCACCAGCCGGGTGGACGTGCCGCCATCGCTCGAACCGCCGGTCGCGCCGGCCAGCCCCTTCTCGATTTCGTCGATCCACAGGATGCAGGGCGACACGTGATCGGCGGTGGCCAGGGCATCCTTCAGGCGTGACTCGCTCTGGCCCAGGTATTGGCCGTGGATGGTGGACAGGTCCAGGCGGTAGAGCGGCAGGCTCCAGCTGGCGGCGATGGCCTTGGCCGAAAGCGACTTGCCGCAGCCCGGCACGCCCACCAGCAACACGCCGCGCGGCGGCCGGATGCCGCGTTCGCGCAGGTCGGCCGTCAACAGCGGGCGCTCCTTGTCGAGCCAGGCCTTGAGGCCGCCCAATCCGCCGACACTCAGTTCATTGCCGCGCACCGACACACGCTCGATGCCGCTGATGTCGGCGAAGATGCGGTCCTTCGCATGCATCAGCTCGACCATGTCGGCCTTGGTGATGCGGCCGTTTGCCAGCAGCGTGGCAATGATGTTCTCGGCCTCGATGCGCGAGATTCCCGCCAGGATGGCGGCAGCGCGACGCTCGTCGTCGGCATCCCATTCGATCGGGAAATGACCGCGGTAGGCATCCAGGTTCTCGCGGATGATGGCCTGCATCTCGTCTTCGGTGGGCGCCGACAGCGTCAACGCCATGCCCGCCCGCTGCAGCTGCCCCCAGACCGGCTTGGTGGTGATGACCACCACCACGCCACTGTGCTCGGCCGCCAGCATCACCACGTCCAGCAGATGACGGGCGGACGCGGTGTCGTCCTCGATATCGGAAACTTCGGTCAGGACGCACGACAGGTTCTGGCGCTGCGCGAACTGCTGGCTGGCGAAATCCACCGCGCCCGTCACCGAACGGTCTTCGTTGACCGAGCGTCCGCCCACCAGCTCGCGCGTGCCTTGGGAGAGCGTGTGGACATACACCGGCGCGTTCAGCGGCGCCACGACCTCACGCAGCAGATCCAGCACGCGGCTGCGCTCGGCGCTGCGGATCGAAATGAAGGGAATGCGCGCCTTGAGATAGCGCGTCAGCGTGGCCTTGAATTCGGTGGTGTCGCTCATGGATCGCTCAACTGAGAATGTTTCGACGGCGCATGCCCGTGGCCGGAGCCTCCGGCATCGGCGCCATGCCGGGACGCGCATCGGCCAGGACAGGCGGCGCCGTCAAGGCCTCATATCGTGACAACGGGTTATTGCGCAGCAGCACCGCGAGGCGGCCGCTGCGATCGGTACGCGCGCTGTTCTCCAGCGATTCCTGCGCGCGCTGGACGAACTTGCGGACCTCATCCGTCAAATGCGTGCGCAAGGTGTCGGGAAAGGACTCGACGCCCGCGAGCCGATGCAGAAAATGCAGCGCATGGCGCGCGTTGAGAATGGCGCGCACGATCAGGCTCTCGTCCATGCCCACGCGCAGATCGCGCGTCAGGTGTTCGGAGCAACGGGTCAGGCGCGTGTTGAACTCGGCCACCATGCGTTGCGAGAACAGCGTCGCGACCCCGCCGGCCCACGACAACTCGCCGCGCCGCATCCGATCCAGGCAGGCTTCGTCCTCGGTGCCCACAGCCAGGCGGTCCAGGCAGGCGCTCCATTGCGCATAGGTGCGCGGGACGTCCGTGTCGGGCGGCACCATCAGCGGACACGGCGGATGAAAGGCGCGGCGGGCAACAAGTCCCAGGCCGGCAGCGCGCCCGCCAGGGCGTCGCAATGCTCCGCCGTCGTGACGATGGTCGCGGGCACGGGTTCGGGCGCGGCGGACGCTGCGGCCGAGGCCGATTCGACCGGGGTATCAGGCGCCGCCTGCGCGGCGCCGTGGATCTGACGGGTCATCGCTACGTCCTCAGGGCTGGATCATGACTCGGCGCACCGAATCGCGCGACGAGAGAATGTGCTGCTCGGGGCTGATGCCCTCGAGATAGGCCGTCACGTGAGTGGCCACGCCGTCACGCTCGGCGATTTCGCGCCGCACTTCCACCACTTCCGCCAGGCAGGCCTTCAGCGCCTCGGTGGTTTGCGTGCACAGTTTGGCGAAATCAGCCTGGACGGCCTTGCGCGCATCCAGGTACTGGATGCGGCTGCCCCAACACACCAACAGCAGGAACACGCCCACCGCCGGCAGGAACCAGCCGGAGGAAAGACCATGAATGATCAGGAACACCCCGCCCGCCAGCACCAGCCAATTCCACAGGGGCCACCGCATCTCGCTCAACCTGAGGGTTGCCCGCGCGGCGATTTCCTGCTCGAGGCTCTGCACCAGTTCGGTTTCATTGTCCCCATCCCGCGTCACGCCCTGCCAATCCTCGATGCTCAAGGACACATCGGCGGGCACCGACAGGCGGGTCTTGGCGGTCACGTCGCCATAGCCATCCAGGATCCAGTCGCGCGAATGCGCCACCGCGAAGCGCTGCGTGGCCCGGGTCACGTGCGAAACGTCCGGATGCATGGCCGCGTTGGTCAGCAATTGCGTGAAATCCACGCCCTCATCCAGCACTGACGCCTGCAGGTCGTAGCGCGCCTGCGCGGCGCGGCGGTTGCCGCCCTCTTCGATCACCAGGCGGCACAGCTCCTCCTGGCGGCGCAAGGGCAGTTCCTCGTCATCGAAACTGGTCACCAGCTTGCTCAACAGTTCGTCCACCGCCGCCAGCACGCTGGCGGCAGGCCGGATCTCGCCCTGGAACATGGACTGGAAGTGCGCCAGCACCATTTCGTGCGTGGCGGCGCTGTTGATCGCCTGGTTCAACGTCGGCCAGGTCGGGCTGAAGCGATACAGATTGGGATAGCGGGCCGAATGATCCTTGGTCGGCGTCTTCGACAGCAAGGCCTTGCCCCATTGCACGCGCTGCGCCTCGATGAAGCCGGCCTGCTCGGACAGCTCGGCGATCCAGTCCGCGATCCGCTTGCCGCAATGCAGCGTCACGTCGACCCCGAACACGCCGTTGGCCAGGGCGTCCACCATGACAACCGTCTGACGGTTCAGCTTGTACGGGTTCTGCATGCCGAAGTAACGATCCAGCCAGGTCCGGTTGACCTCGTTGCGGCCGGCGCGGCGCGCGATCAGGGCGAAGAACAGCGAGGTCTTTTCATCGTCGCGGCGGATGGCCTCGGCCAGCGCGCGCTCGGCCAGCTCGCGGTTGTCGCCCAGCCAGGCCGACAGCGCCACCAATGCCGGCGCCAGCCAATAACGCGGCGCCGAAATCATCAGTTCCTCGGTCGCGCCGCGCAGGGTTTCCTTGCGCACCAGCTGGATATCGGACGCCTGCAGGATGCCCGTGGCGTGGCGGCGCACGATGCCGTAGTACTCGTACTTGGTTTCCAGTTCCTGGCGTACCTTCACCTGGCGCGTCTCGGCCAGGGCCAGTTCCTTGGCCTTCACGTCCGACTCGACAAAGTCGGCAAACGCCCGCTCCAGCCGTGACAGATCGGCGCGGGTCTGGTTCAGTTCGGCGCCCATCACGCCGACCCGGTTCGACATCGTGGAAATCGTGTCGTTCAGGTTGCGCAACGAACCCAGGATGCCGCTCAGGTCGGCGGGTCTTACGGTATTGGTGGTCGCCATGATTATGAAGGTTCAACCATCGATAATGGCGGTCTGCCCCGTCGGACTGACCGTGATCAGTTTGTCGGCATAGACCTCGATAAATGCATACTGGCCGCCCCGCGCCAATGCGCGCGCGCGATCCATGCCGTTCGGCACGGGCTGGCCACGCCGGAAATGCTGAATGATGCTGCCGGTGCGGTCGAGGGTATGGACCTCGAAATCATCGCCCAGGAAACACTTGGCCAATATTCCGATCGGCAGGTTGTCGATATGGATATCGGGAAACTCCTGGCGCAGCGCTTCCATCAACGCTTCGGTGGCGGCCACGCTGTGCACGTGCCCGCCGGCATCCAGGCGGGTCATCGCTTCGACATACGCGCTTGAACGCTTCTGGCGCAGACGCGCCTGCAATTCAGCGCCGGCCAGCCGCGTCCTCGGGCCCGCGGGCGCCGCATCGACCCGCAGGGCCGCGGCGACCTCGGTTTGCGGGGGTTTCACTCCCAGGATGAAACGAGCCATGGCTACCGACGAAACCGGTGAGGTTTCGTCCCTGAAATCGTAAAGAGGTGAATCTTATACCGATCTCCGTTCCATTCAGATTAATGACAGCGCATCGCGCGCCAAAAAATCAGGCTGCATCCACATAATTCGGTTTGCCGCCCAGGAACTTCAGCAATTCCTCGGGCTGGCTGACCTGCGCCAGCGGAATGAAATACACCTCGTCCGGCACGTCCTGGCGCTGCACCGGAATGATCTGCAGATAATCCGGCGTCAGCGCCATCAGTTCGATCTTGTCGTTTTCATATTCGGATTCGAAATGGCTGCCATTCTGGTCCAGCACGAAGCGGTCCGGATAGAAGCGCGCCGATCCCTTCAGGCTCGCGGCGCCCTTGAAAATGGTCTTGCGGATCATGCGCTTGAGCACCCATTTCGGCGTCGGCTGGCCATTGCCCAGGCCCTTGATGATGCGGCGGGTCTTGGCGGCGGCGATGAAGCTCAGCGCCATCAGCAGCATCACGCTGGCGAAGACCGCGGTGTGCGCGCCGACCTTGCCGGTGGTCAGCTTCTCGATGCCGACGATGACGATGGACGCCAGGAACGACCCGTGGCGTATCCAGGTCCAGGTGCGCGTGGCCGCGTTGACCACATCGGCGGCGCGCTGGCGCTGCGCCAGCAGATGGGCTTCCAGCGTCTCGAGGGGCAGGTCGTAGTCGGCTTGGCTGATGGGTACGGCGTCGGTCACGGCAGGGCCTTCTTGGATACGGACAAAACCCCGGATTATGCCTGCCCGCCGTGCGCCCGGCCCCTGGCCCTGCCCGCGCACCCACGGCCCGCGGGTTTTCCCGTCCCGTGCCAGGGGGATACTCGCCATGAAAAAACCCGCAGGTCCCATGATGGGGACGTGCGGGTTTTTCGATCCGGGCGCCAGGCGCCCGCCGGATCAGCCGATCACGCGGAAGCGTTCGGCGTCGTCCATGAAGCCCTTGTCGCCGAAGCCGTTTTCGTTCGAGCCGAACGGCATCTGCGCGCGCAGCTTCCAGCTGGCGGGGATGTTCCACTCGCGCGCCACGGCGGCGTCGATCAGCGGGTTGTAGTGCTGCAGGCTGGCGCCCACGCCGGCGTTGGCCAGCGCGGTCCAGACCGACAGCTGGGCCATGCCGCCCGCCTGCTCCGACCACACGGGGAAGTTGTCGGCGTACAGCGCGAATTTCTCTTGCAGGCTGCGCACCACGTCCTGGTCTTCGAAGAACAGCACGGTGCCGACGCCAGCGGCAAAGCTCTTGAGCTTGGCTTCGGTCTTGTCGAAGCCTTCGGCCGGGGCGACCTTGCGCACTTCCTCGATGGCCAGGTTCCACAGCTTGTCGCTTTCAGCGCCAAACAGGACCACGGCACGCGAGCTCTGCGAATTGAACGACGAGGGGCTGTGCTTGATCGCTTCCTGGATCAGGGACGCCAGTTCCTCTTTCGAGGCGGACAGGTTGCGGCCCAGCGAATATTGCGTACGGCGCTTCTTCAGTGCGTCGAGGTATGCGTTGCTCATGAGGATATGCCTTTCGACTGGTAGATAGAGGGTAAGGAGTGAGCAAATTCTACTGGCCGATGCCGCGAGCGGCCACCTTTCCGGGCCATAAAACGGCGCTTTTTCCCGGAACAAACTGTTCCAGTTTTGTAGCGAATGGCTCTCGACACAGAGGATGGCGCATCGATTCGCCTGGCGCGCCTCGTGCCCTCAAGCCCCTTCCGCACCGCGTCGATCTTCAAGGCCTGCTTGAAGATCGGTTGAAAATCATTCGTTTCCCAGGCCCGCCGCGAACGGGGATAGTGCCTGCACCGAACAGGCCCTGCGCCTCGCCCCCGATCCTTCGCCCCCGCCGGCAATCCGCGGCGCGGCGGCCTTTCCTGGAGATTTCCCATGCCGGCAGACGCCGATTCCTTTGTCGTTCAACTAGATGGCCAGGCCGCCACCCAGGCGGACCTGGCGCCGCTGGCGTTCGCCGGCTACGCGCACTTCACGGCGCTGCAGGTGCGCGATCGCCGCGTGCGTGGCCTGGACCTGCACCTGCGGCGGTTGCGGACCGCCTCGCAAACCCTCTTCGGCCAGGCCTTGCCGGACGGGGAGATCCGCGCCCGCCTGCGCGCGGCGATCCAGGCCGGACCGGCCGACCAGTCGCTGACCGCCACGCTCTATTCACCCGCGGGCGAATTCACCGTGGCCGGCCCGGACGCGCGGCCGCGGGTATTGGTGCGCACCGGTCCGCCCGCTGGCGGGCCGGCCGGTCCGCTGGCGCTGGCCACGGTCGCGCACGAACGCCTGGTGCCGGCGATCAAGCACGTCGGCGAAGCCGCCAAGACCTATTACCTGCGGCAGGCCGCCGAGGCCGGCTACGACGATGTCGCGTTCGTCGACCGCCAGGGCCGCCTGAGCGAGGCGTCGATCTGGAACCTGGCGTTCTGGGATGGCGAAGCGGTGGTGTGGCCCGAGGCCGACATGCTCATCGGCACCACCATGGGCATGGTGCAACGGCAATTGGCGCGGATGGGCGTGCCGCAGCGAACCCGCCCGATCGCCCCCGCCGACGTCGCCGGACTGCAAGGCGCGGCGGTCATGAACTCGTGGACGCCGGGCATCGCGGTCAGCCGGGTGGCCGACATCGCCCTGCCCCCGGCGCACGCCTTCATCGAACAGCTGCACCGCGCCTACCAGGCCGAGCCGCTGGCAGACGTGTAGCGCGCCCGGCCAGGCATCGTTGCCGCCACGCGCCGGTGGCGGCGATGCAATCAGGCCGGCAACAGCCGTCCGTTGCCCGCGGGCGCGATACGCCCAACCGCCATGGCGCCCGCGCCGCCGACGCGGAACGCCGAGACCGCCTGCCGCAGGTCCGCGGCCTGCTCGCGCAGCGCCTCGGCGCCGGCCGAGGCTTCCTCGACGCGTTGCGCGTTCTTCTGCGTGTCCTCGTCCAGTTGCGCGATGACCCGCGCCACGTGCTCGATGCGCCCGGTCTGCTCGACCGAGGCCTGCACGATGCCGTGCATGGTCGCCGTGGTCTGGGTGATCGAGTCCAGGATCAGGTCCATGGTCTGCCCCGCGGCGCCGACGCGCTCGACGCCCTGGCGCACGGTTTCGGCCGACTGGCTGATCAGCGTGTTGATCTCCTTGGCCGCCGTGGCCGAGCGCTGCGCCAGCGAGCGCACTTCGCTCGCGACCACGGCGAAGCCCTTGCCCTGCTCGCCCGCCCGCGCCGCCTCGACCGCCGCGTTCAACGCCAGGATGTTGGTCTGGAACGCGATGCCTTCGATCACCGACGTGATCTCGGAAATCTGCGCCGACGCCTTCGACAGGTGCTCCATGGTGTCGACAACGGCATGCATGGTCTGGCTGCCCTGGCGCGCGGCGTCCATGGCCTGGCCCGCCATCACGCCGGCCTCTTGCGCCTCGTGCGCGTTGCGCTTGACCGCGCCGGTCAGTTCTTCCATCGAGTCCGCCGTCTGGCGCAGGGCGCGCGCCTCGTCGCTGGTGCGGGCCGACAGGTCGGCATTGCCTTCGGCCAGCTGCACGCTCACCACCGACACCGCGTCGGCATGCTGGCGCACGCCGCCAACCACCGAGGCCAGGTTGCGCTGCATCCCCGCCAAGGTAGCCAGGATGCTGCTCTCGTCACCCGGTTTGACCGCGATCGGGCTGGCCAGGTCGCCGGCGCTGACCGATTGCGCGATGCGCTTGAGCGCCGCCGGTTCCGCGCCCAGCGCGCGGGTGATACGGCGGGCGATCAGCCAGGCCAGGCCCGCGCCCAGCAGGATGGCCACGCCGGTCAAGGCCAGCATCAGCTGCTGGAAGTCGATCCCCACGCGCCGCGCCATGTCGCTCTGGTCCTTCATCAGGCGCTCTTCCAGGTCGATCATGCGGTTGATGGCCGCCAGCCACTGCACGAACAGCGGCCGCGCCTGGTCCAGCAAGGGCCGCGCCTGCGCCGCGTCGCCCCGCTCCAGCGCCGCCAGCAGGCGCTGCACCACGGGCAGCGTGCGCGCCTCGACGTCCTTGATGCCGGCCAGCGTCTCGCGTTCCTGGTCCGACACCTCGGCACCCTGGACGAACAGGGCATCCATCGGCACGGCCGCCTCGTCGTACTGGCGCTTCAGGCGCTCGATGTCGGCCACCAGCGCGCGCAGCTCGGCGGGATTGGCCAGCACGGCGTCGCGCAGCGCGATGGAACGGTCATGGACGCTGCCGCGGAAGGTGATGGCGTAGCGCTGCTTGACGCCATGACCTTCGTTGATGGCGCTGAGCGCGCCGTTCATGCGGTTCACCTGGGTGATGCCGACCACGGTCAGCAGCACCATCAGGCAGAGAACCACGGTGAATCCGAGCATGATCAGGCCGCCCGTGCTGCGCAGGGTGCGTGAGGGGGAATGGGAGTCCTGCATGAAACCTCCTGCGGCAGCCGGCCGGGCCGGGCAATGCCTATTTGATTAATTAAATATAACTATTAAATACGTATTGTTAATTATATATAACTATTGTTGCAAGGGAACACTCTCGTCCATGGCGTGAACGCCCTTGCTGCCGGCGGTGTACGTGCAGGGTGGACGAAGCAGATGGGGCGGATATTCCCGCCGGCGCGCGTGGCGAGCCCGCGAAGGCCGACACCTTCGATGCGGGACAGGCAGATTTCGGACTGGGCGCATCGATGTCAGACTAGACGCGTGCCCACCCGGAGATTCCCCCGATGCTGAAAGACCGACGATTCCAGATCTGGCTTGCCGTGTTCGCCGTCATCGTGGGCTGGCACATCGCCCTGCTCTGGCCCAGGAGCGCCGAGTATCCGTCCATCGGCGGCGGCGGCTACGATCTCTCGAACTTCGTCTACACGCTGACCTTGCTGGCGTTCACGGGGCTATGGTCGCTGATCGCGGTGCTCATCGGCATGGCGCGGCGCGATGCCCTGGCGGCCAGGCGCGCGAACTGGCTGGCGGCGGTGGGCGCGGTCACCTTCGTGCTGGCGGCCATCGCCTACGGCGGCCATCTGCGATAGCGGTAGCGCGGCTCGCACGCCATCCCCAGCCCCGCGGGCAGGCCTGGCACGCATAAAAAAGCCGGCGCACAAGGCGCCGGCCAATGCATCACACCGGTATCCGGCGGCCACGGGACGAGCCCGGGACCGCCGGCCGATCAGGCGGCATCAGGTGCCGACCGGGGTACCGTCCTGCTTCCAGATCACCACCGTGGCCGGACGCGGCCGGCTGGCGGTGGCGTCGTCGGGCCACTTCGAGGCCATCAGCGGATTGTTCTGCGCATCCGTCACGCTCGGGCCTTCGCCCGGGTGCTGGATGTTGATGAACAGGAACTTCTGGTCGGGCGTCCAGGTCAGGCCGGTCACTTCGCAACCGATCGGGCCGGTCATGAAGCGGCGGATCTCCTTGGTGGCCGGGTTGGCAACCAGCATCTGGTTGTTGCCCTGGCCGGCGTAGACGCCGGTGTTGGAGTAGTTGCCGTCCGTCTCGATCCACAGCAGGCCGCGCTTGTCGAAGGCCAGGCCGTCCGGGCTGTTGAAGGTGTTGTCCGCGGTGATGTTGGCCGAACCGCTGCGCAGGTCGGTGCGCGGATACAGCGTCGGGTTGCCGGCCAGCACGAAGATGTCCCACTCGAAGGTCAGCGACGCCGGATCGCCGTTCTTCTCGCGCCAGCGCACGATCTGGCCGTACTGGTTGCCGGTGCGGGGGTTGGCGTCGTTGGCGCCCGGATGCACGGGGCCGCCGGGATAGCGGGCGCTGCCGCTGCCGCGCGAGCTGTTGTTGGTCAGCGTGACGTAGGCTTCGCGGGTGGTCGGGTGGGTGGTGATCCACTCGGGCCGGTCCATCGGCGTCGCGCCCACCGCGTCGGCGGCCTGGCGCGTCTTGACCAGCAGTTCGCCCATGTCCTGGTTGAACAGCGCGCCCAGCGTGCCGCCGGCCTGCGCCGGCGTGTCGAGCTTGAGCGGGATCCATTCGCCCACGCCCATGGCATCGCCCTGCGCGGCGCCGTCCAGGAAACGCGCGACGTACAGCGTGCCCCGGTCCAGCAACAGGCGGTTCAGCGCCGGGCGAGCCGGATCGTACTTGCCGTCGGACACGAACTTGTAGATGTATTCGCTGACCTGGTCGTCGCCCATGTAGACCACCACGCGCTTGTCGTCGGCCAGCGTCATCGCGGCGTTCTCGTGCTTGAAGCGGCCCAGCGCGGTCAGCTTCTTGGGCGTGGAGTTCGGATCGAACGGATCGATCTCGACCACCCAGCCGCAGCGGTTGTATTCATTGGGCTCCTGCGCCCAGTTGAAGCGGTTGTCGTAGTGATCCCAGCGGTACGAGCTGCTGGAGGTCTTGCCCGAGCCCTTGTAGCGCTCCATGTGCGCCTGGTATTCGGCATCGGGGTAGTTCACCGTGGCCGGGTCGGCCGTGCCGACGCCGAAGTAATCGGTGAAGTTCTCTTCGCACGTCAGGTACGTGTTCCACAGCGTGTAGCCGTTGCCGCAGTTGCCGAAGGTACCGAAGCAGCGCGTGCCCGACGGGTCGGCGTTGGTGCGCACCAGACGGTTGCCCGCGGCGGGGCCCACCAGCTGCATGGCGACGTTGGCGTTGACGCTGCGGTTGAACGGCGAATCCAGCACCGCTTCCCACTTGCCGTTGGCCAGGCGCAGGTGGCGCACCGATACGCCGTGCGCGTGCTGCGATTTGCGCACCCAGTCCAGGTTCCACTGCGCGTTGCCGGGCTGCACGCCGACGGGGTAGAAGTATTCCGGCGTGGTGTATTCGTGGTTGGTGACCATCAGGCCTTCCACGCTGCTGCCGTTGACGCTGTCGCTGCCGTCGATCGGGAAGAAGTGCAGGCCGTCATGGTTGTAGCCCAGCTGGCGGGCCTGGTCGTCGCCGCCGTTGCTGGCGTCGGCCTTGAACGCCGGCGCGCCGGTGAAGAGCGGATCGCCCCAGCGGCTGATCACGGCGAACTGGTAGCCCTCGGGGACCACCACGGTGTCGGCGGTGCTGATGGGCACGGCCTTGAAATTGAGCTCGACCGGCTTGGCGGGCGTCTCGCCGCCCGGGTTGGTGCCCGGATTGCCATTGGACGAATCATCATCGTCATCGCCGCCACAGGCCGTCAGGCCCGCGCCCATGAAACCGACCGCGCCGGCGCCCAGGCCAGCCTTGAGGAAGCCGCGGCGCGACACCGCGCGTCGCACCACTTCGTTGAAATGCGGTGCCGTGGAGGGGTTGGACGGGATGTCGTCCTGGTCCGAAGAACTCATCAGTTTTCCTGTCATTGTCACTGTTGTTGACTGGCTCACCCGCGACCCAGCCTGCCGGCATGATCGCTGTCGAAGATGACGGGGCAATAACAGCTAAATGAAAGGTTTGATGCGGACGTGGAAATCGTTCCGCCCGAAGTCGCGCGCGGGCGACTGACGCGGCACAAGCGAAAGCAAAAGGCCCGCTGGAACTTGCGTTCCAGCGGGCCTTTTACGAGGAATTCCTGGTGCCGACGGCGAGACTCGAACTCGCACAGCTTTCGCCACTACCCCCTCAAGATAGCGTGTCTACCAATTTCACCACGTCGGCTAACTTTTGCCAGAAAAGCCATGCTTTCCTGGAAAGTCGAACATTCTATCACGCAATTGGCGCTTCGCGTCAATTCATGCCGCGCCACCGGACACCCACGCTACCCGGCATGCCATCGCCAGTCCTGACGTCCGCGCCGGCCGCCTTACCGCCTGGGCAACAAGCCCTTACAAGCCGCGCCGCGCCTGGCATCAATCTGTCATGTCGGCCGGCAATACTGGCGTCGCCGTGCGCACACCCGGGACCATTCCCGGGGAATTCCCCCCGGATATTCATATGAAAGGGAATTCGTTGGCGCGCATGCCTGGCCGGCTTACGATGCCAGCCATACACAACAGGGCCTCAGGCCCGTAGAAAGGCTCCACCATGCAACGTCTGATATCCCCGATCCTGACCCGCCGTCCCACACTGCTCGCCGGCCCGCGCAGCTCCCGCCGCTACGATGCCGTCGTGTCTCTGCGGGCCTACCGCGAAGCGCGCCAGCTGCGCGAATCCGCCGAGCGCATCCTCGCCGTCTCGGCGCGCCACATGCTGCCCGGCGCCTGAGCGCACTGCAGGCAAGACCCTCGGCGATCCAAGGCGGAACGCCATAGAAAAAGGCCGGCGATAGCCGGCCTTTTGCATGGGGTCGGGACGCTTACTTGGCGGGCGTCTCGGCCGGCTTGTCGCCAGCGGCGGGGGCCGGAGCCGACGGCACCGAGGCGTCCGGCTTGGCGGCCGGCGCCGAACCGGCGCCAGGAACCGACGAGGCGGCGCCCGGCACGGACGACGCGCCCGGCACCGACGATGCGCCGGCGCCTTGCGGGGCGGGCGCGGCGCCCGGCACCTGCGGCACGGAACGGTCGGCCGGGAAGTTCTGCATCACGCCGGACTCGACGGCCGGGCCGCTGGTGCCCTTGTGGCTGACGTAGGCCAAGCCGGCCGTGGAAGCGAAGAAGACCACCGCGGCCCACTTGGTGGCGCGCGACAGGAAGTTGGCCGCGCCGGTGGCGCCGAACAGGCTGCCCGACGAGCCGCTGCCGAAAGCGGACCCCATGTCGGCGCCTTTGCCCTGCTGCAGCAGGACCAGCACGATGATAGCCAGCGCCGAGATCACTTGGACGGCCAGCAGAAGTTTGAGCATCAAGGGCATTACAGACTCCGGAACGGAAACTTAGATGGCGGCGATTCGCAAAAATTCTTCGGCCACGAGCGACGCGCCGCCGACCAGGGCTCCGTCGATATCAGTCATGGCGAACAAACTGGCGGCATTGGCAGCTTTGACGCTGCCGCCGTACAAAACCTGCACCTGGGCCGCGCCCAGCGCGGCCAGGGCGGCGCGGATGGCGCCGTGGACTTCCTGCGCCTGCTCGGGGCTGGCGGTGCGGCCGGTGCCGATGGCCCAGACGGGCTCGTAGGCCAGCACCATGCGCGACACGGCCTCGGCGCCCAGCGCCAGCACCGGCTTGAGCTGGCGCTCGATCACGGCCAGCGTGTTACCGCCTTCGCGGTCGGCCAGGGACTCGCCCACGCAGACCACCGGGGTCAGGCCGGCGGCCAGGGCCGCGCGGGCCTTGTCGGCGACCATCTGGTCGGTTTCACCGTGCAGCACGCGGCGCTCGGAGTGGCCGGCCAGCGCATAGCGGCAGCCGAATTCCTTGAGCATGGCGCCCGAGACTTCGCCCGTGTAGGCTCCCTTGTCGTGGGCGCTGACGTCCTGCGCGCCCCAGGACACGGCGCTGCCGGTCAGGGCCGAGGCGGCCTGCGCCAGGTACGGAAACGGAACGCAGACGCCGATTTCACAATGGCTGGCGGCATCCGCGGCGCGCAGTTCGGTCAGCAACGCGGCGTTCTCGGCCAGGTTGCCGTGCATCTTCCAGTTGCCCAGCACGAGGCGGGAGCGGTGTTCGACTGAAGTCATGGCGCAAATGTCAGAGTGGGTGAACCCGGGGGAAAAGCACCCGCCCACGGGCTGGCCTGGAAATAATTCCAGGCGAAACCCGTGATTGTATCCTGTTGCGCGGCGCCGCGCCGAACACCGCGCGTTTCTTACATGGTCAGGATGATTTTGCCGATGTTCTCGCCGCTTTCCATCATGGCGTGGGCCTGGGCGGCCTGGGCCAGCGGGAAGGTGGCGTGCACGATCGGCTTGATGGCGCCCTGCTCCAGCAGCGGCCAGGCGTGCTCGCGCAGCGCCCGGGCGATGGCGCCCTTGAAGTCGACCGGACGCGGCCGCAGGGTCGAGCCGGTGATGGTCAGGCGGCGGCGCATGACCTGGCTGGTATCGACATTGGCCTGCGCCCCGCCCAGCTGGGCGATGATGACGATGCGGCCGTCGTCGGCCAGGCATTGCATGTCGCGGGCGATGTAGTCGCCGGCCACCATGTCCAGGATCACGTCGACGCCGCGGCCGCCGGTGGCGTCCTTCACTTCCTTGACGAAGTCCTGCGTCTTGTAATTGATGCCGCGCGTGGCGCCCAGGGCCTCGACCGCGCGGGCGCGGTCATCGCTGCCGACGGTGGCGTAGACCGTGTGGCCCATGGCGCGGGCCAGCTGGATGGCCGTGGTGCCGATGCCGCTGGCGCCGCCGTGGACCAGCAGGATCTCGCCATCGGCCAGGCGGCCGCGGTCGAACACGTTGCTCCAGACGGTGAAGTAGGTTTCCGGCAGGCCGGCCGCCTCGATGTCGGACAGGCCCTTGGGGATCGGCAGGCACTGCGCCGTCGGCGCGACGCAGTATTCGGCATAGCCGCCGCCCGCGACCAGGGCGCAGACCTTGTCGCCCACCGCGAAGCCGCTGCCGGCCAGGTCGCCGCCGACGATCTCGCCGGCCACTTCCAGGCCCGGCAGGTCGGACGCGCCGGGAGGCGGCGCGTAGTTGCCCTTGCGCTGGAACACGTCGGGGCGGTTGACGCCCGCGGCGCTGACCTTGATCAGGACTTCGCCCTTGCCAGCCTCGGGCGTGGGGCGTTCGGCGGGAACCAGGACCTCGGGGCCGCCCGGGCGGGAGATTTCTACAGCGTGCATCGCGTGCCTCCTTCGCAGCAAATGGATTATTATTGCGCCCTTTACGGCAAGTCGCGTTTTCGCCAGGTAGAGTGTTTGCCTGGCGGCCGGATTGCCGCTTGCGCAGTACATTGCGCATCAGGAAGCGTGGCAGAGTGGTCGATTGCACCGGTCTTGAAAACCGGCAAGGGGTTAAACCCTTCGTGGGTTCGAATCCCACCGCTTCCGCCAGAAGACCGCCCACAGCCCCCCAAATCCCCTCGGCTTGCCCACGTCGCCTGCTTGCGCCAGGCCGGGACGGCGCGCGTCCGTTCTCGCGCATGTGGCGCAAATATCATTAACACCTGAACAAGCCCTGAATAGAAACGATTTCGTCTACTATCTGGCGCATTCCGGGTGGCTCGCGGTGGCGAACCCGGTCAAGAACCGGCGACACAGCCAGGTGCGATCCGTATGCCCAAATTCAAAGACGCATTCAAGTCAGGCTTGTTCCGGCTGTCCCCCGCTTTGGCCGCGCGCTGCGGCGTGCAGTTTCCGCTGCGGGCGCCGAACCGGGCCTTCCTGGAACAGCAGATTTTCGACTATCTCAACCAGCAGGCGGACGGCCCGCAAGGCCCGGGGCGCTGCCTCTTCCTGGGCATGGGCGAATACACCTGGCACTATCCGCGGCTGCTGAAGCCGGAATTCCATTCGCTCGACATGGATCCGGAACAGGCCCGCTACGGCGTGCCTGGCCGCCACCTGACCGGCAGCGCCACCGAGATGGCGGCGCTCTACGAGCCGGGCTATTTCGACGTGGTGATCGCCAACGGCCTGATCGGCTACGGCCTGAACGAGCAGGCCGGCTACGAGCGCATGCTGGAGCAATGCCACGCCGTGCTCAAGCCCGGCGGCCTGCTCATCCTGGGCTACAACGACACGCCCGAACGCGCGCCCTTCCCCGTGCACATCGACGCGCTCGGCCTGTTCGCCCCCTTCGTGCCGCCGATCGCCGGCGTCGAACAGTCGCGCCATCCGATGCGCGACAAATACCACCACGTGTTCCTCTTCGCCCGCCGGCGGGAACGCGACGCCGTCGCGGCCTGAACAAGCGTCAGACGAACGGCGACCTGTCCTATTTGTTGATGACGGCGCCGTCGCCGCGATGCTCGCGGCTGCCCGCCCTGGCGGGCGCCTCGGGCTGGGCCGTGGGCACGGCCTCCGGCCGCTGGCGCTGGATCTGCTCCAGCCGCTGCGCCGCCTCGTCGCCCTTCATCTCCGCCACCCGGCCGCGCACCACCGCGTCCATGTACTGGCGCGTGAAGGGTTCGCCCACGCGCCAGGCGTCGCCCTCCTGCAAGAACTCGAAATCGCCTTCGAACACCTGCCAGTCGGCGCGGCCGATGGCCGACATCAGCCGGTCGCGATACTCGGCCTGCAGGCGGCATGACCACCTGCCACCGCCAAGATCCTTGCAGTCGCCCAGCGGCTGCACATTGCGCACGGTGCGCGTATCGGTCTCCGGCGGCAGGCCCCTGCGCTCGCGCTGCCGGTCATACGCTGCCTTGCGCGCCGCGCCCCGGGTCAGCTCGTCGAACGCCGCCGCGCCCTGCTCGAAAGCGGCGGCCAGCCGCGCCGCGCCAGCCGGCTGGCCGACGGCGCGCGGCTTGCCATCGGCATCCAGCTGGCCGTAGCGGGCGCGCACCACGCGCGGATCCGCGCCGGCGATCATCATCTCGCCCTTGTCGTTCGGGCCGATGGTGTAGGCCAGGGAGGACGTGGCCTCGCCGGCCTTGAGCGTGGCGATGCAGCCACGCGACCGTTCGGGCTTGATGTAGCCGACTTCCTTCACATCCGAAAACGTCGCCAGGTACAGGTCGGCGGGCGCCACGCCCCCGACCAGCGGGTTGCGGGACATCTGCTGGATGCGCGAGGTGAACATGCTGGCGCGCAGGGTCTTCTGCACGTCGGCGTCATCGCACCGCGGCGGCGTGGCCGGCGCGAACAGATACCAGGCCGCCGCGGCCACGGCGATCACGCCACCGCCCAGCCAGGCCCAGCGCGGGCCGGGAAAGGCGCTCTTGAGCGCGACCTGGCGTATCTGCCGTTCGTATTCCTCGAGCTTGCGCTGCATCAGCGCGTCCATCTCGGCCAGCGCCTGGCGGCGCGTGGCATTGCCGGCGAAGGCGGCCTCGGTCACGGACAGCTCGCCGATGGCGGCCAGGTCCTCGTCGGACACGATGTGCTCGTCCACCAGCCAGAACAGCGCCTCGCCCAGCGAGGCCCAGGGTTCCGTGGTGGCGTCGCCCAGCCGCTGGCGAGCGGCGTCGTGGTGGTCCTGGCGGATGACGCCGTCGGTCAGCAGGCGGTCGAGCAACGGAGTGGAGACGATAGCCATGGGCGCGCGGCGGCGGGCCGCCTGAATGAGGACGGCACATGATACCGCCGCCGCATTGCCGTCCGCCGCGCGGCGCCGGCTCAGGCGGCCAGGGCCGCCGGGTACGTCCTGGGAATGCCCGCCGCCGCCACGCCGCTGCGCAAGGTCTCCTGCGGCAGCGATGCCGCCAGCAAGGCGCGCGCGGCCAGCAGCCGCGGCAGGTCCACGCCGGTGCGATAGCCCATGCTCTCCAGCATGAACACCAGGTCCTCGGTGACGATGTTGCCCGACGCCCCCGGCGCGAACGGGCAGCCGCCCAGCCCGCCAAGGCAGGCGTCGAAAGCGCGAATGCCTTCGTCCAGGCCGGCCAGCGCGTTGGCCAGCCCCAGCCCCATGGTGTCGTGCAGGTGCAGCTTCACCAGCCGCGCGCCAACCGCGTCCTGCGCTGCCCGCACGGCTTCGCGCACGCCCGCCGGATGGGCGTAGCCGACGGTATCGGCCAGCGCGATCTCGTCGACGCCTGCGCGCATCACCGCCGCGGCCACCTGGGCCACGCGGCGCACCGGCACCGCGCCTTCCATCGAGCAGCCGAAGGCCGTGGCGACCGCCACGTCCAGCCGCACCGGCCGCGCCTGCGCCCGCAGCCAGTCGGCGATGGCGGCCACGGCCTCGACCTGCGCGTCGGTGCCTTTACCGACGTTGGCATGGCTATGCGTGTCGCTGACCGACACGGGGATGGCGATGACGTGCGCGCCCGCTTCGTAGGCGGCGATAGCGCCCTTCAGGTTGCAGGCCAGCGCGCACACCGTCACGCCGTCGATGGCCAGCGCTTGCGGCAGCACCTGCCCGGTATCGGCCATCTGCGGCACCAGCCGCGGCGACACGAAGCTGCCCACCTCGATCTCGCGCAGCCCGGCCGCCGCCAGCTGCCGGATCCAGCGCAGCTTGTCGTCGGCGGCCATCATGCCGCGCGCCATCTGCAGGCCGTCACGCGGCCCGACCTCGCACAACCTCACTTGCTGTTCCATGGCGTTTCCCTGGTCGAATGCCCCGGCCGCTACTGCTGCACCACGATGCCGGCGGTGGCGATGGTCTGGCGCGCCTTGCCAATGTCCGAACGGATCAGCGCGGCGAACTGTTCCGACGACACCGGATCGGCTTCCAGCCCCTGCGCGGCGAGCGCATCGCGCACGTCCTGGCGCGCCAGCAGCTTGTTGAAGTCGGCGTTCAGCCGCGCCACCACGGCGGCGGGCGTCTTGGCCGGCGCCAGCACGCCGTAGTAGGTCACCACGCTGAAATCCTTGTAGCCCAGCTCGGCCACGGTCGGCACGTCGGGCAGCGCAGGATTGCGCTTGGGCGACGTCACCGCCAGCGCGCGCACCTTGCCGGCCTTGATCAACGAGGCCGCCGACGAGATCGACGAACCGGCGAACTGCAGGTGGCCGCCCATCAGGTCGGCCAGCGCCGGCGCCGAGCCCTTGTACGGCACGTGCTGCATCTTGAAGCCGGCCTCGTGCTGCAGCATCTCCATGGCGATGTGCACGCCGCCCCCCGTGCCCGAGGTGCCGTAGGACAGCGTATTGGGCGCCTTGCGGGCCGCCTCGATCACCTCCGGCAAGGTCTTGTAGGGCGAGCTATCGGACACCAGCAGCACCATCGGCGTGGTCGCCACCAGCGCCACCGGCACCAGGTCCTTGACCGGGTCGTAGGCGACCTTCATCAGCAGCGGAATCAGCGTGACGTTGTCGGACTGCCCGATCACCAGGTCATAGCCCTGCGCCGGCGCGCGCGCGGCCTCGGCCAGCCCCAGCGCCGTGCCGGCGCCCGGCTTGTTCTCGGGCACCACGGACCAGCCATTCAGTTCATGCAGCTTGTTGCCCATCAGGCGCCCGATGTAATCGGTGCCGCCGCCCGGCGTGGATGGGATGATGATGCGGATGGGCTTGCTGGGATAGTCCTGCGCGTGCGCCACGCATGCGACGGCCATCGCGGCCACCGCCAAGAGTCTGCGGATCATCGGATTGTCTCCTCTTTGATGGATGTCTTGGCGGTCTGGCGCCGCCTCGACGGGGGACCGGCTCTACGGCCGGTTCATGTCTTGTCCTCGCAATGCACCACGCCCGCCGCGCGCAGGGCGTCGATGCGCGCGGCATCCAGCCCCAACCCTCGCAGGATGGCTTCGGTATCGCGGCCCTGGGCCGGCGGATCGAACCGCTTGCCGGCCTTCAGGCCATCGAATTCGATCGGCAACGCCGCCGCCGCGATTTCGCCGCCGTCGGGCAGCGCGGTGGCCAGCAGCGCACCGCCGGCGTTCAGGTGCTCGTCGTGCAGCAGGTCGTGCGGCTGGCGGATCGGCCCGTACGACAGATTGGCGGCTTCCAGCGCCGCGCACAATGCGTCGGTCTTCCAGGTCTTGAGGATCGCGCCCACGCCCGGCACCAGCCACGAACGCGCCGCCTCGCGGTCCACCGCGGTGGCCAGGCGCGGATCGGCGGCCCATTCCGGCGGCAGGAATTTCCGCGCGAAATTACGCCATTGGGCATCGCCCACCACGGCCACGAACACCCGTCCGTCGGCGGTCTCGAAGACGTCGTACACGCCCCATGGCGGCTTGCGCTCCGCGCCGAAAGGCTTGGGCGCGGTGCCGGTCAATTGGTATTGCGCGATGAACTGTGCCACCAGCAGCAGGTTGTTCTCGAACAGGCCCGAGCGCACGTGGCGGCCGCGGCCGGTGACGTGGCGGTCGTGCAGCGCGGCCAGCGCGCCCACCACGCCGAAGGTGCCGCCCAGGATGTCGTTGACCGACGCCGCCACCCGCTGCGGCGTGTCGGCGCCGCCGTTGATGTAGGCCAGCCCGCCCATCATCTGCACCACTTCATCCAGCGCGGTGCGGTGCTTGTAGGGGCCCGACAGGAAGCCCTTGAGCGACACGTAGATCAGCCGCGGGTTCTCGGCCGACAGCGAGGCGTAGTCCAGCCCGTACTGCGCCAGGCCGCCGTCGCGGAAGTTCTCCACCACCATGTCGGCCTGCAGCGCCAGCTGCCGCGCCAGCGCCTGCCCCTCGGCCGATTTCAGGTCGATCGACAGGCTCTGCTTGTTGCGGTTGAAGACGGGAAAGTAGCCGCTGCCCGAGCCCTTCAGGCGCCGCGTGCGGTCGCCGTCGATCGGTTCCAGCTTGATCACTTCGGCGCCCAGGTCGGCCAGCGCGAGGCCGGCGGCCGGCCCCATGATCATGTGGGACAGCTCCAGCACCTTGATGCCGCGCAAGGGCAATTCGCTGTGGTCCATGAAGGGTGAAGCCGGTGCTGCGCTCATCGACATTTCCTCTGCCTGCGGCGTGAGGGCCCGGGCGCATGCCCCAGGGCCGGTACGCAGCCATCATCGCGGGCGCGGCGACATCGTGAAAGCGGTCTTTCATCACCGGGGCATTCTCGTTTCGGAACGTCCGGGTAAGCCCTAAGCCTGGTCCACACGACAAGGAACTGCGCACGGAACCCCTAGGACACGGCGCCCAGGTGCGCCAGCAGCGCGCGCGCCGCGGGCGGCAGCGCGTCGAGTTCGCGCACGGCGATGCACAGCGGCGTGCCCGACCAGGGGCCGGACAGGGCGATGAAACGGATATCCTGGCTGGCATGGCGCGGCTTCAGGTACATCGGCACCACCGCCACGCCCATGCCGCGCGCCACCAGGTTGCAGATGGTCTCGTGCGAGCTGACGCGGGCGCTGATGCGGCGCGTCACGCCGGCCTCGCGCGCGGCCTGTTCGAACACCGCGCTGATGCCGTTGTCGCGGTTCAGCTCGATCTGCTCATAAGGCAGCAACTGCGCGTAGTCCAGGATCTCGCTGTCGGCCAGCAGGTGCTGGCCCGGCACCACCGCCGCCAGTTCGCAATAGCCACAGGGAAACACCTGCAAGCCATCGTGGCCGAAGTCCGAGCCCACGGCCACATCGGCGCGGCCCTGCAACACCTCCTGGAACACCTGCTGCGTGGTGCTCTCCTCCAGCGCGATCTCGATCTGCGGATGGGCGCCGCGAAACGACTGGATCTGCGCCGGCAGGTCGCCCGACAGCGCCGCCACGCTGACGGCCAGCCGGATGCGGCCGCGCACCCCGGTGGCGAAACCCGCCATCTCGCGCCGCATGCGCTCCATCTGCTGCAGCACCCGCCGGGCATGATCCGCCAGCGCCTGGCCCGCCGGCGTGGCCTGCACGCCCTTGACGTCGCGCGCCAGCAGCGGCACGCCCAGGGCCTCCTCCATCTCGATCATGCGCTTGCTGACCGCGGACGGCACGATGTTCTCGCGCGCCGCGGCGCGGGCCAGGCTGCCCTCTTCCAGCGCCGCCAGGAACAGGCGCAGGGAAACCGGGTCGATATCGCGGGGATGGGCGGGGGTGGGCAACGGACGCTTCATGGCGGCAAGTGTCCCGCGTTGGCGGCTCGGGCCGGGATCGGGGTTTTCCCGAGCCGGCCATCCGGCGCGTCCGATACACTGCGCCTGGCCATTGCGCGGCGCACCCGCGCGACGCAGGACACTCCCCGTTTGATCGGCAACCAGAATAAGACTCGCATCATGCAGTGCCCCAAATGCAATTGGCAGAACCCGGCCTCCCACACCCAGTGCTTCAGCTGCCACGCGCCCTTGCCCGCGCCGGCGGCCCCGCGCGCGCCCGCCGCCAACGTGCCGGCCCTCCCCGGCATCTGGCCGCGGCTGGCCGCGAGCGTGATCGACGCGGCCAGCATGATCGCCGCCATGTTCGCGTTCTCCGCCGCCGCGTCCCTCAGCTATGAAGCGTTGCTGGAGCGGCCCCGCCCCCTGGCGCTCGTGCTGGCCGCCGGCCTGCTCGGCCTGCTCTTGCCCGCCTTGATGGACGCCTGGGGTTCCGGTTCGCCCGGCAAGCAGCTGTTCAAGCAACGCGTGGTCACGCGCGACGGGCAGAGTCCCGGCCTGCTGCGGTCCCTCTGGCGGCATTTGATGAAGTTCCCCCTGAACCTGGCCCTGCCCGGCGTGTTCCATCATATCCAGCAGGCCATGTTCGGCGAACGCGCCATGCACAACTGGGCCGCGGGGACTTACGTCGTCTCCAGCCGGGCCGATCCGCGGGCGATCCAGGCGGCCCTGGGCCAGACGCGTTCGATCACCGGCGCCGGCAAGTTCCTGTTGTTCGCCGCGGGCGCGGTGGTGCTGGTCCTGGCCGGCTTCGTGCTGGCCGCGTTGACGCTCGGTCCGCGCGACGCCGACAACCCCGTGGTGGCGGACGTGCGACGCCTGGACCTGGTGTCGCAGCCGGTCCGGATGCTGGCGGAAAACCACTACCGCGGCACCGGCAAGTTCGCCGCGACCGCGCAGGACCTGGGCGTGACGCGCGAATCGCTGGCCTCCAGCGGCTTTTCCAATCTGGAGCTGAATCCGGTCAATGGCGTGCTCCGCTTCACCATTGCCGGCCCCGCCGATGCCGATGACGCCTCGCCCCTGGCGGGCAAGCACCTGGTCTACCTGCCCGAGTTGCGCGCCGAACGCAAAGGCGGCGGCATCCGCCGCTGGCAATGCGGCAGCGACGATATCGCCGTGAGCGACCGCCCTTACGGCTGCCGCCACGCCGCCGCCCCCTGATGCCCGCTTGCCGCCCGAGAATTCCCCATGTCCAATCTGATCGAATCCATCCTGCGCGCCGATGACGGCGGCGACACGCCGCGCATGCTCGCGCTATGCGAACAAGGGCTGCGGGAACAGCCGAGGATGCCGGACCGGCTCCGGCGCCGCGGATCGCTCAGGCCGCGGCGGGCGAAGGCGCCCAGCCGTAGCCTTGCAGCAGGTCCAGCAGGCAACGGCGCGCAACCGCCACCGCCTCGTCGCGCAGCGCATCGGCGCGCCAGCCCATCTCGATGGCATAGCCCGGCATGGCAATCGGGCACGGCAACAGGCGCAGGCCCGCCACCGCCGCCAGACCGCGCGCGGCATGCGTCGGCAAGGTCGCCAGCGCCTCTCCGCCTTGCAGCAGGAACGCCAGCGCCGAGAAATGCGTGGTGGCCGCCAGCACCCGCCGCTTCAATCCCTGGCCGTGCAGCACTTCATCGACCACCCCGATGAACCCGCCCGACGACACCAGCACGTGCGGACGCCGGGTGAACTCCTCCACGGACAGCGCGTCCTGCCCCGGCGCCAGGCTGGCCGGATCGACCAGGCAGGCATAGCCGCCCTGCCCCACGGTCACGCGCTGCAACGCCGGCGCGGTCAGGCCGCCGGAGGCGATCACCAGGTCGACCTCGCGCGCCATCAGCATGTCGGCCACCAGGCGGCTGTGGGTCTGGCGGAAGATCAGCCGCAGCCCCGGCGCCGCCACGGCCAGCGCCGCGATCGCCTCGCGCCCCAGCGCGATCTCGAAATCGTCCGACAGGCCCAGCGTGACGGACCGCCCGCCGAATCCCGCCGCGCCCGGCCGCGCCAGCGACAGGCTCTGCCGGCACTTGTCCAGCGCCTCGCCGATGATCGGCCGCAGTTCGCGCGCCCGCAGGCTGGGCGACAGGCCGCGTCCGGTGCGCACGAACAGCGGGTCGGCGTACAGCACGCGCAGCCGCGCCAGCGCCGCGCTGACCGCCGACTGGGTCACGCCCAGGCGCAGCGCGGCGCGGCCCGCGCCGCCCTCGTCGTAGATCGCCTCGAACACCTTGAGCAGGTTCAGGTCGGTCGACTCGATATCGATTTGGTTCATATCATTTATCGCCAGGCGGGATTGATTGATTTTAGGCCGCCCCCGACACTAGGCCACACCTCCTCTCTCCCCTCAAAAAGGAACCCCCATGACCGCCACCACCGTCGCCGCGCTGCAGATCGGCGCCTCGCCCGAAGGAAAGGAAGCCACCCTGGAACGGATCCTGGCCTTCGAGGGCGAGATCGCCGCCTCGGGCGCCACGCTGGTGGTCATGCCCGAAGCCCTGCTGGGCGGCTACCCCAAGGGCGAGATCTTCGGCACCCGCCTGGGCTATCGCCTGCCCGAAGGCCGCGAAGCCTACGCCCGCTATCACCAGAACGCCATCGACGTGCCCGGCCCCGAGACCGACGCGCTGGCCGCGCTGTCGCAACGCACCGGCGCCAGCCTGGTGATCGGCGTGATCGAACGCGCCGGCAGCACGCTCTATTGCACCGCGCTGTACTTCGATCCCGCCACCGGCCTGGCCGCGAAACACCGCAAGCTGATGCCCACCGGCACCGAACGGCTGATCTGGGGCCAGGGCGACGGCTCCACCCTGCCCGTGCTGGAGACCGCGGCGGGCCGCATCGGCGGCGCCATCTGCTGGGAAAACCACATGCCGCTGCTGCGCACCGCCATGTATGCCAAGGGCGTGCAGATCTGGTGCGCGCCCACCGTCGACGAACGCGACATCTGGCAATGTTCGATGCGCCACATCGCCCACGAGGGCCGCTGCTTCGTCATCAGCGCCTGCCAGGTGCAGCCCGCGCCCGCCGAGCTGGGCGTGGACGTGCCCGGCTGGGATCCGCAACGCCCGCTCATCAACGGCGGCTCGCTCATCGTCGGCCCGCTGGGCGACGTCCTGGCCGGCCCGCTGCATGGCCAGACCGGCCTGCTGACGGCAACCATCGATATCGACGAATTGGTGCGGGCGCGCTATGACTTCGACGTGGTCGGCCACTATGCGCGCCCCGATGTCTTCACCCTGGAAGTGGACGAACGCGCCCGGCAGACCGTGCGTTTCATCGGCTGAGTTTTCCACATGGGCGGCTTTGCATGACGGGCCGCCCGCCTGCTGATGGTATAGTCACGCCCGCCGGATACCGCAGCGCGCTCGCGCCGCACACCAGGTATCCCATTGCGGCTTCCTGTCGGAATCCCAATGCCCGAGTGGTGAAATTGGTAGACACAAGGGACTTGAATCCATTTGAGCCCTCCGGAGGAAACTCCAGAGGTGTAGCCCGTCAAACTCGGCGAATGCCCTGGACCTGTTCCGAGCCAACGCCGAGCCAAGCCCGGTTCGAAAGAACCGGGAAGGTGTAGAGAGCAGACGGCGGGCACCTAAGGCCGCAAGGCTATGGTGAAGGCGTGCTCCAGACCACGAACGGCGCTTGACGCGCCGGCGGCGAAAGCCGAAGTGGTACGAAAATCCCTCGGCCGCAAGGCCGTACCGGTTCGATTCCGGTCTCGGGCACCATTGCCGTCCCCTTGATCCGGAGACCTGCGTGAAAGCTGCCGCATTGTTCACCCTGTTGTTGCTGTCCGTGGCCTGCTGGCCGCAGGACGCGTCGGCGAAAGACTCCCCGGCCGCCAAGCCCGCCTTCTGGCAACGCGGCGCGGGCCAGCCCTACGAGGTCGCCGACAGCACGGTGTGGGACGTGCCCGATCCCGTCTCCGGGCGCGCCTACCAGGTGTTCGTCGCGCTGCCGCCCTCCTACGCCGATCAACCGCAGCGCCGCTATCCGGTGCTCTACGTCACCGACGCCGACTATGCCTTCCCGATCGTGCGGCAGATCGCCCGGCGCCTGAACGGCGAAGGGCCCGCGGTGGAGGAATTCATCCTGGTCGGTCTTTCCTACGCGAAGGGCGACGGCGGCATGCACAGCCGGCGGCGCGACTACACGCCGACGCCGGCCGGCACCAAGGACGCCCCGGCCGGCGATATCCACGGCGAATCCGCGTCCTATATCGCCTATCTGCGCGATGGCGTCGTGCCGTTCATCGCCAGCCGTTACCGCACCGACGAGCAACGGCGCCTGTTCCTCGGGCATTCCTACGGCGGCCTGCTCGGCGCCGAGATCCTGCTGAGCGATCCGCGCCTGTTCAATGGCTACATCCTGGGCAGCCCGTCCCTGTGGTACGACAAGCGCTACATGCTCGGCCGGGAGGTCGCCTATTCCACCCGCCACAAGGACCTGCCGGCGCGGGTCTACATGTATATCGGCGAATACGAGGAAGTCCGCAAGGGCGATCCCCGCTATGCCAGGACCTACAACATGGTGTCGGACACGAAGGCACTGGAATCGGCGCTGAAATCCCGCCACTATCCGTCGCTCAAGATGCGCGTCGACATCCTGAACAACGAAAACCACCTGACCGTCGCGCCTCGCGGCTTCACGCAGGGCCTTCTTTACCTGCTTCCCGATCCCCGCCGATCTTGACCACCCTGCCCGCTCCCCCGCCCTTCATCGTCCTGGACGCCTGCGTCCTCATGTCCGGCATCCTGCGCCGGCTGTTGCTGCGCCTGGCCGAGGCCGGCGTGTTCCAACCCGTCTGGACCGAACGCATCGGCGAGGAATGGCGCCGCAACGCCTGCCGCATCTGGGACATCCCGCCCGAGGTGATGGCCGAGTTCTGGGCCGAGATGAACGCCCGCTTCCCGCAGGCCAGCGAGCACGACACCCAGGTCTACGAGGCTTCGCTGCGCTATAGCGACCCCAAAGACTTCCACGTCATCGCCGCCGGGCTGGCGCGCCGCGCCCGCTGCGGCCTGGCGCAGACGCCCGTGGTGCAGGTGCTGACCTGGAACCTGAAGGATTTCAACCGCTCGGAACTGCGCCGGCAAGGCCTGGACGTCTACAACCCGGACCGCATGCTGGCGCAGTGGTGGCAGGACGGCGCCGACCGCATGCGCGACGCGATCGCGCGGATCCCGGCGGATTATGTGGCGCTGGGGCGCGAGCCCGAGCCGCTGGCCGCGACCTTGCATCGCGAGCGGCTTTACCGACTGAAGAACCAGGTGGGCCGGGATCCCGGGCTGGCCGGTCTCACAACGCATTCCAACGCGTGATCACCGTGTACAACGACGCGATCCGCTCCAGCAAATCGCCAGCCTGCCCGAAGCAAGCGTCGAAATCATAGGCCGCGTTGACAAAGCGCCGTGCGATCTCGACTTTTGCAGTGGTGTTGCACTGCTTGAGGCGACCATTTTCCTGCGTCACGAAATAGTTATCCCGGAAAACCGCCGGCAGGTAGTTCTCGATCGTGTATCCCTGGGTCACCCAGCATCCGCAGGAAGGCGACTCCAACTGCTTGATGGCCGTGCGAACCCGCTCCTTTGCATGGTCAGCCTTGGCGGATTGGGGCACCCCGGCGGCATCCAGCCTGTAATCCAGGTCGCTATCCATCAGCACAAAGGCATTGCGGTTCAATTGCAGCAAAGCGCGCAGGATCTCGTCGCGTTCGCCCGCTAAATGGCTCAACACCGAGCCTCCGTACCAGAAAATGGAATACGAAAGACCGCGCTCAAACAACGGCTTTCCTTCCTTGACGCAGTACAACCGCAACCAATATTCAAGATAAATTGCGTCGGACGGCCCCTCGACCCAAACAACGCCGTTGGCTTGCAGGAAATCGCTCTGGCGCACCCCCAGGTCTTCCATCAACCGGAGCGCGTGGCCGTCGGCCAGGGTCTCTCGCAAGCAATGCGTGTCGGCCTGGAATATCTTGGGCGTAATTTCCTGCCATGACCGGGAATCGATTAACGCGGCGGAATGCGTCGAGATAAACAGCTGCAGGCTCCGTTGGCGCGCAATCGAACTCAAGCGCCGTGCCAGCAAGTGCTGAAGGCGGGGATGCAGGTGCGTCTCCGGCTCTTCGATCAGGCAGATGCTGCCCTCCGGACGGCGCTTGATCCAGCCAAGCAATGACGCGAGCGCGCGCCAGCCGGATGGCAACTGCGCAAGATTGACGTGATTGGTCTGCGACAGGTCGTCCGACAGCCACATACTCACCCGCGCACCGCTCATCGGCTCGACCGGCCTTGCCCGTTGCCTGGGCCACAACTCCGCCAGAAACGAGGGCTGGCTCAACGCGTGCGCTTCGTCCATGCTGGATGCCAGACCATTCAAGTAGGGACCGATTTCACTTAACTCGGCCGCGATCGACTCGATATCCAGCGCCTGCAAGTCTGCATCGTAGAACTCGATGTCCTTGTCCAAAAGCTGCATCAACTCCGCAATGGGATTCAGCGATTCGACGTCCGGATCGAACTTCTTCAGATCGGCTTGCCTCTCTGTCAGTTCACCCTCTGGCGATACCACCGCGAGCGCCAGGGATTGCCAATCCAGCGCATCATCGACCTCGCGCGATATTCGTTGGGAAAAACGGCCGATCACGCGCCAACCATTGCGCAACGCCACATCGAAACCCGCCTGCGTATCGCTCTTTGTGTTCTCACGCTGCATCGTCGCCAATCTGGTCGGATCGGCCAGGCAAGCAATCAGATCCAGCACGGTGGACTTGCCTGCACCGTTGACACCGATGAACAGATTGATTTGGGCGGCCTCAAATTTCTCCAGGCTCCCCAGCCAGTGCAGAAAGTCCTTCTGCGTCCTGATCGGGCCACCGGAAATGGTGTTGAGACGGCGCAATGACGAGAATCCGAAATAGGCGACATGCCGGTCAGCCTTGCCCGATCCAATATCAATGAAGGGATTGAGGGAAAACACGGGCACAGGCGGGGCGTGCGTGCCAAGCACGCGGTACTCGAAATAGGGTTGCCTGCCTTGCCGAATCCGCTCGGGCGGCGTCGGCCGTTGCAGCACGATCATGTCCGTACTCATCAACGGGAGCGCATGCAGCAACGCCTGCACTTCGTCGATAAGGTCATTGCCCAAGGCCGCCCCCCCTCCCGCCTCGCCTGGTGACGTTTCCCTGGAGCCCGGCACTCCGGGCAGCAACGGCATGAAGACGACGTCCTTCAGTGTCCGGACGCCATGGCTTGCCTGCCGCGTCGAGGCGCCCTCTTTCGCGTGGGGCAGGAACAGCGCACCTGGCACACAGTGCCATTCCCGCGCTCGATCCTGCCAGACCAGTGACAACACACAAACGCCATCACGGCCCGCGACCAGATCAGGCACCACCGCCAGGGGGAAATGGCGCCGATAGGCGTCAATGTCCAGGCCCAGCGCCATGCGCCGCGAGCTGGAATTGCCACCAGGCGACAAGGAGGGGACCGGAAACTCGATGCAAACCACCGGCGCCGGCATCCTGGCCAGGGCCGGCAAGCTCAGGTTTCCGGTATTGGCCGAGTCAATGGTGAGTTTGGCGTTGAGAAAAAGGTATTTTTCGCTTGCGCGCAAGGCGTTCGCCACGCCGTCCCGGAAAGCTAGTGCTTCGTCTTGAAATGACGTGCCGGTCGCCAAGCGAGCATGCGAAAACTCGTCCAGGAATTGAGCCGCATAGTCCAGCGTGCCTTCCGGTGACAAAAAAATAGCCTGCATGAGTGCGACAACCGCCCGCCCCTGACTCAATGGTCGTGGTTGCTGGCCGCGAAACCGGCCGCGTTCAGGATGTCGATCACTTCCTGGATGTGCTCCGGCCCGCGCGTCTGCAGCACGAAATCGACTTCCACGTTGCGCACCGGCAGTGAGGTGAACGCGCGCTGGTGATGCACTTCGGTGATGTTGGCCTGCGCATCGGCGATCAGCTTGGTGGCGTGCGCCAGCGCCCCGGGCAGGTCGCGCAGGTCGACGCGGATGCGGGCCAGGCGGCCGGCGCGCACCATGCCGCGCTCGATCAGTTCGCCCAGCATCAGCGGGTCGATGTTGCCGCCGGTCAGCACCAGGCCGATGCGCTTGCCCTTGAACCGCTCGCTGCCCGCTTCCTGCGCCCGCAGCAGGGCCGCCAGGCCGGCCGCGCCGGCGCCTTCGACCACGGTCTTCTCGATTTCCAGCAGCACCACGATGGCGTGCTCGATGTCGGCCTCGCTGACCAGTTCGATGTCATCGACCAGCCGGCTGACGATGGGCTGCGTCAGCCCGCCCGGCGATTTCACCGCGATGCCTTCGGCGATGGTGTACTGGCCCTGCGGCATCGACACGCCCTTGACCGCGGCGTACATGGCGGGAAAACGCTCGGTCTGCACCCCGATGATCTCGATGCCGGGCTTGAGCGCCTTGGCCGCGGTGGAGATGCCCGAGATCAGGCCGCCGCCGCCGATGGCGATCACCAGCATGTCCAGCTGCGGCTGGTCTTCCAGCATTTCCAGCGCCACCGTGCCCTGCCCCGCGATCACGGCTTCGTCGTCGTAGGGATGGATCATGATCAGCCCGCGCTGCCTGGCCAGCTCGTAGCCATGCGCCTTGGCGTCATCGAAGGTATCGCCGGCCAGCACCACCTCGGCGCCGAAGCGGCGCGTGTTGGCGACCTTCACCGTGGGCGTGAAGCGCGGCATCACGATCACGGCCGGCACGCCCATGCGCTGCGCATGGTAGGCCACGCCCTGCGCGTGGTTGCCGGCCGACACGGCGATCACGCCCGCGCGGCGCTCCTCGTCCGACAGCGTCAGCATGCGGTTGAGCGCGCCGCGCTCCTTGAAGCTGGCGGTGAACTGCAGGTTCTCGAATTTCAGCCAGATCTCGGCGCCGAAGATGTCGGACAGCGTGCGCGACAGCGTGAACGGGGTCTTGAGCACCTGGCCGCGCAGGTTCTCGCGGGCGGTCTGGATGGAAGCGATATCGATCACGATGGAAATCCCGTTAGCGCACCGGCAGGAAATTGAAGAGTAAAAGGCCTTGCGCGTAGTTGATGCCGATACGGCGTGAATTCTCGCCGAGCAGGTTGGCGATCAGGTCGAGTCGGCCGATGATGGCGCCGAATTCGCGCTCGAAACTGAGGTTGGTGGCCTGCGGCGACATTTCATTGGCCAGCAGCAGCGGCTCGCCCTGGTTGTTGCGGCGCGACGCCAGCAGCCAGGCCGCCGCCTCGACGTTCCGTGCGGCATTGTAGACCCGCTGTCCGTCGAGCGCGTCGGTGGCGTACAGGCGGGTCTTGCCGTTGTGGGCGGCGATGATGGTGTCGGCCAGCCCGTAGATGAAGGCGCCGACCCGGTCGCCGGTGTAGTTGGGGTCGAGCGAGACCGCCAGGATCTGGATGTCGTGCAGGCCGCTCAGGTCGGCCGGCGGGATGCGCACCTCGACCGCATGCCGTACCCGCGCCACCGCGGTCGCGTGGTCGGGCGCGCCGGTCTTGCGCCATTCGCGCGGATTGCGGCGATAGAGCTTGTCCAGCAGGCTGTAGAGGCTGGCCAGGTTGTCGCGCACCTCAAGCGTGACGGTGCGGTTGAAATCGGTCTGGACCAGCTGGTCGGCCGACATCCCCTCGCCCTTGGGCGACCCCTGGCCCGGCCCCGGCGGCGACATGCAGCCCGCCAGCAACGGCCCGAGCAGCAGCATCGCGGCCGCCGGCGCTCGCCATCGCGTCATGCTCGATCCATCCGTATCCCCCTGTCTGGCGCCTGGCCGGCTCATGCCGCGCCGGCGCTCGTGTCACGCGCAAGACTTTACCGTAAGGGACGCAAAGATGGGAGATGCGGGGGATTCGAAGACGAAAGAAGATGAATCAGCCCGGGACCGCGCCAAAGAAAAACGGCGCCTCGCGGCGCCGTTCTTCAGCAGGGAAAGGCAGGCCTTATTCGGCTTGCGGTTCCGCTTGCGGGGCGGCTTCGGCAGCGGCTTGCTGCTGCTCGATGCCACCGATTGCCTTGATGGACAGGCGCAGGCGGCCCTTGTCGTCGGCCTCGATGACCTTGACGCGGACTTGCTGGCCGACCTTCAGCACATCGTTGATGTTGGCGATGCGGTAGTTGGCGATTTCCGAGATGTGCAGCAGGCCGTCGCGGCCCGGCAGCACTTGCACGATGGCGCCGAAGTCCAGCAGGCGCAGGACCGAGCCGTCGTAGACCTGGCCCACTTCGACGTCGGCGGTCAGCTCGACGATGCGGCGCTGGGCTTCCTTGGCCTGCGCTTCGTCGACGCTGGCGATCACGATCGTGCCGTCGTCGGAGATGTCGATCTGGGTGCCGGTTTCTTCGGTCAGCGCGCGGATGGTGGCGCCGCCCTTGCCGATCACGTCGCGGATCTTCTCGGGGTTGATCTTGATGGTCAGCATGCGCGGGGCGAAAGCCGACAGCTCGCCGCGCGAACCGTCCAGCGCTTCCTTCATCTTGCCCAGGATGTGCAGGCGGCCTTCGCGAGCTTGCGCCAGCGCCACTTGCATGATTTCCTTGGTGATGCCCTGGATCTTGATGTCCATCTGCAGCGCGGTGACGCCGTTTTCGGTGCCCGCGACCTTGAAGTCCATGTCACCCAGGTGATCTTCGTCACCCAGGATGTCGGTCAGCACGGCGAACTTGCCGCCGTCCAGAATCAGGCCCATGGCCACGCCGGCCACGTGATCCTTGACCGGCACGCCGGCGTCCATCATGGCCAGCGAGCCGCCGCAGACCGAAGCCATCGACGACGAGCCGTTGGACTCGGTGATTTCCGACACGATGCGGATGGTGTACTGGAAGTCTTCCGGAGCCGGCAGCAGCGGAATCAGCGAGCGCTTGGCCAGGCGGCCGTGGCCGATTTCGCGGCGCTTGGGCACGCCGATGCGACCGGTTTCGCCGGTGGCGAACGGAGGCATGTTGTAGTGCATCATGAAGCGGTCACGGTACTCGCCCATGAGCGCGTCGATGATCTGCTCGTCCTGCTTGGTGCCCAGCGTGGCCACGACCAGCGCCTGGGTTTCACCGCGGGTGAACAGGGCGCTGCCGTGCGCGCGGGGCAGCACGCCCAGGCGCACGCTGATGGGGCGCACGGTGCGGGTGTCGCGACCGTCGATACGCGGTTCGCCGTTCAGGATCTGGCCGCGGACGATGGCCGATTCCAGCGAGAACATGATGTTGTCGACGGTCACGGCGTCAGGCAGCGCCTCGCCCTTTTCGGCGGCGGCGGCGGCCAGCTTGGCCGACACGTCGGCCGACACTTCGCGCAGCTTGGTGGTGCGAGCCTGCTTTTCGCGGATCTGGTAGGCGGCGTTCAGGCCTTCCTGGGCGGCCGCGGTCACGGCGGCGATCAGGGCCTCGTCCTTGGCGGGCGCTTGCCAGTCCCAATCGGGCTTGCCGGCGTCCTTGACCAGTTCGTGGATGGCGTTGATGACGGCCTGCATCTGCTCGTGGCCGTAGACCACGCCGCCCAGCATGATTTCTTCGGACAGCTGGTCGGCTTCCGATTCCACCATCAGCACGGCGTTTTCGGTACCGGCGACCACCAGGTCCAGCTTCGACGACTTCAGCTGCGACGCGGTCGGGTTGATGGCGTACTGGCCATCGATGTAACCCACGCGGGCGGCGCCGATCGGGCCGTTGAAGGGGATGCCGGAGATGGCCAGGGCGGCCGACGCGCCGATCATGGCGGCGATGTCCGGATCGATTTCGGGGTTGACCGACAGCGTGTGGATGACCACCTGGACTTCGTTGTAGAAGTCTTCGGGGAACAGCGGACGCAGGGGACGGTCGATCAGGCGCGAGGTCAGCGTTTCCTTCTCGGACGGCTTGCCTTCACGCTTGAAGAAGCCACCGGGGATGCGGCCCGCGGCGTAGGTCTTCTCGATGTAGTCGACGGTCAGGGGGAAGAACGTCTGGCCGGGCTTGGCCTTCTTGGACGCCACGACAGTGGCCAGGACGACGGTGTCCTCGATCGACACCACAACGGCGCCGGAGGCCTGGCGAGCGATTTCGCCAGTTTCCAGGACGACCGTGTGCTGGCCGTACTGGAACGATTTTGTCACTTTATTGAACATGACGATTATTCCTTACAAATGAAAAACCGTGGCCGTCGCGACATGCGTCGCACCGACCACGGTTGCGTCATGGGGAGCCAGCCCCGTCGATCACTTGCGCAGACCGAGTTTTTCGATCAGTGCGCGGTACGAATCGGGATTGCGGCCCTTGAGATAGTCGAGCAGCTTGCGGCGACGGCTGACCATACGCAGCAGACCGCGGCGCGAGTGATGGTCCTTCATGTGTTCTTTGAAGTGACCGGTCAGCTCGTTGATACGGGCGGTGAGCAGAGCCACCTGAACTTCGGGGGAGCCGGTATCGCCTTGAGCGCGTTGGAACTGCGCAACGATATCGGATTTCTTGATGTCAGCTACGGACATTGATGACCTCTTCGGACATGCGACAGGGCCGAGGCGCCCTGACGTGGTTTGGAAAAAATCGCTGCCGGCGGTAAGCGTTGTTGCGTTCTCACTGCTGCTTCGAGACTGCCCTGGCAATGCCGGAAAACAAGGCCAGGGCCCCATTTCGATCCGATCCAGTCCAGCCCCGTTGCCGGCGCAAAGCATCGTGCAAAATCAATACACTTGATAAAGCCTGCTGATTATAGCCGATTCGCTAGAATTACCCCAGTGACACCGCCAACTCGCCGCCGGATGCCGCATCGCCATCCCGGCGGGAGGCCACAGGAGCAATAATATGTCGAATTATTACAAACTTGCCCGCACCACCCTGGCCGCCGCGGCCCTCGCCAGCCTGGCCGCCTGCGCCAACCTGGCCCAGGTTGCCCCCGGCACGCCCCTGGCCGACGTCCAGGCCCAGTTCGGCCGGCCCAACTTCGAATGCCCGCAGGCCAACGGCGGCCGCCGCGTGATCTGGACGCAACAGCCCATGGGCCAGTATGCCTGGGGCGCCAATGTCGGCACCGACGGCCGTGTCGACCGCGTCATGCCGCTGCTGACCGATGCCCACTTCAAGGTGCTCGAACAGGGCCAGTGGAGCCCCGAGCGCGTGCGCTGCGAATTCGGGCCGCCCGCCCGCATCGAGGAAGCTGGCCTGGGCGAAAAGCGCGAAGTCGTGTGGTCGTACCGCTACAAGGAAAACAGCGTCTGGAATTCGCTGATGTACGTCTACATGGGCCGCGACGGCAACTCGCTGACCCACTTCCATCCCGGCCCGGACCCGATGTACGACGATGACCGCTTCATGTGGCGCTGAGCTCCACCCGGTCCGCCAATGAAAAACCCGCCGGAAGGCGGGTTTTTCATTGCCAGGGCCAGGTCAGGAAGACTGGCCGCGGCGCTCCTGCTGCAGCCGGCGGGCGCGGTTCCAGCGCCAGGCCCAGATGACCCAGCCCGAAAAGCCGTACAGCACGAACAGGCCGAACAGCACCACCGGGGGATCGCTGGAGACGAACACGAACACCGCCACCACCAGCAGGATGCCCCAGAACGGCACGCTGCGGCCCAGGGCGAAGCTCTTGCCGCTGAAGAACGGGGCGTTGGACACCATGGTGATGCCGGCGTACATGGTCAGCGTGAACGCGACCCAGGCCATCACGCTGTCGTGGATCGGCAGCTTGTTGTCGACCGCCAGCCACACGAAGCCGGCCACCAGCGCCGCCGCCGCCGGGCTCGGCAAGCCCTGGAAGTAGCGTTTGTCGACCACCGCGATATTGGTGTTGAAGCGCGCCAGGCGCAGCGCGGCCCCGGCCACGTAGACGAACGCCGCCAGCCAGCCCCAGCGGCCCAGGTCGTTCAGGATCCATTCGTACATCACCAGCGCCGGCGCCACGCCGAACGAGGTCATGTCGGACAGCGAGTCGTATTGCTCGCCGAAGGCCGACTGGGTATTGGTCAGGCGGGCCACCCGGCCGTCCATGCCGTCCAGCACCATGGCCACGAAAATGGCGATGGCGGCGACCTCGAAGCGGTTGTTCATGGCCTGCACCACGGCATAGAACCCCGCGAACAACGCCGCGGTGGTGAATGCGTTGGGCAGCAGGTAGATGCTTCGGTGGCGGTTCTCGGAATCGCGCATGGAAAAATTGGGCATGGTCTCAATTACTTACGACAGACATTGAAAGGTTAACTCATCTGGCCCCGCAACGGGCCGCAGCAAGGGCCATGCCCGCCGCGATCCGGCCCCGCCGGCGCGAAAAGCGCCGCCCGCGCCCCGGTGGCGCGCCCGCCTCGGGCACTTTCCGCGCAAATAAAAACGGCATGCCCTCGCGAGGCATGCCGCTTTCGGCCGGCGCGCGCGGGGCGCAAGCCCCGCGCGGAAACCGGAATCAGTTCTTGGACTTGTCCACCAGCTTGTTGGCGGCGATCCAGGGCATCATGGCGCGCAGCTTGCCGCCCACCACTTCGATCTGCGATTCCGCGTTGATGCGGCGGCGCGAGGTCAGCGTCGGGGCGCCGGCGGTGTTTTCCAGGATGAACTTCTTGGCGTATTCGCCGGTCTGGATGTCCGTCAGGCACTGGCGCATGGCCTTGCGGGTTTCGTCGGTGACGATCTTCGGGCCGGTTTCGTACTCGCCGAACTCGGCGTTGTTCGAGATCGAGTAGTTCATGTTGGCGATGCCGCCTTCATAGATCAGGTCGACGATCAGCTTCAGTTCGTGCAGGCACTCGAAGTACGCCATTTCGGGCGCGTAGCCGGCTTCCACCAGCGTGTCGAAACCGGCCTTGATCAGTTCGACGGTACCGCCGCACAGCACGGCCTGTTCGCCGAACAGGTCGGTTTCGGTTTCTTCGCGGAAGTTGGTTTCGATGATGCCGGCACGGCCGCCGCCGTTGGCGCTGGCGTACGACAGGGCCACGTCACGCGCGGCGCCCGACTTGTCCTGGTAGACCGCGACCAGGTGGGGCACGCCGCCGCCTTGCTTGTAGGTGTTGCGCACCGTGTGGCCGGGGGCCTTCGGGGCGATCATGATGACGTCGATGTCTTCACGCGGCACGACCTGGCCGTAGTGGACGTTGAAGCCGTGGGCGAAGGCCAGGGCGGCGCCCGCCTTGATGTTGGCGTGCACTTCCTTGTTGTAGACCGAGGCGATGTTCTCGTCGGGCAGCAGCATCATGACGATGTCGGCCGACTTGACGGCTTCCGCCACTTCCTTGACTTCCAGGCCGGCGTTGGCGGCCTTGTTCCACGAGGCGCCGCCCTTGCGCAGGCCGACGATGACCTTCACGCCCGACTCATGCAGGTTCTGCGCGTGCGCGTGGCCTTGCGAGCCATAGCCGATGATGGCAACGGTCTTGCCTTTGATGAGGGAGAGATCGCAGTCTTTGTCGTAGAAAACTTTCATGGGGTGCTCCAGATATCTTGGATATTCGTTGGTTCGTATGTAGGGTGCGGCTTGGCCTGGAAGGCCGGTCAAATCTTCAGAATCCGTTCACCGCGGCCGATGCCGGACACGCCGGTGCGTACGGTTTCAAGGATGGCACTGCGGTCCAGGGCCTCCAGGAAGGCCTGTACTTTTTCCTGCACCCCGGTCAATTCGATGGTGTAGGACTTGTCGGTCACATCGATGATGCGCCCGCGGAAGATGTCCGCCATGCGCTTCATTTCCTCGCGTTCCTTGCCGACCGCGCGCACCTTCACGAGCATCAGCTCGCGCTCGATGTGCGCGCCTTCGGTCAGGTCCACGACCTTGACCACGTCCACCAGGCGGTTCAGGTGCTTGGTGATCTGCTCGATGACTTCATCCGAGCCGGTCGTGACGATGGTCATGCGCGACAGCGTGGCATCCTCGGTCGGCGCCACGGTCAGGGTCTCGATGTTGTAGCCCCGCGCCGAGAACAGGCCGACCACGCGCGACAGCGCGCCGGGCTCGTTTTCGAGGAGGACGGAAATCACGTGCTTCATGGTGGCCTCCTTACAGGTCTTCAGAGCCGAGCAGCATTTCGGTCAGCCCGCGGCCGGCCTTGACCATCGGCCACACGTTTTCGGTGCGGTCGGTGATGAAGTCCAGGAAGACCAGGCGCTCCTTGTGCTTCTTGAACGCTTCGCGCAGCGCCGGCTCGACGTCGGCCGGGCGCTCGATGCGCAGGCCCACGTGGCCGTAGGCCTCGGCCACCTTGACGAAGTCGGGCAGCGAATCCATGTACGACTCGGAGTAGCGCGAGCCGTAGTCGATCTGCTGCCACTGCCGGACCATGCCCAGGAAGCGGTTGTTCAGGCAGACGATCTTGGGCGTCAGGCGGTACTGCGCGCAGGTCGACAGTTCCTGGATGTTCATCTGGATCGAGGCCTCGCCGGTGATCACGGCGATGTCATGACCCGGATTGGCCATCTGCACGCCCATGGCGTACGGCAGGCCCACCCCCATGGTGCCCAGGCCGCCGGAGTTGATCCAGCGGCGCGGCTTGTCGAACTTGTAGTACTGCGCCGCCCACATCTGGTGCTGGCCCACGTCTGAGGTGACGAAGGCGTCGCCGCCGGTCACTTCCCAGAGCTTTTCCACCACGTACTGCGGCTTGATGACTTCGTCCGAGTTGGCGAACTTGAGGCATTCCTTGCCACGCCAAGTCTCGACCTGCTCCCACCACTTGGCGATGGAAGCCGGCTTGTGCTCGGCGGCGGCGGCCTCGTACTGCGCGCTCAGGTCGGCCAGCACATCCTTGACGTTGCCGACGATCGGGACGTCCACGCGCACGCGCTTGGAAATCGACGACGGGTCGATATCGATATGGATGATCTTGCGGGCGTTCTGGGCGAAGTGCTTGGGGTTGCCGATCACGCGGTCGTCGAAACGGGCGCCGATGGCCAGCAGCACGTCGCAGTGCTGCATCGCCATGTTGGCCTCGTAGGTGCCGTGCATGCCGGGCATGCCCACGAACTGGCCGCTGCTGGCGGGGAAGCCGCCCAGGCCCATCAGGGTGCTGGTGCAGGGCGCGCCCAGTTGCGACACGAGCTTGTTCAGCTCGGGCGCGGCGTTCGACAGGATGACCCCGCCGCCGGTGTAGATCATCGGCCGCTCGGCGGCCAGCAGCATCTGCACGGCTTTCTTGATCTGCCCCTGGTGGCCCTTGTTGACGGGCGCGTAGGAACGCATCGAGATCTCGCCCTTGGGCGGGGTGTACTTGCACTGCGCGACGGTGATGTCCTTGGGGATATCCACCAGCACCGGGCCGGGACGGCCGGTGCGCGCGATGTAGAACGCGCGGCGCATGGTTTCGGCCAGGTCCTTGACGTCACGCACCAGGAAGTTGTGCTTGACGCAGGGACGGGTGATGCCGACGGTGTCGCATTCCTGGAAGGCGTCCTCGCCAATGGCCGCAGTGGGCACCTGCCCGCTGATGATGACCATCGGGATGGAGTCCATGTAGGCGGTGGCGATGCCGGTGACGGCATTGGTCACGCCCGGACCGCTGGTCACGATGCAGACGCCGACCTTCTGCGACGAGCGCGAGTAGGCATCGGCCGCGTGCACGGCGGCTTGCTCGTGACGAACCAGGATATGCTGGAATTTGTCCTGCTTGAAAATCGCGTCGTAGATGTAGAGCACCGCGCCGCCAGGGTAGCCGAAAACGTGTTCCACGCCTTCATCGGCCAGGCAGCGCACGACGATATCGGCGCCATTCATTTCCATGTTGTCATTCCTTTCAAAACCGGCCCTGCAACCCTGACTGCTGCGCGCCCGGATACGGCGGCAACTGAACCCATACCGGCTACGGCAACATGATCCGGCGCTTAGCGGCTCACGGAGCCACGCCACCCGGACACCCTGCCGACCCGGCACACGCTCGACAGAACGCAGTGCTAACGCCCCTTGGGGACGCTGGAGGTCGAAATGGAAGCCTTGGCAACACACGCTTGTGGCGCGGCCAACGGCAAATGTATCTGCTGCGGGATGGCTGGGAGGTGACCCTGGCCATCCGCCTCATCGCACCGGTTTCGGATAGGCAGACCGGCGCAAGTGGAGCAATTTACCGCGTTGCGTCAAAGCTAGCAAATCGAGGTTTCGCGGACGTTGCACGGAAGTCGCGCCGGACCCCGCGGGAAAGTCCGGTAACCATCCGACCCCTAAAAGGCCGCCAGCCTCTCTATACTTGACGCGTCACCCGGAACCGAGTCCCGCCGCCCATGGATCTGCGCATTGCCAGCATTCGCCGCTTCCTCTACAGCCACTACTTCTTCGGAGGGGTGCGCCAGGGGGTGGGCATGCTGTTGCCGGTGCTGGTGCTGGGCGGGCTGTTCGGCCACTACGCGACCGGCCTGGTCGCCACCTTCGGCGCGCAATGCCTGGCCATCATCGACCAGCCCGGCGGCCCGCAGCGGCACCGCACCAACGAGATGCTGGGCGGCGCGGCGCTGGGCACGCTGACCGTCATCATCACCGGCCTGGCCTCGACCCACCCCGTGCTGATCTGGCTGGTGGTCATCGCGCAGTGCTTCGTCTATTCGATGCTCACCGTGTTCGGCAAGCGCGGCGGCCTGATCGGCTTCGCTGGCCTGCTGCTGATGACGCTGACCATGCATTCGCCGCTGGAACCGCACGAGGTGCTGGCGCACGCCGCCGCGACGCTGGGCGGGGCGCTGTTCTACGTGGCGTTCAGTCTGGGATTTTCACGGCTGTTCTGGCTGCGCGAGGAGCAGCAGGCGATGTCGGTGGCGCTGTTCGCCACCGCCGACTACGTCGCCGCGCGCGCCGCCTTCTACGACGAGACCGCCGACCTGGACGAGGCCTACCGCAACGTCATCCAGCGCCAGTCCATCATGACCGAAAAGCACCAGGCCGCGCGCGACATGGTGCTGCGCGCCCTGCCCCGCGGCAAGGGCCTGGGCGACCGCCGGCGCGTGATGATCTGGAACATGTTCGTCGACATGCTGCAGTTGCTGGATACGCTGGTGGCCACCCACACCGACTACGCCGCGCTGCGCCGCGCGCTGGCCGGCAACGACTGCCTGATGTTCATGCGCGACGCGCTGGTGAAGATGTCGCTGGAGCTGAACCGCATCGCGCTGGACGTGTCGCGCGGCCGCAAGGTGCAGTACCGCAGCAGCGCCAAGGCCGAGCTGCGCGCCATCGAATACGAGATCGAACAGCTCAAGCAGCAAGGCCTGGGCGAGCGCGAGCCCGAGATGCTGGCGCTGATCGTGCAGGTGCTGCGCCGGCTGCGCAACTCGGCCCGCATCGTCGACCGGCTGGCCGATCACACCGCCGCTTCGCCGCACGCCAAGCCCACCGACGTGCTGCGCATCAACAAGTCGCTGACGCGCTTCATCTCGCGCCAGGAATTCCGCGTCGGCCTGCTGACCAGCAACCTGCGGCTGGACTCGCCGCACTTTCGCTACGCGCTGCGCGTGACGGCCGCCGCCGCCATCGCCATGACGCTGGCCAGCCGCTGGCTGTCGCCGGCGTTCTCGGCGCACAACTACTGGATCATGCTGACCATCGTCATCATCATGAAGCCGGGCTTCGCGCTGACCCGCCAGCGCAACGGCTGGCGCCTGATGGGCACGCTGATCGGCTGCATCTGCGCGCTGCTGCTGTTCAACGTCACCGACAAGCCCGCCATCCTGTTCGCGGTCCTGCTGGGCGCCTGCATCATGGGCAACAGCATGGTGCAGCTGAACTACATGGCCAGCGCCATCTTCAACACGCTGTTCGTGGTGCTGGTGTTCCACTTCGTCTCGCCCGGCACGGTGTCGATGTCGGTGATCGGCGAACGCGCCATCGACACCCTGATCGGCTGCGCGCTGGCGCTGGTGTGCAGCTACATCCTGCCGTGGTGGGAGGCGCGCTACCTCAAGCCGCTGGCGGCGGCCGCCACCCGCGCCAACCGCGAATACCTGGTGGCCGGCATGCGCTACGTGGAAGCGATGCAGGCGCACGGCGCGCCGGTGGGCGCGGCCGCCGACGCGACGCCCGCGGTCACCGACGCCGACCTGGCCTGGCGCCTGGCGCGCAAGAACGTGCACATCGCCTTCAGCAATTTCGCCGAGGCCTTCTACCGCATGATGAGCGAGCCCAAGTCGCACCAGGTCAGCGTGCCCGAGCTGAACAACCTGCTGATCCAGAACCATGTGCTGGCCTCGCAGATCACCGCGGCCATTCCCATCCTGGCCGCCCTGCCCGCCACGCCCGAGGCGGTGCAGCGGGCGCTGGCCGGCATGGTCGACCTGCTGGACGAGAACCGCGCGCAGGCGCCCGCCGACCTGCCCACCCAGTTCGACACCGAAGGCGAGCAGGCGGCGCTGGTCTATCCGGTCAAGCAGATGCTCAAGGCCACCCACATGATCCGCCAGGAACTGCACGCCCTGGCCGATCCACAACATGCGCCGCCGGTGGCGGCGCCGGCCTGACGCGTCCCTCTCGCCGCGTGCAACGAAAAAAGCCGGCCCCTCGCGGAGCCGGCTTTTTCAATGGCGCGTCCGGGCCGCTCAGAGCTTGCGGCGGAACACCAGCTTGTTTTCGGTGGAGGCCGAGGCGTCGTACTGGTAGCCTTCCAGGTCGAAGCCGTGCAGGCCTTCGGGCTTGGACACCTTGTGCAGGATGGCGTAGCGCGCCATCAGGCCGCGCGCGCGCTTGGCGTGGAAGCTGATGATCTTCCAGGCGCCGTTCTTCCAGTCCTGGAACACGCACTGCACCACGCGCGCCTTGAGCGCCTTCAGGTCGACCGACTTGAAATACTCTTCCGACGCCAGGTTGACGATGACCGGCGCCTTCTGGCCGGCCTGGCGCTCGTTGAGGTAGTCGGCGATGCCGCTGCCCCAGTACTCGTACAGGTTCTTGCCCTTGGGCGTTTCCAGGCGCGTGCCCATTTCCAGGCGGTACGGCTGCATCAGGTCCAGCGGCCGCAGCACGCCGTACAGGCCGCTGAGGATGGCCACGTGTTCCTGGGCCCAGTCCAGCTGCTTGGCCGACAGCGTGGAGGCCTCCAGGCCTTCGTACACATCGCCGTTGAAGGCCAGCACCGCCTGGCGCGAATTGGCCTGGGTGAAGGTGCGCTTCCAGTGGCCATAGCGCTGCACGTTGAGTTCGGACAGCGCCGGGCTCAGGCTCATCAGTTCGGAAATGTCGTCCGCGGTCTTGGTCTTCAGGACCTTGATCAGGCCGGCGGCCTGGTCCACGAACAACGGCTGGGTGTGCGTCTCGACGTGCACCGGCGAGTCGTAGTCCAGCTTCTTGGCGGGGGAAAGCAGAAACAGCATTCGAAGATTCCTTTGATCAGCGCGCCGTCCAGCCGCCATCGACGGAGACGGTGGTGCCGGTGATTTGCGCGGCGGCATCGGAGGCCAGGAAAACGGCCGTGCCGCCCAATTGTTCGGGCGTGACGAACTGCAGCGACGGCTGCTTTTCGCTGAGCAGTTCGCGCGCGGCGGTTTCCTGGTCGACGCCATTCTTTTCGGCCAGCGCCGAGATCTGCTTTTCAACCAGCGGGGTGCGCACCCAGCCCGGGCAGATGGCGTTGGCGGTAATGCCCTGGCCGGCGGCTTCCAGCGCGGTCACCTTGGTGAAGCCCACCACGCCGTGCTTGGCGGCAACATAGGCCGACTTGTTGGCCGAGGCCACCAGGCCGTGCGCCGAGGCGATGTTGATGATGCGGCCGAAGCCCTGCTTCTTCATGTGCGGCAGCGCGGCGGCGGTGCCATGGAACACGGCCGACAGGTTCAGCGCCAGGATCGCATCCCATTTTTCCGTGGGAAAGTCCTCGATCAGCGCGGTGTGCTGGATGCCGGCGTTGTTGACCAGGATGTCGATGCGGCCCATCTGGCGCACCGCGTTGTCGATCAGGCCGCGCACGGCGTCGCCCTTGGACAGGTCGGCGCCGTCGTACAGCACCTTGACGCCATGCTGGGCGGCCAGGCCGGCGCGCACCTTTTCGATCTCGGCGGCGTCGCCGAAGCCGTTCAGGACGATATCGGCGCCCTGCGCGGCCAGCGCGGTGGCGATACCCAGGCCGATCCCGCTGGTGGAACCGGTGACGACTGCGACTTTTCCTTTGAGCATAGATGTTCTCCTGTGGCGGGGCGCGGAAGGCGGGCGACGGCCAAGACACACCGGCCGGCGCCGTGGGCGAAACACGGGCTGAAAAACAGCGTCAAGTGTAGCTGCCCGGCAAGGCGCCCATCATGCCATGTCCCCACGCGCCGCGGGGTCAAGGGCGCGGCGGCGGATCGGGCCGCGCCGCCGAGGGCGCCGGCGGCGCGGCATCCTGCCGTTCCGGCGCCGAGCCAGCGGCCGCTGGCGGCGCCGGCTCGGGCAGGTCGGCCATGCCGCCAAACCGTTCGGGAACGCGCTCGAGCAGCTTGATCAGGATCGGCACCACGCCCATCGACACCGCCACCACCACCGCCAGCACGTCGCGCTGGTCCAGGTCCATCAGGTGGTTGTCCCAGGCCTCGTTGAAGATCGCGAAGCTGAACTCGCCGCCCTGCGCCAGCACCATGGCGAACAGCAGGCGGTGATAGCGCGGCAGGCCCAGGACGCGCGCGAAGCCGTACAGCACCACCGCCTTGACCAGCAGCAGCGCCGTCACGCCGCCCAGGATGAAGCCCCAGCGCTCCGCCACCACATGCAGGTTCACGGACATGCCGATGGCCACGAAGAACAGGCCCAGCAGCAGGCCCTTGAACGGCTCGATGGCGTTTTCCAGTTCATCGCGATAACGCGACTCGGCCATCAGCACTCCCACCAGGAAGCCGCCCAGGCCGGCCGACAGGCCCGCGTAGTTGAACAGCTGGGCCGTGCCGATCACCATCAGCAGCGCCGCCGCGGTGAACAGTTCCTTCAACTGCGCCTTGGCCGCCCAGCCCAGCAGCCGCAGCCGGTAGGCCACGGCCACCACCGTGACCGCGATCAGCGCTTCTTTGAAAGACGGCTCGGCGGCGCCGCCCGATCCCAGCAGGCCGGCCGCCACCAGCATCGGGATCGCCGCCATGTCCTGGAACAACAGCACGCCCAGTGCCGAACGTCCCATCGGCGCGCGCGTCAGGCCGCGCTCTTCCAGCAGCCGCATGGCCACCGCGGTCGACGACAAGGCCAGCGACAGCCCGCACAGCACCGCCGCCTGCCAGCCCATCCCGGCCAGATGGCGCAGGGCCGCGCCGAACACCAGCCCCAGCAGCAGTCCGCAGGCCAGCATCTGCATCGCGCCCAGCGCGAAGACCTCGCGGCGCATCGCCCACAGGCGCCGGGGCGCCAGTTCCAGGCCGATGATGAACAGCATCATCACCACGCCCCATTGCGACACATTGACCATGTCGCCCACGTCGGTCACCAGCTTCAGGCACGACGGCCCCACCAGTACGCCGGCCAGCAGGTAGCCCGGGATCGCGCCCAGCCCCAGCCGCTGGGTCAGCGGCACGCACAGGACGGCGGCAAGCAACAGGATGAGGATCAGATTCATCGGCGCGATGCGTGCGGATCGAGACAGTCCGATTCTGCGCAAAGAATGCCCAATGGGGAAGTCGGGGAAACCGTCTGAAGCGCCCGACATCGAAAGGCTTTACACAAAAGTTTTTTTTGCTGTAGAATTGCGGGCTTCGCTGCTCCGACAACGCAGATTCTTCCGACCAGGAATCTGATCGTGGGAAACCAGGAACCGCTGATGGACTAACCCCCAGCACCGGCCACTGGAATTTCACCGTTGCGGAACCCAGCCACGGAGAGGTGGCAGAGTGGTCGAATGTACCTGACTCGAAATCAGGCGTACGGTATCCCCGTACCGTGGGTTCGAATCCCACCCTCTCCGCCAGTATTCAAAAAAGGCCAATCCCCCGGGATTGGCCTTTTTCTTTGCGTCTTTTGCTACCGCCCGGTCCCGCCCCCTACCCTTCGGCCACGATCTTCGCGTCCAGGATGGTCTTGGCGTACTTGCGCTGCTCGTCGCGCATGAAGTCGGCGAAGCGCTGCACGCTGCCGCCGCCGTCTTCGGCGCCGACCTGGGCCAGCTTTTCCTGCACGTCGGCCATGGCCAGGACGCGGTCGATGTCCTGGTTCATGCGCGCGATCATGTCGGCCGGCATCTTCGCCGGGCCGACCATGCCGAACCAGATGCTGGCCTCGAACCCGGGATAGCCCTGTTCGGCCACCGTCGGCACGTCGGGCTGGCTCTTGGAGCGCTGCTGCAGCGTCTGCGCCAGGGCCAACACCTTGCCGGACTGGATCAGCGGCGTGGCCGTGGTCATGCCCTCGAAGCAATACTGCACGTGGCCGCCCAGCAGGTCGTTCATCAGCGGCGCCGATCCCTTGTAGGGCACGTGCAGCACGTCGATGCCGGCGCGGGCCTTGAAGATCTCCAGCGCCAGGTGCTGCGCCGAGCCGCTGCCGGCCGAGCCGAAGATGATCTTGCCGGGCTGCGCGCGGCACAGCGCCACCAGGTCGGGCAGGGTCTTGGCCGGCTGCGCCGCGCCGCCGATCAGCAGGGTCGGCGTCTTGCCCACCAGCGCGATGGGCGAGAAATCCCGTTCGGCCGAATAGGCCAGCTTGGGCTGCAGGCCGGGCGCGATGCCGTGGCTGTTGACGTGCGCCATCAGCAGGGTGTTGCCGTCGGGCGGCTGGCGCGCCACCTGTTCGGCGGCGATGATGCCGGCCGCGCCGGCGCGGTTCTCGACGATCACCGGGATGCCCCACATCACGCCCAGCTTCTGGCCCAGCAGGCGCGCCAGCACATCGGTGCCGCCGCCCGCCGGAAAGCCCACCACGATCTTGACCGGGCCAGGCGGCAGCGGTGGCTGCGCCCTGGCCGATGGCAGGACGAGCGCCGCCCCCAGCGCCGCGGCGCCGGTAATGAATTCCCTACGTTGCATGGTTGTCTCCTCGCGCGCCGGGTCCATGCCCGGCGACTGTTGGTAAGCCTTGCCCGCCGCGGCCGGCTGGGGCCACGGCGTCCTGCGGGTGCTGCGATCGCGGTCAGGCCGCGGGCGCCGCCAGCCGCTGCGCCAGTTGCGCCGATTGCGCGGCGTCCAGTTCCACCAGGGGCGGCCTGACCGTGGCCCAGGCCGGATCGTTGCGCCGCTGCGCGATCGCGGCCTTCATCGCCGGGATCATCGGGTACGACTGGAAGATGGCGCGGGTCTCGTTCAGGGCGCGCTGGCGGTCCTCGGCGCCCGCCTCGCGCCACGAGCGGTACAGCGCGACGATCGGCGCGGCATTGACGTTGCCGGTGGCGGTGATGCAGCCCGCGCCGCCCGCCCGCATCGTGTCGAGCAACACCGTTTCGGTGCCGGCGAACACATCGAAGCCGCGTGGCTGGAAGTCGCGCAGCATGGCCTGGGTGTTGGCCCAGTCGCCGGAACTATCCTTGATGCCGGCGATGATGCCGGGGAACTCGCCCAGCAGCCGGTCGATCAGCCCCAGGCTGATCGGCACGCCCGACACCGGCGGGATGTGATACAGGTAGATGCGCAAGCGCTCGTCGGCCACCCGTTCGATCACATGGGCGAAGGCGCGGAACAGGCCCTCGTCGCTGACGCCCTTGTAGTAAAACGGCGGCAGCATGAGCACGCCGCCGCAACCGGCGCCGACCGCGTGGCGCGTCAGCTCCACCGCGTCGGGCAGCGCGCAGGCGCCGGTGCCGGGCATCATGCGCGCGGCCGGCAGGCCGGCCTCGAGCAAGGCGTCCAACAGATGGCGCTTTTCCGCCACGCTGAGCGAATTGGCCTCGGAGTTGGTGCCGAAGATCGCCAGCCCCGCGCCCTGTTCCAGCAGCGCGCGGCAATGCCCGACGAAGCGCGGCGCGCTCGGCGACAGATCCGCATTGAAGGGCGTGAGGACCGGGGAATAGACGCCTTGCGGCCGGTCCGCGGCTCGTGTGCTCATGAAGACTCTCCTGTCAGCGGCCGATACGGGTCCACTTGCCGTAGCGTTCGACCATGCGTTCATCGAAACCGAATCCCAGCCCCGGCTCCTGGTGCAGCACCACGCGGCCCTGTTTGTGAGTCAGTTGGCGGTCCACCAGCTTGCGGAAATTCAGGACCTGATCGTCCCAGAAAAACTCAACATAGCGCGCATTGGGCGTGGCGGCCACCAGCGGCGCGTGCACGTCGTGGAACCAGTGCGGGCACACCACCACGCCGTAGCTGGCGGCGGTGGCGGCAATGCGCTTCCATTCGGTGATGCCGCCGCACACCGCGGCGTCGGTCTGCAAAATGCCGGCCGCGCCCTTGTCCAGCAGCTCCTTGTGGTACCAGCGGCCATAGCCGATCTCGGCGGTGGCGATGGGCAGGTGCGTCAGGCGCGCCAGCTTGGCGTGGCTGTCGATGTCATCGGGACCGAAGGGCTCTTCGATGAAGTACGGCTCGTACTGCTCGAAGCGGCGGATGTACTGCATGGCCTGGGTCACGTCCTGCCAGGCGTTGTTGCAGTCCATCATCAGCTCGACGTCCGGCCCCACGGCCTCGCGCGCCGCCTTCAACCGCGCCTCTTCCTCGCGCGGCGACAGGCGGCCGGTCTTCATCTTGACGGCGGCAAAGCCCTTGGCGACGTAGCTCGCCATTTCCTCGCCCAGGTGCTGCGGCGTCTTGCCATCCAGGTAGTAGCCGCCGCTGGCGTAGGCCGGCACCGACTCCAGTTCGACCGCGCCCAGGAACTTGTGCAGCGGCAGCCCCGCCGTCTTGGCGTTGAGGTCCCACAGCGCGATGTCGAGCGCGCTGAGCGCGCGCATCACCGTGCCCTGCCGCCCTTGCAGCAACGCTTCCTGGTACATGGACTGCCACAGCCCTTCGACCGCGTGCGAGTCCTTGCCCAGCAGCACCGGCGCCAGCAGGCTCTGCACCGCGGCCTCGAAGATCGCGCCGCCGGCGCTGCCGACGTAGCAAAAGCCGATGCCTTCGACGCCATCGGTGCTGCGGACCTTGACCAGTCCGTAGTGGCGGGTGGAGACGGTGCGGTTCGAAAACGAGGTGACCTTGTCCAAGGGCACCGCGGCGGCGCAAACGTCGATGGATTCAATGATGGGCACGGCTGGCTCCTGATAACGGGAATGGTGCGGGTTGCGCTGCCGGCGCGCCTTGCGCCGGCGCAACGCTCAAGCGCATTCTTGCCGCCGCCAAAGAAACAAACAATTATCTTGATCCATATTTAGAATATGAAAAAAACATCTTCCCGAGGCGCCAGACGATGGATTCGCGATTCCTGCAGACCTATGTGCACGTGGTGGAACTGGGCTCCATCGCGCAGGCCGCGCGCCACCAGGGGCTGACACCGGCCACCGTGCAACAGCGCCTGCGCGCGCTGGAGGCCGACATGGGCAGCGCGCTGATCGCGCGCTCGGGCCGCACGGTCAAGCCAACCGCGGCCGGCACCCGGATCCTGGAACGCGCCCGCAACGTGCTGCGCGATCTGCGCGACCTGCGTTCGGCGGCCACCGAGTCCGACCTGCCGGCCGGCCCCTTGCGCCTGGGCGCCACGCCCACGGCGCTGACCGGCATCATGCCGCCCGTGCTGCGCACCTGGGCGGCGCGCCATCCCCATATCGAGATCTATATCGAGCCCGCGCCCACCACCCTGCTCTACGGCAAGGTGCTGGCCGGTGAACTGGACGGCGCGCTGCTGGTGCATCCGCTGTTCGCGCTGCCCAAGTCCTGCGTCTGGCGCGACCTGCGACGCGAGCCGCTGGTGCTGGTGACGCCCGCCGACATGGCGGTGTCCGACCCGCTGGCGGTGATCGCGCGCGAGCCCTACATCCGCTATGACCGCAGCGTGGTGGGCGGCCGCATGGCCGACGACTACCTGCGCGCCCGCGACCTGCGGCCGCACGTGCGCTTCGAGCTGGACGGCATCGACTCGATCGCCAAGCTGGTGTCGGAGGGGTTGGGGGTGGCGCTGCTGCCGGACTGGGCCACCACGGGCGCGTCCGCGCCAGTCAGGCGCTGGCCGCTGCCGGCCCCCTGTCCGGCGCGCAGTGTCGGCGCGATCTGGCCGCGCTCGGGCGTGCGATCCGAATTGATGCGGGTGTTCGTGGAGATGGCGGAACGCCAGGCGGCGGCGGAGCGCTGAACCACCGCGCGCGGCGGCCGCCTGACGGCCGGCGAACGAGGCTGCTGCCGCGCGCCGCGGCCTAGGCCGCCACGCCGGCCAGCAATTGGCCGTTGCGCGCCACCACCTTGCCGCCGGCGATCACCAGGCGGCGCGGCGCGCGCTGCGCCACCGCCTCGGCCACGCCGCTGGCCGCCACCAGCACCAGATCGGCGCGGGCGCCAGGCGCCAGGCCGTAGTCCGCGAAGCCACAGGCGCGGGCCGCGGCGGCGCTGACGCAGTCGAAGGCCCAGCCGATCTCGTCATCGCGGCGCAGGTCGTTGCGCAGGCCGATCATCATGGCGCGCGCCAGCATGTCGGGGCTGCCGTAGGGCGTCCAGGTATCGCGGATGCCGTCGTTGCCGCCGAACAGCGTCACGCCGGCTTCGCGACAGGCGCGCAGCGCCGGCACCGGGCGCGATGGCGGCGCCGTGGTCAGCAGCGCCACATCCAGCGCGGCCAGGCGCTTGAGCAGGCCGTCCAGGCGCCTGGCGTCCACGCCGCCCAGGCAGAACGCGTGGCTGATGACCACGCGGCCGCGCATGTCCAGCGCCTGCACGCGGTCCAGGATCAGGTCGAGCGAAAAGGCGCCCAGGTCGCCCGGCTCGTGCAGATGGATATCGATGGGCTTGCCGTGCTTTTCCGCCAGATCGAACAGCACGTCCAGCGATTGCGCCGGATCGCGGTCGATGGCACAGGGGTCCAGTCCGCCCAGCACGTCGGCGCCCGCGGCCAGGCCCGCATCCAGCAATGCGGCGGTGCCCGGCCGGATCAGCAGGCCCGATTGCGGAAACGCCACGGTCTGGATCTCGACCAGGCCGGCCAGCGCCTCGCGGGTGGCGTGCACGCCGTCAAGGTGGCGCAGCCCGGCATCAGTGTCGACATCGACGTGGCTGCGGATGCGGGTGGTGCCTTCGCGCAGGAAAGCCAGCGCCAGCGCGCGCGCATGGCTGGCCGCGTCATGGCCGCTGGCGGCACGCCAGGCGCGCTCGTTGTCGATGCGGTCGGTCAGCGCCGGCCCCACCTGGTTCACGTACCAGGGGGAATCCCAGGTGGTCTTGTCCAGATGGGTGTGGCCTTCCACCAGGCCGGGCAACAGCAACGCGCCGCCGCCCTGCTCGCGCGCCACGTCGGGCGGCGCCTGCAGGTCGGGGCCGATGCCCGCGATGCGGCCATGGCTCATCAGTACGTCGGCGGCCGCGCCATCGGGCAGGCGGACGTCTTGCAGCAGCATGTCGGTCATTGCGGCGTCCTAGGGGCGGGACGCGGCCGCCAGGCGGCCGCGCGGCGACGCCGGGTCAAGCCTGTTGCGGCGGTTCGATCCAGAAGAAACGCTGGCCCTGGCGCAGCATGTCGGCCACGCCTTCGGCGCCCAGGCGATAGTCGGTGCCCATCAATGTGGCGCCACCGTCGTCGTGAATATGGATGACGGCCAGCGGGTCATTGGCCATGGTGTACCAGTAGTAACCGGGCTTGAGATCGTGCAGGTCTGTATTCATGCGTCGAGTATACAAACAACCTTGCGACGTATTCAAAAAGACACACAAGTAACCCTTTGCCTGACACGGCGCCTGCGACGCGTCATACTGTTCCAGGCGAGGCTCCGGGAGCCCGCCATGTTGGCACGCGTCGACTCGGCCGCAGCATTTCTGGTGTAAGTGCGTCGATCGTGAGGGGAACAACACAGGTATGAAAAGGCAAGCACTCCAATTCAGCGAGCCGCTCAAGCAAGCCATCCTGAATGGCTCCAAAGTGCAGACCCGGCGCATCGTCAAGCCTCAGCCCACCAAGCCGACGACTGCCTGGTACGCCGACGCGGCGGACTCCGGCAAATGGGTCGCCATGGGGCCGGCGCGCGACGGCGCGAGCGAACTGCGCAAGACCTCACCCTGGGTCAGCTGCCCCTATGGCAAGTCGGGCGAGAGCATCACGCTCGAAGACGAGAGCGGCAAGCCGTTCGCCACCGCGGTCGTGGTGGGCGTGCGCATCCAGCGCCTGCAAAAACTGTCTGAAGCCGACGCGCGCGCCGAAGGCACGCAGGCGCTCTATCACGCGTCCGCGCTGTTGCCGGGCGTGCCGCTGCAAACAGCGTTTGCCTTGACCTGGTGCGAACGCTATGGGGCGCACGCCTGGGCCGCCAATCCGTGGGTCTGGGTGGTCGAATTCCGCTGCCAGCAACCGGGCGAGGAATAGCAACGCGGCCGCGGGCCGGGCCATCGCGCGCGGATCGACGCCTGGCGCGGGCATACCGGTGTTGTTGCCAGGGATCACCCAACGCCGTGATGGTGACGACCTGTAACCCCCCTGCCTGACTTCACCGCATTCCACCTTATTTCAGTCGATTTCAGACGAGGGTTTACCAGAGCGGGATTCGCCTGCCGCGCCGCAGCACGCGGGTCCGCGGCGCGCCCGCAACCGTTGCGGATTGTCGCTATTGAGGGACGGTCGTTTACCCATGCCGATCCGAAAAGATCGAAAATAGCCTCAACGGAATACTCAACTTTGCTGCATAACGCAGTAGGCAGGTGCAACATGAAAAAATGGCTAATCGCTGGGGCCGGTGTCGCCGGCCTGCTGATCTCCAGCGTCGCGTTGGCCCGCGTCGACGTCGGCATCTCGATCGGCGTCCCCGGGGTCGTGTACCCGGCGCCGGTCTATGTGGCACCCGCGCCCGTCTACGTGGCGCCGGCGCCCGTCTACGCCCCGCCGCCCCCGGTCTACTACCGCCCGGCGCCCGTCTACGTCGCGCCCCCGGTGGTGTACCCGGCGCCGGTCTACATCCGCGGCGGCGGCTACTGGGGCCACCGTGGCGGCTACTATCGCGGCCCCGGCCCGGGCTATTACCACGGCCGCGGCGGCTGGCACCGCTGATCGATCCGCGCCGGCCGGTGACGCGGCGCCCAGAAAGACAAAGGCCACTCCTGGGAGTGGCCTTTTTTTCTGCGGCGTAATTTCCGGTACGCCGCGGAAAGCAGGTCAGGCCGCGGGGGCCTGAACGGGTTTGCCGGCCGTGGCGGCCGGCGCTTGTTGCGACGCCGGGGTGGGCTTGCCCGCGGCCCAACGCGACGATTCCTGAACGAGGTCAATCCAGCGGCGCGGGGCGCTGGAGGCCCGCCACCAGCCATTATGCGGACGCATGTGCAAACTCCGGTTCACCGTTGAAACGAACACCATTGATTTCTTCAAACAACTGCCGACTTTCCTGCTCGGCTTCGTGCAAGCTTGTGAACGGCGCCTGTCCTGGCACGGTCCAGCATTTTTCCGGTGCGGTTCCGCCTACGCGACGGGTCCATATCTGCACGCGAAAGCCCTGCTCGTCTTCCTGAGCCACAGAGCATCTCACACGAAAATCTCCAATCATTCTTGAAGTCATGGACAACTCCTTGTTATATAAGTGAATGATGCGTGTCGAACGCAGGTGTATTGTGCCGCAACTATCCGGCCCTTTTATTGAAAATACACAATTGCTCACATCAAAATCAAGCACTCGTGTCGTCAAGATAATCTCCCGAGACGACAGAATTATGTCTCGATCATAAATAAGGCGGGTTTTCCCGCCATCCGCCGTGTGGCCGACTTGCGCTAACAGCAAGCGGCGTGCCGGACCCGATGAGGAAAATAAAAAACGGAGCCCTTGGGCTCCGTTTTTTATTGCGCGCGCGATTTCGGCGTCAGGGCTTCAATACCGTCAGGCCGCCCATGTAGGGTTGCAGCGCCTCGGGCACCAGGATGCTGCCGTCGGCCTGCTGGTGGTTTTCCAGCACGGCCACCAGCGCGCGGCCCACGGCCAGGCCGGAACCGTTCAGCGTGTGCACGTATTCCGGCTTGCCCTGGGCATTGCGGAAACGCGCCTGCATGCGGCGGGCCTGGAAGGTTTCGCAATTGGACACCGACGAGATTTCGCGCCAGGTGTTCTGCGCCGGCAACCAGACTTCCAGGTCGTAGGTCTTGGCCGAGCCGAAGCCCATGTCGCCGGTGCACAGCAGCACCACGCGGTACGGCAGCCCCAGCAGTTGCAGGACGCGTTCGGCGTGGCCGACCATGTCTTCCAGCGCCTCGTAGGACTGGTCGGGCTGCGTGATCTGCACCATTTCGACCTTGTCGAACTGGTGCTGGCGGATCATGCCGCGCGTGTCGCGGCCGCCGCTGCCGGCTTCGGAACGGAAGCACGGCGTGTGGGCGGTGAGCTTGAGCGGCAGGTCGGCGGCGGCCTGGATGGTGTCGCGGGCGACGCTGGTCAGCGTGATTTCCGAAGTGGAGATCAGATACTGGTCTTCGCGCACGAACGGCTTGCCGTGCTCGTCGACCTTGGGATCGTCATCGCCGCCACCCTTGGACACGGCGAACATGTCGTCCTTGAACTTGGGCAGCTGGCCAGTGCCGTAGAGCGTCGAGGCGTTGACGATGTACGGGGTGTAGCACTCGGTGTAGCCGTGCGTGCCGGTCTGCAGGTCGAGCATGAACTGCGACAGCGCGCGGTGCAGGCGGGCGATCGGACCGCGCATGAACGAGAAGCGCGCGCCCGACAGCTTGGCCGCCATGTCGAAGTCCAGGCCCAGCGGTTCGCCCAGGGCGACGTGGTCGCGGGCCTCGAACGGCAGCGCCGGCGGATTGCCGTCGGCGCCGGCCGCGGCGGGCAGCCAGCGGCGCACTTCGACGTTGTCGTCGGCGGATTCGCCCAGCGGCACGCTGGCGTGCGGCAGGTTCGGCACCGACATGAGCAGCTCGTTGAGCGGCTGCTGCAGGGCGGCCAGCTCTTCTTCCAGCTGCTTCAGGCGCTCGGGCACGGCCTGCGATTCGGCCATGACGGCGCTGGCGTCCTCGCCCTTGGCCTTGAGCTGACCGATCTGCTTGGCCAGCGCGTTGCGGCGGGCTTGCAGGGATTCGGTTTCGGTCTGGACCGCCTTGCGGCGAGACTCCAGCTCGTTGAACCGTTCCGTGTCGAAGGACACGCCACGGCTCTTGAGGCGGTCTACGACGGTTTGCAGGTCTTTGCGCAGCAGTATCGGGTCTAGCATGGTGATGTCGGTGAGATTGCGGGAAGCAACGGGCGGCGCCCGTTACCGTTTCTTGGCACGTTCTTGCGCGTCCAGCTCGCGCAGAAATGCCAACTTCTGCTGGATTTTAGCCTCCAGGCCGCGATCGGTCGGCCGATAGAAGGAAGGCTTGAGCCCATCGGGGAAATATTGCTCGCCCGCGGCATAGCCATGCGGCTCGTCGTGGGCATAGCGGTAGGCCTTGCCATGGCCCAATTGTTTCATCAACTTGGTGGGCGCGTTGCGCAGGTGGATCGGCACCGGCGCGCTGCCATGTTCGGCGGCGAATTTACGGGCCTGGTTGTAGGCGTTGTAGACGGCGTTGGACTTGGCCGCGCAGGCCATGTAGACCACCGCCTGGGCCAGCGCCAGCTCGCCCTCGGGCGAGCCCAGCCGCTCGTAGATATCGGCGCCATTCACGGCCAGGTCGGTGGCGCGCGGATCGGCCAGGCCGATGTCCTCGACCGCCATGCGCACCAGCCGGCGCGACAGGTACTTGGGATCGGCGCCGCCGTCGATCATGCGGCAGAACCAGTACAGCGCGGCGTCGGGGTTGGAGCCGCGCACCGACTTGTGCAGCGCGCTGATCTGGTCGTAGAAGGCGTCGCCGCCCTTGTCGAAGCGCCGCAGGTTCTGCGACAGCGAGATCTCGAGCCAGGCCGCGTCGACCGTGTCGCGGCCGGCCGCCTGCGCCGATTCGGCCACCACCTCGACCGCGCTGATCAGGCGGCGCGCGTCGCCATCGGCCCAGGCCGCCAGCTGTTCGCGCGCGTCGGCGTCGATCAGGATGCGGGCCCCCTCGTCGTGGCCTTCGTTGAACGCGGTGATGGCGCGGTCGACCAGCTGCTGCAGTTCCTCGGGCGTGAGCGACTGCAGCACGTAGACGCGGGCGCGCGACAGCAGCGCCGAGTTGACCTCGAACGAGGGATTCTCGGTGGTGGCGCCGATGAAGGTGAACAGCCCGCTTTCGACGTAGGGCAGGAACGCGTCCTGCTGCGCCTTGTTGAAGCGGTGCACCTCGTCGACGAACAGGATGGTGCGGCGGCCCTGCCCCTGCGCCACCTGCGCCACGGTGACGGCGTCGCGGATGTCCTTGACGCCGCCCAGGACGGCGGAGATGGCGATGAACTGGGCGTCGAAACCGTCGGCCATGAGGCGCGCCAGCGTGGTCTTGCCCACGCCCGGCGGCCCCCAGAAGATCATGGAATGCGGACGGCCCGATTCGAACGCCACGCGCAGCGGCTTGTCCGGCCCCAGCAGGTGCGACTGGCCGACGACGTCGGCCAGCGTGCGCGGACGCAGGCGCTCGGCCAGGGGCACGTAGGGCCGATGGGCGGGATCGGCCGCGAAGAGATCGTTGCTCATTGGCAGCAGATGAGGGAATACGGCAAGGAAATCAAGCCAGTATTACAACATGTCCGGCCGCCCTTCGCCCCTGGCGGCCGGGCCGGCGAGCGGCGTGCGGCGCCCCAGCCGGCGGGCCGGCGCGAAACCGCCGTTTCAGGCCAGTTCCGGCGTGGAAAACCGGCGGTTGGCCAGCACCGGCAGCACCTTGCGGGCATGCGCCAGGCGCTCGGGATCGATGTCGGCGAACACCAGCGCGGGCGCCTCGCCGGCCTGCGCCGTGACCACGCCCAGCGGATCCACCACCATGCTGCAGCCGATGTTGCGTTCGCCGCACTCGCCGGTGGCGGCGACGTAGCAGGTGTTTTCCAGCGCGCGCGCCGTGACCAGCACTTCCCAGTGCTTTTCCTTCAACGGGCCGCGCACCCAGGCCGCCGGCAGCGCCAGCAGGTCGGCGCCGTCCAGCGCCAGGCGGCGCGCCAGTTCGGGGAAACGCACGTCGTAGCAGGTCATCAGGCCGACCTTCAGGCCGCCGATCTCCAGCAGCGGCGGGATGTCGTTGCCGGGCGTGACGTTGGTCGATTCCTTCATGGTGAAGGCGTCGTACAGGTGCAGCTTGCGGTACTGCGACACGATGCGGCCATCCTGCAGCGTGACCAGCGTGTTCCAGACCCGGCCGTCGCCCGTCGGCACGTGCACGCACATCATGGTGGCCAGCGACGAGCCGCGGCTGGCCTCGAGCAGGCGCGTGATGAAGGGGCCGTCCAGCGGCTGGGCGGCCTTCAGCACGATCTGCGGGTCGGTGATGTCGCGCGCCAGGATGCCCTCGGGCAGCACCAGCAGGCCGGCGCCGCCCTCGCGGGCGCGCGCCATGAGATCGACGCAGACCTGGGCGTTCTCTTCCCAGACGCGGCTGACGGCGAACTGGCCCAAAGCGACTTTCAGCATGACTCTTCCTTGTGTGGGGCGGCAAACAGGCATCGCCGCGGATTTCCTATTGTCGCGCCAATGGCCGCGAGCGGGCGGCGGCCTGTCGGGTCGCCCGGGTGGCGACGGCCAGCGGCCGCCATCGCAGGCAACAACTACGGGTAACTCCCAACTGCCGCTTGTAAATTTCTTTCACGATAATGAAAAAAAACGGATTTGCCGTAAATATTTTCCAGACACGAGCGCCCACCATGCCCCAATCCTCGATCACCGCAGCCCCCCTGGACGTCAACGGCAAGGGCCTGGGCGCGTTTCCGGCGTCCTGTACCAACGCCGACGTGGCGGCGCTGAACTGGGACCTGCTGGCCGAGGACGTCAGCCTGCCGGTGGCGGTGCTGTACGAGACCCGCGTGCGCCACAACCTGCAGTGGATGCAACGCTTCATGGAAGCGTACCGCGTCAAGCTGGCGCCGCACGGCAAGACCACCATGAGCCCGGCGCTGTTCCAGCGCCAGATCGACAACGGCGCCTGGGGCATCACCCTGGCGACCGCGCCGCAGGTGGTGGCGGCCTACCACCACGGCATCCGCCGGGTGCTGATGGCCAACCAGCTGGTCGGCCGCGCCAACATGGCGCTGATCGCCAACCTGCTGCGCGATCCGGCTTTCACCTATTTCTGCATCGTCGACTCGGCCGCCAACGCCGCCCAGCTGGGCCGCTACTTCGGCGAGCAGGGCCTGGTGCTGCCGGTCCTGATCGAACTGGGCCCGGCCGGCGGCCGCACCGGCGTGCGCGACGACGCACAATTGCAGGCCGTGGTCGAGGAAATCGGCCGCTGGCCCGGCCTGGCGCTGGCCGGCATCGAAGTCTACGAAGGCGTGCTGCAGGAGGAAAGCGCCATCCGCGCCTTCCTGCGCCGCGCCACCGACGCGCTGCGCGGCCTGGCGACCGCCGGCCGCCTGCGCAAGAACGGCCCCGCCCTGATCTCCGGCGCCGGCTCGGCCTGGTTCGACGTGGTGGCCGAGGAATTCTCGCAACTGGACATCGGCGCGCCGCTGGAAGTCGTGCTGCGCCCGGGCTGCTACCTGTCGCACGACGTCGGCGTCTACCGCTCGGCCGCCGAGCGCATCAATGCCCACAACCCGGTCGCCCACAAGATGGAGCCGGGCCTGCAGCCCGCGCTGCAAGTCTGGGCCTACGTGCAGTCGCTGCCGGAACCGGGCCGCGCCATCGTCGCCCTGGGCAAGCGCGACGCCGCCTTCGACGCCGGCCTGCCGACGCCGTCGCTGCGCCATCGCCCCGGCCAGAACGCCGCCCCCGGGGCCGCGCCGGCGCACTGGAAGCTCACCGCGATGATGGACCAGCATGCCTTCATGCAGATCGACGACGCGGACGACATCCAGGTCGGCGACATGATCGCTTTCGACATCTCCCACCCCTGCCTGACGTTCGACAAGTGGCGCCAGGTGCTGCTGGTGGACGACCAGTACCGCGTCATCGACGTGGCCGACACCTTCTTCTGACCGCCGCACCCGCGCGCCTCGCGCGCGGCTCCCTTGCGATACGAACAAGCCCCACGCCCCGGGGGGGCAAGACAGCACTCGGGCACCCGGCGCCTTTTCCGAATTACGCGACAACCTGTTTTTGAACCTCTGGAGAGAGAATCATGAACTTCCGTACCTCCCGGCGAGGCGGTGGGCTGAAGAGCCTGCTCGCGGCCGGCGCAATTGGCTTGACCGCATTGTCGACCCCCGCCCTCTGTGCCACGCCGGTCAAGGGAGGCACGATTTCCGTCGCCACCATCGGCGAGCCGCCGACGCTCGACCCGATGACCAGCACCGCCGACCTGGTCGGCATCCTGACGCAGCACTTCTTCGAGACGCTGTACACCTTCGACGCCAAGTGGAACCTGACGCCGCTGCTGGCCGACAAGATGCCCGAGGTGACGCCGGACGGCCTGGTCTACACCATCGCGCTGCGCCAGGGCATCACCTTCCATGACGGCTCCAAGATGGATTCGTCGGACGTGCTGGCCTCGCTCAAGCGCTGGACCGAGACCGCCACGCGCGGCAAGATGGCCGCCAAGGTCATCGCCAACATCGAGGCGCCCGACGCCAACACCATCCGCATCACGCTCAAGCAGCCGTACGCGCCGCTGACCGCGCTGCTGGCGATGAACAACGCCGCCGCCGTGATCATGCCCAAAGGCAAGATCGCGCCGGTGCTGACCGAGATCGTCGGCACCGGCCCCTACCAGCTCAAGGCGCGCGTGCCGGACCAGTACATCCAGCTGACCCGCTTCGACGGCTACAAGCAGCGCGAAGGCGAGCCCGACGGCTACGGCGGCGCGCGCAAGCAATACCTGGACGAGATCCGCTTCGTGCCGGTCGGCAATGCCAACACCCGTTCCGAAGCCGCCGCCGCCGGCCAGTTCGACTACGTCGACTCGCTGCCGGTGGAAGCGCTGGACAAGCTCAAGGGCGGCCGCTCCGACCCGGTGATGCTCAAGCCCTTCGGCTGGCCGCGCCTGGTGCTCAACACCAAGCAGGGCATCATGTCCAACCTGGCGGTGCGCCAGGCCGTGCAGCTGGCGCTGAACGAAGAGGACATGCTGTACGCCGCCTTCGGCAACAAGGACTTCTACAAGCTCAACGGCGACCTCTATCCGGAAGGCTACCCGTGGGCCACGTCGCTGGGCGGCAAGGTCTACAACAAGGGCGATGCCGCCGCGGCCAAGAAGCTGCTGGACAGCGCCAACGTCGCCGACAAGAAGATCCGCATCCTGACCAGCCAGCAATACGAGTTCCACTACAAGATGGCGCTGGTGGCCGCGGAATACCTCAAGGCCGCCGGCTTCACGGTGGACATGCAGGTGGTGGACTGGGCCACGCTGACGCAGCGCCGCCAGGATCCGGCCGTGTGGGACATCTTCATCACGCACAGCGTGTTCCTGCCCGAACCCGCGCTGATCGACTTCCCGTCCAAGGACGCGCCGGGCTGGTGGGACACGCCGCGCCGCGCGCAGGTGATGGATGCCTTCAACCAGGCCCGCACCCAGGAAGAACGCGTCAAGCGCTGGGCCGACGTGCAGCAGGCCGTGTATGACGAAGTGCCGTTCGTGAAGGTCGGCGACTTCAATGCCCAGGCGGCCCGCTCGCCGTCGCTGCAAGGCGTCAAGCCGGCGCCGTGGCCGTTCTTCTGGAACGCCTGGAAGGCGCCGAAGTAAGCCGCGCCACGGGGCGGGCCGAGCCGGCCTGCCCCGCGGCAATCCCAGCGCCCGCGTCGGCGCGCCGATTTTTAGGATGCCACTGTGTTGCGTTATCTCTTGAACCGGCTGGTCGGGCTGGTGGCCGTGATGTTCATCGTCGCGACCATCGTGTTCGTCATCATCCGCGTCACGCCCGGCAACCCCGCCGCCGTGATGCTCGGCCCCCAGGCCAGCCAGGCCGACATCGCCGCGCTGGAACACCAGCTGGGGCTGGACCGCCCCCTGCCCGTGCAATACGTGTCGTGGCTGGGCAAGCTGGTGCAGGGCGACCTGGGCCAATCCATCTTCATGAACAAGCCGGTGCTGGCGGCGCTGGCCGACCGGGCCGAGCCGACCCTGCTGCTGACGCTGATGTCGCTGTTCATCGCCACGCTCATCGCGCTGCCGGTGGGCATCCTGTCGGCGGTCAAGCGCGGCACCACGCTGGACCAGTCGGTGCTGTCGTTCTCGATGTTCACCTCCAGCGTGCCGAGCTTCTGGCTGGGCCTGCTGCTGATGCAGCTGTTCTCGGTCAAGCTGGGCTGGCTGCCGGTGTCGGGCTATGGCGGCCCCGACGCCTCGTTCGCCACGCGCCTGTCGCACCTGGTGCTGCCGGCGGTGGTGCTGGGGCTGGTGAACTCGGCGCTGATCACCCGCTTCATCCGCGCCAGCATGCTGGACGTGCTGCGCGACGACTACGTGCGCACCGCCCGCGCCAAGGGCCTGACGGAAACCCGCGTGATCCTGAAGCACGCCGTGCGCAACGCGCTGATCCCGATCCTGACGGTGCTGGGCCTGACCACCGCCCTGTTGATCAGCGGCGCCGTGGTGACCGAGACCGTGTTCGGCCTGCCCGGCGTGGGCAGCCTGGTGGTGTCGGCCGTGCTGCGCCGCGACTATCCCGTCATCCAGGGTGCGCTGCTCATCATCGCGGCCATCTACGTGCTGATCAATCTGTTCATCGACCTGCTGTACCTGCTTGTCGATCCGCGCGTCCGTTACTGAAGCCACTGACATGACGACTCCAACTACAGTTAACGCCGGCGCCGACCGCTGGCAGGTGTTGCGCCTGCTGGTGGCCCGCAAGACCGTGCTGATCAGCCTGATCGTGCTGGTCGTGCTGGTGGCCGCGGCGCTGCTGGCGCCGTGGGTCAGCCCCTACGACCCGTTCAAGCTCTCCATCATGAACCGGCTCAAGGCGCCCGGCGCCGTGCACTGGTTCGGCACCGACGACTTCGGCCGCGACGTGTTCAGCCGCGTCATCTACGGCGGCCGGCTGTCGCTGATGGTGGGCTTCTCGGTGGTGATCCTGTCCAGCGTGCTGGGCATCGCGCTGGGGCTGATCGCCGGCTTCTTCCGCTCGGCCGACAAGTTCGTGTCGCGCCTGATCGACGCCATGATGGCCTTTCCCGACATCCTGCTGGCGATCTCGCTGGTGGCCGCGCTGGGCCCATCGCTGGTGAACGTGGTGATCGCGCTGGGCATCGTCTACACGCCGCGCCTGGCCCGCATCGTGCGCGCCTCGACCCTGGTGATCCGCGAGCTGCCGTTCGTCGAGGCCGCCCGCGCGCTGGGCGTGTCGACCTGGCGCATCGTCACCGTGCACGTGCTGCGCAACCTGCTGTCGCCGATCCTGGTGCAAGGCACCTTCATCTTCGCCTACGCGATCCTGGCCGAAGCCGGCCTGTCGTTCCTGGGCGTGGGCGTCTCGCCCGACATTCCCACCTGGGGCACCATGATCAACGCCGGCCAGCAGTACATGGGCTCGGCCGACTGGATCATGATCTTCCCCGGCATCGCCATCGTCCTGTCGGTGCTGTCGCTGCAACTGGTCGGCGACGGCCTGCGCGACGTGCTCGATCCGCGCCTGCGCAAGGAGCTGTAATCATGACCGCAAGCACCCGAGACATCGTGCTGTCGGTGGAAGGCCTGAAGACCTGGTTCCACAGCCGCGACGGCATCGCCAAATCGGTGGACGGCGTCACCTTCGACCTGGCCCGCGGCGAGACGCTGGCCATCGTCGGCGAATCCGGCTCCGGAAAATCGGTCACCAGCCTGTCCATCATGGGCCTGCTGCCCAAGCCGGCCGGCCGCATCGAAGCGGGCAAGATCCGCTTCCGCGACCGCCGCGGGCAGGAACACGACCTGGCCCACGCCTCGCCCGCCACGCTGCGCCGCATCCGCGGCGCCGAGATCGCCATGATCTTCCAGGAGCCGATGACCAGCCTGAACCCGCTGTACACGGTGGGCGACCAGATCGCCGAGGCCGTGCTGCAGCACGAGGGCGGCTCGCACGCGGCGGCCATGAAGCGCGCCCGCGACATGCTCGACCGCGTCGAGATCCCCGCGGCCGACCGGCGCGTCAACGAATATCCGCACCAGATGTCGGGCGGCATGCGCCAGCGCGTCATGATCGCCCTGGCGCTGGCCTGCAACCCCGCCGTGCTGATCGCCGACGAACCCACCACCGCGCTGGACGTGACGGTGCAGGCCCAGATCCTGGACCTGCTGCGCCGGCTGCAGGCCGAGATGAACATGAGCATCCTGTTCATCACCCACAACCTGGGCGTGGTGGCCGAGATCGCGCATCGCGTCGCGGTGATGTACGCCGGCCGCGTGGTCGAGGACGCCGGCGTCTATGACCTGTTCGAGAAGCCCACCCATCCGTACACCCGCGGCCTGCTGTCCTGTCTGCCGACCGCCGCGCTGCTGGCCTCGGGCGAGCGCCTGCGCGCCATCCCCGGCAACGTGCCGAGCGTGCTGTCGCTGCCCGCCGGCTGCACCTTCGCGCCGCGCTGCGCGCTGGCCGACGACGCGTGCCGCCGCGACGTGCCCGAACTGGTGGCGGTGCAGGACCAGCACCGCGCCCGCTGCATCAAGGTGACCCCGCTATGACCGCAAGCCCCCAACCCGCGCGCGCCGCCGAACCGCTGGTGCGCATCGAGGACCTGAAGGTCCACTTCCCCACCTCGCAGGCGCGCAACGCGCCGGTGGTGCGGGCGGTCGACGGCGTCAGCTTCGACGTGCCGCGCAACACCATCGTCGGCCTGGTGGGCGAGTCCGGCTCGGGCAAGACCACCACCGGCCGCGCCCTGCTGCGCCTGTTCGCGCCCACCGCCGGCCGCCTGCTGTTCGACGGCCAGGACCTGACCAAGCTGAACGAACAGCAGATGCTGCCGTGGCGCCGCCGCATGCAGATCGTGTTCCAGGATCCCTACGCCAGCCTCAACCCGCGCATGACGGTGGCAGAGATCCTGGGCGAGGCGCTCGACACCCATAAACTCGCGCAGCACCGCCGCGCCGCCCGCATCGGCGAACTGCTCGAGCGCGTCGGCCTGAACGCCGACCACAGCCGCCGCTATCCGCACGAATTCTCCGGCGGCCAGCGCCAGCGCATCGGCATCGCCCGCGCCCTGGCGGTGGAGCCGGACTTCATCGTGGCCGACGAACCGGTGTCGGCGCTGGACGTGTCGGTGCAGGCGCAGGTGCTGAACCTGCTGCAGGACCTGCAGCGCGACCTGGGCCTGACCATGCTGTTCGTGGCGCACGACCTGGCGGTGGTCGACTACCTGTGCGACGAAGTGGTGGTGATGTACCTGGGCCGCGTCATGGAACGCGGTCCGACCAGCGAGGTCTACGCGCGGCCGCGCCATCCGTACACCCGCGCGCTGCTGTCGGCCGCGCCGGTGCCGGATCCGCGCGCGCCGCGTTCGCGTATCCTGCTCAAGGGCGACATCCCCAGCCCGGTCAACCCGCCGTCGGGTTGCGTCTTCCGCACCCGCTGCCCGCACGCCATCGAGGCCTGCGCCTCGACCGAGGCGCGCGACGTCAACGTCGGCCCGGGCCATTTCGCCGCCTGTTCGCGCCTCGGCGATCCCGAACTGGCCGCGTAGCGCCTCGCCCGCATTGACCCAGGAACACCACATGAACATCATCCGCGACATCGTCTTCCAGATACGCAGCCGCCGGGACGACCTGAGCGTGACCGAGCGCAAGGTCGCCGACGCCATCCTGGACAACATCATCTGGAGCGCCAGCGCCACCGTGGACCAGCTGGCGGCCAAGGCCGGCGTCAGCATCGCCACCATCTCGCGCTTTGCCCGCACCGTGGGCTGCGACGACACCCGCGACCTGAAGATGAAGCTGGCCCAGGCCAGCACCGTGGGCAGCCGCTTCCTGGACCAGAGCACCCCGGCCGAGGAAAGCACGTTCTACGCGCGCATCTACGCCGACATCGAAAGCACCCTGCGCGCCCACCTGCCGACCTTCACCGAGCCGCTTTTTGAAGCGGCCGCCGGCATCGTCGACGGCGCCCGCATGGTCTACGTATTCGGCATGGGCGGCGCGTCCGCCGTGCTGGCGCAGGAAGTGCAGTCGCGCCTGGTGCGCCTGGGCTACCCGATCGCGGTCTACAGCGACGCCGTGCTGCTGCGCATGGTGGCCGCCACGCTCGACGAGCGCGACGCGGTGGTGATCCTGTCGGCCTCCGGCCTGACGCCGGAAATCGTCGGCGCGGCCCGCATCGTCAAGCAGTACCGCGCCCGCATCGTCGCGGTCACCGACGCGACCTCGGAACTGGCCAAACTGGCCGACGTGGTGCTGCCGATCCGCACCGACGAGACCGACTTCATCTACAAGCCCTCGGCCTCGCGCTACGCCATGATGCTGGCGATCGACCTGCTGTCGACCGAGCTGGCGATGCTGAACCAAGAAGAGAACCGCGAACGCCTGCGCCGCATCAAGCTGGCGCTGGACGAACACCGCGGCGGCCCCAACCGGCTGCCGCTGGGCGACTGAACCTGGAAACCAAGATGTACGACACCCTCATCGGCAATGTCCGCGTGCTCGACGGCTCGGGCGGCGCCGAATACATCGCCGACGTCGCGCTGTCCGGCGGCCGCATCGCGGCCATCGGCGACCTGTCCGGCCAGCCGGCGGGGCAGATCATCAACGGCGCCGGCCTGGCGCTCGCGCCCGGCTTCATCGACGTCCACACCCACGACGACACCAACGTCATCCGCACCCCCGGCATGCTGCCCAAGCTGTCGCAGGGCGTGACCACGGTGGTGGTGGGCAACTGCGGCATCAGCGCCTCGCCGGTATCGCTGCGCGGCGAACCGCCCGACCCGATGAACCTGCTGGGCCAGCGCGACGACTTCGCCTACCCGACCTTCGCCGACTACACCCGCGCCATCGAGGCCGCGCATCCCGCCGTCAACGTCGCCGCGCTGGTCGGCCACACCGCCCTGCGCAACAACCACATGGACCGCCTCGACCGCAGCGCCACGCGCGACGAAGTGATGGCCATGCGCGAGCAACTGCGCGAAGCCCTGGCCCACGGCGCCATCGGCCTGAGCACCGGCCTGGCCTACGGCTCGGCAATCGAAGCCGACACCGCCGAGGTCAAGTTGCTGGCCGAAGTCCTGGACGAATTCGGCGCGCTCTACACCACCCACCTGCGCTCGGAATTCGCCGCCATCCTGGAAGCCATGCAGGAAGCCTTCGACATCGCCCTGCACGCCCGCGTGCCGGTGGTGGTGTCGCACCTGAAGTGCGCCGGCGCCGGCAACTGGGGCCGCACCAAGGAAGTGCTGTTCAAACTGGAGAACGCCGGCCGCATGCAGCACGTGGGCTGCGACTGCTACCCGTACTCGGCCAGCTCGTCCACCCTCGACCTCAAGCAGGTCACCGACGAATTCGACATCGACATCACTTGGTCGGTGCCGCACCCCGAACAGGCCCGCCGCAAACTGTCCGCCATCGCCGCCGACTGGAACGTGTCCCTGCTCGACGCCGCCAGGCGCCTGCAACCGGCCGGCGCGGTCTATCACAACATGCACGAAGACGACGTGCGCCGCGTGCTGTCGAACCGGCTCACCATGGTCGGCTCCGACGGCCTGCCCAACGACCCCATGCCGCACCCGCGCCTGTGGGGCGCCTTCCCGCGCGTGCTGGGCCACTACAGCCGCGACGTCGGCCTGTTCCCGCTGCCCGAAGCCGTCCACAAGATGACCGGCCTGTCCGCCGCCCGCTTCGGCCTGGCCGAACGCGGCCTGGTGCGCGAAGGCTTCCACGCCGACCTGGTGCTGTTCGACCCCGCCACCGTCATCGACCGCGCCACCTTCGCCGCCCCGGTCCAGACCGCCGCCGGCATCGAGGCCGTCTGGGTCAACGGCGTCCTGTCCTACCGCCACGGCCAACCCACCGGCGACCGCGCCGGCCGCTGGCTGCCCCGCAACGGCGACCTGCGCGCCAGCTTCGCCGCCTCAACCCCCGCCCTTCAGGAGCCCTGACATGAGCACCACCCCCACCGCCGACAACAACGGCATCACCCGCTACGGCGTCGCCGGCGGCACCGGCCAAGGCGGCTCCCACATGCCCTTCGCCCGCGCCGTCGCCGCCGACGGCTGGCTCTACGTCTCGGGCCAGGTCCCCATGGAAAACGGCGAAGTCATCGAAGGCGGCACCGTGGCCCAATCCCACAAGGCCATCCAGCAAGTCCTCGCCATCCTCAAGGAAGCCGGCTACGGCCCCGAACACGTCGTGCGCTGCGGCGTCTGGCTCGACGACGCCCGCGACTTCCCCTCGTTCAACAAAGTCTTCAAGGAATACTTCGGCGCAAATCCCCCGGCCCGCGCCTGCGTGCAGTCGCCGCTGATGGTGGATGCAAAGGTGGAAATCGACTGCGTGGCGTATAAGCGCCCGTAATTCGCAACGGGCCCCCACGCACCATCAAATCGTCAGGCGAAAAAAAGCGGTTCCAGCGAACCGCTTCATCAGCGCGCAGCGCCCCCCGCCCCGCCGCAAGACATCACGTATGCCGGAATCGGCCGCCCGCGCGGCCGATTCCGGCGGGCGACGCAAACCTCTCACATGCCCCCTAGGCCTAGCAGCGCCACAAATCTCGAAACCGGTAGCCCGGCGCGGGGCGCGCAGGCGGTGAGCGCGCCGTCGATGCGCCCGACGGAATCTGAAGGGAAGGCCAAAGGCCTGGACGAAGATGAGGAAGGGGGGGCCGCCTAGGCAAGTCCGGAGCGAACGCTTCGGACCGCAATCGTTGGCGCGCTCACCGCCTGCGCGCCCCGTGACGGGCGGCCTACGAAGCAAGCCCCGCCGCCCACCTACATCTTGACCACATCCACGCCCTTAGGCGCCACAAACCGAAACTCCCCCTCCCCCAGCTTGGGATTGGGAACGATCCCGGAAAGATCCACCCGCGTCGTCTGCCCGAAAGAATCGAGCAACTCCACCCGCACCGGCAAATTGTCCTTCATCCCGATATCCACCCGGGAGAACCCCGCATCCGCCGTCCGCGGCTTCGCCCGCAGCCAGTCGACGCCATCCTTGGAAGGCAGCGCCGACACATCGAACGACTGCTCCAGCGACCCCGACCCGAACAGGATCGCCGCCGGCGACGTCCCGATCGCCGCATCCACCTTGCGCTCGGTCACCTGTGCCAGATCCGGATCGAACTGGAACACCTGCCGCCCATCGGAAATCACCAGCTGTTCATAAGGCTTCTGCACCGCCCACTTGAACTTGCCCGGCCGCTGGAACGAAAACACGCCCGTCTGCGCCGGCTGCGTGCGCCCCTGCGGATTCACGGTGTACTGCGAAAACGACCCCGTCGCCGCCGTCACCGTGTTCACGAACGCGCGCAACTGCTCCTGCGCCGTGGCGGCCATGGCCGAAGCCGGCGCCAACGCGGGGGCCACGCAAAATGCCAGGGCGGCGGCCAGGCCGCGAAACGTCTTCATCATGCTTCCTCTCGAGCGGCGGCGGGCACCAGGATCTCCCGGTTGCCATTGGACTGCATCGCCGAAACGATACCCGATTGCTCCATCTGTTCCAGTAACCGCGCCGCACGGTTGTAACCAATGCGCAGGTGGCGCTGCACCAGCGAAATCGAGGCGCGGCGATGCTTGAGCACCACCTCGCAGGCCTGGTCGTACATCGGGTCCGACTCGGCGTCGCCGCCGATGCCGGTGACGCTGCTGGCGCCTTCGCCGCTGTCGCCATCCAGGCCGCCTTCCAGCAGGCCTTCGATGTAGTTCGGCTCGCCTTGCGCCTTCAGGCTTTCGACCACGCGGTGGACCTCATCGTCGCCCACGAAGGCGCCGTGCACGCGCACCGGCAGGCCGGTGCCCGGCGGCATGTAGAGCATGTCGCCCTGGCCCAGCAGGGTCTCGGCGCCCATCTGGTCGAGAATGGTGCGCGAGTCGATCTTGGACGACACCTGGAACGCGATGCGGGTCGGGATGTTGGCCTTGATCAGGCCGGTGATGACGTCGACGCTGGGTCGCTGCGTCGCCAGGATCAGGTGGATGCCGGCCGCGCGCGCCTTCTGCGCCAGGCGGGCGATCAGCTCTTCGATCTTCTTGCCCACCACCATCATCAGGTCGGCCAGCTCGTCGATCACCACCACGATCGTCGGCAGCGGCGTCAGGGGCTCGGGCTGGTCCGGCGTCAGCGAGAACGGATTCGGGATCGGTTCCTCGCGCTTGATGGCGTCGCGGATCTTGGTGTTGTAGCCAGCCAGGTTGCGCACGCCCATCTTGCTCATCAGGCGGTAGCGCTTCTCCATTTCGCCCACGCACCAGTTCAGCGCGTTGGCGGCATGGCGCATGTCCGTGACCACCGGCGCCAGCAGGTGCGGGATGCCTTCGTAGACGCTCATTTCGAGCATCTTCGGGTCGATCAGGATCAGGCGGGTGTGCGAGGCGTCGGCCTTGTACAGCAGCGACAGGATCATGGCATTGATCCCGACCGACTTGCCCGACCCGGTCGTGCCCGCCACCAGCAGGTGCGGCATCTTGGCCAGGTCGGCCACCACCGGATTGCCGGCGATATCCTTGCCCAGCGCCATGGTCACGACCGAATGGCTGGCGTGATAGGTCTGCGAGCCCAGGATCTCGGACAGCTTGACCATCTGGCGACGCGGGTTGGGCAGTTCCAGGCCCATCAGGTTCTTGCCGGGAATGGTTTCCACCACCCGGATGCTGACCAGGCTGAGCGCCCGCGCCAGGTCCTTGGCCAGGTTGACGATCTGGCTGCCCTTGACGCCGGTGGCCGGCTCGATTTCGTAACGCGTGATGACCGGACCGGCCTGCGCCGCCACCACGGTGACGGACACGCCGAAGTCGGCCAGCTTCTTTTCGATCAGGCGCGAGGTGAATTCGATGGTCTCGGCCGACACGGTTTCCTGGTTGGCCACCGGCGGATCCAGCAGGCTGATGGCCGGCAGGTCGCCCTCGCCGCCCGGCGGCGGCGCGAAGAACAGCGACTGCTGCTTTTCCTTTTCGACGCGTTCGGACTTGGGCACCACGGTGATCGCCGGCTCGATGCGCACCGGCTGTTCATGCACCAGCTTTTCCTGCTTGGCCACCACCTGCTCGGTACGCACGGCCTTGGCCACTTCGCCGACCTTGCGGTCTTCGCGCGCGGCGTAGGAATTGCGCATGCGGCGCACCAGGCCTTCGAGCCAGGAGCCGACGCGCTCGGCCACGGTCAGCCACGAGAACGAGAAAAACAGGCTAAGACCGATCGCCAGCATCACCAGGAAGGCCAGCGTGCTGCCGGTGAAACCGATGCTGCGGCCCATCAGGTCGGCCAGGGTGTGGCCGATGACGCCGCCGGCGCCGCTGGCGCTTTCCGAGGCGCCCGGCAGGTGGGTGCCGCGGCTGGCCAGGCGCAGGGCTTCCATGCCCAGCGAGCCGATCAGCAGCAGGAAGAAGCCGATGCCCTCTTCCCAGTGGACGCGCGGCAACACTTCCGGCTGCTTACCATTGGTAACGCGAAGATGGCTGGCAAGGCGGCGGTAACCCGCCCGCACCCGGTGCAGCAGCAGGATGACCCACCACCAGGCGGAGAAACCGAACAGGTACAGCAGGATGTCCGCCAGGTAGGCGCCGAGGGTTCCGCCCCTATTATGGATGGTCCCGGCGGGGACGGAATGGGACCAGCCCGGGTCGGCGGCGCTCCAGGTGGCCAGCACCAGGGTGAGCCAGGCGGCCAGGGCGGCGAAGAGGATCCAGCGGGCCTCGCGCAGCAACGCGGAAATACGCGTCTGCAGCGGCGAGGGCCCGTTGCGGGTGTTGCGCGAAGCGCGCGGAGAAGCAGTCGAGATACGCGGCATGCGGCTCATTATAATTGGGCGTTAACCTAAAGATACCCGCCCATGTCCACGCCTACGCACGCTAAAGTTTTGATACTCGGATCCGGCCCTGCCGGTTACACGGCGGCCGTCTATGCGGCACGCGCCAATCTGAGCCCCGTCCTTGTTACAGGTTTGGCCCAAGGTGGCCAGCTGATGACCACCACGGACGTCGACAACTGGCCGGCCGACGCCGACGGCGTGCAGGGTCCTGACCTGATGCAGCGCTTCCAGAAGCACGCCGAGCGCTTCAACACCGAAATGCTGTTCGACCACATCGCCAAGGTCGACCTGTCCAAGCCTCCGTTCACCCTAACCGGCGACACCGGCAAGGTCTACACCTGCGACGCCCTGATCATCGCCACCGGCGCCTCGGCCAAGTACCTGGGCCTGCCTTCGGAAGAGGCCTTCATGGGCCGTGGCGTGTCCGGCTGCGCCACCTGCGACGGTTTCTTCTACCGCAACCAGGACGTGGTCGTGGTCGGCGGCGGCAACACCGCCGTCGAGGAAGCCCTGTACCTGTCCAACATCTGCCGCAAGGTCACCCTGATCCACCGCCGCGACAAGTTCCGCGCCGAGCCGATCCTGGTCGACAAGCTGATGAGCAAGGTCGAGAACGGCAACATGGAACTGAAGGTGTTCCATACGCTGGAAGAAGTGCTGGGCGACGACAGCGGCGTCACCGGCGTGCGCGTGCGCCACGTCGACACCGGCGCCACCGAAGACCTGAAGGCCACCGGCGCCTTCATCGCCATCGGCCACCAGCCCAATACCGACATCTTCAAGGGCCAGCTCGAGATGAAGGACGGCTACATCGTCACCAAGAGCGGCCTGTCCGGCATGGCCACCATGACCTCGGTCCCGGGCGTGTTCGCCGCCGGCGACGTGCAGGACCACGTCTACCGCCAGGCCATCACCAGCGCCGGCACGGGCTGCATGGCCGCCCTGGACGCACAACGGTGGCTGGAGAATGCGGGGCAATAAGGTCGGCGCGGCCGACCTGAAACGCCTCAAGAAAGACCTGCAGGCCGAGCAAGAGCGCGCCGCCCTCGCCCAGCGGGTGGCGGCGCTGAAGAAGACCGCGCCGGCGCCCGGCGCGGACACCGATCCGGCCGACGACATGGCCGCGTTCCGCCGCACCATGCAGACGGTCAAGCCGATCAGGCAGGTCGCGCGCGCCGAGCACAAGCCGGCGCCGCAGCCGGCCCCGGCCCTACGCCGCGCCAACGCGCTGGGCGAAACGTCCCCGCGCGCGGACGTTGGCGTCTCGGACGGCGGCGAAATCACGCACCTGCTGTCCGAAGGCGGCACCGCCTTCGTGCGCAGCGATGCCGCGCCCGACACCGCGCGCAACCTGCGCCGCGGCCAGTGGCGCGCCGGCGCCGAACTCGACCTGCATGGCCTGCGCGTGGAACAGGCGCGCCACGCCATGCTGTCGTTCCTGGACGAGTGCCAGGAACACGGCATCCGCTGCGTGCGCATCGTGCACGGCAAGGGCTATGGCTCCGAAGGGCTGGAGCCGGTGCTCAAGGACAAGGCCCGCACCTGGCTGGTGCAGAAGACCGAAGTCCTGGCGTTTTCCGAGGCGCCCGAACGCGAAGGCGGCGCTGGCGCCCTGCTGGTGCTGCTGCGCCAATCCGAAGGACCGCGCAAATGAAGTGGCTCTACCTGGGCATCGCCATCATCGCCGAGATCTTCGCCACCAGCGCCCTGAAAAGCTCCGACGGCTTTTCGCGCCTGCTGCCGTCGGTGGTGACGGTGTTCGGCTACATGATCTCGTTCTATTTCCTGTCGCTGACGCTGCGCGAGGTGCCGGTCGGCATCGCCTACGCCATCTGGTCGGGCGTGGGCATCGTGCTGATCTCCATCGTCGGCGCGCTGGTCTTCAAGCAGCACCTGGACACCCCCGCGCTGATCGGCATCGGCCTGATCATCGCCGGCGTGGTGGTCATGAACGTCTTCTCGAAGTCCGTGTCGCACTGAGCCGCCCCGGGCGCAAGCCCGGGTCCGGCCGCCCGATGCCAGCCCGCACGATCAGGCCGTGCCGTTTTCGGCGGGCGGCTTGGGCGCGCCCGGATGGCGCAGGTAATCCACCAGCGCCAGCGTGGCGCGGTCCGGCGGCGGCGTCAGCAGCGACACCACGATGATCGTCAGGAACGCCACCGGCGCGCCGAACACGCCAGCCGCGATCGGCTGGATGCCCCACCACAGGTCCACCGGCTGGGTTCGCGAAATCCCCAGCACCCATTCCCGCAACCACGGATGCGTGTGCGTCATGTAGGCGAAGGTCACCAGCAGCCCCGCCGCCATGCCGAGCGTGGCGCCCCATTTGTTGGCGCGGCGCCAGAACACCCCCATCACCAGCGCCGGGAAGAACGACGAGGCCGCGAACGAGAACGCCGCCGACACCATGAACAGGATGTCGGCCGGCTTGCGCGCCGCCACCCAGGCCGCGCCGAACGCCACCACCAGCAACAGGATCTTGGACACCATCACCCGCCGCGCCGCCGACATGCGCGGCGATACCATGCGATACCACATGTCGTGCGACAGCGAATTGGACAGGGTCAGCAGCAGGCCGTCGGCGGTCGACAGCGCTGCCGCCAGGCCGCCCGCCGCGACCAACCCCGAAATCACATAGGGCAGCCCGCCGATTTCAGGCATCGCCAGCACCACCACGTCGGCGCCGATGCTGATCTCGCTGAGCTGCACCACGCCGTCGCGATTGATGTCGGTGACATCCAGCAGGTTGCTGTCGACCGCGCTCCAGGCATGCACCCAATTCGGCAGGCTGAGGAAATTCGACCCCACCACCTGCGTATAGACCTCGTACTTCACCAGCAGCGCCAGCGCCGGCGCCATGAAATACAGCAGCAGGATGAACAGCAGCGACCAGCACACCGAGCGGCGCGCCTCGATCACCGACGAGGTCGTGTATGACCGCATCAGGATGTGCGGCATGCCCGCCGTGCCCAGCATCAGGCACAGCACCAGCGCCAGGAAATTGATGCGCATGTTGCGCCGTTCCTCCGGGTCTTCCGACGGAAATGGCTCGGCATGCGGGGTCAGCGGCGCGGCGCGCGCCTCGAAGGTGGCCTTGGCCTGCGACCAGGCGATCCTGGCCTCCTCCTCGTTGGGCGGAAAGGCCGCCAGTTCGCGCTCGACCGAGCGGATCTCGACCATCGGCGCATCGCTGGCGTTGAGCTGGGCCAGGCGGCTGCGCAGCTTGTCTTTTTCCAGCGCCCAGGACTCGGGCAGGTCGCGCACCCGTTGCGCCATCTCGTCGGCGCGTTCCTGCCACAGGCGGCGCACCTCGATCTCGGCCGGATCGTTCCGCAGATAGACCTCTTTTTCCGTCACCTGCTGCAGCACCGCGCCGGCCGACAGCTGCGGCACCGGCATGTCGGTGTGCTTGATCGACAGCCACACCACCGGCACCAGATAGGCGATGACCAGGATGATGTACTGCCCCACCTGGGTCCAGGTGACGGCGCGCATGCCGCCCAGGAACGAACAGACCAGCATGCCGCCCAGCGCCACGAAGATGCCCAGCTCGAACGAAATGCCGGTCATGCGCGTGGTGATGATGCCCACGCCGTAGATCTGCGCCACCAGGTAGGTGAACGAACACAGGATGGCGCAGGCCACGCCCGCCAGCCGCGGCAGGTTGCCGCCGTAGCGCGCGCCCATGAAGTCGGGAATGGTGTATTGGCCGAAGCGGCGCAGGTAGGGCGCCAGCAGCATCGCCACCAGCACGTAGCCGCCGGTCCAGCCCATGATGTAGGCCAGGCCGCCGTAACCCGTCAGGTACAGCGTGCCCGCGACCCCGATGAAGGAGGCCACCGACATCCAGTCGGCGGCGGTGGCCATGCCGTTGTAGAAGGCCGGCACCCGCCGGCCGGCCACGTAGTATTCAACCTGGTCCGAGGTGCGGCAGACGATGCCGATGCCCGCGTACAGGCTGACCGTGACCAGCAGGAACACATAGCCGATCCAGTTGCGCGGCAGGCCCAGGATCTCGGCCAGCGCCATCAGCAGGATCATCAGCGCGAAGCCGGCTGTGTACAGCACGTAGATGCGGCGCAGCCGGATGCTGAATTGCTGCGGGGTATCTCCGCCGAAAGGCATCAGGAGTCCCCCTTGGCCTCTTCCGAGCGCTGGTCGGCGCGGTTCATGATCCGCGCATAGATGCCGATGAGGATGAGATAGGCCAGCGGCGCCCCGTAGGCCGCCATCCAGAACGAGAACGGCCAGCCGATGAAGTCGAACGACAGGCTGCGGGCGAAATAGGAAGGAATGAACGTCAGCGCGGCCCAGACGACCAGCAACAGCACGATCAGCCGCACATTGCGGCGCCAGTAGCGTGTAGGGACGGGCTTGGAGGAAACGCGGGATTCCGGCATAGCTAGCGTGAGCGAAACCTGGGGAATATCGCGAAACGCGACGCTGGAAAAAACCCTGGCGTGCGGAATACGGGCTTTTTATGCGACAACGGCCGGCACTGCCTGGTGCCAGCCGTTGTGCGTTTTGCTTTTCTTGAGTACTGCTACTTTTTTATGTACCGGTGCCGCCGGTAATTGCCCATGCAGGGCTTTGTCTCCTCACCTGCATGGGAAGAGATTCTGCACCAGATGCGGGAATGCCACACTAGGGGAATGCCCTAATTCGGCGCATTCATTTACATATTCCATGCACCACAGTAGTGCATTTTGGTGGTCGTGTTCTAAATATTGGGATTTTTTCGGTCCAGACCCGCTTTCCGGAGGCTGCCGACCGCCCCGATTTTGAGCCAGCCTCAACTACCGTCCGCCCCGCCGCCCGGTTCCGGGCACCCGCGCCGCGCCATGGCGGCGCATCCGCTGGCCGGAATGATAGCGGCGCGTCTTTACGTTCCGTTTACACCCCCCCGCCAAAGCTATACCCCGTTTTTACCCCCTGCTCCGTAACCTGCCGGTGTCCTGATTGGTCACTTCGCCCGCGCGGTCCGCATCCCCTTTTGCCGCCCGGGCCCGTCGTTCGAAGGGAGCCCGCTCCCGGGAGGAAAAACGTGGATGCCATCTATATCGCGATCTTCGCCGTCATGGCCGGGCTGACCTACGCCCTGGTCTCGTTCTGCGAAGCCTTGTCCTCGGGAGAGCAACCATGAGCTGGCTCTATTGGCTGAGCGGCATCACGTCCGCGCTGCTGTTCGTGTACCTGCTGGTTGCCTTGTTCAAACCGGAGAAGTTCTGATGACTGCCGAATTCGTCGGACTGCTGGTCGTGTACCTGGTGGTCCTGCTCGCGATCGCGCCCTTTCTCGGGCGCTATATCCGCATCGCCATGGAAAACGGGCAATCCCGGCTGACCGCCTGGGGCCGCCCGCTGGAACGTGGCATCTACCGGCTGGCGGGCATCGACCCGCAAGCCGAAATGGGCTGGAAGCGCTATGCGCTGGCCGTGCTCGCCTTCAACATCCTGGGCATCGTGGCGGTCTACGCGCTGCAACGCCTGCAGGGCCTGCTGCCGCTGAACCCGGCCGGCATGGGCGCCGTCTCGCCCGATTCCTCGCTCAACACCGCCATCAGCTTCGTGGCCAACACCAACTGGCAAGGCTACGGCGGCGAATCGACGATGAGCTACCTGACGCAGATGCTGGCGCTGACGGTGCAGAACTTCGTCTCGGCCGCCACCGGCATCGCGGTGCTGTTCGCGCTGATCCGCGGGCTGGCGCGCCATTGCTCGGCGACGGTGGGCAACTTCTGGGCCGACATGGTGCGCAGCACGCTGTATGTGCTGCTGCCCCTGTCGCTGGTGCTGGCGCTGGCGCTGGTCAGCCAGGGCGTGATCCAGAACTTCAGCCCCTACCAGGACGTGCAGACGGTCGAAGCCCTGCACTATGACCAGCCGCGCGTTGACGCCCAGGGGCAGCCGGTGCTGGACGCCAAGGGCCAGCCCGTGACCGATCCCGCAGTCACGCAGACGCAGACGCTGGCGATGGGCCCGGTCGCCTCGCAGGAGGCGATCAAGATGCTGGGCACCAACGGCGGCGGTTTCTTCAACGCCAACTCGGCCCATCCCTTTGAAAACCCGACGGCCGTGTCGAATTTCCTGGAGATGCTGGCGATCCTGGTGATCCCGGCGGCGCTGTGCTTCACCTTCGGCGAGATGGTCGGCAACCGGCGCCAGGGCATCGCCATCCTGGCGGCCATGACCCTGCTGTTCGTGGTGTTCGCGCTGCTCACCGCCTATTCCGAGCAGCAGGCCAACCCGATGACGGCGCAGGCCGGCGTCGACACCACCATGAGCGCGCTCTCGCCCGGCGGCAACATGGAAGGCAAGGAGACCCGCTTCGGCATCGCCGCCACGTCGCTGTTCGCCACCATCACCACGGCGGCCTCGTGCGGCGCGGTCAACGGCATGCACGACTCGCTCAGCGCGCTGGGCGGCCTGTCGCCGATGCTGCTGATGCAGCTGGGCGAGGTGGTCTACGGCGGCGTCGGTTCCGGGCTTTACGGCATGCTGGCGTTCGCGATCCTGGGCGTCTTCATCGCCGGGCTGATGATCGGCCGCACGCCGGAATACCTGGGCAAGAAGATCGAGGCCTACGACATGAAGATGGTCTCGATCGTGATCCTGGCGACGCCGCTGCTGGTGCTGGGCGGCACGGCGCTGGCGGTGTCGGTGACGGCCGGCCAGGCCGGCGTGCTGAACCCGGGCATCCACGGTTTCTCCGAGATCCTGTACGGACTGTCCTCGGCCGCCAACAACAACGGCAGCGCCTTCGCCGGCCTGTCCGCCAACACGCCCTTCTACAACGTGTTGCTGGGCATCGCCATGTGGTTCGGCCGCTTCGCCATCATCGTCGCGGTGCTGGCGATGGCCGGCTCGCTGGCGGCCAAGCGCCGCCTGCCCGCCGGCCCCGGCAGCATGCCCACCACCGGCCCGCTCTTCGTGGTGCTGCTGATCGGCGCGGTGCTGCTGGTGGGCGCCCTGACTTATGTGCCCGCGCTGGCCCTGGGCCCGGTCGCGGAACACCTGCAACCCTGAATGCAACAGGCTAGGAAAGAAAATGGCCAAGATTGATATGCCAACCCAAGGCGCCGGCGGCGGCGCCGCCCGCGCGCCGTCGGCCGCGCCGCTCGAACGCAAGTTCGGCATGTGGTCGGGCGCGCTGGTCGGCCCCGCGCTGGTCGACAGCCTGCGCAAGCTCTCGCCCGCCGCGCAGCTCAAGAACCCCGTGATGTTCGTGGTCTACGTGGGCAGCATCCTGACCACGATCCTGTGGATCATGGCGCTGCGTGGCCAGGCCGAGGCGCCCGCGGGCTTCATCCTCGCGATCTCCGTGTGGCTCTGGTTCACCGTGCTGTTCGCCAACTTCGCCGAAGCGCTGGCCGAAGGCCGCGGCAAGCAGCAGGCCGCCACCCTGCGCGGCCTGCGCACCACCATCGACGCGCGCCTGCTCAAGGGCTTTCGCGACGAGGATGCCGCCCGCGCCGAACCGGCGTTGTGGCGTGACCAGGCCATCAAGCAAGCCTCCGGCCTGCTGCGCCGCAATGACGTGGTGCTGGTGGAAGCCGGCGAAACCATCCCGGGCGACGGCCAGGTCATCGCCGGCGTGGCCTCGGTGGACGAAAGCGCCATCACCGGCGAATCGGCCCCGGTCATCCGCGAATCCGGCGGCGACTTCTCGTCCGTCACCGGCGGCACGCGGGTGCTGTCAGACTGGATCTTCGTGCGCATCGCCGCCGATCCGGGCGAAAGCTTCCTGGACCGCATGATCGCAATGGTCGAAGGCGCCAAGCGCCAGAAGACGCCCAACGAACTGGCGCTGACCATCCTGCTGGTCGGCCTGACGGTGGTGTTCCTGCTGGTGGTCGCGACGCTGATGCCTTTCTCGATCTACTCCGTCAGCGCGGCCGGCGGCGGCAGCGCCGTCACCGTCACGGTGCTGGTGGCGCTGCTGGTCTGCCTGATCCCCACCACCATCGGCGGCCTGCTGTCGGCCATCGGCGTGGCGGGCATGAGCCGCATGATGGGCGCCAACGTCATCGCCACCTCGGGCCGCGCGGTGGAAGCCGCCGGCGACGTCGACGTGCTGCTGCTGGACAAGACCGGCACCATCACCTTCGGCAACCGCCAGGCCTCGACCTTCCTGCCCGCGCCCGGCGTGTCGCCGCGCGAACTGGCGGACGCCGCGCGCCTGGCCTCGCTGGCCGACGAAACGCCGGAAGGCCGCAGTATCGTGGCGCTGGCCGACAAGGCCATCCACGCCCCGGCCGTGCGCGCCCCGGACGCCGAGTACGTGCCGTTCACCGCGCAGACCCGCATGAGCGGCGTCAACCTGAAGGACCGCATCATCCGCAAGGGCGCGGTCGACGCGGTGCGCGCCTGGCTGGCCGAGCAGGACGCCGTGGTGCCCGAGCAGGTGCTGCGCCTGGCCGAGGACGTCGCGCGCCGCGGCAGCACGCCGCTGATGGTCAGCGACGGCAACCGCGCCCTGGGCGTGGTCGAGCTGAAGGACATCGTCAAGCCCGACATCCAGTCGCGCTTCGCCGAACTGCGCCGCATGGGCATCAAGACCGTGATGATCACCGGCGACAACAAGCTCACCGCCGCCTCCATCGCCGCCGAAGCCGGGGTCGACGACTTCCTGGCCGAAGCCACGCCGGAAGCCAAGCTCAAGCTGATCCGCGCCTACCAGGGCGAAGGCCGCCTGGTGGCGATGACCGGCGACGGCACCAACGACGCGCCGGCGCTGGCCCAGGCCGACGTCGCGGTGGCGATGAACTCGGGCACCCAGGCCGCCAAGGAGGCCGGCAACATGGTGGACCTGGATTCCAACCCCACCAAGCTCATCGAGATCGTCGAGATCGGCAAGCAGATGCTGATGACACGCGGCGCGCTCACCACCTTCAGCATCGCCAACGACGTGGCCAAGTATTTCGCCATCATCCCGGCGGCGTTCGCCACGGTGTATCCGCAGCTGAACGTGCTGAACATCATGGGCCTGACCACGCCGGCCTCGGCCATCCTGTCGGCCGTGATCTTCAACGCGCTCATCATCATCGTGCTGATCCCGCTGGCGCTCAAGGGCGTGCGCTACCGCCCGCTGGGCGCCTCGGTCCTGCTGCGCCGCAATCTGCTGATCTATGGGCTGGGCGGCCTGCTGGTGCCGTTCGCCGGCATCAAGCTGGTCGACATGGTGCTGGCCGCCCTGGGCTGGGTCTGACCCGCGCCCGTCACTGGAAAGGAACTCATCATGAAACAAGCTCTTCCCCTGCCGCGCCAAGGCGGCATCCTGCGCCCCGCGCTGGTCGTGTTCGCCGCCCTGTCGCTGGTGACCGGCCTGGCCTACCCCTTCCTGACCACCGGTATCGCCGCCGCCGTGTTCCCGCACGAAGCGTCGGGTTCGCTGATCCGCCAGGGCGACAAGGTGGTCGGCTCGGAATGGATCGGCCAGTCGTTCAGCGCGCCGCAGTACTTCTGGGGCCGGCCGTCGGCCACCTCGCCGATGCCGTACAACGGCGCCAACTCCGGCGGCTCGAACCTCGGCCCGCGCAACCCGGCGCTGGCCGAGGCCGTCCAGGCGCGGATTGCCGCCCTCAAGGCGGCCGATCCGGACAACCCCACGCCGGTGCCGGTGGACCTGGTCACCGCCTCGGGCAGCGGCCTGGATCCGCACATCAGCCCCGCCGCCGCGGCCTACCAGGCCGCGCGCGTGGCCCGCGCCCGCCACCTGCCGCGTGAAAAGGTCGACGCCCTGATCGAGGCCAACACCTCCAAGCCCTGGCTGGGCGTGCTGGGCGACCCGGTCGTCAACGTGCTCAAGCTCAATCTGGCGCTGGACCAACTGGCGCCGGTGAAATGACACGCCGGCGTATAGTATTGCCAGCCGTTCCCCCACTTCACTTGCGCGTTCATGGCTGACAATGCTGGCGAGCGTCCCGATCCGGACGCGCTCTTGAAAGACCTCGACGACGCCGCGCGCCAGGCGGTGCGCGGCAAGTTGCGGGTCTACTTCGGGTCGTCCGCCGGCGTCGGCAAGACCTACGCCATGCTGGTGGCCGCCCGCGCCCATGCCGCGCAGGGCGCCCGCGTGCTGGCCGGCATCGTCGAAACGCACGGCCGGCGCGAGACCGCCGCGCTGCTCGAGGGCGTGGCCGTCCTGCCGCTCAAGGACGTCGCCTACCGCGGCCACGCGCTCAAGGAATTCGACCTCGACGGCGCGCTGGCGGCCCACCCCGACCTGGTGCTGGTCGACGAGCTGGCCCACTCCAACGCGCCAGGCTCGCGCCACGCCAAGCGCTGGCAGGACATCCAGGAACTGCTGGCGGCCGGCATCGACGTCTGGACCACGCTCAACGTGCAGCACCTGGACAGCCTGAACGAGGCCGTCGGCAGCATCACCGGCGTGCGGGTCTGGGAAACCGTGCCCGACGAGGTCTTCGACGCCGCCGACGAAGTCATCCTGGTGGACCTGTCGGCCGACGAACTGCTGCGCCGCCTGCGCGAAGGCAAGGTCTACCTGCCCGAGCAGGCGCGCCACGCCACCCGCAATTTTTTCCGCAAGGGCAACCTGATCGCGCTGCGCGAACTGGCGCTGCGCCGCACCGCCGACCATGTCGACGACGACGTGCAAGCCTATCGCCGCGACCGCGCCATCGAACCGGTCTGGCGCACGCGCGAGGCGGTGGTGGCCTGCATCGGCCCCGACGCCGATGCCGAATACGTGATCCGCAGCGCCCATCGCCTGAGCCAGCAGCTCGAATGCGACCTGCACGTGGTCACCATCGACGTGCCGCGCGTCGCGCCGCCGCCGCAGGCCGAGCAGGAACGGCTGCAACGCAGCCTGGCGCTGGCCGACTCCCTGGGCGCGCGCTGCGAAACCCTGGCCGGCGGCGACATGGTCGACGCGGTGGTGCGCTACGTGCGCCGCCACAACATCACCAAGGCCATCGTCGGCCGCACCCGCGCCAGCGGCCTGCAGCGCCTGCGCCTGTCGCTGTCGGCATTGCTGACCGCGGCCATCAGCCCCGGCTGGCTGTGGCGCCGCCACAGCTTCGCCGACATGCTGGCCGCCGGCTGCCCCGAGATCGACATCATCCGCCTGGGCGCGCCGCCGCTGCCCGCCGCCAGCGTGCCGGGCCGCGACCCGCTGACGCTCGGCCGCCGCGGCCGCCTGCCCGGCGACGAACGCAGCCCGCTGGCGCTGGCCGGCTATGCCTGGGCGCTGTGCTATTGCGCGGTGGCCACCGCGCTGTCGGCGCTGGCGTTCCCGGCGCTGCACCAGACCAACATCGTCATGCTGTTCCTGCTGGCGGTGGTGGTGGTGGCGCTGCGCCATGGCCGCGGCCCCGCCGCGCTGGCCTCGATCGTCAGCGTGGGGCTGTTCGACTTTTTCTTCGTGCAGCCGCTGGCTTCGTTCGCGGTGTCCGACGTGCAGTACCTGCTGACCTTCGGCGTGCTGCTGGCCGTGGGCCTGCTGATCGGCCAGCTCACCGCCGGCCTGCGCTTGCAGGCGCAGGCCTCGGTCAAGCGCGAGGCCGATGCGCGCAGCCTGTATGAGTTCGCGCGCGAACTGTCGTCGGCGCTGCTGCCCGAGCAGATCGTCGCGTCCGCCGGCGCCTTCGTGCACGCCACCTTCGGCTCGCGCTGCGCGCTCTACATCCTGGGCCTGGACGACCGCCTCAAGCTGGCCTCCCCCGCCGCCGACGACATGCCGCCGCTGGAATCGGCGCTGGCCCAATGGGTCTACGACCACGGCCAGCCGGCAGGCGCCGGCACCGCCACACTGTCCAACAGCGACCTGCTGTACCTGCCGCTGAAGGCGCCGATGCGCACCCGCGGCGTGCTGGCGCTGGCGGCGCCGCGCCGCAGCCTGTTCTCGCAACCCGACTCGCGCCGCCAGATCGAAGCCTACGCCACGCTCATCGCCATCGCCCTGGAACGCCTGCACTACGTCGAAGTGGCGCAGCAGGCGCTGGTCAGCATGGAATCCGAAAAGCTGCGCAACTCGCTGCTGGCCGCGGTCTCGCACGACCTGCGCACGCCGCTCACCAGCCTGGTCGGCATGACCGACACGCTGATGCGGCGCCAGGACTCGCTGCCGGCCGACATCCAGGACACCATCCGCGCCATGCGCGACCAGGCGCAGCGCATGCACGCGCTGGTTGCCAACCTGCTCGACATGGCGCGGCTGCAGAGCCGCGACACGCCGCTGCGGCTGGAGTGGCAGTCGATCGAGGAACTGGTCGGCGCCTCGCTGGCCGCCATGCGCGAGCCGCTGGCGGCGCACCAGGTCGCGGTCGACAGCCTGTCCGGCCTGCCGCTGGTCGAATGCGACGGCGTGCTGATCGAGCGGGTGCTGTGCAACCTGCTGGAGAATGCCGCCAAGTACACGCCGGCCGGCAGCGTCATCCGCCTGCATGCCGCGGCGCAGGACGGCGAGCTGCGCGTCGCGGTGTGCGACAACGGCCCCGGCGTCGCACCCGGCGCCGAGCGCCGCATCTTCGAGAAATTCACCCGCGGCGAACGCGAATCCGCCACCCCCGGCGTCGGCCTCGGCCTGGCGGTGTGCGAAGCCATCGTCAGCGCGCACCACGGCCGCATCTGGGTCGAGCATGCGCCGGGCCAGCCCAGCGGCGCGCAGTTCGTCTTCACCCTGCCTCTGGGCACGCCGCCTCCGATCCACCCCGAAATCGCCTGAGTCCATCGCATGTTCGACTTTCAGCCCACCGTCCTCATCATCGAGGACGACGCCAATATCCGCCGCTTCGTGCGCCAGGCCCTGGAAGACGAAGGCTGCGCCGTGTTCGAAGCCGACACCGTCAAGCGCGGTCTGATCGAGGCCGGCACCCGCCAGCCCGACGCCGTGGTGCTCGACCTGGGCCTGCCGGACGAGGACGGCATGACCCTGATCCGCGAACTGCGCGGCTGGACCGAAGTGCCGGTGCTGGTGTTGTCCGCGCGCACCGCCGAGGCCGACAAGGTGGCGGCGCTGGACGCCGGCGCCGACGACTACCTGACCAAGCCGTTCGGCGTCAGCGAACTGCTGGCGCGGCTGCGCGTGCTGCTGCGGCGCCATGCCCGCGGCGGCGCCGGCAGCGCCGCCGAGATCAGCTTCGGCGAGGTGCGCGTGGACTTCGCCAAGCGCGTGGTCGAGCGCGGCGGCCAGCACGTGCACCTGACCGCCATGGAATACCGCCTGCTGGCCGCGCTGCTGGCCCATCGCGGCAAGGTCATGACCCACCGCGAACTGCTGCGCGAGGTCTGGGGGCCGTCGCACGTGGAAAGCAACCACTACCTGCGGATCTACATGGGCCACCTGAGGCAGAAGCTCGAGGCCGATCCGGCGCAGCCGGTCTACCTGCTGACCGAGATCGGCGTGGGCTATCGCTTCGCGGGCTGAACGCGAGCGCGAGGCGCATCCGCATTGATGCGCCTTTTACGCGGGCCGCGCGAGTCTTGTCTCGCCGTTTATGCCGCTTCTCCTATCGTGGCGATCCCGTCCAACACAGGAGAATTCCATGTCCCGCAATACCCTGGCCGCGCTCGCGCTGCTGGCCCTGGCCGCCCCCGCGCACGCCGCCGATGCGCCCGCCGCCGGTGAACCGCCCCCCGAGTACTCGCTGACCGCCAACGTCACCCTGGCCAGCCAGTACCGCTACCGCGGCCTGATGCAGACCAACAACCAGCCCGCCATCCAGGGCGGCTTCGATTTCACCCACGCCAGCGGCCTGTACCTGGGCAACTGGAACTCCAGCATCAGCTGGCTCAACGACGGCAACAGCAAGGTCTCGGCGCCGGTGGAAATGGACTTCTACGGCGGCTACAAGGGCAACCTGGCGCCGAACGTGCCGTTCGACCTGGGCGCGCTGCAGTACTACTATCCCGGCGACTACCCGTCGGGCTACACCAGCCCCGACACCACCGAGCTGTACGCTGGCCTGGGCTACGGCCCGGTGCTGTTCAAGTACTCGATCGCCATGACCAACCTGTTCGGCTTCGCCGACAGCAAATACAGCCAGTATTTCGACCTGAGCGGCAACTTCGACACCGGCTTCTGGGGCCTGACGGTCAACGCCCACGTCGGCCGCCAGACGGTCCGCAACGTCACCGACGGCGCCTACACCGACTGGAAACTGGGATTGACCAAGGACTTCGGCCAGGGCCTGGCGGTCTCGATCGCCTACATCGACACCAACGCCGACCGCGCCGTCTACACCAACAGCCGCGGCCGCTACATGGGCCGCGCCACCGGCCTGCTGTCGCTGACCAAGACTTTCTGAAGCGCCCGGGCGTTGACGCGCTTTTTACGCGTCGCGCCCGCATTTATCGGCAGGTTTTACGGCCCGCTTTCTATAGTGGAATCGTCATCAACCAACCGGATACGCGCCAGCCCGCCCCCGCGGCTGCGCCCCCCGACCGCCATGATTCCCCGCCAAGAACGCAGCACGTACGCCTCGTTTGACCGTCCCGCTCCGGCCCATGCGCCGCAACCCGCGGAAATGGTTTCCCTGACCGTCAGGATCGACACGCTGGACGCCTTGAAGGTCCGGCTGGCCCTGCACCGCGAACTGGGCGAACGCATCGGCGTCTACGTGCTGTCGGTGGATCACGCCCATGGCCAGAGCGTCCTGCAGCTGCATTGCGACCGCGACCAGGTCGACGCCCTGATGCACGCGGTGATGTGCGGCCTGCCCCAAGCCGAATTCGGCCCGCTGCGCCCCGCTGCCGCCATTACGGTGCAGTGAGCCATGGATACCCCGCTCACCCCCGCTTTCGACGGTCTCTGGCTGCCGATGGTCACGCCGATGCGCGGCGGCTACGTCGATTGCGAGGCCGCCCAGGCGCTGGCGCGCTACTACCGCAACGCCGGCGTGGCCGGCCTGGTGCTGTTCGGTTCCACCGGCGAAGGCAACCTGCTGTCCATCCCCGAGAAGATCGAGATGATCGAGGCCATCCGCCGCGATCCGCACGCCCTGCCGCTGGTGTTCGGCGCGGGCGGCGTCGACACGCGTGGCGTGGCCACCGCCATCCGCCGCCTGGACAAGTACGCGCCCGCCGGCTACCTGGTGCCGCCGCCCTATTACCTGGGCCCGTCGCAGCAGGGCATCCTGTGGCACTACCGGCAGATCGCCTGGGCCACCGAGCGCCCCATCATCCTCTACAACATCCCCAAGCGCGCCGGCGTCACCATGACGGTCGAAACCATGGAATCGCTGGCGTTGCTGCCCAACTTCCGCGCGGTCAAGGAATGCAATCCGCCGGTACTGATGGCGTTGAACGCGCGCGGGCACCTGGCGGCCCTCTGCGGCGAGGACATGGCGCTGCTCGATCATTTCCTGGCGGGCGGGCGTGGCGCCATTCCGGCGGCCGCGCACCTGTTTCCCGAGCGCTTCGTCGAAGTGATGCAGCTGGCGCGCGATGGCCACGCCGAAGCGGCGCGCGAATTGTTCGAGCCGCTGCGCGGCCTGATCCGCGTGCTGTTCGCCGAATCCAACCCGGCGCCGATCAAGCGCGCGCTGGCCCTGCAAGGCCTGATCGCCGACGAACTGCGCCTGCCCATGACCAGCGCCAGCCGCGAGCTGACCCCGCGCCTGCAGCGGGCCATGAGCGTGGTGCAGGGCTCGCCTAGTAGGCTGCAGACAGCTTGAACACCGCCACCGCGCGCGCCAGGTCGTCGGCCTGGTCGTGCAAGGTGGAGGCCGATGCCGCGAACTCCTCGACCAGCGCCGCGTTCTGCTGCGTCACGCTGTCCAGGTGCGTCACCGCCTGATTGATCTGCTCGATGCCGACGCTCTGCTCGGACGACGCGGTGGCGATCTCGCCCATCAACGGCGCGCTGCTCGCCGCCGACTGCAGCACGCTGCTCATGGTGGCGCTGGCCTGCTCCACCCTCTGGCTGCCGCGTTCGACCGAATCCGACGACGCCTCGATCAGCGTCTTGATTTCCTTGGCGGCGGTGGCCGAGCGCTGCGCCAGCGCCCGCACCTCGCCCGCCACCACCGCGAACCCGCGGCCCTGCTCGCCGGCGCGGGCGGCTTCCACCGCGGCATTGAGCGCCAGGATATTGGTCTGGAACGCGATCTCGTCGATCAGCCGGATGATCTCGTCGATGCGCTGCGAGCTCTGCGAGATCTCGCGCATCGCGTCGATCGCATGCTGGGTCTCTTCGCTGCCCTGCCGCGCCAGCTGCGCCGACTGGCCCGCCAGCGAACTGACCTCGCGCACGTGGTCGGCGCTCTGCTTGGCGGTGGCCGTGATCTGCTCGACGCTGGCCGCGGTCTGCTCCAGCGCGGCCGCCTGCTTCTCGGTGCGGTCGTGCAGGTCCATGCTGCCCGCGGCGATCTGGCGCGAGGCCGCCGCGATCGAACCGGTGGAGTGCACGATGGTGCGCACCGCCACGTCCAGCCGCTCCTGCATCAAGGCCATGGCGTCGAACAGCCGGCCGATCTCGCCGCGATGGTGGCGCGAAATGATGCTGGACAGGTCACCCTGCGCCACCCGCTCACAGACCGCCACCGCCTCGTCCAGCGGCCGGATGATGTGGGAACGGAAGAACCGCAGCGCCGCCGCCAGCAGTACCACCAGCAGCGCCAGCGTCACGCCGCCCTGGCGCCACAGCGTCGCGCGGAAGGCGGCGTCGACGTCATCGACGTACAGGCCGGTGAACATCAGCCAGCCCCATTCGGGGTCGTAGACGGCGTAGCTGGCCTTGGGCAGCGCCTCTTCGGCCCCCGGCCGCGGAAAGTGGTATTGGACGAAACCGCCGCCCGCCTTGCCCTGCGCGTAGAGATTCTCGAAGATCGGCAGGCCGTCGCTGTCCTTGACCGCGCGCACGTTGGTGCCGGTCATCTTGCCGTCGGGATGCACCAGCAGCGTGTAGCTGTCGTCGAACACGCCGACATAGCCATCCGCGCCGTAGCGCAGTTGCGCCAGGCGCTGCGCCACGTTGCGCTTGGCCTGCTCGGGCGACAGGCGCTCGTCGATGGCGCGCTGCTTGCCATTACGCACGATGCCGGCGGCCAGGTCCAGCACGTTGCGCAGTTCCGTCTTGCGCTCGGCCAGCATCTCGGCGCGCCGCTCCCAGGCATCCCATCCCCCCAAGGCCAGCACCGCGACCCCGATCGCGAGCACGAACCACAGCAACTCCCTGCGCAAGCTTGAATTCTTCATAGACCCTTTTTCTCCATGCCCACCGCCGCCAGAAACCAAAGACAGCGAAATGTGACGATTTATCTGTTGCGTCTGATCAGAATAAGGGGGAGCGGCAGGGTTTTCACCAACGAGAGGGGGCCGGCTTGATCTACGTCAAGCCTGACAGGCATTTGGATGCGCCACGCGCGCGCGAAAAAAAAGCAAGGCCGCCAGGGCCTTGCTTTTCAGGATGACGAGGCGGCCGCGACGGGCCGCCCGGATCCGCTATCGCTTCGCCGCGAGGCGCTGCTGCGCCAGCCCGGTCCGGGCCGAGGTCAGGGCATACAGCACTACCACCGTCAGCGCGTAGATCGGCACGCTGCGCATGTTGCGGAACATCATCTCCGACAGGCTGAAGACGAAATAGCCCAGGCAGAACAACATGCCGATCTGCGAACCCACGTGCACCACCGGGTCATCGCTGGCGGATCGCCGCCAGAAGACCGCGGCGGGGATCAGGTACAGCGCCAGCATGCTGAGCAGCCCCAGCAGCCCGTAGCCGGCGAGTGCCGCCAGCATGTCGTTGTGGGGCTCGCCGTAATCGGTCGAGACCAGCTCGGTGACGATGCCCTGCTTCTGCAACTTGACCAGTTCCGGCCGGAAGTTGGGCACGCCCACGCCGACCAGCGGGCTTTCCTTGAACATCAGCCAGGAAGCCTTCCAGAGCTGAATGCGGATGCCGACGGAGGTGTCGCGGTCATGGTGCTCGTAGCGGTTCACGTCCGTGGCCACGCTCTTCCAGCGGCTTTCCTTGCTGTTCCACGACACCGCGGCCACCACCGCCATGATCACCACCAGGGCCGCCAGGAAGGCGAACTTGGTGCGGCGGCGCCACTGGCGCTTGGTCAACAGGTAGACCAGCCCGAAAACCAGCAGCAGCGCCCAGCTGCTGCGCGTCTGCGAGGCCCAGACGCCATATACGCTGATCGGGACCGCCGCGATCTTCAAGCCGGCTTCCAGGCGCGGCCAGGGCGACAGGCGCCAGGGCAGCGTCAGCACCTAAGCCAGGCCAAAGAAGATGATCAGATCGGCGAATGCCACCGCGTTGTAGCGCCCACCATAGTCGGACACCGCCACCCGGCCCAGGCCGGGCGCGTGAATGATGTACACCACCATCAGCGAGCCGACGATGGCGCCGAACAGCAGGCTCCATTGCACCTGTTGCAACCAGTTGCGGGGGGCCCGCAGCAATACCCAGCAAACCGGCACCGCCAGCGCGAAGCGCAGCAGTTTCTCGATTTCGGAGGAGCTCCAGACGCCCAGATACGTACTGCTGATCAGCATGGCCAGCAGCGGCGCCATCAGCGCGATCGCCATCGGCGTAAGCTCGTTCAGCGCGAACGGCTCCCAGCGGCGGACGAGGTTGACCGCCATCGTCACCAAGGCGATCAACGCGGTCAGGTAGATGATGGCGGGGCCGCCCACGGCGCTGGTCAGGGCCAAGGCGGGAATCAGCAGCGCCAGGAATACGACACTGCGCAAACATAGGGTGGACATCATGGATTCAGCTCGGCCCCTGGCGGGACCAATCGATGCTTCGTGAAAAAGGGTTGGACAACGCGCAGTCGCAACTATGGACATGGAATGCGCATGTCCGTTCCGCAAGAAACCGCCGTTTGAGGATCAAGACCGGACGGCCTTCGTGGCCGCGACGGATTTTTTGTAGTCCCGTGTCAGGCTTTCGAAAGCCGACATGACGCTGCCCGGCCGCAGCCATTCGCGCCACAGGCGGTCGCGCCAGCGGCCACCGGGAATATAGACGGGATACGCGATGCGCGACATCGACCAGCCCGGACGCCAGGCCTTGGTCCGGGTGGGCCGGCCAGTCAGCGTCAGCGTCGGTACGCCCACGCTGGACGCCAGATGACCGATTCCGGACTCATTGCCGATGAACCAGCCGCATTCATGGATGAATGCGGCGACATCGGCCAGGGAGGGAGACTGCTGGATCGCCAGGCCGGCATCGGTCAGGCAGGTCCATTCGGCGCGCTCATGCGGCGCCAGGATGAAAACGGGTTCGTAGCCCTGGCGCTGCAGGCGCAACCCCAGCTCGACGAAGTGGCGCGGCGCCCAGCAGCGCTGGGCGCCCGTGGACGACGGATGCACGGCCACCCGCTTCTCGAACGCACGGTGCCTTCCGGCCACGGGCGGGCGCAGGCCGATATCGGTACCCGCCAACGACAGCCCCAACGCATCGCGGCAATAATCCCGGATCTGGTTGAGTTTGATGAACCCCTTGCCGGTGATCACCACGTGGGCGTCGTAATAGAAATAGGACGCAGCGCAATCATGCAAGGCGTATGGCCAGCCCACGTGCATCTGCGCCGCGCAATCGTAGTCGGCCAGCGCCGCCGGCGCCTGCTCCTGCGACAGCGACGGCCGGATGTCCATGCCGGGGAACCAGCTGCGCAGGCCGTAGGCGAAATCGCCAAAGACCGTGACCTGGCGTCCGTGCGCGGCCAGGTTGAACGCCATCGTCATCATCAACAGCGTGTCGCCCAGCCTGGGAGCCATCAATAGCGCAACCCGCCTGGCGTCACGCAGATTGCGGACGCACGCCGGAGCATCGTAGGGCGGCATATTGGGAGCGGGTTGGGCCATGTGTCGGGAATATCAGCGAACCGGGTCAGTCAAACTGAGCCAAGAATATCAGCGCAGGTAGGGAAAATGCAGCATTGCTGAACATATAAATTATACTGCTGTAACAATCACAATCTGATTCGTTTTGTCTTGATTTGGTATATCGACACATAAGGACTTCCCTTATTTCGATATACATCTTCACACCGGCACGGCCTCAAAAAAGCCCGCAGGCCTTGCGGCGCGCGGGCTTCGGGGTTGTGTACCGATAATCCCGGTCACATGTTTTCGATCATGACCTGACCAAAACCGGAGCACGATACCTGCGTCGCGCCCTCCAGCAGGCGGGCGAAGTCATACGTGACCTTCTTGGACAGGATCGACTTCTCCATGCTGGAGATGATCAGGTCGGCCGCTTCGGTCCAGCCCATGTGGCGCAGCATCATTTCCGCCGACAGGATTTCCGAACCCGGGTTGACGTAGTCCTTGCCCGCGTACTTCGGCGCCGTACCGTGGGTGGCCTCGAACATGGCGACCGAATCGGACAGGTTGGCGCCCGGGGCGATGCCGATGCCGCCCACTTGCGCGGCCAGCGCGTCGGAGATGTAGTCGCCGTTCAGGTTCAGGGTGGCGATGACGTCGTATTCGGCCGGGCGCAGCAGGATCTGCTGCAGGAACGCGTCGGCGATGACGTCCTTGACGATGATCTCGCGGCCGGTCTTGGGGTTCTTGAACTTGCACCACGGGCCGCCATCGATCAGCTGCGCGCCGAATTCCTTCTGCAGCAGCGCATAGCCCCAGTCGCGGAAGCCGCCTTCCGTGAACTTCATGATGTTGCCCTTGTGCACCAGGGTCAGCGACGTGCGGTCATTGTCGATGACGTACTGCGCCGCCTTGCGCACCAGGCGCTCGGTGCCCTCGCGCGACACCGGCTTGATGCCGATCGACGAGGTGTTCGGGAAACGGATCTTCTTGACGCCGAGCTTGGTCTGCAGGAACTGGATCAGTTCCTTGGCCTGCTCGCTGTCCGCCATGTATTCGATGCCGGCGTAGATGTCTTCCGAGTTCTCGCGGAAGATCACCATGTTGGTCTTTTCGGGTTCACGCACCGGCGAGGGCACGCCCTTGAAATACGCCACCGGGCGCAGGCAGACGTACAGGTCCAGCTGCTGGCGCAACGCCACGTTCAGCGAACGGATGCCGCCGCCCACGGGCGTGGTCAGCGGGCCCTTGATCGAGACCACGTAGTCCTTGACCACGTCCAGGGTCTCGTCGGGCAGCCAGACGTCCGGGCCGTAGACCTTGGTGGCCTTTTCACCGGCGTAGACCTCCATCCAGTGGATCTTGCGCTTGCCGCCATAGGCTTTCTGCACGGCGGCATCCACCACCTTGATCATGACGGGCGTGATGTCGGCGCCGGTGCCGTCACCCTCGATGTAGGGCACGATGGGCTGATCCGGCACATTCAGCGAGAAATCAGCGTTGACCGTGATCTTCTGGCCCCCAGCGGGCACCTTGATATGTTGATAGGACATGAATGCTCCATTTGCTCCGAGTGGTTTTTCTGCACGCGCGCCGCATCGGCTGGCGTGTGGTCCGCGGGCCGCGCGGCCCTGGCGAAACGCACACTGGATAGCGGATAGCAACCAATTCTATATCGCATTGCGGCCCGCGGGCGGGCGGCGCCCCGGCGGGCGGTAAAATAAAGCCCTCTCTGGCCAGCATGGCATCCGTCTGACAATGTTCAACCCTTCCCGCGACCAAGTCCGCGAATTCTTCATCGAAACCTGGCGCAAGCACCGCGCCAACGAGGTCCTGACCCCGCTGGAGGCCATGGCCCTGGACTGGATCATCGAGCATCCGGAATACCACGCCGATCTCGAAAGCCCCGAGGCCATGACCGCCGAATACGCGGTGGAAAAGGGCCGCACCAACCCGTTCCTGCACCTGTCGATGCACCTGGCCATCGCCGAGCAGCTGTCGATCGACCATCCGCCCGGCATCCGCAACGCCTACCAGCGCCTGGTGGCGCGCAGCGACGCGCACCAGGCCGCGCACGAGATCATGGAATGCCTGGGCCGGGTGGTCTGGGAAGCGCAACGCCTGGGCACCCCGCTGGACAGCGATACCTACATCGACCTGATCCGCCAGCGCGCCGAACGCTAGCCCCGCGCAGCGCGAACGCCCAAGAAAAAACCCTCGGTCTCCCGAGGGTTTTTTGCATGCGGCCGGAGCGTCGGGCTATTTGCGCACGCCCAGGTCGCTGGGCTGGGCCGACAGCCAGGCCGCCACGTTGCTGATGTCCTGGTCGGACAGCTGGGTGGCGAAGGCGCCCATGATGGGGTTCTTGCGCACGTTGGCGGTGGCAGCGCTGCCCGAGGCGCCGCGGCGGTAGGCCTTGAGCGCATGCACCAGGTAGTCGGCGTGCTGGCCGGCCAGCGTCGGATAGGCCGGGTCCACCGCCGTCTTGGCGTCGGCGCCGTGGCACGAGGCGCAATTGAATTTGTCGAAGACGGCCTTGCCGGCCGCCAGGTCCTGGGCCTGGGCAGTCGCGCCCGAAATGGCCAGCGTCGCGCCCGCGAGGGCAAGCATGATGCGGTTCATGTGATTGCCCCCGGGTTATTTCAGGTTCGAGTAGTAAGCGGCCAGGTCGGCGATGTCCTGGTCGGACAGGCTGCCGGCAATGGCATCCATCGTGGGATGGCTGCGCGCGCCTTTCTTGTACTCGTTGAGGGCGGTCTCGATGTACTTGGCGTTCTGGCCAGCGATCATCGGTACGTGATAAAGCTCGGGGAACGTCGCCTTGTAGCCTTCGATGCCATGGCAACCGATGCACATGGACACCTTGTCACGGGCGTTCTGGACATTACCGACCGGCGCTGCATCCGCAGCAACTGCCTGGCCGGCGATCGCACAGGATGCCAATGCGGCCAGCAGGGAAACCGAGTACTTCAGAGAGAATCGCAACTTCATTGGGATGGCTCTTCTTGGTATGGCTTGAGGACTAGGGCCTGCTCACACGGAAAGGCCCCCGGCAAACACGTTGCGGGTCGAACCCAACTGCAAAACCGCCTGATTGTACGATAATTGTCTAGGATTAATACCCGAAAATGGCCTTGATCCCCATCAACCCTGAGAAGTCCGCTCATCCATGTCCGCTGCCCAGACCGCTCCTTCCGCACCGCACGCACGCTTCGATGGCACCGACCGATACGTCGCCACCGATGACCTCAAGCTCGCCGTCAACGCCGCGCTGACACTGCAGCGCCCGCTGCTGATCAAGGGCGAACCCGGCACCGGCAAGACCATGCTGGCCGAGGAAGTGGCGCGCGCGCTGGACCGTCCTTTGCTGCAGTGGCACATCAAGTCCACCACCAAGGCGCATCAGGGTCTTTACGAATACGACGCGGTGTCGCGCCTGCGCGACTCGCAGCTCGGCGACGAAAAGGTCCGCGACATCCGCAACTACATCGTGCAGGGCACGCTGTGGCAGGCCTTCGACGCCGAACAGCCGGTGGTGGTGCTGATCGACGAGATCGACAAGGCCGACATCGAGTTCCCCAACGACCTGCTGCGCGAACTCGACCGCATGGAATTCCATGTGTACGAAACGCGCCAGACCATCGCCGCGCGCCACCGGCCGCTGGTCATCATCACCTCCAACAACGAGAAGGACCTGCCCGACGCCTTCCTGCGCCGCTGCTTCTTCCACTACATCCGCTTCCCCGACCGCGACACCATGCGCGACATCGTCGCGGTGCACTTCCCCGAACTCAAGCAGGACGTGCTGCGCGCGGCGCTCGACACGTTCTTCAGCCTGCGCGACGCGCCCGGCCTGAAGAAAAAACCGTCGACCTCCGAACTGCTGGACTGGCTGCGCCTGCTGCTGGCCGAGGACGTCAGCGCGGCGCAGATCGATGCGCACACCGCCACCGCGGTGCCGCTGATGGCCGGCGCGCTGCTCAAGAACGAACAGGACGTGCACCTGCTCGAACGGCTCGCCGCCATGACCCGCGGCACGCCGCGCCGCTGACGCTTCCTTCACGGCGCCTGCCATGCTGATCGACTTCTTCTACCACCTGCGGGCCCACAAGCTGCCGGTCTCGGTGCAGGAATACCTGACGCTGGTGGACGCGCTGCGTCGGGACGTGATGACGCCCACGCTGGACGACTTCTACTTCCTGGCGCGCACCGCGCTGGTCAAGGACGAATCGCTCTACGACCGCTACGACAAGGCCTTCGGCGCCTACTACAAGGGCATCGAGGCCGCGCTGCCCGCGGGCAAGGACATCCCGCTGGACTGGCTCATCAAGCAGTTCGAGAAGAGCCTGACGCCGGAAGAAAAAGCCGCCATCGAGAAGCACGGCTGGGACAAGCTGATGGAGCTCTTCAAGGAGCGCATGGAAGAGCAGAAGGAACGCCATGCCGGCGGCAGCAAATGGATCGGCACCGGCGGCACCTCGCCCTTCGGCAACGGCGGCTACCACCCCGAAGGCATCCGCGTCGGCGGCCAGTCGGCCGGCAACCGCAGCGCGGTCAAGGTCTGGGACATGCGCCAGTTCAAGGACTACGACGACCAGGTCGAGCTGGGGACGCGCAACTTCAAGGTCGCGTTGCGCCGCCTGCGGCGCTTCGCGCGCGAAGGCGCCGAGCTCGAGCTGGACCTGGACGACACCATCGCCAGCACCGCGCGCAACGCCGGCCACCTGGACCTGCGCATGGTCCCGGAGCGCCACAACACGGTCAAGGTGCTGATGCTACTGGACGTCGGCGGCAGCATGGACGACCACATCGGCCGCGTCGAGGAACTGTTCTCCGCGGCCCGCAGCGAGTTCCGCAATCTCGAGGTCTACTACTTCCACAACTGCCCCTACGAGAGCCTGTGGCAGAGCAACCGCCGGCGCCAGAACGAACGCTTCGACACCTGGGACGTGCTGCGCAAATACAACCCCGACTGGCGCCTGATCATCGTCGGCGACGCCACCATGAGCCCCTACGAGATCCTGCAACCGGGCGGCTCGGTCGAGCACTACAACAAGGAACCCGGCGCGCAGTGGATGCGCCGGCTGCTGGACGCCTGGCCCAAATCGGTGTGGCTCAATCCCGAGCCCACCGCGTCGTGGCAGTACCGCCAGTCGATCGCGCTGATGCGCGACATCATGCAGGACCGCATGTACCCCGTGACGGTCGCGGGGCTGGAACAGGCGATGCGGGTGCTGTCGAAGTAAGGCGACGACCGCGCGCCGCCGCGCCCCCTCGGCGACGCGCGTCAGCCATCCACCGGCCGCGCCGGCGTGTCCAGCGTCAGCTGGTAGAACGCCAGGTCGAGCCAGCGGCCGAACTTGAAACCCGCCTCGCGAATAGTGCCGGCATGCGCGAAGCCCAGCTTCTCATGCAGCTTGATGCTGCCCTGGTTGGCCGCGTCGATGCCGCCGATCATCAGGTGCACCTGGTTGGCGCGGGCGCGCGCGATCAGCACGCGCATCAGCGCCTCGCCCAGCCCCTGCCCACGGAAACGGCCGTCGACATACACGGAATGCTCGACCGAATACTTGTAGGCCGGCCAGGCGCGGAACGTGCCGTAGCTGGCAAACGCCATCAGCTCGCCCGCCGCGTTCTCGAACCCCACCACCGGAAAGCCGCCGTTGGCCTTGGCCTGGAACCAGCCCTGCATCGCCTCGCGCGGGCGCGGCTTGTAGTCGTACAGCGCGGTCGAGGTGACGATGGCCTCGTTGAAGATGGCCAGGATCTGGTCCGCATGGCGCTCATGCGTGCAATCGACCAGGAGGGCGCCGTCCGGAGCGGCGTTGTCTGCGTGCGTAGTCATGGCGCGGATTGTAGCGGGCCGCCCTGACCGCCAGATAAAAAAAACCGGCGATGTCGCCGGTTCAGTGAGGGGACTGCCGCTTCTGGCCACTCTCAGGCGGCGCGGCTCTCCACAGATCGGTTGGCGCTGCCGGCCATGCTGCGCATCCCCGGACACTGGCGCCAGGACAGTTCGTCCGCATCCATGTCCAGGTCGAACAGGTCGTTGGCCGCGGGCCACGGATGCTGGCGCGCCTCGGCGCCTTCCATCTCGAGCACATGCCCGGCAAAGCCACGCGGCGATCCTCCGCACTCGGCGAAATAGCGCTGGGCGCGCAGGTCCACCACATAGGTGGTCATGTCATGGGTCAGTATGGCCACGAATTGGCCGTCATCACTGGCATAAGCGTACTGAAACTGTCCTTTGATGCGGTCGCCGCTCATGGGGCTGCCGGTCAGTTGGGACAAGGCACGCGTGACGATCTCGGTCAGCATGGGTCGTTCCTCCGAAAGATGCGCCGGCAGGATGCCGGCGGCGAAGGCGCGAACAACAAGCACCGTCGTCGCCCGTGGGGCGCGAGGCGCAATCCGGCATGCGGCCGGTCTGCGACCCGGCGGGGCGGCGGCTGGCGTTGGACGGGAAGCCTGTAGACGGCTGTCGCGCATCCCGTCGACAACAGCAACTACGTTCTGCAAAGCTTACACCCGCGCCCGCCCCGATCTCAAATCGACCGCGCCAAGCCAGGGTGTTGCGGCGCAACATCCTGGCGTGACAGGGCCTGCCGGCGCTTATGCCGCCGCGAACGGCTCCGTGCCTGTGCCTGCGTCACCATTTTTCTGCGCATGCCACGCCTCGCGCGCCAGCCGGTACAGCACGTGCGTCTTCAAGGGATGGCCGTCCGGCACGGCCGGATGCTCGAAGCGCTGCGCATCTTCACGCATGCCAAGACGCCGCATCACGGCGCGTGATGGCTCATTTTCCGGCACCGTGAACGCCACGATCTCGGGCACGCCGATCTGCTCGAACCCCACCCGCAGCGCGGCCTGCGCGGCCTCGCTGGCGTAGCCCCTGCCCCAATAGGGCGCCGCCAGGCGCCAGCCGATTTCCACGCCCGGCGCGAACGGCAGCGTCGGCGCCAGCGCCTTGATGCCGACGAAACCGATGAACGGCGCGACGCCCGGCGCCTCGACGGCCCAGAAGCCCCAGCCGTACTCGTCGATGCCCGCGGCCAGCCGGTCGGCCAGCGCATCGCTTTCCGGCGCGGTCATCGGCAACAGGTAGCGGGTCACGCGCGCGTCGGTGTTCATGTCGGCGAACGGCTTGCGGTCGGCCGCCAGCCATTGCCGCAGCACCAGGCGGGGAGTCTCGATTTCAAGGGATAGCGACATGCACGGTTTTCCAGACAGAACGACGGGCCGGCGCGCCAGGGGCGGGCCCCTGAACCATTCACACCGTATACACTCCAACGGATTCTGCCATGCCAAAGGAATAGTCCGCCATGCGCCTGTCCATATCGAAGCTGCCGCGTCCGCTGGGCGCGCTGCTGTTCTCATCCTTCCTGGCCTTCCAGGCCGGAGCCGCCAGCCTGCCGGCTGGCGTCACGGAGGCCGCCTCGATCGAGGGCATCACCGAATACCGCCTCAGCAACGGCCTGCGCGTCCTGCTGGTTCCCGACGAATCCAAGCCCTCGACCACGGTCAACATGACCTACCTGGTCGGCTCGCGCAACGAGAACTACGGCCAGACAGGCATGGCCCACCTGCTCGAACACATGCTGTTCAAGGGCACCTCCACCACGCGCAACGCCATGGGCGAGTTCTCGCGCCGCGGCCTGCAGGCCAACGGCTCGACCTCCAGCGACCGCACCAACTATTTCGCCAGCTTCGCCGCCAACCCCGACACCCTCAAGTGGTACCTGGGCTGGCAGGCCGACGCCATGGTCAATTCCCTGATCGCCAAGGAAGACCTCGATTCCGAAATGACCGTCGTGCGCAACGAGATGGAAAGCGGCGAGAACAGCCCCTTCCGCATCCTCATGCAGAAGATGCAGGCGGCCGCCTTCCAATGGCACAGCTACGGCAAGAACACCATCGGCGCCCGCTCCGACGTCGAGAACGTCGACATCGGCCAGCTGCGCGCCTTCTATCACGAGTACTACCAGCCCGACAACGCGGTGCTGATCGTGGCCGGCAAGTTCGATCCGCAGGCTACGCTGGCCGACATCGAGGCCACGCTGGGCAAGCTGCCCAAGCCCGACCGCAAGCTGCCGCCGGAATACACCGTCGAACCGGCCCAGGACGGCGAGCGCGCCGTCACGCTGCGCCGCGCCGGCGGCACGCCGCTGGTCGCCGCGATGTACCACATCCCCGCCGCCGGCAGCACCGACTTCGTGCCGTTCGACCTGGCCACCACCATCCTGGCCGACACGCCTTCGGGCCGTCTCTACCACGCGCTGGTGCCGACCAAGCTGGCCTCGGGCGTGTTCGGCTTCACCATGGAAAACCTGGATCCGGGCCTGGCGATGTTCGCCGCCCAGCTGACCCCGGGCAAAAGCCAGGACGCCGCCATGAAGGCGCTGACCGGCACGCTCGAAGCGCTCGGCAAGAAGCCCTTCACCCAGCAGGAACTGGACCGCGCGCGCAGCAAGTGGCTGACCTCGTGGGAACAGACCTACAGCGATCCCGAGCAGGTCGGCGTGGCGCTGTCCGAAGCCATTGCCGCCGGCGACTGGCGCCTGTTCTTCCTGCAACGCGACCGCGCCCGCAAGGCCACGCTGGCCGAAGTGCAGCAGGCCGCCACCACCTACCTGGTGCAGAGCAACCGCATCGAAGGCCGCTACATCCCGACCGAAAAGCCGGTGCGCGCGCCGCAGACGCAACGCGTCGACCTGACCGCGGTGTTCAAGGACTACAAGGGCGACCCCGACTTCAAGGCCGCGTCCGCCTTCGATCCCACGCCGCAGAATATCGACCGCATGACCCAGCGCAAGACGCTCGACCTGCCCAACGGTCCGGTGCAACTGGCGCTGCTGCCCAAGGCCACGCGCGGCAACCGCGTGCAGGCGCAGATGCTGATCCAGTTCGGCAACGAGAAAGACCTGCTGGGCCAGCGCGTGAATTCCAGCGCCGTGGCCGACCTGCTGACGCGCGGCACCGCCAAGCTGTCGCGCCAGGACATCCAGGACCGCCTCGACAAGCTGCAGGCCGAGCTCGGCTTCAGCGGCGGCGGCACCACGCTCAAGATCGCCATGTCGACCAAGCGTGAAAACCTGCCCGAGCTGACCCGCCTGGCGCTGGACATCGTGCGCAACGCCAACTTCCCCAAGGAGCAGCTCGAGGAATACCAGCGCCAGCTCGAGACCTCGATCCAGAACGCCATGACCGAGCCGCAGGCCCTGGCCGGACGCGCCCTGGCGCGCCAGGACAATCCGTGGCCCGCCGATGACCTGCGCTACGTGCCCACGTTCGACGAATCGCTGGCCAGCATCCGCGCGCTGAACCGCGACGCGCTGGTCAAGTTCCACGCCAAGTTCTACGGTGCCGGCAAGATCGAGTACTCGGCGGTCGGCGATTTCGAGCCCGAGGCCGTCGAAAAGGCCGTCAAGGATGGCCTGGCCGGCTGGAAGCGCGCCCCCGCCTACACCCGTGTCGGCAATCCGTACCGCGACATCCCCGCCAAGCAGTTCGACATCGAGACCCCGGACAAGGCCAACGCGTTCTACATCTCGCGCATGCCCCTGAAGTTGCAGGACAGCGATGCCGACTACGCGGCGCTGTACCTGGCCAACTACCTGTTCGGCGCCTCGGAAACCTCGCGCCTGTGGAACCGCGTGCGTGAAACCGAGGGCCTGTCCTACAACGTGCGCAGCTCGCTGTCGGTCTCGTCGTTCGAACCCAGCGCCAGCTGGACCATGTACGCCATCTACGCGCCGCAGAACCGCGAGCGCCTGGAAAAGGCCATCGGCGAGGAACTGGCACGCGTGCTCAAGGACGGTTTCAGCGACAAGGAGATCTCCGACGGCATCACCGCCCTGCTGAACTACCGCAACCTGGCCCGCGCCCAGGACGACGTGCTGGCCGGCACCTGGCTCGACTACCTGCAGCGCGGCCGCACCTTCGAATGGTCGGCCGAGATGGACAAGAAGATCAGCGCCCTCACGCCCGACACGGTCAACGCGGCGCTGCGCAAGTACCTGCGCCCCGACGGCTTCAGCACCGCCGTCGCCGGCGACTTCAAGAAAAAGGCGCCCTGAGCGCCACGCCCCTCCCGGCGTCCCAGCCCCTGCCCCGGCAGGGGCTTTTTTTTGCCCACACGTTCCGGCCTCGCCCGTCGGTTCCCCACCCAGAAATGAAAAGACCATGCCAAAAGTGGGTAGATATCCCTATGCGGCATTTATTACATGGCTATTTGGAAAGATGTTTTCAAGATATCAGGGTTTATCCCAAGTGGAATGACGCGCACAATTCAGTCATCGGGAACAAACAACGAACCACGACGGAGGGCCGCCGGATTCGGCCCCGTTTAAAACGAATTGGAGGTCATTATGAAAACCCTGACAACTACCCTGCTGATTTCCCTAGCCCTGGTGGGCGCTGGCGCCCAAGCCGCCGGCGTCGAGCAGGCCAAGTCGAGCGCCCAGGTGGCGACCGAATTGCAACAGGCCAAGATCAGCGGCCAATACACCTTCGGCGAGCTGGACTATCCGCCCGCCCTGCCCCAGGCCGCCAGCCTGAGCGCGCAGGAAGTGCAAGCCCAGCTGCAACAAGCCAAGACCAGCGGCGAATACACCTTCGGCGAACTGCAATACCCGCCCGTCAAGGCGGCGGCCAGCGTCAAGACGCGCGCCGATGTGCAGCAGGAACTCGCCCAGGCCAAGGCCAGCGGCCAGTACACGTTCGGCGAACTCGAATACCCGCCGATCACCCGGTGAGCTGCTTGCTGTAGCCCGGCCGGCCCCGGGCGGCATCATGGTTCGGGGTCGGTTTTTTCAGGCCACAGCGGCGGATCTAGCAGTGGAAGTAGCAGTACCTGTAGTTAGGCAGTACGCAGTCTGTTTTGGAAGTAGCAGTACCTGTAGTTAGCAGTACGAAGTCTGTTTTGGAAGAGGCAGCACCTGTAGTTAGCGGTACGAAGTCTGAAGCAAGAAGTTGCAGTACCTGCAGTGAAACCGCGGCGCAAGCCGCGGTTTTTTTTCGCCCCGGCGATTGCCCCGCCCAATGAAATCGGCCCAGGATCCGGATGCCTCCAGACCCTGGGCCGCGTGCCGCCGCTACGGCGGGATTCAGCTCAGCGGATTCAGCTGAAGAACTCCTTGACGCGATCGGTCCAGGACTTGCTTTGCGGCGAGTGGCGGTCGCCCCCGTCGTTCAGCGAGGCCTCGAACTGGCGCAGGATGTTCTTCTGGTCGTCGCTCAGGCGCACCGGCGTCTCGACCACCACGTGGCAGTACAGATCGCCCGGATAGCTGCCGCGCACGCCGCGGATGCCCTTGCCGCGCAGGCGGAAGGTCTTGCCGGACTGCGTGCCTTCGGGAATCGAGATCTCGGCCTTGCCGCCCAGCGTCGGCACCTGCAGTTCGCCGCCCAGCGCCGCCGTGGTGAACGGGATGGTCAGCTCGCAGTGCAGGTCGTCTCCGTCGCGCTGGAAGATCTTGTGCTGCTTGATGTGGATTTCCACATACAGGTCGCCCGGAGGGCCGCCGTTGATGCCGGGCTCGCCATTGCCGCTGGAGCGGATGCGCATGCCGTCGTCGATGCCGGCCGGAATCTTGACCTGCAGGGTCTTGTTGCGGCGGATGCGGCCGACGCCATCGCAGGCCGCGCACGGATCGGTGATTTCCTTGCCATTGCCATGGCAGGTCGGGCAGGTCTGCTGGACGCTGAAGAAACCCTGCTGCATGCGCACCGCGCCGGAGCCGCCGCAGGTACGGCAGGTCTTGGGCGAGGTGCCGGGCTTGGCGCCGGAACCGTGGCAGGTGTCGCAGTTTTCCCAGCTGGGCACGCGGATCTCGGTGTCGAAGCCGGCCGCGGCCTGCTCCAGCGTGATCTCCAGCGCGTACTTCAGGTCGGCGCCGCGATAGACCTGCGGACCGCCGCCGCGACGGCCACCGCCGCCGCCGCCAAAGATCTCGCCGAAGATGTCGCCAAAGGCGTCGGCGAATCCGCCGCCCATGCCGCCAGCGCCCATGCCCGCGGCGTTGGGGTCGACGCCCGCGTGGCCGTAGCGGTCGTACGCGGCGCGCTTCTGTTCATCGCCCAGGACCTCGTAGGCCTCCTTGGCTTCCTTGAACTTCTCTTCGGCTTCCTTGCTGTCCGGATTGCGGTCCGGATGGTACTTCATGGCCAGCTTTCGATAGGCCTTCTTGAGTTCGTCGTCCGAGGCGTTTTTCGCCACGCCCAGGACTTCGTAATAGTCGCGTTTTGCCATGATCGGTGGGCTCGGGGGAGAGCCTTCTTTTCAGTGCTACAGAATGAGTTCGCCCGGTAGGCGGATTTCTCCGGCTACCGGGCGGCAGAGGCAGGTCAGCGCCCGGCCATTATTGGTCGCGCTTGACTTCCTTGAAGTCGGCGTCGACGACATTGTCGTCCACCGGCTTCGCGTTGTCGGCGGCCTGCTGCTGGCCGGCGGCTTGCTGCGCCTGCATGTCGGCGTACATCTTTTCGCCGAGCTTCTGCGAGGCGGTCGACAGGGCTTCGACCTTGGCGTCGATGGCGGCCTTGTCGCCGTCCTTCAACGTTTCTTCCAGCGCCTTGATGGCCGCCTCGATGCCTTCCTTCTCGGACGCCTCGAGCTTGTCGCCGTATTCGGTCAGCGACTTGCGGGTGGCGTGCACCAGGGCATCGGCCTGGTTGCGCGACTGGGCCAGCTCGGCGACGCGGTGATCTTCCTCGGCGTTGGCCTCGGCATCCTTGACCATGCGCTGGATCTCGTCTTCCGACAGACCCGAGTTGGCCTTGATGGTGATCTTGTTTTCCTTGCCGGTGCCCTTGTCCTTGGCCGACACGTGCAGGATGCCGTTGGCGTCGATGTCGAACGTGACTTCGATCTGCGGCATGCCACGCGGCGACGGCGGGATCCCTTCGAGGTTGAACTCGCCCAGGGCCTTGTTGCCCGCGGCGATCTCACGCTCGCCCTGGAACACCTTGATCGTCACGGCCGGCTGGTTGTCGTCGGCGGTCGAGAAGGTCTGCGAGAAGCGGGTCGGGATGGTCGTGTTCTTCTGGATCATCTTGGTCATCACGCCGCCCAGGGTTTCAATACCCAGGGACAGGGGGGTGACGTCCAGCAGCAGCACGTCCTTGCGATCGCCCGACAGCACGGAACCCTGGATGGCGGCGCCAGCGGCGACGGCTTCGTCGGGGTTCACGTCCTTGCGCGGATCCTTGCCGAAGAATTCCTTCACCTTTTCCTGAACCTTGGGCATGCGGGTCATGCCGCCGACCAGGATCACGTCGTCGATGTCGGAAACCTTCACGCCGGCGTCCTTGATGGCCACGCGGCAGGGTTCGATGGTGCGTTCGATCAGTTCCTCGACCAGCGCTTCCAGCTTGGCGCGCGTGATCTTCAGGTTCAGGTGCTTCGGACCCGAGGCGTCGGCCGTGATGTACGGCAGGTTGATCTCGGTCTGCTGCGCCGACGACAGTTCGATCTTGGCCTTTTCAGCGGCTTCCTTCAGGCGCTGCAGGGCCAGCACGTCCTTGGACAGATCAACGCCTTGTTCCTTCTTGAACTCGGAGATGATGTAGTCGATGATGCGCTGGTCGAAGTCTTCGCCGCCCAGGAAGGTGTCGCCGTTGGTCGACAGCACTTCGAACTGCTTTTCGCCATCGACGTCGGCGATTTCGATGATCGACACGTCGAACGTGCCGCCACCCAGGTCATACACGGCGATCTTGCGGTCGCCCTTTTCGGTCTTGTCCAGGCCGAAGGCCAGCGCGGCCGCGGTCGGCTCGTTGATGATGCGCTTGACTTCCAGGCCGGCGATGCGGCCGGCGTCCTTGGTGGCCTGGCGCTGGCTGTCGTTGAAGTACGCCGGCACCGTGATGACGGCCTCGGTCACTTCCTCGCCCAGGTAGTCCTCGGCGGTCTTCTTCATCTTGCGCAGCACGTCGGCCGACACTTGGGGAGGCGCCATCTTCTTGCCGCGCACTTCCACCCAAGCGTCGCCGTTGTCGGCCTTGACGATGGCATAGGGCATCAGGTTGATGTCCTTCTGCACCGCCTTTTCCTCGAACTTGCGGCCGATCAGGCGCTTCACCGCGTACAGCGTGTTGCGCGGGTTGGTCACGGCCTGGCGCTTGGCGGGCGCGCCAACCAGCGTCTCGCCGTCGTCCATGTAGGCGACGATCGACGGGGTGGTGCGGGCGCCTTCGGCGTTTTCGATGATCTTGACCTGACCGCCGTCCATGACAGCCACGCAGCTGTTGGTCGTGCCCAGGTCGATGCCAATAATTTTGCTCATGGTCGGGTTACCTTGGATAAATCTGTGAAATTGGAGAGAAATTTCCTGTCCCCACATAACTGGGGCTGCCCGCAGGGTTTTTCAAGACGCCTGGCTGGAATTTTCCGCCGGCGTTTCCTGCAGGCGCCGGATCGCCGCCGTGAACTGGGGCAATCCGGGCCAACCGGTGATGCGGCCGAGCCGTTTTCCGGCCCGGTAAAGCACAAAAGTGGGGACGCCATGCAAGGAAAAGCGGCGGCCCAGCGGCTCGTCGGCGTACACATCCGCCTCGAACCAGCTCAGCCCCAGGCCCAGCAGGGTTTCCTGGTGCAGCAGCGCCGCCTGCTTGAAGAGATTGCAGTTATAGCAATCCTGGCCCCACAGGAACACGCAGCGCAGGTCCGATCCCGGCGCCTGGACCACGGCGGCGTCGAATCCCGCGGTATCGACATGACGCATGCCGAACACCGCGAAGACCTGGGCCGGGTCGAACCTGGGATCGGTCATGGCGCGCCGTCCGTTCAGCCTTGGCCGGCGGACACCACCACCAGGGCCGGACGCAGCGTGCGGTCGGCGATGGCGTAACCTTTCTGCAGCACCTGCACCACCGTGTTGGCGGGCTGGTCGGTCGGGATCGACGAAATCGCCTGGTGCTGGTGCGGATCGAACTTGTCGCCCTGGACCGGCGCGATTTCCTTGAGCATGTTGCGCTCGAAGGCGGCGGTCAGCTGCTTGAGCGTGACTTCGACGCCTTCACGCAGCGTGTCCACGGTCTGGTCGGCCTGGGCCAGCGCGGCCTCGAGGCTGTCCTTGACCGGTACCAGGCTTTCCGCGAACGACTCGATGCCGAACTTGCGTGCCTTGGACACTTCTTCCTGGGCACGGCGGCGCACGTTCTCGGCCTCGGCGCGGATGCGCAGAAGCTGGTCCTGCTGCTCATTGACGGTGGCCTGGGCGGCGTCCAGCTGGGCGCGCAACTCGTTCAGCTCGGCCTGCGCGGCGTCCTGGGCGGCGGGGGCCGCATCGGCATCGCTGCCGAATCCGGGCGTCTGATCTACAGGCTCGTTGGGTGCCGTCATGGGGAATCCTCCAAAAAGAATGGCTTTCGCAGACATGAATGGGGGCCAATACCCCTATTTCAAGCCCGGGAAAGCAAATATTCCCCGTCGCGCGCCGCCACCGCGGCAACCGGCAGTCACCCAGGAAAATCCGGAAAAACCCGCCAAGACCCCGGCTTCAACCGCAAACCGCACGGAAAACCGGCATCTCGGCAAACCCGCCGATATCAGGGACAGGTCATTTCTTGTGCGGCTGCGCCGGCGCGACGGCGTCACTGGCGGGAAAGCTCTCTTTCAGGGCGCGGTCGACGCGCGGATCGTCGTCCGGCTCCGGATTGATTGCGATGGGATCGCTGGCGGGAAAGGTCTCGGCCAGCGCCTCGTCCAGCTCGTGCTCGACCTGATCCTCGTCCACCGGGGTGCTGACGTTCCCCTTTTTCACAATCTTGCCCGTCTTGGGATCATGGTGCATGCGCCCTCTCCTTCAAGTCCGTGAATGTGTGGGCCACCCCTGCAAGTGTCGTGCCGTCAGGGTGGCCAACCCCGCGATCCAGGCCGGATCGTCATTGAGCGCCGGGATGTAACGGAACTGCTTGCCGCCGGCGCCGAGAAAGGCGTCGCGGCACTCCAGGCTGATCTCTTCCAGGGTTTCCAGACAGTCTGCCACAAATCCCGGACACACCACATCCACCTCGGTGACGCCCGAGGCGGCCAGCGCCTTGAGGGTCGGCTCGGTATAGGGCTCGAGCCAGCGGGCGGTGCCGAAGCGGCTCTGGAAGGTCACCTCGATCTGCTCGCGCGGCAGCGACAGGCGCTGCGACAGCAGCCGCGCGGTTTCCATGCAGTCGCGGTAGTACGGATCGCCCAGTTCGATGGAATAGCGCGGCAGGCCATGGAAGCTCATGACCAGCTTCTGCGGCTTGCCATGCTCGCGCCAGTACGCCTCGATACGGGCGGCCAGCGGGTCGAGATAGATGGGGTCCTCGTGGAACCGCTTGATGAAGCGCATTTCCGGCTGGTCGCGCAGCCGGCCGGCGTGGCGCGTGACGGCATCGACCACGGTGGCCGACGTGCTGGCGGCGTATTGCGGATACAGCGGCACGGTCAGGATGCGTTCGCAGCCCTGCGCCCGCAGCCGCGAGATGGCGTCGGGAATCGACGGATTGCCATAGCGCATGCCCAGTTCCACCACCGCCTCGACCCCGGCCGCGGTCAACGCGGCCTGCACGCCCTCGGCCTGGCGGCGGCTGTAGACCATCAGCGGCGAGCCGCCCTTGAGCCAGACGCCGGCGTAGCGCGGTTCCAGTTTCTTCGGGCGCATCGTCAGCACCAGGCCGTGCAGGATCGGCTTCCACAGATAGCGCGGGATCTCGATCACGCGCGGGTCCGACAGGAATTCGCCCAGGTACTTGCGGATGTCCTTCTTGCCCGGGGTGTCGGGCGTGCCCAGGTTCACCAGCAGCACGCCGACCTTGCCCGGCGCGCGCGGCGGCGGGTCTTCATTGAAGGGGTCGTCCTGCTCGGCTTCGGGCAGGTAGCGTTCAGGCCAGAGATACTTGAACAGGCGAAGAAACACAAAAACTCCCCTTCCTCCGCAAGGAGGATGTCGGTTCGAATGGAACTACTGGTTGTGGCTGAGGGCGTTGGACAGCAGGCGCGCCGTGATGTCCACGATGGGAATCACGCGTTCGTAGGCCATGCGGGTCGGACCGATCACGCCGAGCGTGCCGACCACCTTGCCGTCCACGCCATAGGGCGCGGTGATCACCGAGACTTCTTCCATCGGCACCAGCTGCGAATCGCCGCCGATGTAGATCTGCACGCCTTGCGCGCGGCTCGACACGTCGAGCAGCTGCAGCAGGTCGGTCTTCTTTTCAAACAGCGAGAACATCTTGCGCAGGCGGTCCATGTCGGAGGCGATGTCGGTGACGTCGAGCAGCTTGCGCTCGCCCGAAATGACCACCGCGTCGCCATCCTCGGCCGCTTCGGCGCTGGCCTCGACCGCCGCCTGCATCAGCCGCGAGATGTCTTCGCGCAGCTGGGCCAGCTCGGTCGACAGGGTGCGCCGCACCGCGTCGAAGGACTTGCCGGCGAAATGGATGTTGAAGAAGTTGCCGGCCTCCAGCAGCTCGGCCTCGGCGTAGTCGCGCTGCACGAACAGGATGCGGTTCTGCACGTCGCCATCCGGGGTGACGATGATCAGCAGGACTCGCTTGTCGGACAGGCGGATGAATTCGATCTGGCGGAACACCTGGGCGCGCTTGGGCGTCAGCACCACGCCGGCGAACTGCGTCAGGTTCGACAGCAGCGCCGCCGCGGCATTGACCGCGCGGGTGGGTTCGGCCGCCGCCAGCATGTCGCCCATGTTGTGCGGTTCGAGCTGGTAGGACTGCACCGCCAGCAGCGAATCGACGAACATGCGATAGCCGCGCGGCGTCGGAATGCGCCCCGCGGAGGTGTGCGGACTGTGGATCAGGCCCAGTTCTTCCAGGTCCGCCATGACGTTGCGGATGGTGGCGGGCGACAGGTCGAAGACCTTCGATAGCGTCCGCGAGCCGACTGGTTGCCCATCGGCGATGTAGCGTTCGATCAACGCTTTCAGTAATGCGCGTGCGCGGTCATCCATAGCGGGTATTTTAGGGAATCTTTTCCAATTAAGGCGATTTTTGTCCCGCAAGCCGATATGCGGCCCCATATAATCGGTTAACGGGCCCGATTCCGGACCAATTTCGCTTTTTCTGATTCGCCTCGCCACCATGCACTTTCCTACCGTCGCGCTGATCGGCAGATACCAGGACGCCGGCCTGGCCACTCCGCTAAGGGCGCTCGCGCACGCGCTCACGCAGGCCGGGCGGCAGGTGCTCGTCGACGCCGACACGGCCCGCAACACCGGACTCACGGAATACCCGGTCGCCACCTACGAGCAGATCGGCCAGGACGCCTCGCTGGCGGTGGTCATGGGCGGCGACGGCACGGTGCTGGGCGCGGCGCGCCACCTGGCGCCCTTCGGCGTGCCGCTGGTCGGCATCAACCACGGCCACCTCGGCTTCATCACCGACATCCCGGTGCAGGACGCGCACGACGCGCTGGCGCGCGTGCTGGAAGGCAACTTCCAGATCGAGGAACGCATGCTGCTCGAAGGCAGCGTTTGGCGCGGCGACCAGCAGATGTACGCGGCCTCGGCGCTCAACGACGTGGTGCTGAACCGCGCCGGACGCGGCGGCATGATCGAAGTGCGCGTCGAACTCGACGGCGCCTTCATGTACACGCAGCGCGCCGACGGCCTGATCATCGCCACGCCCACCGGCTCGACCGCCTACGCGCTGTCGGCCAACGGTCCGATCCTGCACCCCGGCATGAACGCCATGGTGCTGGTGCCGGTGGCGCCGCAGACACTGTCGAACCGCCCCATCGTGATCCCCGACAGCGGCGTGCTCAACATGACGCTCACCGCCATGGGCCGGGTCGAGGTCGGCGCCAGCGTGCATTTCGACATGCAGACCTGGTCCGACCTGCAGCCTGGCGACCGCATCGTCGTGCAGCGCGCGCCCTACACCATCCGCTTCGTGCATCCGGAAGGCTACAGCTTCTTTTCCACCCTGCGCCGCAAGCTGCACTGGAACCTGATGCCGCAAGCCACCGACAACGTAGAGTAGTAAGCGCCCCGACATGCTGCGCACCCTGCACATCCGCGACTTCGTCATCGTCGAGCAGACCGAGATCCATTTCGGTCCCGGCTTCACCGTCTTCTCCGGCGAGACCGGCGCGGGCAAATCCATTCTCATCGACGCGCTGGCGCTGGCGCTGGGCGAACGCGGCGACGTCAGCGTGCTGCGCGAAGGCGCCGCGCGCGCCGACATCACCGCCGTCTTCGACACGCCGCCGGCGCTGAACGCCTGGCTGGCCGAACGCGAGATCGACGCCGACGAGGAACTGTCGCTGCGCCGCGTGATCGACGCGCAGGGCCGCAGCCGCGCCTACATCAACGGCACGCCGGCCACGGTCGCGCAACTGCGCGAACTGGGCGACAGCCTGGTCGACATCCACGGCCAGCACGCGCACCAGAGCCTGATGCGCCCCGAGGCCCAGCGCGACCTGCTGGACGCCCATGGCGGCCATGGCGACCTGCGCCAGGCCGTCGGCCAGGCCTGGAAGCAATGGCGCGCGCTGGCGCGCCAGCTCGAATCCGCCGAAAAGGACGCTGCCGGCCTGGCGACCGAACGCGAACGGCTGCAATGGCAGGTCGACGAACTCGACCGCCTGGGCCTGGCGCCGGACGAATGGGAATCGCTGCAGTCCGAGCACACCCGCCTGTCGCATTCGCAATCGCTGCTGGACGGCGCCACGCAGATCCTCGACGCGCTCGACGGCGAAGGCGACTCGGCCCACCATCGGCTGACCGCGGCCAATCACCGCATCCAGCAGATGCTGCGGCACGACACCGGCCTGCAGGGCATCTACGACGAACTCGAATCGGCCCGCATCGCCATCAGCGAAGCCGTGTCCGACCTGAACAACTACGTCAGCCGCGTCGATCTCGATCCGCGCCGGCTGGCCGACCTCGAGGCGCGCCTGAGCGCGGTGTTCGAGACGGCGCGCAAGTTCCGCGTCGAACCCGAAGGGCTGTGCGCGCTGCGCGACAGCCTGCACGCCGAACTCTCGGCCCTGCAGGCCGCCGCCGACATCGACGCGCTGCGCGCCCAGGCGCAGGCGGCGCAGGCGCAGTACGACGCCGCCGCCGCCAAGCTCACCACGGCGCGCCGCAAGATCGCCAAGGACCTCGGCAAGCAGGTCACCCAGGCGATGCAGACGCTGGCCATGCAAGGCGGCAAATTCGAACCCACGCTGGCCGCGGCCGCGCCGTCGGCGCATGGCAACGAGCAGGTCGAATTCCTGGTGGCCGGCCACGCCGGCACCACGCCGCGGCCGCTGGCCAAGATCGCTTCGGGCGGCGAACTGTCGCGCATCTCGCTGGCGCTATCCGTCATCGCCAGCCGCGCCGCGCGCGTGCCCACGCTGATCTTCGACGAAGTCGACAGCGGCGTCGGCGGCGCGGTGGCCGAAGCCGTCGGCAAGCTGCTGCGCGAACTGGGCGAGCGTCACCAGGTGCTGTGCGTCACCCACCTGCCGCAGGTCGCGGCCTGCGGCAACAACCAGTTCCTGGTCAGCAAGACCGAATCGCGCGGCACCACCCGCTCGCGCATCGAGGAACTCGACGACGACGCCCGGGTCGAGGAAATCGCCCGCATGCTGGGCGGCATCAAGCTCACCGCCACCACCCGCGAACACGCCCGCGAAATGCTGGCCGGCATCGGCCGCGCGCCGGCCTGAGCCCCGCCGTCCCGTCCTGCGGCTCGTTGGCGCGCGCCATTCGCCCGCCGGCACTCCGGGCGCGATGGAACATCGCCCGACTCCGTCCGGGAATAAAAAAAGCCCCTTCTTTGAGAAGGGGCTTTTGCTTTCACTGAACCACGGCGAGCGCGGCCGTGGTCAGGTCGAACGCGGAAAAGCTCAGCGGCCTTTCAGGCAGCTGCCGCAGATGCCGTACAGCACCATGGCGTGGCTTTCCAGCGCGAAGCCATTGTCCTTGGCGATCTTCTGCTGGCGCTTTTCGATGTCCGGGTCCGAGAATTCGACCACTTTGCCGCAGTTCGTGCAGATCAGGTGATCGTGGTGATCGCCGTCGTTGAGCTCGAACACGGCCTTGCCGCTGTCGAACTGGCTGCGGGCAAGGATGCCGGCCTGTTCGAACTGGGTCAGCACGCGATAGACGGTGGCCAGGCCGATCTCGACGTTTTCGCCGATCAGGGCACGATAGACGTCTTCGGCGCTGAGGTGGCGCTGGTCAGACTTACGGAAGATATCAAGAATTTTCAGGCGCGGGAAAGTCGCCTTCAAACCCATGTTTTTCAGTTCGCTTTGGTCGCTCATGGTGTAATCGCTCTCCGTCCGCGTTGGCATGGGCAAGGATACCGGGTAACCGCGAGCCGGCTTCCCAGAATTCCTGCCGCCCCGCAGAACTATCCTTATGAAACCTTTATGATAACGGTTTTGTCTGCTTCCAAATAATAGGGGCGCGTAGTGTCCATGATTGCACGAATTCCTTCCCGCTCGCTCAAGACCGGATTGGCCATCGCCGCCCTGGCCGTCGCCCTTGCCGGCTGCACGGGGGACAAGTGGGGCTTCCCCTATAAAGCCGGCGTCCAGCAAGGCAACTGGATCACCCAGGAGCAGGTCGCGCTGCTGCAACCGGGCATGACGCGCGAGCAGGTGCGCTTCGCCCTGGGCAGCCCCACCCTGACCAGCGTGCTGCACGCCAACCGCTGGGACTACCCCTACTACTACAAGCCCGGCTACGGCGACGCCCAGGAACGCAAGTTCACGGTCTGGTTCGAGAACGACCGGCTGACCCGCTGGGAAGGCGACAAGCAGCCCGACCTGCAACCCTACCAGCTGAACACCCCCAGCGCCACGGCCGACGAAAAGGCCGACAAGCGCCTGAGCGAGGACGAGGCCCGCCTCAAGCAGGAAGAAGAGCAGAAAAAGCGCGACGCCGCCGCTCCCACCAGCCCGATGAACCAGTACCCCGGCCAGCCTGGCAACGCCCCCGAGCCGCTGCGCTAACCCCAAGGATTTTCTTCATGCGTATTGCTATCGCCGGCGCCAGCGGCCGTATGGGCCAGATGCTGATCGACGCCGTCCTGAAGGCCGACGGCCTGCAACTCGCGGTCGCGCTCGACCGCCAGGGCTCGCCCTCGCTGGGCCAGGACGCGGGCGCGCCGCTGGGCCAGCAGACCGGCGTCGCCATCACCGACGACCTGGCCGCGCTGGCCAACGCCGACTGCCTGATCGACTTCACCCGCCCCGAAGGCACGCTGGAACACCTGCAGGCCTGCGCCAAGCTGGGCGTGAAGGCCGTCATCGGCACCACCGGCTTCGACGACAACGGCCGCGCCGCCATCGAAGTGGCCGCGCAGAAAACCGCCATCGTGTTCGCGCCCAACATGAGCGTGGGCGTCAACGCCACGCTCAAGCTGCTGGACATGGCCGCCCGCATCCTGAATTCGGGCTATGACGTCGAAGTGTTCGAGGCGCATCACCGCAACAAGGTCGACGCGCCCTCGGGCACCGCGCTCAAGATGGGCGAGACCATCGCCTCGGCCTGGGACGTCGCCCTGCCCGACGTGGCCACCTGGAGCCGCCACGGCGACACCGGCGTGCGCAAGCCCGGCACCATCGGCTTCTCGGTGCTGCGCGGCGGCGATATCGTCGGCGATCACACCGTGTCGTTCTGCGGCATCGGCGAACGCATCGAGATCACGCACCGCTCGGCCAGCCGCGCCACCTACGCCGAAGGCGCCTTGCGCGCGGCCCGCTTCCTGGAAGGCAAGCACAACGGCCTGTACGACATGCAGGCAGTGCTGGGACTCTGATCCCGCCGCGCCCACAAAAAAAGGACCCGCCAGGGTCCTTTTTTTGTGGGGCATCCGTTCACACCACCACGGGCTCCGGCTCCAGCGCCACGCCGTAGCGCTCGGCGACCGCGTCCTGGATCGCACGCGCCAGCGCCAGGATGTCGGCGGCGGTGGCGCCCCCCCGGTTCACCAGCACCAATGCCTGCCGGTCGTGCACGCCGGCCGCGCCCAGGTCGCGGCCCTTCCAGCCGCACTGGTCGATCAGCCAGCCGGCCGCCAGCTTGTAGCCGCCGTCCGGCTGCGGGTACGACACCAGCCCGGGATAGCGGGCGACAAGCGCCTCGCGCTGCGCCGCGGACACAATGGGATTCTTGAAAAAGCTGCCGGCGTTGCCGGTGACCGCCGGATCCGGCAGCTTGGCGCGCCGGATCTCGCAGACCGCCTCGAAAATGGCGCGCGCCGAAGGCTCGCCCGCCAACCCGGGATGGCGCTGCAGGTCCGGATACGACAGCACCGGCCGCCACGGCCGCGGCAGGCGCAAGCGCACCGCCACGATCACCCAGCGTCCGGGCGGCTGATGCTTGAAGACGCTGTCGCGATAGGCGAAGCGGCAATCGGCCGCGCTCATCTCGACATACCTGCCGGCCTGCACGTCCCAGGCGGTCAGGCTGTCGAAGCGGTCGGCCAGCTCGACGCCGTAGGCGCCGATGTTCTGCACCGGCGCCGCGCCGACCGTGCCCGGGATCAACGCCAGGTTTTCCAGGCCGTCCCACCCCTGCCTCACGCATTCGGCGACAAAGCCATGCCAGGTCTCGCCGGCGGCCGCCTCCACCCGCCACGCATCGGCCTCGGCCCGCAACAGGCGCACGCCGCGCAGCGCCACGCGCGCCACCAGGCCCGGCACGGTCTCGGGCAGCACCACATTGCTGCCGCCGCCCAGCACCAGCAGCCGGTCGTGCCGCGCGGCCAGGGCCGACAGCGCCGGCAATTGCGCCACATCGTCGAGCGTCACGCAGGCCTGCGCCGTGGACGCCAGGCCCAGGGTGTTCAGGGCGGAAAGATCGCGCGTCGCGGGGGTCAAGGCAGGCGTGGTGGCAGAGGAATTTGACATGGATACTACCGGGTGTGCTATATTTTCTGTCTTCGCTCATATTACTTGATTGAGCTTGGCAGCCAGGTTTCACGTCGTGCACGCGCTTAGTGCACACCCAGTGCGACCTTGGCCACGCGAAGTTCAGCGCGATCCGCCTGCCCCGGCAATCAGCCAGCGGCAAGCACGATCGAAAAAAATCATGTAGAATGCGCGCCTTCTGATCGATAACCAAGTTGATCAGGCAACCGCGAAAGTGGTTGGCAATAAGAAATGGTTTGCACTGGCACTGCGTGGAATTTTCACCAAGCCAGAGATTGCGGACCCATGCGGGAGTAGCTCAGTTGGTAGAGCGCAACCTTGCCAAGGTTGAGGTCGCGAGTTCGAGACTCGTCTCCCGCTCCAGATTTTATGGGCAGTGTCTTCACACTGCGCATGTTGCAAGAAAGGGCCTGCGGGCCCTTTTTTCATTTCCGCGGCGACAATAACGCGCACAACAACCGGAAATGACCTGCATGACGACACCTTCGCAAACCGCTGCACGGGACGAGATCTGCGAGATCTGCGCCAGATACGGCATGCAAGGCATGGCGCCGGAAGAGATGGTCGCGGTCGCCCTGCATACCCTGGACATCATGCCGATTCACGGCACGCGCATCGCATTGCCGCCCGGCGGCACCGTCAGCTGGTTCATCCACGGCGGCGAACACTCGGACGCCGACGACTTCTACCAACCCATCCACACCGCGCACCTGGCGACGCTGCTGCCGCGGGTCGTCGACTACCTGCGCCTGCCGCCAGGCGCGAAGTTCATCATCGACGACCAGGGCTACGAAGACGTGTGGATGGACGCCTGAAAGGCCTGTCCGCCTTGGCAGGCGCCCGCACAGCGCCTAGACGACGCCCTCGGCCAGGGCGTCAGCCGCATCGGCGAAATACGCCGCGATCTCCGCCTGGGTCCGCAAGCGGGCCGCCTCCAGCGCCTGCCCGCCCATCGCGGTGCCTTCCACCGAAAAGAACGTCAACTGCTTCAGGCCGATGGTGGCCAGCGCCACCTTCAGGTAGGGCGTCAGGAAATCCGGCTGGCGCGCCTCGCTCCCGGAGAACAGGCCACCCGACGACACCGCCACGAAAACCGGCTTGTCGGCCAGCACGCCGACCTTGCCTTCACGCGTCACGGTGAACGTGCTGCGAACCCGTACCACGTGATCGATCCACACCTTCAGCGCCGACGGCACGGTGTAGTTGTGCATCGGCGTGGCGATGACGACGTAGTCGGCATCGGCCAGGGATTGGATCAAGCGGTCGGACTGGCGCAACGATCCGGCGGGATCGCCATCCGGATCAGAGGGCGATCCCAGCGCCCAGGCGTATTCGGCATCCACATGGGGCAGCCGGTTGGCGTCGATCTCGACGAGGTCGCGGCCACGCGCGGCATCGGCCCGCGCCAGGCCATCGACGATGAACTGCGACAGCCGATGGCTTTCCGATTCCGCGCCGCGCGGGCTGCAAATCAAACGCAGGACGCTCATGCCGCTTGCTCCCCCAGCGCCTTGCTGAAGCGCATCGCGCCCGTCAGCAGGCCTTGCCGGAAGTAGAAGCGCTGCGCCAGCGCGTTGGCCAGCCCGGTGTCCAGCACCAGCTTGGCGCAGCCGGCCTCGCGCGCCATGCGTTCGAGCGCCTGCAACAGGGCGGCGCCATGGCGCCCGCCGCGGCTGCGCTCGGTGACGACCAGGTCGTCGACATAGAGGAAACGGCCGTAGATCAGGTTTTCCTGGAAGCGGTAGCCGGCCAGCGCGACGGGCGCGCCGCCCTCCCACACCGCCAGCAAGGCGTAATTCTCGGCGCGCATGCGCGCCACGCGTTCGACGAAGTCGTGCTCGTCGGCCAGGTGCGGGCGCAATTCCCGCATGACCGGGAAGCAGGCGCGCAGCGCCTCGGCGGACTCGATAGGGCGGATGTCCTGTTGACTCATGAGGATCCTGTCTTGAAAGAAACCACCCGCCGCCAGGGCGGGCACAACCATGATGCTAAGGAAGCCATGCCATAATTTGAAGGACCATAAATTGACCTTCCGACTAGGCCATGACACTCGCTTCCCTTGCCAGCCTGCCACCCGCCGCCTCCGGCGACGAACCGCTGTACCGGCAGGTCTACGAGCGCTTTCGCGGCGCGATTGCCCAGGGCACGCTCAAGCCGGGCGACCGCATTCCGTCCGCGCGCGCGCTGGCCAAGGACCTGGGCGTGGCGCGCGGCACCATCGAGATGGCCTACTCGCTGCTGCACGCCGAAGGCTATGTGCAACCGCGCGGCCAGGCCGGCACCGTGGTCACCCCCGGCCTGCATGCGCAGGCCGCGCCCCGGCCGCTGCCGCCGCCCGCCAAGCCGGACCCCGACACTTGGCGCCAGCCGCCGACGCTGCTGCCGTTCCAGATGGGCCTGCCGGCGCTGGACGCCTTTCCGCGCAAGATCTGGGCGCGGCTCGGCGCCCGCCACCTGCGCGCCACGCAGGCGGCAGACCTGTCCTACCCGCCCGCCGACGGCCTGCCCGCGCTGCGCACCGCGATCGCCGCGCACCTGCAGGTCGCGCGCGGCATCCACTGCGCGCCGGCGCAAGTGTTCATCACGTCCGGCTATCGCGAGAGCCTGAACCTGGTGATCCAGGCGCTGCTGCAGCCCGGCGACGAAGTCTGGGTGGAAGACCCCGGCTATCCGCCGACGCGCGAACTGTTGAAGCACTCGGGCCTGGCGCTGGCGCCGGTGGAAGTCGATGCCGAAGGCATCATGGTGTCGCGGGGTATCGCGCAGGCGCCGCGGGCGAGCGCCGCGATCGTCACGCCCGCGCACCAGAGTCCGCTGAGCGTGACGCTGTCATTGACGCGCCGCCAGGCGCTGCTGGAATGGGCCGAGCGCAACCAGCGCTGGATCGTGGAAGACGACTACGACGGCGAATACCGCTACGTCAGCCGGCCGCTGCCGGCGCTCAAGAGCCTGGACCGCCATGGCCGCGTGCTCTACGCCGGCACGTTCAGCAAGGTCATGTTTCCCGGCATCCGCCTGGCCTACCTGGTGGTGCCCGAGGCCCAGGTGCGGCGCTTCGAGGACGTGAACCGGGTGCTCGGCAACGGCATTCCGGGCCTGACCCAGGCGCTGGTCAGCACCTTCATGCTGGAAGGCCATTTCGCGCGGCACATCCAGCGCATGCGGCGGCTCTATTCCGAGCGCCGCGACGCCACCGCCGCGGGCCTGGCCAAGGTGTTCGGTCCCACCATGCCGATCAATCCGCAGCCGGGCGGCATGCATCTGCTGGTGCGGATGCAGGGCCACCAGACGGATCGCCCGCTGGCGCAGCGCATGGTCGAGCACGGCATCTATGCGCACGCCCTGTCGCGCTGGACGACCGCCGCACCCTGCGGCGCCGGCCTCTTGATGAGCTTCACCAACATCGAATCGCAGGAGCGCGCCGAGCAACTCGGCCGCCGCATCCTGGAACTGATGTAGCGATGGCAAGCGCGGCGTCATCCGGGCGGGGCGCGCCACCGCCGGCCTGGACCCCGCTTACTTCAACCCGGCCTTGTCAAGGCCGAACGCCTCGTCGGCCGAACCCGGCTCGGTGCGGAAGGCCACGTTCAGGCGATTCCAGCCGTTGATGCCCACCACCAGGAAGGTGAGGTCCGAGATTTCCGCTTCGGACAACTGGCCGCGGACCTGCTCGTACACCGCGTCGGACACGCCGTGCGGGTGCAGCGTGGTCAACGCCTCGGTCCATTCCAGCGCGGCGCGCTCGCGCGGGCTGAACAGGGTGGATTCACGCCAGATGGCGATGTGGTGCAGGCGCAGTTCGCGCTCGCCGCCGATCTTGGCCTGCTTGACGTGCATGTCCAGGCAGAAGCCGCAACCGTTGATCTGCGAGGCGCGGATCGTCACGAGATCATTGAATTCGCGGATGACGGCCTTTTTTTTCAGCGCGGTGCTGAAGTCGAGGTAATGCTTGGACAGTTCGGCGGAAACCTGGAAGTAATTCAGACGCTGGGTCATGTCACGGACACCTTTGTGTAAGGGATTGCGGACGACATCGCCGCATACCCACATGGTGCCGTCAGCGGCCGCCGCGACAAAGCGCCAAGAATCGCCATTTAGTCTGGGCCATGCGGCCTGGCGCCGCACCCGCTTGCCCCGCTTTCAAATTACGGTATACTCTCGCCTCTTCGCAGTACAGCAGTATCCGCGCGGGAGTAGCTCAGTTGGTAGAGCGCAACCTTGCCAAGGTTGAGGTCGCGAGTTCGAGACTCGTCTCCCGCTCCAAATTTTGATCCACAGACTTCTACTGGGGTCTGTAGGTCATTGAAAAAAGGAGCTTCGGCTCCTTTTTTCATTCCAGCGAGTGCCACGGAAATCCACCCACAGCTACCGTTTTTGAGTGACCAAATAAGGCACAAGAATACGGGTGGGGCGGCTACCGGATAGTTGCTGGGGCTGAGCGGGAACCATGACGAGCATAGGGCCTAAGTCATTACTTAGGAGTCTCGAAATGGCGCTCTCTGATCTGACCGTCCGGCAGGCGAAGACCACCGGAAAACGCTACACCCTCTCCGACAACGACTGCCTGGGCCTGATGGTCTCAGCCGCAGGCGGCAAGTCATGGCAATTCCGCTACTACTGGCTGGGCAAGCAAAAGCGCCTGTGCCTGGGCGGCTATCCTGCCCTCAGCCTGCGTGAAGCCCGGACCGAGCGAGACAAGGCCCAGGCCCTGCTTGCCAGGGGGATCGATCCCCAGGTCGAGCGCGACCAGAAACGGCACGCGGCCAAGCTGGCGGGCGAATACACCTTCAAGACCGTCTTCGATGCTTGGGTCGAGCATCGCCGTAAGGAACTCAAGGAAGGCCGTCAGAGCACGCTTTCCCAGATCCTGCGCATCTTTAACAAAGACGTGCTGCCCACTCTGGGGAAGATGTCGATCTATGACATTCGCCGCCCTCAGCTTCTGGGCGTCCTGGCGGCGATCGAGAAGCGCAAGGCGTTCACTACTGCGGAAAAGGTCCGCACCTGGTTCAACCAGATGTTCCGTTATGCCCTGGTCATCGCCGAGGGGCTGGAGGTCAACCCGGCCGCAGACCTGGACGTGGTAGCCGAACCCAAGCCCCCGGTAGCCCACAACCCCTACTTGCACCTGCCCGAGATGCCCGAGTTCCTCCAGAAGCTCCGGCTCTACAACCCCCGTGGCTGGCAGACCCAGCTTGGCGTCCGGCTGCTGTTCCTGACCGGGGTGCGCACCGGCGAACTGCGGTTGGCCGAACCCGAACAGTTCGACCTCGACAGGGGCTTGTGGATCATCCCGCCGCAGATCGTCAAGCAGCTCCAGGATGAAATGCGCAAGGCAGGGAAGCGGCCGCAGGATGTGCCCCCCTATATCGTGCCGCTATCCCTGCAGGCCATCGAGATCGTGCGCTATCTTCTGGGGGTGATGCGGCCGGCGCAGAGGTACCTGCTGTCACACCGCAGCGAACTCAAGAAGCGCATCAGCGAGAACACCCTCAACAAGGCCGTGCAGCTCATGGGCTATGAGGGGCGCCTGACCGGCCACGGCATCCGCGGCACCATCTCGACGGCGCTCAACGAGATTGGCTACCCGAAGATTTGGGTGGACGCGCAGCTTTCCCATTCCGACCCCAATAAGGTGAGTTCGTCCTACAACCACGCCAAGTACGTTGAGCCGCGCCGTCGGATGATGCAGGACTGGGCCGATCGGCTCGACCTGCTCGAACAGGGCGAAGTGGAAGCCGCGAGCGCGCACCTGACCATCCGTATCGACGGGGTGCCGGCAATGGCAGAAGTGGAGGAAACGATGGATGCGACCCTCACGATGGCCGAGCCCACTCCTCCCGGCGTCCCGCCCGTCGTGGCCACGCCTATTGTCGTAACCCCGAGCAGCGGCGGGATCACGTTCCAGCGGCTGTCTCAGGTGCCGCCGCCTCCGACGCATGCCCCAGAGCCGGAAGTGTCCGCGATCCAGCGCGAGCGCGAGGAAATGCTGACCATCTACGAGTCTCCAAGCAGCTTGCCGGTCCCGCTGTTCGGCAAGCTGGCTGGAAAGTCCAAGGACCAGATCAACCGCGAACTGAAAGCGGGCAAGTTGCTGTCCATCAGTTTGGGTAATCGGGGGCAGCGTGTTCCCGATTGGCAACTGGTGCCGCTCAAGCACAAGCTGGCCCAGGTGCTCATGAACCAGTGCCTGCACGCGGATTCGTGGGATCTGTACCGCATGCTGACCCAGCCGCACCCTGACCTGGGGGACCGCGCGGCCATTGATGCGGTCACGCCGACCAACGTGCCGGCGATCATCCGGGTCATCATGGGCGACTACCAGCACCATGCGGATATGCCCGAGGCCATTGCCCCTTACCCCATCCCCGAGGATGTGCGGCAAAGCGTTCGTCGGCTGGTGGATAGCGCAGTAGTTCTAGACGGAGCATAGGGCTCTCAAACCTTGCAGGGGCCTTGTGGCCCCTGCATTACGCTTGCACCGCCTCCACGAGTTCGCTCAGCGTGCGCGGTGCGGGAGCGAAGAACACGGCGCCGGTGTGCGCCGTCGAGAAATCGAGCAGGCGGTCGTGCATGCCTGGCGGATCGCCGAGGAACATGCGCTCCAGCATCTTCTGCGTCACCCACAGATGCCTGGAGTAGCCGATGAAGTAGGTGCCATATTCGCCCTGGCCGGGGCGGCCGAAGGGCATGTTGTCGCGCAGGATGTCGTGCTCGGTGCCGTCGTCGTCCACGATTGTGGCGAGGGTCTTGTGCGATTTCTGGCCGCTCGTCGCGTCGGGCAATTCGACATTGCTGACGATCTCCCGGCCGATGATCCGCTCTTGCTCGTCCTTGGCGAGCCGAGCCCACGGCTGCATTTGGTGCAGATACTTCTGCACCACCAAGTAGCTACCGCCGGCGAACGCCTGATCTTCACTGCCGACCAGCGTCGAGGCGCCGATGTCGTGCCCGGTCGGGTTGGCCGTGCCATCGACAAAGCCAAGCAGGTCGCGGGAGTCGAAGTAGCGAAAACCGACCACCTCGTCGGCCACCGTCACGCTGCTGCCCAGTTGGTCCAGCAGCAGGCGCTCGAATTCAAAACAGAGATCCTCACGTTCGGCACGGATGTGAAAGAACAGGTCGCCGGGCGTGGCAGGCGCGGTGTGCTTGGCACCCTCGATGGGCACGAAGGGCCGTAGTTCCTTCGGGCGCTTCCCGGTCTGGAAACGGTCCCATAGCGCCGATCCCAGCGCAGTGATGCACGACAGCCGGCCGTTGAGATCGCGGAAGCCCACCGTTTTGATCAGGTCGTCCAGCCCGTCCAAGATGCCGGCGACCGCCTGAAGGGCCTCGTGGCCCTCGGCGACCGTCAACGTGAGAAACACCGCCGCGCGCGACAGCGGCGCATCGATGCTTTGCGAGTCAATTGGTACTCGGTCCCAACCACTTCCAACCATTCGTGCCTCCAAAGACCATGTTAATTCATCATATTGCCAAAGATGGAAGCGCTATCACTGGCGCGCTAACAGGTGCGTGCCGCGGTAATTACCCGAACGCAGCCTCGGCGAGAGCGGGCTATGGGATATTCGAGCAAGCCGCCCTATCCCTGGCAACCAGCATTGCCCTGTGCTCGAACCGCTCAGAAACAGCATTGGCTCGTCCGTGGGGCCGCTGCAGGTATGTCACGATCTCGTAGGGGCCGTCTGAAAGCGGTCGCATAGTGATCCCCCACGCATGGGCACGCTCCATGCGCGATTGCGCCGAGAGCCCCACACCGTAGCCAGCGGTGACCCAAAGCGCCATCATCTCGAACGAAGTCACATGCTGCACGCTCTGTTGGCTCAACGGAAGGGAAGACAGTCGCTGATCGAGCAGTAGGCATGCCTCCGCCGGCCAGCGAAACACCGGATAGTCCAGAAGCTCGGCAAGCGTGATCTTCGCCTGGGCAAGTAAGGGGGACCCCAGCGGCATTGCAACGGCCACGTTCTCGACCCAGAGCGGCTGGCTTTTCACGGCTGGAGCACCAGCGTTCCGAAGCGAGATTCCGGCGTCGTAGCGGCCTTCCTCAAGGCCCGTCATCAGGTCGTCGCCCGAGGTCTCAAAGAACGCGATGGTGACTTCAGGCTCCTCTGCGCGCTGAAGGGCAAGAAGCGTTATGAGGCAAGAGGATGGCACTCCAGGTGCGATAGCAAGCCTGAAATGGGAAAACTGGCTGGTGGCGTCATGCATGAGGGCCCCCAATAAGCGATCTGTCCAGAAAGGCAAACCAGCGTCGCAGTAAAGAGTGAAGTTTAACGTCGTTATCTTTAACGTGGTTAATTGTGGCAGATTGTTTGACGCTTCTGCTAATGCAGAAATCAACAATTCAGCCAGGCCGTCCTTCTGGCACATCGACGTATGAATCCGAGTCGGCGTTAGCCTTCGGACAGGCCGTGCGCGCTGCGCGCGTCGCTCAAGGAGTCGCGCAAGACGAGTTCGCATCTCGGGCAAGCATTTCGCGTTCTCACATGGGTAAGATCGAGCGTGGTGAGCACGTGCCCACGCTTCCGCTCATACTGAAAATTTCTACGGCACTCGGAATAAGCGCGGCTGACCTGATGACGGCGACCGAACGCAATCTGCGTGCCGACACCGATCCCTGAGTGTCTGGCTTGCCAGGCTCCGTCAACCGTCCGATGAGTCGCGTAGGCGAACGACAAATCGCTCTACCGAAGCCGATAAATTGCTGCCGTCGGGCCGAAGCAGGTAGGTCGTGATCACGGCAGAATCCATCGCCAAGGGGCGGATCACCACATCCGGCCGTTGAGAGATGGGAATCTTGGTCGCCGTCATGAAGCCGATGCCGTAGCCGGCGCCGACCAAGGTGAGCATCATGTCCAGTGAGGATACTTCCTCGACAACATTCAGCTTGTGCTCCAACGTGTTGAGCAGCCGCTTGAGTTCGCGGCAATAACCCTCGCATACCTGCGGGTCGCACAGGACAAGTGGATGGCCTTGGAGTTCTTGAAGTGGCACCTCCTTGTAGGTGAGCAATGAGTGCCGAGCTGGCACAGCAATCACCAGCGGGTCGTGCCAGATTGCCTCGGCAGCGATACCGTCGCCGACATCGGCCGTGTGCGCGAACCCGATCATGAAGTCGCCCGAGCGCAAACCGCGCACTTGCTCTGCCAGAGGCACTTCTGACAAGCGTATTTCGATCTCCGGCTCCTCGGCGCGACAACGAGCCAGAAATGCCGACAGTCGTGGATCGATAGCTCCATCTGATACTGCGATGCGCAGGCTACCGCGCAAGCCCGATGCCACAGCCTTGGCATTTTCACGAGCCTGTTCCAGCACAGTGAATAGACGGCGTACATCTTGCAAGAAGACCGCACCCGCCGCCGTCAGAACTGTTCCTCGTCGGTTTCGGTCGAAGAGCACTACGCCCAACTCGTCCTCAAGTTCCTTGATGGCTCGTGATAGCGGTGGTTGTTCGATATGCAAGCGCTCAGCCGCCCGCGTGAAATGTAGCTCCTCAGCAAGAACTACGAAGCAGCGAAGATGGCGCAGCTCCATAGGCCACCCTCCCGTTCCGACTTATCCAACACTGTGCTATCTCCCTATAGAAGTGACTGCCATTTCGGCGGCGGCGAGTTCGGCCACGTCTTTGGAAACTTCTGGCTAAATGAGCCAGGGCTGGGCTGATCGTGCGATGGCCCGAGGCCGGCACAACACCAGGCGAGACTGATCAAGTCCGTGGGGTGGTCAGGATCAGGCGAAGGCTATGTTCAGCCACGCACATCAATGGATGCCGCGCATCTTCTCCGTCCGACCCTTGACCGATTGCGAACCAGGCGCTCGAACACGCCTGCGGTTGATCATCACCTGCGGATTGCTGAGGTTCTGCTCCTGGCCCGAGCCAAGGCAAGCACCCCGTCAAAATCACAACGCCTTGGGGCAGCAGACAAATGCCGGCGAAAATATTCGCCGGCTTCAGTTGCTGGCCGGAGACTAGAGGAGCCAGAATGTCTCTCACCAGAAAGTGTGAGACATCCTGATGCGTAGCCCGCGCCGGATACTTACTGCCGCACTGAACCATGCGGGTCGATGACGTACTTGTATGCAGAACCCGCGTCGAACTCTTTGTACGCGGCGGGCGCGTCTTCGAGCTTGATGAACTTAGTGTTCATCATCGGCGAAAGGTAAGGCATGCGATCGTTCAGTATCGCCCGCATTAACGCGTGGTTGTAATTGGCCGTCGGGGATTGACCAGCCGACATTCGCGGCGACTTGATCCAGGCGTTGGACCATTCCAGATCCATATGGCCTTTCTTGGCTTTCGGGTCTTTCGAGATCGGGTTTGCGCAGTACACACCGACCGTGCTGGTCATTCCGCCGAAGCGGACATATTTGAGCATTGCGTTGGTAACAGCGCTCTCCACGATCTTGTCAGCCTCCGCGCCAAACCCGCGGCAGTCCACACCAACATAGTCGATGACGCGATCCACCTCCCTGTGCCCGGTAATGCGTTCGAGATGTTCCTCGATCGGCACGCCGTCGGAAAGGTTGATGGTTTCCACGCCGTGTGGCTTGAGAAGGTCCAGCCGCTCTTGAATGTAATCGGCAACGATGATGGCGCCTGCACCCAGAAGTCTGGCGCAGGCGGCACCCGCTCTGCCGACCGGCCCGGCACCGAAGATCAGGATGTTTTCGCCGACGACGTAGGCCGGTGCGGCTGGCCAATCAGGGCCAGCGAACCCATGGAAAGCTGTGGGTAGTACGTCAGAGAGAAGGGTCAGGTCGCGGATCTTTTCCATGGCGGCATCCTTGTCAGGAAAGCGCAGGAGATTGAAATCCGCATACGGTACGAAGAGATAATCACCTTGGCCCCCCGTCCAGCCACCGAGGTTGAACCCGTAGGCTCCGCAGTCGATTTCGGGGTTGGTGTTCTCGCATACATCGGAGCGCATATGCTTGCAGTTGTAGCAACGCCCACAACCCACATTGAAGGGGACGGAAACGATGTCGCCCTTCTTCACGACTTCGACGTCTGATCCCACTTCGATCACTTCGCCGGTCATTTCATGGCCCATGGTCATTCCCTTGGGAACAGCAAACGAACCGCGATAAATGTGAAGGTCGCTGCCACAGATATTTGTGGTAACTATTTTGAGGATAGCGCCGTGGGGTGCACTTTTCCCTTGAGGGGTTATCAGCTCTGGAAATTTGAAGGTGTTGACCTTCATTTCCAAGGGCTTCTCGAAAGTCACGATTCGGTTACCGGTCGGAGTCATTTCGTCACCTCTGTGCGTTAATGTTTCCATCTTCTAAATCGAAGTGGGAAACGAGACTTACCGCTGTCAAGAAGAACGATCGTGGTACTGCCTAGCCGTTGGCCGCGTCTCCTTCTGCGGTCTTGACAGCATCGGATCAAGCTCAGAAGTGGTCAAACTGGAATAATCTATGTGCAGATAGACACGATCTATCTACACGGGCTCGTCGAGCCGTGCTCGTCTCCTAGCTGGGAGAGGACAACGATCATCACTACATCGCGCCTCCTAGCTTGATCTAGGAATAGTCAGCTTGACCCAGCGAGACATGAGGAGGCCGCATGCAGCAGGTACTCCTGTCGCCCGTGTTGCCCCTAGACCTGGTGGCCTTCGATGGGTTGCTCAGCACGTGGCGCCTGTTAGCGGCGCACACGGCGTGCCTGCCATCTTTGCCTGGTTGAAGCAATACAGCGTTGCTCTTCGAGACTCGCTATTTCAAGGGGCTTTGGGATGAGTCTGCTTTGGGCTGGAACCGACGATGGATCGATATAACGGATTGAAGAGCGGCGGCCAGTTCTGGGGTGTGCACCATTTCGAGCAATGCGTGCGATGACGGTGCCTCGAACGCATTTTTCCCAGCAACGAATCCGACATTTGAGTGTGACATTGGTCCACTGATACCGATTGCGTGGAGATTCGGAATGTGTGCGAGTTGGCCGGCGAGAGATTGCGGAAGAACTGCCGAATATTTTCCTGTCGCCACGTGTGCCGATAGCACGTCAATTGAATCAGTGCGAATAGTCTGTGCGGTACATTGCGTCAGTCTATCTTGAATGGATTCAGGTACTGCCGAGTTCAGCAGGCACAGTTGTCTATTAAGAACATGGTCCCACGTTGTGCTTCGGGGTTGCTGTGTTCTAGCGGCGTGAAAAAGGAAAATGCGTTCACGGTACAGAAGGTGAGTATCGAAGTCTTCCCCTGGAATATCCTCCAAATGCATGAGTGCGATATCCAGATTGTTTTCTCGAATCGCCTGCAGCAGGGAAGAAGCGCCGGAGACCAGAATTGATTGTTGAAGTAAAGGTGTTTTTTCGGCAAGGGCGATGCTTAATGTGGGTGCTACGCCGGCAGTTCCTGGGAGTATCCCTAGCCGGAATTTCCCCTCTATACCCCGCCGTAGTGCGGAGATTTCTCGCTCCAGTCCTTTGCAGTCGTCATACATCTGCTGAGCCCAAGACAGTACGCGCATTCCTTCAGAAGTGAGCCCGTCGTAGCGTCGGCCATGACGCACGATCTCGACACCCATGTCTTCCTCCAATTGCTTGATGCCCGCGGAGAGTGTCGGCTGAGAAACATTGCAGCTTTTTGCCGCGTTGCCAAAATGGCCTTCACGGTGCAAAGCAAGCAAGTATTCAAAGTTTCTTACGATCATAGATTTTCTTCTGATAGAGTTGATTGAATTTTATACTTTTATGAAAAAACCTGTGCACGCTTCGATCTGCGTTCAACCTTGATCACGCAGGTGGCACGCATGAAAGGCTGTTGTGCGCAGTGCCCATTCAGTAGGCTCGGCTCGTCATCGGCGGCCAGCACCACAACGCACGGGACAGCCAATAGCGCGAACACAGGTGCTTCGCGCTGTAGGGCGAGTCGTCCTCATGTAGCTTAGCAGTTGGCGCGTTCTGGAAGGGAAGAAGCGGGAGTGGTGAAGCACGCAACCGCAAAAGGCGGTGCTAAGCTCTTGAGCTGCTCGGGTCGTGGCCGCGAGTCGTTGAAGCGGCCAGAGAATGGAGCCTGCCGTGGCCGTTGTGGAGTAGCTAGTACGCCATGCCCCCGGCGTTTCCTTGGCTGCGATTGACGGGCGTACCTGGCGGCAGATCAATAACAGCCATTTATGGATGAAGGAACGAGTGGAGTAAGGCAGATGAAGATATTCACGATTGGATTCACTAAGACCTCCGCGCGATCCTTCTTCACCAAATTAGGTGATTCTGGTGCCAAACGCCTAGTCGATGTTCGTCTGAATAATGTTTCGCAATTGGCCGGCTTCGCAAAGCGCGAGGATCTTCGGTATTTTTCCGAGGCGTTGTGTGGGATGGAATATGAGCACCTGCCAGCACTTGCTCCAACCAAGGACATGTTCGAGGCATATAAAATAAAAGGGGGAGATTGGGATATCTACGCGAGGAAGTTTCTGGATTTAATGTCGTCCCGAAAGATTGAGTCAATCGATAAAGAAAAGATTGATAACAGTTGCCTGCTTTGCAGCGAAGACAAGCCCCATCACTGCCATCGGAGGCTAGTGGCCGAGTACCTTGCAGGCAAATGGCCGAATGTTGAGATCGTGCATCTTTAGCAGGTGACGTAGCTCCACGCCTCCGGCGTCTCGTCTTGATGGCTGAGAGAGGCAAAGGCGCGCATCGGCGGGAGCCGCCGCCACACATGGGGCGTACAGAGCAATCTCGCCCGCCACGACTCGATGTCGGCGCTGAACGAGGCGAGTAGCTCCAGGTGCATTGGCAGACGGGCCGCTGGCTGACGTCGTGGCGCTCGGCGGATATGCACTGGGAAGCCCGCCCGTGTGTTGGGCTATCATGTTGGCGACGCCTACGCCCAGGTGGGGCGTGGCAGGATCGCCGTCATTTACACCCCAGTTTGGTACTGCTATAGGTCTTCCGAAATAGCCGATACATCAGGACAAATTGAAGTAGCTCAATTAGGAGATATCTAATGTCAACCGGTACGTTCATTCTGCACTCCAGCTATACGCCGGCGGGGGACCAGCCAGAGGCGATAGCGCGCCTGCTATCGGACATAGAAGAAGGTGCGACACACCAGACGCTGAAGGGTATCACCGGCTCTGGTAAGACCTTTACGATGGCCAATGTGATTCATCGTCTGAAGCGGCCCACGTTGATCTTGGCTCCTAACAAGACATTGACCGCGCAGCTTTATGGTGAAATGAAGCACTTCTTTCCTGAGAATGCTGTCGAGTACTTCGTTTCCTACTACGATTATTTTCAGCCCGAGATTTATATGCCGGGCACCGATCGTTTCATTCCAAAGGACTCGGCCATCAACGATCACCTTGAGCGCCTACGCCTGTCCACGACCAAATCCTTGATTGAGCGCCGCGATGTGATCGTCGTCGCTTCGGTGTCTTCAATCTACGGCCTGGGTGACCCGGAGGCGTACCGAGCGTTGCAGATCGCTCTGTCCCCTGGGGTCAAACTAAACCAGAGAGAGCTGATTCGTCGTTTGGCTCTGCTGCAATATGATCGCACTGAGCGCACTCTCAAACGTGCAACGTTTCGCGCTCAAGGTGATGTGATCGATATCTTTCCTGCTGATTCCGAGCATAGGGCAGTTCGGGTGGAACTGCTGGATGACTCTGTTGCGTCTGTTCAATGGCTAGACCCTGTTACAGGTAAAACGCTTGGGGCAATTGACCATTACTTGGTTTCGCCAAAGACGCTTTTTGCACCGCCCACGAATAAAATAGATTCCGCGTCCAAGAAGATACTCGCTGATATGGAAGAGCGGGTTGCCGAGCTGAACAGGAATAATCGCTTGGTCGAGGCAAACAGGCTGTACGAGCGGATCACGCATGACGTGGAGATGATGCGCGAGGTAGGCTATTGTTCGGGCATGGAAAATTATTCCTGCTACTTCAGCGAACGGGACCCGGCCTCGCCTCCGATCACATTGCTGGATTACCTGCCGAAAGATGGGCTTCTGTTCGTCGATGAATCCCACGTCATGGTGCCACAGATATCCGCAATGTACCGGGGGGATCAGGCGCGCAAGGAGACGTTGATAGATTACGGGTTCCGCTTGCCTTCGTCTAAGAACAATCGCCCGTTGAACTTTGGTGAATTTGAGAAGGTCAAGCCTCAGACCATCTTTGTTTCCGCTACTCCGGGAGACTACGAGCTGAGGGTGTCGAAAGACAGGGTTGTCGAACAAGTTATCAGACCAACGGGACTGCTTGATCCCAAGGTTGAGGTGCGGAAAGCGGACGGATACATAGATGACCTGCTTGCCGAAATATCGAAGTGCGTGAAGAAGAAAAATCGCGTGCTCGTGACTACGCTGACGAAGGTCAGTGCAGAAGAGCTAACGGATTTCTTGACGGACAACGGGATTCGAGCGCGCTACATGCATTCGGACATAAAAGCGGAGGATCGTGTTGAGATCATCAATGGCCTGCGCGCAGGAGAGTTCGATGTTTTGATTGGGATTAGTCTTTTGCGCGAAGGGCTGGATATTCCAGAGGCATCATTGGTTGCTATTCTCGATGCAGACCGTGCAGGATTCTTGCGTTCGGCCCATGCTCTCATTCAGATGATAGGTCGAGTCGCTCGGAATGAAAACGGCAAGGCGATCTTGTACGCCGACGCGGTGACTCCGGCGATGAAACAGGCGATCGATGAAACCAATAGGCGCAGGCAGCTTCAAATTGCCTTTAACGAGGAAAATGGGATTTCTCCGGCCTCGTCTGTGCGAAAACTAGCAGGAGAAGAGACGAATACGGAGGAGCCCACCGTTCACTCCGAGGCTTTCTGCGAGAATTTGTCCGACCTTTGCGATCAGATCACTGCCAAGGAACAGCAGCTACTCGAATTTACCGATACCGGTGACGAGCAGCGCGTCGAAGATATTCGTCGTCAGTTGGATGGTTTGTACCGGCAATTCATTTACATCTAATCGTTTGCCGGCATAGGGTTGCATGGCCGACCGATCTGCACCTGGCGCAAGCGGGCAGACGGTCGGCTCATCATTCAACCGGAGGGGCGAGCCGCCAAGGCTCAGTGCCCCGCTTTCCAGGGCGTGTGCCTTTCAGTGTCTTGCGACGTGTCAGCGCAAAGCTGGCAACGATCCAACGGCGACCAGCATTTCATCAAATACCGCTCGAACCCTTCCCGGAATGGGGCCACGCTGAGGCCGATAGACGTACAACCCCCATGCCGGAGGTTCTTCGCTCTCCAACACTCGCACGAGCTTCCCGCTGGCAATGTAGGGGGCGGCCATGTAGTCCGCCAGTTGCGCGAACGCGATCCCGGCCAGCGCCGCTCCCATTTCCATGTCGGCATTGTCGGCGACGAGAGTGGGTGCGGCAGGTGTCCACTGGCGTCCCGCCTTGAAGTGCCAAGGCCAGGGACGGCCGGTATTGATATCCAAGGCCACGGTAGCTGGCAGGCTGCTTAGCGCATCGATGTTTTCAGGTACGCCCACTTTCTTGATCAGGCGCGGAGCGGCAACGATCGGAAGTTTCATGTCGGCTGCCTTGCGTGCGACGAAGCGGCTATCACGCATGAATCCGACCCTGATTCCGACGTCAATCCCTTCGTCAACCGTATTGCTGATGCGATCGGACAGGCGCACATCCAGCGTGATGTCGGGATGACGCGCGGCCACGCGCTCCAGTGCCGGCAGCACCGCTCTGGTGCCCAAGCTGTGCGGTGCGGTGATGCGAACCGTACCGGACAGGGATGCCTGCTGGTCGGAGCCAGGCGTTCGCCACAGATCCTCGAACCGCTCCAATGCCGGGCGCACCTGGTCTAACAGCCCTTCGCCGAAGGCGGTGATGCGCACCTGGCGCGTGCTTCGATGAAACAACACCTCGCCGTAGTGTTGCTCCAGTTGCTGGATGGCACGGGTGACACCTTGCGGAGAAGTCCCCAGCCGGACGGCTGCATCGCGAAAACTGCTGCTTTCGGCCGCCACCCGAAAGATGCGCAGTAGTTCCATTTCCTTGTTCATGACGCACGCCTCATGGTCGGTTTCGCCGCTCGTTAATTGTTCCAGATGGTGGAATTATAAAATCGCAACAATTCCATATACAAGGGAGGCGCGGTTGCCCAGACTGACAGCACCCCGGAATGCTCCGCTCCGAACAACCCAACAAGGAACGCGAATGAACGCTGCGACTCTCATCACTGCCTACTACGACGCCTTCAACCGCGGTGACCGCGAGGCCATGCTGTCAATGTTGACCGATGACGTCGCGCACGATTTGAACCAGGGCGCTCGTGAGGTCGGTCGCGAAGCCTTCCGCGCCTTCCTGCAGCGCATGGACCGCTGCTATGGCGAGCAACTCCGCGGGATCGTGGTGATGGTCAGCGCCGACGGCCTGCGCGCAGGCGCGGAGTACGTGGTGCATGGCGAATACAAGGTGACGGACGACGGGCTGCCGGACGCCCAGGGCCAGCGCTACGTGCTGCCGGGTGGCGCGTTCTTCGAGATCCGCGATGGCAAGATCGCTCGTGTCACCAACTACTACAACCTCGGCGACTGGATCGCACAGGTCGGAGGGGACGCCTGAAATGACCAGCGACGTGCAGGTGCTGGTTCGTCGTGGGCCGGACATTGCCGAATGGTTCGACACCGTGGCACATCTGCGGGCGAAGGTCTTCCGCAGCTTTCCATACCTGTACGAGGGCGACATCGAATACGAGAAGCACTACCTTTCCATGTACGCCCGTTCGGCAGACAGCCTGTTGGTGCTCGTGCTCGCTGATGACGTGGTTGTGGGTGCGTCCACGGGGTTGCCGCTCGGCGATACGGAGCCGGCCTTCCAGGTACCGTTCGCCGATCGAGGAATCCCGATGGAGGCAGTGTTTTACTGCGGCGAATCAGTCCTGCTCCCAGCCTTTCGGGGCCTTGGCCTGGGCCATCGCTTCTTTGACGAACGCGAAGCGCATGCCCGTTCGTTGGGCGGCATGCAGTGGACATCGTTCGCGTCGGTGGATCGAGCAGACGACGATCCCCGGCGTCCTTCCAACTACCGCAGTAATGATGCCTTCTGGACCCGTCGTGGCTACGTGCGACAGTCGGACATGAAGGTTACGCTGCCCTGGAAGGAGGTGGGTGAGCCGACCGAAACCGAGCAGACGCTCACGATGTGGCTGCACTCTCTGGAGAACGCGAAGTGAAAGTAGCAGTTGCGAAATATGCAGTGGGTAAGCCGACGGACTTCGAGGCATTTGCTGCGCGGCAGCGACTGGTTCTGGAGGAGGCGCGCCGTGGCGGAGCGGAACTGGCCGTGTTGCCCGAGTATCTATCCCTCGAACTGGCTGCAACGTTCAAGCCTAGCATCCGCCGTGATTTCAACGCCTCTCTGGCCGCGCTGCAGGCCTTGCAGCCTGCTTGGCTGGCACTGTATGCCGACCTGTCGCGCGAGTTGTGCATGACCATTCAGGCCGGTACGTTTTTGACCCAGGTTGGTTTGGACCGCTACCGCAACCGAGCTTGGTGGTTTGCGCCTGACGGTACACGCGACTACCAGGACAAACTGCAGTTGACGGGGTTCGAGAAGGACACCGGCGTCATCGAAGGTGGCGACGAACTCAAGGTGTTCGACCTGAACGGTGTGCGTGCCGGCATCGCTGTTTGCTATGACAGTGAGTTTCCATTGCCCGTGCGAGCCCAGAGAGAGGCGGGAGTGCGCCTGCTGCTGGTCCCGAGCTGTACCGACACCCAAGCAGGTGCAACCCGGGTCCGTGTGGGCTGCATGGCGCGGGCGCTGGAGAACCGAATGTTCATCGCGCAGGCCGTGACGACCGGAGCTGCTGACTGGAGTCCGGCGTTGGACACGAACACTGGCGAGGCCACGATCTATGCACCAATGGATCGTGGATTCCCGGATGATGGCATTCTCGCGACGACTTGCGGCACGCAGACATGGGCGATCGGTGATCTTGACGTTGAAGCACTCGAACGAAACCAGGAACAGGCCCAGGTTGCGGTCGATCGTGACTGGGACGGCCAGATGTTGCCTGCACTGCGGAAGGCTCGGTATTCGGGTCGTCAGGTCGCCTAGCCGGTCTCATCTTGTTAGCTTCAGTTCGATGAGTCGGCTTAGATAGGCCACGTCTATCTGCGCATAGATTTTTCCAGTTTGACCAGTTTTGAACTTGCCCCGATGCTGTCGATACATGCAAGAAATATTCATTAATTTGAATGTTTTGCGCTTCTTGGGAACAAATCTGTACTAGCCTGTAAGCGTGCTCGAAGAGCACAGATTTTGTGGCGAAGTTCGGCCGCATATACTATGGGGGAGTATTGTATAATGCGGCTGTGTACCCAAGTAGAGAGGTGTTCGATGCCACACAGCCCTGACCCGTCCTGCCCTAGGTTGACACCTATGGGCCGGTATCCGTAGCAATTACGGACTGAGCACCCGATGAACTTCATCGGGTGTTTTGCATTGTAGGGATAGATGTGGGCGCTCGGTGTTGTAGATCTGGACAGACTGCCTGACCATGAGTCTGGCTTGGGCCAGATCAGCGGGTCTTTGGAGCAACAGCTCTCCCTTCAGGATTCCGTTGACCCGCTCGGCCAAGGCATTCTGGTAGCAGTCGTAGCCGTCGGTCATCGAGCAACGGATACCATGTCGGGCATGCAGGCGTTGGTAATACGTCGAGCAGTACTGGATGCCTCGATCCGAGTGGTGCACCAGCGGTTGGTTTGAACGCCGCGAGCGCAACGCCATCTCCAGCGCGCGGCGCACCCCTTCGGTCTGCAGATTCTCCGCTACGTGGTAGCCCACGATCTTGCGCGAGTAGGCGTCGGTCACCAGGCTCAAGTAGGTGCACCGCTGGGCGGTCGGCAGGTAGGTGATGTCAGCTACCCAGACCTGCTCGGGACCGGTCGCCACCACCTGGCCTTGACCCGCCTTGAGCAGGTTCGGGTGGCGCCAGAAGCGGTGATGGCTGTCCGTGGTCTTGTGATACGCCCGGTGCGGTCTGACTAGCATCCGGGCGCTACGCAGGATGTCGAACAGCGCATCGCGCCCCACCTTGATCCCCGCCTCGCGCAGCGGCTGGCGCAACACGTGATGCAGCTTGCGCGTGCCCAGCTTCGGTTGCCGTACCCGCAACGCTGTCACCATCGACACGACTTGGCACGCCTGCTGCTGGCGCTCTCGCTCCCTGTGCCTGCCCTTGTAGTAGGCCTGGCGGCTGTGACCCATGTAGCGGCAAGCCCTCGCCACGCTCAACCCTTGGACGAGCTTTTGCGTGAGGACTTGCCCGAAGGCTTTTTTACGACGCGCACCCCGTAGTCCTTCTCCAGCACGTTGACCACGGCCTCGAACAACTGCGCCTTCTCCCGCGCCTCCTTGAGCTGAACCTCCAACTCCTTGATCCGCTGCTCGGGCGTGAGCCCCTTGCCCTGACGATCCATATCCACTCCTCTGACCGTCGGCAGGCTCCAGCCACTCCAGCCCGGGCGACCATGCTTGCGCAGCCACACCAGCACCGTCGACCGACCTTGAATCCCATAGCGACGCTGCGCCTCTTTGTACGTCAGCTCGCCTTTTTCCACCTGCTCGACCACTGACAGTTTAAAAGCCAGACTGTAGTCACGCTGCGTCCGCTTGATCCTTGATTCCAATTGACTCTCCTTTTTTCTCTCAAAAAGGTGTCAACCAAATTCAGGACGGGTCACCCGGAAGAAAAGAAGCAAGCACTGACGCGCATCAGGCGCATCAAAGGTCAGGTAGCGACTCTTGAGCAAGCGCTTGATGCAGGTGCGGAATGTCCTGCAATTCTTCAGCAGCTTGCGGCCGTTCGTGGGGCAGTCAACGGATTGATGGCAACGGTTCTGGAGAGCTATCTGCGGGAAGAGTTTCCCAGTAGCGAAATCAGGAGCGATTCGCAGAACAAGTCCATTGACGAGACCATCTCTATCGTCCGCTCCTATCTGCGGTAGAGGCACCAGGGTGCCCTCGGTGAGGGCAAATTTAGTTAGCTAGTAAAGGAAGCGACATCATGAAATCACGTGCAGCAGTTGCCTTCGGGCCAGGAAAGCCGCTGGAAATCGTCGAGATCGACGTCGAGCCGCCGCGCAAGGGCGAGGTGCTCATCAAGATCACGAACACCGGCGTTTGCCATACCGACGCCTTCACCCTGTCGGGCGACGACCCCGAAGGTCTCTTCCCGGTCGTGCTGGGTCATGAAGGTGCGGGTATCGTCGTGGAGGTGGGTGAAGGTGTGACCAGCGTGAAGCCTGGCGATCACGTCATTCCCCTCTATACCGCCGAGTGCGGCGAGTGCCTGTTCTGCAAGTCCGGCAAGACCAACCTGTGTGTCGCGGTTCGTGCAACCCAGGGTAAGGGGCTGATGCCCGATGGTACGACTCGCTTCTCGTACAACGGTCAGCCGCTTTACCACTACATGGGCTGCTCGACCTTCAGCGAATACACGGTCGTCGCCGAAGTCTCGCTGGCCAAGATCAACCCGGACGCCAATCCCGAGCACGTCTGCCTGCTGGGCTGCGGCGTGACCACCGGCATCGGCGCCGTGCACAACACGGCCAAAGTGCAGCCGGGCGACTCGGTGGCCATCTTCGGCCTCGGCGGCATCGGTCTCGCCGCGATTCAGGGTGCACGCCAGGCCAAAGCGGGCCGCATCATCGCCATCGATACCAATCCGGCGAAGTTCGAGCTGGCTCGTACCTTCGGCGCGACCGAATGCCTCAATCCGAAGGACTTCGACAAGCCGATTCACGAGGTTCTCATCGAGATGACCGGCTGGGGTGTCGATCACACCTTCGAGTGCATCGGCAACGTCAACGTGATGCGTTCGGCTCTGGAAGCTGCCCATCGTGGCTGGGGCCAGTCGATCGTCATCGGTGTCGCCGGTGCCGGCAAGGAAATCTCGACCCGTCCGTTCCAGTTGGTCACCGGCCGGACTTGGAAGGGCTCTGCTTTCGGCGGGGTCAAGGGGCGTACCCAACTTCCGGGCATGGTGGAAGACGCAATGAAAGGCGAGATCGATCTCGCCCCGTTCGTCACCCACACCATGGGTCTCGACGAGATCAACCACGCCTTCGACCTGATGCATGAAGGCAAGTCGATTCGCACGGTGATCCACTACTGATCACCCACTATCCATTCAACACCAACCATCAAGGAAACTAACCATGTCCACTCCTGTCATTTCCGGCGACGGCATCTTCTCGCACGTCTTCATCGGCGCCGCCGACGTCCAGAAGTCGGCCGCGTTCTACGACGCCGCCCTGGGTGCTCTCGGCATCAAGAACCTCGGTCCTTTCGGCAACGGATGGGTGCTTTTCGGTCGCGAAAAGCCGGCTTTCATCATCGCCCGTCCGGGCAATGGTGAAGCGCCTTCGAGCAACGGCGTGACGGTCGGCTTTGCGGCCGCCACTCCCGCCGAAGTGGATGCCTTCCACGCCGCCGGCCTTGCCGCAGGCGGCACCGACGAGGGCCAGCCTGGCCCGCGTGGCCACCTGCCGGGTGCCTATGCGGCCTACCTGCGTGATCCGGCGGGCAACAAGGTCTGCTCGTACACCTTCGTCTGAAAGCTAGGAAGCTGAGGGCGTTCTGAAAGGGCCAGCACAAGCCTCTACACGGCGAGCCTATTAGACGGACCGTGTAGAGCGGTGTCTGCTCATGAAGATCGGCCCGCAGCCATGTGCGAAACGCATGGCTGCGGGCATTTGCTTTGAAGCGTGTTTTTCAACCAAGAAGAAATGAGGTCGTTATGAAAGAGCCGGCCAACATAAATACGACGACCGTACAACCCACCCCGACCGCCACCGTGTACGGCATGCCGGCCTACACCGATCGTGCTGCCGCCGTGGGTGAAGTGCATGCGCGCCCGCATCTGTTGATTCAGGCCCCGCGCGGCATATTGCAGCTCGCTTTCATGACCGAAGGCGACCAGGCCAAGGATCAGATGGCGATGAGCGAGTTGTCTCATCGCTTCGGCGTTGCCGAACCCGACCATGCTACGCCGCTTCACGGCGTGACATGGGACGAAGGAGACCTGCACTGTGAAAAGCACACCGAGTTCTCGACGTATCTCTGGTGCGCTTCGCTGGATTCCGAGACGGGAGAGCCGTGCGGCGAAAACCCGTTCAGGCATGGATTTGTGCCTCCCGGCCCGGTCGTATCCGGCATCCGTTTGAGACTTCTTCCGTGGACGCCGGAAACGGAGAAGGAGGCCGATCGCTTCGATCCTGCCAGCCTGTGCTACTCGCTGGTGGAGAACGGCTCTGCCGCCATTCTGACCGACTTCCGACAGGATGAGGATGGCCTGACGCAGATCCTCGTCCTGGCCCGCGATTTGACCCCGGCGCGGGCGGGTGCGCTGGCTCAACGTCTGCTGGAGATCGAGACCTACCGTACCTTGGCGTTGCTGTCCCTGCCGTTGACACGATCGATGACGTCGGAGCTGCGACGCATGGAGTCGCGCCTTGCGGCGATCACCGACGAGATGTGTACGAGCTTGGTGGAACGGCGCGACAGCGACGTGCTGCTGTCCGAATTGACCGGCCTGGCTGCCGAGCTGGAAGCTGGAGTTGCGGCGAATCTCTATCGCTTCGGTGCCAGCCGTGCCTACTACGAGATCGTCGAGGAAAGGCTGGCAGCGCTTTCGGAAGAGGCCGTATCCGGGTACTGCACCTGGGCGGATTTCCTGCAGCGCCGCATCGCTCCAGCCATGCGGACATGCCAATCCGTAAAGGAGCGCCAGGCCAAGCTCTCAGACAAGCTGACCCGGGCCATCGCGTTGCTGCGTTCCTGGATCGACGTTGAGCTTGAACGCCAGAACCGCGATCTGCTGGCGTCGATGAACAACCGGGCCAAGATGCAATTGCGCCTTCAGCAGACCGTCGAAGGCCTGTCGGTCGCGGCAATTTCTTATTACGTCGTGAGTCTTCTCGGCTACTTGCTCAAGGGCATTCCGATGGTTCACGACAGCGTGGCGCCGGTGATGGCGGTTCTGGTGCCTGCGGTGATGCTGACGATCTGGTGGATCGTGCGCAGGATCAGGCATGCCCACGGCGACACGGTGGCGGAAGAGAAATCTTCCTGACGAGCTGCCGTCTTGGCGCGCGAGAGCTGCGCCGTTCCTTTGAACATAGGAGAACTACATGGAACGCATCGAACATCACGCCAGCTTTGATGGTTGGCAGGACGTTTATCAGCATGAATCGACGACGCTCGGTTGCACGATGAAGGTCGGCGTCTATCTGCCTCCGCAGGCGCAGCACGGCAAAGTGCCGGTGCTGTACTGGCTTTCGGGCCTGACCTGCACCGAGCAGAACTTCATCACCAAGTCCGCCGTCCAGCGCTACGCGGCCGAACATGGCATTGCCGTCGTCGCGCCCGATAGCAGCGCTCGCGGCGAAGGCGTTGCCGACGATCCTGCCTATGACCTCGGACAGGGCGCGGGGTTCTACGTCAATGCCACACAGGAACCCTGGGCTGCGAATCATCGGATGTACGACTACGTCGTGCAGGAACTGCCGGCGCTGATCGAGGCCCACTTTCCCGTGACAGCGGAGCGGAGCATCAGCGGCCATTCCATGGGAGGACACGGTGCTCTGGTCATCGCCCTGCGCAACCCGGGCCGTTATCGAAGCGTCTCGGCCTTCTCGCCCATCGTCGCCCCCACCCAGGTTCCCTGGGGGCACAAGGCCTTCGAGGCGTACCTGGGCAGCGATCGGGAGGTGTGGAAACAGTACGACACCGTGGAGCTGATTCGCACCGTGCAGGAGCGTTTGCCGTTGCTGGTGGACCAGGGCTTGGGCGACGAGTTCCTGGAGAGCCAGCTTCAGCCCGACCTGCTGCGCAAGGCCTGCGACGAGACGGGGCACCCGCTCACGTTGAATCTGCGCCCAGGCTACGACCACAGCTACTACTTCATTGCCAGTTTCATTGGCGAGCATATGGCACACCACGCATCGGCGCTGAAACGCTGAGAGAGAGGAGATCAGGTCATGACAAAGACCTCCAAAAACCGACATCACGTCGTCATTATCGGAGCGGGCTTCGGCGGGATCGAGGTTGCCAACCAGCTTGCTGGTGCCGAGGTCGATGTGACGATCATCGATCGGCGCAATCATCACCTGTTCCAACCCTTGCTTTACCAGGTTGCAGGGGCGTCACTTTCGACATCCGAGATCGCCTGGCCTATTCGCTATCTCTTCCGAAATCGCCCGGAAGTGAACACCTTGATGGCGGAAGTGGAAGGTATCGACCAGGACGCGCGTCAGGTCATTCTCAACAATGGATTGCGGCAAACCTACGACACGCTCGTGCTCGCGACAGGCGCTACCCATGCCTACTTCGGACACGACGAATGGGGGGCTTTCGCGCCGGGGTTGAAGACGCTGGAAGATGCCACGACCATTCGGGGCCGAATCCTCGCGGCTTTCGAGGAGGCTGAGCGCACGAGCGATCCTCAGCAGCGTGCCGCGCTGCAGACGTTCGTCATCATCGGTGGTGGTCCCACCGGGGTTGAATTGGCCGGAACCATCGCCGAGCTTGCACGAGACACGCTGGCGCGTGACTTTCGCTCGATCGACCCGAGCACGTCGCGGGTTGTACTGATCGAGGCTGGCCCGCGTCTGTTGTCCGTCTTTCCAGAGGATCTTTCGGCCTATACGCGCCAGGCGCTCGAAAAGCTCGGCGTCGAGGTCGTGCTGGGTACGCCGGTCACCGAATGCTCGGCCGATGGCGTGGTGTACGGTGGCAAGCCCCTTTCGGCCAAGACCATCGTCTGGGCCGCCGGAGTCCAGGCGTCTCCCGCGGCTCGCTGGCTGGGCGCTGCGTCTGATCGTGCGGGTCGGGTGGTCGTTGGCCCTGACCTGACGGTGGCCGGTCGGCCGGAGGTCTTCGCCATCGGCGATACAGCCTCGTGCACCATGGCCGATGGGAAGCCCGTGCCGGGCATCGCCCCGGCCGCCAAACAGCAAGGGAAGTACGTCGCCAACCTCATTGGACGGCGTTTGAAGGGCAAGCCCGCTGACGGACCTTTCAAATACCGGCATCAGGGGAACCTGGCCACCATCGGCCGCAGCCTGGCGGTGATTGACATGGGGCGGGTGAAGCTGCGTGGTGCCTTTGCGTGGTGGATCTGGAAGCTGGCGCACATCTACTTTCTGATCGGTACGCGAAATCGTCTCAGCGTCGCTTTGAGCTGGGTATGGAACCACAGCATCGGCTACCGCGGCTCTCGCATCATCATGCATGCGATTAGCGACAAAGAGCCCGCGGCGTTGGACAAATCCGGCTCCCTGGATTGAGGTGCCAACGTTATCGGAACGTCAACTATCAGAAATGCCAGGGAGAGGAACTTGACCGATCTATTCACGACAAAGCCCAAGCCTCCCTTGGCCGAACTCCTGCGGCCCAAGACGCTGGATGAATTCGTCGGGCAACGGCACTTGCTCGGCCCCGGCAAGCCGCTTCGTCTCGCGTTCGAGGCGGGCAAGTTGCACTCGTTCATCCTCTGGGGGCCGCCAGGCGTGGGCAAGACCACCCTGGGGCGCCTGGCCGCCAGTGCGACCGACAGCCGATTCATCGCCATCTCGGCCGTGCTTGCCGGGGTGAAGGACATCCGGCAAGCCATCGACGAGGCCCAGGCAGAACTGGACAACCATGGTCGATCGACGGTGCTTTTCGTCGATGAGATCCATCGCTTCAACAAGGCGCAGCAGGATGCCCTACTGCCCCATGTCGAGTCGGGGCTCCTGACCCTGGTGGGGGGGACGACCGAGCATCCGGGGCTGGCGGTCAATTCCGCGCTGCTCTCGCGCGCGCAGGTCTATACCCTCGAACCGCTGTCCGGCGACGAACTGAACCAGCTCTACGAACGCGCACTGCCGCATCTCCAGGGCGTCACGTTGGACGCGGACGCGCTGGATCTGCTCAAGGGCTTTGCCGATGGCGATGGCAGGCGCTTCCTCAATCTGCTTGAGCAGGTGACGAATGCTGCGTCGGGCGCGGGCAAGGCCGTGGTCGATGGCGAGTTTGCCAAACTGTCCACCAGCCCATCACTGCGCAGGTTCGACAAGGGCGGCGACGAGTTCTACTGGCAGCTCTCCGCCTTCCACAAGTCGCTGCGGGGCTCCGACCCCGACGCGGCCCTGTACTGGCTGGCCCGCATCCTCGACGGCAGCGGCGACGTCAGCCAGGTGACGCGCCGCATGATCGTGGTGGCCAGCGAAGACATCGGCAATGCCGACCCGCAGGCGCTGCAACTGGCGCTCAATGCCGCGCTGGCTTATGAGAGGCTGGGTTCCCCCGAAGGCGAAATACCGATTGCCCACGCGGCGACCTACCTTGCTGCCGCCCCCAAGTCGAACGCTGCCTATGCCGCCTGGAACAAGGCGAAGGCCTTCGTCAAGAACAACGGCTCCCTGCCTGTGCCTCTCCATCTTCGCAATGCGCCGACGAAGCTGATGCAGCAGATGGGGTATCACGAAGGCTACCGCTACGCCCATGACGAGCCCAACGGCTATGCCGCTGGGCAAAGCTACTTTCCCGAGGGCGTGGCGCGGCCGGGCTGGTATCAGCCAACGGACAGAGGTGTTGAGCGCAGGCTGGGAGAAAGGCTTACTTGGCTGCGCTCGCTGGATGATGGGACGCTGCCAGAGGCGGACGCCTGACTGGTCGTCTCCGAAACCGGCTCATCGCGACTTCACGAACTACAGGAACAGGATAAGAACATGTCAGCCACTTCTTTCGGTGCATCCTCGGCGAAGATCAGCCGGGGACGCGTTGCCCGCTATCTGCGCACGGAGTCTGGTGCTGCGGTGCTGCTGGTGATCGTCACGGTCGTGGCGCTGGCGTGGGCGAACTCGCCGCTATCCGATGCCTATTTCGAGTTGTGGCACCTGGACGTCGGGTTTGACTTCGGGCCGCTGGGCCTGCACATGGACCTGCATCACTGGGTCAACGACGGCCTGATGGTGGTCTTCTTCTTCCTGATCGGCCTGGAGGTGCGTCAGGAGTTCGCCCACGGATCGCTCCGGGATCGCAGCCGTGCCCGTCTCGCTCTGATCGCGGGGGTCGCGGGTGTCGTGCTTCCCGCGCTGGTGTATGTCCTGATCGTGGGGCTGGCCGGAAGTGAGGGCCTGCACGGGTGGGGGGCGGTGGTCGGCACCGATACGGCATTCATGCTGGGCACCCTGGCGATCGTCGGCCCGCGGCTATCCGGTCAGTTGCGCGTGTTCCTGCTCACCCTGACCGTGGTCGATGACTTCCTCGCCGTGTCCATCATCGGCATCGTCTATAGCGATGAGATTCGGATCGTCCCGTTGTTGATCGCCCTCGCCAGTCTCGTTGCGTTGTGGCGGCTAGGGCGCACCCGCCAGTGGCGGGCAATGCCGTATGTGCTGATCGTGATCGTGCTGTGGCTCGCAACCGTGTACTCCGGCATCCATGCCTCTCTCGCCGGGATGGCCGCGGGGCTGCTGATCCCCGCCTACGCGACGCAACGTCACAAGGTCGTCGCGGCAAAACAACTGTTCCGCGACTTCTGGCAGTCTCCGAGTGCCGCATCGGCCCGCGCGGTGGACTGCGGGCTGTCCCGGGGTATCTCGGTGAACGAGCGATTGCACGAGTTCCTGCGGCTGCCGACGGCGCTGCTGATCGTGCCGGTGTTCGCCTTGGCGAACGCCGGAGTGGACGTGCGTGGCGGGCTGCTCGCCGAGGCCTTCGGCTCGCCAGTCACGTGGGGCGTCATCGCAGGGCTCGTGCTCGGCAAGCTCCTGGGCATCGGGCTCATCACTCTCATCGCCGTCCGTCTCGGCCTGGGCCGGCTGCCCGAGGGCGTCGGGGTGGGCAGCGTGTTCGGTGGTGCGGCACTGTCCGGGATCGGGTTCACCGTGTCGCTGCTGATCATCGGGCTCGCGTTCGGCACGACCTCCGACTTGGGCCGCCAGGCGACGGTCGGCGTGCTCGTGTCGATGGTGTTCGCCACGTTGCTCGGGTGGCTGATCTTCAAGGTCGCCGCCCAGCGGTGGGGTGAGAAGACCGCTGACCTGCCGATGGTGCTTGAGCCACCGGTCGATCCGGAGATCGATCACATCCGCGGGCCGGAGGACGCCCAGCTCACACTCGTCGAGTACGTGGACTTCGAGTGCGCGTACTGTGCGCACGCCACCGGTTCGTGGGACGATCTGCGCGCCCACTTCGGGGACGACCTGCGGTATGTGGTGCGCCATCTGCCGCACCACCCGCACGGGCCGATTGCCGCGCGGGCGTCCGAGGCAGCGGCGAACCAGGGGATGTTCTGGCCGTGGCTGGACTTCGTGTTCACCCGTCAGCATGCGCTGGAGCGCGAGCATCTGATCGGCTACGCCGCCGAGCTTGGGCTCGACGTCGAACGGTTCATCGCGGATCTCGACAGCACCGCGGTGATCGAGCGTGTCGAGCGCGACCTCGCCAGTGCCGTCGCCAGCGGTGCGCACGCCACGCCGACGTTCTTCGTCGAGGGTCGTCGTCTGCGCGGCAGCTACGACGCCCGCACTGTCACCGCGGCGCTCGAAGCCAGTCGCCGCGGCCCCCGAACTCAGGAAGTCCCGTCCTGAGCGGGACGAACTACAGGATAAGAACATGCCAAACAATTCTTTCGGTGAATCCTCTTGTACCGCTGCGGCCAGCGGCATGGTGGAAGTGCGCGGCGCGCGCGAGAACAACCTCAAAGAGGTGGACGTTTCCATCCCGCGTAACGCGCTGGTGGTGTTCTCCGGCGTTTCCGGCTCCGGCAAGTCCTCGCTGGCCTTCGGCACCATCTACGCCGAGGCGCAGCGGCGCTACTTCGAGTCGGTGGCCCCCTATGCGCGGCGCCTGATCGACCAGGCCGGCGTGCCGGACGTCGATGCGATCGACGGCCTGCCGCCGGCGGTGGCGTTGCAACAGCAGCGGGGCTCCAGCAACGCGCGTTCCTCCGTGGGCAGTGTGACCACCCTGTCCAGCCTGGTGCGGATGATGTATTCGCGCGCCGGCGCCTACCCAGCCAACCAGCCGATGCTGTACGCCGAGGATTTTTCGCCCAACACGCCGCAGGGAGCGTGCCCGACCTGCCACGGCCTGGGCCATGTGTACGAGGTGACCGAGGCCATCATGGTGCCCGATCCCTCCCTGAGCATCCGCGAGCGGGCGATCGCCTCCTGGCCCCCCGCCTGGCAAGGCCAGAACCTGCGCGACATCCTGGTCAGCATGGGCTACGACGTTGACCGACCGTGGAAGGACCTGCCGAAGAAGGACCGCGACTGGATTCTGTTCACCGAGGAAACACCGACAGTGCCGGTGTACGCCGGCTTCACGCCCGCCGAGACCCGCACGGCGCTCAAGCGCAAGATGGAGCCGAGCTACATGGGCACCTTCACCGGCGCCCGGCGGTATGTGCTGCACACCTTTGCCAATACCCAAAGCGCACTGATGAGAAAGCGCGTGTCCCGGTTCATGGAGGGCAAGCCGTGCCCCACCTGCCACGGCAAGCGGCTCAAGCCCGAGGCGCTGTCGGTCACCTTCGCCGGCGTGGACATCGGCGCGTTCATGCAGATGCCGCTGGACCAGTTGGCGGCCTTGCTCGAACCCATTGCCCAGGGCGATTTCCGCGCCCATGCAGCGGGGGCGGCTACGGACAAGGAAGCGACCCGACGCGACCGTGCCGAACGCGCGGCCTCCGGCCGTGCCGTCCATGCGGTATCGCCCGACGTGCGCCGCACCTCCGCGCTGTCGGAAGAAAAGCGCCTCGCCGCGCAGCGCCTGGCCGGCGGTGTGATGGCGCGCCTGCGTCAACTGCGTGGGCTGGGCCTGGGTTACCTGACGCTGGACCGGGCCACGCCGACGCTTTCGGCCGGCGAGTTGCAGCGCCTGCGGCTGGCCACGCAATTGAGTTCCCTGCTGTTCGGTGTTGTGTACGTGCTCGACGAGCCCTCGGCGGGGTTGCACCCCTCCGACAGCCAGGCGCTGTACGACGCGCTCGACCGGCTGCGTGACGCGGGCAACTCGGTGTTCGTGGTCGAGCACGACCTGGACCTGATGCGCCGCGCGCAATGGCTGGTGGATGTGGGGCCGGATGCCGGGGAGCGTGGCGGCCGCGTGCTCTACAGCGGCGAGCCGGACGGCCTGCGCAAGATTGCCGAATCGCGCACCGCCCGCTATCTGTTCGACGAAATCGCCGCGCCGGGAAGCCGGGCACGCGAAGCGACCGGCTGGCTGGAGCTGCAGGGCATCCATCGTCACAACCTGCATGGCGTGGACGCACGCATTCCGCTGGGCGTGCTGACGGCCGTCACCGGCATCTCCGGCTCGGGCAAGTCCAGCCTCGTCGCGCAGGCGCTGCCGGAGCTGGTGCTACTGCACCTGGGCCACGAGCCCGAGGACGACGCGGCCGAAAGCGCCACCAGCGAAGGGCCGGCAGTGATCGAAGCGACTGGCGGTCATCTGGCGGGCGACGTGGACGCCATACAGCGCCTGGTGCAGGTGGACCAGAAGCCGATCGGGCGCACGCCCCGGTCCAACCTGGCCACCTACACCGGCCTGTTCGACCACGTGCGCAAGCTGTTCGCCGCCACGCCCGATGCGCGACGCCGCCGCTATGACGCCGGGCGCTTCTCGTTCAACGTGGCTAAGGGGCGTTGCGAGACCTGCGAGGGCGAGGGCTTCGTCAGTGTGGAGTTGCTGTTCATGCCCAGCGTGTACGCCCCGTGTCCGACGTGCCATGGCGCACGCTACAACGAGGCCACGCTGAAGGTGCAATGGAACGGGCGCAACATCGCCGAGGTGCTGCAGATGACCGTGGACGAAGCCAGCGAATTCTTTGCGGGTGAAGACGCCGTGGCCCGGCCCCTGCAATTGCTGCGCGATATCGGATTGGGCTATCTGCGCCTGGGGCAACCGGCCACGGAACTTTCCGGTGGCGAGGCGCAGCGCATCAAGCTGGCGACCGAGCTTCAGCGCAGCCAGCGCGGCCGAAGCCTGTACGTGCTCGACGAGCCAACCACCGGGCTGCATGCGTCCGATGCCGACCGGCTGCTGGTGCAGTTGCAGCGCCTGGTCGATGCCGGCAACACCGTGGTGATGATCGAGCACGATATGCGCGCGGTGGCTCAGGCCGATTGGGTGATCGACGTGGGGCCTGGTGCAGGCGCTGCCGGCGGCAGCATCGTGGTGGCGGGCTCCCCTCAGCAGGTGGCCCGAACGTCTGGCAGCCGAACCGCTCCGTTCCTTGCGCAGGAGTTGGCGCGGGCCGAGTAGCTCAGTTCGCCAAATGTTGCCAGCTTTCGCGGGGTATTGATCGTCGCCAAACGACGGTGGCGATCAATGCCCGAATCGCGTCATCCTTCCTGAGTCAGAGCAAGATAGGGATTGTTGGGCGGTATTTCGGGGAATGCCAAGGACCCATCTTCAAGGAGGTAGCCATGCAGTCGGCGGGACTTCCTCGGGCCCGTGACTTCACAGGTCCAAATGTTCAGGCCATTGGGGTGCTTGCGATGTAGCTGCAGCTTCTCGAAGCGCTTCTGCACCCACTGCCAATCCTGTTGATTCTCCTGCTTGGCGAGCGCGGCCACTTCGGGATGCTCCTGCGCATAGCGTTGGAACACACCCGGGCTGACCAGGTAGGCCGTGTCATTCACCGTATGCACGAGCGCCTTCGCGTCGTTGATGATGAGCCGTCGTGAGGTGATTCCCTGCTTCAGCCAAACCATGAACTGTTCCGTGGATGGCTTCGTTGCCGATGACCCAGGCGTAGGCGCGGGTACAGGTGATGGAATGGACGTCGCGGCTGTTGCTGGCGCGGGAGGGTGGAGGAACTCTTCGGCATCCTGTCCAACGCCGGCCGACTCACCTAAGCCCACCATCGCGAGCAAGTCCTCCATGACGTCGGGCACGGGCTGGGCCGCGGGCGGTGAAACGATGGTGGTGCTGTCGTCCTCCCAAATTGGAGGCTCTTGACCTCCCTGCGCTGGGTTCACCGAGACGGTTGGCACGGGAGCCGACATGCTGGCGTCGTTTTCTGCGGGCGTCGCGTCGATCTCTACCGTGCCTGCGAAAGGTGCTGGTCGCTCGCCAGACTCCCAGATCAGCGCGGGAGCGAGACGCAACAGGGTGAACGAATGGGACCAGCCGGTCGTGCTGGTGACGGTCGCGCGCCAGACCGCTTTGCCGTCCGAGGTGGGCTGGAGCATGCCGTGGTCCTGCAGCACGTTGAACACGGCGGTGTTGTTCGCAGGAATGCCATCGATCCCCTGAGACAGGAGGTGTGCGCGCAGTTTGTCCGAGACCGTCTTGCTCACCAGCCACAAACCATCCTCGGTGAGCCAGCCATCGGAGGCTTCCGGCTGGTTCAGCTTCAACTGTTCCTTGAGCAGGTAGCGCAACCCGTCCAGCAGCTTGCGTTGCAGTGCGTGCTTAGGCGCGGCCATGGCGCGCGCCGGATCGCCGCCCAGCTCCTGGGCCACCGACGCCCGGTCTGCTTGCACGACGAGTTCCCCCAGTACACCGGCATGTTCGTACTGACCGGCCAGCACATAGAGCAGCGGTGCCCAGAGAGCCGGATAGTCGCTGAGCCAGTCCAGGACGTGGCGGTCGAGCAGTTGGCGATAGAGCAAGCCTGTTGCGGCGCTGTGCAGGCGGTATTCGCGGTCGTCACGGTAGCGAAATCGGTACGCCTGGTGCAGCGGGCCATGCCACGGATGCCAAGTACTGCCGTCGGCCAGTTCGACGTGTAGATCGACGGCGATCTTGCCAATATCGTGGAGCAGCGCAGCATAGGCGACGGCGGCGGTCCAGGCTTCGGACTGCGCCGCCTGGTCTTCGGGACTGGCACCGATGGGCAGCAGATGGGACTGCCGCAGTTTCAGGCTGTAGGCCACGATCTCCAGGCCGTGGTCGAGCATGCCGCCCGGATAGGCATGGTGATGCGCTTCGGAGGCCGGAAAGGCTTGGACCAGTTCGGCGTAGCGTTCCAGGGGCGTGCGGTACAGGGTGACGAATTGCCGGTGTGAGAGCGACGTGCGCTGCCAGATGTGCTCCAGCAGCTTCTGCCGGCGTGGGGTGGCCAGCAGCGATGCGGCCGACTCAGGACGCAGCAGCCCTTTCGGGAGGTCGGTGACGGGTGATGGCGTCGGTGCGGCAGCGACCGGGGGCCGTTTTCGCTGGAACAGGGAGAGCATGTGAGGTGTCCTAATGACGGGCCGACCGGGAGGCCTTTTGGCCTTTTCGAGGTAGGGCCTTTCCCCTTGCACCCCATTCCCTTGCCATTTCGACCCTTTGGCCTTTAACCGTTTCGGTATAGCGGGGCCTGGATCGCGGCTCCACCGTCAATGTGGAACCCGCTCGAATGCATTGGACGGCGACCAGGCGCTGGCCTCGGTCTATGCTGCGAAGGCGCTGCTTCCGCCGGGTAGGTTGCTTTCTAGGCGTCAAAGTTGACAAACGCGACAAAGGCGACTAGAGTGAAACCTGTCTCAAACCTACTTGGGAGATGACCATGCCCACTGCCATTGAATTCATTGCCGACCGTCTGCCGCGCGTCACGGTGGAAGATGTACGCCGCTTCGCGGATACCGTCGAAATCCGGGATGCCACGGCTTTCGCGGCCGAGTTGCAGGCGTTCGTCCACGAGCGCGTGGAAGCGGTAACACTGCCCGCCAACTTGCAGGGGGAGACCGTTGGGCAGGCCCTTGCACGCAAGGCGGCCGCGCTGCGCGCCGACACGCGCTGGGCACCGAATGAAACCGACGTCCAGCGAGGCCGTGCGGTGCTACTGGAAACCTTCAACCAGCCGCACAACCTGCCGCCCGCGGAGTTCGCCAAGCTGGCGGACAAGTCGCGCCAGCAGATCTACAAGGACATCCTCGCGCGTCGGCTGCTGGCGCTGAACGTGGGGCCGCGCGGTCAGAAGCTGCCCGACTGGCAGCTCGACCCGGTAAAGCAGCAGTTGACCCAAACCGTGCTTCAGGAGGTCGAGGGTATCGATCACTGGACGATCTACCGCGCACTGTCCGAACCGCTCGAAGGCTTGGGCGGTCGCTCGCCGGTGGATGCGGTGACGCATGGCACGATCGACGCCGTGGCCGAGGCCGTGTTTAACGTGCTGGGCGTTCAGGTGCATTGAAGCGAGACTGCCATGAACCACGAGCTGCCTTCTTTTCTGATCGATGCCGGTGAACTGCTCCAGCATGTGAGCCGCGTCGTCTATCGGGGCAGCCCGCTGTACTATGGTCGCAGCAGCACCAATCGCTACGACGACCCGGCCCGAGCCTACGGCGTGCTCTACCTGGGGCGCGACCTGCCCACGGCGTTGATGGAGTCGGTGTTTCACAAGCATCAGTGGCTTGATGACGCGAAGCGCTCGATCGCATTGAAAGAAGTCCAGGGCAGGATGGTGCGCGCTGTAGGGGTGGTGGCCGACGTGCTTCTGGCCGATCTCACGGCACCGAGCGTCATGGCGGGCTACTTTGGCCTGAACCTGGAGCAGTTGGCCAGCCGCGACTACACGCACACGCAGCAGGTGTCCGCTCAGGTGCATGCGATGGTCGGCGACGACGGCCAACCTCTGTTCGACGGAGTGCTCTATCCGTCGCGCAACAACTATCCCGCCAAGAGCATCGCCCTGTTCGAGCGTGCGGGAGCGAAGGTCAGCGTCATCGAGGACATCGATCTGGTTGACCATGTGGATTGGCCGCGTTTCGTTGCCACCTACCGCATCGGCGTGGAACCCGACCCGGGCCCGGTGGAACCGGATGACGAAGCGTCCTGAAGCAGCGAGAAAACACATTGAAGCCTGAAACGGAATGAAGTGGAGCACCCTGGAATAGACATCCCTCAGTAGCAGGAGACGACCATGAACACCACAACTCGTACCAGCACCGCAGAACGTATCGGCCGCGCATTTGGCCGTGTATGGCGTGCCTATGCGCGTGGCGAACGGCGGGTATCGAATTGGTTGATGGTCAAAGGGGTGCCTTCGGTTGGTGCCACAGTGCTGCTGTGGGCGGTCAAGCTGGCTGTGCTGGGCGCGCTGCTCTACGTCGCCTTCTGGTTCGCACTCGTGTTGTTGGGAGTCGTGGTGGCGGGATGGGCTGCTGCTGCCAATACCTCGGATGAAGACGAGTGGCCTTTCACCGACCTCACCGAACTGCGCAAGACGCCGGGCTACGATCCCAACCTGTACAACGATACGTCGCACGAGTTGTACACCGACGACTGACCGGCGCCGCGCTACTTCAGCTTACCTCCGGTAAGGGCCCCAGCGCCCTTACCGCCTGCTTGGCCGGCACTCTTGCTGCCATCCGAAAGCCCTTGGATGACGTGTCCAGCCCGAATCCCAACCCAAGTAAGGCTCGCAAGCCAAAAACCCGGCAAGACCAGGAACATCGTGCCCATGACGAACATCAGGAGCAGGTCGCCAAAGGCATTGTTCAACCCCACCAGCGGATCGAAGTTAGTGTGCGGCCGGTTCCAGCCGAAGCCCCACCCATAGAGCGCATCGAGGATGGTGCTGTCGATCCAGCGAGCGAGTTGGAACCAGAAATCGGTGAAGAACAGCGCGAACTGCACGACGCTGACGGTGACGACCGTCTTCAGGTCATAGGTGCCGACGACCAGCACGAGCGGGATGCAGATGACCAGCGCCATCTTGAGCAAGGCAAGCACCATGGGCAGCGCCTGGCGCACCACGTCCATGGCAGGGAATGCGGCAAGTGCCCCGACCGCCATTCCTACGTCCCCCGTGGCCCGCGTCACGATGTTCGGCAGGGTCTTGTCGATCTGGCCGCCGTAGTCGGTATAGACCGAACCCTGGTTGAGCTTCTGCTGTCGCGGTGACGCGATGGTACGGACCACCGAATCGTCCACCTCGGTACGGCTGAGGAACCCGGCCCAGCCCGCCAAGCGATTCAACAGGCTGGGGTCCACCTGGCTCAGCAGCCGTGCTCGCAGGCCGTTGCTGCCATCGGCCCACCACTGCCTGCAAGTCGGGTAGCCGCCGCCACTGGCCACCTGCGCAAGCCCTGCGTCGCGAGTGTCGTCATAGGGCCATGACTCGCGCGCCGTGCTGGAGCGGTAGCTGTCGTAGTAGCCGCCGGTGTCCGTGAAAAACCTCGAACCGATCCATGTCACGTCGTTCATTTGAGCTTCGTCCAGCTCCGGTCGCGCCATGAACAATTTAGCGCGTGCTGGCCCGTAGCAGTCGTGTGTGAAATCGGCCACTTCCTGAGCCAGCACCGGGTCGTTGATGCGGGTAGCGTCGATCTCCATGCGCATCTGTCGCAGGTCTGTTCCGCACGGGATCGCTGCCACCGAGGCACTGGTGACGGCGCGCGAGAGCGCGTGCATGAATGCCCACCAGACCGGCACCTTGGCACTCTGGTTGTTGATGGTGCTGAAGGACTGGGACCAGCCGGTATCCGTGGGCTGCGGCACGCTGACCTGGCATTGAGCCGAGCGCGAGCTGTCGTACTGAATGGTGTTGAGGTCCACGTCGATGAAGGGGATGCCGGCGAACATCACGACCACGATGGCGACGAACACCCGGTTCTCAATGCGTGCGGCCGAGAGCACGCCCTTATTGCCTTCGTCTGCACCCTCCCCACGGGCCTTGAGCCATTCCTGCACGATGATCGCCACGAAGGGCAGTGCGAATACCCCGCTGGATACCAGTACCGCCCAGATGCCGTTGTTGACGATCCAGGAAACCAGGGTCAGGTAGTACTCCAGGTAGTCGGTCGCGAAAAGCGTCATGGCTCGGATCTCCCCTCAGCCCTGCATCAACAGGCTGGCTTCAAGCGCCACGATGGCAACGACGCCGGCGATCTCGCTGCGCACCAGGCGGCGCCGCGCTTGCGCGTCGTCCTCGCGCGCCAGCAGTCGGCGACGCATCCAGACCCAGCCGTAGGCCGTCGCGCCGTACAGGCACAGCCGCCAGACCAGGAAGTAGCCCGCTGCTGCCGCCAGCCAACGCTCCCAGCCTGCGACGCTTCCGACGAGGTAGATGCCAACGATGTTGGCGCACACGGCGACGGCCGCGAGTACCACCGTCCACAGCAGCGCCTTTGCTGCGCGCCGGCTGAACAGCCAGCGCGGGCGCAGCCAGGCCGCACGCATCGGGCTCATGGCCGGCCTCCCGGATTGCCCTTCTGCAACTGATCGAGGCGGTCAGGCACCGGATCGCCTTCGTAGATCCCACGCGAGCCCGCCGCGCGCGTGCCGTGGCGCTGGATGATCGCCATGGGCGAATTGTTTGCCAGCTCCCGGCGCAGCTCCAGCTCGGTCTTGAGGTTGCGGATCTCGCGATCGAGCGTGTCGCTCTCGTGGTTCACAGCTTCCACGGCGAGCTGGTTGGCCGCCACGTTGGGCTCTTTCTTGCCGGTCAGCAGCGTGCGTTGCAGCAGTAGCGCTTTCTCCAGCACCGACGCCAGCGCAACCTCGGACGCCAGGCGCTGCGACAGCAGGTGCTGGTCCGGCTCGTCGCGCAGTGCCTCGATCACTCCGCGTGTGATGGGCAGCGACGCGCTGCCGGCCTCGCGCAGGTTTTCGGGCGTCGTGTTCTTCGCCTTGGAGACCAGGTCCTGGAGCGCCTGCAGCTTGGCATCGTACTCATCCTGGATCAGCGGCGTCAGCCCGACGCCGGGCACCGTCTCCGTCTTGGTGCAGGCGTCGCAGGTGCGCTGCTCCTTCTCGCCGAGCACCCGCGTCGCCCACTCGACGGCCGCTTGCGGCGTGGTCCAGGTCTGGCACGACAGGCTCGCGCAACTTGCCGGTGCGATTGCCGATGTGTCGGTCACACCGCGGCCATTGACCAGGTTGTAGCCCGCGCGGGTGACGTCGCCGACCACCTTGATCGCGGGCTGACCGGAGCCGCCGGCATTGCTTCCCCCGACCCAAGGCACGCCGTCGTTGCCACGGCGCGTCTCGGCTTGCTCGACGGCCGAGACGGCATCCGTGCTCGAAACAGCATCGCGCAGTGCCAACCCCTCTGCCATCTGGCTCCAGCCGAGCTGGCCGCCGGCCGTTTCGGCCATCTTTTCGGCCATGGCGCGGCACGTCAGCTTCGAGCGGTCGAAATCCAGCCGCGCTTGCAGAACGCCGTTGGTGAGCAGGTTGTAGAGGCCCGGATCAGCCCGTTGGATGATCAACGCCGGCAGGGAGGCCACAGCACTCGTAGCACTCTGGATCACCGAGGACATGATCTGCTGAAAGCCATTGGTCACGCCGTTGAGCTGATTTTTCAACGTGGTCTGGATGCTCATGTCACCGCAGATCAGATTGCTGTTCCAGCCGACACCCACGCCGAGCGAGCGCATGCCGGCTGCGCGACCCATCGAAACGGCGCTGCCGCCGCCGATGGAGTACATGACGTCATCGCCGATGACGTTGCCGCTGGTCTGGTAGCCCAGTTGGCCCCAGGCCACGCCGCTTGCCAGAACCAACGCGCCGGTGAGCGCCAAACAGATCCTCTTGCCACGAGCCGGAGGGGAGAACTGCATAGAGTCGAAACGCTTCATCGCGGCACCTCAAAGGAAATCAACGCTTCCAAGGAACACCTGTCCACGGCGTTCGCAGCAGGCATACGGCCGCCACAGTGCCCAGGCGTAGTCGCCTTGCTGGGCCTGGGTCAGGAAGCCGGTGCGTGGGAAAACCGTGCAAGACGAGGACAGGACGGGCGTGAGTTCCTGCCACTTGCCAGTCGAGGCATCACCCTCCATCAGCGCGCCGGCGGGCCAGTAGCCATCGCGGGCGTTGGCAAGCAGCGGCTGGTACACGTGCAACTGCCCCCGGCGAGTGACGATATCTCCCGCACGCTGGGCCACCACGGCCCCCGATTTGTGGTCGTCGGTCTGGTGCAGGAAGCCGCCGCGGGGATACACGTTGCCCCAAAGGTTCATCGTGGTGCGTGCGCCGACCTCGCGCATGCCGGGAATCAATGCCTCCGGGTAGGCCATCTCGGGCACGTTGTAGCGCCAGGCAAGCGTGTCCAAGGTGCTGAGCAGATACGGCATGAATGCCGTTCCTGCGCCCTCGCAGAAGTAGCCCGAGGACGAAACAAACTGGTTGAACACCTCGACGCCGGGATGGCCGATCACGTCGGCGTTCTTGAATTTCGCAAGATTGTTTTCGTGATCCTCGTTCGTCGTTCCATCGCCCCCCGCTTGGGCGGACGGATTGGCCGTACTCATCGCCCGGACTTCGACCCACGGGTTCTCGCCCGTGTTGCTGTAGCTGGAGACGACCGCATCGGGGATGTAGTGGCGCACCTTGACAGAGGTGCGCACCGTGCATCCTCCCCAGGTGCAGTAGAGCCAGTAGCAGATACCTACCACCCGGTACTCCAAGCAATCGGGCGAGGCCACCGAGGCAACGATGGCGGTGGTGTTCAAGGCGTAGCTACCCGTGGCGCTGAGCAGCAGCAAGGAAGCCACGCCGGCCCGCATGCGGCGCATCAGGTCGAATGGTCGCGTCATGGCTGGGTCCTCCGACGCTGCTCGATGCGCGCGACAGCGCGGGCCACATCCGGCTCGCCATAGACCACGTAGCGCTGATCCACCACGACAGCCGGGATGCTGGTGATGCCCAGGCTCCATGCGTCGGTGACGCCCTGGTATGCGGAAGCGATGCGGCGCTGTAGGTCGGCGCCGCCTTGGCTCAGCCGACGCTTGACGGTGGCCGCCGCCTGTTCGGGGGCGGCGGGCAGTTCCGCAGAAAGCTCCGCTTCAATCCGGCGGGCTTCGTCCAGCTCGATCAGCCGCTCGCCGCCCATGGTCTTGACCGGGTGGTGGCTGTCGGTGACGACCAGTACGTCGGCTGCGAAGGCGACGGGGCTGAACACGGCCAGGGACGCCGGCAGCGCCACGACGAGACCAAGGGTTCGCCAGCCCGACGCGAACGTGGAAAAGGATGCCGGCATGTCGCGTGCCCCGAAAGTTGATCAGGGCCATAGTCAAACGCGAACCCGATGCCACCCCAACAAACAATGCGCATCGCGGGCTGCCCGCATACCTGCTTGTCCCGCGCCATAAAAAAACGGAGGCCGAAGCCTCCGCGGGGATCAATGAAGCAATGCGACCGTTACAGCAGGCCTGACTCCGCAAAGGAGAACGGGGAACCTTGGCCTACGATGATGTGATCCAGTACCCGTACATCGATGAGCGCCAGCGCGGCCTGCAGTTGCTGGGTCAGCACACGATCCGCGCTCGACGGCTCGGAGATGCCCGAGGGGTGCTGGTGCGCGAAGACCACCGCGGCGGCGTTCAACTCCAGCACACGCTGTACGACGACACGTGGATAAACAGAAGTCGAGTTGATCGTGCCCCTGAACAATGGCTCGTAGGCCAGCACCTGGTGCATGCTGTCCAGGAACACAGCGGCGAATATCTCGTTGGGTTCAGCGACCAGTTTCACGCGCAGATAGTCCCGCACAGCGGCCGGTCGGCTGAGGCACGGTCCAGCTTTGAAAACCCGCCTCTCCAGCAGCACGATGGCTTGCTGGATGATCCAGTCCTCGTGTTGGGCAGCGGTGACGGAAAGCGACTCCGGGCAGGAGTCGTTGACGACAAAAGACATGGCGAACCTCCAGACGGTGAGATCGGAGGGCGCGCGCCCTAGGAGGGCCAGCCCTCCTAGGGAACGAACAAGGTGCATCCATCACCGCGGCAGCGGCGATCGTTCGCGACCAGGATGCGAGGCGAACGGGTTGCGGTCAGCGCAGCGGACTGCGCCGTAGCCTTGAAGACCGGGGCTACCTGGGCATGTCGCCGACGACGTCGGCAGGCATTTCGGATGTGGGTGTGCCGGTCGGACCGTCAGCCGTCAGCATGTCCATGGCAGACAACAAGGCGTCGCCCTCGATTGGTCCCTGCAGCAGGATGGCCTGGCCCGTCTCGCGATCAAGCAGACGCAGTGACGGTGTGGCGGTAACGCCGCTCTTGGTGGCTTCCGCGGCCTGGGCGCGGATAGCGGCACTGGACCTTTCGCTTGACATGCACTGCTCGATGGCTGGCGTCGATTCGGGGTAGCGCAAGCCATCCGGCAAGCCCAGGCCGTCGCTGCGCGTGTGGGCATAGACCCATTCGACCGCCTGCCAGAACGCGGCATGCCCGCCAGCTTCGGCTGCGCATTCGGCCAGACGTGCCTCGGCCGACGCGGCCGGCTCGTGCGCGGCTAGCGGCTGGTGGTGCCATTGCAGCGCCACGTCGGCGTTGGTGCCCACCCACCGTTTGAGCTGCGGAAAATATTCCCGGCAGAACGGGCACTCCAGGTCGGCATAGAGCGTCAGCGTGAAACGGCCTTTGGGGTTGCCCATTAGCCAGGGCGGCCCGGCCACCGGTGCCATGCTGACCGGCGTGGGCGGCTGCGGCGGGGATTCGCCGGGCGACCTCGGCACAAGCCAGATCAGCAGCAGCGCGACCAGCACAGCAACCAATGCCCAGGGCCAGCGGGGCCGCCCGTTGCGGCGGCGGAACGCCTGGACCTGCATCGGAATGGAAGGACGTTTCTGTTCCATGGCGTTCTCCGTCTTACGACAGTTCCAAGGCCGGCGACTCGATGCCGCGCGCCTGGTCGATCTTCTCGGCCACCTTGAAGGCCGCTTCCAGTTCGGTGCAGCCGTAGTGCTGCATGAGCTGGTAGCGCTCGGCCTTCTCTTCGGGTTCGGTCTGCGCCAACGCCAAGTACAGGCTGGGCGGCACGGCACGGAACAGCACTTCCATGCTCTTGGAAAGGATGACGCCCTCGGTGAACTTGCCCGCTTCTTTGCGCGCCGAGAGCATCAGCGCTTTCTGCGCGGGCGAGAGTTCGCGGAAGCGTGCAATCTTCTCGACCTCATCGGGCGGCATCGACAGGCAGATCCACCACTCAATCATGTTGAGCATGGGCTCCGCGGCACGCGGCAGATCGTCGATATTTTGTGTAGCCAGCCAGAACCAGGCCCCTAGCTTGCGCCACATTTTTGTAATTTTTACAACGTAGGGCGCGAGCAGCGGGTTCTTCGTGATGATGTGGCCTTCGTCGGTCACATTGATGATCGGACGGCCCAGGTACTGGTCGCGCTCGGCGATGTTGTTCACCGTGCTGATCAGGCTGATGTAGGCGATGGAGAGCTGCGCGTTGTAGCCCTCCCGGGCATAGGTCGCGAGATCCACCAGCGTGATGTCGGCCTCGGGCCACGGCGTGCCATCGCGATCGAACATCTCGCCGTCCGTGCCTTGGCAGAACATGTCCATCGCGTCCGCCATCTCCAGCAGCCGCACGCGCCGCATCTCGGGCAGCGTCGGGTCCTGGCCGCGCGTGCGCAGCGCGTTGCGCACGTCGCGCGTGAGCACCGTGCGTTTCTCGGCCACGCAGTGTTCGGCGGCATCGAGGATGCACTGGCGGATCAGCGAGCGATCGGCCCGCGTCATCCGGGCTTCTTCCTTGTCCTCGCCGCCTGTGATCATCAGCCGTGCCGTGATCTCCAGTTCACCCAGCACGTCGCGCTGCTCGTCCTCCTCCATGACCGAGGAATCGGCTGGCAATTCTTCATCCAGTGCATCGGCATCAAGCGTCTGCACGTTGCTGGGCGTTTCGATCAGCCGGCGAGCGTCGGCGAACGGCGCCAGGCTGATGCCTGAGCCAGGAGCCAGCTTGACCCGGTTTACGGTCAGACCCAGGCGCTTGGCGAAGTCGCTGAACAAGCCGAAGCTGTTGCCGGCTTCCACGATGAACAGCCGCGGCCGGTAGATGGCCGTGACCTGATTCAAGAGGTTGTTGAGCGTTGCGCTCTTGCCCGAGCCGGTGGGGCCGAATAGGAACAGATGGGCGTTCATCTGCCTGTCCAAGCGGTTCAGCGGATCAAACGTGATCGGCCCGCCACCGCGGTTGAAGAACGTGTTGCCCGGATGGCCCGTACCCTGGCTGCGTCCCCACGCCGGCGAGAGATTCGCCACATGCTGGGCGAACATCAGTTGGGTGAACCAGTTCCGCCGATCCTGCGCAGGGTTGTAGCAGCACGGTAGCCAGCGCAGGTAGCTGTTGAGCGGCGCAACTTCATCGTCCTCGCGCACGGGCTGCAACCCCGCGTTGAGCATCACGTTGGCGAGGTCCAGGCCGCGCCTGTCAAGCTCGGCTTCGTCGCGCCCGCGCAGATAGAAGGCCAGCGTGCCGCGGTAGAGCTTGTGCGCGCTGCCGATGAGCGAGCGCGCCTCCTGCACATCCTTGAGCGTCTGCTCCGATGCCAGTGTTTCGCCGACAGCCTTCTTCGCCAGGTGATTCAGGTGCGATTCGAGGATGTCCTGGGGCGTCGCCACCATGGTCAGACACATCGTGGTGTCTTCGGGCATCTGATCGAAAAGCGTGTTGATCGCATCGCCCTTGCGGGTTTCGCCAGTCAGGTGTCCCGTACCGGGCGGCATGCGTAGTCGGTCGGTGACCAGCACACGGTGCGGCATGCCGTCGAAGTACCAGGTACCGTGCCCGGCATCGGAGCGAGGCTGACCGAAGAACAGCCGTTGGCTGAAATCCCGACCACTCGCCAGCTCGATCTCGCCTTCCTCCACCTCGTCGGGATAGCGGGCCAGCGCATAGAAGCGCTCTCGATTCTCAGCGCTTGGCCCGAGCATCGTTGGGCGTGGGTTGAACCACCGCAGCAACCAGTCGTGAACATCGGCCGCGACCATGCGCCGGGCCTGGATGCCGGCGTTCGCCAGGCCGCCGCAAAGGCGATCGCAGACGATGTTCAGCATTTGCTCGGGTGTCTGGCCACGGCGGTTCGCCTGGCCGGTGGCCCGGCGATAGACCACCATGCGCACGCGCCGCGTCTGGCCGCGCCAGCGCAACCGCGTGACCACCGTGTCCTCGAACAGGCCGCCGGGCTTGGCCACCGCGCGCAGGTGGTGGCCGAAGAAGCGAAGATAGAACTCGGTGAAGGCTGTGCCGCGAGCGCGCGGCTGCACGTAGTTGCGCAGGGTCTGCATGTACTGGTCGAAGCTGGGTTCGTCCTGGGCGTAGAGCTGGAGCACCCAGGGGTTCTCGTCCAGCTCATCGAACGAATCCTGGAGCGCGTTTTCGAGCGCATCGCGGGCATGCGCGAGCCAGCCAGGCTCCCGACCTTCGGTGCCCAGCGGGACCAGCTCGTAGAAGGCTGCGACCGATTGCCCGTCCTCCAGCAGCATGGACTTCGACGGCGGCAGGAACTCCACCCACGGCAGCAGCTCCGCGAACGACTGCGCGACGTCGTACAGCGCCTGCTCGTCCGCCACGGTCGCCGGCTTGCGGCCCTGGATCGTCGCTCCGGGTTCGGCGATGCCGGCTTGGCGCAACGCCTCGACGTGGCGCTGCCAGCCGTCCGGCTGCTCGTCATTGCCACCATCGGATGCAGCCAGCTTCGGCCAAGGGAGTTTCCAGCGCATCAGTAGTCCTCCACGCGCTCGCCCGGCATGGCGTACTGCACGCGCTGGTACAGGGGGAAGACTGTCGTGTAGCCCGGAACAGGCACGGGGTCGGTACCCGCCAGGTGCGGGTACACATACATGACAAGATCGGGGTTCGGGAGGCGGTGGAACTGGCGATAGACCTCGTTTCGCGCCGTGCGCGTGTAGCGCATCTGTTCGGCGGGCGCGGCCTCCACGTCGGCCTCGGTCAGCGGCCGGCGCAGGCTCTGGCGTGCATCGAGCAATTGCCTGCGCGCCACCTGGCCGGCGCCACCGCTGCCGTCGCCGGCGTTCTGCTGCCAGATGTCCATCATCGTGCTGTCGCCGTGCGGGAGCAGCTTTTCCTTGCTGGTGGCACAGCCGCCGAGCACCGCGACGGCGAGGGCCAGCGCCAGGCCCTTATTCAAGTTCGAGAGCATGGCTTTCTCCTGCGCGGTGATCGACCTTGCGGCCTTCGGGATCGAAGTCGATGGCAAGCGGCTTTTCGAGGTGGACGGCGACCTTCGCGCCGGGCTGGACATAGACGGCGGCGAAGGCCTGGCCGTATAGCTTGTTCACCCAGTCGGCCATGTCGCGCACGCCACCGGCCAGGATGCGGCCCACGGCTTCATTGCCCGAGATGCCGACGCTCCCGATGGAGCCGTCGGCGCCGACGTAGGACATCTGGCCGCTGTCGCTGTCGATCAGCGAAGCGACGCCGGCACCGGCGGCGGTAATCAGGGCTTGCGAGCCGAGGTACTGCTGGGCGTTGCTGCGCCGCTCCCCGCTGACGCAGGGAATGCCGTATGGGTCGCTGATCCAGCCCAGGCCGTCTCGCTGCTGGTTGTTCTGCTGGTTGCCGTCGCGGTCTTCGGGGATGGTGCGGATCGTGCCGTCGTGGAAGACGAAGGTGATGCTGCGCACCTGGCCGCGCACGCACGAGAGCGTCCAATCTCCCGATGCGGTGCCGCTGAACACGGCACCGGCCACGTCGGGAATGTCGATGCCATTGGCGGTCAGGTTGTCCGGTCCGACCAACACCTTGAAGGGGTATGGATCGTTAACGGTTCCGTCGATCGGCACGCGGCCGATCAGCGCCGTCATCGCCACCGACCCCATCAGCGTCGAATTGGTCGGTACGGTATAGACCGCCTTGGCGCTCTTGACGCCTGCTGCGCGTGCGCCCGCGTTCGCCACGGTTTCCGCCGTGGTTTCCAACGTGCTCTGCGCGGGGCCGAAGCTCGTCGGGAAGCTCATGCCGCTACCCGTGCCACGACTGCTGTTCCGCCCCTCGGCCTTCCTCGCATCGTCGGGTTCGACCCATCGCACGCCGCCTTCCATGCCGGCCTCGTCGCCGTCGCGCAGCCCCAGACCCACCGGCAGGTCGGCATGGCCGCCGCCACGTCCGCCGATACTGTCCAGACGCCGCTGCAGGTCGGCAAGCAACCCTTCGGTCTGCTGGCGCGCGCTGGCTGCCTGCTCTTGGTCGCGACGCAGGTTGGTACGCTCGGAGTCGAGGGCCGAATTGATGCGCTGATCAATGGAGTTCTCGCGCTGGCGCAGTCGCTGGTTTTCTTCGCGCTGGGATTTGTTGTCCGAGAGCGCGGTCTGAAGCTCGGTGCGCAACTGCTTCACTTGGGCAACGAGCGTCGCCACGGTGTCGCGCGGGGTATCGCCCTCGATGCCCAACGCCTTCATTTCCGCTGGCGTGAGCTTGGCACCGGCATCCGCGGCCGGTGGCGCCGAACTGCTGCCACCCGAGAACAGCCGGATGGCAACGAACAGCACCAGCAAGGCAACCGGGACCATCAGCCACTTCAGGAGTCCATTACTGCGCATGGCGGGCCTCCTTGCGGTCTTCCGGTTGCGGGAGATGCACGGCCGGGTCGAAGCGGTTGATCGCCGGTAGCAGCGATTGCGCCAGGCCGCGCCCGCGCGTCACCAGGTACAGGACGGTCGTGTCCTCGGGCGTGCCACGCGGGCCAAGTGCCTCGTGTTGGAAGGTGGCGGTGAGGAAATCGCCTTGCAGGATGCGCGGATCGAGAGTGATCCAGCCGCTGCTGTTGTTGGTCAGTCGCACGGCAGTGACCCACTGGTCTTCCAGACGCCACGACGCGAGCGCGACCGCGCGCACGGGCAGCGTCGGCATCAGCGTGCCGAGGTCGAGGTCACGACGCAGGTTCACCCGCATGACGCCGGGCAACGGCTCCACAGTGCGCAGCGGAGCGTAGAGGTTCTGCGCGGCGAAGCGCGTCAGGACAACCGGCACCGGGGTCTCGCGTCGCGCCGCCCGCGCACCTGCCTGGTCCTGGGCGCGCGCCGGAGCTTCGTTGTCATCGCCGGGCTGATCGCCATAGCGCGCCGGGGTGCTGTTGCCCTCGACGATGCGCACTGGTTCCAGCTCGGCTTCGCCGTCCTTGGCTGGCTCCGCCGCAATGTCCAGCAGGATCAGCGCGCCCGTGTCGGCGTCCTGCAATTGCAGCCGCGTGGGCTCGATCGGCTCGCTGGCGCGCAGGTACACCGCGCCGCCCGCGCTCTGCACCCGTAGGCGCTCGCCGACGCCCGAGGGTACGCCCACGCGGACGTTGCGGTCGATGAACACGATACGCTCCTGGCCGACCTTCAGCGGCACCGCCAACGGCATACGTTCCCAGCGCAGGATCTCCACCGCCTGGACAGCAGGAGCCGCGGCCACGGCCAACAGCCCCAGCAGCGTGAGTACAGGATGCTTCATGGGGTTTCTCCTTGGGGCGCTTGCGGAGACAGGCCACCAGACGCCGGGCGCGTCGGCTCCGGCGTGCTGATGCGCTGGGGCGCGCCCTCATAGCAGTCGAGCGCCAGGCCGAACGGGTTGCGGGCAGGATCGACGTCCACCCGCGTGACCTTCACGGGATAGCGCACCAGAGCGCGCTTGACTTGCTCGGCGCCGTAGTACTCGTCGGCGGTGATGTCCAGCGTCACTACCCAGTCGCGGTCGGAAACCACGCGCACGCGGGCCGTGGGGTCGTCGCCGTAGCCGCGGCCGGGGATTTCGTAGATGCCGCGCACGCGCTGGCGCAACTCGCCCGTGCTGCGGCGGTAGTCGTAGTCCGCGCGCAGGAAGGCCTGGCAGGATGGGGTGAGGTACGGCGAGAGCGTGTGGAGGTTGCGCGCGTAGTCCTCTTCGCCATTCGTCGGCCAGCGGTTGAGCGTCTGGAACACGTAGAACGTGAACGCATAGACCGATTCGGGCGGCACTTCCCACCACTTCCTGGTACTGCCGGAGCGCAGGTCAGGCGGAACGTGGATGGTCAGATCGCGGGGAGCGCTCCACCAGCCGCCACCCATGACCAGGGCGACGATGATCAGGGCGCCAGCACCCAGGCGAAGCGTCTTGATGTGCGCCTGCAGGTGGGTGATCTCGTTCTTGAAGCGGCTCATCGTGCGCTCCTTCGGGTGGTCCAGAAGCCGGAGCGCGAGATCAGCACATGGCCGCCTACCCAGCCCGCCATCAGCGGATGGCGTGTGGCAATGCGCCATTGCAGTTGCCGATACAGCCAGGTGTCGGGACGCCCGCGCTTGAGGCGGCGAAGAATGCCGCCGCCGATGAACACGCCGAAGGCCACGCCCAGGACGACGAACGTGGGTGCTAGCGCGATCGTGCGGAACACCCACGACAGCGGTGCGCCGACCAGCAGACCGGCGGCGCCGGACAGGCCGCAGCAGATCCACAACTCGTCGGCGGTGAGACCGCGCACCACAACGGGATGTCGATTGAGCCGGTGCGGAAGGAACGTGACCGTCCCGTCCGCACGGACGTGCTGCTGCTCGGACATACCGGCCTCGCTTACAGGATGCCGGTGGCTTCGGTGAGCAGCCAGATGCCGATCACGAGCAAGACGGCGCCGATGGCGACCGTGAGGCCGAACTGGCCCCACGTCTTGCGGCCTGTGTGGATTTCCGCGTAGGTCCCGTAGGCGTGGTAGCACACGCCGATGAACATGGACGCCACCACCAGCAGAGCCACGAGCATGATGATGTCGTAGCCGTAGTTGCGGATCGTTTCCATGATGCCGTTGCCTGTGCCGCGGGTCGGGTTCTCCAACTGCGGCAGACCCTGCGCGAACGACAGGGCGGGCAGCGCTGCGGTGCCCAGGGCCACGGTGGCGCGCTGGGCAAGACGGGAAGTGAGGATGCAGTTTTGCATGGTCATGCCTTTCAGGTCAGGAGAGGAGGAAGAAAGTCAGGACGAGGTACATCGCGACGAATCGGATGCAGACGCCGAGGAACTGGCGCTGGTTGAGGCGGCTTTCGGACCACCCCACGTAGGCCGTTCGCATGGCCCAGACGCCCCAGACGAGCAGGACCGCGAACACGACGCCGACCAGGACGGTCGCCATCGCTGAAGGCGCGATGCCGCTGTTGGCTTGAAATGCCGAGACCTGGGCGCCGTTCATGGCTTGCCCTCCGTGGTCGTCGGCGGTGATGGCGGGACGACCCGCTCCGTGCGGTAGTCGCCGATCAGTTCGGAGGCGTCGCGCGGCTGGGCGCGCGACGGTGTGAGATGGGCCTGGATGCCGGCGCGCACGCGCGCCAGGTCAGCCAGCAGCCTCGGGTAATCGAAGTGGTAGCGCTCGCCCGGCTGGATGGGGGCATGCGTAGCGCTGTCGGCGACGGTGCGCTCCAGCGCGTCGAGCTGGCGCAGCGCTGCGACCAACTCCTGACGCTGCGCCGGGGACTCGGCCAACGCCATCGAGGACTGACCCAGTACAAGGGCCGTCACGAGAAAAGTGGGCACGCCGCGATGCGCGGCGCGCAGCCAGATCGGAGCCAACATCGCGCCATTCCTGTGTGATCAGCAATGGCTAGATCGTGGAGATCGGGGCTGTTTCAGGCCGCAAACAATAGGAACCTGCAGATGACCGGATTGATCTGCTAGAGGTACTTCTTGAAGCTGCCCGCAGTCAGGCTCACGGCCAGTCCCAGCAAGGCGGCGCTCGGCAACAGGATCAGCAATGGATGCACCGAGATCGGCAGCGCCAGGTACGTGATCCACGGCAGCACGGCCAGCGGCATGAGGCTGGCTTTTGCACGGTGGTAGATGAACCCGGATTCGCGGCCCGCGCCGAACCTGCGCACGTCGCGTCGCACCAGACCGTCAATCAGACCGACGAAGGCGGCCGTGAAGATCAGTGGCAGCGTGAGCACCAGGACCAGCAGGCGCACTAGGAAGGTCAGCGTCGTGAAGGCTGCGGCGATGAGGTAGCTCTCGGCCCAGACATAGACTTGGCTGATGTAGTAGCGGAAGTTGCGCGCCTGCTCGTGGCTGGGCGCGCGGACGCGCTCGGCGGTCTGGCTCATGCGCGCCAGCAGCCCCGAGCGAACGAACACCCATTCGTAGCCTGTATCCACCAACTCGTGCGCCGTGCGCCCTGGCTCCTGCACGACCACGCTGCGCGTGAAGTGGCTGGACAGGTGCCCAAGCTCGTACTGCAACATCTGCTGGGAATGGCGCCAGCCCTGATCCTTCCAGAACAGGTGCATGCCGACGCACTCCACCACGATCGAGAACAGCAGCGAGCCAATCAATACCCCGAGCAGGCGAAATGGCAAGGTGATGGTGCCGACGATCAGACCCTGGCGCTGGTTCTGCTCCCGCTGCGCGGTCGAGGCGGCGTCCTTCATGGCGCGGCCTCGTCGGTACTGTGGTCGGTGTCGGTGGCCACCGCAGCAGGCTCGGCTGGAGCAGCATCGTCCAGCAGGTCATCGGGCAAGGCCGCATCCTGCAAGGCAGGGGAGCTGGTGAAATCCCACCACTGCGTGGCCTCGCTGTAGCTCTGGCGCATGTATCCGGCCAGTTGCTGCAGATCCGCCGGCATCACTTCATCCGGGTCTGGTGTCGGCAGCGGCATGCGAACCTTCCAAAGCTGGCCGCCTTGCAGCAGCGCGAAGCACTGGCCTTTTGGCAGGCCGACTACGTGCGATGGCTCGATCATCGGCACGCTGGACATGCTGATGCGGTCCTGGGTGTTCGACGTGAAATCCGTCGCGCCACGGATGTCCGAGCTATCGGTCGCCCCGGAGACGATGGTGGTGGTATAGACCTCGACCTTCGGCAACTGCCGCGTCAGCAGTTCGGCGGTGGCCGTCTCGCGCACGCGCAGCATGAACAGGTTGTTGAAGTTGCCGATCACCTGGCCAGCTTTCGCGCGGTTGCCGATGCGGGCCTCGATATCCGAGAGGGTCTGTGTGTACGCCGTGACCTGTAGCCCGGCACCGCCGCCCTTGTTGATCAGGGGCACGAATTCGTCACCCATGAGTTCATTGAATTCGTCCGCATGGACATTGATCGGCACGCGCGTGCCAGCGGATGCGCCCGGCAGGCCATCGTCGATCCCGTGCTTGTAGATATGGCCCGCGACCGAAACCAGGTCGGAGAACATGGAGTTGCCGACCGCTGCGGCAACCTCGGCGTCGGACAGCGCGTCCAGTCCCACATAGACGATGGCGCGCTTCCTGATGACTTGCATCCAATCGAAGATCGGGCGCGGGTCGGTCAGGTCGGAGTAATTCGGGGCCAGGAGCTGGGCGATCTTGCCGCTGGTGAGCTTTTCCAGCAGCGGCAGCAACGATGCGACGATCTTGTCGAAGTAGGTCTTGTCGTACCGAACTGCCGAGCGCAAGCCGTCGAGCACCGGGTCGTAGTTGCGCGCCTGGGAAAGGTACTGCTCCAGCGCGACCACGCGCTTCTCGCGCCCGATCATGTTGCGCGGGATGTTCTTCTCGTTGAGCTTGGCCTCGATCTGGACGATCACCTCCCAGGCCTTGGGCTCGGTCTTGGCGAAGTAGTGCTGGGCGTACTCGATAAACAGTGCGTCGATGTTGATGACGTGCCGCTGGATCAGCATGTAGTCCGGGCGCTGCCCCAGTTCCACCAAAGCGCGGGCAATGATGTTGACGAAGCGCCACGCGAACTCCCGGAAGGCCGCGCTGTTGCCTTCACCGGAGAGTTGCCCTGCGATACGGGTGGCGACTTCCGAGATGCGACCGAAGCGTCCTACCGCGTTGTAGCGGGCGCTGATTTCCGGCCAACCGAGGTGGAAGATGTAGAACTCGCCTTCACGGCCTGCGCGCTGGGCTTCGACGTACATCCGCTTCAGGAGATCCGCGTCGCCCTTGGGATCGATAACGATCACGACCTCGTGCTCGCCGGCAGCGTTCTTGCGACGGATGTCCTGAGTCACAAACAGCTCGGCCAGCCGCGTCTTGCCCACGCGCGTCGTGCCCAGCACCAGCGAATGTCCGACGCGCTCACCCAGCGGCAGGCTGACGTCCACCTCGTCGGGTTCGATGCCATGCAGCCGCGGCAGGCCACCTACAGGTGGCAGCGGGCGCACAGGGTTGAACGGAACGTCCCAGCCCGTGAGAGCGGAGAGCCGGGACAGCGGGAACGGCGCAAACTCCAGCCGTTCCTCCAGCCGACGCGCCAGGCGATAGGCCGGTGTCGGCTCCGCGTAGCGGCGAAACTCCGGCCGGTATGTCTGCATGAGCCTATGGGTGTGCTTCTGCTCCCACAGGAATCCGCGCCCGATGAAAAGCCGCTGCTGGCTGACGGGCACATCCTTGCTCGTCATCACGTAACGCGGCAGGCGGCGGATGTTGCGCCTATAACGCAGGATGACGCGAGCGTCGCGGTAGCGGATCGCGCCGTAGGCGCCGAACGCCAGGGCGCTGCCGACGCCCATGGCCGGACTCAGCGCGAGCGACCACGGGGCCACCAGGGACAGAAACGCGGCGCCTGCACACGCTGCGACGGTGTATAGCTCCACCGCTGGGCGTAGCAGAACCTCGACCGGCTGTTTCCCCGACATGGCTTCATTGCTCGATGCCGGTGGCCGTGATCAGCGCCGGGTAATGCCGCAGGCCTAGGCGATCGGCCAGGTCGTCTCCGGCTACGGGCGCGAGCGGCACGCCCGGCACCAGGGCACGCAGCCCTGCCAGGCCCTGCGCGGTCTCGACATTGACCACTAGGCCGACCGCGCCGCGTTCGCGCAAAGCAACGCCGCGGCGCTGCAACCAGGCCCGGGAGGCGTCGTCGTCGCCGATGACCACGAACGGCCGCAGGCCGGGCGCTTCGATCACGCGCCGAGCGACGGTGCCAGGCGTGAGTTTGGTGCTGCGCACCGGCAGCATCGCTGCCTCGTCCGCGGGTGTGGCGGGAACCTGTGGCGTCGGAATGGGCGGCCGGGCCGGGACATCGGCGCGCGGCTGGAGGTTGAGGGCCTCGTAGTACGGCAGCGCCGACGTGCCACCGCGATCTTCGACCACGATCAGCGGATCGCCGGCACGCGATGCCAGCGGCAGACCCGCCAGCAGCACAAGCAGGCCCCGCAGGGCCAGATGGGATTTCGTCATGGGGAAGTCTCCTGGCGCGTGGCGAGCACCGCGGCGTTTGGGCGTGCGCCCTGCACACGCGCGAGATGGCGCGACACGCTGCGCCGGTAGCGGGCGGCGGGCTCGCCGCCCGCAGGACGGTGGTAGCGGCCGATCGCCAACAGCCAGTCTTCGCCGGACGTGTGCTGCTCCTTCAGGATCTCAGCGGCGATGGCGAGGTTGCGATAGGGGTCCAGCAGGTCGCACGCGCTGGTGAAGCGGTGCTTGTGGTAACCGAGGTTGATCTGGCCCAGGCCTGCATCGATGCGCGTGTGGGGCGTGGCGCGCATTGCCTGTTGCAAGCCCGAGCAGGCGTCGGCGCGCGTGGCGAAGCGGCGCGACTGGCCGGCGACATTGAGGGACCACGGCCACGGGACGATGCGCCCGTTGCGCCGAACACCGCTCTCCTGCAAGGCCACGGCGAAGAGCACGGTCGAGGGGATGCCCGCCCGCTGTGCGGCGAGTTGGTAGGCCGGTGGTGGAACCTCCTGGGCATGGACGGCGCAGGCGCACAGGCCGGTAGCAAGCACCAGTGCGCGCAGGAGCTGCGAGACGGAGGTGGCCGCTACGGCTGACGCTGCCATTGGCCGTTCACCTCGCGCACAGCCGCGGGCAAGTCACCGGGCAGGCCCAGCGACAGCCAGCGGCCGCCGTCGTGGTTGAGGGTAATGCTGCCGCTGCGCACGCGCGCCGGGTCGATCTGCGCGCGCTTGGCCCAGTCGCGGATGCGTGCATCGTCCTGGCGGCTGCCCACCATATACAGGTCGAACTCGGCACCCGAGGATTGCAGGCGCTGCACGAGCTGCCCACAGGCCGCGCAGCCGTCCTTGACGAACACCGCCATTCGGCCGCTGCCGCGCGCGGTGCCGGCGCCCGGCCCGTCGTCGGGCAGGTTCACGCGCTGCATGCCGGGGTTCAGGCGCTGCCAGGCTTCGTCGTAGGCGCGTTGGTAGGCGAGCAACTTCTCGACGCGGCGTGCTTCGATTTGCACCTGCAGCTCTGCATAGCGCCGCCGTTCTTCGTCGGTCCGTGCCTCGATGCCTAGGGCAGACAGCGGGTCCAGGTTGGGCGAGTAGATTCCCAGCGGCCCATCCATCAGCTCGCGGTAACGCACCCATTCCTGGGGTTGGAGGCCCCAGTTGCTTGCTACTCGGTCGTCCAGGACGCGGGCGGCCAGCGGGCGCTCCTGGCTCTGCGCATTGCGAGCGGGAGCCGTGGCTGACTGCTGCGCCCACGCGGGCCACTGGACTGAAGCCAGTAGGAGTGCGGAAAGGATGATCGACGGCTTCATGTGGTGTGCTCCGATCAGGGAATCGCCACGCGACGGGTCTGGTCGCCGGCTTGGAACACCGCGGCGCTGCCATCGATTGCCTGCAAGCGCCATGGGCCGACCGCATCACCGGGCAGCAGCACCTGAAGCTGGTCGGGCGTGAAGTCCCCACTGCTCGGCGCGACGGACACGCTGCGCTGGCCGGCGCGCAGTTCGGCGCCGACGATGCGGAACGGCAATGGCGGCGGTTCAGACTTGGCGGCGGGCTTGCTCGATGTGCGCGGCTGGACGGGGGCTGCTGCACGCGCGGCGGTCTGGCGCGTCTTGATCTGCTCGATCTCCGCGCGCAGCGCCTGAAGGTCGTCGGCGGCTGCGTAGCCGCTCAGTGTTTTCTCAACCTGGGAAGCGCGTGCTTCCAGGATTTGGCGGGTGTCTTTGAGGTCCGCCGCCGTTGCGACGGCCGGACGCTGCTGGATGGTCTCGATGGCCTCGGCCAGGGCCACCGCCTGCGCTTCGAGGCGTTGCAGACGGGAATCGAGCCGTTCCTGGTCGGCCTGGTCGCTCATCGCCTGGTAGCCGAGGGCCACGATGACGCTTAGACCGAGCAGCCAGAGCCAGAGCATGCTTTGCACCACCACGGCGGCGGTCGGGCGACGCGAAGATTGCGGAGCGTTCACGGCTGGCCTCCTGGAGTGGAAGGCATCAGCGGGAAGGTCTGCACCGCATCGGCGGCGGTCGGTTCGGGCATGGGTTCGGCGGCCACGCTGTCGCCGGGCCGCTCGAAGCAAATCTGTCGTGCGCGGTCATCCGCGTGCAGTTCCCAGGCCGGACCAGCCAGGGTGAGCAGCGCATCGCGCAAGGTCATGGGACCGAGATGCAGGTGCGCCGCCGGGAGCGGCAGCTCATACAGCTCGATCACGGCATGCGCCGTTTGGCACAGGCTGTAGCCGCTGCGCTTGAGCACATGCCGCAGCCCATCGCCGACCGTGGCGCGGGCATCCTCGGGCATCGACACGTCGATGGTCTGCAACAGCAGGTCGCGCTGCGCCGCTGTAGGGGCCAGTTCGACCAGCGTGTAGCGGGCGTAGCGCACGACCGGGATGTACTCGGGCGCTTCGGGTTCGGGCGCGGCCGAGACTTCCTCGATGGTGTCGGGCGCGACCGGCGCAGTCGTCGTCGCGCAGCCACCGGCCAGCACCGACCAAAGCAGGCCGAAAAATCCCGCCAGCAGGCGGCGTTCGGGATGGTGAAACCAGGGTGGAGAGGGGCACATAGCTCGGCGTCCTGAAACATCGAGCCCTCACCATCGCCGCTCGGGCTACGAGCGGCAGCAAACAATGCGAACCAGACAGCGCCCGATTTGCCGGCAGCGCCTTCACCAAAGAAAGGCCCCAAGTTGGGGCCTGTGAAAATGGGTCTCTTATTTCTCGTCGTCGATGCCCATGCGCTCACGCATTTCGGCGAGGAACGCCTCGGGGGCCATCAGACCATAGCGTGCCAGGCGCACAGGGATGTCCTCCGCATCGAGGTTCCCATCTTCGATGCGCTGCCGCAGGAAATCCGCAATCTCGGCTTCCAGCTTCCGTTGGGTGTCGATGGCTTCGGACGGTTGGGTGTTGGTATTCATGGAAATCTCCTTGGGATGAAAAAAGCGCAGCCACGTCCACGGAGAACGTGGGCGTGGCTGCAAGGTGGGAACAACAGAAATGCCGGCGGCGCTAGGCCGGCTTGTGGCGTGGGAATCAGGCGGCGACCAGTTGCCGGGCCAGTGCGACCTCGACGGAATCACCATCCTGGTTCAGGACATCCAGCCCCGATTCGGGTACATCGCCCGAGGTGGACTGCGAGACCATGATCTTCTTGGCCATCAGTTCGAGGCATGTCATCTGCGAGGAACCGGCGTAGCCGAGATAGATCACGCGCACGGGGTGCTTCTGCCCGATGCGCCAGGAGCGGCGGGCCGCCTGCTGGAGCGAGTACACGTTGTAGCCCGACTGCATGAACACGATTGTCGGGAAATCCAACAGGTCCAATCCCGTCTTGACCAACTCGGGGTTGGTGATGAGCACGTCGATGCCACGATCCAGTTGCTCGGCAATCCAGTCCTCGCGGCGGCTTGCATCCACGCTCGCGCGCAGCACCGCCACCTTGAAACCTTCCTGCTCCAGCAGTACCTTCAGGCGCGACGTGGTGTCGCGCGTGCCGGTATAGACCGTGTAGGCGAGGACCTTGCGGCCCTGCGCCTTCTCCTGTTTGCAGATATCGATCAGCTCACGCTCCTTGGGGCTGATCTCGAACTCGTTGAACTGAGCCGGGACGAACGCCAAGGTGTTGCGCGTGCGCGGATGCACCACGGTTTCCGACCGGAAGCAGCAATCCGGCCAGGCCAGCAGCACGTTGAGGACCACACCCAGCAGAGTCGTATCGCGTCGCGCCAGAGCCTGTTTCAGCTCCGCGGTCAGCCGGCCCGCCAGATCGCGGTAGGCCGCGGCTTGCGCCGTGTCCATCGCGACTTCGCGGAACTCTTCGTCATACGGCGGCAGGACGTTGCCGCCGATGTCCTTGAGCTTGAGGAAGATCGTGAACGGCAGGATGCAGCGCAAGACGCCCTTGGGGCCGAAGCCCGGGGCTTTGACCGTGCGCACCGATACCTTGGTGCCCTTGGCCGTCTTGTGCGCCGTGCCGGCGCTCTCGGAGTAGATGTCCTTCAAGACCCCGTGATCGCGCATGAACGCCATCGCGGCCGAGGTCATGCTGCCGCTCGTGGTCGGGCGGTAGCCGTCTTCGATCATCCGCCCGGGAAGGGCTCGGAACAGCAGGTAGAACAGGTCGTCCCCGTAGCCGCCCATCAACGTGCCGGTCAGCAGCAAGGTTTTGCGAGCCTTCGCCGCCAGCACGCCCATGGCTTGGCCCTGGGCACTGCCGCCGTTCTTGTACTCGTGTGCCTCGTCGGCGATGAGCAGGTCGAACGTGCCTTGCGGCAGGTATCTCTTGATGAACTCGGACGGCTGATAGCCGCCCTCGCCAAACCCGAACTCCATGTTGGCCATCGCGCGTTCCATGCGCGTGGCCTGACGGTCGGAGAACACCAGTTCGCCGTTGCCGTCCATGAGGTTGATGAACTCATGGATGTTGTCGCCGAGCATCGAGGCCAGGAAGCCGTCGCCGAACTTCTGCATCAGCTTCTGCGCGGTGACTTCCCCGATGGTCGGGATGCGCTTCAAGGCTTTGAGGACGGCCGAGGACTGATCGCTGCCGGACAGGCTTCTCGGGCGGATCAGCGTCCACAGGGGGGCGGCGCAGTGGCTGCACTTCCTGCGGGATTCCTCGGCTTCGAGTTCGACCGGGTTGACCGGCTCGCCGTCGAGATCGGTGATGACCGTGCCGCAGTCCGGGCACGCTGCCACGTTGCCGTGGCGGGTACGCCGCTGAGTGAAGACAGGCTTCCAGTGGAACCCCATCCGCATCCTGACGCGCCCCAGGACAAAGAACTCCTGGCCCGTGGGCTGCACGCCCAACTGCTCGCGTAGCTTGATGAGCTTGACCAAGGTATCGGGGCCGTTGAGCACCCACACCTTGGCGCCTGCTACCGTCTCCTGGATCTCGCGCCGCCACTTGTAAACAAGGTGCGGCGGCGAAAGAACCAAGGTGCGGCGGTAGCCTTCGGCGTTGAGCACGGCGGCCGTGGCGATGCCGACGGTCGTCTTGCCGCAGCCCATTTCGCCATTGACGATCGCGGCATGTTCGCCACGGTCAATCAGCAGCTCGGCGGCGGCATGGACGACTTCGGCCTGGGCCTGGAACAGCTTGCGCTTGAGGCTGGCGACGATGAGCTGGCGATGTGCCTGCGGTTGGCCGGTATAGACCGGCGGATTAGCGCTGTTGAGGGCGTCGAGCAGTTCGTCGCCGAACTCGCCGACGAAATCCTGAAGGCTCAGGGTCAGAGGGGAAGATTCCGCATCGAGCAGTTCGCCCTGTACGGGCGCGGCTTCAGCGGCATTGGTTTCGAGATCGAGGGACATGGTGATGCTCCAAAGAAAATGGGGCATGCACCACCCCCAGTGGGGCAGTGGCATGCCCCGTGGTGGGAAGTAAATCGGCGCGTGGCCGAAGGTGGTTGAAGGTGCTGGCCTGGATGGCCAGCGGGTGAACCGTGCTCAGTCCTCGGACGGCAGAACGATGACGGTGGCGCGGCGCTCCGCGTCGGTAACGATGCGAATGGCCAGCCCCGGGTGGATCACGTAGTGCGATGCCAGCGAAGCACCTGATTGAAGCGCGGTGCTGTTGGCCTGCCATTGCTGGACGTTGACGTCGCCCCAGTCACCACGGGTGTGGCGCCTGAAGTACGGGATCGGGTCGAGGCGACCCGAGCGGACCAGGCGGTCAATGCCTTTGCTGAAGATAAGCGCCCCGATGGGGAACGCCAGCCTCTGGCAGTAGGTTTCGATGCGATGTGATGCCATGGGCTCCTCCTTGAAAGGTTATTGAGCCACGACACCCCTGGCGGAGTGAAGTGGCTCCGTCAGGTGGATGAGAATGACGATGTGGGGCCGTCAAATCAGATCTTGCTCCTCGGATAGCTGGACCACCGTGGTTTCATGGTCCTCGCTGGTCTTGACGATCAGTGCCAGGTCCGGCGTGATCCTGAACTGCGAGATCATTAGGTTGTCCTGTTGGATTGCGACGTTGTTGGCTTGGCGGGTGGCCTCGTCGATCTCGCCCCAGTCACCGCGCACGTGGCGCTGGACATAGGCCAAGGGGTCGATCAGGCCTTTGCGTGCCAACCAATGCACCTTCTCGCTCAACTTCAGCGTACCCGGTGCGAACAACGGTTGCTTCTGCGGCGCGGGCCGCTTGAACGGGTTTGCGAACATGGTGTTTCTCCTTCGATGTGGGAATAGCAGGACGGCAGCGCGTCCGGTGAGTCAGCGGATGGTCAACACCTCGCCCCGTGTCGCGGAGCCAGGCGTCATGTCCCACGCGCGGATGACGGGCACAAACTTGTCGGTGAGGATGCGGGTCTCGGCGATCGAGCCGTCTTCGCGTTCGGTGAATTCACGCTGGAGCGTCTTGTCCTTGTGGGTGTCACCTTTGACGACGAGCACGCGCCCGGTCTTGGAGCGCACAACCCCCGAGATCGCGCCCGCGGCCAGAGCCAGGGCGAGATGCCAGTGGGACAAAGCCCGCGCCGGTGGACGCAGCGACTGCTGCGCGGCCCCCAGGTGCGTGTCCAGCGACGGCCAGAGGCCTTGCAGCCTGCCAACCTCGTCGGCGAACTGCTCGGGCTCCATCGTCACGCGGAAGAAATGCTCCGGCTCGGCCGGACTGGCGGGGACGATGTACGGCAGGAACGGCCAATCGCTCGGCAGCTCCTCGGCTTCGACTTCGCCAAGCCCAACCTGCAGCAGCAGATTGCGCACGGCCTTGACGCCATCGGGAGCCTGTTCACGCTGTCGCACCCTTCGGCCGAAGATCACCACCTGCTTGAATTGCGTTTCCACCGCTCGGTAGATGCGCAGGTCCGTGTAGTGGCGTGTCAGCCAACCGACCAACTCCGCGTCGAGCACGTAGCCGGGGACGATGAAGACCAGCACGCCGCCGTACTGCAACAGCGACAGCGAACGCTGATAGAACAGCTTTTCGAGGCGGGCACGGCCCTGGCCTTGGTAGCCGATGTTGCCGTTGACGTCCTTGGACAGGTCGCCATACGGCGGGTTGAGCCAGAGCAACCCGAAGGATTGCTTGGAGACCATCGTGTCCATCAGGTCCGCGTGCAGGCAGTGATCGACCAGGCCGCGGGCATGACGTGCCCGCTCCGGGTCGAACTCGACGGCGAACGCCTTGGCCTGCTCGCGCCCGAGGGCATGGGCGGCTTCGGCGATCGCCACGCCTTCGCCGGCGCAGGGATCGAGGATGCACATCGGCCCGTCGCTGGGCATCAGTGCGTTGAGGGCTCTTTCGAGCGTGGGTTCGTCGGTCGGGTAGTAACCGTTCTTGGCGAAATTGCGGGCAAGCCGCGGGAACATGAGGGCCATGGAAGTCTCCTGGTTGGCGGGGAGGAATGGCGGAAGCACGCCAAGGCGTGCCTCCGCAGGTGGGTCAAGCCGCTACCGCTTCCGGCGTCCAAATCTTGGCCGGATACGGATAGGCGGTGAGTACGTCACTTCGGATCAGGGAACCCAGCGCCAGGGTCAGCGCCGGCACGTCGATGGCGAGCCGATGGCCTTCCAACGGCCCGAGGGCGAACGGAAGGCGGGCCAGCATCTCGCGGGTTTGCAGCAGTTCCAGCACGGTCTCGCGCCAGTGGTCGAGCAGCGGCAACGGGCAGGTGTCCCGCACCAGCATCCACAGGCGGTCAAGCCGGTGGGAGCTGTCGCGTGGCAGCAATGCCAGCGCGCTGGCGTTGGCCTTGTCGGGCTTCACGCAACGCCGGTCGAACAGCCACACGTTGGACAGCGAACCGAACAGCGTTCGCCGGTAGGCGCGGGTCATGCGCTTTTCCAGGCGATCGACGTTGCCGACGAACACCGGGACGCTGCCGCCCTGGTCGGTGATGACGTGGAACTGGTCCAGTCCTTGCTCGTCGCGCCCGAGGGTCAGGCGAGCGAGGAACTGCTGGACGGCGGTGTCGCGCGCCCAGATGGACAGGAAGATCAGGTTGCCCTGGTCATCGCCGACGCAGGCGTCGGCCATCACGTCCGGGCATTCGTCGATGCGGTACAGCGTGGAAGAAGTGTTTGCGGGCATGGTGGTGTCCTCGGATGAACGGGAACAGCACCGCCCGCCGGGGCAAGTACTGCCCCAGGGGGTGGAAGAAAATCGCTCAGTCCGGCTCGAACTGCCGGGTGTGCGGGTTGAAGTGAAGCGCCTCGTCCACCGCGGTGATCGGCGTGAAGCCGTCCAGGTAGATGTTGTTGAGGTACTGGTCGCGGTAGGTCAGCGCCTGCCGCGCCTGTTCCTCGGTAAGGCCGTTGCTGATGAAGTACTCCTGCATTTCCTCGTCGGAAGACACTTCGTCGTTGGACAAACTGCCTTCAACGAGTTTCAACAGTGAGGCGGGGAGCGCAGCCAGGATCGGGTCCATGTCGGTTCCTCCTGACTCAGGCCAACAGCGCCGCGGCGGGTGCCGTGGATGCCGTGGGGGTGCGCCGCCGCGCGTGGTAGGCGCGAACGCCTGCACGCCAGTCGGCGGACTGCTCCGGCGTCATGTCGAGGTAGCTCAACGGGCACGAGTAGTAGTACGGGTGCATGGACTCGTCCAAGGGCTTGTAGCCCCATTGGCTGCCGCTGCGCTCCAGAAGATCGCAGCGGATGTAGCGCAGGGACTGGCCCGGTGCGAGATCACGATGCACGCCTTCGGCCCTGGCCGTCACTTCCGCGACGGACCAGAGGACGTTGCCGCGCAGCGTGTGGGCGATGACCTTCACGCTGGCGCGCTCGGTCTCCTGCGGTGCGATCAGTTCCGCGATCAGTTCAGACCGCGATTGGGGAGAGAAATACCAGCCCATGAGAGGCCTCCTGAAGAATGTAGAGCCAGAGGCCTCCCCGTGGGGAAGAACCCCCAGCGGGTGATGGAATGCCGCGTGTGCGGCGATGGAATGCAGTGCGGGCTAGGAACCGCAACCGGCCGGGCAGCAACCCAGCGTGATCCCATGCGAACAGCAGCCGTTTTCAGCGAGCCAGTCCTGGGTTTCCTGCCGTTCGGCGGGTGTTGCGTAGTCCCATTCCTGGGTCGCGATTTCCAGCGCATGAACGCGCTGGCTTTCCGGCAATCGACTGGCTTGCGCGTCGATCTCCGAGCTGAAAAGCGTGACCCAGTGATCCCAGGACAGGCCGCAACCACGTTGGGCATGCTCGGCGGCCGTCTTGCAAACGGCGCGCCACGCGGTTTCGTCCAGCGCGGAACGGGGTGTATCGCAAGTGATGATGGACATGATGGAGACCTCCAGAAGAAAGCCGAGGCCACCCCCGCATGGGGAAGGAACCCCGGCGGGTGGATGAAGAACACCGCGGATGCGGTGTCTGCAATCACGCAGGTTGCAGTTCGGCCTGGCGGCTCCACTCCTGCGTCTTGAAGTCCAGCGCGTAGCCCAGTTCGCCCAGGCGGGCGATCTGCGCGCGCAGGGTGCGGCGGTCGATGGTCGAATCCAGCTTCACAGACTCGCCCAGCGGCCACAACAGGCCGAACAGCGCGGCGTCGCCATCCTCGGTGCTGCCGGGGGCAGCAGCCGCAGCAGGCGGCGCGTCCACGCCGAAGGGCGTGGTATCGACCAGCGGGTCCGCGGACGTCTGCACGGGTGCAGGTTTGGCGGACCTGGATGCCTTGGCGGGCTTGGCCGGCGTTGTCGCAGGCTGTGTCCCTTGCTCTTCATCGAGCGGATCGACTTCCTGCGGAGCAAAGCTATGTGCTTCGGCCTTGCTCAGCTTGTCGATGCCGAAAAGTGTCATACCGTCCAGGTTGGCGCGCATCTCGAAACGCATGCTGCCGTCGCTGATCGGATAGCCTTTGAGGAAGATGTAGCGAAGAACGAATTCCCCTTGGTACTTGCCCTCGGGGTATTGCTCCAACTCCGCGTCTTTAATCGTGAACTTGCCGAGTTGGCATTCGAGCTTGCCAACGTTGAACTTTCCGTTGCGGCCGTGAATGGTGCGCAGCGCGAGCTGGCCCGGGACGATGATGGGCGTGGCCGATTTCTCGGGTGCCGATGTGACTGCCATGATGCTTCTCCTTGAGGAATAGGAAAAAGGCAAGGCCCCGTGAGGGGCCATGCCGGATCAGAACGAAGCAGCCAATGCCGGCTCCTGCTCTTCGACTTCACCTGCGGGCTCGCGCTCGGCGGACTCGATAGGCTGGTCGGCAGCGGTGTCGGCGGCATCCTCGGCTTCGGGCGCGGGTGCGTCCTCGGCCTGCGGCGCCTCGGCTTGCGCCTGGCTCGTCGGATAGACCTGGGTGCCGTCGATCTTGATCAGACCGATGTGGATCAGCGTCGATTCCAGGCTCGCTCCCGGCTCCCCGGCGCGCTCACCCTTGGTGCGGATGTACGGATCGATCTTCATGTCGTTCAACTTGAAGGCGATCAGCACCTTGCGGTCCCCTTCGATGGCCTGCACGCACCGGCGAACCAGGTGCTCGGCTTCAGGGGTGGCGACGATGGTGTCGAAGTACCGATAGTCCGGTTCACCGACAGGCCCGGCCAGAGCCGCGACGCAGCACGACAGGAACGGATCGCCATCCTTGGGGGTGACGTCCTTCGGACGGCTGAGGTAGCCGATGCCGCGGGTGATCAGCTCGTGCTGCTTGATGGAAGCCAGTTCGGCCCGGTCAAGCGGCTCGGCCTTGAGCAGTCGCGCCTTGAGGGACGCGGCGGCTTCACCCTTGCGCTCGCCCTTGTCGCGGATGTACGCATCGCCCCACAGGTCGCCGAGGCGGAAGCGCACCAGCGGGCGCTGCTTGGGATCGTCAACGCCGATGTAGCGCTGGACGAGGTTCTTGGCCTCGGCACCCGAGACCTTGACGTCGAAGTAGCGGTAGCTGGGGTCCCTGGCGGGGCCGACCAGCGCGGCAACGGTGCATGCCAGGAAAGGCTGCGCACGGCGGCCGCCCCGGACAGGCACTTCACGGACACGCTGGATGTAGCCGATGCCCGAGGTGTGGAGGTCGAAATACGATTTCTCGTTGGACGTGGTGTTCATGGTGAATCTCCATAGGGAAGAAGCGGAGACACACCAGCCCCACGCATGCGGGGAAAGGTGCGTAACCCCGCGGTGGGTCGATAAGGCGAAAGCATCCGCCACCAGAGACTGGTGGCCGCTCGCGGATGGATGCGGTGCGAGCTGGCTCGGTCACGCAGTGGGAACTGCGACGCAACCTCGAAGACCGATGGTTGCCTGGCATGTCGCTGACAACGTCAGCAGGCATGGGGTCAGCATGGCCGGGCCTCGCGCGCGCGACAGCAATCAATCGGCATCCGGGCGCTTCCCATTTTTTCCAGGCTGCCCAGTTCCGCCCAAAAGAAAGCCCCCGAAATGGGGGCTTCAAGGGGTATGCGGACATTTTTGGACTACGCCGATTCCACCGCCGCCAGTGACAGATACGTAGCGGTGGCGGACAGCTCCAGATCATCTGAGCTTTGCAGAATGCGAGTGAAAACGCTGTCTTTCGGGTCGAAGAACTCGCCGAAATCGTCGCCGCCAAGCTCGGCGCGTGCCAGTTCCCACCAGTCATCGAACGGGTCGGTATCCGGGTTGCAGCCGACGGCATAGGCCAGCAGCTTCACGCGGCCATCGGGGCGGCGCTCTCCGCGCTCGGCGAGGAAGTACACGCCCTGGTCCTTGGCCAGGGCGACGCGGCATTGGTTGGCGATGGCCTCGGCAAGCACGGGGCGCAGGTCGGAGCCTCTGAATCGCAGTGACATGGTTGAAATCTCCTGTATGGATGAAGAAAAAAGCCCTCCACCGAAACGGATGGAAGGCTTGTGGGGCAGTCGCCGGTAGGCTGTGGACTGATCAGTCGTGCCGCTAGGCTTCCTGTCTGGCGCGTCAGGCTGGAACCGCCTGACGTTGACGAGAGGCTTTGGCGTCGATCACGCTCACGCCGATCAGGCGCCAGCGCCCGTCGTCGATGAGCCGCTCCAGCACTTCACCGAGCATGTCGAAATACACCTCGTCGTGCCTATCGATCAACTCACCGTCGCGGTGCAGCTCCACCACGTAGGTGTCGCCGCCACGGTCGTAGAGGATCGTCACCTGACCCTCGAACTTGGTGGTTGAGACCGTGAAGCTGATCGCCGGCGGGGTCTCGATGATCTTGGAGGGCTTGGGATCGACCCAGGCGAAGTCGCGGGCACCTGCATCGACCAGCATGTGGGTGATGCACCGGAACCCGTCGGGCGCGGGCATCTCCTCCAACTGCTCGATGAGTTGGCCCAGCTCCATGCACTGCGGCTCGGGAATTGGCAGCTTGGCGGGTGCTTTGCCAAGGATATGCCTCGTGATGGTGTAAGGCGTGCCATCCGAAGTCTTCTCGGTGACGACTTCCGGGGTGTCCGCGCGCAGCCCGTCGAAACGTCGCCGGGCGTAGGGTTGGACATGGACCTTGGCGCCCTCGCTGGGAACGGTGGTCACCAGGTTGGGATCGAGCACGGCGAACTCGGAAGGCTTGAGCTTGACGACGATGGCATCGTCGGTCGCGGAGACCACCTTGCCGTTGAAGGGCTGAGGGTCGATGGCGAAGCCCAACGTCGAGGACTGCGGCTGATCATCGAATACGCGGTATTTGAACGAACGCACGTTGCGAGGCATATGGCCCGCGACAAGCGAAGGCATCATGGATTTGATGAGGGAACGGTCCATGGGAATCTCCTTGAGGAAGAACAAGGGATTCCCCGCCCGCAAGGGAGAGGTCCCTTGTGGGTGGCGTGAACGGACGGGGTACGTCCATAGGAAGAAACGACCAGCACGGTTTCCCGCACTTGCAGCCTTGAAGGTCTCGGCTGCCAGGGCATGTGTCGGCAACGCCGACGAACATGGAGCAAGGATGGCTCTGGAATGGGCGGCCTGCCCGCAAGAAATCGCACAGCGTCGCACCCGCTTTCCTGCGCTGCGGACAAGAAAAAGCCCCTCGAAAGGGGCTTGGTTGGGTCAGGCTTCGTACACGAAGTAGTGCTCGCGCTGACGTGGGAAGAAGACATGCTTCCATGTATCGCCGCTGGTGTTGCCACCGTCGAAGACGACCATTTCGTAGTCGTCAATGTCGGTGTCCACCAGGTCGGCGCTGGCGATATGGCGCATGTGCAGCGTGCCGCTCATGCGCTCGAATACCAGGATCTGGCCGATGGCGTCGTCCTGGCCCATGGCATTGACGCAGGCGCCGAGCTGGTGCTCGAAGTCTGGCGTGCGCGAGATGAGGTCGGGGAACATGAGGTTGCTCCTATGAAAATGGATCAGCCCGGTTCCGGGAGGGAGACGGGCCGGTATGGGGGAGAACAAAGAGGAAGGATGTTGCGTCGAGCGGCTGCTAGGATTCGGCCAACGGCAGGCCCAACAGCACGGGTGCGTCGGCGTCGAGAATCAGGATGCGCACATCGGCCTGGCCAGCCAGTTCAATGACGTTCGCCAGGTCATCCGGCATACCCTTGCTTCGGTGCTCCTGGCGAAGCTGCTCCGCACTGATGCCCTCGGCGTGGTCCAGGTTCTTGTCCGTCCAGGGGGTGGAGATCAGCTTGATGCCGATCGCCGGGCTGTACGGAACCCGGAACGCGATGAACAGGAAGGCCTCCGGCGTGGCGAGGTCTGCCAGGTTGGCGAGGTATTGGCTGGTTTCCTCGCTTATGTGCGCGCTGCTGATTTCCCAGCACCGGCTGTAATAGCCGGTCTCGAAACTCAGGCGCTGTACGACCTCCCGCGCTGCCTCTGCCGAATAGGCGTCGCCGACGTGGATGGGGCGGCCGTCGAAGTCATCGCCATGGATGGCATAGACCACGGCGCCGATTACGCCTTCGCCGCTGACACCTTCTCCGGCATCGCATTCGGCCAGTACCTCGGCACTCACGGGTTCGGGACCATTCCTGACTACGGCGAAATCGCTGGTGACGATGCACGAGGATGAAATCATTTCCTCGTCGGAAAGGTGCTTTTGGCTCGGGTGGATGATTCGCCAGACATGCGGGCTTCCATCCTCGTAGCTGATGCACAGCGTGCGGACGATTTTCAGATTCCAGTATCCGCGGAGAAAGGGATTGGGTTTCAGGGACATGGGAACTCTCCAGATTTGAATAATGGAGCCAATCCCCGCCACCGGGAATTGGACCCGGTGGGTTGAAAGTGGAAAATGCGTCAGTCGGCGCTGATCGTTGACGTCTGAGCCAGCCGTTCGGCGATGCGATGGCGCACATTTAGGCGAAATTGCTCATCGGTGATGCCGGCAAGCAGGTTGGCGGCCTCCAGCGCGATCAACGCTGAGGCCTCTTCGATGTCGGCGGCCAGGATGGTGTTGCGCAGTTGATCGCCGAGTTGAAGCGCCTGCGAGGACGTTCTGAAGACCTGGACCTCGCGGCTCAGGTAGCAGCCGTTGCCGCCGAACTCGAATAGCCTTGGCTTGCTGCAATACCAGCAGCCCTCAAACTGTATGGCGGTCAGGTTATGGCCATCATCGAAGCGGGTAGCGATCAGAAGCAGGGCTTCCAGGTCCGCGCTGTCCTCGAAGTGGTGGTGCTCTATCAGGTTCTCCAGCTCCCCGTCCTGGTCAGCACCGAAGTGCGCGGCCAGCCGTTCAAGCAGAGGCGGAATCGACAACTCTTCGTCGTCGGGCATGGGGATTCCGAGTTGTGTGGCCAGGTTTTCCAGACCGTCCAGCACATCTGTCCAGCGTGGATCATTGGTCTCGGCGATCTGGGCGATGTAGGCCTGCCCATTGCCGGGATGGTTTTCGTCGAGCGCGAAGGCATCGAACAGTGCCTTGATGACGGGAGTAACGCGGTCGAGCACGAGAACGCCCGTGCCTTCGTAGTAGTTGTTTGCCATGCTGGCTCCTTTCGAGAAGAGCGGAGCCAGCCCCTGCGGACGATGGCATCCGCAGGGAATAGCCCAGGGCCGTTGGCGCCGGGCGATGGGGAAGAAAAATTGAGGGACATGGCCTTATGAGCGCATGTCCCTCACGGGAGGATCGAGAAGACAGTGGCGTGCCGGAGACCGACTCACCAACCGCTGTAGTTCACCAGCAGGTCGGCGATGACCTTGCGGCGTTCCAGATCGAGACCGTCGAAGTCCGACAGCCCGTGGAAGTGGCAGCGCTTGAGCATGGCACCGCCCTCGCGCGCGTTGTAGAAGCTGACCATGGCGGACAGGAACATGCGTTCGCCGCTGCTCAGGACGCCGAGGGCATCGTTGAGCCGCAGCATGTCGGGACGCAAATCCCACTTGGTGTTGGCCCGGTTCAGGCCTTCACGGGTGCCGTCGCCGAACCACTCGGGACCAGCAATCTCGACACCGCGCTTCCAGGCCTCGAAGAAGGCTTGGGGCGCGGCAGCGAAATGCTGCTCTTCCCGCATGATCTGATCGACGACTTCCCGCGGCAGTAGCTGGTTCATGATGTGATTTCTCCAGTTGGATCAGGGAATGGCGAGCTGGGACCAGCCGCCTCTTTCGAGGGCGCGTTGAGCCGCGGCATAGCTGCGGAAGTACTCGCGGGATTCCCGCGAAACGGGACCTTCGGTATCGCGCGTGCCGATGTAGTGGCCGGCGGCGCTTTGCAAGACTTCGAGCGGCAGGAACTTGCCGCAGTAGGTCAGGGCCAACTGGCCGAAAGAGGCTTGCTGGGACATGGACGGGCTCCTTGGAAAAGCGGGGCCTTGTCCCTCACGGGATGGCAGCTCCCGCACGCGGTTGATAAAAAGCATCAGCGTCACGGGGACGCTCATCCGCAGAATTGATGCGATGCGGACTGGTGGGTGACGCGGGAGAGACCCGCGGCAGCCTGGAACCCTGGCTGCTGGCATGTGCTGACGAATCAGCGAACATGCGGGCAGCTTCTTGCGAGGGCCGTGCTGCGTCAGTTGGAAAACCGCATCCGGCACAGCCCCGATTGATGGGCTCAGAGAAAAGAAAAGCCCCGCGTCGAGTGCGGGGCTGTCAGGAGGGTGCGGTGGTGCTGGGTCAGTCGGGCTTGTCGCCCAGGACATGCTGCTTCCACAGGTCGAATGCCTGCTCGGGCGGCAGCTCGGCGAGGATGACGATGGGCTGGGCCTGCCGGGCGCGCAGCGAAGCGAAGTACGACTTGCGGTCGGCGATGGCCTTGAGCTTGATGCCCTTGATGAACAGCAGTTTGCGGTCCTTGATGAACAGCACCTTGTTGCCGATGTCGCGGTTGAACGCGGCTCGCACCTTGCGTTCCGCGTGCATGGCATCGGCCAGCTCATCGACCAGGAAGTCGAGCGTCATGGCGATGTAATGAGGGTCTTCACCCTCGTGGCCCAGGTCGAGCGGCGCAGGCGGCAGGCCCTTGGCGAAGGCTTCGGCCTGCGCCAGCAGCGCCGCCTTGCCGTTGAGTGCGTGGAGGAACGTCGAGCCGCCGTGGCCGTCGTTGCGGGCCTCGGCGATGGGAATGCCGTCGAACACGATGGTCGCGGTGAAGCACAGCGTTTCCTCGCTGGCGAAGTCGGCCACCTTGAGGTTCTTCAGCGTGATGCGGTCTTGCTTGGTGATGGTTTCCATGGGAGATCCTGAAATCGACCGGGTGGCGACATGCCCCTAACGGGACGTGGCGACCATCCCGTGGGTTGGAGAAAGGAGGCATCGATGCCCCGGTGGGCAGCGTTCGCCGGTGAGATGCCGAAGCGAACTGGTGGGTGGCGTGGGCGGAACCCACGGCAGCCTTGACACCCTGGCTGCGGGCTGCTGCCGATACATCGGCAATGCAGGGAGAGAATGGCGCGGCCGGCAGGCTGCGTCGTCGATCAATCCGAATCGGTCAAGTCCGTCTTGTGCAGGCACTGCACCAGCCGGTTGCCCAGCCAAGCCATGCACGGGACGGCCATGGAGTTGCCAATCGCCTTGTAGCGCGGAGCGTCTGCGGCAGGCTTGCCGCGATACGGGATCAGCGTGTAGTCGTCGGGCATGCCCTGCAGCCGCTCGCACTCCATGGGCATCAGCCGCCGCACCCGCCATTGCGACCAGTCCGCTGCACCGGATTCATTCCAGTCGTAGCGGAAATGTGCCTCGAAGTCGGGGGCCAGGACATGGGGCTTGTCTGCGCCGCCGCCGCTGGTACGCAACGCCGCTGCAACGCTTCCGCCCAGTTCGGCGGCAAGACCCTGCGTCCGTCCCCGCAGGGCAACGCAGGCCACCATCGGCACACCGTAGCCCGGCTTGCCGTTGGACAGGACGGTGCAAGACACCTGTCCATGCCCCGACTCGAAGCGCACTTCGCCGCGGTTGTTCTGCGCGAAGGCGATGGCGGGTACGACGCCTGCGTTCGCATGGCTGTTGCGATGCCCGCCGGCACGCAGCGTCGGCGTCAGGTCGATCGTGGCGTCCGCGCCGCTGCCCTGGGCGGTGAAGGCGATGATCGGCACGCCCTTTCCCGTACCGTCCTCGCTGCTGCCCTTGCCGTTGTTGGCGGTGTCGAGGGTGTGGGCGATGCTGCCGGCGATGGACTGCACCATGAACGTCTCGGTGCGGATGTCGTGCTTGGGACCCGCGGCCATCAGGCATGCCGCAACATCGACGGGGCCGATGCCGCCGCTGAATCCGAACGTCGTCGTGACCTTGCCGTAGGGCTGGTTCAGTCCAGCGAATCCTGCGTATCCGCCTGCTGCAGCAGCACCCGATCCAGCAGCGCGGGCAGCTTCTTGCCACGGCGCGCGGCCCGCAGAAGAATCCCCGCGCAGGCCTGTGCGCTCAAAAAGTACTTCGGAGGGATCGAGGTCATCACCACCACATGCCACAAGAAACACGCGCTTGCGGCGTTGGGCGACACCGAAATATTGAGCGTCGAGCACGCGCCAGGCGATGCGGCGGCGGGGTCCAGACACACAACCAGCGTGCGCCCATTTTTCCCCTGGCGGCTGGAGCGCACGGCTTTCTCCGGCCAGTGCTCCCAGGAAATGCCCGAAGGCATTGCTGCGGTCGTTGAGGACGCCGGGGACGTTTTCCCAGACGAGCGTTGCCGGCGGGCGGCGGTCTTGGTGGCGGGTTTGGTCGATGGCATTTGCAAGCTCCACATAGGCAAGGGTCAAGGCGCCGCGCGGGTCGTTCAGCCCCTGGCGCGCGCCGGCAACGCTGAACGACTGGCACGGCGTGCCGCCGACCAGGATGTCGGGCGCCGGCACGATGCCGGCGCGCACCTGACGGGCGATCGCGGTCATGTCGCCCAGGTTGGGCACATGGGGGTAACGGTGGGCGAGCACGGCGCTCGGGAACGGCTCGATCTCGGCGAACCACGCGGCTTTGAGGCCGAGGGGTTGCCATGCGAGGCTCACGGCCTCGATGCCGCTGCACACGCTGCCGTACAGCAGTGGCGCGGCCTGGGGCGCACCGCGAAGGGTGCAAGGTTGCGGGTTCATGTCGGGTCTCCTGTTCGTGTGGCCCGGGGCGGGCCGGGACGTTGATAGGCAGGAGAAAGGCGCCGAAGGCCCTGCGGCCTTCGGCTCGGGAGGACAGAACCACCCGTGGGCTGGTGCAGGCCCGGTCGTCGCTAGAACCGTCTGCTCATCAGCAATCACACCCGGCGCATGTCGTGGTTCGCGCCGGCATCGTCTGGCGCACATCCGCGCACAAAGGGAGCCCGTTTTTGCGCCGGCGGGCACCGGCACCGAATACCGCTGACCACGAAGGGTCTCCGGGTGGCTCGCGCAGCTTGGCAAGCCACCGGGGGACCCTTCGCAGAGGCGGGAGAAATGCAGATCAGCAGAACGCGCAGGAGGCGGTTCGCGGAGAAGCTACCTTCAGGTCCCGCGGCCGGGGACGGCCAGGCGGGACGCGCACACGGACAAGAAGGCGTTGCGCGCTGGGCGTCCCGCAGGGCGTGCGGAACACAGGCCGCGCCGCCGATGGCGGGCACGGCTCACGGGGAACGGGGTCGGTCAGGAGCCTTTGCGGCCGCTGCGGCGCGGGCGCGAGGCACCACGCCTGGACGTGCCGGATTCGACCGGCAGCGTGCCTTTGCAGTCGGGGTAGCGACTGCACGACCAGAATGGGCCGCTCTTGCCGGTGCGCTGGCGCGTCGGTGCGCCGCACTGTGGGCAAGGCGGTCCGTGGGGAACCTTGATGGACAGGGACGTGCTGCCGTACTGCGCGATCAACTGTGAGATCCATGCAGCCTGCTTGCCGATGAATACGTCCAGCGTGAGCTGTCCAGCTTCGATCATGTCCAGCGCCTGTTCCCAGACGGCGGTTGTCCCTGGGTCGGCAATCGCTGTGGGCACCGCGTCGATCAGGGTGAAGGCCGCATCCGAGGCACGGATGGCGCGGCCCTTCTTCACGAGGTAGCCCCGCGTCAGCAGGCCACTGATGATGTTGGCCCGCGTCGCTTCGGTGCCGATGCCGACCGTATCCTTGAGCTTCTGTTTCAGGCGCGGGTCCGAGACCAGTTTGGCGACGCCCTTCATGGACTTGACCAACTCGCCCTGCGTATAGGGTCGAGGGGGCAGCGTCTTGAGCGCCTTCAGATCGACGTCGGCCACCTGACATGCCAGGCCCTCGCGCAGCGCGGGCAGTACCTGGCTGCGCGCCGCAGGGTCGCCATCCTCCTCGGATTGCGGTTCGGCCAGCACCAGGTGCCAACCCTTGACGACGACCTGCTTGCCGGTGGCCGCCAGCGTCTGCTGGCCGCAGGAGAGGTTCGCCACAGTGCGGTCGAACTCGTGGTGAGGAAGGAATTGCGCCAGGTAATGCGCCCGGATCAGCCGATACACTGCCAGTTCTTTCTCACTCATGGTCGAGAGGTTCGCCGGTTCGAGCGTCGGGATGATGCCGTGGTGAGCAGACACCTTCGCGTCGTTCCAGGCGCGTGAGCGTTGAGTGCGGTCGAGCTGGTCCATGATCGGTCGCAGCAAGGGATCGGTCTTGACCAGGCTGTCGAGGACCGTTGGCACCTCGGCGAACATGCTTTCGGGCAGGTAGCCCGAATCGGAGCGCGGGTACGTCGTGGCCTTGTGCGTCTCGTATAGGGCCTGAGCAATGTCTAAGGTCTCCTGCACATCGAGCCCAAGCTGCCTGGAACACACCTCCTGCAAGGTCCCCAGGTCGAACGGCAGCGGCGGGCCTTCCCGCACGCGCTCGGTTTCGACCGCCACCACCTGGGCGCTGTCCGCGGCGCGGATCTGCTGCGCGGCGTGCTGCGCGATGGGCTGCTGCAGGCAGCGGCCGGCGTCGTCGGTGCATGTGTTCGGGGGAACCCACTGCGCGGTGAAAGCCTGGCCACCAGCGGACAGGGACACGTCGATGGCCCAGTACGGCACGGACACGAAGGCGGCGATCTCGCGGTCGCGGTCCACGACCAGTTTGAGCGTGGGGGTCTGGACGCGGCCGACCGACAGCACGCCGTCGTAGCCAGCCTGTCGTCCCAGCACCGTGAACAAGCGGCTGAGGTTCATGCCGACGAGCCAGTCCGCCCGAGAGCGTGCCAGCGCCGAGTAGTACATCGGCAACGTCTCGGCCGATGGCCGGAGCTTGCCGAGTGCCGCGCGGATGGAAGCATCGTTGAGCGCCGACAACCACAGCCGTTCGATGGGGCCGCGGTAGCCGCACAGGTCGATGATCTCGCGGGCGATCAACTCGCCCTCGCGGTCGGCATCTGTGGCGATGACAAGCTGGGTCGCCTTAGCCAGAAGCGCCTTGACGACCTTGAACTGCGTGGCGGTCTTCGGTTTGACCTCGACCCGCCAGTGCTGAGGAATGATGGGCAACTGCTCGATGGACCAGCGCTTCAACTGCTCGTCGTAGGCTTCGGGCGCTGCGGCTTCTACGAGATGGCCGATGCACCAGGTGACGGTGACGCCGGAACCGTTGAGGCAGCCTTCAGCGCGCTGCGTGGCACCGAGAATCCGGCCAATGTCTTTGCCCTGGGAGGGCTTCTCGCACAAGAACAGCCGCATGTCCGTCCATCCCGATTCCCGTTGTTCATGGAGTTGCTGGAATCGAGGATGCCGAGCGCCACCTGGGGCAGCAGCAAACAAGCCGCATGCGGCGGTGACCGCTTTCACGGGATGGAATGGCTTGTGCGGGGGTGGCGCGTGGCCGCAGGTGTGCGGACCGGGAGCCGCGATATGAGGGAGCGCGTGAAAGTCGGTGGACGTTGGTGGAGCTATCCCCTGGGGATAGCTCGCGAGCGCATGGAGGGCGGCGAAGACGTGCGACCGCCCTCCATGCCGGTTCACTTCCTGCGCTTGGATTCTTTCGGCGCAGCCGGTTCCTGCGCGGCCTGGGGCTTGGGCTCTGCCTCTTGCGGCTTCGGGCTGAGGGTCACGGATTCGATGCGGTACGGCAGGATGCCGACGCTGCGCGCGTTGATCTGCCAGGTCTCGCGCGGCTGATCCTCGTTATCCGTCCAGGGTTCGCGCTCCATGCGGCCGACGACCAGCACGCGCATGCCTTTCTGGTACAGGTCCTTCCAGTGCTCGGCGTCGCGGTGCCAGATTTCCACCGGCGCCCAGAAGCCGCCCCGGTCCTCGAACGTGCCATCCTTCTTCGGCACAGGGTTGTCGAAATAGACGTTCAGGCGTAGCAGGCGACTGGGTTCGTCGTTGCCGTTGGGGAATTCGCGGTACTCCGGTGGCGAACCGATGTTGCCTTCGCCGGAAAAATGCGTGCTCATGATGTGATCTCCGTGGTGGTTGAAATACCCGTGCCTCGTCGGCGCCGGGAGCGTGCTGGGTGCCCGGCGCAATCACCGATCGCGCATTGCGGCGGGAATGGGCGTGAGCCGGCGCAGGTAGGCGTCGTCCGCCTCGGCCGCCTTGCTGGCGCATTCCTGCGCCTGCCTGCCCAAGGTGTGCAGCAGGCTGATCTGCATGTTCAACGTGATGCGCTGCAGCTCGATCGCGTGCAGGTCGGCCAGCAGGTTGACGGGTGTGCTGCTGCTGGCGACCAGCTCCCGCCACAGCGCCACGCCCATGGCCGACCTGTCGTGTCTGCGCCAGCGCAAGAAGACGGTTCCTGCGCCAGTGGTCTGTTGGGCCAGTTCGATGGGCAGCAGGTGGAAGGGGTGCCCGCATGCCTGCTCCAGTACCTGTCGCTGTGCCAGGGCAATCAACTCGTCGCGCATGGCGAAGCACTGGCTGGCCCAGGCCTCGAAGTCCCCTTTACCCTTAAAAGGCTTTAAAAGGCCTTTTAGATAGGCCGCGTGTTCCAGCCGCATGAAGGCACCCTGTTGCAGGCCTCGGAAGTAGCGGGTCGGTGGGTTCGGATCGCTCATGCCGGCTCGTCCTCGCCGGCTGCGGCTTCGGGCGACTCTGCGGTGGTGGTTTCATCGCCGAGCAGTGATGCTTCGGCAGGACCGTCGCCGCGCTGCTTCAGGCCACGGCGCACGATGGGCGGCGCAAACTTCGACCGGCGCGTGCCTTCCAGCACGTCCTGCGGCAGTTCGCCATACTTCTCCAGCGCTGCCCGCGCTGCGGCATTCTTCGACGCGAAGTCATCGCGTGTGCAGCCCGAATAGCGATACTGCTGGGCCAGCGAGAACAGGCTGCGCAATGAATGTGCGCCCTCGTTGAGCCAGCGTTCCAAGGTGCTGCGGTCAATGAGCGCGGTGTGATGGGCGAGGATCAGCTTGCGGGCGATGTCGTCGTAGTCGGCCAGGAGATAGACCGCGGCAAAGCCGAGCTGCGCGTTGACGAAGAGCGGGAGCTTGACCGGCTGCACGTTGAGGTTTTCGCCCAGGCTGAGCGCCGGCGGCACACTCGCCAGCGCCTGGTCCACCTGCTCGCGCAGCGATTGCAGCGTGACCTTGGTGTGGTCGAGCTTGTCCTCGATGCGCAGCATCCACCAGTCCGAGTACGGATCGTCTTGTTCTGAGCCCCGCCGCATCTTGTTCATCTGAGCGATATAGCCATTCAGGCCGACGATGCCCGGTCGCCCCTCGGCGGCGGCGCGGCCATGCCAGATGCGGGAAGCGTGATGGGTGTGCAGGGTCAGCGACATCGCACTGCGCAGGGAGCCGAGATTCAGTTGCAGAGGTTCATTGGTTGCCATGGTGTCTGCTCGTTGTTGGAAAAGGAGCGGCCAGCTTCGACAGGAAGCGGAAGGCAGTCAGTCAAGAATCCGAATCCCGGCGGGCCCCGGTTTAGGGCGTGGCGGTTGCATGCGGCGCGAGCTATCCCCAGGGGATAGCTCCATGGAGCGCTAACGAACGCTGCACGCCGAGATCAGGGGGGACAACGCCGATGCTGCGGCAGATGGTCGATCCCAGGCCTGCGACAGCTTGGCGTTGTGCCCAGCAGCGGAACTATCCCCAGGGGATAGCTCTACTGGCGGCCATGGGCATCTAGTTTCACCGCCTGGCATGCCGACTCATTTGCTGGCGAGCAGATTGCGTAGCCGCTCGATGTGCTGCTTGGCGACTTCTGGCGGCACTGGCTTACCCTGCGGCTGAGGTGGCGGTGCTGGTGGTGGTCGCTCGTTTGGTGGGACGGATGCCGATGGCGCGTCTTTCTTGGCCCAGGCATTGAACTCGCCATGGATGGCGCGCTGGATGATGCCGAACAGATACCCCGCAGGATTGCGTATGCCATGACTGCTGCATCGTGTGGCCCATTCGTCCAGCACGGCCTGTCTCAGCGCGGCATCAACCTGCTGCAATGCCACCCTGGCACCTGTCTGCTGCTCTGCCTTCAGTTCCGTGAAGCGCTTGGGCCATTGCAGATCGCCCAGCGCGCGCGCCTGCGCGGTAGTACGTACTTCATTAATACGACTACTACGTACTGTACGGGCCTGCTTCGGATTCCGAAGAGAGGCGTTTGGCACGGGTTTCGCCCCTGCTTCGGATTCCGAAGATGGGTCATCCGCATTCCGAAGAAGGCTCGATACTCCTTCTTCGGAATCGTGGGCGGCGTCCTCCTGTGGATAACTTGCGGCGGCCGTGATGCCTTGGCTGGCGAGGCGTTCTGCCAGAACCTGCAGCCGCGACGGCAATGTGCGCCCGGAGAGCAGCGGATCTTCCGCGATCTCCTTAAGGGTGTTCAGGCCGACCATCTGGACGGCCTTGGCCGAATGGCCGAGGGACTGGCTGACCAGTGCCAGGTAGTCGGCGTCGAGCTGCATGGCCTCGAAGGGCGTCAGCGGTTCATCGTGCAGAACGTAGAGGTTGCCGAGGATGCGGCCGGTCTTGGGGTCACGCCGTCGCCGCACCAGGCTCAACCATCGGGTGAGGCGCAACAGCGTCAACGCTCGGGCCACGGTTTCATGCGAGGCCTGCCCGGCGCAGGGCATCGATGCCAGCCAGGGTCGAAGCTGCTCATACGTCGGGAAGGCTGTCACGCCATCGTCGTTGAGCATCAGCCGGAACACCTGCCAGGCGTTGCGCTCCAGCGGCGTAAGGCGACGGTCGAGGAACAGTCGCCGCGGCACGGTCTCATGCCGGTTGCCGCTGAAGAGGAAGGCATCGCCGGACGTGGCGGGCGTCGGCGCAGGCATAGGTGCTGGCGCACTGGGCTTGGGCACGAGGTCTTTCAAGGCGGCGTCGAACAGGTCCGCGAGTGCGACGGGGCCACGGCGTGGTGCGGTGTCGTCCACGGCCATGGCTCAACCCAATCCTTGATCGACCCAGCTCTTGATCGAGGCCCAGACCACCGACAGAGGCAGCGACATGCCTTCGGCCAAGTCCATGGCGGCGTCGAGAATGGAGGTTTCGTCTTCGAGATCGACATTCCTGCTGCCGGTCACGGCCTTCCATTGCCGCCACAGATCCGTGTCCTGTTTCTCGTCCAGCACGGGGTGGCGGCCCTTGCGCTTGGGCAGGCCGAGGATTTCGCGGCGAAGCGCCACCTCTTGGTGGGTCAGGCCATAGAACCGACTGACCATCTCGGTGCTCGCACCCAGCCTGAGCATGCGATCGACCGTGGCGATTTCCTTCTCCACGTCCTGCGCCTGCTTGAGTAGTCGCCGGAGCACTTCGCGGTTGACCGTCACCGAGCACCAGGAGACGTTGGCGTTGGCGAGCACGCTGATCAGCGCGGGATGCTTGAGGGCGTCCAGTTCTTCCTCACCAAACCCCATCAGTTTGCACCGGCGCAGTTGCCCATTGCGCAGGTCATAGAGGGCCTGCGCGATGACGGCCTGGTTGAGTGGGTGTGGTGCGGACATGCTGGCCTCCCTCGCTCACGTTCCAAGGTCCGCAGCGCCGGCTTCAAGATCGAGCAGGCGCCGGGCCAGCCGCAGCAGCCGGAACAGCTTGACCAGCGCGGTGTCGCTCAATCGCTGGGCCGCATCACCCTGGCCGTGCAGCAATGCCGGCAGGTCGATGACGATTTGCCCGTCGTGCAGACCGACGTCGGCGGGCCGCTGACCGGCCAGGCACGCCAACAATGCGAGGACGGAACGGCCCAGCGGCGCCGGACTTTGGGTGCGGGCCCGGCAGGCGAAACCGATACCCTCTGCACGGTCATCAATGCACTCGTCCAGGTCTGCCTCGCTCGCGATTTCGCGGGCGAACTGTGCGATGTGGATGCGCAAGCGCTCGGCAGTATCCAAGCCGGGATCGATGTACCAGACATCGGAGATCGGATAGAGCCCGCCAGCCTGCACGGGGATGGACTGCAAGACGCTCGCCGAGAAGTCGGGAGGCAGCGCATCGCCCAACTGATCGGCGACCATGCGCTGGATGGACTGGAGCCGTTCGGTCGTCGGTGCCGGCGAAACGATGTGCTCCCGAAGCAGATCGCTCCCCGCCGCAGGGCTGGCCGGACCCGCCTGACTGGTATCCGTGTCGCTCTCGCGCGCAGGTCGGCCTGCAGGCGGCGCTGCCGATGCAGCCCCTGCGGTGGGTGGCGCGGTGTTGGCAGTTGGGCGCGCGATGGTTTCCGACTCCGGCTCCGGCAACGCAGGCGGCGTCGAGGGCGGCGTTGGGTCGCTGATCAAGGCGCGCTGCCGGCTTTCGGATTCGGTCATGTCCAGGGCGAGCACGTCGTAATTGACACCCAGCAACTCGGCCATCTGGCCGATCAGCTCGTCCTGTACGCGCTGCGCGGAGAACTCGTCGGCCTGGACGTCGAATTGCGACAGCGCTTCCTGGAAAAATTCGTCGAAGTCCTGAACCAGGGAGCGGCCCTTGGCGTAGCGCTCCCACGCGAGCATGCAGGCTTTGCGCATGACCGACAGGCGTTCGACCTGATGGCGACCGAGGCCGCCATAGAGCACGGTGGGGATCGCGGGCAGGAGATACTGCACCGCGTCGTTCATGCGGCTGATGTGCGACTGTTGTACCGGGAAGCCATCGGCAGCGAGGCGGCGGGCCAGCTCGGACTGGCTCAAGGTAGTGCCGCTTTCTTGCTCGTAGAACTCGCGTGCCTTCTCGACGCCGAGGGCGCGCTCGATGAACGTGAGGCCCCCGCGTAATTCATTCTCGGCCAGGTGGCCGGTCAGCATGACGACTTCGCCGCGGCTGGGCCACGGCCGGAACAGGCACGATATACGGAAAAACCGCTCGTCCTTGGTCTCTGACCATAGTTCGCGCAGGATCGCCAGCCGCGTATTTCCGCCGTTGCGGATGATGTAGTGGTCCTCACCTGGTCGGCGAGTGATGGCCGGCGCCGCGTCCAGACCGCGCTCGCGGATGGACGCCTTGATTTCCTCGTAGGCCGGGTTGCGTTTTTTCCTGGGATCGTGGTCGTAGGGGCGCAACTGATCTAGGGTCACGACCATGGGTGTGTCGGCGATCGGGTCGCTCAAGGTCGAGGCTGACGGGCCGCTGCGCTCGAACCCGGCCGCGAGCAGCTTGCCAGCCATCTGCTGGGAGGTGATCTCAGCCATGGCCGCCTCCCTGCGCTTGGTATCGGGCCTCGCGCTCGGCGCGGCGGATTTGCGCACGGGCATTCAGGGTCGCCCGGTGGTCACTGGCCGTCGAGCTGGTGTAGATCGCGGCGCAGCCAGGCTTGGTGAACTTGAGGTGGCCGCCAGGCGTGCGTTTGACGTGCCAACCTTCGCCAACCGCGAACTCGATCAGGGCGCGAAGCCGCTTGTGGCCTCGGGCAAGCTCATGTGCGTTCGCCATGGAACCTCCCGGCATCAAGAGGGTGTGGCGGACGGCCGGACACCATGGCAAATCGGTGCCGCCATTGCGGAAATAGTTCGTCTGCGAGGCCGCGCATGGTGTCGAGCGCGGCGGGGGCGACTCTGCCCGGCGGCTGGCGGTATTCGACCCGATGCACTGGCAATCCGCGCGTAGCTGCACGCGGATACGCCTCGATGGCCGGCACGTCGGTGGCCAGCACGCGGATGCCGGCATGGTCCTGGAAAAGATCGCGCAGGGCCTGCTGGATCAGCCGTGCATTGGCTGACACAGGGTGGACGCGATTGATGAGCAGATGCAGAGGTGGAGGCTCGATGCCCAGGTGCCGGTAGGGCGCAATGTCTTCGAGCAACTGCATGGTGCCGCGCCGCAGCTCGCGCGCCGCGAGGATTTCCGGGGTCACGGGCGACAGCGCGAGGTTGGAGGCGAGTACCGCCATCTCCAGCAGCACCGATCGCGCGCCTTGGGTGTCGATCAGTACCAGGTCATAGAGAGGCGCCAGGACCGGCAAGAGATGGCGCAACCGCAGGCGGCCATCCGGCGCGTGCAGCAGCAAGGTGTTCAGCTCGCCTCGGTGGTCGTTGGAGAGCACCAAGTCCAGGCCCGCGACGATCGTGCGGGACACAAGCAGCCCGAGGTCGCGCTCGTTGAAGGCCAGCAACTCGTAGATGCCACCAGGTGCGCGGTGACCTAGCTCGTAGTACGAGGACAAGGTGGGCTGCACGTCGAGGTCGAGCAGTAGCACACGCAGCCCCGCGTCGGCGGCAAGCCCGCCGAGGTTCGCGGCCGTGGTGGTCTTGCCGACGCCACCTTTTGTTGAAATGATGGATACGACCTGCATGGCGTTCTCCGTGTGAGGATGGGAAGTCCGCTGGAGAACGGGTCAGGCCCGGTTGTTGACGCGCTCGGCGATCCACTGATCGATCTCGATGGAGTCCCAGCCGACCGCGCGCACGCCCAGGCGCAGCGCCTTCGGGAACAAGCCTTTGCGCATCAGGTTGTAGATGTGGGCGCGTTTGAAACCGGACTTGGTTTCGACTTCATCAAGCCGCAGGATGCGGCGCTCGCTTGCGGGCAGTGCAGGTGTTTGCGACATGGCGGTCACTCCTGAACGCTCAGTGGCGTTTGTTGGCGTGACCTCCATTCAATAGACATGGATGGGAAAAGACATTGCAAATGCAATCTCCGCGATTGCACATACAAGATGGAAAACCTCAGACTGTCGCGCTACGCAGCCGGCGTCTGGCCGTGGCGAACTTGCCGTTTAGCGTCCGCTCCGCGATCCCCATGGCGCCGCTGTGATGGGCGACCAATGCACTGACCACCGCCTCCTGCGTCTTGAAGCTGGAGTACGGCACGCCCGAAGGCGACTGGCCGAGCATCAGGTCCAGCATGCTGCCGATAATGTTCAGGTAGGTGGCTTCGGCGCGATCACTGATCAGGCACTGTGCGCCAGCAGAGGGCGCCATCTGCTTGAGAAGCGCCCCGTGCTTTTCCTGCAACTCATGCAGTTGGCGTTTGTACTGGTCCAAGGTGGATTTCAGGGCCAGGCGCTCGACTAGCATCGCCTGCCCAGTTTCCAGCGAGATGAAGGGATGGGTGATGCGCTCGCTTCGGGAGAAGAGGAAGCCCGGTCGTTGCTCGGGATAGTGTTGGCGCATCCAGCGCTTCAGATCGACGTGGCGCACCGTCAGATCAGGGGAGTCGATCAGCGTGGAATCGCGCGTCGTGATGCCGTTCTGCCCGAAGGGCAGTTCTCCATTGAGGATGCCGTCGAAGATACGTTCGGTGCAAAGTCTCAGCTCGGCGCAACGTGGGCAGTCCAACGACTGCGGCAGGCGCCTTGGCGACGAAATCGAAGCCAGGATCACCTGCTCGTATCGCAGCAGCCCGGCCCAGCGGATGGACGCTTCGATCGGGCGATAGAACACCTTTGATGTTGGTGCATCATTCTTGTTCTCGTGCATGCTCCGTCTCCTTCCAGGAGAAGAACTACATGACCGACTCCTTTGTCACCGACCTCATGGTCGGCCTGTCGTCTGTGCAGGAAGTGGGCACCGAAGGCCGCTTCGTCATGTGGTTTGAATACTGCTCACCAGTTCGCGCAACTGGTAGTCGTCGTGTGCTCGATGTGCAAAAATTCATCGATTAGAAGGTCGAGCATCGGGACGTAGGCTCGACAGTGACGCTCACGCTATCAGGGTCGTGAGAAGTTACGGTTTCTGCAAAACCGTCTAGGTATGACCTGATATGCCAGCGGTCTCAGGAGGCGTTAAGGGGCCGCAATCGTCGTCGAATGTCCAGCCGGACGCAGCAAACCCGCGTCTGTCATGCTTGCCCCGTCATCCTGATATATCGACAAAGAATCGTGTGCGGAAACGCGGTGGCCAGCGTGCGCGTTCTTTCAAAGGAGCTTGAGCAGAAGGTCCTTGTGAGTTGTGGTGCAGGCGTTCCCAGCATCCGACCTGTGCCATCACCAGAACCATCTGCCTGATCGTCTTCACGATGATGGATGCGGGGCAGACAACCGGGCGTGGATGATGAGTTCGAGGCAGTCGCCTACGACGATGTACCGATCGTGGGTCTGGTGTACTGAGTGCAGCTCTTTGGACGTCTGTGGAACTCTTTGGACGAATTTGTTGCCGAGGACGAAAAACAAGGCTACAATTGAGGTCTTCGCTGGCCAGTCCAACGAAGAAAGTGTTTGGGAAACAACGACTTACTGTCCTAGTACACGTCTCGTCTCCCGCTCCAGCAGATGCACCGTTTCATGAACGTCGCCGCATCGTTGGAATCATCCGCCGGATTTGCTTATTGAAACGGATCGCCAGGCATCATCGGCGCCGGTTTCCTCAACGACAGATTCCTGTCGATCTCTTTCCCCGGTTTTGCCTTGCGTCGTGACGCCAGCCTCGTCGTCATCACCCTGGTCATGCGTCTTGCCCGCGATGGGTCATCGATGCGCGCCTTCCGACGACCTCCACGGGACTTCCGGGCCGCGGCGCATCGCCATGGCTACTTTTTTTGCCGGGCATGCCGGCGGACCCGCACAAGTCCTAAAAACTGTGTATAATCGCTGTCTTTGGTGGACACGGCCTCTTTCAAAAGAAGCCTCGGTTGAAACCCCCGGTTAACCCGAAGCGGTCAAACCCGGTTCATCAAACGCAGTGCCCCCGCGGGAGTAGCTCAGTTGGTAGAGCGCAACCTTGCCAAGGTTGAGGTCGCGAGTTCGAGACTCGTCTCCCGCTCCAAATACAAAAAGGAAGCACCGGCCTATACCGAGCTTCCTTTTTTCTTGCAGTACTGGCGCAATGGCAGAGTGGTTATGCAGCGGATTGCAAATCCGTGTACGTCGGTTCGATTCCGGCTTGCGCCTCCAGTATTTCTCCCCCCTGCATCTCGTTACCCATCCCTACGCCCAGTCAATCGTTTGATTGCTAAGGTGACGCCGTTTTCATTCGACGACGATCCCATGCACAGCAATCAAAAAACGCGACGCGCCCGCCCCTGCCTGCTCGCCCTGTCCGCCGCCACGCTGATGACGTTGGCGCCGCTGGCCGCCGAGGCCGATTCCGACCGCCATCACCGCCATGGCCATGGCCATGGTCATGGCCGCGGCGAGTATAAAGAGAAGTACTGGGACGGCGCCTGTGAGGTCGAGCGCAAGTGGAAGCGCAACGGCGACTACCGCGAAAAGCGCAAATGCCGCGACGACTACCGCTACGGCTACGCGCCCCAGCCCGTGCTGGTGCCGGCCATGCCCGCGCCCGCCATCATCATCAACCCGCCCCCCATCATCATCCGCCCCTGACCATGGATCCCTCGGTGAAAGACGCCATCGCCCGCTGGCCCGACGTGCCCGCGGTGTTCGGCTGGCTGTCGCTGGATCCGCGCGGCCGCTGGCGCCTGCATCCGCAAGGACAGGCCGCCGCGGGCGGGCCGGGCGAGTCCATCACCAATACCCAGATCCAGGGTTTCATCGACCGCAATTACGAACGTGACGACGCCGGCCGCTGGTTCTTCCAGAACGGCCCGCAGCGCGTCTTCGTGCGGCTCGATGCCGCGCCGTACGTGCTGCGTCTCGATGACGCCGACCACGCCCTGCTCACGCACACCGGCCAAGCGGTAAGCGCGATCAGCGGCTGGTGGCTGGATGACGCCGGACAGTTGTACGCCATGGCATCGCAGGGACCCGGCGTGGTGCTGGACCGCGACCTGCCGCCCCTGATGGAACGGCTCGTCACGGAAGACGGAGCCGCCCTGCTGGACGCCATCGATCGCCTGGCGCCTGCGCAATCGCTGCGCATCGCGCTGCCGGGCGTCTACGACCTGGCGCCGTTGCGCCTGATCGATCGTACGCAGGTACCCGCCACGCTGGGCTTCCAGGCCAACCCCACCGCCTGATCCGGCACGTTCGCGCAACACGGCGCGCCGGCGGCAAACCGGACGGGTCAGAACATGCCGTTGCTGTTGGCGGACTGCTCGGGAATCGGCTGCACCGCGTCCCAGTGCTCGACGATCTTGCCCTGCTCCAGCCGGAAGATGTCGACGATGGCGTTGCCGCGCGAGCCCGGTTCGCGCACCGCGTGCACATGCAGGATCACATAATCGCCATCGGTGAAGACGCGCTTGATCTCGCTTTTCGATTGCGGATACCTGTCGCGCAGGAACGCGACGAACTTGCGGAATCCCTCGGGCCCGTCGGCGGCGTTGGGATTGTGCTGGATGTAGCGGTCGCCCAGGTATTTCACCGCGGCGTCCGCGTCTTTCTGGTTCAGGCCTTTCTCGTAGAAGGCCAGCACGGCCGCCTTGTTGGCGGCCTCCTGTTCGGGCGAGGCCTGGGCTGCGGGCGACAGGGCCGCGGCAAGCAGGGCGACGCCGAGAATGCGCGTGATGAACGACATGGGATCTCCAGAAAAGCCGAGGCGGCCGGCCCATTCTAGGTGCCGGCCGCCTCGGGGACGATGTCCAATCCAGTAGACAGTGTGATGCGCCAGGCGATCAGCCGCGACGGCTCTTGATCAGCGCGAACTTGCCATCGCCCAGCAGCGCCAGCGCCGCGGCCGCCACGGCCAGGAACACCGGGTATTCCCAGCCGCCGCCCGGGTTGCTGAAGCCCCAGCCGTTGCCGAAGTGCACGGTGGACGCGACGAACAGCTGCACCGCGGCGACCGCGGCGATCCAGCGCGGGAACACGCCCAGGATCAGCAGCGCGCCGGCGCCGATCTCGAAGAAGGTCACCGGATACGCCAGCCAGCTCGCGAAGCCGATCTTGGCGAAGAACTGCGCGGTGCCCGGCAGGGTGAACACCAGCAGCTTGGTCAGGCCGTGGGCCAGGAACATCACGCCCAGCGCGATGCGGAGCAGGAGCGCCGCATAAGGCGCGGTACGGGTATCGGTCATTGCATTCTCCGTGAGCGAATCGCCCAGGACGGGAAGATTCTTCATGGCCGCTATTCTTGCGATTCCAAAAACAAAGATAAACATGCAAAATCGCAACTTATTGTTCCCCGTTAGGTAACAATCATGGACACCCACACCGCCATGCAGACCTTTGCCCGGGTCGTGGAACTGGGCTCGTTCGCGGCCGCCGCGGACAAGATGGGCCAGGCGCGCTCCGTGGTCACGCGCCAGATCGCGCACCTGGAAGAAAAGTACGGCGTGCGGCTGCTGAACCGCACCACCCGCAAGCTCAGCATGACCGACGCCGGCCGCGCCTTCTACGAACGGGTGCGGCCGATCCTGGCCGAAGTGGCCGACCTGGAGCTGTCGCTGCAGGCCGAGGGCCAGGCCCCCAGCGGACGCCTGCGCGTCAGCGCGCCGGTGTCGTTCGGCATCCTGCACCTGGGGCCGGCCATCGCCGAATACCTGCTGCGCTATCCCGACGTCATCATCGACCTGGACCTGAACGACCGCGTGGTCGACCTGGTCGAGGATGGCTACGACGTCGCGGTGCGCATCGGCCCGCTGCAGGATTCTTCGCTGGTGGCGCGGCCGCTGGCGCCGCAGCAGTTGCTGGTGTGCGCCGCGCCCGCCTACCTGGAACGCCATGGCGTGCCGCGCACGCCGGACGACCTGAAACAGCACCGCTGCCTGCATTACGCCTACGCCAGCACCGGCAATGAATGGCATTTCGAGAAGGACGGGGTCACCCACCTGGTGCGGGTCAACGCCGCCCTGCGCGCCAACAATGGCGACGTCCTGCGCACCGCCGCGCTGGCCGGGCATGGCGTGATCCTGCAGCCGGAATTCCTGGTGGGCGAGGACGTGCGCGCCGGCCGCCTGACCGCCCTGCTGCAGGACTACGCCCACACGCCGATCTCCATGTACGCCGCCTATCCGCACCGGCGCTTCCTCTCGCCCAAGGTGCGTTCCTTCGTCGAACACCTGGAAGAACGCTTCGGCAGCCGCGCGCCGATGGCGCCCGCGCGGCGCGCCAGCCGTCGCCGCAGCCGTTAGAATCGTAGCCATGACCGCCAAATCGCCCCTCGAATACTTCCCCGCGCCGCGCCGTGCGAACTTCTGCAGCCAATGCGGCTCGCCCGTGAACCGCCGGGTGCCCGAGGGCGACAACCGCGAACGCGACATCTGCGACCACTGCGGCGCGATCCACTACCAGAACCCGCGCCTGGTGGTGGGCACGGTGCCGGTGCTGGACAACCGCGTGCTGCTGTGCCGGCGCGCGATCGAACCGCGCTACAACACCTGGACGCTGCCGGCCGGCTTCATGGAGCTGGGCGAGAGCACCGCGCAGGGCGCCGGCCGCGAGACGCTGGAGGAATCCGGCGCGCGCATCCGGCTGGGCGAGATCTACACCATCATCGACGTGCCGCAGATCGAGCAGGTGCACGTGTTCTACCTGGCCGAGGTGCTGGGCCCCGAGCTGGATCCCGGCCCGGAAAGCCTGGAAGCCCGCTTCTACGACGAGGCCGACATTCCCTGGGACGACCTGGCGTTCCGCACCGTGGCGACCACGCTGCAACGCTATTTCGAGGACCGCAAGCGCGGCACGTTCGGCCCTCACCACTACACCCTAGAATCGCACCGTTGAAGCTGCCCTGGCTTGCCGCCGACACGCCGTTTCCGCCGGCGGAATTCGCCCTGACGGATCCGGACGGCCTGCTGGCGGCGGGCGCCGACCTGTCCACGCCGCGCCTGATCCAGGCCTACTCGAACGGCATCTTTCCCTGGTATTCCGAGGGCGAGCCGATCCTGTGGTGGAGCCCGGATCCGCGCATGGTGCTGGCCTGTCGCGACTTCGCGCCCTCGCACTCGCTGCGCAAGCTGCTGCGCCAGATCGCCAGCCACGAACACGAGGCCGCGCCGCGCATCGAGGTGCGGGTCGACACGGCCTTCGCCACGGTGATGGCGCACTGCGCCGCGCCGCGCGACGGGCAGCCGGGCACCTGGATCACCACCGCCATGCGGCAGGCCTACCTCGCCTGGCACCAGGCCGGCTACGTCCACAGCATCGAAACCTGGATCGACGGCGAACTGGCCGGCGGCCTGTATGGCATCAACCTGGGCTGCATGTTCTTCGGTGAATCGATGTTCACGCTCGTGCCCAACGCCTCCAAGATCGCGCTGGCCTACCTGGTGCGCTACGTCAGCACGCAGGGCGTGCAGTGGATCGACTGCCAGCAGCAGACCCGCCATCTCGCCAGCCTGGGCGCGCGGCCGGTGCCGCGCTCGCGCTTCCTGGAACACGTGCGCGCGGCCGCCGTGCAACCGCCGCTGGCCTGGGCGCCCGGACGGCTGGACAGCACGGGCCGGCTGCTGCCCCTGGCGCCTGCCGACCCGGCCTGACGGCCGCCCCGCCACCTGGCGCCGCGTTCCGTCCCCACCCACATCACAAGCCGGGTTAGGCGTTAATATGTAGTCGTCCCCGTCACGGACTTGGCGCCGGACACCGGGATCCACATGAGCCAGCTCAAAGAATTACCTTTCTCCACGCTGCAGTTCTACGCGACCGCTCCCTACCCTTGCAGCTATCTGCCGGGACGCCAGGCACGGTCGCAGGTCGCCGCGCCCGGCCACCTGATCAACGCCGGCACCTACTCGCAACTGGTCGAGCAGGGTTTCCGCCGCAGCGGCCTGTTCACCTACCGCCCGCACTGCGACAGCTGCCACGCCTGTGTGCCGGTGCGGGTCGACACCGCCAGCTTCGCGCCCAACCGCAGCCAGCGCCGCGCCTGGCGCGACCATCGCAACCTGCAATCGTTCGTGGCCGAGCTGGCCTGGTCGCCCGAGCACTACCGGCTCTATACCCGCTACCAGCAGGGTCGCCATCCCGGCGGCGGCATGGACGAGGACAGCCGCACGCAGTACGCGCAGTTCCTGCTGACCAGCCGCGTCAACACCCGCCTGGTCGAATTCCGCGACCCCGCGGGCGTGCTGATGATGGTCTCGATCATCGACGTGCTGGACGACGGCCTGTCGTCCGTCTACACCTTCTACGATCCCGACGTGCCGGGCAGCCTGGGCACCTACAGCATCCTCTGGCAGATCGAGCAGTGCCGCACGCTCAACCTGCCATGGCTGTACCTGGGCTACTGGATCGCCGACAGCCAGAAAATGTCGTACAAGGCCAGCTTCCATCCGGCCCAATACCTGATCGACGGCGCCTGGGGCGAACCGCCCGCGCCCGCCACGCCGCCCGGCCCGGCCGCCTGATCCGCGCCGGCGACCGCCGCCCGCAAGGCCGGCCAAAGACGCTTTACAATCCCGCTCCATGTCGATCCTCTTCCACGCCTATCCCCTGGCCCGCCCGGCGCTGTTCGCCATGGACGCGGAAACCGCCCACGAAGTCACCCTGTCGGGACTGCAGCGGGCCTACGAATGCGGCGCCACGCGCAAGCTGCTGCACGCGCAGCCGAAGGCGCCCTGCACCCTGATGGGCATGCAGCTGGCCAACCCCATCGGGCTGGCGGCGGGACTGGACAAGAACGGCGCCTACATCGACGCGCTCGGCAATCTGGGGTTCGGTTTCGTCGAGGTCGGCACGGTGACGCCGCGGGCGCAGCCGGGCAACCCCAAGCCGCGCATGTTCCGCCTGCCGCGCGCCAACGCGCTGATCAACCGCCTGGGCTTCAACAACCAGGGGCTGGACGCGTTCCTGGCCAACGTGCAGCGCAGCCAGTGGCGCAAGCAGGGTGGCATCCTCGGCCTGAACATCGGCAAGAACGCCGACACCCCGATCGAGCGCGCGGCCGACGACTACCTGATCGGCCTGGCCGGCGTCTACCCGCACGCCGACTACGTGACGGTGAACATCTCGTCGCCCAACACCAAGAATCTGCGCGCCCTGCAAGGCGGCGACGAACTGTCGGCGCTGCTGGCGCAACTGGCGGACAAGCGCCGCGCGCTGGAAGACCAGCACCAGCGCCGCGTGCCGATGGCGGTCAAGATCGCGCCCGACCTGACCACGGAACAGATCGACGCCATCGCCGACGCGCTGCCGCGCCACGGCATCGATGGCGTCATCGCCACCAACACCACGCTGTCGCGCGACGCGGTCACCGGCCTGGCGCACGCCGAGGAAGCCGGCGGCCTGTCCGGCGCGCCGGTGCATGAATTGTCGCTGGCGGTGATCCGCAGGCTGAAGGAACGCCTGGGCGACAGCCTGGCGATCATCGGCGTGGGCGGTGTGCTGTCGGGCCGCCAGGCCCAGGAAAAGATGCAGGCCGGCGCCGACGCGGTGCAGCTGTATACGGGCCTGATCTACCGCGGCCCGGCCCTGGTGGGCGAGTGCGTGCGGGCCGTCGCCCGCTGATCGCCGGCGCGCCCCGGAAAACGGGCAAAAAAAGAGGCCACCCGAAGGGTGGCCCTAATTCCAGCTCTGCTCTGTCACTCAACAGTACTACATAACTGCAATTTGCGCAGCATCGCGCGCCAAATACTTAGGCGCTGCGACGGCTGCGGCTGGCGACCTTGGTGGCGGCGTCGGCGGCATCCGTCGCTGCCTTGAAGGTCGCGTTGGCGGCGGCATTCAGGTTCGACTCGGCGACTTCGGCGGCCTGCTTGGCGGCCTTGGTCAGCGAATCGTAGGCGCTGTTGGCGGTGGCCAGCGAGGACTTGATCAGGGCGACCGCGCTTTCCGAACCCGTGGGGGCGTTCTTGGAGAACTGCTCGACGGCGTCGGTCAGTTGCTGTTGGCCTTCGGCGATTTGCTCTTCGGTCAGCTTGACCAGGTTGCCCTGCACGCCGGCGACGATGTCATACACGTGCTTGGTGTAGGCCAGGGCCTTTTCGGCGCCCGGTTGCAGCAGGCCGGAGGCGAACGCCGCGGCTTCCTGCGGGTCCTTCACTTCGGCGGCTTGCTGCGACTTCTGGGCGACTTCGTCCAGGGTGGCGCGCACGACCTTCAGGTTCAGCTCGACCAGCTTTTCGAAGCCGGCGAACACGGCCGACTGGGCGGCCACGAAAGTGTTGATGCTGGCTTTTTGACGGTCCAGGACTTGTTGCGGGATAGCGCTCATAGAATTGCTCCTTTAGGGGTAACCGGAGGCTCTCCGGCGAATAAGGATGGTGTCTGCGACGAAATAAGGAACGTGCGCGGAAACTGGTACTACAAGCTACCGCCGGCCCGTTTGATGCACTGCACAATTGACATTCTACGGGCCTAAAAAACCTTGTCAAGCAATATTGGTGCAACGCAACAACTATTTGCACATTAACAGTGCAGGCGCCGGTGCGGGGTTGATCCAGCACAAGCATTTCCCATGATTCGGGAAATACCGGACATGACGGCGTATCAATTCTTTTCTACACTGCTTGCACGCTGATGACAGACAAACACAAACGATAAGTCAGCGGTCAAAAACACATCGCAGCAAGCAAAACCCTGCAATTGGAGACTTCATGACCCTCATCCCCCGCACGCTTTCGGCCCTCCTCGCGGCCAGCGCCATGCTCGCGGCCGGCGCCGCCCACGCGGAATTCCCGGAACGCCCCATCAACATGGTGGTGCCTTTCGCCGCCGGCGGTCCGACGGACAACGTCGCGCGTTCGCTGGCTGAAGCCATGCGGCATTCGCTGGGCCAGACCGTCGTGGTCGAGAACAAGGGCGGTGCGGGCGGCACCATCGGCACCACGCAGGTGGCCCGCGCGCAACCGGACGGTTATTCCGTGCTGCTGATGCACGCCGGCTTCTCGACCGCGCCGTCGCTCTACAAGAATCCGGGTTACGACCCCTACAAGAGCTTCGAGCCGATCGGCCTGGTCGTTGACGTGCCGATGACCATCATCGCGCGCTCGGACTTCCCGCCCAACAACATCCAGGAACTGGCCGACTACGTCAAAAAGAACAAGGACAAGGTCTCGCTGGCCAACGCCGGCATCGGCGCCGCCAGCCACCTGTGCGGCACCATGCTGGTCGAGGCCCTGGGCGTGCAATTGCTGACGATCCCCTACAAGGGCACCGCGCCGGCCATGAACGACCTGCTGGGCAAGCAGGTGGACCTGCTGTGCGATCAGACCACCAACACCACGCAGCAGATCGACAGCGGCAAGGTCAAGGCCTACGCCGTCACCAGCCTGCAGCGCGTGCCCACCCTGCCCAAGCTGCCGACCATGGACGAGTCCGGCTTCAAGGGCTTCGAAGTGGGTATCTGGCACGGTATGTGGGTGCCGAAGGGCACGCCCAAGCCGGTGGTCGACAAGCTGGTCAAGAGCCTGCAGGCCGGCCTGGCGGATCCGAAGTTCCAGGAACGCATGAAGCAGCTGGGCGCCACGGTGCTGACCGCCGACGCCAACCCGCAGGCCCTGGATGCCAAGGTCAAGCAGCAGGTGCCGCAGTGGGCCGAGCTGTTCAAGAAGGCTGGCGTCGAACAGCAGTAATTCAGGGCGGGCCCCGCCAACCGGGGCCTGCGCTGCGCATCGCGGCTGCCGGACATCCTGTCTCCGCTCATGAAAAAGCCCCTCGGTTGCTGAAACCGCGGGGCTTTTTCATTTCAGGATGCCTCCAGCACCGGACTTCGCTGGACTACGCCACAGCCAGATACAGCAGGTTTATCAAGGACTTAGGCGAGTTCAACATATGCCGGTGCTTTCCGAAACTTGACCCGACTTCCCCTCTGTTGGCCCCTAGAAGGCTCCTGGGAACCGGGTCTCTCCGAGGAGTCATCATGGCAAAGATCAAGCTCACCAAGTCCGCTGTCGATGCGGCACAACCCCAGGCGCAGGCCGTCGAACTCCGGGACACGTTGGTGCCCGGCTTCTTGTGCAAGATTACCCCATCGGGTCGCAAGGTGTTCATGCTCCAGTACCGGACGAACGCCGGCGAGCGCCGCAAGCCCGCGCTCGGTCAGTACGGAGAGCTGACTGTCGAACAGGCCCGATCCTTGGCACAGGAGTGGCTGGCTCAGGTACGTCGGGGCGGTGATCCCGGCGCAGCCAAGGCCGAAGCGCGCAAAGCACCTACCGTCGAGGAGCTGTGCAAGAAGTTCATGGAGGATCACTCCAAGAAGCGCAACAAGCCCAGCACCCAGGTCGGCTATCAGCGCGTCATCGACCGCTGCATCATCCCGCTGCTGGGCCGCAAGAAGGTCCAGGACGTGAAGCGCCCCGACATTGCCGGGCTGATGGAAAAGTTTTCGTACAAGCCCACCGAGGCGAACAAGGCGTTCAGCATCTTGCGCAAGATGTTCAATCTGGCCGAGGTGTGGGGCTACCGGCCCGATGGCAGCAACCCCTGCCGGCATATCCAGTTGTTTCCGGCTGGCAAGTCCACCCATCTCATCAGCGACGAGGACATGGGCAAGCTGTTCCGACAGCTTGACAAGATCGAGGCCGAAGGGCTGGAGAACTACGTGGTCCCGTTGGCGATCCGCCTGCAGTTCGAGTTCGCTGGCCGCCGTGGCGAAATCGTCTCGCTCGAATGGGAATGGGTCGATCTGGAGAACCGGCGGGTCGTCTGGCCTGACAGCAAGACCGGCGGCATGTCCAAGCCCATGAGCGAGGAAGCCTACCGGCTGCTTTCGACAGCGCCGCACAAGGAAGGCGCTCGCTATGTGCTACCGTCGCCGCGCCATCCGGGACAACACCTGACCACAGGCGAGTATTACGGCGGCTGGAGCCGTGCACTCAAAGCTGCGGGGGCAACGCACGTGGGGACGCACGGCATTCGACACCGCTCGGCGACCGACATTGCGAACTCGGGCATTCCGGTCAAGGTCGGCATGGCACTCACGGCGCACAAGACCGTGGTGATGTTCATGCGCTATGTCCACACCGAGGACAAGCCGGTCCGGGAGGCCGCCGAACTGGTGGCGAGTCGGCGCAAGGCGATCACCGGCGCCAAGCAGCAGCCTGCCGAAGCGACGGCATGACCAGGCACCAGGGATTTGCGTCGTCCGCAGCGCCGTCGGCGCTGCTGGGCGATCCGGCTTCAATCCCTGCCTTACCATAGGCATCAGGATTTCCGAGACGCTGTCTCGGAGTTCGAGCGACTTGCGAGCGGCCTGACGGCTGCTACGCTAGGGCTATCGCTGCGCCGGCTTCCTGAAACCCCCGTTCAAGCAAGACGGGTCTCAATTCCTCCAGCGCATTGGCCGGTACACCGAGCCACAGAAGATTGCGGGCGCGAGTCACGGCAACATAGCCGATGCGCCCGACTTCGGTGTCTACGCCGGCCAGCAGCGCATTGGCGTGTTCCCGGTTCGCCAAGTACAGCACAGCATCAAGGCTTTCGCCCTTCGCCTGATGGACTGTGTCCACTCGGATGCGCGGTGCGTCGTCGTTCGCTGCCAAGTCAGCGGCGGTGATCAGCGGCGCATTGGGCAACCCCCTTTTTGCGAGCTTGTTGCCCAGGTTGTTGGTGCTCGCCAAGCCGTGGTCTTGTGCGATTTGCGCCAGCAATGTCCTCGTCCGTTCCAGCAGCAGCGGATGCCACTGCGTGTCCCCGGTCAATGTCGCGGCCGGCAGCCCCGAATCCCGATTGCGTGTGAATGCCCAAACGAGCCGTCGCAGCATTCGATCATCCGGGTAGCGCGCGGGCTGCGTGATCCTTGCCACCAGTCCCTGCGGCGGGTTGGCAAGTAGACCGACGATGCCGGAAGCCACCAGCTTGAACGCGGCGAGATAGTCCTGGTGCCGGTCGCGCAGGATGGCGGCCTGTGCGAGAGCCTTGACGGTTCCCTGGCCTGGCGCCCCTTCGTTGCCGCCGAGCTTGTTGGCCATGTCCCGGGCGCGGCACAGCACGGCCGAGCTTTCCAGCTTCAGGTCGGCCGCCAGCACCGCCGCCTGGAAAGCAGCGATGAGGTTCTCGCGTTCGGCGTTCCGGTAGGGCACGAAGAAAGCGCCATGCGTCGTATCGGGCACTAACCTGTCCGCGGTGTCTGCCCGCGTTGACAGCATATTGGCCAAATCCAGAATCGCTGGCACAGACCGGAAGTTCCTGGTCAGGTGGAGACTGTTGACACCTTCCCGCTGACCGTACCGTGTCAGGAACGCCCCATTGGCACCGGCGAACTCGTAGATGCCTTGGTTTGGATCACCGATCAACGAGACCTGGCAGCCCGCACCGACAAGCTGCTCGATGATGGCCTGATGAGCCGTACCGATGTCCTGCGCTTCGTCGATCAGAATGTGCGGATAGCGGCGGACCAGGGCGCGCAGGATGCCGGGCTGTTCTACCAATGTGCGGTAGCACCAGTAGCGCCCGAGGTTGTGTGTATAGGCACCTACCTGTCCAAGACGATGCACAAGGCGCGTCGCTTGCATGGTATCCAGCCTGAGCGTCCGGTCGTTGTCCGCGTAGCAGAAATAGGCACCGTTGTTGTCGATGCCAACCTGCATCTGCGTGATCTCGCGAGGATACGTGTTCGTCTGGAACCTGAAGCCGCCCAGGAACGCTTCACCGCCCATCACAAGGAATGCGGCCTGCTGCGCACCCATCGTTCGATATGCGTGTGGGCGCAGCACGTTGCCGGTGATGAAGGTGTCTAGCGTGTCGATCTCAACGCGGCCGTGGGCGACTCTGGAGGGCACCTCCTGGACCATATTCTGGTATTCGCGCCGAAAGGTATCCACGGCGACATTGGAGAACGACAGGAGAGCGACGCGACCGCGGTCGTCACCGAGCTGTCGGCGCATCTGCGCCAGCCGGCGTACAGCGGTGAACGTCTTGCCGCTGCCAGCGCAGGCAATTACGGACATCGGTGCGATTGGTGCGCCGATGACCTGCAACTGCTCGTCGGACGGCTGGGTCACTACTCGGGCTCCTTGACTTGACAGGCGTGGGTGATTGCCTCGCGGATGTAGTCCGGCACTACGCACGCGGCGCCATCGGCAATCACCTGCGCGAGTGCCTGGCCGAAGCGGCCTTTCTGCACATTGTTCTGCGGGCGCTCAAACATGCCGCTGAAAAGGGCGCGCGCCTTGGCCGCATCGCCTTCCGCGGCTTCGACCGCTACTGCGACGGTTTCGCCGATCTTCGGATGCAGTTCCTTGAGAGCCGCCAGCATCGCGACACGGTTGTCGGCATGCAGGGCCAAGTCGTATTCGAATGTCTTGAGACCGTGGAATACCTTGACGAAGGTATCCTCGCCTTCCTTCATCTTGGCGGTGTTGTCCGACACCTTCACAGCAGTACCGGGCGCGGGGTAGGCCGCCTGCGGTTCTCCGTCGCCGTCGGGTTCGCCGACCGGGTCCGCGTCTGTTATGACAGCGACCGGGATCTTCAGTGCCTTTTCGCCGAACAGCGGCAGGAACGAGTCGAAGTTCAATCCTTCGACGCTGATCAGGCTGACACCGTGTTCGCGCAGCCTATGCCCGCACTTCTCCGCCAACACGCTCACCAGCATCAACTCGGCCGCACCTTCGACGAAGATGACACGGCGGGCAAAGAACAACTCGGCACGGGTCACGTCGAGGTAACGTTCCAGCTTCTCCCGCTTCCCCTTGCCGAAGGCGATCGTACGCGGAAAGAATGTCTCCACGGAGCTCCCCGTATCGACCAGGCAGGCAAGGCTGTCGAGATCGGCGATGCTGGCGAAGTTGGGGGAGTGGCTTGTAACGAACAACTGGACAGGCTTCTCGCCCTCGACGGCCTTGATAGTCCCCAGATAGTCCAGCAGTACCGCCTGAAGTTGCGGGTGCAGGTGCGCCTCCGGCTCCTCGATGATCAGGCCTCGATAGCTTGCTTCCGGGTTCTTGGCCAGCTCACTGAGCACGACGGCCATGAAGATCAAGTTGTTGAAGCCGAGCCCGTTCTGCTCAATCTCGAACGTGTCCACCACCAGCGACAGGCGCGACGCCAGCCGCTGAAAGTCGCTACCGCTCAGGCCAAGATCCAGAATTTGGGCAAGCTGCGGCCCAAGCATCGTACCGTGCCGGTTCTTGATGGCTGTGTGAGTGTTGACGACAGGCTCGTGCTTCTTCAACTCCTCGTCGAGCTTCTTCAGCGCGTCATTGATGCCATCGCGTCCCGCGTCGTCAGCCAGGAGCTGAAACAACCGGGCCAATTGGCTGGTGCGACTGGGCTTGAGTCCTTGCGAAGCGTCCCGCAGCGGGGGCAGATAGACACCGCGCAAGTTCTCCATCATGTCTGCGGTCAAGCCCATGTCCTCGTGGTCGCCACACCAGCGCTAGGCACGCAGCCTTCCCGTCTTGTCGGCTTCCGAGTAACGGATGGTGATATGCGCTTCGAGCTTGCCGAGTGCGTCGGGCTTCAGCGCCGCCAGGAAATCGGCCTCGTCATCCGGGTCCAAATCACGAAAGACGTACTGGAACTCGATGTCGCCCGCCGGAGCACCGCCCTTGGGCCGGTGCATATCCTCGCTGTCGAGGCGAGGGTACGGCTCATCATGCCCCGCAAGCAGCGCACGCAGTGCATCGACGACAGCGGTCTTGCCGACGTTGTTAGAGCCGACCAGAACGTTCAGTCCTGGCTGGAAGCTCAGATCAACTTTCTGTAGTTTCCTGAAGTTGGATATTCTCAGTTGTGCCAGATACACCGATGATGTCCTCCTGCGGCCTGTTTCGTGAGTCGGTCGGCAGCCAAGATTGTCGTGTCGGTGTCACGACAATTGGCTTCCGAGAGCACACGTGGTTCGGCCGACCACCACTACTCCATTGATCTCCAACTATCCGAGCAAAGCGCGTAGGTTGTCGCGAACGAGGTTGGCCACATTGGTCGCAGGCAGCCCATGCAAACGGCCCAGCGACTCCACTACGCCCGCCACATCGGCCGGCTGCGAGGGTCTGTCGCCGGCGCGAGTGAAGGGACCGTCGGTTTCCGTCAGCATCCGATCCAGCGGGATGGTCTGCATCATTGGCGCGTGTTTCTCATTGCCAAGCATTCCTGCGTTGATCGAGAAGTAGCAGCCCAACTCCAGCGCACGCTTCGCCTCGCTCTTTGTCCCGGTGAACCAATGAAGAACGATCTTGCCGCGCTCGGGTGGCAGATGCGTCTCGACAAGATCAAGCACCGCCTTGGCTGACCTGATGCTGTGGACCGTGATCACTTTCCCACCGGCCTGAGCGCAGCGCTGCAACACATGCTGGAATACGCGCTTCTGCGCATCGAGTGACTTGAAGAACCGGGGGCCGGCGTCCAATCCGACCTCACCGATGTAGCGCGTCTCCGCAAGGTATCGATCCCACAATTCGATTTCGTTTTCACGCTCCGCGACCAACTGCGGATGCAGCCCCAGTGCCGCTCGAACATGCTTCGTTCGCTGCGCGAGTTCGTGATTGCGAGGCCAGGCGCGCGGTGTTGTCGTCACCGCCAGCGTGAACACGCCGGCCGCCTCCGCGTCCCGAACTGCCACGGCATGGTCCGGGTAGAGATCGAGGTGGCAGTGGAAGTCCACGAGGCCGGTTGAAGAGATCATGCACGCATCCTCGTCAACTCGGTTTCGCCTCGGTGCCATCAATGAGCCGCGCAACTTCGCCAAGGCCGCGCCGATAGACATCGGCAAGCTCATCCAGATGCTCGGCTTCTTCAGCAAGCGAGCCCGGTTTGTGAATCAAGAGGTTTGCGAGCTGCGGTTTTTCCCTCAAGCGCTCGATCGCGTACTGAAACGACCTGACCTGTACTCCGGTCGCTTGGCGCGTATCCAACGGCTGGGCGTGAAGGTCGGATACGGTGTACGTCGTCGGATCGCTTCCCGTACCCCATGCTGCCTCCAACGCTGCGCGGCGGATCAGACATGGCAGACAGTAGCCGCAGTGCTCGATGCCATGCCCTAGCCATCGGGCTTTGGCGGGGGACGAGCACGACAACGAATCTGGCGCCAGCTTCTTCAAGAGGGCCGGGTTGCGGCAGGCTGCGGCCATCTCGCCCTTCGTCTTGTCCCAGTACGGATTCTGAACTTCGCCGTTGATGCCGAGTTCGCCGAGTAGGTCGTTCCACCTTGCCATGTAGTAAGGATGCGTAGTTCGAGTGCTGTTCGAGCCCAGCCGCAAAGGGTCCAATGGCACATTCAGAGCGATCAGACCATTCTCGGGTACGCGCAGTACAAAGCGGTGCCCCAGCCCAGTGCCCGCGAACACGCCGAGTGCGAAGAACAGGAACGACCTGCCGCGCGTGCTGTCTTCCGAGCCAACGTCGGCCACCAAACCTTTCTTGAAGGTCATGCCGACACGCAGCCGCTCGAAAGACGACTTGACATACTGCTTTCTCAAACCCGTGAACAATTTGCCTTGCGCGTCGCTGATTGAACCTTCACCAAAGTGACTGATCAGTAACGGCGTGGCACCATCCTCCAACAGGTCGATGGCGCCAATCAGGCTGTCCAGTCCTCCGGAAAACAGGCTGACGGAATCAAAGGGGAGAGCGATCAGGCTCGGAGGAACTGTCTGGGCGATCGTCGCGAAGCGAGCCGGACGTGCTCTGAAGCCAATCGTCCAGCGATCGCCTGTCAAGAAGTCAAGCGACTTCTTCAGCGTCGGTGCTGCTGCGCTCCAGCGAGCTGGATCGCTGACTGGAACAACCAGCCGTATTTCGCGCGTCCACGAATCCTGTGACTGCTCGGCACGAGAGATGCGTGTGTCGGCCGCATGGACATGAGCTGCCAGCACCAGCAGGTCGATGCCGATCTCCGAGGGGAATACGCCGATCTTCTTCAGGCTGGTGAGCGCGCCACCGAGACCGTGGTCCAAGGACTTTTCGCCGATGACCAATTGCAGGTAGGTTCGCTGCTCATCGGCGCCTACCGTTACATCAACGTGGTCGTCAGGGCCGAAACGGCCAGCCAGGAGTTGCCGCTTCATTGATTGGCCTCCGCATCACCCAAGGTCTGCAAGATCGCGAATGCGGACTCGTACACTGCGTCCACGAAGCCCTGAATTCGTTCGGGCGTGAGATTGGGTGTCTCTGCCCTGGCACGAGTGACCGCGTCGCTTACCCCGCCTCGGATGAAGTCGCGCAACTGCTGCTCGACGCGGTGTGCAGCCTGCGCGTCCGCTGGCATGGTCACGGCCTTGGTGCCGATGTCGTTGCAGATGCGCGCCTCGATCGCATGGGTGGCATACAGCTCGAAAACCGTCTGCATCTGATCCGGGGTGAACGTGGCAAGGTCGGTGAGACCTTCACTCGCCAGTTCAACGATGGTTTCGATGTAGGCCTCGCGGGCGATGCCTTCGTCAACCGTTCCCGCGCCCGGACAGATGTAGTCGGCCAGGCCCACGAAAATTTCGGTGATCGGGCGACCCGCCAACGATTCCAGGTCCAGCGCTCGCAACGCCTCGCGCACACCCCGCGTTTGCGCATCGGTCAGGAAGCCGAGGAGCCGCGCGCCGGAACCCCGAGAGGCGCCCATGCGTTGGGCAGCCTGGCGCGCGCCCCCGGCGGACGTCGAGACGTACCTTGAGACGGCGCGGCCCAGGCTGGCCCGGTCGCTACCGCCGGAGCCCGCGAATCGTGTGAGGTTAGAGCGAGCACCGGCGAAGCGTTGCGGGTCCGCAGTCCGGGGAATGGGCGGGCGGTTCGGCGGCACCGGTGGCGCAGTACCATCCGCGGGCGCCTGGCCGTCCGGACCTGCCCCATTGCCCGGAGGGGCAGCAGGAGCGTCACCGCCACCGGCGTCGCCCAGCCATGAAGGAACAAGCGGTGTTCCGCCGCCAGGGCCGCCGTAAGCTGTCGAGGTTCCCATCAACGGCCTCCCTTCAGATCCCTGAGCACTGCTTCGGCGCTTGCCTTGAGGCCGGGGTTGTTGGTGACCTTGCCCCAGTCTCCCAGCAGCTTCGTCAGGCGCGTGGCACATTCGGTGTCTTTGATGACACCCTGCCAGCCGCTGACCGCCCAAGGCCCGCACTTGCCGCTTGGCAGTGCCTCCAGGAAATCCATCAAGCGGGTCTGAAGGCCGGGCTGGGCCTTTACGAGGACAACGAGGCCTTCGACACCCGCCGGCCTGGTGTCGAAGGCTCCCGTGCTCATGATCTTGCTGCGCACGGCCTCAAACACCTTCTCGGCTTCGGGCTGCACGAGCTGCTTCAACTCGGCGTCGTAGCCTTGGACGGTCATCTTGCCCCCGAACAGCTTCTCCACCACGCCAGCCAAGTGACCCAACACAGACACCGGGCCGAAGTAGTCCTTCTTGTCCTTTGTCACGAACAGGTAGGGGCGCAGATCGAGCCCCGACAGCTTCGGCGAAAGGTGCGCCCAGTCGCGCACCGTCTCCAGCGACTTCCACTCGGTCAACACGGCGCTGTCGGGTGCGGGCGGGGGCTCGCTGGTCTTATGTCCCTTGGGCTCACTCTCTTTGTCACCAGCCGTCGCCAAACCCGTTTCCAGCGCTTCCAGGTCTTCGCACAGCCCTTGCGGATGGACCGCCGCAACGAACGCGATCTGCTCGAACAACCTCGGGATGAAGCGCTCCGCGAGCATGAGCTTCGCAAGCACGGGGAGCTTGATGTCGTCGCCGAAACCGCGTGCGATCGCGGTGCGCTCGCGCAACAACAGCGTGTTGAGAAAGCGCTTGATCTGTCTCGGGTTGCCCTTCGTACCACTGGCCAGGATGGGACCGATCTGGTCGCTGAGCGCAAGCGCATTGTTCGCCTTCTCGGCCTGCTTGCCGAGTGTCGCCTTGACAGTCGCTACGTCCAGACCGCCGCTGGTCCAAGGCCGCTTCAGCTTTTCCCTAGCGACGGCGATCAGCTTCCCATAGTCTGCGTCGTTCTCGCCGATCTCGGCGCCGGTTAGCAACAGCGTGACGTAGATCCGCGTCTCGGCCTCTCCCAAAGCCGGGATGCGGAACGGAACCTGGATGAGCTTTTCGAGATAGTTGCGGGCGTAGTCGCGCGGGCCGGTGCTGTCGGGCAGATCGGGGAAGTGTTTGCGCACCGCGTACTCGATCATCGCCTCGTCGGCCGCGACGACGAACGCCGTCCGCGCCGTGAACACGAACAGCCGGATGGCTTCGAGCGTTTCAATGGCGGTGTCGGGCAGGCAACGGTCGAGGTCATCGATCAGGACAACGAGCTGCTTGATGCCTGCGTCTTTCAAGAGCTGGTCGAACGCCTTGCGGAACGCCTCCACTTCCTCCGGCACATTCTTGGACTCGTCCGGCTTCAGCAGGGCCTTGGCCTCATCGATGGCCGTCGAGATGTTCTCTTTTGTCACGAGCTTGGCGGGGTCTGCCACCAGCGCTTCGAGCGAGCCGACGACGGCTCCGATTTGCTCGGGCGTCGGGATTCCCGTGAAGGCGGTCAAGGCCAAACCACCGGCTCTCTTGGCGACCTTCAGCCAGTCGATGCGGCGGAAGACATCCTTGACGGCCACAGCCGCCTTGTTCAACGCTGGTCGTTTCTCGACCAGGCCCGTGACGATCCCTTCGATCAGAGCTATCTTCGCGTCCTCAAAGCCTTGAAAACGCCACCCATTGAATTTGAGGCACAGGACATCGTTCTTGTCTGCAAAGCCCGCCTCGATCATTTCGAGCACGCTGGACTTGCCCGCCCCCCAGTCGCCGTGCACGCCGATCGTCACCGGATGATCGGGCTTGGCACGAAGCAGCCCGACGATCGTGGCAGCGATGGCCTCGTTGTTCAGCAGGTCGACTTTGGTTTCGTTGTCGGTCAGGATCATTTCCCTTGTCCTCTTCCTCGGTCCGCGTTCGGCAACGCCATCAGCACCGAGCGGATCGCCTTGCATATCGCGTCGCGTGGTCCGTGCAGCCTGAGTCCTATTGTCAGTTCGAGCTGCACACCGATGCCGCGTCGTCCCCGATTGCAAATGTTCTTCGGGTCTGTGGCGGGAAACGGGTGATCCTCGCTTTGGGCATCGACTCCGATCCCATGCATCGCTTCTCTGATCGCCAGCTTCAAAGGTCCATCAAGCCCGCCGAGAAGAACTCGTTGATCATCGCCGCCGCATCCGTGAATCGCAACGACGTAATCGCACTTGGACAGGAGTTCCAAACAACGCGGCTCGTCGAACCGATGGCTTGTCAGATGCAACGTTGAATAGTTGCCGGACTGCCTAATTCCTTCAAAGGAGTAGAGATTGAAGTCTCCTCCAGCAACGCCGCAGGCGATGTCCGACGTGTACTGCTCGATCCTTCCTCCATGTGGCGCAATGACAGCGATCGACGACGCCGCGACCGGACGCACAAGCACTCTGTAGTCCTCACCTTCGGCTTGGGCTTTGGCTAGATCGGCATAGCCCCTATAGCTGGAGGCGAGGCTGCTCATTCTTGATTCCAGTGGATCTTTGACAGGTTCTTGGGTGACATAGCGATCGCCTGCATCTCAGAGCTTCTTCTCGGCACCGGATATGGGATGGACGTAGATGAGCCCTTTGGTTTGTGCCGCCTTGACTTTGCGATCGATCATCTCCCGCAAACTCAGGTGCCCTTCCAGTACCAAGATCAGATCCTCGCCGTCGATGAATAGCGTTTGAATTTCCTTGCCCATTACGAGGCTGCGAATAACCTCTGAACTAAAGCCATTCACTGAAATGAACAGGCCGCGTCCGTATAGTTTGCCCGCCACTTTGCCGGCAAACTGGTAGACGGGCTCGTTGCTTGCAGACCGTTCCTGCCACTTCGCTTCAATCAGATAGTGTTCCCCGTCGAACTTCACTGCGCCATCGACCTGCTCTCCGTTTACGCGGAAAGCCTCGGTGGCCTCCAGATGAGAGAGGCGTGACAACTCGGCCAAGATCCGTTCCAGCGCGTACCCGCGCTGCTGCCGTGAGGTCTTGTCGGCGAGGAGATCGAGGTATTCGGCGCGCAGTTGATCGAGCGACGCCGTGGGTTGCTGGCGAGCTGCCTCCTGTGCAGCTCTGCGCTCGCGATCGGCCTTGATCTTGGCGTCTCGAATTTCCTGCAGTTGGCGGAGATGCTCCAGATTCTTGTTGGCTGTGTTGCGGTCCAGCTTGCGTAGCTTGTCGAAGTAGTACGGGTCGAAATGCGACCAGCTCAGTAGCGATTGCAGCATCGCCCGGAACGGGCCAAGGCCGTTGTCAGAACGTGCTGCGAGTGCGGAGAACAGAGCATCGACCACTTCATGCCGCTTGAGCGCATGCTCGCCCTCGAGCTGCAAAGGCGCGATCTCCGCCTTCGTGCATCCGTGCTTCTCGAAGAAGCCCACGATATCCTTGCGTGGCCAGAACAGGGACAGGATGCAGTCCTTCATACAGCCTTTGATGTCAGCGGGAAAGCTCATGTCGCTGACCCTTGATCGATCCTGGCCAGCAGTTGCTCTATCACGTCACTGGCCTGCCGCTGCCGCAGTGCCCGTGCTTCGCGCAGATCTGGCTCGTCGCTTTCACCGAGCTCGAACCTGGCGACCGATACGGGGCCATCCTTGCGATAGCCCTCGGTTTTCTCGTCGCCCGTGAAACGGCTGCGCAGGATCACCAGCGAGGCCTCGATGACGGCACCGTGCTTGCCGCGCCGCTCGTTGCGGAAGGCTTCGGCCACGGCGGCCATGCCCTCGGGCGCGTGCTCGATGCAATAGACCAGGTCGTGCGCGTCCTTGCGCTCGAAGCGCTGATCGAACGCGAAGGACTTCAAGCAGGTGAAGCTGACGAGATTGGCGTGCTTGATCTTCTCGGTGGCGATGCCGTTGCCGCCCAGCAGTTCGGCCTGGATCTCGGTGACTTGGTACAGGTCGAAGACGATGGACGAGTGCGGGATGTTCAGGGCCGAGATCGTCCCTTCGGTCGGCAGCGGTTGTACCTTGCCGCCAACGAGGTCCGGCGCATCCGCCAGCAGTTCCAGCACCATCAGCGCACCATGCTCGGTGCGGGTCTGCCAACGCCACGAGAGCTTCTTCCCGGCTTCGTTCTCGGCACGCTCGAAGCCCATCTTCTTGAGGTTGTCCTCCAGCGTGTGATAGGCCTCGGTGTCGGCCAGGATTTGCAAATCGATCACGATGTCCACATCCAGCGTGCCGGCGTGCGCCGGCACCGCGGGTGGCCGTGCGGCGACGAGATACCGCGGCGTGAGCCCGCCGACCAGGTAGACCGAATCCTTCCACGGTCCGAGACCGCGCAGCAGCGTCACGAGGACACGTTCGCAGTCCACGGTGTACTGGTCGCTGTAGCCGTCGAGCGTTGCGGGCTTGGCCATCAGAAGCCGATCCTTTCTTTGCGGAAGTGCTCGGCCATTTCCTTGGAGCGGCCTTCGCCACGCAGCAGGTCGAGATAGATCTGAATTGGGCTCGCCAGCCATAGGCCGTCGATCTGCTCGCGAAACAGCAGTTCGCCTGACGACTTGGCTTCGATGACCCCCAAATTGGCGCCCTCATTGACGACACGCGCGTCCAGGTCACCGATCGCGGCATCGGCGTTCGCGCCGATCAGCACGCGCACCCGCACTTGGGAGACATGAGAAATGAACGGCGCATAGCGCTGCGCGGCGGCTTCGTGGCTGATCGCGTACTGGACCTCGTGCGCGTCGAAGACCTGGCCGATTCGCGTCGCCAGCGTGTCTGCCTTCGTGCCCGGCACGTAGTACCGCCGCACAGGTGACGGACGGATGGTGGCGAGCTGCTTGGCCCATGCGTCCAGCAAGGCCGCCGGCTCGCGAAGGTGGCGCTCCTTCCCCGGGCCTTGCCCACGCGCTACCAGCCAGTCGAAGCGCTCCAGTTCGGTCAGCACTTGGGAGGCGGTGGCGGGCGACACCGTCGCCTGCTGTGCCAACTCGGTGACGCCGAACCACTTCTGATGCCGCACCAGCAGGGCGTGAAGCACCTGGGCACGTCGCCCGGTGAACAGCGTCCGCACCGACTTCGCCAGGGCTTTGGGGGGCGGCTTGTCGATATAGAGGTACGCACCGGGGGCGGGTAGGTACAGGCTGCCGCCGCTGTCGTAGTAGCCGACGCGCTCGCTTCTGAGCAGTTCCTTCGCGCCGGGGGAGATGGACTCGGCGACGAGGAGTGGCAAGGGGTTCTCCCGCTGCCCGGTGGGCCTCCCGTGGCTCGCCGCCCGGAGTTGCCAGATTACTTGGCGGACATCTCGCGGAAAGACGACCTTCTTGGCTTCAAGCAACAGGACGAAGGGCTTCCCAGCAACGTGCAAATCGACCTGGGCGTCGTACCCGCGATCGCTGTGCTGGGCGGCTGGCTCCTGGGCGAGGTCGGCCTCTACCTCGGGTAGCTCCCGCAGGGCGTCAACCAAGCGCGCGATCAACTCTCGTTCAGTCAGGGTGGACTCAAACATGCGGCGTGGAGCCTTGTTCACTGTTCAGTAAATATGCGAACTCTACCGAAAATTCAGCCGAATGGCAATTTTTACTGTGCAGTGAAAGAGCGACGGCAGCCTACAGCCCATGCCGAGCCCCCTGTCGGGCGTCACGGCGTTCCGTCGGCGGGCTGGCGGGCTGGCGGGCTGCGCTTCGTGCCGAATCGCGGCCATTCGGCTTTGACCCCTGACGCCTCCGGCCCTCCCGGGCCTGCGCGCTCCGCTTACCGGAAACCCCGCATGCGTGGGGTGGTGTGAGGGGGCGGTCTTGCTGTGTCCCTTCACCGTATCACGGCGTTCTCGCCGTCAAGGGCGGCGCGTGCCAGCACGCTTGCGGCCCGTGGCCGTCTCCGACCCCTGACTGCTGCGCTACGCCGTGCTGGCGACGGTTCCGGGCAATTCCGCCCGTGCAACCGGAGATCGTCATGAACGACAAATCACACATTTCCCTCGAACAGCATGTTTGCCTCGTTTGCGGCACGGCGTTCGATACCGGCGCCGTCCTGTTGGACAAGCGCCTGCGCGCGAGCATGGAGCGCCATACGGCAACCGGCTGGGGGCTTTGCCCCGAGCATCAGAAACTGTCCGACGACGGCTTTGTCGCGCTGGTCGAATGCGATCCGCAGCGCAGCGGCTCGCAGGCCGGCGGGCGCATGAAGCCCGAGCAGGCATATCGCACGGGCCGCCTGGCCCATCTGCGACGCACGGTGTTCGCGCAGGTGTTCAACGTGCCGATCGCGGACGAGCAGGCTTGCGTGTTCGTTGAGCCTGGCGTGATCGACCAGTTGCAGTCGATGGCGGCGCCGGCGGCGAACTGATCGCGCCGCGCTGCCTTCGGTGCGTCGTCCCTGCGGGGGCGGCGCACCTTTTTTCTGCTGCGCTCGTTGCCGATACCTTCGCGCCTGGTGCGCTGCGCGCTTCGCTTGCCTCCAGGGGAAAGCCCTGCGGGCTATCCCCGCCGCGCGATGCTTGGCGCCCCTCAAAGACCGCCGAACCGGCTGCGCCGGATCGGCCAGACCACGGCAGTCGCTGTCGAACCTGTTTCCCGATGACGGGCGCATGAGCTTGTGCATCAAGCATTGAAGGCTGTGCGTCCCCGGCCAAGAAACATGGCCGGTCGCGCTGTCGTGCGCGTGGCGCATCGAGCCGCCTGCGGCGTCTCGCCCCTGACGGGCTTCCATCGTTCCCTCGCTCCGCTCGGCTGACGCCTCCGGCCCGGATTCCAGATCCGGGCCTGCGCGCTTCGCTTGCGTGCGGTCGGCACACAGGGATGGCCGTTGCCATGTCCAGCCGTCTTCCCTGACTTCATCACCTTGTCCGCGACTGTAGCCCGCGGCCGTGTGCCGTCAAGGCGCGCAGGGCCGTGTCCTCGGCTTCGCCTGCGGGCCGCACCAACCCTGCGCTTGTCTCCTTGACGGCCCCCGTCCGCGCGCTCCTGACCGTCGCGGGCGATGAACTCAGGAAAGACGGTGGCAACAGGGCCAACCGGGTTCCTCGTGCCGACCGCACCGAACAGCCGAAAGGCTGGGCTTCCGAATCTAGGAATCCGGTGTGCGGTGAACAGCAAACCCTTTTTTCTTTGTCAGGAGAAATGCCATGCAACTCGCATCCCGCTTCGCTTCCCGCTCCCCGGTGCTGCGTTCGGAACGTCCCTTGTCCGATGACCAAATCCGGGCCGTGGCCCCGTCGATCTTCGCCGAGGCACCGCACGAAAGCCGCTCCGAGCGGTACAGCTACATCCCCACCGCGACTGTGCTGCAAGAACTGCGCGGGGAAGGCTTCGAGCCTTTCATGGTGACGCAAACCCGCGTGCGCCACGACGACCGCCGCGACTACACCAAGCACATGATCCGGCTGCGCCACGCGAGCCAGATCAACGGCCGCGAGGCCAACGAAATCATCCTGCTGAACTCCCATGACGGCACCAGCAGCTATCAGATGCTGGCCGGGATGTTCCGCTTCGTTTGCAGCAATGGCCTTGTCTGCGGCGACACCGTGGCCGACGTGCGCGTGCCGCACAAGGGCGACGTAGCCGGGCACGTCATCGAAGGCGCTTACGAAGTCCTGCACGGCTTCGACCGGGCGCAGGAATCGCGCGATGCCATGCGCGCCATCACGCTGGACGCCGGGGAATCGGAAGTGTTCGCCCGCGCTGCGCTGGCGTTGAAGTACGACGAGGACAGGCCCGCGCCCATCACGGAATCGCAAATCCTGATGCCGCGCCGCCACGACGACGACCGCCGCGACCTGTGGAGCGTGTTCAACCGCACGCAGGAGAACTTGACCAAAGGCGGCCTGTCCGCCCGCGCCGCGAATGGCCGCCGCCAGACCACCCGGCCCGTGCAGGGCATCGACCAGAGCGTGCGCCTGAACCGCGCCCTGCGGCTGCTGGCCGATGGCCGATGGCCTGCGCCAGTTGAAAGCCTGAATCCCCCTTGCTTCCCAACCCGGCAGGGGCAGGCAGCAGCCCTTGCCGCTTCTCTCGCTGCTGCATCCCTGAACCGATAGGAGTTATCACCATGAACGCCATACTCAAAACCGAAGCCGTCGCCATCGAAGCCGCCGCGCCGCTGGAAGTGGCCGACCCGACCAAGAACCTGATCTTGGTTCCCCTCTCGCAGTTGCTGCCGCGCCGCTCCAAGCGCAACGTCCGCACGACCCCACGCCAGTCCATCCCCGAACTGGCCGCGAGCATTGCCCGCATCGGCCTGCTGCAAAACCTGATCGTCATCCTCGCCGCCGATGGCGAGCAATACGAAGTCGTCGCAGGCGACCGCCGCCTGACCGCCTTGAAGCTGCTGGCAAAGAAGAAGCGCATCGCCGCCGACTACGAAGTGCCGTGCCTGCTAGTGGCGGATGCTTCGGCCCGTACCGTGAGCCTCGCCGAGAACGTGCAGCGCGAGAACATGCACCCCGCCGACCAGTTCGCGGCCTTCGCCGCGCTGGTCAAGGAAGGACGCCCCATCGAGGACATTGCCGCCGACTTCGGCGTGTCCCCGCTGGTGGTACAGCGCCGCTTGAAGCTGGCGAACGTCTCGCCGCGCCTCATGGCCGATTACCGGGCCGGAGGCGTCACGCTGGAACAGTTGATGGCCTTGACCATCACCGACGACCACGCCGCGCAGGAAGCCGCGTTCTATGGTGCGCCGGAATGGCAGCGCAGCCCGTCCAAGCTGCGCGAGCGCCTGACCGAGCGCGAAATCGACGCTGCGCACGCGCTGGTGCGCTTCGTCGGGCTGGACGCCTACCGGCAGGCAGGCGGCGGCATCCGCCGCGACCTGTTCGCGGAAGGCGATGCCGGAACCTACCTCACCGATACCGCAGTGCTGGAAACGCTGGTACGCGACAAGCTGGCAACGCTGGCCGAGGACGTGCGCGCCGAGGGCTGGGCATGGGTGGAGGCCGTGCCGCATCTGGCCTACGAGGAACGGCAGGCTTTCCAGAATGCCCCGCGCCATCGCCGCGAGCCGACCACCCGCGAGGCCCGCCGCATTGCCTCGCTGCAAACCCGCCTCGACAAGATCGACGCCGAACTGGAAGAAGCCTGCGACGCCGAGGACGAGGCCAAGGCCGAGAAACTGGAACAGCGGCGCGATCAGGTGGTCGGCGAACTGCAAGACGCGGAGGACGCCTTGCAAGGCTATGCCCCCGAGGTGCGCGAGGTGGCCGGTGCCATCGTCACCATCGACCGCAACGGCGAGGCCGTCATTCATCGCGGCTTGCTGCGCGAAGCCGAGGCCAAGGCGCTGCGCACGCTGGAAAAGCTGCGGCGCGGTTTCGGCAGTGCCGAAGGCGAAGCCGCCGACGACGAGCACGAGGACACCGACGACGCGCCCAAGGCCGCGAGCCTGTCCGACCGGCTCGCGCAGCGGTTGAGCGCCCACCGCACGGCGGCGCTGCAAATCGAAGTCGCACGGCATCCGCACGTCGCGCTGGCCGCGCTGGTGCATGGCATGGTGCAGACCGTCTTGCAGGAAAGCCACTACGGCCACGACCTGCCGCTGGGCGTGCGCCTCACGGCGCAAGACCGGCTGGAAGGCATGGCCCCGGACTGGCCGGAATCGCCTGCCGCCGTGGCGCTGCGCGAACTGCAACAGGTAGCCGGTGAAGCCTTGCCGGAGGACGGCGCCGAACTGTTCGCCGCGCTGCTGGCGAAGTCGCAAGACGAACTGGTGCGGCTGCTGGCCGTGTGCGTGGCTTCCACGGTGGACGTGGTGACGCCCCGTGCCACGCCGCACCAGCCCGGCAAGGAACTGGCGCAGGCCGTGGGCCTCGACATGGCCGCATGGTGGAAGCCGACCGCAGAAGGCTACTTCAAGCACGTTTCCAAGGCCGTGATTCTGGATGCCGTGGGCGCGTTTGCACCGGAATCCGTCACCCGGCTGGCGAAGCTCAAGAAGGCCGACATTGCCAGCGAGGCCGAGCGGCTGGCCGATGGCACCGGCTGGATGCCCGCCATCTTCAAGGCCGAAGGCCCGCAGGAGGCCGCGCAGGAAGAAGGCCCGGAGCAGGATGCCCCGGAGGATACCGAGGCAATGGCGGATGACCCCGCCGAGGCACTGGCCGCTTGACCCGCGCCGAAGGCAAGCGCCCCGGCCTCGACCGGGGCGCTTCGCTTTGTGTGGTGGCGCATCGAGACGAAGGAATAACCGCGATCAGCACCGCGCCCAGGCCGTTCCGCCCTGGGCGCGGTGGACGCGAAATCCGGGTGCGACAGTCGCCGCGCCCGGTGTTCAATAGCCGAATTAGAACGCCGCCGCCTTCGCGCTGGCTCAGGCGGCGGCGTTGAAGGCATCGCTGTAGTGCGCGATGCCTTCCGGCACTGTCCCATGCAGGGCCAGCGCCATGAAATAGCCGGGCGGCACGCCCGGCAGTTGCAAGCCCGCATGGGCCTGGAAGCCAAAGCGCGTGTAGTACGTTGGATCGCCCAGCAGCACGCAGCCTGCGGCCTGCATAGCCCGCAGTTCAGACAGCGCCTGTTCCATCAGGCGCGAACCGATGCCTTGCCCCTGCCTTGGCGGCAGGACGGAGATCGGCCCCAACCCATACCAGCCCTCGGTCTTTCGCCCGTGCTCATGGGTGATCGTTACTGGCGACAGCGCGACGTGATCGACGACGCGCCCATATTCTTCGGCCACGATGGAAAGCGTCAGTTCGTTGGCGGCACGCAAGGCGCGCACGATGAATTGCTCGGTGTGGCTGGTGTGTGGTGCATCAGCGAACGCGGCGATGGTCACGGCCTCGATGGCGGCAATGTCGTCCGGGGTTTCGTGTCGGAGCTGGAGGGTCATGGGCTTGTCTTCGATTGCTTCCTGAAAATATAGAACGGCCTGGGCGTGTCGGCGCACTGCGCCGCCGGGCTTTCGGGCTGCGCCCCGTGCCGCCTTTGCCGTCACGGCCATTCGGCTTCAATCCCTCACGCCTTCGCGTCTGCGGCGCTGCGCGCTTCGCTTGCCTCCAGGGGAAAGTCCTGCGGGCTATCCCCGCCGCGCGATGCTTGGCGCCCCTCGATGCGGCCGAATCGGCTGCGCCGGATCGGCCCGGCCAGCGCCCCGCCCCGATGGGCGGGGCGCTGGCGAACACGCTGGCGCTTGCTGCGGCAGGTTGTGCAGGTGCGTGCCGTCCTCAACGCTGGCGGTTCCTGCCCATCACGTCACGAAGGACGGTTCACGGACAACCCGCCCGGCATCGCTATGGAGCTTCAACGCCACGCCTCAAGAGCGGCGCCGCAAGGTGCGGCGGGGGCGTTCTCGCTTGTCGTCGGGTGGTTGACCTGGCCCGCGTCAGTGGGCGAGCCGGAGAAGCCTTCATGCGGGGATGCCGAGTCGGCCCCATCTCCTTTCGGAGCGGTTCGGCCCAAGGCGTCCTTGTCTCGTTGTGAATCCTGGTGGGGGCGCGGCTGCGCCTCGGGCTTATGGCTGCAACCGTCCGGCGAAAACAATTTCCCCTGCGCTGCGCGCATTCCTCGCGGGACAAATTCTTTTCGCCTTCCGGTTCTCCACTGCGTTGCGACCGCAAGCGGTGCAGCCAGCCCGTCCCCCGCCGGCCGGATCACAACAAGGACGCGATGGGCGCGAACCTTGTTCAACCGAAAGGAGAAACATCATGGCCAACATCGGCACCTTCACCGCAGACAAAGACGGCTTCACCGGCACGCTTCGCACCCTGACGCTCAACGTCAAGGTCAAGCTGGTTCCCAACGACAAGGGCGACACCGAGAACGCCCCGGACTTCCGCCTTCAGGCGGCCGGCCACGACATCGGCGCGGCGTGGAAGAAGACCAGCGAAGCCGGGCGGCCCTACGTGTCCGTATCCCTCGACGATCCTTCGTTCCCGGCGACGGTCTATGCCCGCCTGATCGAGAACGAGGACGAGGACGGTACGCACGACCTGATCTGGTCGCGCAGCAAGCCCAAGGCGGCGTGACCGCCGCAGCGCCCCGCCCATCGCGGCGGGGCGCTGTGCTGCTGTTCGCAGCACATCACCACGTCACGCGCGCGGCTTCGCCGCGTCGCGTTCCTTCAACACCGCCTCCAGCTCCTGGCGCACCTGCGCCAGGAGCTCGTCGGCCTTGTGCGAGCTGTCGCCAGCGTAGGCCAGAGTCAGCAGCGTGAGCGGGTGGATCTCCATCACCTCGCACAGCTCGGCCAGCTTATGCAGGGTCGGGCTTTTAAGGTCGCGTTCGAGGGTGCTCATATAGGTGCGACTGGACACGTCAGAGAAGGCTTCCTGGCTCAAGCCACGCGCCTTTCTAACTGTCTTCAATGCCTTCGCCAATGAGTTCCCAGCCGCCACCTATGGTTTCCCTCGAAAAACCAAGATGACAGCCCATTGCGCTCTATAGGGCTACAATCTATAGTGTTCATTTGGTGTTCTACGTTTTTGTGCCTTTACGGAAATCCGCATCGGCGGGTTCCAGCAAAGCCACGCAAGCGCATCCGTGCTTGCGCACGAAGGCGTAAATCCGGTTTGGCGGTTCTGCGCTTCAACGTGAAACCGCATCCGTGCATCATTGGATTTGTGGGATTGCCGACCATGCCCCAGCCACTCGCCACCGTCCCGGAGCGCGCGCAACTGCTCGCCAACGGCGAGGCCCGCGCCGCTGGCCGGGCCATCGACCCGGTGCCCGTGGTGCGGCTGTTCACGCCGGACGCGCATGTGACCTGGCTGCTGGCCGCACTCGATCCCGCCGATGGCGATACCGCCTGGGGTCTCATCGACCTGGGAATCGGGATGCCGGCGCAGGGAACCGTCAAGCTGTCCGAGCTGGCCGGCATCGTCGGGCCGCGCCAGCAGCCCGTGCTGCGCGACCGCTATTTCCGCCCCACACGCACGCTGTCGGAATACACCCGGCTGGCCGAGCGCGACGGCGCGATCCCGGACTGAATACGGCCGACTGTGACTTTTTCAGTCTGGCGTCATACCGGGCAGGTCTTAATCAGCATTCTTGCGGCGTAGCCCCACCAGTCTGATCCAAATAGACATGATGCCCAGCGCGGGCTGCGGCAGGCTGGCCTGTGCAGCACTCCAAGTTCGGGGCGCTGCCGCCGCATCATTGAGACGAATATCGCAACGCATCGGAGCCAATCGGTCTTGACAACCCCATTCGCCTTTTTAACCCATGACGCTCTGACGATGGCGATGTAGCGCGTAGTTCTTCCGTGGCGGCGAGTCCTGTTCGCAGGAGGAGGCGTCATGGTCAATCCTCATCACCTCGCGTATTGGTATCCGACTGCCGCATACCTGTATGTCTTTTGGCTGGATGCGCTCGCGCTCGCTTGGGAGTATTTGCGCAGGCATCCCGACTACCGGCTCGACTGGCTTCGCCGTCATCGCGGGCCAGACACAGCGCATCGCTGGGGTTTGCGCCTACTGGAAGACCCGGCGCTCGATGCGCGCGACGCGCATCCGGCCTGGCTGCCCGGCCATGCCGCCGTGGTGAAGCTCTACCCCGATGCCGATCCGCCACAGGATGCGGCGACCTTCGCGTTCTGGCGCATCCCCGGTCACAAGCAACTGCTCCATGACGGCAAAGGGCTGGCGCTGATCGCGCGCAGCCCAGGTCATTGCCTGCGCTTCGCGCTCGCGCCCGGCCTGGAAGACGGCATGGCCGTGGCCTATGCCCACCGCGGCGAGGCTGCCGCGCCTACGCGCGGTCATGCGCTCCAAGCGGCACTGGCGGCGGCCAAGCCCAGGCCGACACCTACCGCGCTGCTGGAACTGCACAGCTTGCAGGCGCTCGACGCGACCCTGGCGGGCGCGTCCTTGCGTGAAGTCGCGGAAGGACTGTTCGGCGTAGATGCCGCAGCCGATTGGTACAGCGATGGCGGGCTGCGCTCCAAGGTGCGCCGCCTGGTGCATCGCGGCGATGCGTTGATGCGCGGCGGCTACCGCCGGTTAGCACAGCTTCCGCCGCTTGAGAAGGGTCGTTTTGATGTGGATGCAAAACGGCCCTGATCTAAAACCCCTCGCTTCTTGAGACTGCCTCCATCCGGTCGCGCTGTGTGGCCGGGCGCTTTCAACCGATGGAGGTTCACACCATGCGTCCCGCTCCCTTGCGGCCTGCCGCCACTGTCTCGACCGCTGCCGCGCAGCCCCAACGCTATCTCACCAACGACGAAGCCGCCGAGTACCTGCGCTTGTCGCCGCGCACGCTGGAAAAGCAGCGCGTGATCGGCGGCGGCCCGCGCTTTCGCAAGTTCGGCCGGCGCGTCATGTACGCCGTGGCCGACCTCGATGCCTGGGCTGCCGACCGCAGCTTCGAGACGACTTCCGATCCCGAATACGCCGAGCACCACTCGGCCGACAGCCGTGCGCGCTGATCGGCGGCGCGCGGCAGGCCATCGCCATGTCCAGCACCGCGCTGCCGTCCCGGCAGCGGCCGTTGCAGGAGCGCGAACAACTCGACCTGTTCCGCGCCTTGCCCGGCGACATGGCGCCGCGCGACAGCCAGGATTTGATGGCCTATCCGTTCTTCTCGCTCGGCAAGTCCAAGCGGGTCAAGCCCATCGACTTCCGCGCGGGCAACGTCACGATCCGCGTGGAAGGCACGCAGGAGCACGGCATCGCCACGATTTGGGATGCGGACGTGCTGATATGGGCGGCCTCGCAGATCGTGGAAGCGAAGGACGCGGGCCTGCGGCCGTCGCGGCTGATGCAGGCCACGCCCTACGAGATTCTGCGCTTCATCGGGCGCGGCAAGTCGCTGCGCGACTACCAGCGCCTCAAGGCCGCGCTGGATCGCCTGCAATCGACCACGGTGGCCACGTCCATCCGCGAGACGACCGGGCGGCGCCTGCACCGTTTCTCGTGGATCAACGAATGGAAGGAACTGGCCGATGCCAGCGGCACGCCGCTGGGCATCGAGCTGATCCTGCCGGACTGGTTTTACGCGGGGGTGTTGGATGCTGCGCTGGTGCTGACCATCGACCCGGCGTACTTCCGGCTCACCGGCGGCATCGAGCGTTGGCTGTACCGCCTGGTGCGCAAGCACGGCGGCAAGCAGGCATACGGCTGGCAGTTCGACTTTCGCTACCTGCACCAGAAATCCGGCAGCACCGCCAAGCCTTACGACTTCGCCTGCGACCTGCGCGCGCTGGTCGCGCGGCAGTCGCTGCCCGGCTATGTCCTGGGCATCGAGCGGATGCCCGACAACGGCATGGAGTTGCTGACGTTCCGGCCCGTGCCGCAGACGGCACGGGGATAACTCCGGGAAAACTTGTGAATGGTGTCGTGCTATCAGGCGTGCGGGGTATCGTGCTATCAGGCGTGGGACTATCGTGCTATCAGGCGTGCCGATCGGCCGCAAACCCGCGCCAGCATTGGGTTTCGCGCCCCTCTAACTTCCCTAACTTAAATTCTCTAACTTTTAGTAGGGAAACGCCGCTGCGGTGGACAACCACCACGCGGCCACAAACGGCAGGCAATACCAGCCGGCAGCCGACAGGTTTTGCAGGCCAATCAAGGCAAGGCTTTCCAAGAGGGAGGGCCGCGCCATGATCGTCGCTCTGCTCAACCAGAAAGGCGGCGTGGGCAAGACCACGCTCGCCACACACATCGCCGGCGAGCTGGCGATGCGCGGCCAGCACGTCGTCCTGCTGGACGCCGACCCGCAGGGTTCATCGCTGGACTGGACACAGCGCAGAAGCCAGCAGGGTTTGCCAAGGTTGTTCAGCGCCGTGGGCCTGGCACGCGAAACGCTGCATCAGGAAGCACCAGAACTCGCCAGGCGGGCCGATCACGTCGTCATCGACGGCCCGCCACGCATCGCGGCACTGGCGCGCTCCGCGCTGCTGGCGGCCGAGCGCGTGCTGATCCCCGTGCAACCCAGCCCCTACGACCTGCGGGCCAGCGCCGAGATGGTGGCGCTGATCCGCGAGGCCCAGGTGTTCCGGCCTGCGCTGCGCGCGGCCTTCGTCATCAACCGGCGCGTCAGCACCACGATCATCGGGCGCGAGGCGCGGCAGTCGCTGGCCGACCAACCGCTGCCGGCGCTGCGCGCCGAGGTTCGCCAGCGCATCGTCTTCGCCGACAGCGTGGCCGCCGGTCGGCTCGCACGCGAGACGGCGCCGGACAGCGCCGCCGCGCGTGAAATCACCGCGCTGGTGGACGAACTGCTGCGGTGGCCGACATGACCGAGAAGCCGCCACCGAACAGCAGACGCACGGCAAAGCGCGTCGGCATCGGCGCGCGTCCGCCCGCGAATCCGCAAGCCGAGGCGTGGATTCGCCAAGGCGACGCCGATGCGCTGGGCAAGGGCGACCTCTACACCGCCCGCCTGACCCTCGACATCACGCCCGCGCTGCGCGCGCGCATCAAGGTGTCGGCCTTCACGCAAGGCGTGACCGTGGCCGATCTGCTGCGCGGCCTGCTGGAGCGGGAGTTTCCCGAGCATCGCAGGGAGAACACCCCATGACCGCATCCGCTTCGCCTGCCGCTGGCGCGGCTACGGCTGCGCTCGCAGCTCCTTCCGGCCATCCTGCCAGGGCGCCGCTGACGCGCGTGGCACTGGCCTACATCGAACCGCGCTTCAAGCTCTACCTGCGCTTCGGCGAACCTGCGCGCACGCACCAGCTCGACCGCTGGCGGCGCTGCGCGGTGTTCCTGCCGCGTGCAATGTTCTGCCGCGTGCGCTGGGAAGCAAACGACTACGGCACGATCCGCTGGCAACTCATGGTGATGCAAGCCGCCACGCCGCTGGACGACATGCAGCGCATCCCCGGTGTGCGGCCGGGCGCACGCCTGCTGCTGCACGCCGAAGGCGAAAACACGGTGCGGGCCGTGCTGGAACGCATCGACGGCATCGAAGGGCAAGGCATCGTCGCCATCGACGTGTCACCCGCGTACTGGCGCACGCTGGGCAACCGTCTGGCGGCCCGCCTGGCGCTGCCCGAATACACCGCCGAGCGGCACGCCGCCTGGCTGGCCGGAAGGGCGCTGCCATGACGACCCAATCCAACACCACATGCACGCACGAAGTCGCGCCGCATCCTCGCTCGCGCCTGCGCGTTCGCATCGTGCTGGCGGGCTTCGCTGCCGTCGGCCTCGCTGCGCTGGCCTGGGCGGTGTTCGTGTCGCCGCTGCCGCGTCTGACCTACAACCCGTCCGACAGCGTGGCGGTCGGCTGGTATCGCATCGAACCGTTCGACCCGCGCACCGCCTCGCTGCCACGTCCGTTGTCCGTGGACAGCATCGTGCTGGTGCCGCTGCCCGACAGGGCCGCCATGCTGGCTGCGCAGCGCGGCTACCTGCCGACCCGCGTTCCGCTGCTCAAACGTGTGGGCGCAGTCGCGCCGCAACACGTTTGCATCGTCGCCGGGCAGGTACGCATCGACGGCGTGCCTGCGGCCGCCGCGCTGCCTACTGACCGGCTGGGCCGGCCGCTGCCATCCTTGCAGCTTTGCCGCCGCCTCGAACCCGGCGAACTGTTCCTGTTGAGCGTGACCAATCCGGCATCGTTCGACAGCCGTTATTTCGGCCCGGTCAGCGCATCCGCCGTGATCGGCGTCGCGGACCCGGTCTGGCTGGAGACACGCCCATGATGGCCGCCGATTCACTGCACGTTGCCGTGCCTCTCATCGTGCCATCGGGCATGCCGTTCCGGCTGCCGCCGCCGTGTCGTCGCGCGTGCAGCGCGGGCGCATTCGCGCCGCGCTTCGCGCAACATCCGGCGCAGCCGTCCAGCGTGCAGGCGTCTTGCCTCGAACGCGCCTGGCCTGCGGCCATTGGCGCGTTCGCCGGCGTGCTGGCTGCAAGCAGCACAGCGCCGCCGGGCCGCCGACGCCCGGAGCGACAGCGAAGGGCAAAGGCGGAAGGCAAGACAAAAGGACGCGGCACCGGGCCGCGTCGAAAGCCTGTCTGCACATGGGGGTGGCGCGGCACGGAGCGGCTTCGCCGCCGTGCCGCTTGGGGCGCGAAGCCCGCGCCGATGCGGGCATGTCTGCGTGCTTCGCACGACCGGACACGCCGGAGCTTACAGGGAACGCAGCCATGAGCGACCGCCGCGACGACGATTTCCGCATCCGCCCCAGCGCCCCGAAGAACCGGGGCCAGGGCTTCGTCTCCAAGGTGCTCAAGCAGGCGGGCAAAGCCAGCAGCGGCAAGTCCTCGGTGCGCCGTCCCGCATCCAGCGGCAGCGGCGCACGCGCTGGCCAGCGCCCAGGCTCGCGCCTCGGGCGCGGCCACACAGCGGCTCGCTTCGCGGGCGCGAAGCTCACGCCCATGTCGCGGCGCGTGACCATCAAGACGCTGCTGGTCAATCAGCGCAACGCCAGCCCGCAATCGCTCGCCAAGCACCTGCGCTACATCGAGCGCGACGGCGCCGGCCGCGATGGCGAGCCGGGCCGGGCCTACGGGCCGCAGGCCGACGACGCCGACCTCGACGCTTTCAAGGAACGCTGCGCCGACGACAGGCACCATTTCCGCTTCATCGTCTCGCCCGAGGACGGCGCCGAACTGGACGACCTGCGCACCTACACCCGGCATCTGGTGAGCCGCATGGAAGCCGACCTGGGCACGCGGCTGGATTGGGTGGCGGTGGATCACTGGAACACCGACAACCCGCACACTCACCTGATCGTGCGCGGGCGTGACGACACCGGCAAAGACCTCATCATCGCGGGCGACTACATCGCGCACGGCTTTCGCCATCGCGCCGCCGAGCTGGCGACCGAATGGCTGGGGCCACGCACCGAGCTGGAGATCCAGCAGACCTTGCAGCGCGAGGTGGCGCAAGAGCGATGGACGAGCCTGGATCGCACCCTGCAACGCGAGGCCGGCGAGGACGGCCGAGTGCAGATCGGACGCTTCAACGAACCGCGGCTGCAACGCCAGCGCCTACTGTTGATCGGTCGCCTGCAACGCTTGCAGCGCATGGGCCTCGCCGACGAGATGCAGCCGGGCACCTGGGCCGTCCATGCCGACGCGGAAAAGACTCTGCGCGCGCTGGGCGAGCGTGGCGACATCATCCGCACCATACAGCGGGCCATGCGCGGCGAGCCGCGCGAGCTGGCGGTGTTCGAGCCGAGCGACGACGGCCGAACCATCATCGGCCGCGTGGCCGCGAAGGGGCTGGCCGACGAGCTGCGCGACCGGGGCTATCTGGTCATCGACGGCGTGGACGGCAAGGCCCACTACGTCGCGCTGAACGCCCGCGACGAGCTGGCGAACTATCCGATCGGCGCCGTGGTGGAAGTGAAGGGATCGGCCGACGTGCGCGCGGCCGACAAGAACATCGCCGCGCTGGCGAGTGATGGCCTCTACCGTGCCGACCATCACTTGGCCGTGGCGCAGGGTCAGGCCGTGCCGGGCCGCGACCCGCACGAAGTCGTAGCAGCCCACGTCCGGCGCCTGGAAGCCCTGCGCCGGGCGGGCATCGTGGAGCGCGTGGCCGAGGGGCTATGGAAAGTGCCGGACGATCTGCCCGAGCGTGGCCGCCAGTACGACGCGCAGCGCCTAGGCGGTGTGGCCGTGGAGCTGAAATCGCACCTGCCGATTGAGCGGCAGGCCCGCGTGATAGGTGCCACCTGGCTCGACCAGCAACTGATCGGCGGCGGCTCGGGGCTGGGCGACCTGGGCTTTGGCGCAGACGCCAAGCAGGCGATGCAGCAACGCGCCGACTTCCTGGCCGAACTGGGGCTGGCCGAGCGACGCGGACAGCGCGCGATCCTGGCGCGCAACCTGCTGGGCACGCTGCGCAATCGGGAGCTGGCGCAGGCCGCCAAGGGCATTGCGGCCGAAACCGGCCTGGAACACCGGCCTGTGGGCGACGGTCAGCGCGTGGCCGGCATCTACCGGCGCAGCGTCATGCTCGCCAGTGGACGCTACGCGATGCTGGACGATGGCATGGGGTTCAGCCTGGTACCGTGGAAGCCCGTGATCGAGCAACGGCTGGGACAGCAGATTGCCGCAACGGTGCGCGGTGGTGGCGTGTCGTGGGAGATGGGGCGGCAGCGCGGGCTGTCAATCAGCTAGTGCTAACTCATGTATTTCGCTTTGTTTGCAAACCTCCGTCAATTCCGAGAGCGCGCAGTGCCAATGTGATTTCAACTCACGTATCGCGTTGTTTCCACGTTCAGTCAGAACAATTTCGATAACTCTGCGGTCATGCGTGCGATCCAAACGCTCTTGCGCCGTTCTTTGGATCATGCCCTTATTCTCAAGACGGTCTAATAGCCTAGTAACCGAGGCAGAATCGACTGCCAGGCTACGAGCCAAAGTGCTAGGCGTACATGCTGGAGTGACCGACATCTGGTGTAGCGCCATCACCTGCACAGCGGTCAAACCAAACGGAGCAGCCACGCGATTCAGCACTTGATTCCTTGCTGTGAAAAGCCGCGTGATGGCCGTAGAAAGCGCCATCACCCTAAGGGCAACGTCTGATTTCTCCGTGCCGGTTGCCCCATTCGGCATCATGATCGGGAGCGTCTACTGGGCGCTTCCTCACCGCAACCATAGGCACGCATGAATGTCACCACGGCTGCGTTCGCCCACTGGTCAATCTGCGCCGAGGAAGGTGCGGCATCCGGATGAGTCAGGCACTGAAGCTGGGGTTCGCCGCGAACCAAGTTGATGAACAGGCTCGCGGCAGTGTCACGGCCAATTTCTCCAAGATCGACTTCGCCGGACGCTGCCGCTCTGGCCAGTTGTTCGGACACCATCGTCGTCATCACCTGCGGGCCGGCCAGATAGAACGTCCGTGCGAGCTGGGGAAAGCGTGGGCCTTCGGCGATCACGACGCGGAAGACAGCCAGCCCGCCCGGAGACAGCACGATGTTCAAGTAGGCCCGAGCCAACAGGGTCAACGTTTCTCGCAGCTTCCCCGGGCGGAACTCGATGCCCTGCACCGTGTTCGTGAACGCTGCACATTCGGCTTCGATTACCGCGGTGAAGAGTGCTTCCTTGTTCGCGTAGTGCGCGTAAACCGTGGACTTGGACACGCCAGCCTCGCGCTGGATCATGTCGGTTGTTGCCGCGCTGAACCCATGGGTCAGGAAGACGTTTCGCGCAGCGCGCAGAACGGTGAGAGCCTTGGCGTTCAGCTCGCCGCTGCTCGGCGGCGGGGCGGTCATGACTTGGTTGGTTCGTCGCATCTGCTTGGGTCGGAAGTTTTGACACGGTGGCCAGGATTCTATATAGTACCAAACCGCTCGGTACGCATCAACCTAACCATTCGTCTCACAGGCATCTGCACCTAAGCAGGTTTCTTGTGAGCCGTCGGCTTAACTTTTATCGTAAATCACACCGAGCGGTTCGGTACTATTCGCGCATTGGATAAACCTTCATGACGTCACAACCGCTGCTCTCACAACTGCTGCGACAAGCAGGCACGGCGCTCTGCACGATCTCACTGGTCGGCTGTGCGGTGGGTCCTGACTTCGTGAAACCCGACGACAGGCTTGCAGCCGTTCAACTGTCGCCCAGGGCGGATTACGCGCAGGCTCAGGAAACATCCGCTGCGAACTTCCCATCGTCATGGTGGACGCTGTTCAACGATGACGTGTTAGCGGATCTGCAAGCCCGTGCGCAGGCGGGCAACCTGAACCTGCAGATCGCTTCCGAGCGCATTGAGCAAAGCCGGGCGCAGTTGGGGATTGCTTCCTCGCTGCTGCTGCCCAGCGTGGGCGCATCGGCAGGCTATTCCCGCGAGGCCCTCAGCGAGCACGGCAAGTTTGCCGCGTTGGGTGCACCGACGAGCGCGAGCGATTTCTGGCAGTTGGGATTCGACGCCAGTTGGGAACTCGATCTGTGGGGCCGCGCGCGGCGATCGCGCGAAGGCGCCGCAGCCGCCTTCGAGGCCACTGTGTATGAGCGCGAGGCGGCACGGGTGGCCTTGTCCGCCGAAGTGGCCCGCACCTACCTCCAATTGCGAGGAACGCAGGCGCAACTGGACATCACCCGGCAGAACCTGGAGGTCGCCGATCGCACCCTGCGCCTTGCCGAAAGCCGTGAGCGCAACGGTGTCGCCACGCGCTTTGAAACCGCTTCGGCGCGCGCGCAACTGGCAACGGTGGAGGCGCTGGTGCCAGAACTGGTCCAGCGCCGCAACACGCTGATGAACGCCTTGGCACTGCTGCAGGGGGAGGAGCCGCGCGCCCTCGATGCGCAGTTGCTTGAGGCGATGCCCTTGCCTTCGCTTCCTTCCAATGTGCCGGTGGGCCTGCCCTCCGAATTGGCGCACAGGCGGCCGGACATACAGCGCGCCGAAGCCCAGCTCCATGCCGCGACGGCGGCCATCGGCGTCGCCAAGGCCGATTTCTACCCGCGGATCGGCTTGCGGGGAAGAGTCGGCGTCGAGGCCTTCGAGTTCAACGACCTCGACAGTTGGGATTCCCGGTTCTTCTCCGTTGGCCCGACAGTCTATCTCCCGATCTTTCAGGGCGGTCGTTTGAAGCAGCGCCTGGCGCTGAACGAGGCACGGCAAAGAACAGCCGCCATTGCCTATCGGCAGACGGTGCTGCAAGCCTGGCATGAAGTGGACAACGCCCTGGACGCCTGGGCAGCCCAGCAGCACCGACATGCCGAATTGCTGGTTTCGTATGAACAGAACAAGCAGGCGCTGCATGCAGCCGAGCGCGGCTATCAGGAAGGCGCTGCCGACTACCTGAATGTCCTGGCCGCGCAGCGTGGCGTCCTTGCCAGCCAGACCAGCCTCAATGCCAGCGCCACCAACGCCGCGCTCACCCTGGTCAATCTCTACAAGTCGCTGGGCGGTGGCTGGGACCCTGACGCACTCACATCCGACCGGCAGGCCGGCGGCGATGCGCCCCTGACGACCACTGCGTCGTCTGCCACCTCGCCATCAAAGGCCGGCCAATGAGTGCCGCAGCGTTGCAGCCGACAGCGGCGCCACCCGCACCCGCTGCTGCGGCAGCCCCGCCGAAGCGGGCGATCGCCGGGCTGGTCGGCATCCTCATCGCGGCCATGATGGCCGGACTGAACAACCGCGTGGGCGCGTTGGCGCTGGCGGACGTGCGTGGCGCGCTGGGCTTCGGCCTGGACGACGCCTCCTGGCTCACGACCGTCTATAGCGCCGGCGAAGTGATCGCCATGCCGTTTGCGGCATGGTTCGCCATCACGCTCTCAGTGCGCCGCTTCGAGCTGTGGATGATCGGCGCATGCACCTTGCTGGCGGTGTGCATTCCCTTCATCCATGACCTCGATCTGCTGCTGGCCATGCGCTTCCTGCAAGGCATCGCCAGCGGCACGATGATTCCCGTGCTGATGATGGCGGCGTTGAAGTTCCTGCCACCCCACATACGGCTGCACGGACTGGCGCTGTATGCACTGACGGCCACCTTCGCCCCCAACCTCTCGATCTGGCTGGCGGGGCAATGGACGGATGGCCTGTTCGATTGGCGCTGGGTGTACTGGCAAATCCTTCCGCTCGCGGCCATTGCCGCCTTGTTGATCGGATGGGGCCTGCCGAAAGACCCGATCCAGACAGACCGCTTCCCGCAGGCCAACTGGCCGGGCATGGCTTTCGGCATGCCGGCATTTGCCCTGATTACCGTCGCCCTGGATCAGGGCGTGCGGCTGGACTGGTTCAACTCCCCCCTCATCGTCGTCTCATTGGTGGCCGGGCTGACGCTGCTGGCGGCCTATCTGCTGACGGAGTGGTATCACCCGGCGCCGTTCATCAAATTGCAGATGCTCAGCCGCCGCAACCTGGCGTTGGGCTTCACCTTGTTCATCTGCCTTCTGGTCGTGCTGACCTCTGGCGTGATGTTGCCGATGACCTATCTCGGGCCGCTCCAAAGCTACCGACCGCTTCAGATGGCACCAATCGGGCTCATCGTCGCGCTGCCTCAACTGGTCCTGGGTTCCGTGGTGGCGCTGTTCCTGTACCGGAAATGGGTCGATGCCCGATTCGTGTTCGCGGGCGGCCTGCTGCTGATCGCCCTGGCGTGCTTCTTTGGTGCGCAATTGACTTCCGATTGGAACCGCGACCAGTTCGTTATGACGCAGACGCTGCAAGCCTTTGGCCAGCCCATGGCTGTCGTCTCGATGCTGTTCCTGTGTACCAGCGTCGTACATCCCAGCGAAGGCCCGTATGTGTCGGGGAACATCAACACGCTGCGCGCCCTGGGGTCGGTACTCGGGGGCGCGGTGGTTGGGCAACTCGTGACCGTGAGACAGCGGTTCCACGCGGAAATGCTGCTGGACCACGCTGCGTTGGTAGGCAACTCCGTCCCGCTTGCTCCGGAGCCCGCTCAACTGATGGGAATCATCGGCCAGCAGGCGCTGGTGCTGTCGGTCGCGGATGCCTATCGCGTGCTGGGCGTTCTGGCGCTGGTGATGGTTCCCTTCGTACTGCGGCTGACCTACATTCCCGCGCCCGACTTGCAGGCCCCCGCTTCTCATTCCACACCGTCGTCGTCCCAAGGATAGTTTCACCATGGCAATGCCGAAGAAAGCCAAGATCACCAGTGCCGTGCTGCTGCTCGCAGTCGCAGCGGGCTGTGTCATTTATCTGAATCGTCCCGAGTCCAGCGCATCGACCCAATCCACGGACGACGCCTATGTACAGGCTGATTTCACCCTCGTCGCGCCCCAGGTGTCGGGAGTGATCGGCAAGGTACTGGTCGAAGAAAACCAGCCAGTGAAGGCAGGGGATTTGCTCGCAGCCATCGACGACCGGGATTTCATCGTTGCGGTGGATGCGGCAAAGGCACAAGTCGCCGCCGCCGAGGCCAGCGTCGCGGGGCTTGCCGCGCGTGTGGCGCAGCAAGAAACCGCGATCCGCCAAGCGCAGGCAGCCGTTGCGGTGGACGATGCCGAACTCAAACTGGCAGAGGCCAACCAAAAACGCTATCGCAACTTGGCAGCCGATGGATCTGGTTCGATCCAGGCACAACAACAGGCCGAAGCGCAGTTGGCCATTCGGCTGGCCAGCCGGGACAAGAACCGCGCGGGCCTGCAAGCGGCGCGGCAGCAAACGGACATCCTGAAAGCCGATCTTGAAAAGGCCAAGGCTGCGCTTTCTCAAGCGCAGGCCGCACAGGCGGCTGCGGAGTTGAAGCTTTCCTATACCCAAATCACCGCGCCCATCAACGGCATGATCGGCCAGAAGTCGGTACGTGTCGGCGCATTCGTGAATGCTGGCAAGCCGTTGCTGGCGGTGATTCCACTCGATGCCCTCTATATCACGGCCAACTTCCGCGAGACGCAGTTGGCGCGTGTACGGGCCGGACAATCGGTGGACATCAAGGTGGACGCCTTGCCGGGTGCCGTACTGAAGGGAACCGTGGAAAGCCTGGGGCCGGCCAGTGGCGTCAGCTATTCGGCTGTCGCGCCACACAACGCCACGGGCAACTTCACCAAGATCGTCCAGCGCCTGCCTGTGCGCATTCGCATCGACCCCGACCAGCTTGACGCTGCAAACCTGCGCGTCGGCATGTCCGTGACGCCGAAGATCCGCATCGGTGAATAGCGTCATTAGCCCAACGTGAGGACCCATGCAAATGAGGCAATACCGTTATCGCGTAACTCTGGAGCAATTGACTGATTCACATGGCGTTCCCACCGATCGCAAGCCTCTACAGTTTGAGGTTGGAAATCATGACGACATCATCTCTGTCGTGACGTGGATTCGCAGCAGAGGTGATTTCAGTAGCCAGGCGGAAGCCGCTGCTTTTGGAGTTGGGTTGAAGTTATTTGGTGGAGCCATCTTGGCAAACAAGGATGACCCGCTTCTGTCTTCGTTCCTGCCGCAGCTATATCAATTCGTGAAGGATTTCAAGGCAGGATCAAGCGACATCCAAGGAAAAGATTGATTCGGCTTCTCTGCGCGACACGGGATATGAATCACTATGGAGCTTCGTCACCTTCGATACTTTCTGGCCGTGGCCGAAGAACTCCGCTTCGCTCGCGCAGCGGAGAAGCTGCATATTGAACAATCGCCGCTGTCGCGGGCCATCAAGGAACTGGAAGAAGAACTCGGCGTGGCGCTGTTTGCCCGTACCACGCGCAGCACGCGGCTAACCCATGCCGGAACATTGTTCTTGGAGCATGTGCGTCGTGTGTTCGCTGCCCTGGAACAAGCGCGTGACAGCGTGAAAGCGGCGGCTAATGGCTTTCATGGGCAATTACGTGTGGCCATGTCGGATGGCATCACGCCGTCGCGCTTGCCGGCCTTACTGGCGTTGTGTCGTCAGGAAGAACCCGAGGTCGAAATTCGCTTCTTCGAGGTGCCGTTATCACAGCAGATCAAAGGGCTTCATGATGATCTGTACGACGTGGGGTTTGCCCAATCCGACGAAGTAGGCGATGGCATCGTCGCCGTGCCCGCTTGGAGCGATGCGCTCATGGTGGCGGTTCCCGCCCGCCATCCGCTGCTGGCCCACAAGCGCATTCCCTTGGACGAGTTGCTGCGCTATCCGCTGGTCCTGTGCGATCCGCAAGTGTGTGAAGGCCATGCCAAGCACGTTGAACGAGTGCTGCGTCGTGCTGACATGGAGCCGCTCATCGCAGAACGAGTTGCCACGTGCGATCTGATGATGGCACTGGTATCGGCCGGCTTCGCGCTCGGGTTGGCGGGCGCTGCACACATTGCCACCAGCCGTGAGCTAGGTGTCGTGGCCCGGCCGCTGGCGTCGCGCGTTCCGCCGCTTACGACCTACTTGCTTCGTCTTGACGGTGATCCGTCCGACGAACTGACACGGTTCATTGAGCGCGTACAGGCCATCGAACTGCCGGAAACTCCCAGGCCCATACGAGGCCGCAACCCTGATCCCCCGGAGGAATTGATGCCATGAAGAAGATCATTCCGTTCTTGCTGGTGACTACCTTGGCCGCTTGCGGCCAATCAGAGGCACCTCAGAAAGCTGCCGATTCGGAGGCAAGCATTCCGACGGTGGAAGAACTGGCGGCCAACCCCGACCGGCTCAAGGAACTGCGCCAGCAATGCAAGACCGACCGCTCCAAGCTGGGCGACGTGCTGTGCAACCGGGTAGCAGAAGCCACGCGCAAACGGTTCTATGGCGACGGAGAAACGCCCTACACACCGCCGAAAGAGTCGCCAAAGTTCTGATTGTTGGCCGTTCGCCGATTCGCCTTCACTTTTTTCTCGACACGCCGCAATGCGCCCGCGCTTGCGGCGTTTTTCTTTGGCTCGCCACCGCACTCATTCTTTCTTTTTCCTCGACCTTTCTGCTCTAAACGGGGTCTCCTCGTTTTCAGTGCAATAAGTGACGGTACGCAAAGCTAGCACTGGCGCGGGGGTGGTCTGGGTAGACCGTTGATTTCATTGACTTTCCTGTTCGCTTTGTAAACGGGTATGGTGGCCTCCCACTTTTGAGGTTCACGATGCAGGGTTGGCACACAACGTTTTTGGGGATGCGTGGGCTCCCCCGCGATATCAGCGACTTCGAGATGAAGGCATTTTTCACCTTCGATGGTGCCGAGCGCGACGCAATCAATGCACGCCGAGGTGATTCCCACAAGCTTGGTCTGGCGCTCCATATTGGTTTCCTGCGCATGAGTGGGCGTTTGCTCGGTGCCTTTCGGGTAATTCCAGTAGCCTTGTGGCGCCACCTTGGCAACGAGCTTGGCATTGCAGCACCAGAAGTCGCCTCGCTGAGAGCCATGTATGAACGCGGGCGCACGCTATTCGATCACCAACAAGTAGCCTGCACGGTCCTTGGATTCCAGTGGATGAGCGAGCACCAGCGCCGCTCACTGGTACGTGAACTGCGCGACGAAGTGGCGCGCTGCGCCGACCGCGATCAGCTACTCGTGCGGGCGCGTCAATGGCTGTACAAGAACAAGCTGGTGATCGTGCACGAGCGGGCAATTCGGACACTGATTGCGGCGGCACTTGCCCAGCTTGAAGTTGAAACAGGCACCGCCATCGCCGCCAGCGTTGATCCAGCAACACTTGATCGCTGGCGAGCCTCAGTTTCAGAGCTGCGCCCAGATGGACAAACCCAGCAGAGTTGGCTATGGGCTGCACCGGCGAAACACTCAACCCGCCAAATCAGCGAGGTACTGGAGCGCATCGACCTGCTTTACACGCTGGACGTTCATAAGCACCTGGCAGACATCCCCGATCTCATCTTGCGCCGCTACGCGCGCCGACTTGTCTCCAGGCCGCCCTCAGCCGGAGCCAAGATCAAAGAGCCAGCGCGCACCGTGGAGGTCGCATGCTTTCTTCGGTATTGCCTGTTCACCACCACAGACCAGTTGATCCTTATGGTGCAGCGCCGGATCGCCGATCTGTGGCGTCAGGCTGCCGCCGATGTCCCCGCTACCGTCAATTGGGCCGCAATGTACAAAACGCTGCTCGGCGAACTTGTTGCCTTGAGCGCGCAAGGTGCGGTGCCAGATGCTGAGTTGCGTGCCCGTCTTGAAGCCTTGATCACCGAAACCCAGAAACGCAAACCACCGAGCAGGGCCTCCCTGGTCCGCGAGGGATTGATTGATGGAATTCGCCCCGTGCGGTCGTTGCTCGTCGCCATTGCAAAGCTGCCCTGGCAGGCCACCGGCGAGCATCCTGCCATCGAGTACCTTGCCAAGCTGCAAGCTTTATATCTCAAAGGATCCAGAAAGCTGCCAGTTGAAGTGGTGGCACCAAGTCTGGGAATGATCTGGCAGGTTTCGATCTCCAGCCCAGACCGGGAACGGGCGTTTCAGGCGTTGGAGGTGGCCACCCTGTTTGCCCTGCGCCGCGCGGTGCGCAATGGCTCGGTCTGGATTGAGCACAGCCTGAGCTTTCGGGGTCGTGCGCGCTTGTTCTTCACGGACGAGCGTTGGCAGGCAGAGTCCAAGAAACACTATGCCCGTCTATCGTTACCCAGCAAGGCTGCCACTTTCTTGAAGCCTTTGCTGGCCAGAGTAACTGCCGGTGTCGATGCGGTGGCCGCTGCAGCCCGCAGTGGCGTACTGCGCGTGGATGATGAACTCCATTTGTCGCCATTGCCCGCAGAGGACGAAGACCCAGAAGTGACCAAGCTGCGCGCGGCTTTGGATCACCGCATCGGTGAGGTTCAATTGCCGGAAGTGATTCTGGCCGTTGACGCCCAGGTGCGCTTTAGCTGGATCATGCTCGGACGTGAGCCGCGCTCTACCGACGAGCTGCTGATGGTCTATGCCGGCATCATGGCCCACGGCACCAGTCTGACTGCGGTCGAATGCGCGCGCATGATTCCGCAATTGTCTGCCACCAGCATTCGCCAGGCCATGCGCTGGGCGCGGGACGAACGGCGTCTGAGCCAGGCCTGCCAGGCTGTGCTGGAATTCATGCAGCGACACCCGATTGCCGCCACCTGGGGGCGGTCCGATTTGGCATCTTCTGACATGATGAGCATGGAGACCACCAAACGGGTGTGGCAAGCCCGGCTTGATCCTCGGCGCAACACACCTTCCATTGGAATCTACTCCCATGTAAAAGACCGGTGGGGCATCTTCCATGCGCAGCCCTTTGTGCTCAATGAGCGCCAGGCGGGCGTGGCCATTGAAGGTGTCATCCGCCAAGAAAAGCTGGAGACCAGCCAGCTTGCTGTGGATACCCATGGCTACACCGACTTTGCCATGTCACATGCCCGTTTGCTTGGTTTTGATCTTTGCCCGCGGTTGAAGGAACTCAAACAGCGCCACCTCTTTGTGCCACGCGGCACCAAAGTGCCCGCAGAAATCGCTGCGGTGTGCGAAGCCAATGTCGACGTCGCTTTGATCGAAAAGCATTGGGATAGTCTGGTGCACCTGGCAGCCTCGGTCATGAGCGGACATGCCAGTGCGGTGGCAGCTCTTGCGCGGTTCGGTTCTGCCGCCCAGGGCGATCCAATCTATGAGGCTGGCGTGCAATTGGGGCGGTTGCTGCGTACGGCGTTTTTGGCTGACTACTTTGTCAAGGACGCTTTCAGGAACGAGTTGCGCCGGGTGCTCAATCGGGGCGAGGCTGTTAACGCCCTCAAGCGCGCCATTTATACCGGCCGGATCAGCCCGGCGCAGGCCAAACGTGTCGATGAAATGCAGGCTGTGGCCGATGCGTTGAGCCTGATGGCCAACATCGTGATGGCGTGGAATACCTCACAGATGCAGGCGGTCCTGGATCGCTGGTCGAACCGCCGCCAGGTCATTCCACCGGAACTGATCGGGAAGATTGCGCCCACCAGGCTGGAGAGCATCAACTTGCGGGGTGTGTTTCGCTTCCCGGTTGACCGCTATGCTGACCAAATCCTGCCTTCGCGGCCAAATGCATCGATAACTGGCACCAATGGATGAAACCGACCACGGTTTGACGCCACGAATCGCAGATTTGAAAGTGAACAGGAAAGTCAATGAAATCAACGATCTACCAACACCACCTCCGCGCCAGTGCTAGCTTTTCGTACCGTCACTTATTGCACTGAAAACGAGGAGACCCCGTCTTGAAGCGTCGGCGGAATTGGCGGCGCGCTCAGAGGCGCGCGCTGTGCTGGGTGAGCGCCAGGCGGAGCAAGCAGCTCAGGAAGTGCGAAAGGTTCAAGCCGAGAGGGAGGATGCTCGCAATTTGGCGGCCGAGGCAAGAGAGCAGGGCGCTCGCCTTTCAGGCCAGGTCGAAATGTTGCAAGCTGAAGCAAAGCGCAGAGAAGCCTTTGAAGCCGGGCAACGTGAAGAAAACGAGCGCTTGCGCGGGGAGTTAGAAGGCCTTCGCGCTGCAGCGGCTGGTGCCGCTGGTGCGGCACGCTAACGTTGTAATTCCGGTGTTTTCTCAGCGGATTGGCGTTCAGCATACTGTGCGTTGGCACGCACCCGCTCCAGGATGATCGAGCGCTCCCGCGCATTGAAATCACCACTGTCCAATTGCGAGTTGATCGCAGCCATCTTTTCTGCATGGCTGAGAACGCGATATTGATCGGTGTCTTTTGCGGGGAATATCTGGTGGCGGCGGGTGTTTTCTCTGAGCCCTTGTGCCACGTGCTCCACTACTTGGGCGAGGCCCCACGCCTGTAGCGGCTCACTCTGGTCCACCACAGACTTCTGCCAAGCATGCTCATGTTTTACTGCACTTGAACTTCTACGTCTGAGTGTCAAAATTTCACTGGCTCAGACGCAAAGCGAGCCCAAAGCGGCTTGCCCTGGTAGTTCCGTTGCCCGCCCGCGTAGCGGCATGAGTAGTTCCACGGATGCCTCCAGCACAAGTCCTGTTACCATCTGCCGCATTCTGATACAAATGGTGACCAAGCACGCCATTGAGCAGCATGTTCGCTGAAGCCCCGACCCCGCTTCTTTTCCGCCCCCGCTGATTGGGGTACTAACGATAGCCATTCCTTACCGGAATGCGCCAGGGGATACCATGCGTACCAACCTTCCTGTAACGCAGCGCGAATACAGTTTCGCGCAGGACATGACGCTCATGTCCACGACGGGCACACAGAGCCACATCGTCTACGCCAATGCCGCCTTTGTAGAAGTCAGCGGTTTTCCGTACGAAGAGATTGTGGGACAACCACACAACATGGTGCGCCATCCGGACATGCCCAAGGAGGCCTTCGCCGACATGTGGGCCACGATCAAGGGCGGACAGTCATGGACCGCCCTCGTCAAGAATCGCCGCCAAAACGGCGACCACTATTGGGTGCGGGCCAACGCCACGCCGAATGGATACAGGGATATATCCCAACGGGGGAAGGGGCAAAGCACTCGAATTTCCAAAAAATTAGTTTGCCTGTCATAGAAAAATTAGGACAAATTCAAAATGCCCTCTCGATCCAACGATGGAGTAAACGCCCCATGAGCCTCTTCAGCACCTTCGGCCTGACCGGCCGCCTGTATGCCGCCGTTGCGGCCGTCACTGTGGCTCTTGGCGGGTCTGTTGTCTACACGGCCAGCAACCTGAGCCATATGGACGAGCTTGCAAAAAAGACCGAGTCTTTGCACGTGCCGCAACTACAGCGTATGGCGGCCATCCAACTCAACGTTACGCGCACTTCGCTGCAGTTGCGCCACGCCATGCTCTCACGCACGCCTGAGGAGCGCGCCGCCACAATGGCTGATGTAACCAAGCTCAAAGGTACGCTGGACGGCTTGATGGCCGAGTACGGCAAAGCACTTGCCACCCCCAAGTTCCGGGAGAGCTTTGAGGCCATGAAGCCCTTGGCGGCCAAATTTTGGGAGGTAGGGGGCGAGAACATTGCACTGATCAATGCAGACAAAAATGCAGATGCCTTTGCATTCTTGGTAGACCGGACCATTCCGGCGCGCAATGCCTGGCTCGCAGAGATTGCCGTCATGGTCAAGGCGCAGGAAGACACGCTAGGCAACGAAATCCAAGAAATTAGCGCTAGCGCAGCCAGCACTCGTAACCTGCTGATGGCCCTGGTGGCAGCCATTTCCCTCAGTTTGAGCGCATTGGCTTGGTACATAGGCGCGGCGCTGCGTAGCCGTGTGCGTGAAATGCGCGAAGTAACCGAGCGTGTGCGCGACGGCGACTTCACCCGAGCCGTGGACGATGATCGGCGCGACGAGTTTTCGCCAGTGATTGCCGCCATGGGTGACATGCAAGCCGCTCTGGCCCGTGTTGTGGCGAATGTGCGCAACAATGCAGAGAGCGTGTCTAGCGCCTCCGCAGAAATTGCCCAAGGCAACCAAGACCTTAGCGCCCGCACAGAAAGCCAGGCCAGCGCGCTGGAAGAAACAGCGGCTTCAATGGAAGAGCTCAGCTCCACCGTCAAACAGAACGCTGACAACGCCCGCGAAGCCAACCAACTGGCCCAAAGCGCCAGCGCCGTGGCAGTCAAAGGCGGCGAGGTAGTGACCCAGGTGGTAGACACCATGAAGGGCATCAACGACTCCTCCAGGAAGATAGCGGACATCATCAGCGTGATTGATGGCATCGCCTTCCAGACCAATATCTTGGCGCTGAACGCGGCCGTAGAAGCCGCACGAGCGGGCGAGCAGGGGCGTGGCTTTGCCGTGGTGGCTTCAGAGGTGCGCAGTTTGGCAGGGCGTAGTGCCGAAGCTGCCAAGGAGATCAAGGGCCTGATCAACGCAAGTGTGGAGCGGGTAGAGCAAGGGACTGTGCTTGTGGATCAAGCCGGAGCTACCATGACGGAGGTGGTGGGGTCCATTCGGCGTGTGACAGACATCATGGGCGAGATCAGCGCGGCCAGTTCAGAGCAAAGTGCCGGGGTAGCCCAGGTGGGCGAGGCTGTAACGCAAATGGATCAGGCTACGCAGCAAAACGCCGCCTTGGTCGAGCAAATGGCTGCGTCCGCGAGCAGCCTTAAATCGCAAGCGCAGGACTTGGTGGAGGCGGTGGCCGTATTCAAGCTCACACAAGGTGAAGTCGCATTCACGCCTGCTAACCATCGTGGAGCGACGGCCATGAAACCCAGTGCACCCAAGCAGTTTACGCCGGTTAAAAAGGCTGCATCAAAACAAAGTGCCAACTTCAGTAAGACTGCCGCCCCTCGGCTGTCTGCGGCAACCCCCAAGCCACCGGCAAGCGGTGGCGCCAATGGCGATGATGCCGATTGGACTAGTTTTTAAAGCGCATCTCATCACTCTGAATTGCCCCATGACAGCCCCTCATGACCCGCTAAAGCCGCATAGTGCGAAGGGCTCTTTGTACGACCTTGCCGATGCGTTGAACACCTTGCGTGACAGTCTGCTTGATGCGTCGATCGCATTGCGGGATTACCAGTTTGAGCTGGATTCAGAGCAACGCAGCTACGCGAACAAGGTGGCGTCAGCAGTGATAGATCGTGTTACTGCCGGGCTCCGATGAGGTGGCAAAAAAGATTGAGAAGTTAAGGCAACACGGAGCATGCCACGCAATAGATGTGGGCGCTATGTTGCACATTTTGCGCAGATGAATAAAGCGGCAGGGTTGTTAAATGTTGATCAGCGCCAGGGCTGCGAATGCCCTGGTGGCAACCTGCTACAGCGCTTCGACAGCGCACTTTGCCAAAGCCTCAAGGGTGCTTGCATGCCCAAACATGCGTTATCGGGCACCGTTGTGGCTTTTTGGCATTTGTCTTTTGCTAGAGAAAATACTCGACATGACTTCGCTAAAGCTCGGAATCGTAGGCTTGGAATCGGCCGAAATCAGCCGCGTCAGAATCTTGCTGCGACTCTTGGCAGGTTCGCCCAATTTTCACTGGAGCTACGCCGCGGTAGGCCCTTTTGACGCTGTACTTATCGCCCAAAGCATTGCGACCCCTGCAGATGCTGTACGTATCGATGTGCTGCCTGCCGGTGCAGCGGCTGTAGGCGGTTCGCTACTACTTCCCATCGACGCCAATGCATTGGAAGAGGTGCTCTACATACTGCAAGGGGTTCTAAGCCGGAACCGCCGAAAATTCCGTCAGCCGATCAACGTGGCTTGTCCCGCGCCCGGTCGATGGGGTAGACCCAACAGTCGTGTCACTAGCCGCCATTTCGATCACGGCAATGCCAGCCGGACGTCACGTCCAGATTGTTCCGGTCTGGATGAGGCCGACTGACGTCTCGGATGACGGGTGGCATACAACTGCTGTGAGTCCTGCAGGGGGGCAGCTGCCTGACCGGACGGCGAGCATCAGCCCATCTCATGTATTAGTCATGTCAGCTTTGACACTGCGCACGCGACGGCACCCGACCCGTTGCAGACCCCCAGACATATGGAAAGCTGACGCTCAACGTGGAGTTAGCCGGCGCGGCGCGGCTTCATCGCGCAGCGTCCGTGTTGATGGATGGGTTAGAACTCTCTGGGGCACACATTTGAGAAAGACTATTTTTCAGCCAACGCAAAACCCGCGTTGCCAGATGCAACCACTGAGACAAATACAAACGGCACTGGACTAGTATTTAGAGCGCCATGCACTTGGCCAGGTTTTGCTATGGCAATATCTCCAGCCTTTAGATGAGCGACTTTGCCGCCTCCTTGGTAATACTCAGCCTCTCCAGAGATAACCGTCCAAGTATCTTGGCCGTCCGGGTGAACATGAGCGGTTATTTCTTGCCCAGGATGGGCATGCCAAACAACAACTGCTGAGTCCTTGGTTTCCAGAACCACTGAACGAATTGGTTCGCCGTCAGACGGACGAATATATTCTGTTACCGAAAATATTCTTGATTCCATTTCCATATCCACTCCAAAAATCAATTTGGCTTGAGAAGTTATTACAGAACAACTGTATCCGAGAGTTCTACGTTGCCGATAACCGGCCCGAAACGGCGGCGCAACGCGCCGCTGTTGGGGGTCCGTGTTCATCGGCGGGTTAGACCTGTGCTTGCGTAAGACGAATATCGACTTCTCGGTCGACGTATTTCCATTCCTCTGACGCACGCAGTTCGGAAAGCAGCCTGTTGAACTCAACCTCATGAATTGGCGCGTATTCGAACCAATTCAGAAAATCGAACGGTTCATTCTCTGAGAGGTCGCGGCAGTGGTGGAGCTTGCGCGCTACTGCAGGCAAATACTGAAGCCCGATTTGGACGTGCTTCGACTGTTCGAAAACGCTCCGGCGTTCGTCTTGCGTGAGCTCCCACCAAGCTGCGTTCTTCCGGATCGGTATTAGCGCACCGCACGTTGCTTCTGGGCGCGCCAGACCTTGCTGCTTCGCTACAATTTCATTCTTCTCTGCGCGCATGACATATCGTTCATTGCTGGTTATTCCACGAAGTATCCAGGGTGCATTGGTTTCAGACTGCAACTCTGAAGCGGATACGACGTTGAGCCTTTTGGCTTCAGGCAGGGGCTCGCCAACTCTCGTTTCGGCCCTGACAATCCGCCAAGGGCCAATGTCTGCGCCGACGAAAGCAAATAATCGTGTATCCATTTCAATCTTTCATGTGTGAATGTTTTAACTCTTGCAGCTTCGAAGAACCTATCTGCCGATCCCGTGCTTGTGCATCATCGCCTCCGCGCAACTGCGACGACCGCCCGCAGCAATCACATTGAACTTTCGAATCGAAACTGCTGAAGCGAACCTACGCGGACGTACGGCCGCAGTCTGTGCGCTGCCGGACGGAGCGCTGCCAATTTGCGCCTACTGGCAGGCTGTGAGTGCGCGGATGGGCCAGCGACCTCCCTTCATAGAGGGAGCGAAGCAGGTCAGAGACACTATTGAACGTCCGCTACCGGGAAGATGCTTGACCGTCCGCAACTGGCCGCCTGCCGCCGACCGCGGTCTGGCTCGAAAGCAGTCTGTCAACGCGCCGTTTCATTGTTGCCATGATCATATCTTAATCGCGCACAGGCGGCCACAGGCGGGCAGTATGAACCAGCGTCAGTATCCACACCGTTTCGCCGTCGATCTGATACACCAGGCGATAGCTTTCGTGCGGGATCAACTCGCGGGTCCCGGGAATCTTTCCCGGCTTGCCCAGCATGGGGTGCTGGATCAAGCGGGCGGCCGCGTCGCTGAAAATCTCATCCATCCGGGCCGCCGCGCGCGGATTGTCGGCTGCGATGTAGTCCCACACATCGGCACGGTCTTGCTGCGCTTCGGGCGTCCAAACAACCCTCACGCCTGGCTCGCCACACTGGCACGCCGTGCGGCGAATTCGGCCTCAACTTCATCGTTCGACCGCCCCAATCCAGCGCGCATCGAAGCCCGGCCGGCTTCGACCTTGCGGCGCAGGAACTCGTCGTACTCGCGCGACTCGCGCTGGCGCTGAACGAACTCGCGCATCAGCTCGCGCAGCACTTGCGACGCCGGGCGATGGGCCGCCTCGGCTTCGGCCATAAACTCGGCGCGCAACTCAGGCTCCAGCTTCATCGTGAAAACGGCTTGTTTTGACATGATCGGGGCCTCCTGCCACTTGATACTAACAAAGTATATACGCCGTCATTACTAAGCGCTATTCACAGAACGCTGCAAGGCGGGCGTGCGCTAGGCCAAGGCCTGTCGGAAAACATTTGTTTTTCGACAGGCCTTCAACGGTCCTCTGCACCAACCTCCGAGTGGCCGCAAAATTGTGCGGAAAACTCTGTCGCCAGACGCTACCATACGGAAACCTCGTCTTAATGGTTTTCCGCTTATGTTGGTAGGTTACATGCGCGTGTCGTCGGACTCCGACCGCCAGAGCACGAACTTGCAGCGCGATGCGCTGCTCGCCGTCGGCGTCGATGCGCGGCATCTGTTCGAGGATCATGCTTCCGGCGCGAAGGACGACCGCGCGGGCCTGGCGCGGGCGCTCGAATTCGTTCGCCCTGGCGACGTGTTGGTCGTGTGGAAGCTCGACCGGCTCGGCCGTTCGTTGTCGCACTTGCTCGCCATCGTGACCTCGCTCAAGAAAAAGCAGGTGGCGTTCCGCTCGCTGACGGAGAACCTGGATACCACGACGCCCTCGGGCGAGTTTCTGTTCCAGGTGTTCGGCGCGCTCGCGCAGTACGAACGCGCCTTGATCCAGGAACGTGTCGTCGCCGGTCTGGCTGCCGCCCGCAAACGCGGCCGGATCGGCGGCCGGCCGCAGGCGATCACCGGCGAGAAGCTGGAGGCCATCGTCGCTGCGCTCGATGGCGGCATGTCCAAGGCGGCGGTGTGCCGCAACTTCGGCGTCAAGCGAACCACGCTGATCGAGACCCTGGCACGGGTTGGTTGGACGGGCTCTCGTGGAGCGTCATCGCGATGACGACCAAGAGCGAACGATTGACCGTCCTGTCGGACGCCGAGCAGGAAGCCCTGTACGGCCTGCCGGACTTCGACGACGCCCAGCGGCTGGAATACTTGGCGTTGACTGAAACCGAACTGGCGCTCGCCAGCAGCCGGCCTGGTCTCCATGCCCAGGTCTATTGCATCTTGCAGATCGGTTACTTCAAGGCCAAGCATGCCTTCTTCCGCTTCGACTGGAGTGAGGTCGAGCACGATTGCGCCTTCGTGCTGAGCCGCTACTTCCACGGCGAGTCCTTCGAGCACAAGCCAATCTCCAAGCACGAGCACTACACCCAGCGCGAGTGGATTGCCGATCTGTTCGGCTACCGGCCGTGGGCGGCCGAGTTCCTGGCGCAGCTCGCGCAGCAGGCCGCGCAGACCGTGCGGCGCGACGTGATGCCGGGGTTCATCGCCGCCGAGCTGATCGTCTGGCTAAACGAGCACAAGATCATCCGGCCCGGCTATACCACCCTGCAAGAGCTGGTGAGCGAAGCCCTGTCCGCCGAGCGTCGGCGGCTGGCTGGCCTGCTGTCGGAAGTGTTGGACGAATCGGCCAAGGCCGCGCTGGGTCGGCTTCTAGTGCGTGACGACACCCTGTCGCAATTGGCGGCGCTCAAGCAGGACGCCAAGGACTTTGGCTGGCGTCAGATGGCCCGCGAACGCGAAAAGCGCGCCACGCTGGAGCCGCTGCACCGGATCGCCAAGGCGCTGCTGCCCAAGCTCGGCGTCTCGCAGCAGAATCTGCTGTACTACGCCAGCCTGGCGAACTTCTACACCGTCCACGATCTACGCAACCTGAAGGCCGATCAGACCTACCTCTACCTGCTTTGCTATGCCTGGGTGCGCTACCGGCAGCTTTCCGACAACCTGGTCGATGCGATGGCCTACCACATGAAGCAGTTGGAGGACGAAAGCAGTGCGGGCGCAAAGCAATCCTTTGTCGCCGAGCAGGTGCGCCGTCAGCAAGACACACCGCAGGTCGGCCGCCTGCTGTCGCTTTACATCGACGACAGCGTGCCCGATCCCACGCCGTTCGGCGATGTGCGCCAGCGCGCCTACAAAATCATGCCCCGCGATACGCTGCAAACCACCGCGCAGCGCATGAGCGTGAAGCCGGTGAGCAAGCTGGCTTTGCACTGGCAGGCGGTGGACGGCCTGGCTGAGCGCATCCGCCGCCATCTTCGGCCGCTGTATGTCGCGCTCGACCTCGCTGGCACTGATCCGGGCAGCCCGTGGCTCGTGGCGCTGGCCTGGGCCAAGGACGTGTTCGCCAAACAGCAGCGCCTATCGCAACGGCCGCTCGCCGAATGTCCAGCGGCCACGCTGCCGAAACGCTTGCGACCGTACCTGCTGACCTTCGATGCCGATGGCAAGCCGACGGACCTGCATGCCGACCGCTACGAGTTCTGGCTGTACCGCCAGGTCAGGAAGCGCTTCCAGTCGGGTGAACTCTACCTCGACGACAGCTTGCAGCACCGGCATTTTTCCGACGAGCTGGTTTCGCTGGATGAGAAGGCCGCCGTGCTGGCGCAGATCGACATCCCGTTCCTGCGGCAGCCACTCGATGCCCAGCTCGATGCGCTCGCGACCGAGCTGCGCGCTCAGTGGCTGGCCTTCAACCGCGAGCTGAAGCAGGGCAAGCTGACGCACCTAGAATACGACAAGGACACGCAGAAGCTGACATGGCGCAAGCCCAAGGGCGAGAACCAGAAGGCGCGCGAGAAGGCGTTCTACGAGCAACTGCCGTTCTGCGACGTGGCCGACGTGTTCCGCTTCGTCAACGGCCAGTGCCAGTTCCTGTCGGCGCTGACGCCTTTGCAGCCGCGCTATGCGAAGAAGGTCGCCGACGCCGACAGCCTGATGGCGGTCATCATCGCGCAGGCGATGAACCACGGCAACCAGGTCATGGCACGCACCAGCGACATCCCGTACCACGTGCTGGAGAGCGCCTACCAACAGTACCTGCGCCACGCAACGCTGCACGCGGCCAACGACTGCATCAGCAACGCCATCGCCGCGCTGCCGATCTTCCCGTACTACTCGTTCGACCTCGATGCACTGTACGGTGCCGTCGATGGTCAGAAATTCGGCGTCGAGCGGCCGACCGTGAAAGCGCGCCACTCGCGCAAATACTTTGGGCGCGGCAAGGGCGTGGTCGCCTACACGCTGCTGTGCAACCACGTGCCGCTCAACGGCTACCTGATCGGCGCGCACGATTACGAGGCCCATCACGTGTTCGACATCTGGTATCGCAACACGTCGGACATCGTGCCGACCGCGATCACCGGCGACATGCACAGCGTCAACAAGGCCAACTTCGCTATCCTGCACTGGTTCGGCCTGCGTTTCGAGCCGCGCTTCACCGACCTTGGCGATCAGTTGAAGGAACTCTACAGTGCCGACGATCCGGCGCTGTACGATCAGTGCCTGATCCGGCCGGCCGGGAGAATCGACCGCGATCTCATAGTCAGCGAGAAGCCGAACCTCGACCAGATTGTCGCCACGCTCGGACTGAAGGAGATGACGCAGGGCACGCTGATCCGCAAGCTATGCACCTACACCGCGCCGAACCCCACGCGGCGCGCGGTGTTCGAGTTCGACAAGCTCATCCGCAGCATCTACACGCTGCGCTACCTGCGCGATCCGCAACTGGAGCGCAACGTTCACCGCTCACAGAACCGCATCGAGTCCTATCACCAGCTACGCTCAACCATCGCCCAGGTCGGCGGCAAGAAGGAATTGACCGGGCGCACCGACATCGAAATTGAGATCAGCAACCAGTGCGCCAGGCTGATCGCCAACGCGGTCATCTTCTACAACTCGGCCATCCTCTCGCGGCTGCTGATGAAGTACGAGGCGAGCGGCAACGCCAAGGCGCACGCTCTCCTGACCCAGATATCGCCGGCGGCCTGGCGGCACATCCTGCTGAACGGGCATTACACCTTCCAGAGCGACGGCAAGATGATCGACCTGGATGCGCTCGTGGCGGGGCTGGAGCTGGGATGACGGAAATTTCGGCGGTTCTGGCTTAGAACCCCTGATTTCAATGCGGACCGAACCGCCAATTCGCCAGACAAAGCGCTCTTCCCGGAAAGGTGAATGCATCGCGGCGATGTTGATCCCCGAGATCACGAGGTTGCGCCGCAAACGCTCCGGGGCAATTGGGGCTTGCCCCGTCCAGACCCCGAGCAAGCTGAGGTGCTCAGCCTGGATCAGACTCAGCTCGCGATGGCGTTGCGCATCCGACTGACGAAGCCGCAGGGAGCGGTGATCGCCAATCAGCCCGAGACCCGGTTCGGCCCTGGCCTCCTGCACGGACACAGCGTCCTTGAGGCGATCCGGGCGCAGAACGATGGCACCAAGTCGACCTGTGCCATGAAAGCGCCGGACCAAGTCGCGCAGCGTGCCGCCCATCGTTCAGACTCGAATGAGGTGCATCACAAGACTTCCTCTATGTGCAGTTCGCGTTGCCGGAAGCTGACAACATCACCGGCTCGGGCATCTGCGATCGCTGCGTAGATGGGCGCCTGGGTGGAAATTCCCATGTAGGTGTTGCCGTCGCACTGGAAGGCATCGCTAGCAACCGCAATCACGAACCAACGCCCGTCGATGCGAACCACGGCGCCTGTCTCCACCGAATCCCGGGGACCGAAATCGATCTGACGTAAGACTTCCAGGGCCTCCTGATGATCGTGAATGGGGCATTCGAACGCCTGCGCCAGAGCGGCATTGTTGACGGCCCGCGACGCCGCATCGCTTTCACTGGGTTCATCTCCGCGGCCCGCCGCACCGACCAGGTATTGCGCATAGGTCTGTTCAGCAAACCGCAGGCGCCCTTCGGCAAGGTCCAGCATGGTCTGGCGCAGATGGGTCTTGTTGCTCATTAGGACTCCTTTTTCAGGTCGACGTTTGTTGCGTTGGGGTGAACGGTAGCCGGTGCCAGACGGTGATGGCGTACCAGCCTCGGGGGTCGGTCAGGGTGCAGGTGTTGTCAAACCCGCTTCGGCGTGCGAGGTGTTCGATTGAAGCCAGGGAGTATTTCTGGGATTGCTCTGTATAGATGGTCTCCCCGGCATGGAATACAAACCCTCGGTCAAGGGTTCTGCTGTGGACCACCTGGTCAACTTGGCTCACCAGAAAGCTTCTGGCCACGTGTTCCAGCGGACAGTAGCTGGCGTAGTGCCGAAATTTCGTCAGATCGAAGTCCATGCCCAACTCGCGATTCAACCGCGTCAGCAGATTCAAATTGAACGCAGCGGTCACGCCCTGTGAATCGTCGTATGCTGCGCGCAACATGGCCGGGTCCTTGACCAGATCCAGACCAAGCAGCACAAGGTCACCCGGGCGCAAATGCGAATGCACCCGCTGCAGCAGCTTGACGGCACCGTGTTCGTCGAGGTTGCCCAGATTGCTGCCCAGCAACATTGCAACCTGGCGTCGCCCTTCGGCAATCTGAGGCCAATGCTCGAAATAGTCTCCCAGCACCGGTTCGATGGCCATGCGGGGGAGGTACGTGTCAAAGCGGCGGCTCAGATCCGCTAGGGCGTGTGCGGACACATCCATAGGCCTGTAGATGCAATCCACTTCACGTTGCGCCAGTGCCTGGCACAGCGACAGCGTTTTGGCCCCGTCGCCGCTGCCCAGTTCAATCAGATCGATCGGGCTGCACCGAGGATCTATCCACCGGGAAAGCTCATCCGCGCGTGAGCGCAGCAGCTCGTGCTCAAGGCGTGTGAGGTAGTACTCGGGCAGCGCCATGATCTGCTGAAACAGGCGCGAGCCCTCATCGTCGTAGAACCAAGCGGATGAGAGCGCCTTCTGTGGTCGCGTCAACCCTTGCAGAACATGCTCCGTCAGTCTGTCCCGATCAGTCATGCGGACTCCCGCGAGCGAACAGGACGGATGCCCGTGAACTGCCAACGCAACGGAGCGTGAAAGAAGTTCCGGTATGTCAAACGGGCGTGGCCCGGCGATGTGGCCCAGGACGCTCCGCGCAAGACCTGCTGGTTCACCATGAACTTCCCGTTGTATTCGCCCACTGCGCCCTCGCTGCGGGCAAAACCGGGATAGGGCTGATAGGCACTGCGCGTCCATTCCCATCGACGCCCCCAGTCGAACCGGCTTGCCGCTGCTTCCCACTCGAACTCGGTGGGCAATCGCCACCCCGCCCAATCGCAGAAAGCGTGTGCCTCGTAGTAACTGACATGCGTGACTGGTGCCTGACTGGTCAGCGGCATCACCCCCTGGAGCGTGTAATGACCCCATCCGTCAGGCTGGTTAGGGTCGGGCTGCCAGTACATCGGCGCACGGAATTTAAGCGTTTGCACCCAGTCCCAGCCTTCCGCATGCCAGAGCGAATGGCGCTGATATCCTCCGTCGCGCATGAACTGAAGGTATTCATCATTGGTGACTAGCGCCACACGGATGTCTACTCCTTGAATGAGCGCCAAATGCGATGGCGACTCGTTGTCGAAGGCGAACCCTGGCCCCTGGTGGCCCATGCGAATCGTCTGCCCTTCGACGCTAAGCCAATCGTCCAGTGGTGGGCAGGTTCCATCATGTTCGGCCGTCACATCTTGGGGACCGATGCCCAGAGGGTCATACGCCGGATGCAATGGGTTGTGGCCCAGGATGTACTTGATGTCTGTGATCAGCAACTCCTGATGCTGTTGTTCATGCTGCATGCCCAGCTCTACCAAGGCCGCGACCGCGGGCTCCAGTGGTTCCTTCAGCATACGGCGCATGGACTCGTCCACATGCGCGCGATACGCCATCACCTCAGCCACCGTCGGGCGACTCAAGCTCCCTCGCTGCGGGCGTGCCAGGTGAGCGCCCTCCGATTCGTAGTAGCTGTTGAACAGGTAGCCATACAGAGGATGGAACAGTCGATAGTCCGGCTGTTGTTTCGCGAGGACAAAAGTCTCGAAGAACCACGTGGTGTGGGCCAAGTGCCACTTCGGCGGACTGACGTCGGAAACCGGTTGGGGAACATGGTCCTCGGCACTCAGAGGGGCACACAGACGTTCGCTGCGCGAACGGACAGAGACGTATCGGGTTAGGCGGATGTCTTCAGGTGTCACGGCAGATGAGAAAAAAGAGAGTCAACTTCCGAAGCGCTCGGTGCGGATGGAGACCTCGGGCACATTTAGCCCGGTGACCATATGAACGATGGACTCGACAAAGTCATTACGCCCGCAGATGAAAACCTGCGCAGATTCGGTCGCCACATCACCCAATTGCTGCAATGCCCAAGCAACATCGGCTCCATCAATGCGGCCAACGTGGTCCTGTGCGCGCGGGGCACAGGTATCCCGCGAGAGCGCCAGTCGGCTGCGAAACCGCGGCGTAAACGCTTCCCATCGCTGCAGGGTGGGCCAGAGCAACACTTCGTCAAGATGGCGTGCGGCAACCAACAGCGTTGTATGCGCTTGGCTGTATGCACCCACGCGTTGCGCTGCCATGGACAAAAGGGGAACGACGCCAGATCCTCCCCCAATCAGCAAGGCTGGTCGTGTGTTCGACTCGTCAAGCACAAAATGACCTCCAACCGGTCCGAGGACTTCAATCGTTTCGCCGTGCTGGGCCTTGTCGTGAAACCAGGTGGATACTTCGCCATCGTCCAAACGCTCAATGCCAAGCTCATAGAGCCCGGTACGTTGAGGAGGTGAGAGGAGTGAATAGCTCCGTTGTGCCTGATAGCCGTCTTCCGCTGTCAGTCGGACATCCAAATGCTGGCCCGGCCTCGGGCGAACCCATCTGTCAGGACGCAGCACCACCCGCATGACGCGTGGAGTCAGTGCCTGCAACGCATCGATGCGTGCGGTCTGCCAGCTCAGCCGGTGTTGACCAACAGCCTCATCCATAGCGCTCTTCCTTGAAAGGGTCGCCTCGCATGTGATAGCCCCGCAGTTCCCAGAACCCGGCCTCGTCGCGCTCGTTGAACTGCAGCGCATTGACCCACTTGGCCGACTTCCAGAAGTAGAGATGCGGCACCAACAGGCGTGCCGGTCCCCCGTGCTCGGGCGCGAGCGGTCGGTCGTCGTAGTGCGTTGCGATCATTGCGCGCCCTTGTGTCAGATCGGCCAACGGCACGTTGGTGGAGTAGCCGTCCTGAGAATGCGCCAACACCCAAGGCGTGGGCGCTTCCAGTCCGGCCGCCTGCAACAAGGTGTCCAACGTCACACCGCGCCAGCGGGTGTCGAATTTCGACCAGGTGGTAACGCAATGGATATCGACCACCTGCTCGGTCTGGGGCAGGGCCTGGAATTCGCTCCAGGTCCAAACGCGAACCGGCCGCACACCGACCTTCAAGGTCAAGCGCCAATCGCCAAGCGCCAAGGCTTTTGGGGTGGGGCCCGCAGTCAGCACGGGAAAACCTTCCGTCAGGGACTGTCCTGGCGGAAGTCGACCGCCGTGGTTGTGGACATCGCGATTGCGGCCGCTGAATGAGCGGTTGATGGGCATGGTGTGGGTCCTCCGGCTCACCCAGAACTTGCGGTCAAGGGCTTGCGTCGATCAATGATGGTGGGCAGGAACTCGGTGACCGTCGGGTGAACGGGCAATGCATCCCGGACCAACTTCCAGGTGCCGCCACTGGCCATCACCAGACCGATCGCCTGAATGATCTCGTCCGACTGGATCCCGAGCATGGTCGCTCCGAGGAAATGACCACTGTCCTCATCGATGAGGAGCTTGATCTTGCCCACGGTTTCGCCTTCTTCCTTCGCGCGACTGACGTCCTTCATGGCGTGAACCGCCTGGGAAATGCGTCGCCCTTCGGTCACGAGTTTTCGCGCGTCGGCCTCATAAAGACCGACGTGGGCCAGCGGAGGATCGGTAAACATGGCATAAATGCCGACGCGCGCGGCGGCGCTGCGTTGCCCTCCGGCCAGGTTCTCCGCCACGATGTCCTGATCGTGGTAGCTGGTGTGGGTAAAGGCCCCGCGCTGATTGATGTCACCCAGCGCCCAGATGCCGGGAACCGCGGTTTCGAGCCGGTCGTTGGTGACCAGGTAGCCTCGCGCACTGACCTCCAGGCCCACCGTTTCCAGGCCCAGACAGTCGGTGTTCGGTATTCGCCCGGTGGCCACCAGCAGGTGGCTGCCATCCACGCTGCGGCCACCAGCCAACTGCACCCGCACGCCAGCGTCGTTGTCCGCCTTGCCGACCCGCTCAATGCGCACGCCGGTGTTCACTTCGATGCCTTCCGCTGTCAGCATTCCGGTCACAGCGGCTGCAATGTCCTCGTCCTCGCGGGCCGTGAGGCGAGGCCCTGTTTCCAGAATGGCAACCTCACTTCCCAGCCGCCGAAAGATCTGAGCCATCTCCAGGCTGATGTATCCACCGCCGATGATCACCAGCCTGGACGGTAATTCACGCAGCGCCAACAGCCGTTCGTTGTCCAGGAACGGCAGCTCGTCCAGCCCAGGCACCGGCGGAACAAAGGGACGTGTGCCGGTGTTCAGCACCACCTTGGGCGCCACCAGCTGATGCTCGCCGGCCAGCACCACGAACTGTTCGCCTTCACGGCCCGCCAGGCGACCGCGCGCCTTGATGATGGTGAGTCCTTCCAACTGGCCCAGCCAGGCCTGCAGGCCAGAGCGAGCCTCCTCCACCCGGCGTTGCATGCGCTCCATCGCTGCCCTGAAGTTGACCTGGACCGACCCGGTTTGCACACCGAATTCGCTGGCCCGGCGCGCCATGTGAGCCACACGAGCCGACTTGCGTAGGGTCTTGGTTGGGGTGCAGCCCCGATTGACACAGGTACCACCCAGGTCACGCTCCTCGATGAGCGCCACCTTCATACCCCGGGCAACGAGTGTCGCGCCCAGAAAGGGACCGGCCTGACCGGCTCCGATCACGATCGCGTCGAACCTCTGTTCCCCGCTCATGGCCGCACCTCGACACCGCGCCAGAACGCCACCCTGCCGGTCACCGCCTCCGCACCAGCCTTGGGCGACGGGTAGTACCACGCCGCGTCAGCGTTCACGTCTTCGCCGACCACGACGTCGTAGTAGCTGGCCCGCCCCTTCCATGGACAGGTGGTGTGCGTATCGCTTGGTTTGAAATGTTCCGGGCGCAACGCGTCGTGTGGGAAATAGGCGTTGCCTTCAACTTCCACGATGTCATCGCTCTCAGCGATGGTGGTGCCTTTCCAGATGGCTCTCATGCTCCGTCTCCTTCGTTTGTGTGTGGTTGGGATCAGTCCCGAATCAGTGTGGTGGTGATCACCGGATGGTTCTCCAGCGTTCGATGCACGGGGCAACGATCGGCGATGCGCAACAGGTCCTGTCGCTGGCTTTCACTCAACGGTCCGCTCAGCAGGAGCTGCCGCGTGACGTGGTCAACCTGTCCCGAGCGATCCCCGCACTCCTGGCAATCGGTCGCGTGCGCGCGCTCATGACGCAACCTGACCTGGACATCCTTGAGCGCATAGCCTTTTCGCTTGGCGTACTGGCGCAATGTCATGGACGTGCAGGCGCCCAGCGACATCAGCAGAAGTTCATAAGGATCGGGCCCGCGTTCGCCACCACCCACTTCCTTGGGCTCATCGGCGTCGAGGTGGTGCGGACCTGCTCGCATCGATCGCCAGAAGGCGTGATCGTGCTCCCCCACCCACACCTCGCCCGCACGAAGGTCCGACGGCGCATCGTTTCGCTCGGCTCGCATCGGCAGAAACCGCGAGGCCCAGGCGCCAATCAGGTCAGCCGCATACTGCGCATCGGCCGGGCGCGTGAGCAGATGGTCCGCATCGTCCAGGCTGATGAAACTCTTAGGATGTCTGGCCGCCTTGAACAGGTCCTGTGCCTCGCCGATGTCCACCACCGCGTCACTTGGCGCGTGCATAACCAGCAAGGCCGCGCGAAGCCCCTTGACCGGGTTCTCGTGGGCTTGGGCCTGGAGCTCTTCAATGAAGGCCGGCGCGATCCTGAACGCCCGGCCGCCCAGGTCGACCTGGATCTGCCCATCCTCTTCGGACTTGGTCGGACCGAAGTGACGAAGCACATGGTCGGCCGTCGCGGGTGCGCCCAGCGTGCAAACCGCCCGTATGCCGTCGAGGCGGGCAGCCGCCGCGATGGCCGCCGTCCCCCCCAGGCTGTGTCCGACCAACAGTGCAGGCATGCCGATCGTGCTCTGCATCCAGTGCACCGCCGCCACAATGTCCGCCACGCTGGACGAAAAGCCACCGCGCCCGAAGTCGCCTTCGCTCTCGCCCAGACCGGTGAAATCAAAGCGCAGCGTGGCGATGCCCTGCTGAGCCAGCGCCCGGCTGATGCGGGTCGCGGCGAGAGAGTTCTTTCCGCAGGTAAAGCAGTGGGCAAACACCGCCAGGGCTTGTAACGGTGCATGGTCCGGGCGTTCCAAGACACCCACCAGCAGACCCTGGCTGCTGCCAGCGAAGCCTACCTTTTCGCTGCTCATGCTTTCTCCAGTGCCAGGGCGTTGATGCAGTAGCGCAGACCGCTGGGCTTGGGTCCGTCGGGAAACACGTGACCCAGGTGGGCGTCGCAGACGTTGCACGTCGTCTCCACCCGCACCATGCCGTGGCTGTTGTCTCCGTGATAGCCCACCAGACCCGGGGCAATGGCCTGCGTGAAGCTGGGCCAGCCGCTGCGGCTGTCATATTTGGTCGACGCATCGAATAGTTCAGTGCCGCAGCACACGCACCGGTAGATCCCGGGCGAAAACAGCGTACACATCGAGGAGCTGTGCGCCCGTTCGGTGCCCTTGAGCCGCGTGATTCGGAACTGCTCGGGCGTCAGCTGTTGGGCCCACTCGGCTTCGCTGCGCTCAACTCGGCGCGGTGGCGTCGGGTTGCCCGTTTCCACCAGTTGAATCACTCCTTTCCAAGTCAACATGTCGGGCCCAGGCTCCGGTGCCGCCGGTTCGTTTTCCAGCCGCTTGAGAAAGGTGACGAGCTTGTCGGCGTCGATTCGGAAATGGTTGTAGACCACTCTGCCATCGGGATCGATCAGGATGAACCAGGGTGTGCCGCCGTTGCGGTAGCGGCGCATCAGCTCCGAACCCGCGCCGTCCTGTTCGTCACCGGCGTCGTGCCCGAAGGGAATGCCCAGCGCGTAGCGGGAGTGATTGGCCAGCATGCGCTCCCAGGTGTTCGAACCGAAGTCCTCGAACACGGTCTGGACTGCGGCGAACCCGACGAAGTCGCTCCCCCGAAACGCGTCGACCACCCGGGCAAGCGCCGGAAAGCCGGTCGCATGGCACCCCGGGCAGGCGTCCTGAAAACAGAAGATGAGCTTGAACCGGCCGGGCATGCGGTCCAGGTCGAAGTGTTCCAGCGCCTGGCCCGACGCGTCCACCCACCGGGTCACACCCAGGGGAGCGGCCGCTTCGCCAAGGACACCGGGTTCCTGTTTCGTTGTGGTCATGCGAAGTCTCCTTTCAGAAATCGTAGGATACCCCAATCAGGTGCCGCAGAAGGTGCGGTGGGCTGCGGCCACTTCGGGCGAGGCCGGCAGCGTGAATGGCCGCGCGGACTCCACCGTCTCGTACGGCCGCCCCAGCACCGCCAGCAGGCGCTCGAACGGACCGAGGTCGGCCTCGTCCACGGCACTCGACAGCGCCGCCTCCACCTGGTGATTGCGCGGGATCACGAAGGGATTGACCGACCACGCCGTTGCGGCGCAGTCCTGCAAGGTCCTTCCCTCCCGGGCCATGCGCTGGCGCCAGCGCGCCAGCCAGTCCGAGAGCGCCGGGCGCTCCCGTCCGAACAGGTCGTGCAGTGCGGCATCCGGCCCCGTGATGGCGTCGGACAGGAGGCGGAACGCCAGCGTGAAGTCCACCTTTTCCCGCTGCAGCAGCTGCAGGAAGTCGTCCGCCAGGGCGCGGTCGTCCGGCTCTTCAGCGGCCAAGCCCAGCTTGGCGCGCAGCTGCCCGGTCCAATGCCGGTCAAAGCGCACGGCAAACCCGGCCACCACCTGTTCCACCCGTTCCACGACGTCGATATCGCGGGCGTCCAGAACCGGCAGCAACGCTTCGGCCAGACGGGCCAGGTTCCATTGCGCCATGGCCGGCTGCTGGCCGTAGGCATATCGCCCCTGACGGTCGATCGAGCTGAACACCGTGGCCGGATCGAAACCCTCCATGAACGCACACGGACCATAGTCGATGGTCTCGCCCGAAATGCTCATGTTGTCGGTGTTCATCACCCCGTGGATGAAGCCCACGCCCATCCAGCGTGCAATCAGCTGCGCCTGCCGCTCACAGACGGCCTCCAGCATCGGAATGGGCTTGTCGGAAAGCTTGGCGAGGGCGGGGTCATGCCGCGCCACGGCATAGTCGAGCAGCCGCCGAAGCATCACCTCCTCCTCCCGCGCCGCGAAGAACTCAAAAGTGCCCACCCGCAAGTGGCTGGCCGCCACGCGCACCAAGATCGCCCCGGGGGGCGAGCCCTCGCGGTTCACCCGCTCACCGGTCCGGATCACCGCCAGCGCACGCGTCGTGGGAATGCCCAACGCGTGCATGGCCTCGCCCATGAGGTACTCGCGCAGCGCCGGGCCCAGTGCCGCCTTGCCATCGCCACGGCGCGAAAACGGCGTACGGCCCGACCCCTTGAGGGCCAGGTCCCGACGCTGTCCTGCCGTGTCGATGAGTTCCCCGAGCAGCAAGGCGCGGCCATCCCCCAAGTGTGGCGAGAACTGGCCGAACTGGTGTCCCGCGTAGGCCTGCGCCAGCGGCGCCGCCTCAGCCGGCATTTCCACGCCGGACAGCCACGCCAGACCGGTCGCAGACTTCAGCGTCGCCGGCTCCAGCCCCAGCTCCAGCGCCAGGGCGTCGTTGAACTGCACCCAGGCCGGGGCCGGGGACGGCTCGGGCTTCCAAGGCACATAGAACCCCTGCATGTCCCGGAAGAAGCTGTTGTCAAACGGCAGCCGAAACGCCGGGCCCGTCCCCGGCGTCTTCGGCTCCGACACGGCCTTTGGTGTGGACGCACGCATGACTTCAGGCCGCCTTGAGACCATCGTTCGAAGCGCCGAACGCCCCGATCAGCTGCCGCTCGTCGAGCTCGAAGTCGCTGTAGAGCACCTCGTCCAGCGGATCGATCACCAAAAACCACGGCGTGCCGCGCGTCCCGTAGTCCGCCATGAGCGACGACGCGCGTCCGATCGCAGGGTCGTGTCCGAACGGAATGTTCAAGCCGTAGCGCAACTGCGTCTCGCGCAGGCGCTCGAAGGTGTTGGACTCGGCGCCCTCGAACACGGTCTGCACCGCGGCAAACGCGAAGCCGCGATCGCCCAACGCCTTGATCAGCTTCTGCAGGGTCGGAAAGCCATGGCTGTGGCAGCCCGGACACCAGTGCTGGAAGCAGAAGATCACTTTGAACCCGTCGCCCAGATCGGACAGCTTCAGCGGTGCCATGCTGCGCCCTTCGCCGTCGATCCACCACGGCACCCGCAGCTCGGGCGCCTGTTGAATGCACCGGGATTGCATCACCATCTCCTCAGGAAAAAAACAGACACACCGGGTCGGCCCGCCCACTGGCGCGCCGACCCCCACCGTTCTTGAGCGTTGGCCGTCAGCCGATCTCGCGTCGCGGCAGCTTCCAGCCCGCACGGGGGTAGTGGCAGGTGTAGCCGTTGGGGTGCTTGACCAGGTAGTCCTGATGCTCGGGCTCGGCCTCCCAGAACGGCCCCGCGGGCGCGAGCTCGGTGACCACCTTGCCCGGCCACAAACCCGAGGCATTCACATCGGCAATGGTCTGCTGCGCCGTGGCCAGCTGCTCGTCCGAGGTGTAGAAAATGGCCGACCGGTAGGAACTGCCGCGGTCATTGCCCTGGCGCCCCGGGGTGCTCGGATCGTGGATCTGGAAGAAGAACTCCAGCAGGTCGCGAAAGCTCGTCTGCGTGGGGTCGAACTCCACCTCCAACGCCTCGGCGTGGGTGCCGTGGTTGCGGTAGGTGGCGTTGGGCACATCGCCGCCGCTGTAGCCCACACGGGTGCGCAACACGCCAGGCAGCTTGCGCACCAGGTCCTGCATGCCCCAGAAACAACCGCCGGCCAGGACTGCTTTTTCGCTCGGGTTCATCGTGATCTCCTTCAAAGTTCTGCCTCAAGGCATTGAACCTGAAGTCGGGTCCGTTCGGCACAGCACAACGGCATTCGGCGTCCGCATCACGCCACCGATCGTCCAGAACCAGGGCGCGATGGACCTACGGCTGACTCAGATGCTCCATCTGCCAAGCGCTGGGCGATTGCCCCGAGGCCCGTTGAAACGCTCGCGCGAATGCGGTGGCATTACCGTAGCCCACCTGAGAGGCCACCGCCTTCACTGCCTGCCCTTGCGCGAGTAGGTTGCGGGCAACCGCCATGCGCCAGTGGGTCAAGTAGGTCAACGGCGGTATGCCCACCACCTGGACAAAGCGCAGGGCAAAGGCAGACCGGGACAGGTGCGCCAGCTCCGCCATGCTGTCAAGCGTCCAGTCGTGCTCTGGCGATTCGTGCAGCATGGACAGCACCACACCCAGACGGCTGTCGACCATGGCCTCCAGCACACCGCCGGACAGCAGTTGCCGATCAATCAGGTGACGCACAAGCACCACGAAGGTGTATTGCAGCAGGCGGTCGATCGCTGCCCGATAACCAAAAGCACGTGCCTCGGCCTCCTCGAACAGCAGCTCTACCGGTCGCTGCAGCGATGACGTGGCGGTCAAGTCAATCACCGTGACGTCCGGCAAGATCATGTCCAGCGGCGGCGCCAATTCACTGAGGGTGGCGCACATCAGGTCCACCCCCTGCGGCCCTGAGCCCTGAACCCAGTGCTCCAACGCGCGGGGAAGCAACAGCACGCTGGGCGCCCGCACGTTCAGCGGCGCAAAGCCCTTGCGCGTCAGTTGCAGCTCGCCGCGACTCAGCAGGTGCATCGTCCCCTGCTTGAGGCCGTCAGCCTCGGATCCCTGCGTCAGGGTACAGAGATTTCCCGAGAAAAACATGCGCGCCGTGGGGGTGAACCGTAACAGCTGGTTCAGCAGAGAGGCGTTCGGCAAGGGAGTGCTTTGGTTCAAGCGCGTGACACCTGTTGTGGGTTAGACCTTGATTATCTTGGAGCTTCCGCCTCTCCTTAGAATGACTGCATGCCCCCCCCGTCCCTTTCGTCCAGCATCTCTCGACACCACCAAGCTCCCGCAGAAATTGAGGGCCAGGCGCTCAGGACGTCAAACTTCCTGCGCCAGGTCATTGAAAAAGACCTCGCCACCGGCACCTACGCCCAGCGCCAATGGGGCGGCGGCCCGGGTGATGCCGCCTTCCACGACGCCGGCCAGCCCGACCCGGCCAAGATCCGCACCCGCTTCCCGCCCGAACCCAACGGCTACCTGCACGTGGGCCACGCCAAGAGCATCTGCCTGAACTTCGGCCTGGCGCGCGACTACGGCGGCGTCTGCCACATGCGCTTTGACGACACCAACCCCGAGAAGGAAGAAAAGGAGTACGTGGACTCCATCCTCGACGCGGTGCAGTGGCTGGGTTTCAACTGGGAATCCAACTTCAACGGCAAGCAGGAAAGCCACCTGTACTACGCGTCGAACTACTTCGACTTCATGTACCGCGCGGCCGAATACCTTATCACCGCCGGCCACGCCTATGTGGACGAGCAGACAGCCGAAGACATGCGCATCAACCGCGGCGACTTCGGCAAGCCCGGCGTGGACAGCCCCTTCCGCAGCCGCAGCCCGGAAGAGAACCTGGCCCGCTTCCGCGAGATGCGCGACGGCAAACTGGCCGACGGCGCCGCCGTGCTGCGCGCCAAGATCGACATGGCCTCGCCCAACATCAACCTGCGCGACCCGGCCATCTACCGCATCCGCCGCGCCACGCACCACAACACGGGCGACGCCTGGTGCATCTACCCCATGTACACCTTCGCGCACCCCATCGAGGACGCGCTGGAGCAGATCACCCACAGCATCGCCACGCTGGAATTTGAAGACCAGCGCCCGTTCTACGACTGGTTGCTGGAGCGTTTGTGCGAAGGCGGCCTGCTCAAGGCCCCACCGCCGCGGCAGTACGAATTTGCGCGCCTGAACCTGACCTACGTGATCACCAGCAAGCGCAAGCTGGCGCAGCTGGTGAACGAGAAGAAAGTCAGCGGCTGGGACGACCCGCGCATGCCCACCATCGTCGGCCTGCGCCGCCGCGGCTACACGCCCGAGGCCATCCAGCTGTTTGCCGAACGCATCGGCGTGACCAAGAGCGACTCCTGGATCGACTACAGCACGCTCGACGGCTGCCTGCGCGAAGACCTGGAAAACAAGGCCCACCGCGGCATGGCCGTGCTTGACCCCGTCAAGCTGGTGCTCACCAACTGGGCCGAAGTGTTCGGCTCTGACGGCTACACCGAAGACTGCACCCAGCCCGCCCTGCCCCACAGCACCATTGCCGAAGGCCAGACGCCGCCGCCTGACCGCGTCTTCAAGATCGGCAAGGACGTGTGGATCGAACGCGAAGACTTTGAAGAAGTGCCGCCCAAGGGCTACAAGCGCCTGTTCCCAGGCAACGTGGTGCGCCTCAAAGGCGGCTACGTCATCGAATGCACGGGTTGCGCCAAAGACGCCGAAGGCAAAGTGACCGAAGTGCACGCCAAGGTCATCCCCGGCACCAAGAGCGGCACCCCCGGCGCCGACAGCGTCAAGGCCAAAGCCGCCATCACCTGGGTGGGCAACGCCGACGGGGTGAGCGCCGAAGTGCGCCTGTACGACCGCCTGTTCACCGACCCGCAACCCGACGCGGGCGGCAAGAACTTCCTGGACGCGCTGAACCCCGACAGCCTGAAGGTGGTGACGGCGGTTGTGGAGCCTTCACTGGCTGCAGCGAAGCCAGACCAGAAATTCCAGTTTGAGCGCCACGGCTACTTCGTGGCCGACCGTGCGGACCACGGGGTGGGCGGGAAAGTGGTGTTCAACCGGGTGACGGGGTTGAAGGATCGTTGGAATTGATCGCTATTCCCACTCTGTGCTTGCTTAATGCCTCGTACAAATCGTCTTTGTTGAAGACATCGCCTTGCACCACTTCACTCTCAGAATCTGGGGGTAGCTATCTACTCCGTTTTGGCGAGTAGGTGAACAGATCCGGAACAACGCGCGGTTGACACGGCCACATAGGAGTTGCGGAGCGTTTGCCCGGTAAACCTGTCTTGAATCGTCCCGAGGAGATTCGAACGCGCTGCCTAAAGCAACCACGCAAGCAACGTGAGCCGTTTTTCGACACCGACGAATCTGTGCATGCGCTGGTTATGGTCGAAAAGTGAGGCGCTCTACCAAATCGCAAAAACGGCAGGAAGTACATGGGTGTGTGGCATACCTCCCCCGACAACAGGGCGCACGCTTTACGACAAGTTGATGCGGTGTCTGGGCGAGATTGCCCATACGCACGATACCGACTGAAGTACCCGCCACCAACTTCGGCGACTAGGATGGCCATAATGAGCCAAATCCAACGGGGTCTACGGTTCCAGCAATTGCACACTGCCGAGGCCATCTTTCTGATGCCCAACGCTTGGGACGTTGGTAGTGCGCTGATGCTCGCGTCCTGCGGCTTTCCCGCTATCGCCACTACGAGTGCAGGCGTGGCTTTCTCGCTGGGATTCCCTGATCAAGAAGCTGCTGTGAGCAGGGAGACCATGCTGGATCGCGTGGGGTCCATTGCTGCGGCAAGTCCACTTCCTGTCTCCGCCGATCTCCAGTCGGGCTACGGTGCGAGCCCTGAAGAGGTTGGAGAAACCATCGCGGCTGCGATTCGTGCTGGTGTGGTGGGCGCGAACATCGAGGACTACAGCGGCAATCCTGCGCAAGCCCTGTTCGACAGAGAGCACGCTGTCGCGCGCGTTCGGGCAGCAAGACGCGCCGCGGACGCGTCGGGAGTTCCTTTTGTTCTGACGGCCCGATCCGATGTCTACCTGACTGGTGCGAGCAATGTTTTTGCAGAGGCCGTCGAGCGATGCAATGCGTACCGAGAGGCGGGTGCGGATTGCCTCTTTGTGCCGGGGGCTTCCGACCCCAAGACCATCGAAGCGCTCGTCCGGGAGATCAATGCCCCCCTCACCGTGGTCATGGGCCTGACAGGTTCACCTCTCACCGTGCCCCAACTCGGATCTTTGGGGTCTCCTCGTTTTCAGTGCAATAAGTGACGGTACGCAAAGCTAGCACTGGCGCGGGGGTGGTCTGGGTAGACCGTTGATTTCATTGACTTTCCTGTTCGCTTTGTAAACGGGTATGGTGGCCTCCCACTTTTGAGGTTCACGATGCAGGGTTGGCACACAACGTTTTTGGGGATGCGTGGGCTCCCCCGCGATATCAGCGACTTCGAGATGAAGGCATTTTTCACCTTCGATGGTGCCGAGCGCGACGCAATCAATGCACGCCGAGGTGATTCCCACAAGCTTGGTCTGGCGCTCCATATTGGTTTCCTGCGCATGAGTGGGCGTTTGCTCGGTGCCTTTCGGGTAATTCCAGTAGCCTTGTGGCGCCACCTTGGCAACGAGCTTGGCATTGCAGCACCAGAAGTCGCCTCGCTGAGAGCCATGTATGAACGCGGGCGCACGCTATTCGATCACCAACAAGTAGCCTGCACGGTCCTTGGATTCCAGTGGATGAGCGAGCACCAGCGCCGCTCACTGGTACGTGAACTGCGCGACGAAGTGGCGCGCTGCGCCGACCGCGATCAGCTACTCGTGCGGGCGCGTCAATGGCTGTACAAGAACAAGCTGGTGATCGTGCACGAGCGGGCAATTCGGACACTGATTGCGGCGGCACTTGCCCAGCTTGAAGTTGAAACAGGCACCGCCATCGCCGCCAGCGTTGATCCAGCAACACTTGATCGCTGGCGAGCCTCAGTTTCAGAGCTGCGCCCAGATGGACAAACCCAGCAGAGTTGGCTATGGGCTGCACCGGCGAAACACTCAACCCGCCAAATCAGCGAGGTACTGGAGCGCATCGACCTGCTTTACACGCTGGACGTTCATAAGCACCTGGCAGACATCCCCGATCTCATCTTGCGCCGCTACGCGCGCCGACTTGTCTCCAGGCCGCCCTCAGCCGGAGCCAAGATCAAAGAGCCAGCGCGCACCGTGGAGGTCGCATGCTTTCTTCGGTATTGCCTGTTCACCACCACAGACCAGTTGATCCTTATGGTGCAGCGCCGGATCGCCGATCTGTGGCGTCAGGCTGCCGCCGATGTCCCCGCTACCGTCAATTGGGCCGCAATGTACAAAACGCTGCTCGGCGAACTTGTTGCCTTGAGCGCGCAAGGTGCGGTGCCAGATGCTGAGTTGCGTGCCCGTCTTGAAGCCTTGATCACCGAAACCCAGAAACGCAAACCACCGAGCAGGGCCTCCCTGGTCCGCGAGGGATTGATTGATGGAATTCGCCCCGTGCGGTCGTTGCTCGTCGCCATTGCAAAGCTGCCCTGGCAGGCCACCGGCGAGCATCCTGCCATCGAGTACCTTGCCAAGCTGCAAGCTTTATATCTCAAAGGATCCAGAAAGCTGCCAGTTGAAGTGGTGGCACCAAGTCTGGGAATGATCTGGCAGGTTTCGATCTCCAGCCCAGACCGGGAACGGGCGTTTCAGGCGTTGGAGGTGGCCACCCTGTTTGCCCTGCGCCGCGCGGTGCGCAATGGCTCGGTCTGGATTGAGCACAGCCTGAGCTTTCGGGGTCGTGCGCGCTTGTTCTTCACGGACGAGCGTTGGCAGGCAGAGTCCAAGAAACACTATGCCCGTCTATCGTTACCCAGCAAGGCTGCCACTTTCTTGAAGCCTTTGCTGGCCAGAGTAACTGCCGGTGTCGATGCGGTGGCCGCTGCAGCCCGCAGTGGCGTACTGCGCGTGGATGATGAACTCCATTTGTCGCCATTGCCCGCAGAGGACGAAGACCCAGAAGTGACCAAGCTGCGCGCGGCTTTGGATCACCGCATCGGTGAGGTTCAATTGCCGGAAGTGATTCTGGCCGTTGACGCCCAGGTGCGCTTTAGCTGGATCATGCTCGGACGTGAGCCGCGCTCTACCGACGAGCTGCTGATGGTCTATGCCGGCATCATGGCCCACGGCACCAGTCTGACTGCGGTCGAATGCGCGCGCATGATTCCGCAATTGTCTGCCACCAGCATTCGCCAGGCCATGCGCTGGGCGCGGGACGAACGGCGTCTGAGCCAGGCCTGCCAGGCTGTGCTGGAATTCATGCAGCGACACCCGATTGCCGCCACCTGGGGGCGGTCCGATTTGGCATCTTCTGACATGATGAGCATGGAGACCACCAAACGGGTGTGGCAAGCCCGGCTTGATCCTCGGCGCAACACACCTTCCATTGGAATCTACTCCCATGTAAAAGACCGGTGGGGCATCTTCCATGCGCAGCCCTTTGTGCTCAATGAGCGCCAGGCGGGCGTGGCCATTGAAGGTGTCATCCGCCAAGAAAAGCTGGAGACCAGCCAGCTTGCTGTGGATACCCATGGCTACACCGACTTTGCCATGTCACATGCCCGTTTGCTTGGTTTTGATCTTTGCCCGCGGTTGAAGGAACTCAAACAGCGCCACCTCTTTGTGCCACGCGGCACCAAAGTGCCCGCAGAAATCGCTGCGGTGTGCGAAGCCAATGTCGACGTCGCTTTGATCGAAAAGCATTGGGATAGTCTGGTGCACCTGGCAGCCTCGGTCATGAGCGGACATGCCAGTGCGGTGGCAGCTCTTGCGCGGTTCGGTTCTGCCGCCCAGGGCGATCCAATCTATGAGGCTGGCGTGCAATTGGGGCGGTTGCTGCGTACGGCGTTTTTGGCTGACTACTTTGTCAAGGACGCTTTCAGGAACGAGTTGCGCCGGGTGCTCAATCGGGGCGAGGCTGTTAACGCCCTCAAGCGCGCCATTTATACCGGCCGGATCAGCCCGGCGCAGGCCAAACGTGTCGATGAAATGCAGGCTGTGGCCGATGCGTTGAGCCTGATGGCCAACATCGTGATGGCGTGGAATACCTCACAGATGCAGGCGGTCCTGGATCGCTGGTCGAACCGCCGCCAGGTCATTCCACCGGAACTGATCGGGAAGATTGCGCCCACCAGGCTGGAGAGCATCAACTTGCGGGGTGTGTTTCGCTTCCCGGTTGACCGCTATGCTGACCAAATCCTGCCTTCGCGGCCAAATGCATCGATAACTGGCACCAATGGATGAAACCGACCACGGTTTGACGCCACGAATCGCAGATTTGAAAGTGAACAGGAAAGTCAATGAAATCAACGATCTACCAACACCACCTCCGCGCCAGTGCTAGCTTTTCGTACCGTCACTTATTGCACTGAAAACGAGGAGACCCCTGCTTGCGACAAGCCGCGGCTATGATGACAGTGCGACCTTGCCCGCTGCGCCGCCCCTGGGCTTGCTACCGCGAAGCGCCTATGCGGCACCTAGCGAGAAAAGCAGCAAGAGCACTCGATGGCCGAAATCTGGCCTAACTTGTTGCTCCGTAAGACCTTTCGCGCCACTGCCTGTCTGCATCAAAGACTTGACAGCGGACATTTTTCATGGCCGGGGCAAACGGGCGTGTCAGGTGCGCATGGCCTCGGCCGCCATGCCCAGGCCGTTGAAGCCGCTGGACACCGAGGGCTCGTAGCCGAGCGCCTCGGAAATGCTGGCGGCCGTATCCACCAGGGCCTTGATCCAGTCGTCCTGCAGGCGCTCGGCCGGCGCCGAGATCGACAGGCCGGCGACCAGCTTGCCGGTGTCGTCGAAAATGCCCGCGGCGATGCAGCGCACGCCGAGTTCCAGTTCTTCGTTGTCGCGCGCATAGCCGTGGCGGCGCACCAGCGCCAGCTCGCGCTCGAGGCGGTCGAGGTCGGTCAGGCTGTTGCGGGTGTGGCCGGCCAGGCCGGTACGCAAAGCGTAGGCGCGCACCTGGCGGGCGTCGCCGGTGGACAGGAACAGCTTGCCGGTCGAGGTCAGGTGCAGGGGCGCGCGGCCGCCGATGGCGCGCACCACCTGCATGCCCGAGCGTTCGCTCCAGGCGCGGTCGATGTAGACGATTTCGTCGCCCTGCTGCACCGACAGGTTGATGGTCTGGCCCGTCAGCTTGTGCAGCGAGCGCATCGCCGAGATGGCCGCCTCGCGCACGTTCAGGCGCCCCTTGACCAGCGAGCCCAGCTCCAGCAGGCGCATGCCCAGCTGGTACAGGCCGTTGTCGACCCGTTCGACATAGCGGCCCACGACCAGGTCGTTCAGGATGCGGTGGGCGGTGGAGGCATGCAGGCCGGTGGTCGCGGACAATTCCTTGAGCGTGACGGGATCGGGCTGCGCGGCCAGCGCATCGAGCAGGCGCATGGCGCGTTCGATGACCTGGATGGCGATGGGACTGCCCGAAGCGCCATCGGCCTCGGCGTCCAGGGCGTTGCGGGTGGAAGAAGGACGGGACATAGGAAGGAAGGGCTAGCGCGGCGCCACCGAAAGAGACCAGACTTGCGGCAACGCAGCAAACAGTTCTTTCCCGTATTGTGAAATTTACCGGGCTATTTGGCAACCGTTTTTTGGTCTCGAAACCGGGGACGCGCCCCGTTTCCCTCGCCCGCGCTGGCTCAGGCCGAGGGCGGCGCCAGCTTGCCGCCCAGGCGCAGCACCTCGGCCCGCAGGAACGCCAATGCCTCGGCCGCCGCCTCGGGTTCGCCCTTCACGCCCAGGTCGATATGCGGCGCGCCGCCGGCTTCGCCGACGCTCGGCAGGCTGAAGGCGCGCACGCCCGGCCAGCGGCTTTCGACGGTCTGCATGGCCGGCGTGATGCGCGATTCCGGCATGCTGAACACCAGGAACGAATGCTCCGCGTGGCGGCGCGTATGCTGCAATGCACGATAGCGCGTGTCCAGGGTCCATTCGAGCATCGGCCACGCCATGACGGGAAAGCCCGGCACGAAGGTATGGTCGCGGATGAAGAAGCCCGGGATGCGGTTGTACGGATTGGGCACGATCTCGCAGCCCTCGGGGAACACGCCCATCTGCAGCCGCTGCTGGTTCTCGGGCGCGCTCATGTCGGCCGTGCCCTGCCCCTTGGCCGCCATTTCGGCGGTGCGCAGCGCGATCGCCTGTTCGGCTTCGGGATGCAGGGCCAGCGGCAGGTCCAGGGCCGCCGCGGCGGCCTGGCGGGTGTGGTCGTCCGGCGTGCCGCCGATGCCGCCGCAGGAAAACACCACGTCGCCGGTGGCGAAGCTGCGCCGGTAGGCGGCCACCAGCACGTCGCGGTCATCCGGCAGGAACTCCGCCCAGGCCAGCTGCATGCCGCGCGCGCCCAGCAGCTCGACGACCTTGGAAAAATGCTTGTCCTGGCGGCGGCCCGACAGGATTTCGTCGCCGACGATGATGAGGCCGATGCGGCGGGAGGCGGATTCTGCAGCCATGTCCGGTTCCAGAGTGGCGGGTTGAACAGTCGAGGGGAAACGCCGCCTCAGGCGACGTCGATGGTGCGTTCCTGGCGCAGGCGCTGGACGGCATCCAGGCCGTAGTGCGCGTAGACCAGCGCCGAGAACACCGGCAGGATAATCCAGGCGGGCGGCAGCAGGTTCAGCAGCGAACAGATCAGGCCGATGATCCAGAAGCCGCCATTGTGGCGCTCCAGGATGATCTTGCGCTCGGCCGGGCTGGCGTGCTCGACGATGGCGTCGACCCGCATCATGCGCGAGAAGGCGAAGGTCCACCAGAAGATCGGCAGCACCAGGGCCATCGGCGGCACCAGCCACAACGGCATGGTGAACAGCCAGCCGAGCACGAACGCGCCCGACACCCAGATCGCGTTCCAGACGCTGACGGAGGTGGCCAGCTTGCCCTGCCGGCCGAGGCCGGCGTATTCGCGTTGGCCGACGTGGCGCAGCACCAGCGGCATGACGAACACGGCCGCGATCGCCAGGCCCAGCACGCCCGACAGCGGCAGCAGGATCGACACCGCGATCACCGGCACCAGGTAGATCTTGAGCGAGAACAGCCCCATCGCCAGCAGCCATTCCTCGGTGCGGTTGATGAAGTCCCAGTGCGAGGCCTGGGCGGCGAGCCAGTCGGTCAGGGGCGTCCAGAACAACCAGAACAGCAGCACCACGCCGACCAGCGCGATCAGGAACGGCAGCAGCACGGCGAACAGCATCGTCGGATGGCACTGCGACACCAGCGCGCGCTTGAACGCCAGCCCGACGCCGCTCGCGGCGCGGGCGAAACGGCCGGTTTCGGGCGGAGGGGAATCAGTGCGCAAGGCGGTCATCGTAGGACGAAAGGAAGGTGAGCATCCCGGGTATGATAGTCAAACACGCCCCCCTGCGCTCGTATGACACTACTTGTACCCGGCTCCGACCTCACCGCCTTGCGCGCCCAATTGGCGGCCTCGCCCGATGCCTGGCTGATCGCCTGTTTCTGCGCCGCCTGGTGCGATACCTGCGAGGAATACAAACCCAAGCTGCGCACGCTGTCCGGCGCCCTGCCGCAGCATGTCTTCGCCTGGATCGACATCGAGGACCACGCCGAATTGCTGGGCGAGGTCGACGTCGAGAATTTCCCCACCCTGCTGATCCAGATCGGCGGCCGCGTGGTGTTCTACGGCCCCATGCTGCCCCACATCGGCCATCTCGAGCGCCTGCTGGAAAGCCTGGACGCGCAGAGCGCCGCGGTGACCGCGGCCTTGCCCGACCTGCCCCGGCTGCTCGCCGCCTGAGCGGCCAGCCGGCAATAAAAAAAGCGCCCTGGCCGGGCGCTTTTTTTATCCGCGCGCCCCGCATGCGGGACGCGGATGCGCGACGACTCAACTACTTGCGGCTGCCGCCCAACAACACGGCGATCTGGCGCTTGGGCGCGGACGAATTGCCGCCCTGGCGCGGCGCGTCCGGTTCTTCGGCCGGGGCCGAGGGAGCCGACGGTTCGTAGGGCTTGAGGAAGAAGTCGTCCACCGGCTGGCGCGACGGGCTGCCGCCCGAACGGCGTTCCGACGAACGGCCACCGCGCTCGCGGCCGCCTTCGCGCGGCGACGCGGCGCGCTCTTCGCGGCGGCCATGGCCATGGTGGGTGCGCGCGACCAGGTCGGCGGGCAGTTCCAGGGTGCCGCGCGGGACTTCGCGCTTGATCAGCTTTTCGATGTCGAGCAGGAAACGCTCTTCGTCGCCGGTGAACAGGGCGATGGCTTCACCCGTGGCGCCGGCGCGGCCGGTACGGCCGATGCGGTGCACGTAGTCTTCGGCGTTGTACGGCAGGTCGTAGTTGATGACGCAAGGCACGCCGGCCACGTCCAGGCCGCGCGCGGCCACGTCGGTGGCGACCAGCACTTCGAGCTCGCCGGCCTTGAAGGCCTCGAGCGCCTTCATGCGGTCGGCCTGGGTCTTGTCGCCGTGGATCGATTCGGCCTTGACGCCGTCGCGCTCGAGTTCGCGCGCCAGGCGCGCGGTGCCGATCTTGGTGTTCGAGAACACGATGACCTGCTTCAGGCCGCGCGACTTCACCAGGTGCACCACCGCCGCGCGCTTCTGGTCGCCCGACATCTTGTAGGCGATCTGCGTGATGGTGTTGGCCGTGGCGTTGCGCGCCGCGACTTCGATTTCCACCGGCTGGTTCAGGTACGAACGGCCGAGCTTGCGGATTTCGTTGCTGAAGGTGGCCGAGAACAGCAGGCCCTGGCGCTGCGCGGGCAGCAACCGGATGATGCGTTCCAGATCCGGCAGGAAGCCCATGTCGAGCATGCGGTCGGCTTCGTCCAGCACCAGGATGCCGACCTGGCTCAGGTTCACGTTCTTCTGCTCGACGTGGTCGAGCAGGCGGCCGGGCGTGGCCACCAGCACTTCGCAACCACGGCGCAGCGCTTCTTTCTGCGGACCGATATCGACGCCGCCGAACACCACCGCGGAACGCAGCGGCGTCTGCTTGCTGTAGCGCTTGACGCTTTCGTAGACCTGGTCGGCCAGCTCGCGCGTGGGCGTCAGGATCAGCGCGCGCACCGGGTGCCGCGCGGGCGAGGCGCTGGTGTTGGCCAGCGGCATCAGGCGATGCAGGATGGGCAGCGTGAAGGCCGCCGTCTTGCCGGTGCCGGTCTGGGCCGCGCCCATGACGTCGCGCCCCTCGACCACGACGGGAATGGCTTGCGCCTGGATCGGGGTGGGCGTGGTGTAGCCGGTTTCGGCGATCGACTGCAACAGCAGGGGATGCAGCCCGAAGTCGGAGAACGTGGGCGTAGGCGCGGGCGCTTCGGCGGTGGGTGCTGCGGATTGAGTGGATTCAGTCATCAGGGTTTGGCAGATACCGGGACCAGTGGAAAAGAACAAAACGAGAGTGCTGCGAGCACTGCACGACATATGCATCGGGACAACCGGAACGCGCGCCACGCTCGCGCGGCCACGTGCGAACCACCCCGATGCGCAAGCGCGTCGCGGGCAATCGGCACCCTGCCTTGCAGGCCAGGTGGCGCATTCTGGTTTCGATACTTATGAGGGCAGTACCAGGCCCGGATTGCTGTGGATAACTTAATTTTAGCGCAGCCGGACGCCGGGGCGGTCAAGCCAGTGCCTGGGGGCGACTCCTTTGGCCTGGCGGAAGCTCTTGCTGAAATGGCTGAGGTTGGCGAATCCGGTGGCCAGCGCGGCGTCCGTGACGCAGTATCCGGCCTCCAGCATGGACGCGGCGGCCTCCAGCCGGACCGACTTCAGGTAGGCGTGCACCGAGCGCCCGGCCACCTGGCGAAAGCCCGCCTTGAGCTTTTTCTCGCTCAGCCCGACCTCGCGCGCCAGCCGCAACACCGTCCATTCCTCGCCATAACGGGCCTCGATCAGGCGCCGGGCCTGCGCCAGCTGGCGCCGCTCGCGGGCCGCCACCGGGGCCTCGCCGGCCGCGCCGCTCATGGTTTCCAGCACGATGGCCAGGGCCTCGAGCGCCTTGGCGCGCATGTACAGCCGGCGCGCGGTGGCGTCTTCGTGGCGGCAGTCCAGGACGTCGGCGGCCAGCCGCAGCAGGCCGGGCGGCGCCGGAAAGCCGGCCATCAACGAGCCGGCCGCCGGCACGCTGTGATCCAGCACGAAGGCGCCGCGCAGGGCCGCCAGCGGCCGGCCCCCGGCACGTAACAGCCCGGCGGGTGAATAACGGATGTCCACCAGACGGACGGCTTGCCCGCCCGGCATCTGGAAACGGCCCCGCGCCCCGCGTTCGCCCGTCTGCACCACGGCCATGCCGGGGCCGACGTTCAGCGGCGCCCCGCCGTCGATCGACATGCGGGCCCGGCCTTCCAGGAAGACGGCGATGCAGAACATGGGCGGGCCTTCGGCGGCGACGTCCAGGCCGACCTCCGGCGCGCCGTTCCAGACCGACAGGGTCAGGTCTTCGTCGAACGCCTCGACCCGTGACAGCGCAGCCCAAGCAGCGGGAATCGGCGCGGCGGGCAGCAAGGGGTGGCCGGAACGATGTCCCGGCCAGTCGGTCGCGGGCGCCAGCGCGCCAGTGGCGAAATCCAAATTTAGACCCCGAATTGAACAGTGCGGGTACGGAAACCGTTAGTGCGCCCCGATCCCAATAACAATAATTCTCATTAATAATTCTACTGAAATCCCGCTTCGACGACATGACACTTTCGCTCCCCTTCCGCAACACCGCGCTGACGGCCGCCCTGTGCGCCCTGGCCGTTCCCGCCGCCGCGCAGTCCCAGTCCCAGTCCGTCAGCGAGCTGGCCCCCATCACCGTCACCGCGAGCAAGCAGGAACAGGCGCTGCGCGATTTCAACGGCGCCGCCGTGGTGGTGCCGGCCGACACCCTGCACGCCGCCCAGGTCGACAGCACCCTGCAGCTGTCGCGCGTGCTGCCGGGCGTGCAGATGTCCAGCAGCGGGTCGTTCCTGTTCCCGGTCATTTCGGTGCGCGGCATCACCTCGGCCCAGGACTTCTACAACCCCGCGCTCACCGTCTACGTGGACGGCGTGCCGCAATTGCCCACCTTCGCCTCGCAGCTGCTGACCGACGTCGAACGCGTGGAACTGCTGAAAGGCCCGCAAGGCACGCTGTATGGCAAGAGCGCGATGGGCGGCGTGTTGAACATCGTGTCGCGGCAACCGGACAACGATCCCTACTTCCGCGCCACCGCCGGCGTCGCCAGCCGCGACGGCTACCTGTTCAAGGCCAGCGGCGGCGGGCCGCTGGTCGACAACCTGCTGTATGGCTCGGTGGCCGCCGCGGTCAACGACGCCCCCGGCCGGCTCGACAACCCGCTCACCGGCGCCAGCCATGTCGGCGGCACTTCGGCCAACGCAGGCGCGGCGCGCCTGCGGCTGGCGCCGGCCGGCAGCCCCTGGGAAATGGGCCTGGCGGTCAGCGGCGAATGCACCCGCGGCAGCCAGGACGTCTACGTGCCCTTCGACGATCCCGGCAGCCGGCAGGCGGCGATTTCCCCGGACATGCCTGCGTCGCTGGCCGATCCCTACCAGAAGCGCTGCAGCGGCAGCCAGGCGCTGACCGGCCGCTACGATTTCGATGGCTGGCGCCTGGATGCGGTGGCCGCCTGGCAGCAGTTGCACTACGACCGCCATTTCACCCTCGGGCCGACCTACACCAGCCAGCCCGAGCGCTGGCGCCAGCAGATGCAGGAACTGCGCCTGTCGACCACCGGCACGCACGCGGTCGACGGCGTCGTGGGCCTGTATCGCCAGCGGGTCACGCAGTCGCGTTCCGCGCTCAGCCAGATACAGATGCCCGGGATGCAGATCGACGCATTCACGGCCGGCTCCCGCAACACCAGCGAATCGATCGCCCTCTATGGCGACGCCACCTGGCACGCCACCCGCGCGCTCGACCTGTCGGGCGGCCTGCGCTATTCCCGCGACAAGGCATCCACCCGCTACGACGGTTCGACGCTCAATAGCGTGACCTACGGCCAGGACCCCTTCGGCGGCGCGGGCACGACCTCGGGCAGCACGGTGCTCGGCAAGCTGTCCGCCGGCTACCGCCTGTCGCCCGAATGGCGCGTGTACGCCAATGCGGCGCAAGGCTACAAGCCCGGCGGCTACAACCTGGCGCCGTCCAACCCGGCCGATGCGCGTCCCTTCGGCAAGGAACGCGGCGTCAGCTACGAGGCGGGCGCGCGCTTTGACGGCGATACCTTGCGCGGCGGGGCCGCGCTGTACCGCACCGACATCCGCGATGCGCAGCTCTATGTCAGCGACCAGATCGGCTATCAGCACATCGAGAACGTCGGCAATACGCGCTCGACCGGCGTCGAGTTCGACCTGAGCTGGGACGTGACGTCGCAATGGACGCTGGGGCTGGACGGCTTTCTCAATCACGCCACGTTCCGCAGTTTCAACAGCGACGCGGTCTGCCCCGGCTGCGACGGCAACCGCGTGCCGTTCTCGCCGGGCTACGGCCTGAACGCCAGCGCCCGCGGCCACTTCGACGCGGGCATCGGCCGCCTCTCGCCGACCCTGACCGTGCGCCGGATCGGCGCGCAGTTCTTCGACATCGGCAACAGCCTGCGCCAGGACGCCTACACGCTGGTCGACCTGAGCCTGGCATGGCGCATCCGGCCGCAGGTCGAGGCCACGCTGTACGTCAACAACCTGACCGACCGGCGCTACCGCACCTACGCCTTTGGCGGCGGCGCGCGCGGCAGCTACGCGCAGGTCGATCCCGGCCGCACCGTGGGCCTGAACGTCGCCTTCGAATACTGACGCCGGGACCCGACGCGATGCCGAACGCCTCTCCCGCGCGCCTGCCGACCGCGCGGGTCATTGCCGCCATCGGCGGCATCTGCATGGTCCAGAGCCTGGTCAGCGGCATCGCCTTCCAGGGCGTGCCGGCGCTGCTGCGCGACAGCGGCGCGCCGCTGGACCAGGTGGGCCTGGCCTATCTGGCCTTCCTGCCGTGGGCCCTGAAATTCCTGTGGGCGCCGTGGATCGAGCGCTATCGCCTGCCCCAGGGCCAGGCGCGGCGGCGCACCCGGCGCATCGTGCTGCCGGGCCAATGGCTGCTGGCCGCGCTGCTGTTCCTGCTGGCGATCCTGGGCCAGCCGACCCTGCCCGTGCTGCTGGCCGTGCTTGGCCTGATCTCCCTCACCGCGGCCACCGTCGACATTGCCGGCGACGCCTTCGCGGTCGAGCAACTGGCGGCGCGCCGGCGCGGCTGGGGCAACGCCACCCAGGTCGGCTCCAGCTATCTGGGCATGTTCCTGGGGGCCGGGCTGTTCGTGGTGCTGGCGGGCAGCCATGGCTGGCGCGTGGCGGCCGCCGTGATGGGCCTGCTGGTGTTGCTGCTGACCCTGCCATTCGCCGGGCTGCGGGAGCCGGCCCGCGCGGCCGATGCGCCGCCGCACCGTCCCAGCTTGGCGCACGCGCTGGGACGGCCCGGCGTGCGGCTGGGCCTGCTCATCACGGTGGTGTTCCAGGTCGGCTCGCGGCTCGCCGCCGGCATGACCTCGCCGCTGTTGCTGGACCGCGGCGTGCCGCTGGCCTCGGTGGGCTGGATCAACGGCGCCGGCGCGGTCGTCGCCGGACTGGCGGGCACCTTGCTGGGGGCGCTGGCGCTGCAACGCTGGCGGGCGCCGCGCGCGGTGGTCGCGGCCATGGCCCTGCAGGCGGCCGCGCTGATCCTGTTCGTGGCCGGCGTCGCCGCGCCCGGCCTGGGGTTGCCGGCCGCCGGCCCCGGCTGGCTGGTGGCGCTGGCGCTGCTCAAGGCGGCCACGGCCGCCACCGGTTTCGTCGCGCTGTATGCCTTTCTCATGGGGCAGGCCTCGCCGGCCCAGGCCGGCGTCGATTTCACGCTGTTCCAGTGTGCCGACGCGCTGGTCGCCATGGTCGGCGGCCTGGCCGCCGGCTGGCTGGCGCAGCACCTGGGCTATGGCGCCTGCTTCGGCATCGCCGCCGTCCTGGGCGCGGCCGGCCTGCCCGCCCTTTTCGCCCTGATGCGGCGCGCCGCGCCGCCCTCGTCTTCTGGAGAATGAACATGTCTGAACGCACCGTCGTCATTGCGGGCGCCGGCGTCGCCGGCCTGGCCTGCGCCTGGTGGCTGGCCCGCCAGGGCTGGCGCGCCGTGATCGCCGAACGCGCACCGCACCTGCGCGACGGCGGCTACATGATGGGCCTGTCCGGGCCCGGCCTGCTGACCGCCCGCCGCATGGAGCTGGTGCCGGCCCTGCGCGCCGTCGAGCGCGAAATCGGCGAGAACGTCTACCGCGACCGTCGCGGCCGCGAAGTCATGCGGATCCGCTATCGCGAGCTGCTGCGGCAACTGGACTGGATCACCCTGCGCCGCACCGATCTCGTGCAGGTGCTGCACGCCGCGGTGCTCGACCACGCCGAGATCCGGCTGGCCACGACGGTGGCGGACTGTAGCCAGGATGCCCATGGCGTGGACGTGACATTGTCGGATGGGTCCCAATTGCGCGCCGATCTGCTGATCGGCGCCGATGGCGTGCGCTCGCCCCTGCGCGCCCAGGTCTTCGGCGCCGAAGCGGCGGCGCCATCGCCGCTGGGCTACCGCTATGCGGCCTATGACGTGGACGACGACACCGGCATGGCGCGCGACTTCGTGTCCTATGCCGCGCCGGGCCATCAGGTCGAATATCACGGGCTGGGCGGCGGCCGCAAGGCGGCCCTGCACGTCTGGCGCAGCCACGAGACCGGCTGGGTCGAGGCGCCGCGGCGGCTGGGCCTGTTGCGGGAATTGGCGCGCACCACCCACGCGGAAGTGGGCCGGCAGCTGGACACGCTGTCCGCCGACACGCCGATCGTCATGGATGACCTGGCGCTGGTCGAGCTGCCGCGCTGGCATCAGGGCCGCATCCTGCTGGCCGGCGACGCCGCCCATAGCCTGTCCCTGATTTCTGGCCAGGGCGCGGGGATGGCATTGGCCGGCGCCTACGTGCTGGCGCAGGAACTGGGCCGGCTGCCGATCGAACAGGCCCTGGCGGCCCATGAACGGCGGCTGCGCCCGGTGATCGACAGTCTGCAGCAGCGCAGCCGCAAGCTGGCGCCCGTCTACGTGCCGGCCTCGGCATTCGCCTTTGGCCTGCGCAATACGGCCTTGCGCCTGCTGCCCAGGCTGATCCTGAAACGCTATTTCCTCAGCGGGCTGAAATCCGAAATGGAAGCCGCCACGGCGCTTGGCTGAGCGGCCTCAACCCGCCAGCCAGCGCAGCCCCCACAGCACCAGCATGCCGACCACGATGACCAGCACCGCGCTGCGGGTGCGCAGGAAGACCAGGATGGCGACGATGCCGGCCACCAGCTTGTAGTCGAAGATGGGGCCCAGCCCCGCCTTCCAGGGCAGCAGGTCGGGCACCACGATGGCGGTGAGGGCGGCGGCCGGCGCGTAGCGCAGGGCGCGCCGCACGCCGTCGGGCAGCGGAATGTAGTCGCCGAACAGCATGAAGCCGGCGCGCGTCAGCACGCTGCACAGCGCCAGCAGCAGGATGGCGGAATAGACGTAGATCTCGGAAGGCCAGAGGGTCATGCGCGCGCCTTGAAGAAGCGTTCGGCCCACATGCCGGCCACCACGCCGGCGATGACCGCGGCCGCCAGGCCCAGCCGCAGCGGCAGCACCTGGCCGGTCCAGGCGACCACGCCCGCGGCCAGCATCGACACCAGCATGGGCTTGGAATTGGCCAGCGGCACCGTGATGGCCAGCAGCGCCAGCACCGCCGCGAAATCCAGCGACCAGCCGGCCGGCACCATGGTGCCCAGGTAGATCCCGACGATCGACGAGGTCTGCCAGACGAGCCAGCCCGGGGCGATGGTGCCGATGAAGTACCAGAGCTGTTCGCGGGTGCCGCGCTCGGCCGCGTCGCCGAACCGCGGCATGAACAGCACGAAGCCCATGTCGGTGGTGAAGTAGCCCAGGCCCAGGCGCTTGGGCCAGGACAGGTGGCGGAAATAGGGTTGCAACGCCGCGCCGAAGATCAGGAAGCGCAGGTTGACCACGCAGCCGGCGGCGAAGATCAGCCACAACGGCGCGCCGGTGGCGATCAGCGGCAGGGAAGTGAGCTGGGCCGATCCGGCGTACAGCAGCAGGGTCATGGCCAGCGCCATGGATTCGGTCAGGCCCGACTTGACCATGGCCACGCCGGTCACCAGGCCCCAGGTCGCCGTGGCGATGAGGGCCGGCACGATGGCATGCACGCCGGCGCGGAAGGCGGCGACGCGCGCCTGGCGGACCTCCCGGGGGTCTTCGGTTTCGGGAAACGCTGACTCAGAGGACAACGGCGAGCCCCTGGGGATTCGAACAGAACGACATGGACACTCTGTGGGGAAGGAACCGCACGACAACCTGCTCGCCCGCCGGGCCCGCGGCGCCCGCAGGCACCGCGCCGGTGCACGAATGGAGCGCTATTGTAACCTCGTCGCTTGATACAATACGGCCCTCAGGTTTAGTGAGGGAGCAAACCATGTCGATGGCTGACCGCGATGGCTTCATCTGGTATGACGGCAAGCTCGTGCCCTGGCGCGACGCGACCACGCACGTGCTGACGCACTCCCTGCACTATGGCCTGTCGGTGTTCGAGGGCGTGCGCGCCTATCGCTCCGAGATCGGCACCGCCATCTTCCGCCTCGAAGACCACACCAACCGCCTGTTCAACTCGGCGCACATCTACCAGATCCCGATGCCGTTCGATCGCGACACGATCAACGAGGCCCAGCGGATGGTGGTGCGCGAGAACCAGCTCGAATCCGGCTACCTGCGCCCGCTGGTGTTCTACGGCCCCGAAAAGATGGGCGTGTCGCCCAAGGGCGCCAAGGTGCACGTGGCGATCGCCGCCTGGCCCTGGGGCGCCTACCTGGGCGAGGAAGCCCTGTCGCAGGGCATCCGGGTCAAGGTGTCGTCGTTCGCCCGCCAGCACGTCAACGTGACGATGCCGCGCGCCAAGGTCGCCACCACCTACGCCAATTCCATCCTGGCCAACACCGAGGCCCTGCAGGACGGCTACGACGAGGCCCTGCTGCTGGACACCGAGGGCTTCGTGGCCGAAGGCTCCGGCGAAAACCTGTTCCTGGTCAAGGACGGCGTGCTGTGCGAACCCGAGATCGCCTCCGCCCTGACCGGCATCACCCGCTCCACCATCCACGCCCTGGCGGCCGATTTCGGCCTGCGCGTGGTGACCAAGCGGCTGACCCGCGACGACGTCTACATCGCCGACGAGGCCTTCTTCACCGGCACCGCCGCCGAAGTCACGCCGATCCGCGAGGTCGACAACCGCCAGATCGGCTCGGGCCGGCGCGGCCCCATCACCGAGAAACTGCAGAAAGCGTTTTTTGACATGGTGAATGGCCGCAACCCGAAGTACCATCACTGGCTGAGCAAAGTCTGATTCACGCCGCCCTGCCCGGCAGGGCGGCATTACTGCCCCAACCTACCGATTTACCGGTATTTTTTATTCAGGAAATTCCATGACCGCCGCTGCCCCGGCCGCCGCCCCCCACGAAGTCATCGAAGTCGGCGCCGAAGACCTGCCCGTGTTCTGTCCGGGTCCCAAGGCCCCGCTGTGGAGCATGCACCCGCGCGTCTTCCTGGACGTCGCCCGCAACGGCTCGGCGCGCTGCGCCTACTGCGGCGCCGAGTACCGGCTCAAGCCCGGCACCGTGCTGCACGGCCACCACTGAGAACCGCCGCTTAACAGCCATCCGTCCCGCCATCATGTTCGCCACGCCCGAAGAAGCAGAACACGCGTTCTACGAAGCCCTTGAGCAGGGGGACACCGTCCGCCTGATGCAAGTGTGGGCGGACGACGAGGAAGTCGTCTGCATCCACCCGGGAGGCCTGCGCATCGTCGGCCACTCGGCCGTGCACGAGTCCTGGCAGCACGTGCTGGCGAACGGACCGCTGCACATCCGGCCGCTGCGCCCGCTGGTCATGCTGAGCATGATGTGCGCGGTGCACGTGCTGGTCGAGCAGGTCGCGGTGCGCACGCGGGAAGGCACGCAGTTCGCCAACTGCTACGCCACCAACATCTATCACAAGGGTCCCACGGGCTGGCGCATGGTCATGCACCACGCCTCGTCGGCGCCCACCGAAGCCGGGGTGCTCGACTTGCACGACGTGCCCGACATGCTGCACTGATCCGGGTCGACTTTGGCTGCTGCACGTTTCGACACAACGCCCTGCCCTGTTCCCTCCTGGCTGCCCGGAGGCGATGCCCAGACGGTGTACGCCGCGCTGTTCGCGCAGTACCACCGCATCGCCTTCGTGCGCGACCGGGTCGAGACGCCCGACACCGATTTCGTCGATTTCGACTGGACCGGTCCGGGGCTGTTCCCGCACAAGGCGGCCGATGGCGCGCCCGTGAGCGGCCAGCAGCCCGTGGCCAACGGCAAGACCGCCGCCGCGCGCTGGATGACCGACGCCGACTGGAAGTCGCTGCCGCAGACCGCCGATACGCCGGCGCTGCTGCTGTTCCACGGCCTGGAGGGCGGCAGCAACAGCCGCTACGCGCAGTCCATCGCGCATCACTTCCGGGCGCGCGGCTGGATCGTGGTCATCGCGCACTTCCGCGGCTGCTCCGGCGTGCCCAACCGCCTGGCGCGGGCCTATTACTCGGGTGATTCGGCCGAGGTCGGCTTCCTGCTCAACACGGTGCGCAACCGCATCCCGCACGCGCGCTGGCACGCCGTGGGCGTGTCGCTGGGCGGCAATGCGCTGCTGAAATACCTGGGCGAACACCAGGAAGACACCGGCTGGCTGACGGCCTGCGCGGGCGTCTCGGTGCCTCTCGACCTGGTGGCCTGCGGCAAGACGCTGTCCACGGGGTTCTTCAACCGCAAGGTGTATACGGGCCACTTCCTCAAGACCCTCAAGCACAAGGTGCTGGAGAAGGCCCACCGCTACCCCGGCGCCATCGACGTGATGCGCATCGCCCACGCGCGCGACCTGCGCGACTTCGATGACGCCTACACCGCGCCGATGCATGGTTTCCGCAATGCGCTCGACTACTGGACGCGCGCGTCCAGCAAGCCGTGGCTGCCGCGCATCTCGGTGCCGACGCTGGTGCTGAACGCGCTGAACGATCCGTTCATCCCGGCCAGCGCGCTGCCCAAGCCGGACGAGTGCTCGCCCACCATCCTGCTGCACCAGCCCACCGATGGCGGCCACGCCGGCTTTCCGACCGGCGCCTTTCCAGCCCACCTGGGCTGGCTGCCGCAACGGCTGGGCCGCTTCTTCGAGACCGGGCTGTAGGCGCCGGGCGGCGCCCGCGGCGTCAGCCCGACTTGAAGCGTTCCAGCAGCTGGCGTTCTTCGGCCAGCTTGTCCTTGACTTCCTTGATCTGCACGTCGATCTGCGATTGCTCGTAGAAATCGCTCGACATGCCGCGCGCCTGCTGCAACTGCGATTCCGCCGCCGCGAAGGCGCCCGTCAGGACGTAATAGCGCGCCAGGTCGCGGCGCGCCTGCACCGGCTTGCCGGTGCGCTCTTCGCTGTGCGCCAGCATCTGGTAGAGGCTGGGTTCGTCGCTGCCCCACTGCTTGATCTTGGCCCGCAGGTAGTCCTGGGCCTCGGCATGGCGGCCGTTGCTCTGCAATGCCGCGGCGTAGGCGATGCCCAGCGCCCGCTGCTCCGGCCAGCGCTTGGTGGCGGCCTGCGCCAGGTCCAGCGCGCGCCGGTTGTCCTTGCGGGCCAGGGCGATGTCGATGGACAGCTTGGCCATCTGCGCCGACTCGCGCCCGTCGGCCGCGGCCAGGCCCAGCTGGCGCTCGGCGTCGTCCAGGTTGTTGCGCTGGAACGCCTGCAACGCCAGCCCGTAGTAGGCGGCGGAGCGGCGCACGCCGGACAGGGCCTGGGCCTCGTCCTGCAGCTGCTGCGTGGCCGAACGCAGGCTGACCGCGTCCCGGCCCTGCACCACGCGCATCTTGGCGCGCACGTACCAGAAATCGTCGCTGTCGACGTGGCGCGACGGCGGCAGCGAGCGCACGCGGTTCTGCACGTCGGACATCCGTTCGATCGACAGCGGGTGGGTGCTGGCCCAGGAACCGCCGCCCGCCCCTTCGTTCAGGCGCGAGGCATTCATCAGGCGCGAGAACATCTGCGCCATGCCCTGGGCGTCGTAGCCGGCCTTGGTCAGCATGGTGAAGCCGGCCCGGTCGGCCTCGCGTTCGGCGTCGCGCGAGAAACCCAGCTGGCGGTTGATGGCGGCGGCCTGACCGAACGCGGCCACGCCCATCGCCAGGTTGCCGCCACCGCCAGCCAGCGCCGCCAGCAGCGCGCCCGCCAGGCTCGCCAGCATGACCATGCTGTTCTGGCTCTGCTGCGTCATGCCGCGCGCGATGTGGCGCTGGACCACGTGGCCGATTTCGTGCGCCAGCACCGCCGCCAGCTCCGATTCGGAGCCGGACGAGACGATCAGCCCGGTGTTGACGCCGATGAAGCCGCCCGGCATGGCGAAGGCGTTGATCTCGGGATCGCGCACGCCGAACATCTCGACCTCGGGCACCGCGCCGGGCGCGAAGGCCGCCAGCTTGCGCCCCATGGTGGTGAGGTACTGGCTGAGTTCGGGGTCATCGACATAGGTCGGATCACGGCGCCCCTGCGACATGATCGCCTCGCCCAGGCTGCGTTCCAGCATGGGCGAGAGTTCCGCGGAGGAAGCGGCGCCCATCGAGGGCAACCCCACCGGTTGGGCCCAGGCGGTGACCGGCAAGGCCGGCGCCGCCAGCGCGACACAGAGTCCGACGATCGCGCCCCGCTGCGCAATCGAGCAAATGGATGGCATTTTTCTGCGATTCATGAACCTATGATAGCGATGCGCTTAAAATGTTTCACCGACTGCCCCTTATGAGGTTTCAATGCGCCCCGTCCGTAAAGCCGTTTTTCCCGTCGCGGGCATGGGTACGCGCTTCCTGCCCGCCACCAAGGCGATGCCCAAGGAAATGCTCCCCGTCGTCGACAAACCGCTGATCCAGTACGCTGTTGAAGAAGCCGTCGCCGCCGGCATCACCGACCTGATCTTCGTTACCGGGCGCAACAAGCGCGCCATCGAAGACCATTTCGACTCCGCTCCCGAGCTCGAATCCGATCTCGAAAGCAAGGGCAAGCATGAGCTTCTGGCAATGGTGCGGGGCATTCTACCTGCCCACGTCAATTGCCTCTATATCCGCCAATCGGCGCCGCTGGGCCTGGGCCATGCCGTGCTGTCGGCCGCCCCCGCCGTGGGCGACGAGCCCTTCGCCGTGCTGCTGGCCGATGACCTGATCGACGCCGACACGCCGTCCATCAAGCAGCTGGTGGACGTGGCCGTGGCGCGCAGCGCCAGCGTGCTGGGCGTGCAGGACGTGCCGCGCGAAGACACGCGCAAGTACGGCATCGTCGCCGCCCAGGCCGACGACAGCCATGCCGACGGCCGCACTGAACGCGTGACCCACATCGTGGAAAAACCCGATCCCGCCGACGCGCCCTCGACGCTGGCGGTGGTGGGACGCTACGTGCTGGAAGCGGCGATCTTCGACCACCTGCGCTCGACCAAGCGCGGCGCCGGCAACGAGATCCAGCTGACCGACGGCATCGCCTCGCTGATGCGCGAGCGCGCGGTCTACGCGCACCGCTACGAAGGCACGCGCTACGACTGTGGCAACAAGGCCGGGATGTTCGAGGCCACGGTGGCGCTGGGCCGCAAGTACCACGGCCTGCTGCCGCGATAAGGCGGCCGACGCCCACCCCGCAGGACCCGACGCGAGCGCCCCTGTGGCGCTCGCGACGCTTTTGGGCGGACGTTCAGGCGGATGTTTTTCAGGCAGAGGCCGCGCGGCGGCCCCGGGCCCGCGCCATGGCATCGCGATCGGCCTTGCGCAGGCGCCCCTTGGCCGACAGCCGCATCAGGGTGCCCAGGGCCACCATCAGGCCGATCACCTCGACCAGCGCGGCCGGGATCCACATGGTCAGCCCGCCGATGGTCTGGTCGGTCTGCGCCGACATGGCGATGGCGCGGCCGCACAATTCGAACAGGGGATAGATGTCGCTTTCGGTGAAGGCGATGACCGCGCCCGCCACCATCTGCGGCAGCATGGTCAGGATCGGCGAGATCACCCGGCCGCCCGGCGTCATCGCGGCCGGCGGGGCGGGACGGCGATCCAGGATCAGGTTCCAGTACATGAAGCCGCTGATCACCACGGACCAGTTCATCACGCGATACAGCCGCCAGTCGAGCATGGAATAGAACTGCACCGACGGAATCAGCCAGACCAGCACCAGAAACACGAACAGGGTCGGCACGAAGATCTTGTTGGTCAGCACCGCCACGGTGGCGCGGCCGGCGCCGGTGCGCAGGAAATCACGCAGGCGCAGGCGCCACGACATCGGCAGCCCGGCGCGCATGACCTGCCCGGGGAAGGCCGCCATCACCAGCAGCGGGCCGAGGTGATGCAGCACCAGGTGCTGGATGCGGTGGATGAAGAACATGCGCTCGGCGTAGTAGTCCACCCGCGTATGCAGGGACAGGTACAGCAGCACCATGCCCAGCCAGAACAGCGCGCGGCGCGCGCCCGTCACGTGATGCACGCGCTGGCCGCGCACGAACAGCACGATGGCCACCAGGAAGGAGGCCATCAGCGTGGGAGAGAACTCCCAGGGTATGAGCCATTCGAGACTGTCCATGCGGGTCATCCGGAAAATGCCGGCAGGGGCGAAACGCCCGGGCCTAGACGGGCCGCGCCATCAGGCGCGATCGCGTCGATTGTAGTGGACCCGGGCGCCCCCCGTACGGCTCAGAACCGGTGCGAGATACCCGTACCGAAGCGCGACGTGTGGGAATGGCCCGGGTCGAACTGGTTGTCCAGGGTGTAATTGGACGCGTAGCCGGCGAACGCATAGAGCGTGGTGCGCGGCGACAGGTCATACGTATACCCCAATGTCACCAAATGCGCATTGCGCGCCGTCGAACCGTCCTCCCATTTCCAGTCGGGCCGCGCCAGCGACCACTGCACCACCACGGCGCCGTGGCCGACCGGCACGCTGGCGCCCAGCAGCCAGGCGTTGACGGTGCCGCCGCGCGCGAACGCCGCCGGCCCCAGGTTGCGGCCCAGGTTGTCCGGATCGCCGCCGTCCAGGCCGACGTAGCCGTTGCGCTGGCGCGACCAGGCCGCCGACACCTTGACCACCTCGAAGTCGTAGGAGGCGCCCAGCTGCACCGCCTGCGGCCGGCCGGCGCTACCCTCGACCGGCTCGGCCAGGCGCAGCTGGTCCCAGGTGGCGACCGCCAGCAAGGGGCCGTCCTCGTACTTCAGGCCCAGGCTGAGGGCGCGGTTGTTGGCCGCGGTCTTGAAGCGGTTGCCGTCGTCGGCGTCGAAGGAATAGCCGACGCCCGCCTGGAAGCCCTGCCAGGTCGGCGTGTAGTAGTTGACCAGGTTGCTGAACTGGTAGTTGTCCGATGCCTTGAAGGTGGCGCCCATGCCCATGTCCTTCCAGGAGGCCAGCTCCAGCGCATTGCCGTAGGTCTTGCCGACGGTGTACTGGCGCCCCAGGCGCAGGTCGCCGTAGCGGTCGTGGGCTAGCCCGACCCAGGCGCCGTAGTTGAACATGCGGTCGTCGTCGGCGCGCTTGCCGGAGGACGGGTCGAAGCCGCTTTCGAGCTGGAAGCGGGTGCTCCAGCCATCGCCCAGGTCCTCCGAGCCGCGCAGGCCCCACAGGGAATCGGTCAGGCCGCCGTTGAGGATGCCATTGTGGGTGCCCTGCCCGGAAGTGTGGGTGGTGGCGATGCCCGCATCCACCACGCCATAGAGCTGAACGCCCGGGCCATCGCCGGCCGCACAGACCGTCAGGGGAAGGCTGGCCGCGCCCGCCACGAGTGTCGTGGCAACAGTCGAGATTTTCATGCTGATCTCCAGATTCCGGGGTGGCGCCGCCACCGCCGGAGGTATTGAATCCACGGTGGGCGCCTGCCCACCGCCAGGTGTATCAATAGTGACTATTGCCAGCCGTAGCGGCGCACCCAGATGCCCTTGAGCAATTGGGTCAGCACGCAGTAACTCAGCAAGATGCCGACCAGCCAGGGGAAATAGCTCCACGGCAACGCCTGCAGCTGGAAGTAATCCGCCAGCGGCGAGAACGGCAGGAACAACCCCAGTCCGACCACCATGACCGTCATCAGCATCAACGGCCATGCGGCGCGGCTTTGCAGGAACGGGATCTTGCGAGTGCGGATCATATGCACGATGAGCGTCTGCGACAACAAGCCTTCGACGAACCAGCCTGACTGGAACAGCGTCTGGTGTTCGGGCGCGTTGGCCTGGAATACGTACCACATGAGCGCGTAGGTGGCGATGTCGAAAATGGAGCTGATCGGGCCGAAGAACACCATGAAGCGGCCCAGTCCGGCGGGGTCCCATTGCTGCGGCTTTTTCAGGAGTTCCTCGTCGACATTGTCGAACGGGATCGCGGTCTGCGAGATGTCGTACATCAAGTTCTGCAGCAGCAGGTGGATCGGCAGCATCGGCAGGAACGGCAGGAACGCGCTGGCCACCAGCACCGAGAAGACATTGCCGAAATTGGAGCTGGCCGTCATCTTCAGGTACTTGAGCATGTTGCAGAAGGTCTTGCGGCCTTCGATCACGCCGTCCTCCAGCACCATCAGGCTCTTTTCCAGCAGGATGATGTCAGCGGCTTCCTTCGAGATATCCACCGCCGAGTCCACCGAAATGCCCACGTCGGCCGCGCGCAGGGCCGGGGCGTCGTTGATGCCGTCGCCCATGAAACCCACGGTGTTGCCCTGGGCCCGCAGCATGCGCACGATGCGCTCCTTGTGCGCCGGCGTCAGGCGCGCGAACACGTTGGCCTCGCGCACCGCCACGGCCAGCCGGCCGTCGTCCATGGCCTCGATGTCGGCGCCCAGGTAGACCTTGCGGACCTCGAAGCCGACTTCGCGGCAGACCTTCTGCGTCACCAGTTCGACGTCGCCCGTCAGCACCTTGACCTCGATGCCGGAACCGCGCAGCGCGGCCAGCGCCGGGCCGGTGGATTCCTTGGGGGGATCGAGGAAGGCGATGTAGCCGACCAGCACCAGCTCGGCCTCGTCGGCCACGCCATAGGCCTGCTGGGTGGGCGGCAGCTCGCGCACGCCCACGGCGATCACGCGCAGTCCGTCACGGTTCAGGTCGGCGGTCACGCGGCGGATGTCGGCGCGGCGCGAGTCCGTCAGGGGATGCACGTCCTTGCCGACCCGCAGGCGGGTGCAGACAGAGAGCATCTCTTCCAGCGCGCCCTTGCAGATCAGTTCATGATGCTCGCGGCCGTTCTCGGTTTCGCTGACCACCACGGACATGCGGCGGCGCGAGAAGTCGAACGGGATCTCGTCGATCTTGCGGTAGCGGGCGGCCAGGTCCAGCTTGCGTTCCACCTCGGCATGGCGCAGCACGGCCACGTCGAGCAGGTTCTTCAGGCCGGTCTGGTAGTAGCTGTTGAGGTAGGCGTAGGCCAGCACGTCGTCGCTGGTGGCGCCGTACACGTCGGTATGGCGCTCGAGCACGATGCGGTCCTGCGTCAGCGTGCCGGTCTTGTCGGTGCACAGCACGTTCATGGCGCCCAGGTTCTGGATCGCGTCCAGCCGCTTGACCACGACCTTGCGGCGCGACATCCGCACCGCGCCCTTGGCCAGCGTGGCGGTGACGATCATCGGCAGCATTTCCGGCGTCAGGCCGACGGCGATCGCCAGCGCGAACAGCAGCGCCTCGAGCCAGTCGCCCTTGGTGAAGCCGTTGATCAGCAGCACGATGGGCGCCATCACCAGCATGAAGCGGATCAGCACCCAGCTGACGCGGTTGATGCCCTGCTGGAATTGCGTCGGCATGCGCGAGGTCTGGGTCACGCGCCCGGCCAGCTGGCCGAAGTAGGTGCCGGAGCCGGTCGCCACCACCAGGGCGGTGCCGGAGCCGCTGACCACGTTGGTGCCCATGAAGGCCATGTTCTCGAGTTCCAGCGCATTGGCGGTCTCGACGCGCTGCATGGCGTATTTCTCGACCGGCAGCGATTCGCCGGTCAGGGCCGCCTGGGCCACGAACAGGTCCTTGGCGCCCAGGATGCGGCAGTCGGCGGGGATCATGTCGCCCGCGGACAGCAGCACCACGTCGCCCGGCACCAGTTCGGCCAGCGGCACCTCGATCTGGCGCGAGCCCGAGGCGTGCAGCGTGGCGCCGAAGAAGCGCCGCGCGTCGCCCTCGGCCATGCCGGCGGCGTCGCTGCGCAGCACCGTGGCGGTGTTCTGCACCATGGCCTTCAGGGCCTCGGCGGCGCGGTTGGAGCGGCGCTCCTGCACGAAACGCAGCAGCGTCGAGATCACCACCATCGAGCCGATGATGATGACGCCCTTCCATGACTGGTCGTCGGGCTCGGCCATGTACACGTCGGTGACCCACGACAGCGAGGCCAGGCCGGTCAGCAGCAGGTTGAAGGGATTGCGAAACGATTGCCACAGGTGGGCGTACCAGGTCAGCGGCTTTTCGTGGTCGACCTCGTTGGCGCCGTAGCGGGCGCGGGCCTCATCGGCCTGGGCTTCGGACAGGCCGCCGCGGCCGCTGCGGAACATCGAGAACAGCGCGTCGAAATCCATGCGCGCCACATCCAGCATGCGGCGGTTGGCGCGGCGCGCGGCGTCGGAGGAGTCGGCCGTGGCGACGGCCGGGCCGCCGCCCTGCTCGAGCATGGGGGAACGCCGGAAGTGGCGCCCCGATCGCCGCAGCCCGGCCGCGGAGGAAAAGAAGGTCTTCAGGAATTTGAACATCGGAGTGTTCCAGTTATTGGTGTTGTTCTGGAAGACACGGGCTGGCCGCCGCCATGCCTTTGCGCGGGCAGCACGGGGCCGCGGCCTGCGCAAAGCAGGCCGTTTCCGCCACGTACAGGCGTGCGCAGGCACCGGGGCGATGTTGCCGGTGTCCGGATCGCGTCGAGGCGCGCCGGGTGCGGAAGGCGGAACGGGAAACTAGCGGAAGAACCGGGGCCGGCGGAACCGGCGCGCGTCGAGCGGGCCTGGCCGGGGGTTCAGGGCTGCGGATTCCGTACTAGACCGGGTGACTTTCCGGCCAGTCGGCTCGCAAGGGAGAAGACGGGTCAGACAGGCAGGCCGGCGCCGCGCACAAGGCGCAATCGAGGCTCGGGGTCTAAGGCACTGGGCATGGTCTCTCCTGGGGTGGCGGGCGGCGGCTTCAGGCCGCCAGCGGTTGCGCGCCGAAATGCACGTGGCGCACAGCGGGATTGGCGCTCAGCCGGCGGGCTTGCGACATCAGTTCGGCGCGCAGCTCGGGCGGGCAGTTCACGGTGATGCAGGCCGAAGCCATGCCGGGGTCGCGGCCCTGGTCGATCTGCACTTGCGACACGTCGAGTCCGGCCGCGCTGAAGTCCAGGCAGATCTGCTTGCGCAGGGCGCCCAGTTCATCGCGCGGGCAGATGACCGTCAGGCGCGAGGTGCCGCGGCGGCGGCCCATGGCGGTGGCGCGGTCCACGCCGGCGCGGCGCAGGAACAAGTCGAAGAAACGCATAGCGGCCTCCATTGCGTAATGGGGAGCGGCTTTCGCGCATACGCGCGCACGCAGGCACACGGCGCCTGGCGGGCGGGCACGAAAAAGACGTGCGCGAACGCAGGCGCTGCGACTAGCGGCGGTTCTGGCGGTTTACGTTGGGGAGAATCCCGGCAAGCCGTGGGCCTGCGCTGCTGCCCGGAAAGAAACCCGGGGCTTGGGATACAACCGCAACCTGCTCAACAGGCTGCGGCAGATGGAGTTCTGCGTGGTCCTGTCAAACAGCGACGTCGATGCAAGATCGACTACTTTCGCCGGAATCGGTATTCACGAAGACTGCTCCTGGGATGGATAACGGGCCAAATTTTACGCGGGTTTCCACTGATGGACAAGGTTTATGGGCAGAAAAGGCCGCTTTTGTGCAAAAAAGGCGCGGGGCTTCTGTGCCCCGCGCCTTCAAGCCCGCGCCGCTTTCGTCAGGCGTAGAAATGCCAGCCCAGATAGGCCGCGAACAAGGCATAGAAACCGCCCACCGCGGACAGCGCCGGCACGCTCATGCCGGCGCGGCGGAAGCGCAGCCACAGCAGGCCGATCGACAGCATGGTGAACAGACCGGCGGCCAGCAGCGGGCCGTCGAGCAGCCAAGGCGTCAGGAAGATACCGAGCGCGCTGGGGATGGTGGCCTGGATCATCATGGCGCCGGAGATGTTGGCCAGCGCCAGGCGTTCCTTGCCCTGGCGCACCCAGATCAGCGCGTTCATGATCTCGGGCAGTTCGGTGGCGACGGGCGCCAGCAGCAGCGCGGCCACGTGCGGCGAGGCGCCCATGGCGATGCCAAGCACTTCGATCTGGTTGACGAACACGTGCGAGGCGCCGGCGATCACGACCAGGGCCAGCAGCGTCTGGGTCGCGGCCCAGAACATCGACGGATTGTCGTCGCGCGGTCGCAGCTTGAGCGGCTCGAGGTCTTCGCAGTCGATGCATTCCTCGTCGTTGCTCAGTTCGCGCTTGATGTACAGGCCGTAGGTGGCCAGGAACAGGATGCCCAGCCAGGGCTTCCAGGCGAAGGCCAGCAGGCCCAGTCCGACCTTGAAGACGAAGATGCCCATGAACCAGGCCTGGTCGCGGGCCAGCCGGCGCTGGTCCGCGTTGATACAGTTGGCCTGCGCGGGTTGGCCGCGGCGCGCGCGCCACAGGGCCAGGCCGACCACGGCGTAGGCCAGCGTCGCCAGCACCAGCGGGCCGCCCATGGCCGCGCCGACGCCGATGTCCTTCTGCTCGGGGGTTTCGCCAAACACCACGGCCATGAAGGTCACGGCGCTCTCCGGCAAGGCGGTGCCGAACGCGGCCAGCACGGTGCCGGTCGCGGTGGCGCCGAGCTGGAAGCGGTGTCCGACCCATTCGACGCCATTGACGAAGAATTCGCAGGCGAGATAGATCACTGCCGCGGACAGGAAAAACAGAAACAGGGTGAGCAACATATGGACGAGCCGGACGAGCAGAAACCAATTGGCGCGACGTCGCGGCTCGCCCGGCCAGGGTGAACGCAACGCGGCCAAAGGTCTCGCCTGGCTGATCCATGCGCGGGCGGGCCGCGACATGGAGACCGTTAGCGCCATGGAGTTCTGGCGACCGCTACGCGGTACCGAACCACCAAGTCTGTTGACGCTAACTCCTTTGGGGACAAAGGATGGCTACTCCCCAATGACAGTGCCGCGATTGTAGCAGCGCGCCCATGACAGTCCAATGAATCCCCGCCCGCCGCGTGGAAATGGGCGCGGACTGTCGCATCCGCGGCACGGCGAGTAAAGTAACCAGCATCTCAGCTTTCCGCCGGGCCGCGCGCCCCCTGCCCCTCATGAGCCTGCCTCCCGCCGATATCGCCCCCTTCGCCGCCCGGCGCCAGCGCCTGATGGAGCGGATGCGCGCCGACGGGGGCGGCATCGCCATCCTGGCCACCGCGCCCGAGGCCATCCGCAACCGCGACGCCGAATACCCCTACCGCCACGACAGCGACTTCTTCTACCTGACCGGCTTCACCGAGCCCGGCGCCTGGCTGGTGCTGATCGCCGGCGCCACCGACCGCGCGCTGCTGTTCTGCCGCCCGCGCCATATCGAGCACGAGATCTGGGAAGGCCGACGTTTCGGCCCGGAGGCCGCGGCCGAGCATTTCGGCTTCGACGACGCGCATGCGCTGGACGCGCTCGACGAACTGGCGCCCAAGCTGCTGCTGGACCAGCCGACCCTGTTCGCGCCGCTGGCCGGCGACAAGCGCACCGACGGCCGCCTGCACCGCTGGCTGGCGGCGGCGCGCGAGGCCAGCCGCGGCGGCCATCAGCCTCCCATGCGGCAACAGGACATCCGGCCGATCCTGGCCGAGATGCGGCTGGTCAAGGACGCCAGCGAGATCGCCGCGATGCGGCGGGCGGCCAAGATTTCGGCAGGCGCCCACGCGCGCGCCATGCGGGCGGCGCGCGCCGGCATGCGCGAATACGAACTGGAAGCGGAACTGCTGTATGAATTCCGCCGCCATGGCGCGCAGGCGGTGGCCTACAACAGCATCGTCGCGGCCGGCGCCAATGCCTGCGTGCTGCACTACCCCGCCGGCGAGGCGGTGCTGCGCGACGGCGACCTGGTGCTGATCGACGCGGGCTGCGAAGTCGACAGCTACGCCAGCGACATCACCCGAACCTTCCCGGTCAACGGCCGCTATAGCGGCCCGCAGCGCGCGCTGTACGACCTGACGGTCGCGGCGCAGGAAGCCGCGGCCCAGGCGACCGCGCCCGGACGCGGCTGGAACGACGGCCACGAAGCCGCGGTGCGGGTCCTGGCGCAGGGCATGCTGGACCTGAAACTGCTGAAGGGCTCGCTGGACGGCGTGATCGAATCGGGCGACTACAGCCGCTTCTACATGCACCGCACCGGCCACTGGCTGGGGCTGGACGTGCACGACGTGGGCGACTATCGCCAGCCGGGCGGCGCCCCCGGCGCCGAGCGCCCCTGGCGCAAGCTGGAAAGCGGCATGATGCTGACGATCGAACCGGGCATCTACGTGCGCCCGGCCGACGACGTGCCCGAGGCCTACTGGAACATCGGCATCCGCACCGAGGACGACGCGCTGGTGACGGATGAGGGCTGCGAGCTGATCACCCGCGGCGTGCCGGTGCAGGCCGGCGAGATCGAGGCGCTGATGCGCGAATGAGGGCGCGGCCGCGCGGGCCCGGCATGACGCGGGCCTCGGCCTGGATGGCGGCCCCGGCCTACAGCGTCAGGCCTTCGAGCCAGCCCATCGCCACCCACACGTAGACCACCACCATCGCGATCGCGAACATCGACACGGTGGCGCCCACCAGGCACGCCAGGATGGCGACCAGCACCGGCCCCCAGCCAGTCTTGGGAGACGGCGGCAGCCCGGGGTTGTAGAGGCGGTCGAACTTCTCGTCCGGCATCAGCGAGAACACCGCGCTCTCGATGAAGCCGTCGATCATCGGAATGAACAGCAGGAAAAAGGCCGGGTTGTCATACCAGACCGGGTAGTAGCGGAACGCGCAGAACAGGCTGAGCAGCGCCAGCGCCGTCACCAGCCAGGCATGGCGCCGGCCCAGATACCACCAGTGCGCGCCGAGCCAGCCGAACAGACAGGCCAGCAGGCCGACGGCGACCTTGCCGCGAGGGCGGCGCGGGATTGCGGCGGACAGCGAAGAAGAAGCCTCGAGCTGCGTCATATCAATCAACCGGTAAAGGGTCCCGGGCGCCAAGCCGCGCCGGCAGACCCGGATTGTAGTGGACAGGTAAAATCGCGGCATGACTATCTCCGCCTTCGACATTGCGATTCTCGGCGCCGGCCCCGTGGGGCGTGTCCTGGCGTTGATGCTGGCGCGCGTGGCGCCCGATCCGGCCCGCATCGCCCTGCTGCAAGGCGCCAGCCCGGCGCCCGTGACGCCCGCCGCCGCCGTGCCCGTGGCCGATCCGCGCGTGCTGGCCATGAACCACGGCAGCCGGGTGCTGCTCGAATCGCTGCACGCCTGGCCCGCCAAGGCGGCGGACATCCTCAACATCCATGTCTCGCAACGCGGTCGGCTGGGCCGCAGCGTGATCCGCAACACCGATTTCGACGTGCCGCAGCTGGGCTGCGTGGTCGCCTATTCGGCGCTGCACGCCAAGCTCGAGGAATGCGTGGCCGCCAGCGGCGTCACCCTGCTGTCCGGGCCGCCGGCCACGATCGACGGCCAGGACGCCGACGGCGTGCGCATCCACCAGGGCGACGCCACCGTGACCTGCCGGGTCGCCGTGCAGTCGGATGGCGCCGGCGCCAGCGACGTGCGCCGCGACTACGGCCAGCACGCCCTGCTGACCACCGCCCACGCCACCCTGCCGCGCCGCGGCTGGGCCTGGGAACGCTTCACCCACGAGGGTCCGCTGGCGCTGCTGCCGCACCCGCAGACGCCGGACGCCTATTCGGTGGTCTGGTGCAGCGCGCCGGACCGCGCGGCCGAACTGGCGGCGCTGGACAACGGCGCCTTTTCGCGGGCGCTGTCGGCGGCCTTCGGCGACCGCCTGGGCCGCCTGTCGTGCCAGGCGCCGCGCCACGTCTTCCCGCTGGCGCTGAGCGCCCGCCGCGCCCTGGTGCAGGGCCGCGTGGCCGCGATCGGCAACGCGGCGCAGACGCTGCATCCGGTGGCTGGCCAGGGCCTGAACCTGGGGCTGCGCGATGCCGGCCGGCTGGCCCAGACCCTGGGCGCATGGCTGCCCGCCCCGGAGACCAGCCCGACCGCGGCGCTGGCCGACTTCGGCCGCGCGCGCCAGGTCGACCGGATCATCACCGCCGGCCTCACCGACCTGATGCCGCGCGTGTTCGCCACCGGCCTGGCGCCGGTCGAGCATGCCTGCGGCCTGGCCCTGCTGGGCCTGGACCTGGCGGCGCCCCTACGGGCCCCGCTGGCGCGCCACCTGCTGCAGGGTTTCCGGGCCTGATCCTCCCCTTTTTTCGTCCACCTGTTACCAAACCGTGGCGGACGAAAAAAGAGGGTTCGATCGAGCCGGTTAAAATGTGACCATGCGCATAGGCCCGTGGACCCTTCCCAACAATGTCCTGGTCGCGCCCATGGCGGGCGTGACGGATCGTCCTTTCCGACAGCTTTGCAAGAAATTGGGGGCTGGTTACGCCGTCTCGGAGATGGCCGCCAGCAACCCCAAGCTGTGGGACAGCGTCAAGACCTCGCGGCGCCTGAACCACGACGGCGAGATCGCCCCCATTTCGGTGCAGATCGCCGGCGCCGACCCGGCCATGATGGCCGAGGCCGCCGTGTTCAACGCCAACAAGGGCGCGCGCATCATCGACATCAACATGGGCTGCCCGGTGAAGAAGGTCTGCAACGTGGCCTCGGGGTCCGCCCTGCTGCGCCACGAAGACCTGATCGCCCGCATCCTGGACGCCGTGGTCGAGGCCTGCGCGCCCCTGGGGGTGCCGGTCACCCTCAAGACCCGCACCGGCTGGGACCGCGACAGCCGCAACGCCCTGCGCGTCGCCAGGCTGGCCCAGGACGCCGGCATCGCCGCCCTGACACTGCATGGACGCACCCGCGCCGACCTCTATACGGGCGAGGCGGAATATGACACTATCCGCGCCGTCCGCGCCGAGCTGAAAATCCCGCTGATCGCCAATGGCGATATCGACTCGCCTGAAAAGGCCAGGCGCGTCCTGGATTACACTGGCGCCGACGCGGTCATGATCGGCCGGGCGGCCCAGGGCCGTCCCTGGATTTTCCGCGAGGTCGACCACTACCTGCGCACGGGCGAAACACTGGCCCCTCCCAGTTATGGGGAAATGCGCGAACTGCTGCTCGAACATCTCGACGACCACTACCGCTTCTATGGCGAACACACCGGCGTACGCACGGCGCGCAAGCACATAGGGTGGTATCTGGACGGCCTGCCGGATGCGGACTCGTTCCGCGACCGCATGAACCTCATCGACAACACCCGCGACCAGTGGCGGGCGGTGTCGGAATGGTTCCTCAATCTTTCCCGTGACGGCAACCCCAACCCGGCGCCTGTCGCGAAAGCCCTGCTGGCGGCATAACCGCCTCAACACCAACATAAAAATATCTGTACTCCAATGAGCAAGAAAGATGTCCTGGAAGAATGCGTGCGCGCCAGCCTGGAGCGCTATTTCGAAGACTTGGGTGAATCCGAGCCCCACGACATGTGGGACATGGTGATGCGCTGCGTGGAGCGCCCGGTCCTCGAAGTGGCGTTGGAACGGTCTGGCGGCAACCAGTCGCGGGCATCCGAAATGCTGGGCATCACGCGCAACACCCTGCGCAAGAAACTGCTGGCCCACAACATCCAGGTATAGAGCGCCGCCGCGCGGGCGGGCCGGCTGGCGCGCCCCGCATGACAGATTTCCCATCCCGACCTGAAGCGAGACAGGCGCCCGCGCCCCACTCCCGTCCCTCACCATGAAAATCGAAACCGCCCTGCTTTCGGTGTCCGACAAGACCGGCATCGTTGAATTTGCCCGCGCGCTGGCCGCGCGCGGCGTACGCCTGCTGTCGACCGGCGGCACCGCCCGCCTGCTGGCCGACGCCGGCCTGACCGTCACCGAAGTGGCCGCCCACACCGGCTCGCCCGAGATCCTCGACGGCCGCGTCAAGACGCTGCACCCGAAGATCCACGGCGGCCTGCTGGCCCGCCGCGACAGCGCCGAGCACATGGACACCATCAAGGCGGCCGGTATCGATCGCATCGACATGCTGGTGGTCAACCTGTATCCGTTCCGCGAAACCGTGGCCAAGCCGGACTGCACCTTCGCCGACGCGGTCGAGAACATCGACATCGGCGGCCCGGCCATGCTGCGCGCCGCCGCCAAGAACCACGGCACCGAAGCCGGTGGCGTGACGGTGGTGATCGACCCGGTCGACTACTCGCGCGTGCTGTCCGAAATGGACAAGGGCGGCAGCACCTCGTACGGCCTGCGCCTGGCGCTGGCCGCCAAGGTCTACGCCCACACCGCCGCCTACGACGGCGCCATCGCCGCCTACCTGACCAGCCTGACCGAAGCCGAACCGGCGCAGGACGCCGTGCCGGCCCGGCAGGAATGGCCCGGCACCCTGACCCTGCAGGTCAAGCAGGAACAGGCCCTGCGCTATGGCGAGAACCCGCACCAGACCGCCGCGTTCTACGTCGACGCGCAGCGTTCCGCCGGCCTGCTGGGCAACTACCGCCAGCTGCAGGGCAAGGAACTGTCGTACAACAACATCGCCGACGCCGATGCCGCCTGGGAATGCGCGCGCAGCTTCGAGGCGCCCGCCTGCGTCATCGTCAAGCACGCCAACCCCTGCGGCGTGGCCGTGGCGGCCGACACGCTGGGCGCCTACCAGCAGGCCTTCAAGACCGACCCGACCTCGGCCTTCGGCGGCATCATCGCCTTCAACCGCCCGGTCGACGCCGCCACCGCCGAAGCCGTCAGCGCCCAGTTCCTGGAAGTGCTGCTGGCCCCGGCCTATGACGGCGCCGCGCTGGCCATCCTGGCCGCCAAGAAGAACGTGCGCGTGCTGGAAGTGCCGATGGGCACGGGCCAGAACGCCTTCGACGTCAAGCGCGTCGGCGGCGGCTGGCTGGTGCAGAGCCCGGACGCCTACAACGTGCCGCGCGAGGCCCTGAAGGTCGTGTCCAAGCGCCAGCCCACCGAGCAGGAAATGAACGACCTGGCGTTCGCCTGGAAGGTCGCCAAGTACGTCAAGTCCAACGCCATCGTGTTCGTCGGCGGCGGCATGACGCTGGGCGTCGGCGCCGGCCAGATGAGCCGCATCGACTCGGCCCGCATCGCCTCGATCAAGGCCGAGAACGCCGGCCTGACGCTGAAGGGCTCGGCGGTGGCGTCGGACGCCTTCTTCCCGTTCCGCGATGGCCTGGACGTGGTGGTGGCCGCGGGCGCGACCTGCGTGATCCAGCCCGGCGGCAGCATGCGCGACGACGAAGTCATCGCCGCGGCCGACGAGCATGGCATCGCCATGGTGCTGACCGGCACCCGTCACTTCCGCCACTGATGCGCGTCCTCGGCATCGATCCCGGCCTGCGCCGCACCGGCTTCGGTGTGATCGATGCCGACGGCTCGCGGCTGCGCTATGTCGCCAGCGGGACCATCGTGGTCCCGCCGGCGCTGACGCTGTCCGAGCGCCTCAAGGTCATCCTGGACAACCTGCGCCAGGTGGCGCGCGACACGCAACCCGACGTCGCCGCGCTGGAAATCATCTTCCTGAACACCAATCCGGCCTCGACCCTGCTGCTGGGCCAGGCCCGCGGCGCGGCGCTGTGCGCGCTGGCCGACAGCTCGCTGGCAGTGCACGAATACACCGCGCTGCAGATCAAGAAAGCGGTGGTGGGCACCGGCCGCGCGGCCAAGGAACAGGTGCAGATGATGGTGCAGCACCTGCTGGCGCTGGACGGCACGCCCGCCCCCGACTCGGCCGACGCGCTGGCCTGCGCCATCTGCCACGCCCACGTCGGCCCCCTGCAGGACCGGCTGACGCAGCTGGGCACGCGCCTGAGCCTGGGCGGCAAGACCCGCATCCGCAACGGCCGCCTGCTCGGCTGAGCCTCGCGCCCCCGCCGCGCGCGGAGCCGTATAGAATCCCCGCATTCGCCGCGGCTGTCGCGGCCCCCTCTTTTGCCAGGCCACTGCCACCATGATCGGACGCATCACCGGAACCCTGATCGAGAAACTGCCGCCCACCGTGTGCGTGGACGTCAACGGTCTGGGCTATGACATCGACGTGCCCATGAGTACGCTCTATTCGCTGCCGGAAACCGGCGCGCGCGTCACCCTGTACACCCACCTGACCGTGCGCGAGGATGCCCACATCCTCTACGGCTTCGCCACGGCCGGCGAGCGCAGCGCCTTCCGCGAACTGATCAAGGTCAGCGGCATCGGCGCGCGCACCGCGCTGTCGGTGCTGTCGGGCCTGTCGGTGGCCGACCTGGCCCAGGCCATCACGCTGCAGGAATCGGGCCGCCTGACCCGCGTGCCGGGCATCGGCAAGAAGACCGCCGAACGCCTGCTGCTGGAAATGCGCGGCAAGCTGGGCGCCGACATCGGCGCCACCGCGCATCCGGTGCAGGACAACCAGTCCGACATCCTGAACGCGCTGCTGGCGCTGGGGTACTCCGAGAAGGAATCGCTGTCCGCGCTGAAGACCCTGCCCGAAGGCGTGGGCGTGTCTGACGGCATCAAGCAGGCCTTGAAGGCGCTGGTGCGCTGAGCCCGCCGCCGGCTCGCGCCCGGGCCGCGCCGGCGTGAGGCGCCGCCGGCTAGCGCGCCGGCGACAGGTAACCGGGCGCCACCGCTTCCAGCCCGGTGGGCACCACGTTCAATTCGGGCGCTATCGGCGCGCCGCAGATATTGTCGCTGCGCAGGGAGTCCAGGTTGTCGCGCGACATCAGGGGCCGGCCAGGCAGGCACTCGAACAGCATGGCCTGCATCCGCCCCAGCCCCATCGGCATGTTGAGCACCGGGCGCGGGTTGCCGCCCCAGCCGGCGCACAGGCGCGCGATCTCGCCCAGGGTGTAGACCTGCGGGCCGCCCAGTTCATAGGTCTTGCCCCAGGTGTGGGTATTGCCCAGCGTCGCCAGCATCGCCGTCACCACGTCGCCCACGAACACCGGCTGCATGCGCACGTGCGCGCCGGCCAGCGGCAGCAACGGCAGCCAGCGCGCCAGGCGCGCGAACATGTTGGTGAAGTTGTCGTCGGCCCCGAACACCACCGACGGGCGGAAGATCGTCCAGCCGCCCTCGCGCCAGTCGGCCAGTTCCTGCTTGATGGCGGCCTCGCCGTCGCCCTTGGAGCGCTGGTACATGCTGGCGCCGCTGGAATCGGCGCCCAGCGCGCTGACGTGCAGCAGGCGGCGCACGCCCAGCCGGCGGCAGGCCCGCGCGATACGCTGCGGCAGGTGCACGTGCGCCCGCGCGAAATCGGAGCCGTAGGGCCTGCCCGAATTGCCATGCAGGATGCCCACCAGGTTGACCACCGCGTCGCAACCACGCACCAGGTGGTCGAGCGCGTCATCGTCGTGCACGTCGCTGGCGAGCAGGGTGACGGTGGGCAACAGCTGGAGTTCGCGCCCCTGGCCATAACGGCGGGTGGGCACCAGGATCTGGTGCTGCCCGCCCGCCAGCCGGGCGATGAGATGACGGCCGATGAAGCCGGTGCCGCCGATGACAAGGATACGCATGGAGCAGCCCCTGTTCTTCAGGATTCAGGCCCGATTCTGCCTTGCGTGCGCCGCCTCCGCAAGCAGGCGGCCAAAGCGCCGGACGATATCCCGCCGGCGCTTCGTCCCGAGGGGTCAGCCCGCCAGCAACTTGCCGTAGGCCGGAAGATCGACGTTGCCGCCGCTGATGATGACGCCCACGCGCGCGCCGCGCACCGGCACCACGCCCTGCAGCACGGCCGCCGCCGCCAGGCAGCCGGTGGGTTCGACCACCATCTTCATGCGTTCGGCGAAGAATTTCATGGTCGAGACCAGCTGATCATCCGTCACCGTGACGATATCGCGCACGTGCTTCTGGATGAGGGGGAAGGTCAGGTTGCCGAGATGGGTGGTGGCGGCGCCGTCAGCCAGCGTCTTGGGCGCCTGGATGCGGACGATCTCGCCCTTGCGCAGCGATTGCTGGCCGTCGTTGCCCGCCTCCGGCTCGACGCCGTAGACCAGGCAGCGCGGGCTGAGCGCGAACGCCGACAGCGCCGAACCCGACAGCAGGCCGCCGCCGCCCAGGCACACGAACAGGTAGTCCAGCTCGCCGACGTCCTCGAACAGTTCCTTGGCCGCGGTGCCCTGCCCCGTGATCACATCCTCGTGGTCGTACGGCGGGATCAGCGTGGCGCCGGTTTCGGACTGGATGCGCAGCGCGATCTGCTCGCGGTCCTCGGTGTAGCGGTCATAGGTGACGATCTGGCCGCCGTAGCCTTCGGTGGCGGCGCGCTTGGCCGCCGGGGCGTCCAGCGGCATGATGATGGTGGCCTTGACGCCCTGCAGCTTGGAGGCCAGCGCGATCGCCTGCGCGTGATTGCCCGACGAGAACGTGACCACGCCGGCGGCGCGCTGCTCGGGCGTCAGGCGGGCGATGGCGTTGTAGCCGCCGCGGAACTTGAACGCGCCCATGCGCTGGTAGTTCTCGCACTTGAAGAACAGCGAGGCGCCGGCGATGGCGTCGGCGGTGGTCGAGGTCAGCACCGGCGTGCGGTGCGCATGGCCGGCCAGGCGCTCGCTGGCGCGCGCGACGTCGTCGAAGGTGGGCAGTTCGGGCAACATGGAATGGGTCCTTTGTACGCGAAGAAAGTCGGATTTTATTTGCCGAACAGCTCGCCGCTGGTGCTGGCGGCGCCGGCCGGCGGCGTCAGGCCCAGGTGGCGCCAGGTGGTCAGGGTGGCGGTGCGGCCGCGCGGCGTGCGCTGCAGGTAGCCGTGCTGGATCAGGTAGGGCTCGATCACGTCTTCGATCGTGTCGCGCTCTTCTCCGATGGCCGCGGCCAGGCTGTCGACGCCCACCGGGCCGCCATCGAACTTGTGGATGATGGCTTCGAGCAGCTTGCGGTCCATCAGGTCCAGACCCTGCGGATCGACCTCGAGCATGGCCAGCGCGCGGCCGGCGACGTCGGCGTCGATGGTGCCGCCCGCCTTGACCTCGGCGTAGTCGCGCACGCGGCGCAGCAATCGGTTGGCGATACGCGGCGTGCCGCGGGCGCGGCGCGCCACCTCGGCGGCGCCGTCCGGCGTGATGCCGGCGTTGAGCAGGCCGGCGCTGCGGGTGACGATGCGGCCGAGATCATCGGCGTTGTAGAACTCCAGCCGCGAGACGATGCCGAAGCGATCGCGCAGCGGATTGGTCAGCATGCCGGCGCGGGTGGTGGCGCCGACCAGCGTGAACGGCTGCAGGTCGAGCTTGACGCTGCGCGCGGCCGGCCCCTCGCCGATCAGGATGTCGATCTGGAAATCCTCGAGCGCCGGATAGAGGATTTCCTCGACCACGGGCGACAGGCGGTGGATTTCGTCGATGAACAGGACGTCGTTCTTTTCCAGGTTGGTCAGCAGCGCGGCCAGGTCGCCCGGGCGCTCGAGCACGGGGCCGGACGTCTGGCGCAGCTGCACGCCCATTTCATGCGCGATGATGTGGGCCAGCGTGGTCTTGCCCAGGCCCGGCGGGCCGAACAGCAGCACGTGGTCCAGCGCCTCGCCGCGCTTGCGGGCGGCGGCGATGAAGATCTCGAGCTGTTCGCGGGCCCGCTGCTGGCCGACGTATTCCTCCAGCGCCTTGGGCCGCAGGGCGCGCTCGATCGATTCCTCGTTGGGCGACGCCGGCTGGGGCGCGACGATGCGAGGCGCGTCGGGGCGGGAGGAAAGGGAATCGGACTGGATGGCCATGGTGCGGAAACGACAGGATACTGAGCAGGATGCTGCATCGTACCGTAACCGCCGGGCCCGGGGCGGGGCGCGGGCCCAAAACGCCCCTGAGCCGAATCAGGCGCCGTCGGCCACCGGCAGCTTGACCCGCACGCACAGCCCGCCCGACTCGGCCTGCAGCAGTTCCAGCGAGCCGCCGTGGGCGCGGGCGATGGCCTCGGCCAGCGCCAGGCCCAGGCCGACGCTGCCGGTGCGGGTGCGGGCGTCGTCCAGCCGGCTGAAGGGCCGCAGCGCCTCCAGGCGCCGCTCCGGCACGATGCCGGGGCCGTGGTCGGACACATCCAGCACCACGTGGCGGTCTTCGCGCCGCAGGCGGATATCGACAGGCGGCGCGCCGTGGTTCAGGGCGTTGCCGATCAGGTTGTCGAGCAGGCGGCCCAGCGCCACGGCGTCGCCTTGCACCACCAGGGTGGCGTCGTCGCCGGTGGTATTCAGGGTGACGTCTGTGCCGGCGCCGCGCCAGGCGTTGACGCGCTCGGTCAGCCAGTCGGGCAGCACCATCGACGCATAGCGGTAGGCGGCCGGATCGGTGCCGCGCACGAAGCCGATGAACTGGTCGACCATGTGCTGCATGTCCTGCAGGTCGGTGCGCAGCCCTTCCTTCAGGGCCGAATCATCGGCCAGCTCGATGCGCAGCCACATGCGCGACAGCGGCCCCTTGAGGTCGTGCGGCAGGCCCGACAGCAGCGTGCGGCGCACGGAATCGGATTCGGCCAACGCATCCAGCATGGCATTGAAGCGTTCGCCCAGCACCCGGGTTTCGTGCGGACCGGAAGGCTCGACCCGCTGCGGCTGGCCGGCGGCCAGGCGGTCGGCGGCGTCCGCCTGGCGCGTGATGGGCCGGGTGATGTGCCACGAGAAACCCACCGCCAACAGCAATAGCAGCCCCAGGCCGCCAAGCCAGGCGGCGATGAACGGCGTGGCCACCGGCGGATCGAGGCGGTCCAGCGGAATCACCAGCCATTCGCGCAGGCGCGGCGCGTCCTCGCTGGCCGGATTGGGCGCCAGCGAAATGAAGATCTCGGGCGTGGGGCCGCGCGACAGCGCCACCCGGGTGCCGTCGTTCAGCCGCTCGTTGAGCTGCTGCACCAGCCCGCGCAGGTCGCGGCGGATGTCGTCCGGCTCGGCCTTGTAGCGCCGCATGCGCTCTTCGTGCTCGCGCTGACGCTCGTGTTCGGCCTGCGCCTCGTCCACCTCGCGGTCGCCTCCGCGCATCTCGGGCGGCAATGGCGGCCCCTGTATCTGCGAATTCGGCAGCGGCGGCGGAGGGGGCGGCGGATGCTGCATGTTGCGCGGCGGCGGCCGGCGGCCGTTGAAGCGCTGCAGCTTGGCCTCGGCGGGCAGCACCCGCGACCACAGGCGCCACTGGTTCTGCGAGGCCGCGCGCACGAAGTCGGCGCGGTCCTCGGCCGGCACCTGCGACACGGCGGCGCGCAGGGTGCGAATGGTGGTGGTGATGTAGCCGATGGCCACGTCTTCCATGAACTTGTGGCGGAAGTACGAGACCGTCACCAGCGTCGCCGCCTGTGTCAGCAACACCGACCCGAGAATCAGCAGGATCAGCCGCGCCCGAAGCGAGCGCGGCACGAGGAAGCCGGCAGAGAAGCGCATCAGGGCGAGAACCGGTAACCGATGCCCCAGACGGTCTGGATCCAGCGGGGTTGCTTGGGATCGTCCTCGATGACGCGGCGCAGGCGCAGGATGGCGATGTCGATGGCGCGGTCGTTGCGTTCGCCGGCGTCGTCGTCGCGCGCCAGCGCCAGCAGGCGTTCGCGCGACAGCGGCTTGCCGGCGTTGCGCACCAGCGCCTCGAGCAGGTTGATTTCACCCCCGGTGAGCTTGACCACCGTGCCTTCGCGCGACAGCTGGCGGGTGGAAGGGTCGAACAGGAACGGGCCGAACGACACCGGCGCGTCCTTGGTCAGCGCGGACGGGCCGCGCTTGCGCCGCAGCACGGCCTCGATGCGGGCCAGCAGTTCGCGCGGGTCGAAGGGCTTGCCGACGTAGTCGTCGGCGCCGGCCTCCAGGCCGATGATGCGGTCGACGGCCTCGTCGCGGGCGGTCAGCAGGATGACCGGGATGTCCTCGCCCTGCTCGCGCAGGCGGCGACAGGCGTCGGCGCCGTCGCCGCCGGGCAGCATGCGGTCCAGCACCAGCAGGTCGGGGGCGTAGCGGGTGATGCGCGACGGCAGGTCGCTGGCATCCGGCGCCAGCAGCGTGTCGTAGCCGTGGCGATTCAGGTAGTCGGCCAGCAGTTGCCGCAGGGCCGGATCGTCGTCGACGACCAGCAGCTTGGTGTGGTGATTGTCCATGGATGCCATAGTGGAGCCGTCCGCCTTCGGCGGCAAGAGCCGGGAAATCATCTGAAATATACCTGTTGCACGATGTTTGCCGGCGTTGGCGGCCCTTTCGCGTCGGCATGGCCGTGCGGGGCGGACTGGCCCTAAAATAAATGCCATTGCCCGCATACGCTGGTCCGGTTTACTAAAAATCGTTTACAGCTGCGGCAACGTCCCCTTTCTACACTGTCGTTATGCCCGCCCCTGCATCCTGGCGCAGACGGCTGCTGTACACGGCGTTGACGGCAGGCTTGGCCAGCCCGTTGGCGCCGGCGTTCGGCGGCACGCCCGCAGCCCCCCTCTCCCCTTCGCCGGCCCCGGCCTACGTGGCGCGCGGCATCGGCGTGCTGGCTCCGGTGCAGCCGGTGCCGGTGCGGCCCGCGCCGTCGATGGAATCGCGCGCGGTGCCGCTCGACCCCACGCCCTGCGACATGCAGACGGCGGAACCGGCGATGGACACCAGCGTGACGGGCGGCAGCGACACGGAAGTCATACCGGGGACGGGCTCGACCCTGTCCGGCGACGCCAGCGCCGGGCCGCTGGGTTGCACCCCGCCCCAGGCGGCCGCCGATCCGTCCGATACGCCCGAATACGCGTTCGGCCTCGAAAGCGGCGACATCCCGCGCGTGCCCGTGGTCGTGATCTCCGGCGTGTCGCGGCCCACCCGTCCCTGGTTTTCCTCGGTCAGCGGCCAGGACGGCCTGCGCTACGGCGGCGACCGCAACTGGGTCTACCGCAACACGACCGGTCCGTCGTTCTCGGTGGGCAACATCAACGCCAACGCCCCGACGTGGGGCAGCAGCGCGCCGGTCGGCGGACTGCAGATCTCCAACCTGCAGAGCACCACGGCGCCGCTGGCGGAAGGCAGCTTCGGCTATTCCTCGTCGCTGGGCCGGCTCAACCGCATGGATCCGACCGCCACTTCCGGGGCGGTCGACTACGGCGCCTCGGTCGGCAACAGCACCGTGCGCTACGGGCTGACGCCGGTGCTGACGCTGGAGGGCCAGATGCAGAGCGCGCCGGCGCTGACCACGCGCGGCATGGGCACCACCTATTCCGCCGGCGACTACGGCACCTTCCAGGCCGGCGCCACCCAGAGCTCGTTCGACGCCGCCAGCGCCTGGCGCTATCGCTTCGGCTACAACGTGGACGTGGCCGACGCGGTCAACCTGGGCTACACCAACGAACAGATCGGCGCCGGCTTCGGCGACCTGTCCACCTATTCCGGCGGCGTGGCCGCGGCGCCGCAGACCCGCAACACCCTGTCGGCCGGCGTGCCGATCAGCGGCTGGGGCACGCTCAGCGGCACCTATTCGGGGCTGCACGAAGGCTCGGTGCTGGCCGAACAGCGCGTCGGCCTGTCCCACAGCATGTTCGTGGCGCCCAAGGTCAAGCTGGCGGTGGGCGCCGACCGCGACATCATTTCCGGCAATTACGAGTGGCGCGCCAACCTCAGCATGCCGGTGGACACCTTCATGCGCGGCACGTGGCTGAGCTGGTGATGCGGGTCGCCCGGCGGACGGAAATAGCCACCCGCGCCCGGGCGGCCGGATTTGCGGCTTAAAATCCCCGCCATGATGCTCTCGGCCTACCCCCATGTCTGACGCGCGCGCCCTCGGCGTCCTGCAGCGCGTTTTCGGTTACGAATCCTTCCGCGGCGACCAGCAAGCCATCGTCCAGCAAGTCATCGACGGCGGCGACGCGCTGGTCCTGATGCCCACCGGCGGCGGCAAGTCGCTCTGCTATCAGATCCCGTCGCTGGTGCGTGAAGGCACCGGCATCGTCGTGTCGCCCCTGATCGCGCTGATGCAGGATCAGGTCGACGCGCTGACCGAACTCGGCGTGCGCGCCGCCTTCCTGAATTCGACCCAGGAATGGCGCGTGGCCCGCGACGTCGAGCAGGCCTTCCTGGCCGGCGAACTCGACCTGCTGTACGTGGCGCCCGAGCGCCTGCTGACCGACCGCTGCCTGCAATTGCTGGAACGCGGCAACATCGCCCTGTTCGCCATCGACGAAGCCCACTGCGTCTCGCAATGGGGGCACGATTTCCGGCCGGAATACCTGGGCCTGTCGATGCTGCACGAGCGCTGGCCGGACGTGCCGCGCATCGCGCTCACCGCCACCGCCACCGCCGAAACCCGCACCGAGATCGCCCAGCGCCTGTCGCTGACCGACGCGCACCACTTCGTCTCCAGTTTCGACCGCCCCAACATCCGCTACCGCATCGTCGAGAAGAACGAGGTGCGCAAGCAGCTGCTGGAAATGATCCGCACCGAGCACGAAGGCGAATCCGGCGTGGTCTACGCGCTGTCGCGGGCGCGGGTCGAGGAAACCGCCGAATTCCTGTGCAACCAGGGCATCGACGCCATGCCGTACCACGCCGGGCTCAGCCCCCAGGTGCGGGCCGCCAACCAGGCGCGCTTCCTGCGCGAGGACGGCGTGGTCATGGTCGCCACCATCGCCTTCGGCATGGGCATCGACAAGCCCGACGTGCGGTTCGTGGCCCACATCGACCTGCCCAAGTCGGTCGAGGGCTACTACCAGGAAACCGGCCGCGCCGGCCGCGACGGCCTGCCCGCCACCGCCTGGCTGGCCTATGGCCTGCAGGACGTGGTGCAGCAGCGCCGCATGATCGACGAATCCCCCGGCGACGACGCCTACCGCCGCCGCCTCGGCCAGCAGCTGGACGCCATGCTGGGCCTGTGCGAAACCGTGGAATGCCGCCGCGTGCGGCTGCTGGCGTACTTCGGCCAGCACATCACCGCCTGCGGCAATTGCGACGTCTGTCTCGACCCGCCCCAGGCCTGGGACGGCACCGTGGCCGCGCAGAAGGTGCTGTCGGCCGTGTACCGGCTCTGGAAGGAACGCGGCCAGCGCTATGGCGCCGGCCACATCATCGATATCCTGCGCGGCAAGATCACCGACCGCACCAAGCAGCACGGCCACGAAACCCTGAGCGTGTTCGGCGTGGGCGAAGACCTCAGCGACACGGCCTGGCGCGGCGTGCTGCGCCAGTTGCTGGCGCAGGGCCTGCTGACCGTCGACAACGAAGGCTACGGCACCCTGGCCCTGACCGAGGGCAGCCGCGCCGTGCTCAAGGGCGAGCGCCAGCTGATGCTGCGGCGCGAATCCGAAAAGAAGACGCGCTCCGGCAAGACCGGCGGCACCCGCGCCAAGGCCGCGGCGATCGACCTGCCCGCCGAACTGCAACCGGTGTTCGAGGCGCTGCGCGCCTGGCGCGGCGAAGTGGCCAAGAGCCACGGCGTGCCGGCCTACGTCATCTTCCATGACGCCACGCTGCGCGAGATCGCGCTGGCCCAGCCCGAGTCGATGGATGCGCTCAGCCACATCAGCGGCGTCGGCGCGCGCAAGCTGGAAGCCTACGGCGAAGAGATCCTGCAGCGGGTGGCGCGGCCGGTGCTGTAGCGGCCGGCGCCATTGTGGCCGCCCTGGTGGCGGCCGATCCGGCGGGCGCCCTTAAGGCGCCCGCATTGCCGTCAGGGCGACGGCGGCGGCAACAGCGGCACAGGCGCGCGCTCCCTGCCGAACACCGAGCGGTAGGCCAGGATGTTGAACACCAGCACCACCGGAATCCCCACCACCGCGCCGGCCATCACCAGCCGCATCGAACCCAGCGCGCCGGCGCCGTCCCACAGCGTCATGTCGTCCAGGATCAGGTAGGGGAACAGGCTGTAGGCCAGGCCGCTCAGCATCAGCAGGAACAGCGCCACGCACAGCACGAACGGCAACCAGCTGAAGCGGTCGGCGCGGCCCGGCAGGCGGGCCAGCAGCATTTCGGCGGCGACGAAGCCCGCCAGCATCAGCACCCATACCGTGGCCGCGAGGCTCAGGTGGGCGATGTTGCTCCATTTGTAGAAGATGCCGGCGTTGGCCAGGCCCAGCGTGACGGCGATGGCGACCATGCCGACCGCGGTCCAGCGGATCGCGTGGCGCGCCCAGTTGGCGGCGCGGCGCTGCAGCTCGCCGTCGACCCGCATCACCAGCCACGACGCGCCCAGCAGCACATAGGCGGCCACGGCGCACAGGCCGACGAACAGCGCGAACCAGCCATAGCCGGCGTCGGATTGGTAGCCGGTGGCGATGCGCCCGAGCAGCATGCCCTGGCCGAAAGCGGTCATCAGCGAACCGGCCCAGAAGGCGAAGATCCAGCGCGGCTTGGCCTCGTTGCGGGCGCGGATGCGGAATTCGAAGGAGACGCTGCGCAGCACCACCCCCAGCACCATGAAGGTGAGCGGTCCGTAGAGCTTGCCCAGCACCGCGCCCCAGGCGAACGGAAAGGCCGAGGCGAACAGCCCCATGCCCAGCAGCAGCCAGAATTCGTTGGCGTCGCGCCAGGGGCTCAGCAGGCTCATCATGCGGCCGCGTTCCTGCTCGGGCGCCAGCTGCAGCAGGATGCCCACGCCCAGGTCGAAGCCGTCCAGCACCACGCCGGCGGCGATGACCACGAACAGCAGGCCCATGAACGCCAGCGGCATCCAGAACGAAGGATCGTCGGGGCTCAGCCCCTGCGAGGCGGCGAGCATGGCGATCATGGCGTCCCCCCGCCCAGCTTGCGCACCGGCACCACGCCGTAGCGGGCCGCATGGAACAGCATGCCGGCGAAGGCCGCCAGCAGCAGCGCGTACAGCAGGCCGTAGCCGACCAGGCCGTACAGCACGGTGCTGGAAGACATGGGGCCCAGCACCTCGGTCTGGGTGATCGTGCCGTTGACGACGAAGGGCTGCAGGCCGATGACGGACACCCACCAGGCCGCCACGACGGCGATGCCGCCGGAGAACATCATGCCGCACAGCACGCGCTGCCACCATTGCGACACCACCGCGACATCCAGGCCACGGCGCCAGGTCATCAATACCGTGACCCAGGACACGGCCAGCATCAACAGGCCCAGCCCCGCCGCCACCCGCAGCGACCAGAAGGTCAGCGCCACCGGCGGCAGCATGCCCGAATACTTGTCCAGCCCCTGGTAGGTGCCGTCTTCATTGCGGTGCAGCCACATGCCGCCGGCGTTGTTCCAGGTCCAGTCGGCCACGTTGACGTGGGCGCGGGCGTCGGGCCAGCCAAACAGCACCAGGCGCGGCTCGGTGCCGCTTTCCCAGTAGCCGGCGGCGGCGGCGGCCTTGGCGGGCTGGTACTGCGCCACCATCTGGCCGGCGCCCGAGGCCACCGGCAGTTGCAGCACGGAAGCCAGCGCGGCAATCGCCAGGCCGGTCTTGAAGGTGCAGCGCTCGCCGTCATCCAGCGGACGGCGCAGCGCCTGCAAAGCGGTCACGCCCATCATCAGGAACGCGGCGGCCAGGGCCGAGCCCACCACCACCACGGCCATGCGCCAGCCGACCGAGGGGTTCAGCACCACCGCCGCCCAGTCGTAGACCTGGTAGCGGCCGTCGACCAGCACGGCGCCATCCGGCGTCTGCATCCAAGATTGCAGCGCCAGCACCCAGAACAGCGCCACCAGCTGCCCCACGGCCACCATCAGCACCGCCAGGGTGTGGGCGCCGTCGGACACGCGGCGCTGGCCGAACAGCATGACGCCCAGGAAACACGACTTGAGGATGAAGACCGACAGGATGCCGTAGCCCAGCAGCGGCCCGGCGACGTTGCCGATCTTGTCCATCAGGCCGGCCCACAGGCTGCCCAGCTGGATCAGCACCGGCACGCAGGCGGCCAGCGTCAGCACGAACGACAGGGCGAAGATGCGGACCCAGAAGCGGTAGGCGGCGGTCCAGCCGCCCTGCCCCGAGACGCGGGCGCGTATCTTGAAGAACAGCAGGACCCACGCCAGCGCCAGCGCCACGGCCAGGAACAGCGCCAGGAAGCTCAGGCTGGCCACGAATTGCGCGCGGGCCAGGGAAAGGGTGGAGATATCCATGATGGCCCGTAGTGTAGAGCCAGTTACATGACAATGGGGGCCAGTTTGAAACCGCTTGCAGCGGGCCAAAAATGGCTCGTCACGGGAACGTGGCAAAATTGACGCTTTGTCGCTGCTTTTTCCTATTCTTTCAAGAATGACCTCCGCCACGACGCCGACCCCCGCCGCATCCAATTTCCTGCTCAACATCGTCGAAGACGACCTGCAAGCCAACCGCTTCCAGGGCAAGCGTTGGGCGGGCAAGCCTGGGCCGGCCTCCGTGCAGCAGCAGGGCGAACCCGACCCGGCCAGGATCCGCACCCGTTTTCCGCCGGAGCCCAACGGCTACCTGCACATCGGCCACGCCAAGAGCATCTGCGTGAACTTCGGCCTGGCCCGTGATTTCGGCGGTGTCTGTCACCTGCGCTTCGACGACACCAACCCCGAGAAAGAAGACCAGGAATACGTCGACGCCATCATCGAGGCCGTGCACTGGCTGGGCTTCGACTGGAAGGCCGACGGCCGCGAGAACCTGTATTTCGCCAGCGACTACTTCGGCTATATGTACGAGTTCGCCGAAGCGCTGGTCGAGGCCGGCCACGCCTACGTCGACGAGCAGAGCCCCGACGAGATCCGCGCCAACCGCGGCACCCTGACCGAACCCGGCACCGACTCACCCTGGCGCAACCGCCCGGCCGCCGAGTCGATCACGCTGCTGCGCGAGATGCGCGACGGCAAGCACCCGGACGGCAGCCTGGTGCTGCGCGCCAAGATCAACATGGCGTCGCCCAACATCAACCTGCGCGACCCGGTCATGTACCGCGTGCGCCACGCCACCCACCACCGTACCGGCAACCAGTGGTGCATCTACCCGATGTACAGCTGGGCGCACCCGGTGGAAGACGCGCTGGAAGGCATCACGCACAGCGTCTGCACGCTGGAGTTCGAAGACCAGCGGCCGTTCTACGACTGGATCCTGGAACGCCTGGCCGAACTGGGCAAGCTGGCCCGGCCGCTGCCGCACCAGTATGAGTTCTCGCGCCTGAACGTGAGCTACGTGGTCACCAGCAAGCGCAAGCTGCTGCAGCTGGTGCGCGAAGGCCACGTGGACGGCTGGGACGATCCGCGCATGCCGACCATTTTCGGCCTGCGCCGCCGCGGCTACACGCCGGCCTCGATCCGCCTGTTCTGCGACCGCACGGCGGTGTCGAAGTCGGATTCGCGCATCGACTACAGCCTGCTGGAGCAGGCCGTGCGCGACGACCTGGACCCGATCGCGCCGCGTTCGGTGGCGGTGCTGGACCCGCTCAAGCTGGTCATCACCAACTATCCGGAAGGCCAGACCGAGGTCTGCACGGCGCCGCGCAATCCGCACGATCCGGAAGCCGGCGTGCGCGAGTTCCCGCTGTCGCGCGAGTTGTGGATCGAGCGCGATGACTTCCGCGAGGAAGCGCCGAAGAAGTATTTCCGCCTGTTCCCGGGCAACCTGGTGCGCCTGAAGTACGGCTATGTGGTGCGCTGCACGGGCTTCACCAAGAACGAGGCGGGCGAGGTGGTCGAGGTGCAGGCCGAGTACCTGCCGGAGACGCGCAGCGGCACGCCGGGCGCGGACAGCGTCAAGGTCAAGGGCAATATCACCTGGGTCAGCGCGGCGCACGCGGTGCCGGCGCAGATCCACCTGTACGACCGCCTGTTCGCGGATCCGCGGCCGGATGGCGGCGACAAGGATTTCCTGGCCTGCCTGAATCCGAATTCGAAGCAGACGGTGACGGCGTGGCTGGAGCCGGGCACGGTGGCTTCGCCGGGGGCGACGTGGCAGTTCGAGCGGCTGGGGTATTTCACGGCTGACTTGAAGGAGTCGACCGTGGAGAAGCCTGTGCTGAATCGGGTGGTGACGTTGCGGGATTCTTGGGGGCAGGGGTAAAGGGTTTTTTGCCCTTTTGCGGTCTGCATTGGAAAAAGCGCCTTCGGGCGCTTTTTTTGTCGCAGCGAGGTTGTGGGCTTCGTAGGCCGCGCCTCGCGCGGTGGGGCTGGGGAGGGCGCGCCCACGATTGCGGTCCGGAGCGTTCGCTCCGGACTGCCCCGTCGTCATCTTCGTCCAGGCCTGCGGCCTTTCCTTCAGATTCCCTCGGGCGCATCGAGGTTGCGCCCTCCCCAGCCCCACCGCGCGAGACGCTACCGGAATCGAGCGTTGAAGCCGGGCTGGGTCCAGGGTTCTGGAGAGATTTGCGGGGCCCGCCAAAATCGGCCGCGCGGGCGGCCGATTTTGGCTTACGTGGTGTCTGGCGTCGGGGCGGTGGACGCTGCGCGCAGGGGGCGTGAGGGCTTGTTTGGGGCGTGGTGGGGACGCCCCCCTCGCCTCTCTTTCAGTCCAGTTTGATGTTGGCGGCTTTTACTACCTCGGCCCATTTGGCGGTTTCACTTTTCATGTAGGCCTCGAAGTCGGCGGGGGTGCCGCCCAGGGGTTGGCTGCCTTCGTCTTCCAGGCGCTTGATGACGGCCGGCTCTTTCAGGACGGCCTGCACGCGGGCGTTGAGTTGGTTGACCATGTCGGGGGACATGCCGGCGGGGCCGACCAGGCCGGTCCAGGCGGAGGCTTCGAAGCCGGGGTAGCCGGACTCGGCGACAGTGGGGACGTTGGGCAGCGCGGCGAGGCGGGCGGTGGAGGTGACGGCCAGGGCGCGCAGCTTGTCGGCGGCGATCAGCGGGAAGGCGGTTTGCGGGGTGATGAAGTAGAGGTCGGTCTGGCCGCCTACCAGGTCGGTGACGGCGGGGCCGGCGCCTTTGTAGGGGACGTGCAGGAACTCGATGCCGGCGCGGCGCGCGAGCATGACGCCGGACATGTGGCCGATGGTGCCGTTGCCGGCGGAGGCCAGGCGCAGCGTGGCGGCGGGTTTTTTCCTGGCGTCGGCGACCAGGTCGGCCAGGGTCTTGTAGGGCGAGTCGGCGCGCACCACCAGGACCACCGGCTGGGCGGCGATCAGGCCGACCAGGGTGAAGTCCTTTTTCGGGTCGAACGGCATCTTCGGATACAGCGCGGGGTTGATCGCCAGGTTGGCGGCCTGGCCCATGCCGACGGTGTAGCCGTCGGGCTGGGCGCGGGCCACGTAGTCCATGCCGATGTTGCCGGTGGCGCCGGGCTTGTTCTGCACCACCAGGTTCCAGCCGGTGGCCACGCCCAGGCGCTCGGCCAACAGGCGGCTGACGACGTCGGTGCCGCCGCCCGGCGGCATCGGCACGACCAGGTTGATGGGGCGTTCGGGATAGGCGGCGATGGCGGGCGCGGCGCCGGCCAGGGTGGCGACGGCGATCGCGGCCGCGGCCAGGCGGCGCGGCAAGAGGCGCGAGAGGGCATGCATGAGGTTGTCTCCAGAGGGGAATACGTAGCGGGACGGCCGGGGGCCGACAGGGTTAGTTCACAGGCCCCACGACGCCTGCTTCGGTCAGGGCCGCGATCTGCGTCGCGCTCAGCCCCAGGGTTTCCAGCAGCTGGGCGCCATGCGCGCCCAGTGCCGGGGGATCGATACGCACGCCGGGGCGGCGGCCGCCCAGCGTGATGGGCAGCAGCGGCACCTTGGCGTGCGCGCTAGCGCCGCTGCCCGCCCCGTCCTGCGGCAGGACGACGTCGGCCAGGCCGCCGGTGGCGGCCAGGTGCGGATCGTCGAACAGGTCCTGCGGCTTGGCGATGGGCGCATAGGGCAGGCCCTGGGCCTCGAAGCGCGCGGCGATGGCGGCGGCCGGCTGCGACGCCAGGCGTTCGCGCAGGATCGGCATCAGCCAGTTGCGGGCCTCGACGCGGTCGTTGTTGCCCGCCAGGCGCGCGTCCGCCGCCAGGTCGGCGAAACCGAAGGCTTCGCAGAACAGCTTCCACTGGGTGTCGGACACCACCGCCAGGAAGATCTGCTCGCCGTCCTTGACGGTGAAGACGTCGTACACCGCCCACGCCGAGATGCGGCTGGGCATGGGCGCGGCGGGCTTGCCGGTGACGGCGTACTGCATCATGTGGTGGCCGACCAGGAACACGTTGTTCTCGAACAGCGCGCTCTGCACTTCCTGGCCGCGGCCGGTGCGCTGGCGTTCGAGCAGCGCGGCCATGGCGCCCATGGCGCCGAACATGCCGCCCATGATGTCGTTGACGGCCGCGCCCGCGCGCAGCGGCCGGCCTTCGGGGCCGGTCATGTAGGCCAGGCCGCCCATCATCTGCACCACCTCGTCGAGCGCGGTGCGGTGCTGATAGGGACCGGGCAGGAAGCCCTTGTGCGACACGTAGATCAGGCGCTCGTTCAGCTTCGACAGCGTGGCGTAGTCCAGCCCCAGGCGCGCCATGGTGCCGGCCTTGAAGTTCTCGCTGACGATGTCGGCGGTGGCGATCAGCTTGAGCACCAGTTCGATGCCGCGCGGATCCTGCAGGTTGACCGGCAGGCTCTTCTTGTTGCGGTTGAACATGGTGAAGAAGCCCGCGCCCGAGCCTTTCAGGCGGCGCGTGTTGTCACCCTGCACCGGTTCGATCTTGATGACCTCGGCGCCCAGGTCGGCCAGCATCATGCCGCAGGTGGGGCCCATCACCATGTGGGTGAACTCGACCACCCGGATACCCGCCAGCGGCAGGGCCGGCTCGGCGCCAGTCTGGTGTTGCGCGTTCGGATTCATGCGGCCTCCCGCGCGTAGGTGAAGCCCTTGGGCAGGCCCGCGTCGGGCACGTGGCCATACAGCGGTTCGCCCGGCAGTCCGTCGCGCAGCGCGACGCGGGCGGCCATCAGGGCGTCGACGTCGATGCCGGTATCCAGGCCCATCGATTCGAGCAGGAACACCAGGTCCTCGGTGACGATGTTGCCGGTGGCGCCGGGCGCGTAGGGACAGCCGCCCAGGCCGCCCTGGCTGGCGTCGAAGGTGTCGACGCCGACCTCCAGCGCCGCCACCACGTTGGCCAGCCCCTGGCCGCGGGTGTTGTGGAAATGGGCGCCGCCGGCGCGCGCGCCGAGCTCGGCGCGCAACGCCTTGAACAGGCGCCCGACCTGGGCCGGATTGGCATAGCCGGTGGTGTCAGACAGGCCCACCTCGTCGACGCCCAGTTGCGCCATGGCCACGGCCATGCGCAGCGTGTCGGCTTCCGGCACCTGGCCGGCCAGGGTGCAGCCGAAGGCGGTGGACAACCCGGCTTCCAGCTTCACAGCGGGATAGCTGGCGTCGCGCAGCGCCACCACCGCCGCGACTTCGTCCCGCATCTGCGCGTGGGTCTTGCGCACGTTGGCCAGGGAGTGGGCCTCGCTGACCGACACCGGCAGCGTGACCTTGGCCGCGCCGGCCTCGAAGGCGGCCTGCGCGCCGCGCAGGTTCGGCGCCAGTGCCGCGACGTGCAGGCCGGGCAGCTGGCGCGCGCCCGCCACCACGTCGGCGGCATCGGCCATCTGCGGCAGCAGCTTGGGCGGCACGAACGAGCAGACCTCGATTTCGCGCAGGCCGGCCGCCACCAGCGCGCCGATCCAGCGCAGCTTGGCGGGCGTGGACATGACGGCGGCGATGCTCTGCAGCCCATCCCGGGGGCCGACCTCGCTGACTAGAATCTGGGGCATTGACTTTCTCCTTAGCGTTCTATAAGATAGAACGACGTTCTATAAATTATTCCCCATCCGGATTCCGGGTGTCAACCCTGCCTGCCCGAAAGGCCGTTTCGCCATGCCCAGAAAAGCCAGCCAGCCCTCCCTCGCCGACCAGCACGCCGCCCCTGGCGGCGCCGCCGCGGTCGATCGCGCGCTGTCGGTGCTGTCCGCCTTCCGCGCGGGCGACGCCTCGCTGTCCCTGGCGGAACTGGCCGAACGCACCCAGCTCTACAAGAGCACCGTGCTGCGCCTGCTGGCCTCGCTGGAACACGGCCGCCTGGTGCAGCGCACCGCGGACGGCCAATACGCGCTGGGCGCGGAAATCGCGCGGCTGCACGCCGTGTATGCGGCGTCGTTCTCGCTGGAAGGGGTGGTGATGCCGGTGCTGCGGGAACTGACCCGCGTCACCCGTGAAAGCGCCGCGTTCCACGTGCGCCAGGGCGACCATCGCCTGTGCCTGTACCGGGTGGACTCGCCGCAGCCGGTGCGCGACCACATCAAGGCCGGCGACCTGCTGCCGCTGGAACGGGGCGCGGGCGGCCGCGTGCTGATGGCCTTCGCCGGCGCGGCCGGCGAGCCGTACGAGACCATCCGCCAAAGCGGCGTGGTGGTGCTGGAGGGCGACCGCATGCCCGAGCTGTCCGGCATCTCGGCGCCGGTCTTCAATGAAACGGGCGCCCTGGCCGGCGCCGTCACGCTGACCATGCCGACGCCGCGGCTGCAACGCGAGCATGCGACGCTGGTGGTGGCCGCCGCGGCCGAAGCGACCCGCAACCTGGGGGGTTTTTACCCTTGGCCGAACGATTGAACGGGGCCCGGGCGGGTTATCATGCCCGACATTCCGCAGCCGGTTGCGCGCGCCCCTTCCAGGCGCCCCGAACCGCCAGCCCCAATCAAGATGAACACTGAATCCCTAGCCCTGGACTTCAAGAGCGCCACCCTGTATGCCATCCGGGTGGTGCTGCACAGCGCCGACCCGGAACGCCTGAACGCCGCGCTGGCCAAGCGCATGGCCGACGCCGGCAGCTTCTTCGAGAATGAGCCCGTGGTGATCGACGCCAGCCGCGTCGAGGAAACCATCGACTGGGCCGCGCTGGTCGCCGCCTTGCGCGGGCACAACCTGCCCCCCATCGGCGTGGTGGCCGAAGGCGCCAACCTGGCCGCGGCCCGCGCCGCCGGCCTGACGCCGGTGGAGCTGTCCACCCCCGCCGCGCGCCCCGCGCCCGTGGTCGACACCGCCCCGCCCAACGACGTCGCCACGCCGGTGCCGTCGGTGCCGGCCGCCGCCGTCGAGATCGCCCCCGCGCCCACGCCGACCGCCGACGCACCGGCCGCTGAAGCCCCCGTCGACAACGCCGCCGACAAGGCCCCCGGGAAACCCGCGGACACGACCGCCGCCAAGCCCGCCACCGAACCGCTGCCCGAGCGCGCCGCCGCCAGCACCACGTCGGCCGCCAGCCCGACGCCCGCCGCGCCGCAATCGTCGTCGGCCCTGGTCATCACCCGCCCGCTGCGCTCCGGCCAGCGCGTCTACGCGCGCCACACCGACCTGGTCGTGATCGGCATGGTCAGCCAGGGAGCCGAAGTCATCGCCGACGGCAACGTGCACGTGTACGGACCGCTGCGCGGCAAGGCCATGGCCGGCGCGCGCGGCGACACCTCGGCGCGCATCTTCACCACGCATCTGGATGCCGAGCTGCTGGCCGTGGCCGGCGTGTATCGCGTGGTCGAGGACAAGCTCGACCGCTCGCTGCACAACCAGCCCGCGCTGGTGCGCCTGGATGGCGACACCTTGCGCATCGAGGCCCTGAAGGCCTGAGACGGCCCGCCATTCGCAAGATCGCGCCGACCTCGGAACGGTCTTGCATCGAAAGACTCTGTTTGCCTCGAACGGGCAGTGCCCGTTCAACACATTCTGTAAGAAGCCTTACACGGGCTTTTTGCTTTACGATAACGCGATTTATTCGAACATAAGGGTTTGATCGTCATGACACGCATTGTTGTGGTGACTTCCGGCAAAGGCGGCGTGGGCAAGACCACGACGAGCGCCAGTTTTTCCGCGGGCCTCGCGATGCGGGGCCACAAGACCGCTGTCATCGACTTCGACGTCGGCCTGCGTAATCTCGACCTCATCATGGGCTGCGAGCGTCGCGTGGTGTACGACTTCGTCAATGTGATCCAGGGCGAAGCCACGCTCAACCAGGCGCTGATCAAGGACAAGCAGCTTGAAAACCTGTTCATCCTGCCCGCCTCGCAAACGCGCGACAAAGACGCGCTGACGCAGGAAGGCGTGGAAAAGGTCATCAACGACCTGAAGGAAATGGGCTTCGACTACATCGTCTGCGATTCGCCCGCCGGCATCGAGACGGGCGCGCTGATGGCGGCCTATTTCGCCGACGACGCGCTGGTCGTGACCAACCCCGAAGTCTCGTCGGTGCGCGACTCCGACCGCATCCTGGGCATCCTGGCGGCCAAGTCCAAGCGGGCCGTCGAAGGCGGCGACCCGGTCAAGGAATTCCTGCTGCTGACGCGCTACAACCCCAAGCGCGTGGTCGACGGCGAAATGCTGTCGCTGGGCGACATCGAGGACATCCTGCGCATCAAGCTGATCGGCGTCATCCCCGAGTCCGAAGCCGTGCTGCAGGCGTCGAACCAGGGCCTGCCGGCCATCCACCTGAAAGATACCGACGTGTCCGAGGCCTACAAGGACGTCGTGGCCCGCTACCTGGGCGAAGACAAGGCCCTGCGCTTTACCGACTACGAAAAGCCGGGTTTCCTGAAACGCCTGTTCGGAGGCAAGTAAGCAATGTCCTTCCTGTCGTTTCTGCTTGGTCAAAAGAAAACATCCGCTTCCGTCGCCAAGGAACGGTTGCAGATCATCCTGGCCCACGAGCGGGGCCGTGGCGACTCGCCCGACTACCTGCCGCAGTTGCAGCAGGAACTCATCGCGGTGATTTCCAAATACGTGAAGATCAACCCCGAGGATATCAAGGTGCACCTGGAACGCCAGGACACCCTCGAAGTGCTGGAAGTGAAGATCGAGATGCCGCAAAGCGAGTCCTGATGCGTGTTCCGCGCGCCGCTGGCCGGCGCCGGATCCGCGCGCGATGCACGCAAAAAAACGCCCGGCGATGCCGGGCGTTTTCGCATTTGGGCGCGGCACGCCAGCATGCGCTGGCGACCGCCTGGTCCGCGGCTTAGTGCTTGCCCACCTGATCGCCGATGACGCCGCCGATGGCAGCGCCGCCCACCGTGCCGAGGATGCCGCCGTTGGTGATGACGGCACCCGCCACACCGCCGAGCGCCGCACCGCCAACCGTGCTTTTCTGGCGATGGCTCATGCTATCCCACGACGAGCAACCCGCCATGGCGGCGGCCATGGCAACAGCGACACAGATTTTGGAAAGAGATGCGATTTTCATGATGAGGCTCCTGTTCTTGTCCCCGGGGTCGCACCAAGATCCAGACGCGAGCGCACGATGCCCCTTGTGGGTTTAGAGCCTTCAGGATCGCAAAATATCCCGTCCCGCACTGTGAAGTTTGCCCAGGAATTGTGTCAAACGGCGAGGGAATCCTTGCGCTTCCCAGGGACAGTGTTGCTGGAACGGGGCGCTATTTGACCAGACGTAACACGTCGCGGAAGCGCGCGTGCTCGCACGTTTCCATCCACTCGAAAATGACCATTTCCGAGGTCACGATCTCGGCGCCGTGGGCGCGCGCGCGGCGCAGCGCGGCATGGTGGTCGGACGGCTTGCGCGAGCCCGCCGCGTCGGCCACCAGCACCGCCTTGTAACCCAGTTCGGTCAGACCGATAACGGTCTGCAACACGCAGATGTGGGCCTCGCAGCCGGTCACCAGCACCGTCTTGCGCGCCGCGGGCAGCCACGCATCGAAGCCGCGCTCGCGCGCCGCGGAGAAATGCATCTTCTGGAACGTGGACTGCACCAGTTCGGCGAGCGGCGCCACCGTGACGCCCAGCATCTTGCTGTGATGCTCGGTGGCGACCACCGGCACCTCCAGCAGCCGCGCCGCCTGCGCCAGCTTGGCGTTGGCGGCAACCACCGCGTCGCCGTCGTGGATCACGGGCATCAGGCGGCCCTGCATGTCGACGATGAGCAGCGTGGAATCGGAGGCTTGCAGCAGCATGGGGGGACTCCTGGAATCTTGGGGACGGCTTGATCGAACCGCATCGACAGGCCAGCGCCTGCGCGGTGCCACATCGCCTAATGATATCGCGGGTAGTTCACCAGCCGACCTGGCCAGGCGTCTGCCGGCTTCCCGTCTCACCAGTTGCACGAGGGCTTGTCGCGTCAGCGTGGAGACGTCATGAATTCCCGTGTATGAACGCGCTTGTTCGAGCAAGCCATCTTCCAGCATGAACGTAATACGCATCTCGCAGCCCTTCGAAGCTGATGTATCAGAGGCGGAAGCTAGCATCGAAAAAAAATCCCGGCACGCAATGGCCGGGATTTTCGGACTGCCAGTCAGGCCAGCTTACTTCAATGCCTTGTAACGCAGGCGCTTGGGCTTGGCGCCCTCTTCGCCCAGGCGGCGTTTCTTGTCGGCTTCGTATTCCTGGTAGTTGCCGTCGAAGAACACCACTTGCGAGTCGCCTTCGAACGCCAGGATGTGCGTGGCGATACGGTCCAGGAACCAGCGATCGTGGCTGATGACCATGACGCTGCCGGGGAACTCCAGCAGCGCGTCTTCCAGCGCGCGCAGCGTTTCGACGTCGAGGTCGTTGGACGGTTCGTCCAGCAGCAGCACGTTGCCGCCGGCGATCAGCGTCTTGGCCATGTGCAGGCGGCCGCGTTCGCCGCCCGACAGCTGGCCGACCACCTTGTTCTGGTCGCCGCCCTTGAAGTTGAAGCGGCCCAGGTAGGCGCGCGAGGACATTTCGAACTTGCCCACGGTCAGCAAGTCGGCGCCGTCGGCGACCGCGTCGAACACGGTCTTCTTGTCTTCGAGCGCGTCGCGCGACTGGTCGACGTAGGCCAGCTTGACGGTCTGGCCGATCTTCACTTCGCCCGAATCCGGTTGCTCGCGGCCCGCGATCATGCGGAACAGCGTCGACTTGCCGGCGCCGTTGGCGCCGATGATGCCGACGATGGCGCCGGCCGGAATCTTGAAGCTGAGGTTGTCGATCAGCAGGCGGTCGCCGTAGGCCTTGCTGACGTTGTTGAATTCGATGACCTCGTTGCCCAGGCGCTCGCCCACCGGAATGAAGATTTCCTGGGTTTCGTTGCGCTTCTGGTATTCGTAGGACGACAGTTCCTCGAAGCGGGCCAGGCGCGCCTTGGCCTTGGCCTGGCGGCCCTTCGGGTTCTGGCGCACCCACTCCAGTTCCTTCTTGATGGTCTTCTGGCGGGCCGATTCGGACGACTCTTCCTGCTTGAGGCGGTCTTCCTTCTGTTCCAGCCACGAGCTGTAGTTGCCCTTCCAGGGAATGCCGTAGCCGCGGTCCAGTTCGAGGATCCACTCGGCGGCGTTGTCCAGGAAGTAGCGATCGTGGGTCACGCCCACGACGGTGCCCGGGAACTTGTGCAGGAATTGTTCGAGCCACTCGACGCTTTCGGCATCCAGGTGGTTGGTGGGTTCGTCCAGCAGCAGCATGTCGGGCTTGGACAGCAGCAGGCGGCACAGCGCCACGCGGCGCTTTTCACCGCCGGACAGGTTGCCGACGACGGCATCCCAGGGCGGCAGGCGCAGCGCGTCGGCGGCGATTTCCATCTGGTGCTCGATGTCGTCGGCGCCGCTGGAGGCGGCGGCCGCGATGATGGCTTCCAGCTCGGCCTGCTCGGCGGCCAGCGCGTCGAAGTCGGCGTCCGGTTCGGCGTAGGCGGCGTAGACCTCGTCCAGGCGCTTCTTGGCGGTGACCACCGCGCCCAGGCCTTCCTCAACCGCCTGGCGCACCGTGTGCTCGGGGTTGAGCTGCGGTTCCTGCGGCAGGTAGCCGATGTTCAGGCCCGGCATGGGGATGGCTTCGCCCTCGATCTCGCGGTCCACGCCGGCCATGATCTTCAGCAGCGTCGACTTGCCCGAGCCGTTCAGGCCCAGCACGCCGATTTTGGCGCCAGGAAAAAACGAAAGCGAGATGTCACGCAGGATCTGCCGCTTGGGCGGCACGATCTTGCCGACGCGGTTCATGGTGTAGACGTATTGGGCCATGGGCTCGTATAGGGTAAGAAAGCTGATGAATCGTTGATTGTAGGCCGGAACCTCGACCAGCGTGCGGGCGGCGTCCGCCCGCGGCGGGCGAGGCTATATTTACGGCTTGTGTCCATTCCGTGACGCCCTCGCGGCGCCCTGCCCGCCCCCGATGACCGAAGCCGATCTGCTGGCCCGTACGCCGTTTCCCGCCACCCGCGACAGCCTTGCCGCGCAATTGCGCGAGGGCGGCCTGCGGCCCGGCGCCACCGTGCTGGTGCATACCTCGCTGCGCGCGCTGGGCTGGATCGCGGGCGGTCCGGTGGCGCTGATCCAGGCCTTGCTGGACGGCGTCGGCCCCGGCGGCCTGGTGGTGATGCCCGCGCATTCCTCCGACCTGACCGACCCGGCGCAGTGGCAGGCGCCGCCGGTGCCCGCCGCCTGGCTGGACACCCTGCGCGCGCACACGCCGGCCTACGATCCCGCGACGACGCCCACGCGCGGCATGGGCGCGGTGGCGGAGCTGTTCCGCACCTGGCCCGGCGCCGTCCGCAGCCAGCATCCCACCTGTTCGTTCGCGGCCGTCGGCGCCGGCGCCGCGGCCATCACCGCCGGCCACGCGCTGGAAGATCCCCTCGGCGAAACCTCGCCCCTGGCGGGATTGCTGCGCGCCGATGCCGACATCCTGCTGCTGGGCGTCGGCTTCGACGTCTGCACCATGCTGCATCTGGCCGAACAACGCGCCTGGCCCGAACGGCCACGCCATGCCGAAGCCTCGCCCATCATGGAAAACGGCCGACGCGTCTGGAAGCGCTATACGCAGCCCGCCTTGCTCGATGCCGACCACTTCCTGCCCGTGGGCCAATCGTTGCTGGAGCAGGGCCTGGCCACGCGGTTCGCGCTCGGCGCCGGCCACGGCTTGCGGGTGTCCGCCCGGCACGCGGTGGCGCATGCGCTGCTGCGCTGGCAAGGACAGCCCGTGCCGACCTGATCCAGCCCGCGCTCGACCGGCCGCCGATGGCCTACGAGGCGGCCCGGGCGCGCCGCCAGCCGGCGAACGGCGCCCGCATCTGCGCCAGCATCACCCCGGCCAGCGCCATTGCGCCGCCGACGATGTGGAACAGATGCGGCTTTTCATCCAGGAACACCGCCGCGATCGCCACCGTGCCCACCGGCATCAGGTTCAGGAACACGCTGGCGCGGTTCGGCCCCAGGTGCCGCACGCCCTGCATCCACAGGAACGGCGCGAACAGCGACGGGAACACCCCCGCATAGAGCACCAGCGGCAGGTTGTCGCCATTGATCGGCGAGGCCGGCGCCATCAGGAACCCCGGCAGCTGGAACAGCACGCCGAACGCCACCTGCACGTACAGCGACACCCACGGCCCGACGGGCAGGCCCCAACGGCGCAGCAGCACGCCGTAGAGCGCGTAGGCCAGCGCGGCCACGCCCATCAGCACGTCGCCATGGTTGGCGCCCACCGACAGCAGCCGGGTCGGATCGCCCTCGCCGATCAGCAGCGCCAGGCCCGCCAGCGACAGCAGGCCGCCCAGCAGCGCCAGCGCCGATGGCCGCTCGCGCAGCACCAGCGCCCCCACCGCGATCGTCAGCAGCGGGATCATGGCCGTGATGATGCCCATGTTGGTCGCCGTCGTGCTGCCGGCCGCGACGTAGGCCAGGCCCTGGTACAGCGCCATGCCCAGCCCGCCCAGCACCGCGAACTTGGGCAGATAGGGCCACACCAGGTGGCGCTGGCGCCACAGGCCCGGCAGCGCGAACGGCGTCAGCAGCACGCCCGCCAGCGTCCAGCGATAGAAGCCGATGACGGCAGGCGAAATCAGGCCGGCCGCCATCTTGGTCACGATCATGTTGACCGACCAGATCAGCGCCGCCAGCAGCGGGAACATCAGGTAGCGGGCCGGGGTGGCGGGAGAATCTGCGCGCGTCATGGAAATACAGCCAGGCATGGAAAACAAGCGGCCAGTGTAGGATCTGTCCGACTCGCTGTATATAATGAAAAACCGACAATTCGACGCGAACTTCGGACATGGATCCCGGCGCATCCCCTCCCGACCTCGGCCCCGGCAGGCCCTATCCCCTGGCCTGCCGCATCCTGCATTTCCTGCCGAAATCCAGCATCCAGCGCCATCGCTCGCCCTGGGGCGAATTGAATTTCGCCCTCTCGGGCATCATGGAAATCGGCATCGAGGACACGACCTACCTGTCGCCGCCCCACTACGCCATCTGGATCCCGCCGCAGGTTTCGCATTGCTGCCAGAACCAGGCCGAAGTGCACTACGCCTGTATCGACGTGCCCGCCGCCGCCTGCGCCACCCTGCCCGCCACGCCCTGCACGCTGGAGATCAGCCCGGTCATGCGGGCCGTGCTGGCCGACTTCGAACGGCGCGGCATCGCCTATCCGGATACGCCCGAAGACCGGCGCCTGGCGCAGGTCGTGATCGACCAGATCCGCGTGGCCCGCGCCTACGCCAGCTACCTGCCATCCACCCGCGACGCGACGCTGGCGCCGATCCTCGCGGCCCTGCAGCGCCAGCCCGGCGACAAGCGCGGCGCGGCCCACTGGGCCGCCACCGCCGGCATCACCGAACGCACCCTGCTGCGCCACTGCCAGCAGCACCTGGGCATGCCCTTCAACGAATGGCGCCAGCGCCTGCGCGTGGTCAGCGCCCTGGAGATGCTCGATGCCGGCCATCCGGTGCAAACCGTGGCGCGCGAACTCGGCTACAGCACCCCGTCCGCCTTCATCGCCATGTTCCAGCGCCTGACCGGCCAATCCCCCGACAGCGCCCGCAAACGCGCCGCCGCGCCGGCCTGAACCCCCGCCGTGACGCGCGCCGATGCATCGTCATCCAAGCGCCCGATGCAAGCCTGGCGTGATCGCGAGACAATAGTGTCTGTTTTTTCGTAACGCCGTCCCCGCGGCATCATCGCGCCAGGAACCCCCATGTCCGCCTCAGCCACGCCCCCGCCTTCCCTGACCCACTTCAGCGCGACCGAACTCGACATGCTGGCCAAGACCGCAGACGCCCTCAGCGCCTACCTGGGCAAGCCCGTCCTGGCCGAAGTCGTGCTGGGCGACGAAGGCACCGAATGGGTCACCTACGGCGTGCCCATCGACGAAAACGCCGAGCCCGACGAAGAGCAGACCCACGTCCAGCTGGGCGGCCCCGGCGCCCGCCTCCTCGGCAACCGCGGCGGCCTGCCCCCCACCGGCGACGACACCTACGACTGCCTCTACCTCTGGGCCATCCAGATCTCCCTGAACGAAGGCGAACGCTTCATCAAGCTAGACCACGACGGCGAAGAGTCCGCCTGGTCCGACACCCTGGAAGACGTCCTCCCCTTCGCCCTGACGGAAGAACCCCTACCCGATCCGGATGAGGAAGACGAGGAAGAAGACGAGGACGACGAAGACGACGCCCCCGACCACCCCCACGACCCCAACGACCCCGGCCACCGCCACTGAACCAGAAGACAGGCGGCACGCCCCATTGAGCCGCCCGCCACCAAGCAAAAAGGGCTTCCCAAAAGAAGCCCTTCTCCAAAACCACTCCCCCACAACACCGCCCCGCCGAAAAACCGGCCAGCGGGCAAGCCAGCACCGCCTCAACGCCCCCCCCCCCAGACGCTGCAACGGGCCGCCAGCGCGGCCCCGTTGCAGCAGCCCCGCAAGACCCTCTCCCCCCACGACAGTGCCGGCAAAAACGCCAAGCACACCACTCCCCCCAGCGCCCGTCATGAGCCACCGATGCGAGTCTGTCGCGGCGCGGGGCGGGGGGCGCGGGGCGTGTAGATGCGCCCGACGGAATCTGAAGGGAAGGCCGAAGGCCTGGACGAAGATGAGGAAGGGGCAGTCCGGAGCGAAGGCTCCGGACCGCAATCGTAGCCCCGCGCCCCCCGCCCCGCGCCGCGACAGACGCCTCAAGAACTCAACCAACCGCCACCACTGAAATCAAACCGCAATCCGCCCTTCTTCCACCGCATGGCAAGCCACAACCGCCACTCCCGCCATCCTCCCCACAGGCGCCTCCACCTTACACCGCTCATTCGCATGCGGACACCGAGGATGAAACGTACACCCCGACGGCGGATTCAACGGATTCGGCACTTCCCCCGCCACCGCCGTGCGCGGCTTCCCTGTCCCGTCGATATCCGGAATCGCCTCCAGCAACATCCGCGTATACGGATGCCGCGGCCGCGCGAACAGCTCATCGCGCGGCGCCACCTCCACCATCCGCCCCAGGTACATCACCCCGACCCGATCGGCCACGTGATGCACCACCGCCAGATTGTGCGAAATGAACAGATAGGTCAGCCCCAGCTCGCGCTGCAGATCCTTCATCAGGTTCAGCACCTGCGCCTGCACCGACACATCCAGCGCCGACGTCGGCTCGTCGCACACCAGGAACTCCGGATTCACCGCCAGCGCCCGCGCGATCGAAATGCGCTGGCGCTGCCCGCCCGAGAACTGGTGCGGATAGCGGCTCTGGTCGGCCGGGTCCAGCCCCACCTGCCTGAGCAGCTCGCCGACCCGCGCCGTGCGCTCGGCCGGCGTCATCTTCGTGTGCGTCAGCATCGGCTCGGCAATGATGCGGCCGACACGCCAGCGCGGATTCAGGCTCGCGTACGGATCCTGGAAGATCATCTGCAGCCGCTTGCGCAGCTCGCGCCCGCCCGGCTCCGACATGCGCGACAGCGGCTGGCCGTCGAAACGGATGTCGCCACGCGTCAGGCCATACAGCCCCACCAGCATGCGCGCCACCGTCGACTTGCCGCAGCCCGACTCGCCCACCAGCGCCAGCGTCTCGCCGCGCTTGATCTCGAACGACACCCCGTCCACCGCTCGCAGCATCACCCGCGGCTTGCCCGCCAGCTTGCGTTCCAGCCAGGGCGGCGACACATCGAACCAGCGCGCCGCGTCTTTCACTTCCACCAACGGCGTGCTCATGTTGCCACCTCGACTTCGTTTTCATGCAACCAACAGGCCGCGCGGGACGTGCCCGCCGGCATCAGTTCCGGCCGGTCCTGGCCGCAACGCGGCAGGCGCCGGCCGCAGCGCGGATTGAAGGCACAGCCCGGCGGAATCGCGTTCAGCCGCGGCATGCTGCCGTCGATCTGCACCAACCGCTCGGAATGTCCCTGCAACGACGGGATCGACCCCATCAGCCCCGTCGTGTACGGATGGCGCGGCTGGTGGATGACGTCGCGCACGGGCCCGATCTCGGCCACCCGCCCCGCGTACATCACTGCCACCCGGTCCGCCGTTTCCGCGATCACGCCCATGTCGTGCGTGATCAGCATCACCGCCGTGCCCTGTTCTCGGCACAGGCGCTTGAGCAGCTCGATGATCTGCGCCTGGATCGACACGTCCAGCGCCGTGGTCGGCTCATCCGCCACCACCAGCTTGGGCTCGGCCGCCAGCGCCAGCGCGATCACCACGCGCTGCCGCATGCCGCCCGAGAACTGGTGCGGGTAATGGTCGATGCGCTCGCGCGCCGCCGGGATGCCGGTGGCCGCCAGCAGCTCGACCGCGCGGTTGCGCGCCTGCGACCAGCTCATGTCCAGGTGCGTCACGATGGTCTCAGCCAGTTGCCGGCCCACCGTGTAAAGCGGATTCAAGGAGGTCAGCGGGTCCTGGAACACCGCCCCGATCTCGCGGCCGCGCACGCGGCGCATCTGCTCGTCGGGCAGGTTGTCGATGCGCCGGCCCGCCAGCAGGATCTCGCCGGCCGCGATGCGGCCGGGCGGCTCCAGCAGGCCGATGATCGACGCGCCGGTCAGCGACTTGCCGGCGCCCGATTCCCCCACCACGCCCAGGACTTCGCCCGCCTGGATCGAAAAGGACACGTCGTCCAGGGCGCGTAGCGTGCCGCGGCGCGTCGGAAACTCGACGCGCAGATTGCGGACTTCAAGTAATGCGCTCATGGGTATATCTCTAATTCAGGCGCGGGTTGAGTGCGTCGCGCAGCCAGTCGCCCAGCAGGTTGACCGACAACACCAGCAGCACCAGCGCCGCGCCCGGGAAGATGGTGATCCACCATTCGCCGGAAAACAGGAAATCGTTGCCGATGCGGATCAGCGTGCCCAGCGACGGCGCCGTCGGCGGCACCCCCACCCCCAGGAACGACAGCGTCGCCTCGGTGATGATGGCGGTCGCCAGGTGCACGGTGGCCAGCACCAGCACCGGCCCCAGCACGTTGGGCAGCACATGGCGGAACATGATGACGGGCGAGGCCACGCCGATCACGCGCGCCGCCTGCACGTATTCGCGGTTCTTCTCCACCAGGGTCGAACCGCGCACCGTGCGCGCGTACTGCGGCCAGCCGGCCAGCGCGATGGCGCCGATCAGCACCGGGAACGCGATGATCTCGTGCAGCTCGCGCGGCACCGCCGCGCGCGCCACGCCGTCGATCAGCAGCGCGATCAGGATCGCCGGGAACGACAGCTGCACGTCGGCGATGCGCATGATGAAGGCATCGATGCGCCCGCCCGCGTAGCCCGAGATCAGCCCCAGCACGATGCCGATCAGCATCGACAGCAGCACCGAGGCCAGGCCGATCAGCAGCGACACGCGGGTGCCGTACAGGATCGCGGAATACAGGTCGCGGCCCTGGCTATCGGTGCCCAGCAGATAGGTCGACTGGCCGTTGGGCGACCAGGCCGGCGGCAACAGCGCGTCCAGCAGCTCGACCTTGGTCAGGTCGAACGGATTGTGCGGCGCCACCCAGCCGGCGCCGAACGAGCCGATCAGCAGGGCCGCCAGCAGTACGGTGGCGACGATGGCCACGGGCGCCCGGCGCCAGGCCCAGGCAATATCGCTGTCCCACCAGCGTTTCAGTACGGCACGCATCAGTGGCCACCTCCGCCGCGGGTCAGCCCGGAACGCAGGCGCGGGTCCACGACAAAATACAGAAGATCGACGATCAGGTTGATCACCACGAACACCAGCGCGATCAGGCACAGGTACGCGGCCATCACCGGCACGTCGGCGAATTGCACCGCCTGGATGAACAGCAGGCCCATGCCGGGCCACTGGAACACCGTCTCGGTCACGATGGCGAAGGCGATGATGCCGCCCAGCTGCAGGCCGGTGATGGTGATGACGGGCACCATGGTGTTCTTGAGCGCGTGGCCGAAATGGATGGCGCGGCGCTTCAGGCCGCGGGCGCGGGCGAACTTGATGTAGTCCGAGCGCAGCACCTCCAGCATTTCGGAGCGCACCAGCCGCAGCACCAGCGTCATCTGGAACAGCGACAGCGTGATCGACGGCAGGATCAGGTGCTTCCAGCCATTCGCGGTGAACAGGCCGGACGTCCACCAGCCCAGCGCCACGGTATCGCCGCGGCCGTAGCTGGGCAGCCAGCCCAATTGCACCGAGAACACCAGGATCAGCAGGATGCCGATCAGGAACGTCGGCAGCGACACGCCCAGCAGCGAGCCGGCCAGCAGCAGCTGCGATAGCAGGCTGTTGCGCTTGAGCGCGGTGTACACGCCCAGCGGCACGCCCACCACGAGCGCCAGCAGGGCCGCCACCAGGGACAGCTCCAGCGTGGCCGGCAGGCGCGACTTGAGCAGGCTCGAGACCGGTTCGCTCTGGCGCAGGGAAATACCGAAATTGCCTTGCGCGGCGTTGGCCACGAAATGGCCGAACTGGACGATGGCGGGCTCGTTCAGCCCCAGGCGCTCACGCAGTTCGATGCGTTCGGCATCGGTGGCGTCCTGCCCCAGCATGATGGTGACAGGGTCGCCGACGTATTGAAAAAGCACGAAGGCCAGTAGCGCGACGGTGAGCATCACCGCTACGGCCTGCAACAGGCGACGCAGTATGAAAGCAAACATAGGCGGGAAAGGCAAAACGGCGAAGCCCCGCGGGGCTTCGCTGTCTGGTTAGCCGGAAGGGCGGGGTCAGTCGACCTTGACCCAGTCGGCAACGAGGCGGTTGTCCGCGCGGTGGATCACCGACACGTTCTTGCGCATGGCCCAGGGAATGACCTGGTCATGCAGCGGGATGTGGCCGAATTCCTGGGCGTGGACTTCCAGCACCTTGACGATGTCGGCGTCGCGCTTGGCCACGTCGGTTTCCGTCTTGATGCGGTCGATGATCGCGTCCAATTCCTTGTTGCTGTAGTTGCCCAGGTTGTACATGCCGTCCGCGCCCTCGCCCTTGGTGCGGATCAGGTTCTGCAGCGTGTACATGGCGTCGAACGTCGGCACGCCCCAGCCGAACAGGTAGGCGCTGGTGTCGGAGTTCTGCACCTTGGGGAAGTAGGTCGAACGCGGCATGGCGTTCATGTTCGCCTTCACGCCCACCTTGGCCCACATGCCGACCACGGCCTGGCAGATGGCCTCGTCGTTGATGTAGCGGTTGTTGGGACAGTCGAGCGTGAAGTTCAGGGTGCCGTCGTAGCCGGCTTCCTTGAGCAGGGCGCGGGCCTTCTCGGGATCGTAGGGCACGCGCTTGTGCAGCGACTCGGCCCAGCCATGGACCTGCGGCGCGATCATGGTGCCGGTGGGCGCCGACAGGCCGCGCATCACGGCGCGCTTGATGGCGTCGACGTCGATGGCGCGGTACAGCGCCTCGCGCACGCGGATGTCCTGGAACGGGTTCTTGCCCTTGATGTTCGAGTACTGCAGCTCGGGACGCTTCTGGTCCAGGCCCAGGTAGATGGTGCGGTATTCGTTGCCTTCGACCACCTTGGCCGACTGGCGCAGGCGGTCCAGATCCTGGGCCGCCGGATCCAGCACGAAGTCGATCTCGCCGGACAGCAGCGCGGCGGTGCGGGTGGCGTTCTGCTTGATCGGCGTGAACACCACTTCGGTCACGTTGCCGACCTTGCCGGCCTTGTTCCACCAGTCCTTGTTCTCTTCGAACACGGTGCGCACGTCCACTTCGCGCGACTTCAGCTTGTACGGGCCGGTGCCGTTGGTGTTGCGCGCGCCGAAGGTCTCTTCCTTGTTGACGAAGTCCTGCGGCTTGGCGATGTTGTTCTTCTCCGACCAGGCCTTGTTCATGATGAACACGTTGGGCAGCTGGCGCAGCAGCACCGGGTTGGGCGCCGAGGTCTCGATCTCGACCGTCAGGTCGTCGATCTTGCGCGCTTCCTTGATGCCTGTGGTGTAGGCCTTGTAGTTCGAGGTGGGCGCCATGGCGCGGTGCACCGAGAACACCACGTCGTCGGCCGTGAAGGCGGCGCCGTCGTGGAACTTGACGCCGGGACGCAGCTTGAAGCGGTACAGCGTGGGCGAAACCTGCTGCCACTCGGTTGCCAGGCGCGGCACCACCTTGAAGTCCTTGTCGTAGTCCACCAGCGGTTCATAGACGTAGCTGTTGGCGGCGATCGTCATGCCTTCGTTCTGCGAGTGCGGATCGAAAGTGAGGATGTCGCCCTGGGCGGCCCAACGGAAGGTCTTGGCTTGCCCGATCGAGGGCACGGCCACGGCGGCGGCGATCGCGATGGCAATCAAAGTGCGGCGCATAGGTTTAACTCCTGACTATAGTCTGAATACCGGCGCGATATTGCCTAGGCCCAAGACCCGCGTCAATTAAGGGTTTATGCGTACCGGAGGGGGTTTTCACAGGGGAAACATATTTAGGGACGTATAAAAATATGACAAAAAAATCGATGGTCCTTTGATGTAAACACTGTTCGCCCCGCCGGACCGGCCGGCGGCCAGGCGCCCGCCCCGGTTTCACGCGGCCGGCCCGCCCTATTCGTCGGCGTCCAGCGGCAGGTCGAGCGGCACGTGCTCGGCCATCAGGCGCCGCAGCATGTCGATCAGCAGCGCCGCCTGGTCCTCGCCGAACGGCGCCAGTACCGCCTTCTGGTGCTGCATGGCCTGCTCGCAAAGCGCGCCGATCAGGTGCCGGCCCTTGGTGGTGATGACCACGCGCGTCTGGCGCCGGTCGGCGCGCACCTCGGTGCGCGTCACCAGCCCTTCGGCTTCCATGCGCTGCACCACCTTGCTCAGCGTCGGCTGCTTGGTGATCGCCAGCACCGCCAGGTCGCCGATGGTCTCGCCGGCGCTGCCCTCCAGGCTGGCCAGCACCCGCCACTCGGTGACCGACAGGCCCGCCGCCTTCACCTGCTGGTGGAACTCCGCCGAGATGCGCTGGCTGGCCTGCGCCAGCAGGTAGGCCAGGTAGTCGTCGACGAACCGCGCGCCACCGGCCTGGATCCCGTTGCCCTGCTTGTCCGACCGCATGTTGTTCCGCTCCCACGCATCAATATTGAATAGGCGACCCGAGGCCGGCAGGCGCATTGCACCACGGCGGCGCAAGCGCGCGCCATGACGCGGCGCAATGCTGTTGCGCAGCACAGGGTATACCCCGAATCGCAACCCGTTTTTGCACCATGAAAGCGCCTTTTCGGCGCCGTCGGGCTAGAGAACAACCAGTATATACACCCTTGTTTTAGCGTGATATTTTTTTGATTCTATGAAATTTCATCTTTTTTGTTGACAGCTAAAACGTTGACTCCTAAAGTATTTTTCAGGGCAAGATTTCGTGACATGGACATGCTGCGAAGCAGCATGACTTCGGGACCCGGATGCCGGTCCGCGTGGAGGAGTTCGAGATGGCTGAAAGGTCTTTCAAGAAAGAAGTCCAGCAGTTGCGCATTGGCGCGGGCGAAGAGTTCCGCGGCGAGGGCATTCTCGCGGTCACCAAGGCGCTGCTGCAATCCGGCGTGGGCTATGTCGCGGGCTACCAGGGTTCGCCGATCTCGCACCTGATGGACGTGCTGGCCGACGCCAACGACATCCTGCAGGAACTCGGCGTGCACTTCGAGGCCAGCGCTTCCGAGGCCACCGCCGCCGCCACGCTGGCCGCTTCGGTCATGTACCCGATCCGCGGCGCGGTCACCTGGAAATCCACCGTCGGCACCAACGTCGCCTCGGATGCCCTGGCCAACCTGGCCTCGGGCGGCGTCACCGGCGGTTCGCTCATCATCGTCGGCGAAGACTACGGCGAAGGCTCGTCCATCATGCAGGAACGCTCGCACGCGTTCGCCATGAAATCGCAGATCTGGCTGCTCGATCCGCGCCCCAACCTGGAAAGCATGGTCAAGGCGGTGGAAGACGGCTTCTCGCTGTCGGAAGCCAGCAAGACGCCGGTGATGCTGCAGCTGCGCATCCGTGGCTGCCACGTGCATGGCCGCTTCATCGCCAAGGACAACAAGCGGCCGGCGTTCTCGCTGGCCGAGGCGCTGGAAAGCCCCGCGCGCGACACCAGCCGCATCGTGCTGCCGCCCGCGTCGTTCCTGCACGAGCAGGAAAAGATCAAGGAACGCTGGCCCGCCGCCATCCGCTATATCAAGGAACACAAGCTCAACGAGCACTTCGACGGCGACCAGGACGACATCGGCCTGATCCTGCAGGGCGGCCTCTACAACGGCGTGATCCGCGCCCTGCAATTGCTGGGCCTGGCGGACAACTTCGGCAACAGCCGCATCCCGCTGTACGTGATGAACGTGGCCTACCCCGTGATCGAAGACGAGGTCATCGACTTCTGCCGCGGCAAGCGCGCCGTGCTGCTGCTGGAGGAAGGCCAGCCCGACTACCTGGAACAGGCGCTGCACGCGGTGCTGCGCAAGGCCGGCGTCGATACGAAGTTGGCCGGCAAGGACGTGCTGCCGATGGCGGGCGAATACACCACCCAGGTGATGCGCGACGGCCTGCGCGCGTTCCTCAAGCGCGAGCGCCCCGAATCGCTGCAGACCCATCCCGCCGTGGCCGCCGACAGCGGCGCGGCGGAACCGGCGTTGCAGGTCACCGAGATCACCCGGCCCAAGCCCGCGCCGCGTCCGGCCGAGCAGCCCATCACCTTCCACAAGCACATCGCCGAACTCGCCGCGGTGGTGCCGCCGCGTCCGGCCGGCTTCTGTACCGGCTGTCCGGAACGGCCGATCTTCTCGGCCCTGACGCTGGCGCAGGAAAAACTGGGCCAGCACCATATCTCCTGCGACATCGGCTGCCACCTGTTCTCGATCCTGCCGCCGTTCAACCTGGGCGCGACCACCATGGGCTACGGCCTGGGCGCCTCCAGCGCCGCGGCCTTCAACGTGCCGGCGGCCAAGCGGCCCATCTCGATCATGGGCGACGGCGGCTTCTGGCACAACGGCCTGGCCTCGGGCATCGGCAACGCGGTGTTCAACAAGTACGACGGCGTCATCGTCATCGTCGACAACTTCTACGCCTCGGCCACCGGCGGGCAGGACATCCTGTCGTCGCGCGCCGAGAATCCGGACCGCTCCACCAACAACCCCATCGACCAGGCCGTGCGCGGCGTGGGCGTGAAGTGGGTGCGCACGCTGGACCGCACCTACGACGTCGCCAAGGTGCGCGCCACCATCGAGGAAGCGCTGACCACCGACATCAAGGGGCCCAAGGTCATCATCGCCCAGTCGGAATGCATGCTGAACAAGCAGCGCCGCATCAAGCCGCTGTTCAACCAGGCGGTCAAGGCCGGCAAGCGCGTGGTCAAGGAACGCTTCGGCGTCGACCCCGACGTCTGCACCGGCGACCACGCCTGTATCCGGCTGTCCGGCTGCCCGTCGCTGACGGTCAAGGACAGCGGCGATCCCCTCAAGGAAGATCCGGTGGCCCACGTCGAGAGCAGCTGCGTCGGCTGCGGCAACTGCGGCGAGGTGGCGCACGCCGCCGTGCTGTGCCCGTCGTTCTACCGCGCCGACATCGTCCACAACCCCAGCGGCCGCGACCGTTTCCTGGCGCGCCTGCGCCAGGGCGTGATCGGCTACCTGCAGCGCCGCCGCGAAGCGCGCCTGGCCAAATTCGCCCTGTGAGGACCCGCCCCATGAACCCGGTGGCATTGCAGCAAGGCACTCCCATCAAGATCGCCATCCTGGCCATGGGCGGCCAGGGTGGCGGCGTGCTGGCCGACTGGATCGTCGACATGGCCGAGCACGCCGGCTGGTGGGCCCAGACCACCTCGGTGCCGGGCGTGGCGCAGCGCACCGGCGCCACCATCTATTACCTGGAACTGCTGCCCGAGTCCGACGTGACCCGCGCCGGCCGTCCGCCCGCGCTGGCGCTGATGCCCACACCGGGCGACGTCGACCTGGTGGTGGCGGCCGAGCTGATGGAAGGCGGCCGCGCCATCCAGCGCGGGCTGGTCACGCCCGACCGCAGCGTGCTGATCGCCTCATCGCACCGCAGCTACGCGGTCAGCGAGAAGTCGGCGCCGGGCAACGGCATCGCCGACCCCAACAAGGTGCTGGAAGCCGGCCGCGCCGCGGCCCGCCGCTTCCTCTGCTTCGACCTGCAGGACCTGGCCGACCGCGCCGGCAGCGTCATCAGCGCCAGCCTGTTCGGCGCCGTGGCCGGCAGCGGCGCGCTGCCGTTCTCGCGCGATGACTTCGAGGCCACCGTGCGCCGCGCCGGCGTCGGCGTGGACGCCAGCCTGCGCGCCTTCGCGCTCGGCTTCGAGGCCGCCGACCAGGCGCCCGCGCAACCGGCCGCGATCGACCTGACCCGCCCGCAACCGGTCGTGCCCGAACGCGCCGCGAGCCCGGCGGCGCAGGCGCTGCTGGACCGCATCCAGCGCGACTTCCCCGCCTGTGCGCAGCCCATGCTGACGGCCGGCGTGCGCCGCCAGATCGAGTTCCAGGACCTGGCGTACGCCGAGGACTACCTGGCCCGCATGACGGCGATCCGCGAACTGGACGCGCGCCACGGCGGCGAATCGAAGCAATGGGCGCTGACCTGTGCCGCCGCGCGCTACCTGGCCACCGCCATGGCCTACGACGACGTGATCCGCGTGGCCGACCTGAAGACGCGCGGCACGCGCTTCGAACGGGTGCGCGCCGAGGTCGGCGCCAAGCCCGACCAGCTGGTCTACACCACCGAATTCATGCACCCGCGGCTGGAAGAGATCTGCGGCACGCTGCCGGCCGGCCTGGGCCGCTGGCTCGAACAATCGAAGGCGTTCGGCGGCTTCGTCGAACGCCGCCTGGGCAAGGGCCGCCGCATGCAGAGCGGCACGCTGGGCGGGTTCCTGATGCTGTACACGCTGGCCGGCATGCGGCGCTTCCGCCGCCGCACGCTGCGCCACCAGATCGAATCCGAGGGCCTGGCGCAATGGCTCGACCTGATCGCCAGCCTGGCGCCCCGCGACTACGACCTGGCGGTCGAGACGGTGAACTGCCGCCGCCTGGTCAAGGGCTATAGCGACACCCATGTGCGCGGCGGCGGCAAGTACCGCCAGCTGATCGCGGCCGCCGCCAAGCTGGCGGGCCGGCCCGACGCCGCGGCCTCGCTGCGCGCCTTGCGCCAGGCCGCGCTGGCCGACGAGAAATGCGGCCCCATGGAACGCCAACTGGCCGAGAAACTGGCCGCCTGACATCGAGATAGAGACGACGCCGTGCAAACCCTGAAACTCATCGTCCGTGAAGTCCGGCAGGAATCGCCGCTGATCCGTTCGCTGCGCCTGGCGCGCGAGGACGGCGGCGCCCTGCCCGCCTTTGGCCCCGGCGCCCACCTGAAGGTCACCGTGCCGGGCCTGCGCGAGCCGCGCTGCTACTCGCTGGTGCAACTGGCGCCGGAGGCGGGCCGCTTCGCCGAACCCGTCGAATACCGCCTGGGCGTGCGGCTGGAAGAAGCCAGCGCGGGCGGCTCGCGCCACATGCATGGCCTGGCGGTGGGCGACACGCTCAGCGTCGAAGGGCCCAAGAACGACTTCCCGCTGCACGAGGGCCCGGCCGGCGACGAGCCGGTGGTGCTGATCGCCGGCGGCATCGGCATCACGCCGGTGGCGTCGATGGCCGCCGCGCTCAAGTCCGCGGGCCGCGCCTTTGCACTGCACTACAGCGGCCGCAGCCGCGACCAGCTGGCGTTCCTGCCGGAATTGCAGGCGCTGGCCGGCGACGCGCTGGTGCCGCACGCAGACGACGACGCCGCCTGCCGCTTCGACCTGAAGGCGCTGCTGGACGCCGCCAATCCGCGCCAGCACCTGTACGTCTGCGGCCCCAAGGGCCTGATCGACGCCGTCATCCAGGAAGCGCGCGCGCGCCACTGGCCCGACGCCCACATCCATTTCGAACTGTTCGCCACCGCCGCGCCGCAGGCCGGCGACCAACCCTTCGAGGTCGAGCTGCGCCAGTCCGGCCGGGTGCTGACCATTCCCGCCGACAAGACCATCGTCGACGTGATGGAAGAGGAAGGCTGCGATCCGATGTACGACTGCAAGCGCGGCGAATGCGGCGTGTGCCAGGCCACCGTGCTGGAAGGCGAGCCCGACCACCGCGACTACTACCTGTCGGATACCGAGAAGGCCAGCGGCAAGATCATCCAGATCTGTATCTCGCGCGCCAAGTCGGCGCGCCTGGTGCTGGACCTGTAGGGCCGGGCGCGACAAGAGGAGACCAGCATGGCCAAATACCGCGACAACCCCGATGCCATCCGCGCCCTGCTGCGCGAGACCGAGGTGCACAAGGACCTGTTCATCGACGACGAACTGTTCGACCTGGAGATGGAGCGCCTCTACGCCAACACCTGGGTCTACGTCGGCCACGACAGCCAGGTGCCCAACCCCGGCGACTACATCACCACCACCGTCGGCAACCAGCCGGTGGTGATGGTGCGCCACAGCGACCGCTCGGTGCGCGTGCTGCACAACCGCTGTCCGCACAAGGGCACCATGGTGGCGGGCGACGCCTGCGGCAACACCGGCAAGTTCTTCCGCTGTCCGTATCACGCCTGGACCTTCAAGACCGATGGCAGCCTGCTGTCGATCCCGCTGAAAAAGGGCTACGAGAACACCGGCCTGGAGCAGTGCGAGGCCAGCCAGGGCATGGCGGCGGTGAAAGACGTGCGCAACCACCGCGGCTTCGTGTTCTGCCGCCTGAATCCGAACGGCCAGTCGTTCGAGGACTTCTTCGGCGACGCGCTGTCGACGCTGGACAACATGGTCGACCGCTCGCCCGAGGGCCGGCTGGAAGTGGCCGGCGGCGTGCTGCGCTATATGCACCGCTGCAACTGGAAGATGCTGGTCGACAACCAGACCGACACCTGCCACCCGATGGTGGCGCACGAATCGTCGGCCGGCACCGCGGTCAAGGTCTGGGAGCAGGCGCCCGCCGGCACCCCCAAGCCGATGGCGGTGGAACTGTTCGCGCCGTTCATCTCGCCGTATGAGTTCTTCGAGAATATGGGCATCCGCGTCTGGGAAAACGGCCACGGCCATACCGGCGTGTCCGATTCGATCCATGCCGCGTATTCCGGCATTCCCGGCTACTGGGAGTCGATGGTCGCGGCCTATGGCGAGGAACGCGCCCACCAGATCCTGGGCGACGTGCGCCACAACACCGTGTACTTCCCCAACATCATGGTGAAGGGCCCGATCCAGACCCTGCGCGTATTCAAGCCGATCGCCGCCGACCGCACCCTGGTGGAGTCGTGGACCTTCCGCCTGGTCGGCGCGCCCGACCTGCTGCTGGAACGCACGCTCATGTACAACCGCCTGATCAACGCCCCCACCTCGGTGGTCGGCCATGACGACCTGGAGATGTACGAGCGCGCCCAGGACGGCCTGCAATCGCGCGCCCGCGACTGGGTCAACGTCGGCCGCCTGTACGACCCGGCCGAGCTCGGCCAGAAGAACGTCACCACCAACGGCACCAACGAATGGCAGATGCGCAACCAGTACCGCGCATGGGGCCGCTACATGACGGAGCAGGCATGAGCTTGAGCGACCGCGACCTGATCGATTTCGTCTACGCCGAGGCGCGCTTGCTCGACGAGCTGCGCTTCGAGGACTGGCTCGAGCTGTACGCCGATGATGGCTACTACTGGATGCCGCTGGCCCACGACCAGACCGACGCCCGCCTGCATGCCTCGCTGATGTACGAGGACAAGCTGCTGCTGCGCGTGCGCGTCGAGCGGCTGGCCGGCCAGCGCACCTTCTCGCAGCAGCCCAAGAGCCGCTGCCACCACCTGCTGCAGGCGCCCACGGTCGAACACGGCCATCCCGAGTCGGCGCCCGACCAGGGCCGCCACGTGGTGCGCACTGCTTTCCACTACGTCGAGACGCGGCAGGACGCGCAGACCCTGTACGCCGGCTGGACCACCCATCACCTGGTCGAACAGGACGGCGCGCTGCGCATCCGTCTGAAGCGCGTCGACCTGGTGAACTGCGACGCCGCGTTCGGCAACATCCAATTGTTCATGTAGGAGCGGCTTGTGAGCACCACCGTCCACCAGGCATTCCGCGACACGGCGGCGCGCCACGGCGCCAGGCCCTTCCTGTGCATCCTGCCGGAAACCGCCGGCATCTACGGCATCGGCGCCGGCGAGCTGGGCTACGCCCAGGCGGCCAGCGCCATCGAGACGTTGCGCGCGGCCTACGCCCGCGCCGGCTACGGCCACGGCCACCGCGCCGGCCTGCTGCTGGAGAACCGGCCCGCCTTCTTCCTGCACTGGTTCGCGCTGAACGCGCTGGGCGTGTCGGTGGTGCCGATCAATCCCGACCTGCGCGCGGCCGAACTGGAATACCTGACCGGCCACTCCGAGATCGCGCTAGCGGTGGCCCTGCCCGAGCGCCACGCCGACCTGCTGGCCGCCGCCGAGCGCGCCGGCCGGCCGCTGCGCGTGATGGGCCCGGACGACGCCCCGCCCGCCGCGCCCTTCCCCGCGCCGCTGGCGGGCGAACCGGACGAACTGACCGAATGCGCGCTGCTGTACACGTCCGGCACCACCGGCCGGCCCAAGGGCTGCATCCTGCCGAACCGCTATTTCCTGCACGCGGGCGGCTGGTACGCCCGTATCGGCGGCCTGGCCCAGCTGCGTCCCGGCGAGGAACGCATGCTGACGCCGCTGCCGCTGGTGCACATGAACGCCATGGCCTATTCCGCCATGGCCATGGTGCTGACCGGCGGCTGCCTGATCCCGCTGGACCGCTTCCACCCCAAGACCTGGTGGGACAGCGTGCGTGACTCGGGCGCCACCGTGCTGCACTACCTGGGCGTGATGCCGGCGATCCTGATGAAGGCCGAGCCGTCGGCGCGCGACAGACAGCCGGCGATCCGCTTCGGCTTCGGCGCCGGCGTCGACCGCAAGCTGCACCAGCCGTTCGAGGAGCGCTTCGGCTTCCCGCTGCTGGAAGCCTGGGCCATGACCGAGACCGGCGCGGGCGCCGTCATCATCGCCAACCAGGAGCCGCGCCACATCGGCAGCAGCTGCTTTGGCCGCGAAGAGGACGACGTGCAGGTGCGCATCGTCGCCGACCAGGGCGGCGAGGCCGCCCCCGGCGAGCCGGGCGAGCTGCTGGTGCGCCATGCCGGCGACGACCCGCGCTATGGCTTCTTCGCCGGTTACCTGAAGGACGCGGACGCCACCGCGCAGGCCTGGGAAGACGGCTGGTTCCACACCGGCGACATCGTGCGCCGCGAGGCCGACGGCGCCCTGCGCTTCGTCGACCGCAAGAAAAACGTGATCCGCCGCAGCGGCGAGAACATCTCGGCGGTGGAAGTCGAAAGCGTGCTGCTGCAGCATCCGCTGGTCAAGGCGGTGGCGGTGGCCGCCGTGCCCGATCCGGTGCGCGGCGACGAGGTGCTGGCCTGCGTGGTGGCGGAAACCGCGCCCGCCGACGCCGCTGCCCGCGCCGACGCGGCCCGCGACATCGTGCAGTGGAGCCTGCAACAGCTGGCCTACTACAAGGCGCCCGGCTACGTGGCCTTCGTCGACAGCCTGCCGCTCACCACCACCAACAAGATCCAGCGCGGCGAAATGAAGGCGCTGGCGCCGACCCTGCCGGGCACGGCGGGCTGCGTCGACACCACCGCCATGAAGAAACGCCAGGAGCCCGCCCGATGACCGCGCCGCGCGCCCGCTACGACGGCGTGGTGGCGGCCCTGCCCGTCAGCATTCCGTACGAGCGGTACTCCACCCATGCCGCCCATTGGTGGCTGGGCCGCGCGCTGGGCGCACTGATCCGCCAGGCCGGCATCGCCAAGACCGACGTCGACGGCCTGTGCGTGTCCAGCTTCACGCTGGCGCCGGACAGCGCCGTGGGCCTGACCCAGCACCTGGGCATGAGCCCGCGCTGGCTCGACCACATCCCCATGGGCGGCGCCAGCGGCGTGGGCGCCCTGCGCCGCGCCGCGCGCGCGGTGCAGGCGGGCGACGCCAGCATCGTCGCCTGCCTCGCGGGCGACACCAACCAGGTCGACTCGTTCCGCAACACCGTCAGCCAGTTCTCGCGCTTCGCCCAGGACGCCGTCTACCCCTACGGCGCCGGCGGCCCCAACGCCAGCTTCGCGCTGCTGACCGCGCATTACATGCGCAGCACCGGCGCCACCCGCGAGGACTTCGGCAAGGTCTGCGTGGCGCAGCGCGACAACGCCCTGCGCTATCCGCCCGCGTTGATGAAAAAGCCGCTGACGCTCAAGCAATACCTGGACGCTCGCGTCATCACCGACCCGATCCACCTGTTCGACTGCGTCATGCCCTGCGCCGGCGCCGACGGCTTCCTGGTCATGAGCGAGGACCGGGCGCGGGCGCTGAACCTGCCCTACGCCCGCATCCTGTCCACCATCGAGCGCCACAACGCCTGGATCGAGGACCCGATCCAGACCCGCGGCGGCTGGACCATGGACATCGACGAACTCTACGGCATGGCCGGCGCGGCCCCCGCCGACATGGATTTCCTGCAGGCCTACGACGACTACCCGGTCATCAACCTGATGCAGATGGAAGACCTGGGCTTCTGCCCCAAGGGCGAGGCGCCGCAATTCGTGCGCGCCAACACCTTCACCGTCGACGGCAGTTTCCCGTTCAACACCAACGGCGGCCAACTGTCGGTGGGCCAGGCCGGCGCCGCCGGCGGCTACCTCGGCATGGTCGAGGCGCTGCGCCAGCTGACCGGCACCGCTGGCGGCACCCAGGTGGCCGACGCGCGCCTGGGGCTGGTCAGCGGCTTCGGCATGATCAATTACGACCGCGGGCTGTGCACCGCCGCGGCCATCCTGGCCAGGAGCGACGCATGACCGAGCCGCTAGCCAAGCCGCCACGCAAGAATCCCGTCGCGCGCACGCGCCAGCCAACCCTGCCGCCCGGCGCCCGCAGCCGCGCGGCGCTGGGGCTGACCGCCGCGGCCGCCGAAGGCCGCTTCGAACTGCAGACCTGCGCGGATTGCGGCGCGGTGCAATACCCGCCGCGCGAAGTCTGCGGCCATTGCCTGTCGGAACACCTGCCCTGGCGGCCGGTGGATCCGCAAGGCGAACTGCTGGTCAGCACCACCCTGCATCACAGCAACGACCTCTATTTCCGTGAACGCCTGCCGTGGCGCGTGGGCACGGTGCGCATGGACGCCGGCCCGTCGGTGGTGGCGCACGTGCACCAGGACTGCGCCGACGGCGCCCGCGTGCGGCTGGCCCTGAAACTGGACCGCGGCGGCCAGGCCGTGATGATCGCCCTGCCCGAAAGGAATACGCCCAACATGGAAGACGACAAGACCCTGCGCGAGACCTCGTGCGATCCGAAATTCCGCCGGGCGCTGGTCACCGACGGCAAATCGGCGGTGGGCCTGGCGGTGGCGCGCGCGCTGCTGGACGCCGGCAGCCCGACGGTGTTCGTCGGCGACCCGCAGACCTGGCGCCGCGACGCCGCCTTCGACGCGCTGGCGGCCGATCCGCGGGTGCAGGTGCTGGCGCTGGACGTGACCGATGGCGATTCGGTCGAGCGCGCGGCCGCCTCGATCGGCGGCAAGGTCGAGATCCTCGTCAACACCGCCGACCTGGAACGCGAAGGCGGCCTGCTCGGCCGCAAGGACGTCAACACCGCCCGTGACGCGATGGACGTCAACGTGCTGGGCCTGATGCGGCTGGCGCAGGGCTTCGGCCCGGCGCTGTGCGGCCGCGCCGCCGACGGCGTCAACAACGCCACGGCCTGGGTCAACGTGCTGTCGATCTACGCCCACGTCAACCTGCCGGCGCGCGGCATGTGGTCGGCCTCCAAGGCCGCGGCCCTGTCGCTGGCGCAGTGCCTGCGCGCCGAGATGCGGCCGGCCGGCGTGCGCGTGGTGAATGTGTTTCCCGGCCCGGTGGACCACGAATGGGAGCAGCGCACGCCGCCCCCGCGCGTGGCCCCCGCGGCGATCGCGGGCGCCATCGTGCGCGCGCTGAAGGAAGGCGTCGAGGACGTGTACGTCGGCGACGTGGCACAGGAATTCCGCGCGCGGCTGGCGGAAAACCCCAAGGGACTGGAACGCGAACTGGGCGCTTGACGCCCCGACCCGAAAACCAAAGGAGCAACAGATGAGCCAACCCATACTTGCGCAATTCATGACCGAACTGGTGTCGGGCCGCATCCGCCTGGTGGACCTGACCGAGACGCTGACGCCCGAATTCCCCACCATCGTGCTGCCGCCGGAATTCGGCCAGGCCTGGCCCTTCCGCATCGAGGAAATCTCGCGCTATGACGAGCGCGGCCCGGCCTGGTACTGGAACAACTTCTCGTGCTCCGAACACACCGGCACGCACTTCGACGCGCCGGTGCACTGGGTCACCGGCAAGGACCAGCCCGACAACACCGTCGACACCATCCCGGTCGAGGCCTTCATCGCCGGCGCCAGCGTCATCGACTGTTCGGCCGAGGCCCGCGACAACCCCGACTTCCTGCTGACCATCGACTTCGTCAAGAAGTGGGAGGAACAGCACGGCCGCATCCCGGCCCGATCCTGGGTGCTGATGCGCACCGACTGGTCCAAGCGCGCCAAGCCGGCCGAATACCTGAACATGCAGGAAGACGGCGCCCACTCGCCCGGCCCCGACGCCGAGGTGGTGCCGTGGCTCATCAAGGAGCGCGACGTGCACGGCTTCGGCACCGAGTCGGTGGGCACCGACGCCGGCCAGGCCCATCACCTGAACCCGCCCTACCCCTGCCACTACTTCATGCACGGCAACAACCGCTACGGCCTGCAGTGCCTGACCAATCTGGACCAGCTGCCGCCCACCGGCGCGGTGATCTTCTCGGCGCCGCTCAAGATCCGCAGCGGCTCGGGCAGCCCGCTGCGGGTGCTGGCCCTGGCGCCGCGCGCCTGAACGGCCGTCGATAACAACAGAAACACAGGGGGATCCACCATGACGCAAACCAACGTCGCCATCGTCACCGGCGGCAGCGCCGGCATCGGCGCCGAGATCTGCCGCAGCATGCTCGACGCGGGCTACGAGGTGATCTCGATGGCGCGCCGCGCCGCCGACTTCAGCCACCCGCGCCTGCACAACGTGCAGGTCGACCTGCTGGACGCCGACGCCACCGCCCAGGCCGGCGCCGAGATCGCCGCGCGCTTTCCGGTCAGCCACGTTATCCACAACGCCGGCGTCATCTGGCCCAACCTGCTGCCGCAGGTGACCCAGGAGGAACTGCATGGCCTGACCCAGATCCACCTGGGCGCGGCCATCAGCCTGGTGCAGGCGGCGCTGCCCGGCATGCAGGAACGCAAGTTCGGCCGCATCGTCATGATGTCCTCGCGCGGCGCGCTCGGCCTGCCCACCCGCACCGCCTATTCCGCCACCAAGGCCGGCATGGTCGGCATGGCGCGCACCTGGTCGCTGGAACTGGCGCCCTACGGCATCACCGTCAACGTGGTGGCCCCCGGCCCGATCCAGACCGACATGTTCTACGAAGTGATCGAACCCGGCAGCGAACGCGAAAAGCAGCTGGCCAACGGCATCCCGGTCAAGCGCCTGGGACGCTCGGACGACGTGGCGCGGGCGGTGATGTTCTTCGCCGATCCGGCCAACAGCTTCGTCACCGGCCAGACGCTGTTCGTCTGCGGCGGCGCCAGCGTCAGTTCCATCACCATCTGACCGGCGTCCCGCGCATCCGCTTCGGGTTTTGACGGATAGGTAAGCACGGAGACCGGGTCTACAGTGCAGTGCCTCGCCTCTCAGAAAGTTGAAGCCAAAAGCAATTTCCGCGGTATCCGTTTTCTCCGTTTTCCAGCCGCACCCACTCTGCCCCCTATCCGGAGGTTTTGCCATGCTGTCGAAGAAACTCCCCCTGGCCGCCGCCGTGCTGGCCACGCTGGTCTCCCTGCCCGTCCTGGCCCAGGTCAAGGTCGGCGTGGTCACCTCGTCCACCGGCCCCACCGCGCTGGTCGGCATTCCGCAAAAGAACACCGTGCCGCTGCTGCCCAAGAAGATCGGCGACCTGACCGTGGAATACATCTCGCTGGATGACGCCAGCGATTCCACCAACTCGGTCACCGCCTTCAAGAAGCTGATCACCGAGCAGAATGTGGACGCCCTGATCGGGCCGTCGGGCTCGCCCAACGCCATGGGCGTGATCCAGTTCGCCGCCGAGGCCGGCGTGCCGATGCTGGCGCCGGTGGGCACCGCCGCCGTGGTGCTGCCGATGAACGAGCAGAAGAAGTGGGTCTTCAAGACCACCCAGAACGACGACATCATCGCCCGCGCGCTGGTCGACCACATGGCCAAGACCGGCATCAAGACGGTCGGCTTCATCGGCCTGAACGACCCCTATGGCGAGAACTGGTACAAGGTGTTCTCCGGCCTGGCGGCCGAAAAGGGCATCAAGCTCACTGCCAACGAGCGCTACCTGCGTTTTGACAGCTCGGTCACCGGCCAGGCCCTGAAGATCCTGGCGGCCAAGCCCGACGCGGTGCTGATCGCCGCGCCCGGCGCCGCCAGCGTGCTGCCGCAGACGACGCTGTTCGACCAGGGCTACAAGGGCAAGTTCTACCAGACCCACGGCGCCGCGCTGCCCGACTTCCTCAAGCTCGGCGGCAAGAAGGTCGAAGGCACCGTGCTGGCGGCCAGCCTGATGCTGGTGCTGCCGGAAATGCCCGACAGCAATCCGTCCAAGAAGGTCGCCAGCGACTACATCGCCGCCTACGAAAAGCTCAACGGCTCCAAGCCCGCCACCTTCGGCGCCAACGTCTACGACGCCGGCCTGCTGCTGGAAAAGGCCATTCCGCTGGCCGAGAAGGCCGGCAAGCCGGGCACCAAGGAGTTCCGCAGCGCGCTGCGCGACGCGCTGGAACAGACCCGCGAGCTGGTCGGCACCCAGGGCGTCTACAACATGAGCGCCGCCGACCACAGCGGCTTCGACGACCGCGGCCGCGAACTCATCACCGTCAAGGACGGCAACTGGACGCTGGTGAAGTAAGCCCTCCCCTTGAACGCTGCCCCATCGAGATGCCGCGGAGCCGGCTTTGCCGGTCCGCAGGCATGCCCCCTGGGGGGAGGCGCGCAGCGCTTCGGGGGGGATAAAACCGCTCCAATGTTTTTCCGTTCTATCCGGAAGTACCGATGAATGCTCAGATCGCCCTGATACTCGGGCAGGACGGTATCACCAACGGCGCCATCTACGCGCTGCTGGCGTTGTCCATCCTGCTGGTCTTTACCGTTACCCGCGTGCTGTTCATCCCCCAGGGCGAGTTCGTCGCCTTCGGCGCGCTCACCATGGCCGCGCTGCAGGCCGGCAAGCCGGTGCTGCTGGTGTGGCTGCTGCTGGCCTTCGCCCTGGCTGAGGCCGTGGCCGACCTCATGGCCCGCGCCAAACGGCCCGGCCGCCGCGCGCCGTTGTGGCGCATCGGCGCCAAGGTGGCATACCCGCTGGTGCTGGCCGCGCTGTTCTACCGCCTGCCGCTGGCGCAACTGCCGATGGCGGTGCAGGCGCTGCTGACGCTGTTGCTGGTGGTGCCGATGGGCCCGCAGCTGTACCGCCTGTTCTACCAGCCGATCGCCTCGGCCTCGACGCTGGTGCTGCTGATCGTGTCGATCGCCGTGCACCTGGCGCTGGTGGGCCTGGGCCTGCTGGCCTTCGGCGCCGAGGGCGCGCGCACCGCGCCATTCAGCGACGCCAGCCTGACGCTGGGCCCGGTCAACGTCAACAGCCAGGCGCTGTGGGTGGTGGCGGTGTCGGCGCTGCTGATCGTGGTGTTGTACCAGTTCTTCGAGCGCTCGATGTACGGCAAGGCGCTGCGCGCCGCCGCCTTCAACCGGCTTGGCGCCCGCCTGATGGGCATTTCACCGGTGTTCGCCGGCAAGGCCACGTTTTTCCTGGCGGCGCTGATCGGCACCGTCTCGGGCATCCTGATCGCGCCCATCACCACCATGTATTTCGATTCCGGCTTCATGGTCAGCCTGAAGGGCTTCGTCGGCGCCATCATCGGCGGCCTGGTGAGCTACCCGCTGGCCGCCGCCGGCGCCGTGCTGGTCGGCCTGATCGAGGCCTTCTCCTCGTTCTGGGCCAGCGCCTACAAAGAGATCATCGTCTTCACGCTGATCATCCCCGTGCTGCTCTGGCGCTCCCTGAAAAGCCACCACGTCGAGGAAGAAGAAGAATGACCCCGCGCCACCTCGTCCTCGTATTCCTGGCGCTGCTGGCGGTCGCGCCGCTGGCGTTGCCGCCGTTCTACGTCACCCTGCTGAACTACATCGGCCTGTACGCCATGGTGGCGCTGGGGCTGGTGCTGCTGACCGGCGTCGGCGGCCTGACCAGCTTCGGCCAGGCCGCCTTCGTCGGCATCGGCGCCTACACCACCGCGCTGCTCACCACCCGCGCCGACGCCCTGCCCGCCTGGCTGGCGTGGCTGGGCGCCTCGCCCTGGCTGACGCTGCTGGCCGGCCTGCTGCTGACCCTGGTGGTGGCCTACCTGCTGGGCGCCATCACGCTCAAGCTGTCCGGCCACTTCCTGCCGCTGGGCACCATCGCCTGGGGCCTGTCGCTGTACTTCGCCTTCGGCTCGGTCGAAGGCCTGGGCGGCCACACCGGCATCCCGGACGTGCCCGCCATCAACCTGTTCGGCTGGTCGCTGACGCAGGGCGATGAGATCTACTACCTGATCTGGGCCTTCCTGCTGGTGGCCATGTGGTCGACCAGCAACCTGCTCGACTCGCGCGAGGGCCGCGCCATCCGCGCCCTCAAGGGCGGCCGCGTCATGGCCGAGTCCATGGGCGTGGACACGGCCCGCTCGCGCATGGTGATCTTCATCATCGCCGCGCTGCAGGCCTGCGCCTCGGGCTGGCTGTACGCGCACATGCAGCGCTTCGTCAATCCGAACCCGTTCGGCCTGCAGATGGGCATCGAATACCTGTTCATGACCGTCATCGGCGGCGCCGGCCAGGTCTGGGGCGCGCTGGTCGGCGCGGGCGTGTTCACGGTGCTCAAGCAATGGCTACAGGACTGGCTGCCCAAGCTGCTGGGCCAGACCGGCAACTTCGAGGTGATCGTGTTCGGCTTCGGCATGGTGCTGCTGCTGCACCGCTTCCGCGGCGGCCTGTGGCCGGTGCTGGCGCGCTGCGTGCCGGTGCGCAAGCGCCCGCGGCAGATCGACGGCCAGGCCGAGCCGCTGCCGCGCAAGCCCATGCCGCCGCGCGGCGAAGTGGTGCTGAAGGCGGTCGACGTGACCCGCAAGTTCGGCGGCCTGGTTGCCAACAACGCCATGAACCTGGAGATCCGCGCCGGCGAGATCCTGGCGCTGATCGGCCCCAACGGCGCCGGCAAGAGCACCATGTTCAACCAGATCTCGGGCGTAGACACGCCCACCTCCGGCCAGGTCACGCTGCTGGGCCAGCAAGTGGCCGGCGCCGGCGCGCGCCGCATCGCCCGCCTGGGCCTGTCGCGCACCTTCCAGCACGTGCGCCTGCTGGGCCGCATGAGCGTACTGGAAAACGTCGCCATCGGCGCCCACCTGCGCGGCCATCGCGGCGTGCTGCCGGCCGCCTGGCGGCTGGACCGCGCCGAGGAAGCCCGCCTGCTGGCCGAGGCCGCGCGCCAAGTCGAGCGCGTCGGCCTGGGCAAGCACCTGCACGACGAGGCCGGCTCGCTGGCGCTGGGCCAGCAGCGCATCCTGGAGATCGCGCGGGCGCTGGCGTCGGATCCCTGCATCCTGCTGCTGGACGAACCGGCCGCCGGCCTGCGCTACCAGGAAAAGCGCGAACTGGCCGAGCTGCTGAAAAAGCTGCGGGCCGAGGGCATGGCGATCCTGCTGGTCGAGCACGACATGGATTTCGTGATGGGCCTGGTCGACCGCGTGGTGGTGATGGACTTCGGCGAAAAGATCGCCGAGGGCCTGCCGGCCGAGATCCAGCACAACCCCGCGGTGCTGGAAGCCTATCTGGGCGGAGTGGAATGATGAGCGCGAAACTGCTGGAAGTGCGCGACCTGCGCGTGGCCTACGACAAGGTCGAGGCCGTCTCGGGCGTCAGCCTGTCGGTGGACGAGGGCAAGATCGTCACCGTGATCGGCCCCAACGGCGCCGGCAAGACCACGCTGCTGTCGGCCATCATGGGCGTGCTGCCCTCGCGCGGCGAGATCGTGTTCGGCGGCAAGCGCCAGGAACACGCCGAGATCGAGGAGATGGTGGCGGCCGGCATGAACCTGGTGCCGGAAAAGCGCGAGCTGTTCGCCGAGATGTCGGTCGAGGACAACCTGATGCTGGGCGCCTTCGACCGCTTCCGCCGCGGCCTGCGCGACCAGGACCAGACACTGGCCGAGGTCTACGACCTGTTCCCGCGCCTGCGCGAGCGCCGCGCGCAACTGTCGGGCACGCTGTCCGGCGGCGAACGGCAGATGCTGGCGGTGGGCCGCGCGCTGATGGCCAAGCCGCGCCTGCTGATGCTGGACGAACCCAGCCTGGGCCTGGCGCCGCGCATCGTGCGCGAAGTGTTCCGCATCGTCGAGCAACTGCGCGGCATGGGCGTGTCGATCCTGCTGATCGAACAGAACGCGCGCGCCGCGCTGCAGGTGGCCGATTACGCCTACGTGCTGGAAACCGGCAGCGTCACGCTGGAAGGCCCCGCCGCCCAGGTCGCCGAAGACCCGCGCGTGGTCGAGGTCTACCTGGGCCTGGGCCACGCCGCGCCGGCCTCGGCATAGCGTCGTCGCAAGGCGGCCGCGGCGAACGCCCGGCCGCCGTTCAGGCCACGCCGCGCCGCCGGTCGCGGCGGTACAGCGCGTAGCCCAGCGGCCACATCACCCCCACCATCAGCCGCGCCCACGGGTTGGTCAGGCGATAGGCCTGCAGCGCCGTCGGCACGCCGGAATGCTTCAGGTGCAGCCGGAAGCGGGTGTAGCGCGCCGCGGCCATGATGAACTCGCGCGGCCGGAAGCGGAAGAATTCCAGGTGATGCTGCAGCATGTCCCAGGCCAGCAGGTACAGGCCCTGGGCATTGTTGGCCACCGACGTCGTGCCCCGGCTCAGGCCGCCCGGGGTGTCGTGATAGGTGCGCACCACCTGGTTGATGAAGCGACTCAGGTAGCCGGCCCGCGCGATCGCCCACCACACCAGGCTCTCGGGCACGAAACCCGCCACGTTTTCGGGAAACGGATACTTCCTGAGGACGTCGGTGCGCATGCAGCCGAATTTCTCGCCCTTGATGCGGTAGCGGAAATACACGTCCACCGCCGTGCTGTCGAACACGTCCTGCGGATAGCGGTCGCCGACGATGCGGCCGTCGGGCCGGGCGCACAGGCCGGTCACCGCCACGTAGGAATCGCGCCGCGCCGGCGGAATGGCCTCCCAGGCCGCCTTGAACGTCGCCAGCGCCTCGGGCGGCATTTCGTCGTCGCTGTCGAGCGCCACGATCAACTGGCCGTGCGCTTCGCGCACGCCGCGGTTGAAGGCGGTTTTCTTGTGCTGGTTGTTCTGCCAGATGTAGCGAATGGGGAAACGGGCCCGCTGCTGCCAGTCGAGCACCGCTTCGTGGGTGTTGTCGGTGGAACCATCGTCCACGATCACCCACTCGAAATCCCGGAATGTCTGGCGGGATAGCGATTCGTACACCCTGTGCAGCGTCCCCGCCCGGTTGTAGGTGGGCGTCAGGACGGTGAAGAACGTCGGCGTATCGATCATGCGAACTGGGCCCCTTGGCGATTCCGGATAACCGCTGCGGTCTTGGTATGGTGTTTTCGCCTGAAGTGTAGGGGATATGCCCACGGCAACTGATGCCACGGCATGCAAATTTGCAATCAAATCTGACAAGGTGCGGATTCCCGGACTGATTCCCATCCGCCGCGCCGGCGTTGGGAGCGGCGCCGGAGTGGCGTAAACTCGGGCGGCCCACACCGGAACGCCTATGGAAGCCCCGACCGTCCAGCTCAACGACATTGCCCTGTTTGTAGAAGTCGCCAAGCGCAAGAGTTTCAGCCTGGCCGCCCGGGCGCTGAACATGCCGACCTCGACGCTGTCGCGGCGCATCAACGAGCTGGAACGCGCGATCGGCCTGCGCCTCATCAACCGCAACACCCGCCGCCTCGACCTGACCGAAGCCGGCGCGGCCTACATGAGCCGCTGCCAGGGCCTGATCGACGAGGCCCGCCTGGCGCACGAGCAACTTCAGGCGCTGTCGGGCGGCCCGTCGGGCAACCTGCGGGTGTCCATGCCCTACAGCCTGGCGATCTGGCTGCTGCCGGAAACGATCAACGATTTCACGGACCGCTATCCCGAGGTGGAGTGCGAGTTCGACCTGAGCATGATGACAGCGTCGGACGCCCAGGGCACGCCGTTCGACATCGTGCTGCGTTTCGGCCGCAACAGCGACTATCCGGTGGCCAACGCCGACAATGGCAACGGCGCCGCGCCCGCGCCCCGCAGCGACGGCGCGGTGGTGCAGGAGCTGGTGTCGCTGGACAACTATCTTTACGCGTCGGACCGCTATCTGGAACGTTTCGGCGAGCCGAAGACGCCGACGGACCTGACGCAGCACCAATGCCTGCGCACGACGATCGACGACGCCCATTCGTACTGGACGCTGCACAACGGCCGGGTAAGCGAGCAGGTGCCGGTGAGCGGGCATCTGGCGGCGAACAACATGAGCATCGCGGGGACGCTGGCGGGGCTGGATCTGGCGATCACGCGGATGCCGCATTGCCAGGCGCTGGATCCGATCATCAAGCGCAATTCGCTGCGGCGGGTGTTGCCGGGGTGGTCGGTGGATCCTATTTCCATCTATGTGGTTTATCCGTCGAGCATTCAGCCGGCCAAGACGCGGGCGTTCATGGATTTCATTCGACCTAAGTTGGGGCCGGCTGAGTAGTTTTCTTTTCTGGGCGGTGGGTTCTTTAGCCGCGCGTGGCGGGGGCGGTGCGGGAGGGCGGGGCTACGATTGCGGTCCGGAGCCTTCGCTCCGGACTCCCCCGTCGTCATCCTCGTACGCCTTCGGCTCCCTACGGATTCCCTCGGGCGCATCTACACGCCCCGCCCTCCCGCACCGCCCCCACCACGCGCTCATGATGAGACTCAACCTCGGACTTCGGGGCGGTCTGTGTGCTTGGCGTTCTGGTGACTATCAGGAGGGGGTGAGGAGGGTCTTGCGGGGCCCGCCGCAAGCCGGCCGCGCGGGCGGCCTTTTGCGGCTTACATGGTGTCTTGCGTCGAGGCGATGACGCTCTCGCGTGTGGACTCGACGCACGATCGGTCACGCCAAAACTGCGTGGAAACATCGCAACCATCCACCAATGAAACACCCTCCGCACCCCGACTGTTTGTGGGCGGCGCAAGCAACCGTCACGCGCAAGCCCGTGCCCACCGCGCCGCCCACCACCGCCCCTCCCCCCGAATTGGGACACACAAGAAAACCACCCTCCACCCGCGCGCAGCGCCTCCGCAACACCTTCAACCGAACCAACGCCAACTGCGGCCGCCCGCGCGGCCACAGTTGGCAACCCTGCAGGTTCCATGCCCTGCACACAGATCCAGCAGCGCGACAAACCCAGACGCACGTAGCCCCTCGGGCAGGCGGACCGGGTGGCGGGCAACCTTGATGCGCCCGAGGGAATCCGTAGGGAAGGCCGAAGGCCTGGACGAGGATGACGAAGGGGAAGTCCGGAGCGAACGCTCCGGACCGCAATCGTGGGCGCCCGCCACCCGGTCCGCCTGCCCGAGGGGCGACCTACGAAGCATCATTACGTCCCCGTTTAAAACCCCAGGGACCAGAAACCCACGGAAAAGCCTCAAATTGGCACCCACCCCACTTTCAGGCTAGAATGCCAAGTTACCCAATTCCCCCGCCAGCCCAGTATCCGGTTGTGCGGTCGGGTCGAAGCCCTGCGAAATGCATGACCAGCTTCGCCCCGCAAATCCGATTTCCGCAAATTCAACAGGAGAATCAACATGGCTGAACGCAAACGCGTGCGTCGCAACACCCTGGAACGCCGTTGCCTGGGCAAGGCCTTCAAGCGCTTGTTCGTCAAGTCGCCCAAGGGTGTGTTCAAGATGCTGGAAAAGATCAAGCGCGTCTAAATGACACGCCGGCCGCGCCAGGTTCCTGGCGTGCTGCCTGATCGAAAAAAATCCCCGCCTGGTGCAAACCGGCGGGGATTTTTCTTTGGGCCAGCGAATTCTGGGCCGTAAATATCGAGCCGGAGAATATCAATCAGCCCTTCAGCTTCGCCAACACATCCTCGGCGCGCGGCAACGGATTGACCGCGCCGTAGCCCAGCGTCGACAGCGCCGCCGCCACGTTGGCATAGCGCACCGCGTCGGCCCAATCGTCGCCCTGGCAGCGGCGCGCCAGCAGGCTGCCGGCGAAACAGTCGCCGGCGCCGGTCGCGTCCACCGCATCCACGCGCAGCGCCGCCATCGGCGTGCGGGTCTTGCCATCGTCGATGATGGAACCGTCCTTGCCCAGTTTCAGCACCACCACGCCCGTCGCGCCGGCGTCGCGGATCCAGTCCAGCGTGCGTTCGGGGTCGTCGTTGCCGGTCAGGTGCTGCATGTCGTCCATGCTCGGCAGGAACAGGTCGGCGTGGCACAGCGCCTCGCGCAGCACCGCGCGGGCCCGGTCCAGCGGCCACAGGCGCAGCCGCAGGTTCGAATCCAGGCTGACCTGCACGCCGGCCGCGCGGGCGCGGGCGATCGCGGCGAAGACCGTGTCGCAGGCGCTGGTGCTGATGGCCAGGCTGATGCCCGAGACATGCAGGAAACGGGCGCGCTCGATCAGGCCGCCATCGAGCGTGGCCGGCGTCATCAGGCTGGCGGCCGAGCCGCGGCGCAGGTAGCTGAAGGCGTGGCCGTCGGGGCCGTGCTGCACGAAGTACAGGCCGGTGTGCGCGGTGGCGTCGATCTCGACGCCCGAGATATCCACACCCTCTTCGCGCCACAGCGCCAGGAACTGCGCGCCGAAGGCGTCATCGCCGACGCGCGTCAGGTAGGCGCAGCGCGCGCCCTGGCGGGCCGCGGCGATGACGGCATTGGAGGTGTCTCCGCCGAAGCCCTGCAGGTATTGCTGATGGTCCTGGTGCGTCTGGTTCAGTTCGACCAGCGGCTCACCCAGCGCGACGATGTCGAAATCAGCCATGGGCGGCCTCGCGGGTGCGGGTGATCTGCGCCACCAGCGCGGCGGTGTCGCGCGCGGCGAAGGCGGCCTTGTCGTAGAGGTTGCTGCCGATGCCGACCAGGCCGGCGCCGGCGGCGAAGTACGACGCCATGTTCTCGGCCGTGACGCCGCCGGTGGGGCAGAACACCGTGTCCGGGTAGACCGACTTCAGCGCAGCCAGGTGCTTGGGACCGCCGGTGTCGGCCGGGAACACCTTGACCACGTCGACGCCGGCGCGGCGCGCGGCCAGCACTTCGGTGGGCGTGAAGGCGCCCAGCAGGCACAGGGCGTCGGCGGCGTGCGCCAGGTCGACGATCTCGGTGGCCAGGGCCGGCGACACCAGGAAGTCGGCGCCGGCCACCAGGGCCTCGCGCGCCTGGGTCTCGTCCAGCACCGTGCCCACGCCCAGCAGCAGCGCGGGGCCGTGCTTGTCGCGCAGCGCGCGCACCAGGTCGGTGACGCCGGGAATGGTCCAGGTCAGTTCCAGCGTGGTGCAGCCGGCGGCCACGGCCACCTCGGCGGCATAGGCCGCGGTGGCGGCGTCCTGGTAGCGCAGCACGGGCACCACCCGGGCGGCGAGCAAGGCGTCGAGCTTCGAGGCAAGGGGAGCAGCAGTCATGGCATTCCTTTCGGGACGGAGCGTTCAGGCGCCGCCGGATGGCAGCACGGCGAGTTTGGCGGCGGCCGCATCGCGCAGCCGCAGCAGGGGTTCGATATAGGCGGATTGCGGGTCATCGCGGCGCCGGAACATCAGCGTGCTGACGCTGACGCAGGCCACCGGCTGGCCGGCGGCATCGCGCAGCGCCACGCCATAGCAGACGATGCCGGGCTCGTTTTCCTCGTTGTCCAGGGCATAGCCCCGCGCCGCCGTCTCGGCCAGCGCCGCGCGCAGCGCGGGCAGGCTCGCCACGGTGCCGGGCATGCGCGATTCCAGCGGCAGGTCGCGCAGCAGGTGCTCGCGCGCCGGCTCGCCCAGCGCGGCCAGGTAGGCCTTGCCGACCGCGCTCGAATGCAGCGCCACCGCCGCGCCCACGCGCGAGGCCATGCGCACCGGGCCGGGGCTTTCGAGTTTGTCGATGTAGATCATTTCGGCGCCGGCCGGCACCGCCAGGTGCACGGTCTCGCCGGTCGCGTCGCGCAGCGCCTGCAGGTCGGCCGCCAATGTCGCGCGCAGGTCGAACTGCGACCAGGCGCGGCTGGCCAGGGCCAGCAGGCGCGGCCCCAGGCGGTAGGCGCCGTCGGTCTCGGCCACCATGCCCTGCTCGGCCAGCGCGGCCACGATGCGGTAGACGGTCGGCCGCGGATAGCCGCTGCTGCGCGCCAGCGCCGCCGCCGTGGGCGGCTGCGGCGCATCCGCCACCGCCTGCAACACCGTCATGAATTTGGCGAACGCCGCGGCGCCCGCCACCTTGGATTCCGACACGACCACCCCCACCTCGGGTAGATGCCCTGCGTTAACAATGCACCCGCAGAATGCACCAGGCAAACCGCGCTAATTTCAGACGAATCTGCGATACTGTTTATTTGTACAGCAGCGGAGCGCATGTTTGACCACATTGTGGACACATGCCTCACCATATAGGCAATTATTCCACATCGCCGCGCCCGGAACCAGCCACAGGCCGTCGTCCGGGGACGCGCCCTCCCTCAGGCTACGATACCGTCCATGAGCTCCCAAATCCGCATCGTTGGCGCCCGCCAGAACAATCTCAAGAACCTGGACCTGACCATCGCCACCGGCGAACTGGTCGTCGTGACCGGCGTGTCGGGGTCCGGCAAAAGTTCGCTGGCCTTCGATACCCTCTACGCCGAGGGCCAGCGCCGCTACGTGGAAACCTTCTCGCCCTATGCGCGCCAGTTCCTGGACCGCATGGACAAGCCGCAGGTGGACCGCATCGAGGGCATCCTGCCGGCCATCGCCATCGACCAGACCAACCCGGTGCGCAGCTCGCGCAGCACGGTCGGCACGATGACCGAGCTCAATGACCACATCAAGCTGCTGTTCGCGCGCGGCGCGCGGCTGCACTGCCGCGGCTGTGGCAAGGTGGTGCAGCGCGACACCCCGGAATCGATCTACCGCTCGCTGGCCGAGCGCTCGGCCGCCGCGGGCGATCCGCGCCTGGTGGTGACCTTCCCCATCGCCGTGCCGGCCAACTTCACCGAAGACGAAGTGCGCGGCTTCCTCGAGCAGCAGGGCTACACCCGCGTGCACGCCGAGGAAACCGCCGTGCCGAACGCCACCGCGCCGGCCAAGGGCGCCAAGAAGGAAAAGGGCAAGGCCAAGGCCGCCAACGAGGAACGCCGCATCCTGCACGTCATCCAGGACCGCTTCCGCTTCGCCGGCACCGAGCGCGAACGCGTGATGGAAGCGCTGGATACGGCATTGCGCATGGGCGCCGGCCACCTGGCCGTCTACGTCATGGACGCCGAAGGCGCCAACGCGCACACCTGGAAATTCAGCGACCGCCTGCACTGCGCCGACTGCAATATCGAATACACCGATCCGCTGCCCAGCAGCTTCTCGTTCAACTCGCCGCTGGGCGCCTGCGAGGCCTGCCGCGGCTTCGGCCGCGTGATCGGCATCGACTTCGGCCTGGTCATTCCCGACGAGAACAAGACCCTGCTGGAAGGCGCCATCAAGCCCTGGACCACGCCCTCGTACAAGGAATGCCAGGACGAACTGCAGAAGTACGCGCCGCGCGCCGGCGTTCCGCTCGGCGTGCCGTGGAAGAGCCTGAGCGAGGAGCACAAGCGCTGGGTGCTGTACGGCACGCCCGACTGGAAGGGCGGCAACGACGCCTGGAAGCACCAGTGGTACGGCGTGCAGCGCTTCTTCGACTGGCTCGAGACCAAGTCGTACAAGATGCACGTACGCGTGCTGCTGTCCAAGTACCGCAGCTACACGCCCTGCCCCACCTGCAACGGCGCGCGCCTCAAGCCCGACGCGCTGCTGTGGCGCCTGGGCACCAAGGCCGAGGCCGACGCCGTGCTGCCGCCGGAAGACGGCCGCTACAAGCGCTTCATGCCGGTCGGCGCCAACTGGAGCCGCGAGCAGCTCGACAACCTGGACGGCCTGTCGATCCATGACGTGATGCTGCTGCCCATCGAACGGGTGCGAACGTTCTTCGACAAGCTGTCATTCGAAGGCGCGCTCGACGCCGCCACCGACCTGCTCATGACCGAGGTGCGCGCGCGCCTGAAATTCCTGTGCGACGTCGGCCTGGGCTACCTGACGCTGGACCGCCAGAGCCGCACGCTGTCCGGCGGCGAAGTGCAGCGCATCAACCTGACCACCGCGCTCGGCACCTCGCTAGTGAACACGCTGTTCGTGCTGGACGAGCCGTCCATCGGCCTGCACCCGCGCGACATGCATCGCGTGGTCGAGGTCATGCACCGGCTGCGCAACGCCGGCAACACGCTGGTGGTGGTGGAGCACGACCCGCAGGTCATGGTGGCCGCCGACCGCATCATCGACATCGGCCCCGGCCCCGGCGAGCGCGGCGGCCAGATCGTGTTCGACGGCACGCCGGCGCAGTTGCGCGCGGCCCGCACGCTGACCGGCGACTACCTCGGCGGACGCCAGCGCGTCGAAGCGCCGCGCCCCATGCCCGTGGCGGCCAACACGCCGCGCCTGCTGCTCGAAGGCGTCAGCGCCCACAACCTGAAGAATGTCTCGGTCGAACTGCCGCTGGGCCGCCTGGTGTGCGTCACCGGCGTGTCCGGCTCGGGCAAGTCGACGCTGGTGCAGGACGTGCTGTTCCCCGCCCTGCTCAAGCAGAAGGGCAAGCCGTCGGAAGCGCCGGGCGCTTTCGAGCGCCTGCTGGGCGCCGAGCAGATCGCCGACGTCGTCATGGTCGACCAGACCCCGATCGGCAAGACCGCGCGTTCCAACCCGGCCAGCTACGTGGGCGCGTTCGACGCGATCCGCAAGCTGTTCGCGCAGGCGCCGCTGGCGCGTGAACGCGCCTACACCGCCGGCACCTTCAGCTTCAACGGCGGCGATGGCCGCTGCCCGACCTGCGGCGGCACCGGCTTCGAGCACGTCGAGATGCAGTTCCTGTCCGACGTCTACCTGCGTTGCCCCGATTGCGATGGCAAGCGCTTCCGCCCCGAAGTGCTGGAAGTGCGCGTCGAACACCTGGGCAAGAGCGCCTCGATCGACGAGGTGCTGGAAATGACCGTGAGCGAGGCGCTGGAGTTCTTCAAGGGCCTGCGCGACGTGCAGACCGGCCTGGCGCCGCTGGCCGACGTCGGCCTCGAATACGTGCGGCTGGGCCAGCCGGTGCCGACGCTGTCGGGCGGCGAGGCGCAGCGCCTGAAGCTGGCCGGCCACCTGGCCGAGGCGGCGCGCAGCGGCATCTCCACCGCCAAGGTCGCCAAGAAGGGCAGCCTGTTCCTGTTCGACGAGCCCACCACCGGCCTGCACTTCGATGACGTCGCGCGCCTGATGCGCGCCTTCCGCAAGCTGCTGGCCGCGGGCCACACGCTGCTGGTGATCGAGCACAACCTGGACGTGATCCGCGCGGCCGACTGGCTGATCGACCTGGGCCCCGAAGGCGGCGACGCCGGCGGCCTGGTGATCGGCGTCGGCACGCCGCAGGACCTGATGGCCAACCCCGCCTCGCACACCGGCGCGGCGCTGCGCGACTACGAAGTCAGCATCCTGCCGGCCGACGTGGTGGTCAGCAGCGACATCGACGCGCAGGAAGTCGAGCAGGCCGGCCTGACGGCCCGCATCGCCGAACCGGACGCCGCCTATGGCGCCGGCGAAGGCACGCCGCTGCAATCCATCATGCGCAAGCGCCGCCAGGACAACATGGCGATCGAGATCCGCAACGCGCGCGAGCACAACCTGAAGAACGTCAGCGTCGAGATCCCGCGCGACAAGTTCACCGTGATCACCGGCGTGTCCGGCTCGGGCAAATCGACCCTGGCCTTCGACATCCTGTTCAACGAAGGCCAGCGCCGCTACCTCGAATCGCTCAACGCCTACGCCCGCGCCATCGTGCAGCCGGCCGGCAAGCCCGACGTGGACGCCATCTTCGGCATCCCGCCGACCGTGGCCATCGAGCAGCGCACCAGCCGCGGCGGCCGCAAGTCGACCGTGGCCACGATGACCGAGATCCACCACTTCCTGCGCCTGCTGTACGTCAAGCTGGGCACGCAGTACTGCCCCGACTGCAACGTCGCGGTGGAACCGCAGAACACCGACCAGATCGTGGCGCGCCTGCTGCGCGAGCACAAGGGCGTGCACATCGGCCTGCTGGCGCCGCTGGTCACCGCGCGCAAGGGCTACTACACCGACCTGGCCAAGTGGGCCGGTTCCAAGGGCCACTCGCACCTGCGCGTCGACGGCGAGTTCATCCCGGTGGCGCCGTGGCCGCGCCTGGACCGCTACAAGGAACACACCATCGAACTGCCGGTGGCCGACGTGGTGGTCGACCCCGCCAACGAGGCCGAGCTGCGCGCCGCCGTCAAGAGCGCGCTGGAAAACGGCCAGGGCGTGATGTCGGTGGTGTGGCCGGTGAACAAGCTGCACGAAGCGCTCAACAGCGAACTGCAGCAACAGCATTTCTCGGTCAAGCGCGCCTGCCCGTCGTGCGGCACCAGCTTCCCCGAGCCCGATCCGCGCCTGTTCTCGTACAACTCCAAGCACGGCTGGTGCACCGGCTGCTTCGGCACCGGCCTGCAACTGCAGGGCTTCGACGAAGAGCAGACCGGCGAGGAAACCGCCTGGAACGCCTGGTACGAAGGCGAGGCCAAGGTCTGCACGCAGTGCGACGGCCAGCGCCTGAACCGGGTCGCCCGCGCCGTGCGCTGGCGCGACAAGTCGATCGCCGAACTGGCCTCGCTGCCGGTGTCGGACGCGCACACCTTCTTCACCGGCCTGGTGGCGCGCGGCCGCGAAGGCGAGATCGCCCGCGACATCCTCACCGAGATCCGCGGCCGCCTGAACTTCATGCAGGAAGTCGGCTTGAACTACCTGGCGCTGGACCGCGCCGCCCCCACCCTGTCGGGCGGCGAGGCGCAGCGCATTCGCCTGGCGGCGCAGCTGGGCTCCAACCTGCAGGGCGTCTGCTACGTGCTGGACGAGCCCACCATCGGCCTGCACCCGCGCGACAACCGCATCCTGCTGGACGCGCTGGCACGCCTGGAAGGCAACGGCAACACGCTGGTGGTGGTCGAGCATGACGACGACACCATCCGCCGCGCCTCGCACATCATCGACATCGGCCCCGGCGCCGGCATCCGCGGCGGCCGCGTGGTGGCGCAGGGCAGCGCGCAGGACCTGATCGACGCGCCCGAATCCGTCACCGGCCGCTACCTGGCCAAGCCGCTGCAACACCCGCTGCAGGGCCGCCGCCCGGTCGAGGCCGACACGCCGATGATCGAGATCAAGGGCGCGCGCCTGCACAACCTGCGCAGCGTCGACGCCAAGATCCCGGTCGGCCGCCTGAGCGTGGTCACCGGCGTGTCCGGCTCCGGCAAATCGACGCTGGCGCGCGAAGTGCTGCTGGACAACCTGATGCAGGCCGTCTCGCAGGGCAAGGCGCCCGGCTGGGCCGGCTGCGACAGCATCCGCGGCTGGGAAGCGATCGACCGCGTGCTGGAAGTGGACCAGACCCCGATCGGCAAGACGCCGCGCTCGTGCCCGGCGACCTACGTCGGCTTCTGGGACGACGTGCGCAAGCAGTTCGCCGACACCCGCGAAGCGCGCATGCGCGGCTGGACCGCGGCGCGCTTCTCGTTCAACACCGGCGACGGCCGCTGCCCGATCTGCGAAGGCCAGGGCATGCGCACCATCGAAATGAACTTCCTGCCCGACGTGAAGGTGCCGTGCGACGCCTGCAACGGCGCGCGCTTCAACAGCGACACCCTGAGCGTGCAGATGCGCGGCAAGAACGCCGGCGAACTGCTGTCCATGGAAGTCGATGACGCCATCGAATACTTCGCCGCCCATCCCAAGATCCACCGCCCGCTGCAGCTGATGCAGGACGTCGGCCTGGGCTACCTGACGCTGGGCCAGCCGTCGCCGACGCTGTCCGGCGGCGAGGCGCAGCGCATCAAGCTGGTGACCGAGCTGTCCAAGGCGCGCCTGACCGACGGCCTGATCAAGACCGGCCGCGCCTCGCGCATCCCGCACACGCTGTACGTGCTGGACGAGCCGACCGTGGGCCTGTCGATGGCCGACGTGGAAAAGCTGATCCACGTGCTGCACCGCCTGGTGGAAGCCGGCAACACGGTGGTGGTGATCGAGCATAATCTCGACGTCATCGCCGAAGCCGACTGGCTGCTGGACCTGGGCCCCGAAGGCGGCACCGGCGGCGGCAAGCTGGTGGCGCAGGGGTCGCCGGAACACGTCATGACCCTGAGCGACCACTCCCACACGGGCCGGGTGCTGACGGAGTTCCTGGCGCAACAGTAAAGAGAGTCATGCATTGTCGTTTTGAAGACCGGCTGGCCGGCCGCGCGCTGCGGCTGGACGGTTTCCACGCCCGCATCGAAGCGCGCGCGGCGGCCGAGGTCGGCCCCGCCCTGGCCGCCATCGACGCGGCGCGCCAGCGTGGGCACTGGGTCGCCCTGCTGCTGGACTACGAGCTGGGCGAATGGCTGCTGCCGGAAGCCACCCGGCCCGCGCCCGCCGGCCCCTGGACGGCGCCGCGGGACGACGGCCGGGCGCGCCTGACGGCGCTGGTGTTCGAACGCAAGATCGACGAGTCGCCGTGGGACGGCCCCGCGGCCGACAGCATCCCGGCCGCCCTCAGCCTGCCCGCGCCGCGCATGACCGAGGCCGGCTACGCGCGCCAGATCGAGGCCATCCGCGAGCTGATCGGCGCCGGCGAGCTGTACCAGGTCAACTACACCCAGCCGCTCGACGTGCAGTACCAGGGCGACGCGGCCACGCTGTACCGCCGTATCGCCGCGCGTAATCCGGTGGCGCACGGCGCCTACATCGAGGATGGCGCGCGCACGGTGCTGTCGTTCTCGCCCGAGCTGTTCGTGGCCCGCCGCGGCCCGCGCTTGACCACCCGCCCCATGAAAGGCACGGCGCCGCGCCACTCCGATCCGGCCGAGGATGAACGCCTGGGCCAGGCGCTGCTGGCCAGCGACAAGAACCGCGCCGAGAACCTGATGATCGTGGACCTGCTGCGCAACGACCTGGGCCGGCTGGCCGAGCCCGGCTCGGTCAAGGTCGAGGCGCTGTTCTCGCTGGAGCGCTACCCCACGGTCTGGACCATGACCTCGACCGTCTCGGCCCAGGCGCCGGACGCCACGCTTGAGGACGTGCTGCGCGCGCTGTTCCCCTGCGGCTCCATCACCGGCGCGCCCAAGGTCGCCGCCATGCGCCGCATCCGCCAGATGGAAACCGCGCCGCGCGGCCTGTATTGCGGCAGCATCGGCTGGCTGGCCCCCGACGGCGACTTCTCGCTCAACGTGGCGATCCGCACGCTGGTGCTGGACGCGGCCGGCCACGGCGTCTATAGCGTCGGCGGCGGCATCGTGCATGACTCCGACCCGGCCGAGGAATGGCAGGAATGCCACTGGAAGGCCCGCATCCTGCGCGCCTGAGTGCGCAATCCGTGTCCGCGGGGTAGGATAGAACCCGGCCCCGCCCGCCGCCGTCCGCCGTTTACCAGGAGCCCCCATGCAACCCGAACTGATCGAGACCATCCTGGTCGACGCCGAGCACCGCGTGCCCCTGCTGGCGCGCCACCTGCGCCGCCTGGAGCAGTCGTGCAAGGCGCTGGGCTACACCTGGGGCGGCAACGCGGTGCAAAGCGACATCATGATCGCCGCGCTCAGCCTGAACACCCCCGGCGCGCACCGCCTGCGCCTGCTGGTCGCGCGCGACGGCAGCCGCCACATCCAGACCGCCGTGCTGCCGCCGTTGCCGGCAGAGCAGGAAATCATGCTGGCGCCCGAGGCGCTGCGCTCGTCCGAACCGCTGCTGCGCTACAAGACCACCTACCGCCCCTGGTACACCAAGACCATCGAATGGCTGCCGGCCCATCCGCACATCTTCGACCTGGTCTACCTGAACGAACGCGGCGAACTGTGCGAAGGCAGCCGCAGCAACGTCTACCTGCGCCTGGACGGCGACTGGTACACCCCGCCGGTCGACAGCGGCTGTCTGCCCGGCGTGCAGCGCGCCGAATTGCTCGACACCGGCAACGTCACGGAACGCGTGCTGACCCTGGCCGACCTGCACGCCGCCGACGAAATCCGCCTGTCCAACGCCCTGCGCGGCTGGTTCACCGTCACCCTGCGCGAAACCTGAGTCCCGCCGGCCCCGGAACGACGCCGATTGCCAAACCGGCGAGCCTGAAGAATAATTGATACTCATTCTTATTGATTATTCGACGTTGGCGGCGTCTCCATCGTGTTATCCCCCCCGCGCGCGGCATCCCCTGATATCGAAGTCCTCTACAGCGACCACCACGGCTGGCTGCAGGACTGGCTGCGCCGCCGCCTGGGCAATGCCTTCGACGCCGCCGACCTGGCGCACGACACCTTCCTGCGGGTGCTGCGCAACCTCGAACCGATCCGCGAGCCGCGCGCCTACCTCACCACCATCGCCCATGGCCTGGTGGTGAACCACTGGCGGCGCCAGGACCTGGAACGCGCCTACCGCGACACGCTCGCCACCGTGGCCGACACCCTGGCGCCCTCGCCCGAGGAAGGCGCGCTGCTGCTGGACGCCCTCTGCGAGCTCGACGCGCTGCTGAACCAGCTCAACCCCAAGGCCCGCGCCGCCTTCCTGCTGTCGCACCTCGAGGGCTACACCTACCTCGAGATCGCCGCGCGCCTGGAGGTGTCCGAACGCATGGTCAAGAAATACATGGCGCAGGCGATGCTGCATTGCCTGACCGCCGGCCAGACGCCCGCGCCATGAGCGCCGCCGCGCCCAGCTTCCAGGTGCTGCAGCAGGCCGCCGAGTGGTATGCGGCGCTGGGCGCGCCGTCGGTCGACGCCGCCGAACGCCAGCGCTGGCGGCAATGGCACGACGCCGATCCGGCCCACCAGCAGGCCTGGCGCCAGGTCGAGGCCATCAGCGGCAAATTCCTCGACCTGCCGGGCGGCAACAAGCCCATGGCGCGCCGCCTGCTGGACGCCGCCGCGGCCGGCCAGGCCCGCCGCCGCCTCACCCTGAAGACCCTGACGCTGCTATGCGGCGCCGGCTTCGGCGCCTGGGGCGCATCGCGCGCCCTGCCCTGGCGCCAGTGGGCCGCCAGCCATCACACCGCGCTGGGCGAGCGCCGCCAGGTCCGGCTGGCCGATGGCGCCGTCATCTGGCTCAACACCGACAGCGCGATCGACGTCGACTACGGCCCCGACCTGCGCCGCATCAAGCTGGTGGCGGGCGAGATCCTGGTCGCCACCGCGCCCGACAACCAGTCCCCCGCGCGCCCCTTCGTGGTCGATACGGCCCAGGCGCGGCTGCGCGCGCTGGGCACGCGCTACAGCGTCTACCAGCAGGACGGCGCCAGCGTGGTCGCCGTGTTCGAGGGCGCGGTGCGCATCGAGCCCACGACCGCCGGCGCCGCAGGCGGTATCCTGCATGCCGGCGAGCAGGCCCGCATCACCCGGGCGGGCGCCACGCCCGCCGAAACCGCCGCCCTGGCGCGCCCCTCCTGGGCCGACGGGCTGCTGGTGGCCGAGAACATGCGATTGGGCGATTTCGTGGCCGAGCTGTCGCGCTACCGCCGCGGCTACCTGGGCTGCGCGCCGGAAATCGCCGACCTGCGCATCGTCGGCACCTACTCGACGGCGGATACCCAGCAGGCCCTGGCCACCCTGGAAGCGACGCTGCCGCTGCGGATACGCACGCCCATGCCCTGGTGGACCGTGCTCGAACCCAGGTAGCGCCGGCCGCGATGCGCCGCGCGTTGCCCGCGAGGTTCCCCTTTTTTCGTCGTCGATTGGCATACGGGGTGAAGCCACACCCTTTCACCTCCCGTCGACCTATGCCATCCCGCTCCCAGCCCTTCCCGCGCCACCGCGCCCCCTTCCGCCAACCGGCCGCCACGGCGCTCGTCGCCGCCCTCGCCACCGCATTCATCACCCTTTCGCCGCTGGGCGCCGCGCCGGCCCGGGCCCAGAGCGCCCCCGCCGCCGCGGCCGAGCGCGACTACGACATCGCCGCCGGCGACCTGAGCCGCGTGCTGACCGAGTTCGCGGTGCAGGCCGGCATCCAGGTCTCGGTCGACGCCGCGCTGACCGCCGGACGCCAGAGCCCCGGCGTGCGCGGGCGGCAGTCGCCCTGGTCCGGGCTGAACGCGGTGCTGGCCGGCACCGGCCTGCAACCGGTGCGGCGCGGCAATGCCTTCGGCGCGCGCCTGGCGCCCGCCGGCGACGCCGTCACGCTGCCCAGCGTCACGGTGCAGGGCAGCGCCACCGCCGCCTTGCAGCAGGAAGGCACCGCCAGCGACGGCTATCGCGCCACCACGGTGTCCGCCGCCGGCGCGCTGGGCGGCATGGAGCTGCGCAATACGCCCTATTCCTTCAGCGTGGTGACGCGCGACCTGCTGCAGAACGTGCAGGCGCAATCGCCCGACGACGTCTACCGCATCAACCCGTCCACCCTGACGCAGACGCCGCAACTGAGCGGCTGGGCGCCGATGGTCAAGATCCGCGGCTTCAACAGCTATGATCGCGCCGAAGACGGCCTGCGCCGCTCGTACGGGTTCGCCACCTCGCTGGAAGACAAGGAGAGGGTCGAGGTCCTGAGCGGCCTGTCGGGCTTCCTGTACGGCGCGGCCTCGCCCGGCGGCATGGTCAACTATGTCAACAAGCGCCCGACTCCTGACCGTCTGAACAGCATCACGGTCGGCAACTACGGCGGCAGCCAGTACTACGTGCATGGCGACTTCGGCGGCCCGATCGACGACAACGGCAAGGTCGGTTACCGCGTCAACCTGGTGCGCCAGAACGGCGACACCGCCGTCGACGACCAGAAGATCGACCGCACCCTGGCCAGCCTGGCGCTGGACTTCAACATCACCGACCGCTTCAAGCTCGAGCTGGGCGCCTCGTACAGCGACTACAAGATGCAGTCACCCACGGCGTACTGGTTCGTCGGTGAAGGCGTCTCCCGTCCCAAGGCCCCGGATTCCAGCAAGGATTGGGGCCAGCCCTGGATCCGCGACGAAACGGAAAGCCGCAAATGGATGGCGCGCATGACCTACGAGGCCAGCGACCACCTGACGCTGCGGGTCGCGCACCTGCGCGAATACCAGGACCGTCCGGTCCAGTACCACACCATGAATTCGATACGGCCCAATGGCCAATACGTGCAGCTGCGGCAGAAGGTCGGCGAGACCAAGACCGAGTCCGAAGCCTGGCAGGCGCTGGCCGACATTTCGTTCGACACCTGGCAGGTCGGCCACAAGATCACGCTGGGCTACTACGGCTACATGGACAAGCAGTGGCAGAACACCTACTTCCCCAATACCGGTTACGTCGGCCCGTACAGCCTGGACTCGCCGACCCACGTGCCCGAGCCGGCCTGGCCGTCCGACGCGTCCAAGCGCACCTATTACGCCAGCCGCATCCGCAACGACAACTTCATGATCGGCGACCTGGTCCGCTTCAACGATCAGTGGTCCGCGCTGGTCGGCATCAACCGCAGCACCATCAAGTCGATGGAACGCGACGCCAACGGCGCGCCCGGCCAGCCGGACTATGACCGTGGCCGCAACTCGCCCAATGCCTCGCTGATGTTCTCGCCCACCCCGTGGCTGACCACCTACGCCACCTACATCGAAGGCCTGGAGCAAGGCGGCGTGGCGCCCGACGAGGCCGTCAACCGCCTGCAGGTGCTGCCGCCGATGCGCAGCAAGCAGCGCGAACTCGGCATCAAGGCCGAGCTGGGCGGCTTGCTGGTGAGCGGCGCGCTGTTCGACATCGAAAAGGCCTACGAGTATTCCAACAACGCCAACCTCTACGTGCAGGACGGCATCCAGCGCCATCGCGGCGCCGAGGTCTCGGCGGTGGGCAAGGCGACCGACGCATGGACCATCATGGGCGGCGTGACGCTGCTCACCGCCCGCGTCGAAGGCAGCGCCAACGACGGCAATGCGCCCATCAACGTGCCGAAGGTCATGGCCAAGCTGTATTCCGAATACGCCCTGCCCTTCGCGCCCGGCCTGAGCCTGACGGGCGGCGTCTATTTCGTCGGCCAGCAATACGCCACGGCCAGCAACAACAGCCGGCTGCCGTCGTACACCACCTTCGACCTGGGCCTGCGCTACGCCACCAAGGTCACCGGCCGCCCCGTCACGTTGCGCCTGAACGTCAACAACGTCGCCAACCGCGACTACTGGCTCAACAGCTACTACCTGGGCAGCCCGCGCAGCGTCGCGCTGTCGGCGCAGATGCAGTTCTGAAGCGCGCCGCTAGTCCGCGAACTGCTCCACCACCACCTGCCGCAGCCATTGATTGGCCGGCTCGCGGTGGTTGCGGGCATGCCAGAACACGTTGATGACGGACTCCGGGATCTTCACCGGACAGGGCGCGGTGGCCAGGCCGAACGGCTTGCAGGCGCAATCGGCGAAACGGCGCGGCACCACCGCGATCATGTCGGTGGCCTGCAGCACCGGCCCCACCGCCATGAAGTGCGGCACCGTCAGGCGCAGGCGCCGGCGGATGCCGGCCTGTTCGATGACCTGGTCCACCACGCCGTGGCCGGTGCCCTCGGACACGATGGCGACATGCTCGGCGGCGCGGAACTGCCGCGCCGACACCCCGGTGCGCGCCAGCGGGTGATCCTGGCGGAAGATGCACACATAGGGCTGGCGGAACAGCCGGCGCTGGAAGAAGCCGTGCTTCAGCCCCGGCAGGAACCCCATCGCCAGGTCGATGCGGCCGCGCTCCATCTCGTCCTTCACGTCGATCGAGGTGGTGCGCACCGTGCGGATGGTGACGCCGGGCGCGGCGCCGTCCAGGGCCCGCATCAGGCGCGGCAGGAAATAGGTTTCACCGACGTCGTTCACGCCGATGACGAAAGCCCGCTCGCTGCGCGCCGGATCGAAGCTGGCGCGGGCGTTGAGCGTGCCGTGCAGCGCCGCCAGCGCGTCGGCGATCGGCTGCGCCAGCGCCTCGGCGTACGGCGTGGGCACCATGCCGCGCGAGGTGCGCAGGAACAGTTCGTCGCCCAGCAGCTTGCGCAGCCGCCCCAACGCGTTGCTGACCCCGGGCTGCGAGATGCCCAGGTTCTGCGCCACCGCCGACACCCGGCCGTGCTTGCACAGCTCGTTGAACACGACCAGCAGGTTCAGGTCCATGTCTTGCAGGTTCATGCTTGTCTCCACCAATATTTATTTTGGTGATTGTTGTCATCATCCAGATTCTATTTATTTATTTCACACCCTGGCCGATGATGCAACAAACGCCTGCGCCCATGTCGCGCGGGCCCCGATGGATGAAGGAGACACCCATGCGCCATCCCCCCGCCCCGCCCTGTAGGCGCGGCCGCCTCGCCGGAGGCCGCCGATGAACACTCCCGAACAGCCGCTGTCGTTCGTGCCGCCCTGGCAGGGCGACGGCAGCCACCGCATTCCCTTCGGCGTCTATACCGACGCCGCCCTGCACCAGCGCGAGCTGGAGCGCTTCTTCTATCGCGGCCACTGGAGCTACGTCGGCCTGGAAGCGGAAATCCCCAACCCCGGCGACTTCAAGCGCACCGCCGTGGGCGAGCGCTCCGTCATCCTGCTGCGCGACAACGACGGTCAGGTGCGGGTGGTGGAGAACGTCTGCGCCCACCGCGGCGTGCAGTTCTGCCGCGAACGTTCCGGCAACCGCAGCGAGTTCGTCTGCCCCTACCACCAGTGGAACTACGACCTGCAGGGCAACCTGATCGGCGTGCCGTTCCGCCGCGGCGTCAAGCAGGACGGCCGCGTCAACGGCGGCATGCCGCCCGACTTCAAGCCCGAGGAACATGGCCTGACCAAGCTGGCCGTGGCCTGCCGCAACGGCGTGGTGTTCGCCTCGTTCGACCACGACGTCGAGCCGCTGGAAGACTACCTGGGCCCGGACATCCTGCACTACTTCGACCGTGTCTTCGACGGCCGCCAGCTGGTGATCCACGGCTACAGCCGCCAGCGCATCCCGGGCAACTGGAAGCTGATGCAGGAAAACATCAAGGACCCGTACCACCCGGGCCTGCTGCACACCTGGTTCGTCACCTTCGGCCTGTGGCGCGCCGACAACCGTTCGGAACTGAAGATGGACCGCCACTTCCGCCACGCGGCCATGATCTCGACCCGCGGCCAGGGCGGCAAGGGCAGCGTCACCAGCGGCGTGTCCAGCTTCAAGGAGCAGATGACGCTGAACGACGACCGCTTCCTGGACATCGTGCCGGAACCCTGGTGGAACGGCCCCACCGCCGTGCTGATGACGCTGTTCCCCAGCGTCATCATCCAGCAGCAGGTCAACTCGCTGTCGACGCGCCACATCCAGCCGGTGGGCCACGACGCCTTCGACTTCGTCTGGACCCACTTCGGTTTCGCCGACGACACGCCCGAGATGACGCAGCGCCGCCTGCGCCAGGCCAACCTGTTCGGCCCCGCCGGCTTCGTGTCGGCGGACGACGGCGAAGTCATCGAGTTCTCGCAATCCGGCTTCACGCAGAAGCCCTGGCACCGCAGCGTGGCCGAGCTGGGCGGCAAGACCGCCGAGAACACCGACCACATGGTGACCGAAACCCTGATCCGCGGCATGTACGCCTATTGGCGCCGCGTGATGGAAGCGCGCGAGGAGGCCTGAAGATGCTGGACTTTCCCCTCTACTACCAGCTGACCCGGCTGTACGCCGACTACGCCGCCGCCCTCGACGCCGAACAGTGGGAGCAGTGGCCCGAGTTCTTCCTGGAGGACTGCGTCTACAAGGTGCTGCCGCGCGAGAACCACGAGCGCGGCTATCCGCTGGCGACCATGTCGTTCGAGAGCCGCGGCATGCTCAAGGACCGCATCTACGGCGCCACCGACACCATCTTCCACGACCCCTACTACCAGCGTCACGTGGTCGGCGCCCCGCGCGTGCTGTCGGTGAAGGGCGACCGGATCGAATCGGAAGCCAACTACGCGGTGTTCCGCACCAAGCCGAACCAGCTGACCACGGTCTACAACGTCGGCCGCTACCTGGACGTGATCCGGCAGACGCCCGACGGGCTGAAGTTCGAGTCGCGCCTGTGCATCTTCGACAGCGAGTTGATCCCGAATTCGCTGATCTACCCCATCTGACAAGGACTCCAGGACATGACCACGAACTGGATCAAGGCCATCGCGTTGGCCGACGTGCCGGACGAGGACGTGATCGCCGTGCAGGCGGGCGACCGCGAGATCGCGCTGTACGGCGTGGAAGGCAACGTCTACGCCACCGACAACCTCTGTACGCACGGCAATGCGCGCCTGTGCGACGGCTTCCTGACGGGCCACGAGATCGAGTGCCCGCTGCACCAGGGCCGCTTCGACGTGCGCGACGGCCGCGCGCTCTGTTCGCCGCTGCGCGACAACCTGGCGACCTACCCGGTCAGGATCGAGGACGGCGTGGTGTTCGTGGCGCTGTGAGCATGGCGCGGCGCCGCAAGCGTGGCGCCGCGGCCCGCCATTCCGAACCGGGCGGCGCCAGTCCCCGCCTTACAGCGCCAGCCGCAAGGCCTCGTTGGCGGCCGCCATGCCCATGGCGGCGGTCACGGTGACCACCGAACCATAGCCGGCGCAGGACAACCCCTGCGGCGCCACGGCCTGCCCCGAAGCGCCCATATCGTCCTCGGCCTCGGCCTGCCGCGTCCATTCGTCGGGCAGGATGGCGGGCTGGTCGAACCACAGGGCATGGATGCCCATCTTCGGCACGCGCTTGAGCGCCTTGCCGTTCTTGTCGGACGCCCGCGGAAACCCATGCTCGCGCCGCAGCTTGTTGCGCAGCTTGGACAGCAAGGCGTCGTTGACGGCCGCCGACAGGTCGCCGGCGCGCAATGCCAGCGGATCGGTCTTGCCGCCCGCGCCGCCGCACAACAGCATCGGAATCCCCAGCGCCCGCGCATGCAGGATCATGGCGATCTTGGCGGCGGCCTGGTCGGTGCAGTCGATGATGGCGTTGTAGGGACCGGGCAGCACTTGCCCGACGTTCTCCGGCGACACGAAATCATCGACGCGCGTCAGCCGGCACTCGGGATTGATGGCCAGGACGCGCTCGGCCATGGCATCCACCTTGGATTGCCCCAGGGTCTGCGTCAGGGCGTGGATCTGCCGGTTCACGTTGGATTCGGCGATGTGGTCCAGGTCGATCAGCGTCAGGGCGCCGACGCCGCAACGGGCCAGCGCTTCGACGGTCCAGGAGCCGACGCCTCCCAGCCCGGCGACGGCGATGTGGGCGTTTTGCAGGCGCGCCGGGGCATCGGGGCCGTAGAGGCGGGACAGGCTGCCGAAGCGGCGGGCGATGTCGGCTTTTTCTTGGGGGGTGTTCATGGGCGCCTATTTTATATGGCCGAGGGCCGCACGATCCCTTCCCCATTTTCACGGCCGATGGTCCCCGGGGTTCCAGACGTACCCCGGCGCAAGGCCGGTCACGACGACCCCGTCTTGCGTGGCAGGCCCGACCGAGACAGCGACCTGCCGCTCGGGGGAGCTCGCGGACTCACGAAACCGGACGAGCCGTTTATCCGCATCAGTCCGAATCGCAGGGGCCGGCACCACCAGGGCACCGTCATCATGAAATATCACGATGGCGGCACTTGCGCTCATTCCCAGCCGCACCACCCGCTGCTGCGCCGCCGTCAGCGGAGGCAAGGCGATCACGATCCGGTACATCGTGCCGGCCTGCGAATCGCCTTCGAGCCCCTGCACGCCAATCGATTCCAATTCGCCCGACAGCACCAGGTCCCTGAACCCATCGCCACGTATATCCACCCGCTGGCCCGGGCGCAGCTGATTCAGATCCGTCTCGTCGACCTTGGCCACGACGTTGACGCGCTCGACGCTGGCGACGGCCAACAGCCCCTGGCCCTGCGTCACCTTGGCGCCCGCCAGCAAGGGATCGCCCGTGGCGTCCTGCCTGGCGTTGGCGTTGCCCGGCACGCGGATCACCACCCCGGAGAACGGCGCCGTCACCGTCCCGGAGGCATCCGTGCCCAGCGCATCGACCGCGGCTGAGGCATTGGCCAATTCCATTTCCGCGAGTTGCCGCGCCTCCCCCTTGCCGCGTTGCCGGGTATTCGCCAGCTCTGCCTCGGCCGAAGTCACCGCCAGGGATTGCATCTTTTCCTGTTGGATCAATGCGTCCCGCTCCATGCGGGGCACGATTCCGCGTTCGTAGAGCCGCCGAGTCTCCAGCAGCTTCCCCCGCGTATCGTTCAAGCTGAGGCGCGCGCTCAGCACAGCTTGCCGCGCACGGGCGACATCCGGCCCCGACTCCCAATGATCGATATCGCTCAGGGCCTTGCGCGCCTTGATCTGTTCACTCAGCGCCTGGCGCCGTTGCATGTCGAGCTGGGTCATGTCCATCTCGAACAGGCGCTGGCCCGCGGCCACCCGTTGTCCCTCCGCCACCTCAAGGAACTTGATATTGCCGTCGAAGGGCGCCGTGATCGTGACGATTTCCGCGGCGGCGATCTTCCCTACCACGCCAAGACGAACATCGACGGGACGAGGCGCAATCCGTATCCAGGACGATGAGGCGTCCTGTGACTCGCCGCGAGGCGGTTGAGGCCACGCAAAGACGATCGCCAAGACGGCAAGCAGCGCCAAGCCCGCCGCCAGCAGGCCACGTCTATGAGCACGGAACTCAGTCATTCAGCGAAATACCCCAGCTTTGCAGCGTCATGCCGAGCTCCAGGTCCAACCGCGCCTGGGCGTCCAGGTAGCTGATCAAGGCATTGAGCCGCGCGTTCTCCGCCCCGCGAAGATCGGTTTCAAAGGCAAGGACCTGGAAGTTGCTCGACCGCCCGGCCTGCAACTTTTGATGTTCGATCTCGAGCTTCTTGCGCGAAAGATCCCGCACGCGCCCCGCGATTTCGTACTGGCGCCATCGCGAGGCCAATTCCCGCACCGCGTTGCTCACGTCCAGCGCCAACTGCTGTTCGGCGTTTTCAAGCAGCAATGCCTGGTTGTCAGCATCGGCTTTCGCATGGACTTCGGCCTGTCGCGTGCTCAGGTCCCCGATCGGTATCTGGAGCTGGATCCCGACATACCCCTCCCAGCGGCGATCGGAGACCGCCTCCGAATGGCCCGCTCGCCGGGTTCGCCCTTGGCTGGCGCCGCCCATCAGGGCAACATCCCACAGGCGGTTGTCGCGTGCGACCACAAGATTGATATCGGCCTGTTCACGGGCGATCACCTGCCGCAGATACTGCGGTTGATGCGTCAGCGCGATGCGTTGGGCGTCTTGCAGGCTGAGTCTCGAAGGCCCTTTTTCCGGCGTGTCGCTGACCCGGATCCGACTGTGCAGGTCCAGGGCCAGCAGCTGCAGCAACGCCAATCGGCTGGCGTTGAGATCGTTGTCGGTATTCTCGACATTGAATTCCTGGGTCGCCACATCCGCCTCGGTCTGCACCACGTCGACCTGCGCCATGCGCCCGGCGTCGATCAACGCCTTGTTGATCGCCAAAAGCCCCCTGGAACGCTGCAAGGCCGCCTGGGCGATGGCGACTTGCTCTTGTGCCCGCAGCAATTGCCAGTAGGCCTGGACGATCTGCGTGACAGTCTGGGAAACCGACTCCTGCAAGGCCAGCCGATTGCTCTGCTCGATCAATCGCGCCATGCGAACAGGCGCTGTTGCGACCTCACGCCCCGCGCCGCGCAACAAGGGCTGAATGATCGCGAGCGTGACGCCATCGTCCCGAAATCCGCCCGCCCGGCTGGCGTTGCTCAGTTGACGGGTCCAGCCCAGGCTCAAACGCGTGCCGAATTCACCCACCATCGTCGCCTCGGGGGAAAACAATCCCTGTCGCGAACGATCATCCTGATTGCGGTTGCCGGTGACCTTCCCGGTCACCAGCAGCTTGGGGGAAAAGTAATCCTCGGCCACGCGCAGGTCGAACTTCTGCGCCAGGCGGGTCAGGTAGGCGCTGCGTATGCTGCGATTGCCCCGCAGGCCGAGAAAGACAGCATCGGTCACGGTCAGACTGACAACGCCCTCGCCCCGCGGGACCGGCGCCTGGTGCGACATGGTGGGGCGAGACCGTGGCGGGTGATCATCCGCGCGCGCCACGGGCAGCAGCGTCGCGACGCCGAGCGCCACAATCAGCATCCGCGTGCCATCATGCATCGCGCAAGGCCTGGACAGGCTCCAGCCGCGCCGCCGCGATGGCCGGGTACCAACCGAAGAACAACCCGGTCAGCAGCGAAGTCCCCATCCCCAAGGGCAGGGATGCGGGAGCCAGCACAAACTGCCAGTCAGAGAAGCGCGCAAAAGCGTAGGCCGCGCCAACACCGAAGACCGCGCCCAGCGCCGCGCCGGCCAGGGCCAACAGGCCGGCCTCGGCGAGGAACAACCAGCGGATGTCGCGCCGCGTCGCCCCTAGCGCCAGGCGAACGCCGATCTCGCGCCGCCTTTCGAAGACGCTCATCAGCATCACGTTCATCACGCCCACGCCGCCCACCAGCAGCGAGATCGCGCCCAGTCCGGCCAACATGTACGAAAAGGTTCGCGATTGGCGTTTGAGGCCGTCGATCAACTGCTGGGGAATATCCACCTGAACCTCCCTTCCGGGCACCTGCGTCCTGACGTACTCGCGCAACGCGCTGGCTGTCTCAGGCAGGTCGGCCAGAGGCTTCGCCTTGGCCAGGATGGCGCCGAGTTCAGGCCTGGGAAACAATCGATGCAGTCCCTCAATGGGAACGATCACCGATCGGTCGGCATCGACCGGAATCAGCGGGTTCCCTTTCATGCCGCGCGTGATGCCGATGACCTGATACAGGTAGCCGCCGATTTGCAGCGAGTCCCCCGGAACGAGCGGTTGCCCCGGGGTGCCCAGCGCCAGCGCGGCTTCCGCACCCACGACGGCAAAGGTGGCATCGCGATCAAAGGGCGACAAGAAGCGGCCATGCGCCATGCGCAGATTCATCGCGTCGGCAAGATCCGGCGTCGTGCCCACGATCCTGAGCGCGGTCGTGCGTCCCATGAAACGCAACGGCACGTTGTAGACCGACAGCGGCGCCGCATGGCGGATGCCGGGCACGGCCCGCTCCAACGCACCGGCATCCAGCGTGCGGGGCAGCGCGCGCGGCCTGGCGCCCGTCACCGGGAAAGTCACCACCAGGACATCCGTGCCCATGTCCTTGAACAGGCGCATCACCTGTTCGGCGGCGCTATGCCCGATATTCAGGAGCGCAATGATGGCAGTGCTGCCAACCATGATGCCAAGCAGAGCCAATAAGGCCCGGCGACCCAATTGGCGCAGGCTGTCGACGGCCTGCAGCAGGGTCTGTGCCAGCGATGGGCCGCGCATGCGCTGGATCACCGGGAATCAACGCCCGCCACCGCGGCGGGCAGGCTCATGCAATGCACCATCCCTCACGTGAATCTGGCGCGAGAAGCAAGCCGCCAGGCTGGCATCATGCGTCACCATCACGATCGTGACCGCGCGTTCGCGATTCAATCCCATGAGCAAGGCCATGATGCTGTCGGCTGAAGCCTGATCCAGATTACCGGTCGGTTCGTCCGCAAGAATGACGGAGGGATTGCCAACCAAGGCACGGGCAATGGCGACCCGCTGGCGCTGCCCGCCGGAGAGATCGGCAGGGAGATGCCCGCCGCGATCGGCCAATCCAACTTGACGAAGTCGATCCATGGCCGTGGCCCGCGCCTGCGCTCGCGGGATACCACGATAGAACAGTGGCAAGGCAACGTTATCAAGGGCGTTCATACGGGGCAACAGGTTGAAGGACTGAAAAACGAACCCGATCTCTCGATTGCGCACCCAGGCGCGGGCCTTCTCATCGATACCCAGCATGTCTCGTCCGCGAAACAGGAACTGGCCGGCCGACGGCCGGTCGAGTAAGCCCAGGATATTGAGCAAGGTGCTCTTGCCGGAACCGGACGCCCCAAGCAGCGCGCAGGTTTCGCCGGGATGGATCTCGAGCGTCACGTCGCGCAGCACAAGTACGGATTGGCTGCCCAGGCGATAGGAGTGGTTGATACGCGTGATTTGGATGAGCGAATGGTGCGATATTTTTCGATCTGAATCAGTCAAAAAATCCAAATCCATTAAGACCACGTCGATATCACAAAAATCAGCGGGCAGATGACAATTTCGACTTATGCCCCATGTTTCCGTAAAGAATATCCATCAGAAGGTATTGCCTATCCCGCTCCATATCATGGGATTTCTGCATTATGGATTTTTGTGAAATCCCACCCTTTATTTGTCCCAACGCATCGACGTCCGATTCATCAGGAGGGGTATACCTGAGCGAAAAGTAATCATCACGCCCTTCGAACGGATTACCACGAGGCCCCCATTGGGACATGGACTCCACCGTCTCCCGAAACTTGACACTGAACCCGAACCTGTAGGCAAAATCATCGGGTTGAGACAGGATCAATTTGCCAATCTTCTTGTAGATATCCATCGCCGAACTACCCTTCTCTACTTCCGCCCGATACATGAATTCCAGCTGGGCGACGAACGCATCCGACTGCCGCTTATCGATCACCTCGCTTTCAGGAGTTACCAGAATTCGCGTGGTCGTATAATAGGTCGGTCCTCCATAGATGGCCTCGGTGCAATCATGTGCCGTAGAGTACCCGCTATTAAAAACCATGGTATTGAGGCGCTGAAACCGTTCTTCCTCAGTATAGTTTCTATCAAATCGAGCCAGCTCAGCCGGTGTCCAGCACGCTAACAAACTGAGATCAGCGTCCTCGTCTGCTTCTTTATTTGCCAATACCAACGCTTTATCGGACAGAATTACGGCTTTCGATTCCGACGGGCTTTCAAGGTGATTCTCCTTCACCGAACCCATGACCTCGGTGAAAGTAGATTCACCAGTCACATCTGTAGTGAGCCGCGCCGACGGACCTTTTACTCCGAACGGAACGCGAGGGCCTAATAGCGTTGAAGTAGATATCTGCATTGGAAACTCCTGCGGGAAATTGATCTTCCAATTTAAAATAGCAAACAGTCCTCGCGTTGCTTTATGAGAAGGGCGTGATACCAAAAAGGCAACACACGAGTACTGAGCGCATTACACGTGCGATTTGCATCAGCTCACAACACCCATAGTGCACCCCAATATGCCCGACAGCGATTTATCGCCAGATCCGCGATAAGTCGCTATCGTTTAGGCTAACTTAATCGTTGTAATAAACCACCATCGTGGCGAGGATGTAACGGGGATATGGACCAAGGCCAGTACCGGTATATTTCACAGTAAACGGCTTATCGGCCAGCTTGCCATTAAACATTGTAAAAACTCTCCCATCATAGGTTATCGGATAGCACTCGAACGATCCGTTATAGCAAAGGCTCATCGATACATTTGCCTGAGAGCTATCTTGAAGTTGGACTTGCACGCCAGTGATAGTTTTTCCCACTGGCGAAACCATGAAATTGCTGGGCTGATACACCACAGCGGTGGTTTCGCCCCTTCTGGACACATAGTCGCCACTCTTATAGGTAGACCACACGTAATCACCGGCAAACGCGCTGCCGGAGAACAAAATCGAGGTAATAACCAATGCACGCAGCAATGGGGTTTTCATGGTATCTCTCCAGGGCTAGGTATGAAACTACGCATCAATCACCGATTGATGCCCCCCCTTAGATGACTTGCTTTCAGCTTGACAACATACGGGGTGGACAGGTTGGCAACCTGCACATCAATTTGAACGCAGCAACGGCGTCGTTTATTGCTATTTTGGGAACACGCGTTACCGTATCGGTCAGAAAAATATGGTTTTTACCCTAGCCATAAAAAGCTATGGCCAGCCGAATCCCCACGAAGCGCTACGCCAAGCGGGGTTCGGGCTGACCATCTCATTAGGCCCGGCAAATCCCTCTGCCGACGCCTTTCCGAAAAATGCGATATGCGCATTTTTCGGAAGAACCTGATCTACACCCGGCGACCTGCGTGTTTCGACTTATGGTTCACTTTCCCATACAACAGGTCCATCAGCTGATGCTGCCTGTCTCGCTCCATATCATGTGTTCTCTGTTGCAGCTTGTTGTGCGAAAACCCATCCTTCATTTTTGTCAACATCGCGACATCCGATTCGTCTGAAGCAGCGTGACTACGGGTAAACAACTCACCGCGCTGCCGTTCGACCGGGTTAGCACGCCCCCCCCATTGCATGGACTCCACCCTCTCGCGAAACGTGACACTGAATCCGAACTTATAAGCAAAATCATCCGGCTGGGACAGAATCAATTTTCCGATCTTCTTATAGATATCCAGCGCTGAGCTGCCCTTGTTCCTTTCGGCCTTATACATGGATTTCAACTGCGAAACGAACGTATCCGATTGCCGCCTATCGACAATTTCACTTTCTGGGGTAACCGGAATCCTCGTAGTCGCATAGTAAATCTGACCACCATCCGCAGTAAGCTCACTGCAATCGCATCCTGGCGAATATTGACTGTTAAAAACCATAATATCCAGTTCCTCGAGCCGCTCGCTTTCCGTATAGTTCCTGGTGAAGCGCGCCAGCTCGGCCGGTGTCCAGCACGCCAGCAAGCTAAGATCCGCATCCTCATCTTCGGTCTCCTGGCTTGACAGCGCCACCGCCTTATCAGACAGGGTCACGGCCTTCGATGTGGGGGGGCTTTCAATATATTTTTGCTTCGCAGAACCCATGACTTCGGTGAAGCGGGCTTCCCCATTCGCGTCGGTGGTGAACCGCGTCGACGAATAGTTAAAACCGAGCGGGCCGCTCGGACCAGACAACGTTGAATTGGATACTTGCACAAGCAGCTCCTGATTGATTCAAGCAATTGACACCCCTGGCTTCTTTTCCAAAAGCACTACAAAGGCAGGGAATTGGATCTTTCAATCTAGAACGGCGAGTGGCCCATCACGTTGCCTTTTGGGAAACATGATGGGCCGAAAAGGTAACGTATTGATGGGTCCGAGCCGCGCTCAGGCGCCGATAATTGCCGTCTACCGCGCACGGGGAGGCGGGGCGGGATTGTCTTCGCGCATGGCAATTACCCGCTCGATGAAACGCGCCACGCTCTGGCGCGAGACGCGGGTTGAGCGCAGAAGCCAGGTCGTCAACGCCGCCGGCTCGGCCAGCGGGCGGCTGGCGATGCCGAGTTCCCAGTTTGAAAGGACCTGGGAAGCGCCCATGAGCGCGAGGCCGACGCCGGCGGTCACCATCGAAAGCATGAGATAAACCGATCGCACCTGTGCCGCCACCTGAGGTTGGGCTGAACCCTTGCCGATCAAGCGGTCGATTTGCTGGCGGCATCCCTCGCAATACTTGGGATCGCCAAGCACCAGGGGGTGCCGGAGGACCTCGCTCAATGGGACCGTTTCCAGCGCCAGCAGCGGGTGACGGGTCGGCAGGATCACATGGATCGGATCTTGCCAGGCGCGTTCCGCCACGATGCCGCGGCCCACGTTGTCGGATGCCGCGAAACCCAGGTCGTACAGGCCTTGGCCCAGGCCTGCGAGCTGCTGGGCAAATGGCACCTCCGAGAAATGGATGGCCACGCGCGGCTCGTCCGCGCGACAACCGGCCATCAACGCGGCCAGTCGCGCCGGGTTCATTCCTTCTGACAGGGCAATATGTAGCGCGCCATGATCGCCGACGGCCACGCCTAGGACGCTGTCGCGCGCATGGCCGACTGCGCCAAAGATAGCAGGGATATGATCGCGCAGCGCCTCACCCTCCGGCGTCAGCAAGGTGCCACGGTTGGATCGCACAAAAAGTGATACCCCCAGGCTCGATTCCAGCGATTGAATCGCGCGAGACAGCGGTGAGATTTCGATATTCAGCCGTTCGGCGGCCCGCCGATAGTTCAACTCGTCGGCCAACACAGCGAAGTACTTCAGCAGTCGCAAGTTCATTCTGAGCATTCGGTGATGGTGATCAGCGCTTTCGGTGAACGTGATCAATCTGGAGGGGGGTCTTGCGCGGTCAATAGATTGTAGCGACGGCCTTCATGATTCAGCGTCGGCTGACGCTGCTTTCCGTCTTCTATTGCATCGGGTGAAACCGTCCGAATCTGACGGCGTAGGCGACGATTCGAGAACAGGCCGAAGTGCGGCGGGTCAGCTTGCGAACTGCCCGTGCCGATATCGAAGTTAATGCTTCTGGGAGGATCGAAGGCGATCCGGATTCAACGCTGGCGCCGGCAATATCGCGCGCCGACGCCAGGGTATTTTTTCAGGGCGCTATCGGCGCGATCCGCTCATCGACCGCGCCAGAACCGGCCACGACGGCAGCATCATCGCCACCAAGCGCCTGATAGACCTTCACCTGATTGACCAGGCGATTCAGGCCATTCTCATCCCGCGCGATTTCCGCCGCCCGCCGCTTTTCCTGCGCATCCAGCCAGGATCGCAACGACACCGAACCGGCGCGGTAGCGCACTTCGTAAAGGCGCTCGGCCTCGCGCGCCGCCTTCAACGACGCCTCCAGCTGCTCCGCCTGCAGGCGCAACTGGGTGCGGTTCGAGAGTGCGTTTTCGACGTCCGCCATCGCCTGGTACAGAGCCTGCCGGAACGACACCACCCGCTCATCGAAATCGGTGCGCGACACCTTCAGGTTCAGGTTCAGGCTGTTGAATTGCAGGAACGGCAGTGTCAGCGCCCCCGTCAGCGTGCCGACGGGATTCTGCAAGACGTTCGACAACGTCGGGCTGGTGCTGCCCAGCGCGCCGGTCAGGTTCAGCGTCGGATAGAAGCTGGCGCGCGCCGCGTCGATGTTGGACAGCGACTCGCGCAGCCGCAGCTCGGCCGCGCGCAGATCCGGGCGGCGGCCCAGCAGTTCGGCCGGTACGCCTTCGCGCGCCTGCGGCAGCGGATATTGCGGCAGGCGTTGCGGGTCGGCCATGGTGCGGTCGGGCGGGCCGTCGAACAGGATCGCCAGGGCGTTCACGTATTCCACCCGCTGCTGCACCAGCAGCGCGTGCGCCGCCTGCTGGCTCGCCACGGTCTGCTCGGCCTCGGCCATTTCCAGCGCGGAGGCGCCGCCGGCGGCGTACTGCGCGCGCACCAGGTCCTGCGTCTTGCGGGCGTAGGCGATGCTCTCCAGGCTGCTGGCGATGCGCTGGTTGATGAAGGCCGTCTGCCAGTACAGCGTGGCCGTGGTGCCCACCAGCGACAGCGCCGAACTCTGGCGGTCCTGCTCGCTGGCCAATGCCTCCCATTCGGCGGCGTCGAGCTGGCGCGACAGCTTGCCCCACAGGTCGACCTCGTAGCCGATCGACAGCTCGGCGCTGTTGGTGCGCGTGATCTCGCGCTCGCCACGCAGGTTGCGCGTGCGCGTCACGTTGCCGGTACCGGACAGCTGCGGGATCAACTGGTCCTGCGCCAGGCCGGCCTGCAGCTGTGCGCGGCGCACGCGGATGGCGGCGGCGGCCAGGTCGTTGTTGCGCGCCAGCGCGCCATCGACCAGGCCGTCCAGCACCGGGTCGTTGAAATTGCGCCACCAGGCGCCGCCGGCGGCCAGCGCGCTGGCGGGCGCCTGCGCGGCGTCGGCGCCGTGGCTCCAGGCGGCCGGGGCCTGCGTCGCGGGCGTCTGGTAATCGCTCTTGAGCAGGCCGCCGCAGCCGGCCAGGGCCAGCACCAGGGCCAGGGCGGCGGGTTTGTAGATCAGGGAAACAGCTTTCATCGTCCTCATTCCCGGGCCAGCGCCTCGACGGGATCCAGGCGCGCCGCGTTGCGCGCCGGTAAGTAGCCGAACAACACGCCGATCAGCGTCGAGCAGGTGAACGCCGCCACCATCGACGTGGTCGAATAGATCATGCGGAACGAGCCGCCGGTGGCCTTCGACACCAGCACGCCCAGGCCCAGCGACAACGCGATGCCCACGGCGCCGCCGATCAGGCAGACCAGCACCGCCTCGATCAGGAACTGCTGCATGATGTCGCTGCGCCGCGCGCCCACCGCCATGCGCACGCCGATCTCGCGGGTGCGCTCGGTGACCGACACCAGCATGATGTTCATGACGCCGATGCCGCCCACCATCAGCGAGATCAGCGCGATCAACGACACCAGCAGCGTCATGGTCGCGGTGGTGCGCTCGATGGTCTTGCGGATCGCGTCGGTGTTGAAGACGAAGAAGTCCTTCACCACGTGGCGGCGCAGCAGCACCTTGGTGATGGCCTGCTCGGCCGCGGCCGGCGGCGCGGCGTCATTGACGCGCACCGTGATGCTCTTGAGATGCTGCTGCCCCAGCACGCGCGACAGCGCCGTGGTGTAGGGAATCCACACGTTCAGCGTTTCGTTGTTGCCGAACACGGTGTCGTTCTTCTTGGTGACGCCGATCACCCGCGCCGGCATCGCCCCCAGGAACACGATCTGGCCGATGGGGTCGGTGTGCGAGCCGAACAGGGCCTTGCGGGTGCTTTCGTCGATCACCACTTCCTGGGCGCGCCGCGCCACGCTGGTGGTGTCGAAGAATTTGCCCTGCGCCAGCTTGACCGCGCGCACCCGGAAGTACTGCTCGCCCACGCCCTGGATCGAGCCGTTCACCGCCACGTTGCGGTAGCGCAGCGTGCTGCTGGTGGAGACCTCGGGCGTGACGCTGTCCACATAGGATTCGCGCGACAGCGCCTCGGCGTCGGCCGGCACCAGGGTGCGGATGTTGACGGCCTTCTCGTCGCCGAAGTCCTTGCCCGGGAACACCTCGACGGTGTTGGTGCCGATCTCGCTGATGTCTTCCAGGATCTTCTGGCGCGAGCCCTCGCCCAGCGCCACCACCGACACCACCGCGGCGATGCCGATGATGATGCCCAGCATGGTCAGCGAGGTGCGCAGGCGGTGCGCGTTCATGGCCAGCAGCGCCATGCGCAGCGCTTCGCCGCAGCGGTCCAGGTAGGCCTGCCAGGCCGGCCGCGGCGGCAGCGGCGCGGCTTCTTCGCGCGCCACCTCGATGCGGGGCGCGTCGGGATTGCGCTGGTCCGAGACGATCTCGCCGTCGCTGATCTCGATGATGCGCTGCGCGTGCCGCGCCACGTTCATGTCGTGCGTGACCAGGATGATGGTGTGGCCGGCGGCGTTCAGTTCTTCCAGGATGCGCAGCACTTCCTGGCCGGTGTGCGTGTCCAGCGCGCCGGTCGGCTCGTCGGCCAGGATGATGTCGCCGCCGTTCATCAGCGCGCGGGCGATACTCACGCGCTGCTGCTGGCCGCCGGACAGCTGGCCGGGACGGTGGCCGGTGCGTTCGCCCAGCCCCAGGCGCTCGAGCAGTTCGGCGGCGCGCGCCAGCCGCGCCTCGCGGCGCTTGCCGGCGTAGACGGCCGGCACTTCGACGTTGCCCTGCGCCGTCAGGTCGGACAGCAGGTGGTAGCGCTGGAAGATGAAACCGAAATGCTCGCGGCGCAGTTCGGCCAGCTCGTCCGGGTCCAGTTCGCCGGTGCTGCGGCCGCTGACGCGGTAGTCGCCGCTGGTGGCGCGGTCCAGGCAGCCCAGGATGTTCATCAGGGTCGACTTGCCCGACCCGGACGCGCCGACGATGGCCACCATCTCCCCGGCCTCGATGGTCAGGTTGATGTCCTTGAGGACGGCGATGGTCTGCTCGCCCGCGGGAAACTCGCGCCGGACCCCGGACAGCGAAATCAACGGTTCGGCCATGTCAGCGTCCCGCTGCGGCGGCCACCGGCGCGGCATCGGCCGACACCACGCGCTCGCCCACCTCCAGGCCTTCCAGCACCTGCGCCTGCACGTTGTTGTTCATGCCGATCTTGACCTGGCGGGTCTCGGTCTGGTTGTTCTTGCCGACCACCCGGACCTCGTAGCGGCCGTCCTTGCCGCGCCTGCCCAGCGCCGAGGCCGGCACCACCACGGCGTCGCGCGCCTCGCCCAGCACGATCGAGACCTGCGCCGTCATGGAGATGCGCAGCTTCTCGTCCGGGTTGGGCACGTCGAACAGGCCGTTGTAATAGACCGCCGCGCTGGTCGAGCTGGAGCTGGAGGAGGTCAGCGACGCGGTGGCGTCGTCCTTCTGGATCGAGTCCGGCGCCGGCTCCACCGCGCGCAGTTCGGCGTGGTAGCGCTGGTCGGGTTCGCCCAGGATGGTGAAGTACACCGGCAGGCCCGGCTTGACCCGGGTGACGTCGGCCTCGGATATCTGCGCCTTGATCGTCATGGTGGCCACCTGGGCCACCTTGATGATGGTGGGCGCGCTCTGGAACGAGTTGACGGTCTGGCCTTCCTTGGTCACCACCGCCACCACCACGCCGTCGATGGGCGAGACGATGCGGGTGTAGCCCAGGTTGACCTTGGCCTTGTCCACCTCGATCTCGGCCTGGGCGATCTGGGCGTCCAGCGCGACGATCTCGGCGCGCGTCACGCCCAGGGTGGCCTCGGCGTTTTCATAGGCCTCGCGCGAACTGGCGTCGGCCGCCAGCATCTGGCGCTGGCGGCGGAAGGCCAGTTCGGCTTGTTTCAGGGTGGCGACCTTGGCGGCGCGCTCGGCGCGGCGGGTCTGCAGGGCGGCCTGGGCGTTGCGCAGGTCGTTCTGCTGGGTCATGTCGTCGATTTCGGCGACCAATTGCCCGCGGCTGACGCGGTCGCCCAGCGCCACTTTCAGCGATTTCAACTGGCCGGTGGCCTGCGCGCCGACGCTGACGCGCTGGATGGCGTCCATCGTGCCGCTGGCCAGCACGCTGTCTTCGAGGTTGCCGCGCACGACGTCGGCCACGGCGAAAGTGGGCGGCGGCGGCGCAGAGAAAAAGGCGGCGCGGACGCCAAAGGCGAGGATCAGGAGAACGACGGCGATCAGGACGTAGCGTTTGACTTTGCTGCGAGGCTTTTTCATTGAACCTGGTTCGGATGAGGCGACGGAGACATGGTCCGCCGCTCGGAATAACTGAATACGGATCGGGCCGGCCGGGCTTGCCCATACTGCACGCCCATCCTAAACGCCGATGCGCGCCAAAGCATGGCCAATCTGTGGCGAAAGGGTGAAAAACGGTAAAGCGGGCCGGGTTGGGCCGGACAATGGAACAATTGTTCCGTTGCATCGACGATACATCTGCTGCGCCGCAAGAAGATATGCCCCGTGCCGCGAACGTGATGGCATCTTGCCCCATCCACATCCCAGTTGGTCCATAGATGGCGCCTATCTTGTCGCCACTCGTCAAACCCTATTGCGGCGGTGCAAAAAAACGATGCCTCGACATAGCGCGACGATAGGGACAGAATGAATGCAGTTAAGCCGTATCCGTGTCCAATTCGCCCCCCTCCCCCTCTTCAAACAGCGCCGCCCCGGAGTTTTCCGGGGCGGCGCTGTTGTGCGTGCTGGCCATGCTGAACCACGTGGCGCTGACCGGGGGACGGATCACCGTGTCCCTGACGGCGCTGCAGATGGGCCTGTCGACCTTCAAGGTCGGCACGCTGGTGGCCGTGTTCGCGGTGCTGCCGATGCTGTTCTCGGTGCGCGCCGGCCGCTGGGTCGACCGGGTCGGCATCGTCCGCCCGCTGGTCACCGGCACCACGCTGGTCGCGGTCGGCACCGCGCTGCCGTTCCTGTCGCAGACCCAGTTCGCCCTGTTGGTTGCATCCTGTTGCATCGGCATCGGCTTCATGCTGCACCAGGTCGCCACCCAGGATCTGCTGGGCCACGCCGAACCGACCCAGCGCCTGCGCAATTTCTCGCTGATGTCGCTGGCATTGGCCGGCTCCGGGTTCTCGGGACCGCTGATCGCCGGGCTGGCGATCGACAACCTGGGCACCCGCCTGGCCTTCGGCCTGCTAACCCTGGGGCCGCTGCTGTCGGCCTGCGGTCTGTACTTGCTACGTCACCAATTGCGCGCGGTGGATTCGCAACTGGCCGGCGCCAAGGAAGCGCAACGGCGCCGCGTCACCGAATTGCTGGCCGTGCCCGCGCTGCGCCGCATCCTGATGGTCAACACCATCCTGTCGGGCGCCTGGGACACGCACCTGTTCGTGGTGCCGATCTTCGGCGTCGCCATCGGCCTGTCCGCCACCACCATCGGCATCATTCTTGCCTCGTTCGCAGCGGCAACGTTCATCATCCGCCTGGTATTGCCCTTCATCCAGCGCCGCGTGCGGTCCTGGACACTGGTGCGGGTGGCCATGGCCACGGCCGCCATCGACTTCATGCTTTACCCGCTGTTCACCGACGTTAGCATCCTGATCGTGCTGTCGTTCATCCTGGGGCTTGCGCTGGGATGCTGCCAACCGAGTATGCTGTCGTTGCTGCACCAGCATTCGCCGCCGGGCCGCGCCGCCGAAGCGGTGGGCCTGCGGATGGCGCTGATCAACGGCTCGCAGGTCTCCCTGCCGCTGACATTCGGCGCGCTGGGCGCGGTTATCGGCGTCGCCCCGCTGTTCTGGGCCTATTCCGTGGCCCTGATGGCCGGAGGCTGGGCCAATCGCAACCCCCCGCTCGAATCTGACCGGAAACCGTAGTCGTGAACATGCAGTCCCCCCCTCCCGTGGCCGGCGCCAGCCTGCCATTCCGCCTGTGGACGCCCGAAGAGCGGCAAGCCTCGCTGCGGACCGCCCTGGAACACTGGCGCGACGGCGAGGATGTCTGGGTCTACGGGTACGGATCGCTGATCTGGCGCCCCGATTTCGATTTCGAGGAACGCCGCCTGGCCACCCTGCGCGGCCACCACCGCGCGCTGTGCCTGTGGTCGCGGGTCAACCGCGGCACCCCGGAATGCCCCGGCCTGGTGTTCGGCCTGGATCGCGGCGGCTCCTGCCGCGGCGTGGTCTACCGCCTGTCGGGCAGCCAGGTGCCGACCTACTTCCCCGCCCTGTGGGACCGCGAGATGTCCACCGGCGCCTATCTGCCGCGCTGGATCAACTGCAGCACCGAGGACGGCCCGGTCCGCGCCCTGGTGTTCATCATGAACCGGGACAACCCGGCCTACATCCGCGCCCTGCCCGACGCCGAGCTGCTCGCCATCGTGCGGCGGGCCGCCGGCCGCTACGGCCCCTGCACCGAATACGTGGTGCAGACCGCCCAGGCGCTGCGCGCCGCGGGCATCCACGACGCCCGCCTGGACGCCATCGCCCGGCGCCTGGAACAGGACAGCCACACCCTGCCCGAGGGCGCCTGACGCCAGCCCGGCGCAAGAGCGCCCGGCCCTGCCGGAAGGCGCCTGGGGCATCGCGGGGCAAAAACTTGCCCGGGCCCTGCGCGGGGTCAATGAGGGGTGGGGTTCTTCGGCGGTATAAACTGCTTGTTATCAACGCTGAATCACTCGCCCCATGTCTGTCTCCGATCTGCGTCAAAGCTACGAAAAGAACGTGCTGCTGGAAAGCGAGGCCGCCGCCTCCCCGTTCGAGCAGTTCACCCGCTGGTTCGACGAGGCCCTGGCCGCCAAGGTGCCCGAGCCCAATGCCATGACCCTGGCCACCGTCGACGCCGACGGCCAGCCCAGCGCCCGCATCGTCCTGATCAAGGGGTTCGACGAGCACGGCTTCACGTTCTTCACCAATTACGAATCGCGCAAGGGCACCGACCTGCTGGCCGAGCCGCGCGCCTGCCTGCTGTTCTTCTGGCAACCGCTCGAGCGCCTGGTGCGCATCGAGGGCGTGGTGGAAAAAGTGCCTGCCGAGGAATCGGACGCCTACTATCACAGCCGCCCGGCCGGTTCGCGCATCGGCGCCTGGGCCTCGCGCCAGAGCCAGCCCATCACCCGCGCCGAACTCGAAGCCCGCGAGCAGGAATTCCGCGCCCGCTACGGCGACCAGCCGCCGCGCCCGCCGCACTGGGGCGGCTACCGCCTCAAGCCCACCGCGATGGAGTTCTGGCAAGGCCGGCCCTCGCGCCTGCACGACCGCCTGCGCTACGTCGCCGACGGCCAGGGCTGGAAGATCGAACGCCTGTCGCCTTGACGCCGCCGGGCGCCGTGCGCGGCGCCCGCCCCATCTATCACTTGCATGCCAGCCTCCTCCCCTGATTTCGACGCTGCCTTCTTCCGCACCGCGCTGGGCCGTTACGCCACCGGCGTCACGGTCGTGACCACCGCCGACCTCGATGGCGCACCCATCGGGCTCACGGTCAGTTCGTTCAACTCGGTGTCCCTGAATCCGCCGCTGGTGCTGTGGAGCCTGTCGCGCAATTCCTCGTCGCTGGCCGCCTTCGAGCAGTGCCAACGCTACGTGGTCAACGTGCTGAGCGCCGAGCAGATCGCGCTGGCGCGGCGTTTCGCCACCGGCAAGACGCCCGACCGCTACGCCGGCCTGACCGTGCACCACGCGCCGGGCGGCACGCCGATGCTGGACGGCCATTGCGCCGCCTGGTTCGAATGCCACAACCGCAGCCGCTATGTCGAGGGAGATCACGTCATCATGGTCGGAGAAGTCGAACGTTGCGGCCATAGCGGCGAACCGCCGCTGGTGTTCCACGCGGGCGGTTTCGATCTGACGCCCGCCGGCGCCCGCGCCGACAGGAAGACGACGTGAGCGCCGTCGACATCGATTGCGTCGTCATCGGCGCCGGCGTGGTCGGCCTGGCCATCGCCCGCGCCCTGGCCCAGTCCGGCCGCGAAGTGCTGGTGGCCGAGGCCACCGAGACCATCGGCACCGGTACCAGCTCGCGCAATTCCGAAGTCATCCACGCCGGCATCTATTACCCGGCGGGCAGCCTCAAGGCCCGCCTGTGCGTGCGCGGCAAGCACCTGCTGTACGCCTATTGCGCCGAGCGCGGCATTCCGCACAAGCGGCTGGGCAAGCTGATCGTGGCCACCAGCGCGGAGCAGGCCGCCCAGCTCGAAGGCATCGCGCAGCGCGCCCGCGCCAACGGCGTGGACGACCTGCAGTTCATTTCCGGCGAGGACGCCATGCGGCTGGAACCGGCGCTGCAATGCACCGCCGCGCTGGTGTCGCCCTCCACCGGCATCGTCGACAGCCACGCGCTGATGCTGGCCTACCAGGGCGACGCCGAGAATGCCGGCGCGCAGTGCGTGTTCCACACCCCGCTGGTGTCCGGCCGGGTGCGCCCCGAAGGCGGCTTCGACCTGCAGTTCGGCGGCGATGACGCCATGAGCCTGAGCTGCAACGTGCTGATCAATTCGGCCGGCCTGCAGGCGCCGGCCCTGGCGCGCCGCATCGACGGCGTGCCCGCCGCCAGCATCCCCACCGATTACCTGTGCAAGGGCAGCTATTTCACGCTGTCCGGGCGCGCACCGTTCTCGCGCCTGATCTATCCGGTGCCGCAACACGCCGGCCTGGGCGTGCACCTGACGCTCGACATGGGCGGCCAGGCCAAGTTCGGCCCCGACACCGAATGGGTCGGCACCGAGGACTACACCCTCGACCCGGCCCGCGCCGAGGTCTTCTACGCCGCCGTGCGCAGCTACTGGCCGGCCCTGCCGGACGACGCGCTGGCGCCCGGCTACACCGGCATCCGCCCCAAGATCTCCGGGCCGCACGAACCGGCCGCCGACTTCGTCATCGCCGGCCCCGCCGTCCATGGCGTGCGCGGCCTGGTGAACCTGTTTGGCATAGAATCGCCCGGCCTGACCTCCAGCCTGGCGCTGGCCGAGGAAACCCTGGCGCGGCTGGCCGACGACGCTTCTTCCCATCCTTCCCACTGAATCATGCAGCACAACGACTACATCCTGACCCTGTCCTGCCCCGACCGCACCGGCATCGTCTTCCGCGTCAGCGGCCTGTTGTTCGAATCGGGCTGCAACATCCTGGATTCGCAGCAGTTCGGCGACGAAGAGACCGGCCGCTTCTTCCTGCGGGTGCACTTCGACCTGCCGGCCGACACGGCCCCGGACGCGCTGCGCGCCCGCCTGGACGAAATGGCGGCCGAGTACGGCATGGAGCTGCAGCTGCACGACGCGCGCCGCAAGGAACGCCTGCTGATCATGGTCAGCAAGCAGGGCCACTGCCTGAACGACCTGCTGTTCCGCGTGCACAGCGGCCAGCTGCATGCCGAAGTGGCGGCCATCGTCTCGAACCACAACGACTACGCCAGCCTGGCCGCGTCCTACGGCATCCCGTTCCATCACCTGCCCGTCACGGCCGACACCAAGGCCGAACAGGAACAGCAGGTGCTGGCGCTGGTGGACCGCTACGAGATCGACCTGGTGGTGCTGGCGCGCTACATGCAGATCCTGTCGGCCGACATGTGCCGCGCGCTGAACGGCCGCGCCATCAACATCCACCACAGCTTCCTGCCCAGCTTCAAGGGCGCCCGTCCGTACCACCAGGCGCATGCGCGCGGCGTCAAGATCATCGGCGCCACCGCCCACTTCGTCACCTCGGACCTGGACGAAGGCCCGATCATCGACCAGGACATCGAGCGCGTCGACCACACCATGACGGCGCAGGACCTGACCCAGGTCGGCAGCGACATCGAATCGCTGGTGCTGTCGCGCGCCGTGCGCAGCCATGTCGAGCACCGCATCCTGCTCAACCGCAACAAGACCGTGGTGTTCCGCTAGGACGCCGCCAATGCCGGCGGGCTGCGTTCAGCGCGTCCAGTCGGCGTCCTTGAACCAGTTGCGCAGGTGTTCCACGATCAGCCTGACCTTGTCGGGCTGGTTGCGGCGGGTCTGCACGACGGCGTGGATGTCCAGCCCCTGCGGCTCATAGCCCGGCAGCAGCACTTCCAGCACCCCGTCGGCGATGTCCTGTTCGACCATGTAGCGCGGGTGCATCGACACCCCGCCGCCGCGCTTGGTCATGTTCATCAGCGCTTCGCCCAGGTTTGAATTGAACGAGCCCGCCACCCGCACCACGTGGGTGTTCGACTGGGCGTCGGTGAAGCTCCACTGCCCGGTGGGCGCCTTCAGGTTGTGCACCAGGCAGTTGTGCCGCTCCAGGTCCTGCGGCTTCTCCGGCCGGCCATGGCGCGCGAGATAGTCCCGCGTCGCCACCACCACCTGCGGCACCAGCGTGATCTTGTAGGCGATCTGGTTGGAATCCTTCAGCCGCGGCGCGATGCGCACGGACAGGTCGAGGTTCTCGGCGATCAGGTCGCCGCGGCCGTCGTCGATCAGCAGCGACACCTTGATGGCCGGATAGCGCGCCAGGAAATCCTGGATCGCCGGCACCATGTGCACGGTGCCGAACGACGGCGGCGTGCCGATGCGGATGCGGCCGCTGGCGGTCAGCACCGGCCCCTGCACCAGTTCCTTCAGGTTCATCAGGCTCAGCGCCAGCGTATCGGCGTTTTCCAGCAGCAGCCGGCCGCTTTCGGTCAGGCTGACGTGCTTGGTATTGCGGTTGAGCAGCTGCACTTCGAAGTGCGCTTCGAGCCAGGCGATCTTCTTGGTGACCGCCGAACGGCTCGACGCCAGGCTTTCCGCCGCCTTGGAAAAACTCAGGCTCTTGCCGACTTCGGCGAAGACTTCAAGGCAATCGATAACGTTCATTCCCGATCCGTGTGTTTCCAAAAAGGAAAAAACGATTTCCTTGTTTGGTGATTTTTCAGGGCAACCGGCGTCTCTATACTGGCCGCATGAGCCAAGACCGTCCTCCCGCTGCCGCCGCCAGCGCCGCCGCTTTCGACTATCACCTGTTCGGTACCCATGTCTGTTTCGGCGATGGCGTGTCGGCCTTGATATTAAAAGAACTCGACGCGCTTGGCTGTTTCCGGCCGGCGATCCTGGCGCAGGACGCGATGGCGCGATCCGCCGCCTTCGAAGCGCTGTCCGCCTGTTGGAACGGGCTCGATCACCTGCGGCTCCCGGCGGTTCCGCGGCACTCCAGTGTCGACGTTGTGGAAACAATGGCCGAAAAAGTGCGGGCATTCGGCGCGGACAGCCTGATCGCCATTGGCGGCGGCAGCGTGGCCGATACCGCCAAGGCCCTGGCCCTGCTGCTGGCCGAAGGCGGCCGCCTGGCCGATCACGTCACCACCTTCGAGCCGCCGTCCACGGTGCGCATCCCGCGACGCGTCCGCCTGCAGCTGCCCATCATCGGCATCCCCACCACCGCCTCGGGCGCGGAAGCCACGTCGTCGTTCGGCGTGCGCCGTGAAGACGGCCACAAGCTGATGTTCTGGAACCGCCGGGTGGCGGCGGCGACCCTGCTGATCGATCCGCGCCTGAGCGAGGACCAGCCCGTCGCGCTGCTGCGCGACAGCGCCATGAACGGCATCGCCCATGCGCTGGAGGCCCTGTATTCGCGCGGCCGTTCGCCCGTGTCCGATTGCATCGCCGTGCAGGCGATCCGGCTGTTCGACGCCGCCCTCGACGGCGACAGCCTCGCCGGCCACGACGCGCGCGCCGCGATCCTGCAGGCGGCGCACCTGGCCGGGCTGGCCCTGTCGATGGCGCGCAGCTGCCTGCATCACGCCATCTGCCACGTCGTGGCATCGCGCCAGCGGCTGTCGCACGGCGCGGTCAACAGCGCGATCCTGCCGCATGCGCTGGCCTTCAACGAAGCGGTGGCGGCCGACGCATTGCGGCCCGCGCTCGACGCGGTCAACCAGCGGGCGCGACGGCCCCACGCCACGCTGTCGGCCTGGGTGCGCGACATCCAGCGGCGCCACGCCATGCCGGCGCGGTTGTCGGAACTGGGCGTGGCAGCCGACGCGTTGGCGCCCCTGGCCCGCGATGTGATGACGGAACGCGGGCTGGCGCTCAATCCCCGCCCGGTCGTTGACGCGACCGAGGTCCTGGCAATTCTGCGGGCCGCGTTCTAGCGCGCCGGCATCCCAGGAAGGCCGTCCGTGCCTTCCCCATCCCGAGAACGGAGACATCATGAAGATCGTTGCTGGCGGGGGCTCGTTGGGCGCCCGCATCCTGGATATCGACCTGGCCCTCCCTTTGACCGAGGCCGACTACCGCGCCATCGAGGCCGCGCTGGGCCGGCATGGCGTGGTCAGCTTCCCGCGACAGGCCCTGGAGGCGCCGCACCTGAAGGCGTTCGCCGAGCGCTTCGGCACGCTGGAAGTGAACGTCGCCAACATGTACTTCGAGCCCGGCCTGCCGGAAGTGATGATCCTGTCGAACATGGTGGAAAACGGCAAGCCCGTGGGCCTGAGCGACGCCGGCCAGGACTGGCACACCGACATGTCCTACAGCCGCACCATCGCCTTCAGCAACGTGCTGTACGGCATCCGCATCCCGGTGCGCGACGGCAAGTCGCTGGGCAACACCGAGTTCTCGAACATGCACGCCGCCTATGACGACCTGCCGCAAGCCTTGAAGGACGAATTGGATGGCATGACCATCACCCACGACTTCAACAAGTTCTGGGAGATGATGCGGCGCGAAAAAGGCAGTACCCGCCCGCCGCTGACGGAAGAACAGAAGCGCCGCAAGCCGCCGGTGTCGCACCCGGTGTTCCTGACGCACCCGATCACGGGCCGCAAGGTGCTGTACGCCAACCCCGGATATTCCGTGCGGATCAACGAATTGCCCGAGGCGCGCAGCGCCGAGGTGCTGGACTTTTTGTTCCAGCACCAGTTGCAGGAGAAGTACCGCTATCGCCACCAGTGGCAGGAAGGCGATGTGCTGATGTGGGACAACATGGGGACCATCCATAACGCGGTGGCCGACTACCGCCCCGACGAGCCGCGCCTGATCAAGCGCTGCCAGGTCATGGCGGACCGGTACTTCCCCGACCAATACTGATACCAACACAAGGAGGAGACATCATGAACACAAGAAAATGGACCAACCTGCTCTGCGCCGCGCTGATCGGCGCGGGCGCCGCCGCGCCCGCCCTGGCCGACGACTATCCGTCGCGGCCGATCCGCATGGAGGTCGGCTACGCGGCCGGCGGACCGACCGACGTGATCGCCCGCATCCTGGCCAAGCGCATGTCCGAGAGCCTGAAGGCCTCGATCGTGGTGGAGAACAAGCCGGGCGCCAGCGCATCCATCGCCGCCAACGACGTGATGCGGTCGGAACCGGACGGCTACAAGGTGCTGGTGACCTCGCTCACCCTGAACGTGAATCCGCTGCTGTACCCCGAGCGCTACAACTATGACGCCGTCAAGGACTTCACCCCCGTCGGCAATTTCGCCAAGCTGCCGATGGTGGTGGTGACGAGCTACGGCTCGCCCTACAAGACCATGCAGGAGCTGGTGGCCGCGGCCAAGGCCAGCCCGGACAAACTCACCTTCGGCTCGTCGGGCATCGGCGGGTCGGCCCACCTGACGGCCGAGATGCTGTCGAACATGACCGGCGCGCGCATGATGCACGTGCCCTTCAAGGGTAACGGGCCGGCCCTGCAGGAAATGCTGGCGGGGCGCATTTCGTTCATGTTCTATCCCAGCGTCGGCATCGCCAACTACGTGGCGCAGAAGCAGTTGCGCGTGCTGGCCATCGGCACGCGCGAACCGCAGCCCGACTTTCCCGGCGTGCCGACGCTCGAAAGCCTGGGCTATCCCGGCTTCGACGAGGCCGCCACCTGGGTCGGCATGCTGGCGCCGCCCGCCACGCCCAAGGCCATCGTCGACAAGCTGAACCAGGCCGCCAACGAGGCCCTGGCCGATCCGGCCGTGCGGCAGCAGCTCGCCTCGCTCGGCGCCCTGGCCGACGGCGGCACGTCGCAGCAGTTCAGCCAGTTCCTGGTGCAGGACCGCAAACGCTGGGCCGACGTGATCAAGAAAGGCAATGTCAAAGGCGAATGATGGCCCACCGGAGCAACATGCAATGAGCGCCCGGCTGGACGATTGCTATTCCATCGAGCGCCTGCGCGCCGCGGCCCGGGCGCGCCTGCCGCGGCCGGTGTTCGACTTTTTCGACGGCGGCGCCGAAGACGAGATCACGCTGCGCGAGAACGTCGGCGCGTTCCAGCGCCTGCGGCTGTCGCCGCGGGTGCTGCGGGATGTCTCGCGGGTCGACCCGGCCGGGCCGCTGCTCGGCGCGCCCGCCGCCCTGCCCTGCGCCATCGCCCCCACCGGCGCGGTCGGCTTCGGCTGGCGTGGCGGCGACGTGGCGCTGGCGCGCGCCGCGGCGCAGGCCGGCATTCCCTACGCCCTGTCCACGTCCGCCACCGCGTCTATCGAGGAGATCGCCGACCGCGCGCCCGGCCGGCTCTGGTTCCAGGCCTACATCCTGCAGAACAAGGCCCGGCTCGCGGACCTGATCCGGCGCGCCGCCGCCGCCGGCTATGAGGCGCTGATGATCACGGTGGACCTGCCGGTGGGCGGCAAGCGCGAACGCGACCTGGCGCACGGGCTGGCGTTCCCCATGAAGATCAATCCGCGCAACTTCTTCCAGTTCGCGCGCAAGCCCGCCTGGTCGCTGGACATGCTGCTGCGGCGTCCGCCGGCCATGCCCAGCCTGGCGGGCCTGGCGCCGGTCGCCGCGGACCGCAAGGCGATGAAGTCCGTCGCCGGCCGCAACTACGATCCGGCGTTCAGGCTCGACGACCTGGCGCGGCTGCGCGACGGCTGGCAAGGCAAGCTCATCGTCAAGGGCGTGGTCAATGCCCTCGACGTGGACGCCATCGTCGGCATCGGCGCCGACGCGCTGGTCGTCTCCAACCACGGCGGCCGGCAGCTCGACACCGGCATCGCAACGCTGGCCGCCTTGCCGGAAGTGATCGCCGCCGCGCGCGGCCGGGTGCCGGTGCTGCTGGACGGCGGCGTGCGGCGCGGCAGCGACATCTTCAAGGCGCTGGCGCTGGGCGCGGCGGGCGTGTTGACCGGCCGCGCCACGCTCTACGGCGTGCTGGCGGGAGGCCACCCCGGCGCCTGCAAGGCGCTGGAGATATTGCGCGACGAACTGGCGCGCACCATGCAACTGTGCGGCGCCGACACGCTGGCCGCCATCGATGAAACCATGCTGAGGACGATATCCCCATGAGCGATCCCCTGTCGCTGTGCCACAACCAGGTCATGGCGTTTTTCCGCGACCTGGACGAGAACCGCTACGACGACCTGGTGCGGCGCCTCGCCCCCGACGGCGTCTGGCTGCGCCAGGGCCAGACGCTGGCCGGCCGCGACGCCGTGCTGGCGGCGCTGGCGCGCCGCTCCCCGACCCAGCGCATCCACCACCTGATCTGCAACCTGGCGGCGCACGCCTGGAGCGCGGACCGCTGCGCGATGCGCGCCTACATGCTGGTGGTGCGGCACGACAGCGGCGCGGCGCTGTCCGGCCCCGCGCCGTTGACGGGCATCGATACCATCCGCACCACTCACATCGAACTGGCGCACCACGACGGCGCATGGCTCATCACCCGCATGGCCAACGACGATCCCGGTTTTTCCGCCCAGGCGGCCTGAAGGAACCCACCATGAAATGGATACGCTGCACCCACGACGGCCAGACGTTCTACGGCATCCTCGACGACGACCGCGTCACGCCGGTGCGCGGCGACCCGTTCAACGGCCATGAAAGGCGCAACGAATCGCTGCGCCTGGCCGACGTGCGGATCGAGGTGCCGGTGATCCCGCCGACCTTCTATTGCGTCGGCCTGAACTACGTCCAGCACATCGGCACCGAGGGCAAGAACATCCCCGCCCAGCCCGACGTCGGCTACCGCGCCAACAACGCGCTGCGGGCGCACGGGCAGGACGTGCTGATGCCGGCCGACGCCACCCGCGTGCACTACGAGGGCGAGCTGGTGGTGGTCATCGGCAAGCGCATGAAGCACGTGCGGCCCGACGAGGTGCGCGCCGGCATCCTCGGCTACACCATCGGCAACGACGTCAGCGCGCGCGATTGGCAGGCGTCCGACCGCACCTTCTGGCGCTCCAAGAACACCGATACCTTCAAGCCGATGGGCCCCTGGATCGAGACCGATCCGGACCTGGCGCGCATGGAGACGGTGGTCAGCGTCAACGGCCGCGAGAGCACCCGCTTCGGCACCGCCGACATGCTGTTCGGCGTCGACACCTTCATCAGCACGATGAGCCGCTATCTCACCCTGCAGCCCGGCGACATTCTCTGGATGGGCACCGACGGCCATTCGCCGGACCTGCGCGACGGCGACGTGGTCGACGTGACGCTGACCGGGCTGGGCACGCTGAGCAACCGCTTCGTGCGGCTGCCGGACTGATCCCGGGCGGGCCGCTCCAGGTGGCAATACCCGGACGCCCGCTCAAGCCGCGGGAAACTGGCGCTCGACCAGCGCCAGCGCCTTCTCCTGCAACGGCGAACGGTCCTCGTCCGGCCAGATCACCTGGCTGACCGAGCGCGCCTGGTGCTCGAAGGCGATGAAGCGCGTGCCCGCCAGGCCGCTGCGCGACAGGCAGGACGGCACGATCGACACGCCCAGTCCCTGCGACACCAGCGAGGCCACGCTCAGCCAGTGGCGCACCTCGTGGCGGATCACGGGCATGAAGCCCGCCCCCACGCACAGCGACAGCACGGTCTCGTAATAGCTGGGCGAGGCGGCGCGGGCGAAGAACACGAAGTCGTCGGCGGCCAGCTCCGCCAATGCCAGCGACGGCCGTCCGGCCAGCGGATGGCTCTGCGGCAGGCACACCACGAACGGCTCGGCCAGCAGGTCGCGCGCGGCCACGCCGGCCGGCACCGGGTTGGCGTGGATGAAGCCCAGGTCCTGCTCGCCGCGCCGCACCGCCTCGATCTGGTCGTGCGAATTCAGCTCGGTCAGCACGTGTTCCACGTCCGGCAGCTCCGCCCGCATCGACGCCAGCAGCGCCGGCAGGCCGCGATACAGCATCGAGCCCACGAAGCCGATGCGCAGGCGGCCGCGCAGGCCGGCGTCGACCCGCTGCACCAGCATGCGCACGTCCTCGGCCTGGCGCAGCAGCGTCAGGGCCTCGCGGTACAGCACCTGGCCGGCGGCGGTCAGCTCGACATGGCGGCTGGTGCGCGCCAGCAGGCGCGCGCCGACGTTGTCCTCGAGCTGGCGGATGGCGTAGCTCAGGGGCGGCTGGGAAATGTGCAGGCGCGCGGCGGCGCGGCTGAAGTGGCGCTCTTCGGCCACGGCGATGAAATAGCGCAGCAGGCGCGGATCCAGGTCCATCGGTCTCCTCCCTGGGCGGGCCTGGCGGCGGCGCCCGAGATCCATATTTTTATTGGATAGGTCTACACCAAAACGGTATTTGTATAGATTAATCCATCATCGCACCATGCCGGAAACTCCCTTTTTGCGCAGGATGCCGCCATGGATACCCCCGCCCAGTCCCCCGCCACCCCCAGCGCCACCGCCACACCCATCCCCGACGCGCGCGGCCTGAACCTGTTCCGCGCCGATCCCTACGCCGCGCCGCTGGCCCGGCGCTACCTGCCGCCGGCGCTGCACGCGCACCTGCTGCCGCATCTGGACCGCCTGGGCGAACTGGCGGGAGGCCTGATGGACGAACTGGCGGCCACCGCCGACAAGCATCCGCCCACCCTGTCGGTGCGCAGCCGCGCCGGCGCCGATGAGTCGCGCATCGACAAGCATCCGGCCTATGTCGAACTGGAACGCCTGGCCTACAGCGAATTCGGCCTGGCGGCGCTGTCGCATCGCGGCGGCGTGCTGGGCTGGCCCGAGCCGATGCCGGCCGCCGCCAAGTACGCGCTCAGCCACCTGTTCGTGCAGGCCGAGTTCGGCCTGTGCTGCCCGGTCAGCATGACCGATTCGCTGGCGCGCACGCTGCGCAAGTTCGGCGACCCGGCGCTGGTCGAACGGGTGCTGCCGCAGGTCACCAGCCAGGATTTCGACGCGCTGCGCCAGGGCGCCATGTTCATGACCGAACAGGGCGCCGGCTCGGACGTCAGCGCCACCGAGGTCACGGCCGAGCGCCAGGACGACGGCAGCTGGCGCATCCACGGCGACAAGTGGTTCTGCTCCAACCCCGACGCCGGCTTCGCCATGGTGCTGGCGCGCAGCGAAAGCGAGCCCGGCCTGAAGGGCGTGTCGCTGTTCCTGCTGCCGCGCGACCTGGCCGACGGCACGCACAACCACTACCGCATCCTGCGCCTCAAGGACAAGCTCGGCACCCGCTCCATGGCCAGCGGCGAGATCCGCCTGGAAGGCGCGGTGGCCTGGCTGGTGGGCGAGCGCGGCAAGGGCTTCAAGCACATGGCCGACATGATCAACAACTCGCGCCTGTCCAACGGCATGCGCGCGGCCGGCCTGATGCGCCGCGCCGTCACCGAGGCCACCTACGTCTCGCAGCACCGCCGCGCGTTCGGCAAGCGCCTGATCGACATGCCGCTGATGCAGCGCCAGCTGGTGAAGATGACCGTGTGGGCCGAGCAGGCCCGCAGCGTCATGTTCCAGACCGCCCGCGCGCTGGCCGACGCCGACCAGGGCCAGGGCGACCCCGCGCTGGCGCGCATCCTGACGCCGCTGATCAAGTTCCGCGCCTGCCGCGATGCGCGCAAGGTCACCGGCGACGCCATGGAAGTGCGCGGCGGCTGCGGCTACATCGAGGAATGGACCGAGCCGCGCCTGGTGCGCGACGCGCACCTGGGCTCGATCTGGGAAGGCACCAGCAACATCGTGGCGCTGGACGTGCTGCGCGCCATCAAGAAGGAAGGTTCGCTGCCCGCGCTGCGCCGCCATATCGACCAGTTGCTGGCCGAAGGCCTGCCCTGCGTGCCCGCGCTCGCCGCCACCCAGGCCGATGCGCTGGAACGGACCTATGCGCTGGCCGAACACGCCGCGCAGGGCGACCACGCCGAACTGGCGCGCCAGGCCGCGTCGCTGCTGTACCACGCGGTGTCGATGGCAGCGCTGCGCTGGGAGGCGGCCGGCGACGGCCTGGCCAGCCGCGCCCTGCTGGCCGACCAGGTGCTGCGGCATCGCCTGGCGCCACGCGATCCCTACGCGATTCCCCCCGACGAAAGCGCCGCCAGCCGCGGCATCCTGCAACACGCGCTGTAGCCTGGCGCATCACGACGCCGGCGGCACAGCCGGCGCGCCCCCACTGGAGACAACCATGAAACGCCTGTTCACCCCCTTGCTGCTGGCGCTCGCCGCCATCGCCGCCGTGCCGCCCGCGCTGGCGGCCGACGCCTATCCGTCGCGCCCCGTCACGCTGGTGGTGCCGTTCCCCCCCGGCGGCCCGACCGACGCGCTGGCGCGCCGCCTGGCCGAAAAGCTCAAGCAGCCGCTGGGCCAGACCGTCATCGTCGAGAATCGCGCCGGCGCCGGCGGCAACATCGGCTCCGAATACGTGGCCGCCGCCAAGCCGGACGGCTACACCGTCCTGTTCGGCACCTCGGGGCCGCTGGCCATCAACGTCAGCCTGTACAAGAACCAGGGCTACAACCCCGAGACCAGCTTCGCGCCCATCATCCGCATCGGCCACCTGCCCAACATCCTGGTGGTGAACCCGTCGGTGCCGGCCAACAACGCGCAGGAGCTGATCGCCTACGCCAAGAAGAATCCGGACAAACTCAGCTACGCCTCGTCCGGCAACGGCGCGTCGTCGCACCTGGCCGGCATCCTGTTCAACCAGATGGCCGGCACCCGCATCATGCACATCCCGTACAAGGGCACCGGCCCTGCGCTCAACGACCTGCTGGGCGGCCAGGTGTCGATGTCGTTCACCGACATCCTGACGGCGCTGCCGTACATCAAGGCCGGCAAGCTGCGCGCCATCGGCCTGGCCAGCGCGCAGCGCTCGGACGCGCTGCCCGACCTGCCGACGCTGTCCGAACAGGGCCTGCCGGGCTACGACGTCAGCGTGTTCTTCGGCATCGTCGCGCCCAAGGCCACGCCGCCCGAGACCGTGGCCAAGCTGAACCAGGCATTCCAGGCCGCGCTGTCCGATCCCGCGATCGAACAGACCCTGCACAACCAGGGCATCGTGCGCGCCCAGGACCAGACGCCGCAGGGGCTGTCTTCCTTCATCACGACCGAAGTGCCCAAGTGGCGCACGCTCATCAAGAGCGCCAACGTTTCCATCGACTGACCGCAGAGGCTTCATGGCTCCCAAGCTCCCCGACGCCGGCGCCCTCGCCGGCTGCAAAGTGATCGACCTGTCGCGCGTGCTGGGCGGTCCGTACTGCACCCAGATCCTGGCCGACCACGGCGCCGACGTGCTCAAGATCGAGCCGCCCGGCGGCGACGAGACGCGCGGCTGGGGCCCGCCGTTCCTGGGCGATACGGCGTCGTACTTCGTCGGCGTCAACCGCAACAAGCGCGGCATGACGCTGGACCTGTCGCAGGCGGCGGGCCAGGAGCTGCTGCGCCACCTGCTGGCCGACGCCGACGTGCTGGTCGAGAACTTCAAGCCCGGCACGCTGGAGAAGTGGGGCCTGGGCTACGACACCCTGAGCGAACGCTTCCCGAAACTGATCCACTGCCGCGTCAGCGGCTTCGGCGCCGACGGCCCGCTGGGCGGCCTGCCCGGCTACGACGCCTGCGCGCAGGCCATGTGCGGGCTGATGAGCGTGAACGGCGAAGCCGACGGCGACGCCACCCGCGTGGGGCTGCCGGTGGTCGACATGGTGACGGGCCTGAACGCGGCGGTGGCGATCCTGCTGGCATTGAACGAGCGCGCGCGCAGCGGGCTGGGCCAGTTCCTCGACATCACGCTGTACGACTGCGCGCTGTCGCTGCTGCATCCGCACGCGCCCAACTATTTCTACAGCGGCAAGACCCCGGGCCGCAGCGGCAACGCGCATCCGAACATCGCGCCCTACGAGACCCTGCCCACGGCCAGCGGCCCGATCTTCCTGGCGGTCGGCAACAACCGCCAGTTCGCGCAGCTGGCGCAGGTGCTGGAGGCGCCGGCGCTGGCCACGGACCCGCGTTATGCCGCCAACGCCGACCGGCTGGCGCACCGCCAGGCCTTGCGCGACGAGCTGACCGCCCTGCTCGCGCATCACGAGGCGGCGGCGCTGGCCGACCGCCTGCTGCGCGCCGGCGTGCCGGCCGCGGCCGTGCAGACCGTGGACCAGGCGCTGGCGCACCCGCACACGCGCCATCGCGGCATGGTGCTGGAACAGGGCGACTACCGCGGCGTCGGCTCGCCGATCAAGCTGTCGCGCACGCCCGCCACGCTGCGCCGCCTGCCGCCCGACCTGGCGCCGACGGAACCCTGACGCGCCCTGCGCGATCGCGATCCACGCCCGCCTCGAAGCGGGCGTTTCTCTTCGCGACGCCTGGCACTGCTGGCGATTCGCTCCGCCGCGATCGCGCCGCGCATGTATCGTGCCCAGCCACACGCGCTTGCATGGTTTTCATGCGCAGACAATTGGTTGCATCACTGTTGCATCGCACCGCGCAAGGCCGTTTTAGACTTTTCTCCGTCACCTCGGACCCGCCAGCAACGGCCGGTCCCGGCGTTGCCCTGACGCGACTCCCCCAAATCGAAAGAGAACAAGGAGAAAGACGATGGCCACGAACGATGCCCCGGACGCCGCGCAGCAAAGCGCACCGCTCAAGCGGGTGATGGGTCCCAAGCTGTTGTTGCTGTTCATCGTCGGCGACATCCTCGGCACCGGCGTCTACGCCCTGACCGGGCAGGTCGCCAAGGAAGTCGGCGGCGCGGCCTGGCTGCCGTTCCTGGTGGCCTTCGGCGTGGCGCTGCTGACCGCGCTGTCGTACCTGGAACTGGTCACCAAGTATCCGAAAGCGGCGGGCGCCGCGCTCTACGTGCACAAGGCGTTCGGCGTGCACTTCCTGACCTTCATCGTCTGCTTCACCGTGATGTGCTCGGGCCTGACCTCGGCCGCGACCGCGTCGCAGGCCTTCGCGGCCAACCTGTTCGCGGCCTTCGGCATCGAGGCCGACAAGGCCTGGATCACCGCTGGCGCGCTGGGTTTCATGGCGCTGGTGATGCTGGTGAACCTGCGCGGCGCATCCGAGAGCGTGCGCGCCAACGTGGTGCTGACCCTGATCGAACTGTCGGGCCTGCTGATGGTGATCCTGCTGGGCTTCTACGCCATGTCGGAAGGCCAGGCCGATTTCTCGCGCGTCATCGCCTTCGACACGCCGGAGGACAAGAGCGTGTTCCTGGCCGTCACCTCGGCCACGGCGCTGGCGTTCTTCGCCATGGTCGGCTTCGAGGACTCGGTCAACATGGCCGAGGAGACCCACAACCCGAGCCGCATCTTTCCCAAGGTGATGCTGACCGGCCTGGGGCTGACGGCGGTGATCTACGTGCTGGTGTCGATCTGCGCGGTGGCGCTGGTGCCGGTGGGCGAACTGGCCAGCAGCAGCACGCCGCTGGTGCTGGTGGTCAAGCGCGCCGCGCCCGGCCTGCCGGTGGAATACATCATGCCGGTGATCTCGATGTTCGCCGTGGCCAACTCGGCGCTGATCAACATGATGATGGCCAGCCGCCTGCTGTACGGCATGTCGCGCCAGGGCGTGCTGCCGGCCTTCCTGGCGCACGTGCATCGCCGCAACCAGACGCCGTGGACGGCCATCCTGTTCACCACCGCGCTGGCCTTCGGCCTGATCATCCTGGTGGCGCTGGCCGACTCCGAGGCCATCCGCGCGCTGGGCGGCACCACCGCCCTGCTGCTGCTGGGCGTGTTCGCCTTCGTCAACGTCGCGGTGCTGGTGCTGCGCCGCGACCAGGTCGAGCACGAGCATTTCCGCATCAACCGCATCGTGCCGTGGCTGGGCGCGGCCGCCTGCCTGTTCCTGGTGACGCCGCTGACCGGCCGCGACGTGATCCAGTACCAGGTGGCCGGCTGGCTACTGCTGCTCGGCGTGGTGATGTGGGGCGTGACCTACCTGGCGCGCAGCCGCGAGGACAAGATGCGGCTGGATCCGTCGGCGCTGGAGTAAGGCCTTCAACCGCCTTGCGCCAACCCCTCGCGGCGCGGGTCGACCCCGCCCTGCAGGCCATCGGCGTCGATCACGATGCCATGGATGCCGCTGGGAAAGTCCGTGATCTTCACCGGATGCCCCATGCGCTCCAGGGCCGGCGCCAGCGCCTCCAGCGCGGTGCCCTTCTCCAGCTCGGTTTCCTTGTTGCGGCTGCCCATATTCGGCAGGGCCGCCGCGGCCTGGATGTCGAGCTTCCAGTCCAGCACCGCCACGATGGTCTTGGCGACGTAATTGATGATGGCGCTGCCGCCCGGCGAGCCCACCAGCAGGTAGGGCTTGCCATCGCGCAGCACGATCATCGGCGCCATCGCGCTGCGCGGGCGCTTGCCGGGTTCGACGCGATTGGCCACCAGCCGCCCTTCCGGATCCTTGAACGACGACGAGAAATCGGTCATCTCGTTGTTCAGCAGGAAACCGCGCACGAAGATCTTGCTGCCGAATTCGTTCTCGATGGTGGTGGTCATCGACAGCGCGTTGCCGTCCGCGTCCGCCGCCACCAGGTGGCTGGTGGACGGTTGCTCCAGGGCGTTGTCGCGCCCCAGCGACAGCAGCTTGCCTTCGGGGTCGCCGGGCAGCGCCACCTTCATGCTGCGGTCGGGCTGGATCAATGCGCCGCGCGCCCGCAGGTAGGCCGGGTCCAGCATCGCGCGCACCGGCACGCGGACAAAGTCGGGATCGGCCACGTAGAAATCGCGGTCGGCGAAGGCCAGCCGGCCGGCCTCGGCGAAATAGTGCACCGCCTCGACGCTGCCGGGCGCATAGCGGCCCATGGGGTACTGCTCCAGCTCGCCGAGCATCTGCAGCACGGCGATCGGGCCGCTGCTGGGCGGGCCCATACCGCACAGCTCATAGCCGCGATAGGCGCCGCAGACCGGGTCGCGCTGGCGCGCCTGGTAGCCCGCCAGGTCGGCCAGCGCCAGGTCGCCGGGCTTGGGGTGCGCGTGCACCGCCGCCACGATGTCGCGGGCGATATCGCCCTGGTAGAAGGCGTCCGCGCCGCCCTGCGCCACCGCCCGCAAGGTGGCCGCGAAGGCTGGATTCTTCAGCACGTGGCCGACCGGCCAGGCGCTGCCGTCGGGCGCGTAGAAATAGGCCGCGGCGGCCGGCTGGCGCGGCAATTCCTTGTTGCCCGCCAGCAGCTTGTGCAGGCGCGGCGAGACCGCGAAGCCCTGCTCGGCCAGCCGGATGGCGGGCTGGAACAGGTCGGCCCACGGCAGCTTGCCCTGCCGCTTGTGCGCCATTTCCAGGCCGCGCAACAGGCCCGGCACGCCCACCGCCATGCCGTTGTTGACCGCCTGCGCGAACGGCAGCGGCTTGCCATCGGCATCCAGGAAGCGGTCGGGCCGGGCCGCGGCGGGCGCCGTTTCGCGGCTGTCGTAGGTGACGATGGCGCGGTCCTTGGCCGAGTACACCACCATGAAGGCGCCGCCGCCGATGCCCGAGGATTGCGGTTCGACCAAGTTCAGCACCAGCTGCGTGGCGATGGCGGCGTCCACCACGCTGCCGCCGCGCTTGAGCATTTCGTCGCCGGCCGCGGTCGCCAGCGGATTGGCCGCCACCATCATGTAGTGCGGCGCGCGCACCAGCGTGCGCGCCTGGCTGCCGCTGGCGGCTTCCGGGTTCAGGTCCTCGGCCGCGGTCGGCGTGCGGGCCCAGGCGGACGGCGCCGCCGCCAGCGCGGCGGCGAGCAGGAGAGCGGCGGTGGAACGGCGCACGCGCATGAGACGAACTCCAGGATGGCGCCGGACGGCCGGCATGGACGTCCATGATAGACAAGACCCGCGCCGCTGTCGCAGCGCCCCCGGCGCGCCGTAGAATGCGGGATTGCGCCGATCGACCCTTTGCCCCATGCGCTTGCGCCACATCGAGATCTTCGAAGCGATCCGCCGTACCGGTTCCCTGACCCAGGCCGCGGCGGCGCTGCACATCACCCAGCCCGCCGCCAGCAAGCTGCTGGCCAGCGCCGAGGCCCAGCTGGGCTTCAAGCTGTTCGAGCGCGTCAAGGGCCGCCTGGTGGCCACGCGCGAGGCCGACATCCTGACGCCCGAAGTGGCGCGCCTGAACCAGGACCTCGACAGCGTGCGCCGGCTGGCCGCCAGCCTGCGCGACCGGCCCCACGCGCACCTGCGGCTGGGGTGCGCCCCGGCGCTCGGCCTGGGCCTGCTGCCGGGCGTGGTGCGCGACAGCCGCGCGGCCCAGCCCGGCCTGACCTTCGACATCCACACGCACCACAGTACCGAGCTGGTGCGCGGCATGCTGACGCGCGAACTCGACCTGGCCGTGACCTTCGACACCCGCGACACGCCGGGCCTGGAGCGCATCGAGCTGGGCCACACCGAACTGGTGCACCTGGGCCGCGGCCCAGGCGGCGACGACGGCCCGCTGGCGCTGGCCGACATCGCCGGTGACGCATTGATCCTGCTGGACGCCAGCGACGCCTCCGGCGCGCTGCTTCAGATGGCGCTGGATGCGCAGGGCCTGGACCCTCACGCCGCCGTGCGCGTGCAGACCCATTACGTGGCCTGCGCGCTGGCCCAGGCCGGCGCGGGCGACGCCATCGTCGATGCCATCACGGCCCAGGCCATGCTGCGCCCCGACATGCGCCTGCGGCGGCTGTCGCCGGCCCTGCGCGTGCCGATCAGCGTGCTGGCGCGCAGCCAGGACCCGCTGTCGGCGCTGCACCACGACCTGATCGACCGGCTGCGCGCGGCCTGCGGCGCCAGCCAGGCGGCGCTGGGCGCGTAGCGGGCGCGGCTCACGCAGCCTTCGCCGCCGGGATGCGGCGACCATGAAAAAGGGCGCCCCAGGGCGCCCTTCGCGTGGCAGGCGGCGGGCCGGAGCCCGCGCCATCAGATCATCAGTCCAGCTTGATGTTCTGCTTCTTCACGACGTCCTTCGCCCAGTCGTACTGTTCCTTGATTTCCTTGGCGAACTCTTCCGGCGTGTTGCCCGAAGGAGCCGAGCCCTGGTCGTCCAGCGCCTTGATGACCTTGGGGTCCTTCAGGGCCACGACGGCGGCGTCGCGCAGCTTGTTGACGACGTCCATCGGGGTGCCCTTGGGCGCCAGCAGGCCGTACCAGACCGGCTGGTTCAGCACCGGGAAGCCGGCTTCCTTGAAGTTCGGCACGCCCTTGAGCGAGGCGATGTTGTCAGGCCAGGCGATGGCCATGGCGTTCAGCTTGCCGGCCTGGATCTGCGGCATCGAGGACGGCAGGTTGTCGAAGATGATTTCGATCTGGCCGCCAACGGCGTCGGCCACGGCCGGGCCCGAACCCTTGTAGGGCACGTGCACGATGTCGGTGCCGGTGGCCATCTTGAACGATTCGCCCATCAGGTGCAGCACGCCGCACGTGCCCGAGCTGCCGTACGAGTACTTGCCGGGGTTCTTCTTCAGTTCCTCGACGAAGCCCTTGAAGTCCTTGGCCGGGAACTTGGGGTTCACGGCGACCACGTTGGCGGTGTTGGCGAAGTTGGTGACGGCCTGGAAATCCTTGATCGGATCGTAGGGCAGGTCGTTGGGGCGGCACGCCGGGTTGACGGCCATCGTCGAGACGGTGGCGATCGACAGCGTGTAGCCGTCCGGCGCGGCGCGCGCGGCTTCGGCCGCGCCAATGGCGCCACCGGCGCCGCCCTTGTTTTCAACGACCATCGGCTGGCCCAGTTCCTGGCTCATGCGCTGCGTCACGAGGCGCGCGATGATGTCGGTGGAGCCGCCGGGCGCGAACGGGACGATGACGCGGATCGGCTTGTTGGGGTACTTGTCGGCGGCATGCGCGGCCGACGCACCGATGGTGCCGACGGCCAGCGCGATGGCGACCGCGAGGGAGCGAACTTTAGTCATTAGTGTGTTTCCTCCAAGTGTGCGAGCCCGTATGTGAACGGACCGTTTTGTGGCGCACCCGTCTGTAGACAGGCAAGCAGTTAACGGTGGGGGCGCATCGCTTAGTATGCAGGGCAGAAAGCCGTGCTGTTTTGAGTTGCTTGTGGCACACGCGCCCGCCAGAATGACGGAGAATAGCAGCAAATGCTTACGATCGCATAGCGAGCCGATCCCCGGCCGGCGCGCTCGAAAAACACTCCTTCTCCATGTCGGTCGCACTGCTGGTTTTCCCTGATTTCATGCTGGTCGCGCTGGGTTGGGCGCTGCGCCACAAACTGAATTTCTCGCGCGAGTTCTTCGCCGGCGCCGAGCGCCTGGTGTACTTCGTGCTGTTCCCCGCACTGCTGTTCCAGTCCATCCTGCGCACGCCGATCAGCGCGGGCAATGCCGCAATACTGTTGCAGGCGACGGCGGCGGTGATCATCTCCGGCGTGGCGCTGTCGTGGCTGGCGGGCCTCGCGCTGAAGCCCTCCTCGCTTGGACTGGCGTCCTCGGCGCAATGCGGCTTCCGCTTCAACACGTATATCGGACTGGCCCTATCGGCCAGCCTGGGCGGCGCGCAGGGGCAGACGGTGATGGCGCTGATCATCGGGTTCGCGGTGCCGATGGCGAACGTGGCGGCGGTGTACGGGCTGGCGCGCCACAACGGCGGCAACCTGCTGCGCGAGCTGGCGCGCAATCCGCTGGTGGTGTCGACGCTGGCGGGGCTGGCGTGCAATCTCGCGGGGCTGCAGTTGCCGGGGCCGGTGGACACGGTGCTGGCGCGGCTGGGCGCGGCGGCGATCGCGCTGGGGATTCTCTGCGTGGGGGCCAGCCTGTCGTGGGAAGGCGGCAAGGGTTATGGCGGCTTGATCGCGTGGATGCTGGCGGTGAAGCTGGTGGCGTTGCCGCTGGTGGCGCTGGGCGTGGCCAGGTTGCTGGGGCTGGCGCCGATGGAGGCGCGGATGCTGTTGCTGTTCGCGGCGTTGCCGACGGCTTCGGCGGCTTATGTGTTGGCGATGCGGATGGGGGGAGATGGGAGGATGGTGGCTGTGCTCATTTCCTTGGGGACGTTGTTTTCTGCTTTGACGATTCCGGGGTGGTTGTTGCTGACGGGGAACGTTTAGCGGGTTTCTGTCTGGGTCGGTTTTGCGGTGTTTTTTTCTTCGTAGGTCGCCCCTCGCGGCGGCGTCGGGCGGAGCGAGCGCCCACGATTGCGGTCCGGAGCGTTCGCTCCGGACTGCCCCGTCGTCATCTTCGTCCAGGCCTTCGGCCTTCCCTTCAGATTCCCTCGGGCGCATCGAGGTTGCTCGCTCCGCCCGACGCCGCCGCGAGGGGCTGCGCGGTTTGAGAAATGTTGCGCTGCCAGGCCTAGGGACAGGGACGGGGTTTGCGTTGCCCGCCAGGGCCGGCCGCGCGGGCGGCCGGTCCTGGCATACGCTGTTGTGGGCGTCGAGGCTCTGTGCGCTGCGCGCTTGCGCAGGTGGAGGCGATAGCGGCGATCAGGGCATGGGGCGGCTTCGGGGCACATCCTTGTGGGGGGAGCGATGATTGGCGGCGCGCGGCAGCGCGGTCAAGCCGCATGAAAAAAAGCCGCCCTTTCGGGGCGGCTTTTGCTTGGCGGCGTCGGGGTTACTTGCCGGCGTTGGTCATGCTGCCGGGGACGACCCATTCGGCGAATTGGGCTTCGGTGACGTAGCCCAGGGCCAGGGCGGATTCCTTCAGGGACAGGCCTTCCTTGTGCGCCTTCTTGGCGATCTGGGCGGCCTTGTCGTAGCCGATGTGGGGGTTCAGGGCGGTGACCAGCATCAGGGAGCGGTCGACCAGTTCGGCGATGCGTTCGCGGTTGGGCTCGATGCCGGCGGCGCAGTGTTGGTCGAAGCTGGCCATGCCGTCGGTCAGGAGGCGCACCGACTGCAGGAAGTTGTGGATCACCAGGGGCTTGTAGACGTTCAGTTCGAAATTGCCGCTGGCGCCGCCGATGTTGATGGCGACGTCGTTGCCCATGACCTGCGCGGCCAGCATGGTGATGGCTTCGCACTGGGTCGGGTTGACCTTGCCCGGCATGATGGAGCTGCCGGGTTCGTTTTCGGGGATGCTGATCTCGCCCAGGCCGGAACGCGGGCCGCTGGACAGCCAGCGCACGTCGTTGGCGATCTTCATGAGGCCGGCGGCGAGCGACTTGAGGGCGCCGTGGGCGAACAGCAGGGCTTCGTGCGAGGCCAGGGCCTGGAACTTGTTGGGCGCGGAGACGAACGCGGTTTCGGTGGCGTGGGCCAGTTCGGCCGAGACCTTGGCGGAAAACTGCGGGTGGGCGTTCAGGCCGGTGCCGACGGCGGTGCCGCCGATGGCGAGCTGGTGCAGGCCCGGCAGCGTGGCGCGGATCTGCTGTTCGGCCAGGTCGAGCTGGGCGACGTAGCCGGACAGTTCCTGGCCCAGCGTCAGCGGGGTCGCGTCCTGCAGGTGGGTGCGGCCGATCTTGACGATGTCGTAGAACTCGGCGCTCTTGGCGGCGAAGGTGGCGCGCAGGGTCTTCAGGACCGGCAGCAGGTGGTGCTCGACCTGGACGGCGGCGGCCACGTGCATGGCGGTGGGGAAGGTATCGTTGGACGACTGGCCGCGGTTGACGTGGTCGTTGGGGTGCACCTTGCGTTCTTCGCCGCGCACGCCGCCCAGGAGTTCCGAGGCGCGGTTGGCCAGCACCTCGTTCATGTTCATGTTGCTCTGCGTGCCCGAGCCGGTCTGCCACACGGACAGCGGGAATTCGTTGGGCCACTTGCCGGCGATGACTTCATCGGCGGCGCGAATGATGCCGTCGGCGATCTTGGGATCGAGCTCGCCCAGGTCGGCGTTGACCTTGGCGGCCGCGCGCTTCAGGCGCGCCATCGCGATGACCAGCGGCTCGGGCATCTTTTCGGTGGAGATCGCGAAAAAATGCAGCGAACGCTGCGTCTGCGCGCCCCAGAGGTGATCCTCGGGGACTTCGATGGGGCCAAAGGTGTCTTTTTCGATGCGGGTCTTCATGGCGCTTACTGCTCCGTGGCGGCGTCCGTCGCGGCCCGTGGCGTGGCGCCAGGCCGGACTTATTTGAGAATAGCAATCACTTATAAGATTAGCAGAAACCCGAATTCCTATAATTGCGTTCAATCCGTGTTCCCATCCTGACTTTTTACCACTCGCCTCCCGACCCGCGCCATGTCCGCCCCCCTCAGCAGCCTGACCCTGCACCTGCCCGACGAAGCCGCCACGGAAGCGCTGGCGCGCCAGCTCGCCCCCCTTGTCTCCGGCCGCGAAACCGGGCTGGCGGGCGCATGTATCCATCTTCAGGGGGACCTGGGGGCAGGAAAAACGGCCTTCTCCAGGGCATTGTTGCGGGAATGCGGCATCACAGGCCGAATCAAGAGTCCAAGCTACGCGCTGCTTGAATCCTATAAAGTTTCTAACTTATACTTCTATCACCTTGATTTTTATAGATTTAGTGATTCGCGCGAATGGTTGGACGCCGGATTCCGGGATTTGCTGCGTGAGGATGCGGTCGTTTTGATTGAATGGCCGGAACGGGCCGAGGGCCTGTTGCCCCCTCCCGACCTGCAGATTTCCCTGGCGTATGCCGGCCAAGGACGCGATGTCACGCTGAACGCGCACACCGCTCGAGGACAAACATGGTTGAACGCGATTGTCCCCCCGCCCGACACGGCGCCCTCCCCGCGGCAGGCGCCACCCGACGTCGCCTGATCAGCGTCGCCGCCACCCTGCTCGTCCTGCCGGTGGTACCGCGGCTGGCGCAGGCCGCCACCATCCTGGCCGTGCGTACCTGGCCGGCCGACGAATACACCCGCGTCACGCTGGAACTGGACAGCGAGCTCAAGGCCGAACAGTTCACCCTGGAAAATCCCCACCGCCTGGTGGTCGATATCGAGGGACTGACCCTGAGCGCCGCGCTCAATGACCTGGTGTCCAAGGTCCGCCCCGACGATCCCTACATCCAGAGCCTGCGCGTGGCGCAGAACCGCCCGAACGTGGTGCGGCTGGTGTTCGATCTGAAGCAGGCCGTGGCGCCGCAGGTGTTCACGCTCAAGCCGGTGGCCGACTACCAGTACCGCCTGGTGCTGGACCTGTATCCCAAGATCGCGCAGGACCCGCTGGTCGCCATCCTGAACAAGAGCGGTCCCGACGCCGACGATCCGCTGGCGCGCATCCTCGAAGACATCCAGCGCAATCCGGCCACCCGCGCCGACCCGCCCGAGCCGCCGCGCGTGCGCGGCCAGCAGCCGGCCGCGCCGCTGCCGGTGCCGAAGTCGCCGCCCGCCAGCGCCGGGCGCGGCAAGCAGCGCATGCTGACCATCGCGCTGGATCCCGGCCATGGCGGCGAGGATCCGGGCGCCATCGGCGGCAGCGGCCTGCGTGAAAAAGACGTGGTGCTGCGCATCGCGCGGCGCCTGAAGGCGCTGATCGACAGCCAGCCCTACATGCGCGCCTACCTGACGCGCGACGACGACTTCTTCGTGCCGCTGCACGTGCGCGTGCAGAAGGCGCGCCGGGTCCATGCCGACCTGTTCGTGTCGATCCACGCCGACGCCTGGATCAAGCCTTCGGCCAACGGCTCGTCGGTGTTCGCGCTGTCGCAGCGTGGCGCCACCAGCGCCCAGGCGCGCTGGATGGCCGACAAGGAAAACGCGGCCGACCTGATCGGCGGCGTCAACCTGGGCAGCCACGACCGACAGGTGGCCAAGGTGCTGCTGGACCTGTCCACCACCGCGCAGATCAACGACTCGCTCAAGGTCGGCAACGCCTTCCTGGACGAGATCAAGAAGATCAACCGGCTGCACAAGAACAGCGTCGAGCAGGCCGGCTTCGCCGTGCTGAAGGCGCCGGACATTCCGTCGGTGCTGGTGGAAACCGCCTTCATCAGCAACCCGCAGGAAGAGGCGCTGCTCAAGACCACGGCGCACCAGGAAAAGCTGGCGCAGGCCATGCTGACCGGCATCCAGCGTTATTTCACGGCCAACCCGCCGCTGGCGCGGCTGGGCGACGTCAGCTGAGACCTCGCCGGAAACACCAAGGGCCATGCACGCGCATGGCCCTTTTCTTTTGAGGCGATCGTTCATCAATATCCACGGACGATTTTCCATCGCCTCGCCCGCGGACGGCGGTTTCAAAACGGCGCGGTTATCCGCGTCTCGGGTTACAGAATCCTATATGCGGCCAAGCGCCCGATTTGCCCCCGGGTTTTCAGACGAATCCATGCAGATATCGAAGGACGCCCCGGGTAGATTAGCGGCCATCGTTTTGGAAAGAGTCATGGCCGCCACCCCGCCCCGCGTTCCCGCGCAACCCTGTATTTGTCATGCAGGGGTTCGGGAACATGAAATGCACGAAAATATCGCTGGCAACAGCCCTTTTGTTATCCACGACCGCCTACGGTCAGAGCGCGTCGACTGAAACCGCGCCCGGCGAGGTCAGGAATGACGCGCATGGCGGCGTGAAAGTCTTTTCACCCATCACCGTCACCACCATCAAGCCGGAAGACGTCACCACGCAGTCCATTTCGGCCGAGGAGTTGAAGCGGATCGGTGGAAACAACTTTGGCACCATCATGCGCTACCAGCCGCTGATCAGCGCGTCAGGCGTGAACAGTGGCTCCGGCAACGGCAAATCCGGTTTTGACCGTGGCGGTTACAGCAGCTACAACATCCGGGGCCTGGATGGCAACCGCGTGGCGCTGGACGTGAACGGCATTCCCTTGCCGGATGCCACCGGGCGCAGTTACGCGGTCTCCACCGGCGAAGATACCTTTGGCATCGGCCGCGACTACATCGACCCCTATCTGTACGGCCAGGTGGACATCACCTCCGGCTCGGCTCGCCAGAACACCGTCAAGAACGTGGTCGGCGGCGCCGTGTCATTCATCAGCAAGTCACCGGACAGCTATCTCAAGGACAATAAAAGCAGCTATCTGGAATACACCGGCGAGTTCGACACGGCTGACCATGGCTGGCACAACGGCGTGACCACCGCGTTCGGCAATGAGGGCGCCAGGGTATTGTTCGCCTACAGCCGACGCGATGGCAGGCAGACGCAGAACAACAGCGGCACCCTGGATACCTACCCGATGCGCTGGAATTCCGATGCGGCGCTGATCAATGGCGTGGTCGATGTTGGCGGCAGCAACCGGCTCATCGGCACGCTGGATTTCTATCACAAGTCCAGCAGGGAAAGCGCGCCCATGTATAAAAAGCTGAACAGCCGCGCGCCCCACGAAAGCATTGTCGGCTCGAACAGCCAGAAGAATTCCACGCAACGCGATTCAATCAGCCTGGCGCATGTATTCACGCCAAGAGGCAACGGACTGATCGATACGATGGAGAGCAAGGTCTTCTATCAGCAAACGCGCGTTGGCGATGACACCTTTGCAGTTCAGGACACGGTCACTTCATCCAGGTCGTGGGGGACCGGGCTGGAGACGGAAAAGCCATTGGAGAATACCTCGACCTTCTCCAACCTGAACACCAAGACTTATGGCCTGCAAAGCGAAATCACCAAGGATTATGGCGTCCAGGCATTGAATTACGGCGTGAACTTCTCGATCACCGAGTTTTCCCGGCCGTTTGAACAGGTTGGCGAAAAATACCCAACCTTGCAGCCCCAGGGCAACAACAGAACCTACGATACGAACGTGTGGCTGAGCGACACCGTCACCCTCGGGGCGTTCTCGGTGATGCCGGGGCTGAAATACTCATGGCACACAATCAAACCGCAAGGCTTCGACGCGCCATCCGACGACAACGCGCTGGGCGGATTGACGCTGGCGGAAATCAACCAGATACACGGCAAGACGTTCAAGGACGGCAAGCTATTGCCGTCCTTGAACGTCATGTATGCATTCAAGCAGGGGTTCAACACCTATCTGCAATACAAACGCGGGGTTTCCTACCCCACCAGCAGTCAAATCGCCGGAATCTGGCTGCATCCCAAGGTTGGACGCGCGTCACCGGCCATGGTTGGCAATTCCGATTTGAAACCCGAAACCAGCAACCAGTTTGAGCTAGGGGTGGTCGGCGAGGCTGCCCGGGGCCTTACCGTGCGCGGCAACGTCTTCTACAACAGCTACGATAATTTCATCTATAACCGCAAGTATGCCTTGAGGGATTACAAGACAGGCGCAACGAAACCGGGTGTCGAAGGCCTGCTTGCCAAACTTCCCGCTTCGATTTCCAGCCTCACCATCGCGGAGAACCGCGACAAGGCCCACATTTATGGCGCCGAGCTGGTCACCAGGATCGATTATGGCGCCCTGCTCGGCGCGGCCAACGGACTGAGCAGCACGTTTGCCGTGGGATACAACCAGGGCAAATCCAAATCATCGTATTCGGGGGATGGCTGGGTCGAGCTGGACAGCGTGTTGCCAGTCAAGGCCATTGCATCATTGGCCTGGGACGACCCCCAGAACCGCTATGGCGCAAGCCTTACCGCCACCTTTGTCCAGGGCAAGCAAGCCGTCGATCCTGTCCGGCAGAATTTCCCGAACAACGGCAGCCTCACGTTCGAAGAGTATTCCGGGAAATACGAAAAGGATTACAAGCGCATCCCGGGCTACAGCATTTTCGACCTGGCGGCTTATTACAACGTGAAGAAGCACCTGACGCTGGCCATGGGCATCTACAACCTCACCAACCGCAAGTATTGGGATTACGCCAGCAACAAGAAACTGACCATGGCATCAGACCAGGACCAGCGCGATATCGCCCTGGGTGTCGCGCCTGGCAGGACCTACCAGTTAAGCGTCACCGCGATCTTCTGATCCTGTCCTTTTGCATTTCCGGCAGCGGCCGGGGCGCCCGCAGGCGCCCCTAGCCGCCCCGGCGCGCGCGCAGCAGCTTGAACAGCGCCGCGCCGACCACCGGCACCACGGCCGCGGCCAGGCCGATCAGGACGATAGTGTTCAGGTGTTCCTTCACCAGCGGGATATTGCCGAAGAAGTAACCCGCCGCCACCAGGCTCACCACCCACAGCAGCGCGCCCAGGATGTTGAACAGCTGGAAGCGCGACAGCGGCATGTCGGCCACGCCGGCCACGAACGGCGCGAACGTGCGCACCACCGGTATGAAGCGCGACATGACGATGGTCTTGCCGCCGTGTTTCTCGTAGAACGCATGCGTGCGCATCAGCGCGCCGCGATCCAGGAAGCGCAGGTTCATCGAGAACACGCGCGGCCCGATGTAGCGGCCGATGGCGTAGTTCACGCTGTTGCCGGTGATGGCGGCCACGATCAGCAGCGCCCCCAGCAGCACCGGGTCCAGGCTGCCCGTGGCGCCGAACGCGCCGGCGATGAACAGCAGCGAATCGCCCGGCAGGAACGGCAGCACCACCAGCCCGGTTTCCGCGAAAACGATCAGGAACAGCACCAGATAGACCCACACGCCGTACTGCTGGACCCAAACCCCGAGGGTCTGGTCGATGTGGAGCACCATTTGGAAAAATTCAAGCATCAATACGTCCCTGGAAGCGGAAGGCGGAATCAGGCAACGACTATAGCCGACCCTATCGAGAGGCTAAAATCATCCGTATAGCTACACCGGAACACCCCATGACAGAACGCCGCTCCATTCTTGCGCTGCCCGACCTGCTGATCAGCCAGATCGCCGCGGGCGAAGTGATCGAGAGACCCGCCTCGGTGCTCAAGGAAATCCTCGAGAACGCCATCGACGCCGGCGGGCGCGCGATCGAAGTGCGCCTGGAGGGCGGCGGCATTCGCCGCATCGCCGTGACCGACGACGGCGGCGGGATTCCGCCCGACGAGCTGCCGCTGGCGCTGGCGCGCCACGCCACCAGCAAGATCCGCAACCTGCACGAACTCGAATCGGTCGCCTCCATGGGGTTCCGCGGCGAGGCCCTGGCCTCGATCGCCTCGGTGGCGCAGGTGTCCATCATCTCGCGCACCCGCGACGGCGAGCACGCCTGGCAGATCCACGCCGGCAGCATGCAGGTCAGCCCCGCCTCGGGCCCGCCGGGCACCACCGTGGACGTGCGCCAGCTGTTCGACGCGGTGCCCGCGCGGCGCAAGTTCCTGCGCTCGGAAGCCACTGAATTCGGCCACTGCGTCGACGCCATGGAGCGCATCGCCCTGGCCCATCCGCAGATCGCCTTCCGCCTGTTCCACCACGACCGCGCGCAACGCCAATGGCTGCCGGCCGAGCCGCCGCAGCGCATCCGCGACGTGCTGGGCGCGGAGTTCGCCGAGCATGGCCTGCTGCTGTCGCACAGCGTCGGCACGGTCAGCCTGGCCGGCATGATCACCCGCCCCACCGCGGCCCGCGCCCGCGCCGACCGCCAGTACCTGTACGTCAACGGCCGCTACGTGCGCGACCGCACCGTCAGCCATGCGCTGCGCGCCGCCTATGCCGACGTGCTGCACGGCGATCGCCAGCCGGCCTACGTGCTGTTCCTGGACATCGACCCGGCCGCGGTCGACGTCAACGTGCACCCGGCCAAGCACGAAGTGCGCTTCCGCGACAGCGGCGCCGTGCACCGCTTCGTCAATCACGCGGTCAGCCAGACGCTGGCGCAGACCGGCGGATCGTCGGCGGTGGCGCCGGCCCCGGCAGCACGCGACGACGACGGCGGCTTCGAGACCGTGGCGCCGTCCGCGCCCGCGACGCCCGGCATCGGCCTGCCCGCGTCCGCGCCGGCCGACGCGTCCCCGGCCCGCCCCGGCTACACCGGCGCCAGCCCGGGCGCCGCGCCCGCCTATGGTCTGCGGCCCTCGCCGACGCCGCAACGCCCGCACACGCAAGTGCCGTTCCGCCTGCACGCCGAGCCGGCCGGCATCCCCGCCGCCGACTGGCAATCGCTGTACCGCCCGCTGACCGAAGACACCGCCGCGCGCGTCGAGCCGCTGCGCGACGTGGCGGCGCTGGCCCCCCAGGCCACGCCCGCGCCGACGCTGCCGGCCGACGAGGAACACCCGCTCGGCATGGCGCTCGGCCAGCTGCACGGCATCTACATCCTGGCGCAGAACCGCCGCGGCATGGTGCTGGTGGACATGCACGCCGCCCACGAACGGGTGGTCTACGAACAGCTCAAGCAGGCGCTGGACGCGCGCAGCCTGCCGCGCCAGGACCTGCTGGTGCCCGTGGTGTTCCACGCCCAGGAAAAGGACGTGGCGGTGGTCGAGGAATTCGAGGAACAGCTGGAAGACCTCGGCTTCCAGATGCGCCCGTCCGGCCCCACCTCGATCGCGGTGCGCTCGGTGCCCGCCATCCTGGCGCGCGGCGACATCGAGACGCTGGCCCGCGCCGTGCTGCGCGACCTGGCCGGCGTGGGCGTGTCGCGCCTGTTGACCGAGCAGCGCAACGAATTGCTCTCCACCATGGCCTGCCACGGCTCGGTGCGCGCCAACCGCAAGCTCACCATCGAAGAGATGAACGGCCTGTTGCGGCAGATGGAAGCCACCGAGCGCGCCGACCAGTGCAACCACGGCCGGCCCACCTGGGTGCAGTGGTCGGTGTCCGACCTGGACAAGCTGTTCCTGCGCGGGCAATAGGTCTTGCCCGTGTCCGCCACCCCTCTCGTCATCTGCCTGGCCGGCCCCACCGCGGCCGGCAAGAGCGCATCCACCCTGGCGCTGGCCGAACGCTGGCCGCTGGAGATCGTCAACGTCGATTCCGCCACCATCTACCGGGGCATGGACATCGGCACCGCCAAGCCGTCAGTGGCCGAACAGGCCCTGGTGCCGCAGCACCTGCTCGACATCCTCGACCCGGCGCAGTCGTATTCGGCGGCCGAGTTCCGCGCCGACGCCCTGCGCCTGATCGGCGAGATCACCGCGCGCGGCCGCATTCCGCTGCTGGCCGGCGGCACCATGATGTACTACAAGGCGCTGCGCGACGGCCTGGACGACCTGCCGCAGGCCGACCCGGCCCTGCGCGCCGAACTGGAAGCGCGCGCCGCCCGCGACGGCTGGCCGGCGCTGCACGCCGAACTGGCGCGGCTCGACCCCGTCACCGCCGCGCGCCTGGCGCCCAACGACAGCCAGCGGATCCAGCGCGCGCTGGAGATCTGCCAGCTGTCGGGCCAGCCCATGTCGGCGCTGCTGGGCCGCCAGCGCGCCGCGGCCGGCGAGGCGGACAACCGCTACCTGACCATCAGCCTGGAACCCTCGGAGCGCGCCGCGCTGCACGCGCGCATCGAGCAACGCTTCGACGCGATGCTGGCCAATGGCCTGCTGGACGAGGTGCGCGGCCTGCACGCGCGCGCCGACCTGCACCCGGGCCTGCCGTCGGTGCGCTGCGTCGGCTACCGCCAGATGTGGGCCCATCTCGACGGCGAGATCAGCCTGGAGGAAGCCCGCGAACAGGGCATCGCCGCCACCCGCCAGCTGGCCAAGCGCCAGATCACCTGGCTGCGGGCCCAGCCCGAACGCGTCATCGTCGACTGCCTGGCGGCCGACGCGGTGGCGCAGACCATCGACGCGGTGGCGACCGCGCTGGCGGACGCGCCTTGACGCAAGGGGATGCCCGCCCGCGGGCCTGGCCTTTCGACACAGCGCCCCTAGACGGCGGGGCCTGACCACTGGATATCGAACCGATGGACATCAACCAGGCGAACGCGTCTTTTGCGGCCATGCTGCGCACGCGGGACAAGGCCTTGATCAGCGCAATCCAGCGGTTGCTCCGCGAACGCCCGTTCACGCTCGACCCGGGCGTTGCCCCGGAAACCGTGGACGCCATTCACTTCGAGTACGACTGGGAGTCGTTCGCGCCCGTGGCGATTCCACTGAACACGCGTTCCGGCTACTGTGGCCGGGGCCTGCCGCTGGCATTGCCGTCCCCGTTGATTCCCCCCGATGTCGACGCCGCGTTGACTGACGCCATGGACGACGAGGACGATGATTTCTGCGATGAACTGCGCGAGAAAATGACGGAGACATACATCGCCTGGTTCCAGGCGGCCTGGCGCGACGCGCGCGCCGCCAACCGGGATGTGCGCGGCTTTCTGTCCGTTCACGACACCCTGTGTCGCACGGATCTGGATACGGGAGAGGAATTCCGCGAGGATGCCGGCCGGGTCAAATTCTTCTAGCCGCGCCATGAAGCAAAAAACCCGCCACCAGGGCGGGTTTTTTCATTGCGAAGCCAGCCGGCTCAGACCACCACGGTCTGCGGCATGCCTTCGGTCTGCGTGACGATCTCGCCCAGCTTGCTGACGGTTTCGCCCTGCTCGCGCAGCGTGGCGGCGATGGCGTCGGCCTGGGCCGGATCCACCACCAGCACCATGCCGATGCCGCAGTTGAAGACGCGGTACATCTCGGTGTCCTCGACGCCGCCCTGCTGCTGCAGCCACTGGAACAGCTTGGGCATTTCCCAGCTGTCGCGCTGCAGGCGGGCCGACAGGCCGTCCTGCAGGATGCGCGGCACGTTGTCCAGCAGGCCGCCGCCGGTGATGTGGGCCAGGCCCTTGATGGCGGTGCCGTGCTTGGCCAGCGCGGCCAGCACCTGCTTGACGTAGATGCGGGTCGGGGCCATGACCACGTCGACCAGCGGCTGGCCGTGGAAGTCGTCGCCGGGCTTGGCGCCGGCGCGTTCCAGGATCTTGCGCAGCAGCGAATAGCCGTTCGAGTGCGCGCCGCTGGACGCCAGGCCCAGCACCACGTCGCCGACCTTGATCGACTTGCCGTCGATGATGGCCGACTTCTCGACCGCGCCCACGGCGAACCCGGCCAGGTCGTATTCGCCATCGGGGTACATGCCCGGCATTTCGGCGGTTTCGCCGCCGATCAGGGCGCAGCCCGACAGTTCGCAGCCCTTGGCGATGCCGCCCACCACCGACGCCGCCGTGTCCACCGAAAGCTTGCCGCAACCGAAGTAATCCAGGAAGAACAGCGGCTCGGCGCCCTGCACCAGGATGTCGTTGACGCTCATCGCCACCAGGTCGATGCCGACGGTGTCGTGGCGGTTCCAGTCGAACGCCAGGCGCAGCTTGGTGCCGACGCCGTCGGTGCCCGAGACCAGCACGGGCTCTTTGTAGTTCTTGGGCACTTCGAACAGGCCGCCAAAGCCGCCGATACCGGCCAGCACCCCGGGGCGCATGGTGCGCGCCGCAAGCGGTTTGATACGGTCGACCAGGGCGTCGCCCGCGTCGATGTCGACACCGGCGTCACGGTAGGTCAGGGGAGCTTTGGGTTGATTCGTCATGAGAAATGCCGTGGGATATGTAACAATTGCTGGGAATTGGGGTGGAACGCCCTGCATTTTACGATGTTGCGGCCCGGTCCAGGCCAGCGGCCGGCGAAAGCCGCCTGCGGCGGGCGGGACGGCCCCGGCCCGGCGCGGTGCCATTTTGGCGCAAACCCAAGCCAGGCAAAGGGCTTGGACGCGACACCGGCGCCCCGGGTGGTTTAAAGTGTAGGGTTGGCCGATAGCGATTTTGCCAGTTTCTGGCGGGCAACGCCGCTGGCGGCCATGGGCTCACCCTGAAGCCTGGCTATACCCGCCTGATCGATAACCTCTCATGAACCGCCAGCTGCTGCTCGACGTTCTTCCCGCGCCAGCGCCCTCGCTGAACAATTTCATCGCCGGTCCCAACGGAGAGGCGCTGGCGGCCGTGCGCACGCTCGCTCCCGGCCGCGCGCTGTATATATGGGGCGCGGCCGGTTGCGGCCGCAGCCACCTGCTGCGCGCGCTGACCGCGCGCCCCGACGCCGTCTACATCGAGGCCGCCAACAGCGCCAACATCCTGCGCGTGCTGGCCGAGGCCGATTCCAAGTCGCCCATGCCCAAGTTCGTGGCGGTGGACGACGTGCACCTCATGGACGAGCACCGCCAGGCGGGCTTGTTCGCCCTGTACAACCGCTGGCGCGAATCGGCCGCCACCGGCCGCGCCTTCGCGCTGGCCGTGGCCGGCGACCGCTCGACGCTGTCGATGCCGCTGCGCGAAGACCTGCGCACCCGGCTGGGCTGGGACCTGGTGTTCCGCCTGGACCCGCTGTCCGACGCCGACAAGCTGGCGGCGCTGGCGGCCCAGGCGGCCGAGCGCGGCCTGCACCTGGCGCCCGAAATCATCAACTGGATGTTGACGCACCACGAGCGCGACATCCGCAAGCTGGCTGCGTTGCTGGACGCGCTGGACCGCTATTCCCTGGCCACCGGCCGTCCCATCACCCTGCCCCTGCTGCGCGCCATGCTCGCAGATCCTGATTCACAACGCACATGACCTCCCGACGTCTCGCCCTGTTCGACCTGGATCACACCCTGCTGCCGCTCGACAGCGACTACCAATGGGCCGACTATCTGGCGCGCACCGGCCGGGCCGGCGATCCGGACGAGGCCCGCCGCCAGAACGACGACCTGATGGACCGCTACAACCGCGGCGAACTCACCGCCGAACAGGCCGCCGAGTTCATGCTGGGCCTGCTGGCGGCGCACGCGCCGTTCGAGCTGGCCGCCTGGCACGAGGATTTCATGGCCGAGGTCATCCGGCCGTCGATCACCCCCGCCGCGCGCGAACTGGTCGAATCGCACCTGGAAGCCGGCGACCTGTGCGCCGTGGTCACAGCCACCAACAGCTTCGTCACCGCCCCCATCGCCCGCGCCTTTGGCATTCCCCACCTGGTGGCGACCGACGCCGAAGTCCAGCGCGGCCGCTACACTGGCCGCATCCTCGGCACCCCGAGCTTCAAGGAAGGCAAGGTGGTGCGCGTGAACGACTGGCTGGGCGCCATGGGATTAGGACTTGCGGATTTCTCCGAATCGTTTTTCTATAGCGATTCGGTCAATGATGTTCCACTGCTCGAAAAGGTGACCCGTCCGATCGCCGCCAACCCCAGCCCCACCCTGCGCGCCATCGCCCAGGAACGCGGCTGGCAAGTGATCGACCTGTTCGACCACGTCATAGATGCCAAGTCCTAAATGATCACCGAAACCATAAAAAAATTCGTCGGCCGACTGTTCGCGCCGGCAGCCCGGGGGCCCTTGCGCATCGGACGCGACAAGCACGGCATCGACCGTCGCAATGTCTCGCGCCATGCCATCAAGGTGTGCGAGGTGCTGCGCCAGCACGGCTATGACGCCTACATCGTCGGCGGCGCGGTGCGCGACCTGATCGTCGGCCTGGAACCCAAGGACTTCGACGTCGCCACCAACGCCACGCCCGAGCAGATCCGCCCGCTGTTCCGCCGCGCCCGCATCATCGGCCGCCGCTTCCAGCTGGTGCACGTGGTGTTCGGCCAGGAGATCATCGAGACCTCCACCTTCCGCGCGCCCGCCTCGGAAGACCAGGAAACCGACGCGCACGGCCGCATCCTGCGCGACAACGTGTTCGGCACGCACGAGGAAGACGCGGCGCGCCGCGACTTCACCATGAACGCGCTCTACTACGACCCGCACAACGAGGAAGTGATCGACTTCCACAACGGCGTGGCCGACCTGAAGAAGCGCCAGATCCGCATCATCGGCGACCCCGCCAAGCGCTACCGCGAGGATCCCGTGCGCATGCTGCGCGCGGTGCGCTTCGCCGCCAAGCTCAACGGCACGATCGACCCGGCCACGCGCCAGCCGATCCGCACCATGGCCGACCTGATCGAGAACGTGCCGGCCTCGCGCCTGTTCGACGAGATGCTCAAGCTGCTGACCTGCGGCCACGCCATGGACTGCCTGCGCCAGTTGCGCGCCGACGGCCTGCACAACGGCCTGCTGCCGCTGCTGGACGTGGTGCTGGAACAGCCGGGCGGCGAGAACTTCGTGGAACTGGCGCTGGAACGCACCGACGCCCGCGTGCGCGCCGGCAAGACCATCAGCCCCAGCTTCCTGTTCGCCGCGCTGCTGTGGCAGCAGGTCGACGTGCGCTGGAAGCAGCTGCGCGCCCAGGGCGAGCACACCATTCCGGCGCTGTCACAGGCCGCCGACTCGGTGCTCGACGAGCAGACCGAGAAGCTCGCGATCCAGCGCCGCTTCTCGTCGGACATGCGCGAGATCTGGTTCATGCAGCCGCGCTTCGAGCGCCGCATGGGCAAGACCATCTTCCGCATGATCGAGCAGCCGCGCTTCCGCGCCGCCTGCGACTTCCTGCAGCTGCGCGCCGCCGCCGGCGAGTTCGACAGCGTGCTGGCGCAATGGTGGATGGACCTGGCCAACGCCGACGACGCCACCCGCGCCGACATGATCGAGGAAGTCTCGCGCCTGCCGCGCGACGCCAGCGAAGGCCCCGCGCCGGCCGCGCGCAAGCGCCGCCCGCGTCGTCGCCCGTCCTCGCGCGGCGCCCCCGGCAATGCCGGCACCGCCGAATAAGGCCATGACCGCCCCCGTGCGCGCCTACATCGGGCTGGGCGCCAACCTGGGCGACAGCGCGGCCACGCTGCGCGCGGTGCTGGCCGAACTGGCCGCCGCCGACGGCATCGCGGCAGTGACGGCCTCGCCGTTCTACCGCACGGCGCCGGTGGACGCCACCGGCCCGGACTTCGTCAACGCGGTCGCGGCCCTGGACACCACGCTGGCGCCGCTCGACCTGCTGGACCTGCTGCAGGCGCTGGAACTGCGCCATGGCCGCGAGCGGCCCTACCGCAACGCGCCGCGCACGCTCGACCTGGACCTGCTGCTGCACGGCGACGCCACGCTGGCGCACGAGCGCCTGATCCTGCCGCACCCGCGCATGCAACTGCGCGCCTTCGTGCTGCGCCCGCTGCGCGACTTGGCGCCGGCGCTGACGCTGGCCGGCCGCGGCATCGACGCCTGGCTCGGCGACATCACCGACCAGCCGATCGAACGCCTGGGTTGAAGCGCGCCTGGCGGCGCGGTTCCTGCTTCCTTCCTGATTGTTCCAAGGATTGGCCCCGTCAGGCCTTGGGCGCGAACGCCAGCATGGCGCGTTCGACGTCGTCCACGCCGGGCAGGCCGGCCTCGTTGCCCAGGTGCTGGATCTTGTGCGCCGAGGCGGCGCGCGCGAAGGTGAAGTGTTCCTTCCAGGCCAGCTCGGGCCGGTTCACATACGACCAGACATAGGCGCCGTGGAACACGTCGCCCGCGCCGGAGGTATCGATGATGCGCGCGGCCGGCACGTCCAGCGACGGCAGCGTGTCGACCGCGCCGGTTTCGTCGTACCAGAGCATGCCGCGCTCGCCCAGCGTCACCGCGCCGATGCGGCAGCCGCGCTGCTTGAGCAGGTCCAGCAAGCCGTGCGGCGACAGGTCCAGCTGCTCGCACATGCGTTCGGCGCAGACCGCCACGTCGATGTGGCGCAGCAGTTCGTCGGTGTTCTCGCGCACGCCGCCGCCATCCAGCGAAGTCAGGATGCCCGCCTGGCGGCAGGCGCGCGCGTAGTGCAGCGCGGCGTCGGGCTGGTGGCCGTCCAGGTGCAGCGCGCGGTAGCCGCTGACGTCCAGGCGCGGGAAATCGTTCAGGTAGTCGGCGTCGCGGGCGCGCACGATGGCGCGCTTGCCATGGTTGGGCATGATGAACGACAGCGACGAGCGCCGCACCTGGCGGCCATGCAGCGTGACGCCATGCGCGGCCGCCATGTCGGTGTACATGTGGCCCAGCCAGTCCGGCGCCAGCGAGCAGATCAGGTCGGGCTTCGTGCCCAGCTTGCCGCACGCGAACGCCGCGGTGACGGCGTTGCCGCCGAATGACACGGCGTAGTCGCGCGCCACGCTTTTTTCGTCGCCGGTGGGCCATTCGTCGGCCAGCACGGTGACGTCGATATAGGTATGCCCGATGAAGAGCGCTTCGCTCATGAGTCCGTCCGCGGTAGGGTTTGCCGGATTGTAGGCCGGGCGGCGGACGGCTCAGCCGGTGGCGTTTTCCCCGGCCTGCGCCAGCACGCGGCGGGCGCGGGTGATGACGGGCGCGTCCACCATCTTGCCGTCCAGCATGAAAGTGCCGGCGGCCTTGTCGCGGTGCGCGTCAACCACGCGGCGGGCCCAGGCCAGCTCGGCCGGATCGGGCGCGAAGGCGGCGTGGATCACCGGCACCTGCGCGGGGTGGATGCACAGCATGCCGCCGAATCCCATCTGCTGCGCGCGCGCCGCGGCGGCGGACAGCCCGGCCTGGTCCTCGACGCCCGGAAACACCCCGTCCAGCGCCGGCCCCAGGCCGGCGGCGCGGGTCTGCAGCAACACCTGCACGCGCGCATGGTCCAGCACGGCCTCGGCGCCGGCGGTGTCCGGCGCCAGGCCCAGGTCCAGGCCGTAGTCGAGGCTGCCGAACGCCAGCCGCGCCACGCCGGGCGTGCCCGCGACCTCGGCGGCGTTGAGGATGCCGCGCGCGGTCTCCAGGATGGGAATGACCGGCAGCCCGGCCTGCGCCACGTGGCGCACCTGCGCCAGGCTCTCGGCCTTGGGCAGCAGGATGCCGGCCACCGCGGGCTTGCCGCGGCAGGCCTTGAGGTCGTCGTCGTGCCACGAGGTGGAGGCGTCGTTGATGCGCACCCACACCCGCGCCCGCGGCTGCGTGCCCAGGAAGTCGCAGAGCGCCTCGCGGGCCGAGGCCTTGGCCAGGTGCTCGACCGCGTCTTCCAGGTCGACGATGACGGCATCGGCGCCGCTGGCCAGGGCCTTGGGGATGCGTTCGGGACGGGAGGCCGGCACGAACAACGCGGTACGAACGACGGAATGCATCACACCACCTCCGAAGCATGGAATCGCGCCACCTGTTCGGGCGCGTATCCCAGTGATGCTAGCACCGCATCCGTGTTCTGGCCCACGGCGGGCACCGCCGCCATGCGCGGCGCGAAGGCGTTGCTGCTGGCCGGCGGCAGCAGCGCCGGCAGCGCGCCGGCCGGGCTGTCGACCTGGCTCCAGCGGTCGCGCGCCCGCAATTGCGGGTGGGCCCAGACCCCGGCCATGTCGTTGACCCGGGCGTTGGCGATCTGCGCGTCCTCCAGCCGGTCGGTGACCTGCTGCACGCTGAGGTCGGCGAAGGCCGCCACGATCAGCGCGCGCAGCGCCTCGCGGTTGGAGGTGCGCAGCGAGTTGCTGGCAAAGCGCGGGTCCTCGGCCAGTTCGGCCTGGCGCAGCACCTGGGCGCAGAACACGCGCCATTCGCGTTCATTCTGCAGGCCCAGCATGATGGTGTTGCCGTCGCCGGTGGGGAACGGGCCGTACGGGTAGATCGAGGCGTGGGCCGCGCCGGCGCGCACCGGCGGCTTGGCGCCCTCGAACGCGTAGTACATCGGAAAGCCCATCCACTCGACCATGCTTTCGAGCATGGAGACGTCCAGGCGGCTGCCCAGGCCGGTCTTCTGGCGCAGCAGCAACGCGTTGAGGATGGCGGAATAAGCATACATGCCGGCCGAGATGTCGGCGATGGAGCAGCCCGCCTTGACCGGGTCGTCGGCGGTGCCGGTGACCGACAGGAAACCGCTTTCGCTCTGGATCAGCAGGTCGTAGGCCTTCTTGTCTTGATAGGGGCCGCCCTCGCCGTAGCCGGAGATGTCGCAGACGATCAGGCGCGGGAAGCGGGCGTGCAGCGCCTCGAACGACAGGCCCAGGCGCGCCGCGGCGCCCGGCGCCAGGTTCTGCACCAGCACGTCGGCCTGTTGCAGCAGGCGTTCCATGATGTCGCCGGCCTCGTCGCGTTTCAGGTCCAGCGTCAGGCTTTCCTTGGAGCGGTTGGTCCAGACGAAGTGCGACGACAGGCCGCGCACGCGCTCGTCGTAGCCGCGGGCGAAGTCGCCCGCGCCGGGGCGTTCGATCTTGATGACGCGCGCGCCCATGTCCGCCAGCTGGCGGGTGCAGAACGGAGCGGCGATGGCGTGTTCGAGGCTGACGACGGTGATGCCGTCCAGCGGGCGGGGGGCTGGCGTGCTCATGCGGTGAACCTCAGTTCGGCCTGGTGGGCCAGCGTGCCGTCCTGCTCGGCCCAGAGCCGGGCCAGGCCGGGTTCGTCGATCCGCCCCGCCACCTGGAACGGGGTGGGCGCGATCAACGGCCGCAGGCCGCGGTAGGACAGGTGCGTGGGGCGCGCGCCGGGATGGGCGCGCAGGAAGGCGGCGACCATCTCGGTGGCGATCAGCGGGCCGTGCACCACCAGGCCCGGATAGCCTTCGGTGCCGGTGACGTAGGGATGGTCGTAGTGGATGCGGTGGCCGTTGAAGGTCACGGCCGAATAGCGGAACAGCAACACCGAGGTGGGCTCGATGGTGTCGCGCCACTGCGCCTGCGGCGCCGGCTCGGTGCCGGCGAGCTTGGGCGGCGTGGGCTGCCGATAGACGATGTCCTGCTCTTCCAGGATGGCAACCTCGCCATCCTGGCGGTACTCGTGGCGCACCGTGACGAACAGCAGCGCGCCGGTGCGGCCGGCTTTTTCCTTGACGTCGGCCACCACCGAGACCCGCTCGGCCGGCACGCCCACCCGCAACGGGCGGCGGAACTCGACGCGGCCGCCGGCCCACATGCGGTTGCGGTCGTGCGCCGGCGGCAGGAAGCCGCCGCGGGCTGGATGACCATCCGTCCCCAATCCGTCGGCCGCGACCGTGCTGATGAAGAACGCCCACTGCCACAAGGGCGGCAAGGGGTCGCCGACGGCGGGCGCGGGTCCGCCCAGCGTGGCGGCGATGCGCGCCGCGTGGCCGGGGTCCAGCGCGTCCGCCTGGCGCTCGCCGCTGCCGATCCAGCCGGCCGGGTCTGTCGATGTCATGCCGATATTCCTCTGGTAGATGATTGTTCTGGTGGCTAGCATCCCGCATGCCGCGCGCGCTGTGAATTCATTTTTCCTCAAGGCCGGGTTTGGGGCGCCTGAATCGTGCGCCCGGCGCCGGCCGCCGTAATATAGGCGCCATGCACTTCGACCTCGCCGACCTCCGCCTGTTCATCCACATCGCCGAATCCCCCAGCCTGACGCAGGCCGCCAAGCGGGCGCACCTGTCGCTGGCCGCCGTCAGCGTGCGGATCAAGGCGCTGGAGAACCAGCTCAACACCCGCCTGTTGTACCGCGACAGCCGCGGCGTGGAAATCACCCCCGCGGGCCAGCGGCTGTTGCAGCATGCGCGGGTCATCATGCGCCAGGTCGACCACCTGAAACACGATTTCCAGGAACAGGCCGACGGCGACGCCGGCCATATCCGCATTTTCGCCAACACCACTGCGGTCACGGAATTCATGCCCGACATCCTGGCGCAGTTCCTGGCGGGCCACCCCGGCGTCACGGTCGACCTGCAGGAACGCCTGACCCGCGACATCGTGCGCGGCGTGCTGGACGGCACCACCGACCTGGGCATCGTCGCCGGGCCGGTCGACGCCCCCGAATTGCAGGCCATCCACTTCAGCACCGACCGGCTGGTGCTGGTGGTGCCCAACGGCCATCCGCTGCAGGACCAGGACAAGGTCAAGCTGGCCGACGCCGTGCGCTATCCGTTCATCACCATGCACGAGGGCTCCACCCTGGTGGCATTCCTGCGCGATCAGCTCGAACGCATCGGCCAGCGCCTGCCGCAACGCATCCAGCTGTACAGCTTCGACTCGATCTGCCGCATGGTGCAGGCGGGCGTCGGCGTGGGCGTGATCCCCGACTCGGCCGCGCGCCGCTACGGCGCGGAAATGAAGCTGCGGGTGGTGGAGCTGGACGAGCCCTGGGTGGTACGCGAGCGCAAGCTGCTGGTGCGCGACATCGACGCCCTGCCCGGCTGCGCCCGCGAGCTGATCGAACAGATCCGGCAGCCGGCGGCCGCCTGACGCGCGGACGACCGGCGGCGCAAGACGCAACGAACGCCTCCCGCGCGCCAATGCCACACCCTGGAATCGGCCCACACGACCAGAAGCCTCGCGCAACCCCTAGCGCCCGCTGAACGCCGGCGCGCGCTTCTGCGCGAAGGCGCGCATGCCCTCCAGGTAGTCATCGGTGTAGCCCAGCTCGCGCTGCAAGGCGCATTCCAGGTCGAACTGCCGCGCCAGCGTGTTGCCGCTGGACGCATGCAGGGCGGCCTTGGTGGCGGCGTAGGCGCGGGTCGGCCCCGCCGCCAGCGTGGCGCGGACCTCGGCCTGCGTCGCCGCCAGGTCCGCGTCCGGCACCACGCGCCAGATCAGGCCCCAGGCCTCGGCCTGCCGCGCGCTCACCGCTTCGCCGAACAGGGCCGCGCCCATGGCCCGCGCCGAACCCACCAGGCGCGGCAGGAACCAGGTGCCGCCGGCGTCCGGCAGCAGGCCGATCTTGCTGAAGGCCTGGATGAAGCGCGCCGACTCCACCGCGAACACCACGTCGCACGCCAGCACCAGGCTGGCGCCGGCGCCGGCCGCCACGCCGTTCATCACGCACACCACCGGCGCCGGCAGCGCGCGCAGCCGCATGATGAGCGGCTTGTACAGTTTTTCCAGGTTCTCGCTCAGGTCGCGGCGCGAGCCGTCCTCGGCCGGCTTGCGCTCGCCCAGGTCCTGGCCGGCGCAGAAGCCGCGGCCGGCGCCGGTCAGGATCACCCCGCGCAATCCGGCGTGCGCCTCCAGCGTGTCCAGCGCCCGCGCCAGCTCGGCGTGCATGACCGCGGTGAAGCTGTTCAGGCGCTCGGGGCGGTTGAGCGTGATGACGCCGACGCCCTGCTCCAGCGTGAACGTGATCTCGGTGTAGCGGTCGTCGCTCATGCCAGTTCCTCCAGCACGGCCAATTGCTCGGCGCTGTCGCCCAGCAACAGATCCGCCACCGTCAGGCGCTTGAAGTAGTCGCCGACCTCCAGCTCGTCCGTCATGCCCATGCCGCCGTGCAGCTGCACCGCCATCTGCGCCACCAGCCGGCCCGCGCGCGCGGTTTCCAGCTTGGCCGAGGCCAGCATGCGGCGGCGCTGCGCCGCGTCGGGCTCGGTCAGCGCGGCCACCGCCACGTAGGCCATCGACAGCGCCAATTCCTTGGCCACCAGCATCTCGGCCAGGCGGTGCTGCAAGGCCTGGAACGAGGCCAGCGGCTGGCCGAACTGCTTGCGCGTCTTGAGATAGTCGACGGTGATCTCCAGCAACTGTTCCATCGCGCCCGCCGCATGGGCGCATAGCGCCGCCGTGCCCCATTGCAGCGCCTGCGCCAGGGCCGCGTCGCCCGCCTCGCCTTGCGCCAGCAAGGCGTCCCCGCCAAGCGGCACCGCGTCGAAATCCAGCCGCGCGCAGCGCGCGCCGTCCAGCGTCGGCGTGTCGGTGACGCGCACGCCCCTGGCATCCGCCGGCACAGCCAGCAGCAGCGTGGCGCCGTTTTCGCCGCGCGCGCTCACCAGCCAGGCATGGGCCGCGGCGCCATGCCACACCAGGTGCTTGGCGCCATCCAGGCGCCAGCCGCCGCCATCGCGCGTCGCGCGGCAGTCGCGCGGATCGGCCTGGTAGCGGCGCCCGGGCTCCTGGTACGCCACGCTGACCACCGTGTCGCCCGAGGCGATGCCCGGCAGCCAGCGCTCGCGCGCCGCGTCGCCACACGCGCCGATCAGGGCCGCGCCCATCACGGCGCTGGCAATCACCGGCTCGGCCACCAGGCCGCGCCCCAGCTCCAGGTGCACCGGCAGCAGGCTGGCCGGCACTTCGCCAAAGCCGCCGGCTTCCTGCGGGATGTTCAGGCCCAGCACGCCCAGTTCGGCCAGCGCGGCCCACGCCGCCGGGTCCAGCCGGCCCGCGGTCTCGCGGGCGCGGCGCTGCGGCCGGGTCCAAGCCTGGTCCACCAGGCGGCGCAGGCTGTCGGCCAGCATGCGCTGTTCTTCGGTATAGAGGAAATCCATGCGTCGTGTTCCTTGCGGATGCGGGCCGGGCCTACAGGCCCAGCACCAGGCGGGCGATGATGCCCTTCTGCACTTCGGTGGTGCCGCCGTAGATCGAGGTCTTGCGCATGTCGGCATAGCCGGCGCCCGACGCGGCCGCCATCTCCGGGCCGGGGCCGTGGTAGTCGGCCTCGGCCAGCATCCATTCGGGGTCGTACGGCCAGGCGTCGGGGCCGGCGACTTCCATCTGCAGCATGGCCAGGTCCTGCTGGATCTCGGAGCCGCGGATCTTCAGCACCGAGGCTTCCGGACCGGGCGTGCCGCCGTTGCTGGCGGCCACGCGCAGCAGCAGCATTTCCAGCGCCATGATGTCGACCTCGATGCGCGAGATGCGGTCGCGCATGCGGCTGTCGGCCAGCAGCGGCCGGCCGTGCGAGGTAGCGCGCGCCGCCATGTCCTTGAGGATGCCGAGTTCGCGATGGCAATGGCCCAGGCCGGCGATGCCGGTGCGTTCGTGGCCCAGCAGGTACTTGGCGTAGGTCCAGCCCTGGTTCTCCTCGCCCACCAGGTTGGCGGCCGGCACCCGCACGTTCTCCAGCCAGACCTCGTTGACGTCATGGCCGCCGTCGAGCGTGCGGATCGGGCGCACGGTCACGCCCGGCGCGCGCATGTCCAGCAGCAGCATCGAGATGCCGCGCTGCGCCCGCGCCTCGGGATCGGTGCGCGCCAGGCAGAACATCCAGTCGGCGTATTGCGCCAGCGTGGTCCAGGTCTTCTGGCCGTTGACCACGTAGTCATCGCCATCGCGCACCGCGCGGGTCTTGAGCGAGGCCAGGTCCGACCCCGAGCCGGGCTCGGAATAGCCCTGGCACCACCAGTCCTGAACGCGCGGCATGCGCGGCAGGAAGCGCGCCTGCTGTTCGGCGCTGCCGTACTTCATCAGCACCGGGCCGATCATGGACAGGCCGAACGGCAGCAGGCGCGGCGCGCCGGCCTTGAAGCACTCGACTTCGAAGATCAATCGCTCCAGCGCGTTCCAGCCGGTGCCGCCATGCTCGACCGGCCAGTTCGGCGCGCCCCAGCCCTGGTCGGCCAGGATGTTGTGCCAGCGCACGTAGTCGTCGCGTTCCAGGCGCTGGTGCCGGCACACCTTGTCGCGGATGTCCCGCGGCAGCCGGTCGGCGGCGAACGCGCGCACCATTTCGCGGAACCGGATCTCTTCCGGCGTCCAGGTCAGATTCATGGCCTACCTCCTTTGATGGGTATCTAGCCATGGCGACCGCGCGGCGGACAATCTGCGGTTGCGGAAGACCGGCTTTTGCCTCGGTGTAGGGCGTGGCACTACGGGCCGGCAAAAGGCCTGCTTCAGCAATGAAGAATGGCACGGGCCGGCGCCAGCCCCGACACTGGCGGCTCATCCATCCGGAACCGCATGCAATGACCGCAACCGACCCACGCGCCACGGAAGGCGTCGAGGCGCAGTACCGCCAGGCGCTCGACCAGGGGCGCTTCCAGATCCAGCACTGCGATGCCTGCGATCGCGCCGTGTTCTATCCCCGCATGCTCTGCCCGCACTGCGGCGCCGGCCAACTGTCCTGGCGCACGCCGGACGGGCGCGGCACGGTCTATTCCACCACCACCGTGCGGCGCAAGCCCGAGGCGGGCGGCGACTACAACGTGGCGCTGATCGACCTGGCCGAAGGCGTGCGCCTGATGAGCCGGGTCGAGGGCGTGGCGCCCGAGGCCGTGCGCATCGGCATGGCGGTGCGGGCCCAGGTGGCCGTGAAGGAAGGCCGCGGCCTGCTGGTCTTCGTGCCGAACAAGGAGGCGCAATGACGCTGAACGATCTGCGCGGCGCCGTCGCGGTGGCGGGCGTCGGCCATGCCGGCCTGGGCCAGGCCAACGGCTACACCGAAATGGAAATCCTGGTGCAGGCGGCGCAGCGCGCGGTGGCCGACGCCGGCCTGTCGATGCGCGACATCGACGGCATCTGCACCGCCAGCGTGGCCGCGCCGATGTGGGCGATGCCCGTCATCGAGCACCTGGGCATCCGCCCCAGCTTCATCGACAGCACCATGCTGGGCGGCAGCAGCTTCGTGGCGCACCTGCTGCCGGCGCTGCACGCGCTGGCCTCGGGCCAATGCAACGCGGTGCTGGTCTGCTACGGCAGCACGCAGCGCACCTCGACGCTGAGCCGCGCCGAGATCGGCCGCGTGCGCAAGCAGTTCGATCCGCAGCCCTACGAGACACCGTATGACCCGTTGAGCCCGCTGTCGTCCTATGCGTTGGCCGCGGCGCGCCACATGCACCAGTACGGCACCCGCCGCGAGCACCTGGCGCAGGTCGCGCTGGCCGCCAACCAGTGGGCCCAGCTCAACCCCGAGGCCCAGCTGCGCGAACCGGCCACGCTGGAGCAGATCCTGGGCGCGCGCATGGTGTCCGATCCCCTGAGCGTGCGCGATTGCTGCCTGGTCACCGACGGCGCCGGCGCCTACGTGCTGGTGCGGGCCGACCGCGCCCGCGACCTGCCGCGCCCGCCGGTGTACGTGCTGGGCAACGCCACCGCCGTCTGGAACCGCCAGATCTCGTCGATGGAAGATCTAACCATCACCGCCGCCAGCGAATCGGGCCGCCGCGCCTATGCCATGGCGGGCGTCTCGGCCCGGGACATCGACGTGGTCGAGCTGTACGACGCCTTCACCATTAACACCCTGCTGTTCCTGGAAGACCTGGGCTTCTGCGCCAAGGGCGAGAGCAAGGACTTCATCGCCGGCGGCGCCATCGCCCCCGGCGGGCGATTGCCGGTCAACACCAACGGCGGCGGCCTGTGCTGCGTGCATCCGGGCATGTACGGCGTCTTCATCATGATCGAGGCCGTGCGGCAGCTGCGCGGCGAGGCCGGCGCGCGCCAGGTGGCCGGCGCCGAGCTGGCGCTGGTGCACGGCAACGGCGGCACGCTGTCCAGCCAGGCTACGGCCATCCTCGGCACCGCCGCCACGCTTTGACCCCGATTGCAGCAACCATGTCGCACACCGAACCGCTCACCCGCATCCACCAGCTGCTGGCCCGCCAGGCCAGCGTCCAGCCCGACGCCATCTGCCTGTACGAGGAAGGCGGCGGCATCCTGACCTATGCGCAACTGTGGCGGCGCGCCCTGGCCGCGGCCGGCTGGCTCGCGGCCGCGGGGGTCGAACCGGGCCATCGCGTGATGATGGTCGGCGAGAACTGCGCCGCCATGATCGCCACGCTGTTCGGCTGCGGCCTTGTCGGCGCCTGGCCGGTGGGCGTGAACGCGCGGCTGTCGGCGCGCGAGCTCGCCGCGATCGGCGCCCATGCCCAGCCCGAAATCACGCTCTACACCAGCGGCATATCGCCGGCCGCCGCCGCCCACGCCGAAGCGGCCGGCGCGCAACCGGCCGATGCCGCCGCCTGGGGTCCGGGCGTGCATGCGCGCCATGCGGACAGCCCGACCCAGCCCGAGACCGGCGACCAGGCCGCCGAAGTCGCCACCGTGATCTACACGTCCGGCACCACCGGCGCCCCCAAGGGCGTCATGGTGCCGCATCGCGGCCTGCTGCACTTCGCCGGCGTCTCGGCCGCCTCGCGCCGCCTGACCCCACGGGACATCGGCTACGCCGCGCTGCCGCTGTCGCACATCTTCGGCATCGCCACCGTGCTGATGGCCACGCTGCACGCCGGCGCCAGCCTGGTGCTGCGCAGCCGCTTCGATCCCGCCGACGCCTTCAAGGCGCTGGCCCATCCCGGCGTCAGCATCCTGCAGGGCGTGCCGACCATGTTCAACCGCATGCTGGCGGCCGCGCCGCCGCGCGGCGAACTGCGCGCGCCGGCGCTGCGCTACCTCTACACCGGCGGCGCGGCGCTCGACCCCACCCTCAAGCGCGACGCCGAACGCTACTTCGGCGTCGCCATGCACCACGGCTATGGCATCACCGAATACGCCGGCTCCATGTTCATCACCGACATCGACGCGCCGCCGGCCGATTGCAGCGCCGGCTACGCGGTGGACGGCGTGCAGTTGCGCATCGGCGGTCCCGACGCCGACACGCCGCGGCCGGGCGAACGCGGCGACATCCTGATCCGCGGCCCCGGCGTGATGCTGGGCTACTACCGCGACCCGGCGCAGACCGCGCAGGCGCTGCTGCCCGGCGGCTGGCTCGATACCGGCGACATCGGCTACCTGGATGACCGCGGCGCGCTGTACATCGCCGGCCGCTCCAAGGACCTGATCATCCGTTCCGGCTTCAACGTCTACCCGATCGAGGTGGAGGCGGTCATCAACGCCTTCCCCGGCGTGCGCCTGTCGGCGGTGGTCGGCCGGCCCACCGAGGACCACAACGAGGAAGTCATCGCCTTCGTCGAGCCCCTGGCCGGCGCGCGCCTGGATACCCACCTGCTGATGCTGCACCTGCGCGCCCAGCTGGCGCCGTACAAGCGGCCCGCGCAGATCCACTGTATCGACACGATTCCCACCACCGTCAGCGGCAAGATCCTCAAGCAACCGCTGAAAGAAAGGCTGGCGTAGGCGCGGCCCCGCTGTTCCGCTCCGCGACCGGCTCATTCCACAAGGAGACATGAGCGTGAACATCAAGACCCTGCTCGCCGCGGCCGCCGCCGTGGCGGCCATGGCGACCGGCGCCAGCGCCGCCGCCGACAGCGCCTACCCCGACCGCCCCATCCGCCTGCTGGTGGGCTACGCTCCCGGCGGCCCGGTGGACACCACGGCGCGCGTCTTCGCCAAGTACCTGGGCGACAAGCTGGGCCAGGCCGTCGTGGTCGAGAACCGCGCCGGCGCCAGCGGCATGATCGCCTCCGACGCCACCGCCAAGGCGCCGCCCGACGGCTACCTGCTGGGCTTTGCCGCCAGCCCCACGCTGACCATGTCGCCGCTGGTCCAGCGCAGCACCCTGTTCGATCCGCGCAAGGACTTCTCGCTGATCGGCCTGGTGGTCGACTACGCCAATGTGCTGCTGATCGGCCCGCAGGCGCCGGCCAGGAGCGTGGGCGAACTGGTCGACTACGCCCGCGCCCACCCCGACGCCGTGTCGTTCGGCTCGGCCGGCATCGGGGCGTCGAACCACCTGTCGGCCGAACTGCTGAAGAAGCAGGCCGGCGTGCCCATGCTGCACGTGCCGTATCGCGGCAATTCGCCGGCGATGATGGACGTGGTCAGCGGCAAGATCACCTTCATGTTCGACATCACCAGCACCGCCATCCCGTTCATCAAGAGCGGCAAGGCGCGCGCGCTGGCCGTCACGTCGCGCACCCGCAACCCCGAGCTGCCCGACGTGCCCACCATGATCGAGGCCGGCATGAAGGACTACGAGGTGGTCGGCTGGTACGCGCTGGTCGGTCCCCGCAAGCTGCCCGATGCGGTGCAGGCGCGCCTGAAACGCGCGCTGTCCGAGGTCTCGCGCGACCCCGCCTTCCGCCGCGCCATGACCGACGGCGGCTACACCATCAACACCGGCGACGCCGCCGCCCTGCAACAGCGCATCGACCGCGAGTACGCCTTGTGGGCCGATGTGATCCAGAGCGCCAACATCCAGGCCAACTGACCCACACAGGAACCCGCCTATGAAGCCATCCGCATTGCGCACGCAGACCCGACTGCCCGTCATCGGCGCCCCCATGTTCCTGGTCTCCGGCCCGGACCTGGTGGCGGCGCAATGCGGCGCCGGCATCATCGGCACCTTCCCGTCGCTGAATGCAAGACCGCAGGAACAGCTGCATGAGTGGATCACCCGCATCGAGGACAAGCTGGCCCGCGCGCGCCAGGCCGATCCACAGGCGCCAATCGCGCCCTACGGCGTCAACCTCATCGTCCACCCCAGCAACGCCCGCTGGCAGGGCGACCTGGCCATCTGCGCCGAACGCCGCGTGCCGCTGGTCATCACCTCGCTGCACCCGCCCGAGGCAGTGGTCCGCGCCGTCCACGCCTATGGCGGCCAGGTCTACCACGACGTCACCACCGTGCGCCACGCCCGCCGCGCCCTGGACGCCGGCGTCGACGGCCTGATCCTGGTCGCCGCCGGCGCCGGCGGCCACGCCGGCCAGCTCAACCCCATCGCCCTGGTCAACGAGATCCGCGCCTTCCACGACGGCCCCCTGGCCCTGTCCGGCTGCATCAGCCACGGCAAGGACATCCTCGCCGCCCAGGCGCTGGGCTGTGACTTCGCCTACATGGGCACCCGCTTCATCGCCACCCGCGAATCCCTGGCCAACGACGCCTACCGCGAAATGATCCTGCGCGCCCAGGCCGCCGACGTCACCTACACCCCCTACTTCTCCGGCGTCCCCGCCAACTACCTCACCGAAAGCATCCACGCCGCGGGCCTGGACCCCACCCAACTCCCCCATTACGACGCCCCCCCGCCCAACCTGGACAAGAACTCCCGCCCCAAACCCTGGAAAGACATCTGGAGCGCCGGCCAAGGCGTAGGCGCCACCCAGGAAGTCCTGTCGGTGACCGAACTGGTGAACCAACTGGAAACGGAATACCAGGAAGCCAAAGCCGCGCTGCTGCGCTGACGCGCTGACGCGCACTCATCCCACCAGCGCGCAGCGTCCCCCCCAAACCGCAAGACACCACGAAAGCCTCAAAAGGCCGCCCGCGCGGCCGCCTTGAGGCGGGCCCCGCAAACCGCGCCAACCCGCGCCAACGGTGGCAAAAATGTCAAGCACACCGGCCTCCCCACTCACCGTCGCTGAGTCAAAGCACGAGCGTGTGCGGGGGCAGGCGGGGGATGGCGGGGCGTGTAGATGCGCCCGAGGGAATCCGAAGGCAGCCGCCGCAGGCGGCAACGAGGATGACGAAGGGGAAGTCCGGAGCGAACGCTCCGGACCGCAATCGTAGCCCCGCCATCCCCCGCCTGCCCCCGCACACGCGGCTAAAGAACCCAAAACCCTACTCCACCTTGATCCCCGCCTTAGCAATCACCTCCCGCCACTTGACCACCTCGCCTCGCACGAAAACGCCAAACGCCTCCGCGCTGCCGGGTTTAGGCTCCGCCCCCGCCGCCACCATCGCCTGAGCCGTAGCCGGATCCGACAACACCTTCACCATATCCGCATTCACCCGCGCCACGATTTCAGCAGGCGTCCCCTTCGGCGCCAACACCCCGCTCCACGAATACGCCTCATACCCCGGCACCCCCGACTCGGCAATCGTAGGCACCCCCGGCAACATGCTCGACCGCGTCGGATTCCCCACCCCCAACGCCCGCACCTTCCCCGTCTTCAGATGCGGCACCGCCGACGGCCCGTCGGCAAACATCACCTGCACCTGCCCGCCCAGCAGATCCTGCATCGCCGGCGCGCTGCCGCGGTAGGGGATGTGCTGGATCTTCACCCCCGCCATCGCATTGAACAGCTCGCCCGCCAGGTGCGTGCCGCCGCCCGTGCCCGAGGAACTGAACGACAGCTTGCCCGGATTCGCCTTCGCATAGGCGATCAACTCGCTCACCGAATTCACCGGCAGCGACGGGTTCACCACCAGCACGATCGGGAACACCGCCGCCATGCCCACCGGCACGAAATCGCGCGTGATGTCGTAGGTCAGGTCGCCGCGCAGGCTCGGCAATACCGCATGGTGGATCGACGCGAAGAAGAAGTTGTAGCCATCCGGCTCGGCCTTGGCGGCGAACTGCGCGCCGACGATGCCGCCCGCGCCAGAGCGGTTGTCCACCACCGTCGGCACCGACCACAGGTGGCCCAGCGGCTGCGCCGTGAAACGCGCGGTGGTGTCCACCGGCCCGCCGGCCGGAAACGGCACGATGAAGGTCACGGCATGGCCGGGCCAGGTGGCGGCGCGGGCGAAGGAAGGCAACAAAGCGCTGGCGCACGCGGCGCCCAGCCCCGCGATGACGCGGCGGCGTTGGGGATCTAGCAAGGCAGTCTCCTGAGTCTCGTTCTTGTCGATGGCGCGGCCGCAAGCCACACCTGAACGACGCGGTGCCTTGCCGCCTGCCGGCCCCATTTTTTTCTGCTGCCCGCGCATCAGGCGCGGCCGGGGCTTTTTTTATTATTTGCCGCGCCGCCGCTTTTGCCGCTACACATTTTCAAAAGCCCCTCTTTCGCCGGGAGGCCACGTTCGCTGATCGGACACTATCGCAGGCCCGCTGTGGCGTCATGGCGACGGCCCGCCGGCCGCCGTGGCTACTGCCCCCGAGCCGCCCGCTGCACGTGCTCGATGAAGCACTCGGCAAAGCTCGGCAGGTCGCGCCCGCGCTGGCGGCACAGCAAGCGGTCGCGCAGGGCCCAGGGGTCGTCCAGCTTCAGCACATGCAAGGCATCGGGCCGGCTGTAGCGCGCCGCGCAGGCGCGCGGCACCACGGCGATGCCGGCGCCGGCCTCGACCATGCGGCACACGGCCTCGAAACTGCCCACGTGCACGCGCTGGCAGATGCGCTTGCCCAGGCCGCTGGCGATGTCTTCCAGGAAGGTCTGGATGGCGCTGTCAGGGTGAATGCCGACGAACTGATAGGCGTCGACCAGGTCGGCGAAATGCGCCGACTTCGACGCCGCCAGCGGATGATCCAGCGCCGTGACCACGGTGAGTTCATCGCGGAACAGCGGCGTCACGTCCAGGCCCTCGACGTCGATGTTGCCGGCCACCAGCCCCAGGTCGCCGGCGCCCGCGCGGATCGCGATGACGATGTCGCCCGAGATCTTCTCTTCGAGTTCGACGTCCACGTCCGGGTTCTCGGCCAGGAAGGTCGACAGCGCGTCGGCCAGGAAGGAATTGGTGGCGGTGGTGTTGGCCAGCAGGCGCAGCCGTCCCTTCAGGCCGCTGGCATAGGGCTGCAGGTCGGCGTTCAGGCACTCGAGCTGGCGGAACACCGCGTTGGCGTGCTTGAGCAGCACCTCGCCGGCCGGCGTCAGCGCCACGCCCGTGGCCATGCGCACCAGCAGCCGCGCCTTGAAGGCCTCTTCCATGTGCTTGACGCGCGCGCTCGCGGCGGGCAGCGACAGGAACGTGCGTTCGGCCGCACGGGTCAGATTGAGCGTTTCCCCCACGTTCAGGAAGAGCCGCAGGTCAGTCAGATCATGTCTCATGTTCCACCACACAGAAGGGGGGCATTTCTAATTTTGAATTCTTCGAATGCCGTGACGACCATACCATGGGGCAACCCCGTAAACCATACGGTTTGACGCGGAACTGTTTCCCACGCGGCGCGCGCCGCGGCACCAGGAGTAAGCCTCAATGAGCGGTATTGTTTCCGGCAAGGTAGTGGTGGTTACCGGCGCGGGCGGCGGCATCGGCCGCGGCATCGCGCTGGCCATGGCGCAGGCGGGCGCCAAGGTGGTGGTCAACGACATCGGCGTCTCGCTCACCGGCGAAGGCGGCGGCGAAGGCCCCGCGCATGCCGTGGCGCGCGAGATCGCCGCGGCCGGCGGACAAGCCGTCGCCAATACCGACAGCGTGGCCGCCTACGACAGCGCCAGCCGCGTCATCCAGACCGCCATCGACGCCTTCGGCCGCGTCGACGCGGTGATCAACAACGCCGGCAACCTGCGCGACCGCGTTTTCCACAAGATGAGCGAAGAGGAATGGCGCCAGGTCATCGACGTGCACCTGAACGGCTCGTTCTTCATGAGCCGCGCCGCCGCGCCGTATTTTCGCGAGCAGGAATCGGGCGCCTTCGTGCACATGACGTCCACCTCGGGCCTGATCGGCAACTTCGGCCAAGCCAACTACGCCGCCGCCAAGCTCGGCATCGTGGCGCTGTCCAAGTCGATCGCGCTGGACATGGCGCGCTACAACGTGCGCTCGAACTGCATCGCGCCATTCGCCTGGAGCCGCATGACCAGCTCGATTCCCGCCGAGACCGACGAGGAAAAGGCGCGCGTCGAGAAACTCAAGAAGATGGAAGCCGACAAGGTCGCGCCCATGGCCGTGTACCTGGCCAGCGACGCGGCCAGCGCCATCACCGCGCAGGTGTTCGCGGTGCGCGCCAACGAGATCATGCTGATGAGCCAGCCGCGGCCGCTGCGCAGCGTGCACTACAGCGAAGGCTGGACGCCCGAGCTGATCGGCGAGATCGCCGTGCCCGCCATGCGCAAGCACTTCTACGCGTTGGAGCGCTCGCCCGACGTGATCGACTGGGATCCCATCTGAGGCCGCCATGCCACTCGATTACGCGACCGTGAAGCACTGGCGCTTCGACGACGTGCGCCAGCACTACGACGACAAGGACACCATGCTGTACGCGCTGGGCATCGGCCTGGGGCAGGACCCCGAGGACACCCGGCAGCTGCGCTACGTGTATGAAAAGGACCTTTGCGCCTTTCCCACCATGAGCGTGGTGCTGGGCTATCCCGGATTCTGGATGAGCGATCCGCGCGCCGGCATCGACTGGGTGCGGCTGGTGCATGGCGAACAGCGGCTGGCGGTGCACGCGCCGCTGCCCACGTCGGGCACCGTGATCGGCAGGAGCCGCGTCACCCACGTGATCGACAAGGGCCCGGACAAAGGCGCCATCGTCATCACCGAACGCACGCTGCACGACACCGCCGGCGCCCGCCTGGCCACATTGCGGCAAAGCACTTTCTGCCGCGGCGATGGCGGCTTCGGCCCGGGCGATGCCAGCCCCGAGCCGCTGCCCGCCGCGCCGCAGGGCGAACCGGAGCGCCGCTGCGAACTGCGCATTCCGCCGCAGGCGGCGCTGCTGTACCGCCTGAACGCCGACCGCAATCCGCTGCACGCCGACCCCGAGGTGGCGCACCAGGCGGGCTATCCCAAGCCGATCCTGCATGGGCTGTGCTCCTACGGCGTGGCCGCGCATGCGCTGGTGAAGACCTGGTGCGACTATGACGCCTCGCGGCTGACCCGGCTGGACGCGCGTTTCTCGGCGCCGGTGTATCCGGGCGAGACGCTGCAATGCGACATGTGGCGCATGCCGGACGGCCAGCTACGCTTCATCGCCCGCGCTGTCGAACGCGATATCGTGGTCATGAGCCACGGCACCGCCGAGGTGCGGTCATGACGCGCCCGCCCGCATTGGACGGCGTCCGCGTGCTGGACCTGTCGCGCATCCTGGCCGGCCCCTGGTGCACGCAGAACCTGGCCGACCTGGGCGCCGACGTCATCAAGATCGAGCGCCCCGGCGTCGGCGACGACACGCGCGCCTGGGGCCCGCCGTTCCTGAAGGACGGCCAGGGCGTCGACACCAACGAGTCGGCCTATTACCTCAGCGCCAACCGCAACAAGCGCTCGGTCGAGGCCGACATGGCCACGCCGGCCGGTGCCGCGCTGATCCGCGAGCTGGCGGCGGTCAGCGATATCCTGGTCGAGAACTTCAAGGTCGGCGGGCTGGCCAAGTATGGCCTGGACTACGCCAGCCTGAAGGCCATCAATCCGCGCCTGATCTATTGCTCGATCACCGGCTTCGGCCAGGACGGGCCGTTCGCGCGGCGCCCCGGCTACGACTTCATGATCCAGGGCATGGGCGGCCTGATGAGCATCACCGGCGAACGCGACGACCTGCCCGGCGGCGGTCCGCAGAAGGCCGGCGTGGCGGTCACCGACATCGTCACCGGCATGTACGCCACCGTGGCGATCCTGGCGGCCCTGCAGGAACGGCACCGCAGCGGGCTGGGCCAGCACCTGGACATCGCGCTGCTGGACAGCCACGTGGCCTTGCTGGCCAACCAGAATTCCAACTACTTCAATTCCGGCGTGGCGCCGACGCGCGCGGGCAACGCGCACCAGAACGTGGTGCCCTACCAGGTGTTCGCCGCCCGCGACGGCCACCTGATCGTGGCCACCGGCAACGAATCGCAGTACCGCGCCTATTGCGCGGCCATCGGCGCGCCGGAACTGGGCGACGATCCGCGCTTTGCCATCAACCGGCTACGCGTGGCCAATCGCGAGACGCTGGTGGCGCTGCTGACGGACATCATGCGCACAGGCACGCGCGATGACTGGATCGCCAAACTGGAAGCGGTGGGCGTGCCCTGCGGTCCGATCAACGACATCGCCCAGGCTTTCGCCCATCCGCAGGCGCAGGCGCGGCGGTTGCGCCGCGACATGCCGCATCCGGGCGGCGGCGTCGCGCCGGTGACCGCCAGTCCGCTGCGCTTTTCGGATTCGCCGGTGGTGTATCGACGCGCCCCGCCATTGCTGGGCCAGCACACCGAGGAAGTGCTGCGCGAGGTGCTGGGAAAGTCGCCGAGCGCGATCGCCGAATGGATGGCGACGCCTTCTCACAAGGGGGATTGAGCGGTTACTTATCGGACGATATAACGAGCAAAGGCTCGCATCCCGCGCGGGTTTTGACTCTATGATTCGGGCCACCGATTCATTCATCGCCCCTGCGCGGCGAGCGAGCCTCCATGCCTGCGACCCGATCCTTCAAGCGCCTGTTCCGTCGCAAGCGCGACACGCGAAACGCCGACCTTCACGGCCAGATCGCGGCCATCCACAAGGCGCAGGCGGTGATCGAGTTCGACCTGGACGGCCATGTGCTCATGGCCAACCAGAACTTCCTCGACGCCATGGGCTACACGCTCGACGAACTGCTGGGGCAACACCATCGCCTCTTCGTCGCGCCCGACCGGCGCGACACGCCGCAATACTGTGCCTTCTGGGACAAGCTCAAGCGCGGCGAATATGACGCCGGCCGCTATCGCCGTATCCACAAGGACGGCAGCGACGTCTGGCTGCAGGCCAGCTACAACCCGATCTTCGATCAGCAGGGCCGGCCCTTCAAGGTGGTCAAGTACGCCACCGACGTCACCGAACAGCAACGGCGCCAGGCCGACACCGAGGGCCAGCTCGCGGCCATCTCCAAGGTGCAGGGCATCATCGAATTCGACCTGGACGGCAACATCCTCCGCGCCAACGACCTGTTCCTGGACGCCATGGGCTATCGCGAAGACGAATTGCGCGGCAGGCACCACAGCATGTTGGTGCTGCCGGAAGAAACGCGCGGCCCGGCCTACAAGGAATTCTGGCGCAAGCTGCGCGGCGGCGAGTACGACACCGGCCAATACCTGCGCATCGGCAAGAACGGCCGCCACGTCTGGATCGAGGCCAGCTACAACCCGATCTTCGACGCCGAAGGCCGGCCGTTCAAGGTGGTGAAGTTCGCCACCGACATCACCAAGCGCTTCACCGCCGCGCAGACGCTGCGGGTGGCGGTGCAGGGCCTGACCGAGAACGCCGAACGCGCCGGCCAGGCCAACACGCTGGCACGCGACGCCTGCCTGATCGCCGAGGAAGGCGGCAAGACCGTGGCCGGCGTGGTGGCCACCATGGGCGCCATCACCGACAGCTCGCGGCGCATCTCGGAAATCATCGGCGTGATGGACGGCATCGCGTTCCAGACCAACATCCTGGCGCTGAACGCGGCGGTCGAGGCGGCGCGCGCCGGCCCGCACGGCAAGGGCTTCGCGGTGGTGGCGGCGGAAGTGCGCAGCCTGGCCCAGAACAGTGCGTCCGCGGCCAAGGAGATCAAGGACCTGATCACCACGTCGGTCCAGCAGATCGGCAACGGCGCCGAACAGGTGCAGTCCGCCGGCGCCACCATGGAGAACATCGTGACCTCGTCGCGCCGTGTCACCGAGATCATGGGCGACGTGGTGGAAGTCTCGCTGGCGCAATCGGCCAAGCTGGGCGAAGTGACCGAGGACATCACGCAGATGACGGCCGAGGCGGCCCACGAACGGCAGCGCGCCTACGACGCGCATGCGCATCCCGCGGCAAGCCGGACCCCGGCGCCCGCGCGGGCCAACGCGGCCAGCGCGGCGGCGCCGTCGCGCCAGGCGCTGGAGTACGTGCGCTATTGATACCGCTCCGGCGGACAGGACAATCTCACGCCGGCTCGTCCGGCGGCGCCGGAAAACAGCAAAAAAAAACGGGCGCCGTCACCGGCGCCCGTTCTGCTTTGCCGCTGCCGGCTTACGCCGTGGCGACCGGGATCTTGCCGATCCTGGCCTGCCATTCCTTCGGGCCGGTGGTGTGGACCGAGGTGCCCTGGGCGTCAACCGCCACGGTCACCGGCATATCCTTCACGTCGAACTCGTAGATGGCTTCCATGCCCAGGTCGGCGAAACCCAGCACCTTGGCGCCGCGGATCGCCTTGGACACCAGGTAAGCCGCGCCGCCCACGGCCATCAGGTAGGCCGAGCCGTGCTGCTTGATCGACTCGATGGCGACCGGGCCGCGCTCGGACTTGCCGATCATGGCGATCAGGCCGGTCTGCTCCAGCATCATGTCGGTGAACTTGTCCATGCGGGTGGCGGTGGTGGGACCGGCCGGGCCCACCACTTCGTCGCGCACCGGATCGACCGGGCCGACGTAGTAGATGACGCGGTTGGTGAAGTCCACCGGCAGCGGCTCGCCCTTGGCCAGCATGTCCTGGATGCGCTTGTGCGCGGCGTCGCGGCCGGTCAGCATCTTGCCCGACAGCAGCAGGGTCTGGCCCGGCTTCCAGCTGGCGACTTCTTCCTTCGTCAGCGTGTTCAGGTCGACCTGCCTGGACTTGTTGTAGTCCGGCGCCCAGTGCACTTCCGGCCATTCCGACAGCGACGGCGGATCCAGGCGCGCCGGGCCCGAGCCGTCCAGCTCGAAGTGGGCGTGGCGCGTGGCCGCGCAGTTCGGGATCATGGCGACGGGCTTGGAGGCCGCGTGCGTCGGGAAGGTGCTGATCTTGACGTCCAGCACGGTGGTCAGGCCGCCCAGGCCCTGGGCGCCGATGCCCAGCGCGTTGACCTTTTCGTACAGCTCGATGCGCAGCTCTTCGAGCTTGTTCTGCGGGCCGCGGGCCAGCAGTTCGTACATGTCGATGTCTTCCATCAGCGACTGCTTGGCCATCAGCATGGCCTTTTCGGCGGTGCCGCCGACGCCGATGCCCAGCATGCCCGGCGGGCACCAGCCGGCGCCCATGGTCGGGACCGTCTTGAGCACCCAGTCCACCAGCGAATCGCTGGGGTTGAGCATGGCGAACTTGGACTTGTTTTCCGAACCGCCGCCCTTCGAAGCCAGCTGCACGTCGACCTTGTCACCCGGGACAAGCTCGACGTGCAGGATACAGGGTGTGTTGTCGCGGGTGTTCTTGCGGGCGAACAGCGGATCGTCCAGCACCGAGGCGCGCAGGGGATTGTCCGGGTTCAGGTAGCCGCGGCGCACGCCTTCGTCACACAGTTCCTGCAGGGTGCGCTTGGTGTCGAAACGCACGCCCATGCCGACCTTCAGGAACACGTTGACGATGCCGGTGTCCTGGCACAGCGGGCGCTTGCCCTCGGCGCACATGCGCGAGTTGGTCAGGATCTGGGCCATCGCGTCGCGCGCGGCCGGGCTTTCCTCGCGCTCGTAGGCGCGGGCCAGGTGGCGGATGTAGTCGACGGGGTGGTAATAGCTGATGAACTGGATGCCATCGGCTATCGACTGGATGAAGTCTTCTTCTTTGATGAGGACGGACATGGCGATATGCGATTAACGAAGGGAGAACGTGAAAACGCGGCCGACCTACCGGCCAGCCGCGCTGGTGAAAAGATTACTTTTGCCGCCGGGCCGCCCCAAGGCAAAAGGGCCCCCTCGGGGGGCAGCTAGCTCGCGCAGCGAGCGCGGCGTGGGGGCATTCATTCATTTTCCTTGCCAGACCGGCTTGCGCTTCTCCGCGAAAGCGGTGGCGCCTTCCTTGGCGTCGGCCGACGAGAAGATGTGGGCGATCAGCGGACGCTGGCGGCCGAACATCTCTTCCTGGGTCCAGTCGCCGGACTGCGCCACGATGCTCTTGGCGGTCTGCACCGACAGCGGGCCGTTCTCGACGATGGCGCGGGCCAGTTCCAGCGCGCCGGCCAGGGCGCCGCCCGGCTCGGTCAGGCGGTTGACCAGGCCGAAGCCGTAGGCCCGCTCGGCGCCCAGCATGTCGCCGGTCAGGATCACTTCCATGGCGATGTGGTACGGCAGGCGGCGCGGCAGGCGCAGCATGCCGCCGGCGCCGGCCACCAGGCCGCGCTTGACTTCGGGCAGGCCGAACTTGGCGTTGCTGGCGGCCACGATCAGGTCGGACGCCAGGGCCATCTCGCAACCGCCGGCCAGCGCGTAGCCTTCGACCGCGGCGATCAGCGGCTTTTTCGGCGGCGCTTCGTTCAGGCCGGCGAAGCCGCGGCCTTCGACGTAGGGGCGCTGGCCCGACTTGGCGAACGCCTTCAGGTCCATCCCCGACGAGAACGTGCCGCCCGCGCCCGTCAGGATGCCGATGCGCACGTCGTCGCGGCTGTCCAGCTGGTCGAGCGCCGCGGCCATGGCCTGGGCGGTTTCCAGGTTGATGGCGTTCTTGGCCTCGGGGCGGTTGATGGTGATGATCTGGATGCCGTCGGCGACTTCCACCTTGATCAGGTCAGACATGCGGATGCTCCTTCCGGGGGTTTGGATATTGGTTTTATATAAGACTGGTCAACCTGGAATGATACGACCAATGCCAGGCCGCCGCAGGGCGCCGGCGGGGCAACGTCCGCCTGGAGCACGCCCCGTCCGAGATGTAACCGCGAGGATGTAACCGCAATTCCGGGGTCCGGCCCCCGGGGCCGCCCCGGGCCAGTTAAAATGCCCGGTTTCCCACGCCCACGGCAGACGTCGCCCGGCGACCGAATTCCAAGAATCCTATGCTCACCTTTCAGCAAATCATCCTTACGCTCCAGGAATACTGGGACAAGCAGGGTTGCGCCCTGCTGCAGCCCTACGACATGGAAGTCGGCGCCGGCACCTCGCACACCGCCACCTTCCTGCGGGCGATCGGCCCGGAGCCCTGGCGCGCGGCCTACGTGCAGCCCTCGCGCCGCCCCAAGGATGGCCGCTACGGCGAGAACCCCAACCGCCTGCAGCACTATTACCAGTACCAGGTGGTGCTGAAACCCGCGCCCCCTGAAATCCTGGACCTGTACATCGGTTCGCTCAAGGCGCTGGGCATCGACCCGACGCAGCACGACATCCGCTTCGTCGAGGACGACTGGGAAAACCCGACGCTGGGCGCCTGGGGCCTGGGCTGGGAAGTGTGGCTGAACGGCATGGAAGTGACCCAGTTCACCTACTTCCAGCAGGTCGGCGGCCTGGATTGCACCCCGACCACGGGCGAGATCACCTACGGCCTGGAACGCCTGGCCATGTACCTGCAAGACGTGCAGAGCGTGTACGACCTGGTCTGGACCGAAGGCGCCAACGGCAATCGCGTGCTGTACCGCGACGTGTTCCACCAGAACGAAGTCGAACAGTCCACCTACAACTTCGAGTACTCGTCGGCCGAGATGCTGTTCGCGCACTTCAACGACTACGAGGCCGAGGCCAAGCGCCTGATGGACGTGCCGCTGGCGCTGCCCGCGTACGAAGCCACCCTGAAGGCCGCGCACACCTTCAACATGCTGGACGCGCGCGGCGCGATCAGCGTCACCGAGCGCGCCGCCTACATCGGCCGCATCCGCAACCTGTCGCGCGCCGTCGCGCAGGCCTACTACGATTCCCGCGAACGACTGGGCTTTCCCATGCTGGGCCGCGACAAGGCCGCCGGGGAGGCTGCATAAATGACGACGAACATCCGCCCCCTGCTGGTCGAGCTGCTGACCGAAGAACTCCCGCCCAAGGCCCTGCAGAAGCTGGGCCAGGCTTTCGCCGAGGGCGTGCGCGCCACGCTGGCGCGCCACGGCCTGCTGGCCGACGGCTGCGCCGTGCAGCCCTACGCCACGCCGCGCCGCCTGGCGGTGCGCCTGTCGGCGGTGCTGGCCCAGGCGCCCGACCAGGCCTACGCCGAAAAGCTGATGCCCGTGAAGATCGGCCTGACCGAAGACGGCAAGGCCACCCCGGCGCTGCAGAAGAAGCTGGCCGCCAAGGGCCTGGAAAACATCGACCTGGCCACCCTGGAACGTGAATCCGACGGCAAGCAGGACTACCTGGTCGCCCGCGGCACCGCGCCCGGCGCCTCGCTGGCCGCCGGCCTGCAGGAAGGCATCGACGCGGCCATCGACGGCCTGCCGATCCCCAAGGTCATGCGCTACCAGCTGGCCGATGGCGAAACCACCGTCAAGTTCGTGCGCCCGGCGCACGGCCTGATCGCGCTGTTCGGCGCCGACGTCGTGCCCGTGGCCGCCCTCGGCCTGACCGCCGGCCGCGAAACGCTCGGCCACCGCTACATGAGCAGCGGCGCCATCGCCATCGCCGATGCCGACGCCTACGCCGCCACCCTGGCCGAGAAGGGCCGCGTGGTGGCCTCGTTCGAAGGCCGCCGCGACGAAATCCAGCGCCAGTTGCTGGACCACGCCGGCCGCCTGTCGGCCACGCTGGGCGACGACCCCGAAGTGGCCGCCCTGCTCGATGAAGTCACCGCCCTGGTCGAACACCCCACCGTCTACGTGGGCGAGTTCGAGGAACAGTTCCTGCAAGTGCCGCAGGAATGCCTGATCCTGACCATGCGCCTGAACCAGAAGTACTTCCCGCTGTTCGACCCGGCCAGCGGCCGCCTGACGCACCGCTTCCTGATCGTGAGCAACATGCACACGGACAACCCGGTGAACATCGTCGAAGGCAACCAGCGCGTGGTGCGTCCGCGCCTGGCCGATGCCCAGTTCTTCTTCGAGACCGACCGCAAGACGCCGCTGGCCGCGCGCGTCGAGCAACTGGGCTCGATCGTCTACCACAACAAGCTGGGCACCCAGCTCGAACGCGTCGAACGCGTGCGCGCCATCGCCCGCGACGTGGCCGGCAAGCTGGGCGGCGACGTCGCCGCCGCCGACCGCGCCGCGCTGCTGGCCAAGGCCGACCTCGGCTCGAACATGGTGGGCGAATTCCCCGAGCTGCAAGGCATCATGGGCGCCTACTACGCCGCCGGCGACGGCGAGCCGGACAGCGTCGTGCAGGCCCTGCGCACCCAGTACCGCAACCGTTACGACGCCCCGGTCACGCAGGACGCCCTGACCGCCGCCACGCTGTTCATCGCCGAACGCGCCGAGACCCTGGTCGGCATCTGGGCCATCGGCCTGGCGCCCACCGGCGAACGCGACCCCTTCGGCCTGCGCCGCGCCGCGCTGGGCCTGATCAGCGCCTTCGAGCAACTGGCCGCCGGCGGCTGGCTCAAGCTCAACCAGGACGGCCCGCTGTCGCTGGACGGCCTGCTGGCCGCCACCGCCGCCACCTTCCCGGCCGGCAAGATCCCCGCCGACACGCTGGCGGAAGTGCGCGCCTTCATCTACGAGCGCTACCGCAACCAGCTGATCAATGAACACGACCGCAACGCGGTCGAGGCCGTCATTGCCCTGACCCCGCCGCTGCACCAGGTGGCCGAGCGCGTGCGCGCCGCCGCCGCCTTCGCGCAGATGCCCGAGGCCGCCAGCCTGGCCGCCGCCAACAAGCGCATCGGCAACCTGCTCAAGAAAGCCGAGGGCGAGATCGGCGCGGTCAATGACGCCGCCCTGGTCGAGCCCGCCGAAAAGGCGCTGGCCGCCGCCGTGGCCGCGCTGCGTCCGCAGGCCGAGGCGCAACTGGCCGCTGGCGACTTCGCCGCCAACCTGCGCACGCTGGCCCAGGCCCGCGAGCCGGTGGATGCCTTCTTCGCCGACATCATGGTCATGGCCGAAGACCCGGCGGTGCGCGCCAACCGGCTGGCGCTGCTGGGCCAGCTGCACACCCTGATGAACCAGGTCGCTGACATCTCCAGGCTGGCACAGTGAAACTCATCATCCTCGACCGCGACGGCGTCATCAACCAGGACAGCGACGCCTTCGTCAAAAGTCCCGACGAATGGATCGCCCTGCCCGGCAGCCTGCAGGCCATCGCCCGCCTGACCCAGGCGGACTGGACGGTGGTGGTTGCCACCAACCAGTCGGGCCTGGCCCGCGGCCTGTTCGACATGGACACGCTGACCGCCATCCACACCAAGATGCGGCGCGAACTGGCCGCCGTGGGCGGCAGCGTCGACGCCGTCTTCATGTGCCCGCACGGCCCGGATGACGACTGCACCTGCCGCAAGCCGCGTCCCGGCATGTTCGAGCAGATCGGCCATCGCTACGACGTCGACCTGGCCGGCGTGCCGGCCGTGGGCGACTCGCTGCGCGACCTGCAAGCCTCCAGCACCGCCGGCTGCTCGCCCTGGCTGGTGCTGACCGGCAACGGCAAGAAGACGCTGGCCAAGGGCGGCCTGCCCGAGAACACGCGGGTCTGCGACGACCTGTCGGCCGTGGTCGACGCCTTGCTCCAGGACAACTGATGGCCCGGCTGCGCTCGTTCCTCTATTTCCTGTTCCTGGCCATCACGGTCATCCCCTACGCCTTCGCCTGCGTGCTGTGGGCGCCGCTGCCGCTGCACCTGCGCTACAAGCTCACGGTGGGCTGGCCGCGCCTGGCCATCTGGGGCGCCAAGGTGTTCTGCGGCATCCGCTGGCAGGTCAAGGGCTGGGAGAACCTGCCCGACGGCCCGGCGGTGCTGCTGTCCAAGCACCAGTCGGCCTGGGAGACCCTGTTCTTCCCGGCCTACATGCCGCGCGAGGTCTGCTTCGTCTACAAGAAGGAACTGCACATGGTGCCGTTCTTCGGCTGGGGCCTGGCGTTGCTGCGCATGATCGCCATCGACCGCGCCAAGGGCCGCGACGCCTTCGACCAGGTGGTCAAGCAGGGACAGGTCCGGCTGGACGAAGGCCGCTGGCCGCTGCTGTTCCCGGAAGGCACGCGCGTACCGCCGGGCAAGACCGCGCGCTTCAAGATGGGCGGCGCGCTGCTGGCCTCGCGCACCGGTGCGGTGGTCATCCCGGTGGCGCACAATGCCGGCGAATGCTGGCGCCGCAACGCTTTCGTCAAATATCCGGGCATGGTTACGCTGTCCATCGGTCCCGCGATAGAATCGAAGGGAATCTCCCCCGAGGAACTGAACCAGAAAGTGCAGGACTGGATCGAAGGGGAAATGCGGCGTCTCAATCCAGAAAGGTATGCCCAGCACTGACCAGCTCGAACTCCTGTTCGACGTGCAAGACTCCGACGCGTCCACGGACGCGTCGCCGCTGACCGCGTCTCCCGCGGCGCGCCCGGCCCCGGTGGCCACGCCGCCCGCTACCCTGTTTCCTCCCCCCTCGGCTGCCGCCCCCAAACCGGCCGGCGAACCGCTGCTGACGCTGTCGCCCAATGCGGCGGCGCGCGTGCCCACCCCCTGCCCCGATCCGCTGCCGCCCGGCGCGCGCTGGCGCGAGGTGGACACCGATCCGCAACCCATCGGCTTCGTGCTGCTGCGCTCGCGCCGCCGCAGCATCGGCTTCGTCATCACCGACGACGGCCTGCGCGTCACCGCGCCCAACTGGGTCACCCTGGCGCAGATCGACGACGCGGTGCGCGAGAAGGCCCGCTGGATCGTCGCCAAGCTGCGCGAATGGCACACCCGCAAGCAGCAGCTGGCCATGGCCCACACGCGCTGGCAGGCCGGCGGCGAACTGCCCTACCTGGGCAAGCGCATCGTGCTGGGCGTGGGCGGCGACAGCCGCCAGACCCGCCTGTCGGGCGATGCCGAAGCCCCGGCCGACGGCGACACGCTGTGGCTGGCGCTGCCCGCCGACGCCGACCAGGGCCGCATCCGCGACGCCGCCCAGGCCTGGCTGCAGCAGCGCGCCGGCGCCTGGTTCGGCGCCCGGCTGGCGCATTTCCTGCAGATCAGCGGCCTGAAGATTCGCCGCTGGCGCCTGTCGTCGGCGGCCACGCGCTGGGGGTCGTGCACCAGCGACGGCAACATCATGCTGAACTGGCGCCTGATCCATTTCGCGCCGGCCATCATCGACTACGTCATCGCGCACGAACTGGCGCACCTGCGCGAAATGAACCACAGCCAGGATTTCTGGCGCGAAGTCGGGCAGATCCTGCCCGATTTCGAGGAAGCGAAGAACGTGCTGCGGCGCCACGACCCTGCCTCGCTTCCCCAATTCTAGGATCGGTGCGAGACGCCCCTGCCCCGCAACCGGCCCAGCCCCCACGGAGACATCCCATGCTTCTGCTGATTCCCGGCCCGGTCACGACCGATGCGCGGGTGAAGGCCGCCATGGCGCAGGACTATGCGCCCTGGGACAACGAATTCCGCGCGCTGTACCGCGAGGTCTGCGACGGCGTGCTGCGCGTGGCCCAGGCCGACGCGCGCGAACACGTGGCGCTGGCGCTGCCGGGCTGCGGCCACTTCGCCGTGGAAGCCGCGATCCGCACCCTGGTGCCGGCCGGCGGCCGCCTGCTGGTGCCGTCCACCGGCGCCTACGCGGGCCGTTTGCAGAAGCTGGCCGCCGAGGCCGGCCGCGTCGCCGTGCCGCTGTATGTCGGCGCGCGCGACCGCGTCGATCCCCAGGCCGTGGCCCAGGCGTTGGAACAGGATCCGAGCCTGACGCACGTGGCGCTGGTCTACAGCGAGACCGGCAGCGGCATCTGCCACGACGTGCCGGAACTGGCCCGCATCGCCCACGCGCTGGGCCGCCGCGTCATCGTCGACGCGGTCTCGGCCTTCGGCGCGCTGCCGCTCGACCTGCGCGCGCTGCCGGCCGTGGACGCCGTGGTGCTGACCGCCAACAAATGCCTGGAAGGCCTGCCCGGCGCCGCCTTCGTGGTGGGCCGCCGCGACAGCCTGGATGCCGCGCGCGGCAACGCCGGCAGCTGGTCGCTGGACCTGGCCGACATCTACCAGCACACCCTGGCGCCCAACGCCGGCCCGCGCTTCACGCCACCGGCGCCGACGCTGGCGGCGCTGGCCGTGGCGCTGGAGTTGTATCATCAGGAAGGCCGCGAAGCCCGGCTGGCGCGCTACACCGCCAACATGCGCACCCTCTACGACGGCGTGGCCGACCTGGGGCTCAGCCCCTACCTGCCGCCCGCGCTGCAAGGACCGATCGTCGTCAACGTGCACGCGCCCGACGCGCCGACCTGGAACCTGCAGCTGTTCGTGGACGCGCTCAAGCAGCGTGGCTTCGTGCTCAGCAATTTCACCAACACCGAACTGCCCACTTTCCGGGGCGGTTGCATCGGCGCCTTCGGGCCCGACCAGATGCGGCTTGCGGTCGACGCCATGGGCGGCGCGCTGCAGGACCTCGGCATAACGCGGGAATCCGCCGGACGCGTCCACGGCTTCCCCCCACCTCTCATCGCTTAAGGAATTCCACCATGCGTATGCTCCACACCATGCTGCGAGTCGGCAACCTCGACAAGTCCATCGACTTCTACACCAACGTGCTCGGCATGCGCGTCCTGCGCCGCAACGACTACCCCGACGGCAAGTTCACGCTGGCGTTCGTCGGCTACCAGGATGAGTCCGAAGGCGCCGTGATCGAGCTGACCCACAACTGGGACACCGACAAGTACGACCTGGGCACCGGCTACGGCCACATCGCCCTGGAAGTCGACAACGCCTATGAAGCCTGTGACAAGGTCAAGGAACGCGGCGGCAAGGTCACCCGCGAGGCCGGCCCGATGAAGCACGGCACCACCGTGATCGCCTTCGTGGAAGATCCGGACGGCTACAAGATCGAGTTCATCCAAAAGAAAGGACGGGTGGATTGAGGCCCCCACGCCGCGCCCACTGCGTGGGCTAGCTGCCCCCCGAGGGGGCGCTTTCCCCTTGGGGCGGCCCGGCGGAGGATTAAGCCCCCACGCCGCGCCCACTGCGTGGGCTAGCTGCCCCCCGAGGGGGCGCTTTCCCCTTGGGGCGGCCCGGCGGGGAAAGTCCTCTTCTAACGACAGACCACTTCTTTTTCCAACAACGCCATGATCCACTCCATCCTCAAAATGGGCGATCCCCGGCTGCTGCGCGTCGCGCCGCCGGTCGAGCGCTTCGATACCCCCGAACTGCACGCCCTGATCGAAGACATGTTCGAGACCATGGCGGCGGCGCAAGGGGTGGGCCTGGCCGCGCCGCAGATCGGCGTGGACCTGCAGCTGGTCATCTTCGGTTTCGACCGCAACGAGCGCTATCCCGACGCGCCGGCGGTGCCGCAGACGATCCTGTGCAATCCGGTCATCACGCCGCTGTCCGACGAAATGGAAGACGGCTGGGAAGGCTGCCTGTCGGTGCCGGGCCTGCGCGGCCTGGTGCCGCGCTACCGCCGCATCCGCTACCAGGGCAAGGATCCGTACGGCCGCGACATCGACCGCGAGGCCGAGGGCTTCCACGCCCGCGTGGTGCAGCACGAATGCGACCACCTGATCGGCCGGCTCTATCCTTCCCGGATCCAGGATTTCTCGAAGTTCGGCTTCACCGAAATCCTGTTCCCGGGCATGGACCCGAATCAGGACGACTGATCGTCCCGCGGCGCGGGAGCCGGGTCCACGCCCGCCTCCCGCGGCGCCAGCTCCTCCGGCGCGAAATCATCCACCTGCAACACCCGCGAGACGATCGCCTCGGCCTCTTCCAGCTGCGCCGCCTGCGTCGCCGTGATCGCGCCGTGCCGGTGCGCCTCGCGCCAATCGCGCACGCCCGACTGGTGCAGCCGGTCGCGGATCGGCTGCACCGCATCCACCAGGGCAAACGCGCGGGTCAGCAGCGCCAGCGGATCGGCGTCGCCCTGGCCGCCGCTGCCGGACACGCGCTGCAGGTCGGCCGCCAGCCGCACATGGGTCGGCGACGGCTTGAGCAGCAGTTCCGCGCATTCGCGGCTGAGGGCATCGTCCGGCCCCTTGGCCAGGCGCAGCGGCAGGATGGCCGCGCGCAACGCCCAGGCCAGCGGCCGGCCGGGCAGGTTCGACAGCACCTGGTCCATGCGCTTTTCGATTTCGGCGTAGCCCTGCGCCATGCACCAGCGCACCAGCGGCAGGTCGTCGTGCTTGCGCCCGTCGTCCTCCCAGCGCTTGAGCACGGCCGACAGCAGGTAAAGCTCGGCCAGGATGTCGCCCAGCCGCGCCGAGATCATCTCGCGGCGCTTGAGGCCGCCGCCCAGCCGCGCCAGCGTGGCGTCGGCCAGCAGCGCGAAGCCGGCCGCGTAGCGGCCCAGCCGGCGGTAGTGGCCGGCGGTCGGGCCGGACACCGGCGACGGCGCCAGCACGCCGCCGGTCCAGGCGCGGCCGATGGCGCGCAGCGTGTTCATGCCGGTGTGTCGCAGGTGGCGCCAGAACACGTCATGGAACACTTCCATGCCGCGCTCTTCGTCGGGATTGCCCAGCGCCAGGATCTCCGGCATCAGGTAGGGATGGGCGCGGATCGCGCCCTGGCCGAAGATGATCAGGTTGCGCGTCAGGATGTTGGCGCCCTCGACCGTGATGGCGATGGGCACCGCCCGGTACAGCGCGCCCAGGTAGTTGCTGGGGCCGTCGATCACCGCGCGGCCCGCGTGCACGTCCATGGCGTCGTTGACCGACACCCGCATGCGCTCGGTGGCGTGGTACTTCATGATGCCGGACACCACCGCCGGCTTCACGCCCTGGTTCAGCGCCGCGCAGGTCAGGCGCCGGGCCGCTTCCACCAGGTAGGCATTGCCCGCCAGGCTGGCCAGTTTCTCCTGCACGCCCTCGAACTTGCCGACGGGAATGCCGAACTGTTCCCGCACCCGCGCGTACATGCCGGTGGCGTGCGCGCTCATCACGCACGCCGCCGCCGACAGCGACGGCAATGAAATGCCGCGCCCCGCCGCCAGCGCGCTCATCAGCATCTGCCAGCCATGGCCGGCGCGCTCGACCCCGCCGATCAGCGCGTCCAGCGGCACGAACACGTCGCGGCCGCGGTTGGGGCCGTTCTGGAACACCTGCATCGCCGGCAGGTGGCGGCGGCCGATCTCGACGCCCGGCGCGTCGGTCGGCACCAGCGCCACCGAGATGCCGATGTCGCGCGCCTCGCCCAGGATGCCGTCGGGGTCCGACATCTTGAACGCCAGCCCCAGCACCGTCGCCACCGGCCCCAGCGTGATGTAGCGCTTGTGCCAGTTCAGGCGCACGCCGATCAGCTCGCGGCCATCCACCACCTGGCGGCAGACCACGCCGGTATCGACCATGGAGGCGGCATCGGAGCCGGCCTCGGGGCTGGTCAGGCCGAAGCACGGCACCTCGCGGCCGTCGGCCAGGCGCGGCAGCCAGTAATCGCGCTGGGCCTGCGTGCCGAACTGCATCAGCAGCTCGCCCGGCCCGAGCGAGTTGGGCACCATGACCGTGACGCCGGCGGTGATCGAATAGGCGGAGATGCGCCGCACCACCTCGGAATGCGCATAGGGCGAGAAACCCAGGCCGCCGTGGCGCTTGGGAATGATCATGCCGAAGAAGCGCTGCGTCTTCAGGAAGGTCCAGACCTCGGGCGGCAGGTCGCGCCGGTGCCAGGTGATGTCCCATTCATCCAGCATGGCGCACAGCTGCGCCACCGGGCCGTCGATGAAGCGTTGCTCGTCCGGCGTCAGGGCGGCGGCGGGCACGTCCAGCAGCTTGCGCCAGTCGGGGTTGCCGGTGAACAGGTCGGCTTCCCACCAGGTGTCGCCGGCCTCGATGGCCTCGCGTTCGGTGGCCGAGAGCGGCGGCATCGCGTTGCGCGCCCAGCGGTACGCGGGTTCAGAGATGCGGCGCCGGCGCCATGCGTTGAAATCCATGTGCTCCCCTCTCGTTCGATGCCACTGGGCATATCAGGGCAAAGTACCAGAATTGGGCCTTCCGGGCCAAACCCCAGCGGTCCGACTCTGCGACAATGGGCCTCCCCCGCGCTGGTGCGCAATCCAATCGCTATCCGGGCACACACCGCATGCTGAACAAACTCTGGCTGGGCTTCTTCCTGACTGCCGCCGCGGCCGCGCTGTACCGCTGGCTGGCCATCGGCGACCCGGACGTGTTCCGCGCCATGGTCGCCAGCCTGTTCGACATGGCGCGGGTGTCGGTCGAGGTGATGGTGCTGCTGTTCGGCACGCTGACGCTGTGGCTGGGGTTCCTGCGCATCGCCGAGGGCGCCGGGCTGGTGGAACGGCTGGCGCGGCTGCTGGGGCCGCTGTTCGCGCGCCTGATGCCCGAGGTGCCGCGCAACCACCCCGCGATCGGCTTGATCACGCTCAACTTCGCCGCCAACGGCCTGGGCCTGGACAATGCCGCCACGCCCATCGGCCTGCGCGCCATGCGCGAACTGCAATCGCTCAATCCCACACCCGACACCGCCAGCAATGCCCAGATCCTGTTCCTGGTGCTCAACGCCTCGTCGCTGACGCTGCTGCCGGTGACGCTGTTCATGTTCCGCGCCCAGCAGGGCGCGCCCGACCCCACCCTGGTGTTCCTGCCGATCCTGCTGGCCACCAGCGCGTCGACGCTGGCGGGCTTCCTGGCGGTGGCGGCGTGCCAGCGCCTGCGCCTGGTCGATCCCGTCGTGATGCTGTGGCTGGGCGGCGCGGCGCTGCTGCTGGGCGGCTTCATGGCGCTGCTGGCCAGCATGTCGGTCAGCGCCATCGCCGCGCTGTCGTCGCTGATGGGCAACCTGGCGCTGTTCGGCATCCTGCTGGCCTTCCTCATCGTCGGCGCCTGGAAGAAGGTGCCGGTCTACGAGGCCTTCATCGAGGGCGCCAAGGAAGGCTTCGACATCGCCAAGAGCCTGCTGCCCTACCTGGTGGCGATGCTGTGCGCGGTCGGGGTGCTGCGGGCCTCGGGCGCGCTCGACTTCCTGCTGGACGGCATCCGCTGGCTGGCCGCGACCGCCGGCTGGGACACGCGCTTCGTCGATGCGCTGCCGACCGCGCTGGTCAAGCCGTTCTCGGGCAGCGCGGCGCGCGCCATGATGCTGGAAACCATGACGCATTTCGGCGTGGACAGCTTCCCCGCGCTGCTGGCGGCGGTGGTGCAAGGCAGCACCGAAACCACCTTCTATGTGCTGGCGGTGTATTTCGGCTCGGTCGGCATCCTGCGCGCGCGCCATGCGGTGGGTTGCGCGCTGATCGCCGACCTGGCCGGCGTGCTGGCGGCCATCGGCGTGTGCTACTGGTTCTTCGGTTAGGGCCTGTTCACACTAAAAGCTGCCTCGCACAGGCCCTGGATCAATCCACCAGCAGGATCTTCATGCCGTTGGTGCCGCCGCTGTCGCGGTAGAAGTCGCCCTTGGTCAGGATGACCCAGTCGCCCTCTTTCACCAGGTTGCGCTTCTTCAGCTCGTCGATGGCGGCGTTGCTGAGGTCGGCCGGCTCGTAGTCCGACGGCGCGAACGGGATGGTGTAGACGCCGCGGAACATGGTCACGCGGTTCTGCGTGATGCTGTGCGGGCTGTAGCAGTAGATCGGCACGCCCGAGCGGATGCGCGACATGATCAGCGGCGTGTGGCCGCTTTCGGTCAGCGCGATGATGGCCTTGACGCCGGGGAAGTGGTTGGCCGCGTACATGGCCGCCAGCGCGATGGTTTCATCGCAGCGCGTGAAGGTCTCGCCCAGGCGGTGGTGCGACTGCGTGCTGGTGGGGTGCTTTTCCGCGCCCAGGCAGACGCGCGCCATGGCCTGCACCGTCTCGACCGGATAGGCGCCCGAGGCGCTTTCCGCCGACAACATCACCGCGTCGGTGTAGTCCAGCACCGCGTTGGCCACGTCGGAGACTTCGGCGCGCGTCGGGATCGGGCTGGAGATCATCGACTCCATCATCTGGGTCGCGGTGATCACCACCTTGTTCAGGGTGCGGGCGTGCTGGATGATGCGCTTCTGAATGCCGACCAGTTCGGCGTCGCCCACTTCCACGCCCAGGTCGCCGCGCGCCACCATCACGCCGTCGCTGGCGCGGATCAGCGCGTCCAGCGCTTCGTCGTCGGCCACCGCTTCGGCGCGTTCGATCTTGGCGATGATCCAGGCTTCGCTGCCGGCGGCGCGCAGCAGTTCGCGCGCCTCGTCGATGTCGCTGCCATAGCGCGGGAACGACACCGCCACGAAGTCCAGCTGCATTTCGGCGGCCAGCTTGATGTCGACGCGGTCCTTGTCGGTCAGGCTCGGCGCCGACAGGCCGCCGCCGCGGCGGTTGATGCCCTTGTTGTTGGACAGCGGGCCGCCGACCGTGACGGTGGTGTGGACCTCGTCGCCCGCGACGCTGTCGACCACCAGCACCACGCGGCCGTCATCGAGCAGCAGCTCGTCGCCGACGCGGCAGTCCGTCACCAGTTCGGGATAGTCGATGCCGACGATGCTGGCCGTGCCGGCCTCTTTCGGATGCACCCGCGACAGCGTGAACGGCTGGCCCACCTGCAGCTGCACCAGCTTGTCGGTGAAGCGCGCGATGCGGATCTTGGGGCCCTGCAGGTCGCCCATGATGGCGACGAAGCGGCCCTGCCGCGCGGCGCTCTCGCGCACCAGGCGGGCGCGCTCACGGTGGTCGTCGGCGCTGCCGTGCGAGAAGTTCAGCCGCGCCACATCCAGGCCGGCCTTGATCATGGCGTCGATGCGTTCCGGCGTCGACGTCGAGGGGCCCAGGGTGGCGACAATTTTGGTGCGGCGCAATACAGGCATGGCGATCCACTCTCACATGAACAACGAAAGCGCTATGGTACGACGGCGGCGGACACGCGGGTATCATGATCGACATCCCGTCCCCCAACGAACCGTGGCCGACCTCGTGAAAATCGTCATCGCACCCGACTCTTTCAAAGAAAGCGTTTCCGCGCCCGACGCGGCGGCGGCCATCGCCCGCGGCGTGAAGGCCGCCTGCCCTGGCGCGCAGACCGTCTGCATCCCGATGGCGGACGGCGGCGAAGGCACCGTCGAGGCGGTGCTGGCGGCGGCCGGCGGCCAGGCGCGCGAGCGCACGGTCAACGATGCGCTGGGCCACAAGGTCGACGCCGTGTGGGGCCTGCTCGAAGACGGCACCGCCATCATCGAAATGGCCGCGGCCGCGGGGCTGGAACTGATCGCGCCGGCCAAGCGCGACCCGATGCGCGCCAGCAGCCACGGCGTGGGCGAACTGATCCTGGCGGCGCTGGATGCCGGCGCCGAACGCATCATTCTCGGCCTGGGCGGCTCCGCCACCAATGATGGCGGCGCCGGCATGCTGACCGCGCTGGGCCTGCGCCTGCTCGACCAGGACGGCCGCAGCCTGCCGCCGGGCGGCGGCGCGCTGGGCCAGCTGGCCAGCATCGACCTGCACGGCCTCGACCCGCGGCTGGCGAAGACGCGCATCGTCATCGCCTCCGACGTCGACAACCCGTTGTGCGGGCCACAGGGCGCGTCGCATATCTTCGGTCCGCAGAAAGGCGCCACGCCCGAACAGGTGCTGGCGCTGGACGCCATGCTCGGCCACTTCGCCGACGTCTGTGCGCGCCAGCTGGGCAGCGACCGCCGCGACGACCCCGGCGCGGGCGCCGCCGGCGGTCTCGGCTTCGCCGCCAAGACCTTCCTGAATGCGCACTTCCGGCCCGGCGTCGAGATCGTCGCCGAACTCGGCGGCCTGGCGCAGGCCATGGAGGGCGCCACCCTCGCCTTCACCGGCGAAGGCCGCATGGACGCGCAGACCCTGCGCGGCAAGACGCCCGCGGGCGTGGCCCGCATCGCGCACCAGGCCGGCGTGCCGGTGGTGGCGCTGGCCGGCTCGCTGGGCGAAGGCTACGAAGCGCTGCATGCCGGCGGCATCAGCGCCGCCTTCAGCCTCGCGCCCGGTCCCATCACCCTGCACCAAGCGCTGGCCGACGCCGAACGGCTGCTGCATGACCGCGCCCGCGACGTGATGCAACTGTGGATGGCGGCGCAGAAGCGCATGCTGTAGCCGCCACCACGACGCGACGAAAAAAAGCCCGCTCGACGCGGGCTTTTGCTTACATGGGTTGGCGTGGCGTCAGCCGCCCTGCAGCACGCCAGCCTCGACCAGCGCGTCCGACAGACGGATGTAGCGATCCACCGAAATGTCTTCGGCGCGCGCGGTGGGCGCGATGTCCAGCGCTTCCCAGGGCACCTGGGGCGCCCAGTCGGCCAGCACCCGGCGCAGCATCTTGCGGCGCTGCGAGAAGGCGCGGGCCACCACGGTCTCGAAGGCGCGCGCGCTGACCGGACGCAGGCGCTCGGCCGGCAGCGGCACCATGCGCACGATGGCCGACACCACCTTGGGCGGCGGATCGAACGCTTCGGGCGGCACGTCGAACAGCTTGTGCATGCGGTAGCGCGACTGCAGCATCACGGACAGGCGGCTGAAATCGCCGCTGCCCGGCTGCGCGACCATGCGGTCGATCACTTCCCGCTGCAGCATGAAATGCTGGTCGCGGACGTGATCGGCCCAGGTCATCAGGTGGAACAGCAGCGGGCTGGAAATGTTGTAGGGCAGGTTGCCCACCACCCGCAGCCCGGTGCCGAACTGCGAGAAGTCCACCGTCAGCGCATCGGCCTCGACCACGGTCAGGCGGCCTTCCTCGAATTGCTTGCGCAGGCGCGCCGCCAGGTCGCGGTCGATCTCGACCGCGGTCAGGTGATCGAGCCGCTCGAGCAGCGGCCGGGTCAGCGCCGACAGGCCCGGACCGATCTCGACCACGGTGTCGCCGCGGGCCGGATTGACCGACCGCACGATCGACTCGACCACGCTCTCGTCGGTCAGGAAGTTCTGGCCAAAGCGCTTGCGCGCCTGGTGTTGAGACATGAAAAAACCCGGGCTGCGATCAGCGGTTGTTCTGGTTGATACGGTCCTGCTTCTCGAGACGGTTGTCGATGTACGCCTGGGCGCGCAACTGATCCAGCCAATCTTCGAAAGCGGGTTGGGCACGGCGCTCGAACAGGGTCTGGCGGGCCTTCATGCGGGCCAGGTCGTCGGTGGCGTCGTGCTGGCGGCGCTCTTCGACCTGGATCAGGTGCCAGCCGAACGGCGTCTGGATGGGCTGGCTGATCTCGCCGGGCTTGAGCGCGTTCATCGCGGCCTCGAAGGTCGGCACGGTTTCACCCGGGTTGAGCCAACCCAGATCGCCGCCTTGCGGGGCGGTCGCGTCCTGCGAGTACTGGCGCGCCATGTCGGCGAACTTGGCATCGCCGGCCACCAGGCGCTGGCGCACCTGCTCGAGGCGCTGGCGGGCCTGCTCGTCGCTCATGACGGTCGAGGTCTTGATCAGGATGTGGCGCGCGTGCGTCTGCATCACTTCGACCGGACCTTGCGGCGCCTGGGCCTGGGGTTGCGGACGCGGCTGCGGCGCGGGCGCCGGGGCGGGCGCGCGGGCAGTGCGGCTGGGCGCCGGTTGCGCGGAGCCCCGATCCATCACCTTCAGGATGTGGAAACCGTTGCCGCTCTGGAGCAGCGTCGAAATCTGACCTTTCTGCAGATTGCCGATGGCCTTGGCGAACAGGTCGGGCCAGCCGTCCAGCGGACGCACGCCCATGATGCCGCCCTGCAGGGCTTCGGGGCCGTCCGAGTTGGCGGCCGCCAGGCTGGCGAAGTCATCGCCGCGCTTGGCGCGCGCCAGCAGGTCCTCGGCCTTCTTGCGCAATGCGGCCAGTTGGTCGGGCGACGAGCCTTCCGGCACGCGCACCAGGATCTGCGCCACGGCGTAGAGCATCGGGCCGGCGGGCGCGGCGGCCTGCTCGGGCGCGGCTTCCGGCTGGGGTTGCGGCTGGGCCTGCTGCGCCGATTGGGCCGCGGCGGCGAACGCCGGATTGCGGCGCTGGTCCTTCAGGAAGGCGTCGACCTCGGCATCGGAAATGACGATGTTGGAGTCGACCGCGCGCTGGCGCAGGCGATCCGAACGGATCTCGTCGCGCAGCGATTTGCGATAGCTGTCCCAGGAGGTGCCGGACTTCTCGAGTTCCTGGCGCAACTGCACCGCGCTGATCTTGTTGCGCTCGGCGATGGTCTTGATGGCCTGATCGACCTGGGCATCGTCGACGCGGATGCCGAGGCGGTCGGCCTCGTGGCGCTGCACCCGTTCCATGATGAGGCGCTGCAGCACCTGGTGCTGCAGCGTCTTGTCGTCGGGCACCTGGATGCCGCGCGCCTTCAATTCACCGGCGATGCGCAGCGACGCATCGCGCAATTCGCGCAGGGTGATCACGTCCTTGTCGACCACGGCGGCGATGCCGTCGACGAACTGCTCTCCTGCGGCGGGCGGCGCGCTTTTCTGCGCGGCCGGGGCGGCCGGCGTGTTTTTGGACCCCTTGGCGTTCGGCTCGGCCGCGTGCGCGGCGGAGAAGGCGGCGCAAACGGCCAGCAACAGCGCGTTGCCGGAGAAGCGACGCAAAGAGTGCAACCTACGCATCATTCATACCTTTCAAATGTGGTCCCGGTAGGCGCAGGCGGGGTAATGCGCGTGTAACCGGGGATACTTCTGTTCAGCAGGTTCATCGGATCGGTTCCCAGGGAACCCAGGCCGGTCAACTCCAGCTGGAAAAACACCGCCGTGTTGGCATCGGTGGCGGACACGGCATAGCGTTGGAACACCATCCGGCCGACCCAGCAGCAATCGCCCTTGTATTCGAGGCCGGCGATGGCCTGCGTGATACGCGGGGAATCGTTGGTGCCGCTGATCGTGCTGGACGGACCGTTGCGCAGCGAGTAGTCGACGCGGCCCACGCCATACCAGCGCTTGGTGAACGGCCATTGCACGGCCAGGCTGATCTGGTTCTGCCCTTGCGGCTGGTAGGCCACGCCGGTCTGCGGATCGCGCTGGTAGCGATAGGCCAGCGCCACCGTCGTCAGGCGCTGCGGCGACCAGCGGCCGCTCACCAGCGTGCGCGACCAGCGGTTGTCGTAGGGGTTGTACTGCGCCGCCACGTCGGTCGAGAACGTGTCGGTCAGCGCGGCGCTGGCGCCCACCAGGAAGTCGGAGCGCACGTTCTCGCGCGGCGTCTCGCCCGGCAGCGTCACTTGCTGGTCGGCGAAATACAGGCGCTGCGCCACGCCCACCGACGCGCGCTCGAAACCGGTAGAGGCGTCGAGCCAGCGCGTGGTCAGCGCAGCGGTCAGCTGATTGGCATTGGAGATGCGATCCCAGCCACCCGAATAGATGTTTTCTTCGAAGGCCTGCGAGAAGCTGAAGTCGGACAGCGACGTGTCATACACCGGAATCTTGGATTGATCCCGGTACGGCACGCGCAGGTAATAAAGGCGCGGCTCGAGCGTCTGGATCGACGACTTGCCGAACAGCGTGGTGTCGCGCTCGAAGATCAAGCCGGTATCGAGCGACATGATCGGCACCGTGCGCGACTGCGAGCGCGGATAGCCAAAAGCGGTGCCGGCATTGGCGGTGCCGGAATTCAGGCCCAGCCAATCGCCGTTGTACCAGTTGGTCTGGTACTGGGTGTAGTTGACGCCGACCTTCGGCACCACGAACCAGCCCGGACGCACGATCGGGTACGACACCGTCGGGTAGGTCTGCAGACGGTCGCCGTTGGGGCCGTTGCGATTGCCCAGCAGCAGCGGCTTGCTGAAGCGCACGGCCGTCGAGGTCCAGTCCACGTCGAAGCCGCCCCAGTCATAGCGGGCGCCACGCAGGTACAGTTCCGGCTGCTTGTCATACGGCGGCGTCAACAGCGCGTTCGGATCCTGCAGGGTCTGGTACTTGTAGACCTGGGCGTAGGCGCTCCAGTAGGTCGAAGCCCAGCCCACCCGCGCGCGCTGCGGCAGGTAGGTCGTCGACGCCTGGTTCAGGCCCAGCTGGGAGATATCGCGGAAGTAGTCGTTGTCCGACACCTTGGCCACGTCCCAGTCGGCGTAGAAACCGTTGCCGAACAGCTGTTGATGACGCCACCAGTACATCCAGCGATCTTCGCCGCTGATGTGGTCGTTGGGCAGATAGGCGCCGTAGATGCTGCCGGCGTAGCTGTCTCCCAGATAGCGGAATTCGCCGCCCATCTGCAGCCCGCGCTTGGAGAAGTAGCGCGGCTGGATCGTGGCGTCGTAGTTCGGCGCCAGGTTCAGGTAGTACGGCAGCGAGAAGTCGAAGCCGCCCTTGCTGGTGGTGCCGTACGTCGGTATCAGGAAACCCGACTTGCGTTCCTTCTTGACCGGGAAGGTCATGTAGGGCGACGCCAGGATCGGCACGTCCTTGAAATACAGCACGCCGCTACGGGCCACGCCTTCGTTTTCATCGAAGTCGATGTCGACCGTCTTGGCCTTGATGTACCACGACGGCGTCTCGCACGAGCAGCCGCTGTAGGTGACCGTATGCAGCCGCATCTGCGACTTGCTGAAGATGTCGGCGTGTTCCGCCACGGCGAAACCGCCGGTGGCGCCCAGCCAGAAATTCGGTTTCTCGACTTCGCCGGAATATTTGTCGACGTTGAACTTGGCGTTGGGGCCGGTCACCAGGGTGCCGTCGCGCATCATGCGCGCGTTGCCCTGCACGTCCACCTCGCCGGTATCCTTGCGGTAGTTGATCCGGTCGCCCTTGATGACGCCGTCGATACGGCGGACCTGGGCCGCGCCGGTCAGGGTCAGGTCGGAATCCGGATCCCCCTCGATGGTGTCCGCTTCCATATAGGCGGGGATGTTTCCGTCGGGCAGGCGGTGCACCCGCAGCCCGGGGGACGTGCGCAGCTCAGGGGCCGCGGTGATCGACGTCGACGAGGGAGCCGAGCCTTGGCTGCCCTGGGCCTGAACGGCCCCGGCGACGCTGATAGCAGATAGGATCAACCACCGAACCTTGCGCACGAGTGAAAACAGCCCTTTTTTGACGATGGGAGAACCAGGCGATGGCGCCCGGCAGGGGCCCATGCTAACGGAAACGAGCCGGTATTATAGAGAAGCCGCGCCAGACGCCCAGCCTTATGTGCGCGCAACCCAATTTTCCGCAATATTGCCCTTCTGACACGGATCTTCCTTGAAAAACGATCATGACCCCCGCCTGGAGCAGATCCGCGCCTGGCTGCAAGGCCTGCCCGCCGCCCTGGGACTGGCGGTGGACAGCCTGCGCCCCGCTTCCGCCGACGCCAGTTTCCGCCGCTATTTCCGCCTGGACGCCGCCGGCCGCACCCTGATCGTGATGGACGCGCCGCCCCAGCACGAGGATTGCCGCCCGTTCCTGCACGTGGACCAATTGCTGCGCGACGCCGGCCTGAACGTGCCCGAAGTGATCGCGCAGGACCTCGGCCTGGGCCTGCTGCTGCTGTCCGACCTGGGCGAGCAGACCTATTACCAGCGCATCCAGGACGGCGTGGACGACGCCCGCCTGCAATCGATGTACCGCGACGCCCTGGCGGCGCTGGTGCGCCTGCAACAGGCCAGCACCACCGGCCTGGGCACCTACGACACCGGGCGCCTGGCCGACGAACTCACCCTGTTCCCCGAGTGGTACGTGCAGAAGCACCATGGCGCCGCGCTCGATGACAAGACGCGCCAGGCCCTGGACAAGATCTTCGCCCTGCTCTCGGCCAGCAACGGCAACCAGCCCACCGTGCTGGTGCACCGCGACTACCACTCGCCCAACCTGATGGTCTGCGACCAGCCGCAATACGGCCCCAACCCGGGCGTCATCGACTTCCAGGACGCGCTGGCCGGCCCCATCACCTACGACCTGGCGTCGCTGGTGACGGACGCCCGCACCACCTGGGAAGAACCGCAGCAGCTCGACTGGGCCATCCGCTACTGGGAAATGGCGCGCGCCGCCGGCCTGCCGGTCGACGCCGACTTCGCCGAATTCCACCGCGCCTATGAGTGGATGGGCCTGCAGCGCAACCTGCGGATCCTGGGCGTCTTCGCCCGCCTGAACCACCGCGACGGCAAGGCCCACTACCTGGCCCACATGCCGCGGATGAACGGCTACGTGCGCCAGGTGGCCCAGCGCTACGGCGTCTTCACGCCCCTGCTGCGCCTGCTGGACCAGCTCGACGACCGCCAGGTCAGCGTCGGATACACCTTCTGATGCGGGCCATGATCCTTGCCGCGGGCCGCGGCGAACGCATGCGCCCGTTGACCGACCGCCTGCCCAAGCCGCTGCTGCCGGTCGGCGGTAAGCCCCTGATCGCCTGGCACCTGGAACGGCTGGCCGCGGCCGGCTTCCAGGACGTGGTCATCAATCACGCCTGGCTCGGCCACGAGATCGAGCGCGCGCTGGGCGACGGCACGGCCTTCGGCCTGCGGATCCGCTACTCGCCCGAGGCCAGCGCCCTGGAGACCGCCGGCGGCATCGCCCAGGCCCTGCCGCTGCTGGGGCCGAATCCGTTCCTGGTGATCAACGGCGACGTCTGGTGCGACTGGGATCCGTCCGCCGCGCCGGCCCTGGCGGCCGCCCTGCCCGCCGCCGGCGCCTGGCTGCTGATGGCCGACAACCCGCCGCAGCACCTGGACGGCGATTTCACACTCACGGCCGACGGCCGGATCGAGGACGGCGGCGACGCCCGTTTGACCTTTTCCGGCATCGGCGTCTACCATCCCATGCTATTCGCGGGCATTGCCCGCGGCACGGCCGCGCGGCTCGCGCCCCTGCTCCGGCAAGCCATGGAACAGGACCGCGTGCGCGGCGCCCGCCACGCCGGCCGATGGGCCGACATCGGCACCCCCCAGCGGCTGGCCGACCTCGACGCCGAACTCCGATCCGGCGCGCGGTAAGGCCCGCCAATGCCCACATATTTCACAATATCAAGGTGCGCAACGAGGCTTGTCCGCGCGCCCATCGCCCCGGGTTAACCGGGTATTCTCTGACGCTTTGGCCAGTGCGCGCGGCGCCCGGCCAGGCAACACACAGGACGTTTTCTAGGAATGGGGATGTTTGGAAGATCGCAACGGGCCGTATTCAAGCCCTCCGTATACCAACCCGGCCAACGCACGCGCCGCATGCCGCGCTGGCTGGTCCTGCTGCTGGTGGGCATCGCCCTGGGCGCGGGCGGCGTGCTCTTCCTGCAGACCAACTACGGCCCGCAACGGCTGACCGTCGAGCAATCCGAGCAGCTGCACACCGAACTGAGCGCTTCCAAGCTCGAGAACCAGCGCCTGCAAAGCCAGCTCGAAGAAGCCACGCAGCAACGCGACGCCAACAAGTCCGGCCATGAAAAGCTCACCGCCGACCTGGCCGACGCCCGCGCCAAGCTGGATACCCTGAACAAGGAACTGGTGCTGTTCCAGGACGCCATGCCGCCCGATCCCCGCGGCGGCAACCTGGGCATCCGCTCGGCCACCTTCAAGCGCCAGCCCGGCCAGCTCGACTACCAGGTGCTGGTGATGCGCGAAGAGCGCAACGGCGCGCCGTTCAAGGGCACCCTCACCTTCTCCATCGACGGCAGCTACCCCAACGGCCGCGCCGCCACCATCACCCCGGAAGGCCCCACGCTCAACGTCGACCGCTACGATTACGCGCTGGGCCAGCTGAAGCTGCCCGACGGCTTCACCCCCAAGGTCGTGGTGTTGCGCGTCATGGACGGCGGCCAGAAACAACAGGCCATGCGCATCTACTACGTGCGCAACTGAGCGCCGTCGCGCCCCGACAAGACCCGCCCGCGCCGGCGGGTCTTTTTTTGCCTGGACCAAATGGTTGCGCGCACAACCAATCCGGCGATATAGTTGCGCAAACAACCAATATTCCGGAGACACCATGACGCCACCCGCCCGCGTGCCCGTCCTGATCGTCGGCGGCGGTCCGGTCGGGCTCACCCTGGCCGCGCTGCTGGCGCATTACGGCATCGCCTCGCTCACGCTCGAGGCCGACGACGGCTATTGCAGCGGCAGCCGCGCCATCTGCATCTCGCGCCGCTCGCAGGAAATCCTGGGCTGGGCCGGCGCCGACGCGGCGCTGACCGCCACCGGCCTGCCCTGGAGCGGCGGCCGCAGCTACTACCGCGACCGCGAAGTGCTGCACTTCGAAATGCCGCACGACCCGGCACAGCGCTTCGCGCCGATGGTCAACATCCAGCAGTACTTCGTCGAGGAATACGCGCACCAGGCCATGCTGCGCCAGCCTGGCCCGGCCGCGCTGCAATGGTCGGCCCGCGCCATCGCGGTGCGTCCGGGCCCGGACGGCGTCGACGTCGACGCCGAGATCGACGGCCAGCGCCACACCGTGCGCGCCGACTGGCTGGTGGCCTGCGACGGCGGCCGCAGCAGCGTGCGCGAGGCGCTCGGCCTGAAGCTGGAGGGCATGCAGTACGAAGGCCGCTACGTCATCGTCGATATCGAACAGGCGTCCGACCGCCCCGTCGAACGGCTGGCCTGGTTCGATCCGCCGTCCAATCCCGGCTCCACCCTGTTGATGCACCGCCAGCCCGGCAACGTCTGGCGCGTCGACTACCAGATCCGCGACGACGAGGATGCCGCCGAGGCGGTCAAGCCCGAGAACGTGCTGCCGCGGGTGCAGAGCCACCTGGACATGATCGGCGAGACCGCGCCGTGGAAGCCGCTCTGGATCTCGCTCTACAACGCCAAATGCCTGACGCTGGAACGCTACCGCCACGGCCGCGTGCTGTTCGCGGGCGACGCCGCCCACCTGGTGCCGATCTTCGGCGTGCGCGGCCTGAACTCCGGGCTCGACGACGCCGGCAATCTCGCCTGGAAACTGGCCTGGGTGCTGCGCGGCCAGGCTTCCGAAGCCCTGCTCGACAGCTACAGCGGCGAACGCGTCCACGCCACCCGCCAGAACCTGGCCTACGGCGCCAAGAGCACCGAATTCATGGCGCCGCCGGATTTCGGTTTCCGCCTGATGCGCGAGGCCGCGCTGCGGCTGGCGCTGACCGACGAACGCGCCCGCCCGCTGATCAACCCGCGGCAGTCCGCGCCCATCTCATATGACGGCTCGCCGCTGAACCTGGCCGATGGCGCCGACGGCCAGCATCCCGCCGCCGCTCCCGGCCAGCCCGCGCCCGACCTGCTGCTGGCCGATGCCGACGCGGCGCCGCGCTACCTCAGCGCCTGCTTCGGCCAGGGCTTCGTGCTGCTGGCCTGCGCCCCCGACGCCGCCACCGCCCGCAACCTGCATGCGCTCGCGTCCGCCACCCGGCAAAGCCCCCGGCCGTTGCAGGCCATCGCCGTCGACGGGCCGGCGCCCGACGCCTGGCGCGACCCGCACCGCCACCTGCAGGAGCGCTTCGGCGCGCAGCCCGGCACGGTCTGGCTGTTGCGGCCGGACGGCTACGTGCTCGGCCGCTGGGCCACGGCGGACGAGCACGTCCTGCGCGCCGCGCTGGCTCCCTACTACCCGACGATCGCCCCTTCACCGCGGGAGCCGCAAGCATGAGCAACGATGAACTGGACCAGGTCTATACCCTGATGGCGCAGGCCCTGACTCGCGTCGGCCCCGCGCAAGCGCCGCTGTTCCTGTCGATCCTGGGGCTGTCGGCGCTGGCGCGCCTGCCCGACGCAAGCGCCGCCACCGCCCTGCTGGCGCAGGCCGAGGCGGCCAGCGCCGCCCCTGTGGCACACTATCCCGCCGCCACCGCCGACCGCCCGACGTGACCACGCCCGCCCTCGAACGATTCCTGACCTACCGCCTGCACGTGATCAACAAGATCACCGATCGCGACACGAATCGTGCCTACCTGGAAGACTGCGGCATCCCGCTGGGCGAGGCGCGCTGCCTGGCCGCGATCGGCCGCTACGCGCCGCTGTCGGTCAATGACCTGGCGCTGGCCGCCAACCTGAACAAGGGCCAGGCGAGCCGTTCGGCGCAGGCCCTGGTCGAACGCGGACTGATCGAGAAAAAGGATTCCGCGGCCGACGGCCGCGGCGTGGTGCTGTCGCTCACGCCGGCCGGCGACGCGCATTACCGGCGCATCATCGACCTGATCGCGCGCCGCAACCAGGAGATCTTCGGCTGCCTCAGCGCCGACGAACAGCGCCTGCTGGGCGACATGCTCGACCGCCTGATCGCGCACCAGCGCGACCCGTCCGGCGCGCGCGAAGACTGACCCGCCTACCCGGCCGCTTTCGGCGCGGTGGCGCCCATCTGCGCGGCGGTCTCGTCCATGAACTGCGCCATGCGCACATCCAGCTCGGTCACGCCGCCGGCATCGTGCGTGGTCAGCATCACGTCGACCCGGTTGTAGACATTGGTCCACTCGGGATGGTGGTTCAGCTTCTCGGCGAACATCGCCACCCGCGCCATGAAACCGAAGGCGGCGTTGAAATTGGCGAAGCGGAAGCGCTTTTCGATCGCGTCGCGCATCGCGACGGCCTGCCAACCGGACAGGGCCGCGATCGCGATGTCGGTGCCGATACGGGCAGGGGGAAACATGCTCATGGCGAACTCCAGGAAAAACCAGGGAAGAGCGCCGCGCCGTTCGCGCCGGCAACGGCCCGGCGCGCCATCGCGGCCGGCGGCATGCCGCCGGCGCACGACGGGCGCGGCGCCCGCATGCTACTACTGCTTGACCGCGTATAGGTAGATCTCGACCCGGCGGTTCAGCGCCCGGCCGTCGGCGGTGGCGTTGTCGCCGATCGGGTCGTTGGGCCCGCGCCCTTCGATCGTCAGCCGCGTCGCCGCCACGCCCTGCCGCGACAGATAGTCCGTGACGCTGCGCGCCCGGTTCACCGACAAGGTCTGGTTGTGCGCCAGCGCGCCCGTGCTGTCCGTGTGGCCCACCACCTTGGCGCGCAGCTCGGGATGCTGGTTGAGCGAGCGCGCCACGCTGTCCAGCACCGGCAGCAGCGCCGGCTTGAGGTCGGTCTTGTCGGTATCGAACGACACGTTGCTCGGGATGTTGACCTTCAGGCTGCCATCCGGCATCTCGACCACGTCGATGCCCAGCGAGGTCGCCCCCGACTGCTGCACGTCTTCCTTCACCACCTTCCAGTTGTAGCCAATCAGGCCGCCGGCCACGGCGCCGATACCGGCGCCAACCGCCGCGCCCGTGCCATGGCCGATCAGGGCGCCGATGCCGGCCCCGACGGCCGCGCCCGCCCCGGTTCCCACCGCGGTATTGGTCTGCTGCTGCGTGGCGCACCCCGCCACCAGCACACCCGTTGCCGCGACTACAGCGATACGCTTGAGCATTGTTCTTGAGTGCATGACAACCTCCACGATCCTGTCGGTGCGCCGACGGATGCCGGCAGGATTCATGTTAAGGCCAGTCCCGCCCGCTGCGCGCGCCGCGGGCGCGCAACAGTTTGTACCGCGATCGCCGGCTAGCGCCCCGCCGCACCGAATCCGGCCAGCCACGGCAGCGCATCATCCAGCCGCGGCGACTGCGCCTCGGGCGCCGGCGCGCCTTCAGGCAGGGCCAGGCTGACGCGGTTGTGCCAATAGGTGCGCAGGCCCACCTTGCTGGTGCCGAACAGGTCGTAGCCCGAGCCCGCCACGAACGCCGCCTGCGCGGCCGGGATATCCAGCCGCGCCAGCGCCAGTTCGTAGGGACGCGGGTCCGGCTTGTAATAGCCCGCTTCTTCGGACGTCACCACCACGTCCCAGTCCACCCCCAGCAGAGCGGCCGCGCGATGGCCCAGGCGCCGCGAGCAGTTGGTGACCACGCCCAGCCTGCAATGCGGCCGCAGCGCCCGCAGCAACTCGCGCGCGCCGTCCCAGGCCGGCAGCCCGTCCCACCCAGCCTCCAGCGCCGCCGGCGCGCTGGCCGGCAGCCCCACGGCCGCGGCGGCGCTCTCGACCAGGTGCTCATAGGGCTGGTAGGCGCCGCAGCCGTAGGTCAGGCGCAGATACTCGGCGCGCCAGGCGCGGCCGCGCGCCTCCGACCCCGCGGCGGCATTCCAGACGGTCCAGGAGTCCAGCAGCGCGGTCAACAGGTCGAACAGCACCGCGCGGGGATAGGCGGCGGATGGGGTAACTACGGACATGGCGGCACTCCTTGGATTCGATGCCGTCACTATAGAGACGGCATGGCTCGCCGTGATTTAGCCTGGATGCAATCACCATTCAGTCCGGACTTAACACCGACCGCGCGTCCGCGGCACGTCCGCGGGCATCCGGCCCGTTCGCCACACCCTGGCATTGCCCAGGATCCGCCAGGCATTGCATTTGCAATTCCATCGGGCAACGATACAATCACTCGCCTAACGATTGCAATTGCAATCGTTATTTCCCAATCGGGCCCACCGGCATCCGACCGTCCGGCGCCCGCCCTCATCCGGACTTTCGCAGCATGCGTCTCTTGAACATCGTGTCCTCGCCCCGCGGCGCCCGATCGGCGTCCATCTCGATCGCCGAGTCTTTCCTGGAGGCCTGCGGCCAGGCCCATCCGGGACTCGAGATCGACACCTTGAACGTGTGGGAGGAAGACCTGCCCGACTTCGACAGCCGGGCGATCGGCGCCAAGTACAAGGGCGTCGCGAAAACCCCGCTGGACGACGCCGAGGCCACGATCTGGGCCCGCATCACCGAACTCGCCCGGCGCTTCCAGCAGGCGGACCGGATCGTGCTCGGCGTGCCGATGTGGAACTTCGACTATCCCTACAAGCTCAAGCAGCTGATCGACCTGGTCAGCCAGCGCGGCATGCTGTTCAGTTTCGACGGCCGCGCCTACGGCCCGCTGCTCAGCATCCCGCGCGCCCTGGTCATCCACGTGCGCGGCCAGGGCCACGACCCCGTCGCTTACCCGGCCAGCCCCGGCTTCGCGCACCAGGCCGACTACCTCGACTTCTGGCTGAAGTTCATTGGCGTCAAGGAAGTCCGGCGCCTGATGGTCGAACACACCTGGGACGCCCGGGCCACGGACGCCATCGCGCAGGCCAGGATCCGCGCGGCCGCGATCGCGCGGGATTTCTAGCGCGGCGCCGGCGGCCGCGACGGGCCGCCGGCAACCGGCCTTACATGCGCGCGCTCAACGTCAGCATCACGTTGCGGGGATCGCCGTAGTAGTTGCTGATGCCGGTGGCGTCGACCTTCTTGTAGTAGACCTTGTCGAAGATGTTGTTGACGTTCAGCTGCAGGCGCAGGTTCTTGTTGAAATCGTAGCTCGCCATCGCGTTGTAGACCGCGAACCCGGCCTGGCGCGCCGTGATGCCGCGCGCGCTGGCGTAGGTGTCGCTCTGGGCCTGCACCCCGGCGCCGATCGTCAACCCGCGCAGCTGGCCCGGCAGGCGATAGGTGGTGAACACGCGCAGCAGGTGGCGCGGATCGAGCGTGCGGATCGGCTGGCCGACATTGCTGGCGGTCGAATCGCTCAGGTACTTGGTGCGGGTGTTGGTGTACCCGGCCATGACCTGCCAGTCGGGCGTGAGCTCTCCGCTCACTTCCAGCTCCCAGCCCTCGCTGCGCGTCTTGCCGCCGGCGACCTTGCAATAGCCCGTGGGGTAGTTGGGCAGGCAAGGGTTGGCGCTGCCCGCGTCGTCCATGGCCCGGCCCACGTTGTTGATGCGGAACACCGACAGCGCGGCGTTCAGGCGGCCATCGTAGAAAGCGCCCTTGATGCCGGCCTCGTAGTCCTCGCCGCGGATCGGCTCCAGCAGGTTGCCGCTGCTGTCGTAGGCCTGCTGCGGCGTGAAGATCTCGCTGTAGCTGCCGTAGACGCTGAAGTTCTCGTTCAGGTCGAAGACCAGGCCGGCGTACGGCGTGATCTCGCGGTCGATGCTGTAGCGCGTCGAGCCCTGCAGCACTTCATAGTCCCACCACGTCGCGCGCGCGCCGACCAGCAGCGTCAACGGATCCGCCAGCGAGATGCGGCCCAGCGCATACAGCGCCTGCTGCTTGGTCCGATTGTTGCTCGCTTCGTAATAGGAGCCGCCCGTGGTGCCCTGCGGTTCCGGGTAGGTGGTCGACGGATCCCAGTCGCGGATATCGATGTTGTTCTTCGGCCCGACGTTGAAATAGCCGCTGGAATTGGTCTGCCGCACATAGCTGCTCTCGGCGCCGAGCGTCAGGTGGTGGGTGCGGCCGAACAGCTCGACCGGCCCGTTGGCCGTCAGCGAAACGCCGTTCTGGTCGCTCGCGCTCTTCGGATAGATCGAGGTGGTGACGTTGTACAGATAGGGATTGGTGGTGCTGGCGCGCGTGATGTACGACTGCTTGAAGCCGCCGTCGAAATAGCGGAAGCGCGTGTTCATCGCGGTGGCCTTCACCTCCCAACCGCCCTCGAAGCGGTGCTCCAGCTCGAGCATGGCCTGGTCGTTGTAGCGGTTCCAGTGGTTCCAGTCCGCGCCCAGGTAGGTGCTGCGCCCCAGCTTCAGGTCCGAACCGTCGAAGCCCCGCGGCAGGCCGCCCCAGGCGCCGGTGGCCTTGAGCTCGGTGTGCTGGAACGAGCCGGTCAGCGTGGTGCGGTCGGTCAGGTCCGCCTGCAGCACGCCATAGAACACCTTGCGATGCTCGTAGCGCGCATCCTGGAAGAAGTCCTTGTTGTCCGCCACCGCCACCACCCGGCCGCGCAGCGTGCCGCTGTCGTTGAAGGCGCCCGAGATATCGGCCTCGGCGCGGCGACGGTCCCACGAGCCCACCGTCACGTCGGCGCTGGCCTGGAACTCGCGCGTCGGCCGCTTGCGCACCAGGTTCACCGTCGCCGACGGATTGCCCGAGCCGCGCAGGATGCCGGCCGACCCGCGCAGGATCTCGACGCGATCGAGCACCGCCGTGTCGGGCTGGATGAAGTTCGAACCGGCCTGGTACATGTTCATGCCATCGACCTGCAGCGAATCGATGGCGAAGCCGCGCGAGTAGTAGCTGACCCGCTCGCTGTCGGTATAGTCGACGGTGACGCCGGGCACGTTCTGCAGCACGTCGTGCAGGTCCGGCAGCTTGCGGTCGTCGAGCAGTTGGCGCGACACGATGGTCACCGGCTGCGGCGTGTCACGCACCGACTGGGCGCCCTTGAAAATCGTGGTGGCCGAGCCGCCGTAGGCGCCCGTGCCCTCGGTCGAGGCCGGATTGAAACCCTGGGCCGTGACCTTGACCGGCGCCAGCAGGGTCGCATCGCCGCTGGCCAGCGGACGCGCCTCCAGGATGTAGGCGCCATTGGCCATGCGGCGGGCCTGCCAACGCGTGCCGGCCAGCACCTGCCGCAGTCCGTCCTCCACGCCGTAGCTGCCCTGCACGCCGGCCGATGACTCATTGCGCAGCGCATCGGCATCGAACGTCAGCGCAATGCCCGCCTGGCTCGCGAACCGGTTGACGACGTCGATCAGCGGACCGGCGGACAGGCTGTAGTGCTGCTGCGAGGCGCCGCTGGCGGCCGGCGCGGCCTGCGCGTGCGCCACGGACGTCTGCAGCGACCAGGCGGCGGCAAGGATCAGGACCAGCCGCCTGGGCGTCAACGCGGCGCGGGAAAGGGAAGCGGGTTGGACAGGCAAAGTGAAGGGGAGCATCGGGGAAAGTCCGGCTGAGTGAATGGCTTCCTGGTAGGCCGATCCAGGACACGCCAACCGGAACCCCGATTGGAAACAAGATGTATCAAACCGAGCGGATCGGCCCCTTGGGCCGCGGCACGATCCATGTGACGTAGCGCGTCATGCGCCGGATCTCGACCGGATAGCTGTTTTCCAGCGCATCCAGGGCGAGATCGGCGTTCGCCAGCGGAAACGTGCCCGACACCGGCAGTTCCGCCAGGCTGTCATCCAGCAGCAGCCAGCCCGGCCGATAGGCGCGCAGGCGCGCGACGAACTGGCCCAGCGGCATCTTCACCGCCACCAGCGACCCCGTGCGCCATGCCGCGAACCATTCGCTGTCCACATGACGCGGCGCTCCGACCTCGGTGGCGGAGAAGTCCGCCCACTGGTGCGCGTCCACCTGGCGCGCGCCCGCCCGGCCGTCGCGCGGCACGACGCGCACGGCCTGCGTGTTGACCCGCACCTGGCCCTGGCGGTCGCCGACGCACACGACGAACTCCGCGCCCGCGGCATGCACGTCGCCGAATTCGGTCTGCACCACCACCGCCAGCGAGGCGTTGCCGCGCTCGCCCGCCGCATTGACATACACACGGCCGTTGCGCAGCAGGATCCGGCTTGCGCCCTCGTCGTAGACCACGTCGGCGGCGCTATCCGTATCCAGCACCGCCATCGTGCCGTCCCGCAAGGGCAACCGCGAGATCTGCCCGACAGCCGTGCTGAACTCGGCATTCCAGCGGCGCCAGGCCTGCGGCGCCTGCATCGCCAGCATGCCGAGAGGCAGACAGGTGGCGCCCGCCACGGCCAGGCGCAGGATCCGCCGGCGCCCGCTATCGGTGCCCTGCAGGGTGGCCATCGCGACCTGCTTGCACGAGACATCCGAGAAACAGCGCTGCACGGCCTCGACCTTGGTCCAGGCCTGGCGGTTTTCCGGACAGGCCTCGAACCATTGCTGCCAGGCAACGCGCACGCCCTCATCCTGCTGCGGCGACAGCAGGCGCGCGAACCATTGCGCGGCCTGTCGCGCGGCGTCGCGCTCGCGTGCCTTTGCGGTTCGGATCATGGTCAATCCAGCATGTCGCAGCAGCGCGCCATGGCGCGCGCCATGTAGTCGCCCACGGTGCGCACGGATACGCCCAGGCTCGCGGCGATCACGGGATAGGACGCGCCTTCGATCATGGCCATCAGGAAGGCCGCCTTGACCTTGCGGCCCAGGCCGTCGAGCATGCGGTCCAGGCGGACCAGCCGCTCCATGACCAGCGCCTGCTCTTCGAGCGAGGGGTGATGCGTCTCGGGCAGGCTTTCGAGCACCTGCAGGTAGGCCTGCTCCAGGGCGCGGCGGCGCCACAGATCGATCAGCAGGCCGCGCGCGATGGTCGCCAGGTACGAACGCGGCTCGCGCAGCGTGGCGGCCACATTCGACTGCAACACGCGAATGAAGGTGTCCTGCGCCAGGTCGGCGGCATCATGCCGGTCGTCCACGCGCACGCGCAGCCAACCGGTCAACCACGAGTGATGCGCGCGGTACAGGTCGGAGACGGTCTGCTGGGAATCAGGGCACAAAGCCCCCTCTGTGCTTGGAGGCGGGGACATGCGGGGAACACGGCATTATTTACAATCAATAATCAATCTTATTCGCATTGTTTCGAATCCTCCAAGCCGGAAGGCGAAATTCGATGCAAGGTGTGGTTGGCATGCCGCATTGAGGCCGAGGGTTGAAGTCGCGAATTCGCGCGCGGCGGTCGATTGGGGTGCCGAGTGGTCTGCCGCGGTCTGCTCACGTTGTGGAGCCGACGCGGTTCGATGATGACGGATCGCAGACCGACTGCATGGGCTGCCTGCCTGCGATGACCACGGACGAGTTTGTGGCAGACAGGATCGCGCGGAAAATGAAAAAGGCCGTCGACGATGAACGTCGACGGCCTTTGAAATTCTGGTGGGCTGTGAGTGGCTCGAACACTCGACCTACGGATTAAGAGTCCGCTGCTCTACCAACTGAGCTAACAGCCCTGCATGTTCATTCACAACTGCTTGGGTAACGCCGCTTTCGCGTTGTCGCCGCTGCGTTGTTGTGTTTGACCAGCGAAGAAGCGAGATTATAGGGACCTTTTTTTAATTGTGCAAGTCGATTGCCGATCGACCACAAAAAAGTCGAGCGTCCCCCGACACGGGGCCGCCAATCGTTCATGGCCCGCCATCGAAACGGGCCGCCTGCCACGCGCGGCCCGCCCTCGCTTCAGGACGCATATCGCGGCCGCATGTCAGGCCCGCACATCAGGCCGCGAACCCGCCGTCCACCGCCAGGCTCGCGCCCGTCACGTAGCGTCCATCGGGACCGGCCAGGAATGCCACCATGCCGGCGATGTCGCGCACCTCGCCATAGTGCGGCAGCGACAGCACGGCCACCAGATCGCCCGCGTGCTCGCCAGCGGCCGGGTTCATGTCGGTGTCGATCGGCCCCGGATGCACCACGTTGGCGGTGATGCCGCGCGCGCCCAGGTCACGCGCCAGGCCGCGCGTCATGCCCAGCAGCGCCGACTTGCTGGCCGAGTACAGCGTCACGCCGGCGCGGCCCGAGCGCTCGGCCAGGCAGCTGCCGATGTTGATGATGCGGCCGCCGTCGGGCATCGCGGCCTGCGCCGCCTGGATCGCGACGAACGGCGCACGCACGTTGATGTTCATCGTGCGGTCGTAGTCCTCCAGCGTGACCTCGTCCAGCGGGCCCGCCAGGAAGATGCCGGCGTTGTTCACCAGCACGTCCACCGGGCCCAGTTCGCCGATGGCCTGCTCCACCGCCCGCCGCACTTGCGCCGGATCGGCCGAATCGGCCTGGATGGCGCGCGCGCGCCGTCCCTCCGCCTCGAGTTCGCGCGCCAGCGCCTGCGCCGTGTCGCGCGACGAGGCGCTGACGTAGGTAAAGGCCACGTCGGCGCCTTCCGCCGCCAGGCGGCGCACGATCGCCGCACCGATGCCGCGGCTGCCGCCGGTCACGAAAGCCACTTTTCCGTTCAGGTTCTGCATGGGTCTACCTTAATTTGTAGTGTTCAGTACAAATATCATCGACTGGCGGCGGCCGGACGTCAACGATTTTTTTATCAATCAACACAAAATAGCTCTCGCGAGTAAAATCCGGTTCATGGCAGAACGTGGGCGCCCCAGGAACTTCGACCGGGCCCAGGCCTTGCGCAAGGCCATGGAAGTCTTCTGGTCGAAGGGATATGAAGGAGCATCGCTAACCGATCTGACGGCTGCGATGGGCATCAACTCGCCCAGCCTCTACGGCGCATTCGGCTCAAAAGAAGGACTATTTCGCGAAGCGGTGCAGCTTTACCGCGACACCGACGGCGCCGCCTCGCGCCGCGCCCTGGCCGATGCCGCCACCGCCCGCGCGGGCATCTGCGGCATGCTGCTGGCGGCGGCCGAACGCTTCACCACGCCGGGCGCGCCGCCGGGCTGCCTGATCGTCCTGGGCGCGCCATCCGGCGCCGACACCGATGCCGGCGTGGGCGTGTTCCTGGGCGACAACCGCCGCGAAATGCAAGGCCGCATCCTGGCCCGCCTGACCGCCGGCGCCGCCGCCGGCGAGCTGCCCGCCGGCGCCGACCTGAAAGGGTTGGCGGCGTTCTACACCACCATCCTGCACGGAATGTCGATCCAGGCGCGCGACGGCGCCAGCCGCGAGACCTTGCAAGCCGTGGCGCGCCAGGCGATGTGCGCCTGGGACGCGCTCACCGCCGGCATGCCTCCTTCCGGCCTGCCGCCGGGCCGCGCCCACGCCTGACGGGTTCTTCCATGCTCCGCATCGACCTCCGGCGCCTCATCCTCTGGATCAGCCTGCTGTCGATATTCCTGGTGCTGGCCGCCGGCCTGCATGCCAGCTACCTGGTGCAACGCGACCTGCTGCTGCACAACGCGCTCGAGAGCAACCGCGTCTATGCCGCCAAGCTCGCCGCCACCACGGAGTACTTCCTCGGCGACCTGCGGCGCCACCTGGCCTACAGCGCCGACATGCTGGCGGACATGGAGACCCACCCGCAACTGATGTCGTCCGAGACGCGGCGCCAGGAAGAACAGCTGGGCCACTTCAACTCCAGTTTCGTGGTGTCGGCGCAAGGCAAGGTGCTGGCGGTATCGACCTCCTACCCGCAGCTGATGGGCCAGCAGATGACCAGCGAGGCCGCTCGGATCGCGCTGAGCACCCGCCGGCCGTTCATCAGCGAACCCTTCCGCGCCAACTCGGGCCGCTGGCTGATCCTGTACACCCATCCGATCTTCTCGCGCGACTACCGCTATCTCGGCTATATCGCCGGCACGCTCTACCTGCACGAGGACAACGTGCTGGACCGCCTGCTGGGCCAGCACTTCAACCGCGACGACTCGCTGCTGTATGTGCTGGCGCGCGACGGCACCCTGATCTATCACCCCGACCGCAGCCGCCTGGGCAGCATGTCCGCGAACAAGACGGCGCTGGCCGCGGCGCTGCGCGGCGAAACCGGCGAGGCGCGCTTCACCGACGCGACGGGCGCCGAGATCCTGGCCGGCTACGCGCCGGTGCCCAGCACCGGCTGGACCATCATCGCGCAGCGGCCGGTGGCCAGCACCCTGCTGCCCCTGAACGACCTGCTGATGGCGACCGCCCGCAACACCCTGCCGCTGCTGCTGCTCTCGATCCTGCTGATCTGGCTGCTGTCGCGCTGGATCGCCCGTCCGCTCGGGGAACTGGCCAGCATCGCCAAGCACATGCAGGATCCCGATTCGGCCGAGCGCATCCGCACGGTGCGTTCGTGGTATTTCGAGGCCTCGCAGCTCAAGCGCGCGCTGCTGATGGGCCTGACCTCGATCCAGCACAAGATCCGCGACCTGCGCCGCGCGTCCACCACCGACACCCTGACCTCGCTGCTGAACCGGCGCGGCCTGAACGAAGCCATGGCGCTGCTGCAGGCCGCCGATACGCCACTGGCCATCGTGGCGCTGGACATCGATCACTTCAAGAACGTCAACGACCTTTACGGCCATGCCGCCGGCGACCGCGCGCTGCAGGTGCTGGCGGCGCTGCTGACCGAGGGCTCGCGCAGCGGCGACACGGTCGCGCGCAGCGGCGGCGAGGAGTTCGTGATGCTGATGCCGGGTTCGCCGCTGGCGGCCGCGGTGGCCACGGCCGAGCGCCTGCGCCAGAAGCTGGAGGCGCTCGGCACCGAGACCGGCCTGCCCGCGCCGATCACGCTGTCGGCCGGCGTGGCCTGCTATCCGGAACACGGCGCCACGCTGGACGAAGTGATCCAGCGCGCCGACCGCGCCCTCTATTACGCCAAGAACCACGGCCGCAACGCGGTCTGCGTCGCCGACAACCAGGCGCGCGACGGCGCCCGCATGGCGCTGCCGCGCTGACGGCGCCTACTTGCCCTTGGGCGCCGGCGCCTTGGGCGGCGTGCGCATCTGCTTGAGCAGCGTGCCGCAGGAATTGTCGTCGGTGGTGCTGGGCGCGATCAGCGCCAGCAGGCCCGCCGCCGGCGTCAGGATCACGCCCAGCGCCACCATGCCCGCGCCGCGCGCGGCCAGCGGCCCCACGTGCACGCCTACGTCCGGCTTGCCGAAGGTGCCGCGCACATACAGCGGCGAGCGCAGCGAGAAGATGCGGAAGCCCTTGCTGTCGGGCGTGATGTCCAGGTCGAGCTTCTCGTTCTTGAAGTCGGTGGTGCCGGTGATGTTGATCAGCGCGTTCTCGGTATCGAACACGAACACGCGCGGCGTCATCACGCCGCTCTTCATCTCCAGGTCGGCCGCGCCGCAGTTGATCTTGACCTCGTCGTCGCCGAACAGCTTCGAGACGACGTAGTTGCCGACGTTCAGGCCGGCGATCTCCATCAGGCTGCGGCTGATGACGCCGTCGTTGACCAGCATCTTCACGTCGCCGCTGGCCGAGCCGAGCAGCGCGGCCACGGAATTGCCCGTGCCCGACAGCGCCAGGTCGCCGTTCAATTCGCCCAGCGCGCTCTGCATCGCCTCCGTCGCCGGGAACAGCTGCTTGAGCCGCAGCCGCCGCGCGTGCATCTCGACGCGGCCCGTCAGCGGCGCCTTGGATCCATCCAGCCGCACGATCGCCGCCATGCTGCCGCCGGCCATGCCGAAGCGCAGCGGATCGAGCGTCAGCTGGCCATCCTGCAGGATCACGTGCACCGCCAGGTCCGACAGCGGCAGCTTGGCGTCGTGCACGATGCGGCCCGCCTCCAGCGCCACGTCGGCATCCATGTCGCGCCAGCGGTCGGTGCGGAACGCCTGCGTCGGCAGCACCTTGCCGTTGGGCGGCTTGGCGGGCGCGTCCTTGGGCTTGTCCTGGGCCGGGGCGGGCTTGCCGGACTGCACGCCGATCAGCGGCCCCAGGTCGGCCATGCGCAGCTGCTTGGACGACAGCTTGCCCGTCAGTTTCGGACGCGGCGCAGCCAGCGAGAACGTCATGTCGCCGTGCAGATCGCTGCTGCCGACGCGGCCGTTGAAGTCGCGGTACTCGAACACCGCGCCGCCGGCGTTGCGCAGCCTGGCCACCAGATGGCCATCGGTGGAATACGGCGGGGTGTCGGGCAGCGTCACGCCGGTCAGCGGATACAGCTGCGCCATCGAACCGCCCGACAGCTTCAGGCGCAGGTCCAGCGCGCCCAGGTTGGCGGGGTCGGTCAAGGTGCCGGTGATGGCCGCCTTGGTGCCGCCGATCGACACGTCGGCCTGCACCGGGAAGGGCTGCTTCGGATCCTGCAGCGCCAACATGCCGCCGACCTTGCCTTCGCCCTTGGTGGGCAGGTTCTTGAATTTGCCGTCGACCTTCCAGCCGAAGACGTAGTCGCGCGGCGCCGCCGCGGCGGCGTCTTCCGGCACGAAGGCCGCGCCGGCCACGTCGGCGAACGGCACGGGCTTGCCCAGCGGATCGACCAGCACCGTCAGGTCCGCCTGCAGGATCGCATCGGACAGGCCGACGCTGCCCTTGTCGAAGCCGATTTCATTGATGTCCAGCACCCACGGCGACGGCTCGCCGGTCTCGGGCAGGGTGAAGACCCAGTTGGCGCGGCCATCGGCCAGGCGTTCGAGGTCGGCGGCGGGCTCGGTCAACTGGATGCGCCGGATCACCACCCGGTGGGCCAGCAGCGGCAGCGGCGACAGGCTGAACTCACCGCGCTTGAGGGTGGCGAATTCCGGCACCCGGGCCCATTCGGTGTTGGCGACGCTGATGTCGTTGGCCACGATGTGCGGCCATGGCACCCATCCGCGCCACCCGCCCTCGTCCGATTCGCGCGACCATTCCACGGTCAGGTCGCCGTTGATCGCGAAGGGCCGTCCGATGGCTGCGCTGACGCGTTCATTGATCATCGGGCGGGCGCGGTTCCAGTCGAAGGTGGCAACCAGCACCACCAGCACCGCCACCAGGACGACGAGGGTGCCCACAATCCCGACCGCTATTTTTGTTTTGCGCGTCATCGTTATCATCCTTGCCGTTGCCGCCGAGGCGCCGATGCCCCGGCCCTATTTACCCTCAAGGGTAGCGCGGCGGGCCGGCCGGGTTAAGCTTGCCGGCCTCATAATGTGTACGGATTTTTCCGTGTCATAGGGCGCGGTCGGCAAAAGTTACAAAGCGACCCGCCGGGAACCCGCCGTTCGCCCACCGCGGACGGAATAATTCCTACCGATTTTTTGACGCCCACCCTGTTCAAATGCGCGGCGATCGACCCGCAACCGTCCCGGGGACGGAGCAGCAGTATTACCTGGAGGCCCGATGCGGCATTCAAGCTTGATTTTCGTGCTGGCGGCCTTCGCGCTGCTGACCCTCAGCCGCCTGGCCCTGGCCGCATGGCAATGGCAGCGGGTGCGCAACGCCGGCGGCCTGGCGCCCCTGCTGCTGGGCGGGCTGCGCATCGATGCGCACCAGATCGGCGTGCTGGCCGCGCTGCCGATCGTGCTGTCGCCCTGGCTCGGCCACCTGCCCTTCGCCGCCACCGCCGCCGGCATCTGGTACCTGGTCGCGTTCATCCTGCTGGCCTTCCTGGAAGTCGCCACGCCGCCCTTCATCCTCGAATACGACACCCGTCCCAACCGGCTGTTCGTCGAATACCTGAAGCACCCGCGCGAGGTCTCGGGCATGCTGTGGCGCGGCTACAAGGGCGCGCTGCTGGGCGGCTTCGGCGCCCTGGGTCTGATCGGCTGGGGCGGCTATGCGCTCTTCGGCCACGCCGTGCCCGACGCGCCGCTGGCCTGGTGGCAGATGCCGCTGGCCAGCCTGGCGATCCTGGCGGTGGTGATCCTGGCGATCCGCGGCACCCTCGGCCACCGGCCGATCAACCCGTCGTCGGTGGCCTACAGTTCCGACGGCATGCTCAACACCCTGGCGCTGAACTCGCTCTATAACGTGTTCTACGCCGTCTACAGCATGAAGAACGAGAAATCGGCCTCCGCCGTGTACGGCGGCATGGACGACGACGACATGCAGCGCCGCGTGCTGACGCAGGCCGGCCTGCCCTATCCGCCGGCCAATGCGGACCACCCCAGCCTGCATCGCCAGCCCGCCAGCCGCAAGACGGCGCGCCCGCTCAACCTGGTCATCATCCTGGAAGAAAGCCTGGGCGCGCAGTACAGCGCCGGCCTGGGCGGCATGGACCTGACGCCCGAACTGGACGCGCTGGCGCGCGACGCCTGGACCTTCACCCGCGCCTACGCCACCGGCACGCGTTCGGTGCGCGGCCTGGAAGCGGTGGTGACCGGTTTCCTGCCGACCCCGGCGCAGGCCGTGCTCAAGCTGCCGCGCTCGCAGCGCGGCTTCTTCTCGCTGGCCGACCTGCTGGGCCGCCACGGCTACCACTCGCGCTTCATCTACGGCGGCGAATCGCACTTCGACAACATGAAGGGCTTCTTCCTGGGCAACGGCTTTCGCCAGATCGTCGACCGCGAGGACTTCGTCGATCCGGCCTTCGTCGGCACCTGGGGCGCGTCGGACGAGGACATGTTCAACCAGCTCGACCGGCTGCTGCGCGAGGACGGCGACCAGCCGACCTTCACGCTGGCCTTCAGCGTCTCGAACCACTCGCCCTGGGAATACCCGGCGGGCCGCATCCAGACCGAAGGCAACCCGGCCACGGTGGAGAACACCGTGCGCTACGCCGACTGGGCCCTGGGCCGCTTCTTCGAGCGCGCCAAGGCCGCGCCGTACTGGGAGAACACGGTCTTCCTGATCGCCGCCGACCACGATTCGCGCGTGTTCGGCGCCAGCCTGGTGCCGGTGCGCCACTTCCATATTCCCGCGGTGATCCTGGGCGCCGGCATCGAGCCGCGGCGCGACGACCGCCTGATCAGCCAGATCGACCTGGCGCCGACGCTGCTGTCGCTGATCGGCGTCGATACCGAGCACCCGATGCTCGGCCATGACCTGACGCGCAGCACGCCGGGCCGCGCCATCATGCAGTACGACAACACCTACGGCTACCTGAAGGAAAACGACCTGCTGGTGCTGGCGCCGAACAAGACGCCGGTGCAGTACCGCTACACCGCGCCGGAAGACTATGCCCCGGCGCCGCTGGATCCGGCGCTGGCCGACGAAGCGCTGGCGCACGCGCTATGGCCCAGCTGGGCCTATCGCGAAGGACGCTACTGCATCCCGGGCGCGGCCACCATGGCGCCCGACACGACGACGCCGGCAGCTGCCGGGTAGGCGCCGCGGAAGGCCGGCGATGCACGCCGGCCCGCCGCCACGTTATTCACAGGCGCCTTGCCAACGGGCCGCCCTGGGCCGGCCCCCCTGGGCCGACCACCTTACTTAGGCCGCCGGAACATCTTGCGCGCCTTCTCGCTGGGGCCATGGCAGTGGCAATCAGGATGATGGTCGTTGACCATGCCGACCGACTGCATGAACGCGTAGACCGTGGTCGGGCCGACGAACTTCCAGCCCAGTTTCTTGAGGGCCTTGGACAAGGCCTCCGATTGCGCCGACGTCGACGCGCCGCGCGTGGACGGTGATCCCGGCGGCGCCTCGAAGCGCCAGAAGAACGCCCCCAGCGACCCTTCTTGCTCGATCATATCGAGCGCCCGCTGGGCGTTGTTGATGACGGCTTCGATCTTGCCGCGGTGGAGCACGATACCGGCGTCGGCCAGCAGCGCCAGCACCTGCTTTTCGCCGAAGCGCGCGACCTTGGCCGGATCGAACGCGGCGAAGCCGCGGCGGAAGGCCTCGCGCTTGTTCAGGATGGTGCGCCAGCTCAGGCCCGACTGGAATCCTTCCAGGCACAGCTGCTCGAACAGCGCGCGGTCGTCGCCTTGCGGACGGCCCCATTCGTTGTCGTGGTACGCCATGTATTCGGCGGACGTGTCGACCCAGGCGCAGCGGGCGAGGCCGTCGGAAAAGTCGGAGTTGGCGGTCATGGAAATGGGTCCTGGCGGCTATCGGGTTTCCGATGCTACCGCAGCAACGTCCCCGAAAAAAGTCGTAGCGGCCGCAAGCCGAATCCAGCTACTATTTCCCACCCTGATCCCGCGCCGGCCGTGCCCGAGCGCGCCCCGGATCGGCCAGGCGGGCTTGCGGCATGCAAGCCCGTTTTGCGTCATGCCGGGACCGGACAGGCTTTCGGATCCACCGCCATGTCCCTGCTCGAGACAGTCGCCCTGACCCTGGTGTCGCCCGCCCTGCTGGCCGGCGACAACAACCCCGCCACCAATCCCTGTCTGGACTGCGGCGCCTGTTGTTCGCATTTCCGGGTGTCGTTCTATATCGGCGAACTGGCCGGCGAAAACGGCGGTCAGGTGCCGCTCGACCTCGTGACGCAGATGAGCCCGCTGCGGGCCTGCATGAAAGGCACCGAAATGGGCGGCGGCCGCTGCATCTCGCTGCGCGGCGAACTGGGCCAGCCCGGCATCCACTGCGCCATCTACGAGAACCGTCCGACGCCCTGCCGCGAGTTCGACATCTGGATGCCCGACGGCTCGCCCAATCCCGATTGCCAGCGGCTGCGGCTGGCACTCGGCCAGCCCGCGGTGCCGCCGCGCCCCGACGCGGAAAACGATCCGCAAGGCCCGTCGCACCCCAACCAGCCCGACCAGCCGGCCGCGGCCTGATTCGCGTGCCGCCCTAGCGGGCGGCGACCAGCATGGCCTCGGCGCCCGCCTGCGCCTCCTGCCCGCGCGCGGTCCGCGGCGCATTATCGCGACGCCGCACCCGCACGATGCCCGGATCCTTGCCCAGGAAGCTCAGCACGTTCTGCATCACGCGCTCGCGCTCGTGATCGACACAGATCATGTGATAACTGTCCTGCAGCAGCACCACCGACGCGCCGGGAATGCGCGCCCCCAGCAGCCGCGCCGAACGCGGGCTGGTCAGCTCATCCTCGACCGCGTGCATCACCAGCGTCGGGCAGCGCATCCGCTCCAGGCCGCGCTTGACCATGCCGCGCAGGCGATCGACCTGCCGCACGCAGGCCAGCGGCACCCATTGGTAGTGAAAGCCATCGCCGCGCGCGAAGCCCGCCTTGATGAAGGCCCGCACCAGTTCGCTCTTGACGCCGTAGGGGTCTTCTTCCTCGACCCGGATGCGGCGCGGCACGCCCGGCACGTGATACAGCAGATAGCGCAGGCCCCGGTACCAGGGCGTGCTCCAGCCATCCAGGAACACCGGCGCCGACAGCGACACCAGCGCGCCGCGGGTATGCGACTCGCGCTTGCACAGTTCGACCGCCAGCAAGGCGCCCAGGCACATGCCGATCACGTGCACCACCTCGTACTGCTCGCACAGCTCGCGGTAGCGCCGGGTGACGACGTCCATCCAGTCCTCGACCCGCACGTCCAGCAGGTCCTCGGGCCGCCCGGCGTGGCCAGGCAGCGTCACGCCATGGGTTTCCACCCCGGCGCGCGCCAGCACCTTGTGCAGCGAGCCCATGTCGAATTCCGTGCCGCCCAGCCCGTGGATCAGCAGCGCGCCGGTACGCGAGGTCGTCACGGCATGCTCCCGGCCGGGGCATCGAGCTGCCAGGCGGCGCGCGTGGCCGCCAGCAGGCGCGCCAGGACGTGGGCGAAGGCGAGGACCGGGGTCGGCGCCGCGGCGGCGCCGGCGCTCCCGGCCGGCGAGTAAGCGAGGAAAGGTTGGCAAGTCATGGAACACCCTTGATGCATGGAGGGCAGGACGAGAAGACCTGTCCTACCCTGCCGCCATGGTAGGCAAAGGGTGTCCGCGAAGATCCGCAAATCTGTCGGGAAAAAGTGAAGATCCGTAAAGGCTGGCCAGGGCTGGACGGCGCGCCCGGCGGCGGCTTATTCCCGGCCGGCCAGGTAGCGCGTGGGCGTCATGCCGAAGGCGGCGCGGAAGTTGCCGATGAAGGCGCTGGTGCTCTCGTAGCCGACCGACAGCGCGGCTTCCGTGACCGAACCGCCGCGGCACAGCATTTCCAGGCCGCGCAGCAGGCGCGCCTGCTGGCGCCACTGGCCCAGCGTGACGCCGGTCTCCTGGCGGAAGCGGCGCATCAGGGTGCGCGTCGACATGTTCAGCCGCTGCGCCCATTCGTCGATGCCGGAGGGGTCATCGGGAGTTCCCAGCAGCGTGTTGGCCAGGTCCTGCAGGCGCGGATCATCCGGCATCGGCAGCAGCACCGGCGCGTGCTCGCGCTGCTTGACCTCGACCAGCAGCACTTCGAACAGCTGCTCGAGATAGGCTTCGGGCAGCTCGCCGGGCGGGCTGGTGGTGAAGCGCTCCATCAGCGCGTCGATCAGCCGCGACGACGGCCACGAGCGGCAATGGTCCGGCAGCCGGGCGCAGGCGTCGGGCCGCACGTACAGGAACGAACCGCGCGCCTCGCCGAACCAGCGCGCGGCGTGCGTCACCCCGGGCGGAATCCAGCCCAGGCTGCCCGGCAGCACGGTCCAGACCTCGGCGCCCGACTGCACCAGCACCAGGCCCTCGTGCACCAGCACCAGCATGCCCTCGTTGTGCACGTGGTCAGGCACCGACAGGCCCTTGGACGCGCGCGGATGGCGCATGCTGAACGGCGTCAGCAGGACATCGGGCAAGGCGTTGTGGACCACGGTCACGCGCATGGTTGGCAGGTTTGAGCTACAGGTTGACGGATTCCCGTTAGCGGGGTCATTTGAAAATGTACATCATTCTCATCATTCGGGCATCGCCCCCGGAATGGAGAATCTACATGGACCATACCCGCCTGCGCGTGGCCGGCATCAAAGCCACCTTCCCGCGCCTGAAGATCCTGGACATCTTCCACCAGCACGCGGACCAGCACATGAGCGCGGCGGACATCTACCGCAGCCTCATCTCGGAACACAGCAGCATCGGCCTGGCCACGGTTTATCGCGTCATCACGCAACTTGAGGACGCCGGCGTACTCAAACGTACTCAGCTCGACTCGCACTCCACCGTGTACGAGTTGAATGACAAGGGACACCACGACCATCTGGTCTGCCGCCACTGCGGCCGGATCCAGGAGTCCAGCGACCCCGCGATGGCGCAACTGGTGCGCGATATCGCCCGGCAACGCGGTTTCGCGCTGGAGTCCTACAGCCTGGTGCTTTACGGCGGTTGCGGCTGCCGCAAGGCCGCGCCCGCCCCTTCCATCGGAGAATTCGAATGAACCGCGACCAGTTTTTCTTCCACGACCTGTCCCACTTCCCCATCGTCACCGCCAAGCACGGCAGCGCGCCGGCCGGCTATTCCGCCAGCTGGATCCGCGAGATGGAGATGCTGGTCGACAACCCCCAGACCTTCGTCATGGTGGTGCCGGACATGCGCACCGAGGCCAGCCACGACGACCGCAAGGCCATGATCGACTGGCAAACCACCAACATGCCGCGCCTGAAGGCCCGCTGCCGCGCGTTCATCGCGGTCGAACGCGACGCCGGCGCGCTCGACAAGATCCGCAAGCGCGGCGAGAAAATGGCGCGCGCCTTCGGCATGCCCTTCCTGGCCGTGGCCACTTCGCATGAGGCGGTGCAGTGCGCGCGCGAACTGCTCGGCCAGGCCGGCCCCAGTGGCTTCGCGGTCGACTGACGCGCCGCCACGCTTGCACTCTGCTTTCAAGCGCACCCGCGGGTGCGCTTTTTTTGCGTCTTCAGCCCGTGCCTGCCCGCAAATCCCGGCGCCAGGGCTTATTGCCGAAATTAGAATGCAATATTGATAAATTTGCGATTGTGGCAAAAGGTGTTGCTGGAATAAATTCCACGTCTGGCCCAATCGCCTGTCCCGCAGGCTACGGGGCTGGCATTGCGGCGCGCCGGGCTCCCGGATGGCGCCCTTGCCGCGGCGCAACCCACCTTCGCTTGCGTGGTCCGACGCCGTCGGCCGTGGCGTTCACAAGACGGCACGGCGCGCGGCCCCTCCAAAAAGACCGCCGCCCCCCGCTGTTCATAGCGGTTGCCACCCGCCCGGACTCGACATTGAGATTTACGGCACGCACATCAATGAAGCGATTCCAATTCGACAGCACCGCGCTTCGTTACTTTCTCACTGTCGTCGACACAGGGTCCGTCAATGGCGCCGCCGCGCGGCTCAATGTCGTCAGCTCGGCCGTCAGCCGCCAGATCGCCGGCCTGGAGCAACGCCTGCACAACCAACTGTTCGAACGCCACCCCAAGGGCATGCGGGTGACCGAAGCGGGCCGCATCCTGGCCGACCACGCGCGCCGCGTCGAGGCCGACGCCGCCCGCACCTATGCCGAGATCGACGGCCAGAACGGCCGCTACACCCAGACCGTGAAGATCGCCGGTGCGCCCGGCTTCGCCGCCTACGCCCTGCCGCGCAAGTTCGCCGCCTTCCAGGTCGAACACCCGACCATCCGCTTCAAGCTGCACATCCTCGACGCCGGCCTGGTGGCTGAACGGGTACGCTCGGCGCAGGCCGACATCGGCGTCACCTATAGCCACACGGCGGAAAAGGACATCGCCGTGATCTACTCGCATCCCGCCGAGATCGTCGCGGTGATGCGCCCCGGCCACCCCCTGGCCGCCAGCGAATCGCTGCACATCACGCAATTGTCGGCCTATCCGCTGGCGCTGCCGGATGGCGGCAGCGCCCTGCGGCAGGTGCTGGACATGGCCTGCAGCCTCTACAACGTCACGCTGTCGCCGGCCTTCACCTCGAACCTGCCGGGCGCGGCCTATCACTACGTCCAGGCCAGCGACGCGGTGACGCTGTGCGCCCGCCTGACCGCCAGCGAACACCTGGAAAGCGGGCGGCTGATCTGCCGCCCGATCAACGACGCGCTGCTCAACGCCGGCCAGTTGCAGTTCCAGACCCACGCCTCGCGCCCCCTGTCGGACGCCGCGCACCGCTTCCTGCGCTTCATTCGCAGCGACGCCCCACAACTGTTCTGACCCCGCCGCAAGGCCCGCCAACGCGCGGGAGAGCCAGGCGCGGCGGCAGCATTGCCGAAAGCAGAATGCCGCAATGAAAAATGATCAATTGTTAAATATGTAATTCAAATTTACATTCAGCCGGATTTTCCGCGACCACGCTTTGCCGGGTCAGCCCCAAGACACACACAGGAGCCCCCCACCATGCTTAAGAACCTGAAGATACGCACCGGCCTGCTGGCCGTGATGGCCATCTTCGTCCTGGCACTGGCAACCGCCACAAGCATGGGCTGGATCTATGCACGGGACGCCGACGTCGCGGTGGACGACCTGAACTCCGTCGCCACCGAGCAGACCCGCCCGCTGTACGAAACGCAGACGCTGCTGCTGCGCAGCCGGCTGATGCTGGTGGCCGCCTACCTGGACATCGTCTCCGGCAAGGGCACCCAGGCCCAGGGCAGCATCGACCAGGCCAACCAGTCGTTGCAAGAGGCGCGCAAGCGCTTCGCCGTCTACCAGCGCGTGCCCAAGAACACCGAGGCGGGCCTGAAGCTGTCGGGCGAACTCGACAGCGTGTTCACCGCCTACGTGCGCAGCATCGAGGCGCTGGAAGCCGCCCTGCAGAAGCAGTCGGCCGAAGGCTATGCCGCCGCCGTGGTCGACACCCGCGGCGCCGATGCCCGCTTCGCCGAGCGCGTGACCGGCTTCCTCGAACACACCGAGCGCCGCAGCGCCGCCATCAACGCCGCCTCGGACCAGCGCTACGAGCGCGCCGAACTGTCGACCATCATCATGCTGGCCCTGGCCGCCGCGCTGGCGCTGGGTTGCTGGCGCTTCATCAGCCGCCAGGTGCTGCAGCCCCTCAAGGACGCCGCCACGCATTTCGACCGTATCGCCTCCGGCGACCTGACGCAGCGCGTCGCGGTCAATTCCACCAATGAGATCGGCGTGCTGTTCACCGCCCTCAAGCGCATGCAGGAAAGCCTTACCCGCACGGTGGGCGAAGTGCGCCGCAGCGTCATCGAGATCAACACCGGCGCCGCCGAGATCTCGTCGGGCAACACCAATCTGTCGGCCCGAACCGAGGAACAGGCCGCGTCGCTGGAAGAAACCGCCGCGTCGATGGAAGAGCTCGCCACCGCGGTCAAGCAGAACACCGAGCACGCGCACCAGGCCAACAGCCTGGCCGCCGAAAGCCGCGGCGTCGCCCTGCGCGGCGGCCAGGCCGTCGGCCAGGTGGTCGAAACCATGGCCCGCATCTCGGAAAGCTCGCGCCGCATCTCCGAGATCGTCTCGGTCATCGACGGCATCGCCTTCCAGACCAACATCCTGGCCCTGAACGCCGCGGTCGAGGCCGCCCGCGCCGGCGAACAGGGCAAGGGCTTCGCGGTGGTCGCCGGCGAAGTGCGCACCCTGGCCCAGCGCAGCGCCCAGGCCGCGCGCGAAGTGAAAGACCTGATCGAGCAATCCTCCAGCAATGTCGACAGCGGCGCCGAGCAGGTCCGCGCGGCCGGCGACACCATGCAGGAAATCGTGGACTCGGTGCAGCGCGTCACCCAGATCATGGCGGAAATCACCGAAGCCTCGACCGAGCAGTCCATCGGCATCGACCAGATCAATGGCGCGGTCACGCAGATGGACGACGTCACCCAGCAGAACGCCGCGCTGGTCGAGGAAGCGGCGGCCGCGGCCTCTTCGCTGGAAGACCAGGCCAAGCGCCTGGCGGCCACCGCCGCGTTCTTCAAGCTGCCCGCCGAAACCGTGATCGACGTGACGCCGCAGGCCATCCCGGCCCCGCTGCGCCCAGCCTACGTCGCCTGACGACGGTTTTGCGTCCCGCGGCGATTTAAGACTGCGCCCGATCGGCCGTTGTCCTGTAGGTCAGGCCCCGCGGCATCCCCCGCGACCGGCCTTCAACCGACCACGAGCCCACGACGCATGAGCCGCGCCCTAGCCTGCCATTTTTGCCTCTCGACGCTGGCGCAAGGCGCGCCCCTGCTGGAAAGAAACGGGGCCGCCATCTGCAAATCCTGTGCCGACGCCTTCTCGGCCGAGTTCACCGAGCGTGCCTGGGCCATGGCGTCGTCCCTCGACGAACAGCTGGACGTGCTGCTGGCCGAAAGCCAGCGAGCCCTGCAGCACAGCGCGGTCCTGGCCGAACGCGCCCGCGGCTGCGGCCTGAGCCTGGCCGACCTGTCGGCCATGCCGCCCCGCACGCTGTCCTGACCCGTCGCTGACCCGGCGCGGATCCTTCGCCCTGGCCGACAAGTGATGCCCGGGCTTTTGCCTTGACCTCAACCACGGTTGAGGTTTGATACTGGCGCTCCAACAAGACGAATCGTTCCCGGAGTCCAGCATGTCTGCCCGCATCACCCCCGCCCTGCCCTCGCTCGCCTTCATCAACCCGCCGGGCTTGTACGACCCCCGCCCCAATGGCTATTCGCACGTGGCCGTCGCCGACACGCCCGCGCGCCTGGTGTTCGCCGCCGGCCAGGGCGGCGAAAACACCCGGGGCGAGCTGCAGCCCGACTTCGTGCTGCAGGTGCGCCAGGCGCTCGACAACGTCCAGACCGCGCTGCAAGGCGCCGGCGCCACGCTGTTCGACGTCGCCAAGCTGACCGTGCTGGTGGTGGATCACACCCAGGAGCGCCTGGCGCTGTTCACCCAAGAGATCAAGGCGCGCTGGGGCATCCACCTGGCGCCGGCCTGCACCCTGATCCCGGTTCCGCGCCTGGCGCTGGATGGGATGCTGGTGGAAATCGAGGCGACGGCGTTGCTGCCGCTCTGATCCACGCCGCCCGCGGGCGGCGCGGGGGGGAATGAACCCGGCGTTCAGGCGCTGCCGACCGGCGCGCGCTCCAGCAACGCCCGGATCACCTGCAACTGCGCGTCGAACGCCTGCAGGCGCGCGTCCTGGTGGGCGCCCACCGCCTGATTCCAGGCCTGCAGTGTCTCCAGTACCCGCGGCGCCTGCTCCAGCCCCTGCGTCAACCCCTGCGCGCATTGCTCCAGCACCAGGCCCTGCGCCTTCTGCGCTTCGCCCAGGTCCGCCAGCACGCCGGTGGCGCGGCGCAGCTCGGCCGATTCCTCCGCCGACGCATCCGCCAGGGCCCGCACCGCGGTGACGACCGTGCCGCCGCGCTCGATCAGTTGCTTCAGCATCTCCTCGATCGATGCCGTGCGCGCCTTGGCGGCATTCACCTGTACGATCGTGGCATCCTGCCAGTCGCCGATCTGCTCGAAGCGCGCCTCGATCCCGGCCTGGACGCGTTCCTCGCGTTCGTGCGCCTGCGCCAGCTGCCGCTGCAAGGCCTCGTGCGACTGCAGCGACTCGGCCTGGCGATGTGCCAGCCGCTCGACCAGCTCGCCCAGGTGGTGCACCTGGCGTGCCAGCATCTGCTCGTTCACCACGTCGCCGGGCATGATGCTCAGGCGCTTGTTGCGAACGTCCAGGCATTCCAGCATGAACTTGCGGACGGCGCGGATGTAATCCTCGACCTGCCCCCGCAGCAACACCATCATCAAACCCAGCAGGATCGACCCCACCAGGCCGAACAGCGATGCCGCGAAGGCCGTGCCCATGGCGGTCAACGGGCTCTGCAACTGCGCCACCAGGCGCCCGAAGACCTGCTCGACCTGCGATCCGTCGACGGCGCTCGTATTGAGCTCCGCCAGCATCCCGCCGACATCGCCCAGGGTATAGATCAGGCCGATGAACGTGCCGACCAGGCCCAGCGCCACCATCAGCCCGACCAGGAAATCCGGCAATATCTGGGCCTGATAGACCCGCACCCGCAGATCCTGCACGTCTTTTTCCAGGGCCTCCTGGCCCAGCGCGAGCATTTCCTGGCGCAGCAGCACCTTGCCAAGCGTGGTCTGGACGTACGGCAGCGTGCGCCAGTCCCTGCCCTGATCCTCGACCGCGGCGATGAACAGCCGCAAGGCGTCCCATCGCTTGTTGACCCGCAGGCTCTGGTAGACGATGAGTACGGTGCCCACCGCGATACCCGTCAGGATCACGAAGGTGATGGCATGGCCGGACCCCAGCGCCAACTTGATCAGATCAGGCCAGATGGCCGACGCCACCAACGCGCAAATCAGGGGCGACAAGACCTTCGCCACTTGCCAGCGTATCGATCGGGAACGCATCATGATCGGCTCCTCAAGGCTCGACGGACATGGAGACCGTCATGTCTTTCTGCCCGGCGGACGCCGGGGCCATGTGCATCCGGATCTGCCCGGGCGCCACTTTCCGCTTCATCAAATAGTCCTTGATAGAAATGAGATAGAACAAAGCCGTGCGCTTGTTTTCGGTCAGCGCGTAGTTCGGCACATAGATCACCACGTCGATGCTGACGCCGCTGTCGCGCCGCGCCTCGAATTCCTTGAGGGTGCGCTGCAGGTCATCCTCGATCCGCTGGCGGAAACTGTGATCGTCTTCCGGCATCGTCGGCCCGAACTTGTCGGCGGATTTCGGATGGCCCCCGCCGGCCTCGGCGTTGCCCGCCGCGTTGCCGCCTGCCGCATTGCCGCCCGCCGCGCTTGCGCCCAATGCGTTGCCGCCCACCGCAGCATTGCCACCCGCGGCCAGCGACCCGCTGCCGGGAGCGGCACCTGCCGCTCTTTGCGCCAGCTCGGCCTGCTTCTTGCGCAGAGCAGCCAGCTCCTGCCGCAAGGCATCGTTTTCCCGGCGCAATGTCGTATGTTCCCGCGCCTGCGCCGACGTGCCGGCGGACGCGGCGGCCCGCTCATCCCGCCCCCGGGTCGTTTCATCCCGCGCAACGCCTTCGCCCGCGCCGACCGCGGCCCCGGCCCCGGCATCAACGCCGGACGCCGAGGCGGCGCCAACGCCGGACGCCGGCGCGGCACGAACGGCAGCCGGCATGCCCGGCGCGTCGCCGTCAGCCCCTTCTGCCTGTCCCGGCCGCAGGTCAGTGCCGACCGGTCCCGACGCCCACTGGACGGATTGCGAGGCCTGCGCCTTCGCGCCACCTGAACCATCTGCGCCATTAGGTCCATCTGGGCCAGCTGGACCATCTGTGCCACCCGCGCCATCGGCGCCGCCCGCGGCATCGGCGCCGCCCGCGGCATCGGCGGTATCAGCGGCGTCCACGGTCTTCGACCGGCCGCCCCTGCCGGGGTCGGCCGGCTGCGTGCCCGCCTGCGCGGCAAGGTCCTTGCCACCCGCCGACACGCCCCCATCCTGCCCAGCCGCCGGCGAGCCCGGAACCGTCTTCGACTCATCCAGCCGCTGTTCGATCAGCGCGCGCTGGATCGCCATCTTGGCCATGAGGCCGCTGAACATCCCCAGCGACATGGCCAGGATCACGATCACGAACACCAGCGCCAGCACCAGATTGGAGAAGGCGTCCACGAAGCCCGGCCAGTAGTTGATGTTTCCTGAAGATTCGCTATGCATGGCGGCCCTCTCAGATGACCGGGTGGGCGCTGGAATGCAGCGCGCTGTTCAGATCGAGCGCGACATGGGTATCCACGATCACCTGCAGATGCTCGGTAGGCTGGGTGAACACCGTGTAGCGGTTTCCGTCAGGTGCGTCGATCTGGCCGCTTTCCTTCCAATAGGACGCGCCCCCCAGGGAGCCGAACTGCAGCACATCGTGCTCGCCGCCGCGCACCACCAGTTGGCGGAAAGAGGCATCCAGCAATGCACTGCCCAACGACATGGCAGACCCGACATCGGACATCAGGCGCACGTCCGTGGAGTCCATGGCCAGGGTATTGCCCTGGACATGGGCCGCCTTGTCGGCATCCAGGTCCACCACGTTGACCGTGCCATGCTTGCGCGCGAATTCGATCAACTGCCCGTCACCGATGACGTCGACTTTCTTGTCAACGATGCCAAAGGCGCCATTGGCCAGGAACACCATGCCGGGTTCGCCATGCGCCATCGGGTCGGCCGCCACTGCGCCCGCCTGGGTCACGGTCGCCAGCAGGGTATGGCTCTGGCCGTCGTCGACCGTGGCCTGGAAGGAGAAAGCGGTGGGGTCCGCTGCCTCGTTGACCGCGTTGCCCAGCACGGCGGATTCGAACTGCGCGAATCCGGTCAAGGGCGCGAAGGCGGTCTCCCCGGGCTTGATGACACTGACATGCCAGTCGTCCTTGAGAACGGCCTGCTGGAACAGCGTGGAATCCAGGTAGTGCCATCCCGCCTCCAGGTGCATGGAGGCATACTGGCCATGGGGCTGTCCCCGGTCCGGCGACAGCAGGGTGTAGCCGTCGACCTTGAGCTGCACCTGGTCGTCCCGGGTCGTACTGCGAAACAGCCAGGTGCCGGCCTCGGCCTGCACGACGTGGAACCAGCCCGTCGCCCTCCCGATCAAGGACGCCGCGGACATCTTCACGCCGCTGTCGAACGCATGCCGCCAATCGTAGGACAGGCTGTCGGCCATGCGGGACACCACCGGCGCCACCGTCGAGGTCAACGCCAATCCGTCCTGCAGACTGCGGTTCGCGTCCTCGGGCAGGTTCCAGAATTGCACGCGCAGCCCCTGCGCCGTTCGATGCGCCGTCAAGTCCACCACCTGCAATGCCTCGTCCTTGCCCAACGGCGCGCTCAGCGCATAGGCCAGCTTCACGCTGTGCGCCGTGTCCGTCGCGCCCAGGGCCACGGCTTTCTCGGCCGGGCCGGTCTGCACGTCCTTGATCACGCTGAACCAGGTCTCTCCCGGACGACGCCATTGCACCGTCCAGTACCCCAGCCCGCCGGTATTGCCCGTATCGACCCGCAGATAGTGCCAGCCCGCGTCCAGGCTGATATCGCCTTGGATGCCACCGGCCAGATACTTGCGCCCGACCATGACCCGCTCGCCATCGACGCTGAGGATCTCGAAATCGTCCACCACCGGCGAGCGGAATGTCCAGATACCGGCCTCCTCGGGGCTGACATGGAACCAGCCGCTGCCAACGTAGTTGGCGATGGCCGAGTACGGAACATCCGGCAGCATGGCGCTGTTGTACGCACCGAAGTTGAGCGCGGGCACCTGCCCCTGGCCGGTGGGATTGGCCGTGCTGGTGGCCCAGATGTTGTTGATGTTGCTCGCCTGCGCCTCAGACATGTTCCACACGAATACCGAAAACCCGTTGGTATCGAGCTGCACCGCGCTGCCCAGCGCCGCGCCACCGTCCTGCACGCTGACCGGCGTGACGACCTGGCCCGGCGCCGGAGCCGCAATGGTCAGCTGGAACGGCTGGGAAGCCGGCCCCTTGACGCCCACTTCGTTCTCGACCACCGCCGTCAAGGGATGCGCGCCATTGTTCAGCCCCGCCGACACGTAGGTCCAGTTGCGGCCATTGGCGCCGACGCTGGCATACCCCACCCGCGCATCGCCGTCGTACAGGGCGACCCGCTCGCTGCCCAGCAGGCCGCGGTCCAGCGCGCCGCTCACCACCAGCGCCGGGCTGGTGATCGTCGCGCCGGACGCAACGCTCGACAATCCGTTGGCCTGGGGCGTCGACACGGACAGGATCGTCGCCGCCGTCGCGATGGCGGCCTCCTCGATGACCACCGGCTGCGCCTGCGCCGCGGCGATGCGCGTATGCGTGGGGCCTTCCACCTGCACGGTCAGGACCTGCGCGCCCACGCCGAGGCCCAGCGAAGCGCCCGGGGTGAACGACCAGGCAAAGCGGCCGTCCTTGTCCGCGCCGGCCTGCACCGTTGCGTCGCCCAGCCGCACGGTTTCGCCATTCAGCGTGCGGTACACGCCCAGGACCTCGTCCAGCCCCAGCGCGTGGGACAGCGACCCGCCCAAGGCTTGCCCGGGATCGGTGCGGCTGCCCAGCGCATCGATGCGGATGGCGTCCTCGCCCAGCACCAGGACCGGATAGGCGGCGGCATGGACCGGGTCCGACACCGGCACCGGCTGTTCATTGATGCGAAGCGAGAAGCGGTGCTCGCCGTCGGACAATGGCGGCGCGTTGAATCGCCAGCGCGTGCCGGCAACCGCGGCGACGCCCAGCAACACGTCATTGTCGAAGACCTGTACCTGGTCGCCGGCGCGGGGCGCCTGCGTCAACGTGCCGAAGATCCCGACCCGCTTGCCATCCAGGCTCTGGCCGGGCCGGACACTTTGCCCGACGAGCGTATCGAAGCGGCTACCCGGCGACAGCACCTGCCCGGCCGGCAGGACGATCACGGCCTCGACCAACCCCGCCTGCAGGGGGTCTGGCACGGCTTCGTGCACATTGATCCGCAAAGACTCGAACACCAGCGGCGTCTTGGGGTTGTTGCCGGCGCCGCCGATCGAAATCTTGAAGTCATGCAGGCCGTTGCCCAGCGGCACCGCGATATCGAAATGCCACTGTTGTTGTTCGACGGTGGCGCGTCCCAGGACCAGGGCGCCATCGCTGACTTCCACATATTCATCGCTGGTCAGCGGCGCGGCCAGCTTTCCGCTGATCGTGAACTGTCGTTCGCCGGTGTTCCGCGCCACGACGCCACCCTCGGAATCCCGGGCCTGGATGCCATCCAGCCCTTGCAGGTGAAAGCTGAAGGTGGGCGACGGCATGCCACGGACCGCGCCCTCCGGCGCGGGATAGACCGGCCCCACCTTCGCCGCATTGTCCACCGTCGTGAACAGGTTGACGGTGCCGAACGCCATGTCCACGTCGCTGCGCCATTGCCAGGCGGTTCCCTTGACCGTGGCGTCGCCCAGGTAGCTGACGTTGCCTTTGCCGTCGTCCTGCCAGACGCGCAATACCTGCGCGTTCGACAACGCCGCGCTGAGCGTGCCGGACACCAGCGGGCGCCGATAGTCGATGGCCCCGTCGACCGGCACATTGCCGACCACCGGGCCATCATCGTCGCGCACCGTATTGATCGTCGCGGTCTGGCTGGGCGTGCTGCCGTCCTTGACGAAGGACACGCTGTTCCCGGTCTCGACCTTGGCGTTGTTGGCCGCCACCACGACTTCCACCGACAGGACGTGCTGGCCGTCCGCCAGTGGCGATGCCGGCTGGAAGTACCATTTCAACGGATCGGCCTTGTCGATCTGGGCCTGGCCCAGTTCGGTGGTGACGCCATTCAAGGTATCCGACACGCGCAGGTATTGCTCGCTGCCGCGCAGCGGCGCGCTCAACGTGCCCTTGATGAGCGGGGTGGCTTCATCGGTAACAGGATGGTCTTGATCCAGCACGTTGCCCCTCAGCCCCCCCGTCTGGTCATCCAGCTCGGTGATGGCAACATGCTGGATCTGGAGGTTGGCCGTCGCCTCGGCGATGTCGTTGACGATCCCCGTCAAGCGGTTCTCGGGCATCGCGATCAGCGTATAGACGCCCTGCGGCAGGGCCTTGCCTATCTGGAACTCCCAGGTCGTATCGTTCAGCATCCGCGCCACGCCCAGCCGCACCCGCTCGGCGCCGGACGCCTGTCCGAACACCACGATCTGATCCTGCCCCCCCAGGGCGTCGCTGACGGTGCCGCGCAATATCGGAAACTGACCCTCGATGGTCGCGTTGGCGTTCAACACGGCCGGCCTTGGATTGTCGATCAACCCGGTGATCGATGCGAACAAGGACGGACTCGGCCCGCTTCCGGCCGCCACCAGCGTCAACGCTGCCTGCGCCGACAATGCGGACACCACGCTGGCATCGCCGGCATCCGCGCCCGGCGGCAGTGCCACCACGCTGTACTGATAAGCCCCCGCCGCCTGTTCGGCGGACGCCAGCGAATAGCGCCATTCCAGGCCGTTGACTGTCGCGGTTCCCAGCGCCACGCCATCGCGCCGCACCTGCAGCACGGACCCCGCAGGCAGCGCGCTCGCCAGCTTGCCGGACACCGTCACGCCGCTGTCGCTCATCAACGCCACCAACCCGCCGTCGGGCAAGGTCAGGCCGCCGGCGGGCGCCTCGATGGTGATGGCGTTCTGGTAGACGATCGTCTTCGCCTCGGCGCCCACGGCCGTCGCCAGCGTCGCCAGGTTGACCGGCCTGGCGGCCACCTCATGCGCACCCGGCGGTTGCGCCCACAACGTGTACGACCAATGGGTACCCGAGGCATCGACCCCGGCCAGCCCCGCGTCCTTGCCATCGACCGAAACCATGATGCCCATGCCCGGGGCCATCACCTCGGTGATCGTGCCGGTCAGCAGCGTCAAGCCTTGGTCGGTGAAAATGGGCGCGGCGCCCGTCGTCAAGGCGACGGCAAACGTGGGGGCTTCGGCGCCGCTCACCACGAAGCTCACGGGCGCCAGGCCCTGGACCGCCTGGACCGGCGTGCCGCCGTTGAGCAACACGTATTCGACCCGGTGCACGCCCGTCGTCAGGTCGGCGGGAGGCTGGAATGTCCACGCGCCATCCGTGCCGACCGCCGTCTCGCCAACCACGGCCCCATCGACCAGCACGCGAACCGACAGATCCTTCGTGCTGTCCGTGTTCACCCTGGCCCGCAGCGTGGGACGCAACGCGTCGACCGCCCCCTGCGTCGACAGGCCTTCCACCGATACCGGGGAAAGAGACAGCACATTGACATCGACCGGATCCGACAACACCGCGCCGGCGCCATCCGCCTTGTTCTCGATGGCCGCGCGCAGTTGGCTCACGCCGGCGGGCAGCGAAACCGTGGGCTGCAACGACCAGGTCAGGCCGGAGGTCGTGGCGGTGCCCAGCAGCTGGGTACCGCTGCCGTTCACGGCATAGACCTGCAGCACCTCGGTGGCGTTCAACGCCTTCGCCAAGGTGCCGGACAGGCGCGGACGCGCGTCGTCCAGCACCGCCGTTGCCAGCACATTGCTCGCCGGCGCCGCCTTCCCGAGCGTGGTCTGATCCCACGAACCGAGCAGGTTGTTCGCGTCCAGCACCGAGGTAATGGCCACGGCATGGCCGGGCTGCAACGCCGATACCGCTATTTCCGGGGTCTGCGCCGACATCCGGGAAATGCCGTCGGCCGTCAGCAGCACGGCGCTGAAGCGTTGGGTGCCCGCGGCCACATCCGCCTGTGGCGTGAACGACCACGAGACCCCGTCGGCATCCACCTGCGCCACGCCGAGCCTGGCGTTGCCCTGGAAGATCGTCACCGTCTCGCCGTCCTTGAGCGGCACGGCCAGGCGGCCGATCAAGGTCGGGCGCAGGTCATCGGTGCGCAGGACCGCCCGCTCTCCCGCCGGCACGATGGACTGCTGCGAGAACAGATCTCCCCGCGCATCCCCGTGGCCGTCGATCAACGCCGTGATGCTCAGGGATTGCTGGTGCACGATGAATTCCGCCGAGGCCGCGCCGCGCAGGGACAGCGGATCCGCCCGGTTGACCACGCGGGCGGTGAACGCCGTGTCGCCGAAGGGCAGTTCCCGATCGACCTGGAACGTCCAATCGGCGTTCGTATCCACGGTGGCGAACCCCAGGAACACCGGATCGACCTGTCCAGGCAGGCGGCCATACACCGCGACACTGCGCCCCCCCGCCAACGCCGAGGAGACATGGCCTTTCAATAGCGGCAACGCGTCGTCGGACGACACCCCGGAGACGTTGTCGCCCTTGAACGAGGACCCGGCCGCATAGAGGTCGCGAGACAGGTTGATCGTGACGATCTCCGCAGGCGTCCCGCTGTCGATGTAGACCGTATGCGACGCCGAGACCACCCGCTTTTCTGCGCCGTCATGGCCCATCACCTGCGCGGCAATGACATGGGCGCCATCCGCGAGGGCTTCGCCATCGGGCAGCGTGTATGACCACGCCAGGCCGTTTTTGTCGATCGTGGCCTTTTCATCGCGCAATACGCCGTCGATCGTGAACCTGAGTTCCTCGTCCGCCGCCAGCGGCGCGCCCAGGCGGCCGCCAAACGTGAACTTCCCCTGCTTCGAGGCGCCATCGACCCCCGGCAACAGGATGTTAAGGTCCGGCGCCGCCGGGTCCACGATGGAGTCCAGGAATACCTGCTGCACGCGGATGGAGAATTCCGGCGACAGGTCGCCCGTCTTGTCCATGACGATATTCTCGACCCGCGCCACGAAGGCATGGACGCCGGGCACCAGGGATTCCTGGCTCTGGAAAGTCCAATCGGTGCCCGTCACGGTGGCCTCGCCCATGCGCACCATGTGACCGTCGATACGGTCGTACAACACCACGCGGCGGGTATCGACGTTGATCGCCTTGTCGAGCGTGCCGCGCACGATGCCGCGCGCGTCATCGGTGCTGACGTCCGTCTGCGTCACCAGGGCCTGCAGCGACCCGACCTGATCCTGGTAGCCCGTGATCTCGGCGTGTTCCTGGGGAGCCTGCGTGTCCACCGTGAACACCGCTCGCGTCACCGCCCTCACCGCGCGCGTGGCCGACTCCTCGATGCGGGCCGATACCTCGTAGCGCCCTTCCTGCCAGACTTGCGGCGAGCCATTGCGTTCTGGCAGGCTGAAACTCCAATCGGTGCCATTCTTGGCGATCGTCGCCACGCCGATCGGCGTGAACAGCGCGGCGTCCTCCGCCTTGACGTAGATCGTCACCCGCTCCTGCGCCAGCAGCAGGGGCGACGCGAGCTTGCCATGCAATATCACCTGGTTGTCGCCGGTGCCATGGCCATCCCGGCTCAACACATTGGCGCCCGTGGTCAGCTCGGTCACGTCGGACAGCGCAATGCTGTTCACGTTGACCGAGGTGAACAGCGTATTGCTGGTCAGTCCCGAATTGACCGCCACCACCCGAGCGTAGATCGTCGCGAGTCCGTCCGGCAACGGGTCCTTCAGGATGTAGGTCCAGTTGACGCCATTCATGGTTGCCGCGCCCAGCTTGCGCATGGCGCCGCCGCCGTGCGACAGGAACACCTGCACCTGCTGGCCCGAGCTCAATGCGGCGCTCAGGGTGCCGCTGACCACCGGCTTGCTGTCATCGGTGCTGGCGCGAAACGGGACCGGCCCCGTCTGCGACCCATCGGCGGCATGGTTGTCGGTCACGTTCAACGTCAGCACCGACTGCGTCACCGGCAGGGCGACGGCGTCGATCGTGATGGGAGGCGTCGAGTCCGACAGCAGCACCTGGGGCGTCTTGCCGGCCACGATCCGTTCCACCCGGACCTGGAACGCGTGCGCGCCATTGCTCAGGCCTCCGCCGGGACGGAAGGTCCAGGAAGTGCCCGCCACCGTCGCCACGCCCAACAGCGTCACGGGGCCGCCATCGGCCGAGTCGTAGACCGAGACGCGCTCGTTCGGCCCCAGCGGCATGCCAAGCTTGCCCGACAACTGCGGGCGCACGTCGTCGGTGTAGGGCGGCTGGGGAAACAGCTTCGCATCCAGCAGATTGCCCTGCAGCGCCCCGACGTTGTCCTGGACCGCGTTGATGGTCACCTGGCTTTCCCTGGCCGTGAACGTCTGGCCCACCGGCCCCAGCTGTCCGTTGGCCCGATTCACGATCCTGGCGGAGAAAGTATGGTCGCCCAGCGCCAGGCTCTCGCCCGGCGTGAAGCTCCAGCTGCCGTCGTTGCGCTGGGTGTTGAGCGTGGCCAGGCCCAGCACGCTCTCGGCCACCGTGCCATCGGGCCGCTTCACGGTGTCGACGATCTGCACCGCGCGCGACACCGGCAGCGTCTTCGCGCCCGCCAGCATGCCCGAGATCAACGGCCGGCGATCATCGGTGCTCTGATTGACGACCAGCGCGCCGACAAACCCGTTGTTGCCAGGAATCTGGTCGCGAACCTCGGAGATATTGGCCAACCCGGTGGGCGTGCCATCGTCGACGTCGATGACCCGATCCACCGCCAGGCGGATCTGGCCGCTGGCCGCGTCCACCACCCGGGCCGACAGGGTCGAATGGCCATCCGGCAACTCGCCCTTCCCGCCCTGCGACGTCCCGAGCGCAAGCTGCCACGTGAATCCGCCCTGCGCGCGCGGCGTCAGCGTGGCAAGGCCCAACAGGGTCTCGTGCCCCCCTTGCGCGGATACGATCCGCAGCGCTTCGCCCTGGCCCAGCGCGGTAGCCAGCTGGCCGCGCAGCACCGGCGTCTTGTCATCGGTCAGGAACGGCTCGCCGCCAGCGAACACGTTGCCCGTGATGGGGCCGGCGGCGTCTTCCAGATCGCTGAATGTCAGGTTGTTGATACGCAGGTTGAAATCGGCGTGCCGCGGCCCCATGGCGCCGCCCGCGTTCACCACACCGGCCATCAGGCGGTAGTTCCCCTGGGGCAGCGCGGGCTTGATCTCCAGCGACCAGGCCAGGCCCGTGGCGTCGACCACCGGGTGGTAGGAAAAGAACCGGTCGGCGTCATTGGCGTCTTCCACCCGGACCAGCAGGCCTTGGCCCGGGCGCAACGGCGCGGACAGCGTCCCGGACAGGGAAGGCTTGGCATCGTCGGTGGAGGCGCCGCTGGCGATCGCTCCCGCGTAGACACCCACGTCATCCATGACCCGGTCGATCACCACCTGCTGCTCGGGCAGCTCGGTGCTGACGACGACCGCCGGCGCGCCCGCGCTGAGCAGGGATTGCGACGCTCCGCCCTGCCCGGCCCGCTCGACCACGGCCCGCAACAGGTGCACGCCATCCTTCAGTTGACTGTCGTCATGGAATTCGTAGCGCCACGCCGCTCCCGACCCACCGGCGGCAGGCAGGATTTCCGCCTTGCCAATCAGTTTCGGTGCGCCGCCATCGATGCCATCGTAGATGGCCAAGTACTCGTCCGCCGCCAGCTTGCTGCCCAGCGCGCCCGTCAGGATGGGACGGGTGTAGTCCGTCACATGGTTCTGGCTCGCCAACAGGTTGACCGAGGTCACGCCCGGAACGATCACGCCGTCGAACGACACGGACTGCACGTTGACGTCCCAGCTTCCCCAGTTGGACTGTGCATCCGGCGCATCGGGGTCGACGCCTTCGGGATAGGCTGGCGCGAACGCGTTCAAGCCCGGCGAGAACACCTTGACCACCACTTCATGGTTGCCGAACGCCATGTCCGACACGGGCGTGAAGGACCACTCCGGCATCTGGCCGTCGTTGGGCGGCGCCACGTTGGCATAGCCCAGCAGTTGCTCGACCCCGCCGTTCAGGCGATCGACCAGCACCAGCACCTGGTCGCCTTCCAGCGCGGCGCTGAGCGTGCCGCTGAAGGCAGGCCGCCGGTCGTCCGTGCTCATGTTGGGGCCGAGCACGCCCACGAAATCGTAGGGATCGGTGGACGGATCGCCGACGTCGTCGGCCACCGTGACGATCCGCACGGCCTGCGTCGGCTGGATGCCGACCAGCGCCGGCTCGGTGTACTGGTAAGGGTGCGACACGGTATCGGTGGCGTTGCCAGCCACGTCGCTGATGCGCGCCTGGATTTCGCCCGTGCCGTGCCGGGAGAATCCCACCGCGACGCTCCATGCCGAACCGTCATCCGACAGCTCGCCCACGGTCCAGGTGGCGCCGCCATCGATCGACACCGTGATCCGGTCATCGCCGGTCACCGTCCCGAGCACCGTGCCGCGGATCGTCTGCGAGGCTTGCGTGAACAGGAAACCGCCGGGCAGCATCGCCCCGACGAATGGCGCGCTGATGCTGTCGATGGACGCCACCCGGGCGTCCGGCGGCGTGACATCCAGCACGAACGCGTGCGAAGCGCCGGGCAGCGTCAACGGCTGCTCGCCGTTGACGCCAACCACCGCCACCCTCGTCAGCAGCCGCGCGTCCTCGCCCGCGCCATCCAGCCGCAGGAAATCGGAGACCCAGGTGCCGCCGCTTGCGCCATCGGCCGCCGGCTTGGCCAGCGCCTCGACCCAGGTCTTGCCGCCATCGGCGGATACCTCGATGTGCGTATTGGGCCCCAGTGTGCCGAGATAGTGGCCTGACACGGCCTGCACCGGCTGATTGGTGATGAAGTCGCTGGGCGAAACGCCGGTATCGGCGCTCAGGCCGGTGATCTCATCGACCTCCACGCCGACCAACCCGTAGGTCCGCAGTTCGGAGCGCGCGATCAGCTCGCCCTTGTCGTCGACGATCACCGCGAACAACCGCTTGGCGCCATCCTCGCCCAACGTGTTCGAGCCGTAGTCGCCACTGTCCAGCACCACGCTGCCGGCCGCCACGTCGTCCGGCGTCAACGCACGCGACAGGATCGTGCTGCCATCCATCAGATGCAGCTCGACCCGCTGGCCGGCGCTGACGCGGTCGGCGCTGCCGGTCCATGACACGGTCACCGACGGCTGCGCCTCCTTGCCCAGGGCGTCGAGCGTGGGGCTGGGGGGATCGCCGGCATCCGTAAACGTCACCGACATCATCGCCCACGGCATCTGCGGCAACGTGAAGGTGTCGAACAAGGCGGGATCGACGAGCTTGCCGAGCAGCGCATTGGCTTCCTGCATGGCCGCCACCAGGACCGCGCCTTCGACCGTCGGCGCGATCCGCAACGCGCCGTCGGCATCCGGCGACACGCCGCGGGCCAACAGTTGCAGGGTATTGGCCAGCGCCCCGGAAACCGAATCCATGCCCGCCAGGGCCGCCAGCACCTTGCCATACGCCTGGGCGTCCACCGACGCCTGCGCGAACGTGTCGGCATTGATGGCCACCACCGGCCCCAGGATGTCGACAAGGTGCGCATCGCTGGTGAACTGCGTCATGAGCTTGGCCACCGCGACCGCCATTGCATTGACCTGATCGACCGACACCCCGTCCAGCGGCGCGGTCGGATCGGCCGGCGCGCCCACCAGGCGCGTGACGAGTTCGGTCAGCGGCGTCACCGAAATCGACAGTTCGGCCTGCCCCTCGGCCCGGTAGCCGATGGCGCTCAAGGTCGGGAAATCCGTGGCGGCGAACTGCTCCGCCTGCGCCGGCGTCATTCCCTGCGCCAGCGCCAGCGCCTGGCGATACTCGTCGATGTAGCCCTGGTTGTCGCGTACTCCGTCGGACACCACGACCCGCACCAGGCCGACGTAGTCGGTCGGCAGTTCGGCGCGGTAGGACAGCACCTGGCCGCCCGGTCCCAGCACCAGGTCGCCTTGCCCCAGCGCCTGCCCCTTGCCGTCGTACAGCGAAATCGACAGGGTCTGCGCATGGTTGAACACCCCGGCCGCGATGCCGCCCGTGACCTTGACGACCGGCTTTCCGTCCGTGCCGCCATCAGGGCCGGGCGACGGCGCTGTTGCGCCCCCGCCAGCCTCCGGGTGGTCTCCGACGCCCGGCGCGGGAGCCGCCGCGGCCGGCTTGTCTTCTTCCTTGCCCTTGCCCTTCTTGCCGCCGGACAGTCCCAGGGCCAGACCGACTAGGCCGGCCACGCCGAACATCCAGCCGTACTCCTGGTACCAGGCCTGCGGTTCCTCGGCGCCCTTGCCGTCCTCCTTGGGCGCGGCATCCGCGCTGTCCTGCGCCACGGCGGGCGTGTCATCGGCCGCGCCCTGGTCCTCTTGCGTGGTCGGTTCGGATATCGGCACCTGCAGCGCCTCGGCGGCGTCCTTGAGCGTGGTGCTGTCGATATCGACCTTGGTGAACAGTTCCGCGCCCGACAGCAACTGGTCGTCGAACTGCAGCTCGGGCGACGGCCGTTCGAGTATCTTCACCGCCAGGCCGGGCAACAGCAATCGGCTGCCGTCCTTCATCAACACGACCAGGTCAACGCCGACGATCGCCATGGCCTTGACCTCGGAAAGCTTGAGGTTCAGCTGAATGCGACCATCTTTGACAAGAGTGGAAAGCGTCCTGAATCGATTTTTCATGGCGATGTATTCACAAAAAGAGAATCAAAGGCCCGGGCCTCTCAAGCCCGGCAAGACAAGGCAAATCAGCGTTCACCCAGCGATTGCTGCAATCCCTTGGTGATGGGCTTGGCGAGGTACTGGAGCACCGTGCGCTCGCGCGCCTTGATGTCCACGGTGGCGGTCATGCCCGGCCGCAACCGGATCTGTTCGGACGAATGGCGCTTGAACTCCGCTTCCCGGATCAGGATGCGCACGCGGTAGTAATGCGAAGGCCCCTGGCGCGTCTCTTCTTGCAGCACGTCGGGGCTGATGTAGCTCACCTCTCCCGACATGACGCCGAAGATGGAGGAGTCATAGGCGTCGATGCGCACATTGGCGCCCTGGCCCACCTTGACGAAGGCGATGTCGGCGGGACTCACCTTGGCCTCGGCCAGCAGGTCGCCGCCGGTCGGCAGGATTTCCATGACCGTTTCGCCGGGGCGCACCACGCCGCCTATCGTGTTGACGCGGATGTTGTTGACGATGCCATCCGCCGTGGCGGTCAGCCGGGTCTGCTCCAGCACCTGGTTGCGGTCGCGCAGCTGCTCGGTCTGGCTGGTCAGGTCTTCCTGCGCCTTGGTCATTTCCGCCTGCGCGTCCTGGAAGTACTTGTTGCGCCGGCTGGTCATCTGCGCCTCGATGTCGGCGACGGCGCGTTGCAGCCGCAGGATCTCCGCCTGGCTGACATCGCCCGTGGCCACCAGCTTGCGATTGATCGACAGTTCCTGGCGCGCCAGGGCCAGCATGTTGCCCAGCGCCGCCAGGTCTTCCTCGATCGCGGTGCGGCGCTTCTGGTACAGGTCGCGCTGGTTGCGCATGTAGTCGTGGTAGTCCCGCAGATCTGCCGGGAACTCGAGCGGGGTGCCGTAGACCTCGGCATGCAGGCGCGCCAGCGTGATCCGCAGCGCCGCCACCTTGGCGTTGCTGTCGCTGACGGCGGCGCGGGCCCGCTCTTCCTGCAGCGTCGCCAGGACGTCGCCGGCATGCACCACGTCGCCCTCGCTGACATGCAACTGGGTGATGATGCCGCCATCGGGCGACTGGATCACCTGCGTGCGCGCGGCGGCGATGATCTGGGCCGGCGCCCGAGTGACCTGGTCGATCTTGCCCACCGCGGCCCAGGCCAGCAACGCGCACAGGCCGGCGAACATGGCGCGCATGCACCAGCGCGCCCGGCGTGGCGGCGGCGCCAGCGACAGCCCTTCCCATCCGTCCACCGGCAGGATCGGCGCCAACGCGTCGCCCGTTTCCCGCGCGGCGGGATCAATGATCAGCCGGCTCATGCCTGCGCCCCCGCGACACCCAACGCGCCCCCGGCCGCTGCCCGGGCAGCGTCTTCCCGCCGGGCGGCCTCGAGGTCTTTCAGGACCGCATCGCGCGGCCCGTCCCTGACGATGCCGTTGCCGATCATGACCACGACGCGGTCCACCAGCGGCAGCACATTGGGCTTGTGCGTCACGACCACCAGCGTCGCGCCGGCCTGCGCCTCCTCGGCCAGCACGCCTAGGCAACAGCGCTCCTGGTCGTCGTCCATCGACGCGGTGGGCTCGTCCAGCAGGATGATGCGCGGCCGGCACAGCAGCAGGCGGGTGAACGCCACCAACTGCCGCTGGCCGCCGCTCAATCCGCGGCCCCCCTCGACGATGGGACGGTCCAGCCCCTTGGGATGCGCGGCCACGATGCGGTCCATGCCCGTGCGGCGCATGGCGCGCAGGATGTCTTCGTCGCCGGGATCGGGCAGCCCGATCAACAGGTTCTCGCGCAAGGTTCCCTGGAACAGCCGGTGATCCTGCTGCAGATAGCCGATCTGGCGGCTCAGCGCCAGGCGGCTGATGTGCGACAGGTCCAGGTCGTCCAGCAACACGCGCCCCGCTTGCGGCACGTACATCCCGGTCAGCACGCGCAACAGCGTCGACTTGCCCGACCCGATGGGTCCGACCACGGCGATCCGCTCGCCGGGCTGGATGCAGAAGCGCGGCACGCGCAAGGCCACGGGATTGTCGCCATAGGCGAACGACACGTCTTCGAGCACGAAGCGCCCTTCGATCCGCTCCGGCACCAGCGGCCGCCGCACGCCATGGTTGTCGGTTTTGAGTTGGTAGAGTTTTTCCAGCCCGTCTTCGGCGGCCCGCGCATGGGCACGCTGGATCATCAAGCCCGGCACCGCCAGGATCGGATTCAGGATGCGGCCACTCAGGATGGAGCAGGCGATCAAGCCGCCGGTGGTCATCTCGCCGCGCATCACCGTCAAGGCGCCCACGACGATCAATGAGGCATAGCTGAGTTGCTGGAGCGAGGCGCCCAGATAACCCACGTTCTCGCTCAAGTGGCGCATCTTCAGGTCATTGGCGATGGTGCGGGCGCTGACATCGAGCCAGCGCGACAGGAAGCGCCACCCTCCCGCGCCCGCCTTGATGGTCTCGGCCCCTTCGACCGCCTCCACCAGCAGGCCGGTCTTGAGATTGGCGTAGGCCGCGCCCTCCTTGGCCTGGCGCGCGACCCGGTGCTGCGATGCCAGGCCGACAACCAACGCCACCATCGCGAAACCCAGCAGCACCAGGCCCACGGCCGGCGTCGCCAGCGCCATCACGATCGCGACGAACATTAGGGCCATCGGCAGATCCACCAAGGCGAACAAGGAAGAGGCGGTGTAGAACGCGCGCACCTGTTCATAGCCGCGGATCTGTGAGGCCAGCGAACCGACCGACGCCGGCACCTGATCGATGCGCAACGACATCAGGCGATGGAAGATGTCGCGCGAGAGCATGCCGTCGACCCCGACCACGACGTGGTCCATGACGCGGGCCCGGGCGATCTTGACGGCGAGCTCGATCAGCACGCTGATCAATACCCCGACCGCCAGCACGAACAGGGTGTATTCGCCGCGCGTGGGGATGACACGGTCATACACCTGCATCGAGAACATCGACGTGGCCAGCGCCAGCAGGCCGACCATCACCGAACCGACGCAGGCCTCGACCAACGCGCCCCGGTATGGCCGGATGGCGGCATTGCGACGCGCGCGGAACGTCACCGCCGGCGCGGGCTCGACCGGGTGCCCGCTGGCCGCCGGTGAACCGGCCGAAGCCTCGGCCAGTTGCACCCGCATGCAGCGCCCATCGAGCGTGGCGCCCTTGACCGCCACGCTCGCACCGCCACATTCGACCATCCAGTCGCCGGTGGGCGCCAGGTCGGTCACGAGGCCCCATTGGCCGCCTGGCAAGTGGCACAACAGCGGCAAGTGGGCGGGGTCCGGGCGCCGCAATCCTTGCGGCGCGCCCACCCCCAACTGTCGGCACAACAGATCCAGCTGCTCGGCGGGATGCGACGCGCTGGCGCACTGGCGCAGGCCGGACCGCAATTGCAGTGGATCCAGCGCCGAGCCCTGCAACGTGGCCAGCCGGCTCAATGCCCAGGCGAGCGATTCCAACGATTCCATCTCGGGGGCTGCGCTCACGGCGCCAGTTCCGTCTCGCCCAATCGCACCTGCAGGCGATAGGCGGCCGCGACCAGGGCGGCATGCGAATCGGCCCGCGCGTACTGGTTCTGCGCCAGTTCACGGACGGCATTCAGCAGGTCGATCCAGGTCTTGCGCCCGGCGGTGAACTGCCGGGAATAGGACTCGAGCACGTGTTGCGAACCGGTGACCGCGCTTTGCAACGCCGCCAACTGATTCTCGGCCGCCGCGATCTGGTCGATATCGCCCAGCATCGCCTCGCGCTGTTCGAGCCAGGCCGCATCCACGGCCATGGCCGCGGCCGACACCCGCTCGCGCAACGCATCGGCCTCGACCCCGGTCGAGAACCCCGCGCCCGGCGTGTAGCGCACGCCCACGAACACCGAGGTGCCGCGGTCGGTGCCAGCCCCGGGATAGGCATCGCCCAATGGCCTGTTGACGCGCAAGTAGGCCGTCGGCCACCGCTGCGCCCGCTTGGCGTCGAGCTGCGCCCGCATGGCGGCGGCATCGCCCTGGGCCATCTTCACGGCCGCGCTTTCCCAGGCCTGGGCGCCGATGTCCCGCGACAGCAACCGGAGCGAAGCGTCTTTCACGGACTGCGCGTCGGGCCACGCGGCCAGCGCGTCGGCGTCATGGTCCAGGCCGGCCACGCCCGACAACTGCTCGATCCGCTGCGCGGCCAGCCGCAGCGCGGAACGGGCCGTCGTCAGATCGACTTCCGTCTGCCGCAAGCGCGACAAGGCCAACTCGATATCCACCGCCGGCGAGGCATCCGCCGCCACCCGGCGGCGCATCTGGGCTTCATAGCCGCGCAGCCGCGTCATGGTGGCCTGCGCAATGGCAATCCGGTCGCGGGCGCTGATCAGGGACTGCCAGGCGCCGATGACCTGCAGCGCCAGTTGCTGGCGCTGCCATGCGACCCGCGCCTCGCTCTTGTCCACGTCGGCGCGCGCCCGGTCGATGTTGGCATTGATCTGCCCGCCATCCCACAGCGTCTGCTCGAGCTGGGCGCCGCGCGAGGCGGGCGCATTGACGGACGTCGAATGCGATTCCATGACCAGCGACGCCGAGGGCCACCAGCGGCGCCAGGCGGCGTCGACATCGACCCTGGCGGCTTCCAGTTCCTGCCTCGCGCCCCGCGCCAGCGGATGGCCGCTCATTGCCGCGTCCACCAATGCCTGCAATGTGACCGGCGCCCCTGGCGGGAGGACGGCCCCGGCCGCCGCGACGCTCGGCGCCGGCCGTCCGCCGGGCGCCGACGCCTTGGCGGCGCCGGGACCCGCCAACAACGCAAGCCCCAGGAAGGCGCTGGCACACCAACGCGGCAACGCAAGCCGCCCCGGCGTGAACATTCGCCGTCCGGACCCGACCGGGCCCGGCATCAACATCAGTACAGACATAACTTATCCGAATCAACTTCAACTGCAACAATCGCCGCGCATCGATGCCTGTGCCACCCGGCATTTCAACCGGTTCGCATTTTCACGCCATCATTCCGCATTATTTCGGCAACGAAAACGATTAACTTTTAAATCACCATTTGGATTCAAAGATAATGCGATGGATATATGCGAACCCGCTGCGAAAACTCAGGCGCAAGCCGTCCCGCGCCCGACCGCATTACGGGTGGACGAAGGGCATTTCGATGACTGAATTAGAGCACTCGCGACGTGCGCACCAGGCGCGGCGCCATAGGGATTAATTTTCTCGAAGACCCACTTCGCAGCCAGTCTTTGAGAGAAAGACGAGGGCAAAAGAACCCGTCTACGCTTGATTTAATAAAAATTATTGCGCAAAACCGGATTAATAAATCACATAAATACTTATAAAACAGTAAGACTGTCTTATATTTCTCATAGCACCCGCGGTACACCCCGACTCGCTTTCGACGCCGATTCATCCCACCTGATGCGAAGACGCGCGGATATATATTTTGAATATCGAAAGCCGCTATCTTTCATGATGCGGATTCATCCGGTGCCGCCCCGGGGCCGCGCGACGGATATCACGATAATGCGCCGGTTCGACGCCTCGTGGATGCGCGGGGATGCGATGCGCCAACGCGATCTGTGCATGACGACACGCTCGACGGATTCGGTGAGGCTGGCGGTTTGCCGGCAATGGCCGGTCTCGGCTCGAACGCGAGCATCCATTTTGCCCGTACGCCACGCCCTTCGCCAACGCACGGAAACATTCCCGGCGGACGAGAACAATCCCACCGGACCAGAACATTCCCGGCAGACGAAAAAAAAGCACCGCGATCACTCGCAGGTGCTTGATTTTCTTTCCGCCTTCGTCAAAAGGCAGGGGGTGGTGGGCTGAGCGAGACTCGAACTCGCGACCAACGGATTAAAAGTCCGCTGCTCTACCGACTGAGCTATCAGCCCGACCGAAGCCAGAAATTATGGCTGATTTCGCAGGCCTTGTCAAAAAATAGGCGCATCCCCGCGTCGGCGCTACAACAGCACCGCGTCAGTGCCGCCCCCTCCGCAGCCCCCCCCCTGCCTGGCGGCCGGAACCGGCCGCCCAAAGCAGGACGGCCGCTCGCGCGGCCGTCCTCATCGGGGGGGAGCGCTCCTGGCTTACCAGGCGGCGACCACCGCGCCCTTGAACTTGGTCTCGATGAACTGCTTCACGGCCGGGCTGTGATAGATGCTGACCAGCTTGGCGAACTCGGGACGGTCCTTGTCCTTTTCACGCACCACCAGCACGTTGGCGTACGGCGAGTTGGGCGATTCCTGGGCGATGGCGTCGGTGGCCGGGTTCAGGCCCGCTTCCAGCGCGAAGTTGGTGTTCACGGCCGAGGCGTCGGTGTCGTCCAGCGAACGCGGCAGCTGGGCGGCGTCCAGTTCGATGAAGCGCAGCTTCTTCGGGTTCTCGATGACGTCGATCGGGGTGGCTTTCAGGCCGGCTTCCGGACGCAGCTTGATCAGGCCGTTGGCCTGCAGCAGCAACAGCGCGCGGCCGCCGTTGGTGGGATCGTTCGGCAGCGCGATGCGGGCGCCTTCCTTCAGCTCGGCCAGCGACTTGATCTTCTTGCTGTAGATGCCGATCGGGAAGATCACGGTCTTGGCGATGCTGACCAGCTTGTAGCCGCGGTCGGCGTTGGCGTTATCCAGGTACGGCTGATGCTGGTAGCTGTTGACGTCCAGGTCGCCCGAAGCCAGCGCGACGTTGGGCTGCACGTAGTCGGTGAACTCGATCACCTGGATGTTCAGGCCCTGCTTGGCGGCTTCCTGCTTGACCACGTCGAAGATCTGGGCGTGCGGACCGGCGGTGACGCCAACCTTCAGCGGCTTGTCCTGGGCCAGCGCGGGCTGGGCGAATACGGCGGCGCCGAGGGCGAACGCGGCCAGCGACTTCAAAACCTTGATGCTCATGTTGCGAATTTCCCGAATGTCGGAAGGAGGAGAAGAATGAGGAAAGCCTGCGTTCAACGATGCGAGATGCGGCGCACGTAGCGGTCGCCCAGGCTCTGGATCAGCTGCACCAGCACGATCAGCACGATGACCACGGCGGCCATCACGTCGGACTGGAAGCGCTGGTAGCCGTAGCGGATCGCCAGGTCGCCCAGGCCGCCGCCGCCGATGGCGCCGGCCATGGCCGAGTAGCCGATCAGGCTGACCACGGTGACGATGGTGGCGGCGATCAGGCCGGGCAGCGCCTCGGGCAGCAGCACCTTCATGATGATCTGCATCGGCGACGCGCCCATGGCGCGCGCGGCGGTGATCAGGCCCGGATCGACTTCGCGCATGGCGTTCTCGGCGATGCGCGCCATGAACGGAATCGCGGCGACCGACAGCGGCACGATGGCGGCGGTGGTGCCGATGGAGGTCTGCGCCACCAGGCGCGTGAACGGAATGATGGCGACCATCAGGATCACGAACGGCACCGAGCGGGTGGCGTTGATGACCGCGCCCAGCGCGTGGTTGACGGGCTGGTTCTCCAGCATGTTGCCGCGTGCGGTGACGGTCAGGATCACGCCCAGCGGAATGCCGACCAGCACCGCGATGGCGCTGGCCACGCCCACCATCAGCAGGGTGTCAAGCAGCGACGTAATAAGCAGGTCGATCAGTTGCGGGCTCATGAGCAATTTCTTCAACGGTGATGTCACGGGCGGTCAACGCGGCGATGGCGTCCTTGACCGCGGCGGGCGCGCCTTGGGCCAGCACGAACATCGTGCCGACGGCCACGCCCTGGATGTCTTCGACGCGCGCCTGCACCAGGCCCACGTCCAGCGAATACTGCGTCGACAGGTCGGACAGGAACGAACCCGACGCGTCGGTGCCGGTCAGCGACAGGCGCAGCAGGCGCACGGCCTGGCCCGGCTTGGCGGCGGCCAGCGTCTCGATGCGCTGCTTGACCGCGGCCAGCGTGGCGTCGGTCAGGTCCGACGCGGTCGCGGCCGACACCATGGCGCGGGTCACTTCGTGGCGCGGCTGCGCGAACACTTCGCGCGTGCTGCCCATCTCGACCACTTCGCCCTGCGACAGCACGGCCACGCGGTCGCAGACCTCGCGCACCACTTCCATCTGGTGCGTGATCATGACCACGGTGACGCCGGTCTTGCGGTTGATGTCGCGCAGCAGCGCCAGGATGTTGTGGGTGGTCTCGGGATCGAGCGCGGACGTGGCTTCGTCGCTGAGCAGCACGTCCGGATTGTTGGCCAGGGCGCGCGCGATGCCGACGCGCTGCTTCTGGCCGCCACTGATCTGGCTGGGATAACGGTCGCGCAGGTGCTCCAGGCCCACCAGCGCCAGCAGGCGCTCGACGCGGGCCGGGATCTCGCTCTTGGCGACGCCGGCGATTTCCAGCGGCAGCGCCACGTTGCCATACACCGTGCGGCGCGACAGCAGGTTGAAGCCCTGGAACACCATGCCGATGCGGCGGCGCTGGGCGCGCAATTGCGCCTCGCTCAAGCCGGTCAGCGACTGGCCGCCAATGGCGATGGAGCCCTCGTTGGGACGCTCCAGCAGGTTGATGCACTGGACCAGCGTGCTTTTACCGGCCCCGCTGGGGCCGATGATGCCGAAGACCTCGCCCTGCTGGATGTGCAGGTTGATGCCACGCAGCGCCTGAAACTGGCCATGCGGCGTGGCGTAGGTCTTGGATAGGTTGTCGATCTGAATCATGGCAAGCGATTTTGTATCTTTTCTCTTCTAAAGAGAACGACCGTTTTTTCCATTTTTAATAACTGACAGTAATATAGAATGCGTCCACGCAAAGACGTAAAGGGCAGTCGGGAAGGAAAGCCTTCCTGACTGCCCTTTTTGCATCGGAGGCCGGCGGACCGGCCCCGCCTGGCTCAACGAGCGCGGGAGATACGGACCTCGGCGCCGCGGCGCTTGACCTCCAGGCCTTCCGACGGCGAAATGCGCAGGCCTTCCAACCCCTTGATGTAGCTGGAGCCCTGCATCTGCATGACGCGGATCTTGTTGCGCATGACCACCGGGTTGTGCACAGGCATGCCAAACATCCAGACTTCGTCGAGGATGCGGGCCGAATTGAATTCACCCGTGTGCTGCGCCGCCGGGCCGAGACAGAGCATGTGCCCTTCGCGGCCGAATACCGGGAACTGGCCGTGGTCGCAGTCGATGGTCCAGGTGGTGCCGCCTTCGTAGCGATGGCCGGTGTTAAGGTCCCACCAGGCTTCGCCCTTGGGCAGGTACACCCGCACCTGCTTGCCCGGCGCGGTGATCGGCGCCACCAGCAGGGCCGGGCCCAGCAGGTATTGCAGATCCCATTCGTGGGCATGCGGATCGTTCGGGAACGACAGCGCCATGGAACGCTGCACCGGCAGGCCGGTGCGCGCGGCATCCTCGATGGCGCCCAACACATAGGGCACCAGGCGATAGCGCCATTGCATCCAGGTCTTGACCTGGGCCAGCGTCTCGTCGCCGAAGTCCCACGGCAGCAGGCCGTTCACGCCCTGGAACGAGAAGTTCGCCGAGAACACGCCGGCGGTCAGCCAGCGCAGGTACAGCTCCGGCGTCATGTCGGCGGTGCCGCGCGAACCGGTGCCGATGCCGTGCACCTGGACCGGCAGGCCCGAGGCGCCGATCGACAGCGCGGTGCGCAGGGTATGGCGCAGGCCGTCCCAGGTGTTGTCGACCTGCGGCCCCACCTGCCACGGCAGGCGCTGCGCGGCGGGGAACAGGTCGGTGCTGGGCACCACGCCTTCGGGCGGCACTTTCAGGCCGGCGACGGCGTCGAACAGCGCGCGGCGCACCAGCAGCGGATACATGCTGCGCAGCGCCGGGCCGGTCTCGCCATTGCGGGCGGTGACACCGTCGGGGATGGCGATCTGGGCGTCGCAGGCCGGCGCGTCCAGGCCGTCCTCGACCAGTTGGCGGTGGCGCTCGACCCACAGGTTGTAGATATCGCGATAGGTCAGGTCCAGCAGGCCGTAGGGCTGGCCGGAGGTGGCGGCGATGCCGTCAAACACCTGCGCCGAGCCGTCTTCACGCGTCAGCAGCCAGCCACGGTCTTCGAGTTCCTCGAACAGCGGGCTGGTCTTGATGACGCCGGGAAAACCGGACGCCGCCACGTGCACGTTGTGCTTGTGGAACAGCGCCAGCATCTGCTTGGCGTCGGGGAAGCGCTGGGCGTCCCATTCGAACACGGTCTTGTCGGCCTGGAAGCCCCAGGCCGCCGGCTGCGCCAGGGTCACGGCGTCGACCGGAATCTGGTTCTCGCGCATGCGGCCCACCAGGGCCACGGTCTGCGTCGGCATCTCGCCGCTGGCCTGCTGCAGCCACGCGCCCATCGCCCACAGCACGGGCTGGCCGGCGCGGCCGGTCAACGCGGTGTACTGATTGAGGATTTCGGCGGGCTCGCCGGCGAACAGGAACACGTCCAGCACCACGTCGTCGACACTGACGACGTAGGCCGAATCGGCCGGCGCCGTGCCGACCGCGTGCTCGACGCGGCGCATCGTGTTGACGTACAGCCCCCAGCCGCGCGGGCTCCATGCCAGCGGCAGCGCGCGATGCTCGGGATCGTCGGAGACCACGGATTCTTCGCGGCGGTTCAGGTCGCCCGGGGTTTCGCCCAGGCCGTACACGCGCTCGTCCGGCAGCAGGGTGAACCCCGCCGTCCAGACCGCGTCGTCGGCCTGGTCCAGCGCGTTGTGCCCGAATGCGGGCGTATGCGCGGAAACCTCGGACTCGAACACCCGCTCTTCGTTGCGGTAGAGCGCAAAGCGCACCGGGTTGGATTGGAGCTCCAGGGCCACGTCGCCCTGGGTGATGCGCCAACCGTCCCCGCCTTCGCGCGGGGCGATGGCGGCCTCGCCCACCGCCTCCTGGCGCGCGAGCAGCATCTCGGCCACGGCGCGCGCGCGCGCGCCGGGTTTGTCATCGGTAAGGTGGTTCGCCTCGCCGCAGCGCAGGCGAAACACACCAGGCGCATGCGCCTCGACTACCAGGTGCAACCCATCGCCCGCGTCGAAATCGATGCGACTGGGGCGGGACGTCAGCAGCTCGATGGTGTCGAGCTGGGTAGTATGGGCAAAGTCGAACTTGGGCGGCACAGAGCATCCCCCGGCTTAAGCCAAAAACCATCAAAAGACGCTATTTTGACGGATTTGAGCTTTGAAATAAACTCGGTCCCTCTTTTGGATGGCGATATCATCCAAAAAAAGGGGTCGCAAAGCCCCCCAAGGGCCTCCCGCGAGTCATCGCCAGAACGCCCCCGGAACACCAAACCTGCCCCCAACGCGGGCTCATTTGGCGCCAAATCCTGGCATTTGCCACAATTCTACGCCACCCCATTCCGCCCCTGGCACCCCCGCAGAAGTTTTTTTCAGCGTGGCGCGATCAACCGGGACAGATCGGTTTCAAGAGGTGACGGCTCGCCGCAAAGCCGGGCCGCGATCAGGTCCCCCATCAGCGCCGACCAGGACAGCCCGCGCGACGCGTAGCCGGCCGCCAGCCACAGCCCGGGCACATGGGCCAGCTCGCCCACGGCGGGCAGGCGCCCCGGCAAGACCGCCCGCCACCCCGCCCAGCCCGGCAGGGTGCCCGGCACCAGGGCGTCGAAGGCCGGGAAGCCGCCGCCCAGCAATCCCGCCGCCTTGTCCAAGGTCACGCGCTGACCTTCGGCGCCAATATGCGCCTCGGTGGCGCCGTGCACGTAGGTGCTGCCCGCCACGCAGCCGGCGCCGGTGTCCGGCAGCAGGTAGCCCTCGCCCCCCACCACGCAACGCGGACCGCCGTCCAGCGCCGCCGCCGGCACCAGCGTGACCTCGCCCGCCAGCGCGTGCATCTGCGCCACCCGAGGCAGCGGCGCCAGCAGATCACTGGCGGCCAGCACGCCCTGCGCGCCGAAAGCGTTGGCCAGGATCACGATGTCGGCCCGCGCCAACTCCACGTCCGCGGCGTCCAGCGCGCGCCACCCGGCGCCATCGGGCGCCACCCGCTCCACCATCCCCGCCGCCACGCTCACGCCGGGCGTCGCCAGCAAGGCCGGAATCAACCGGGCGGGCTGCACCAGCATGCCCTGCCCAAAGAAGATGCCGCCGCGCGCCAACGGCAATCCGGCCAGCGCGCTGGCCTCGTCGCGGCTGACCGCGCGCACCCAGTCGCGCGGAAACGCCAGCACCGACAGGGTTTCCTCCAGCGCGGCGGCGCGGCCGGCGTCACGTTCCAATTGCACGGTGCCGCACACGGTCGGCGCGGCGCCGCCGGCCAGCCCGGCCCAACGAGCCTGGGCGCGTCCGCTGCCGGCGCGCGACAGGCGCGCGCGGGCGTTGTCGTCGCGCGCCAGCACCGGCGTCAGCGCCGCCGCGGCGTGGCCGGCATGGGCCAGCGCGCCCCGCGCCAGCGCCGCATCCAGCACCGTCACGCGCCAGCCTCGCAGCGCCAGGGACTGCGCGATGCCCGCGCCCGCCAGGCCCGCCCCCACCACCAGCGCATGGCGGCCATCCTCGGCCACCGCGGCCGGCGCGGCATCGGCGCCGGCCGCGGCGGTGCCCACCGTCATGTGCCATTTGCCGCCATAGCCCGGCGCCCGCCGCACGTCGAACCCCGCATCGCGCAGGGCCTGGCGCAATTCGCCGGTGCAGGCCCAGGTGGCCACCGTGGCCTGCGGCGCGGCCAGCCGCGCCAGGTCCTTGAGCAAGGCGGCCTGCCACATGCGCGGATTGCGCTCCGGCGCGAAACCATCCAGGAAATACGCATCGACCCGCGCCGCCAGCCGCGGCGCCAGCGCTTGCGCATCGCCGAAACCAAGCGTCAGCGTCACCGCGCCGCCTTCGAATTCCAGCCGGTGCAGGCCGGGCAGCAAGGCGGGCCATTGCGCCGCCAGTTGCGTCGCCAGCGCGGCCACGGGCTCGGGCGCATGGCGCGCCAGCAACGCCTGCAGGTCCGCGCGGCCGAAGGGGTGCGCCTCCAGCGACACCACGTGCAGGCCGCGCGAGCGCTGCGGATCGTCGCGCCAGGCGCGCCACAACGCCAGGAAATTGAGCCCCAGGCCGAAACCGGTCTCGCAGACCGTGAAGGCATCGCGTCCGCGCCAGCGTTCCGGCAGGCCGTTGCCCCGCAGGAAAACGTGTTCGGCCTGGCCCAGCGCGCCCGACGGCGAGTGGTAGACGTCGCCATAGGCCGGGCTGTAGAGCCGGCCTTGCGCATCGAATTCAGCGACCGCGGGGGTCAGGGGCACGTAGGACGAAGACATGGAAACAGCGGTGAGCGGAAAACACGGATTATCGGCTGGCGCGGCCGGCTGCGTTGGATACGCACCACGGGCATCGCGGCTTTTGCCGCGCCGCCACGGATTTGACGCATGCCTGGGCTTACACTGGTTTCATGGAAACCTATGACCCGCCCCGCTCGCTCGCCTCGCCCGTAGACCTGTGCGCCGCGCTCGACGCCGCGGTCACGGCAGCCCACGCCGGCGCGGCCATCCTGCAATCCTACGCGCATCATCGCGCCGATCTCGTGATCGATCGCAAGGCGCGCAATGATCTCGTGTCCCAGGCCGACCGCGAGGCCGAGGCCGCGATCATCGAGCAACTGCAGGCGCGCACGCCCAAGTTCGGCATCGTCGCCGAAGAGACCGGCGGCCAGGCGCAAGGCGCCGCCACCTGGTACATCGACCCGCTCGATGGCACCACCAATTTCCTGCACGACATTCCGCACTATGCCGTGTCGATCGCGCTGATCGCGCACGCCGGCACCGCGGTCTCCCCCACCGAGCGCCTGGCGCGCGACACGCCCGTGGCCGGCGTGGTCTACGACCCCTGCCGCGAAGAACTGTTCACCGCCGTGTACGGCCTGGGCGCCTGGCTCAACGGCCGCCGCATCAACTGCTCGCGCACCCGCACGCTGGACGACGCCGTGCTGGCGACGGGCTTTCCCTTCCGCGACTTTTCCTTCGCCAGCCAGTACATGCCGATGCTGCATGACGCCATCAACCGCGCCCGCGGCGTGCGACGCATGGGCGCGGCCGCGCTGGACCTGGCCTGGACCGCCTGCGGCCGCTATGACGGCTATTGGGAAATGGGACTGGCGCCCTGGGACGTGGCCGCGGGCACGCTGATCGTGCGCGAAGCCGGCGGCGCCTGCAGCGACATGCACCAGCAGGACTCCTGGCCCATCGGCGGACGCGTCGTGGCCGGCAATCCCGACATCGAACGCGCCCTGCACGAGATGATCGCCCCGCACCTGGACCAGCCGGGCTGAGACCCGGCCGTCCACACGTCCCGCGCGCTCAGGCCGCCTGGCCCTGCGGCGCGGCGGCCTCGGCGCCCGGACGCAATTCGCGCCGCAGGATCTTGCCGACGTTGCTCTTGGGCAGCTCGTCGCGGAACTCGACGAAACGCGGCCGCTTGTAGCCGGTCAGCTTGTCCTTGCACCACTGCTGCACCTGGGCCTCGGTCAGCGACGCGTCCTTCTTCACCACGAACACCTTCACGGCCTCGCCCGAATGCTCGTCCGGCACGCCGATGGCGGCGCATTCGAGCACGCCCGGCATCTGCGACACCGCCGCCTCGACCTCGTTCGGGTAGACCTTGAATCCGGACACGGTGATCATGTCCTTCTTGCGGTCAACGATGCGCGTATAGCCCTTGTCGTCCATGATGCCGATGTCGCCGGTGCGGAAGAATCCGTCGGCCGTCATGACATCACGGGTCTCGTCGGGCTTCTGCCAATAGCCGGCCATGACCTGCGGCCCGCGGATGCTGACTTCGCCGCGCTCGCCCAGCGGCACCTCGTTGCCGGCATCGTCGAGGATGGCGACATAGGTGGACGGCAGCGGCAGGCCGATGGAACCGGAATACGCCGTGGCATCGCACGGATTGACCGTGGCCACCGGCGAGGTTTCCGACAGGCCATAGCCTTCGATCAGCGGCCGCCCGGTGATCTTCAGCCAGCGCTCTGCCACCGCCTGCTGCACCGCCATGCCTCCGCCCAGCGCCAGCCGCAGCCCGGAAAAGTCGAGCCTGGCGAAATCCTCGTTATGGACCAGCGCGTTGAACAGCGTATTGACGCCGGGAAACACGTTGATCGGCGTCTTGCGCCAGGCGTTGATCAGCGACGGCTGGTCGCGCGGGTTGATGACCAGCACGTTGCGCATGCCCGCGTACATGCCATACAGGCCGCAGACCGTCATGGCGAACACGTGGTACAGCGGCAAGGCGCTCAGCACGGTGATCTGGCGATCCGTCATGTCGTGCAGCGCGGGCGCCGCCACCGCTTCCATCTGCATCACGTTGGACGTCAGGTTGCGGTGCGTCAGCATCGCCCCCTTGGGCACGCCGGTGGTGCCGCCGGTATATTGCAGCACCGCCAGGTCGTCCATCGAGATGGCCGGCGCAGTGAACGGCAGGCCCGCGCCCGTGGCCAGCACCTTGGGCAGCATCTGCGCGCCATCGATGTGCCACGCGGGCACCAGCTTCTTGATATAGCGCGCCGCCAGGTTCACCAGCGGCGCCTTCAGGCCGCCCAGCAGGTCGCCCGGCCCGGTCACCACGACGTGCTTGAGCTGGCCGCGGTCGGACACGCTCTGCAGCGTGTGGGCGAAATTCTCGAGGATGACGATGACCGCCGCGCCGCTGTCCAGCAACTGCCGCTGCAGTTCATCGGGGGTATAGAGCGGATTGACGTTGACCACCGCGTGGCCGGCTCGCAGCGTGCCCAGCAGCGCCACCAGGTAGGCCGGCACGTTGGGCATCATCAGCGCGACCCGCGATCCCTTGGGCAGCCCCAGGCTTTGCAGCCAGGCGGCGAACCCGCGGCCATGCGCGTCCAGTTGCGCATAGGTGATGTCGCTTCCCATGGCGGTGCAGGCGATGCGGGTCGCGTACTGCTTGCAGGCCCGGTCCAGCAGGTCGGTCAGCGACGCGTAGCCGTCGACGGAAATATCGGCGGGCACCCCTTTCGGGTAATGGGCAAGCCACGGACGGGTCATGGTGTTTGTCTCCATTAAATTGGTTTTTGATTGATGATAACCTTGTTGCGTTCCCAAATTCCGCCTGATTCTTCCCATGAAACTCCTCGATCCCATCGTTGCCTGGCGCGACGATATCTCCCAGATCCGACGCGACATCCACGCGCATCCCGAATTGGCATTCGAGGAATTCCGCACCGCCGACGTGGTCGCGGCCAAGCTCGAAGAATGGGGCATTGAAATCCATCGCGGCCTCGGCGGCACCGGCGTGGTCGGCATCATCCGCGGCGACCGCCCCGGCGAACGCGCCGTCGGCCTGCGCGCCGACATGGACGCCCTGCCCATGCAGGAAGCCAATACCTTCGCCCACGCCAGCAAGCACGCCGGCAAGATGCACGCCTGTGGCCATGACGGCCACACCGCCATGCTGCTGGCCGCCGCGCGCTACCTGGCGCAGCACCGCGACTTCGCGGGCACGGTCTACGTGATCTTCCAGCCCGCCGAGGAAGGCGGCGGCGGCGCCAAGCGCATGATCGACGACGGCCTGTTCACCCGCTTCCCGATGGAAGCCGTGTTCGGCATGCACAACTGGCCCGGCATGGCGCCCGGCCAGTTCGGCGTGACCGCCGGCCCCATCATGGCCTCCAGCAACGAATTCTCCATCGTGGTCAAGGGCAAGGGCACCCATGCCGGCATGCCCAACCTGGGCATCGACCCGGTGATGGCGGCGGTGCAGCTGGCGCAATCGCTGCAGACCATCATCACGCGCAACCGCAATCCGCTCGACGCCGCGGTGCTCAGCATCACGCAGATCCACGCCGGCAGCGCCGACAACGTCGTGCCCAACCACGCCGAACTGCGCGGCACGGTGCGCACCTTCACGCTGGACGTGCTGGACCTGATCGAACGCCGCATGGAAGAGATCGCCCGCCACACCTGCGCCGCCATGGATTGCGAAGTGGAGTTCACCTTCCAGCGCAACTATCCGCCCACCATCAACCATCCCGAGGAAGCCGCGTTCTGCGCCGACGTGATGCGCGACATCGTCGGCGACGACAAGGTCAACGACCACGTGCAGCCCACCATGGGCGCCGAGGACTTCGCCTTCATGCTGCAGGAACTGCCGGGCTGCTACGTCTGGATCGGCAATGGCGTTGGCGACCACCGCGCCGCCGGCCACGGCCTGGGCCCGTGCATGCTGCACAACGGCAGCTACGACTTCAACGACGACCTGCTGGCGCTGGGCGGCACCTACTGGGTGCAACTGGCGCTCAAGCGCCTGGCCAAGCCCTGACGCCCCGCTAGAAGCCGCCCCCCTGCCCCGAGCGCACCGCCTGGCACATCGCCAGGAAGCGCTGGGCGGCGCGGGCGGCGGCATCCGCGTGCGGCACCAGGATGCTCAGCGTGCGCGTCAGCGGCCGCGGCAACAGCCGCAACGCGGCCAGCGCGCCGTCCTCGTGCCGCATCGACATGGCCGACACGAAGCCCACGCCCAGTCCGGCCCGCACCGCCTGTTTCACCCCCTCCACCCCGGCCAGTTCCAGCCCGATCGACGGCGCCAGGCCGGCATCGGCGAACGCCCGCTCGACCAGCCGCCGCACGCCTGAACCCGGTTCCCGCATCACCAGCGCCGACTGCGCCAGGTCGCGCAGCGTCACCGCGCCCTTGCCGGCCAGCGCGTGATCGGCCCGCACGATCGCCACCACTTCGTCCTGCCGCCAGGCGTGCACCGCGGTATCGGCGGGCAGGCCCGCCGGCACGTCGCCCTCGATGAACGCCAGGTCCAGCGCGGGCAGGCGCTCGACGATCTCGCGGGTGTTGCCATCGGACAGGTGCAGGCTGACCGCCGGAAACGCCTGGCGGAAATCGGCCACCAGGGCGGGCAACAGGTAGCTGGCGGGGGTGGTGCTGGCCCCCAGCCGCAGCACGCCGGTTTCCAGGCCGCGCCAGGACTCCCGCACCGCGTGGGCCTGGCGATACACCTGGCGCAGCTGGCGCGCCTGCTCGGCCAGGCGCTCGCCCGCTTCGGTGAGGGCGATGCCGTGGCCGCTGCGGCGGTACAGCGGCTCGCCGAACCATTCCTGCAAGGCGCGCAACTGGCCCGACACGGCCGGCTGCGACAGGTGCAGTTGCTGCGCCGCGCGGCTGATGTTGCCGGCATCGGCCACGGTGGCGAAGGTGAGCAATTGGTCGGGGGTCATGGATCATTCCAGCCCGGGGAAGCCCGTGGCCGCTTAATTATCAGAATTTCCGATATTTCATATCAAAAATGAAAATTTTCCAAATAACGACCATGAAATTAATATTTCGCCTAGTTATTTAGATATGCACAAAGGCCCGCCATGAGCACCGCCAGCACCACCGTCCCCCAACCGGCCGCCGCCCCCGCCGCGCCAGCCCCCTCGGCCGCCACGGCCACGCCCTGGCGCGACAAGCTCAACGGCGTCCTGTTCGTCGGCCTGATGTCGGCCGCGGTCATGCAGCTGGCGGACCTGCCCGCCATCCGCCAGCTGGGCTTTTCGCCGCTGGTGGTCGGCATCGTCTGCGGCATGCTGTACGGCAATTTCCTGCGCGGCACCATGCCGGTCGACTGGGGCGTGGGCGTCAACTTCACCGCGCGCCGCCTGCTGCGCATCGCCGTGGCCTTCTACGGCCTGAACATCAGCATCCAGCAGATCGCCGCCGTCGGCCTGCCGGGCCTGGCCGTCTCGGTGGCGGTGGTGGTGGGCACGCTGCTGATCGGCACCTGGGTCGGCCAGCGCCTGCTCGGGCTGGATCGCGACACCGCCATGCTGACCGCCGCCGGCAGCGCCATCTGTGGCGCGGCCGCCGTGCTGGCCTTCGAACCGACCCTGCGGGCGCAGCCGCACAAGAGCGCCGTGGCAGTGGCCACGGTGGTGCTGTTCGGCACGCTGTCGATGTTCCTGTACCCGGTGCTGTATCACGCCGGCTGGCTGCCGTTCGACACCCAGTCGCTGGGCATCTATATCGGCGGCACCATCCACGAAGTGGCGCAGGTGGTCGGCGCGGCCAGCAACATCGACCCCGCCACCACGGAAGTCGCCACCATCGTCAAGATGACCCGCGTCGCGCTGCTGGTGCCGGTGCTGCTGATCCTCGGCCTGTACCTGCGCAGCGCCGCCAGCCACGCCGGCGGTAGCGCCAAGGGCGCCAAGCTGCCGATCCCCTGGTTCGCGGTCGGCTTCCTGGTCCTGGCCATCATCAACTCGCTCAACATCATCCCGGCCGACGTCGTCGCTGCCATCCGCCGCCTGGACGTCTTCGCCCTGACCATGGCCATGACCGCGCTGGGCATCGAAACCCGCTTCGCCAACATCCGCAAGGCCGGTCCCCGCGTGATGGCGCTGGGCCTGATCCTGTACGTCTGGCTGCTGGTCGGCGGCTACGGCATCGTCAAGCTGGCGTCCTGATCCGCGCCCGCTTCGATAAAGCGTCCCGACGGGGCGCCGGCCCGCGCCGGCGCCCCGTTTTTCCTGCATAATCGGCTGGTTGCCTTGCATTGGAGCCGGCCGCATGACCACCAGCACCAAAACTCCCTTCACGACTTTGCCCGCCAATCGCGACGCGGTATTGCGCGTCATGCCGATGCCCGCGGACGCCAACATCCACGGGGACGTTTTCGGCGGCTGGATCATGTCCCAGGTCGACATCGCCGGGTCGATTCCCGCTGCCCGCCGCGCGGCCGGCCGGGTCGCCACCGTCGCCGTCAATGCGTTCCAGTTCAAGCAGCCCGTGTTCGTGGGCGACCTGCTCAGCTTCTATACTTCCATCATCAAGACCGGCAAGACCTCCATCACCGTCTCGGTCGAGGTCTACGCGGAACGCCAGCGCCTGGATGCCGAAGTCGTCAAGGTCACCGAAGCCACGCTGACCTACGTCGCCACCGACGAAGCGCGGCGCAGCCGCCCTCTCCCCATTCTTTGAGCCGTATCGCATGACGCAGTCCGCCGCCGCGCAGAAACCGCCCGCGACGCCCCGCCGCCTCGACCCGGAAGACGCGCAGCACGCCCTGGCCGAAGTCCAGGAACGCCTGCGCCGCCAGCAGCTGGTGGCCGACCTGGTGCATCGCCAGGAAGAAGGCGACGCCAAGGCCAACCTGGTCGAAGACCTGGTGCACCGCCAGCACGAGGCGGAGCTCAAGACCCTGCTGGACGGCCTGCATCCCGCGGACATCGCCTTCATCCTCGAATCGCTGCCCAAGGATGAACGCCAGACGATCTGGAAGCTGGTCAGCCCCGAGCATGACGCCGACGTGCTGCTCGAGGTCGAAGACTGGGTGCGCGAATCGCTGATCGAGGCGATGGACCGCCAGGACCTGGTGGCCGCCACCGGCAACATGGACGCCGACGAACTGGCGGACCTGGCGCCCGACCTGCCGCCGGACGTGGTGGCCGAGGTCCAGAAGGGCCTGACCGAGGAAGAGCGCGCGCAGCTGCTGGAAGCCATGGGCTATCCGGAAGACAGCGTCGGCGCCATCATGGACTTCGAGATGGTCCGGGTGCGCGAGGACGTCACGCTCGAAGTGGTGCTGCGCTACCTGCGCCGCCTGCACGAACTGCCCGATCATACCGACCAGATCTTCGTGGTCGACCGCCAGGACAAGCTGCAGGGCATCCTGCCGCTGTCGCGGCTGCTGGTCAGCGAACCCGAAACCGAAGTGCGCGCGGTCATGAACGCCGACTTCCTGACGCTCAACCCGCTCGACTCCGACGCCGACGCCGCCGGCGCGTTCGAACGCTACGACCTGGTTTCCGCCCCCGTGATGGACGACCAGGGCCGCCTGATCGGCCGCGTCACCATCGCCGACGTGGTCGACGTGATGCGCGAAGACTCGCAGGAACAGGCCCTGTCGCGCGCCGGCCTGCAGGAAGAAGACATCTTCGCGCCGGTCAGCACCGCGCTGCGCAACCGCGCGCCCTGGCTGCTGTTCAACCTCTGTACCGCCGCCACGGCCTCGTTCGTGGCGTCGCAGTTCGAAGGCACGGTCAGCCAGATCGTGATCCTGGCGTTCCTGATGTCCATCGTCGCCGGCATCGGCGGCAACTCGGGCAACCAGACCATGACGCTGATCATCCGCGCCCTGGCGATGGGCCGGATCACCGGCCGCAACCTGTGGCAGCTGGTCAAGCGCGAACTGTTCGTGACCCTGATGGTGGGCCTGTGCGGCAGCCTGGTGGCGGCCCTGTTCGCCTGGGTGATTTCGCACTCGCTGTCGATCGCGCTGGTCATGATGGCCGCCATGATCTGCAACATGCTGGTGGGCGCCTCGGTCGGAGTGCTGGTGCCGATGGTGCGGGCCCGTTTCGGCAAGGATCCGGCCATGGGCTCCTCGGTCCTGCTGACCTTCGCGACGGACTCCCTGGGCTTTTTCATCTTCCTGGGCCTGGCGACCATTTTCCTGCTGTAGCGCGTCCACAACGGACCCGCACGCGAATGTTTCACCGGATGTCCCGAAGGCGTATTTGACAGCGGCATGACAGTCAATCTGGCGACCGCTCCGTTACAGTAACGGAGATGTCATCATTTTCTGTCCCTACAATGACCGCCAGAATTCGGGCAGCGCTTTTTTGCCTGCTGCTATCCACCTTCAGCGCTGCCGCGCACGCCTGCGACAACCTGCCTTCCTGGGCCCAATCCGCCTGTCAACGCCTGGACCAGATCTGGACCGAGGGCGGCAACGATCTCTATTTCAGCGGCTACGCGTGGCACAACCGCGCCATGTACAGCCGTGAAAAGATCAACAGCTTCAACGAACTGGCCTGGGGCGGCGGCTACGGCCGCAGCATCTACGACGAGGACGGCGACTGGCAGGGCCTGTACGCCATGGCGTTCCTGGACTCGCACAGCAAGGTCGAGCCGATCGCCGGCTATGGTTTCCTGAAGATCGGCCGGGTCAGCGAGAATTTCCGGCTGGGCGCCGGCTATACGGTCTTCCTGACCGCGCGCCACGACATCATGAGCTACGTGCCCTTCCCCGGCGTGCTGCCGCTGGTCTCTGCCGGCTACAAGGACACCATGCTGTACGCCACCTACATCCCCGGTTCGCGCGGCGCGGGCAACGTGCTGTTCATGTTCGGCCGCTGGGCCTTCTGACGGCCCAAGCGCGGGCCGCCCTCGCGGCGGGCCGCGCTGCTCAGCAGGGCTGCATGCCCAGCCGGCGCACCAGTTCGCCCAGGCGCCAATCGTCAATGCCGTGGGCGCGCAACGCCTTTTCGGTTTCCACCACGTAATCCAGGCACGGGCCCGAATGCCCGACCGCGTTGCGCACCGACGCCAGCAGGCGGTCGTCGCTCAGGTCGGCGGCGTATTCCTGGCAGGCGCGGTTCAGCAGGAACACCAGCCCCCGCACCGGCGCCTGCTCGGTATGGCAGGCCAGCCAACGCGGCGTGTAGGCGCCGGTGACCATCTCGCGGCGCCACAGCGCCTCGAATACCGAGGGGACATCACAGGCGGCGATCTGGAAGGCCACGCCGCGGCAGCAGCCGCCGCGGTCCAGGCCGAACACCAGCCCGGGATTGTCGGGCGAGCCGCGATGGTCGTGCGACCACAGGCACAGCGAGCGGTGATAGCCGCGCACCGTCGCCAGGCGCCGTTCGCGCCAGGCAAAACCGGGATGCCAGATCAGGGAACCGTAGGCGAACACCCACAGGTCGTCGGCGCCGTTCCATCCAACCAAAAGCTCTTCCACCGACGCGGGTTGCGTCTTCGCCAGTCCGGCACAGCCGGCGGGTACTGCCAACGACATAGGGTCCTCTGATATCCCGGGTTCATTCCCATGGCGGGAATGAGGGATATGCTACGCCGCCTGCCGCGCAAAAGAATTGCGAGATGGGGCGCGCGCAACACGCCGAAAGAAATTTGTATTCGCCGGAGGGCGGCGCCAGGGAAAAAAATTGCGCTTCGCCGCGCCGGCCGGTTTCCGCCCGGCCAGGCGGCCGTTGGCGGCCCGCGTGGCGCGGGAGCCGGCCGCCGCGCCTAGAGCGCGTCCAGCGGCAGTTCGGTGGTGCTCTTGATGACTTCCATCGAGAAACTGGCGCTGACGTCCAGCAGGTCGACCGCGGCGATCAGGCGGCGGTAGAAGCGGTCATAGGCCGCCATGTCCTCGACCACCACCTTGAGCAGGTAGTCGATGTCGCCGGCCATGCGGTGGAACTCGACCACGTTCGGCAGCGCCATGACCGCGTTGATCAGGCTCTGGGTCCATTTCTCGTTGTGCTGGCTGGTCTTGATCGAGACGAACACGGTCAGGTTCAGCCCCAGCGCGCGCGGGTCCAGCAGGATCGCGTTGCGGGCGATGACGCCATCGTCCTTGAGCTTCTGGATGCGGCGCCAGCAGGGGGTGACGGACAGATTGACCTGCTCGGCGATCTCGGCGACCGAGCAGGTGGCGTCCTTCTGCAGCAACGCCAAGATCTTGATGTCCGTCTGGTCCATGGGGGTTCCTCAAGCGATATCGCCGCAATCTTGCCCTGACACCCCGCTCGCGTCCAGCCGCGGAACACCCTAAGCGGCCCAGGGAGCCGCCCCGGGCGCGGGTTCAGTACGTGCCGGGGTAGCCGCCGCCATCGAGCAGGATGTTCTGCGCCGTCATGTAGCCGGCGTGCGCCGAGCAGACGTAGGCGCACAGCGCCCCCAGTTCCTCGGGCTGGCCGTAGCGGCCGGCCGGGCTGGCGCGGCCGCGCTCGTCCCACAGCTGTTCGAAGGTCTTGCCGCCCTCCTCCAGCATGCCGCGGATGTGGCGCGCCTGCGCGTCGGTGGCGAAGGCGCCCGGCAGCAGGTTGTTGATGGTGACGTTGTGGCGCACGGTCTGGCGCGCCAGGCCGCTGACGAAGCCGATCAGCCCGGCGCGGGCGCCGTTGGACAGCCCCAGCTCGGCGTGCGGCGCCTTGACGCTGCGCGAGACGATGTTGACGATGCGTCCGAAGCGCCGTTCGATCATGCCGTCGACCACGCGGCGGATCATGTCGATGGGGCCCAGCATCATGGAATCGAGCGCCGCGATCCAGTCGTCATGGCTCCAGTCGCGGAAATCGCCCGGCATGGGGCCGTCGGCATTGTTGATCAGGATGTCGGGGTGCGGGCACGCGGCCAGCGCGGCGTCGCGCCCCTCCGGCAGCGTCAGGTCGGCCGAGACCCAGCCCACGCCGATGCCCGCCGTGCGCGCGATCTCGGTCGCGGCCTGCTCCAGCGTCTGCGGGTTGCGGGCCGCGATGGTCACCGCCACGCCCTCGCGCGCCAATTGCAGGGCACAGGCCCGGCCCATGCCGCGACTGCCGCCGAATACCAATGCCGTCTTGCCGCTGATCCCCAGATCCATGCCTGACCCTCCAGAGTGGTGCCGTGAAGCGGATCAGTATAGGAGCGGCGGGCCGCCGCGGGGGTGGAAATTTTTTCTAATGTTCGGGTCCGGGCGGCCGAATTTGGCAATGGCATTCCAGCGCGAATCCCTAAGATGAAACCTTGCCATCCAGGGGCCTGCCCATGACCTCCGTCCAACTTGCCACCGCAGACCTGCGCTCGCTGTGCGAATCGGTGCAGGTCGCCCAGATGAACGCGGCCCGCGCCCTGCTGCGCGAGCTGGCCAGCAGCGTCGCCAATGCCGGCGACATGCTGCGCGGCCTGCCCGAAGAGCTGCGGGCCGGCCGCGCCGACACCTACACCCGCCACATCGCCTATGCCGATCCGCATGGCGCCTTCACTATCGCCTACCTGATCTGGCGCCCGGGACAGTTCAGCCCGGTGCATGGCCACAAGACCTGGTGCACCTACCAGGTCCTGCAGGGCGAGCTGGCCGAAACCCACTACCGCTGGGACCCAGCCGCCGCCGCGGCCATTCCCTGCGGCGAGGCCAGCCGCCGGCCGGGCGACGTCGTCACCGCCGCCCCGGGCCTGCGCCAGATCCACCGGCTCGGCAACGCCGGCCCCGGCGTCGCGGTGTCCCTGCACATCTATGGCGTGGACCAGGCCGACCTCTGCACCGGCGTCAATCTCCTGGTGCCCACGCCCGCCACGCATTAGTCGCATGGCGTCGATCATCAGCAACCAAAGCCCCATGAAAAAAGGCGGAGCCAATGGCTCCGCCTTGTCCTGCCGGCCTGTCAGCCCATCCACTGGCTGACCGGCGCCGCCGCATCCTGCAGCGGCTGCGCCACCACGTCGATCAGCGCCGGGCCGTCATGCTCCATGGCCGCCTTGATGGCCGCGTCCAGCTTGGCCGGGTCCTCGACCCGCCAGGCCTTCACGCCATAGGCTTCGGCGATGCGGGCATGGTCGGTGCGATCGAAGTCTACGCTGTAGTAGCGCTTGTCGTAGCCGGCCTTCTGGCTGGCCTTGATCCAGCCATAGACCGAGTTCGAAAACACGATCATCAGCAGCGGCGCCTTGTGGCGCACGATGGTTTCGAGTTCGCCGACCGTGAAGCCGAAGCTGCCGTCGCCCATCACCGACACGCACTTGGCGTTCGGCCGGCCGACCCAGGCGCCCAATGCCGCCGACATCGAGAAGCCCAGTGCGCCATGGGCGCGGTTGGTGATGAAGTGGCGGCCGGGCCGCGACACGTCGTAGTAGGCCGAGAAATACGGGCACGGCGTGCCGGGGTCGGCGCACACCACCGCGTCGTCGGGCAGCAGGCGATTGAGCGACTGCACCACGCGTTCGGGACGGATCGGCGCGTCCATGCTGCTCGCCAGCGGCTCCAGCTGGGCGCGGCGCGCGGCCTTGGCGCGGCCCGCCAGCACCGCGCCATCGGCCGCGTCGGACGGCCGGTGCGCCAGGCGCGCCTGCACTTCGGCGCCCAGCGCCTGCAGGGCCAGCCTGGCGTCGCCCACCAGGCCGACCTCGGTCAGGTAGTTGGCGCCGATCACCATCGGGTCGATGTCGATGTGCAGGATCGGCACGTCGCGGTTCGGGAAGCGCCAGTGCTCGGTCGAGGTCGAACCCGCGCGGCAGCCGACGAACAGCACCACGTCGGCCGCGGCCACCACGTCGCGCGTCGCCATCACGCCGCCGTTCGAGCCCACCACGCCCGCATTCAGCGGATGCGTGTCGGCCAGGCTGCCCTGGCCGCTGACGGTCACGCAGACCGCGGCCTTCAGGCTCTCGGCCAGTTCCTGCAGCGCGCCGCTGGCGCCGGCGATCACCACGCCGCCGCCGCAAATGATGACCGGAGAACGCGCGCCCACCAGGCGCTGCGCCGCGCGCGCCACGTCCGCCGGATCCGGCGCGTAGCGCAGCGAGGGGAATTGCGCGTGTTCCGGCTGGGCCCAGACGTCGGCGGCATCGACCTGCTGCTTCATCACGTCATACGGGAAGCACAGGTGCGCCGAACCGGGCTTGCCGGTGGTCATGGCGCGGAATGCCGCGCGCACCATGCCGGGAATCTGGTCGGCGCGGTCGATGGTGCGGTTCCACTTGGTCAGCGGCCGGTACAGCGCTTCCTGGTCCAGCTCGGTCAGCGGGTATTTGCCGCGCGAGCCCACCGCCACATCAGACGTGATGCCCAGCACCGGGATGGACGACTCGTTGGCCTCCACCAGCCCCGGCAGCAGATAGGTCGCGCCGCCGCCGCTCGGGCCTTCGCACACGCCGACCTTGCCGGTCACGCGGGCATAGGCGTCGGCCATGTAGCCGGCGCTGCGCTCGTCCCGGGTCAGGATGTGCTGCATGCCGTGATCGAGCCGGTAGAGCGCGTCGTAGAACGGCAGGCTGGTATCGCCGCACAGGCCGAAAATATGTTTGACGCCGTTGTGTTGCAGCATCCGCACCATTGCTTCGGCGCCGGTCAAGGTATCCATGTCTTCTCCACGCGATGCGCGGACCGGGCGAGGCGCCATCGCGCCCCGCCGCCGGCCGCTCAGTTATCCAGGTTGATGTTGCTGCTCTTGATGAACTTGCTCCAGCGGTCGTATTCCGCCTTCACATAGGCATCCAGCGCCGGACCGTTCGAGGCCACGATCTCGAAGCCCGCCTCTTCCAGCTTCTTCTTGACGTCGGGATCGGCCAGCACGGTATTGAAGGCCTGTGTCAGCTTCTTCACGGTCGCCTCCGGCGTGCCCTTGGGCGCGAACATGCCGCTCCACGAATACGCGACGAACCCGGGAAAGCCGGACTCGGCCACCGTCGGCACGTTGGGCAGGTCCGGCAGGCGCTTCTCGCCGGCCACCGCCAGCGGCTTGATCTTGCCGGCCTGGATCTGGCCACGCAGCGCGGCGAAGCTCAGCCAGGTCATGTTGGCCTGCCCGCCCACCACCGCCTGGATGGCCGGCCCGCCGCCGCCATACGGCACGTGCAGCAGCTCCACCTTGGACAGGCGCTTGAGTTCCTCGGGCGCCAGGTGGTTCAGCGAACCCACGCCGGTGGAGGCGTAGTTGAACTTGTTGGGCGGCTGCTTGGCCGCGGCCGCCAGGAATTCCTTCAGGTTGTCGCCCGGCACGCCCGGGTTGGCGCCCAGCACCAGCGGAAAGCGCACGGTCTGGGTGATGGCGACGAAGTCCTTGAAGGTGTCGTAGGGCAGCTTGGGCTTCACCGCCGGGTTGATGCCGTGGTTGTCGAAGCTGACCAGCAGCGTGCTGCCGTCGGGCTCGGCCCGCGCCACGAAGGCGGTGGCGATCTGGCTGGCGGCGCCCGGGCGGTTTTCCACCACCACGGCGCGGCCGCCCAGTTCCTTGGACAGCCGCGGCTGCAGGATACGGGCCAGGATGTCGGTGCTGCCGCCGGGCGGATACGGCACCATCAGGATCAGCGGCTTTTCTTCCGCCCGGGCGGGCGCGGCGGCCAATCCGCCCCCCAGCGCGGCAAGCGCGCAAACGGCCGCCAAGGCGCGCCGCATCGTTGTGTAGGTCATGTTTTTTCCCCTGCTGTTGTGGTGTTGGCCGGCGCTGCCGTGGCGGGTTCGGCCTGGTCCCGCATGTAAATCGTGGAAAAACCGGTGCGGATGACATCGGTGATCTGGTCCAGCCGCCGGCCGATATGGCTGCGCATCATGTCCGGCAAGGCCTCGATGTCGCGCCGCTCCAGCGCCTGGACGATGCGCATGTGCTCGCCCTGGGTATGGCTGCGACGGCCCTGCTGCATGTCGATCCAGCGCACGAAATGGATGCGGGCGTTGACGCTTTCCAGCGCCCGCACGAATTCCTCGTTGCGCGAATAGCGCGCCAGCGTCAGGTGGAAGGCTTCGTCCAGTTCCAGCAGGCGGGTCGCGTCGCTGTCCTCGGGCACGTCGCGCGAACGCTCGACGAACGCGCGCAATGACGCCAGTTCCTCGTCGGTCGCGCGCTCGCAGGCGGCGCGCACGATGCCGGCCTCGAGCACCGCGCGGTATTCATAGAGGCTGTGGATCTGCTTGGCGTCCAGCAGCCGCGCGATGAAGCCGCGGTTCACCGAGCGGGTCAGGAAGCCCTCCACCATCAACTGGTTGAGCACTTCGCGCAGGGGCGTGCGGCTCACGTTCAGGCGCCGGGCCAGCTCGACTTCGTTGATGCGTTCGCCCGGCTTGAACTCGAAACTCACCGCCATCGCCTTGACGGCGTTGTACAGCTCGGCCTGGCCGGCCATGGTGCGGGCTGCGGGTCGGGATGGCGTCATGAGGGTGTCGGCCGCCTGGGCGCTCCGGGTGGGGTTGAAGTGCATACTAAAGTGCATACACTTTGCCCGGCAACCCGGGTTTGCCCGCAAGACGCGCGACAAGGCGCCGTCCCTAAAAAATAGAAACGGCGAGGTCAGACAGGGAAAAGGCCCGCGCGGCGACCGCGCGCGGAGGCAGGATCAGACGCCCGTATCGAGCGTGTAGTGGGCGCCGTCGCGGTTTTCCAGCGTCAGCGTGGACAGCACCGGCGTCACCGCCGAGGCGTCTTCGCGCACGTGGATGCGCAGGTTGGCCAGCGGCACGTCCCAGCCGCCCGCGGCGGCTTCGGCCGTCACCCCGGCCACCAGGGCGAGGCGCTCGGCCACCTGCCGCGGCTGCGCCGCGCGGGCGTCGATCCGCAGCAGGCTGCGGGCGCCGTTGGGATGAGCCATCAGTTCAGGCGACCAGACGCACTCGGGCGTCAGGTGGCGACAGAAATACATGCGGATGCCGGGCAGCGGTTGCTCGGCGAAGCGCACAGTATGGAAACGGGCCTCGACTTCCCGGCCATCCAGCATCGCCGGACGGGACAGTTCCTGCATCGGATTGACGGCAAAGCCGGCGGCGAGCAGGCGCTCGCGGGTGGCCTCGGCGTCATAGGTGCGGAACACCAGCGCCTCGAGCCCGAAGGGCGAATCGGCGATTTCCTTGCGCGCCGGCGGCGCGCCGGGCGGCCAGCCCAGCAGTTCGACGTAGGTGCCTTCGAGCACGATCAGGCGGTTGCACGAACCCAGGTTGTGCACCGCCTTGTCGCTCAGGTGAAAGCCCTGGCGCTCGAAGTGGGGCGCCAGCGCATCCAGGCGGTCGCGCACCATGACCACGGCGTGGTCGAACTCGGTGTGGCCGACGGCATGCAGCATGGCGTTATCCGCTCAGACCAGCTTGCCGTGGCACTGCTTGTACTTCTTGCCACTGCCGCACGGGCACGGATCGTTGCGGCCCACCTTGGGCAGCGCGTTGCGCACCGGCTGCGCGCCCGCGTCGTCGGCCGACTGGGCCAGCGCCTCGTCGTAGTCGGAGTGGTGGTACTGCACGTTCTGCACATGCGACTGGGCGGCTTCGGCCTCGGCCTGCTCGACCTGCTCGGACGACTGCACGCGCACCGTCATCAGCACGCGCACGACGTCGTCACGGATGCGGTCCAGCATGCCCGAGAACAATTCGAAGGCCTCGCGCTTGTATTCCTGCTTGGGGTTCTTCTGCGCATAGCCGCGCAGATGGATGCCCTGGCGCAGGTAATCCAGCGCCGACAGGTGCTCGCGCCAGTGCGTGTCGATCGCCTGCAGCATGATCGAACGCTCGAACTGCGACCACGACTCGGTGCCGACCTGCTCGACCTTGCCCTGGTAGATGTCGCGCGCCGCCGCGATCACGCGTTCGCGCAGATCCTCGTCGGTCAGGTTGGCTTCCTTCTCGAGCATCTCGGTCAACGGCAGGTGAACCTGCCAGTCGGCCTCCAGCGCCTTTTGCAGGGCCGGGATGTCCCACTGCTCTTCCACCGATTCCGGCGGCACGTAGGTGTTGAACAGGTCGACCACCGCGGCGTCGCGCAGGTTCTCGACCGTGGCGCCGACGCTGGCCGCTTCCAGCACGTCATTGCGCTGCGAGTACAGCACCTTGCGCTGGTCGTTGGCGACGTCGTCGTATTCCAGCAGTTGCTTGCGAATGTCGAAGTTGCGGCCTTCCACCTTGCGCTGCGCGGTCTCGATGGAACGTGTCACCATGCCGGCCTCGATCGGCTCGCCCTCGGGCAGCTTGAGGCGTTCCATGATGGCGCGCACGCGGTCGCCCGCGAAGATGCGCATCAGCGAATCTTCCAGCGACAGGTAGAAGCGCGACGAACCCGGGTCGCCCTGGCGGCCGGCACGGCCACGCAGCTGGTTGTCGATACGGCGCGATTCGTGGCGCTCGGTGCCGATGATGCGCAGGCCGCCGGCGGCCTTGACCTGCTCGTTGAGCGGCTTCCAGTCGGCGCGGACCTTCTCGATGCGCGCGGTCTTTTCGGCTTCGGACAGCGACTCGTCGGCGCGGATCAGGTCGATCTGCTTGTCGACGCTGCCGCCCAGCACGATGTCGGTGCCGCGGCCGGCCATGTTGGTGGCGATGGTGATGTGGCCCGGCTTGCCGGCTTCGGCAACGATCTCGGCTTCACGCGCGTGCTGCTTGGCGTTCAGCACTTCGTGCGGCAGCTTGGCCTTTTTCAGCAGGCCCGACAGCAGCTCGGAGTTCTCGATGCTGGTGGTGCCCACCAGCACCGGCTGGCCGCGCTCGTGGCAGTCGCGGATGTCTTCGAGGATGGCGTTGTACTTTTCCGCGTCCGTCTTGAAGACCTGGTCGTTCTGGTCCTTGCGGATCATGGGCTTGTTGGTCGGGATGATGACCGTCTCGAGCCCGTAGATTTCCTGGAATTCGTACGCTTCCGTGTCGGCCGTGCCGGTCATGCCGGACAGCTTCTCGTACATGCGGAAGTAGTTCTGGAAGGTGATCGACGCCAGCGTCTGGTTCTCGTGCTGGATCTTCACGCCTTCCTTGGCTTCGACCGCCTGGTGCAGGCCATCGGACCAGCGGCGGCCCACCATCAGGCGGCCCGTGAATTCGTCGACGATGATGACTTCGCCGTCCTGCACCACGTACTGCTGGTCGCGGAAGAACAGCGTATTGGCGCGCAGCGACACCATCAGGTGGTGCATCAGCGCGATGTGGCGCGGGTCGTACAGCGACTCGCCCTCGGGCAGGATGCCCAGGCGCGCCAGGATGCCTTCGGCATTGACGTGGCCGGCTTCCGACAGGTAGACCTGCTGGCTCTTTTCGTCGACCCAGTAGTCGCCCTCGGGTTCCGGTTCCTGGGGCTTGGGCTCGCTGGCCATGCGGGTCAGCAGCGGCGGCACCGCGTTCATGCGGATGTAGAGCTCGGTGTGGTCTTCGGCCTGGCCGGAGATGATCAGCGGCGTGCGCGCCTCGTCGATCAGGATCGAGTCCACTTCGTCGACGATGGCGTAGAACAGGCCACGCTGGCGGCGGTCGTCAACACGGTATTCCATGTTGTCGCGCAGGTAGTCGAAACCGAATTCGTTGTTGGTGCCGTAGGTGATGTCGGCGGCGTAGGCGGCCTTCTTTTCCTCGTTCGGCTGCTGCGGCACCACCACGCCCGTGGACAGGCCCAGGAAGTGATACAGGCGCCCCATCCATTCGGCGTCGCGGCGGGCCAGGTAGTCGTTCACCGTGACCACGTGCACGCCCTTGGCGGCGATCGCGTTCAGGTAGACCGGCAGCGTGGCCATCAGCGTCTTGCCTTCGCCCGTGCGCATTTCGGCGATCTTGCCGCTATGCAGGGCGATGCCGCCCAGCAGCTGCGCGTCGAAGTGGCGCATGCCGAACACCCGCTTGCCGGCCTCGCGCACGACGGCGAAGGCTTCGGGCAGCAGGTCGTCGAGCGACGTGCCCTGGGAATGGCGGGAACGGAATTCCGCGGTCTTGGCCGCCAGCTCCGCATCGGAGAGCGCGGAGATCTTGGGCTCCAGCCCATTGATCTGGGTTACCAGCTTGCGATACTGCTTAAGCAGCCGGTCGTTGCGGCTACCTATGAGTTTTTTGAGCAGAGAAACCATGCGTATGTCGGCCGCACGAGCCCCGCCGCGTCCCCGAAAGGCTGGGTCGGCGTGACCCGTGACTTGATGTTATTTGGTTGAGCGGGGGTCCGCTGGGAAACGAACCAGTTTAACGCACCTGGAGCGTAATAGCCTGGACCTATGGCCAGGGTGGCACTGTAGCCCGGATCGGGCGTCAGCGCGCGGCGCTGCCGCCGCCGGCTTGCGCCACCGTCGGCGGGGCATTCTGCTGCGGCCCCAGGAACAGCCGCGGATCCAGCGGCTGTCCGGCCAGGCGGACCTCGAAATGCAGGTGCGGCCCGGTGGAACGGCCGGACGAGCCGACCCGCGCCACCTGCTGGCCCCGTTCGACCAGTTGCCCCTGCTTGACCATCAGGGACGAGGCGTGGGCATACCGTGTGATCAGGCCGTCGCCATGGTCGATCTCGACCATGTTGCCGTAGCCGGGATGGAACTTGGCTTCCAGCACCACCCCGCCCGAGGCCGCCAGGATCGGCGTGCCCGGCGGCGCGGCGAAGTCCAGCCCCTCGTGCATGGCCGAACGCCCGGTCACGGGGTTGCGGCGCCAGCCGTAGGAAGAGCTGAGATAGGGGTAATCGGTGATCGGCATCGCCGTCGGCATGCGGGCCTGGTCGGCCGAGCGCCGGGTCAGCGCCGCGTCCAGCAGCTTGAGGTTGTCGGTCTGCAGGGCCAGCCGTTCCTGGATCTCGTCCAGCTGGCGGCCCAGGGCTTCGGCCGAGGCGGCGCTGGGCGGCGTGCCCTCGGTGAACAGGTCGTCCATCACCTGGGTGGCCTCGGGGGCATGCTGGCTGTCGGCGGGGGCCGCGACCAGCTGCTTGGCGACCTCGGGGTCGGTGTAGGCCACGCCCGCCACCTTGGCCACCCGCTGGCCCAGGCCGTCGATGCTGACCAGCTTGGCCTGCAGCGCGCCCACCTTGGCGGCCAGCAGGTTCATGTTGCCGCGCAGGAAGTCGGCATCGCGTCCCGGCTGTTCGGACAGCGGCCAGCCCACCGTGTGTACCGCGGGCAGGATGGGTGTAATGTAGCGCTGAAGGGCGGCGCCGAAGATGGCGGCCGTCATCAGCGCGCCCCCCAGAAACAACGCCAAACGCGCGCCTCCCAGGGTGAAATGCCCGTCCCGCCCGTCGCGGGCGTGCATAATCACGATTTTCAAGGTTTGCTTCCTAATTCTCAGAGCCGGGATGAATAGACCCACTTCATACCGTCAACGTTCCAGTTCCAGCCGGCGAGGGGAAAATACCGCCCTGGGATGGCTGGGTCATGACATGCGGGGCGCCGGGGTACTGGCGACCGCCCGCAAGCACTTGCAAATCCAATATGCGGTGGCGGCGATCCTGCCCGCCCCGTTGGGCTCCGTCTGCCAGGTAGGCAAGCTGGAAAACCAGCGCCTTCAACTGGTGGTGCCCAGTGCCGCGCACGCGGCGAAGATGCGTCAATTGGCCCCGCGCATCGCGCAGGCCTTGGCGGACCAAGGCTGGAACCTTAACGAAATTGCGGTGAAGGTACAAGCCGGCCTGCCCAAGCCCGGGGCCCGCAAGCCGCTGCCGCCCAAAGAGGCCCAGCCGCTGGGAACAACCGCGCTGGGCGCCTTCGAGACGCTGCACGACAACCTGCGCCCCGGCCCGCTGGCCGACGCGGTCGCCAAGCTATTGAAGCACCACAAGGGTAGCTGAGAAAACCGGACTTGTCCGGACGCCCGCCATCGGGATGGCGCCTTCGGACCGATGTCCGGGCTGGGCGCGTCCCGCGGATTGCACCTGGACGGCGCCGGCGGGCACAAGGATGGCGACCGGCGCCACCCAATGAAAATGGCCGGATGTCAGCCGGGGACGGTCCCCGGCGCACCGGCCATCAAGGACAGACCGGCCTCAGGCCAGCTGCCATTCGTGCCGGAACGCCTGCGGCGCCTCGGCTTGCGATTCGTAGGTCACCATTTCCCAGGCATCGCGTTGCGCCAGCAGCGCGCGCGCCAGCTGGTTGTTCAGCGCGTGGCCCGACTTGCATGCCACGTAGCGCGCCACCAGCGGCTTGCCCAGCAGATACAGGTCGCCGATGGCGTCCAGGATCTTGTGCTTCACGAATTCGTCGTCGTAGCGCAGGCCGTCGCTGTTCAACACGCGGTATTCGTCCATGACGATGGCGTTGTCCAGGCTGCCGCCGCGGGCCAGGCCCATCGAGCGCAGCGCCTCGACTTCGTTGACGAAGCCGAAGGTGCGGGCGCGCGCGATCTCGCGCACGTACGAATGGGTGGCGAAATCGATTTCAGCGAAATTCGCGGTCGAGTCGATGGCGGGGTGGCGAAAGTCGATCGAGAAAGCCAGCGCGTACCCTTCATGGGGTTCGAGCCGGGCCCATTTCTCGTTGCGGCCTTCGCCCTCGCGCACTTCCACCGTCTTCAACACACGGATGAATTGCTTCGGCGCGTTCTGCTCGACGATGCCCGCCGAGCGCAACAGGTACACGAAGGTTGCCGCACTGCCGTCCATGATGGGGACTTCTTCGGCAGTGAGGTCGATATGCAGGTTGTCAATGCCCAGGCCGGCCAGCGCCGACATGAGATGCTCCACCGTGGAGACGCGGACGTTGCCCTGCTGCAGGACGGACGCCATGCGCGTATCGCCCACGCCAGTGGCCTGCGCGGGCAGGTCGACGACTTCGGGCAGATCGACGCGGTGGAACACGATGCCCGTATTGGGCGCCGCCGGACGCAGGGTGAGCTCGACCCGCCGTCCGGAGTGGACGCCGACGCCTGTCGTGCGGACGAGATTCTGAATGCTGCGCTGTCGGAACATGAGACTAAGGTATTTTGAGCCAGGAAGCCGACAAGATGACAAGAGATTGCCGGCGTAACTGACGTATTGTAACTCTGTCCGGTTCTCAACGCCATCAAAGCGTCAGGACCGACCGATAAAACCGTCCCCTATTCAAAGCCGTGCAAGGGAAACACGGGCCGCTCCGCCTCCGGCTTGCCTGCGGGGACAGGCAAGCCGGAGATGAGGGAGTGCATGTAGAGCCTGAAACCAGGCTCCAGGTTCAATCCGCCTGCTTACGCAGGAAAGCCGGGATGTCGAAATGATCCATGCCCGAGCTTTCCAGCGCGCGCACCTGGGCCGACGCCTGGCTGCGCGGGTTGCGCATGACAGACGGCATGTCCAGATTGCGGTAATCACCCTGACCGGCGGCCGGCATCGTGCCCATGGGCATGTTGTCGGTGCCGGTGCGCAGCACTTCAGCGGTGGTCTGCACCAGTTGCGGACGCGCCTGCGCACGGCCCAGGCCGGTCGCAACCACGGTCACGCGCAGGTTTTCACCCATCGATTCGTCGTAGGCGGTGCCGAAGATCACGGTCGCGTCGTCCGAAGCGTAGCTGCGGATCGTTTCCATGATTTCGCGCGTTTCGCGCATCTTCAGCGAGCGGCTGGCGGTGATGTTGACCAGCACGCCGCGCGCGCCGTTCAGATCCACGCCTTCCAGCAGCGGGCAGGCAATCGCGTGCTCGGCGGCGACGCGGGCGCGGTCAGCGCCCGAAGCCGATGCCGTGCCCATCATGGCCTGGCCCTGCTCGCCCATGATCGTCTTGACGTCTTCGAAGTCGACGTTGACGTTGCCTTCGACGTTGATGATTTCGGCGATACCCGCGCAAGCGTTGTGCAGGATGTCGTCGGCCGAACGGAAGCAGTCTTCCTGCGTCGCGTCCTCGTCCATCAGTTCATACAGGTTCTCGTTGAGCACCACGATGAGCGAATGCACGTGCTTGGCCAGTTCGGCGATGCCGTCCTCGGCCATCTTCAGGCGCTTGTTGCCTTCGAACGTGAAGGGCTTGGTGACCACGCCCACCGTCAGAATGCCCAGCTCCTTGGCGACTTCGGCCACGACCGGGCCTGCGCCCGTGCCGGTGCCGCCGCCCATGCCCGCGGTGATGAAGACCATGTGCGCGCCGTTCAGGGCGGCACGGATCTCTTCACGCGCGGTTTCGGCCGACGCGCGGCCTTGTTCGGGCTTGGCGCCCGCGCCCAGGCCGGTGCGGCCCAGGCGGATCTGCACCGGGGCGTTGGTCGCCGCCAGTGCCTGCGCATCGGTGTTGGCGCAGATGAAATCCACGCCGTGCACGCCGCTGCGAATCATGTGCGCGACGGCATTGCCGCCCGCACCGCCCACACCAACGACCTTGATTACGGTCCCTTTGGTGTTGTTCTCAAGCATCTCAAAGTTCATCATGATGACTCCCTCACAAGTCCGATTTGCAAATCACAAAAATTCCCCAACAACCTATATTTTGTGAATCGCCTCAAAGCCGAAGCCGACTGCTTTGGTCCGCAACGGGTTTGAGACGCCTCCCCTTTCTGGCCCGGTCCGCCCTACCGCTGCGGATCGTGCCAAGGAGCAGGCCCCAACCTGCCCCCCTCTTCAATTCATGAACCATTCCTTCATGCGCGCCAGCAGGCTCTTGAAATTGCCGGTCTGCGCGGCCACCTTGCGGCCACGCACGCGCTGCATGCGCGCTTCCTGCAGCAAGCCCATCACGGTCGAGAAGCGCGGATTGCGCATCACGTCGGCCAGGCTGCCTTCGTATTCGGGCACCGCCACGCGCACCGGCTTGAGGAACACGTCCTCGGCCAGTTCGATCATGCCGGGCAATTGCGCCGAGCCGCCGGTCAGCACCACGCCGGAAGCCAGCAGGTCCTCGTAGCCGGAGTCGCGCACCACCTGCTGCACCAGCGTGAACAGTTCTTCGACGCGCGGCTCGATCACGGCGCCCAGCGCCTGGCGCTTGACCTGGCGCGGGCCGCGGTCGCCCAGGCCCGGCACTTCCACGGACTCGTCCGGGCTGGCCAGCACCTGCTTGGCCACGCCGTAGCGCAGCTTGATTTCCTCGGCATCGGGCGTCGGCGTGCGCAGCATGGCCGCGATGTCGTTGGTGATCTGGTCGCCGGCGATCGGCAGCACGGCGGTATGGCGGATCGCGCCGCCGGTGAAGATCGCGACATCGGTGGTGCCGCCGCCGATGTCCACCAGCACGACGCCCAGTTCCTTTTCGTCGGCGGTCAGCACGGCCAGGCTCGACGCCAGCGGCTGCAGGATCAGGTCCTGCACTTCCAGGCCGCAGCGGCGCACGCACTTGACGATGTTCTGCGCGGCGCTGACGGCGCCGGTCACGATGTGCACGCGCACTTCCAGGCGCAGGCCGCTCATGCCGATGGGCTCGCGGATGTCTTCCTGGCCGTCGACGATGAACTCCTGCGTCAGCACGTGCAGCACCTGCTGGTCGGTCGGGATGTTCACTGCCTTGGCGGTCTCGATGACGCGGGCGACGTCGGTGGCGGTGACTTCCTTGTCCTTCACGGCGACCATGCCGCTGGAATTGAAGCTGCGGATATGGCTGCCGGCGATGCCGGTGTAGACGTCTCGGATCTTGCAATCTGCCATCAGCTCGGCTTCTTCAAGCGCGCGCTGAATCGAATTCACAGTGGTCTCGATATTGACGACCACGCCCTTGCGCATGCCGCGCGATTCATGCTGGCCGAGGCCGAGCACTTCGAATCGCCCTTCGGGCAGGATTTCAGCCACCACAGCCACCACCTTGCTGGTGCCGATATCGAGGGCGACGATAAGGTCCTTGATGTCACGGGTCATGGCGTTAGCGTTTCTTGGGAGGTTTCGGTGTGGATTTGGGTTTGTTTGCCGACGCGGGCAACGGGGCCAGCGCCAGAGCGAAACCATTGGGATAGCGCAGGTCCGCCTGCGTGATGGTGCGCCCTTCCAGGCGCCCCGCCACGGCGGGCCAGGCCTGCACAAAACGTTGAATGCGCGCCGCGAACGGCAGCGCGCCGGGCAGGCCGTGCGGATCCGGCGCGTCGGCGCCCGGATCGCGGCCCAGGTCCAGCAGCATGCCGTTGGACAGCACTACGCGCCAGGCGTAGCGCGGACTCAGCTCCAGCTGCTTGACATGCATATCGAGCGGCGCGAACCAGCGCGCCAGTTCGGCGTAGCGTTGCACCACCAGCGACTCGGTGCCCTCGGGCCCGGAGAACTGCGGCAACACCGTCTCGTCGTCCACCTCGCCCGTGTTGGCCGTGAACGCCTCGCCCCAGGTGTTGATCATCTGGTTCTCGTTCCACAGCGCCAGCGGCTGCTGCTCCTCGATGCGCACGCGCAGCACATTGGGCCAGATCCGCCGCACGGTGGCGTGGCGCACCCACGGCACCGACTCGAAGATCTCGCGCGCGTCGTCCAGGTCCACCGTGAAGAAGTTGCCCTTGAAGCGCCCCGCGATCGCCGCGCGCACCGCGCCCGGCGACACATAGTGCAGCTCGGTGTCCGGCGTGGACTCCAGCTCGATCGCCGACAGCGTGAAATACGGACGCTGCGCCACCCACACCACGCCCGCCAGGAGCATGGCGCAGACCGCCAACACGGCTAGCGTGTTGGCGATCAGGTTGGTCGTGCGAGCGTCGTTCCACACAGAATGTCCGGGTCAAGTATTGCGGGCGGCGCTGTGCAACTTGCACGAAGCGTCGGCCAAAATCGCCACGCACAGCTCGGCATAGCTCATGCCGGTGGCGCGGGCCGCCATCGGCACCAGGGAATGGCCGGTCATGCCGGGCGAGGTATTCATTTCGAGCAGCCAGGGGCGGTTGTCGGCGTCCAGCATGAAGTCGGCGCGGCCCCAGCCTTCGCAGCCCAGCGCGCGATAGGCGCGCACCGCGATGTCGGCGACTTCCTCGGCCACGGCCGGCGGCAGCGTCGCCGGGCAGAAGTACTGCGTGTCGTCGGAGAAGTACTTGTGCTCGTAGTCGTAATTGCCACCCGGCGCGGCGATCTCGATCACCGGCAGCGCGCGCGCGGTCTTGCCGCCGCCCAGGATCGCCACGGTCAGTTCGCGGCCCTGGATGAACTGCTCGGCCAGCACCTCGGCGTCGAACTTGGCGGCCAGCGCGTAGGCGTCCTTCATGTCGGAATAGCCCACCACCTTGGTGATGCCCACGGTCGACCCTTCATGCGGCGGCTTGATGATGAGCGGCAGGCTCAGGCGATCCGGCACCAGGCGCAGTTCGGTGTCGGCGTCCAGCAATTCGAATTCCGGCGTGGGCAGGCCGTGCTGCAGCCACACACGCTTGGTCATGGTCTTGTCCATGGCCAGCGCCGAGGCCAGCGGGCCGCTGCCGGTGTAGGGAATGCCCAGCAATTCCAGCGCGCCCTGGATCGAACCGTCTTCGCCGAAACGGCCATGCAGCGCGATGAACACGCGCTCGAAGCCCTCGGCGGCCAGCTCGGCCAGGCTGCGCTCGCCCGTGTCGAACAGGTGCGCGTCGACGCCGGCGCTCAACAGCGCCTGGTGCACGCCGGCCCCGGACATCAGGGACACTTCGCGTTCGGCCGAACGGCCGCCGTACAACACACCCACCTTGCCGAATTTCGCGCTCATGCCAATTCTCCAACCTGGGCCGGGACCTTGCTGATCGAGCCCGCCCCCATGACGATCACCACATCGCCGTCACGGACGAAATCGACCACCGCCTGCGGCAGTTCGGCCACGTCCTCGACGAACACCGGTTCGACCTTGCCGGCCACGCGCAGCGCGCGCGACAGGGCCCGGCCGTCGGCGGCCACCAGCGGCGGTTCGCCGGCGGAATAGACTTCGGTCAGCAACACCGCGTCGGCCGTGCCCAGCACGCGCACGAAATCCTCGAAGCAGTCGCGGGTACGCGTGTAGCGATGCGGCTGGAACGCCAGCACGATGCGGCGGTCGGGCCAGGCGCCGCGGGCGGCAGCCAGCGTGGCGGCCATTTCCACCGGGTGGTGGCCATAGTCGTCGATCACCGTAAAGGTGCCGCCGCCATGCGTGGCCGGCACCGGGAATTCGCCCGTCTGCGTGAAACGGCGGCCCACGCCCTTGAACGACGCCAGCGCATCGCAAATGGCTTCGTCGGACACGCCCAGCTCGGTCGCCACGGCGATCGCCGCCAGCGCGTTGCGCACGTTGTGCAGGCCTGGCAGGTTCAGCTCCACCTGCAGCGGCGGCAGCAGCGTGTCGCGGTGGCTGCGTTGCACGTTGAAGCGCATGCGCGTGCCGTCCGCCTGCACCTCGTAGCCGCGCACCATCGCGTCTTCGTTCAGGCCGTAGGAGGTGATGGGCCGCGACACGAACGGCATGATCTCGCGCACGTTGGCGTCGTCGGTGCACAGCACCGCGCTGCCGTAGAACGGCAGGCGCTGGGTGAATTCGATGAACGCGCTCTTGAGGCGGGCCACGTCGTGGCCGTAGGTGTCCATGTGATCCGCGTCGATGTTGGTCACGATGGCCATCACCGGCAGCAGGTTCAGGAACGAGGCGTCGGATTCGTCGGCCTCGACCACGATGTAGTCGCCCTGCCCCAGGCGCGCATTGGCGCCGGCCGAATTCAGGCGGCCGCCAATCACAAAGGTCGGGTCCAGGTCGCCGGCGGCCAGGATGCTGGCCACCAGGCTGGTGGTGGTGGTCTTGCCGTGCGTGCCGGCCACCGCGATGCCGCGCTTCAGGCGCATCAGCTCGGCCAGCATGATGGCGCGCGGCACCACCGGAATGCGCGCGGCGCGGGCCGCGATGACTTCGGGGTTGTCGCCCGCCACCGCGGTCGACGTGACGATGGCGCCGGCGCCGGTGACGTTGCTGGCGACGTGGCCGATGGCGATGTTCACGCCCAGGCCGGCCAGGCGGCGCGTCACGGCCGACTCGTTCAGGTCGGAGCCGCTGATGGTGTAGCCCAGGTTGAGCAGCACCTCGGCGATGCCGCTCATGCCGGAACCGCCGATGCCTACGAAATGGATATGCTGGATTCTGTGTTTCATGATGAACGCCCCGCTGCTTGTTCACAGACGTCGGCGATATGCGCCGCCGCTTCCGGGTGCGCATGCGCGCGGGCCCGTTCTGCGACGGCTTGCAGTTCTTGGCGGGAACGCTGGCCCAGCCAGTCCGCCAGCCACTCGGGGCTGAAGGCGTTCTGCGGCTGCAGCCATGCGGCCTGCGCGTCGCTCAGGAAGCGCGCGTTGGCGGTCTGGTGGTCATCGATGGCATGGGGCAGCGGCACGAACAGCGCCGCGACGCCGACGGCGGCCACTTCGGACACCGTCATGGCGCCCGCGCGGCAGACCAGCAGGTCGGCACCGCCCATGGCGCCGGCCATGTCGTCGATGAAGGCGCGGCAGTCGGCCGCCACGCCCGCCTGGGCGTAGGCCTGCTGCAGCGCCGGCAAATGTTGTTCACCGGCCTGGTGCACCACCACCGGACGGCTTTCCTGCGGCAGGCGCGCCAACGCTTGCGGCACGGCGGTATTGAGCGCCTGGGCGCCCAGGCTGCCGCCCACCACCAGCAGCCGCAGCGGACCGCTGCGGGCGGCGTAGCGCTGCGCCGGGTCGGCCAGCGCGCACAGATCGGCGCGCACCGGGTTGCCCATGGCCTCGCCCTTGGGCAGCACGCCGGGGAACCCGCTCAGCACGCGGCGGGCCATCCTGGCCAGCCACTTGTTGGCGGTGCCGGCCACCGCGTTCTGCTCGTGCACCACCAGCGGCGTGCCGCGCAGCGCCGCGATGACGCCGCCGGGGAAGGCGACATAGCCGCCCATGCCCAGCACCACGTCCGGGCGCACCGACGACAGCCGCGACCAGGCCTGCGCGAAGGCGCGCACCAGCAGGAACGGCAGTTTCAGCAGCGCGGCCGCGCCCTTGCCGCGCACGCCGGCGAAACGCAGCGGCACCAACTCGATGCCGCGCGGCGGCACAAGCTTGCCTTCCATCTTGTCCGGATTGCCCAGCCACATCACGCGCCAGCCGCGCTGGCGCAGCACGTCGGCCACGGCCAGGCCGGGCATGATGTGGCCGCCAGTGCCGCCGGCCATGATCAGGATGGTGCGCGACGACGCGGTCATACCCGTCCTCCGCGCATCATGATGCGGTTTTCCACATCCACCCGTATCAGCATGGCCAGGGCGCACAGGTTCATCACCACGCCCGAACCGCCATAGCTCATCAGCGGCAGCGTCAGGCCCTTGGTCGGCAGCAATCCCAGGCACACGCCCATGTTGATGAAGGCCTGCACGCCGAACCACATCGCCACGCCATGCGCCACCAGGCCCGCGAACGTGCGTTCCATGGCGATGGCCTGGCGGCCGATGTCGAAACCGCGATAGACGATGATGGCGAACAGCGTGATCACCAGCATCACGCCGGCGAAACCCAGCTCCTCGCCCACCACCGCCATCAGGAAGTCGGTATGCGCTTCGGGCAGGTAGTGCAATTTCTCGACGCTGGCGCCCAGGCCCACGCCCAGCCACTCGCCGCGCCCCAGGGCGATCAGCGAATGCGACAGCTGGTAGGCGCTACCGTAGGCGTTGTCTTCGTTCCAGGGATCCAGGTAGGCGAACAGGCGCGCGCGGCGCCACGGCGACAGCCAGATCAGCATCAGGAAGGTGCTGACCAGCACCGCCAGCAGGCTGCTGAAGTACTTGCCGTTGATGCCGCCCAGGAACAGGATGCCGATCGCGATCGCCACGATCACCATGAAGGCGCCCAGGTCGGGCTCGAGCAGCAGCAGCATGCCGACGCCGGCCAGCGCGAACGCCATCGGCAGGAAGCCGCGGGCAAAGGCCTGCATGTGCTCCTGCTTGCGCACCGTGTAATCGGCGGCATACAGCAGCGCGGCCAGCTTCATCAGTTCGGACGGCTGGAAATTCAGCGGACCCAGCGGAATCCAGCGGTGCGCGCCGTTGACCTCGCGGCCGATGCCGGGCACCAGCACCGCCACCAGCAGCACCATCGCCACCACGAACAGCGGCACCGCCAGGCGTTGCCACACGCGGATCGGAATCGCCAGCACGACGGCGCCCGCCACCAGGCCGGCGGTGACGAACAGGCCGTGGCGGATCACGAAGTAATAGCGGCCATAGGAGGCATAGCGCGGGCCGTCGGCCAGCGCGATCGACGCCGAATACACCATCAGCAGGCCGAGCAGCAACAAGGTCGACGCCGCGATCGCGAGCGGCATGTCGAAATTGCGCATGCGGGTACGGCCGGGCCGTACGGCATTGACGCTGGCGGTGAGATCGGCGATCAGGCTCATGCCACCTCTCCCCGGTCGCGGGCCAGGTCTTCGACCTCTTCCACGAACACCTGCCCGCGGTGCGGGTAATTGCGGAACATGTCCAGGCTGGCGCAGGCGGGCGACAGCAGCACCACGTCGCCGGCCTGGGCCAGCTCGGCGGCGCGGCGCACGGCGTCGCGCAGCGATTCCACGGCGATGCAGTCGACGCCGGTGGCGGCCAGCACGCGGCCGATTTCCGGGCCGTCCTGGCCGATCAGCAGCACGGCGCGCGCATGGCGCGACACCACCGGGACCAACGGCGAGAAGTCCTGGCCCTTGCCCTGGCCACCGGCGATCAGCACCACCGGCTGGCCCATGCCCTCGAGCGCGGCCACGGTGGCGCCGACGTTGGTGCCCTTGCTGTCATTGATGTAGTCGACGCCGCCGATATTGCGCACGAAGGCGGCACGATGCGGTTCGCCCGCGTACTCGCGCAGGGTGCGCAGCATGGCGCCCCAGCCCAGGTCCAGGCAGCGCGCCAGTTGCAGCGCGGCCAGCGCGTTCAAGGCATTGTGGATGCCGCGGATGCGCAGCGCGTCGACCGGCATCAGGCGGCTCATGCGGCCCTTGGCGCGCACCGGCTCGGGCGCGTCCTTCTTGCGGCGCACGGGCGCCACCGGCTCGTCGAAGTCGACCGGCTCGGCCGCGACCAGCCAGGCCACGCCCTGGCCCAGTTCCAGGCCCATGTCGCCGACCAGCGCCGGCACGTCACGGCCGAAACTGCGCACGGGCATGGCATCCAGCGACGGCACCATGTCCACGGTATACGGATCGTCGCGATTGACGATGGCGATGCGCGCCATCTTCAGCAGGCGCGCCTTGGCGGCGGCATAGGCATCCATGCCGCCGTGCCAGTCCAGATGGTCCTGCGTCACGTTGAGCACGACGGCGGCGTCGGCCATCAGCGTGTGCGTGGTCTCGAGCTGGAAGCTCGACAGTTCCAGCACCCACACCTGCGGCAAGTCGTCGGCGTCCAGCGCCCCCATCAGCGCGGTCAGCGCGGCCGGGCTGATGTTGCCCGCGGCCAGCACCGACAGGCCGCTGGCCTGCACCAGGTCGCGCGTCAGCGCGGTGACGGTGGTCTTGCCGTTGGTGCCGGTCACGGCCAGCACCCGCGGACGGTATTCACGGGTCTCGGCCAGCTCGGCCAGGGCCCGCGCAAACAATTCCATCTCGCAGATGACTTCGATGCCGCGGGCCTTGGCCTCGCGCAGCAGATCGCCGGCCGGCGCGCCTTCGGGCGCCAGTCCCGGGCTGATGACGACCTGGTCCACGCCGTCCAGCAGCGCGACATCGAAGGACGCATCGCAGCCCAGGCGGTATTCCACCTCGGCCTGCGCCAGCGCATCGCGCAGCGCGGGCAGGCCACCCGGCTCCGCGCGCGTGTCGGCCACGCGCAGGCGGGCGCCCTGGCGGGCGCTCCAGCGCGCGGCGGCGACACCCGACTCGCCCAATCCGAGGATCAGGACGAGCGGCGCATCGGCGCGGGAGGATTCCATCGTATTCATCGCAACTTCAGGGTTGAGAGGCCAATCAGCACCAGCATCATGCTGATGATCCAGAAACGCACGACCACCTGGGTTTCCTTCCAGCCGCCCACTTCGAAGTGATGATGCAGCGGAGCCATGCGGAATATGCGTCTACCTGTTCCATAACGTCGCTTGGTGTACTTGAACCACGTCACCTGGATCATCACCGACAGGGTCTCGACCACGAACACGCCGCCCATGATGAACAGCACGATCTCCTGGCGCACGATGACCGCGATGGTGCCCAGCGCGCCGCCCAGCGCCAGCGCGCCGACGTCACCCATGAAGACCTGCGCCGGATACGCGTTGAACCACAAAAACGCCAGCCCCGCGCCGCCGATCGCCGCGCACAGCACCATCAATTCCGACGCGCCGGGGATATACGGGAACAGCAGGTACTTCGAATAGTCGACGCGGCCGACCACGTAGGCGAAGATGCCGAGCGCGCTGCCGACCATCACGGTGGGCATGATCGCCAGGCCATCCAGGCCGTCGGTCAGGTTGACGGCGTTGCTGGTGCCGACGATCACGGCCCAGGTCAGCGCCACGAAGCCGAGCACGCCCAGCGGATAGCTGACGGTCTTGAAGAACGGCACGATCAGGTCGGCGCGCGTCGGCAGCGACATCGTGAAGCCGCTGCCCACCCAGGCCTTGAAGAGCGGCCACAGTTCGGTGTTGGCGGGCGCCGACACGGCGAACGCCAGATAGACCGCGGCCACCAGGCCGATGGTCGCCTGCCAGAAGAACTTCTGGCGCGCCGGCATGCCTTCCGGATCGCGATAGACCACCTTGCGGTAATCGTCCATCCAGCCGATCCAGCCGAAGCCGAACGTCACCAGCAGCACCACCCACACGAAGCGGTTGGTCCAGTCGGCCCACAGCAGCGTGCTGATGGCGATGGAAATCAGGATCAGCACGCCGCCCATGGTCGGGGTGCCGGTCTTGACCAGGTGGGTTTCCGGGCCGTACGAACGCACGGCCTGGCCGATCTTCATCTCGGTCAGCTTGCGGATCACGCGCGGGCCGGCCACCAGGCCGATCAGCAGCGCCGTGGCGCACGCCAGCACCGCGCGCAGCGTGATGTACTCGAACACGCCCAGCGCGCGCACATCATCGGAAAGCAGACGGGCGATCTCAAGCAGCATGGTTGTCCCCCTGCCCCTTGGACGCTTGTCCGTCATTGGAAATAAAAGCCGTCACTACCCGCTCCATGCGCATAAAGCGCGATCCCTTTATCAATACGCAGGACGCGCGCAGGCCGCGCAATGCGGCAACGACTTCGTCTACCGATGCGCAGGCGTGCGCGCCCGTGCCGTAGGCGGCCGCGGCCGCCCGGCTGGCATCGCCTAGCGTGATGAGCGCGTCGAGGCCAAGCTCGCGCGCGTAGTTGCCCACCTCTTCATGCATGGCGGGGCCGTTGTCCCCGACTTCGCCCATGTCGCCCAGTACCAGGACACGCGTGCCGGCCATGCGGGCCAGCACATCGATGGCCACGCGAACCGAGTCGGGGTTGGCATTGTAGGTGTCATCGATGAGCAACGTTCCGTCACTCAATTTCTTGTGCTGCATGCGTCCCGCGACCGGGCTGAAGCCGGCCAGCGCGCGCACGGCGACCTCCAGCGGCGCCCCCGCGGCGATGGCGCTGGCGATCGCCGCCAGCGCATTGCGCAGGTTGTGCACGCCGGGCACCGGCAGCGTCAAGTCGGCGCTGCCCACCGGCGTCACCACGCGGCAGCGCGTCGAATCGACGTCCGCCAGGATCTGCTCGGCATAGACATCCAGACCGGGCTGCAGGCCAAAACGCAGCGCGCGGCGCGGCGCGGCCAGCTTGTCCCAGATCGCCGCGTAGGGTTCGTCGCCGGGATAGACGGCCACGCCGTCCACCGGCAGCGCCGCGATGGCGGCGCCGTTTTCCAGCGCCACCGCTTCCACGGTGTGCATGAATTCCTGGTGCTCGCGCTGGGCATTGGTCACCAGCGCCACGCTCGGCGCCGCGATGGCGGCCAGCTGGGCGATCTCGCCCGGATGGTTCATGCCGAGCTCGAACACGGCGGCGCGATGTTCCGGACGCAGGCGCAGCAGCGTCAGCGGCACGCCGATGTCGTTGTTCAGGTTGCCGGCCGTCGCCAGGCGGCCCGTCTCGCCCTGCCAGCCCGCCAGCATGGCCGAGATCATTTCCTTGGTGGTGGTCTTGCCGTTGCTGCCCGTCACCGCCACCACCGGCAGCGTGAAGCGGGCGCGCCAGGCGGCGCCGATGCGCATCAGCGCCACGCGGGTATCGCCCAGCACCAGTTGCGGCAGGCTCGATTCCGGCACGGCGTGCGCCACCACCGCGGCGCAGGCGCCGCGCTCGGCGGCCTGGTCCAGGTAGTTGTGGGCGTCGAAGTTATCGCCCACCAGCGCCACGAACAGTTCGCCGGCGCCAATGCGCCGCGTATCCGTGGACACGCCCTTGACCAGCGGCAGCAGCAACGCCAGCCGCGCCCACTCGCGATCGTCGAAGGGCAGCTTTTCGCCGGCGATTTCCTGGTAGGTCTCGTGGCCCTTGCCCGCCAGCAGCACCACGTCCTCGGGCGCGCTGGCCCAGACGGCCTGCATGATGGCACGGGCGCGATCCACCTGGACCTCGACCGCCACCGAAGCCGGAATGCCGGCCAGGATCTGCGCCACGATGGCGTCGGGCGACTCGCTGCGCGGGTTATCGCTGGACACCACCACGTGGTCCGCCAATTCAGCGGCGATGCGGCCCATTTCCGGGCGCTTGCCGGCATCGCGGTCACCGCCGCAACCGAACACGCACACCAGGCGGCCGGCACGCGCCTGCGCCACCGGGCGCAGCGCCATCAGCGCGCGCGCCAGCGAATCGGGCGTATGGGAGTAGTCCACCACCACCAGCGCGCCGCGGCCCGCGTGGGCCTGCGTGCTGGAGGCAACCGGTTCCACGGTCTGCAGGCGGCCATCGACCGGATCAGTCGCGGCCAGCTCGCGCGCGATCTGCGCGAACGGCAGGCCCAGCTTGTACAGCACGCCGGCAACCAGCAGCAGGTTCGAGACGTTGTGCGCCCCAAGCAGGCGCGTCACGATCTGCGCCTCGCCGTGCGGCGACACCAGGGTGAAGATCTGGCCTTGGGCGGTGGCCTGCAGGTCACGCGCGCGCATCGCGGCGGGAATCGCGGGATCCGCGCTCAGGCTGTAGCCCATCACCGACAGGTCCGACGGCAGCGAGGCGATCAGGCGGCGGCCGGCCTCGTCGTCGGCGTTGACCACCGCGGCGCTCAGGCCCGGCCAACGGAACAGGCGCGCCTTGGCGGCCTCGTAGCGTTCCATGGTGCCGTGATAGTCGAGATGATCGCGGGTCAGGTTGGTATAGGCGGCCAGCGCCACCCGCACGCCGTCCATGCGGCCCTGCTCGATGCCGATAGACGACGCTTCCATCGCCACCGCCTTGGCGCCGGCGTCGCGCATGGCGGCCAGCAGGCGGTGCACGGTCAGCACGTCCGGGGTCGTGAGATGGCCGCCCAGCGTCTGCCCGTCCGGCAGCACGGCGCCCAGGGTGCCGATGGTGCCGCAGGGCTTGTCGTTGCGGCCCAGCGCGTGGGCGATCCATTGCACCGACGAGGTCTTGCCGTTGGTGCCGGTCACGGCCACCACGGCCAGCGCCGACGACGGCCGGCCGTACCAGGTGTCGCCCAGCTCGCCCAGCAGGGCGCGCAGGCCGGTCACCGGCAGCATCGGCGTCGCGCCGGCGGCGGCCGCGGCCTCGATGGCTTCGGTCGCGGGCGCCTCGAACAACACCGCGCTGGCGCCCAGCGCCAACGCCTTCTCTATATATAGACGGCCATCGCTGGACAGGCCCGGGCAGGCGACGAACACGTCGCCCGGCTCGATCTCGCGGGAGTCCAGCTTCAGGTGCGCGGTCAACGACACGCGCGAATGCAACCACGCCACGGCTTGTTCGACCGTGGCGGCGGGGGATGAGAGGAAGCCTTTGGCGCTCATCTGCCTGGCTCCTTGATACCGGCAACAATTGTGGATTCGAAGGGCGCGTCCGGACGCACGCCCATCAACCGCAGACTCCCGCCGACGATATGGGAGAACACGGGTGCGGCGATCGCGCCGCCGTAGTAACCGCCGACCGTGGGCTCGTCGATCGAGACGGCCACCACGATCTTGGGATCGGACACCGGGGCAAAGCCCACGTACGAGCTGCGGTAGCGCTGCATGCTGTACTTGCCGTCGACGATCTTGCGCGCGGTGCCGCTCTTGCCGGCCACGCGGTAGCCCTGGACCTGGGCCGCCTTGGTGCCTTCCGGACCGGCGGCGGCTTCCAGCATGCCGCGCACCAGCGCGGTGGTCTTGGGCGTGTAGATCTTGACGCTGGTCGGGTCGCTGTCGCGCTTGACCAGCGTCAGCGACACCATGTCGCCGTTGCGGGCGAACACGGTGTAGGCGCGCGCCACCTGCAGCAGCGACACCGACAGGCCATAGCCATAGGCCATGGTGGCCTTCTCGATCAGGCGCCAGCGGTCCCACGGGCGCAGGCGGCCGGGCGCCGCGCCGGGGAATCCCACCTGGGGCGCCTGGCCCAGGCCCAATTCGGTGAAGCGATCCCACATCTCGCGGGATTCCAGCTTCTCGGAGATCATCGTCATGCCGATGTTGCTGGACTTGCGCAGCACGCCGGCCACGTCCAGCGTGCCGTTGCGGCTGACGTCGCTGATCGTGCTGCCCTGGTAGGTGAAGCGGCCGTTGCCGGTCTCGAACAGGGTCGAGGTGGTGATGCGGCCCAGGTCCAGCGCCAGCGCGGCGGTGAACGGCTTCATGATCGAGCCGGGCTCGAACGTGTCGGTGATGGCCTGGTTGCGCAGGTTGGCGCCGTGGAAGGTCTCGCGCTTGTTCGGATCGAAGGTCGGCACGTTGGCCAGCGCCAGGATCTCGCCGGTATGGACGTCCACGACCACGGCGGTGGCGCCCTTGGCCTGGTGCTTGTCCATGGCGTCCTTCAGTTCCTTGAACACCAGGTACTGCAGGCGGGTATCGATCGACAGGCGCAGGTCGCGGCCGTCCACCGGCAGCGTCACGGCCTGCACGTCCTCGATGACGCGGCCCAGCCGGTCCTTGATGACGCGGCGGCTGCCCGGGCGGCCCGACAACTGCTGGTTGAAGGTCAGCTCGACGCCTTCCTGGCCCTGGTCTTCGACGCTGTTGAAACCCACCACGTGGGCCATCACGTCGCCGTCCGGGTAGTAGCGGCGGGTCTCCGGCTGCTGGTGCACGCCGGGCAGGCCGAGCTGCTTGATCTTGTCGGCCACGTCCATCGAGACCTGGCGCTTCAGGTAGACGAAGTTCTTGTCTTCCTCGACCCGGCGGCGCAAGTCGGCGATCGGCGTTTCCAGCAGCTTGGCCAGCGAGTCCAACTGGCTGGCCGTGGCCTGCTTCAGGTCTTCGGGAATGGCCCAGATGGCGCGCGCCGGCACGCTGGATGCCAGCACTGCGCCATTGCGATCCATGATTTTGCCGCGGGTGGCGGACAGCGTCAGGGTGCGCTCGTAGCGGCGCTCGCCCTGCTGCTGCAGGAATTCGGTGGACAGCCCTTGCAGGAACAGCGCGCGGCCGGCCAGCACGGTGAAGCCGCCGAACAGCAGGATCAGCACCAGGCGGGCGCGCCAAGTGGGCAACTGCCCGCGCAGCACCGGATTGTCGAAGAACGGAACGCGCTTCATTGGGCGCCTCCGTTGGCCGGCACCGGCGCCTGATTCAGGTAGAGCGTGCGGTCAGGCACGATGGGGATCATTTTCAGGCTGTCGCGCGCGATCACGTCGACCCGCGCGTTGCGCGCCAGCTCGGCGCGTTCCAGCTGCAGGCGCCGCCAGTTGGTTTCCAGGTCGCGCGCCTGCGCCTGATCGCGGCCCAGCTCGACGAAGAGCTGGCGCGACTGATACCGGCTGGTGACCAGGGAAATGGCCGACAGCATCAGCAAAGCCGCAACGATCAGGTTGACGCGACCCATCAGCGGCGCCCTCCCTTGCCGCCGCGGCGAGGCGGCGGAGCCAGATCGCTGCCGGGCAGCGAACCGATTTTCACGAACGCCATGCCGCCCTCGGCGGGCAAGGGCGTGGCGGTGCGCTCGGCGACGCGCAGCACCGCCGAGCGGGCGCGCGCATTGGCCGAGACTTCATCATCTTCGGCCAGCACGCGTCCCAGGGAACGCAGGACCGGCTGGGGCATTTCGCTTTCGCGCAGGGGCAGGCGCGCATGCGCGGCAGCCGGACGAGCCGCCGCCGCGATGCACTGCTTGACCATGCGGTCTTCAAGCGAATGAAAGCTGATCACCGCCAACCTCCCCCCTGGGGCAAGCAGGTCTAGAGCTGACGCGAGGGTGCGCGCGAGCTCTTCGAGTTCCCGATTGATGTAAATCCGTAGAGCTTGAAAGGTGCGTGTGGCCGGATGCTGCCCCTTTTCGCGCGTGCGGACGGCGCTGGCGACGCACTCGGCAAGTTCGAGCGTGGTGCGCAGCGGCCTTGTTGCGCGGCGAGCAGCAATCGCCTTTGCAACCTGAAAAGCAAACCGTTCTTCGCCATAATCCGCTATGACCTCCCGCATCTCATCCACACTGGCTTGCGCCAGCCAATCCGCCACCGTGGGTCCACGAGTGGTGTCCATCCGCATGTCGAGCGGGCCGTCCCGCATGAACGAGAAACCGCGCTCGGCATCATCGATCTGAGGCGACGACACGCCCAGATCCAGCATCACGCCATCGACCTTCTCGATGCCGAGCTGCTGCAATTCTTCGGCCATGGTGGCAAAGCCGCCATGCACCACCGTCACCCGGGCGTCCGCCGCCGCCAACGCATTGGCTACCGCGATCGCCTCGGGATCCTTGTCGAACACCACCAGGCGCGCCGCCGGGCCCAGGCGGCCAAGCAGCTCGCGGCTGTGGCCGCCGCGACCAAAGGTGCCGTCCACGAAGACGCCGCGTTCCGCTCGCGTAGCCGCGGCCGGCTCGTCGCCGGGCTGCGACCGTGCCGCGCCCTTGCCGCCGAAATCGGCCAGCAACAGCGCGTCCACCGTCGGCTCCAGCAGGACGGGCCGATGTTCGAATTCCATAACTCTTTCAGAACGAAAACTGATTCAACACATCCGGCATACCCTTGGCCAGGTCTTCAGCCTCGCGGCTGGCCAGGGTAGCGGCATCCCACAGCTCGAAGTGGGCGCCCAGACCGAGCAGCATCACATCGCGCGTCATACCGGAAGCGTTGCGCAGTTCAGGCGCGATCAGGACGCGGCCGGAGCCGTCCAGTTCCACGTCCTGAGCGTTGCCCAGCAACAGCCGCTGCAACGCACGCGCCGTCATGGGAAAGGCGGCAATCTGCTCGCGCTTCTTTTCCCACTCGGGCCGCGGGTACACCAGCAGGCAGCCGTCTGGGTGGCGGGTCAGGGTCAGGCGGCCTTCGGCCTGCGCCATCAGCGCGTCACGATGCCGGGTCGGAATCGAGATCCGTCCCTTGGCATCCAGCGTGAGCGCGCTGCTTCCCTGAAACACCACTTTTACCCCACTTAATTGCACAATTTCCTACTATTTCCCACTCTACGGTATGGCAATGGGGCGGTCAAGCGCGCGGTTGCAATTTTTTCAATCACAACAAGGACTTAGAGCAACTTGTAAATGCACAAAAAGAAAAACCTCCCAATAAATCAGGAGGTTGCGTCACTATCTAAAAGTGCTTCTTAAGAAGTGGCGGCTAACAATGCCTTTGCATTGTTCTACCCAGCCCGCTTGCCAAGGGTTGGCGGGCGTTCCGCGCCAGATGGCGGGTGGCCGGCCTTGAAAAAAGCCTGGCGGCGGCCCCGCTCCGATGAGAAATCCAATGCAAGACGGGTCTATAGGCCGGATTCTGTACGCCAGGTTTCCCTGGCGGGCGATCATTCCTCTGCGCGGATCATTGCTGAGCCGCTGTAGCCACCTACCCGCATGCTTGGACGGAGCCGCCCTTCGCGGCCCGAAAGCCGCACGCATGCCTATTTGATGTTGCTCCGGGTAGAGGTTGCCGCGTTTCACCCTGCGATGCCGCCGACCGTTGCCGGCCGGCGCGATACGGAGATGGCCGTATCGGTGCGCGACTGGCGCGCCCGCCCCGCAGACTCGTCTCTGTGGCCCTATTCCTCGACCGCGCCCGAAGACGCGACCGGACGGCCGTTAGCCGCTACCCTGCCCTGTGGAGTCCGGACCTTCCTCGATGGACTTGCATCCACCGCGACCGCCCGACCCGCCTTGCGGTGCGTATTCTAGTACAGGTCGTCGCTCCGTCCCCGAACAGCAGCGCGGGTTCCTGCGACAATACCGGTCTGATCCGCTTATCCGCCGCAAGAACGACCCCACTACATGGCTCTCGCAACGCTCATCACCCTGACCGACATCCAGCTGGCCTATGGCCACCACCCCCTGCTGGACCACGCCGACTTCGCCATCCAGGCCGGCGAGCGCATCGGCCTCATCGGCCGCAACGGCGCCGGCAAGTCCTCGCTGCTGCGGCTGCTGGATGGCCGCACCGTGCCCGACGATGGCGACATCGCCCGCACCTCGGGCCTGCGCGTGGCCACGGTCGAACAGGAGCCGGAGCTGGACGAGAACGCCACCGTCTTCGACGTGGTCTGCAATGTCGACGGCGACCATGAAGACTGGCAGCGCCCCTCGCGCGTGCGCGCCGTGCTGGAAAAGCTCGGCCTGCCGGCGGACGCCCAGATCGCCGGCCTGTCGGGCGGCACCCGCAAGCGCGTCGCGCTGGCCCGCGCGCTGGTCGAGGAACCCGACCTGCTGCTGCTGGACGAGCCCACCAACCACCTCGACTTCGACGGCATCGCCTGGCTCGAAGAGATGCTGCGCACCTGGAAGGGCGCCGCCGTCATCATCACCCACGATCGCCGCTTCCTGGATTCGGTGGCCACCCGCATCGTCGAACTGGACCGCGGCCGGCTGCTCAGCTTCCCCGGCAACTTCTCGCAATGGCAGGAACGCAAGGCCCAGTGGCTGGAATCCGAGCGCCTCGAACAGGCCCGCTTCGACAAGCTGCTGGCCCAGGAAGAAGTCTGGATCCGCAAGGGCGTGGAAGCCCGCCGCACCCGCAATGAAGGCCGCGTGCGCCGCCTGGAACGCCTGCGCGTCGAACGCGCCGAGCGCCGTGAACGCGTCGGCGACGTGTCGCTGGCGCTGGCCGAGGGCCAGCGCTCGGGCAAGATGGTGGCCGAACTGGAACACGTCGGCAAACGCTTCGGCGACAAGATCGTGGTGGACGACTACTCCACCACAATCCTGCGCGGCGACCGCATCGGCATCGTCGGCCCCAACGGCGCCGGCAAGACCACGCTGCTCAAACTCATCCTGGGCGAAATGCAGCCCGACAGCGGCAAGACCCGCATGGGCACCAACGTGTCGGTGGCGTACTTCGACCAGATGCGCGCCCAGCTCGACGAGAACGCGACGCTGGTCGACATCATCAGCCCGGGCAGCGAATGGGTCGAGATCGGCGGCACGCGCAAGCACGTCATGAGCTATCTCGGCGACTTCCTGTTCTCGCCCGCCCGCGCCGGCTCGCCGGTGCGCAGCCTGTCGGGCGGCGAACGCGCCCGCCTGCTGCTGGCGCGCCTGTTCGCGCGCCCCGCCAACGTGCTGGTGCTGGACGAACCCACCAACGACCTCGATATCGAAACGCTGGAACTGCTCGAGGAACTGCTGCAGGAATACTCGGGCACGGTGCTGCTGGTCAGCCACGACCGCGCCTTCCTGAACAACGTCGTCACCCAGACCATCGCCTACGAAGGCAACGGCCACTGGCGCGACTACGTCGGCGGCTACGATGAATGGGTGGCCCAGCGTCCCGCCCCGGCGCCCGTCGCCGCGGCGGAGGAAGACGCGGCCCAGGCGGCGCGCGCCGCCGACGAAGCCGCGGCCCGCGCCAAGGCCGCCAAGCCCAAGCCGGCCCGTGCCGCCAAGATGAATTCGTGGGAACTGCGCGAACTCGAAGGCCTGCCCGAAGCCATTGCCGCGCTCGAAGCGCAGCAGGCCGAACTGGCCGGCAAGCTCGCCGACGGCAGCCTCTACCGCGATGCGCCGGCCGAAGTCGAACGCATCAACGGCGAGCTGTCCAAACTGGAAAGCGAGCTCGAGGAAAAGTTCGCGCGCTGGGAATTGCTCGAGGCGCGCCGCGAAAGCGCCCTCTGATGCGATAGCAGGACCGCGGCGGCGGCGGGTCCGTCACCGCGCCATCGGCTTCATCGCCCTCTATATATAGAGGGCGGCCGCCACGCACTTTGTCCACATGGCGGCGGCTGACGCGCTCAGACCGCGGCGCGCCAGGCCAGCGTCTCGCCGGCGGCCAGCGGCACCAGCCCGGTGTCGCCGAACGGCACTTCGTCCGGGATCTGATAGCTCTCGCGCACCAGCGTCAGCTTGCCGGTATTGCGCGGCAGGCCGTAGAAGTCAGGACCGTGGAAGCTCGCGAAGCCTTCCAGCTTGTCCAGCTTGCCGACCGCCTCGAACGCCGTCGCGTACAACTCCATCGCATGCAGCGCGGTATAACAGCCGGCACAGCCGCAGGCGTGTTCCTTCAGGCCGCGCGCATGCGGCGCGCTATCCGTGCCAAGGAAGAAACGCGGGCTGCCGCTGGTCGCGGCTTCCACCAGCGCCAGCCGGTGGGTCTCGCGCTTGAGGATCGGCAGGCAGTACCAGTGCGGCCGCACGCCGCCCTGGAAGATCGCATTGCGGTTGTACAGCAGGTGCTGCGGCGTGATCGTGGCCGCGATCGGACCTTCGGCATCGCGCACGTATTCAGCGCCTTCCTTGGTGGTGATGTGCTCGAACACCACCTTCAGCGCCGGGAACGCGCGGCGCAGCGGCTTCATCACGCGCTCCACGAAAATCGCTTCGCGGTCGAACACGTCGATCGACGGATCCGTCACTTCGCCGTGCACCAGCAGCGGCATGCCGCATTTCTCCAGCGCTTCCAGCGCCTTGGCGCACTTGCCCAGCAGATCGGTCACGCCGGCGTCGGAGTTGGTGGTCGCGCCCGCGGGATACAGCTTGACCGCATAGACCTGGCCCGACTCGTGCGCGCGGAAAATCTCCTCGGCCGAGGTGTTGTCGGTCAGGTACAGCGTCATCAGCGGCGTGAAGGCGTCGGCATTGCCGCCCGCCTTGGTCAGCGCCGCCAGGATGCGGCCGCGATAGGCCAGCGCCTGCTCGGTGGTGGTCACCGGCGGCTTCAGGTTGGGCATGATGATGGCGCGGGCGAACTGCCTGGCCGTATCGGCCACCACCGCTTCCAGCGCCGCGCCGTCGCGCAGGTGCAGATGCCAATCGTCGGGGCGGGTGATGATCAGTGGATTCGTGTTTTGCGTGGACATGGAGAGCTTCTTAATCTGCCAGCGGCATGCCCCGTTCGGCCAGCGCGCAGAACATCGCGCTGCCCAGGGGAATGACGGCATCGTTGAAATCGAAATGCGAGTTGTGCAGCACGCAGCCGGAGTCGGCTCCGCCCTGCCCCAGCCGGAAATAGGCGCCAGGCTTGCTTTGCAGCATGAAGGAGAAATCCTCCGACCCCATCGACGGTACCAGATCGCGCACCACGTTTTCCTTGCCGATCATCTCGGTGGCGATGTCGGCGACCAGGTTGGCGTGCTGCGGCGTGTTCAAGGTCGCGGGATAGATGCGTTCGTAGGTCAGTTCGGCGGTGCCGCCAAAGGCGCCGGCAATCGCCGTGACCAGTTCGCGCATGCGCGTCTCGACCATTTCCTGCACCGACTTGCGGAACGTGCGCACCGTGCCCACCATCCGGGCCTCGCGCGGAATCACGCTCATCGCGCCGGGGTGGCCCGCCTGCAGCGAGCCGATGGACACCACCGCGGAGTCCAGCGGATTGACGTTGCGCGACACGATGGTCTGCAGCGCCGTGATGATCTGGCCGGCGATCGTGACCGGGTCGATCGTCTGATAAGGATGCGCGCCGTGGCCGCCCCGGCCGGTGATCAGGATCTCGAAGCGGTCGGCCGCCGCCATCATCGGCCCCGGATTGATGCCGATGGTGCCAGGCTTCAGGCCGGGCCAGTTGTGCAACGCGTAGATGGCGTCACAGGGAAAGGTGTCGAATAACCCGTCTTCCATCATGGCCTTGGCGCCGCCGCGCCCTTCCTCGGCCGGCTGGAAGATAAGCACGGCGGTGCCATCGAAATTGCGCGTCTGCGCCAGGTACTTCGCCGCCCCGATCAGCACCGCCGTATGGCCGTCATGGCCGCAACCGTGCATCAGGCCCGGCTTGGTCGACTTGTGCCCGAACGCGTTGTCCTCCGTCATCGGCAGCGCATCCATGTCGGCGCGCAGGCCGATCATGCGGCCGCTATCGCAGCGTTTGCCGCGAATGACGCCCACCACGCCGGTCTTGCCGATCCCCCGGTGCACCTCGATTCCCAGCGCCTCGAGCGCACCGGCAACGATCCCGGACGTCCGGACTTCTTCGAAGCCAAGCTCGGGATGGGCATGCAAGTCGCGCCGCAGCGCCGTCAATTCGTCATGAAACAGCCGAATCGATTCCAAAGCAGAACGTGCGTACATAGGAGGTTACAGAATGACGTGAGAGAGGGGACAGTCGGGATATTTTAGTTGCTACAGAGGATAAATGCCTTTGTCTTTACCGGAGAGACACGTTATGCTCCGGCCGCAGGACAATTTTTCCAACAGCCAGAGAAGGAGCGCCGCATTATGGCCACAACCTCCAAACCCGCGACCGCGCGCAAGCCGAACGCTGCATTCATGAAGCCCCTGACTCCCAGCGCCGAACTGGCTGCTGTGATCGGTTCGGAAGCCGTGCCGCGCACCGAGGTCACCAAGAAGATCTGGGAATACATCAAGAAGCACAACCTGCAAGATGCGAGCAACAAGCGCAACATCAACGCCGATGCCAAGCTGCGCCCGATCTTCGGCAAGGATCAGGTCACGATGTTCGAACTGACCAAGCTGGTCAACGCACATCTGAAGTAAGCAGGCAAAGGGCGTACCCGGTACGTCCCTGCCTCGATACTGTCGCGACGCCCTGGCTTGAACGCCGGGCGGACCCGACTTCCGGCGATTCCCGCCACCGCAGGCTTTCCGCCTTGCGCAGCCAGTCCCATACCCGCGATGGGCACGGCTTCCTTCCCCGCCTTACCCGTCTTGCATGCGAACGCTGCCGCGTCGAATCGCATGGACAACGTCATCCCGGTCTTGGTCGATCAAGAGGCATGAACAGCGTCATCACGATCGTGGCGGATCGAGATGCAGGAACGACCATCGTTCACCCCACACGATGCATGCACGTCCCGAGCGCATACCGCACAGCGAAGGTCCGCGATATCTCACGGCTCGCAATGTCCGGCACGCGACGACCTCCCCACACCACCTTGCGCGGAACGCACACCCGGCATCTCATGCGCGATGGGGTCAATCACATTAGTCATTGCCCGCAAAGCCTTGCCAGGCCTGGCTCTTCAGCGTTTCGCCAACGCCGGCGAGAGGCGCGATCTGCGCGCTTCCTCGAGCAACCAGGCACGAAACATCTGGGCATCCGGTCGCTGCGCGGCCGTGCGCGAAGATACCAGCCAGTAGCTATAGTCGTTGGGCAGCACCTGGTCGAACAGGCGAACCAGCTTGCCGGCGCGCAGGTCATCGGCCGCCAACACCAAGCGTCCCAACGCCACGCCCGCGCCATCGGCCGCCGCTTGCAGGACCAGCGCGGCATCACTGAATTGCACGCCCCGCGTCAGGTCCAGCGACACCTGCGCCAATTCGCACCACTGGCGCCATGCCGCACGCGGCTCATCGTGCAGCAGCATGACGCTCGCCAGATCGGCGGGGTCCGACAAGGCCGGCGGGCCTTGCGCCAAGCGGGGATGGCATACCGGACTCAGGTACTCCCGCGCGATCAGGTCCGCCTTCATTCCCGGCCAACGGCCCAGGCCGGAACGAATGCCGAGATCGAATTCGTCGTCGCCCGGCCACAAGTGCGCCGAGCTGTCGACACGGAACTCGATCTCGGGATGCCGTTGACGGAACGCCGGCAGGCGCGGCAACAGCCAACGCGATGCGAAGGAAGGCAGCGCCGTGATCCGCAACGGCCCCTCGCGATGTTCGCGCACCTGCTCCGTGGCGGCCGCCATGCGGTCAAACGCGAGCGATAGCTCATCCAGATAGGCCAGCCCCTTGTGCGTCAATGCCAACGCATGGCCACGCCGGACAAACAGGTCCCGGCCCAGCCATTGCTCCAGCTGCCGCACCTGGTGGCTGATGGCCGCCTGCGTCACGCACAGCTCGGCCGCCGCGCGCGTGAAACTCAGGTGACGCGCGGCGGCTTCAAAGGCGCGCAAGGCGCCAAGCGGAGGCAGGCGTCGCATCAGCTCGATTAGGCAGGGTTATCGAAGGCATGAGAATAGATCGTTTTGCCAGCCCCGGTAAGCCCCGTCTAATGGCGGCTTCGCCGGCGTTCGGTCCGATACCCGCGCAGGCCCATGGCAAACCAAGGAGCGGCAATGGCGGGATGGGAAGTCTGGACGGCGTTTCTCGGGTATGCGGTGCCCATGATCATCAGCCCCGGGCCGGGCCGGGCAATACGCTACTGGCCACCGCGGGCGGCCGCTACGGCGTGCGGGGATCGGTGCCATTCTGGGCAGGGTTCGAAGCCGCCAACCTAGCGCTGTGCGCCCTCTACGGCCTGGGCCTGGGCAGCGCCCTGCATGAGCATCCGCAAATCCACGTCGTGCTGAAATGGGCGGGCGTCCTCTACCTGCTCTATCTCGCCTGGGGGTTCTTTCGCGCATCGGCCAAGCCCGCGAGCCTGGCTGCCAACACCCGTGCGCTCGGCTTTCTCGACGGCTTCATCTGCGTGATCCTGAATCCAAAGATCCACTCGATGATCGTGGTCATGTTCGCGCAGTTCCTCGCGCCCGGCTTCAGTCTGTCGCTGCAGGTCGGGCAACTCAGCGCCGCGTTCGTGATCCTGGGCCTGTTCTGCCATTTCCCGTGGATCTACGGCGGCAAGGTCATCCTGGGACGCTTCAATTCGCCGCGGGCGCTGCGCATCCAGGCGGCGATATTCGGCGGCGCCATGCTGCTGGTCGCGCTGTACGTGGTACTGAACGGATAAAAAAAGGCCGGCGTGAGCCGGCCTTTGTGTTCGAGCGCCTGGAATCAGGCGTAGGAGGTCGGCGCAACGCCGTCCAGCAGGGCCAACCAGCCCTTGATCAGGCGGTACAAGCCCCACACCACCGTCGCGACCACGCCGATCCAGCCAATATAGATGATCAGCGCCAGGCAGCTGATGGCCAGCCACAGCAGCGCCCACCAGAAGGTGCGTAACAACCAGTCGAAATGGGCCGCATAAACGGTGCCGGCGACGTCCGAACGCTTCAGGTACATCAGCACGACGGCCGCCAGCGTGGCGATGCCCAGGAAACCACTGGTCAGAAAGCCCAGGGCGAACAAACCATAGGCCACATGGGTCAGCGTGCGCAGGTCTAATGCCGTACCGGGCGCGGGGGTCTGGGTATCACTCACGATTACGCTCCAACAATTGACTCGGTCAATCTTACCGCACAAACCCAGCCGGCCCACGAGCGTTGTTATTTGGGCACATTCAATGCTGGCGCGGCTTGCAGGCTTGCTCAAGGTGATTTTGGCTACCCGTTTTCAACGCCAGGAAGATCGCCGCGCCATCGATTGCGCGAGCGGATGTACCGCATTGAAGGCAGCATCGCCGAGTTGAAACCGACGCTGAAAATCATCGGCCCACAACGCAAAACCCCCGTGCGGCGTCAGCCGCACGGGGGTTTCTTTTTTGGGATTCGCAGCGCGGCCTCGAACCTGCACGCACAAAAGACAAAACCCCACAGGCGAGAGCCTATGGGGTTTTGCGGAATAAAAGCCTGACGATGACCTACTTTCACAGACGTCCGTCCACTATCATCGGCGCAAAGGCGTTTCACTGTCCTGTTCGGGATGGGAAGGAGTGGTACCACCTTGCTATGGTCGTCAGGCGTAACTGGTTGAGAGATTGTCCTTTGGGGACAACCGCTCCAATCTTGGAAGAAGCGCAACGTGTGGGGGATCAGAGGCTAGCTCGATGATCCCGCACAGTGGGTGTAATTGGTGTTGGCTGGCTGCTGACGGGGCAGCCAGATTTTGTATTGAACGACACTTGGAACGCTACATCACCAGGTCATAACCATCAGTGTTATAGGATCAAGCCTCACGAGCAATTAGTATCGGTTAGCTTAACGCATTACTGCGCTTCCACACCCGACCTATCAACGTCCTGGTCTCGAACGACTCTTTAGGGGGATCAAGTCCCCGGGATACCTAATCTTCAGACGAGTTTCCCGCTTAGATGCCTTCAGCGGTTATCTCTTCCGTACTTAGCTACCCGGCAATGCCATTGGCATGACAACCGGTACACCAGAGGTACGTCCACTCCGGTCCTCTCGTACTAGGAGCAGGCTCCGTCAAGTATCCAACGCCCACGGCAGATAGGGACCAAACTGTCTCACGACGTTTTAAACCCAGCTCACGTACCTCTTTAAATGGCGAACAGCCATACCCTTGGGACCGGCTACAGCCCCAGGATGAGATGAGCCGACATCGAGGTGCCAAACACCGCCGTCGATATGAACTCTTGGGCGGTATCAGCCTGTTATCCCCAGAGTACCTTTTATCCGTTGAGCGATGGCCCTTCCATTCAGAACCACCGGATCACTATGTCCTGCTTTCGCACCTGTTCGACTTGTCAGTCTCACAGTCAAGCACGCTTATGCCATTGCACTATCAGCACGATTTCCGACCGTACCTAGCGTACCTTCGAACTCCTCCGTTACACTTTGGGAGGAGACCGCCCCAGTCAAACTGCCCACCATGCACTGTCCCCGATCCGGATAACGGACCAAGGTTAGAACCGCAAACAAACCAGGGTGGTATTTCAAGGATGGCTCCACGTGATCTAGCGACCACGCTTCAAAGCCTCCCACCTATCCTACACAGGCCGGTTCACAGTCCAATGCAAAGCTACAGTAAAGGTTCATGGGGTCTTTCCGTCTAGCCGCGGGTAGATTGCATCATCACAAACACTTCAACTTCGCTGAGTCTCAGGAGGAGACAGTGTGGCCATCGTTACGCCATTCGTGCAGGTCGGAACTTACCCGACAAGGAATTTCGCTACCTTAGGACCGTTATAGTTACGGCCGCCGTTTACCGGGGCTTCGATCAAGAGCTTGCACCCCATCACTTAACCTTCCGGCACCGGGCAGGCGTCACACCCTATACGTCGACTTTCGTCTTTGCAGAGTGCTGTGTTTTTAATAAACAGTCGCAGCCACCGATTCTCTGCGACCCCATCATGCTAAGCGCGCAGGCGCTTCACACTACCGGGGTATACCTTCTCCCGAAGTTACGGTATCAATTTGCCGAGTTCCTTCTCCTGAGTTCTCTCAAGCGCCTTGGAATATTCATCCCGTCCACCTGTGTCGGTTTGCGGTACGGTCTCGTACAGCTGAAGCTTAGAGGCTTTTCTTGGAACCACTTCCAATCACTTCGCAAGCAATGCTCGCTCGTGCCGTACCCTTGATTTACGCGCCCGGATTTGCCTAAGCGCCATCTTCGATACGTCAACAGGGACATCCAACACCCTGATGATCTTCCGCGATCCGTCCCCCCATCGCACTGTACGACGGTGCTGGAATATTAACCAGCTTCCCATCAGCTACGCATCTCTGCCTCGCCTTAGGGGCCGACTCACCCTGCGCCGATGAACGTTGCGCAGGAAACCTTGGACTTACGGCGAGGGGGCTTTTCACCCCCTTTATCGCTACTCATGTCAGCATTCGCACTTCTGATACCTCCAGCAGCCTTTACAAGCCACCTTCGCAGGCTTACAGAACGCTCTCCTACCGCGTGCACTAAAAGTGCACACCCGCAGCTTCGGTTTATCGCTTAGCCCCGTTACATCTTCCGCGCAGGACGACTCGATCAGTGAGCTATTACGCTTTCTTTAAAGGATGGCTGCTTCTAAGCCAACCTCCTGACTGTCTATGCCTTCCCACTTCGTTTCCCACTTAGCGATAATTCGGGACCTTAGCTGGCGGTCTGGGTTGTTTCCCTCTTGAGTCCGGACGTTAGCACCCGGTGCTCTGTCTCCCAAGCTGTACTTGCGGGTATTCGGAGTTTGCCATAGTTTGGTAAGTCGCCATGACCCCCTAGCTATAACAGTGCTCTACCCCCCGCAGTAATACTTGAGGCACTACCTAAATAGTTTTCGGAGAGAACCAGCTATTTCCAGATTTGTTTAGCCTTTCACCCCTATCCACAGCTCATCCCCTAATTTTTCAACATTAGTGGGTTCGGTCCTCCAGCACGTGTTACCGTGCCTTCAACCTGGCCATGGATAGATCATCTGGTTTCGGGTCTACACCCAGCGACTGAATCGCCCTATTCGGACTCGCTTTCGCTACGGCTTCCCTATTCGGTTAACCTTGCCACTGAATGTAAGTCGCTGACCCATTATACAAAAGGTACGCAGTCACCCCACAAGGAGGCTCCTACTGTTTGTATGCATACGGTTTCAGGATCTATTTCACTCCCCTTCCGGGGTTCTTTTCGCCTTTCCCTCACGGTACTGGTTCACTATCGGTCGATCACGAGTATTTAGCCTTGGAGGATGGTCCCCCCATCTTCAAACAGGATTTCACGTGTCCCGCCCTACTTTTCTTACGCTTAGTTCCACACACAAAATTTCGTCTACAGGGCTATCACCTGCTACGGCCGGACTTTCCATTCCGTTCGACTATCTTGCATGCTAAAACGTAAAGGCTCTTCCGATTTCGCTCGCCACTACTTTCGGAATCTCGGTTGATTTCTTTTCCTCGAGCTACTGAGATGTTTCAGTTCACCCGGTTCGCTTCCACTGACCTATGTATTCAGTCAGGGATACTCCTTACGGAGTGGGTTTCCCCATTCGGATATCTGCGGATCAAAGCTTGTTTGCCAGCTCCCCGCAGCTTTTCGCAGGCTACTACGTCCTTCATCGCCTGTGATCGCCAAGGCATCCACCATATGCACTTAGTCGCTTGATCCTATAACGCTGTAGGCTATAGGACCTGAGTATTAGCGTTTGTGCCGTTCATAAGTTTCAAAGCAGTCTGAGGTTATTCACCCCAATCTTGAGAACTTGGAACAAAATTAATGCAATCACAACCCGTACTTATCTTCATCAGCTTGCGCCGAGTACTTGATAAGTACATTTCGTTGTGCTTCTTCCAGATTGTTAAAGAACGAATATAGCTGTTAGGTAAAACCTAACTCATAGCACTGCTCGCAGTGTTATGAGTTAGCCTCTACGACCGCACCAGGTAGTGGTGGAGGTGAACGGGATCGAACCGATGACATCCTGCTTGCAAAGCAGGCGCTCTCCCAGCTGAGCTACACCCCCATATTCTGCTTCGCAGAATACTTGGTGGGTCTGGTTGGATTCGAACCAACGACCCCCGCCTTATCAAGACGGTGCTCTAACCGACTGAGCTACAGACCCAAAACCTTCTCGGATCAGTAGTCAGGAGTCATGGACATAGGGAGGAATCCCTCTACCCAAGCCCACAACCGATCCCAGCTATATATCAAACAACCGATAAGAGTGGACGCTTAACACGAGCACTAAGCTCTGAAAGGAGGTGATCCAGCCGCACCTTCCGATACGGCTACCTTGTTACGACTTCACCCCAGTCATGAATCCTACCGTGGTAATCGCCCCCCTTGCGGTTAGGCTAACTACTTCTGGTAAAACCCACTCCCATGGTGTGACGGGCGGTGTGTACAAGACCCGGGAACGTATTCACCGCGACATGCTGATCCGCGATTACTAGCGATTCCGACTTCACGCAGTCGAGTTGCAGACTGCGATCCGGACTACGATCGGGTTTCTGGGATTGGCTCCCCCTCGCGGGTTGGCGACCCTCTGTCCCGACCATTGTATGACGTGTGAAGCCCTACCCATAAGGGCCATGAGGACTTGACGTCATCCCCACCTTCCTCCGGTTTGTCACCGGCAGTCTCATTAGAGTGCCCTTTCGTAGCAACTAATGACAAGGGTTGCGCTCGTTGCGGGACTTAACCCAACATCTCACGACACGAGCTGACGACAGCCATGCAGCACCTGTGTTCCGGTTCTCTTGCGAGCACTACCAAATCTCTTCGGCATTCCAGACATGTCAAGGGTAGGTAAGGTTTTTCGCGTTGCATCGAATTAATCCACATCATCCACCGCTTGTGCGGGTCCCCGTCAATTCCTTTGAGTTTTAATCTTGCGACCGTACTCCCCAGGCGGTCAACTTCACGCGTTAGCTGCGCTACCAAGGCCCGAAGGCCCCAACAGCTAGTTGACATCGTTTAGGGCGTGGACTACCAGGGTATCTAATCCTGTTTGCTCCCCACGCTTTCGTGCATGAGCGTCAGTGTTATCCCAGGAGGCTGCCTTCGCCATCGGTGTTCCTCCGCATATCTACGCATTTCACTGCTACACGCGGAATTCCACCTCCCTCTGACACACTCTAGCTCGGTAGTTAAAAATGCAGTTCCAAAGTTAAGCTCTGGGATTTCACATCTTTCTTTCCGAACCGCCTGCGCACGCTTTACGCCCAGTAATTCCGATTAACGCTTGCACCCTACGTATTACCGCGGCTGCTGGCACGTAGTTAGCCGGTGCTTATTCTGCAGGTACCGTCAGTTTCACGGGGTATTAACCCATGACGTTTCTTTCCTGCCAAAAGTGCTTTACAACCCGAAGGCCTTCATCGCACACGCGGGATGGCTGGATCAGGGTTTCCCCCATTGTCCAAAATTCCCCACTGCTGCCTCCCGTAGGAGTCTGGGCCGTGTCTCAGTCCCAGTGTGGCTGGTCGTCCTCTCAAACCAGCTACGGATCGTCGCCTTGGTGAGCCGTTACCCCACCAACTAGCTAATCCGATATCGGCCGCTCCAATAGTGCAAGGTCTTGCGATCCCCTGCTTTCCCCCGTAGGGCGTATGCGGTATTAGCTACGCTTTCGCGTAGTTATCCCCCGCTACTGGGCACGTTCCGATACATTACTCACCCGTTCGCCACTCGCCACCAGACCGAAGTCCGTGCTGCCGTTCGACTTGCATGTGTAAGGCATCCCGCTAGCGTTCAATCTGAGCCAGGATCAAACTCTTCAGTTTAATCTCTGTATTTGTTTCGTATTTCTTAGTTCCGAAGAACCGAGTCATACGTCGCTACTCAAAGGAAGTGAGGTATGTTCTTAAACTTGACGTCTAAGGTACTTCACTTCTAGTGAGCACTTGATTTCATTGTGCTTGTGGCCGGGGTTTAAAACCCAGTCACTGTGCACTCGCATCAAGCGCCCACACTTATCGGTTGTTTAATTGTTAAAGAGCGGTACTGCTAAATTCTGTACTACTTACTGCATCCTCTGCTTTCTTCAGCGATTTCGCTTTCGCGTCGATCGCTGTGTCAGCAGCAGAGAAACGAGATTATGAAGAAGTTTTTATCGTTTGTCAAGTCAGCGTTGTTTGATTCACTTCGCTGTCTTGCCTACGACCCCTTCAGGTCTCACCAGGCTCGCACCCGGCTTTCTCTTTAGCAGCTATCGAAATATCAGGGTTAACCCTAAGTTTTCGGTAACTGCCAAGCCTGAAACTATAACACAACTTTTGCAGATTATGCAACCGGCTTCTGCCTAATTTGCATCCTATCTTGCAACCCCGCCGCGCCGGTGAATCGCTTCACTTTTACAGCAGCTCCGGATCGCTCCAGAGGTTGGTTACCGCCCAGTTGGCTTGCAACGCCTTTCAGACCACCCTACCGGGTAAACCCTGATTTGCCGTCACCAGCCAAGCCCAAGACTATAGCACAATTTTTGCAGGTTATGCAACTGGCTTCTGCCTGATTTGCACCACCTTTTGCAAAATTCGCTGACTGCCGGTTCGAGAGAATCATTGCTGACTCACCGCCTTGCTGCCCTGCGGCAGATCCGTTCGCCGTAGCGTTCAGACCCGTTGCACTTACCTGGCCCCGCTGCTCAAAACTGCTTGAACTGCGAAGGAGCGAGACTATAGCACAGAATTTTGGCTTGTCACGCCAGGATGACAATCGTTTTGCAGAAAGATGATGATTTCCCCTGCGCGGCGGCTCGGGGATCCCGGGTGACGGCTGGATAGCGGCCCCATTGGGGACATCCTCTGCAAGGTTGGCTGCGCGGTACTGGGGGGAAGTAAGCCAGGCGGCCGCCTATCCAACGCGCTTTGCCCAGCTATCCATATAGGAGAGACAGCGGGCTTCCTGTTAGATGGCGGCGAACACCATCTATAGCCCGCATTGCGTGCGGCGTCTAATCACACGTCACGTCAGTCGCTGACGGCGAGCCACCGATCAGGCGTCTCCCGATGCATGCCCCTGTAGATGATCTCTATATATAGAGAGTCTCTCCATATGGAGGCTTATAGCGGGAGCCTGCATCGAGCTGCCATACCTGCGTCGGAAGCAGACTCTCTCTATATATAAGAAGCGGAAGCGAAGCTCGCTCCCCAGATGGCGAGCCACTCCCAGCTGTGCGCCACTCCCAGCTGTGCGCCACTCCCAGCTGTGCGCCACTCCCTAGCGGGGTCCCCCCCCGGGCTGTGCGCCACTCCGCCAGCGCCCCCATCCTGGGCGGTGCATCCTTCCTGGCCGCGTGCCCGTCAACGGTCAATCCGCGCAGCTGCTACCTAGTAGCTACCTGCCTATATATAGACGCGTTGGGATGGGATGTCTGGAAAAGCAGCCGGCTACGGCAGGGAGCGGGCAGGCACGCGCCCCGGCGCCCCCAGCCATCCTGCCCCGGTCACCAGCGCAAGGTGTCGATGCGGGTGGCCCGCTTGAGCGATTGCTCGACCGTGGCCTGGTTCACCAACCATTCCGGCGCGCCCACGTCCTTCAGCATGTGGACATCCATCTCGTCGGCCAGGTTGCGCAGGATCCTGTCGGCACGCCGCTGGCGATAGGCGCGCCAGAGACGAACGATGAAACCGCCCGACGGCGCGGCCGCGCGGTTGGCGCCGGAGACCGCGGTTGCCGGGTCGCGCGCCCCCGGCTGGGAAGCCGAGATGGCCGGCGCCACGGACGGCGCCATCTCGGGCGCGGGAGTCCGCGCGGGCGCCGGACAAGCGGCGCCGAAAGCGGGAGAGGTCTGGATGCAGGTTTGGGCGGACATGGCTTGGCTCCTCGATTTAGTCCGTTTTGGTAAGCGTATTCGCCCAAACAGCCGCTGAAAATCGAATTGTTTTACCCAAGGCGGTCAGTTAAGCTAACCAATCGAACCATTCCCTCCATAGGCCGGCCTGTCTCTCGCCCACGGAGTGCCCGCGAAACTGCCTGGCGTCCCGCCCCTTTCCCATGCGCCTCCCCCTGAATACCTTGCCCGCCTTCCGCGCCGTCGCAGAGCTGCAGAACCTGCGCGCCGCGGCCGAACGCCTGCATCTGACCCACAGCGCGGTCAGCCAGCAGATCAAGGGATTGGAGGAACAGTTGGGCTTCCCCTTGTTCGAGCGCAGCGGGCGAGGCATCGTGCTGAACCCCGCCGGCGCGGCGCTGCTGTGCCGCGTGCAGAGCGCGATGGTGTTGCTGGACGAGGGCCTGATGGCGGCTTCGGCCGCCGCGACCGGCAGCGCGCAGCAGTTGCGCGTGTCGGTGCTGCCCTCGTTCGCGCAGCGCTGGCTGCTACCGCGCATGACGCGCTGGCACAAGCGCCACCCCGACTTGTCGCTGCAGATCGAAACGTCGCAGCAGGTCGTGGATCTGCTGCGCGACGGCTTTCACGCCGCGCTGCGATTCGGCCGCGGCCCATGGCCGGGCGTCGAGTCCGAGCCGCTATTCGACATGCCATTGCCGCTGATCGCGCTGGCCTCGCCGGAAACGGCGGCGGCCTTGCCCGACAACACGCCCGAGACGCTGGCGCGCCAGCCCCTGCTCGGCGATCGCGACATGTGGCAGCACTGGTTCAATGCGGCGGGGCTGAGCGTGCCGGTGACGCCGGTCGCCACCTTCAACGATGCCGGCATGATGCTGCAGGCCACCGAGCAGGGCCTGGGCATCACGCTGGGACGCGAGTTACTGGCGGCGGACGCGATCTGTGCCGGGCGGCTGGTGCAGGTGTCACCGGTGACCGTGCACTATGAGCAGGCCCAGACCTATCACTTGGTCTACCGGCCCAGCCTGCGCGACTGGGAACCGCTGGTGGCGCTCAAGCAATGGCTGCGCGACGAGCTGGAACGCTCGAGCAAGAGCCTGGTGACCGCCGCTGGCCATGATGCGGCCAAGACAACGCGGGACAGGAAGGAATAGCTCGAAGGGAGCGGCTCGGAAGGAATCTCCCGCCGCCGAGCCCGGGTCTCCCCGGGTCTCTCCGGGCCCCTCCGGGCCTCAAGCAGCGGACCGCAAGCCTGGGCGCAATCAGGCGACCTTGCGGGTCGCGGGCGGTACCGCCCGCATGCTGTCGGTCTCGTTGAAGCGCTGGTGCCATGCGAACGCCTCTTCCAGCAGATGGGGCGTCTGGCCGCCGCGCTCGCAGGCCCGGTCGAAATAGTCCTGCAGGGCCTCGCGATAGGACGGGTGCACACAATGCTGGATGATGGCGCGGGCGCGTTCGCGCGGCGCCAGGCCGCGCAGGTCGGCCAGGCCGCATTCGGTGACGAGGACGTCGACGTCATGCTCGGTGTGATCCACGTGGGACACCATTGGCACGACGCTGGAGATGTCGCCGTTCTTGGCCATGGATTTCGACACGAAGATCGCCAGGTGCGCGTTGCGGGCGAAGTCGCCGGAACCGCCGATGCCGTTCATCATGTGCGTGCCGCCGACATGGGTGGAGTTGACGTTGCCGTAGATGTCGAACTCCAGCGCGGTATTGATGGCGATGATGCCCAGGCGGCGCACGATTTCCGGCGCGTTGCTGATTTCCTGCGGGCGCAGCACGATGCGTTCGCGGTAATGATCGATGTTGGCGAGGATCTTCTCGTACACCGGCTTGGATACCGTGATGGACGAGGCCGAGGCGAAGGCCAGCTTGCCCTGGTCGAGCAGCTCGATGGCGCTGTCCTGCAGCACTTCCGAATACATCGTCAGTCCGTCGAAATCCGACGATTCAAATCCGTGCAGCACCGCATTGGCGATGGTGCCGATGCCGGCCTGCAGCGGCAACAGCGAATTGGTCAGGCGGCCGGCGTCCACTTCGCGGCGCAGGAACGCGTTGATGTGCGCGGCGATGGCATTGGTCTCGGCATCCGGCGGCAAGGCGTTGGAGGGGCTGTCCGGCTCGTGCGTGATGACGATGGCGGCGATCTTGTCGGGGTCCACTTCGATGAACGGCTGGCCGATGCGCTGGTCGGCCGACACCAGGCCCATGGGCTCGCGGTTCGGACGCCCGGCCGGCACATAGATGTCGTGCAGGCCTTCGATCGCGGCCGGCACGCCCAGGTTCAGCTCGATGATGACGCAGCGCGCCTGCTGCGCGAACGAGACCGAGTTGCCCACCGACATGGTCGGCACGATCGCGCCGGTCTCGGTGATGGCGGCGGCTTCGATGATGGCCACGTCGACCGGGCCGATGTGGCCGGCGCGCAGCTGCTCGGCGGTCTCGGACAGGTGCTGGTCGATGAAGGCGATCTCGCCCTGGTTGATCTTGCGACGCAGGGTGGTGTCGACCTGGAACGGCATGCGGCGCGCCAGCGCGTTGGCCTGCGCCAGCATCTTGTCGGTGTCGTGGCCCAGCGAGGCGCCCGTGATGAGGGTGATGGCGAGCGGTTCGCGCCCGGCCCGTTCGGCCAGCGCGGCCGGCACCGACTTACAGTCGCCGGCGCGAGTGAAGCCGCTCATACCGACGGTCATGCCGTCCTGCACCAGCAGGGCCGCCTGTTCAGCGGACGTGATCTTGGCGCGTAGCCCGGGATGGCGGATACGGTCGATATGCATGGTGTCTCCAGATTCAAAAGCCGGCGGCTCGCGGCCGGACGCGGCGGTTCAGCCGCTCGCATCCAGGCGCCGTCTAGCGCGGCGTTTCCCGATGCCCGAAGAGCCTGGCAGGCCGGCTTCGGGACGAATTTTCCGCAGTATAGGAAGCGCCAGCCAAATCTCGTAATGACTTAAAATCATCCCATCCAGTCGTTTTTTTCATTATTTGAATGTTCCGCGCCTTGCGCAGGAGATGAGCCTTGGACGTGCGCGCCCTGCGGTATTTCGTCGAGACGGTCCGGCATGCCAGCTTCACGCAGGCGGCCAAGGCGCTGTTCGTGACGCAGTCCACGGTCAGCAAGATGATCCGCCAACTGGAAGAGGAAGCCGGCACGCCGCTGCTGGTACGCGACGGCCACACGGCGCGCCCCACCGACACCGGCCGCGTGATGTACCAGCGCGGCCTGCAGGTGCTGGAGACCATGCGCCAGCTGGGCGAGGAAATGCGCCAGACGGCGGAGCTGCAGCGCGGTTCGCTGGAGGTCGGCATCCCGCCCATGATCAACCTGCTGTTCACGCCGGTGGTCAAACGGTTTCGCGAACTGCACCCCGGCATCCACCTGACCCTGCGCGAGGGCACCGGCCGCGCGGTCGAGGACCTGGTGGCGGGCGGTGAACTGGAAGTGGGCGCCACCATCCTGCCGATCGCGCCCGACAGCGGCCTGGCGGCACAGGCCTTCGGCAGCTATCCCATCTGGGTGATCGGACCGCCGGACGCGGCCTGGGCGGGCAAGACCTCGCTGCCCTTGAGCGCGCTGCGCGACACCCGCCTGCTGATTCCCACGGACGACTTCGCCATGACGCGGCGGCTGCGCCAGGCGTTCGCCGATGCCGGGCTGCAACCCGGCATCGCGGCGCAGAGCGCGCACTGGGATTTCCTGGTGGCGATGGCGTCGGCCGGGCTGGGCGTGGCGCTGCTGCCCGAACCGCTGATGCAGCGGATGAAGACGCGCGGACTCAGCACCGCCAAGCTGGCCAAGTCCGGCCTGCAATGGGAGGTCGGCCATATCTGGCAGCAATCGGGTTACCTGTCGTACGCCGCGCGCGCCTGGCTGGAAGTCTGCGACGCGGTGCTGGGCGGCCCCCGCCGGCCCCGGGCCGATAGGCGCGCGGCGCAGTCCTGAAGTCGCCGCCGCGGGTCCTGGCCCGCCCGTCCGCGTCTCCCCCGCGACCGTCCGGATGCGGGTTCAAATCCGCCCCCATTTTCTCCTTTTCCGCGCCCGGTGATGCATGCCGGCAACGGCCGGAATCTAACGGGGGACATAGCTGAGTTTTTGTTGCAACGGACCGGGCCGCGGCTTGTTATGCTGCCGCCTCGACGCGATCCCATCGCCCCAAGACTCATGATCCCGAACCCGCAACATCCGCTCTTGCGCGCCCTGCCGCGCCGCCGTTCTTTTGCCGCACTGATGGCCGGCCTGCTGCTGGCGCTGTGCCTGGCGCCGGCCTTCGCCGCCGCGCCCTCTTCGCCCGCCGAAACCGACGCCATGCTGGCCGGCGCCCGCAAGCAGCTCGACGACATCCGCAAGCGCGTTCCGGACGAGACCGACGACGCCGACCTGCTCAAGCAGCGCGGCGATGCCCTGGACATCCAATCCAAGGCGGATGCCACCGCCGATGCGCTCACGCCGCAGCTGACCAGCGTGACCGCGCGCCTGAGCGAGCTGGGCGCCCCGCCCGAGGGCGTCAAGGAAGCGCCCGACGTGGCGGCGCAGCGCATGCAGCTGGAGAAGAACAGCCGCGCGCTGGACGCGCAGATCAAGCTGGCGCGACTGCTGTCGGTCGATGCCGCGCAGACGGCGGAACAGATTTCGGGCCTGCGCCGCACGCAATTCCAGGCGCGTCTGGGCGAACGGCGCGACTCGTTCCTGTCCAGCCAATTCTGGGCCGAGTTCCGCGAGGAATTCCCCGGCGACCTGGAGCGCCTGGTGGCGCTGCGCGACGATCTGGCCACCGCGGTCGGCCAGACGCCGAAATGGGGCTGGCTGCTGCTGGCCGCGGCGGCGGCGCTGGCGATCGCGCTGCGCGTCTGGATCGGCCGGGTGCTGCTGCGGCTCACAGCCACGCGCGTGCCGCCCGGACGCCTGCGCCGCTCGTTCCTGGCGGTGGCGCTGCTGACGCTGGCCGTCGCCACGCCCGGGGTCATCGCCCTGCTGATCCACATCGGCCTGGACTGGAATTCCCAGTTGTCGGAAAACACCGGCGCCCTGCTGGCCAATCTGGTCGCCACGGTCTGTTTCGGCGGCTACGTGTCGGGCCTGGGCTACGCGCTGCTGTCGGCCAACCGGCCGTCGTGGCGCCTGCCGCCGATCTCCGACAAGGTGGCGCACCGCCTGCGCTGGCTGCCCGGCGTGCTGGGCGTGCTTGTCGTAATGATCTGGCTGGCCGAGCGCCTGCCGGTGCTGCTGAACGCCAGCCTCACCACCACCATCACCCTGACCGGCATCGTGGCCGTGTTCGTGATGGTGACGATGGCGGTGGCGCTGTCGATCGGCCGCCGGCTGCGGCGCAAGGCGCTGCGGGAAGACGGCCCGCCCCCGCCCTTCTGGACCTCGCTGCTGCTGACCGCGACCGGCACGGTGCTGGTGATCAGCCTGGCCAGCCTGCTGGCGGGCTATGTCGCCTTCGGCAGCTTCCTGACCAAGCAGGTGCTGTGGGTCGTCATCATCCTGGCATCGGCCTACCTGCTGGCCGTGCTGATCGAGGATGGCTTCAGCACCTTGCTGGGCACGTCGCACCGCGAAGACAGCGAAGGGCCCAGCCTGCGCGACCAGGCCGCCGTGCTGCTGTCCGGCGTGGGCCGCGTGGCGGTGGGCCTGCTGGCCGTGATCCTGTTGCTGGCGCCGTTCGGCGAAGGGCCGATGGACCTGCTTCAGCGCTTCGACCAGTTGCGCAAGGGCCTGGCCATCGGCGAGGCGCAGATCCGCCCGGGCGCGGTACTGCAGGCGCTGCTGGTGCTGGGCCTGTCGCTGCTGAGCGTGAAGATGCTCAAGCGCTGGCTGTCGAACCGCTATCTGCCCACGACGGAGCTGGATCCTGGCATGCAGCTGTCGGCCGCGACGCTGTTCGGCTATGCCGGCTTCGTGCTGGCGGTGGCGCTGTCGCTGTCGGCCGCCGGCATCGGGCTGGAACGGGTGGCGTGGATCGCCAGCGCGCTGTCCGTGGGTATCGGTTTCGGCCTGCAGGCGGTGGTGCAGAACTTCGTCTCGGGCCTGATCCTGCTGGCCGAGCGGCCGGTCAAGGTAGGCGACTGGGTGTCGCTGGGCGGCGTCGAAGGGGACATTCTGCGCATCAACGTGCGCGCCACGGAAATCCAGATGGGCGATCGTTCCACCGTGATCGTGCCAAATTCGGAATTCGTGACCAAGACGGTGCGCAACGTCACGCGGTCCAACCCGCTGGGGCTGGTGCAGATCAAGTTGCCGCTGCCGCTGTCAACCGATGCGCAACGGGTGCGCGAGCTGATCCTGCAGGCCTTCGCCGACCATGACGATGTGCTGGATACGCCGGCGCCGAATGTGTTCCTGGACGGCATCGACGGCGGCAACCTGGTGTTCAACGCCAAGGGCTATGTCTCGTCGCCGCGCTCGGCCTACGGCGTGCGCAGCGCGTTGTTGTTCACGCTGCTGCAGCGGCTGCACGAAGCAGGGCTGGAGGTGTCGTCGCCGCCCACGATGCTGCTGGCATCCGCGCCTCAGGCCGCGGCCTTGCAGCAGCCGGGCGCGGCCGAGGGGCCGGGCGCCGCGGCCACGCCCGCCGCCACGCCCTGAGCCCCCGGAACCGCGATCGCCGCACACGATCATCAACCCGGCGAATAGAAGTCGGTCAGGCCCTGCCGGTCCATGCGCGGATTGCGCAGCGCCGGCGCGTTGACCATGGCGTTCTGCCCCGACATTACCGGGTAGGCCTGCGCGACCGGCGCCGGCGCCATGTACTGGGCGGTGGGCGACTGCGGCTGGGCGGGCGCGTACTGCGCTTGCGAGGGCGCGACAGGCGCGGTCTGCGCGACGTTCTGCGAGGGATTCTCGAAGCGGTGATCCGCGGTGGTCAGCGAGGGATTGGTGCACAGTCCCTGCGCGGTGAGCGCGGCCTTGGTCCGATCGTCGGTCTGGCACAGGATGTCCACGGCGGCCGTCTCCAGCCGGCGCGACCGGTCCGGATCCTTGGTCGACGCGGCCGCCTGCATGGTGCGCTCGAAGTTGCGCCGCAGGCTGCATTTCTGGTCCTCGACCGGGAACGCCACGTTCATGCCGAAGCCGACCACCGAGCCGCCGCCGCCCGCCGACACCATGCAGCTGTCGGAGGAGAACGAACCATAGAAGCTCTGTGAGCCGATCGGCGGCGCGGTCCGCAGGGTGCTCGATCCACTGTTGTTGGAATTGAGCGTGATGCCCTGGTTGTTGCCGGCGTTGGTGGAGCCCGACGACGCCGAGGTGGACGCGGCGGAAGAGCTGGTCTGGGCGCCCGCGGAAAAGGCCACCAGCGACAGCGACAGGGATAAGGCAAGCGCAAGGGTTTTCATGATGTCCTCTCGACCGGACGGCCGAAGCCGTCCGGATTGCGTGCTGCTCAGTGACCAAAACCGCCCACGGGGCCGATGCCATGGATCGACGCGGTCGCGCCGATCGCACCGGCCTTGAACGTGCCGGTGGCCGTGGCATTGGTGGTGGTGCTGCCGAACGTGGCGCCGCCATTGGCGATGCTGTCGCCCACCATGATCGGCGCGTTGCCATGGATCTGGCCGTAGGTTTCGCTGGTCGCGTATTGCCGCGTGCTGGTGACCGCGGTGGTGCCATCCCGGTTGAACGATCCTCCCGCGGTGGCGACGCCGCCCGTTTCACCGAACGACGTCTGGCTCGACGAGCCATAGCCGTTGATCTGGGTCGAGACCACGGAAGTGCCCGTGGAGACCGAGGACACCGTCCCGGTGATGGTGCCGACATGGCCAGACGCGGAAATGCTGGGCTGGCCCGGGCCGCTCGCATAAGCGGCCGAGACCGCGACGAGGGACAACGCTGCGACTGCTGCGAGCTTTTTCATTTGAGCTCCTCCTGATCCGCTCGATGCGGATGCACAGGTGCCGGTGGCCGACCGGCGCGGACCTTTACCACCCCGACGCATTACGCCCTTACGGCAACGTGGCGTTTGGGACTTTCGTATTGGTACGGAATGATTGCTCCGGACTAAGGACGTCGATATCGGTTAAACGGGCGACCGCCCTCCAGAGAGGGAGCGCGCAGACGTAAAAGATGGCGTGGAATCTGCGAGCACCGCTGCGTGGGCCATGCGTATGGAGGAGTCGCGGCGCGCGCCGGGCGGAATTGCTGCGCCGCATCTCAGCTCATAGGATGGGGCGAGGACGCACTCTCTCGCGCGATTTACCTAGCGCGCACGGCGGCGGGCGGCAGGGAGGCAACCTTTAGGCTGACTGTCAGGAGAGTGTGACGGCCGGCGCGACCGGCCCGGGTTCAACGCGGTCGATGCGCGGCAATGCGCTCCAGCAGGCGCGCCGATTCCCAGCGCGCCAGTGCCAGGTCCACCGCGACGAGCAGCAACAGCACGCCGAGCTCGGCCAGTTCCATCTCGGCCCACAGGTGATAGCAGGCCAGCAGCGCGATGCCGGTCGCGCCCGCCAGCCAGCAGGGCCACGCCGGCGCCAAGGCGGCGGGCGCGGCGGCGCGGGCCTGGCGCAGCACCAGCCAGGCCGCGATCGGCAGGCCCAGCATGGACAGCGGGATGTAGATCGCAATGGCCGACAGCACCGCGACCACGCTGAACTGCGTCGGCGAGGCCAGCGCCATGAGGGCGAGCGCGGCAACGCCGACGTACCAGAGCAAGCGGGCGGCGACGAGGCGCGGCAGCGAAAGGACGGATCGGTTCATCGGGACGGAATTTTGGGCCATACTACTCCGCCCGGCCGGCCCCTGCCCGGCCTCTTTATCCGGAGACACCATCATGATCCAGGAGATTGCCAGCATCCATGTCCGCGAAGGACAGGAAGCCCTGTTCGAAGCCGGCGTGGCGCAGGCCAAGCCGCTGTTCCTGCGGGCCCGCGGCTGCCACGGCATGGAACTGTACCGCAGCATCGAGCAGCCGCAGCGCTACACGCTGGTGGTGGATTGGGAAACCGTCGAAAACCATATGGTGGATTTCCGGGAATCTTCCGATTTTCAGGAGTGGCGCAAACTCGTGGCGGGCTTCTTCGTCGAACCGCCGCAGGTGCACCACGAGCAAAAGGTGGTCTGAGGTTCAGGCCGCGTCCGGCGGATCGTCATACTTGCGCGCGCTGCCGCGAAAGCGATCCGCGGGATACTTCACCGCGTTCCGGGCCATCTTGGCCTGGACCGCGGCCGCGATGTCCACGCCCAGCTGATCCGCCAGGGCCACCAGGTACATCTGCACGTCGGCGATCTCGTCGGCCGCGTCCGCCAGCAGCGCCGCGGACGGCTGGCGCGACTCCTGTTCGGTCAGCCACTGGAACAGCGCCAGCAACTCGCCCGCTTCCCCCGACAACGCCATCGCCAGGTTCTTGGGCGAATGGAACCGCTGCCACTCGCGTTCGGCGGTGAAGGCCCGCAGCGCCTGCCGGATATGCTCCAGGTCGGACATGATGGCTCCGTTGAAACGTGGCGCGGCCTCAGGCCGCGGCCAACCTCGAACTGGCCGCCAATGCGACGGCCACCGTGGTGCGCACGTCGGCCAGCGCCCGGTGGGTGGGCTCCGACGCGCCCACGTGCCGCGCCAGCACATCCAGCTTGTGCGAGGGCAGCTCGGGCCAGGCGCGCCGCGCCAGGACCAGCGTGCAATGCGTGGCGTTGGCGAACGGCAGGCCGGTCTGGAGCGCGGCGGCGTCCAGGAAGCGGCGGTCGAACGAGGCATTGTGGAAAAACACCGGCAGGTCGCCGACGAACGCCAGGAACGCCGCGAAGGCCTGCGCCACGGGCACGCCCTGGCGGTCGACCTCGGACTGGGTGATGCCGGTGAGGCGGGTGATGAACGGCGGCACCGAGGCGCGGGTGCGCACCACCTGCGCGTATTCCTGCTCGGCCGCGCCGCCCGTGCCGACGCGCACCGCGGCGAATTCCAGGATCTCGCACGACGCGGTCGACAGTCCGGTGGTTTCCAAGTCGGCTACGACGAACGGACCGCGCAAGGCGTTCAGGGCGGCGGAAACCGCCGCGGACGGCTGCGCGGAGGCGGCGCGCGGCGTGGCGCCGGCCGGCCGCGCACGGCGATAGTAGAAGGCCATGGCCTTACCGCGCCGCGGGCAGCGGCGCGAACCGCGGCGAGCCGTCGGCCAGCTGGCCGAAGAACAGGTCGGCCGGGCGCACCCACAGGCCGCGCGCGTGCGGCCACAGGTGCTCGTAGACCACCATGGATTCCTCGGTCTCGGAATGGCGGGCGGTATCGATGTAGCGGTACAAGCCGCCCTTGTAATGACGGTGGGTGGCGAGAGCCAGGGCTTCGGATTCGGTCATGGGGAATAGCCGCAAAGAACACGGCCCGGGCCGGAAACTTCCTGCCTGGGCCGACGGGTTCGTACAAGACCGTATTTATAGCGCACTCGGGCGGCGGGCGCGCCGCCGCCCTCGCATCAATAGCGCACGTACTCCAGCACCGGCTTGGGCGGCAGCGGCGTATTGGCGGCCTGCCGGGCGCGCAGCGACGGCGCCACCGGCTTGACCGCCGGCCTGAGCGTCGGGCTGCCGCCATGCAGTTCGTGCGCGGCCTGCAGCGCGGACGCGGCCTCGGCCGTCATCTGGGTGATGTCCTCGGTGACTTCACCCAGCTTGGCCGATTGCGCCAGCGAGACTTCCACCACTTCGCCCATGATCTCGGTGACCCGCCGCGACGAAGCGACGATGTCTTCCATGGTGGTCCCGGCCGACTGCACCTGGCGGGCGCCGCTGCCGATCTGCTCAACCGAGGTGGTGATCAGCCCTTTGATTTCCTTGGCCGCGGCGGCGCTGTTCTGCGCCAGGCTGCGCACCTCCGCCGCCACCACCGCGAAACCCTTGCCGTGCACGCCGGCGCGCGCCGCCTCCACCGCCGCGTTCAGCGCCAGGATATTGGTCTGGAACGCGATGCCATCCATGACGCCGATGATTTCCGAGATGCGCTTGGAACTGTCGGTGATGGCGCCCATGGTGCGGACCACGCCCGCGACCGTCTTGCCGCCCTCTTCTGCCACCCGGCAGGCGTCCTGCGCCAGGGAATTGGCCTGGCTGGCGCGTTCCGCGTTTTCGGTCAGGCCCTGCACCGCCACCCGCAGCGTCTGCGCGGCGGTAAACCGTTTGGTGATGTCGGTGGCGAATTTCACCACTTTGAACGGCCGGCCCTCGGCATCGAAAATCGGGTTGTAGCTGGCCTCGATCCAGACATGGCGGCCATTCTTGCCGATACGCAGATATTGGCCGGTGTCGTGCTGGCCGCCGCGCAGCTTGCGCCAGAATTCCGCATAGGCGCCGCTGCGCGCCTCTTCGGGCAGCACGAACATGCTGTGGTGGCGGCCGCGCACTTCGTCCTCGTGATAACCCACCGCGTTCAGGAACAGGTCGTTGGCGCGGATGATGGTGCCGTCCAGTTCGAACTCGATAATGGCCTGCACTTTGGAAATGGCCTCGAGCTGCCCCTCGGTATCCGCCTGGCGCTGCTGCTGTTCAGTAATGTCGGTGGCGTACTTGACCACCTTGAAGGGACGGCCGTGTTTATCGAAGATCGGGTTGTAGCTGGCCTGCAGCCAGACATCGCTGCCATCCCTGCGAATGCGGCGATAACGGCCCGCGTCGTGCGCACCCTGGCCCAGTTTGTCCCAGAAGGCGAGGTATTCGGCGGATTCCCGATCCTCGGGCACCACGAACATGCGGTGATGCTGGCCCAGCACCTCGTCCAGTTCATAACCCATGGTGTCGAGGAAATTCTGATTGGCCATCAGCACATGGCCTTCGAGATCGAACTCGATCACCGCCTGCGCTTTATGGATGGCCGCGATCTGCCCGTATAGATCCGCTTTCTGCATGCCGCGCTCGCCGCGCAGCAGGCGTTTGAGGGTAAGCCATTGCATGTTGACGTCTCCCGCAGGGAATGGGACGAGTTTGCACACGCTTGCCTGCAGGTCCGTCGCCCCGGTAGCGACGGCAGGTCAAGGATTACAGAAAACGGAAGAATGTATCCAGTCGAAAATATTTAATCCTAAAAATGAGCTGTTCTCAATATATTCATTGATGACTTACTAAAAAAAATATGGCGGCGGATCTTTCACTGCATTTCACGATTAACGCCTGTGTGATTTTTTGTTATTGATCAGGGTTAATACGAATCCGCCCCCGTATTTTCAGATATGAGCCGGAGAAATAATGGGGCCCGCGCTGGCGACGGCCCCATTTAATTAACACAACAATAAATACGCCCCGGATCCCGCGCATCCGCATGCGGCAACCGCTAACCGGAAATCGTTATTCCGCGTCGAGCTCGCGATAATGGCGGAATATGCCCTCGCCGAATGGCAGGCGCCTGCCGCTGGCGAAATACGGCTGCAACGCCGGCAGTTCCGCGACGCGCCGGTGCAAGGCCATGACATTGGGGAACTTCACCGCCTGCGTTCCCATGCGCCTGGGAAAGGCGAACAGCAGGCCGTCGACCAGATGGAACAAGGACAGGTCGGCATAACTCCAGCGCTTGCCGCCAGCCAGCCACGCATCGGGGCCGGCCAGCACCCGCTCGAAATATCCCAGGAACTTGGGAATACGTTCCTCGCGGAAACCGCGGGCGCGCCGCGCGGCCTCGTCCTTCTGGTCCTCGTAATAATCGCTGGCCGAAATCGGGTGGTGGGTATCGTGCGCCTCCGCCACCATGTCGGCGATGGTCAGCTGCAATTGGTTGACCCACAGGCGTCCCGATACCGTGGCGGGCGCCAGGCCGTGCTTTTCCCCGAGAAACAGCAGGATGTTGGCGGTCTGCGCCAGGGTCATTTTCCCGGCCACCAGATAAGGCGGCGCAAAGGGAGGCTGCTTGCGATCGGACAGCATGTCCTGGATCAGCGCGTCTTCGCCGATGCCGGGTTCGCGGGTGCGCTCACGGTAGGGAATACCGCCCGCCTCCAGCGCCAGGCGCACGAATTCTCCGCGGCCGGGAATGCCGTCCCAATACCAAAGGTCGTATGTCATGCGTTCTCCTTGCCGGGGCAAGGCTACGCGGGAAAGACGCTGATCTCGCCTTCGTGCCGCGCGGCGTCCTGCCCGTGGCTCTGCTGATACTGGCGTGGGGATTGGCCGAAATGCGCGCGGAAATCGCGTGAAAAATGCGCGCCGTCGGCAAACCCGCAATCCAGCGCGATTTGCGTGATGCTGCAGGCATTATTAAGCAACAACCAGCTGCCATATTCCAGCCGCAATTGCCGCTGGAACGCCATCGGCGACATGCCGGTGGCCAGGCGGAAGGCCCGTTCCAGCTGGCGCCGGCCCAAGCCGACATAACGCGCGATGGCATCGAGCGGCGGCGGATTGTCGATGCGCTGCTCGATGAAATGCGCCGCCTGGCGCACCCGCAGGTCCTGGATGCCGGACAGGTCGGTGCGGAAATGCGCCTGCGGCACGCGGCCCGGCCGCGCGCCCTGCAGCATCATGTGGCGCATGGCCTGCTGCGCCTTGTCGCGGCCGCAATGGCGCGCCACCAGGTACAGGCCCAGGTCGATGGCGGCGGTGGAGCCGGCGCAGGAAATCAGGTCGCCCTCGTCGACGAACAGGCGGTCGACGACGGCACGGGTCGCGGGAAAACGCTCTCGGAAGGTTTCCAGCACGTTCCAGTGAACGCAGACCGTGCGCGGGCCGATCACGTCGGCCTGCGCCAGCGCGAAGGTGCCGGTGCAGATGCCCAGCAGGCGCACCCGCAGCGCCGCCGCCCGCCGCAGCCAGTCGCGCAGGGGCTCGGGCATGCGGCCGCTGGAATAGTCATTGCCGCCGCAGATGGCGACGTAGTCGAACTGCGCCGGATCCTCGGGCAGGCCGGCTTCGACCTCGATGGTCAGGCCGGCGCTGGAACAACGCGGCTTGCCATCCCAGCTCATCACCCGCCACGCGGTATGGATCTGGCGGCTACGCCCGCCATGGTCGCCGGCCAGCCGCAACACATCGACGAAACCGGCGAACGCGGCGAGCGTGAACTGGTCCAGCAGCACGATGCCGATGGTCAGGGCGGGTTTTCCCTGAGGCAGGTGTGCTTCGCCGTCTTCATAGGAGAGCGGCAAGGACGGGGGTGGCGCGGCGACGGACATGACGCAATTATTCAAGTTTATGTCCCGCGTCTTCAAGCTCGTTTTCCCGAGCATCGCCCAAGATGTGCCTGTGGTACTTGAGTCAATGAATCGCGGATCGACAAATCTACAAGGGGAATCCGACATGGCAACAAACACCCGCAGCGCGCTGGGCGCGGCGGCGCTCGGCGCAGGGCTGTTCCTGGCTTCGCACGCGGCGCTGGCGCAACAGCAGAAAATCACCGTCGCCTGGTACGGCGGCAACTGGGGCGACGCGTTCCGCGCCTGCGTGGCCGAGCCCTTCACCAAGGCCACCGGCGTCACCGTGGTGCCGGAAGTCGGCACCTCCACCACCACGCTGGCCAAGCTGCAGCAACAAAAGGGCGCGCCGACCATCGACGTGGCCTGGATGGACGGCGGCATCAGCGAACTGGCGCAGCAGGCCGGCGTGCTGGACGCGCTGGACGCCGGCGCCATTCCCAACCTGAAGAACGTCATCGAGCAGGGCGTGTACCGCGACGCCAACGCCGCCTATGCGGTCAGCACCGGCTACTACTCGCTCGGCATCACCTACAGCACCAAGGAAGTGACGCAGCCTCCGACCAGCTGGAAGGACCTGTGGAAGCCCGAGTACGCCGGCGCGGTGGCGGTGCCCTCGCCCGCCAACTCGTCGGGCGTGCCGTTCATCTTCTTCCTGGCGCGGGTGTGGGCGATCGACCCGTCGAACCTGGGGCCGCTCTATTCCAAGCTGGCGTCGCTGGACACCGCGCTGTTCTTCGACAGCTCGGGCGCGGCCACCAACGCCTTCCAGAGCGGCGAAGCCGTGATCGGCGCGCACTTCAACGTCGGCGCCTGGGACCTGATCGACAAGGGCCTGCCCATCGGCTTCACCGTGCCCAAGGAAGGCGTGTGGGCCACCGACGCCCGCCTGCACCTGGTCAAGGGCGCGCCCAACAAGGCCGCGGCGCAGAAGTTCATCGACACCGCGCTGACGCCCGATGCGGCCGCCTGCCTGGCCACCAAGCTGTACCTGGGCCCCGCGGTCAAGGACGTGCAGGTGTCCAAGGACGTGGCCCGCAAGCTGCCCTGGGGCGCCGACGGCTCGGTCAAGAGCCTGAGCCTGTTCGACTGGAACATCATCAACGCCCGCCGCGCCGAGGTCACCGACGCGTGGAACCGGCAGGTCGCCCGCAAGCGCTGAGCAAGGTCCGTTCCCCATGTCCGCTTTGCTCACCATCGAAGGCGTGTCGATGCGCTTCGGCGCCTACCAGGCGCTGGATCGCATCGACCTGGAAATCCAGCAGGGAGAGTTCGTGGCGCTGCTGGGCCCCAGCGGCTGCGGCAAGACCACGCTGCTCAAGTCGATCGCCGGTTTCCTGCAGCCGGAATCGGGCCGCATCCTGATCGACGGCCAGGACGTCAGCCGCCTGCCGGCGCACCGCCGCCCGCTCAATACCGTGTTCCAGAACTATGCGCTGTTCCCGCACATGACGGTGCTGGAGAACGTCGCCTACGGTCCGCGGCGCCAGGGCGCGTCGAAATCGGACGCGGCAGGGCGCGCCCGGGATGCGCTGGACATGGTCGGCCTGGCCGACTTCGGTCCGCGCTATCCGCGCGAGATGTCCGGCGGCCAGCAGCAGCGCGTGGCGCTGGCGCGCGCCATCGTCAACCAGCCCAAGCTGCTGTTGCTGGACGAGCCGCTGTCGGCGCTGGACCTGAAGCTGCGCAAGCGCATGCAGCTCGAACTCAAGCACCTGCAGGCCCGTCTCGGCATCGCCTTCATCTTCGTCACCCACGACCAGGAAGAAGCGATGACCATGGCGGACCGCGTCGTGGTGATGCACGCCGGCCGCATCGAACAGGTCGGCGCCGGCACCGACATCTACCGCCAGCCGGCCACGCGCTTCGTGGCCGAATTCATCGGCGACGCCAACTTCATCGCCTACACGGTGGCCGATGACGGCGCCTTGATGCTGGATGCCCAGGGCCTGCGCGTGCCGCTCGCCCAACGCCCGGCCGCGGGCCGCGGCCTGGCCGTGCTGCGGCCCGAAGACCTGAAGCTGTGCGAACGCGCCGACGCCATGCTGACCGGCACCGTGAGCGACGTGATCAACGTGGGCAGCCACAGCATGATCCACGTCGACGTCGGCGGCCAGACGCTGGTGGCGCGCCATGGCGGTCTCGCGCCGGGCGGTCTGCGTGCCGGCGGCGACGTGGCGCTGGCGTTCGCGCCCGACCACCTGCACCTGATCGGCGGCCAGCCATGACGCGGCGCGCCTGGCTCTCTCCCGGCCTGCTGCTGGCGGCCCCGGTGCTGTTCTTCGCGGCCTTCTTCCTGGCGCCGCTGGCGGTGGTGGCGCTGGCCAGCGCCACCGGCGGGCCCGACGGCCTGACGCCGACGGCCGCGCAGTACATGAAGGTGCTGGCCGACCAGTACCACTGGGACGTGATCCTGGTGACGTTCCGGCTGGCCCTGTTCACCACCCTCGCCTGCCTGCTGCTGGGCTATCCGCTGGCCTGGTACCTGGTGCGCGTGGTGCGCTGGCAGGCCTGGCGCCGCGCCTGCGTGATCTTGCTGGTGGTGCCGCTGTTCACCAGCAACATCGTGCGCGCCTTCGGCTGGATGGTGCTGCTGGGCCGCAACGGCCTGGTCAACCAGGGATTGATGGCCAGCGGCGCGGTGGACCGGCCGATGCGCTTCATCGGCACCGAGCTGGGCATCCTGATCGGCATGGTCTACGTGCTGCTGCCGTTCGTGGTGCTGGCGGTGGGCAATGCGCTGGCGCGGGTCGATCCGGCCTGCGAGCAGGCCTCGGCCGACCTGGGCGCCAGCCCGGCGGCGACCTTCTTGCACGTGACCTGGCCGCTGACGCTGCCCGGCGTGGTGTCGGGCGCCATCATCGTCTTCACGCTGGCGGTCAGCGCCTACGTGACGCCGGCGCTGCTGTCGGGCGGCCGCGTCACGGTGCTGTCGATGCTGATCTTCCAGCAGTACAGCACGGTGTTCGATTTCCACTACGGCGGCGCGCTGAGCATGGTGCTGCTGGTCTTCACCCTGATCCTGGTGGCGCTGGCCAACCGCGCCGCCACCTTGCCGGGAGCCGCGCGATGATCGCCCGCCACCTGATCCGCCTGACCGCGCTGGCCGTGCTGGCCTACCTGGCGCTGCCGCTCGTGGTGATCCTGGGCGCATCGTTCACCGCCACGCCGTACCTGGCGTTCCCGCCACAGGGCTGGACGCTGGAGTGGTACCGCACGCTGCTGGTCGAAGCCGGCTATGTGGCCGCGTTCACCACCAGCACGGTGCTGGCGCTGGCCGCGACGGTGGCGGCGGTGCTGCTGACGGTGCCGGCGGCGCTGGCGCTGGCGCGCTACGAGTTCCCGGGCAAGGCCGCGCTGACCTCGGTGCTGATGTCGCCGCTGGTGCTGCCGCACATCGTGCTGGGCGCGGCGCTGCTGCAGTTCGGCGCCTATTTCGGCCTGACCCGCAGCTTCCTGTCGCTCTTGATCGGCCACGTCGTGATCATCGCGCCGTTCGTGCTGCGCTCGACCCTGACGCTGCTGACGCCGGAACAGCGCGCGCTGGAGGAAGCCTCGGCCGACCTGGGCGCCAACCCCTGGACCACGTTCTTCCTGGTGGTGCTGCCGCAGATACGCCCGGGCATCGTGACCGGTTCGATCTTCGCCTTCATCTCCTCGTGGATCAATGTGGAGCTGTCGATTTTCAACACCACGGCGGACCTGAACACGATCCCCGTGAAGCTTTTCAACTACGTGCAATACACGATTGATCCGACCATCGCAGCCGTATCGGGCGCCACGATCGTGGCTGCGGTCGTCGCCATCGTGATCCTGGATTTGACCGTCGGGCTGGACATGCTGTCCGAACGCGGCAAATAACTTTCCTCTTCCCCCTATCACCGCCTGGAGTCTCAGTCATGCGCAAGCAAGACGCGTTCGATGTCATCTATACCCATACGGAAGGCGAGCCCCTGTGCATCGTGCACAGCGGCATTCCGTACCCCGCCGGCTCCACCATCCTGGAGAAGCGCGCGTTCCTGGAGCAGCACTACGACTGGCTGCGCAAGGCGCTGATGCGCGAGCCGCGCGGCCACAAGGACATGTTCGGCGTATTTCTCACGCCGCCGTCCAGCCCCGAATATGACGCCGGCCTGATCTACATCGACGGCACCGAGTATTCGCACATGTGCGGCCACGGCACCATCGCGGTCAGCATGGCCATGGTGGCCAACGGCCTGGTGCCGCGCGGCAAGGATGGCATCACCCGCATCCGCTTCGAGACCACCGCCGGCCTGGTGGTGTCGGAAGTGGCCTCGGAAGGCGACAACGTGCTGTGGACCCGCTTCGAGAACGTGCCGGCCTACGTCGCGGCGCAGGACATCCCGGTGGAACTGCCCGGCTACGGCAAGCTGTCGGCCGACATCGTGTGGGGCGGCAACTACTTCGGCATCGTCGACCTGTCGAACTGCGACCTGCGCATCTCGCCCGACAACGGCACCGAGCTGTCGCGCATGGGCCTGATCGTGCGCGACCAGCTCAACGCGCGCCAGCGCATCCAGCATCCGACCGAATCGCACATCAACAACCTGAACTTCATCACGTTCTGGCACCAGCCGACGATCGAAGGCGCGTTCTACAAGAACGTGCACGTGTTCAGCGCCGGCCAGCTCGACCGTTCGCCCGGCGGCACCGGCACCAGCGCGATGATGGCCATGTTCGAGGCGCGCGGCAAGATGGGCCTGAACCAGCCCATCAAGTCCGAAGGCCTGCTGGGCAGCGGCACCTTCGAAGGCTGCCTGCTGGGTGAAGTCGACCTGAACGGCACCCGCGCCGTGCGGCCGACGGTGAAGGGCACGGCCAGCATCCTGGGCACGGCGCGCTGGGTCATCGACAAGAATGATCCGGTGGGCGCGGGGTTCCTGATCCGCTGAGAAGGCGCGGCGGCCGGCGTGGGCTGGCCGCCGGCCGCCGCCGCGCGCTTGGCGAAAGATAGGACGAGAGGAATGGCCCAAAGGACTTGTCGCGTCGTGCTGCCGCACATAGGCTATCCAGGTCGCCCTCGCCTTTGGAATTCTCTACATGCCACGCCGTCCAACGCCATCCCAACGGCCCCCCGTACGGGAACACTGCCAATCGGATCCCTTCCCGGAGCTGCCGCCTCCCTATCTACCCAGCGTCGATCAGCGGGACGAAAACGCCTGGCTCAAGCAGCTCGAAGCGATAAGCCGGGCCAGCAAGGCGAATCCATCCCGCTTGCTCACCCCTGGCGAGGTTCTGGCCGCGCTCGCCGCGGAGCGCAGCAGACGACCCTCGGGCCGCTGACATGTTCTGCGTCGTGTTCACCCCGGACGCGCTCCGCGACATCGTCAACATGCAGCGGTATTTCAGCGCGGCGGGGACTTCCGCAACAGCGTATGGCTATGTCGACGGCGTGATCCAGGCCTGCCTCGACCTGGCCCATTTTCCAAAACTGGGAGCACGGCGCCATGCCGCCAACCCCAATCTTCGCTTCCTGCATCATCAGAAACGATGCACCATCGCCTACTCCGTGAACGATGACGGGTCCGTGACCATTCTGGGCGTGTTCTATGGCGGCCGCGACTATAGCCACCTGCTCCACGAACCCGCCAGGCCATACCGCCTGAGAACCCACCGGAAACTTGCGGCAATCCCATCGCCGGGCTTAGGATGGAGTCACGGCCAGACCGTGCGCCGGCGCCAGGCGTCCGGCGCGGGCTCGGGCCGGCGCTTGAACCTTGCCAGCGATTCGGGAGCACATCGTGAAGAAAGTTGCTGAGATTCTCAGGGAAAAGGCCAACCCGCCCGTCGTGACCGTCACGCCGGACTCGTCCGTGTACGACGCCATCAAGACCATGGCCGAACGCAGTATCGGCGCCGTGGTGGTGGCGGAGGGCGACGAGGTGCTGGGCATGCTCACCGAGCGCGACTACGCCCGCAAGATCGTGCTGCAGGATCGCTCCTCGCGCACCACCAAGGTCCGCGAGATCATGACCGATTCGGTCTTCTACGTGCGGCCGGAAGACACCCGCGAGCACTGTATGGCGTTGATGACCGAGCGCCACTTCCGCCACCTGCCCGTCATCCAGGACAAGAAGCTGGTCGGCCTGGTGTCCATCGGCGACCTTGTCAAGGACGTCATGAGCGAGCAGAAATTCATCATCACCGAACTCGAACGGTACATCTCCGGCGAACACGGCTGAACCCAGGCAAGGCCCGGGCCATCGACCTCGCGGCTACCCCGCCGCGAGGAGCCGGGACGCCGGCACGATCAGGCCGAGCCCGGCCGCCAGCAGCAGCACGAACACCATCCGCTTGACGGTCTTCATCGACCCGGCGGTGGCGTAGCGGCGCGCGACCCAGGTCACCCCGATCACGACCGGCAAGGCCTGCAGGCTCAACCAGAACGACGTGGCCATGAACGTGCCCTGCCCCGTCACCAGCGCCAGGCGCACGACCGCGTTCAGTGAAAACAGCACCAGCAGGCTGTTGCGGATGGATGCCAGCGGCAGGGGCTGGCGATACAGGTGGTAGACCATCGGCGGGCCGGCGCTGGAGAACAGGCCCCCCAGCACGCCCGAGACCCCGCCGAACAGCACGAACGAGGCGCGCGACGACAGGCGCTCCAGCGGTTGGGTACGCGCCACCAGCAGCACGGCGCACGCCAGGATGGTCAGGCCCAGCAGCAATTGCAGCAGCACCGCCATGGCGCCGCTGATCCAGGCCAGCGCCACCACTCCCACCGCCACGCCGGCCAGGCTGCTGACCAGCGCCGGCGTCATCAGGCGCCAATTGACCTGCGGCTTGGCCCGCGCCAGCGTGACCACGGCATTGACCAGGGACAGCACGCTGACCACATTGGCCACTTCGGACACGGACGCCAGCTGGAACACGCCGGACAGCCCCAGCAGCACCAGGCCGAAGGCGAACCCCGTCATGGTTTGGGCGTAGGTCGCCAGCGCCACGCAGGCGAGGAACAACACGTGTTGGAAGATGCTCATGCTGGGGCGGAGCCTGACCTGCCTCGGCTCGGCCCCGCCGCGAGGGATCGCGGCCAGGAGCGGAACGACTGGGGAACGGCGTATTCAAGGGCTTGGAAGCCGGCGATCATAGCACCGGGCCCGGCGGCGACCGCGGGCCTTCGCATACATTTCGTAATAATCAGATGCGCTCATGCACCCCGCCGCCGACTCGCCGCCGCTATCCTTGCGGCCCAGTAAGCCAGCCACGCCCGGCCCGGCCGCGCCATCCCGGCGCCGCCCCGGACGCGGCGCGCCCGCCCTCTCGCATGACACCCAAACAGACCACGATCAATACAGTGACGTTGACCTGCTCGACTTGCGGCAGCGCGCAGTTCACCAAGCTGGATACCAACGAATACCAGTGCAGCCATTGCCACGCCGTCACCCTGGTCGAGGACAATGTCGCCCAGCGCCTGGAGAAGATCCTGCGCGGCATGCAGCAGCCGGCGCCCGCCGCCAAATTGCAGCCGGGCGCGATCATCGCCATCGTGCTGGTGGTGCTGGCCGCGATCCTGGTGCCGCTCACCGCCACGCTGTTCAATAGTGGTTCGTCGACCCGCTCGCCCTCGCGCGCCGCCACGCCGCCCATCGACGCCGCGCTGGTCAAGCTGACGGACGTGCAGGAAGTGCGCGCGCGCGGCCGCAACCAGCTGGTGATGCTGATGCGCAACGAGACCGGCAAGAAGATCGATGCGCCGCGCGTCACCGCCACGTTCTACCAGGGCGAACTGACACTGTCGTCCGCCTCGGGCTCGCCGATGGCGCGCACGCTGCTGCCCGGCGAATACACCCCGGTGACGATCTCCCTGCCCGACACCGCCTACAGCCGCTACGTGCTGAAGCCGGCCACGCCATCGCTGGCGAGCAGCAGCCCCCGCGACGTCGCCGCCGACAAGGTGCAACTGGTGCGCAACGATGGCGCCTACCGCCTGGTCGGCCTGCTGCGCAACAAGGGCGCGGTCGCCGCCAGCAGCACCCAGGTGACGGTGATGCTGTACGGCGAGGACGGCAAGCTGATCGGCACCGGCAATGGCTATGGCTCGGCCAGTCCGCTCGCCCCCGGCGCGCTGACCTCGTTCGACGTGCGCTGCGACATGCTGGCCGAAGGCAAGGTCGGCTCCTACGATTACATGGTGCAAAGTGAAGGCTGACCGTTCCCCCGCGCGGCCCCTGTCGCGGCCCGCCCGGGCCGGGCTGGTGCTGATCATCCTCGCCGCCGGCGGCTACGCCCTGGCCAAGTACAACGGCCTGCTGCCCTGGGACGCGCCCAAGGCGGCCCAGGCCACGCCGGCGCCCGCCGCCGCGGCGCCGACGCCCGAAGGCCCCGCCAGCCGCATCGTGCGCGTCAGCCCCGCCAACCCGCGCATCATCGACCAGGTGCGGCTGACCACGGCCGAATTGCTGGACCCGGACTTCGCCCTGTTCGACCCGGCCGCGCTGGCCTTGTCCGCCCCGCGCCGCCTGCTGGACGAAATCGAGCGCCCGCTGCTGCTGGCCGAGGTGGTCAACCGCAGCGACAAGTACGTGGCGCTGTCGCCGGGCATGGAGATCTCGGTGTTCGATGGCTCGCGCCCCCTGCGGCTGCGCCAGGAATGGTCGCTGCCGGCCATGCTGTACCCCGGCGAGCGCATTCCGGTGCTGCTGAACGGCGAGAACTTCGAACGCTTTTCCGAGGTCAAGACCGACTGGAAACCAGCCAAGCGCGCGGCCCTGCCCGGCACCCGGCCGGCGCTGGACATCAGCGTCGAGAACACCGAGGCCGGCATCGGCACCGGCACGCTGAATTTCACCTACCGCTATCGCTACAAGTACGTCACGGTGCATGGCCGGGTGCGCAACAACGACAGCGCCGAGATCGACAACGTGAAGGTCTGGGTCAGCCTCTATGACGCGCAGGACAAGCTGACCGGCGCGCGCTACTCGGAGCTGCGCCTGCCCAAGCTCAAGCCGGGCGAGAGCGCTCCGTTCCAGCTGGACGTCAAGCAGTACGGCGCCAACTTCGCCCGCGTGGGCGTGGTGTACGACGCCAAGGCCAACTGATCCTGCGCCGGGCGCCCGCCCGGCAGTCCTCACGCCCCCCCGGCTTCACCATGGGTTCCCGCTGCCCGAACGCGGGCGAGGGGCCTGCCGCAGCGCCCGCCCCCCTCCTCGCGCGGGGACGCCGGCCACTGAATCGACCCCGTTTTCAGCCCCGCGAGACTGCCCCGTCCCACCCTCGGCGGCGCCCCGGCGTGGCCCGCAGACAACGCCTATCGACTCAAGTCTTATATAAGATATAAGACATTTGCTAGCGCCCCCCTCTTCCCTCTACAATTCTGGCGACAACCCTTCTTCCAACCCGACTTTAAGCAGGCCTCAACATGCTGGATACTTACCGCCAACACGTTGCCGAACGCGCGGCTCTGGGGATTCCCCCGCTGCCCCTGACGGCAAAACAAACCGCTGAACTGATCGAACTGCTGAAGAACCCGCCCGCGGGCGAAGAGCAGAACCTGGTCGAGCTGCTGACCCACCGTGTTCCGGCCGGCGTGGATGATGCCGCCAAGGTCAAGGCCTCGTATCTGGCCGCCGTGGCCCTGGGCTCCGAAGCTTGTGCCCTGATCAGCCGCGCCAAGGCGACCGAGCTGCTCGGCACCATGCTGGGCGGCTACAACATTGGCCCGCTGGTCCAACTGCTCGACGACAAGGAAATCGGCACGATCGCCGCCGACGCCCTGAAAAAGACCCTGCTGATGTTCGACGCCTTCCACGACGTCAAGGAAAAGGCCGACAAGGGCAACGCCAACGCCAAGTCCGTGATGCAGAGCTGGGCCGACGCCGAATGGTTCACCAGCCGTCCTGAACTGCCCGAAAGCCTGACCATCACGGTCTTCAAGGTTCCCGGCGAAACCAACACCGACGACCTGTCGCCGGCCCCGGACGCCACCACCCGCCCCGACATCCCGATGCACGCCCTGGCGATGCTCAAGAACAAGCGCGACGGCGCCGCGTTCGAACCGGAAGAAGACGGCAAGCGCGGCCCGGTCAAGTTCATCGAATCGCTCAAGGACAAGGGCCACCTGGTCGCCTACGTCGGCGACGTGGTCGGCACCGGCTCCTCGCGCAAGTCGGCCACCAACTCGGTGCTGTGGTTCACCGGCGAAGACATCCCCTTCGTGCCGAACAAGCGTTTCGGCGGCGTGTGCCTGGGCAACAAGATCGCCCCGATCTTCTACAACACCATGGAAGACGCCGGCGCCCTGCCGATCGAACTCGACGTTTCCAAGATGGAAATGGGCGACGTGGTCGAGCTGCGCCCCTATGAAGGCAAGGCCATCAAGAACGGCGAAGTCATCGCCGAATTCGAAGTGAAGTCCGACGTGCTGTTCGACGAAGTGCGCGCCGGCGGCCGCATTCCGCTGATCATCGGCCGCGGCCTGACCGCCAAGGCGCGTGAAGCGCTGGGCCTGGCCCCGTCGACGCTGTTCCGCCTGCCCAAGGACCCGGCCGATACCGGCAAGGGTTTCTCGCTGGCCCAGAAGATGGTCGGCCGCGCCTGCGGCCTGCCGGAAGGCCGCGGCATCCGCCCGGGCACCTACTGCGAACCGAAGATGACCTCGGTCGGCAGCCAGGACACCACCGGCCCCATGACCCGCGACGAGCTGAAGGACCTGGCCTGCCTGGGCTTCTCGGCCGACCTGGTGATGCAGTCGTTCTGCCACACCGCCGCCTATCCCAAGCCCGTGGACGTCAAGACGCACCACACGCTGCCCGAGTTCATCAGCACCCGCGGCGGCGTCTCGCTGCGTCCGGGCGACGGCGTGATCCACTCGTGGCTCAACCGCATGCTGCTGCCCGACACCGTCGGCACCGGCGGCGACTCGCACACCCGCTTCCCCATCGGCATCTCGTTTCCGGCCGGTTCGGGCCTGGTCGCCTTCGCCGCCGCCACCGGCGTGATGCCGCTGGACATGCCGGAATCGGTGCTGGTCCGCTTCAAGGGCAAGCTGCAGCCCGGCGTCACCCTGCGTGACCTGGTCAACGCGATCCCGCTGTACGCCATCAAGGCGGGCCTGCTGACGGTCGCCAAGCAAGGCAAGAAGAACATCTTCTCCGGCCGCATCCTCGAAATCGAAGGCCTGCCCGACCTGAAGGTCGAACAAGCCTTCGAACTGTCGGACGCCTCGGCCGAGCGTTCGGCCGCCGGCTGCTCGGTGCGCCTGAACAAGGAACCGATCATCGAGTACATCAACAGCAACATCGTGATGCTCAAGTGGATGATCGCCAACGGCTACGAAGACGAGCGCACGCTGGGCCGCCGCATCAAGGCGATGGAAGCCTGGCTGGCCAATCCCCAGTTGCTGGAACCGGACGCCGACGCCGAATACGCCGCCGTCATCGAGATCGACCTGGCCGACGTGCACGAGCCCATCGTGGCCTGCCCGAACGACCCGGACGACGTCAAGACGCTGTCGGAAGTCGCCGGCGCCAAGATCGACGAAGTGTTCATCGGCAGCTGCATGACCAACATCGGCCACTTCCGCGCGGCGTCCAAGCTGCTCGAAGGCAAGCGCGACATCCCGGTCAAGCTGTGGGTGGCCCCGCCCACCAAGATGGACGCCACGCAGCTGACCGAGGAAGGCCATTACGGCGTGTTCGGCACGGCCGGCGCCCGCACCGAAATGCCGGGCTGCTCGCTGTGCATGGGCAACCAGGCGCAGGTCCGCGAAGGCGCGACGGTGATGTCCACCAGCACCCGCAACTTCCCGAACCGCCTGGGCAAGAACACCAACGTGTACCTGGGTTCGGCCGAACTGGCCGCGATCTGCTCGAAGCTGGGCCGCATCCCGACCAAGGACGAGTACATGGCCGACATGGGCGTCATCAACAAGAGCGGCGACCAGATCTACCAGTACCTGAACTTCGACAAGATCGCCGACTACAAGGACGTGGCGGACGTGATCGAGGTCTAAACCTCGCCACGCAGGCACGCCTGTGACACGGCCCCGGAGCGATCCGGGGCCGTTTTCATTGGTGGCGCCAACGCGGCAGACGGCCGCTGGAATCCACCCTGCCCCGCGCGGCGTCGATAAAAAAATGGGGGGCGGAACTTTTCCACCGATACGTTTTCATACAATCACAGCAAACCGTGACAAACAGAACGTAACCGCCGCCCCGCCGGCACCAGGAGAAGACCGCCAATGACACGGCTCTTGATGCCGCTGCCGCTGCTGGCCGCGCTTGCCGGCTGCGCCACCGCCCCGCCCTCGAATCCGGAAAACATCTGCGCCATCTTCCGCGAAAAGCCGGACTGGCACGATGCCGCGCTCAAGGTGCAGAAGAAATGGGGCGCCCCGGTGCAGGTGCCGATGGCGATGATGTACCAGGAGTCCAGCTTCAAGCAGGACGCGGTGCCGCCGCGCTACTACTTCCTGGGCATCATCCCGTGGGGCCGCGTCAGCTCCGCCTACGGCTACGCGCAGGCCAAGGACGAGACCTGGGCCGACTACAAGAAAGACGCGGGCGGCTGGGGTTCCAGCCGCGACAATTTCGCCGACGCGCTGGACTTCATGGGCTGGTACATGAACAAGAGCCAGCGCCTGAACGGCATTTCCAAGTCGGACGCCTACGGCCAGTACCTGAACTACCACGAGGGCTGGACCGGCTACCGCAACCGCAGCTATGACCGCAAGGCGTGGCTCAAGACGGTGTCGAAGAAAGTGCAGGCGCGCGCCGACAAATTCGCCAGCCAGTACAAGAGCTGCGAAAAGGACCTGACCCGCGGCGGCTGGTTCTTCTGAGCCGGCGCCCCTGGCGCGAAGCCTGGCGGCAGGCCGCCAGGCCCCGGCGGGCGGCATCGACGCGCCGCCCCAGCCAGCCTCAGGCCTGCACGCCCAACCGGTAGACGACCGTGTCGAGCCGGCTCACGCCGCGCTCGGCGAACTTGGGCTCCTTGGCCAGGATGTCGCGGCGGTCGATGATGACCGCTGGCGAGACGCCGCTGAACAGCGTGCGCATCTCGGCGTCCACCACCGCGAACGGCGGGCCGTCCATCTCTTCCTGCGGATAGTCCAGCGTGATCAACAGGCCGCGATAGCCGGGCGACAGTTGCCCGTAGACATGGCGCACGTACTCGCCGCGCATCTCCACCGGCAGGGCGACCAGCGCCGCGCGGTCATACGCGCCGACGCAGTGCGACAACAGCGGCGCATCCAGCTTGAAGATGTCGCCGCAGATGATCTCGATGTTGCCTGCCACGTAGTGCCTGCCATAGGCGCTTTCCTGGATCACCGGCTTGAGCTCGTTCTCGACGAAGAACTGCTCGACCGCCAGTTGCGACAGTTCCACGCCCAGCACCTGGAAGCCTTGCGCCGCCAGCCAGACCATGTCGAGGGATTTGCCGCACAGCGGCACCAGCACCTTGCCGCCCGCGGGCACCGAGAGTGTCGGCCAGTATTTCTGCAGCAGCGGCGTCACTCGTGTTTGATGAAAATGCGTGCGCCCGTCGCGCCAGCGTTCCAACCAGAATTCCGCGTCCATGTTTGTTCTTATCCTCCGGAAAATAGCGAATCGAATGATTCACCGCAGCGCCGCGCGCCGGTGCGCGGCCTGGTAATCACTCTTTCGGATGCTACCCGTCCGCGGCCGGAACTACGTTGCGAACAAGCGCCCGAAAGGCGTGTTTACCGATGCCCGGCGGCGGTGACGCCCCCGCCGGGTACCGATCCTCCCATTGTAGTGATCCCGGCAATCCGGGCGTCGGGCCCGCGCACGCCGGCGCCGGGCGATCACGCCGGCCTAGGGTTTGCTCCAGGTCGTCGGATGCATCCAGACGGGGGGCTGCCCCGTATCTGCTAGCGACGGCCAACCAAAAAGGAGATCGTCATGAAATTGCTAGCTTCGATTGCCATCGCCTGCTCCGCCCTGACCCTGTCGCCCACCTATGCCGCCGATGTCATGGTCGGCGGCCAACCGATGATGCCCGGCAAGAACATCGTCGCCAACGCAGTCAACTCCGCCGACCACACCACCCTGGTGGCCGCGGTCAAGGCCGCCGGCCTGGTGGACACGCTGCAGGGCAAGGGTCCGTTCACGGTGTTCGCCCCCACCAATGCCGCCTTCGCCAAGCTGCCGGCCGGCACGGTCGACACCCTGGTCAAGCCCGAGAACAAGGCCACCCTGACCAAGATCCTGACGTACCACGTGGTCCCCGGCAAGCTGGACTTCGACGCGCTGGCCGCCAAGGCAAAGAAGGGCGGCGTCACCGAGCTGACTACCGCCAGCGGCGGCAAGCTGTGGGTGATGATGAACGGCAAGCACAACCTCATCGTCAAGGACGAGAAAGGCGGCGTCGCCAACATCAGCACCTATGACGTCTACCAGTCCAACGGCGTGATCCACGTGATCGACAGCGTGCTCATGCCCAAGTAAGCCCCTCTCCCCGCCTGCCGGGCCGCGAGGCCAGGGCTTGGCGGGATACGGACCGGCCCGGCGATGATGCCGGGCTTTTCCGTGCGGGCGAGCGTTGGTGCGGTTTCGGGATATCGTAGGGGGCCCAGGCCCCTGTTTCCGACCCTCATGATCGCAACGCCGCATCGTCCTTTTCGATTGTCGCCCGGCTGGCGGCTCGCCGCGGCATGGCTGGCGGACCGGTGCGCCGGCCAGCTGCATGTCGGGCCCGTGGTCCGCGGCCTGCTGGCCGCGCTGCTGCTGACGGCCCCCGCCGCCGCCAGCGCGCAGGCGCAACCGCCGCTGGAATTCGACAACGCCTACCAGGCCGAGCTGGCCGCCGAGAGCGCCGCCTTGCGCGCCCGCATCCAGCAATGGCCGGCGCCGCTGCAGGAGATGAACCAGCAGATCTCCGCCGCGCTGCGCGGCAACGACCCGGCGCAGGCGCAGCGCATCGCCGAAGCCCTGTCGCAGCGCGATCCGGCCAACGCCGACGTCAGGAACTTCCTGGGCAAGCTGCAAACGGTCAACGGCCAGCCCGCCGCGGCGCTCGAACGGTTCGACGAAGCGATCAAGCTGAACCCGGACAATCGCTGGTTCTATGTGAACAAGGCCGGCGTCCAGGCCGAACTGCGGGACCTGCCCAATGCGCTGGCCACGACGCGGGCCCTGACGACGCGCTATCCGCAGTGGAGCATCGGCCTGAACCTGGAGGCCGCGCTGCTGGACGGCCTGGACCGCACCGCGGAGGCCCTCCAAGCGTATGAGCGGGCGGTGGCGGCGACACCGCCCAGCGCCCAGATACTGACCAACCAGGGCATGCTGTTGCGGCGGCTGGGTCGCCAGGTCGACGCCCGCGCCAGCTACGAGGCGGCGCTGCGGTTGCAACCCGGCTATTCCCGCGCGGCCGCCGAGCTGGCGTCGTTGCCGCGCTAGCGCCACCCTTTTTCCGGCGCCCGCCGCCCCTGCATTGCCACGACACGCCCGCCTTCCACGACCACAGGAGTCCGCCCCATGCCTCGCCTATCGTCCGAACCGATCCTGGCGCTTGCCCCGCAAGGCAGCCTCGCATCCCCGCCCCGGCGGGCGCTGACGTTGGCCCTGGCGGCGCTGGCCTGCGCGCCGCTGCGCATCGCGTCAGCCGCGAACGCCGCGGCGCCGAACGGCCGGGACACTATCGTCCGCCAGGTTTTCCAGGCGGACTTGGCGAGCATCCGCTACGGCGCCGACCACGCCAGGCTGATGCGCGGACTGGGCGTGATCTGGATTCCCGTGGAGTCCGGCGCGCCCGGCATCGAATTCGAACATCCGTTGAGCGGCAAGGACACAATCGCCGCGGCGATGACATTGCTGGGCACGTCAGACCGAAGCCTGGCGACGCGGCGCCTGGCGGAAGTGTGCCGGCTGGTGCCAGCCTATGTGCGCGACATCGGCGGCCTGGCGCCCGGCCGCTATGCGGTGCCGCCGCAACGGCGCGAGGCCTTCGATTTTCCCGACAGCGGCGTCGATGCGCAGGGCCGCTTCGAACTGCGGCGCGAGCACCTGACGCTGTTGCGCGCGGCGAACTGGCGCGAGGCCGGCCCGGGCGAACTGGCCGCGGTGCTGCGCGAAGGCGACGCTTTCTGGCCGATGCCCTTCATCGACGGCAAGCGCCCGTATGGCGACAGCAGCTACTACCAGATCGACATGGCGCGGCTGCTGGGCAAACCCTATCCGGTGGGCGCCGATGGCCGCGCCATCACCGATCCCGCCACGGATGCGCGCCTGGAAAAACTGCATTGGCAGACGGCGGCGGCGCTGCAGGTGGTGCTGGCGCACGCCAAGGCCTGAACCGCGCGCCGTGCGGCGGGTGCGCTACGGACGCGCGAAGAAATGGCGGATGTCGTCGGCCACCGGCACCGCCGCCAGCACCATCAGGAACAGCGCCAGCGGCAGGGTCGAACCGAAGCCGTAGTGGAAGAAGGAATAGGCGCCCGTCACGCCACCGGCGAAGAACAGCGTGACCAGCGTGCTCAGCACGATCAGCTTGCCGCGGTCGGCCCGCACGGGCGGTGTGCCCGCCTTGTCTTCGTGCGCCAGGTTCCAGTAGAACAGCTTGCCCAGCTCGATGCCGATGTCGGTGACCATGCCGGTCACGTGGGTCGTGCGGATCTCGGACTTGGACACCTTGGTGATCATCGCGTTCTGCAGGCCCATGATGTAGCACAGCAGCATCACGGTGCCCGGCACGTAGAACCAGCGCAGGTTCTCCAGGTTCGCCCCCAGCAGGCCGAAGGCCAGCAACAGCACCGCCTCGACCATCAGCGGCAGGGCGAATTCGCTGGCCAGGTGCGTGCGCCGGCCGAAATTGATCAGCGAGGCCGAGGTGGCCGCGCCCGCCACGAACGACAGCAGCGCGGCAAGTCCCTGCACCACCACGGCCAGGCCGCCCAGCACCATGTGGTCGGCGATCATCGAGACGATGCCCGACATGTGCGAGGTGTACTGCTGCACGGCCAGGAAACCGCCCGCGTTGACGGCCCCCGCGATGAAAGTCAGGAAATACGCCAGCCGCCGGTTGGCCTGCGGCGTACGGCTGACCGCGGTGAGCTGGCGCAGGAAGGGGATGGCCACGGCGGCGCGCTAGTGCACGGCGAAATAGGTGCCGTCCATGGAGCCGCCCGAGCCGCAGCTGGGCGTGGGATCGCCGCTCTTGTCGCCGGACGGCCGCGCCTCCTCGGCCACCAGGCCCGCGCCCTTGCGGCGCAGCACCAGCGTCCAGCCGGGCGCGTCCTTTTCGTGGACCACCAGGGTATCGCCGCGCGCCTCGGCCTTGCCTGACATATCGCACAGCCAGCGGGCGTTGTAGGGGTCCGCCGCCGAGACTTCGGCGAACAGGCTGCCGTCCGCCTGCCGCACGACCTTGAGCTGGCCACCGTAATTGCCCCATTGGCCCTCGAAGCCGTTGCGGGGCGTCAGTTCGAGCGACGCGAGGAACTTGTCGCGGTCCGCCAGCCGTTCGGCCAGCTCGGCCGCGCCGGTGGCGTTGTTGAAGGGGCGCTCGTAGGACTGGTCGCGAACGCCATTGAACAGCCATTGTTCGGTCGAGAATATCTTGGCGGTGGCGTCATCGTAGGCATGGCGCGCCTTGCCAAAGCGCTGGGCGATGCTGACGTCCAGCGCCGCCAGCTTGGGATCGCCGCAAATGGCTTTCTCGGCGCCGCTCTTGGCGCGGGCGCAATCGAAAGACGGCTTGGCCGCCGCCGAGGCGGTGCCAACCCCGGCAACCATCATGATGACCAGCGCCAGGCCGGCGGCGCGCGCATAGCGCTTCATAGCGGGAACTCCCGGAAAAAGGGGCAGCGCGGCCGGCGAACGGGCCGCGCCCGGTTCCTGGATTCTACCCGCCTCATCGCCCCGGCCGGCGGGGCTTGCCGCCACCGCCGGCCTTTCTCGGTCCGAGTCCCCCTCACCTCACCCGGCGTCGGACTCGCTCAGCTGCTTGCGGCGGAACTCGCCCTGGCGCGTGAACATCCAGCCCGGATACTCGGGCGGCAGGGCGCTCACCTGGTCCAGCGCCGCCAGCTCTTCGGCCGTCAGGCGGATCGCCGTGGCCGCCAGGTTGTCGTCGAGCTGATCGACGCGCTTGGCGCCGATGATGACGCTGGTGACCGCCTTCTGGTGCAGCAGCCAGGCCAGCGCCACCTGCGCCACCGACACGCCGCGCGCGTCGGCCACCTGGCGCAAGGCGTCGATGCTGTCGAAGGCGCGCTCGCGGTTGACCGGCGGGAAGTCGAACTGGGCGCGGCGGTCGCCGGCCGCGGCCTGGCCGTCGCGGCTGTACTTGCCGCTGAGCAGGCCGCCCGCCAGCGGGCTCCACACCATCAGGCCGACGCCCTCGCTTTGCAGCAGGGGCACGATCTCGCGCTCCAGGTCGCGCCCGGCGATGGTGTAGTAGGCCTGCAGCGATTCGAAGCGGGCCAGGCCCAGGCGCTCGGCGATGCCCAGCGCCTTCATGATCTGCCAGGCCGCCCAGTTGGACACGCCGACGTAGCGCACGTGGCCATGCTGCACCAGGTTGTCGAGCGCGCGCACGGTTTCCTCGATCGGCGTGGCCGGATCGAAACCGTGGATCTGGTAGAGGTCGATATGGTCCAGCTGCAGGCGCGCCAGGCTCTTCTTGACGCCTTCCATGATGTGGACGCGCGAATTGCCCCGGGCGTTGACGCCCGCGCCAGTCTGGCCGAACACCTTGGTGGCGATGACGACGTCATCGCGCGCCACCTTCAGGTCGCGCAGCGCCTGGCCGGTGATGACTTCGGAACGGCCCTCCGAATACACGTCCGCCGTGTCGATGAAATTGACGCCCGCTTCCAGCGCGCGTCCCACCAGGCGGTTGGCGTCCTCCTGCTGCAGGGCGCCGATCTTGCTCCACAGCTCGCCTTCGCCGCCGAAGGTCATCGTGCCCAGGCACAGTTCCGAGACGAACAGGCCGGTGCTACCGAATTTCTTGTACCGCATCATTGCACTCCTTCCTGGGCGCGGCGCGGCGGCCGTCCCGGGATGGGCGGCGCCGGCATGGCCGGGGTGAAAACAGTATGCGTCGCCGGCGGCGGCCGATGGATGCTCGATCCTGCCCTTTTTTTGCCCGATTCTCTGGCCATCGCGCCGCCGGACGGGAGACGCGCCCGATCCTCCGCATTTTTTGCCTATTCCTCCGCACTCCACCCGACACGCCCCCGCACGAGTGCTGACTGGGTCTACACTCGACATCGCCTGATTCTCCGGCGGCCCGCGCCACGCGCGCGCAAGGCCGCCTTGCCCGGAGCCCACCCATGCCTCCCGCCGACCACACCCCCAATCCCGTCTTCGAGCCCGCCCGGCACGAGCTGCTATGCCTGCTGGAACGCATGACCGGCACGCTGGAAGGTTCCCTCGACACGCCCGTCGAGGGCCTTTACCTGCACCGCCTGTCACAGCCAACCGGCCCCAAGCCCGGCCTGCAAAAGGCCGCGCTGGCGGTCATCGCCCAAGGCTCCAAGCGGCTGCTGATCGGCGAGGAGACCTACGAGTACGACCCCTTCCATTACCTGATCTCGTCGGTCGACCTGCCGGTGGTGGCCAAGGTGTCCGTGGCCAGCCCGACCCTGCCCTACCTGGGCCTGCGGCTGGACCTGAATCCCGAGGAGATCACCGAGCTGATCAGCGACGAGAACCTGCCGCCGCTCGTGCCGGCCGAATCCTCGCGCGCGCTGTGCATCAACCCGCTGGGCGGCACGCTGCTGGACGTGATGCTGCGCCTGCTGCGGCTGCTGGACACGCCGCGCGACATCCCGATCCTGGCCCCCATGATCAAGCGCGAGCTGCTTTACCGCCTGCTGATGAACGGCCAGGGCGTGGTGCTGCGCCAGACCGTGCTGCAGGACAGCCAGCTCAACCGCGTCGCCAAGGCCATCCGCATCCTGCGCGACAACTACGCCCAACCGCTGCGGGTCGAGGAAATCGCCCGCGACGTCCACATGAGCGTGTCGTCGCTGCACCATCACTTCAAGCAGGCCACCGCGATGAGCCCGCTGCAGTACCAGAAGCACCTGCGCTTGCAGGAGGCGCGCCGGCTGATGCTGACCGACGACGCCGGCGTGGCGCTGGCGGCGCACGCCGTGGGCTACGAAAGCTCGTCGCAGTTCAGCCGCGAATACAGCCGCCTGTTCGGCACCCCGCCCCTGCGCGACAAGCAGCGCTGGAAGGACGAGGCGCTGGCGGCTGCCTGATCCTCCCGCGCGCGGCCGCCGCCATCACGGGGCGGCGGCCGGCTCGGCCGCGATCGGCGATATGCTTGGGGATTGCCCATCGCGGAGGCCGGCACGCCCATGCAAGACCTGAACGATCTCTACTACTTCGTGCAAGTCGTGCGCAACGGCGGCTTCGCGCCGGCCGGACGCGCCCTGGACATCCCCAAGTCCCGCCTCAGCCGGCGCATCGCGCTGCTGGAAGAACGGCTCGGCGTGCGGCTGATCCAGCGTTCGACGCGCACCTTCGCCGTCACCGAACTGGGCCAGGAGTATTTCGAGCAATGCCTGTCCATGCTGGCGGGCGCCGAAGCGGCGCAGGACGTCATCGACCGCACTCACGCCGAGCCGCAGGGCACCATCCGCATGAGCGCGCCGCCCGCGCTGATCTACTACTTCCTGGGCGACGTGGTGGCGCGGTTCATGGAAAAGTGCCCCAGGGTGCACGTCTACCTGAAGAGCTTCAGCCGTCCCGTGGATGTGCTGCGCGAAGGCTTTGACCTGGCGGTCCGGGTGCGCTTCGGCGCCATCGAGAGCAGCGACCTGGTCATGAAGCACCTGGGCGTCGGCCGCCAATGCCTGGTGGCCAGCCCCGAACTGGCCCGGAGCCTGCCTGCCGGCGCCGATCCGCAGCGGCTCGGCCAGATGCCGACGCTGGCGCTGGGCGTCGAGCAGCGCGAATGCCGCTGGAAGCTGGACGATGCCGACGGCGCGCGCATCGAGGTGCCATTCTCGCCCAGGCTGGTGACGGACGACATGCTGGCGCTGAAGCAGGCGGCGCTGCGCGGCGTGGGCATCGTGGCCCTGCCGCTGCTGATGATCCATGAAGAGCTCGACGCCGGGCGCCTGGTGAACGTGGGCGGCCCCTGGCAGCCCGAACAGGGCAACGTGCACGCGGTCTTTCCGTCGCGCCGGGGATTGTTGCCGGCGGTGCGCGAGCTGCTGGATTTCATGGCGGACCAGTATCACCACATCGTCAGCCTGGAGGCCGACGCGCAACGGCGCCATTGCCCCCAGGCCATCACATCGCGCCGCGTCGTCTCCGACAAATAGGGATAAAGGTATTGCGAGGCTCGCCGCCCGGTTCGAAAAAAATCCGGCCCGCCTGCATCCGAACCGCTCTCTCGCGTGTAGTACCTGCAACGGCGCGCATTCCGCGTGTCGTCACGGACTGATCCCCTACCCGCAGGAGACCGCTCATGAATACTCGCCTTCCCCTTCGCCGCCCTGGCGCCGGCCTGTTCGCCGCCACGGTCCTGGCCGCGTGCGGCACGCTCGGCGCCTCCCAGGCCATGGCGTACTCGCAAGACGCCCTGCCCGCCGACGTCCGCGTACCCGGTGGCCACAAAGTGGCCTGGGAAACCGTGGGCTCGGGTGAAATCACCTACGAGTGCCGCGCCAAGGCCGATGCAAAAGACCAGGCCGAGTGGGTTTTCGCCGGTCCCAAGGCCGTCCTGAACGACCGCCAGGGCAAGCAGGTCGGCACGTACTACGGCCCTCCCGCCACCTGGGAAGCGGCGGACGGCTCCAAGCTGACCGGCACGCAGGTCGCGGTGGCCCCGGCCGGCGCGGGCAACCTGCCCTATCAATTGGTCAAGGCCAATCCCGCCATGGGCGCGGGCGCCCTGACGGGCGTGGCCTATATCCAGCGCACGGCGCTCAAGGGCGGCGTGGCGCCGCAGACGCCGTGCACGACCGCGACCCTGGGCCAGCGCAGCCAGGTGGCCTACCAGGCCGACTACATTTTCTGGAAGGCGGACTGACCCGGCAGGGCTTGGCGGGCGGGCGGACTCCGGTAATATGCAGTCACCCGCCCGGGCCTGGCCCGGGTCCGTACTCACCGTTGCCAGGCCCGCGCTGATGCCGCATCGCCCCGCCCCGGATTTCGATTACGAAGCGGCTCTCAAGGAGTGCGCCGCGGGCCGCCGCGCGGCGCTCGAGGCGCTGTATCGGCAAGAGGGACCGCGCTTGCTGGGCGTGGCCCAGCGCATCCTGCGCGACCGCGCCCGCGCCGAAGACATCGTGCATGACGCCTTCGTCAATATCTGGAAGCAGGCCGCCGGCTTCGACGCCACGCGGGGCTCGGCGCGCGGCTGGCTCTACAGCATCGCCCGCAACCTGGCCTTGAACGCCGTACGCGACAGCCGGCACGAGACCGGCATGGACGAAGACACCGCAGCGGCCCTGGATATCCGTGACTCGATGCAGGCCTGGCACGACACGCACGATGCCTTCGAATGGCGCGACAGCGCCGGCCGCATCGGCCCGTGCCTCGAACAACTGGAGCCGGTGCGTCGCAACTGCCTGCTGCACGCTTACGTCGAGGGCCTGTCGCAGAGCGAGATCGCGCAACGTATCGGCGCGCCCCTGGGCACCGTCAAGGCCTGGATCAAGCGCAGCCTGAAAGCGCTGAAGGAATGCCTGGCATGAGCGCGCTGCCCACGACACCGGAAGGCCTGGACGAACTGGCCGGCGAATACGTGCTGGGCACCTTGCCCGGCGCCCGCCGGCGCGAGGTCGAAGCCCGCCTGATGCACGACGCCGCGCTGCGTGCCGCGGTCGATCGCTGGGAAGCACGCTTGCTGCCATTGACCGACCTGGCCACACCGATCGATCCGTCGCCGGGCCTCTGGCCGCGCATCGCGGCCACGCTGGACGCAGGCCAGGCCGCGCCCACCCGCCAGCCCCGGCGAACACGCGCCGGGCTGTGGGACAGTCTGTCGTTCTGGCGCGGCGCGGCCGCCTGCGGCCTGGCCGCGGCGCTGACCCTGACGGTCGCGCTGGCGCTGCGTCCGGTCTCGACGCCCGGGGCCACGCAATACATGGTGGTGCTGGTGGCGCCGCAGTCGCAGGCGCCGGGTTGGGTGATACAGGCCCAGGCCGGACGGCACGACGTGCAGCTCGTCCCGATCGCCGCGGTACAAGTGCCGCCGGATCGCGCCCTGGAGTTCTGGACCAAGGCCGACGGCTGGTCCGCTCCGGTGTCCCTGGGCCTGGTCAAGCCCGGCGAGCCGGTGCGCATCCCGCTGGATGCCTTGCCGCCGCTGGAACCCAATCAGCTGTTCGAACTGACGCTGGAGCCCGCCACCGGTTCTCCGATCGGCAGGCCCACCGGACCGATCCAGTTCATCGGCCGCGCGGTCAAGATGATGTAGCGCCAGCCGACCTATTTCTTGCGGAAGGGATAGGCCTGCTGCGCCAGGAAGGTGCCGGGCATGTCGTTGTCGAGGATGCCGTAGTTTTCCGGCAGCCGCTTGCCCGTGCCGCGCACCGCAGTGCCGAACAGGTAGTCGATGAACGACAGGTGGGCCGCGTAGTTCCTGTCGATCGCCTCGGTGTCGGACGAGTGATGCCAGTGATGGAAGTCCGGCGTCACGATGATGTAGCGCAGCCAGCCCCACGGCAGCTTGACGTTCGAGTGGATCAGCACCGCCTGGAAGCCGACGATGATGATGTAGGCGTCCAGCACCGGTTTGGAAAAGCCCAGCGCGAACAGCACGCCCAGCACCGCCACCCGCGTGATCAGGAGTTCGACGATGTGCAGGCGCGAGCCGGCCAGCCAGTCGAGCGTGCGGGTGCTGTGATGCACCGCGTGGATGCGCCACAGGAACGGCACCTCGTGATACGCGCGATGCGCGGCGTACTGCACCAGGTCCGCCACCAGCACCGCCACGAACAGTTCCGCCAGATACGGCAGCGACTGGATCGCCTGCTGCAGCGGCTCGTAGGCGGCCCACGAGAACAGCCGGTGCACGAAGAAGTTGATGCACAGCAGCACCGCGCCCACCGACAGGTGGTTGAACAGGAAGTGCTTCATGTCCACCTGCCACTCGCCGCGGAACACCGGTTGGCCCGGATACAGCGGGAACAGCTTTTCGAAGATGATGAACACGGTGCTGGAGGCCAGCAGGTCGAGGATGAACCAATCCAGGCCCAGGTAGGGATGATGGCCGGTATTGGACGTGGTCACCACCACCTGGCTGCCGCCGGCGGCGACCGCGCCGCACACCAGCACGAAGGCGGCGATGTTGAGCCAGCGCTGGCGGCCGAACACGATGTTGGTCAGGGCGATGGTGCCCGACGCCAGCAAGGCCGCGAACAGCAGCGTGCGCATCGCGTCGACGGTGTAGAAGGTGCGCAGTTCGGGCGTCGTCAGATACGCCGGAAAATGGAATGCCAGGACGCCCAGGACCGACAGGATCGCCAGGAACAGCGCGATCACGCCGGTGATCATCCCGGTGCCCGGGTGGATGCGGCCGTCCTGCTTGAACAATTCCAGGACCCGGCGATGGATGGGCGCACGCTGATTCATTTCATTTTTATGGCAGACCACGGGGAAGCGAGTGTATCCCCGGCCTCTGAAAGCCATGTAAAGAAACGTGAGGAGATGAGACCAAGCGATCCCCGGCCGCGGCGCCCTTGCGCCGCGTCAATTGCCGCGCGCCGCCGCGGGCGCGGCGGGTTGACTTTGACGGGCCATTGCGATGTCATGGAACCGACAGCTCATTTACGGGCCGGCCCGCCGGCCCCGCGCAGCCCCCCTTCAACCGGATCACGCAAGAGGCCGTCATGTTCCCTGAGTATCGCCAACTGATTACCCGCTTGAAAGCCGAAAACGGACATTTCTCCGCCCTGTTCCAGCGGCATAACGACCTGGACCAGGAAATCAAGAACATGGAGGCGGGCATCGTGCCGGCCTCGGACACCAACGTCGAAGTCCTGAAAAAGGAAAAACTGCTGCTCAAGGACAAGCTTTACAGCTTGCTGCGCGCGGCGGACCAGGACGCCGGCTAGCCTGGTTTCACGGACTTCCCGCCACAAGGCGCCCACCTCCGGGGCGCCTTTTTGTTGCCCGCGTCCCGCGCCCGCGCCCATCACTCGGTCCGAGTTTCCATCATCAAACCGCTCAATGGGTGAATGGGTCCGGCAACAGGATCCGGGTATCCCCGTCCCCCGTCGATCGCCATGCGCCCCCCTCCGCAGGCGACGTCCTTTCCAACGCGCTTGCTGACATTAAGCTGAATAAATAAAATCCCCCCATACGGTCGCCTGCCGGCCGCGTGAACAGGAAGCCAAAGTGCAAGACAGAGATTTCAAGGCCGGCGAGGCCGTCTCGCCGGTGACCGGCTGGGCCATGATGCCGTTGGTGGAACACGATTCGCTGCTGCTGCGGCTGGACTTCCTGACCGACCCGTCGCACGCGGCCGCCACGCGCAGCGAACGGGGCCGCGTCTACGCCGTGACCTCCGAGCAATTGCAGCTGCTGCTCGATTCGCTGCAGGCACAGCTGGACAAGCTGCAACCCGGCCAGGGTGGCCCGCGCCATTGATCCCGAGCGGCGGCATGACGCCGCCAGAAATTCAGCATTGCTAAAGATAGATTAGGATCTTTAGATTCTCTAATTAAGCCGCAGCCGCTAGTCTGTCGCCCTTGATCCAAGGTACGACATGACCAGCGCCTTTTTCCCCGGTTTTTTCCTCAGCCTCAGCCTGATCCTCGCGATCGGCGCGCAGAATGCCTTCGTCCTGCGGCAAGGCCTGCGCCAGGAACACGTCTTTGCCGTCTGCCTGGTGTGCGCGGTATCGGACGCCGTGCTGATCGCCGCGGGGGTCGCCGGCTTCGGCCTGGCGTCGAACGCCCTGCCCTGGCTGGAACCCGTGCTGCGCTACGGCGGCGCACTGTTCCTCTTGACCTACGCGGCGCGCAGCTTCCGCTCGGCGCTGCGCAACCACGGCAGCCTGACGCCGTCGTCGCGCCAGGCTGCCGGGCTGGGCGCCACGCTGGCGACCTGCCTGGCCTTCACCTGGCTCAACCCGCACGTCTACCTGGACACCGTAGTGCTGCTGGGCTCGATCTCCAGCCAGTACGAGGGCCGCAAGGTCGCCTTCGCGCTGGGCGCCATGACGGCATCGTTCGCCTTCTTCTTCACCCTGGGCTTCGGCGCCCGCCTGCTGCGGCCGGTGTTCGCCAGCCAGACCGCCTGGCGGATCCTGGACGCCCTGGTCGGCTTGGCCATGCTGGCGATTGCGCTCAAGCTGCTCTGGCCCTGACGGCGGCCGGCGTATTGCGGAACGTGACGCCCAGGCGATTGAAGGCGTTCATCAGTCCGATCGCATAGGTCAGGTCCGCCAGTTCCTTGTCGCTGAATTCGGCCGCGGCGGCAGCGTAGTCGGCATCCGGCACGCCGGTTTCGGCCACCCGTGTCACGCATTCGGCCCAGGCCAGCGCGGCCTGCTCGCGGGCGCTGAACAGCGCGCCGCCTTCGCGCCACACCGGCACCAGCACCAGCTTGTCCACCGCCACGCCCTGCTTGAGCAGGTCGCGGCTGTGCATGTCGATGCAGTAGGCGCAGCCGTTGATCTGCGAGACCCGCAGATACACCAGGTTGACCAGCGTCTCCGGCAGGCCGCATTGGCGCAGGTAGGTGTAGACGCCGCCAAATGCCTTGTAGCCCTCCGGGGCGGCTTGGGCATAGTCGATGCGATGGCTCATGATGAAAGTCCTGATAACTGTCTGTCGAAGACTCCATGCTGCGCCCGCGCGGCGTTTTGCGGTAGATCCAAGAACCGGGTTCCGGCTTGGGCCATGTCTCGGGATGACGGCCACCGCCAGCGACTTGCGGGCGAAACGCCCGCCTTGCCCAGGCCGTCCAGGTCAGTCGATATGCGGATGCCGATCCGCCAACCGCTGCCGCTTCTGCTTCAATGCGTCCAGCTTCTCTTCCAGGTCGGCGATCTCGGCGTCCACGTCCTGCACGCTTTGCTCGATGTGATCGTAGGCTTGTTGCAACAACGCCTTCACTTCGCCCTTGTTCGCGGCGTTCGGCGTGTCGCCGCGTAACGGCCGGTTGGCCGTCTCGGGCATGAAGATCGCCGTGATCAGGCCCACCACGGAGGCAGCCATCAGGTAGTACGCCGGCATCATGAGATTGTCGGTTTCCTCGACGATCCAGGCCGCGGCGGTCGGCGTCAGGCCGGCAATGATGATGGCCACGTTGAAGGACGCCGCCAGCGCACTGTAGCGGATGCGCGTCGGAAACAGCGCCGGCAGCGTGGCCGCCATCACGCCGATCATGCAGTTCAGCACGATCGCGATCAGCAGCAGGCCCAGGAAAATGAGCCCGATGTTGTCGCTGCCCAGGAGACGGAAGGCCGGAATGGCCACCACCATCAACCCCAGGCAGCCGCTGATGAAAAACGGCTTGCGGCCGATCTTGTCGCTGACGAAACCCACGCCCGGCTGCACGAACAGCATGCCCACCATCACCACGACCACGATCAGCACGCCATGCTGTTCCGGATAGTGCAGGCTGCCCGACAGATAGGTCGGCATATAGGTCAGCAGCATGTAATAAGTGATGTTGGTCGTCAGCACCATACCGATGCACACCAGCAACGCCTTGCGGTATTTGGCGAAGATCTCGCGCACCGATACCTTGGGCCGCTCTTGCACCGCGTCGCGGTCGTCCTGCTCCATTTTTTCGAGCTGTTGCGTGAAGGCCGGAGTCTCCTCCGCGGCGTGACGCAGATACAGGCCCAGCAACCCCAGCGGGCCGGCAATGAAGAAGGGCGCACGCCAGCCCCAGTCCAGGAAGGCCTGTTCGGACATCGCGGTTTGCAGCAGCAGCACCATGCCCGCGCCCAGCACGAAACCCGCGATCGAACCAAAATCGAGCCAGCTGCCCAGGAACCCCCGCTGGCGGTCCGGCGCATACTCGGCCACGAAAATGGCGGCGCCAGTGTATTCCCCCCCGACCGAGAAGCCTTGCGCCAACTTGCAGAGCAGCAACAGCAGCGGCGCCCACAAGCCAATCGACTCGTAGGAAGGAATCAGTCCGATGCAGAACGTGCTGATGGCCATGATGATGATGGTCAGCGACAACACTTTCTGTCGTCCGAACTTGTCACCCATTACGCCAAAGAAGATGCCCCCCAGTGGCCGCACCAGGAACGGCACCGAAAAAGTGCCGAGCGCCGCGATGGTCTGCACGGCGGGCGAGGCATCCGGGAAGAACACCTTCCCCAGCGCGAAGGCCACGAAGCCATAGACGCCGAAATCGAACCACTCCATTGCATTTCCCAGAGCCGCAGCCGTCACCGCTTTTTTCAGCTTGGTGTTATCGATGACGGTGACATCGCCGCTGCGCCAGGGACGCACGGTTTCCTGCGAAGAAGAGGTCAGGGATTCGGCCATGGGAGTACCCCGGATTCAATGCGACCCTGAAATTCTACCGGCGCTCGAGCATTATCGATCCCGCCAAAGTGTGACTTGTGCATCCAATTTTGAGCGGATGCGAGGGTCCGAAAAAAACCCCTCTCATGCCGAACATGAGAGGGGTTCTTTGCCATCAGTCCACCAGCGACTCCACCAGAGGGGGCGCCGATGCGGGGACCGCGGGAATGACTTGCTTGATATGGTCGGGGCGGCGGGATTCGAACTCGCGACCCTCTGCTCCCAAAGCAGATGCGCTACCAGGCTGCGCTACGCCCCGAGGGTCGCAACTATACCAGATACCGGCGCGCCCCCGGCAAATCGCCGGCAGACCCGTTCAGGCGACGCCCGGCCCGGCGATCCCCTGATTGACACCTATATAGTTGAAGCATAAATTAATTCAACATACCTAATAACGACATCCATCGGGAACCACATGGCCAACGCCTCCTCTCCGTCCGCCTGGGCCACGCCCACGCGGACCACTTACACCGTGCTGTTCGTCTGCTGGCTGGCGATCCTGTTCGAGGGCTACGACGTCGGCGTCATGGGCGCGGTGCTGCCCGCCCTGGCCGACGACAAGAGCTGGAGCTTGACGCCGATCGAGCTCGGCATGCTGGGCAGCTACGCGCTGGCGGGCATGTTCGTCGGCTCGTTCGCCGTCGGCACGCTGTCCGACCTGCTGGGCCGCCGGCGCATGCTGCTGGCCTGCGTCACGCTGTTCTCGCTGACCATGATCGGCGCGGCCTGGGCGCCGACGCCGACCTGGTTCGCGACGTTCCGGTTCATTGGCGGCCTGGGCCTGGGCGGCGTGATCCCGGTGGCGGCGGCCCTGACCATCGAGTATTCCCCGCCCGCCAGGCGCGGCTTCAACTACGGCGTGATGTATTCCGGCTACTCGCTCGGCATCCTGTGCTCCGCCGCGGTGGCCATGGCCGTGCTGCAGCACTGGGGCTGGCGCGCGGTGATCCTGGTGGGCGCCGCGCCGCTGCTGCTGGTGCCGGTGCTGGCGCGGCTGTTGCCCGAATCGCTGGAATACCTGCTGGCCAAGGGCGACGAGGCGGGCGCCCGCGCCGTGGCGCAGCGCCTGGGCATTACGTCGCTGGAACCGTTCCGTCCGCGCGAAGTGACGGGTGAAAAGACCACCTGGCGCGATGTGATGGCCGCGGTGTTCGCGCCGCGCCACCTGCGCGCCACGCTGTGCTTCTGGGGCGCGCTGTTCCTGGGCATGATGCTGGTGTATGGCCTGAACACCTGGCTGCCGCAGATCATGCGCAAGAACGGCTACGACCTGGGCTCGAGCATCTCGTTCCTGCTGGTCTTCAGCCTGGCGTCGGCCATCGGCGGCCTGGTGCTGGGCCAGTTCGCCGACAAGAGCGAGCCGCGCAAGATCGTGGCGCTGTTCTACCTGGTGGGCGCGATCGGCATCTACTGCCTGACCTACAACAATCCGCTGGCGGTCAATTACCTGTGGGTGGCGCTGGCCGGCATCGGCAGCATTTCGTCGTCGCTGATCCTGACCGGCTACCTGGCCGGCTACTACCCGGCGCATGCGCGCGGCGCCGCCACCGGCTGGGCGCTGTCGTTCGCCCGCATCGGCGCCATGAGCGGCCCCATCGTCGGCGGCTACCTGGCCGGCCTGCAACTGCCGCTGGCGTGGAACTTCATCGCGTTCTCGTGCGCGGCGGTGCTGGCGGCGGTGTTCGTGATCCTGATCCCGGGCCGTTACGCGGGCGGCGCGTCGACGCAGCCGGCGGCCGGCGCGCGCACGCTGGAGCAGCAGCGTTCCTGAAGCCCCATCCGCCAGGCGCAAATGACAACGGCGCGCCCACCAGGGCGCGCCGTCGATTCCACCGTGATGCTCCCCTGCCGCAGCCGCGCCCGCCGGTTTCCCGCCAGGCGTGCGCCGCGGCCGGCGATCAGCCGAAACGGCCGGTGATGTAGTCCTCGGTTTCCTTGCGCGAAGGCTTCACGAAGATCTGGTCGGTCTGGCCGAATTCCATCAGCTCGCCCAGGTACATGTAGGCCGTGAAATCCGAGCAACGGGCGGCCTGCTGCATGTTGTGGGTCACGATGACGACGGTATAGTCGTTCTTCAGTTCGGCGATCAGTTCCTCGATCTTGGCGGTCGAGATCGGATCCAGCGCCGAGCACGGCTCGTCCAGCAGCAGCACTTCCGGCTTGATGGCCACGCCGCGCGCGATGCACAGGCGCTGTTGCTGGCCGCCCGACAGGCTGTTGCCGCTCTGGTGCAGCTTGTCCTTCACTTCGTTCCAGAGCGCGGCCTTGCTCAGCGCCCATTCCACGCGCTCGTCCATCTCGCCCTTGGACAGGCGTTCGAACAGACGCACGCCGAAGGCGATGTTGTCGTAGATGCTCATGGGGAACGGCGTGGGCTTCTGGAACACCATGCCGACCTTGGCGCGGATCAGCGAGATGTCGGTCTTGGCGGTCAGCAGGTTCTCGCCGTCCAGGATGATCTCGCCCTCGGCGCGCTGGCCCGGGTACAGCTCGAACATGCGGTTGAAGGTGCGCAGCAGCGTCGACTTGCCGCAGCCCGACGGGCCGATGAAGGCCGTGACCTTCTTCTCCTGGATCGACATGTTCACATTGCGGATCGCATGGAACTTGCCGTAGTAGAAGTTCAGGTTCTTGACCTCGATCTTGTTCTTGACGGCGGTAGCGGTGTTTTCCATTTGGTTTCCCTAGGTCCGGCGCGCCCTGCGCGCCGGCAAAGCGATCTTTACTTGCGGAACATGTTGCGGGCAATGATGTTGATGCCCAGCACCAGCAGCGTAATCAGGGTGGCGCCGGCCCACGCCAGGTCATTCCAGTCCTTGAAGGGGCTGGCGGCGTATTGGTAGATCACGACCGGCAGGTTGGCCATCGGGCCGTTCATGTTGGTCGACATGAACTGGTTCGACAGCGCGGTGAACAGCAGCGGCGCGGTTTCGCCCGAGATGCGGGCGATGGCCAGCAGCACGCCGGTGATGATGCCGGTCTTGGCGGCGCGATAGCACACCAGGGTGATCATGCGCCACTTGGGGCAACCCAGCGCGGCCGCGGCTTCGCGCAGGCTGTTGGGCACCAGCAGCAGCATGTTGTCGGTGGTGCGCACCACCACCGGGATCACCAGGATCGACAGCGCGATGGCGCCGGCCCAGCCCGAGTAGTGCCCGACCTGCGCCACGTACACGGCGTAGATGAACAGGCCGATGATGATGGACGGCGCCGACAGCAGCACGTCGTTCAGGAAGCGCGTGGCCGGCGCCAGCCAGCCACGCTGGCCGTATTCGGCCAGGTAGGTGCCGGCCAGGATGCCGACCGGCGTGCCGATCAGCGTGCCCACGCCCGCCATCATCACGCTGCCGAAGATGGCGTTGATCAGGCCGCCTGACTGCCCCGGCGGCGGCGTGATCTCGGTGAAGAGCGTGTACGACAGCGCCGGCGCGCCCTTGAACAGCAGCGTCTGGATGATCCAGAACAGCCAGAACAGACCGAACACCAGCGTGCCCAGCGAGACGGTCAGCATGATGCGGTTGACCACCCGGCGCCGGCGGTACACGCCGTTCTGCATATTGAGTACGGATACAGCCATGATCTTTTCCTTGTGCGGCGGGATCAGGATTTCTTGCCTTCACCGGCCGACAGGCGGACCAGCAGCATCTTCGCCAGGGCCAGCACGATCGTGGTGATCAGGAACAGGATCAGGCCCAGTTCCAGCAGCGCCGACTTCTGGATGCCACCGGCTTCATTGAATTCGTTGGCCAGCGCCGAGGCGATCGAGTTGCCCGGCGAGAACAGCGAGCCCGACCACTTGAAGGCGTTGCCGATCACGAAGGTCACCGCCATGGTCTCGCCCAGCGCGCGCCCCAGGCCCAGCATGATGCCGCCGATGACGCCCGACTTGGTGAACGGCAGCACCACGCGCCACATCACTTCCCAGGTCGTGCTGCCCAGGCCGTAGGCCGATTCCTTCAGCATCGCCGGCACCAGTTCGAACACGTCGCGCATCACCGCGGCGATGAACGGGATGATCATGATCGACAGGATCAGGCCGGCGGTGAAGATGCCGATGCCGAACGGCGGCCCGGCGAACATGCCGCCGATGATGGGCACGCTGCCCAGCGTGGCGATCAGGAACGGCTGCACGTACTGCTGGAACACCGGCACGAAGACGAACAGGCCCCACATGCCGTAGATGATCGACGGAATCGCCGCCAGCATTTCGACCGCGGTGCCCAGCGGGCGGCGCAGCCAGGTCGGCGACAGTTCGGTCAGGAAGATGGCGATGCCGAACGACACCGGCACCGCGATAATCAGGGCGATGGCCGAGGTCAGCAGCGTGCCGATGATGGGCACCACCGCGCCGTAGTTCTGCTTGACGGGGTCCCAGTCGTTCAGCCACAGGAACGACAGGCCATACTTGGCCAGCGATTCGCGGCTGCCGTAGATCAGGGACACCAGGATCGCCGCCAGCAGGATGAACACCAGGAAGGCGAACAGGCGGGTCTGGTTCTTGAACAGCGCATCCATCAGCGCGTTTTTATTTTGCTTCATAGGCGAAGGCGTGCCGGTAGTCACGGAATCCGCCACGCTGGGCGGGAGCGGCACACTATTATCCATTACCGCGCTCATGGATGGACTTTCCTTAGGAAACCTTGGGGGAAACTACAGGTGGGTCCGGGAGACCCGCCCTGGCATCCGGCGGACCGGATGCCAGGGCAGTTGCTCGATGCTGGCGCGGGGCCGGGCCGCCGCGCCAGGCATCAGCCTTACTTCCAGACGGCCTTGCCGTCGGCAGCCTTGACCTCGCCCCAGGCGGCGCGGATTTCCTTGGTCACGGCGTCGGGCAGCGGCACGTAGTCCATGGCTTCAGCCGACTTGGCGCCGTTCTTGAAGGCCCAGTCGAAGAACTCCAGGACGGCCTTGCCCTGAACCGGCTTGTCTTGCGACTTGTGGATCAGGATGAAGGTGGCGGCGGTGACGGGCCACGAATCGGCGCCCGGCTCGTCGGTCAGGACCACGCCCATGCCAGGCGCGCTCTTCCAGTCGGCGTTCGCGGCAGCGGCGGCGAAGGCCTTCTGTTCCGGCTGGACGAACTTGCCGGCCTTGTTCTGCAGTTGCGTCCAGGCCAGCTTGTTCTGCTTGGCGTAGGCGTATTCGACGTAGCCGATCGAGTTCTTCAGCTGGCCGACGTAGGCGGCGACGCCTTCGTTGCCCTTGCCACCCTGGCCCACGGGCCACTTGACGGCCTTGCCTTCGCCGACTTGTTCCTTCCACTCCGGCGACACCTTGGACAGGTAGTTGGTCCAGCCGAAGGTGGTGCCCGAGCCGTCCGAACGGTGCACAACGATGATGTCGGCCGACGGCAGCTTCACATCGGGGTTCAGCGCCTTGATGGCGGCGTCATCCCACTTCTTGATCTTGCCCAGGAAGATGTCGCCCAGGACCTTGCCCGACAGCTTCAGCTTGCCCGGCTCGACGCCGTCGATGTTCACCACGGCAACCGTGCCGCCGATGACGGCCGGGAATTGCAGCAGGCCGTTCTTTTCCAGGTCAGCCGCCTTCATGGGATCGTCCGAAGCGCCGAAATCGACGGTCTTGGCGATGATCTGTTGCTGGCCGCCGCCCGAACCGATCGACTGGTAGTTCACGGCGTTGTTGGTCGCGGCCTTGTAGTCCGACGCCCACTTGGCGTAGATCGGGTACGGGAACGAAGCGCCCGCGCCGGTCACGTCGGCGGCCTGGACGGCGAAAACGGCGGCGCTCAGCGCGACGCCCAGGGAAACTTGTTTGAAGACACGTTTGAACATCTTGGTTCCTTCTGTGCTCGTTAGAGGAGTCTTTGGCAGGCTTTCTACTGCCCGTCTTTCAGCGACCCTCGCATCTTAGAAGCCCAACGTGACAAGATAGTGACAGTCATAAACCCCCCCCCGGAGCGCTGCGCGCTTCCCCCCCAGGGGGGCGCCGGTGGCGGACCGGCGGAGCCGGATCCGCGCGGCCTGGCTTGGGGAGGGGGTGCCTTGGCGGGCGCTCGGCGCCTTCAGGGACGGATGGGTGCGGCCTGGCTTTGGGAAGGAGTGGCTCTCCGGGCGCGCGGCGCTTTCAGGGGCGGATGGGCGCGGCCTAGCTTTGGGAAGGCGTGGCTCTCCGGGCGCGCGGCGCCTTCAGGGGCGGATGGGCGCGGGCCGGGTGGACCTCGGATGCGGGGTGCCCGGTGCCGGGGAAAAGGGGGCGGGCTTGGTGCGCCCGCCCGGGTGTTACGTGCCCAGCTTCTGCATCAGGTACTGATGCAGGTTGAAGGGTTCGCGGCGGCTGCGCACGCGCACGTAGTCGCCGTCGGCCTGCTGCTGCCAGGCCAGCTGGTTGTCGCGCAGGGCGAAGGTGAAGGCCTCGTCGATGACGCGCTTCTTGAGCGTCTTGTCGTAGATCGGGAAGGCGATTTCCACGCGGCGGAAGAAATTGCGGTCCATCCAGTCGGCCGACGACAGGTACACCGTCTCGGCGCCCTCGGCGTAGAAATAGAACACGCGCGAGTGCTCCAGGAAGCGCCCGACGATGGAACGCACCCGGATGTTCTCGGACAGCCCCGGCACGCCGGCGCGCAGCGCGCAGACGCCGCGCACGATCAGGTCGATCTTCACGCCCGCCTGGCTGGCCTTGTAGAGCTCCTCGATGATCTGCTCTTCCAGCAGCGAGTTCATCTTGGCCATGATGCGCGAACGCTTGCCCGCCTTGGCGGCGCGGGCCTCGGCGCGGATCAGCGCCACCATGCCGTCGTGCATGGTGAACGGCGACTGCATCAGCGACTTGAGCGAGCGGCGCGCGCCCAGGCCGGTCAGCTGCGCGAACACCTTGTCCATGTCCTCGCACAGCTTGGGATCGGCGGTCAGCAGGCCGAAGTCGGTGTACAGGCGCGCGGTGCGCGGGTGGTAGTTGCCGGTGCCCAGGTGGGCGTAGCGGCGCAGGCGGCCCTTTTCGCGCCGCAGCACCACCGCCATCTTGGCGTGGGTCTTGTGCGCCACCACGCCATAGACCACGTGCGCCCCCACCTCTTCCAGCTTGGAGGCCCAGTTGATGTTGGTCTGCTCGTCAAAGCGCGCCATCAGCTCCACCACCACCGTCACTTCCTTGCCGGCGCGCGCCGCGGCCAGCAGGATCTTCATCAGCTCGGAATCCTCGCCGGTGCGGTAGATGGTCTGCTTGATGGCCATTACGTCCGGATCCAGCGCGGCGGCGGTCAGGAAGTCGATGACGGGCTGGAACGACTGATAGGGATGGTGCAGCAGGCGGTCCTGTTCGGCCACGGCCTCGAACAGCTCGGCCGGCTTGTCGCCGACACGGTCGAACGGCGCCTGCACCGGCGCGCGGTAGTCGGGGAACAGCAGGTCGGGCCGGTTGGGCGAATTGCACAGCTGCATCAGGCGCGACAGGTTCACCGGCCCCGGCACGCGGTAGGTGTCCTCGGCCTTGAGCGAGAACTCGCGCTGCAGGAAGGTTTCCAGCTCGACCGGCGTGAGCTTGTCGATTTCCAGGCGCACGGCGGCGCCGAAGTTGCGCTGCGACAGCTCGCCCTGCAGGGCGTGGCGCAGGTTGGTGACTTCTTCCTCGTCCACGAACAGGTCGCTGTTGCGCGTCACCCGCCACTGGTAGCAGCCCAGCATCTCCAGGCCCGGGAACAGCTCGCCGACGAAGGCGCGCAGCAGCGAGGTCAGCAGGATGTAGCCTTCCGGGTGGCCGGACAGTTCCGGCGGCATCTTGATCAGGCGCGGCAGCGCGCGGGGCGCCTGCACCACGGCGATCGAGGCCTGGCGGCCGAAGGCGTCGGCGCCGGACAGCGAGACGATGAAATTCAGGCTCTTGTTGTAGACCCGCGGGAACGGGTGCGCCGGGTCCAGCCCGATCGGGGTCAGCAGCGGCATCACGTCGCGGTTGAAGACATCCCGCGCCCATTCCTGCTGCTCGGCATTCCATTCCGACGCGTGGTGCAGCGCGATCCCCTCGGCCTGCAGCGCCGGCAGGATGGCGTCGTTGAGCAGCGCGTACTGCCGCCCCACCAGCTCGTGCACCGCCTGCTGGACGTTCTCGAACGCCTGGTCCGGCGTCATGCCGTCCGGGCCGACCGAGTTGGGCGACTGGCGTTGCTGCTCTTTCAGGCTCGAGATCCGGATCTCGAAGAATTCGTCCAGGTTGGAACTGACGATACAGACGTAGCGCAGCCGTTCGAGCAGGGGCGTACTGGGATTCTCCGCCATCGCCAGCACGCGTTCGTTGAATTTGAGCAGCGACAACTCGCGATTCAGGAGCAAGGGCTCGGCGGGCGGGCGTGTGGTCATACCGGATTCCATACGTAGGGAGAGCGTGGAGTTTTACTGCAAAATGGTGACAGCTCTATGACACAGCGCCAAATGCGTAGCGTACGACAAAACCGGGACGCATGGAGCATCCTCTCCCGGCGCCAACTGCATGTTCCATAAGCGAAAACCCGCAGCCCAAGGCGCTGTCATATGGGGTCTCTATAATCAGGCCACCTCACAGCCAATATTACGAGCCGCATGGATCAACTTCTGGCCGCCGTGGACCTCGGGTCCAACAGCTTCCGCCTCTCCATCGGACGCATCGTTCAGCAGGACGGTACGCCCCAGATCTACCAGATCGATCGCCTCAAGGAAACCGTCCGGCTCGCCGCCGGGCTGGACGCCGAAAAACGCCTTGGCGACGAAGCCATCGAGCGCGCCATCGCCGTCCTGGAACGTTTCGGCGAACGCCTGCGCAGTTTCCATCCCAACCGCGTGCGCGCGGTCGCCACCAACACCTTCCGGGTGGCGCGCAATACCCGCGATTTCCTGCCCCGGGCCGAAGCCGCCCTGGGCTTCCCGATCGAAGTCATCGCCGGCCGCGAAGAGGCCCGCCTGATCTTCTCGGGCGTGGTCCACACCCTGCCGCCCTCGCCCAACAAGCGCCTGGTGATCGACATCGGCGGCGGCTCCACCGAAGTCATCATCGGCAAGGGCCACGAACCCGGCCTGATGTCGTCGCTCTACATGGGCTGCGTCAGCTACAGCCGGCAGTTCTTCTCGGACGGCATTGTCGACGCCCATCAGATGAAGCAGGCCGAACTGGCCGCGCGGCGCGAGATCGAAGTCATCGCCAAGCAGTACCGCAAGACCGGCTGGAAGGAAGCCTACGGCTCCTCCGGCACCGCCAAGGCGCTGTACGCCATCCTCACCGAAGGCGGCATGTCCGAGCGCGGCATCACCCGCGCCGGCCTGAGCAAGCTGAAGGACCGCATCGTGCGCGCCGGCCGCGTCATCCCCTCGGAACTGCCCGGCATCAAGGTCGAGCGCGCCGACGTGCTGCCCGGCGGGCTGGCCATCATGAGCGCGCTGTTCGACGAACTGGGCATCGACGTCATGCACACCGGCGACGGCGCGCTGCGCCTGGGCGTGCTGTACGACCTGCTGGGCCGCGACGACGAGCATGACAAGCGCGACGAATCGGTGCGCCAGTTCATGAAGCGCTATCACGTCGACGTCAACCAGGCCCGCCGCGTGCACCGCGCCGCCCTCAGCCTGTTCGACACGATGATGCCCGAAGGCGCGGAACGCGCCGAACTGCGCGCCGCCCTGGGCTGGGCCGCCGACCTGCACGAAGTGGGCCTGTCGATCGCCCACAACGCGTACCACAAGCACACCGCCTACGTGCTCGAGAACGCCGACATGCCGGGCTTTTCGCGCGCCGACCAGCAACTGCTGGCGCTGCTGGCGCTGGGCCACCAGGGCAAGCTGAGCAAGCTCGAACCGCTGGTGCGCAACCGCGCCCAGTGGATCGCCATTCTCAGCCTGCGGCTGGCCGTGCTGCTGTTCCGCCGCCGCGGCGAGATCGAACCCCTGCCCCTGACCGCGTCCATGCGCAACGATTCCATCGTGGTGCGCGTGAACCGTGACTGGCTCGCGCAGCACCCGCTCAGCGACTTCACGCTGCGCGCGGAAGAAGCGGAATGGTCGAAGGTGGGATTCTCGTTCGAACTGCTCGAGTTCTGAATCGCGTCCTGAAAACAGCGCGGCCCCGGGCGCATCCGGGGCCGCGCGGCGAAACAGGCATCAAGCGCTAGAACGGCGAGAGATCCGTCTCGCGTTCGAGCTGTTTGAGCTCCAGGCGGAATGGCCGCGTTGCCCGCCGAATCAGTTTGATCTTCATACGGCGGAACAGGCGGCGCATGATCAGCGCTGACCGTTGGCCGTGGGTTGATCCAGGCCGAAATGGCGGCGGTAACGCTCGTCCATGCCGTCCATCTTCAGCAGCACCGGGAAGTCGGCGGCGTTGAAATCCGGGTCCCAGGCGGGTTCGCCGCAGACCGTCGCGCCCAGCTTCAGGTAGCCCTTGATCAGCGGCGGCACGCGGGCCGGCAGCGTGCTGTTGAGCTTTTCCACCGGGTAGCGGTGCAGCGGCGTCACGTGCGGCTGGCCTTCTTTCGGCAACTGCTTGGAAATCGTGCGCCACACTTCGGCGGCGGTGACGCCGTCGTCGCGCAGGCTGACGCTGGCGCAGCCCAGCACGTACTGGTAGCCGCCGCGGCGCAGGTATTCCGCCAGGCCGGACCACAGCAGCATGATGACCGCGCCGTTGCGGTAGTCGGCGTGGGTGCACGAGCGCCCCACCTCCACCACCTCGTCGCGGATCGGGCCCAGGCCCGACAGGTCGAATTCGGATTGCGAGTAGTAGCCGCCGGCCTCGCGCGCCTTTTCGGGCGTGAGGATGCGGTAGGTGCCCACGACACGGCCGGTGTCGAGTTCGCGCACCATCAGATGCTCGCAGAAGGGATCGAAGCGGTCGTGCTCGATTCCGTCCTGGGCATCGGGAAAGACCGCGCCCATGTCTTCGGTGAAGACGTCGTAGCGCAGGCGCTGGATCTGTTCAATTTCCTCGGCCGTGCGCGCCAGGCCGACCACCAGCACCCGTGCGGCGGGGCCCGTCCACGGTTCTGTAGCATTACGGCTTGGATTGATGCGTGCTAGTTCCAGCATTGCGCGAAGCTCCTAGAGAGTCCGGTCAGTTTGGACGCCCTGTATGTCAAAGACTTGACCAATATGTTACGTGACTATGAAGTTTAGTTCGGAGCGGTGCGGCCTTAATCCCGCAAAGTTCGACAAAACTTTACAAATCAATACCTGTTTCTCACAAACAATGGCCATTCATCGCAAAGCAATGAATGGCCATGTCTGGTCCTGGTGGATTTGAGGTTATCCCAGGCTGGCCGCCAGCTTCTCAGCCGACGTCACGGCCAGGGTTTCGTCCTCGGCCTCGACCATCAGACGCAGCTTGGGCTCGGTCCCCGAGGCGCGGATCAGCACGCGGCCGCGGTCGCCGAGCTCGGCCTCGACGGCCTGGCGCGCGGCGGTCAGGCCCGGATGGGTCTTCCAGTCCTGGCCCGGCGTCAGCGGCACGTTGATCATCTTCTGCGGATACATGCGCAGGTCCTTGATCCAGTCGGCCATCGAGACACGGTTGCGGCGCAGCGCGGTCAGCACCTGCAGCGCGGCGACGATGCCGTCGCCGGTGGAGTGGCAATCCAGGCACAGCAGGTGGCCGGAGCTTTCGCCGCCGTAGAGCCAGCCGCGCGCCTGCATCTGCTCCAGCACGTAGCGGTCGCCCACGTTGGCGCGCTCGAAGCCCACGTTCAGGCGCTGCAGCGCGCGCTCGAAGCCGAAGTTGGTCATCAGCGTGCCGACCACGCCGTCCACCTTGCCGCGCTGCATGCGCTCGCGCAGGATCGCGTACAGCAATTCGTCGCCGTTGTAGATGCGGCCGTCGCCGTCCACCATCTGCAGGCGGTCGGCGTCGCCGTCCAGCGCGATGCCCAATTGGGCGCCGCGCGCCTTCACTTCCTTGGCCAGCTGCTCCGGGTGCAGCGCGCCCACGCCCTTGTTGATGTTGAAGCCGTCCGGGTGCACGCCGATGGCATGCACTTCGGCGCCCAGCTCGCGAAACACGTGCGGCGCGATGTTGTAGGCGGCGCCATGGGCGGCGTCCACCACGATCGTCATGCCGTTCAGGTCGAGGTCGTTGGGAAACGTGCTCTTGCAGAATTCGATGTAGCGGCCCTGGGAATCCGACATGCGGCGCGCGCGGCCCAGTCCTTCGGAACTGACACAGCCCAGCGGTTCGTCCAGCGCGGCCTCGATGGCCGCCTCGATCTCGTCGGGCAGCTTCATGCCCTGGGCCGAGAAGAACTTGATGCCGTTGTCCTGGTACGGATTGTGCGAGGCGCTGATCACGATGCCCGCCACCAGGCGCAGCGCGCGGGTCAGGTAGGCCACGGCGGGGGTCGGGATCGGGCCGGCCAGCAGCACGTCGATGCCCGCGGCCGACAGGCCGGCCTCCAGCGCCGATTCCAGCATGTAGCCGGAGATGCGCGTGTCCTTGCCGATCACCACCTGCGGGCGGCTGCCGCCGCGCACCGCGTGTTCGCGCGCCAGCACGCGGCCTGCCGCGTAACCCAGGCGCAGGGCGAATTCCGCGTTGATCACCGGGCCGCCGACTTCGCCGCGCACCCCATCGGTACCAAAATACTTGCGTTGAGTCATGAAGTGATTGCTCCTTGTTCAGCCGCCTGCCAGACCTTGAGCGCGTCGACCGTGGCCGCCACGTCGTGCACCCGCACGATCGAGGCGCCACGGGCCACACAGGCCAGGGCGGCGGCAATGCTGCCGGACAGCCGGTCGCCGACCGGCCGGCCGGTGGCCTGGCCGATCATGTTCTTGCGCGACAGGCCGATCAGCAATGGATAACCGCCGCTGCGCAGGCTCGACAGCCGGCGCAGCAATTGGAAGTTCTGGTCGGCGGTCTTGCCGAACCCGAAACCGGGGTCCAGCACGATGCGTCGGGGATCGATCCAGGCGGCGCGCAGCTTCTGTGCCCGCGCTCCCAGGAAGAGCCCGATCTCGCCAATCAGGTCGGAATATTCGGGCGGCGTCGCCTGCATGGTGCGCGGCTCGCCCTTCATGTGCATGACGCACAGTCCGCAGCGCGACTGCGCCACCGCCTCGATGGCGCCGGGCTGTCGGAAGCCGTAGATGTCGTTGATCATGTCGGCGCCGGCATCGAGCACGGCGCGCATGACCTCGGGCTTGAAGGTGTCGATCGACAGCGGCGTGCCGCAGTCGCGCAGCGCCTCGATCACCGGCAGCAGCCGGTCCAGTTCGTCGGCGACCGACACCGGATCGGCGCCGGGCCGCGTCGACTCGCCGCCCAGATCGAGGATCTGCGCGCCTTCGTCGATCAGGCGGCGCGCATGCGCCACCGCGGCATCGGTATCGTCGTGCTGGCCGCCGTCGGAAAACGAATCCGGCGTGACATTGACGATACCCATGACAAGCGGGCGCTCGAGATCAAACTCGAAGCGCCCGCAAAGGAAGTTATTCGCCATAAATCAGGACGAAAGACCTCAGACCGCGGCTGCCGTGTTACCGCCGGCGGCCAGGCCAGTCGGAGGCGTATCAGACGTATCCGACGGGCCTTGCGGCGTCTTCGGGGGACGCGGCGGGCGGCCCTCGATGATGTCGTTGATCTGGTCGGCGTCGATGGTTTCCCATTCGAGCAGCGCGGCGGTCATGACTTCGACCTTGTCGCGGTTGTCTTCCAGGATCTTGCGCGCGACGCCGTACTGCTCGTCGATGATGCGGCGGATCTCGGAATCCACCTTCTGCATGGTGGCTTCGGACATGTGCGTGGTCTTGGTCACGCTGCGGCCCAGGAAGACCTCGCCTTCGTTCTCGGCGTAGACCATCGGGCCCAGCTCGTCGGTCATGCCGTAGCGCGTGACGATGTCGCGGGCGATGGCCGTGGCGCGTTCGAAGTCGTTCGAGGCGCCGGTGGTCATCTGGTCCATGAAGATCTCTTCGGCGATACGGCCGCCAAACAGCACCGCGATGGTCGACAGCAGGCGGCTCTTGTCCATGCTGTAGCGATCGGTCTCGGGCAGCTGCATCGTCACGCCCAGCGCACGGCCGCGCGGGATGATGGTGACCTTGTGGACCGGATCGGTCTTGGGCAGCAGGCGGGCGACGATGGCATGGCCGGACTCGTGGTACGCGGTGTTCTTGCGTTCCTCTTCGGGCATGACGATCGAGCGGCGCTCGGCGCCCATGATGATCTTGTCCTTGGCCTTTTCGAAGTCCGACATGTCGACCGTGCGGCCGTTGCGGCGCGCGGCGAACAGCGCGGCTTCGTTGACCAGGTTGGCCAGGTCGGCGCCGGAGAAGCCCGGGCAGCCGCGCGCCAGGATGGTCGCGTCGACGTTGGGCGACAGCGGCACCTTGCGCATGTGGACCTTCAGGATCTGCTCGCGGCCACGGATGTCGGGCAGCGGCACCACGACCTGGCGGTCGAAACGGCCCGGACGCAGCAGCGCCGGATCCAGCACGTCGGGACGGTTGGTGGCGGCGATCACGATGACGCCCTGGCCCGACTCGAAGCCGTCCATTTCCACCAGCATCTGGTTCAGCGTCTGCTCGCGCTCGTCGTTGCCGCCGCCCAGGCCGGCGCCACGCTGGCGACCGACGGCGTCGATTTCGTCGATGAAGATGATGCAGGGCGCGTGCTTCTTGGCGTTCTCGAACATGTCGCGCACGCGGGCCGCGCCCACGCCGACGAACATTTCAACGAAGTCCGAACCGGAGATGCTGAAGAACGGCACCTTGGCTTCGCCGGCGATGGCCTTGGCCAGCAGCGTCTTGCCGGTACCGGGCGAGCCGACCATCAGCACGCCGCGCGGAATGCGGCCACCGAGCTTCTGGAACTTGCTGGGGTCGCGCAGGAAGTCGACCAGTTCCTGGACGTCTTCCTTGGCTTCATCGCAGCCGGCCACGTCGGCGAAGGTGATCTGGTTGGTGTTCTCGTCGAGCATGCGGGCGCGCGACTTGCCGAAGCTGAACGCGCCGCCCCTGCCGCCGCCCTGCATCTGGCGCATGAAGAACACCCACACGCCGATCAACAGCAGCATGGGGAACCAGGACACGAAGATGCTCATCAGCAGCGACTGCTCTTCGCGCGGCTTGCCCGACACCTGCACGCCGTACTTGAGCAGATCGGAGACCATCCAGAGGTCGCCCGGCGAGGTCAGCGTGTAGGCGCGGCCCGCGTCCGGCGTGACGTACAGCACGTCGCCGCCAGGGCCACCTTGCACGTCCACCTTGCGGATACGGCCCGCTTTGGCGTCATCCATGAACTGCGTGTAGGTCACGCCGTCCTGGGTCTGCGCGCGTCCGTCGAACTGCTTGAAGACCGTGAATAGCACGAGGGCTATCACCATCCAGACGGCGACTTTCGAAAATGAATTATTCAAGGTCGATCTCCTGCTTTCGATTCCGACCGGCGACCGCGCACCCGCATATGGCACAGTCACAAGTATGTCAATAGCCCATTCTACCCTGTCGGACCGGGTTGCGTCCTGGGAAGGGGCGGGGCCGCTAAGTTACGTCTGATTCGTGATTTTGCTGGTCGTTGTCTCGGCAGGCCGGCCGCCATCGGGCCGGTAGGTTCTTGTGACCGGGGCACGGGCCCCGGCGCGGGTTATTTCAGATCGCGGGCAACCAGAAAGGTTTCGGAGGACTTGTCCCGCGACGCCTTCGGCTTACGCTCGACCACCCGCTTGAAGTGCTGCTTGAAGGTTTCCACGATCTGCGAAAAGCCGGTTCCGTGGAATGCCTTGACGATCAGCGCCCCGTTGGGCTTGAGGTGAGCGAGGGAAAACTCCATCGCCAGCTCGCACACGTGCTGGATGCGCGCGGCGTCGGCGATACCCACGCCGGATAGGTTGGGGGCCATGTCGGAAATTACAAGGTCCACCGCGCGCGATCCGACCATCTCTTCCAGTTGTTTCAAAATGTCATCTTCGCGGAAGTCGCCGAGGATGAATTCGACGCCCGCCACGGGCTCCATGGGCAGCATGTCCAGGGCGATGATGCGCCCGTCCACCACCCCGCCCGGCCCCGCCAGGCGCTCGCGCGCCACCTGGGACCAGCTGCCGGGGGCCGAGCCGAGGTCGACGACCAGGTCGCCACGACGCAGCAGTTTCTCGGTGTCGAGAATCTCGATCAGCTTGAAGGCGGCGCGGGCCCGGTAGCCCTTCTGTTGCGCCATCTTCACATAGGGATCGTTGATGTGCTGGTGAATCCAGTCTTTGGAGAATTTATTCTTGGCCATTACCGTACAATTCCACGCATGCCTATATTAGAACTTACCTCTCGTGAGCGCAGCGACCTTCGGTCCGCCGCTCACCCTCTGCGCCCCGTCGTCCTGATCGGCGACAATGGCCTGACCGAAGCCGTGCTCAAGGAAATCGACCTGGCACTCACTTCCCACGGCCTGATCAAGGTCCGGGCCGGCGGCGACGATCGCGAGGCCCGCGAGGCCATGCTGTCGACCATCTGCGACACCCTGTCCTGCGCCCCGGTGCACCACCTGGGCAAGACCCTGATCCTGTTCCGCCCGCTGGCCGGCAACATCAAGCCGCCCGTGCTGGCCGCCCTTGAGCCGGAACGTCCCGCCAAGCGCCGCGCCTCCGAGCCGCATACGCCCAAGAAGCTGGCCGCCGAAGGCAAGACCCTGGCCAAGCGCCCGCGCCGCTCCGAGACGGAAGAGCCCAAGCCGAAGACCCGCTTCGTGCCGCAGGACCAGCTCAACAAGAACGGCAAGCCGATGCGTCCCGGCACCAAGAAAACCACTTCCGGCAGCCACGGCATTCCGCGCCGCGCCGGCAGCGCACTGAGCCTGCGGGCCGGGGCACGCAGCGGCACCAGCCGCAAGTCGTCGCCCAAGCGATAGTACCGCCAGGCACAAAAACGGGCGCTTTACGCGCCCGGTCCACCATAGTGTTCCGCAATCTTGCCGCGGGAATCCTTCCGGATGCCCGGTTCGGTCTATGGTGTTTTGCTGATTTTACCGCTCAGGGCCGGCGTTAGATGTAACGCACGCCCAGGACTTCATACTCGCGAACGCCAGCCGGGGCCTTGACCTCGACCACGTCGCCTTCGCTCTTGCCGATCAGCGCGCGGGCCACGGGGCTCGACACGGAGATCAGGTTCGCCTTGATGTCGGCTTCGACGTCGCCGACGATCTGGTACGTCACGCGATCACCCGAATCCAGGTCCTCGATGTCGACGGTGGCGCCGAACACGGCACGACCTTCGGCCTCGAGCGAGCTCGGATCGATCAGGTGGGCATTGGAAAGCGTGCCCTCGAGCTCGGCGATCCGGCCCTCGATGAAACCCTGGCGCTCGCGAGCCGCGTCATACTCGGCGTTCTCCGACAGATCGCCCTGCGCGCGCGCCTCGGCGATAGCGTTGATGACGGCGGGACGTTCCACGGTTTTCAGCCGCTGGAGCTCTTCTTGCAAGCGCTCGGCCCCGCGCACGGTCAAAGGAATGGCAGACATGTCGTTTCCCAAACAAAAGTAGAAAACGCCCCCGACGGAGCGTTCTCGGTGTGAAGGTCATGGACCTGACGCATGGGCGCCGTCGGATGACAAGTCGTGACGGGCAACGTCTGGGGCGGAACGGCCAGGGGCGGGCAAGGCTGAACCCGATGGATCCCCCGCTGCCCGCTCGGGCCGGCCCGCCGGACGAATGCGGCAAGCTGCGACCAAAACAAAACCCCGGCTCGGGTCGGAACCGGGGCAATCAAGGCCATATTGTGGTCAAAGTCCACGGGAATTGCAAGCCACCGGAGAAACCGGCGTTTTCGGCGCATTTCGGCGCTGTAACCCGCTAAAACCCGTCGTTTCCTGGATCGGCGCCGGCGTTGCGTAAAAGATACTCAGCGGTAGGGATAAACCCGACCGCGGGGGGTTATCAAAAGGGTTTATGTAAAAACGGCAGGTTGTATTCAATAAAAAAGGTATAACCGACAAACTGGCCCATTAATAACAATTAAATACATGCCGGTATTCGCCGGCATTTTCCTGTTTTAAGCGAAGGGATACGCGGGCCGGCCATTTCGGCCACGCGTAAAGCGATTGATTGTGCGTGTTGCAGGTTGGGCGGACGCATCGCAGTCATCCGGGCGCGACGTTCGTCCCTCTATCGCAGCGCTGGCGTGCAAAGGATCCGCGCCTGCGGTGGAGCGCGTTCAAGAACGGGAGCTCCCATGCTGGAAAAATTGAAAGTCCGTACGGGCATGATGCTGGTGTTGGCCTGCTTTGTGATTACCCTGGCGCTGGCTTGCGGTTTGAGCTGGATGAATGCCGAAAACAGCGTGCGGGAAATCGAGGACCTGAATAATGTCGCCGTGCACCAGGTCGATCCGCTTTATGAATCCAACGCCGCGCTGCTGCGCGCCCGGCTGTCGCTGGGCTCGGGCATCGCCGACCTGCAGGCCGGCGCCCAGGACCAGGCGGCCAGCGCGGAAGCCGCCGCCGCCGAGCAGCTGAAACTGGCCCGCGAACGCTTCGAGCGCTACATGGCGGTGCCCAAGAGCGAACGCGGCCAGGAACTGGCCGTGGTCCTGCAGGGCCGCTTCAACGCCTACGCCGCCGGGCTGGACGAACTGGACGCGGCCCTCAAGGAACGCTCGGTCGCCCGCTACCAGCAGAACGAAGCGCGGGTGCGCCAGGCCGACGCCGATTTCGCCAAGGACATGCAGGTGTTCCTGGCTCGGGTCCAGGAGCGCAGCGACGGCGTGCTGGAACGCTCGCAGAGCACCTATTCGACCGCCCGCATCTCGGCCATCGTGCTGCTGTCGGTGGCGCTGCTGCTGGCGGTGCTGTGCTGGGCTTTCATCCGCCGCGGCGTCCTGCTGCCGCTGCAGGACGCCGGCCGGCATTTCGACCGGATCGCCGCCGGCGACCTGACCCAGCGGGTCGACGCCCGCTCCAACAACGAGATCGGCACGCTGTTTTCCGCAGTGCGGCGCATGCAGGAAGGCCTGACCCGCACGGTGACGACGGTGCGCCAGGGAGTGGAGGAGATCAACGTCGGCGCGGCCGAGATCGCCGCCGGCAACGCCAACCTGTCGACCCGCACCGAGGAACAGGCGGCCGCGCTGGAAGAGACCGCCTCGACCATGGAAGAACTGGCCGCCACAGTCAAGCAGAACGCCGACAACGCCGCCCAGGCCAACCAGCTGGCGGCGGTGAGCATGGAGGTGGCGCAGCGCGGCGGCCACACGGTCGGCCAGGTGGTGGCCACCATGCAGGGCATTTCCGAGAGTTCGCGGCGCATCGCCGATATCGTCTCGGTGATCGACGGCATCGCCTTCCAGACCAATATCCTGGCGCTGAATGCCGCCGTGGAGGCGGCCCGCGCCGGCGAACAGGGCAAGGGCTTCGCCGTGGTGGCGGGCGAGGTGCGCACCCTGGCGCAGCGCGCCGCCCAGGCGGCCAAGGAGATCAAGGCCCTGATCGAAACCTCGGTCGAGACCGTCGCGGCCGGCTCGTCCCAGGTGTCGGCGGCCGGGCAGACCATGGAGGAAATCGTGATCTCGGTGCAGCGGGTGGCCGACATCATGGGCGAGATCTCGGCGGCCTCGGCCCAGCAGGCCGGCGGCATCGACCAGGTCAGCCTGGCGGTCTCGCAGATGGACGAGGTGACGCAGCAGAACGCCGCGCTGGTGGAAGAGGCCTCGGCCGCCGCCTCGGCCATGGAGGACCAGGCGCGGCGCCTGGCGGAAGCGACCTCGGTCTTCAAGACCCAGTCGGGCCAGGTGATCGAGGTGGCGCCAGTGCAGGTCGGCGGCAGGACGCCGGCCTCGCGGCTGTCGCGCTCCTGAGGCGAGCGGACCGGCCGCGGCCGGTCCCGCTCATGCCCCTGAAGGAAGCCGGCCGGGCGCGACGCCCGGCCAGTTCGCGGGACCGGCGCAAAAGCAAGCCATGGCTGCCCCTTGCGCCGCCCCGCCCTACTTCTTGCGGCGCAGCAGCGCGTACAGGATGATCGCGCCGAAGGTCGCGGTACCGATGCCGCCCAGCGTGAAGTTGCCCAGCTTGACGGTGAAGTCACCCGCGCCCAGCACCAGCGTGACCGCGGCCACGATCAGGTTGCGGTTGTCGCTGAAGTCGACCTGGTTCACCACCCAGATGCGGGCCCCGGCGATGGCGATCAGGCCGAACACCACCACCGACATGCCGCCCAGCACGGGCCCGGGAATGGTCTGGATCAAGGCGCCGAACTTGGGCGAGAACCCCAGCACAATGGCGATCAGCGCGGCGATGACGAACACCAGCGTCGAATAGATGCGGGTCACCGCCATCACGCCGATGTTCTCGGCGTAGGTGGTGACGCCGGTGCCGCCGACGGCGCCCGAGACCATCGTCGCCACGCCGTCGCCGACGAAGGCGCGGCCCAGGTAGCGGTCCAGGTCCTGGCCGGTCATGGCGCTGACGGCCTTGACGTGGCCCAGGTTCTCGGCGACCAGGATGATGGCCACCGGCACGATCAGGCCCATGGCCTCGGCCTTGAAGACCGGCGCGGCGAAGTGCGGCAGGCCGAACCAGGCGGCGGCCGACACGGCCGAGAAGTCGATCGGCTTGCCCAGGTTCAGGCCGTTGGCGCAGATGGCGTAGACCACGCAGGCCAGGATCAGGCCGACCAGGATCAGCAGGCGCTGCACCATGCCCTTGGTATAGACGGCGATGCCGCCCACGCACAGGATGGTGACGATGGCCATGGCGCTGTCGAAGCCCGAGGCGCCCATGGCGCCCTTGGCGGCGATCGGCGCCAGGTTCAGGCCGATCACCGCGACCACCGCGCCGGTCACCACCGGCGGCATCAGGGTGTCGATCCAGTTGGCGCCGCCGCCGGCGCGGCCATTGGCGATCCAGACCAGGACGCCGATCAGCGTATACGCCAGGCCGCAGGCGATGATGGCGCCCAGCGCCACGCCGATGTTGGCGTTGGCGCCGCCGCCGGCATAGCCCGTGACGGCGATGACGCCGCCGATGAAGGCGAAACTGGAGCCCAGGTAGCTGGGCACGCGGCCGCCGACGAACAGGAAGAAGATCAGCGTGCCGATGCCCGACATCAGAATGGCGACGTTGGGATCGAAACCCATCAGCAGCGGCGCCAGCACGGTGGAGCCGAACATCGCCACCACGTGCTGGGCGCCCATGGCCACGTTCTTGGGCCAGGACAGCCGTTCGTCGGGGGCGATGATGACGCCGGGCTGGGCGTCGTCCGCCAGGCGCCAGCGCGGAAAATAGGAATTGGACATGGAATCCCCGGGAGTGATTGGTGTGAGCGGGCGCCAGTGTAAAGGGGGCCGGGAACGGGCGGCAACTTAAGTTCCCCGCCGGAATGCCGTATTAGTGGAAACCCCAGTCAATCCTCTCCCCCGGAGACCTTCATGGCCATCGATTCCATCAGCGGGACCTCGCGCATCGGCAGCATGGCCGACCTGTGGGCACAGAAGATCCAGGCCAACAAGGAGGCCAAGGACGCCAAGGCCGGCGATCCAGGCGTCACGGTCACGCCCGACGGCAAGATCCGCGTCAACAGCGCCGGCGCCAAGAAGGTGGGCCAGGCCGAGGAAACCGAATCGTCCGAAAACGACGACTATTACACCCAGGTGATCAAGGAGCTGCAACGCCAGCTCAAGCGCGTCATGGAGCAGATCGCACGCGTGCGCGACAGCAATGCGTCGGCGGAACAGAAAGCCACCCAGCTGCAGGCGTTGAACGGACAGGCGCAGCAGATCATGGGCCAGATCCAGAAGGTGATGACCGAGAAGGTCAAGGCGATGGCCAAGGCCAACGGCGGCGTCTCGGCCACGGCCTAGCTTCCTTCCCGCGGGTTCTCCCGAATGCCCGCCGGGCTGATGGCGCGCATCAAAATTTGTGATTGGACTGGCGGCGCATGCAGCCGCTAAGGTCTCCGGACAAATCGAAAAACCACGGAGACAAACCATGCATGCAATGCGCACAGCCCTTGCAGGGGCGCTGCTGGCCGCCTGCGCCGCCCCCGCCCTGGCGGGCACCGTCACGGTGATCACGTCGTTCCCCAAAGATTTGACCCAGGCCTACAAGACCGCGTTCGAGAAGGCCAACCCCGGCATCACGCTGGAAATCCTCAACAAGAACACCGTGTCCGGCATCGCCTACGTGCGCGAGACGCCGGCCGGCCAGCGTCCGGAAGTGTTCTGGGCCAGCGCGCCGGACGCCTTCGAGGTGCTGGGCCGCGACAAGCTGCTGGCCAAGTCGTCGGATGTGGCCAACAAGGACGTGCCGGACAAGATCGGCAACTACCCCATCAACGACCCGGGCGGCATGTACCTGGGCCAGGCGCTGGCCGGCTACGGCATCGTCTACAACACGCGCTACATCGCGGCGCACAAGATTCCCGCGCCGGTCGAATGGAAGGACCTGCTGGCGCCGCACTGGTTCGGCCACGTCGGCATCACCTCGCCGTCGCGCTCGGGGACCATGCACCTGACGGTCGAGACCATCCTGCAGGGCGAAGGCTGGGACGACGGCTGGAACACGCTGCTGCGCATGTCGGGCAACAGCAGCGCCGTGACCGAGCGCTCGTTCGGCGTGCCGGACGGCGTCAACAACGGCCAGTTCGGCGCGGGGCCGGTGATCGACTTCTTCGGCCTGTCGAGCAAGTATTCGAAGTTCCCGGTGGAGTTCGTCTATCCCTCCGAGACCGCCATCGTGCCGGCCAACATCGCGCTGATCGACGGCGCCAAGAATACCGAGGAAGGCAAGAAGTTCATCGCCTTCACGCTCAGCCAGGCGGGCCAGGAGCTGCTGCTGGAGCCGAAGATCTCGCGCCTGCCGGTGCTGCCGTATTCGGCGCTGGCCGGCAAGGTGCCGCAGGGCTATCCCGACCCGGCCGAGATCGCGCGTCGCAGCAAGGTGCAGTTCAACGCCGACCTGTCGCAGACGCGCTACTACGTGGTGCAGTCGCTGTACGACCAGACCGTCACGTTCCGCCTGAAGGAATTGCAGGCGGCAACCAAGGCGATCTACGACGCCGAGGCCAAGCTCGGCGACAAGGGCAAGAGCGGCAAGCCGGCCGAACTGCTGGCGCAGGCCCGCAAGCTGGCCTGGGCGCCGCTGGTCGACGGCAAGCAGGCCGCCGACCCCGAGTTCCTGAAGATCTTCAGCGGCAACAAGAAGGACGCCGCGGTCAACCAGCAGATCACCAAGCTGGAAGGCGAATGGAACGGCACGGCCAAGAGCAATTATGAGCAGGCCGTGAAGCTGGCGCGGGAAGCCGCGGCGCTGTAGGCCCGGCTCGCGCCGGACGGGGGGCTCGCCCCGTCCGGCCGCCGCCCCGCCGCGGGCGGCCTGTCTTGAACCATTACGGGAATCTCGATGAATCTTCCGGGCCATTCACGCCTGCCCGCCGGCCCCGTGCTGGCCGCGCTCCTGGTGCTGGGTTTCCTGGCGCTGTTCCTGGCCGTGCCGGTGGGCACGGTGTTCTACAGCGCCTTCGTCAACGCCGACGGCGGCTTCACCATCGGCCACTTCGGCGCGTTCTTCAACCAGCCGCTGATGCTGGAGGCGTTCTTCAACAGCCTCTACGTGGCGGGCTGGTCGGCGCTGCTGGCCTCGCTGATCGCGGTGCCGCTGGCGTACTTCACGGTGCGCTTCGACTTTCGCGGCGCGCTCATCATCCAGACGCTGGGCGTGCTGCCGCTCATCATGCCGCCCTTCGTCGGCGCGGTGGCGATGCAGCTGATCTTCGGCCGCTCGGGCAGCGTCAACCTGCTGCTGAACGACTGGTTCGGCTTCACCATTCCATTCATGGAAGGGCTGAACGGCGTCATCTTCGTCGAGGCGCTGCACTACTTCCCGTTCATCCTGATGAACCTGGTGGTGGCCTTGCGCAATATCGACGGCGCCATGGAAGAAGCCGCCTTCAACCTGGGCGCGCGCGGCTTCCGGCTGTTCCGCCGGGTGATCTTCCCGCTGGCGCTGCCGGGCTACGTGGCCGGCACCTCGCTGGTGTTCGTCAAGGTGTTCGACGACCTCGGCACGCCGCTGGTGCTGGGCACCACCAACATGCTGGCGCCGCAGGCCTATCTGCGCATCACGCAGGTGGGGCTGGAGGATCCGCTGGGCTACGTCATCAGCGTCATCATGATCGCCTTCTCGATCCTGGCGCTATGGCTGTCGGCGCGGGTGCTCAAGGGACGCGACTATTCCACGCTGCAGAAAGGCGGCAACTCGATCCAGAAGCGCAAGCTGCGCCCCGCCGAAAGCGTGCTGGCGTATGGCTGGATCGCCCTGGTTCTGCTGCTGGTGCTGTCGCCGCACATAGGCGTGCTGCTGCTGTCGCTGGCGAGCGTCTGGAGCTTCGCGCCGCTGCCCGACGGGTATACGCTGGCGCACTACAGCGCGGTGTTCAGCGAGTCGCAGGGCATGATCGCCAACACACTGCTCTACTGCGGCCTGGCGGCGGGCGTGGACGTGATCCTGGGCACCGCCATCGCCTACCTGATGCTGCGCACCCGACTGCCGGCGCGCCAGTGGCTGGACTTCCTGGCCTCGGCGGCGCTGGCGATCCCGGGCATCGTGCTGGCGATCGGGCTGCTGCGCACCTTCCGCGGCGTGGAGATCCCGGGCACCGGCACGCTGCTGACCTCGTCGTGGATCATCATCATGATCGCGTACTCGGTGCGGCGGCTGCCCTACGCGCTGCGTTCGTGCGTGGCCGCGTTGCAGCAGATCAACGTATCGCTCGAGGAAGCGGCGCAATCGCTGGGCGCGACGCGGATGCGCACCATCCGGCGCGTGGTGGTGCCGCTGATGGCCGGCGGCATGCTGGCCGGCTTCGTGACCAGCTTCGTGACCGCGGCCGTGGAGCTGTCGGCCACCATCATGCTGGTCACCAAGGACAGCCAGGCGCCGATGAGCTATGGCATCTATCTGTACATGCAGAGCGCGGCGGGCCGCGGCCCGGGCGCCGCGTTGGGCGTGCTGGCGGTGGCCGCGGTCGCCATCGGCACGTATGTCTCGCACTTGCTGGTCGAGCGGGCCCAGTCGCGCCAGCGGCCGGCGCGCCACGACGAGACGGCCTGAACCAAGGGGAATCGACATGAAGAAAGTCAGCGTTGAATGCCGCAACATCCGGCTGTCGTACGGCAAGACGGAAGTGCTCAAGGACGTCAACATCAGCATCGAACCGGGTGAGTTCTTCGCCCTGCTGGGGCCGTCCGGCTCGGGCAAGTCCACCCTGCTGCGCCTGATCGCGGGCTTCAACCGGCAGGACGCCGGGCAGTTGCTGGTGGACGGCAAGGACATCAGCGCCATCCCGCCGTGGAACCGCAACATCGGCATGGTGTTCCAGAACTACGCGCTGTGGCCGCACATGACGGTGTGGGACAACGTCGCGTTCGGGCTGGTCGAACGCAAGCTGCCGCGCGAGCAGATCCGCGCCAAGGTCGAGGCCGCGCTGGAACTGGTGGGACTGTCGCAATACGCCCGCCGCCGCCCCAACCAGCTGTCCGGCGGCCAGCAGCAGCGCGTGGCGCTGGCGCGCACCATCGTGATCGAGCCGCAGGTGCTGCTGCTGGACGAGCCGCTGTCCAACCTGGACAAGAAGCTGCGCGTGCAGATGCGCCAGGACCTGCTGAGCCTGCAGCGGCGGCTCGGCATCACCACCATCTTCGTCACCCACGACCAGGAAGAGGCCATGACCACCGCCGATCGCATGGCGGTGCTGGACCACGGCGTGGTGCAGCAGATCGGCGCGCCCAGCACGCTGTTCGATTACCCGGTGAACCGCTTCGTGGCCAATTTCGTCGGCACCATGAACGTGCTGGAGGGCGAGGTGCGCGAGCGCACCAGCGGCAGCGTGGTGCTGGCGGTGGAAGGCGTGGGCGACCTGCACCTGCCGTTGGCCGCCGAAGCCCCGGCGGCGCAGCGCCTGGCGGCCAGTTTCCGGCCGCACACGGTGCAGATCGAGATGGCCGACGGGCTGGGCGACGCGCGCTACGTGTGGCTGCCGGGCGTGGTGGAAAGCAGCGAGTTCCTGGGCGAATTCACCCGCTACCAGGTGCAGATCGGCGAACAGCGCCTGACGGCCGACCAGTCGCACCTGGCGGGGCTGTCGCCCTTCCCGGTGGGCGCGCCGGTGTCGATCGGGCTGGAGCCGACCCAGGTGCGGCTGCTTGCCGCCTGAGCCCGCTTCCCCTACAAAGGCGGCATGAAAATCTATCAGATCCGCGCCTTCGTCACGGTCGCCCGCCTGGGCAACCTGACGCGGGCCGCCGAAGCGCTGTCGCTGACCCAGCCCGCTGTCACCGCGCAGATCAAGGCGCTCGAACAGAGCCTGGGGGTGGCCCTGTTCGACCGCAGCGGCGGACGGCTGGCGCTGGCCAAGGCCGGCGAGATGCTGTTGCCCACCGCCGAATCGCTGCTGGTGCTGGGCGCGCAATTCAAGTCCGAGGCGCAGCAGCTGCAGGGCAGCCTGCAGGGCGTGGTGGAGCTGGGCCTGCCCAGCGAAAAACCCGACTTCCTGCGGCTGGGCGAGCTGGCCGCGGCCATCACGCAGCGGCTGCCGCTGATCGAATTGAAGACGCAGATCCAGCCCACCGTGGTGCTGGCCGAGCAGGTCAGCACCGGCCGGTTGCCGGCGGCGCTGACCATCGCCGCGCATCCGCCGCGCGGCGTGCTGTGGCTGCCGCTGCGCAGCGTGCGCTACCGCATCGCGTTGCCGACCGAACACGCCACGGTGCTCAAGCGCGGCGGCTGGCGCGAGGTGGCTCAATTGCCGTGGCTGGACGGACCGGCCGGCAGCCACACCCACCTGCTGCTTCGCGACATGTTCGAGCGCCACGGGCTGTCGCCGCGCATCGCCATGCAGAACGACGACCAGGCCAACCTGGAGGCGCTGGTGCGGGCGGGCGCCGGTTGCGCGCTGCTGCGCGAGGAAACCGCGCTGGCCGGCGCGGCCTCGGGCGACTTCATGGTGTGGGGCCAGGCGCGGGCCGACGCCATGCTGGGATTCATCCTGCCCTATGAACGCGCTAGCGAGCCCGCGCTGGTCGCGTTAAGCTCGATCATTCAAGCCATCTGGAAGCCGCGCGCGCCCGTCGCGCCCGAGCCGCTCTGAGCCGGACCCGCCACGCGCGCCCTTCCCCACCGTATCGACATCGTAATGACTGAAATCTGGTTCATCCGCCACGGCGAAACCGACTGGAACCGCCAGCGCCGACTGCAAGGCTGGCAAGACATCCCCCTGAACGAATTCGGCCGCAACCAGGCCGGCCTGCTGGCCTCGCGCCTGCGCGAAGACGCCCGCGGCACGCCGTTCGATGCGATCTACAGCAGCGACCTGCAACGCGCCCACGCCACCGCCACGCCGGTGTCGGAACAACTGGACCTGCGCGTGCGGGTCGAACCCGGCATCCGCGAGCGCGGCTTCGGCGTGCTGGAAGGGCTGGACCTGGAGCGCATCGACGTGCTGGCGCCGGAAGCCGCGGCCGCCTGGCGCAGCCGCGATCCGCTGCGCGCGCTCGATGGCGGCGAGACGCTGGGCCAGTTCCAGTCGCGCGTGATTTCAACGGTCGACGACGTGGCCAGCCGCCACGACGGCGAACGCATCCTGATGTTCACCCACGGCGGCGTGCTGGACATCATCTGGCGCCACGCCAGCGGCGTGCCGCTGAACGCGCCGCGCGACGCGGCGCTGCTGAACGTCAGCATCAACCGCGTCGGCGTGCGCGGCCGCCAGTGGGAAGTGCTGGATTGGGGCGACGTGGGCCACGTGGCCACGGAAGTGGGCGACGACGTCGTGCCGTGAGGGCTCAGCCGCCCTTGTCCGCCTTGCGCGGCTTGCGCGGCGCGTTGCGCGCCAACCGGTCGTAGACCGCGTTGGGCAGCAGGCGCATCAGTTTCGCCACCACGCCCATCTGCCACGGGATCACCGTGTACGACGTGCCGCGCCCGATGGCCGCATGGGCGCGCTGCGCGAACTTGTCGGCGTCCATCAGGAACGGCATCTTGTACGGGTTGTGCGCCGTCATCGCGGTCCTGATATAGCCCGGCGCGATGGTGACGACGCGGATGCCGTCGTCCGCCAGTTCCAGCCGCAGGCTTTCGCAGTAGGTCACCACCGCCGATTTGGAGGCGCTGTAGGCGCCCGCGCCCGGCAGGCCGCGCACGCCCGCAACGCTGGCGATGCCCACCAGCCGGCCGCCGCCGGCCGCGCGCATCGGCTCGACGAAAGGCTCGAAGGTCGCCACGGTCGCCAGCAGGTTGGTATCGACGATGGCCTTGAAGACCTCGTAATCCTCGTGATGCCCGGTCAGCGTGCCGGCGCTGATGCCGGCGCTGGCGATGACCACGTCCACCCGCCCCTGGCAGAATGCAATGAAGTCCTGCGCGGCCGCGTGCAGCGCCTGGCGGTCGCACACGTCGACGGCGTAGCAGCGATGCTCGCCGGGCAGGCTGGCGGCCAGTTCCCGCAGCGCGTCTTCGCGCCGGCCCAGCAGGCCGAGCGTGGCGCCGCTGGCGGCGTAGCGCTGCGCCAGGGCGCGGCCCAGGCCGCTGCTGGCGCCGGTGATGAATACTCTGTCCATGGAGGCTCGCCCCGCGTCGGATGAAAAAAGGCGGAGCCTCCCGGATGAGAGGCTCCGCCCGCTATGCTACAGGAACGCCGGCGCGAGTCTTACAGGAAGATCAGCGCGAAGATCGCCGCCACCAGCGCCCATTTGGACAGGTAGTACAGCGGCTTGCTCTTCTTCTTGAGCGCCTTGCCGAAGCGGCGCACGGCATACACCGCGCCGAAGATGCGGTTGATGCCGCCGGTGGCGTCGCCTTCCTGGTTGGGCGCGGCCGCCGCGCGCAACAGGAAGCCGCCGACCACGCGGTTGAACGCCCGGGCCCAGCGGTAACGCATGGGACGCTCGACGTCCGCGAACAGGATGATCCGGTTCTGGTCGGTCTTGTTTTCGGCGTAATGGATGAAGGTCTCGTCGAACACCACCGCCTCGCCGTCGCGCCAGTAGTATTCCTGGCCATCGACGTTGATGTAGCAGTCGGGGCTGTTCGGCGTGATCAGGCCCATGTGGAAACGCAGCGAACCGGCGTACGGATCCCGGTGGCGCGGCAGGCGGCTGCCCGGCGGCAGCGAGGCGAACATCGCGGCCTTGATGGTCGGGATGCCCGCCAGCAGCTGGGTCGTGACCGGACAGAGGGCCTCGGCCGAGGGATGGTCGGCGTCGTACCACTTCAGGTAGAAGCGCTTCCAGCCCGTCTTGAAGAACGAGTTGAAACCGGCATCGTTGTACTTGTCCGAGGCCTTGATGTGGCCGTCCCCGTACAGGTTGACGGCCTCGGCGCGGATTTCCTCGCAGCGGTCCAGCAAGACCTTCAGCTCCGGGAACTGGTCCAGATCGAGATAGGGCTTGTTGGGCACGCTGGAGAACGCGTACATGAAGCAGTTCAGCGGCGCCGTGAACGTGGAATGATCCAACGCCTGCCGCGAGAACTTGTGTCGGACGCGGCCACGGTAGTGAACTACCGTGGCGCATACGATGAATAACGCCAGAATGAACCACTTCATTCTTTTGTCCTAAAGTCACTTGAAGGCGCGCCCTCTGCGCGCCCAAGCGTTATTTGTCCGACAAAGACGCGTGAAGTTCCTGCAGCGGATACACCTGCAGGCCGAGGCCTTGACGCAGATATTGCATGCCCTCGACGGCCGCGCGAGCGCCGGCGATGGTGGTGAAGAACGTCACGCGGGCCGCCAGCGACTGCGTACGGATGGTGCGCGAATCGACGATGGCGTTGCGACGCTCTTCGACGGTGTTGATGACCAGCGAGATCTCACCGTTCTTGACCATGTCGACGATGTGCGGACGGCCTTCGGTGACCTTGTTGACGCGCTGCACCGGAATGCCGGCCGCTTCGATCTCGGCGGCCGTGCCACGCGTGGCCACCAGCTTGAAGCCCAGGGCGTGCAGGCCGCGCGCCACTTCCACGGCGCGGGGCTTGTCCTGGTTTTTCACGCTGATGAACACCGTGCCGGATTCCGGCAGGCGCACGCCGGCGGCCAGCTGCGACTTGACGAAGGCTTCGCCGAAGCTGGTGCCCACGCCCATGACTTCGCCGGTCGACTTCATTTCCGGGCCGAGGATGGTGTCCACGCCCGGGAACTTCACGAACGGGAACACGGCTTCCTTGACCGAGAAGTAAGGCGGCACGACTTCCTTGGTGATGCCCTGGGCCGCCAGCGTCTGGCCGGCCATGGCGCGCGCGGCGATCTTGGCCAGTTGCAGGCCGGTGGCCTTGGACACGTAGGGCACCGTGCGCGAGGCGCGCGGGTTCACTTCCAGCACGTAGACGTCGCCGCCCTGGATGGCGAACTGCACGTTCATCAGGCCGCTGACGTTCAGGGCCTTGGCCATCATGCCGGTCTGGCGCTTGATCTCGGCGATGACGTCGGCCGACAGCGAGTAAGGCGGCAGGCTGCAGGCGGAGTCGCCCGAGTGCACGCCGGCCTGCTCGATGTGTTCCATGACGCCGCCGATGAAGACGGTTTCGCCATCGGCCAGGCAGTCCACGTCGACTTCGGTGGCGTTGTTCAGGAAGCGGTCCAGCAACACGGGCGAGTCATTGCTGACCTTCACGGCCTCGCGCATGTAGCGCTCGAGGTCCTGCTGCTCGTGCACGATTTCCATCGCGCGGCCGCCCAGCACGTAGCTGGGACGCACCACCAGCGGGTAGCCGATCTCGGTGGCGTGGGCCAGGGCCTCGGCTTCGGTGCGGGCCGTGCGGTTGGGCGGCTGGCGCAGGCCGAGCTTGTTCAGCAGCTTCTGGAAGCGCTCGCGGTCTTCGGCGATGTCGATGGATTCCGGGCTGGTGCCGATGATCGGCACGCCGTTGGCTTCCAGCGCGCGCGCCAGTTTCAGCGGGGTCTGGCCGCCGTACTGGACGATCATGCCGACCGGGTTTTCCTTGTGGACGATTTCCAGCACGTCTTCGAGCGTCAGCGGCTCGAAGTACAGGCGATCGGACGTGTCGTAGTCGGTGGAGACGGTTTCCGGGTTGCAGTTGACCATGATGGTCTCGTAGCCGTCGTCACGCAGTGCCAGCGCGGCATGCACGCAGCAGTAGTCGAACTCGATGCCCTGGCCGATGCGATTCGGGCCACCGCCCAGCACCACGATCTTCTTGCGATCGGTGGGCGCGGCTTCGCACTCTTCCTCGTAGGTCGAGTACATGTAGGCCGTGCGGGTGGCGAACTCGGCGGCGCAGGTGTCGACGCGCTTGTAGACCGGGCGCACGTTCAACTGGTGACGCAGCTTGCGCACTTCGGATTCCACGGTGTCCAGCAGGAACGCCAGGCGGCGGTCGGAGAAACCGCGGCGCTTCAGTTCCCACAGGGTGGCGTAGTCCAGGTCGGACAGCGTCTTCTGTTCGAGCGCCAGCTCGATGTCGACGATTTCCTTGATCTGCGACAGGAACCACGGGTCGATGTGCGTGATGTTGTGCACTTCGTCCAGCGTGAAGCCTTGCGCGAAGGCGTCGCCCACGTACCAGATGCGTTCCGGACCGGGTTCGCCCAGCTCGACCTGCAGCTTTTCGCGGTCGGTGGTCTTCTGGTTCAGGCCGTCGACGCCGACTTCCAGGCCGCGCAGCGCCTTCTGGAACGATTCCTGGAAGGTGCGGCCGATGGCCATGACTTCACCCACGGACTTCATCTGGGTGGTCAGGCGCGCGTCGGCGGTGGGGAATTTCTCGAAGGCGAAACGCGGCACCTTGGTGACCACGTAGTCGATCGACGGTTCGAACGAGGCGGGCGTGGCGCCGCCGGTGATTTCGTTCTTGAGCTCGTCCAGCGTGTAGCCCACGGCCAGGCGCGCGGCGACCTTGGCGATGGGAAAGCCGGTGGCCTTGGACGCCAGCGCCGACGAACGCGACACGCGCGGGTTCATCTCGATGACGATCATGCGGCCATTCTCGGGGTTGACCGCGAACTGCACGTTCGAGCCGCCCGTGTCCACGCCGATCTCGCGCAACACCGCGATCGATGCATTACGCATGATCTGGTATTCCTTGTCGGTCAGCGTCTGGGCCGGCGCCACGGTGATGGAGTCACCGGTGTGCACGCCCATGGGGTCCAGGTTCTCGATGGAGCAGACGATGATGCAGTTGTCCGCCTTGTCGCGGACCACTTCCATCTCGAATTCCTTCCAGCCCAGCAGCGACTCTTCGATCAGCAGCTCGCTGGTGGGCGAGGCTTCCAGGCCGCGGCGGCAGATGGTTTCGAATTCTTCGGCGTTGTAGGCGATGCCGCCGCCCGAACCGCCCATGGTGAAGCTGGGGCGGATCACGGCGGGGAAGCCCGAGGTGCCGACTTCCGCGGCGATGCGGCGCTGCACTTCCCAGGCTTCGTCCATGCTGTGGGCGACGCCCGACTTGGCCGACTCCAGGCCGATGTCGGTCATGGCCTGCTTGAACTTCTGGCGGTCTTCGGCCTTTTCGATGGCGTGCTCGTTGGCGCCGATCAGTTCGACGTTGTGCTTCTTCAGCACGCCGTGGTGGGCCAGGTCGAGCGCGCAGTTCAGCGCGGTCTGGCCGCCCATGGTGGGCAGCAGCGCATCGGGCTTTTCACGCTCGATGATCTTTTCGACGGCTTGCCAGGTGATGGGCTCGATGTAGGTGACGTCGGCCGTTTCCGGGTCCGTCATGATCGTGGCGGGGTTGCTGTTCACCAGGATGGTGCGGTAACCCTCGGCCTTGAGCGCCTTGCACGCTTGCGCGCCGGAATAGTCGAATTCGCACGCCTGCCCGATGATGATGGGGCCGGCGCCGATGATGAGAATGCTTTTTAGGTCTGTACGCTTGGGCATGATGCAATCTTTACTTTTGGCCGGACATCAGGCTGATGAACTTGTCGAACAGCTCCAGGATGTCGTGCGGACCGGGGCTGGCTTCGGGGTGGCCCTGGAAGCAGAAGGCCGGACGGTCGGTGAGCTCGAAGCCCTGCAGCGTGCCGTCGAACAGCGAGACGTGCGTGACGCGCGCGTTGGCCGGCAGGCTGGCCGCATCGACCGCGAAACCGTGGTTCTGGCTGGTGATGAAGACGCGCTTGGACGCCAGGTCCTGCACCGGGTGGTTGGCGCCGTGGTGGCCGGTCTTCATCTTGAGCGTCTTGCCCCCAACGGCCAGGCCCATGATCTGGTGGCCCAGGCAGATGCCGAACACCGGCAGCTTCTTGTCCAGGAACACGCGGGTGGCGTCGATGGCGTAGTCGCAGGGCTCGGGGTCGCCGGGGCCGTTGGACAGGAACACGCCGTCGGGATTGAGCTTGAGGACTTCCTCGGCGCTGGTCTCGGCCGGCACCAGCGTCAGGCGGCAGCCGCGATCGGCCAGCAGGCGCAGGATGTTGGACTTGATGCCGAAGTCGTAGGCGACGACGTGGAACCTGGACTGGTCGGGCTGGGTGTAGCCTTCGCCCAGTTGCCAGGTGCCTTGGGTCCAGGTGGTGCTGTCCTTGATCGAGACGACCTTGGCCAGGTCCTGACCGGCCATGCCGGCGAAGCCGCGGGCCAGTTCGACGGCGCGGTCGGCATCCGAGCCGACGAAGATGCAGGCGCCCTGGGCGCCCTTTTCACGCAGGATGCGGGTCAGCTTGCGGGTGTCGATGCCGGAAATGGCAACGATGCCCTGCTCGGACAGGTACTCGGGCAGCGATTGCGTGGAACGGAAGTTCGACACGCGGGCGGGACAGTCGCGCACCACCAGGCCGGCGGCGTAGACACGATTGGCTTCGACGTCCTCGGCGTTGACGCCGGTGTTGCCGATATGCGGATAGGTCAGCGTGACGATCTGGCCGCTATAGCTCGGATCGGTGAGAATTTCCTGGTACCCGGTCATCGCGGTGTTGAACACCACTTCGGCAACGGTATGCCCAGGCGCACCGATCGACACGCCTCGAAAAATGGTACCGTCCGCCAGAGCCAGAATTGCAGGAGGGAAGCGGTTGATCCCCTCGGGAAAGAGTTGCGGCAGCACAGTAAACCCCGGTTTTAGAATCGATAATCAAACCTTGGAATTATACCTTGAGTGGCCGTTTTCCCCGGAAAGCCGCGCCAAATAAGGCTGGCATCGAAGATTTCAGCATCGGCGCAAGGCTCGCCGCCGCCTGCCCCGCGCGATCGACGGTGACTGCGCCGCGGACGGGTCGGTGATACGCTAAAGCACCTTCAACCCTGATGTTGCGAGCCGTATTGCCCATGTCCAGCCAACTTGACGCCCTGCGCAATCACACCACCGTTGTCGCCGACACGGGCGATTTCGAAGCGATGAAGGCGCTGCGTCCCACCGACGCCACCACCAATCCGTCCCTCATTCTCAAGGCCGTCCAGCAGGACGCCTACCGTCCCCTGCTCGAAAAGACCGCCCGCGACCACCGCGGCGCCCCCACCGCCGAACTGATGGACCGCCTGCTGGTGGCCTTCGGCCGCGCCATCCTGGACATCGTGCCGGGCCGGGTCTCGACCGAGGTCGACGCGCGCCTGTCGTTCGACACCCGCGCCACCATCGAGCGCGCCCGCGCCCTGATCGCCCTGTATGAAGCCGCCGGCGTGCCGCGCGAACGCGTGCTGATCAAGATCGCCTCGACCTGGGAAGGCATCCAGGCCGCCCGCGCGCTGCAGGCCGAGGGCGTGCGCTGCAACCTGACGCTGCTGTTCTCCTTGCCGCAGGCGGTGGCCTGCGCCGACGCCCAGGTGCAATTGATTTCGCCGTTCGTCGGCCGCATCTACGACTGGCACAAGAAGGCCGCCGGCGCCAATTGGGTCGACGCCGACCACGCCGGCTCGCGCGATCCCGGCGTGCAGTCGGTGACCCGCATCTACCAGTACTACAAGCGTTTCGGCATCGCCACCGAGATCATGGGCGCGAGCTTTCGCAACGTCGGCCAGATCCTGGCGCTGTCGGGCTGCGACCTGCTGACCATCAGCCCCGAGCTGCTGACCCAGCTGTCGCAGACCGAGGGCGACGCCCCGGCGCAACTGCGCGCCGACGCGGCGGGCGGCGACATCGCCCGCATCGCCTCGGACGAAGTGGCGTTCCGCACCCAGCTCAACGACGACGCCATGGCCAGCGACAAGCTGGCCGAAGGCATCCGCGCCTTCGTCGCCGACGCCATCAAGCTGGACGCGCTGATCGAGGCGCAACGCGGCTGATCCGCGCCGCCACCGCCCGGCCGCCACGGCCGGGCGCCGCCATCAGCGATGGTCGTGCGAATGCACCTGCAGCGCTTCCAGGAAGCGCGACACCATGTTGTAGGCGGCGACGGTGGCGGTCAGCTCGACGATCAGCTTTTCCGACCCCATGGCGGCGCGCGCCGCCTGGAACACCGGCTCCGGCACCTGCACCTGGCGCGTCATGGCGTCGGTGTAGGCCAGCACCGCGCGCTCGCGCTCGCTGAACAGGGTCGACGCCTCCCACTCGGGCAAGGCGTCCAGCTGGGCTTGCGACAGGCCCTCTTTCAGCGCGATCGGCGCGTGCTGGTCGGCCTCGTAGGGCGCGCCGTTGATGGCCGCCACCCGCATGATCACAAGTTCGCGAATATCGCCCGGCAGGGTGGACAGCTGGCGGATGGACGTCAGGTAATTGAGCCAGCCGCCCGCCACCGCCGGGCTGTGCAGCAGCATCTGGTACAGGTGCAGCACGCTGCCGCGCTCGGCGACGATACGGTCGACCAGGGGTCGCGCTTCGGGATGAGACAGATCGGCGTAGGGAAGACGCGCCATGAAAACTCCGTAGGGGATTAGGGCCGGCTGGCGCCATCGATCCTAGGGCTTCCCAGCATCGAAAAGCCGAGGCGCAGCAAATGCACACATTCGCAAGAACTTTGACATAATGACAACACATTGCGCACCTCCAGGACAAGCCTAGAATGAATGCGCCGACCCAGTCCCACCCGCCCGTCACCCTCGCCAACTGCGATAGCGAACCGATCCATGTACCGGGCGCGATCCAGCCGCTGGGCGCGCTGCTCGCGTTCGACGCCGCGGGCGTGCTGCGCTACGCCAGCGAAAACGCGCCGCAGGTGCTGGGCATGCCGCTGGCACTGGGTTACCCCTGCGCGCCGGCGGCGCTGCCGCCCGGCCTGGCGCACATCCTGCCGGCCTGGCTGGCCGGCACCGACCCCGTCTTCGACCCGCTCGCCATCGCGCTGGGCGAGCACACCTACGACGTCATCGCCCATCGCAACGCCGACGGCCTGACGCTGATCGAACTCGAACGCCGCGGCGACGATCCCGGCATCGCCGACCCCGCGCGCATCTACCGCGGCATCGAACGCATCCGCTCGCAGCGCGACATCGCGGGCCTGCTGGACCGCACGGTGCAGGAAGTGCAGCGCGCCACCGGCTTCGACCGCGTGATGGCCTACCGCTTCCATCCCGACGACAGCGGCGAGATCGTGGCCGAACGGCGCGGCGATCCGGCGTTGCAGGACTGGGTCGGACGGCGCTATCCGGCCGGCGACATCCCGGCGCAGGCGCGCCGCCTGTACACCGTGAACACGTTGCGCCAGATCGCCGACGGCCAGTACCGGCCGGTGCGCGTGCTGGGCCAGGAGGGCCAGGACGGCCCGCCGCTGGACATGAGCTTTTCGGTGCTGCGCAGCGTGTCGCCGATCCATCTCGAATACATGGCCAACATGGGGGTGCGCGCCTCGATGAGCCTGTCGCTGGTGATCGGCGGCCGGCTGTGGGGCATGATCGCCTGCCATCACCATTGCCCGCGCCTGATCCCCTATTCCGCCCGCCTGGCCTGCGAAGCGCTGGCGCAGGTGCTGTCGGCGGCGCTGGCCAACATCGAGGGCAGCGAACGCGCCGAACAGGCGCGCCGCAGCGCCGCGCTGGTGAGCCGGCTGGCCGAGCGTGTGTCGGCGTCCGAGAACGTGCACCAGGCCCTGTCGGGCGGCCCCGATACCCCCGCCTCGCTGCTGCCCAGCGACGCCGCGCTGTGCCTGTGGGGCAACAGCGTGACGGTGTTCGGCGGCATCGCGCCGCGCGGCGAGCTGGCTGGCATCCTGTGCGCGCTGGACCAGAGCGGCCAGCGGCTGGTCCACAGCGACAACATCGCGCGCGACTACCCCGGCCTGCAGACCGACCTGGTGCCCTACGCCGGCCTGCTAGCCTGCAAGTTCGATCCGATGAACAACGGCTGGCTGATCTGGCTGCGGCGCGAACAGATCGAGACCGTGGTCTGGGGCGGCAAGCCGGAAAAGCAGTACGCCGTGGGCAACCTCGGCCCGCGCCTGACGCCGCGCGGCTCGTTCGAGGCCTGGCGCGAAGTCACGCGCGACACCAGCGCGCCATGGCTGCCGGCCGAACTGGAGGCGGCCGACAACCTGCGCGACGAACTCTCGCACATCGCCACCAGCCGCGCCGCCGACGTCGACCGCGCCCGCACCGCGTTGCTGGCCATGCTCGGCCACGACCTGCGCGATCCGCTGCAGTCGATCTCGATGGCGGCCACGCTGCTGTCCAAGACCGATTCCGGCGCCCGCATGGGCGAACGCATCCGCTATTCGAGCGGACGCATGCAGCGCCTGATCTCGCAGGTGCTGGACCTGTCGCGGTTGCAGGGCGGCATGGGCCTGGGCATCGAGAAGCGCGAATGCCAGCTGTCGGAACTACTGACCGGCCTGATCGAGGAAAAGCGCCAGGCCTACCCGGGCCTGCGCATCGAGCCCGAGGTGGACCCCGGGCTGACGCTGATGGCCGACACCGACCGCATCGCCCAGGTGGTCACCAACCTGATGAGCAACGCGCGCCAGCATGGCGCGCCGCGCATGCCGATCCGCGTCGTCGCCACGCGCGTGGGCGACACGATCGAACTGACCGTGACCAACCACGGCGCGCCGATTCCCGACGACGTCATGGCGCACCTGTTCTCGCCCTTCAAGCCGGAATCGCTGGGCCACTCGCGCAACCGCACCGGCCTGGGGCTGGGCCTGTATATTGCCAACCAGGTGGTGCGCGACCACGATGGCGACATCGCCGTCGCCTGCCGCGATGGCCTGGTCATCTTCACCGTTATCCTGCCGCGCGGCCTGCCCGCGCCGCAAACACCCTGAATACTGGAGACATCTTTTGAACGATGCGCGCGCGTTACGCGTCCTGCTGGTCGACGACAACGAAATGGGCTCGGAACTGCTGGCCGAATTCCTGGCCATGTCCGGGCTGGAAACGCGCTGCGCCGGCACCGGCGAGGACGCGCTGGCGCAGGCCGCCAGCTTCGACCCGCAGGCGGTGCTGGTGGACATCCTGCTGCCCGACATGGACGGCTACGAACTGGCGCGGCAACTGCGCCGGCGCCATGCCGCCTCGCGCATCTACGCCCTGAGCGGCCTGGCGCGCCACGAGCGCCACGAAGACGCCGCCAGCCTGTTCGACGGCTGGATCGAAAAACCCGCCGATCCCGACGCACTGCTGTCCGTGCTGCGGCAGACGGACTGAGGCGGATCCATGCACGTCGCCAATCCCTCCCCGCACGCCCAGGCGCTGGCCGCGCAAGGCGTGCGCTTCCAGGTCCTGGCGCAGATCTTTCCGGTGCTGCGCCACGAGGCCCTCGCGCCGCTGTCCAACGCCACGCTGGCCACGGCCATGCTGCGGCAGGCGCCCGAGGGCGCCGCCGCCGACGCCCTGCAGCAGCGCACCCAGCGCCTGGGCGGCGACCTGCAACAGATGCTGGAAGACAGCGTCGACGTCCTGCGCGGACTCGATCAATGGCTGGTCGACAATGGCGCTTCGCTGCCGGCGGCGACCCTGCTCAAGGAATGCCGCAAGCTGCTGTTCTCGCAACTGATGTGGTCCAAGCGCCGCGTGCGCTGGCCCGATGAACCGGCGCCGGTCGACCTGCCGGCCTTCGCCGCGCGCTATCTGGTGATGGCCTGGGTGCTGTGCCTGCTGCCCTGGCTGCCCGAGGACACCGAGCTGGAGCTGGACGCCTCCGATCCCGCCGTGTGGCACGCGCGCCTGCCCGCGCCGGCCGAGGCCCCGGTCGCGCCGGCGCTGTTCGATCCGCGCGACATCGAGAACCTGGCGCTGGCCTCGGGTTGGCGCCTCGAGCGACAGCCGCAATGCTGGTCGCTGCACCTGCCCGCCACGGCCACCAAGGATTCCGCATGATTTCTCCCGTACACCAGGTGCTGCGCGACGGCACCCGCGAACGCCACGAAACCCTGGACCAGGGACTGGCACTGGCCGATGGCGACATCAGCCCGGCCCGCTACCTGGCCTATCTGCGCGCCTTGCTGGGATGGCTGGAGCCGGTCGAGCGGCGACTCTGGCAACTGGACTGGCCGGCCGGCTTGCAGGCCGCGGCACGGGCCGGCAAGAGCGCCCTGATCCGCGCCGACCTGCGCGCCGCGGGCGACGCCGCCCCCGTGCCCGAATGCCCCGATACGCCCGCGCCACAGACCGCCGACGCCTACGCGCTGGGCGTGGCCTACGTGGTCGAGGGATCGCAGCTGGGCGGGCGTTTCCTGGCCAAGCGCCTGGAAGACGTCGCGCCGCCCCTGCCGCTTGCTTATCTGCGAGGGTATGGCGAGGACACGGGCACGCTGTGGAAGGGTTTCCTGCTGCACCTGGACAGCGCGGCCCGGGGCCACGAAGCGCAGGCGCTGCGAGGCGCGCGCGATGCGTTCGACAGCCTCACGGCATGGCTGCGGACACACCGCGCCATGATCCCGCAAGACGGCTGCGCCTAGATCTTCTCGGTCTCGCCCGACTTGGGCTGCCACTTCATCAGGCGCTTCTCGCCGATCCCGACGATGTAGTCGAGCACCAGCGCGAATGCGGTCAGCACCACGATGCCGGCGAACACGGTGTTGACGTCGAAGGTGCCCTCGGCCTGCAGGATCAGGTAGCCGACGCCGCTGGCCGAGCCCAGGTATTCGCCCACCACCGCGCCGACGAAGGCCAGGCCCACCGAGGTATGCAGGCTGGAGAACACCCAGCTGGTGGCCGACGGCAGGTAGACGTGGCGCAACAGCTGGCGCCGGCGCGCGCCCAGCATGCGGGCGTTGTCGAGCAACGTCGGGCTGACCTCGCGCACGCCCTGGTAGACGTTGAAGAAGACGATGAAGAACACCAGCGTCACCGCCAGCGCCACCTTGGACCAGATGCCCAGCCCGAACCACATGCCGAAGATCGGCGCCAGGATCACGCGCGGCATCGAATTGGCCGCCTTGATGTAGGGGTCGAGAATCGCGCTGGCGCGCGGCGACAGCCCCAGCCACAGGCCGAAACCCAGCCCGGCGATGGTGCCGATGAAGAAGGCCAGCACGGTTTCGGTCAGCGTGACCCACAGGTGGGTGTAGATGTCGGCGTTGGTGACGAACCAGGCCCAGATGCGGCCCCACACCTTGAGGGGCTCGCCGAAGAAGAACGCCACCTTGGAATCGCGCGAGGCGAAGTGCCACACGCCCAAAATGACGACGAGCAGCAGCAACTGCCAGAAGCGCAGGCTGGCGGAACCCGGTTTGAACGACTTGGACATGGTCAGGGCCTGTACGTGGGGAAGCGGGCGCGGCCTGGATCAGGCATGGGCCTCAGGCCCGCTTCTGTTGTTGGGCATAGCCCTTGAGCACTTCCTCGCGCAACACCGCCCAGATGGCCGCGTGCAATTCGACGAAACGCAGGTTGTTGCGCACTTCGGCCACGTCGCGCGGACGCGGCAGGTCGATGACGAACTCGCCGATGGGATGCGTGCCCGGCCCGGCCGACAGCACCACCACGCGGTCGCTCATGGCGATGGCTTCGTCCAGGTCATGGGTGATGAACAGCACCGCCTTGCGCTTGGCCATCCACAGGTCGAGCACCTCGTTTTCCATCAGCTGGCGCGTCTGGATGTCGAGCGCCGAGAACGGCTCGTCCATCAGGATGATGTCGGGGTCGCGGATCAGCGTCTGCGCCAGCATGGCGCGCTTGCGCATGCCGCCCGACATCTGGTGCGGATAGCGGCTTTCGAAACCGCCCAGGCCGACGCGCCGCATCCAGTCGCGGCCGCGCTCGAGCGCTTCGGCGCGCGGCACCCCGGCGAAGTCGAGCCCGGCCACCACGTTGTCGAGCGCGCTGCGCCAGGGCAAGAGCGCCTCGCCCTGGAACATGTAGCCGGCGCGCGCATTGATGCCCGACAGCGGCTGGCCGAACACTTTCACCTGGCCCGACGACGGCGACAGCAGGCCGGCGCTGACGTTGAGCAGGGTGGACTTGCCGCAGCCCGTCGGGCCCACCACCGACACGAACTCGCCCGGCGCGATGGCCAGGCTGGTGTCGCTGACGGCGGTGTAGCGCTGCGAGCGGTCGTCGCGGGAGACAAAGGTGCAGCTGATGTTTTCCAGCGATAGCGCGGCGTCAGCCATTGGGATACTTCTCGTTGGCGCGGCGGGCGAAATCGTTGGTCCAGACCTTGGACGGGTCGATCTTGGCGCCGTCGAAATCCGCCTGGTAGGCAGCCAGGGCCTTGAGCGCGGTGGCGGCGCCGTCCTCGGGGATCATGCCGTCGGGCGACAGGCCTTCCAGGCTCTTGCCGATGGCGGCCTTGTACACGGCCGGGTCGCCCAGCAGGTAGGTCTCGGGCACGACCTTGGCGATCTCGTCCGGGCCGGCCTTCTGGATCCACTTGTCGGCACGCACCATGGCGTTGGTCAGCGCCTGCACGGTGTTGGGGTTGGCATCGACGAACGCTTGCGGCGCGTACAGGCAGCCGGCCGGCATGTTGCCGCCGAAGATGTCCTGGGTGTCCTTGAGCGTACGGGTGTCGACGATGATCTGGATGTCGCCCGGCATTTCCAGCATCGACACCACGGGGTCGGTGTTGGAGATGGCGTCGATCTGGCCGCTGCGCAACGCGGTCACCGCGCCGGCGCCGGCGCCCACGCCGATGATGGAAACGTCGGAAGCCTTCAGGCCGTGCTTGGCCAGGAAGAAGCTGACCACCATGTTGGTGGACGAGCCCGGCGCGGTCACGCCGATCTTCTTGCCCTTGAGGTCGGCGGGGCCCTTGTAGTTGGGCAGGTTCTTCTTGGACACGCCCACGCCGATCATCGGCGCGCGGCCTTGCAGCACGAAGGCGCGGTAGGCCTGGCCCTTCGATTGCATGGCCAGCGTGTGCTCGAACGCGCCCGAGACCACGTCGGCGCTGCCGCCCACCACGGCCTGCAGGGCCTTGGAACCACCGGCGAAGTCGGCGATGGAGACGTCCAGGCCCTCGTCCTTGAAATAACCGCGGGCCTCGGCGATGGACAGCGGCAGGTAGTAGATCAGGGGCTTGCCGCCCACGGCGATCTGGACCTTGGTCTTTTCCAGCTTCTGGGCGCGCACGATGGCGGGGGCCATGCCCATGACGCCGGCGGCGCCGGCCATCTTGAGCAGATCACGACGTGTGACTGACATGTGTTGTCTCCTTGGGTGCGGGGATACCGATAGCGCCGGTCTGCGCCAGCTTGTCGATAGCCGCTGAATCATACCCCAGCGATTTCAGGACTTCCTCGGTATGTTCCCCTAATGACGGACCGATCCAGCGGGTGCCGCCCGGGGTTTCCGACAGCTTGGGAACCACCGCCGGCAGCTTGACCGGGCTGCCGTCGGCGAACTGGTGCTGCTCGATCATGCGGCGCGCCAGGAACTGCGGGTCGGTGAACATGTCGGCCACGCTGTAGATCTTGCCGACCGGCACGTCGGCCGCCTTCAGGGTGTTGAGCGCCTCTTCGATGCCGCGGCCGTCGCACCACTGCTGGATGGCGCCATCGATCTCGGCGACCCGGCGGGCGCGGCCGTCGTTGCGCACCAGGTCCGGATCCGAGGCCAGGTCGTCGCGGCCGATGGCCAGCATCAGGCGGTGGAAGATCGCGTCGCCATTGCCGGCGATGACGATGTTCTGGCCATCGCGCGTCGTATAGGTGTTGGACGGCACGATGCCGGGCAGCGCGCCGCCGGTGCGCTCGCGCACCACGCCGGCCACGTCGTATTCGGGCACCAGGCTTTCCATCATGTTGAACACCGCCTCGTACAGGGCGACGTCGACCATCTGGCCCTGCCCCGCCCTGCACGCCTCGCCCTGCTGGCCGTTCCAGCGGCCGCCGGTGGCGTCGCGGTGGCGCAGCGCCATCATGGCGCCGATCACGCCGTGCAGCGCGGCGATCGAATCGCCGATCGAGATGCCGACCCGCAGCGGCGGCCGGTCGGGATGGCCCGACACGTAGCGCAGGCCGCCCATGGATTCACCGATCGCGCCAAAGCCGGGCTGGTCCTTCATCGGGCCGGTCTGGCCGTAGCCGGACAGGCGCACCATGATCAGCGCGGGGTTGATGGCGCGCAGCTGCTCGAAGCCCAGGCCCCACTTTTCCAGCACGCCGGGGCGGTAGTTCTCGACCACCACGTCGGCGTCCAGCGCCAGCTTGCGGGCGATCTCGCGGGCTTCGGGGTGCTTGAGGTTGAGGGCGATGGATTGCTTGTTGCGGGCCTGCACCGTCCACCACAGCGAATTGCCTTCGTGCAGGTGGCGCCAGCTGCGGATGGGGTCGCCGCCGCCGGTCCCGTCGGGGCCGTGCGGCGTTTCCACCTTGATGACGTCGGCGCCGAATTCACCAAAGATGCGGGCGGCGAACGGGCCGGCGATGAGCGTGCCGAGTTCCAGGACCTTCAGGCCGGTCAGGGCTGACATGGCGGTTGTCTTCCTCTTGTGGATGCCGCGCCGCGCGCGCGGGCAGTTCTTCCAATGCCCGCCGGTACATTGCCGGTGGACTATTGTGGATGCGTATCAGGTGGTCTTGCGTTCCATCAGCGCCCAGGCGATGGTGCCGGCGTCGACGTATTCCAGCTCGCTGCCGGCCGGCACGCCGCGCGCCAGGCGCGTGACCCGCAGGCCGCGTTCGCCCAGGGCCTCGCCCAGGAAATGCGCGGTGGTCTCGCCTTCGGCGGTGAAGTTGGTGGCCAGGATGACCTCCTGCACCACGCCGTCGGTGGCGCGGCGGATAACGCGGTCGAAATCCAGTTCGCGCGGGCCGATGCCCTCGAGCGGCGCCACTCGTCCCATCAGCACGTAGTACAGGCCGCGGTAGCCGTGGCTGGACTCGATCATGTTCTGGTCGGCCGGCGTCTCGACGATGCACAGCAGGGAAGGATCGCGCTTCGGATTGGCGCAGGTGGCGCACACGTCCTCTTCGGCGAAGCTGTTGCAACGCGAGCAGTGGCGCAGGTCGCGCACCGCGCCGGCCAGCGCGCGGCCGAGCATGTCGGCGCCCTGGGGGTCGTGCTGCAACAGGTGATAGGCCATGCGCCGCGCGGAACGCACACCCACGCCGGGCAGGCGCCGCAGCGCCTCGATCAGCGAGACCAGCGGTTCGGGTTCAGGCAGTAGAGGATCCATGACACAACAGAAACGTGCGGACGGCAAGGGCCGCGCCGCCCGGGGCGGCGGCGGCCGGGACGTTGGATCAGAACGGCAGCTTCATGCCCGGGGGCAGCGGCATGCCGGCGGTGACGGACGCCATCTTTTCCTGCGAGGTGGCTTCGGCCTTGCGCAGCGCGTCGTTGAAGGCGGCGGCGACCAGATCTTCCAGCATGTCCTTGTCGTCGGCCAGCAGCGACGGATCGATCTCGACGCGCTTGACGTCGTGGCGGCAGCTCATGGTGACCTTGACCAGGCCGCCGCCGGAGGCGCCTTCGACCTGGATCTCGGCCAGCGCGTCCTGCGCCTTCTTCATGTTTTCCTGCATCTGCTGCGCCTGGCGCATCAGACCGGCCAATTGTCCTTTCATCATGATGGAGCTTCCTTGAACGAGGGAATGTAGGGATTGCCGGCGCGTCAAGCGGCGGCGGAAGGAGGTTCGACGTGGCGGATCGAACCCGCCACGACATGGGCGCCGAAGTCGGAGAGCAGCGCCTGCACGAAGGGATCGACGGCGACCGCGTCCTCGGCGGCCTGCTGGCGCGCCGCGCGCTCGGCCTGGGCCACGGCGTGGGCCGTGGCTTCACCGACCGCGCCGACGTCCACGTCCAGCCGGATGCCCTGGCCGAAGTGTTCGCACAGCACCGTCTGCAGGCGCACGCGGCTTTCGCTTTCGGCCAGCGTCTTGACCGCCACGCGCAGGATGATGGCATCGCCCTGCACGCCGGCCCATTCGCTCTGGCGCGCCAGCTCGGCGGCCAGGCCGGTGACCGGCAGGCGCGCGGCCAGCTCGGGCCAGGCGGCGGAGGTCATGTCGGTCAGGCGCGCGCGCGACTGGCGCTTGCGGGCCGGGGCCGGGCCTTCGCGCCGGGCGGGCGCCGCCGACGGCGCGGGCGCGGACGAAGGCGCGCTGGCCAGCGTTTCGAAATCGTCGTCGGGGTCCGACGTGAAACCGCCGTCGGGCGCGAAACCACCATCGGGCACGAAGCCGCCTTCGGCCTCGAACGGGATTTCCTCGTCGACCCAGGACGGCGGACCGTTGTCATCCACGGCCGGCGCGACCGCGGCGGCCGCGGGCGTCACGGCCAGCGGGGCCGACTTGGCGGGCGCCGGGGCGGTGGAAGCGTCCGTGGCGGGGGCATGCGCCGCTGGCGCAGCCGCGACGGCGGGCGCGGCTGCGGGCGATGCCGTGGCCGGCGCGCTCGGCGTGGCGGCATTCATGGGGGACGACGGCTGGGCAGCGGCGTCGACGGCGGCCTGGGCGGGACCGGCGCCGGCCGGAGCATCTTCCCAAGGCGGCACGCTGGCAGCGGCCGGCTGGGCGGGCGCGGCGACGGGGTCCGCAACAGGCGCGGCGACGGGCGGCGCGGGCGCGACAGCAGCGGGCGCGGCGGCCGGAGCCGGCGCGGCGTTCGCTTGCGGCGCGCTCACGGGCGCGGACGGTGCGGGGGCTGCCGTCACGGGAGCCGGCGCGGGGGCGGCCGGTTGCGCCACCGGCGCGGTCCGTTCCACCACCGGCGCGGCGGCGACCGGCGCCGCTTGCGGCGGCTGCGCGGCGGCCACGGCGGGCTCGGCCGTCTGGCGGGCCGGCGTGGCGGGCGCCTCGACGGCGGTCTGCGGGCCGGCGTCACCATTCAGCGCCAGCATGCGCAGGCAGGCCATGATGAAGCCGGCGTACTCATCGGGCGCCAGCGTCAGTTCGCCGCGGCTGTGCACCGCCACCGAATAGAACAGCTGCACCGCGTCGGGATGCAATGATTGCGCCAGGCGGGCGATGTCGGCCGCCAGCGGATCCTCGGCCGGCATCACGCCGGACACGCGCTGCTCGATGGCGACGCGCGACAGCAGCACGGCCAGGTCGGCCAGCGCGCCGGCGTACGACAGGCCGCGCGTGGCGAGTTCATCGGCCACCGCCAGCACGCCCTTGGCGTCGCCGGTGGACAAAGCGTCCAGCAGGCGCACCAGGTGGCGCTGGTCGATGGTGCCGAGCATGCCGCGCACGGCATCCTCGGTCAGGTTGCCGGCGCTGTAGGCGATGGCCTGGTCGGTCAGGGAGAGCGCGTCGCGCATCGAGCCCGACGCGGCCTGGCCGATCAGGCGCAGGGCCGGCACTTCGAAGCCGACCTGTTCTTCGCCCAGCACCGCCTGCAGGTGGCCCACGATGGAGTCGGCCGGCATCTGCTTCAGATTGAATTGCAGGCAGCGCGACAGCACCGTGACCGGGATCTTCTGCGGGTCGGTGGTGGCGAGGATGAATTTGACGTGCGGCGGCGGCTCTTCCAGCGTCTTGAGCATCGCGTTGAACGCGTGCCCCGTGAGCATGTGCACTTCGTCGATCATGTAGACCTTGAAGCGGCCGGCGCCTGGCGCGTAGACGGCCTGCTCCAGCAGCTGGGTCATTTCCTCGACGCCGCGGTTCGAGGCCGCGTCCAGTTCGAGGTAGTCGACGAACCGGCCCGCATCGATCTCGGTGCAGGCGCGACAGACGCCGCAGGGCTTGGAGGTGATGCCGGTTTCGCAGTTGAGCGATTTGGCCAGGATGCGCGACAGCGTGGTCTTGCCGACGCCGCGCGTGCCGGTGAACAGCCAGGCGTGGTGCAGGCGCTGGGTGTCGAGCGCATGCGTCAGCGCGCGCACCACGTGATCTTGTCCCACGAGGGTATCGAACGATCGCGGCCGCCACTTGCGGGCCAGTACCAGATAAGTCATGGCGGGATTGTAGAGCCTTTGCAAGAGCCGATGCGATTGCCGGCATGAAATGCAAAAGGGACGGAATCATCTTCCGGGGAAATCCCCTTGGAAAACAACCCCGTCCCCTTTGCGAAAACCGGTTGGCGAGCCTTACTCCGGCACTGACCCTAAACGACTATGGCTGCTTCGTTCCCGACCTGACCAGGTTCACCGTCGAACCATGCGAAGGGGCCCGCCAGCCAAGATTCTAGCAGAGCTTCGCGTTGCTCGCTCGGCTAGCCTCTTGGCTGGCGGGCCCCGAGGGGGCTGTATGTGGGCCCCCTCCCCGGCCCTCCCCCCGAGGGGGAGGGGGGGAAGACGTTGCTTCGCTTGTCTTGGGGGCTCGCTTCGCTTTGCCTTGCCCGCTTTCTTTTATAGGTCGATCCAGGCTTGGGCTCGGGGGAAATATAGGGCGGCGCGGGCTTTGCGGCCGTCGAGGGCGGTGACCTGGGCGCAGTAGCGCAGCAGTTGGTCGCCGTGGCGTTGGCGCATGCGTTGGGCGAAGGCGGCGGGGGATTCGTTGGGTTGGGGGCGGCCCGTTTTGTAGTCGACGATCAGCCAGCCGTCTTCGGTGCTCAGCGCCAGGTCGATGACGGAGACCTTGCCGGCGGCGTCGATGAGGGGCCATTCGCGGCGGGCGCCGGATTGGGACAGGAGCCAGAGGCCGCGTTCGTCCGCCAGGGTGGACTGGAGGGTGTCCAGGACGGCTTCGGCGGCGGCGTCGGCCTGGCTGGCGGGGATGCCCGCGCGGGTCAGCTGGCGGCGCATGGCGGGCAGGCGCTGGGCCAGGGCGTCGGCCGGCCAGGTGGCGACGCCGTCCTGGCCGATGCGGGCCAGCCAGGCATGGGCCAGGGTGCCGATGGCGGCGTCGTAGCCGGATTCGAGTTGCCAGGCGGGATGCTCGGCGCTGTCGCCCCAGGCGCCGCGCGCGGCGGCGGCGAAGCCGGGGCTGATGGTTACGTCGGCCTGCCGCGCCAATTGCGCCAGGCCGTCGCGGTGCAGGCGGCGCAGCGGTTCGCCTTGCCATTCGGGCGCGTCGTCCACGGGCTCGGCCGTGTCGCCGTCGGCGGCCGGCGGCGTGGGGGTGGCCAGGCAGGGCCAGAGACGGCCCAGCAGGCTGGCGGAAGATGGCGTCTTGGGCTGGCCGCTGGCCTCGTCGACGTTGACGTGGCCGACCAGGTGCAGGCGCTTGCGGGCGCGCGTGGCGGCGACGTACAGCAGGCGGTCGATTTCGTAGGACGCGCGGCGGGCCTCGCGCGCGCCCAGGTAGCGCGACACGGGGTCGGCCTCGGTCTCGGCGCGCGGCTTGACCGGGCCGAACAGCACGCGGCCGCCGCTTTGCTCGAAGCGCACCAGCGGCGGCTGGTCGCCGCGCGGCGCGCGATGCAGGCCGTACAGGATCACGGTCTCGAACTGCAGGCCCTTGGACTTGTGCATGGTCATGATCTCGACCGCGGCCTCTTCGTCGGCGGCATCCGGCGCCGCGAACAGGCGGGCGATGCCGGTGTCCAGCGCGGCAACGTCGATGGCGCCGTGCGGCGCCAGGCGCTCGACCAACTGGAACAGGCTTTCGGCGTCGTTGGCGACCGACGGGCCGCTGTAGAGCGCGGGGCCGCCCAGGCGGCGCCACAGCGTCTCGACCCAGGCCGCGAACGGCATCGCGCCCGACGCGTTGCGCGTGTCCAGCAATATCGCCGCCACCTGCCGCAGGCGCGCGTACTCGTCGGGGCGCAGCAAGGTCTTGGCCGAACGCGGGGCATCCACGCCGCTGAATGATGTCTCGCCATCGCGCATCGCCGCCGCCGTCAACGCGGAATCAACGCGCGAAGTCTCAGGCGCCGCATCGTCGAACAAGGCCCCTTGCGCCGGATTCTCGCTGTCGTCGAACAGGGATCCCTGGCGGGCCGCCGGCGCGGTGGCCAAGGGCGCCGCCACGACCTTCGCCGGCGCCGGGCGCAACAGACGCTCCAGCAGCACCGGCACCGGCGTCACATGGTCGGCGCCGAACAGGCGCTGCAGCGATTCCAGCGTCAGGCCGCAGAACGGCGCGCGCAGCACCGACAGCCACGCCAGCCGGTCGCCCGGATGCGACAGCGCCCGCACCAGTTGCACCAGGTCCGCCACCACCGGCCGCAGCGCCAGCGGCACCAGATCGACCGCGCGGCAGCGGATGCCTTCCTGCGCCAGCCGGCGCGTCAGGTTGCCCAGGTGGCTGCGAGCCCGCACCAGGATGGCGACCGGGTGCTTGCTGCCCGCGTGTTCGGCCAGCGCCTGCCGCACCAGGTCGACGGCGATGTCCTCGGCCTGCTCCTCGGCGGGCGCGGCGCCGGCGCGCGACCAGGCGGGATGGAAGCGCACGGCCGGATCCGGCAAGGCGCCGTGGAAGGCGGTGGAGGGGCTGTACTTGATGGCGCCCGCCGCGGCGTCGCTGCGCTTGGGCAGCAGTTGCGCGAACGACTGGTTGACCCAGTCGACGATGCCGGCCTGCGAGCGGAAATTGTCGGTCAGGTTGAGGAAGCCCGGCTGCAGCTCGCCCACGCCCGTCTCAGCGACTTCGAGGAACAGCCCCACTTCCGCCTTGCGGAAACGGTAGATCGACTGCATCGGATCGCCCACCAGGAACAGGCTGCGGCCATCGCCCTCCTGCCAGCCGGAGGTCAGCGTGCGCAGCAGGTCCAGCTGCGTCTGGCTGGTGTCCTGGAATTCATCGATCAGCAGATGGCGGATGGAGGCGTCGAGTTTGAGCAGCAGCTCGCCCGGATCGTCGGCGCTGCCCAATGCCGAGGCGGCGCGTTGCGAGATCTCGATGAAATCGACCTCGCCGGTATCGGCGAAACGCAGCCGCAACTGCGCCACGGCCAGCGCCAGCGTCATCAGCTGGGCGCCCAGCACTTCCCATTGCGCGTCGCTCAAGCGCGGCGCCGGAATGTCCCGCACCGCCGCCAGGCGCCGCACCCAGGCGGCATCGGCATCGGCGCTTTCGAGCCAGGCGACGAACGGCTCCTTGTGCGCGCACTTGGCCGGAAAGCCCAGGGTCTTGGTGACAGTCTTGCGCAGCGAACCGGTGCCGGTCAGCAGCAGGTGCGCGACGGCGCGCCACTGGTCCAGCATTTCGGCATCCGCCGGCAGTTCCTCGGTCCAGTCGAGCAAGGCGGCCAGCCGGTCGTCCTCGCCGCCGTCCTGCAATTGGGCCGCGGCCAGCCGCGCGGGGCCGGACAGCGCATCGGCCCAGCCGTAGGGCATGGCCTCGCACAGCGCGTCCAGGTCCTCGCCGATGGCCTCGGCCAGCGTTGCCTCCAGCGCTTCGCGGTCGGAGCCATGGCGCAGCAACGGCAGCCATTGATCGCGTTGGCCGAGCATGTCGGCGATGGCGTCCTTGGCCGCCTGCACGTCCACGTCCATGTGCTGCAGCAGGATGCGGACGGCGTCGTAGTCGTCCGCCAGGTCGAGCGTGGCGCGCGCCGCCGCTTCGTAGTGGGCGCGGGCGTCGTCGGTGATCTCGGGCATGCCGCCCAGCTCGGACAGCCACGGCATGCTGCGGACCAGGCCGGCGCAGAACGAGTCGATGGTGCGGATCGCCAGCCGCGCCGGGTGCTCCAGCAGGTGCCATTCCTGTTCCGCGTTGCGCGCCAGCGCGGCGCGCGCCAGTTCCCAGCTGCGGCGCTCGTGCGCGGCCTCGGGCGGCGCGTCCAGGCCGCGGCGCAACTTGCTCAGCACGCGCGCATGCATCTCCGAGGCGGCCTTGCGCGTGAAGGTGATGGCGACGATTTCCTCGGGCCGGTTGACGGTGGCCAGCAGCGCCAGGATGCGGTCGGTCAGCAGTTCCGTCTTGCCGGAGCCGGCGGGCGCCTGCACCAGGAAAGAGCGTGCGGGGTCCAGCGCCGCCGCGCGCGCGGCATGGTCCTGGGGCTGGCGTTCTACATCGGCCATGGCTCAGGCGTCCTCGTCATCCAGGTGCAAGCGCAGGAAGGGCAGCGCGTCGCAGTATTTCAGGTCGTCGCGGCGGTAGGCGACGTTGGCCGCGTGGCCCGCCACGTATTCATCGGCCAGCGACTCGATCGCGGCGCGCCAGCGCTGGCGGATCTCGGGCCAGGACAGGCCGTCGAAGTACTTGCTCTCGGCGGCAAGCGTCACGCCCGCCATGCCCAGGTCCTCGTCGGCCAGGCCCTGCGCCGCCACCTGGCGCGCATGGATCTGGGCCAGCACCAGGCCGGCCACCTCGCCGCCGGCGGCATCGGCCAGCACCGAGGCGTAGAACGGCAGCTGCACGTTCACCGGGCGGCTGCGCGACCAGTCGGGCTCGGGCTTGGCCGCCGCCACGCCGGTCTTGTAGTCGACGATGACGTTGCGGCCGTCGGCCAGCGTGTCGATGCGGTCCAGCCGCAGCTTCAGGTGCAGCGCGCCATGGTGCCATTCGTGGTTCTTCTCGACCTGCGCCACCGCGAACGGCAGCCGCTGGGCTTCCATGTCGAGCCACGAGGCCAGCACCGCCAGCGCGCGCGCGCATTCCAGTGCCTTCAGCGCCGGCGCGTACTGTTGCAGCTCTTCCTCGGCGGCCTGCGCCACCGCCTGCTCCAGCAAGGCCGGCAGGCGGCCGGCGGCCAGCGTGTCGTGCAAGGCCTCCTGGTCGGGCAGCATGCCCCACACCAGTTCCAATGCCTTGTGCAGGAACTGGCCGCGCACGTTCACCGTGGCCGCGTCGGCATAAGCGGCGAGTTCGCGCCCGCCCAAACGGTGACGCACGAACGCCCACAGGGGATTGCGCGCCTGGGTGTCCAATACGTCCAACCCGCCGCCGCCGCGATCGTCCGACGCCAGGGGCGGACCCTGCGCGTCGTCCAGCGTTTCCTGCGGCAAGGCGGCCACGGCCAGCGCGGGCGCGGGCCGCCAATCGGTCAGGGCGGCGGCGGCGATCAGCGGCGACGGCCGCAACTCGCGTTCGCCGTCCATGTGCGCGTGGCTGACGATGACCTGCGGCGCGCAGCGGCACAGCGCCGCGTAGATGCCCTCGGCCCATTCGCGTTCGCGCTCGGGCGTGGCGCGCGGCGCCTTGGCCTGGCGCAGCACCGCCAGCGGCAGCAGCGGATTCGGCTTGGGCGAGGCCGGCAGCACGTCGTCGGTCAGCCCCAGCATCCAGACGCCATCCCAGAAACCGCCTTCGGCTTCCAGCAGGCCCAGCACGTCGAGCCGCGCCAGCGGGTCGCGCTGCGGCTGGAAGGCGGCCGAACGCGCCACGCTCTGGAGCAGGTTGACCGCCGCCACGCCGCCCAGCTTGCCGGCGGCCGGCGCCAGCGCCGAGAAGCCGCCCAGGGCCTCGCCGAACGCGCCCAGCACCTGGTAACCGACGCTGTCCAGCACGCCCTCGCCGGGAAAGCCGAGCGCCGTCAGCGCCGCCTTCATGCGCAGCATCCAGACATCGCTGGTCGCGCGCGCGCCGCCCCGCGTCCAGATCTCCATGGCCTGGTCCCAGGCCTGCGCCAGCGGCGGCAGCTGCGACAGCTGCTTGCGCCATTCCGCGGCGGACACGTGGATCTGGCCGCGACGGCGCCAGCGCGCATCGAGGGCGGCCAGGCGGGCGCGTTCGCTGACGTCGCCCGCGCAGTGGCCCGCCAGCAGCGCGGCGCCCAACACCTCGACGCCACAGCCCTTGCCGGCCGCGCACTCGGCCAGCGCGCGCAGCCAGGCCAGCGCGGCGCGCGCCATCGGCCATTCATCCAGCGGGCGGCCGACCGCCACGTTGAAGGCGAACGCCGGCGCGCCGTCATGGCCCGCCAGCGCCTGGCTGAGGATGCGCCGCGCGAACGGCGACTCGGCTTCGAGCTGGGGCGAAACGATGGCGTAGCGGCCGGTGGGATGGCGCTTCAACTGGCTGGCGGCCCACTCGGCCGCCGCGCGCCATTCGGCGCCCTGCTCCGGCGCCTCGTAGCGGCGCGGCTCGGCGGGCGCGCGCTGCGTGTCGCGCCATTGCGCGATCAGGCAGCCCTGTTCCTCGAACGCCCGCAGCAGGCGCCGAAAGCGTGGCGACATGTCGGTGAAGCCGGCCAGCACCAGGTGGCCGGGCACGGCCAGGCGGCCGTCCTCGAGCGCCCGCAGCACGCGGGCATAACCCTGGTTGGCGTCTTCGGCGTCGATGGCGGCCAAGGCCTGGCGATAGCGCTCACGCCAGCGGGCGAAGCCGCGGTATTCGTCGGTGTCGGCGCCGGACGGCACGCGCAACGACCACTCGTCCATGAGCTGGTCCGCGTCCATCGACAGGCGCGCGGCCTGGCTGGCATCCAGCAGCACACGCTCGGCCTCTTCGGCGCGGATGGCCTCGGTCCAGACCAACTGGGTGGCGAAGCCGTCGAGCCGGTAGGCCGGCACGTCGTCATCGGTCTCGAACGCCAGCTCATTGGCGGATTCGGCCAGCCAGGCGGACAAGGGCAGGATGCGCGGCAGCTCGCTGACCTGGCGCTCCTGGCGCAACAAGCCCGCCAGCTCGAGCGTGAGCCGGCGCGACAGGCGGTTGTTGACCGTCAGCACCAGCATGTCGGCGGCGGGCATGCCGCCGATGGCGGACAGGCTCAGGTCGGGGTAGGAAAGCGGGTCGTCCTGCATGGGTGGCGTCAAAACGCGGGATGGAAACGCGAGGCGGAAAAGATTACCGCCGTAGGATACCGCGCCCCCGCCCCGCCCGCGCGGTTAGAAACCGCACATCGACGCCAGGTTTTCCCAATGGATCTGCATCTCGGGCTGGGTGTAGCCCCAGAATGCCAGGCCCAGCACCACCGCCAACGCGGCCCAGCCCGCCAGGCGCCAGCCGCGATGGCGGCGGGCGGACGGTGCGGAAGGCGCGTCGCTCATGATGGACATCCGCGCGTCAGGCGGTCGCCGGCTGCGCCAGCGGCTGCTCGCGCACCGGCAGGCACAGCAGCGCGGCGGCCACCGCCAGCGCCACGCCCAGCCACCAGACCAGGTCGTAGTTGCCGGTCCTGGCATAGGCATAGCCACCCAGCCAGACGCCGATGAAGCTGCCGACCTGATGGCCCAGGAAAACGATGCCGGACAAAGTCGCGGCATAGCGCAGGCCATAGATCTGGCCGATCAAACCTTGCGTCAGCGGCACCGTGCCCAGCCAGAACAGCCCCATCCAGGCCGCGAACGCATACAGCACCCACGGCGACAGCGGCAGCCACAACAGCAGCAGGATGCCGAAGGCGCGCATGCCATAGACCACCGCGAGCAGGCGCTTCTTGCTGTACTGGCCGCCGAGCTTGCCGGCGTAGAACGACCCCAGCACATTGAACAACCCGATCAGCGCGATCGCGGTGGCGCCCTGCCCCGGCGTCAGGCCGCCGTCGGTGACATACGCCGGCAGGTGCAGCGTGATGAAGGCCGTGTGGAAGCCGCAGACGAAATAGCTCCAGAACAGGAAGTGGAACGACGGATGCCGCACCGCCTGCCGCACCGCCGCCGCCAGCGACTGCTGCGGCCCGCCGTGGGCCTGCGGACGGCCGCGCAGGAAATAGGCCAGCGGCGCCGCGCAAGCGACGAACAGCGACAGCACCCACAGCGCGCCCGGCCAGTCCAGGCCGGTGATCAGCGCCTGCCCGGTCGGCACCACGGCGAACTGGCCGAGCGAGCCGCCGGCGCTGGCGATGCCCATGGCCGTGCTGCGGTAAGCCGGCGGCACCGCGCGCGCCACCACCGGCAGGATCACCGGGAACGTGGTGCCGGCCTGGCCCAGGCCGACCAGCAGGCCGGCGCTCAGGTAGAGCGTGGTTTCGTCGGTGGCGAAGCGGGTGCCGATCATGCCCAGCATGTACAGCACCGCGCCGAGCGCGATGGTGCGGCCGGACCCATAACGGTCGGCCAGGATGCCCATGAAGATGCAGGCCACGCCCCAGACCAGGTTCTGCAATGCGAAAGCCATGGAGAACACTTCGCGGCTCCAGCCATGGGCCAGGCCCATCGGCTGCATAAACAGGCCAAAGGTGGCGCGCACGCCCATGGCCAGCAGCACCACCAGGGTACCCAGGACGATGGTGCGCACGGAAAGCGTATCGGTAGTGCTCGAGGTAGTGCTCGACATGATTCTTCTTATTGATGGAGAAAGACGCCCCCTCCTCGGGACGGCCGGGCCTTGGGCCTGACGCGCACATCATAAACAAATAACCTGGCGCGCCCGGGAATACCCGCGTCGGCGCATCGCGCATGGCCGGCGCGCTGCCTTCGCCGCATCGACGCTCAGAATATAGTTGATTTTATCAACCATATATTCCAGAATGGGCTTTTCCCCATCCTGATTCGCCATGACTCTGCAAACCCCGTTGACCCGCCTGCTGGGCACGCGTTATCCGATCATCCAGGGCGGCATGAGCTGGGCCTCGTCGAACGCGGCGCTGGCGCTGGCGGTGTCGCGCGCCGGCGGGCTCGGCGTGATCGCCGCCGGCCCGATGTACCCCGAGGCGCTGCTGGCCGCCATCCGCGAGGTCCGTGCCGGCACCGACGCGCCCTACGCCGTCAACATCCCGCTGTACAACAAGCGCGCGCAGGAGCACATGGACATCGCCCTGGCCGAAGGCGTGCCGGTCATCATCGCGTCGCAGGGCGGACCGCAGAAGCACATCGGCCGCGCGCGCGAGGCGGGCGTCAAATGGCTGCAAGTCATCGCCAGCCCCGAACACGCCGCCAAGGCCGAAGCGGCCGGCGTGGACGCGGTGATCGCGGTTGGCCTGGAAGCCGGCGGCCACCCCGGCCCCGATGAGATCGGCCTGCAGGTGTTGCTGCGTTCGGTGGTGCGGCGCGTATCGGTGCCGGTGGTGGCGGCCGGCGGCATCGCCGATGGCGCCGGCATCGCCGCCGCGCTGTGCCTGGGCGCCGCCGGCGCGCAGCTGGGGACGCGTTTCCTGCTGACGCCCGAGGCGGGCGTGTGCGATGCCTACAAGGACGCGGTGCTGGCGGCCGGCGTGGCCGACACCACGCTGGTGGGCCGCGGCCGTTCGCCGGTGCGCATGTTGCGCAATGCGTTTGCCCGCGACTATCTCGCGGCCGAACGCGACGGCGACCAGGCCACGCTGGAAACGATGTTCGCCGGCAGTTCGCTGAAGCAGGCCGCCTTCGACGGCGACGTGCAGGGCGGCAAGGTCGAGGCCGGCCAGAGCGCGGGATTGATCGACAGCCTGCAGCCGGCCGGCGCGGTGGTCGAGCAACTGGTGGCGGAAACGCGCGATGCGCTCAGGCGGGTGGCGCTGCTGGCGGGTTGAGCGGGACGCGGACCGACGCCAGTGCCAGCGACTTATCGACCCAGCCCGGTCTCCTGGCCTGGCCAGGCCAGGGATGCTGCTGCTGGGCAATGCCGCTGTTGTTTACGCCTGGGCATCCCACGGATTGACGAGGGTCACGCCGCAAGCGGAAAAATCAGACACGTTTCGCGTAACGAGCGTCATCCCATGCACCAGCGCTGTCGCCGCAATGAAGGCGTCCCGCTCTGGCCGCAGATTCGGCACATGCAATCTGGCGCACCGCAAAGACACCGCGGTATCGAGTGGCAGCGTCCGGTTGGAGAACTCCGGCAAGACGCGATCGCGCATCCAGGCCCGCAGGCGGGTTCCCTGGCTGGCATCCCGCCGCTCCATGCGCAGGATGCCGATCTCGATCTCCATGAGCGTGATCGCCGAAACGTAAAAATTCACCGCATCCTGGTTCGAGAGCCAGGCGATCACGTTTTTGTCCGCCTTGCCTTCGCTCGCCTTGCGCAGCTCGGAGAGCACGTTGGTATCCAGCAGGAACATCACTCGACGTCCGCGGGACGGGGCAGCTCGCGTGAACGGGGGGCATCGAGTTCGATGTCGGCGAGACCCGGCATCGACAATGCGCTGACGAGATTCCGCTTTTGGCCGACCAGACGCCAATATTCTTCGATGCCGAGCAGGACATGGGATGGCTTGCCCCGGTCCGTGATGAACACCGGGCCATGCAAGGCCGCCTTCTTGGCCTTGGTCACGTCCTGATTGAGTTCCCGGCTGGACAGTGTGGTGATAGACATGGTGCATCCCCTGATCCTTGCAAATAACGTAGTAACGTTACTACCTTGAAAGCGTTAAAACAACCCCGGTAGCCGAGGCCACCGGGAGATTTTCGCGCTCATCAGGATCCGATCAGGGCGGCAAACCGTCATTCCGGCCACCGGAACCGTCCTATTTCTTCATCAACCCCGCCGCCTGCACCAGCTTGCGCATGGCGGCCTGGTCCTTCTCCACGAAGGCCGTGGCTTCCTGCGGCGTCATGTTCCACAGGTCCACGCCCTGCGCCTGCATCAGCTTGCTGTATTCGGGATTGGCGTTGACCTTGGCGACCGCGTCGTTCAGGCGCTGCAGGATTTCCGGCGGCGTGCCCTTGGGCGCGGCCAGGCTGTACCAGGAGGCAGATTCCGCGCCCTTCACGCCGGATTCGGCCAGCGTCGGCACGTCGGGCAGCAACGGCGAACGGTGGTCGTTGGCGTAGGCCAGCGCCTTGAGCCGGCCGCTGCGGATGAACTGCAGGCTGGCGGCCAGGTTCAGCACCGCCATGTCCACCTGCCCGCCGACCAGGTCATTGATGGCGGGCGCCGCGCCGCTGTAGGGGATGTGGACGATGTCCACGCCGGCGCGTTCGCGGAACAGTTCGGCGCCCAGGTGCGGCGAGCTGCCCGGCCCGGCCGAGGCGTAGTTGATGCGGCCCGGCTCCTTGCGCGCCATCGCGATCAATTGCTCGACGCTGTCGGCCTTGAGCGTGGGCCGCACCACCAGCATGTTGGGCTGGTTGGCGACGATCGAGACGAAGGCGAAGTCCTTGATGCCGTCGTACGGCGTCTGCTGCATCAGCGGCGTCACCACGTGGGCGGCCGACGTGCCCAGCAGCAGCGTGTAGCCGTCCGGCTTGGCGCGCGCCACGAAGTTGGCGCCGATGGCCGCGCCGCCGCCGGCCTTGTTCTCGACGATGATGGTTTTGCCGAGCTGCTTTTCCAGCTCGCGCGCCAGGGCCCGGCCCAGCACGTCGGCGGGACCGCCGGCCGCGTACGGGTTGACCAGCGTGATCGGCTGCGAGGGATAGGGATCGGCGGCGACGGCCGGCGCGCACAGCGCGCCCGCCACCGCCGCGCCGCACAGCAGGCGCTTCAGAATCTTCATGGTTTGTCTCCTGGGATATTGTGTTTTATGTGTGTGATGTTGTGCGAGGGATGCCGCGGGGCGTCTCGCCCCGGCGGCTAGATCGCGCCCTGCCCGCGTAAAGCCTCGATCTGCGCCGGCGTCAGGCCCAGCCGGCCGGCGAGCACGCTGTCGGTGTGCTCGCCCAGCAGGGGCGGACGCTCCAGCCGCGGATCGTCGAAGCCGTCGAACTTGAACGGCACCGGCACCGCGCCGAAGCGGCCGATGGATGGATGCTCGTAGCTGGCCACCATGCCGCGCGCCAGCACGTGCTCGTTGTGCAGGATTTCCTCGACGTCCAGGATCGGGCCGGCCGGCACGCCGCGCGCATCGCAGCGGCGGCACAGTTCGTCGCGCGTCAGCCGCGCGGCGGCGGCCGACAGGCCGGCCATGACCTCGTCGCGGCGCGCCACGCGCACGGCGTTGCGCGCCAGTTCGGGGTCATCGGCCCACTGCGGCAACTCGAGCGCCTCGCACAACGGCTTCCAGTGCTGGTCGCTGCCGGTGATCTGCACCCAGCGCCCGTCGCCGCATTCGAAGGCGGCCGACGGCACGCGGCCGGGATGTTCGGTTCCCAGCCGCGGCGGCACTTCGCCCAGCGCGAAATAGCGCGCGGCGGCCAGCGACAGCAGGCCCACCTGGCCGTCCAGCATGGAGAAATCGATATGGCAGCCCTGCCCCGAGCGCGCCCGTCCCACCAGCGCCGACAGGATGCCGATGGCGGCCCACAGGCCCGAGGTCAGGTCGCTCACCGGCAAGCCCGGCTTGACCGGACCGCCGCCCCGCTCGCCGGTCAGGCTCATGATCCCGCCCATGGCCTGGAACACGGTGTCATAGCCCTTGCGCGGCGCGTACGGCCCGGTCATGCCGAACCCGGTGCACGAGAAATAGATCAGGCCGGGGTTGTCCGGCGCGATGTGCTCGCGGTCCAGGCCGTATTTGGCGAGCGTGCCGACCGGGAAGTTCTCGACCACCACGTCGCAGGTCTGCGCCAGCCGCCGGATCAGCGCCTGCCCCTCGGGATGGCGGAAGTTCACCGTGACCGACTGCTTGCTGCGGTTGAAGGCCAGGTAGTAGGCCGACTCGGTGCCGCCCTCGCCCCGCACCTTGGGCTCGAAGCCGCGCGTCTCGTCGCCGCCGCCGGGTTGCTCGACCTTGATGACCTCGGCGCCCAGCTCGGCCAGGATCATCGAGGCGAACGGGCACGCCAGCACGCGTGACAGGTCCAGGATGGTGACGCCTTCAAGCGGCCTCATCGCGCCGCTCCCTGGCGAAAGCCGCGCATGATGACGTTGGCGTCGCGGCCCACGCCCAGCGCCTCGGCCAACCCGAGGTCGGCCGCGCGGTGGAAGGCGCGCTTGGTCAGCCCCATGGCGGCGGGCTCCCAGCCGGCCAGGCGCTGCGCCATCGCCAGCGCCTGGTCCAGCACCTGCGCGGCGGGCGCGACGCGGTTGGCGATGCCCAGCTGCAACGCGCGCGCGCCATCGATCGGTTCGGCCATCGCCACCAGCTCGAAGGCATGCTTGCGGCCGACCTGTCGCACCAGGTTGGCCATGACCACCGCGGCCACGATGCCGTGGCGCAGTTCCGGATAGCCGAAGCGCACGTCCTCGGCCATCACCGTCAGGTCGCAGGCCAGCGCCAGGCCAGCGCCGCCGCCGAGCGCGTTGCCATGGACCGCGCCGATCACCGGCTTGACCATGCGCGAGAACACCAGGTGCAGGTCCGTCGTCAGGTCGGCGCGGCGCAGCACCGCGTCCGGCTGTTCCGGCGTCAGCGCCGAGAACTCGCCGGTGTCGGCGCCGGCGCAGAACGACTTGCCGTTGCCCGCCAGCACCACCGCGCGCACCTCGTCGTCGCGGTCGGCCTGGCGCAACGCGTCCAGCAGCGCCGTGGTCAGCGCGGTGTTCAGCGCGTTGTGCTTTTCCGGACGGTTCAGGCGCAGCAGCCGCACCGCGCCCAGGTCTTCGATGATCAGTTCCGACATCACGGATATCCTCTGCCAATGGCGACAATCAAAGTGATTGATTAAATCAACAATAAGGGTAAAAAAAGGCGCGAGCGCGCGCCCACGCGCTCAGCGCGGCTGCACGCCGCGGCCGCGACGCGCCGGCACCTCCGCCTTGCATTCGTTCAGCATCTCCAGCGCATGCGCCGTCAGCTTGTCCAGCATGCGCTCCATGGCCTCGCGCTCGGCGTCCGACAGCACCGACAGCATGTCCTCGTTGCGCTCGACCGCGGCCGGGAAGATCTCGTCGTACAGGGCGCGGCCGGTGCGCGTCAGGTCCAGGCTGACGCCGCGGCCGTCCTGGCTGTCGGCGTTGCGCTGGATCAGGCCGCGCTCGATCAGTTCCGACACGGTGCGGCTGGCCTGGCTCTTGTCGATGTTGGCCTCGCGCGCGACGGCGTTCAATGACATGTCCGGCGCCGCGCCCAGCAGCGCGATGATGCGCCATTCGCGCGGCCCGACGCCGTAGCGGCTTTCGTTCAGGCCGGCGGCGATGCGGCTCGACACGTAGGCCAGCCGGTTCAGGCGGTACGAGAACAGTTCCTTCAACGCCCGGGGTGCGGGACGCGCGGAGGCGGCGGACTTGGATGCGGTTCGGGTGGCCATGAGGGACTCTTCAGATGCGGGGGAAAACGGCGCGCACGCGGGTCGCGTGGCGCTGCCCGCATGATATACAAACACGGCGCGCGGTCATCATGCGGCCGCCTCCCGCGCGACGCCGAGCAGCGGATTCAGGCCGCTTTGCGCCACGCGGCTGTGCAGCGTGCGTCCCAGCACCGCCTCGCAATGCCGCGACAGCGCGTCCATCGCCGCCAGGTCCAGGCCGGTGCGCACGCCCATCGACTCGAACAGGTTGACCAGGTCTTCCGTCGCCACGTTGCCGGTATGGCCGCCGCCGTAGCGCACCTTGGCCGGATGGCCGCCGACGCCGCCGAAAGCGCAATCGAAGTGCGTCACGCCCGCTTCCAGCGCCGCTACATAATTCACCAGGCCGGTGCCGCGGGTGTCGTGGAAATGCGCCACCGGCGTCACCTCGGGCACCCCGCGCGCCATGCGGCCGTACAGGTCGCGCACCGATGCCGGCGTGGCCATGCCGGTGGTATCGCCCAGCGTCACGATGCCCACGCCTAGCGCGGCGAAGCGCCGCACGTCGGCCATGACCGAGTCCGCCTCGACCGCGCCTTCGAAGGGGCAGCCGAACGCCACCGAGATCGTGCCGATCAGGCGGAAGCGGCCGTTCGCCAGCCGTGCCATCTCGGCGATGTTGTCCCATTGGGCGGCGCGCTCGCGCTTCAGGTTGCGCGTCGAATGCGACTCGCTGGCCGAGACCAGCAGGCTGATCTCGTTGGCGCCGATGCCGGCGTCCAGGTCGGCCAGCGCCCGCTCCACCGCGCGCGCATTGGCGCAGGTGGCCTTGTACCAGACGCCCTCGCGGCGCGGCAGCGCCGCCAGCAACGCGCTGGCGTCCGCGAATTGCGGCACGACCTTGGGATTGGAATACGAGGTCGCCTCGACCCGTTCAAAGCCCAGCGCGGCGAAGCGGTCGACCAGATCGACCTTGGTCGCGGTGTCGATGAAGTCGGGCTCATGCTGCAGGCCGTCGCGCGCGAAGCATTCGCACAGCACCACGTCGCGCCCGCTCATGCCTGCTGCTCCAGTCCGAACAGCGCCAGCGCATGGGCGCGCAGCTTATTCTTCTGCACCTTGGAGCTGCCCGTCATGCCGATGTGCTCGAAGCTGTCGACGATCTCGACATAGCGAGGCACCTTGAAGTTGGCGCAGCGCGCCTTGCACCAGGCGGTCAGTTCGTCAGGCGTGCAGTCCTGGCCGTCCTTGAGCAGCACGAAGGCCGCCGGCACTTCGCCCAGGCGCGCGTCCGGCACGCCCACCACCTGCGCCATGCGCACGGCGGGGTGGCCATGCAGGGTCTCTTCCACTTCCGCGGGCGCGACGTTCTCGCCGCCCACCCGGAACATGTCCTTGAGGCGGCCCACCATCCGCAGCCGCCCGTCCGCGTCCATTTCGCCGAGGTCGCCGGTGCTGAGCCAGCCATCGGCGCCGAGCGCGCGGGCGGTGGCTTCCGGCATGTTGTAGTAGCCCTTCATCACGCTCCAGCCGCGCGCCTGGATCTCGCCCTGCATGCCCGCCGGCAGCGCCTCGCCCGTGCCCGGGTCCACCACCCGCACCTGCATGCCCGGATGCGGCAGGGCCCAGCCCATGGCGCGCAACTCGAACGGATCGTCATGCGCCGACAGCGTGATGTTGGGCGAAGCTTCGGACTGGCCGTAGGCATTGCAGATGCCCGGCACGCCCATCACGTCGCGGATCTTCTGCATCACCTGCGGGCCGGCCGCCGCCCAGCCGCCGCGCAGGTGGATGCGCGCGCGATCGAAATCGGGATGGCCCATCAGCATGAGGAAGATGGTGTCGTTGCCGGACGTCAGCGTGCAGCGCTCCTCGTCGAGCATGCGCAAGGCGTCGGCCACGTCGAACTTGGGCAGCGTCAGCAGGCAGCAGCCGCTCATCAGGCTCACCAGGATCGACAGCGTCGTGCCGGCCACGTGGAAATACGGACGGATGCTGAAATAGCGATCGTCCGGCCGCACGCCGATGCGCTGCGCCGCGGCCCAGGCGTTGGTCAGCATGTTGGCGTGCGTCAGCATCACGCCCTTGGGAAACGAGGTGGTGCCCGAGGTGTACTGGATCAGCAGCACGTCGTCCGGCGCCACCGCGCGCAGGCAGGCCTGTAGCGCCGCGTCGTCCACGGCCTCGCCGGCCCGCAGGAAATCAGTCCAGCTGCGCGCGCCCCGCGGGCAGCGCTCGCCCAGCACCACCACCTGCCGCAGCAGCGGCAACGCCGCGCCCGGCAGGGCCCGGTCCAGCGCCGGTTCCACCTGCGCCAGCAGGTCGAGGAAATCGATACCCAGGAAGGTATCCGCCGTCAGCAGCACCTTGACGTCGGCCTGCTTCAGGCAGAACGCCAGCTCATCGGTCTTGAAGCGCGTGTTGACCGGCACCGTCACGGCGCCGAGCAAGGCGCAGGCATAGAACACCTGCACCCAGGTGCCGCCATTGCCCAGCAGCACGCCGACATGGTCGCCGCGGCGCACGCCGGCCGCATGCAGGCCGCGGGCGATGCGTCGCGCGCCGTCTTGCAACGCGGCCCAGGTGTGGCGTTCGCCGGGCGCGACGAAGGCCTCGGCGGCGCCGCGTTCGGCCACCTGGCGCGCCAGCGCCTGCGACAGGGTCGTCGGGCCGATCATGCCTTGTCTCCCGCCGCGCCGAAGCCGGCGATGGCCTGCTTCCAGTCGGTGCCGCGCAGGTTCTCCTCGATCGCCAGCAGCTCGATCGCCATCGCGCCTTCGCGCGTCGTCGCCAGCCCCTGGTCGATGCTGCGCTTGGTCAGCCTGACCGTCAGCGGCGCGGCGCGCGCGATGGCGGCGGCCATCTGCGCGGCTTCGCCCGCCAGCGCCTCGGGCGCATACACCTGGTTGACCAGGCCGATCTCGCGCGCCTCGGCCGCGTCGAAGCGACGGCCGGTGAACAGCAGTTCCTTGGCCTTGCGCGCGCCGGCCACGCGCGGCAGCCGCTGCGTGGCGCCGACGGTGCCCCAACCCACTTCGGGATAGCAGAACGTCGCCTCGGACGAGGCCAGCACGAAGTCGCTGGCCGCGGCGATCTCGCAACCCGAGCCGAACGCCGCCCCCTGCACCACCGCGATCACCGGCTGCGGCATGCGCTCGATGGCGGCATAGGCGGCGAAGCCCTGCACCCGGCGCGCCGTCATCTCGGCGTTCGACATGGTTTTGCGCTCCTTCAGGTCAGCGCCGGCGCAGAACGCCGCACCCGCCGCGGCGATCAGCACCACGTGCGCGTCCGGATCGTCCGCCAGGTGCTGCATGGCCTGCACCAGCTCGGCGCACATGAGGGAATTGAGCGCGTTGCGGCTGTCGGGCCGGTTCAGCGTCACCGTGGCGACACGGTCCTGCACGTCCAGCAGGATCGTGTGAAAAGTCGGGGTCATGCCTGCTCCTGGATGTTCTAGGTATGAGGCCGGGCCGCGCGCGGCGTCCGGCCATGCCAGGAAATATAGGGCATATAGTTGATTTAATCCACTAAATTTCGGCGACACTCAATGGTGTTACACTTGCGCCCCTGGTCTTTCCCTGGAATATCAAGGCACTAGGCTCCCCGCGAGCCCGGTGCGATTCCGGCGCGAAGCCATCCCGCCCGCCTCGCCGTAGTTAAATGGATATAACCGGCCCCTCCTAAGGGTCAATTGGTGGTTCGATTCCACCCGGCGAGGCCACGCTCCCGACCGCGGTTCCGCAGGTCGCTTCCCACGAAATCCCCGCGCGTTCAGCCGGATGAGGGTTAATCCGGGCTACGCTCACGCGCCGCGCGCCGGTAGCGTCTCGGGACGCCGCGGGCGACGAATAAGCTACCCGTCAATACGTCCCTGATATTTTTTTAGGCGATGATAGCGAATCGCCTTGCGCCGAACTTGAAATTACTGTTTAAATTCGACGCGTAAGCCTCTAATTCATCTGGACTTTTCCCGAACCGCAGCAAGCCCGGCCGGGGAAATAATTCTTCACAGACTGACAAGCCTGCTCAAACCATGGCATTTACCTGGAAACGTGCAATTGCGAACGCGATAGCGCCGGCGGCGCTGGCGATGTGCGCGCTCCTGCCCTCAGCCGCGCTCGCCGCGAAAAATACCGATCCCTGCAAGACCAACGCCAAATCGGCGGCTTGCAAGGCGCAACAAGCCAAGAAGGCCCCCGCCCCCGCCAAGAAGGCCGGCGCCGGCAAGGTCGCCGCCCCCAAGCAGGCCGCGGGCAAAACCGCCCCCAAGGCCGCCGCCGGCAAGCAGGCCGCGCCGAAATCTGCCGCCGCCAAGGCCCCGCCCAAGGGCGCCGCCGGCAAACAGGCCGCGGCCAAGGGCGCGCCCAAGCAGGCCGCGGGCAAGAAAGCCCCGCCCAAGGGCGGCAAGCAAGCCGTCGCCCAGCAGAGTTCGTCCAAGAAGGGCGCGGCCGGCAAGAACGGCAAGCCCAACAAGCCGTCGCGCGCGCAGCGCACGGCCGCCGCCGCCGCGGCAGCCGCCATGCCGCCGCCCGCGGTGTCGGTGCGCGCCGAAGCCGCCGCGCTGCGGTCCAGCACCGCCTACGTGCAGGACCTGGCCACCTCCACCGTGATCATCGCCAAGAACGAAAACGTGGTGCGCCCCATCGCCTCGATTTCCAAGCTGATGACCGCGGTCGTGGTGGTGGACGCCAACCAGCCGATGGACGAGATGCTGGAGATCACCGATGAAGACATCGACGGCCTCAAGCACACCACCTCGCGCCTGCGCGTGGGCACCAAGCTGTCGCGCGGCGACATGCTGCACCTGGCGCTGATGTCGTCCGAGAATCGCGCCGCCAACGCGCTGGGCCGCCACTATCCGGGCGGCCTGCCGGCTTTCGTGGCCGCCATGAACGCCAAGGCGCAGTCGCTGGGCATGACCAGCACGCACTTCATCGAACCCACCGGCCTGTCCAGCAACAACGTGTCGTCGCCGCACGACCTGGCCCGCCTGCTGCGCGCCGCGTCGCAGCGTCCGCTGATCCACCGCTACTCCACCGACACGGAGTACGACGTCGAGATCAACAACCGCACGCAGACCTTCCGCAACACCAACCTGCTGGTGCGCAAGCCCGACTGGGACATCAAGGTGTCCAAGACCGGCTACATCAACGAAGCCGGCGAGTGCCTGGTGATGCTGGCGCGCATCAATGGCCGCGACCTGGCCATCGTGCTGCTGGACTCGCAGGGCAAGCTGTCGCGCATCGGCGATGCCGTGCGCATCCGCCGCATCGTGCAAAGCGAAGTGGCCATGGCCTCGGCCCAGCCGGGCGGCTGATCGCTGCCCAGTTCCAGCCACGAAAAAGCCCGATCCAGGATCGGGCTTTTTTTCGTCCGTCGTGGCGCCCGCCTAGGCCGCCACCGGCCGTTTCGGACGCAATGGCTGCGGGTCGTACATCGACGGCGGCAGGCCTTCCAGCACCGCCTGGGGGTTGAGCGAGCGGATCGGCACCGCGGCATCGGCAGGGATGCGGCCCTCGGCCTGCAGCAACTGGTAGCGCAGGCAGCACACGCGCAGGAACGAGGTGAAGTTGGCGGCCTCGCCGCGGTACTCCACCAGTTCGTCGTACAGCCGCTCGATCAGCTGGGTCACGCGCATGCCGTCGCGCGCCGCGATCTCTTCCAGCACCTGCCAGAACAATTGCTCCAGGCGCAGGCTGGTGGCCACTCCGTGCAGGCGCAGGGAGCGGGTTTCGGGCGCGTACGACTGTTCGCTCGCGCGGATGAAGATTTCACACATGGGAGCTCCTGGGGCGGACACGGTGCTTGCGGGCCACTGTACGACGATAGCCACCGGGGCGGCAAGGCTGGGTAGGGACGGTGACCGGCTGGTCAATCTGCAACCACACGTTTCTCTCGGCCTGCCCATCGGGACAGCGTTGATATAAATCAAGGTCTCGGACGCGTCCCCATCCGAGCATGCTAAGACTGATCTGACTTCGGAGGTAGCGATGAACAAAACCATGAAGGCCGCCGTGGCTCGCGCATTCGGCAAACCCCTGGAAATCGAAGAAGTCGAAGTACCCCGCCCCCGCGCCGGCGAACTGCTGGTGAAGATCGAGGCCTGCGGTGTCTGCCACACCGACCTGCACGCGGTCGAGGGCGACTGGCCGGTCAAGCCCAATCCCCCCTTCATCCCCGGCCACGAGGGCGTGGGCCACGTGGTGGCCGTGGGCGAAGGCGTGACGCACGTCAAGGAAGGCGACCGCGTCGGCATCCCCTGGCTGTATTCCGCCTGTGGCCATTGCGAGCATTGCCTGGGCGGCTGGGAAACGCTGTGCGAGCAGCAGCAGAACGCCGGCTACTCGGTCAATGGCGGCTTCGCCGAATACGCGCTGGCGGCCGCCGACTACGTCGGCCTGCTGCCCAGGAATGTGGGCTTTGTCGACATCGCCCCGGTGCTGTGCGCCGGCGTCACGGTCTACAAGGGCCTGAAGATGACGGACACGCGGCCAGGCAACTGGGTCGTGGTCTCCGGCATCGGCGGCCTGGGCCACATGGCGGTGCAATATGCGCGCGCCATGGGGCTGAACGTCGCCGCGGTGGACATCGACGACGACAAGCTGGCCTTCGCCAAGAAGCTGGGCGCCGAGGTGGTCGTGAACGCCAGGACCACCGATCCGGCGGCGTACCTGAAGAAGGAAATCGGCGGCGCCCACGGCGCCCTGATCACGGCGGTCTCGCCCAAGGCCTTCGAGCAGGCGCTGGGCATGGTGCGCCGTGGCGGCACGGTGGCGCTCAATGGCCTGCCGCCGGGCGACTTCCCGCTGTCGATCTTCGACATGGTGCTCAACGGCGTGACCGTGCGCGGCTCGATCGTGGGCTCGCGCCTGGACCTGCAGGAATCGTTGCAGTTCGCGGAAGAAGGCAAGGTGCACGCGACCGTGGGCACCGAGAAGCTGGAGAACATCAACAGCGTGTTCGACCGCATGCGCCGCGGCCAGATCGAAGGCCGCATCGTGCTGGACATGGCGGCCTGACCGGCCGCGCGGGGCGGGCCATGTGCATGGCCGCCGCGCGGCGCGCGATACTCAATGCGTGATCTTGGTGCCGAGCACGGCCAGGAACTGCGCCAGCCACGCCGGATGCGCGGGCCAGGCCGGCGCCGTCACAAGGTGGCCGTCGGTGTAGGCCTGGTCGATGCCGATCTCGGCGTAGGTGCCGCCGGCCAGCCGCACTTCCGGCGCGCACGCGGGATAGGCCGAGCAGGTGCGGCCTTCCAGGATGCCCGCGGCCGCCAGCAACTGGGCGCCGTGGCAGACAGCGGCGATCGGCTTCTTGGCCTTGTCGAAGGCGCGCACGATCTCCAGCACCTTCTCGTTCAGGCGCAGGTATTCCGGCGCGCGGCCGCCGGGGATCACCAGGCCGTCGTACGAACCCGCCTCGACGCGGTCGAAATCGTAGTTCAGCGCGAAGTTGTGGCCACGCTTTTCGCTGTAGGTCTGCGCGCCCTCGAAATCGTGGATCGCGGTGGCGATGCTCTCGCCGGACTTCTTGCCCGGGCAGACCGCGTGCACCGTGTGTCCCACCGCCAGCAGCGTCTGGAACGGCACCATGGTTTCGTAGTCTTCGGCGTAGTCGCCGACCAGCATCAACAGTCTCTTGCTCATGATTGTCTCCTGGGGATGGGGGATCGCCGGCTGGAGCGCCCGAGGGCCGGGCGGCAGGTTCTTGATGTTCTGCGATCCATTGTGCCCCCGCCCGCGCGGATGGGGGTGGTAACGGGATACCACGCCAGGCCGTGGCCGGCGCCCTACTCCAGCGCCACCGTCACCGGCTTGGCGCCCAGCAGGCTCACCAGCACGTTCGGGTCGATGCCGATCAGATAGCCGCGGCGGCCGCCATTGATGTAGACGACAGGGTATTGCAGCACCTCGGCCTCGACCCACACCGGCATCTTCTTGCGCGTGCCGAACGGCGAAGTGCCGCCGACCTGGTAGCCCGAATGGCGCTGCGCGACTTCCGGCTTGCAGGGCTCGACCTTCTTCAGGCCGGCCTGGCGCGCCAGGTTCTTGGTGGAGACCTCGCGGTCGCCGTGCATCACCACGATCAGCGGCTTGGCCGATTCGTCTTCCATCACCAGCGTCTTGACCACCGCGTGCGGATCCAGCCCCAGCTGGCGCGCGGCCTCGCCGGCGCCGCCGTGATCGATGTAGTCGTAGGTGTGCTCGGTGTAGGCCACCTTGTGCTGCTTGAGGAACTGGGTGGCGGGCGTTTCGGAGACGTGGCGGGCTTTGCTCATGGCATTGCGTTGGAAAGGCGAAGGCAAAAGTGTAGGCAGGCGGACGGCGGCGCGCAAACGCCGGCTTCAACCGCGCGGATGATGCGCGGCATGCAGCGCCTTCAGGCGCTCGCGCGCCACGTGGGTGTAGATCTGCGTGGTGGAGATGTCGGCGTGGCCCAGCAGCATCTGCACCACGCGCAGGTCGGCGCCGTGGTTGAGCAGATGGGTGGCGAAGGCGTGGCGCAACACGTGCGGCGACAGCGGCGCATGCACGCCCGCCAGCACCGCGTATTTCTTGACCAGCTGCCAGAATGCCTGGCGCGACATGGCCTCGGCCCGGCCGGTGATGAAGAGCGCGTCGCTGACGCGGCCGGCGGCCAGCTCGGGCCGCGCGGTCTTCATGTACTGGTCGATCCAGTGCGCCGCCTCCGCCCCCAGCGGCACCAGGCGGTCCTTGCCGCCCTTGCCCAGCACCACGCGCACCACGCCCTCGTTCAGGCTGACGTCCAGCGCCCGCACCCCGACCAGTTCGGACACGCGCAGGCCGGTGGCGTACAGCGTTTCCAGCATGGCGCGGTCGCGCAGGCCGCGCGGCTGGCCCAGGTCGGGCGCGCGCAGCAGCGCGTCGACCTGCTGCTCGGACAGCGTCTTGGGCAGGCGCGGCGGCTGCTTGGCGGCCACCAGCGTCAGGCAGGGGTCCTGCGCCGCGCGATGCTCGCGCAGGGCCCAGGCATAGAAGCGCCGCAGCGCGGCCAGGCGCCGGTTGGCGGTGGTGGCGCGGGTCTCCTCGTGGCGGAAGGCGAACCAGGCCTCGATATCGGCCTTGCCGGCCTCGGCCAGCGCCTTGGCGGGGCCGGCCGGCAGCGCGTGGGCCGAGGCCGCGTCGCCATAGCGGTCGGCCATCTCGCGGGCATAGGCCTCGGGGTCCTCCAGCCAACGCGCGAAGCCGGTCAGGTCGCGCCGGTAGGCCGCCAGCGTGTTGGCCGACAGGCCGTCCTCGAGCCAGACGGCGTCGATGAAGGCGTCGATGTCGGCCTGGGAGGCAAGCGGCTGGCGGGCGTCGGACATGGGCGGGGGCAAGGCGTCAGGGAATGGCAGGTCGGCGGCAGGATCGCCGGTCGCGGGATGGGCCACATTCTACGGCCGCGGCCCCGCGCCGGGCCGGACCATCAGCGCCCCGCCACCGCCGCGGCGGCCGACTTGAGCCAGGTCTCGAACAGCTTCAACGCCTCGGAGCGCTCGCTGCGCTGCGGATAGCCGAAGTAGTAACCCTGGCTGACCGTCAGCGACTGCGGCACGGGCATCGCCAGCGTGCCCTGGTCCAGCGCCGGCTGCGCCAGGAAGCGCGGCATCAGGCCCACGCCCAGCCCGGCCTGCACCGCCGCCATCACCATGGTGAACAGCTCGTAGCGCGGCCCGCCCGCGGCCTGGGGGCCATAGAGATAATTGTTAGCGCCGTACCACTGGCGCCAGGCGTCGGGGCGCGAGCTCAGGTGCAGGTGGGTCATGCCCGCCAGCGCGCCAGCCCCGGCCTCGGTCACGCGCGCCGCCAGTTCGGGCGCGCAGACCGGCACCAGCTCGCGCTCCGGAAACAGCAGCACGCCCTGGGTGCCCGGCCACAGCGTGTCGCCGTGATACAGCGCGCCATCGAACGGCTGGTCCTTGAACTGGAACGGCAGGGTGCGCACCGACAGGCTGACGGTGATGTCCGGCTGCTCGCGCTGGAAATCCGCCAACCGCGGGATCAGCCAGGTGGTGGCCAGCGTCGGCACCACGGCGATGTGGATGCTGCGGCCCATGCCCGTGCGGCTGACCAGGCCGAAGGTGTCCTTCTCGATCTGGTCGAGATGGTGGCGGATGCGTCCCGCATATTCCGCGCCGTGGTCGGTCAGCACGATGCGGCGGCGCACCCGGGTGAACAACTGCACGCCCAGCCGCGCCTCCAGGCTGGCCACCTGGCGGTAGACCGCGCTGTGCGTCAGGGACAGCTCTTCGGCCGCCCTGGAAAAACTGCCCAGGCGGGCCGAGGCCTCGAAGGCCTGCAGGGCGCTGAGGTTGGGAATGCCGTTTCTCATGGAGCGGGAACCGCCAGGAAGGAACCGAAGAACGCCGGAAACACCCGCCGCGCCTGCCGCGGCGCAACATCCGGGTCGTGCCGGCGGGTCACTAGATTGTGCAATTTTATCAATTGCGTTGTGCGATCAAGGAACATTATGCTCGGATGTCTTAATCTCGGCTCATCCTGACACCCACCATGTCCCAGCAAGCATCCCGCCTCGGCGGCCACATCCTGGTCGACCAACTCGTCGCCCAGGGCGTCAAACACGTTTTCTGCGTTCCCGGCGAAAGCTATCTGGCGGTGCTGGACGGCCTGCACGACGCCGACATCAAGGTCACCGTCTGCCGCCAGGAAGGCGGCGCCGCCATGATGGCCGACGCCCATGGCAAGCTGACCGGCGAACCCGGCATCTGCATGGTGACCCGCGGCCCGGGCGCATCCAACGCGCTGGCTGGCGTGCACATCGCCAAGCAGGACTCGACCCCGATGATCCTGTTCGTCGGCCAGATCGAGCGCGGCATGCGCGAGCGCGAAGCCTTCCAGGAAATGGACTACCGCGCCGTCTTCGGCACGCAGGCCAAGTGGGTCACCGAGATCGACCAGGTCGAGCGCATTCCCGAACTGATCTCGCGCGCCTTCCACATCGCCACCTCGGGCCGTCCCGGCCCGGTGGTGATCGCGCTGCCCGAAGACATGCTGGTCGAAGCCGCCCAGGTGGCCGACGCGCCGCGTTACGACATCATCGATTCCGCCCCCACCGCCGGTCAGCTGGCCGACCTGGAGCAACTGCTGGCCAAGGCCAGCAATCCCGTCGCCATTCTCGGCGGCACGCGCTGGGACGCGCGCGCGGTGCAGCAGTTTGCCGATTTCGCGCAGCGCCACGCGCTGCCCACGGCGGTGTCGTTCCGCCGCCAGATGCTGTTCCCGGCCGACCATCCGTGTTTCATCGGCGACGTCGGCCTGGGCATCAACCCCGCCCTGCTCAAGCGCGTGGCCGACGCCGACCTGGTGCTGCTGGTCGGCGGCCGCATGTCGGAAAACCCCAGCCAGGCCTACACGCTGCTGGACATCCCGGTGCCCAGGCAGAAGCTGGTGCACGTGCACCCGGACGCCGCCGAACTGGGCCGCGTCTACCGCCCCACGCTGGCCATCAACACCTCGCCCGCCGCCTTCGCCGAAGCGCTGGCCGGCCTGAAGGCCCCCGCGCAACCGGCCTGGGCCGACGGCACGCAGGCCATGCGCGAGTCGTACCTGAAATGGAGCGATCCGGGCGCCGTCACCACCCCGGGCGCGCTGCAGATGGGCCAGGTCATGGCCTACCTGGAAAAGACGCTGCCGGCCGACGCCATCATGACCAACGGCGCCGGCAACTACGCCACCTGGCTGCACCGCTTCCACCGCTTCACCCGCTTTGGCACGCAACTGGCCCCGACCTCGGGCTCGATGGGCTACGGCCTGCCGGCGGCCGTGGGCGCCAAGCGCGTCTGGCCCGACAAGACCGTGGTCTGCTTCGCCGGCGACGGCTGCTTCCTGATGCACGGCCAGGAATTCGCCACCGCCGTGCAGTACGACCTGCCCATCATCGTGGTGCTGGTCGACAACGGCATGTACGGCACCATCCGCATGCACCAGGAAAAGCACTACCCCGGCCGCATTTCCGCCACCGAATTGAAGAACCCGGACTTCGCCGACTACGCCCGCGCCTTCGGCGGCCACGGCGAACGCGTCGAGACCACCGAGCAGTTCGGCCCGGCCTTCGAACGCGCGCTGGCCAGCGGCAAGCCGGCCATCCTGCACTGCTTCATCGACCCGCAGACCATCACGCCGTCGACCACGCTCGACAAGATCCGCGACGCGGCGCTCAAGGCCCAGCACTGATACCCGAGGCGGCGGCAACCCCACGGCGATGCGCCCGCGCGCGTCGCGTAAACCCCGGGTTGCCGCGCCAATTATTTTAGGTTTAAACTTTCCAGATTCCGAAAACGGAAATCCATAGCGGAGACCCAGCATGTCCTCGAATCCCTCGTTCCATTGGCAAGATCCCCTGTTGCTGGACCAGCAGCTCACCGAAGAAGAACGCATGGTGCGCGATGCCGCCCACGCCTACTCGCAGGACAAGCTGGCCCCGCGCGTGCTGAATGCCTTCCGCAACGAAAAGACCGATCCGGAAATCTTCTCGGAAATGGGTGAACTGGGCCTGCTGGGCGCCACCATCCCCGCCGAATACGGCGGCGCCGGCCTGAACTACGTCAGCTATGGCCTGATCGCCCGTGAAGTCGAGCGCATCGACTCCGGTTACCGCTCGATGATGAGCGTGCAGTCGTCGCTGGTGATGGTGCCCATCAACGAATTCGGCAGCGAAGCGCAGAAGCAGAAGTACCTGCCCAAGCTGGCCCGCGGCGAGTGGATCGGCTGCTTCGGCCTGACCGAGCCCAACCACGGCTCCGACCCCGGCGGCATGGAAACGCGCGCGGTCAAGACCGCCGACGGCTACAAGCTGACCGGCAACAAGATGTGGATCACCAACTCCCCCATCGCCGACGTGTTCGTGGTGTGGGCCAAGTGCGTCGGCGGCGAGTTCGACGGCAAGATCCGCGGCTTCATCCTCGACAAGGGCACCAAGGGCCTCTCCGCCCCCGCCATCCACGGCAAGGTCGGCCTGCGCGCCTCGATCACCGGTGAAATCGTCATGGACGAGGTGGAAGTGTCCGCCGACCAGATGATGCCCGGCGTGTCCGGCCTGAAGGGTCCGTTCACCTGCCTGAACTCGGCTCGCTACGGCATCGCCTGGGGCGCCGTCGGCGCCGCCGAGGCCTGCTGGCACACCGCCCGCCAATACACCCTGGATCGCAAACAGTTCGGTCGTCCGCTGGCCGCCAACCAGCTGATCCAGAAGAAGCTGGCCGACATGCAGACCGAGATCACGCTGGCGCTGCAAGGCTGCCTGCGCCTGGGCCGCATGAAGGACGAAGGCACCGCCGCCGTCGAGATCACCTCGATCATGAAGCGCAACTCGTGCGGCAAGGCGCTGGACATCGCCCGCCTGGCCCGCGACATGCTGGGCGGCAACGGCATCTCCGACGAATTCGGCGTGGCCCGCCACCTGGTCAACCTGGAAGTGGTCAACACCTACGAAGGCACGCACGACGTGCACGCGCTGATCCTCGGCCGCGCGCAGACCGGCATCCAGGCCTTCTATTGATTTGATTTGCAGTACGCCGCGCGGACGGAGCCCGGCTCTGCTCCCGACGCGCGGTTCGCCGGCGTGGCGAAGACTGTGCGCCCCTTTCGAGGGGCGTTTTTTTTTGCCTGCGGAATGACATGCCAAAGCATAGGTAACAAGGGAAAATAATTATTGATAACGATTCGCGCTATCAATAATATTCAACCCTTTTACGCTGGAGACCCATCTTGGCCCGCCCCACCTCTTCCCGCGGGAAGAACCGCCGCGGCACGCCCGTGCGCCCCATCCTCACTCCCGCGGTCCTGGCCGCGGCGCTGGGCCTGGCCCACAACGCCACCGCCCAACAGGCCGCCCCGCAAGGCGACGCCGTGCAATTGCCCGCCGTCACCGTGAACGCCACGGCGGTCGACGAGTCGCTGGTGCACCTGGATCGCCCGGTCAACGGTGGCGCGCTTGGCAGCCGCACGCAGCTGGAAACGCCCTTCTCCACCACTGTCGTCACGGCGGCCGACATGGAAGCGCGGCAGGTCGCCAAGCTGGGCGACGTGTTCGCGCTGGACGCCTCGGTCTCCGACAACAGCTCGGCCAACGGCGCCTGGGCCAGCTACCTGACGGTGCGCGGACTGCCGCTGGACTGGCAGAACTCCTACCGCATCGATGGCAAACCGTTCCTGAGCTACGTGACGACGCTGCCCTACGAGCATTTCGAGCAGATCGACCTGCTCAAGGGGGCCTCCGGCTTCATGTACGGCTTTGGCACGCCCGGCGGCCTGGTCAACTACGTGACCAAGAAACCCACCGACGAGCCCGTGCGCGCCATCGACCTCGGCTACGGCTCCAAGGGCCTGCTGCGCGAACACGTCGACCTGGGCGGCCGGGCCGGCGCCAGCGGCGCCTTCGGCTACCGCCTGAACGCCACGCACGAGGAGGGCAAGACCTACAACGACGGTTCGCTCTACCGCGACTCCGTGTCGCTGGCGCTGGACGCGCGCCTGAGCGAGCGCCTGACCTGGGACTTCCAGTCGATCTACCAGGACCGCAAGGCGACCGGCATCGAGCCCACCATCACCACCAGCGCCATGACCGGCGGCAAGCTGCCGGGCACGGTGCGCAACAGCGACACCCTGGTGGGCGAAGGCCCCTATGCCGACAACCACTTCCGCTTCTACGCCACCGGCCTGAAGTACCAGCTGAACGACGCCTGGACCTTCAGCACCAACTACAGCTACAGCTCCACCCGGACGCGCCGCAACGAATCCGTGCTGACGCTGCGCAACGGCGCCGGCGACTACGACGACTACCGTTCCGACTACGGCGAGGCCTACCAGTACAACCAGTGGCAGGGCATGGCCGAGGGCAAGTTCAACACCGGTTCGCTGCGCCATCACGTGGTGCTGGGCGCCTCGTGGCAGAAGCAGAAGAACGACTACAGTTCCAACGGCGTCTACCAGCTGATGGGCACCGGCAACCTGCGCAGCCAGAACACCAACACCTACTACAGCGACGGCAACCTGCACCTGTATCGCGCGGCCGAGATCACGCAGAAGGCGCTGTTCGCCAGCGACACGATCGACCTGACGGACCGCTGGTCTGTGCTGGGCGGCGTGCGCTACACCAACTACGAGCAGACCGGCTTCGACACGACCGGGGCGCGCACCACGCGCTACGAGAAGAACGGCGTGCCGACGCCGACGGTTGCGCTGATGTTCAAGATCACGCCGCAGACCATGGCCTACGCCAGCTACATGGAGTCGCTGGAGCCGGGCTCCTCGGTCGGCACGCAGTACGCCAACTACGGCGCCCTGCTCGATCCGCTCAAGAGCAAGCAATACGAACTGGGCGTCAAGACCGAACAGGAAGACTGGGCCGCGTCGGCCGCGCTGTTCCGCATCGAGAAGAAGGCCGAATACTCGAACGCCGACCGCGTCCTGGTGCAGGACGGCAAGTCGATCTACCAGGGGCTGGAACTGGCCGGCTCCGCGCGCGTCGCGACCAACTGGAACGTCGGCGGCAGCCTGATGCTGCTGGATTCCGAGTACCGCAAGGGGGTGGGCTTCAGCGGCAACCGCGTGGCGGGCGCGCCGAAGTTCGTGGCGGCGGCGCAGGTGGCCTACTCGGTGCCGCAACTGCCGGGGCTGAAACTGCGTGCCGACGTCAAGTACACCGGCAAGACCATGCTCGACCCCGGCAACGTGATCGACGTGCCGGGCTACGCCATCGTCAACATCGGCGCCACCTACGACACGCGCATCTACGGCTACGAGACCACTTTCCGCGCAGGCATCAACAACCTGGCGGACAAGCGCTATTGGCTGTACCAGAGCCCCAACTACGTGAAGGTCGGCGACCCGCGCACGTATGGGTTGAGCGCCAGCCTGAAGTTCTAGGAACCTAGGGTTATCAGGAACTAGCCTGGCCCGGGCCCTTGCCGTACGCTTTGCGGCATTGGCCTGGTGCCGGCCCGCAGCATCCGCCCGCCCGACCCCGGATTTTTCGTCACGACCAGGAGTCGCGCATGCTGGGCAGTCCTTCCATCCGCCTGTGGGCGGGCATCGCCATCGCCTTTGCGAGCCACGGCGCATTCGCCGCCACCACCCTCACCATGACCACCGAATACCCGGCCACCTCGATGCCCGGGCAAGGCGTGTCCACCTTCGCCGACCTGGTGCGCAGCAAGAGCGCCGGCCAGGTGCAGATCGACGCCAGCTTCGATGCCGCCCGCGGCATCAAGTCTGGCGACATGATCGACGCCGTCGAGGCGCGCAAGGTCGATGCCGGCGACGCCTTCGCCGGCGCGCTGGCGGCGAAGTATCCGCTGTTCGGCGTATCCTCGCTGCCGTTCCTGGCCGACTCGCTGGCCAAGGCGCGCGCGCTCAACAAATCGGCGCGCCCGGCCTACGAGAAGCTGCTGGCCGCGCATGGCCAGAAGCTGCTCTACACCACGCCCTGGCCGGCGTCCGGCATCTGGTCCAAGGACAAGGTGGACAGCGTCGCGGCGCTCAAGGCGTTGAGCATCCGGACGTATGACGCAACCTCGCAGGACGTGATGCAGAAGGCCGGCGCGCGCGCGCAGAACATCTCGTTCGCCGACGCCATGCCGCGCATCGCCTCGGGCGAGGTCAACGCGGTGCTGTCCTCGGGCGACGGCGGCGCCGGCCGCAAGCTGTGGGAACACCTGCCGCGCTTCGCCGAGATCAACTATGCGATGCCGATCTCGGTGGCGACGATGAACCTGAAGGCCTATCAGTCGCTGGACGCGAAGTCGCGCAAGGCGATCGACCAGGCCGCCGCGCAGACCGAGGCCGAGCAGTGGAAGCGCATCGAGGGCCGGCTGCAGCAGAACTACGCCAACATGCGCAAGAACGGCGTGACCATCGATACCGCGGTGCCGATGCCGGTGCGCCAGGCGCTGAAAAGCGCGGCGGCGGATTCGGTGAAGCAATGGGAGGCGGCGGCGGGAACGGATGGGGTGAATATCCTGAAGGCGATGCGGCGGCCGTGATACCCCGCGGGCCATCGCGCAGGCGCGATGGCCCGGTCGCGGCGAGCCCGATCAGCGGTACTCCATCCACTTTTTCAGCGAGTTCCCGTTGGTCAGGCCTGCCGCGACGATCCAGTAGGACGCCCCCGACGGCACGATACTCGACACGCCGAATTCGGCGCCGGTGCCCGCGTAGGTGCTGGTGGACACGACCGTTCCATTGACCACCAGCGCCATGCTGGCCCCCGCCGCAACGGATGTGCCCGCGCCATACACGACGATGGGACGAGCGGTCGGATTCGTGTAATTCGTTGCCAGGGCCCGCTGCGCGGTCACATCCTGCAGCGTCTGTCCGATGCCCAGGACACTGGCCAACTGGCCTCGCAGCGCTTGCATCTCCGCGCTCACGCTCGCCAGGTCGGAGGCCAATTGCAAGGCATCCAGCTTGCCGGCGTTGATCGCCACGCCGGCAAGCTTCACCACCCAGCAACCGGTGGCGTTCAAGGGGCGCGTTTCGGACGCGGTGCGCACCATCCGGGAAGCATCCAGCGTAATGTCATAGGCGGCACCGGATGCTCCGGAAGCGTAGACCCCCGTCCCTCTCGCCTGGACCCCAAGCGCGCCGCTGGCGATCGCGGCCGAGCCAGGATTGACGCTGTACTGGATAATGCCCGTGATGTTCTGCTGGGCATCCTGCTGGATCAGCCCATCCGAGCCCGTTGAACGAGCCCCGTCTCCGCGCAACATCACGGCTCCCAAAGCGCCGGACGATTTGCCGTTCAGGTCCGGCACGCGCAATGTGGTCGAACCATCTCCGACCGTATAGCTGGCCCGCGCCGTCACATCGCTCTGCCATGAGGCTTCGGAGACCAGCGGGAATGCACCGGCCAGCACCCGCGCCCACATGTCGGGAAAAGTCGCCCGGCTGATCGTCTGACCATCCAGCGGCGCCCACCCTGCGGGAATCGCCGCACGGCTCGGCCACCAGGACACGAAGCCCAGAGGAATGCTGTCGATCACCGGCAACTGGCCGGCGGGCACCTTGCCGTCGCCACCCAACGTGGCGACACCCCCCGCCTGACCCTTTTCCCCCAGCGGCACGGCATCCTGCACCGCGGGCAATTGCGCGGCGGGTACACGGCCCTGCGCATCGAGCGTGGGCACGCCGCCCGGCCGGCCCTTGTCGGCCGCGGGGATCAACGGCGGCAATTGGCCGAGAACGATCCGGCCATCGGCCGCCAGGGTCGCGACGCCATTGGGCTGGGCCTTTTCTCCCGCGGGAATGAGGTCGGGCAATTGCACCGGCGTGATCTTGCCATCGGCCGCCAACGTGGCGACGCCATTCGGCTGGCCTTTTTCCGTCAGCGGCACGGCAGGCACCGGAATTGGCAGGTGGTCGACGGGCACGCGGCCCTGTTCATCCAGCGGCGCCACGCCGCCAGGGGCGGATTTCTGCGACAGCGGCACTGCCGGTGGCGGAAGATGCGCGGCCGGCACTTTGCCCGCTGCATCCAGCGGGGTCACGCCGCCCGCGGCGCCTTTCTCGGCGGCTGGAAGCGCCGCGTCCGCCTTGCGCTGGGCGGCGGCGACAGAGACTTCCACCGCCTCCACGCCGGCACGCGTCTTGGCGAAGTTCTCGTTGGCGATCGTCATGGCATCGCGCAGCGTGTCGCCGGTCTGGTCGTTCGGTGCGTGGCCGACGTTGATGGGGTTGAGGAGTTGCATGGCGGAATCCTTAATGACGAATGCGGCGTCACGAATTAAAAGACGCCCGTATATTCGAAAGGCTGATGGAGGGGCCTACTCTGAAAAATTGCCGACGCTTCCAGTGTTTTTGAAAGCGTACGTGGCGCTTTATCGATACTCGGTCCAGAAAACCTGCGTCATGCTGTCGGCCACCACGCGGTACGTGATCCCGGGGGGAATGACGGCAGTAAGCGCCAGCGAGACACCGTTCTGTGCCGTGATCACTCGCGTTCCCGCAATTCCCCCCACCATCAAATACATGTTCCCGCCGGAGCTGCTGTTGGAAGATCCAACGATGTAAACCGATATCGGCCGACCGGTACTGTTGGTGTATGCCACACCGAATGCGCGAGACGCACCCACATCTTGAAGCACCTGACCAACACCGAAAACCTGCGCGCGCAAGGTCTGAAATGCCGCATTGAGCGCAGCATGATCGCTCGCCAATTGCGCGACGTCGACGCTGCCAGGATTGGTCGCGATGCTAAAAGCGTGGATAGTCCAGATGCCCGTAGCATTCGAAGGTCGCGTTTCCACGGCGCTCCTGGTCACCGCGGCGGAATTGATCCGGATGGTGTCTCCGCCCAAGGAAATCGGATACTCAGGACGGGACCTGACATAGGCATCACCTTGACGGGACCCGGCCAACGCCCCCGTCCCCGCTCCTGATGTAGCACCGTAGGCCATGACCAAATCGCCAGTGATGGGCTGCATGGCATCGCGCTGGATAACGCCAGCGGTACCTGCCGAAAGTGCACCATCCCCGCGCAGGAACAGCGCCCCAATCGAACTGCTGGACTGACCATTCAAATCCGGAACCCGAATGCTCGTCGCCCCATCCCCCACCGTATAACTCCCCCGCTTGAGCGGATCCGCCAGCCAATCCGCTTCCGTCACCACCGGCACCTTGCCGCCCGTCACCATGGCCGCCAGGTCGGGAAAGGTGGCTCGCGACACGGTCTGCCCATCGGCGGGAATCTGACCCGCGGGAATGGACGTGCGCAGCGGCCACCACGCGACCGAGGCGACGGGCGGACCGCTGGGGATCGGAGGCAGTTGGCCGACCGGCACCTTGCCGCCGGCATCCAGCGTGGCGACGCCGCCGGCCTGGCCTTTTTCCGCCGACGGCACCGCGGCCAATTGCAGCGCCGGCACGCGGCCGTCGGCGCCGAGCGTGGCCACGCCGCCCGGGCGGCCCTTGTCCGATGCGGGCACCAGGGGCGGCAGTTGGTTCGCGACGATCAGGCCGTCTTCGGCCAAGGTCGCCACGCCGTGGGGCTGCGCCTTTTCCGCGGCCGGAATCAGGGCGGGCAGTTGGGCCGGCGCGATCTTGCCGTTGGCGGCCAGCGTGGCGACGCCGTTCGGCTGGCCCTTTTCGGCCAGCGGTACCGACGGCTCCACCGGCGCGGGGATCGGCAGGTGATCGACCGGCACGCGGCCATCCTCGCCCAGCGGCGCGACGCCGCCCGGCGCGGATTTCTGCGACAACGGAATCGCGGGCGGCGGCAGGTGCGCGGCGGGCACTTTGCCGGCCGCGTCCAGCGGCGTCACGCCGCCCGCGGCGCCCTTCTCCGATGCGGGCACGGCGGCGTCGGCCTTGCGTTGGGCGGCGGCGGCGGACACTTCGACCGCTTCCACGCCGACGCGGGTCTTGGCGAAGTTCTCGTTCACGAGCGCCATGGCGTCGCGCAAGGTGTCGCCGGTCTGGTCGTTCGGCGCGTGGCCGACGTTGATGGGTTTCAGGGATTGCATGAGGGGCCTCGATGAAAACGATGTGGGCGCCACAAGACAAAAGGCCCGCCGGCAATTGCCGGCGGGCCTGGATATGGGCGGACCAATGCAAAAAGCCCGCTCGGATCACCGGGCGGGCTAGCGGAATCGCTGGACGCAATGGCCCCACGACGGAATCATCTTACGGGCGCACGGCCTCGCGGACAAGGCAACTGCGACATGGGCCCGGACGGGCCGGGCTCGGCGGCGCCTGACGCACCCGGCGCCCCAGATGAGGTCATTCCCCCGACAGGTCGAACAGACTGGTGGCGTCCAGTTCCAGCACGCCTTCGTCGTGCTGGTTGATCACCGTCCAGGCCCAGGTGATGATGCCCAGGTCGGGACGCGAGGACGAGGTGCGCACGCCCTGCACCCGCGCTTCCAGGCGCAGCTGGTCGCCGGGACGCACCGGCATGCGCCAGCGCACTTCGCCCAGGCCGGGCGAGCCGAACGATTCCGAATCGTGCAGCGCGGCGTCGACCGCCATGCGCATGGCCAGCGCGCAGGTGTGCCAGCCGCTGGCGATGAGGCCGCCCCAGCGGCCTTCGGCGGCGCGCTTGACGTCGGTGTGGAACCACTGCGGGTCGAACTTGCGGGCGAACTCGAGGATTTCGGCTTCCGTGATGGTGACCGGGCCGGCCTTGATCAGCATGCCGTCCTTGAAATCTGCGAACTTCATTGGTGGACTTCCCCTGGCGTGTGGGACCTCTCAATAGGTCTCGAAGTGCAGCCGCCCCTCGCGGCGCAGCACATCGTGCAGGATAGTCCAATCCTGTCCCGCTTGCACTGCCACCTCGCGCAAGGCGTCCAGCACGCCGACTTCCATGCCCTTCAGGCCGCAGACGTAGATGCAGGTATTGCGATCCGCGAGCAGCTCGCGCACGGCGGCGGCGCGTTCGCGGATCAGGTCCTGCACGTAGCGCTTGGGCTGGCCGCTCTCGCGCGACAGCGCCAGGTTGATGTCGATGAAGTCGCGCGGCAGTTTCATCAGCGGGCCGAAGTACGGCAGCTCGCGTTCGGTGCGGGCGCCGAAGAACAGCAGCAGCCGGCCGTTCTCGCCGGTCTCGATGCGGCGGCGGTAGCGCTCGGTCATGGCGCGCATCGGCGCCGAGCCGGTGCCGGTGCAGATCATGATGAGATTGGCGCGCGGGTGGTTCGGCATCAGGAAGGTATGGCCGAACGGCCCGATCACCTGCACGGTGTCGTTCTTGGCCAGGTCGCACAGGTAGTTGGAGCACACGCCGTGCGCCGACTGGCCCTGGTGGTCCTCGGTGACGCGTTTGACCGTCAGCGACAGGTTGTTGTAGCCGGCGCGCTCGCCATCGCGCGGGCTGGCCAGCGAGTACTGGCGCGCGTGATGCGGGCGGCCCTGGGCGTCGGCGCCGGGCGGCAGGATGCCGATGGACTGGCCCTCCAGCACCGGGAAGGGCAGCTCGCCGAAGTCCAGCACGATGTGGTGGATGTCGCTGTCAGTGTCGGCGCCGGTGACGCGGTAGTTGCCGACGACGGTGGCGGTCACCGGCGTCTTGTGGGTGTAGAGGTTGACGTAGGGATGCGCGGCGGACCACGGCGGCACGCTGGCGCCGGGCGTCACGGACGTCACGACAGCAGCGGCGGCGGCAGGCGCCGCTTCGCTGGCCGCCTGCGTTGCCGGCTCCGCGGCCACCGCGGCGTCCGGCAAGGGCTGCTCGCGCGGCAGTTCGTCCCAGCCCAGCTGGTCCTGCAACGAGTAGGCCTCGGCGCGCACCACCAGCCGCCAGTTGTCGATCGAGCCGGTCGGGCACGGCGGCACGCAGGCCATGCAGCCGTTGCAGATCTCCGGGTCGACCACGTAGTTGTTGCTGTCGTGCGTGATCGCGTCGATCGGACAGGTTTCTTCGCAGGTGTTGCAGCGGATGCAGATCTCGGGATCGATCAGGTGCTGCTTCAGGACTTCTACGGGCAGGGCTGCGTTCATCGCGGTCATCCGAATGCGCGGGCGGCGGCGCCGGGCGCCGCCGCGAGGGCCTTAGTTGAAACGAACGTACTCGAAGTTCACGGGCTGGCGGTTGATGCCCATGACCGGCGGCGCGATCCAGTTGGCGAACTTGCCCGGCTCGGTCACGCGGCCCATCAGCGAGGCGACGAACTCGCGGTCCTCGGGCGTGGGCAGCCATTGATGGCGATGCGCCTGCCACTGCGCTTCGGACAGGATCTCGCCCTCGGGCGACATGCGGATGCCGGCGAGCGTGCCGATCTGGCGGTTGAAGGCCTTGTGCGGCACCTGCAGGCGGAAGGCGATGCCGCTTTTCTCGATGACCTTGTTCCAGCGGCCGATGCCGGCCACCGAGTCGCGGATGAAGTCATCGCGCAGCACTTCGTTCAGCGCGTTCAGCATCGGCACCTCGATCTCGCGCAGCCGGCCGTTGTCGACCGACAGCACGCGGTAGGTGTCGTTCTTGAGCTGATGGTCGTCGGTGCGCTTGCTCTCTTCGTAGCGGCCCTTCAGCCCCGAGCCGTAGAAGATGGCGGCGTTGGACGACTGGTCGGCGCCGAACAGGTCGATGGTGACGCTGTAGTGGAAGTTCAGGTAGCGCTGGATGGTCGGCAGGTCGATCACGCCGGCGGCGCGCACGGCGGCCGGGTCGTCGGTCTTCAACTGGTTCATCACTTCGCAGGTGCGCTGGATCACGCGCGAAATGCCCGATTCGCCCACGAACATGTGGTGGGCCTCTTCGGTCAGCATGAACTTGGTGGTGCGGGCAAGCGGGTCGAAGCTGGATTCGGCCAGCGCGCACAACTGGAACTTGCCGTCGCGGTCGGTGAAGTAGGTGAACATGTAGAACGCCAGCCAGTCCGGCGTCTTCTCGTTGAAGGCGCCGAGGATGCGCGGGTTGTCCGAATCGCCGGAGGTGCGCTGCAGCAGCGCGTCGGCCTCTTCGCGGCCGTCGCGGCCGAAGTAGCGGTGCAGCAGGTAGACCATGGCCCACAGGTGGCGGCCTTCCTCGACGTTGATCTGGAACAGGTTGCGCAGGTCGTACTGCGACGGCGCGGTCAGGCCCAGGTGGCGCTGCTGCTCGATCGAGGCGGGCTCGGTGTCGCCCTGCGTGACGATGATGCGGCGCAGGTTGGCGCGGTGTTCGCCCGGCACGTCCTGCCACACGTCGCGGCCCATGTTCTCGCCGAAGTGGATCTTGCGCTGGCCGTCCTGCGGCGCCAGGAAAATGCCCCAGCGGTAGTCGGGCATGCGCACGTGGTTGAAGTGGGCCCAGCCGTCGGGCTCGACGCTGACGGCGGTGCGCAGGTAGACGTCGAAGCCATGCGAGCCGTCCGGGCCCATGTCCTGCCACCATTGCAGGTAGTTGGGCTGCCAGTGTTCCAGCGCGCGTTGCAGCGTGCGGTCGCCGGACAGGTTGACGTTATTGGGGATCTTGTCGCTGTAGTTGATGCCTGACATTGTCTCTGCTCCTGGATGGAAGGCCGCGTCGGGGCGGCGTCGGGTCTTGGGGCGCCGGCCGCGCTGCGGGGGCCGGCGCCGTGTCTCGGTACTTGCCTCAAGCGCGGCGGGACGGCCGCGCTAGACGCGGTTCCAGTCGAACGTCGCCTGCTCGCCCTTGCCGTACAGCTTGAGCGCGCCCTTCTCGCCCGCCGCGTTGGGGCGGTTGAAGATCCAGTTCTGCCACGCGGTCAGGCGGCCGAAGATGCGCGTTTCCATGGTTTCGCGGCCGCCGAAGCGCAGGTTGGCTTCCAGGCCGGTGAGCGCGTCGGGCGACAGCGCGCGGCGCTCTTCCAGCATCATGCGCACTTCGTCGTCCCAGTCGATGCTGTCGGGCGCGTAGGTCACCAGCCCCAGTTCCAGCGCGTCGCGCGCGGCCAGCGGCTGGCCGGCGCGGGCCCGCACCGCTTCCAGCGGCGCCGTTTCCTCGTGGAAGCGGCGCTGCAGGCGGCTCTGGCCGTTGACCATCAGATAGGCGCCGAAGTTGGCCTCGCCCACGATCAGGTGGGCCGCGTCGTGCTCTTCGCCTTCGCTGTCCAGCATGTAGCCGCGGTCGGCGGCCAGCGCCAGTTCCAGCAGCGTGCCGGCAAAGCACGAGCCCGGCTCGACCAGCGCGAACAGGCTGCGCGAGGTGACGTCCAGGCGCGCCAGCGTGCGGCGCAGCAGGCCGGCGGTTTCGCGCACGAACCAGTGATCGGCGTGGCGTTGCAGCGCGGCGTCCGCGGCCAGCACGGCCTGCGCGTCGCCCTCGGTCTTGAGGATCCAGGTGCCGATGTCCAGCTCGTTGGTGCGCAGCGACAGGATGGCGTCGTCCAGTTCGCGCGCCATCTGCAGCGGCCACCAGGCCGCGCCGGCGGCCAGGATGTCGGCCAGTTCCGATTCCACCGTTCCCTGCGGCGCGCGCACGGTCCAGGTGGCCTGGCGCTTGTCGCGGTCCAGCTTCACATCGACATAGCGGTACGACAAGGCATCGGCGCTTTCCTCGCGCGCCAACGGCGTCAGCGCCACGCCGGCCTCGCCGACCGGACGCTGGCTGCCGGCGGCCAGCGCCAGCGCGCGCTCGCGCACCGCGGCCTCGAACTGCGCCGGCTTGACCACGTCGTCGACCAGGCGCCAGTCCTTGGCGCGCTGGCCGCGCACGCCTTCGACCAGGGTGCAGAAGATATCGGCGTGATCATGGCGCACGCGGCGCTTGTCGGTGACGCGGGTCAGGCCGCCGGTGCCGGGCAGCACGCCCAGCAGCGGCACTTCGGGCAACGCGACCGAGGACGAGCGGTCGTCGATCAGCAGGATCTCGTCGCAGGCCAGGGCCAGCTCGTAGCCGCCGCCGGCGCAGGCGCCGTTCAGGGCGGCGATGAACTTCAGGCCGCTGTGGCGGCTGGAGTCCTCGATGCCGTTGCGGGTTTCGTTGGTGAACTTGCAGAAGTTGACCTTCCAGGCGTGCGAGGACAGGCCCAGCATGAAGATGTTGGCGCCCGAACAGAAGATGCGGTCCTTCATGCTGGTGACGACCACGCTGCGCACCTCGGGGTGCTCGAAGCGGATGCGTTGCAGCGCGTCGTGCAGCTCGATGTCCACGCCCAGGTCGTAGGAATTGAGCTTGAGCTTGTAGCCGGGGCGCAGGCCGCCGTCTTCGGCCACGTCCATCGCCAGCGTGGCGACCGGGCCATCGAACGACAGGCGCCAATGACGGTACTGGGTGGGATCGGTCCGAAAGTCGACCTTGCTGGCGGTGCTGCTCATCGCTTGTCTCCTAATGCCCTAACCTGACAGGAAAAATACTGCACGACATGAATTATTATGCAGATTAGTGCAGGCGAAAATCAGCGTCAAGCAAAAGATGCACAAAAGTGCAGGTCGCGAGGTTGCACTGCGGCGCCCGCCAATGACGCCCTCTCTCCAGCGCGGACAGGCCGGCACCCGCGCCACGCCAAAAAAAAGGCCGCCCCGAAGGGCGGCCCTGGTGGTCGTCGGCGAAAGACGCGAGCGCTACAACGGCAGGCCGCAGGCCTTGCGCACCTGGGTGCGCAAGCCTGCGAAGCTCTCCTGCACCTCCAGGTGGCTGGTGACCCAGGTCAGGTCGGCCTTGGCGTAGAAGGCCTCGCGCCCGGCCAGGATGCGCTTGAGGTCGGCCATTGCCTCGTTGTTGCCGGACATCGGTCGGAAGTCGCCCTGCGCCATCACCCGGCCCATGTGCTCTTCGGGGGTGGCGCGCAGCCACACCGTGTAGCAGTGCGCCAGCAGCAGGTTGAGCGTGGCGGGCTCGGACACCAGGCCGCCGGGCGTGGCCAGCACCATCTCCGGATAGATCTGCACCGCCTCTTCCAGCGCGCGGCGCTCGTAGCGGCGGTAGGCGTTGGGGCCGTACAGGTTGTGGATTTCCAGGATGCTGCAGCCGGCCACGCGCTCGATTTCGCGGTTCAGCTCGACGAACGGGTAGCCCAGGTCATCGGCCAGCATCTGCCCCAGGGTCGACTTGCCGGCGCCGCGCAGGCCGATCAGCGCCACGCGCTGGGTGCGGTTGGGCCGCTGCGCGCCGGCGCCCACGCCGAACAGCTGCGTCAGCGCCTCGCGGGCGCGCTGGAGGTCGGATTCGGTGCGGCCGCTGAGCAGTTCGCGGATCAGCAGCCAGTCGGGCGATTCGGTGGTGACGTCGCCGACCAGCTCGGCCAGCGCGCAATTGAAGGCCTTGGCGATCTGCAGCAGCACCAGGATCGAGGCATTGCCCACGCCGTGCTCGAGATTGGCCAGGTGCCGCTCGGACACGCCGGTCACCTGCGACAGGCCCTTGCGCGTCATGCCGCGGATGGCCCGCAGGCGGCGCACCCGCTCGCCCAATGCCACCAGGAAAGCTTCCCGCCTGGGTTCGGTTGGCGCCGCGTCTAGCGCTTGATTCATGGTGTAGCTGACTCCGCAAAAACCCTGATAACACCCGATTTATGCACTATAGTGCTTGACCCACATCAATGGAAGCACTATTTTTCCTTCAACAGCTTCAACAGGGCGTCAGGTGCGGCAAAACAGCACTGGACTGCATCCGCCGCTGAAGCGCCGACAGTGTATAGGAGGAGACCGGTGAGCACGCCAGAACGATTCCACGCCCTGATGCGCCAGGTGACGGGCCTGATGGCCGGCCAAGCGCTGGACAGCGCCCTGCAGCAGCGCCTGAACCAGGAGGCCGGCCCCGACAGCGCGCTGTACGCCGACATCTTCGCCACCTGTAGGCAGGGCGTGGCCGACGGCTGGATGTGCGACCGCGAAGGCGGCGGCATCCGCTACGGCCGCGTCATCAAGCCGGCCGAGGACCTGGGCGGCTGTTCGGTCGACGTGGTCGACATGGACGACCTGGCCGGCCCGCACCACGCCCATCCCAATGGCGAGATCGACATGATCATGCCGCTGACCGACGCGGCGCGCTTCGACGGCCACGGCGCCGGCTGGCTGGTCTACGGCCCGGGCAGTGCCCACCGCCCCACCGTGACGCAGGGACGCGCGCTGGTGCTGTACCTGCTGCCCGGCGGCGCCATCGAGTTCACCCGCGCATGAAGCCGCGCCCCGCTTCCCCCCACCGCCCCGGCCGCGCCCCGCGTGGCCGGCCGGCCGCCGGCGCGGGCTGACCCATGCCCCACGCCCTGCCGCCGGTCACGACAAGCCGCCAGACGCTTGCGGACCGCCGGACAGGCCGCCCCGCCCGCCAGGACACCAGGAGACAACCGTGAATGCCTGCCCCGCCGAACTGAACTTCGCCAGCCACCTGGCCGCCTTGAACGCGCCGCGCGCCGCCAAGCTGGCCTACATCGACGACACCCGCCAGCTCACCTATGGCGAACTGGCCGAACGCGTGGCGCGCATGGCAGGCGCATTGCGCCAGCTGGGTCTGCGGCGCGAGGAACGCGTCCTGCTGCTGATGCAGGACACGGCCGACTGGCCGGTGGTGTTCCTGGGCGCGCTGCACGCGGGCGTGGTGCCGGTGGCCGTGAACACCCTGCTGACGCCGGACGACTACGCCTACATCCTCGATCACAGCCGGGTGCGGGCCGCCTTCGTCTCCGAGAACCTGCTGCCGACGCTGCAAGCCGCGCTGGCGCAGGCGCCCGGCGAGATCGAGCACCTGGTGGTGTCGCGCCCGACGGCGGCGCTGCCCCCGGGCGCGCACGCGCTCGACGCGCTGCTGGCCGCCGCGCCGCTGGCGCCGGCCGCGCGCACGCTGTCCGATGAGATCGCCTTCTGGCTCTATTCGTCGGGCTCCACCGGCAAGCCCAAGGGCGTGGTCCACACCCATGGCAACCTGTGGCACACCGCCGAGCTGTACGCCAAGCCGGTGCTGGGCATTCGCGAGGACGACGTGGCGTTCTCGGCGGCCAAGCTGTTCTTCGCCTACGGGCTGGGCAACGGCCTGACCTTTCCGCTGTCGGTCGGCGCCACCGTCGTGCTGATGGCCGAGCGGCCCACGCCGCAGGCCGTGTTCCAGCGCCTGGTGCGGCATCGCCCGACCGTGTTCTACGGCGTGCCGACGCTGTACGCCAGCATGCTGGCCGCGCCCGACCTGCCGCCGCGCGAGCAGGTGGCGATGCGCGTCTGCACCTCGGCCGGCGAAGCCCTGCCGCGCGACATCGGCGAACGCTTCCAGCGCCATTTCGGCTGTGACATCCTGGACGGCATCGGCTCGACCGAGATGCTGCACATCTTCATCTCGAACCGCGCCGGCCAGCTGCGCTATGGCACCACCGGCAAGCCGGTGCCCGGCTACGAGGTGCAATTGCGCGACGACAACGGCGCGCCGGTGGCCGCCGGCGCCATCGGCGACCTCTACATCAAGGGCCCGAGCGCCGCGCTCATGTACTGGAACAACCGCGACAAGACGCGCCAGTGCTTCCTGGGCGACTGGCTCAAGAGCGGCGACAAGTACCTGTGCGACGCCGACGGCTACTACACCTATGCCGGCCGCAGCGACGACATGATCAAGGTCAGCGGCCAGTACGTGTCGCCGGTCGAGGTCGAGAACGTGCTGGTGCAGCACGAGGCGGTGCTGGAAGCCGCGGTGATCGGCGTGCCCGACCACGACGGGCTGGTCAAGACCAAGGCCTACGTGGTGCTGCGGCCGGGCTACGCGCCGGACGCGGACACCGGCGCCGATCTGCAGCGCTATGTGAAGCAGCACCTGGCGCCCTTCAAGTATCCGCGCCAGATCGACTTCACCGACGAACTGCCCAAGACCGCCACCGGCAAGATCCAGCGCTTCCGCCTGCGGCAGCTGGAACAGGTCACGCAATGAGCGCCGTGTCCGCCCCCGAGCCCATCGCCCTGGCCGAGGTGTGCGCGCCCGGCGTCGACCTGCGCCTGGAATACCAGTGGATCGCGGCGCCCCGCCAGGATGCGCCGCTGCTGGTGTTCCTGCACGAAGGGCTGGGCTCGGTGTCGATGTGGAAGGACTGGCCGCGGCAGGCCTGTGAGGCCGCCGGCTGCCGCGGGCTGGTCTATTCGCGCCATGGCTATGGCCGCTCCACGCCGCTGGCCGCGGGGGAAAAGCGGCCGGTCGACTTCATGCATCGCGAGGCCTTTGAAGTGCTGCCGGCGCTGTTCGCCGCGCTCGGCATCGACGCGGAACGGGACCGTCCCATCCTGTTCGGCCACAGCGATGGCGGCTCCATTGCCCTGCTCCATGCCGCCATGCATCCCGGCGCGGTGGCGGGCGTGGTGGTGGCCGCGCCGCACATCTTCGTCGAGGACCGCACCGTGGCGCACATCGAACAGGCGCGCCAGGCCTACCGGGACACCGACCTACGCGCGCGGCTGGCGCGCCATCACGACGACGTCGACTCGGCCTTCCGTGGCTGGAACGACGTCTGGCTGGCCCCCGCCTTCCGGCGCTGGAACATCGAGGACCGCCTGCCCGCCATCGCCTGCCCGGTGCTGGCGATGCAGGGCGTGGACGACGAGTACGGCACGCTCGAACAGATACGCGGCATCCGCCGCGCCGCGCCGCAGACGCAACTGCTGGAGATTCCCGACTGCCGGCATTCGCCGCACAAGGACCAGCCCGCCACCGTTATCCAGGCCATCGCCGGCTTCGTCGGCGCGCTGGACCAACCCGGCCGCCCCACCGGCAGCCCATGACAAGCACGGAGACACCACCATGACCCACGCCCTGACCCGGGCCGCGCTAGGCGCGGCGCTGATGCTGGCCGCAAGCGGCGCCCTGGCCGCAGACAAGCTCAAAGTCGGCTTCATGCTGCCCTACAGCGGCACCTTCGCCGCGCTCGGCACCGCCATCGAAAACGGCTTCAAGCTGTACGTGGCCGAACAGGGCGGCAAGCTCGGCGGGCGCGAGATCGAATACTTCAAGGTGGACGACGAATCCAACCCGTCCAAGGCCGCCGAGAACGCCAACCGCCTGATCAAGCGCGACCAGGTGGACGTGCTGATCGGCACCGTGCACTCGGGCGTGGCGATGGCGCTGGCCAAGGCCGCCAAGGATGCCGACACCACCCTGATCGTGACCAACGCCGGCGCCAACGCCATCACCGGCCCGCTGTGCGGCCCCGGCATCTTCCGCACCTCGTTCACCAACTGGCAGCCGGCCTACGCCATGGGCCCGGTGGCCAAGGCGCGCGGCCACAAGACGGCGGTCACCATCACCTGGAAGTACGCGGCCGGCGACGAGGCCATCGGCGGCTTCAAGGAAGGCTTCGAACAGGCCGGCGGCAAGGTGGTCAAGGAACTCAGCCTGCCCTTCCCCAACGTCGAATTCCAGTCGCTGCTGACCGAGATCGCCGCGCTCAAGCCCGACATGGTGTTCACCTTCTTCGCCGGCGGCGGCGCGGTGAAATTCGTGCAGGACTATCACGCGGCGGGCCTGGACAAGACCATTCCGCTGTACGGCTCGGGCTTTCTCACCGACGGCACGCTACAGGCGCAGGGCGCGTCGGCGCAGGGGCTGCTGACCACGCTGCACTATGCCGACGGCCTGAACACGCCGCGCGACAACGCCTTCCGCGCCGACTACGGCAAGGCCTACAACATGCAGCCGGACGTCTACGCGGTGCAGGGCTACGACGCGGCGCAGCTGATGCAGTCGGGGCTGGCGGCGGTCAAGGGCGACTTCGGCAAGAAGGCGGAATTCCGCGAGGCCATGCGCGGCGCCACCGTCGACAGTCCGCGCGGCGCCTTCACGCTGTCCAAGGCCGGCAACCCGGTGCAGGACATCTACCTGCGGCGCGTCGACGGCCTGGAGAACAAGGTGGTCGAGGTCGCCGTGCGCAAGCTGGCCGATCCGGCCCGCGGCTGCAAGCTCTAGGAACGGCGGCCCCATGGACGTCGGCATCCTGCTCATCCAGAGCCTGAACGCCTTCCAGTACGGCCTGCTGCTGTTCCTGGTGGCGAGCGGGCTCACGCTGATCTTCGGCATCATGGGGATCATCAACCTGGCGCACGGCAGCTTCTACATGATCGGCGCCTACATGGCGTTCGCGCTGGGGCCGGCGGTGGACCGCTGGCTCGGCGGCGGCTTCATCGCCACGCTGGCGGTGTGCGTGCTGGCCGCCGCCGCGCTCGGCTACCAGCTGGAAGCGGCGTTCTTCAGCTATCTGTATCGCCGCAACCACCTGCAGCAGGTACTGATGACCTACGGCCTGATCCTGGTGTTCGAGGAACTGCGCAGCATCCTGGTGGGCAACGACGTCCACGGCGTGCCGCTGCCGTCCTGGCTGCAGGGCAGCATCGCGCTGGGCGACGTGATGACCTATCCGGTGTACCGGCTGTTCATCTCGGCGGTGGGCATCGCGGTGGCGCTGCTGCTGTACTGGGTCATCGCGCGCACGCGGCTCGGCATGATGCTGCGCGCCGGCGCCAGCAACCGCGAGATGACCGGATCGCTCGGCATCGACGTCAACAAGCTGTACCGGCTGGTGTTCGCCGCCGGCGTGGCGCTGGCGGCGCTGGCCGGCAGCATCGCCGCGCCGGTGTCGTCGGTGTATCCCGGCATGGGCAACGGCGTGCTGATCATCTGCTTTGTGGTGGTGGTGATCGGCGGCATCGGCTCGATCCGCGGCGCGTTCCTGGCGGCGATGCTGGTGGGCGTGGTCGAGACCTTCGGCCAGGTGCTGTTCCCCGCCGCCGCCGGCGTGCTGGTGTACGTGCTGATGGCCGCGATTCTTCTGTGCAAGCCCGAAGGGCTGTTCAAACAGGGCTGACCATGAATGTGAATCGACTCCTGCCTGTCGCGACCCTGCTGGCGCTGGCGGCCTTCGCCTGGAGCGGCAGCGACTACTACACCGGGCTGGCCGTGAAGATCATGATCTACGCGGTGTTCGCGCTCAGCCTGCAATTGCTGGTGGGCGGCGCCGGGCTGGTCAGCCTGGGGCACGCGGCGTTCTTCGGCATCGGCGCCTACGCCGCCGCGCTGCTGTCGCCGCAGTCGGAGGCGGCCAGCCTGTGGTGGCTGCTGCCGGCGGCGCTGCTGGCCGCGGCCGCCTACGCCGCGCTGACCGGCGCGCTGGCGCTGCGCACGCGCGGCGTGTACTTCATCATGGTGACGCTGGCGTTCGCGCAGATGGCCTACTACGTGTTCCACGACACCAAGGTCGGCGGCGGCAGCGACGGCATCTACCTGTATTTCCGGCCGCAGGCCGAGATCGGCGGCTGGCGGCCGTTCGACCTGGACCAGGGCCAGGCCTACTACTTCTTCGTGCTGGCCTGCCTGGCGCTGACCTGGGGCTTCCTGGCGCTGCTGCGGCGCTCGCCGTTCGGCGCGGCGCTGGCGGGCATCCGCATCAATGAACAGCGCATGCGGGCGGCCGGCTATTCGACCTATCCGTACAAGCTGGCGGCCTACGTCATCGGCGCCGCGCTGGCGGGCCTGGCCGGCTTCCTGTTCGCGCTCAAGGACGGCTTCGTCACGCCCGAGCTGCTGGCCTGGGAACAATCGGGCCTGGTGCTGCTGATGGTGATCCTGGGCGGCATGGGCAGCCTGGGCGGCGCGGTGCTGGGCACGGCGACGCTGGTGCTGCTGCAGGAACTGTTCCAGTCGCAGGCCCTGTTCGGCGACTACGCGCGCCATTGGCACCTGCCGCTGGGCCTGGCCATCATCGCGCTGGTGGCGCTGCTGCCCGACGGCCTGGCCGGCCTGCCGGCGCAATGGCGCCGTCGCCGGGCGCGACAAGCCCCGGCCACGCCGGTCGCATCGGCCAACGCCGCCAAGCCCCTGCCCCTGCCGATCCAAGGAGAGCCACATGCCTGATCCCTTGCTGGCCGCCGACGCGGTCACCCGGCGCTTTGGCGGCCTGACCGCCGTCAACGGCGTATCGCTGGCGCTGCGGCGCGGCGAAGTGCATGCCGTCATCGGCACCAATGGCGCGGGCAAGTCGACGCTGATCAACATCCTGTCCGGCGAACTCGCGCCCAGCAGCGGCCAGGTGTCGCTGGGCGGCCGCGACATCACCGCCTGGGGCCAGCCCGAACGCGCCCGCGCCGGCCTGGGCCGCAGCTACCAGCGCTCGACCCTGTTCCCGGAACTGAGCGTGTTCGAGAACTGCCGCCTCGCCGCGCAGGCGCGGCGCCAGCGTTTCTGGCACTGGTGGCGGCCGGCCTCGGCCTGCGCCGCCAGCGCCGGGCTGGCCGCGCAGGCGCTGGAACGCACCGGCCTGGCGGCCGACGCCGCGCAATTGGCCGGCCTGCTGCCGCATGGCCGCAAGCGCCAGTTGGAGATCGCCATGTGCCTGGCCGGCGAGCCGCAGGTGCTGCTGCTGGACGAACCGCTGGCCGGCATGGGCCCGGAGGAAACCGACCGCATCCTGGCGCTGCTGCAGACGCTCAAGGCCAACCACGCCATTCTGCTGGTGGAGCACGACATGGACGCGGTATTCCGCATCGCCGACACCATCACGGTGATGGTCAACGGCAGCAGCATCGCCAGCGGCGACCCGGCGCAGATCCGCGCCAACGCCGACGTGCGCACCGCCTACCTGGGCGAAGACCAGGACCCGCATGGCGCCACCGGAGAACCCGCATGCGCGCACTGATCGAGGCCGACGGCCTGCATGTGTACTACGGCGCCAGCCACGTGCTGCGGGGCGTCGGCCTGCGCATCGCGGCGGGCGAATCAGTGGGGCTGGTGGGCCGCAACGGCATGGGCAAGACCACCCTGATCCGCAGCCTGGTCGGCCAGATCCGCAGCGCGCAGGGCCGCGTGGCGGTGCGCGGCGCCGATTGCACCCGCGCCCGGCCGCACGCCATCGCGCAGCTGGGCGTGGCCTACGTGCCCGAGGGCCGCGGCATCTTCCCCAACCTGAGCGTGCGCGAGAACCTGCTGGTGGCGGCGCGCGCCGGCGAACAGGGGCGGCGCGACTGGACCTATGCGCGCGTGCTGGAGACCTTTCCGCGCCTGACGGAGCGGCTGGGCCATGGCGGCCAGCAATTGTCGGGCGGCGAGCAGCAGATGCTGGCGATCGGCCGGGCGCTGATGACCAACCCCGACCTGCTGATCCTGGACGAAGCCACCGAGGGCCTGGCGCCGCTGATCGTGGCCGAGATCTGGAAGATCATCCGGCAGATCCGCGCCACCGGCATGTCCACGCTGATCGTCGACCGCAACTACCGCGCGGTGCTGGCGCACACCGACCGCTGCCTGGTGATGGAAAAGGGCTTGATCGTGCAGGACGGCGACAGCGCGGCGCTGGCCGCCCGGCCCGAACAGCTGACGCGCTATCTGGGCGTCTGAACGCGCCGCGCCGGGCCCTGCCGGCGCGGCGCGCGCGACATCAGATCAGCGCTTCGATCAGGAACGGTCCACGGCGCTTCAGGCCGTCCTGCAAGGCGCGGGCGAAGCCTTCCACGGTATCGACGCTGACCGCCTCCACGCCCATGCCGCGCGCCAGGTGGGTCCAGTCCAGATAGGGCTCTTCCAGGTCGAGCATGCGGCGCGCGTTGCGGCCCGGCTCGACCACGCCCACGTTCTTCATCTCGCCATGCAGCGTGGCGTAGGAACGGTTGGCCAGGATCACCGTCAGGCAGTCCAGGTTCTCGCGCGCCTGCGTCCACAGCGCCTGCAGCGTGTACATGCCGCTGCCGTCTGCCTGCAGGGTGATGACCTTGCGGTCCGGGCACGCCACCGCCGCGCCGGCCGCCATCGGCAGGCCGATGCCGATGGCGCCGCCGGTCAGCATCAGCCAGTCGTGCGGCGCGCTGCTGGCGCTGTAGATCGGGAATTCGCGGCCCTGGGTGATGGACTCGTCGCAGACGATGGCGTTCTCGGGCAGGTGATGCGCCACCAGGATGTTGACGGCGGCGCCGGTCAGCTTGCCGCTGGCCGGCACCTCGTAGGCCGGGGCCGGCGCGGCCAGGCGCGGCGCGTCGGCGGCGATGCCGAGTTCGTCGGCCAGCCATTCCAGCGCGTGCGCCAGGTCCTGCTCGACCGTGGCCAGCACGATCTTCTCGCAATCCTCGGGCGCCAGCAGGCTGGGCTTGCCGGGATAGGCGAAAAAGCCCACCGGCGCCTTGGCGCCGACCAGCACCAGGTGGCGCACGTCCTTGAGCTTGGCCACGGCCAGGTCGATCGGGTATGGCAGCCGGTCCACCGGCGTGCGGTCGCCGCCGCGCTCGACGCGGCGATTGGAGGTCTCGGACACCAGGCGCACGCCGGTGGCGCGGGCGATGCGGCCGGCGGCCTTGAGCGCGCGTTCGCGCAGCGCGGTGCTGCCCAGCATCAGCGTGGTGACTTCGCCGGAACGGATCGCCTTGGCGGCGGCGCGCACGGCCTCGATGGTGGTGTGCGGCACGGCTTCGTCGACCACCTTGACCGTCGCGGTGTCGGCCGGCAGTTCGGTCCAGGCGGAGTTGGCCGGCAGGATCAGGGTGGCGATGTTGCCCGGATGGCGGCGCGCCACGGCGATGGCCTCGGCGGCGTCGGCCGACATCGACTCGGCCGACATGCCGCGCTTGACCCAGTGCGACATGGGGCGCGCCACGCCTTCCACGTCGCTGGTGAGCGGCGCGTCGTATTGCACATGATAGGTGGCGTGGTCGCCGACGATGTTGACCATCGGCGTGCGCGCGCGCTTGGCGTTGTGCAGGTTGGCCAGGCCGTTGCCCAGGCCCGGGCCCAGGTGCAGCAGCGTCGCGGCCGGCTTGTCGGCCATGCGCGCGTAGCCGTCGGCCGCGCCCGTCACCACGCCTTCGAACAGGCCCAGCACGCAGCGCATCTTCGGTTTGCGATCCAGCGCCGCGACGAAGTGCATCTCGGACGTGCCCGGGTTGGCAAAGCAGACGTCCACATCATTGGCCAGAAGGGTATCGCAAAGACTATCAGCGCCGTTCATCGTGTTTCCCTGGTTGTTTTACGTAGGCTTGGGCCGGCGGCGGCGCGCCGGCCCGATTTGGCATGATAGGTAGCGTAGCGCAAACCCGGTGGAGCCATTTGCGCGGGCCGGCATGGAACCATTCGATAGGTTCCGGCAACCGGAATTCCGGCCTCGTCCCCAATCAGGCCGGGCCACGCCTACGCCAGGATCTGCCCGAGAAAGGCCTGCGCGCGCTCCGAGCGTGGCGCCCGGAAAAAATTGTCCGGCGTGTCGGTCTCGACGATGGCGCCCTGGTCCATGAACACCACCCGGTCGCCGACCTCGCGCGCGAACCCCATCTCGTGGGTCACGCAGACCATGGTCATGCCGTCGCGCGCCAGCGTCACCATGGTGTCCAGCACTTCCTTGACCATCTCCGGATCGAGCGCCGAGGTCGGCTCGTCGAACAGCATGATCTTCGGCTGCATGCACAGCGCGCGGGCGATCGCCACGCGCTGCTTCTGGCCGCCGGACAACTGGCCCGGATACTTGGCCGCGTGCTGCGGGATCTTGACGCGCTCCAGGTACTGCATGGCGCGGCTTTCGGCTTGCGCCGGCGCCACGCCCTTGACCAGCATCGGCGCCAGCGTGCAGTTTTCCAGCACCGTCAGGTGCGGGAACAGGTTGAAGTGCTGGAACACCATGCCCACCTCGGCGCGGATGCGTTCGATGTTGCCGACGTCATCATTGAGCTCGATGCCGTCGACCACGATGGTGCCCTGCTGGTGTTCCTCCAGCCGGTTCAGCAGGCGGATGGTGGTGGACTTGCCCGAGCCGGACGGCCCGCACAGGATCAGCTTTTCACCGGGGCGCACTTCCAGGTCCAGCCCGTCCAGCACCTTGAAGTCGCCATACCACTTGGAGACGCCCCGCATCGTGATGATCGGCGCCGCGTAGTTCAATGCATCCATCGCGTCAGGCCTTCGAAATGTCATGGTTGTCGCCGGCGCCGCTCCAGTAACCCGGCACGGTCAGGCGCTTCTCCGAGCGGCGGAACTGGTAGGCCAGCACGCTGCACAGCGCGAAATAGATGACGCCCACCATGGTGTAGACCGTCAACGCCTGGAACGTGGCGCCCGCCAGCATTTCGCCGGCGCGCATCAGTTCGTAGACGCTGATGACGGCCACCAGCGAGGTCTCCTTGACCAGCACCAGCGCGTAGTTGCCGAGCGCGGGGAAAATGGTGCGCAGCGCCTGCGGCAGCACGATGCGCTGCAGCCGCTGCGTGCGCCGCAGGCCCAGCGCGCGCGCCGCCTCGTATTGCCCCGCGTCCACCGACTGGATGCCGCTGCGGAACAGCTCGGCCAGGTAGGCGCCGAAGTTCAGCGTCAGTCCCAGCACGCCGGCCACGAAGCCGTTGATCACCACGCCCAGCTCCGGCAGGCCGTAGTAGATGTAGAACAGCTGCAGCAGCAGCGGCGTGCCGCGGATGATGTCGATATAGACGCGCGCGGCGCGGCTCAGCGCCGGCCGCCGCGACAGGCGGCACAGGCACACCACCAGGCCCAGCGCCACCGCCAGGAAAGCCGAACAGAAGAACAGCGCCAGGGTCCAGAGCGTGCCCTCGGCCAGGGGACTCAGGTACATGCGCAACGTAGCGAAATCCAATTCTTGCTCCTTAACTCTTGCTCCGTGACCGCGAGGCGGCGGCCTTACTTGCTGAGCAGGTCGGACACGCCCCACTTCTGCCCGATCGCGGCCAGCTCGCCGTTGCGCTTCATCTCGGCCAGCGCGGCGTTGACGGCCTCCAGCAGCGCCGCGTTGCCCTTCTGCACCGCCAGGCCCACCTGCCACTTGCGCTGCGGCTGGTAACCAGTGTCCAGCTTCACGCCCGGGATGTTCTTGGTCTTGATCTGGTAGATGATGCTGGGCGGATCGACGATGCCCAGGTCGACGCGGCCGGCGCGCACGTCGGCCAGCAGCGTCGAATAGTCCTGGTAGGTCGAGACCTTGGTGCCCGGCATGTCCTTGATCATGTTGAACTGCACCGAGTCCACCAGCACGCCGACCCGCTGGCCCTGCATGTCCTCGAATTTGGCGTAGCGGCGCGAAGCCTTGTCGCTGACCACGATGCCTTCGCCCCATTCATACACGGGCGCCGAGAAGTCGATGGCGCGGGCTCGCTCCTCGGTGATGAACAGCGGCGCCGACATGACGTCGGCGCGACCCGAGGTCAACGTCGGGATCAGGCCCGAGAACGGCACGTCGGCCAGCTTGTCGGTCACGCCCAGGTGCTTGGCGATCGCCGCCGCCACGTCCACCATGATGCCTTCGAGCCGGTTCGACTGCGGGTTCTTGAAGCCGTGCGGCGGCGCCGACGCGGTGGTGACCACGTTCAAGGTCTTGTCGGCGCGCACCTCGTCGAGCGTGCGCGCCACGCTGGCGCCGGCCTGGGCCAGCAGCGCGGCCGAAGCCAGGCCGAGCAGGATGGATTTGAGTTTCATGCAATTCCCCTTGTATGAAATGGATGCCGCAATGCGCCGGTTCAGTCCGGGCGTCCTTGCGGGTACTGCCGTACCGCCACCGCCGCCAACGCGCAGAATTCCTGCATGACGGTGGCGGCCAGGAACGCCGTGGCGCCCTGCACGTCCTGCGGCGGCGAGACGGTGTTCACGTCGAACGCCACGAAATTGAGCCCGGCCAGCTGGCGCAGCAGGGCCAGCCCTTCCTTGGGCGACAGGCCGCCCCACTCCGGCGTGCAGACGCCGGGCGCGCAGGACGGGTCGAAGATGTCCATGTCGAAGCACAGGTACACCGGCCGCTCGCCGATCTGCTGCTTGATGGCGTCGAGCGCGCCGCGCTGGTCCGCGTCGAACTCGTCGAAAGGCATGATGGTGTAGCCGACTTCACGGCCGAACTCGAGCACGCCCGGCATGAACGAACTGCCTCGGGTGCCCACGTGGAAGCTGCGGCGCACGTCCAGCAGGCCCTCTTCGGCGGCGCGGGTGAAGGTGGTGGCGGTGTTGTAGCCGGGGATTGGATAGGTGTCGGTGTGCGAATCGAAATGCAGCACCACGAAGTCCGGATGGCGTTGCGCCACGGCGCGCAGCTGCGGCAGCGTCACGGCGCCGTCGCCGCCCATCGAGATCGGGATCGCGCCGGTGTCGAGGATGGCGCCGATGCCGGCCTCGATCAGCGGGTACGAGGCGTCGGGGTCGCCGGGATGGCAGGCCACGTTGCCGACGTCGATGACGCGCAGGAACTCGGGCGGATTGTCGATGCCATGGCGGCGGAAGATATCCACCGGCCGCAACAGCCGCGACTGTTCGCGGATGGCGTCCGGCCCCTGGCGCGAACCGACCCGGAAGGGATGGGTGCCGCAGTCGAACGGGATACCCACGACGCAGGCGCGCGCGGCGCCGGTCCCGGCGGCGCGGGCCGGCGGCAGGCCCATGAATCCCGGCACGGGATGAAAGCGGACTTCGGCGGACGACGGCACAGCACGGCTCCTTGGCGACAGCCCGCGCGCTGGCGTCAGGCTGAAATTTTAGATTCGATCAAATCGCTATACGATACGATCGTGTCAAAAATAGATTAACTCGCGCGCCAGTGAGCCGCCAATTAGGGTGTTCCCCTTGATCGACGAATTAATATCCGATTGAAATAGTATGGAATTCATTGAGCGGCGCACCTGAGCGGTGCGCCGCCGATGCCTCAGGCCAGCGCATCAAGCCGGCGTCTCAGACAACCGCTCCGGCAGGCTTGCCGGATTGCCCCTTGAGTGGCCGCGTGACGCCGATGCCTCGCATCTTCGCCGCCGCAAGCCCGCGCTCGCGGCGGGGCATGCCTGCGATCAGGCCTCGTCTTCGCCCAGGGGCGCGGCGCGCAAGGCGCCGCCGGGCGGTTCGAGTTCGTAGAACGGATGCGAGCGCCCCAAGGTGCGCGAGGCGCTGATGGCGTGCGCCGTCTCCACCACCTGCGGCCCGAACACGGCCTGCGCCTGCTCGAACGACCAGCGGCTCGACGGCACCGAGACATTGACCGCGCCCAGCGGCGTGCCACCCGCATCCAGCACGGCCGCGCTGACGGTGATGTCGCCCGGATAGAACTCGCCGTTCGAACGCGCATAGCCGTGCCGGCGCGCGAAATCCACCTCGGCCAGCAGCGCATCCAGGTCGGTGATGGTGGCGGCCGTATAGGCCTTGCGCTCGCCGCGTTCCAGCAGGCCGCGCGCCACCTGAGGATCCAGCCGCGCCAGCACCGCGCGGCCCGCCGCGGTGCAGTACAGCGGCAGCCGCATGCCGACTGGCATGTTGACGAACATTTCCTTGTGGGTGGCAAAGCGCGCCACATAGACCATGTCCAGCCCGTCGGGCTCGGCCAGGCTGCAGGTTTCCTGGCAATTGCGGTTGAGCGTGTGCAGGAACGGATTGCCGCCCAGCACCAGTGGGCTGGTCTGCACATACTTCATGCCCAGTTCCAGCGACCACGGGCCGAGCGAGAATTTCTTGCTGACCGGATCCTTGCGCAGGTAGCCCAGCGTCCACAAGGTGTGGGTGAAGCGCTGCACCGAACTCTTGCTCAGGCCGGTGGCCTCGGCCAGCTCCGGCAGCGTCATCGCCGGCCGGCCTTCGCTGAAGGCCCGCAGCACGGAAACGCCGCGCGCCAGCGCGGCGATGAACAAGGGAGAATCCTCGGGTCGGGTCTGCGTCATGGCGCGGGGGTGCGTCCGGTGGAAAAGCGCATAGCGTACCGCATAACGCTTCAGCCATATCGCATGACGATCCCGCCAGCCGTCCCCCCAAACAAAACGGCCCGCGCAAGGCGGGCCGTCAGTGGTCACGTCACCGCGCTCAGCGGATCGGCCACGGGTACATCGCGCCGCCCTTGCTCCACAGCGCGTTGGTGCCGCGTTGCAGGCCCAGCTTGCTGTCCTTGCCGACGTTGCGCTCGAACACTTCGCTGTAGTTCCCCACGGCCTTGATGGCGTTGTAGGCCCACTTCTCGTCCAGGCCCATGTTCTTGCCGGCGCCCGGCGTCACGCCCAGGATGCGCGAGACGTTGGGATTGTTGCTCTTGAGCATCTCGTCCACGTTCTTCTGCGTGATGCCGTATTCCTCGGCTTCCAGCAGCGCGAACAGCGTCCAGCGGACGATGCCCAGCCAGTTCTCGTCGCCCTGGCGCACCATGGGGCCGAGCGGCTCCTTGGAGAAGCGTTCCGGCAGGATCTCGTAGTCGTCCGGCTTGGCGACCTGGGTCGCGCGCACGGCGGCCAGCTGCGAGGCGTCGTCGGTGAAGGCGTCGCAACGGCCCGATTCGAACGCGCGCACGACTTCGGTGACCTTGTCGATCACGACCGGCTTGAACTCGATGTTGTTGGCGCGGAACCAGTCGGCCAGGTTCAGTTCGGTGGTGGTGCCCGGCTGCACGCAGACGGTGGCGCCGTTCAGTTCCTTGGCGCTTTTCACGCCCAGCTTCTTGTTCACCAGGATGCCCTGGCCGTCGTAGAAGCTGGCGGCCACGGCCGACAGGCCCAGCGAGGTGTCGCGGGTCTGCGTCAGGGTGACGGTGCGCAGCAGCACGTCGACTTCGCCCGATTGCAGCGCGGTGAAGCGTTGCTGGGTCGACAGCGCGGTGCCCTTGAATTTGGTCGGGTCGCCGAACACGGCGGCGGCGACGGCGCGGCAGATGTCCACGTCCATGCCTTCCCATTCGCCCTTGCTGTTGGTGGCCGAGAAGCCCGACACGCCGTCGGTCAGGCCGCACTGCACGTAGCCCTTCTTCTTGACCGCATCCAGCGTGGGGCCGGCCACGGCAGCCTGGGATGCGCACGCCAGGGCAAGCGCGCCGGCAGCAAACGAAATCAACCGCTTCATTATTGCTTCTCCTGAATTAGATGCCCGCGCCGGCCTGTAGGCCCGCTGCGGCTGAAACCGAGCCCATGCTTTGCGGGCCGGCCGCCAGATTACGCGATGTCCACGGCGTGAACAACGCGCAAAGGCCTAGTGGAAACCCGAGTAGCAAGCGGTTAGCAAAATGCACACGAAGTCCGGTGATCGAACTTTATTGACGGGTCCGCGCGGCGGTTGGCCGAACCCTGCGTGCCATACTTTTTTCGCGTCCTGACCGACAGGCAACGCGATCACCATCCCTCAGGAAAACCGGCCGCGCCACTACAAAAACCCGGGGCGCGCACCGGCATTCGGCCGACTCATGGAGGAGACAAATCCATGGCACTCGCAAGGAAACCGCAGCCCAGCAACCCCGCGGCAAGGCATCGCCGCAACGTCCTCAAGACCCTGCTCTACACCGCCGTGGCCGCCGTCGGCCTGGCCGCCGGCCCCGCCCATGCGGACGACTGGCCCAGCAAGCCGATCAAGATCATCGTGCCCTACACGCCGGGCGGCTCCACCGACATCGTCACGCGCATCGTGATGGAAAAACTCGGCCCGCGCCTGAAGCAGACCATCATTGTCGAGAACCGCCCCGGCGCCAACAGCAGCGTGGGCGCGTCGGTGGCCGCCAAGGCCGATCCGGACGGCTACACCTTCCTGTCGATCCTGCCCGCCTACATCATCAACTTCCACCTCTACAAGCTGGCCTACAAGCCCGAGGACCTGACGCCGGTGGCGCAGATGGCCGACCTGCCGCTGTTCCTGTTCGTGTCGCAGGACCTGCCCGTCAACAGCGTGGCCGAGCTGGTGGAGTACGCCCGCAAGCATCCGGACAAGCTCACCTATGCCTCCAGCGGCAACGGCTCCAGCGCCCACCTGACCGGCGCCGATTTCGCGCTGCGCAACAAGATCACCATGACGCACGTGGCCTACAAGGGCAGCGCGCCGATCCTGACCGACCTGCTGGGCGGCCGGGTGTCGATGGTGTTCGACCCGATCCTCGTGCCGATGCAATACGTGAAGCAGAACCGCCTGAAGGCGCTGGGCTTCACCGGCAAGCAGCGCTGGCCGACCGAGCCGTCGATTCCCACCATGGAAGAAGCCGGCATGCCGGGCTTCGTCACCGGCTCGTGGGCCGGCCTGATGGCGCCGGCCAACACGCCCAGGCCGATCATCGAACGCATGGCGCGCGAGATCAGCGAGATCGTGCAGGAGCCCGACGTGCGCCAGAAATTCCTGGACGCCGGTTTCCTGCCGGCCAGCGGCCCCACCGCCCAGTTCGCCGAGCTGATGCGGCAAGACTCGGCGCGCTATGCCGAGATCGTCAAAGCGGCCCGCATCACGCTGGATTGAGCCACACCGGGCGCGCCGGCCAGGCGGCGCGCCCCTTCAGGAAACCAAGACGATGATCGACAAGTTCCTCGACACCCCCGCGGCCGCCGTGGCCGACATCCACGACGGCGCCACCGTGCTGGTCAGCGGCTTCGGCGGCGCGGGCATGCCCACTGAACTGCTGCACGCCCTGATCGATCAGGGCGCGCGCGAACTCACCGTGGTCAGCAACAACGCCGGCAACCACGAGACCGGCCTGGCCGCGCTGATCAAGGCCGGCCGCGTGCGCAAGGTGATCTGCTCGTTCCCCAAGGCGTCCCATTCATGGGTCTTCGACGACCTGTACCGGCGCGGCGGCATCGAGCTGGAATGCGTGCCGCAGGGCACCATCGCCGAACGGCTGCGCGCCGCCGGCGCCGGCCTGGGCGGCTTCTTCACCCCCACCGCCTACGGCACCGAACTGGCCGCCGGCAAGGAAACCCGCATCATCGACGGCCGCGGCCATGTGTTCGAAACCCCGTTGCGCGGCGACTTCGCGCTGGTCAAGGCCGACCTCGCGGACCGCTGGGGCAACCTCACCTACCGCAAGAGCGCCCGCAACTTCGGCCCCATCATGTGCATGGCGGCCAAGACCACCATCGTCCAGGTGCGCGCCGCCGTGGCGCTGGGCGAGCTGTCGCCCGAGGCCGTGGTGACGCCGGGCATCTTCGTCCAGCGCGTCACCCGCGTGGCCCACTCCGCGTTCTCCAGTTGAAGGAATCGCCATGCCCACTCCCCTCTCCCGCGAAGCCATGGCCCGGCGCCTGGCGCAGGACATTCCCGACGGCAGCTACGTCAACCTGGGCATCGGCATGCCGGTGCTGGTGGCCGCGCAACTGCCGGCCGGCCGCGAGATCGTGCTGCACAGCGAAAACGGCATCCTCGGCATGGGCCCGCCGCCCGCCGAAGACCAGATCGACCTGGACCTGATCAACGCCGGCAAGCAGCCGGTCACGCTGCTGGAAGGCGGCGCCTATTTCCACCACGCCGACTCCTTCGCCATGATGCGCGGCGGCCACCTGGACATCTGCGTCATGGGCGGCATGCAGGTCGCGGCCAACGGCGACCTGGCCAACTGGTCGCTCAACAAGCCGGGCGAGGCGCCCGCCGTGGGCGGCGCCATGGACCTGGCGGTGGGCGCGCGCAGCGTCTACATCCTGATGGAACACAACAGCAAGGACGGCACGCCCAAGATCGTCGAGCGCTGCACCTACCCGCTGACCGGCGCCGGCGTGGTCGACCGCATCTACACCGACCTGGCCGTGATCGACGTCACGCCCGATGGCCTGCGGGTCCGGGATATGATCGACGGCATGACACTGACCGCGCTGCAGGCGCGCACCGGCGCCCCGCTGCGCGCAGGCTGATGCTGCCCAACCATCCCCCGCCCGGCTACGCCGCGCCCCTCGCCCCCGAAGACCATCCCGATCAGTTGCGCGGCGATCCGGACTACATGCTGACGCTGGCGCGCGGCCTGCACGTGATCCGCGCCTTCGGCACGCGCCGCCATCCGCAGACCGCGGCCGAGCTGGCGCGCCGCGCCGGCCTGCCGCGCGCGGTGGTGCAGCGCTGCCTGCATACGCTGATCCTGCTGGGCATCGCCGAACAGCATGGCCGCCAGTACATCCTGACGCCACGCATCCTGGGGCTGGGCTACGCCTACTTCTCGTCGACGCCGTTCGTCTCGCTGGCGCAGCCGGTGCTGGAGGAATTGAGCGCCAGTGTCAACGAAACCTGTGCGCTGGCCATCATGGAAGGGCACGAGATGCTGTACCTGGCACGCTCGGAAGTGAACCGGCTGCTGGCCACCTCGATGGGGCTGGGCAGCCGCCTGCCGGCCTACTGCACCTCCATCGGCCGGGTGCTGCTGGCGCAGCTGTCCGAGCCGGCGCTGGCGCGCTACTTCGCCGCCATCGAACTGCAGCCCTACACCGAATTCACCCTGACCACCGAAGCGCGGCTGCGGGCCGAGCTGGCGCGCATCCGCGAGCAGGACTACGCGGTGGTCGACCAGGAACTGGAATTGAATGTGCGCGCCATCTCGGTGCCGGTGCGCTCGGCCAGCGGCAAGGCCTGCGGCGCCGTCAACGTCAGCGTCAAGGCGGCGCGGGTGCCGCTGGAGCGCCTGACGGGGGAATTCCTGGCGCCGATGCGCCAGGCGGTGGCCAGGATCGGGGAATTCCTGGCGGCCTGAGCGGCGCCCCCGCCCTACAGGTCGGTGGTATCGAGCGTGAACGCGGCAGCGGCGCGGCCGATGCGGTCGTTGACCGCGTGCCAATCGTCATTGGCCGGAGGGGCCTGCACGATGATGCGTTCAAAACCCTTGCCGTCCAGGTCGCGCAGCAAGGCGTACAAGGCCTGGGCGTAGCGCGCCGGATCGGCCGGCACCTGTTGCCACTGGATGCGCGCATCGACGGCCGGCGGCGGCGGCGTGTACGCCACCACCACGACCTTGCCCGGCGGCAGGCCGCGGCCTTGCAGCGCGGCTTGCAGGCGGGCGTCGGAGGCCAGCTCCAGCGCGGTGCGCGGCGCGTAATGCGCCTTCAGCGTGCCCGAGGCGCGCGGCGCGGCTGCGTCGGGCGCGAACACCTGCACGCCCAGCACGGCCTCGATCTGCGCGGCGCTGATGTGGCCGGGGCGCAGCAGCACCGGACCGGCGCCGCGGTCCAGCCGCGACAGGTCCAGGATGGTGGATTCGATGCCGACCTCGGACGCGCCGCCTTCCAGCACCGGCATGCCGGCCGCGACCTCGTCGGGGAATTCGCTGCGCACGTGGTCGGCGCGGGTCGGCGAGACCTGGCCGAACTTGTTGGCCGACGGCGCGGCCACGCCGCCCTGCCCGTTCGGCTTGCCGGCCGCGAACGCCGCCAGCAGCGCCTGCGCCACCGGATGCGAGGGGCAGCGGATGCCGATGCTGTCCTGGCCGCCGCTGACGGTGTCGGCGATGTGCGGCGCGCGCTTGAGGATCAGCGTCAGCGGACCGGGCCAGAAGGCGTCGATCAGCAGGCGCGCCTCGGGCGGCACCTCGGCCGCCCAGTACGACAGGTCGCCCTGCGGCGCGATATGCACGATCACCGGGTGGTTCGACGGCCGGCCCTTGGCGGCGTAGATCCTGCCCACGGCCTGCGGGTTCTCGGCGTCCGCGCCCAGGCCGTAGACGGTCTCGGTCGGGAACGCGGCCAGCTCGCCGGCCAGCAGGCGCCGGGCGGCGTCGGCGATGTCCGCGGCGCTGGCGGAGTCGAACGAAGCGGACATGGCGTTACTCGGGCGCCTGCATGCCCAGCGCGGCGGCGACGCGCGCCGCGTCGGCCTGGGCCTGTTGCAGCGTCGGCGCGACGATGGTGACGTGGCCCATCTTGCGGCCACGGCGCGCCTCGCGCTTGCCATACAGGTGCAGCTTGGCCGTGGGCACCGCCAGCGCGGCGGCCCAGTCGGGCTCGCGCTGCGCGTCGCCGGTGGCCGACGGATACCAGATGTCGCCCAGGATGTTCAGCATCACGGCCGGAGCCAGCAGGTCGGTGCCGCCCAGCGGCAGGCCGGCCATGGCGCGCGCCTGCTGCTCGAACTGACTGGTGAGGCAGGCGTCCATGGTGTAGTGGCCGCTGTTGTGCGGACGCGGCGCGATCTCGTTGACGATCAGGCTGCCGTCCTTGAGCACGAAGAATTCGACGCACAGCACGCCGTGATAGCCCAGGCCCTGGGCGATGCCCTGCGCGGCCGCGGTGGCCTGCGCCTGGCGTTCGGCGTGGGCGGCGTCGAGCTTGACCGGCGCCGCCGTCGATACGGCCAGGATGCCGTCGCGGTGCACGTTGCGCGCCACCGGGAACACCACGCTGGCGCCGTCGAAACCGCGCGCGATCACGACCGAGATTTCATAGTCCAGCGGCATCAGCGCTTCCAGCACGCAGGCCACGCCGCCGAACTCGGCGAAGGCGGCCAGCGCGGCCTCGCGCGTGTCGATGCGGGCCTGGCCCTTGCCGTCGTAACCCAGGCGCGCGACCTTCAGGATGCCGGGGAACAGGCTGTCGGGCGCGGCGCGCAGATCGGCCTCGCTGCGGATGGCGGCGTGCGGCGCGACCGTGATGCCCTGGCTGGCGATGAAGGCCTTTTCGGCGATGCGGTCCTGCACGATGGCGACCGCGTCGGCGGCCGGGCTGACGCGGCAGCGGGCGGCCAGCGCGCGCAGGCTGTCGGCCGGCACGTTCTCGAATTCGGTGGTGACGGCCTGACAGGTCCGCGCCAGGCGCGCGAGGCCGTCTTCGTCGTCATAGGCGGCCTGGATGTGCAGGTCCGCCACCATGCCCGCCGGGCATTCGGCGGCCGGGTCCAGCACCGCGACCTTGTAGCCCAGGCTTTGCGCCGCGTGGCAGAACATGCGGCCCAGCTGGCCGCCGCCCAGCAGGCCGAGCCAGCCGCCGGGGGCAATGGTGAAAGCAGTCGATTGCGTCATGGGGATCAAGCCTCGGGCGGAACCTTCATGTCGCGCGCGGCCTGCGTCTGGCGCGCGCGGAATGCCACCAGCTTCTTGTGCAAGCCGGCATCGGTGCCCGCCAGCGTGGCGATCAGGTGCAGCGCGGCGTTGGCGGCGCCGGCCTCGCCGATGGCGAAGGTGGCAACCGGCACGCCCTTGGGCATCTGCACGATGGACAGCAGCGAATCCTCGCCGCGCAGGTACTTGGACGGCACCGGCACGCCGAACACCGGCACTTCGGTCAGGGCCGCCATCATGCCCGGCAGGTGGGCCGCGCCGCCGGCGCCGGCGATGATGCCGCGCAGGCCGCGATCGAACGCCGCGGCGCCGTACTCGGCCATGTCCTGCGGCATGCGGTGCGCGGAAATCACGCGCGCCTCGTACGGCACGCCGAAGTCTTCCAGCATGGTGACCGCGTGCTTCATGACCTCCCAATCGCTGGAAGAACCCATAATCACGCCCACCACGGGGGTGGCGTCTGCCGCTGCGGAAGTCTTGGCTGTCATAACCGGTGTCGAGTCGTTGAAGGTTGCGGCCAGGCCGCGAAACCCGGTATTTTACCCGGCGCCGGCGGCACCCCTATGGCGTGGCGCCAGACCCCAGCCAGAGGTAGCCCGTGGGGTTGTCCGGGCAGGGCCCGAAACCGCATTGCAGCGTGGTGCTGCCCAGGTTGGCAAGCACCGTGATGAAAAACAGGGCCATGACCAGCATGCCCAGCATGGGCACCGGCCGCTTGAGCATGTTGTCGCCCCACTTGCGGTCGGCCGACTGCATGACCACGCAGAACACGACCAGACCGCAGAAGGCGATGAAGGCCCAGGTATAGAAGTGCATGCCCAGCAGCGGCGTGCCGTAACCGGGATCGCCAGGGGCGATGTGCAGCAGGATCTGGCGGCCCGACGCCACCATGCCGCCCAGCGCCGCGGCGATGGTCATGGCGTAGTGCATGGGCGACGGCCCCAGCCGCAGGTTCAGCAGCAGCCCCACCCCGGCCAGCATGAAGGCCACCCGTTGCAGCAGGCACAGCGGGCACGGCACCTCGTCATAGGCGAACTGCCAGGCGAAGGCCATGACCAGGATGGCCGTCACGGCCAGCAGCGCCAGGCCGTTGAGCAGGCGCGAGCCGCGCGCCGGATTGCGGGAAAAGATCATGACGGCGGACCTAGAGCGACAGCGCCAGCGGGCTGGTCATGTGGAACTGGCACCAGGCCGCGAACACCCCCAGGGTGATCAGCCAGAAGGCGACGCAGGGTCGGCGCTTGCCCAGCAGGCCGAACCACACGGCGACCAGGCCGGTCAGGAAAGGCAACATCATGATCATGCGCAGCTCCTTTCTACATCCGGCGGGCATGGCGCCCGGGCGGCGGCTGCGGGCCGCGTCGTCCGGCTGGTTGGCAGAGGGGAAGCCGCGCGGGCGCGCCGGCTTCCTGGTGCAGGTTGCCGGCGAGTATAGCGTAACAATAAGCAATAATTTTTACCGAAAAACAGGGATTTCCCTGATCGGAAGCGGCGCGGGGACAAAAAAAACCGCCCGGCGGGCGGGCGGTCTTTTCGAGGCGGGCGCGGATCAGGCGACCAGGCGGTCGAGCGCTTCGCGGTACTTGGCGGCGGTCTTTTCCAGCACGTCCCGCGGCAGGCGCGGCGCGGGCGGGGTCTTGTCCCAGGTCTGGGTCTCGAGCCAGTCGCGCACGAACTGCTTGTCGAACGAGGGCGGGCTGATGCCCACGCGGTAGCCGTCGGCCGGCCAGAAGCGCGAGGAATCCGGCGTCAGCACTTCGTCCATCAGGTACAGCGTGCCGTCGTCGTCCAGGCCGAACTCGAACTTGGTGTCGGCGATGATGATGCCCTTGGTGGCGGCGAACCTGGCGGCTTCGGCGTACAGCTTGAGCGTGACGTCGCGGATGCGCTCGGCCATTTCCTGGCCGACTTCCTTGACCACGTGGGCGAAATCGACGTTTTCGTCGTGCATGCCGAATTCGGCCTTGGCCGCCGGCGTGAAGATCGGCTCGGGCAACTGGCTGGCCTGTTGCAGGCCGGCGGGCAGCTTGATGCCGCAGACGGCGCCGGTGGCCTGGTAGTCCTTCCAGCCGGAACCGATCAGGTAGCCGCGGGCCACCGCTTCCACCAGGATCGGCTTGAGGCGCTTGACCACCACGGCGCGGCCGCGCACCTGGTCGACTTCGTCGGCCGCCACCACGTCTTCCGGCTTGATGCCGGTGGAGTGGTTCGGCAGGATGTGCGCCAGCTTCTGCAGCCAGAACTCGGTCAGTTCGGTCAGCACCTGCCCCTTGCCGGGGATGGGATCGTCGAGGATGACGTCGAACGCGGAGATGCGGTCCGACGCGACGATCAGCAACTTGTCGTCGCCCACCGCGTACATGTCGCGGACCTTACCGCGGCCCAGCAGCGGCAAGGACTTGATGCTGGATTGATGCAAAGCAGAAGTCACGGAAAAATGGCCTATGGCAAAAATGGGGGTCGCGCAAAGCGCATAGGTTACTGCAAATAGCCCTGTCTTGCCGGGCGGCGGACGGCGGGTTAGTCTGGCCGCGTTCCAATATATGCGCCGACCGCGAACCGCGTCACGGCGCCCCCTTTTCACCTGGAGGAGACACAGTCGTATGCAGGATGCAACCCAGAAACGCCCGCCCCACGCCGACGCGCAAGTCCACCTGACCGGTGGCTGCCAATGCGGCGCGGTGCGCTACGCGGTGACCGATGAACCCATCATGGCGGCCACCTGTCATTGCCGCGATTGCCAGTATTCCAGCGGCGGCGCGCCGGCCCACGCGCTGATTCTGCCGGCCGGCTCGGTCACCCTGCTGCGCGGCAAGGCGCGCGAGCATCGCTACCAGGGCGATTCCGGCCACACCGTCATGCGCAGTTTCTGTGCGGACTGTGGCACGCCGCTGTTCGGCGGCTCGGAAGGCATGCCCTACGAAGTGGTGCGGGCCGGCTCGCTCGACGACCCCGAGGCCTTCCACACCCGCGTCAGCCTGTGGACCGACTCGGCGCCGTCCTGGCACCACGTCGACAAGAGCGTGCCGAACTTCCCCAGGAACGCCCCGCCCGCCTGAGGCGGCCGTGACGCGCACGAAAAAAAGGCGGGCCCGCGAGGGCCCGCCTTTTTGCTGCCCGCCTCCCGTGCAAGGGAAGCGGCCGGCAGCTTACTGCACCACCTGGGCCAGCTTGCCGGCGGCGTACTGGGCGGCGATCTCGGTCAGGGGCAGCGCCTTGATCTTGCTGGCGTTGCCGGCGGTGCCGAACTCGGTGTAGCGAGCCACACAGATCGCCTTGGCGGCGGCGCGGGCCGGCTTCAGGTATTCGCGCGGGTCGAACTTCTCGGGGTTCTCGGCGAAGAAGCGGCGGATGGCGCCGGTCATGGCCAGACGGATATCGGTGTCGATGTTGATCTTGCGCACGCCGTACTTGATGGCTTCCTGGATTTCCTCGACCGGCACGCCGTAGGTTTCCTTCATGTTGCCGCCGAATTCACGGATCTCGGCCAGCAGTTCCTGCGGCACGCTGGAGCTGCCGTGCATCACCAGGTGGGTGTTGGGCAGGCGGGCGTGGATTTCCTTGATGCGGGCGATCGACAGGATGTCGCCGGTGGGCTTGCGGGTGAACTTGTAGGCGCCGTGGCTGGTGCCGATGGCGATGGCCAGGGCGTCCAGCTGGGTGCGGCGCACGAAGTCGGCGGCCTGCTCCGGGTCGGTCAGCAGCTGGTCCATGGTCAGCTTGCCGTCGGCGCCGTGGCCGTCTTCCTTGTCGCCTTCCATGGTTTCGAGCGAGCCCAGGCAGCCCAGTTCGCCTTCGACCGTCACGCCCAGCTTGTGGGCCACGTCCACCACCTTCTTGGTGACGTCGACGTTGTAGTCGTAGTCGGCGATGGTCTTGCCGTCTTCCTTCAGCGAGCCGTCCATCATGACGCTGGAGAAGCCCAGGTCGATGGCGCCCTGGCAGACCTTGGGCGACTGGCCGTGGTCCTGGTGCATGACCACGGGAATGTGCGGGTAGGACTCCACGGCGGCCTGGATCAGGTGCTTCAGGAAGCCTTCGCCGGCGTACTTGCGGGCGCCGGCCGAGGCTTGCATGATCACCGGGCTGTCGGTCTCCGCCGCGGCTTCCATGATGGCCTGGACCTGTTCCAGGTTATTGACGTTGAATGCCGGAATGCCGTAGCCGTGCTCGGCGGCGTGGTCGAGCAACTGGCGCATGGAGACTAGGGCCATGAGTGGTCCTCCTTAGGTACTGTCGATTGAAAGATGGTTGAAACCGAGCGGGATGGTGGGATTTTACGGGGGATTCGAAGAAAGGTCTTGAAACGGCCGGTATCCCTATCCGCCAGGACTAAACCGGCCGTCCGGCCCTCTCCCCCATCCGCCTGAAAACGGCCTAGGGCCGCCCGGCATGCGGCACATCCACCTCGGTCACCAGGATCCGCCCTTCCGGCTTGGCGCGGCGGTTGGCCTCGATGAAATCGGGCGCCGCCGCCATGAACAGCGTTTTGCCGTCCGGCCCGCCCTGGGCGGCGGCGAAGATGCCCAGCTCGCCGGTATCGATCTGCTCCAGGATCCGGCCGCCGCGGGCCATCCGCACGATGCGCTTGCCGATGGCGTCGGCCACCCACAGCGCGCCCTCGGCGTCCAGCGCGCCGCCGTCCGGGCCGATGGCCGAGGCCTCGATCAGCACCGCCAGGTCATCGGAGTCCGGCAGGGCGCCGAAGTGGGCCCAGTCGCGCCGCGGCCCCAGCGCGCCGTCGGGCAGGATGTCGAATTCCGAGATCCGGTTGCCGAAGGTCTCGTTGACGATCAGGGTCTTGCCGTCGGGGCTGATGAACGAGCCATTGGGAAACCACAGCCCGTCCGCCACCACCTGCGCCACCCCGTCCAGGTCCACCCGCACCAATGTGGTGGTGGCGAAGGGCTCGCCCGCCATCAGGTCGAAACCGAAGTTCCCGACATAGGCGCGGCCCTGGGCGTCGACCACCAGGTCGTTGATCGGGCCGCCGGTCAGCGCCGACAGGTCCGCGTGCGGCACCAGCCGGCCATCCGCCTCGCGGCGCAGCAGCTTGCGGTCTTTCATGGAAGAGATCAGCAGCCGCCCGTCGGGCAGCCAGCCCAGGCCCGAGGGTTGCTCCAGCACCCGGCAGATCACCTCGGCCCGCCCCTGCAGGTCGACGGCGATCACCTTGCCCGTATAGAAATCGGACGCCCACAGGCGTCCCTCGTGCCAGCGCAGGCCCTCCAGGAACGTATACCCCGACACCAGCACGGACAATTCGCGTTGCGGCATAGCTCTGTCTCCTCATGGGTGGCGGGCCGTCGCGGCCCTTTTTTGTGTGCCCGGCACGGCGGGGCCGGATCGGGCCAGCCCATTTTGTCATGACGCGGCGCCGCCGGCAGTCAGGTATGACCCGTCCCCAACCTGACAACTAACTGTCAGGTTCGGAGCGTTAACATCGCGCCCCAAGGGTTAACCCGCGCCGCTCCGGGTCCCCTCCGGCATATCCGTCATTGGACCGCTTCGCCCCGCCCCATGCCGGCGGGTAAGGCCTATCCGGCCGACCGATCGGGTCCCTGTTTTCCGTTTTTGAAGATGAATACTAAGAAGCTGACGCGTTACATCGGCATCGCCATGGTGCTGGGCGTCGTGGTGGGTTATTTCTGCAACAAGTATGCGCAGAACGCGCAAGAGGCCAAGGAAATCGCCTCGTACTTCAGCCTGATCACCGACATCTTCCTGCGCATGATCAAGATGATCATCGCGCCCCTGGTATTCGCCACCCTGGTGTCCGGCCTGGCCAGCATGAGCGACGCCAGCGCCGTCGGCCGCATCGGCCTGCGCGCCATGTTCTGGTTCATCGCCGCCTCGGCCATCTCGCTGCTGCTGGGCCTGGCGCTGGTCAACATCTTCCAGCCCGGCGCGCACCTGAACCTGGCGCTGCCCGACGCGGCCGCCACCGCCGGCCTGAAGACCGGCGACTTCACCCTCAAGGCCTTCATCGCGCACGTGTTCCCCAAGAGCATCGCCGAAGCCATGGCCAACAACGAGATCCTGCAGATCCTGGTGTTCTCGCTGTTCTTCGGCGCGGCGCTGTCGTTCGTCCGCGGCAAGGGCCACAACACCATCTACAACATGATCGACGAGCTGGCCAAGATCATGTTCCGCGTCACCGACTACGTGATGCGCTTCGCGCCGCTGGGCGTGTTCGCCGCCATGGCCGCCGCCATCACCACCGAGGGCCTGGGCGTGCTGGTCAGCTACGGCAAGCTGATCGGCGAGTTCTACCTGGGCCTGGCGCTGCTGTGGGCCATCCTGTTCGGCGTGGGCTACCTGTTCCTGGGCCGTTCGACCTTCCGCCTGGGCGGCCTGATCAAGGAACCGACCCTGCTGGCCTTCTCGACCGCCAGCAGCGAATCGGCCTACCCCAAGACCATCGAGGCGCTGGAGCGTTTCGGCGTGTCCAAGCGCATCTCGGGCTTCGTGCTGCCGCTGGGCTACTCGTTCAACCTGGACGGCTCGATGATGTACCAATCGTTCGCGGTGCTGTTCATCGCGCAGGCCTACAACATCGAGATGAGCTTCTCGCAGCAGCTGACGCTGCTGCTGGTGCTGATGGTGACCAGCAAGGGCATGGCCGGCGTGGCGCGCGCTTCGCTGGTGGTGGTGGCGGCGACGCTGCCGATGTTCCACCTGCCCGAGGCCGGCCTGCTGCTCATCATGGGCATCGACCAGTTCTTCGACATGGGCCGCACCGCCACCAACGTGGTCGGCAACAGCCTGGCCACCGCCGTCATCGCCAAGATGGAAGGCAACGAAGAGGACCTGGCGCCCAAGGCCGACCCGGCCCAGCCGGCGACCCGCGACGCCTGAGCGCGGCGCGTCGCGCTGACGCTTTTCTGAATCTTCCGGCGAAGGCCCCGCGCATGATGCGGGGCCTTTTTTCATGGGGCCCGCGACCTTGACCGGCGCGGTCGCCCGGCGCAACATAGAAGCCCCTCGGCACCCCTTAAGGGCACCGCGCCAAGGCGGCGGCGCTCATTGCATATGCCATGAAATCGTTACGCCCGCGCCACGCGCTCGCGGCCGCCGTCCTGATGGCCGCCCTGCCCTCCGCCCACGCCTGGACCCGCATTTCCTGCGACCTGTCCGGCACCGTCGCCAACCCGCCCGTGCAGATGCGCCAGTACCGTACCGACGGCACCGAGGTCTCGCATCTGCTGTTCCGGCTGAATGTGAAGGCGGCCGATATTCCCGAAGGCGCGCGCGCCGATACCGACTGCACCGAATTCGTCGACCGCCAGATCGACGTGGCGCTGGACGGCGCCGACATGGCGGCCGTGCGCAAGGGCAAGCCGCTGAAATTGCGCTATCGCTACGACGAATCGCTGGGCGAGGCGCGCGCGACCCGCTTCGAGCTGGCCCGCTGAACGCGCGGCCGCCCGCCGGGGCGGCGCGCGTCGGGGCAGATCAGTCGTTGACCGAGCACGACACCGGGGTGCCGTCCTCGAATTCGACGTCATAGGTGTGGACCGGGTCCCACGGCAGCGTGAACCACAGTTCGTAGCCGTCGCCATCCTCGTCGAACAGCCACAGCGCCCGCAGCACGGCCTTATCGGCCATGGCTTCGGCGGTTTCCTCGCGCAGCAGCTGGTCGTCCTCGATGCCGAGCTTCTTGTAGTGCTCGTACGAGTAGTTGTCCAGCAGGAAGTCGGCCGCGGCCAGGATCTGCTCATCGAGGTTGTCGATGATGGCCTTGACCACCTTGGAGGCCGCGCCGTCCGGCTCTTCGCCGTCGGTCTGGATCATGACGTGGATCGGCGGGCGGCCTTCGCCCACGGGCACGTTTTCCGCCGCCCAAAGATCGGGTTCTTCGGGGTCTTGGGTGAAATTGAATCGTGCCATCGTGCGCTCCGGAAAATAAGGGAGACGCGCCGCGCAAGCCGCGGCCGCGTCGTCATCGCCCATTTAACCAGATGCGCGTGTCCGCCGCTTGTCCGGCGACAAGGTTTGTCGCGGTCCGCGCCGGGTCAGGCCGCCACCAGGCCGCGCGCCTCGGCGGCCGGCGCCGGCGCGCGGGCGGACGGATAGTGGGTCGAGAACACCAGCCGGCCGGCGCACCAGGTGTAGCTGATGAGCGGCAGCGCGCCAACCTGCGCCACCGCCACCAGGTCGGCGCGCAGGCCCACCGCGATGCGGCCGCGGTCCGACAGGCCGCAGGCGTCGGCCGGATTGGCGGTGACCAGCGCCAGCGCCTGCGGCAGCGTCAGGTCGCTCTGCGCCGCCACCGCGAAGGCCGCGGCGATCAGCGTCGAAGGCTGGTAGTCCGAGCACAGGCAGCTCGCCACCCCGGCGCGGACCGCGTCGATGGCGCGCATCGAGCCGCTCTGGCTCTTGCCGCGCAGCACGTTGGGCGCGCCCAGGATGGTGGGCAGGCCGCAGGAGACGGCGGCGCGGGCGGTGTCCAGCGTGATCGGGAACTCGCTCATCGCCACGCCCAGGTTGCGCATGGTGGCGATGCGGTGGATCGAATCGTCGTCATGGCTGGCGGTGGGGATGCCGCGTTCCCGCGCATGCGCCAACAGCGTCTCGACCCGTTGCACCGCGCCGTCCTTGGCGCGGGTCTTGGCGTGCGCGGCCTCTTCGGCCTGCTCGCGGCTCATGGCATGGTTGCCGATCATGTACTGCAGGTACGACTCCAGCGTCTTGAACTGGCCCTGGCCCGGGGAATGGTCCATCACCGACAGCAGGTCCACCGCGCCCTCGTCCATCAGCTGCCGCAGCACCGGCACCGAGGTGGCGTCGGTGACTTCGTAGCGGCAGTGCACGCGGTTGTCGACCAGGCTGTGGGGGCGGAAGGCGCGCACCCCGCGCACCACCTGGGCGGCGGTCTCGTTGTTGCGCACGCCCCATTCGCTATTGGCGAACGACAGCGCGTGGTACGGCGTGGTGATGCCGGCGGCGGCGTTGCGGCGATCCACCTGCGCCACCGCGAAGTCCAGCGGAAACAGCACGCGCGAACGTGGCTCGGCTTCCTTCTCGATGGCGTCGCAATGCAGGTCGACCAGGCCCGGCACCAGCGTCAGGCCGCGCAGGTCGATCTCTTGATCCGCCGCCGCGCCGTCGGGCGCGATGGCGGCGATGACGCCGTCCTCGATCAGGACGGCGCTGTCTTCCAGCACGCGGTCGGGCAACACGACGCGGGCGTGGGTCAGGTAAGTGCTGGTCATGCTCACTCCAATTCGACGGCGGCCTGCGCGGGGCGCAGGGCCAGGACCCGCGACGCCACCGCGTCGCGCACTTCTTCATCGTGGAAAATGCCCAGCAGGCAGCGGCCGGCGGCGCGCGCTTCGCGGATCAGTTCCACCACCACGGCGCGGTTGTCCGGGTCCAGCGACGCGGTCGGTTCGTCCAGCAGCAGGATCGGATGGCGCGCGATGAAGCCGCGGGCGATGTTGACGCGCTGCTGTTCGCCGCCCGAGAAGGTGGCGGGCGCCAGCCCCCACAGGCGCGGCGGCACGTTCAGGCGGCGCAGCATGGCGGCGGCGCGGTCGCGCGCTTCGTCCGCTTCGATGCCGGCCATGCGCAGCGGCTCGGCCACCACGTCCTGCGCCGACACGCGCGGGATCACCCGCAGGAACTGGCTGACGTAGCCGATGACGTCGCGCCGCAGCGCCAGGATGCGCTGCTCGGGCGCGCCGACCAGCTCGACCCAGTCGTCGCCGGCGCGCACGCGGATGCTGCCCTCGGTGGCCAGGTAGTTGCCATACAGGCAGCGCAGCAGGGTGCTCTTGCCGGTGCCCGACGGGCCCGCCAGCACCAGGCAGTCGCCGGCGGCGGCGTCGAAGTCGACCGCTTCCAGCACCGGCAGCCGGATGCCGCCCTGGTTGTGCAGGGTGAACATCTTTCCGAGGCCCCGCACCTCGATCATGGGATTCGCGACAGTCATGGTCAGCTCTGCAAAATGGAAGACACCAGCAACTGGGTGTAGGGATGCTGCGGGTCGTCGAGGATCTGGTCGGTCAGGCCGCTTTCGACCACCTCGCCGCCGCGCATCACCAGGGTGCGGTGCGCCAGCAGGCGCGCCACCGCCAGGTCGTGGGTCACCACGATCGCGGCCAGGCCCAGGTCGGTCACCAGCTGGCGCAGCAGGTCCAGCAGGCGGGCCTGCACCGACACGTCCAGCGACGCGGTTGGCTCGTCCATGAACACCAGGCGCGGATGGGTCACCAGGTTGCGGGCGATCTGCAGGCGCTGCTGCATGCCGCCGGAGAACGAGGCCGGCGCGTCATCCAGGCGGCCGACGTCGATCTCCATCTTCTGCAGCCAGCTGCCCGCGGCCTGGCGCAGCTCGCCGTAGTGGCGGTCGCCCACCGCCATCAGGCGCTCGGCGATGTTGGCGCCGGCGCTGACCTGCATGCGCAGGCCGTCGCGGGCGTTCTGGCGCACGAAGCCCCAGTCGGTGCGCGCCAGCAGCCGCAGGCGCGCGCCGGACAGCGCGGCCAGGTCGGTGAAGCCCTGGTCGCGGGTGTCGTACCAGACGCTGCCGGCGTCGGGCTGGGTCTGGTACGACACGGCCGACAGCAGCGTGCTCTTGCCGGAACCGGATTCGCCCACCACGCACAGCACTTCGCCGGGGAACAGGTCGAAACTGACGTTGCGGCAACCGTGCACGCCGTCCCAGGTGCGCGTCATGTCGCGCACGGAAAGCAAAGGTTGGGCATTCATGCGGTGGCCTCTTTCCCGGCCTGCTCGGCCTGGCGGTGGTTGCAGTATTCGGTATCGGAGCAGACGAAGCGGCGGGTGCCGGCGTCGTCCAGGATGATCTCGTCCAGGAAGCTGTCGCGCGAGCCGCACAGGTCGCAGCATTCCGACCACTTTTCCACGGTGAAGGGATGGTCCTCGAAGTCCAGGCTCTTGACCCGGGTGTACGGCGGCACCGCGTAGACCCGCTTCTCGCGGCCGGCGCCGAACAGCATCAGCGCCGGGCTGTTGTCGAGCTTGGGGTTGTCGAACTTGGGGATCGGCGACGGCCGCATCATGTAGCGGTCGTTGACGATCACCGGGTAGTCGTAGGTGGTGGCGATGTGGCCGTGCTGCGCGATGTCCTCGTACAGCTTGACGTGCATGCCGCCGTATTCGGCCAGCGCGTGCATGGTGCGGGTCTCGGTCTCGCTCGGCTCGAGCCAGCGCAGCGGCTCGGGAATCGGCACCTGGAACACCATGATCTGGTCGGCCTGCAGCGGCGTTTCCGGAATGCGGTGGCGGGTCTGCACGATGCTGGCGTCGCGGGTCGATTCGGTGGTGGCCACGCCGGTCACGCGGCCGAAGAAGCGGCGGATGTTGATGGCGTTGGTGGTGTCGTCCGAGCCCTGGTCGATCACCTTGAGCACGTCGCCCGGGCCGATGATCGACGCCGTCACCTGGATGCCGCCCGTGCCCCAGCCATAGGGCAACGGCATCTCGCGGCTGCCGAACGGCACCTGGTAGCCGGGAATCGCCACCGCCTTGAGCAGCGCGCGGCGCAGCATGCGCTTGGTGGATTCGTCGAGGTAGGCGAAGTTGTAGTGGTCGTCGCGTTCGACCGCGGCGCCGGGGGTGTGGGAAGTCGTCATGAGGAAATGGCCTCGTCCAGCTGGCGGGTGTTCTCGGGGGCCGGCGCGGCGCGCTCGGCGCGCATGCGGCGCAGCAGTTCCAGGTTGGCCTGGAAGTCCACGTAGTGCGGCAGCTTCAAGTGCTGCACGAAACCGGAGGCCTCGACGTTGTCGCTGTGGTACAGCACGAACTCGTGGTCGTTGGCCGGCGAATCGGCGCGCTCGCCCAGTTCCTGCGCTTTCAGGGCGCGGTCCACCAGCGCCATCGACATGGCCTTGCGCTCGCCGTAGCCGAAGGTCAGGCCATAGCCGCGGGTGAACTTGGGGCCCTCCTCGGCGTTGCCGGAGAACTGGCTCACCATCTGGCATTCGGTGATCTCGATCTCGCCCACCGTGACGGCGAAGCCCAGTTCCTCGATGTGCATCTCGACTTCCAGGAAGCCGTAGCGGATCTCGGCGGCGAACGGGTGCGTGTTGCCGTAGCCGCGCTGGGTGGAATAGCCCATCGACAGCAGGAAGCCTTCATCGGCGCGCGCCAGGTTCTGCAGGCGGGCGGCGCGCGAGGCGGGGAAATCCAGCGGCTGGCGCGTCAGGTCGAACGGCTCGGGATCGCCTTCGGGCACGGCCTCGGCGTCGATCAGGTCGTCGTGCGCCAGCAGGTCGGTGACGCGCGGCATGGCGCTGTCCAGCGGCTCGCCGCCGGCCGGCAGGGCGTCGGCCTCGCGCTCGGCTTCCAGCGAGAAGTCCAGCAGGCGCTGGGTGTAGTCGTAGGTCGGCCCGAGGATCTGGCCGCCCGGCACGTCCTTGAAGGTCGACGAGATGCGGCGTTGCAGGCGCATCTCGCCGGTGTCGATGGGCTGGGTGTAGCCATAGCGCGACAGCGTGGTGCGATAGGCGCGCAGCAGGAACACCGCCTCGATCACGTCGCCGGCGGCCTGCTTGAGCGCCAGCGCCGCCAGTTGCGGATCGTAGAGCGAGCCTTCGGCCATCACGCGCGACACCGCCAGCGGCATCTGTTCGCGGATCTGGTCCAGGCTCAGTTCGGGCAGGGCCCGGTCGCCGCGCCGGTAGTCGTCCAGCATGCGGTAGGAATTTAGGATGGCGCGTTCGCCCCCTTTGACGGCTACATACATGTCAGCTCTCCACGCGCGTGCTGCGGGGCAGCGCGCACAGTTGCCGCCCGTGCGTCAGGAATACGTCGACGCCCAGCGGAAAACGTTGATGGTTGATGCGCCAGTCGCGCCAGAAGCCGTCCGGCAGGCCGGCGGCGCGCAGCGCCTGGCGGCTCTGGATGCCGGGGCCGGTCAGCGTGACTTCGGCGCCGGCGTCCAGCGACGCGACCTCGATCAGCAGCGTGGTGGACAGGTCCGGATAGGCCGGGTCGCCGGGATGGCACGACGCCAGCGCGGGCACGTTGCCGCCCGCCGGCACCGCCGCGAAGCGCGCCAGCGACGCCGACGGCACCATCGGGCAGGCGCAATGGAAACGCAGGAAATCCAGCACGCCGGCGTCCAGGCCCTGCGGCAGCCACAACGGCGTGTCCACGTCCACCAGCGTCAGCAGCAGCGCCGTCAGCGCCGGCGACAGGCCGGCCGGCACGCCGCTGGCGGCGGCCACTTCGTACACCCGGCCCGGATGCGCCATGGCGTCGAGCGCGGTGCGGAAGGTGGCCTGCGCGTCGTTCACCGGATCCGCGAAGCCCGGCAGCAGTTTGCGGCTGGCGGCCGCGGCGCCAAGAAGTTCTTGATGCATGTCAGTCCTCGCCTCGCACCATCGTGAAGAATTCGACCTTGGTCTGCGCGGCCACGCGCGCCTGGCGCTCGATGCGCTCGGCGCGTTCGCGCGCCAGCGGCTGGATCAATTGCGCCTGCACCGTGTCGTGCCAGTCGGGCAGTTGCAGCAGCGCGTCGGCCACCGCGGCCTGCTCGGCATGGCGCAACGACCGGCCCTGCACGTAGGCGATGCCGACCACGCCGTTGTCCAGGCTGACGGCACAGCGCGTCACCGTCATTTCGCCCAGGTTGAAGCGCGCCCCGGTGCCGCCGCTGCGGGCCCGCACCATGGCCATGCCGGTCTGCGCCGGGCGCAGCATCTGATGCGGCGGCACGCCGCCAAGCGCGCCGAACGCCCCTTCCAGCATGGCCGGATCGGCCAGTGCCAACACCCGCATCCAGGCGGCCCGTTGCGCCTGGACTTCGCCCTGCGCTGTTTGTGGATGGTCCATTATTTCCTCTAAACGTCTAGACGACTGGATGGAGTATGATCGCGTTCAAGTGGAAGTTCAACAGCCTGGCGTGAATTTTTGATGACAGTTGCGGCGGGGACGCATTGCCTATCCCGCGCCCGCCGCTTGGTGCACAATCACAGCCATTCTTGATGAAGCTGATATGACAGCACGAGCAAATCCCATGGTCGAAAGAGGTTCCGGTATCGCCGTGTGGCGACAGATCGGTGAGTCGCTGGCGGACGACATCCGCAACAAGTTGTACATGGCGGGCGAGCAACTGCCCTCCGAACCGGAGCTGGCCGCCAAGTTTTCCGTCAACCGCCACACCATCCGGCGCGCCATGGGCGAACTGGAACAGAGCGGACTGGTGCGCATCGAGCAGGGCCGCGGCACCTTCGTGCAGGAACACGCCATCGACTACGCCATCGGCAAGCGCACGCGCTTTTCCGAGAACCTGCGCAGCCAGGGCATGCTGGGCCACCTCGAAGCCCTGGGCAGCCAGACGCTGCGCGCGGCCGACATCGCCAAGCACCTGGGCCTGGCGCGCAACGCCCCGCTGCTGCGGGTGCAGATGGTGGGCAAGGCCGAGAACCGCCCCATCAGCGCCTCCGAGCACTACTTCGATGAAAAGCGCTTCCCCGACTTCATCGAGCGCATGAACGCGCTGCGCTCGGTGTCCAAGGTCTACGCCCACTACGACATTGGCGACTACACCCGCAAATGGTCGCGCATCACCGCCACGCTGCCGTCGCCGGAAGTGGCGCGCATCCTCGGCCAGCCCAAGACCCGCCCGATCCTGCAGGTCGAGGCCCTGAACGTCGACCAGGCCGGCGCGCCGTTGCAATACAGCATCACCCGCTTCGTCGGCGACCTGGTCCAGCTCATGGTGGCCGACGACAGTTGAGCCTGGCACGCGGCGGCCGCGCACGGCCGCCCGCGCCGCCATGCGATTTAACTCATCTAGACATCTGGTTGTAATGCAACACCGCTAACTTTCCCGTCATGAACCAAGCACACGCCCCCTCGCCCCTGGCCGGTGTCACAGGCCAACGTATCCTGACCCCTCGCGGCATCGAGCACGCCAGCCTGCGATTCCACGCGGGACTGATCGACGACACCGGGGGCACGCCCGCGCGCGGCGCGGCCTGGTTCGACGCCGGCAACCTGCTGGTGCTGCCCGGCATCGTCGACCTGCATGGCGACGCCTTCGAGCGCGCCATCATGCCGCGCCCCAGCGTCACCTTCCCCTATGACGGCGCGCTGTTCGACGTCGACCGCCAACTGCTGGCCAACGGCATCACCACCGAATTCCACGGCGTCACCCTGTCGTGGGAAGGCGGCCTGCGCGGCGAAGCCTACGCCGAACGCATGTTCGCCGCGCTCGAACGCATGCGGCACATCATGGGCGCGCGCCACTATGTGCACCTGCGTTTCGAGACCCACCACGTCGGCGGCGTCGAGACCGCCCAGCAATGGATCCGCGACGGCCGCGTGCGTTTCGTCGCCCTCAACGACCACCTGCCCAGCATGGCTCGCCGCCTGGGCGACGACCGCAAGCTGCTGCAATACGCCGACCGCGCCGAATGCGACCTGGACACCTTCCAGGAACGCATCCGCCGCGCCATGGGCGCGGCCGACTCGGTGGCCGACGCCATGCGCGAGCTGACCGCCTGCGCGCAGGCGGCCGGCCTGAAGGTCGCCTCGCACGACGACCCCGACGCCGCCACCCGCCGCTACTACCACCAGCTGGGCTGCAGCGTGGCGGAATTTCCGCTGACGCGCGACGCCGCCGGCGTGGCCCGCGACCTGGGCAACTCGGTGGTGTTCGGCGCGCCCAACGTGGTGCGCGGCGGCAGCCACACCAACGCCCCCAGCGCCACCGAGATGGTCCGCGCGGGGCTGTGCGACATCCTGACCTCCGACTACTACTACCCTGCCCCGCTGGCGGCGGCGCTGCGCCTGGTGAATGACGGCGTGCTGCCGCTGGAGCAGGCCTGGAACCTGGTGTCGCTGAATCCGGCCCGCGCCGCCGGCCTGCAGGACCGCGGCATGCTGGCGCCCGGCCTGATCGCCGACGCCATCGTGGTCGACGACCAGGTGCCCGGCCTGCCGCGCGTCTGCGCCGCCATCGTCGGCGGCGAGCTGCGCTACGCCACCCGCGCCTTCGGCGACGACCGCAACCAGCGCATGGCGGCCTGACCATGCCGCTGGCCCACCGCTACGCGTTGTACCTGGCGCCCACCGGCCCCTGGCGTGAACTCGGCAGCCGCTGGCTGGGGCGTTGCGCCGACACCGGCGCGGCCCTGCCGCCGCTGCCCGGCCAGTCCGAGGCCGCGCGCGACTGGACCCAGGCGCCGCGCCATTACGGCCTGCACGCCACGTTGAAGCCGCCGTTCCGGCTGCGCCCCGGCGCCACGCCGCGGGACGTCGATGCCGCCGCGCGCCAACTCGCCGCCGCCGATGACGCCTTCGGCATCCAGCTCGAATGCGAGCCGCTGCGCGGCTTCCTGGCCTGGCGCATCGCCGCCTCCGACGCCGAGGGCCATGCCCGCATCAACGCCCTGGCCGCCGCCGCCGTGCGCGGCCTGGACGAGCTGCGCGCCGCGCCCAGCGCCGACGAACTGGCCCGGCGCCAGGCCCATGCGCTCTCGCCCGAGCAACAGGCCATGCTGGCGCGCTGGGGCTACCCGTATGTGTTCGACACCTTCACCTTCCACATCACGCTGACCGGCAAGCTCGACGGCGCCGCGCTGGAACAGGCGCAGGCCGGCATCGCCGCCTTCGCCGACCCGCTGCGCGGCCAGCCCATGGCGGTGCCCGGCGTGAGCGTCTATGTGCAGCCGCAGGCGGGCGCCGACTTCATCGCGGCGCGCCACTACCACTTCGACGGCGGCCACGCCGACGCGGCGGGCGCGGCCTACCTGGAAGGACCGGCCGCGGCATGAACCCATCCGCTCCCGCCAGCGGCGCGCGCCTGATCTACCTGATGGGCGCCTCCGGCAGCGGCAAGGACACCTTGCTGCGGCTGCTGCGCGCCGGCCTGCGCGGCGACGAGCCGGTGCTGGTGGCGCATCGCTACATCACGCGCGACAGCGGCGCCACCGAGGACGCCCTGCGCCTGAGCGTCGAGGAATTCGCGCGCCGCGCGGCGCTCGGCTGTTTCGCGCTGCGCTGGGCCAGCCATGGCCTGCATTACGGCATCGGCATCGAGGTCGACACCTGGCTGGGCTGCGGCGCGGCCGTCATCATCAACGGTTCGCGCGCGCACCTGGCTGAGGCGCACCGGCGCTATCCGGCGCTGACCGCGGTCGAGATCACCGTCGATCCCGCGCAGCTGGCGCAACGGCTGGCGGCGCGCGGCCGCGAGACGCCCGAACAGATCGCGGTGCGCCTGCAACGCGCCGCGCAGGACTTCCCGGTGCCCCAGGACTGCCGCCTGCTACGCGTGGGCAACGACGGCGCGCCCGAAGCCGCCGCCGCCGAATTGCTGGATATCGCCCGCGGCCGCCTGGTCGCATAGCGCGCGCCGCCGTTGCGACACCACGCGGCGCGCAGCTCAGCGCAGGCGGCGCGCTTCAATCACGCGGCCGCGCATCCGGCCCGAGATCGGCGCACAGCTCCAGCAGGATGTCGGAAAAGCATTCCTCCGCCGCCAGCGCCTGCTCGCGCCAGCGTCGGATCAGGTTGATCGGCGGCAATTCCCAGCCGAAATCCCACGGCACCATGCCCAGCTTGCCGCGCTGGCACAGCTCGCGCGCGATGTCCTCCGGCACCACCGACACCAAAGCCGGATTGGCGCTCAGCATGCCCTCGATCACATCGGTGGAATAGGCTTCCAGCACCGGCGCGGGCGAACGCAGGCCGGCGCGGATGAAGTGTTCGACGATCAACTGGCGCGTCGGCGTGTTGACCGCCGGCAGCACCCAGTCCATCTGCGCCACCGCCGCCCAGTCCGGCGCGCGCCGCGCCAGGCGCTGCGCCAGCCGGCTGTGCGCAATCAGCCGCGGCCGCTGGCGGTACAGCACGCGATGGGTCAGGTCGTCCTGCGCCACGGTCGAGGTCGCGCGGCTGATGATGCAATCGAGTTCCTGCCGCCGCAGCATCGGCACCAGGTGGTCGGTGGTGGCGCGATGCAGCGTCAGGGTCACGCCGTGGCGCTGGTGCAGGCGGCCGATGGCCGCCGTCAGCAGCGCGCTCGACACATACGGCACCACGCCCACATGCAGATGCGCCGCGCGGCCGTCGTGCAGCGCCTCGACCTCGCGCGCCCACAGGTCCAGGTCGCCCTGCATGCGGCGGGCGCGCACCAGCGCCAGCTCGCCCAGCGGCGTGGGCTGCATGCCGCGGCCGGTGCGCAGGAACAGCGGCGCGCCGAAGATGTCCTCGAGTTCGGCCAGCGCCTTGGTGGCGGCGGGCTGGCTGACGCCGGTGGCGGCCGCCACGCGGGTCAGCGTGCCATGCTTGGCGATGTTGGCCAGCAGCACCAGGTGGCGGTGGCGCAGGCGGTTGGCGAGTCGGGCGGCATCCCAGGTCACGGCATTTTTCCCATAACTGATTGGTTATTCAATTATGCCAACAATGGACACATCAGTTATTTCCCGACCCTATACTGCGGCGTATCTCCTTGCCCCTGCCGACTCGACCGTCCATGTCCGACTTCACCACCCGCCCGGAAATCCGCGGCACTTTCGGCGTCGCCTCGTCCACCCACTGGCTGGCCTCGCAGGTCGCCATGGGCGTGCTGGAGCGCGGCGGCAACGCCTTCGACGCCGCGGTGGCCGGCGGCTTCACCCTGCAGATCGTCGAGCCGCATCTGAACGGCCCCGGCGGCGAAGTGCCGATCCTGCTGTGGAGCGAACGCGAAGGCCGCATGCGCGCGCTGTGCGGCCAGGGCCCGGCGCCCGCGCTGGCGACGCCCGCCTACTTCCGTGGATTGGGCGTGGACCTGGTGCCCGGCATCGGGCTGCTGCCCGCCACCGTGCCCGGCGCCTTCGGCGCCTGGCTGACGATGCTGCGCGACTACGGCACCTGGGAACTGGCCGACGTGCTGCGCCCGGCCATCGACTACGCCCGCAACGGTTTCCCGCTGGTGCCGCGCATCTCGCAGGCCATCCTGGCGGTGCAGGCGCTGTTCCGCGATGAGTGGACCAGCTCGGCCGCCGTCTGGTTGCCCGACGGCAAGGTGCCCGCCCCGGGCGCGTTGCTGCGCACGCCGGCCATCGCCGCCACCTATACCCGCATCCTCGACGAAGCGCACGCGGCGGCAACCGACCGCAATGGCCGCATCGACGCCGCGCTGGCCATCTGGTACCGCGGCTTCGTCGCCGACGAGATCGACGCCTACTACACCCATGAAGCCGTGCGCGACACCACCGGCCAGCGCAATCGCGGCCTGCTGCGCAAGGCCGACCTGGCCGACTGGCGCGCCCGCTACGACGATCCGGTCACGCTGCAATATGGCCGCTACACCGTGGCCAAATGCGGCGTCTGGTCGCAAGGCCCGGTGCACCTGCAACAGCTGGCGCTGCTGCGCCACCTGCAAATGGACGGACTGGACCCGGCCTCGCCGCAATTCGTGCATCGCATCGCCGAGGCCGCCAAGCTGGCCTTCGCCGACCGCGCCGCCTGGTACGGCGACCCGGATTTCGTCGACGTGCCCCTGGCCGCGCTGCTGAGCGACGACTACGCCCGCGCGCGCGCCGCCGGCATCGGCCCGCGCGCCGCCACCACGCTGCAACCCGGCGCCCCGGCTGGCCGCGCGCCGCGCCTGCCCGACCTGGAGGCCGCCGCCCGCACGCTGGCCGCGTCCGACACCCGCTTCGGCGTGGGCGAGCCGACCTTCGCGGCGCTGCCGCCGGTGGCCGAGTGGGCCGCGCGCGAGATCTTCGTCGGCGACACCTGCCAGATCGACGTCATCGACCGTGACGGCAACATGGTCGCGGCCACGCCGTCCGGCGGCTGGCTGTCATCCAGCCCGGTGATTCCAGCCTTGGGGTTCCCGCTGACCACGCGGCTGCAGATGACCTGGCTGGACGACGGCGTGCCCGGCCAGCTGCAGCCCGGCAAGCGGCCCGGCACCACGCTGTCGCCCGGCCTGGCGCTGCGAGACGGCCAGCCCTACATGGCCTTCGGCACGCCCGGCGGCGACCAGCAGGACCAGTGGACCGTGTCCTTCTTCCTGCGCCACGCCATGGGCCTGAACCTGCAGGAGGCGATCGACGCGCCGTCCTGGCACATCGACCATTTCCCGGGCTCGTTCTGGCCACGCGCGCTGACGCTGAACCGCCTGACCGTCGAGGGCCGCCTGCCCGAGGCCACGCGGCAGGCGCTGCGCGAAGCCGGCCACGACCTGCGCGTCGGACCCGACTGGTCGGAAGGCCGCATCAGCGCCTGCACCCGCGAACCCGCGGCCGGCGGCGGCCTGCTGCTGCGCGCGGCCGCCAACCCGCGCGGCATGCAGGGCTACGCGGTCGGCCGATAAACCGATTTTCCATCCAGCCGGCGACCAGACCGGCCTCATTGCAAGGGGTAAACACCATGAAGACCATCCGACGACTATTGCGCGCCTGCGCCCTGACCGTGGCCTGCGCCGCGCCCGCGCTGGCGCACGCCGCCTGGCCCGAAAAGCCGATCACGCTGATCGTGCCGTGGGCCGCCGGCGGCTCCACCGACATCCTGGCGCGCGTGCTGTCCGAAGGCCTGACGCAATCGCTCGGCCAGCCCGTCATCGTCGAGAACCGCTCGGGCGCCTCGGGCAACATCGGCAGCACCTTCGTGGCGCGCGCCAAGCCCGACGGCTACACGCTGCTGGTCGGCTCGATGAGCACGCACACCATGAACCAGGCGCTCTACAGCAACATGCCGTTCGACGGCGTCAAGGACTTCACGCCCATCGCCGAACTGGCGTTGGTCACCAACACGATGGTGGTGCACCCCTCGGTGCCGGCCAGCAACGTCAAGGAATTCATCGACTACGTGAAGGCCAACCCCGACAAGGTGGCCTACGCCTCGGCCGGCCAGGGCTCGACCAACCACCTGAGCGCCGCGCTGTTCGAGAAGGCCGCCGGCGTGAAGATGATGCACATCCCCTACCGCGGCGGCGCGCCGGCGGTGCTGGACACGGTGGCCGGCCGCACCCAGGTGCTGTTCAGCGCCGGCACGCAGACCCTGCCGCACGTGCAGACCGGCAAGCTCAAGCTGCTGGCCGTCACCGAGGAACAGCGTTCGCCGCTGTTGCCCGACGTGCCCACCGTGGCCGAGACGCTGCCCGGCTACGAACTGTCGGTCTGGTACGGCGCCTTCGGCCCGGCCGGCATGCCGCCGGAACTGACGACGCGCCTGAACCAGGAGATCAACAAGATCCTCAAGCGTCCCGACGTCATCAAGAAGATGGGCGACATGGGCGTGCTGCTGCTGGACACCACCCCGGCGCAATTCGGCCAGGTGCTGGCGCGCGATGCCGACAAGTACGGCAAGCTCATCAAGGAACTGGGAATCACCGCCGAATGAGCATCACGCCCGACACCGTCGAGCGCCTGGCGCAGGCCTATGACGAGGCCTCGGCCCCGGCCGCCTTCGCCGCGCTCGACGCGCACGCCCACGCCACGCTGGGGCACACGCTGTGCACCATCAACCGCCACGACGCCGAACGCATGCGGGTGGTGCGCCTGTACAGCTCGAACCCCGCGGCCTATCCGCCCGGCGGCAGCAAGGACAAGCGCGGCACCGCCTGGGGCCGTCACGTGCTGCTCGAACGCAAGGTCTTCATCGGCGAAGGCGCGGACGCGATCCGCGAGTTCTTCGACGACCACGACGCCATCCAGGCGCTCGGCCTGCGGTCGGTGATCAACGTGCCGGTGGTGTTCGACGGCGCCTGCCTGGGCACCGTCAACTTCCTGATGCCGCGCGCGGCGCTGGCGCCGGCCGACATCGCCGCGGCCCGGCTGGCGGGCCTGCTGGCCCTGCCGGCCTTCCTGGCGCTGACGCCGGCCGATTGAGCCATGGGGTGCGCCGCGGCGCGCCCCGGTCTTCAGATCAATGCGCGGCGGATGCGGGCCGACGCCATGTCGATCACGACCACGAAGCCGACGATGATGATCATCACCGCGCAGGTTTCGGCATAGCGGAAGCTGCGGATGATTTCCCACAGCACGGTGCCGATGCCGCCGGCGCCGACGATGCCCACCACCGAGGCCGAACGCACGTTCGATTCGAAGCGGTACAGCGAATACGAGATCCACAGCGGCAGCACCTGCGGGATCACGCCGTAGACGATCTCTTCGAGCGCATTGGCGCCAGTGGCGCGCACGCCCTCGACCGGGCGCGGGTCGATGGCCTCGACCGCTTCGGAGAACAGCTTGGCCAGCACGCCGGTGGTGTGCACCCACAGCGCCAGCACGCCGGCGAAGGGCCCCAGGCCTACCGCCACGATGAACAGCATCGCGAACACCATTTCATTGATGGCGCGGCAGGCGTCCATCAGGCGCCGCATCGGCTGGTAGACCCAGGCCGGCACCATGTTCGACGAGCACAGCAACCCCAGCGGCACCGCCACCAGGATCGCCAGGAACGTGCCCCACACCGCGATCTGCACCGTCACCACCATCTCGTCCAGGTACATGCGCCAATCGCGGAAATTGGGCGGGAAGAAATCGGCGGCGAACTGGGCCATGTTGCCCGAGTCCCGCAGCAGGTCCAGCGGCCGCATGTCGGCGCCGCGCCAGGACATCACCAGCAGCGCCAGCACGAAGGCCCATACGAGCAGGACCGGCAGCGACGAGCGCGGCGCGGCGGGGGAACGGGAAGAAGGCACGGCCAGGGTCATGGGAATTCCGGAGTAGAGAAATCGGATGGACGCGCGCCGGCGCTTGACGGGCAAGCGCCGGCGCAACGCGGCATCGTTACTGCTTGGCGGTGGGCTGGCCCAGGCTGGCCAGCTTGGCGTCCAGGTCGGCCAGCTGCTTCTGCTTCTCGGCCTGGCCGATGGTGGCGTCGGCTTCGATCTTGGCCTTTTCACGCGCCAGTTCGATCTGGCGGATCGGCACCAGCTGCTGGTTGTCCGAAGCGCGGAAGCCCTGGTAGGTCAGCGCCTTCAGGTTGGCCATTTCGCGCGCGGCGTCCTTGCCCTTGCCGTAGTTGACGAAGAAGTCGCGGATCTTGGTCTTCAGGTCAGCCGGCAGGTCGGTGCGCATGACCAGCGGATCGGCCGGAATCAGCGGCGACTTCCACAGGATGCGCACGCTGTCGTTGGCATCCTTGCCGGTGTTCAGGCGATAGCGCTCCAGCGCCTCGGTGTTGTTGACGGCCACGTCGACCTGCTTGTTGATGACCGACAGCAGGTTGGTCTCGTGGTTGCTGACGCGCACCGCCTTGAAGAAGGTCTTCGGCTCGATCTTGTTGGCGCCCCACAGGTAGTAGCCCGGCACGGCGGTGCCCGAAGTCGAGTTGGGATCGCCGGCGCCGTAGGTCAGCTGGCCGCGGCGCTTGAGCACGTCGTCCAGGGTCTTGAGGTCGCTGTCCTTGTTGACGATCAGCAGCGACCAGTAGCCCGGGTTGCCGTCCTTGTCGATCACCGAGGCGAACACTTCGCCGCTGGCGCGGTCGACTGCCTCGATGGCGGCCTTGTTGCCGTACCAGGCCATCTGCACCTTGTTGAAGCGCATGCCTTCGATGATGCCGGCGTAGTCGGAAGCGAAGAACGGCTTGACCGGCACGCCGATGGCGCGGCTCAGGTCGTCGATGACGGGCTGCCAGACCGACTTCAGGTTGGTCGACGATTCCGTCGAGATGATGCCGAAGTTCAGCGTCTTGGCGTCTTGCGCATGGACTTGCGTGGACAAGGCGGCAGCGGCGATCAGGGCAACAAAGGTTCTGCGTAGCATGGAAAGCTCCGGGTAGGGAACGGGTAAGGTCAGGCCGCGTAGGCCTGTTGGGAAAGCGGCGCCAGGCCCGGCAGGGACTGGGCTTGCGGCGCGTATTCGGGAAGCAGCTCGCTCAGTTCCGAGCCGTACAGGTCGCGCAGCATGGCCGGCGTCAGGTCGGCCGAAGGGCCGTCGTAGACCACCTTGCCGTGGCGCAAGGCCACCACCCGCGGGCAGTAGCGCAGGGCCACGTCGACCTGGTGCAGCGACACCACCACGGCCACCTTGCGGCTGCGGTTGATGTGCGCCAGCGTGTCCATCACGCGGCGCGAGGATTCGGGATCGAGCGAGGCGATCGGCTCGTCGGCCAGGATCACGCGGGCGTTCTGCACCAGCGTGCGGGCGATGGCCGCGCGCTGCTGCTGGCCGCCGGACAGCGTCGAGGCGCGCTGAAATGCATAGTCGTCTATACCAACCTGGGCAAGGGCGTCGAGGCCCTGGCGGACTTCATCGCGCAGGAACACGCGCGTCAGGCTGCGCCACATCGGCACCCGCGGCAGCAGGCCGGTCAGCACGTTGGTGATCACCGGCAGGCGGCCCACCAGGTTGAACTGCTGGAACACGAAACCGATGCTGGCGCGCGCGCCGCGCACCTGGCGCGACAGGCGGCCATGGCGCTGGATCAGCTGGCCATTGACCGTGACGCTGCCCTGCCCGGCGTCGCCGACCACGAAGCCCGCCAGATGGCGCAGCAGCGTCGACTTGCCCGAGCCCGAGGCGCCCAGCAGCGCCACCATCTCGCCGTCGGCCACGCGCAGGTCGACGTTGTCCAGCGCCCGCGCGCCGGGATGGAAGGACTTGCTCAGCCCCTGTACTTCGATGGCGTATGTCATCGTTGAAACCCCTTGGATTGGTTCATTCGCGCATTCTGTTTTCGCGGCATGACAGCGCGATGACCTGACGATCGAATCATTTGGCTGAAAATAGGGGTCATGGCAACCGACTGAAAGACATCCGTCATATATGGCCGCGCCAGCGTCGCGGCCGGCGGGTATATTCAAGGAATCCCCCTTCCGACAGGCGGTCATCATGCTCAACGGTTCCTGCCTCTGCGGCCGCGTTGCCTACCAGATCACCGGTCCGCTCACCGACGCCCTCAACTGCCATTGCGCCATGTGCCGCAAGTCGCACGGCGCCGCCTTCCGCAGCCGAGCCACCGTTCAGGCCAAGGATTTCGCCTGGACCAAGGGGGAAAACCACGTCACCTGGTATTGCTCGTCGCCGGGCAACTATCGCGGCTTCTGCGAAGCCTGCGGCACGCCGCTGCTCAGCCGCTTCGACCAGACGCCCGACATCTACGGCCTGCCGCTGGGCGCGCTGGACGACGACCCCGGCATCAAGCCGGGCGCGCACTGCCACGTGGCCAGCAAGGCGCCCTGGTTCGACATCACCGACACCCTGCCGCAGTACCCCGAGGCCTACGAGGACGCGGAAACGGCGCTGCCCCACGCCGTTACATAAAAATTCAACCAGATAGTTGAGCCTGGACCGGAGGGATGGTTATATTCAACCTTATGGTTGAATCATTGCCTCCCCCGTCCCTCGATGCCGTCTTTCGCGCGCTGGCCGATCCCACGCGCCGCGACATGCTGCAACGCCTGGCCGGCGGAGACCGGACCATCGGTGAACTGGCCGCGCCCCTGCGCATGAGTTTCGCCGGCGCCTCCAAGCACGTGCAGGCGCTGGAACGGGCCGGCCTGCTGCGGCGGACCGTCAACGGCCGCAGCCACGTATGCAGCCTGAATCCGGCCCCGATGGCCGAAGCCATGCAATGGCTGCGCTTCTATGAACATTTCTGGTCGGGCCGGCTGGACGCGCTCGAAGCCGCGCTGGCCGCCCATGCGCCCCCGACCGCATCCCCCGGAGAGCCAACATGAGTGATTACGGTGTCGTCACCAGCCCCACCTCCCTTTGCTTCACCCGCGTCCTGCCCGGCAGCGTGGAACGGGTCTGGGCCTTCCTGACCGAATCCGACAAGCGCGGGCTGTGGCTGGCGACCGGCGACATGGAGCTGCGCGAAGGCGGCGGCGTCACGCTGCGCTTCGTGCACGCCGACCTGTCGTCCGTGGCCGAACCCACGCCCGAGCCCTACAAACCCTATGAGAACGGCGTCACCACGCACGGCGTCATCACCCGCTGCGAGCCGCCCAGGCTGCTGGCGTTCACCTGGGGCGGCTCGCAGGGCCAGCCGTCGGAAGTCACGTTCGAACTGTCGCCGGAAGGCGACGGCACCCGGCTGGTGCTGACCCACCGCAAGCTGGCCTCGCGCGCCGACATGATCGACGTGGCCGGCGGCTGGCACGCGCATCTGGGCGTGCTCGCGGCCCGCCTGGCCGGCCGCGAGCCAGGCCCGTTCTGGTCGGCGCTGCGGCGCTGGGAAACGGACTACCAGGCGCGCATCCCGGCGCAATAAGGGACGCCATCCCCGCCCCGCGCCCGGCGCCACGGGGCGACCGCCCCCCGCGTTTCCAGCGGCCGGATCGCGCGCCGCGCAGTCGTTCAATAGCAACTATCACGCCATCAGGGCGGATAAAAACTGGCTAATCATTGCGCTTTGCAGTAACATAAGTCCGTGATTTTTCCGCAAAAACCGGGCTTCGTTCACGACATTGAGTGCCAACCCACGGTGGCAGTCTGAGTACCTACCCGCAGTGGCGGGTCTGGCCGGACTTACGCCCGGCATTCCTGCAACGCTGCAACCGGTTTTCTTGGGTGAAACCTGCCCTTGCCCCGTGGCGCGACCCGCGTCGCCCGGTATCGCAGCAGACACTCCAACCCGCTTCTTCCGGCGACGTGCCACAAGCGCCGACCCGCGACCAAGCTGCGCATCACGCGCACACTGCCCTCGCGGCGCGAGTATCCGTCATTTCAGACATCCACTTGGGATGCCGTGGCCCATACCCGCGCTTGCCCGGACGTTTTACGTTCAACCGCTGGACCTGGCTAACAGAGTCCGACGCGCTCGCCATCCCCGGGTGGCGCGCCATGCCGACGGCATGGCGGCGCGTATTGATCAAGGAGTAGAGAATGGCTAAAGAAGAACTCATCGAACTGGACGGCATCGTCGACGAAGTGCTGCCCGATAGCCGCTACCGCGTCACCCTGGACAACGGCATCGAAGTCGGCGCCTATGCCTCGGGCCGCATCCGCAAGCACCGCATCCGCATCCTGGCCGGTGACCGCGTCACGCTGGAAATGTCGCCGTACGACCTGACCAAGGGCCGCATCAACTTCCGCCACAAGGACGAGCGCGGCCCCGCCCCGACCAACCGTCCCCAGCAGTACCGCCGCTGAGCCGCGGGGCCGGCGTTCACGCCGGCCTGCCGCCGCCCGGGCGGGCGCCCCGCCGCGGATTGCCCCGTGGCCTTAAACTCGCGCGCGCCCTGCCGTAGTAATGCGCAAGACCCCGGTTCGTGAAAGAATGGCGCTCCCCGGCGCCAGGCCCGGCGGAAGACGCATGAAGCAGCAAGATGGATCTGACACAGGAATTGAAAGAAGCGGCCGACCAGCTCTCCCTCACGCGAAGACGATTCGCCAAGGGGGAAGAAGGCCTGCGCCTGCTGCACCAATCGCGTGAAGCGTTCATCAACAGCCTGCGCAATACCGGCCTGACCTACGCCGAAGCCAAGACCAAGTACGACAACTGCCTGGATGAACAGGAAGTGCAGTTGCACGGCATGCTGGACCAGATGATGTACGCCGAGCGCATGCACCAGTACGTCCTGCATCGCATCTCCCTGCAGCAGCCGCAGGACGCGCCCGCGCCGCAGGCGGCCACCGCCTGAAGGCGGCCCGGCCCTTTCCCCAGCCATCGAGTTTCAAAGCGGCGCCGGCGCCCGGCGCGGTTTTGCCGCGCCCGCGGGCCCCGGCGGCGTCAGGGCTTGAAGGCACCGATGAAGATCGCGGGATCGACCCGCGCATCGTTCAGGCTGACGTTCCAGTGCAGGTGCGGGCCGGTCGCCCGGCCGGTCGCGCCGACCTTGCCGACCACCCCGCCCCGCGCCACGGCATCGCCCACCTTCACGTCGATCGCCGACATGTGGCAGAACATGCTCACGAAGCCCTGGCCATGGTCCAGGAAGACGGTCTTGCCGTTGAAGAAATAATCCCCCACCAGCGACACCACGCCCGCGGCCGGCGCCTTGATCGGCGTGCCCGCGGGCACGGCGAAATCCAGGCCGGAATGCGGATTGCGCTCTTCGCCGTTGAAGAAGCGGCGCAGGCCGAACGGGCTGGACAGGCGGCCGCCGCTGACCGGGCGATCGAGCAGCAGGTTGCTGGGCGTGACCCCGGCGCGGTAGGCGCGGTTGGCGGCGCTCTGCTCGGCCATCTCGCGCTCGATGCGCTTCATGTCGTCCGGGTCGGGGTTGACCTGGCGCGGGTTCTTCAGCGTGATGTGCTGCGCCACGTACTCCTTGGCGCGCACGGTGAACGGCAGCTGGCGCGTGCCGGCGGCGTCACGCACGGCAATCTCCTGCTGGCCCGGCTTGACCGCCAGCGGGATGCCGACCACGGCGATCCATTGCTTGCCGTCTTCGCGCACCACCAGCACGCGGCGGTCGCGGTAGGTGACCTCGGGCGCCGTCGCCGCGTCGCCCAGCGCCAGCACGGCGACGCCACCCGGCACCGGCGCATTGAGCTTGCGGCTGATGAAGCCGCCCTGCTGCGCGGCCGGCGCCTGCTTGGCGCGCGCCGGCAGGGCCAGGCACACCGCGGCCGCGGCCAGGCCCAGCCGCAGCATGTCTCGGCGTTGCGGCATCACTGCTGCAGGCACAGGTTGGCCGGTTCGATGATGCTCTGGTCACGCCGCGCGATGCGGGTCGACAGGCGGGCCTCGGTCTTGCCCTTCCAGGTGGTGGTGGTCAGCACCGCCTCGACGCCCAGGCTGTCCGACTGGATCAGCTCGAAGCCGTTGCGCACCGCCTTGCGCTCGAAGCGCACGCCCTGGTCCTTCCAGGCGGCGGCGACGCAGTTGGTGTATTCCTCGGCCGTGCGCGGGGTCGAGCCGTAGAACACCGGATCGCGGTCGCGGACGTCTTTGACGTTGGCGCAGGCCGACACGGCGAGCACGACGGCGGTAAGGGACAAGGCGGTACGGACCTTCATATCAGGACTCTCTGGCGATGAATGGAAAGAGGCGGCCAACTATACCGCAGCGTCCGGCGACGGCTGCGGGCGGCGCGCCGACTTGGGGCGGAACGCGGCGATGACCTCGGGACGGGTCTCGGCGTAGGGCCCGCCGATCAGGTCGATGCAATAGGGAATGGCGGCGAAGATGCCCGGCACCAGCGTCGAGCCGTCGTCGCCCTTCAGGCCCTCGAGGGTCTCGCGGATGGCCTTGGGCTGGCCCGGCAGGTTCACGATCAGGGCCGCATGCGCGGGCCGTTCGCGGATCACGGCGACCTGCCGCGACAGGATCGCGGTGGGCACGAAGCGCAGGCTGATCTGGCGCATCTGCTCGCCGAAGCCCGGCATTTCCTTGGTGCCGACCGCCAGCGTGGCCTCGGGCGTGACGTCGCGCCGCGCCGGGCCGGTGCCGCCGGTGGTCAGGACCAGATCGCAGCCACAGGCATCGACCAGCTCGATCAGCGTCTCGGAGATGCGGGCCGCTTCGTCGGGAATCAGCCGGTCCACCGCCTGCCACGGCGAGGCCAGGGCGCCGCCCAGCCAGGCGCGCAGCGACGGCAGCCCCTCGTCCTGGTAGGCGCCGGCCGACGCGCGGTCGGAAATCGACACCAGGCCGATGATCAGTTCGTCGGGATGGCGGCGGGCGATACGGGTAGGGGCGGTCATGGGCGCTCGGGCGTGAAGTGGGCGGAAGGCGCGGGGGAACGGGCGCCGCCGGCGGGCCGGGGCGCGGTCAATCCTGGAAATCCAGGACCCCGCCAGACAAGGATGCTATCGCATTCTCCACGCGGCGGCCGGCCGGGCGCGCGGGTGCCCCTGTGGCAAAAAGGGGAATCCGCGGGCACCCGCGGGTTTGCGCCCTTGTCTCGGTCATGGGGGCTGGATAACATCCGCTCACAATCTTCTCTTTCACCCCGATCCGCGCGCCGCGCCTTCCTGGTTCCTCATGTTCACACGCATCCTTGGGCAGCATGCGCTGGCGGCGGCGCTGGCCTTGTCCGTCGCGCTGGCCGCGGGCTGGGGCGCCTGGCACTGGCTGGCCCTGCGCACCGGCCCCTGCGCCGAAGCGGCGACGGGCGTCTATATCCACAACCTCGGCAACACCCTGGAAGACCAGACCCGCAACCTGTCGCGGCTGAGCCAGGCGCTGCGCACCGGCGACCGGCTGGTGGTGCTGGGCTCGTCCGAGCTGACCAGCACCGACCTGCGCTTCGTGCCCTACCGCTTCCTGGCCGACGAGCTGCGCATGCCGGTCATGGCCTATGGCCATTCGGGCTTCCAGTCGCTGGGCATGCAGCTGGTGCTGGCGGCGCTGGCGGACGACCTGTCGTCCGCCTCGCGCGTCGTCATCATGGTGTCGCCGGGCTGGTTCGACGGCGACGGCGGGCTCGGCCCGGATGAATTCCGCGAACACGCCAATCCCCTGCTGCCGCGCCTGCTGCGCCAGCCCGAGGGCCGCGAACAGGTGGCGCGCTGGCTGCGCGACAAGGGCGACGCCCGGGTGGCGTGGTCGATGGCGGCCGAGCAGGCCTACGTCTTTCGCCAGCGGTTGATCGGGCTGTGGACGCCGGCGCACGCCGCCCCCGCGCCCGAGCAGGAAGCCGCCGGCCCCACGGCGGCAGCCCGGGTGGTGGACTGGGACGCCCTGGCGCGCGAGGCGCAGGACGCCGAGCAGGCGCAGATGACGCGCAACCGCTACGCCGTGCGCGACGAGTTCTTCGACAAGTACCTGCAGGCGGTGCCGGCCGGCGGCAAGACCGCCTTCCAGCCCCAGCCGCTGACGGGCAGGGACGAGCTGCGCGAACTGGAAGCGCTGATGCGGCTGCTGCGCAACCACGGCGTCAACGCGCTGTTCGTGATGCAGCCGCTGCACCCGATGGTCTTCAGGGACCTGGACCGCTTCACGCCCGTGCAGCGCCAGGTCGACGCGCTATGCGCGCGCTACGCCATGACCTGCATGGACATGTACGACGCGCCCTACGAGATCGGCACCCTGCGCGACGTGCAGCACCTGGGCGAACTGGGCTGGCTGCGGGTGAACCAGCGCATCGCCGAGGTCTTCCGCCCATGAATGCCCCGCAACCCACCCCTTCCCGTCCCGGACGCCGCGCGATGAAGAAAACCCTGTGGCTGTGCCTGCTCTACCTGGGCCTGCTGGCGGTCATGATGATCCAGGCCGACACCTCGGCCAACCTGGGCAAGCCGCTGGAAATCGAGTTCCAGTACCAGAAGTTCTAGCGCGGCCGGCGCGGGGCGGCGCAGGGCCGGTTGCCGGACGCGGCGAACGGCAAAAGTTGTCTGACGCAACCAGGGACAGGTCACAAATCTGTAATAATCTGGCCTCCGCCGGAACCTCCCCCGCCTCCATGTCCACCCTCTTTCACGGCCTCGACCTCTGGGTTGGCCTCAGCCTTGCATTGGCCCTGACGTTCGTCCTGGCCTTCGAATTCATCAATGGCTTCCACGACACGGCGAACGCCGTCGCGACGGTCATCTACACCAAGGCCATGCCGCCCCACCTGGCGGTGGTGCTCTCCGGCATCTTCAACTTCCTCGGCGTGCTGCTGGGCGGCGTCGGCGTGGCCTACGCCATCGTCCACCTGCTGCCGGTGGAGCTGCTGATCAACGTCGATACCGGACGCGGGCTGGCCATGGTGTTCGCCATGCTGGCCGCGGCCATCGCCTGGAACCTGGGCACCTGGTATTTCGGCATCCCGGCCTCCAGCTCGCACACGCTGATCGGCTCGATCCTGGGCGTGGGCCTGGCCAACGCGCTGATCACCGACCTGCCGCTGGCCGAGGGCGTGAACTGGGGCAAGGCGATCGACATCGGCGCCTCGCTGGTGGTGTCGCCGGTGGCCGGCTTCCTGGTGGCCGGCGGCCTGCTGCTGGCGCTCAAGCGCTGGCTGCCGCTGTCGAAGATGCACAAGACGCCCGAGCAGCGCCGCGCCATCGACAACAAGAAGCACCCGCCGTTCTGGAACCGCCTGGTGCTGGTGCTGTCGGCCATGGGCGTGAGCTTCGTGCACGGCTCGAACGACGGCCAGAAAGGCATCGGCCTGATCATGCTGGTGCTGATCGGCATCGTGCCGGCCAACTTCGTGCTGGACACCAACAGCACCACCTACCAGATCGAGCGCACGCGCGACGCCGCCACCCACCTGAGCGCGTTCTACCAGCGCAACGAAGCCATGCTGGGCGACTTCCTGGCGCTCAAGCGCGCCGGCTCGGCCTCGGACCTGCCGCGCACCTTCCGCTGCGATCCCGAACTGACCCTGGCCACCATCGACGCGCTGCAGGCCGACCTGCACGGCGTCAGCAACTACGCCGACCTGTCGGCGGCCAAGCGCATCGACGTGCGCCGCTACCTGCTGTGCCTGGACGACACCGCCAAGAAGGTGGCGCGCATCGAGGGCCTGCCGGCGCGCGAGCGCACCGACCTGCAGCGCCTGCGCGCCGACCTGACCGCCACCACCGAATACGCGCCCTTCTGGGTGATCGTGGCGGTGGCGCTGGCGCTGGGCGCCGGCACCATGGTCGGCTGGCGCCGCGTGGTGCTGACGGTGGGCGAAAAGATCGGCAAGCAGGGCATGACCTACGCGCAGGGCATGTCGGCGCAGCTGACCGCGGTCGGCGCCATCGGCCTGGCCAACGTCTTCAGCCTGCCGGTGTCCACCACCCACGTGCTGTCGTCCGGCGTGGCCGGCACCATGATCGCCAACAAGAGCGGCCTGCAGGGCGGCACGGTGCGCAACATCCTGCTGGCCTGGATCCTGACCCTGCCCGCCTCGATGCTGCTGGCGGCCGGCCTGTTCTGGATCGGCGTGCAGATCGCGGGCTGACGCCCCGCCCCGGCCGCGCGGATCATCTGCACGGCCGGCGCAACACTGTGGCTACCGCGCCGGGCTATTTCCGGCGCGCACGCGCCTCTACCATGGCGCCATGGCTACCTCTTCCCTTCCCACCCTGCATTACATTTACGACCCGCTGTGCGGCTGGTGCTACGGCGCCGCGCCGCTGGTGCAGGCCGCCCGCGGCATCGACGGCCTGGCCATCGCGCTGCACGGCGGCGGCATGATGACCGGCGGCAACCGCCAGCCGGTCACCGACGCGCTGCGCCGCTATGTCATGCCGCACGATGAACGCATCGCCGGCCTGACCGGCCAGGTGTTCGGCCCGGACTACTTCGACGGCCTGCTGCGCGACAGCGGCGCGGTGTTCGACTCGGCCCCGCCCACCACCGCGATCCTGGCCGCCCAGGCCCTGGACGGACGCGGCCTGGACATGCTGCAGCGCCTGCAACGCGCGCACTACGTGCAGGGCCGCCGCCTTGCCGACCCCGCCGAACTGCGCCGCCTGGCCGAGGACATCGGCCTGGACGGCGCGGCCTTCCAGGCCGCCTATGACGCCACGACCGGCGACGCCACCGACCGCCACATCGCGCAAAGCCGCGCGCTGCTGGAGCGCCTGCGCGGCTCAGGCTTCCCGACGCTGGCGCTGGAACGCGACGGCGCCTTCAGCGTGCTCGAACCGGGCCGCTACCTGGGCCGCCCGTCGCAATGGCAGGCGGACCTGCGCGAACGCCTCAGGTAATCAGGACTCGCCGATGTCGCCGTCGCGCTGCAGCGCGCGGTGCATCGCCGGACGCGCCGCCAGCCGTTCGGCATAGCCCGAGAACACCGGGTTCTCGGGAATCAGCTTGGCCTGCATCATGAACTGCAAGGTCCCGCCCAGCACGATGTCGACCGCGCTGAAATGCTCGCCCAGGAAATACGGGCGCGATTGCAGCACGCGGGTCACGACCTGCTCGACCTCGTCGGCCGAACCCCAGCCCATCGTGCCGCGCTGGTGCGGCGTCTTGAAGGCGCGCTCGGTCATGGCCGGCTCGAACACGCCGGTGGAATACGACAGCCAGGTCAGGTAGGGGCCGCGCTGCGGATCGCCCACGACGGGCCCCAGGCCGGCCTCGGGATAAAGGTCGGTCAGGTACAGCGCGATGGCCGGGGTCTCGAACACCGGCACGCCGTCGTGCACCAGCGCCGGCACCTTGCCGTGCGGGTGGATGTCGATATAGTCGGGAGCGATATGGCCGGATCCGTCGCGGCGGCGGATCGACACCATCTCGGTGTCGTAGGGCACGCCCAGCTCTTCCAGCAACCAGAGAATCCGGAACGAACGCGAGCGCGGCGCGTGATAGAGGGTCAGCATGGTCTGTCTCCTTATTCGTCGGCGCCCAGTGCGCGCAGTTGCGCCTTCAGGCGGCGCACCTCCTGGCTCAGGTCCAGGATCAGCGCCACGGCATCGAGGCCGGCGCCGAAATCGCGTTCCAGGCGGCGCGCGTCCAGCGCGCGTTGCAGGTCCAGGCTGTAGAAGCGCCATTCCGCCGGGCGCGGGCCGCTGGCGTCGACGATGCCGACCTCGACCAGTTGTACCACCCAGTCGACCTCGGCGCCGCAGGCGCGGGCCAGGTCGTCGGCACTGAGCGGTTGCGATTTGCCCACCACGGTGGCGCTGCTGATGACGACTTTCTTCATGATCAGACCCCCAGGTGGCGCCGCGGATTGAACGGCAGGTCTTGCTGCATCTTGCGGTAGGCCTCCTTGGCCGCGTCGCTGTCGGCCGGCGGCAGCGCCAGCTCCAGCACCAGGTACAGATCGCCGGGCGGGTCGCCCGGAATGCCGCGGCCGCGCAGCCGCAGCTTGCGGCCGTTGCCGGAACCGGCCGGCACCGAGACCTCGACCGTGCCGCCCGGCGTGGGGGCGTTGACCTGGGCGCCCAGCGCCGCTTCCCAGGGCGCCACCGGCAGCGTCATGTACAGGTCGCGGCCCTCGGCGCGGTAGCGCGCGTGGGGCTTGAAGCGCACCTCCAGGTACAGGTCGCCGTTCTCGCCGCCGCCATAGCCCGGCATGCCCTGCCCGGCCAGGCGGATGAACTGGCCTTCTCGCACGCCCGGCGGAATGCGCACGCTGAGCGTGCGCGTCTGCACCTGCGGGCGGCCCTGGTCGTCGACGGTCATCGAGCGCAGGCTGATGTCGCGGGTGGCGCCTTGCAGCGCGTCCTCGAGGTCGACCTCGATGGCCGCGTGGTGGTCGTCGCCGCGGGCGCGGAATTCCTGTTCGCGCCCCGCGCCCTGCGCGCGGCGGCCGCGGCCGCCGAACAGCGACGAGAAGAACTCGCTGAATTGCGCCTCCTCGCCGGAGGCGGCGCCGCGATGGAACTCGAACCCTTCGTCCCAGCCGGGCGGCGGCTGGAATCCGCCCCCGGGCGAGACGCCGGCGGCGAGGTTGTCGTAGGCCTCGCGCTTTTCCTTGTCGCGCAGCACGTCGTAGGCTTCGTTGACGTCGCGCATGCGGGCCTCGGCGTCGCTTTCCTTGCTGACGTCGGGGTGGTACTTGCGGGCGAGTTTGCGGTAGGAGCGCCGGATGTCGTCTTCGGAGGCGCCGCGCTCCACCCCAAGAATGCTGTAGTAGTCCTTGAACTCCATTTTCCAGCCCATGGTGAGGGTTGCAGCCAAAGGCGGCGGCTCGCGCCGGATTCGGCCCTGAACAGAGAGAAGATAGGGGCTATGGCGCGATTTTTCAATGCGCTTCGACCCGTCGCGCGGCTTCGCGCATAATTGACGGTCGCGCCACCCGCCGCCACAGGCGGGGCCGCCCATGAACAGGAACCGATCGTGCTGGAAATCATCGACGTCGACTTCAACAATCCGGAACACGGCCAGCAGGTGCTGGCCATGCTCAACGAATACGCCAGCGGCCCCATGGGCGGCAGCACGCCCCTGCCCGAGTACGCGCAGCGCAACCTGATCGCGGAACTGGCCAAGCGGCCGACGGCGCGCGCCCTGCTGGCGCGGGTCGATGGCGCCGCGGCCGGCGTGGCCATCTACCTCGAGGGCTTCTCGACCTTCGCCTGCCGCCCGCTGGTGAACCTGCACGATCTGGCCGTGTCGCCGCGCTTCCAGGGCCAGGGCGTGGGCAAGCAGCTGCTGGCCGCGCTGGAAGACCGCGCGCGCCAGCTCGACTGCTGCAAGATCACGCTGGAAGTGCTGGAAGGCAACGACGTCGCCCAGGGCCTGTACCGCAAGCTGGGCTACGAAGGCTACTCGCTGGACGAGGACACCGGCCGCGCCATGTTCTGGCAGAAGAAGCTGGCCGCCTGAGCCCCCCGCTTTTTTCGCGGCGCGCGGGGCGCGCCGCCCCCAAGGGAAACACCACCATGAAGATGAGCAACATCCCCTTCGGCACCACCGACTGGTCCGAGGTCGAACCCACCGAGCATCCCGGCGACACCGGCAAGGCCTACTGGCGCACCCGCCAGTTCGGCGATCTGCGCGTGCGCATGGTCGAATACACGCCCGGCTACCTGGCCGACCACTGGTGCAGCAAGGGCCACATCCTGTTCTGCCTGGAAGGCGAGCTGCACACCGAGCTGGAAGACGGCCGCACCTTCGTGCTGACCCCCGGCATGAGCTACCAGGTGGCCGACCAGGCCGAGCCGCACCGCTCGTCCACCGCCGTCGGCGCCAAGCTCTTCATCGTCGACTGACGCATCGGCGCGACACGCGAAATTTCAATTGCGTTACGCTTTGCGTCATAGACCCCATTTATCCACCGCCTGACCGGAGATGCACTTGGGCGCCCCGTTTACGTTGTTCGTCGATTCCCAATTCCTCAGCCCCTACGCCATGTCGGCCTATGTGGCGCTGACCGAGAAACAACTGCCGTTCGAGGTCCGCATGATCGACCTCGACGCGGGCGAACAGCGCATGCAGCCGTACCAATGCCGCGCCCTGACCGCGCGCGTGCCGGCCCTGACCCATGGTGACTTCAACCTGACCGAGTCCACCGCGATCGCGGAGTACCTGGAAGACCTGCACCCGGCGCCGGCCTGTACCGCGCTCTATCCGGCCCAGCCGCGCGAGCGCGCCCGCGCCCGCCAGTTGCAGGCCTGGCTGCGCAGCGACCTGGGCGCCCTGCGCCAGGAACGCCCGACCGAAACGGTCTTCTACGACCGCGCCGGCGAGCCGCTGTCGGACGCGGGCCATTCGGCCGCGGCCAAGCTGATCCACGTGGCCGGCGCACTGATCGGCGCGGGCCAGTCGACCCTGTTCGACGAATGGTGCCTGGCCGACCTGGACCTGGCGGTGGCGTTGCGCCGCCTGTGGCTGGACGGCCTGCCCGATCCGCTGCGCGACTATGCCGAGACCCAGTGGCAGCGTCCCTCGGTCCGCAAATGGCTGGAGCACAACGCGGCGGCCCGCGCCTGAGCCCTGCCCCGGAGCCGCCATGCAATTGCTGGATCACGTCTCCATCAGCGTCGCCGGGCTCGACAGCGCCAGGCCGTTCTACGACGCCGTCATGGCGGCCCTGGGCGCGGCCAAGGTCTACGACCACGCCGACGCCCTGGGGTATGGCGAACGCTGCCGCCCCGGCGATGCCGGCCATACCTACCTGAGCATCCAGGCCGATCCCGCGGCCTCGCCGACGCCGCCGGCGCGCCGCCACTGGTGCTTCAAGGCCGCCAGCCGCGGCGCCGTCGACGCCTTCCATGCCGCCGGCCTGGCCCACGGCGGACAGGACGCCGGCGCCCCGGGCCTGCGGCCGCACTACCATCCGCATTACTACGCCGCCTTTCTATCGGACCCGTCCGGCAATCGCATCGAAGCCGTGTGCCACGACGCCGCATGAGGCCGGCGCGGGCGCGGCAATCAAGCAGGGACGGATAGTCCCGGGCGTTTGACTTGCATCAACCGTCCCCATGTTGCGATGCAACATCCATTCAGGTGTAATGGGGGGGTCAAGTCAGCTGGTTCCACTTGAGGAACCGGTCCGGTAGCACCCGCTGCCGGTTGCTACCTATAGGAGATCGCCATGGCCGGATCCGGCAACGATCGCGTCCCCGCCCCGTCCTTCAATCCCTGGACGGCCGCCTATGAATATGCCGTGGACGCCTGGCAGCGCGGCGTCCTGTTCGCCGACGTAATGCGCCAGCGCGGCAACCAGTACCACGACCACATGGCCAAGCGGGCGCCCAACGTGCTCAGCATGGAGTACGAACTGGTGCTGGACGGCCGCGAGCTGCCGCGCCCGGTCAACTACGGCCTGCTGCGCATCAAGCCGCCCGAAGGCGTGACGGTCGACCCGATCAAGCGCCCCTTCCTGGTGGTCGATCCGCGCGCCGGCCACGGCCCCGGCATCGGCGGCTTCAAGCCCGAGAGCGAGATCGGCGTGGCGGTGCGCGCCGGCCATCCCTGCTATTTCGCCACCTTCCTGCCGCAGCCGGTGCCAACCCAGACCGTCGAAGACGTGATGATGGCCGAGGCCCACTTCCTGGAAGAGATCATCGCGCGCCATCCCGACGCCGAGGGCAAGCCGGTGGTGGTGGCCAATTGCCAGGCCGGCTGGCAGATCATGATGACCGCCGCCGTGCGCCCCGAGCTGTTCGGCCCCATCATCATCGCCGGCGCGCCGCTGTCCTACTGGGCCGGCTGGCGCGGCATGAATCCGATGCGCTACGCCGGCGGCCTGCTTGGCGGCAGCTGGCTCACCGCCCTGACCAGCGACCTGGGCGACGGCAAGTTCGATGGCGCCTGGCTGGTGCAGAACTTCGAGAACCTCAACCCCGCCAACACGCTCTGGTCCAAGCAGTACAACCTGTATTCCAAGGTCGACACCGAGGCCGGACGCTACCTGAGCTTCGAGAAATGGTGGGGCGGCCACGTCTTCCTGAACGGGCCGGAAATCCAGTACATCGTCGACAACCTGTTCGTCGGCAACCGCCTTTCCACCGCCGGGCTGGTCACGTCCGACGGCATCCGCATCGACCTGCGCAACATCCGCTCGCCGATCGTGGTGTTCTGCTCCAAGGGCGACAACATCACCCCGCCGCCGCAGGCGCTGGGCTGGATCCCCGACCTGTACCAGGACGACGCCGAGGTGCTGGCGCACGACCAGACCATCGTCTACGCGGTGCATGAAAGCATCGGCCACCTGGGCATCTTCGTGTCCGGCAGCGTGGCGCGCAAGGAACACCAGGAATTCACCTCCAACATCGACATGATCGATGTGCTGCCGCCGGGCATCTACCAGGCCGAGATCGCCGACAAGACGCCCGACACGCCCAACGCCGACCTGGCCTACGGCAACTACGTGCTGTCGTTCGAGCAGCGCCGCATGGACGACGTGCGCGCCATCGTCGAGCGCAAGGAAGACGACGACCTGCGCTTTGCCGCAGTGGCCCGCATTTCCGACATCAACCTGGGCATGTACCGCAGCTTCGTGCAGCCCTGGGTGCGCGCCCTGGTGACGCCGCAGTCGGCCGAATGGAGCCAGCGCCTGCATCCGCTGCGCCTGCCCTATGAGCTGGTGTCCGACCGCAACCCGCTGATCGCGCCCATCGCCCAAGTGGCCGAGCAGGTGCGCGAGCAGCGCCAGCCGGTGTCCGCCGACAACCCGTTCCTGCAGGCGCAGGAAATGTTCTCGAAGCTGATCGAGACCAGCCTGAACATCTTCCAGGAACTGCGCGACTCGGCCGACGAGCGCACCTTCATGGGCGTCTACGGCTCGCCGCTGGTGCAGGACCTGGCCGGCCTGGGCGGCAAGGACAGCCAACCGCGGCGCCACCCCGGCGTGTCGCCGGAACACCGCCGCTTCATGGAAGAACGCGCCGCCGAACTGCGTTCGCTGCTGCAGGAAGGCGGACTGCGCGTGGCGGCCATCCGCATGCTGCTGTACGTGGCCGGCGCCGAGGGCGGCCTGGACGAGCGCAGCTTTGCGCTGATCCGCAAGATGCGCGCCGAGGCCGGCAACGCCATGACGCTGCAGGAATTCAAGGACATCACCCGCGACCAGGCCATGATGATGCGGCTGGACTCGGCCGCCGTGCTGCAGACCATGCCCAAGCTGCTGGAAGGCTCGTCGCCGGCCGCCATCCGCGAGGCGCTGGAGACCATGAAGCATGTGCTGGAAGCGGCCGAGCCGCTGAGCCCGGCCGCGCGCGCCAGCCTGGCCGAGATGGAACAGTTCTTCGAGGCCGCCGCGCGCCGCGCGCAGAAGGACGAACCGGCGCCGACCGCGCGCAAGGCGGTGCGCGCCGCCGCCGCGAAACTGGAACCGTCGGCCCCGGCGCAACCCGCCGGCCGCAAGCCGGCCGCGGCAAAACGCGGCGCCGCGCCATCGGCCGAAGCCGCGGCGCCCGCCGCCCGCAAGAAAGCAGCCGCGCCCGTGCGCGTCCGCAAACCCGCCACCGCCAAGGCCAAACCGGAATGAGCCTGCCCACCTCCACGCACTACGACAAACTCATCGCGCGCGCCCAGACCCTGGCGCCCGCGGCCTGCGCCATCGCCCACCCCTGCGACGAGCCGTCGCTGTCGGCCGCGCTGGAAGCGCGTGACCTCGGGCTGCTGCGTCCCATCCTGGTGGGGCCGGAACTCAAGATCCGCGACACCGCCGCGCAGTACAAGCTGAACCTGGGCGACGCCCGCATCGTCGACGCGCCGCACAGCCATGCCGCGGCCGAGACCGCCGTGGCCCTGGTGCGCGGCGGCGAGGCCTCGCTGCTGATGAAGGGCAGCCTGCACACCGACGAGCTGATGCATGAAGTGGTGGCGCGCGCCACCGGCCTGCGCAGCGGCCGGCGCATCAGCCATGTCTTCATCATGGAAGTGCCGACCTACGCCGAGCCGCTATTCATCACCGACGCGGCCATCAACATCTTCCCCGACCTGGAAACCAAGGCCGACATCATCCGCAACGTGATCGACCTGCACCATGGCCTGGGCCTGGGCGAGCCGCGCGTGGCGATCCTGTCGGCGGTGGAGCAGGTCACGCCCAGCATCCCCAGCACCATCGAGGCCGCCGCGCTGTGCAAGATGGCCGACCGCGGCCAGATCGCAGGCGGCGTGCTCGACGGCCCGCTGGCGCTGGACAACGCCATCAGCCCCGACGCCGCCCGCATCAAGGGCATCCGCTCGCTGGTGGCGGGCGTGGCGCAAGTGCTGGTGGTGCCCGACCTGGAGGCCGGCAACATGCTGGCCAAGAACCTGACGTTCCTGGCCAATGCCGAGGCCGCCGGCATCGTGCTGGGCGCGCGCGTGCCGATCATCCTGACCAGCCGCGCCGACAGCCCGCGCTCGCGCCTGGCGTCGTGCGCGGTGGCGGCGATCTATGCGCACCACCTGGCCACGCAGCAGGCGCGTCCGCTGGCCTGAAGCGGCGGGGCCGCGGCCCCGCCTTGTCCGTTGCATCAAGAGGCGATCGACTCCATGTCCGACACCATTCTCGTCATCAACGCCGGCAGTTCCAGCATCAAGTTCTACCTGTACGACATCGACGACAAGCAGGCCCTGGCGCCGCGCCTGGGCGGCCAGCTCGAAGGCATCGGCACCAGCCATCCGCGCCTGCGGGTGCGCGACGCCGCCGGCCAGACGCTGGTGGAGCGCGACATCGCGCCCAGCCACGCGCCCGACGTGCCCAACGGCCAGGAAGTGGTCGGCACCTGGCTCAGCGGCCACCTGGGCGGCGCGCCGCTGGCCGTGGGCCACCGCGTGGTGCATGGCGGCCCCGACCTGTCCGAACCGGTGCTGATCGACGACGCCATCCTGGCCAAGCTCGACACCTTCACGCCGCTGGCGCCGCTGCACCAGCCCAACAACCTGGCGCCGATCCGCGTGATCCGCGAGCGCCGTCCGTGGATTCCGCAGGTGGCGTGCTTCGACACCGCCTTCCATCGCAGCCATTCGGACGTGGCCGACCGCTACGCCCTGCCCGAGCATCTGTACCAACAAGGCGTGCGGCGCTATGGCTTCCACGGCCTGTCGTACGAGTACATCGCGCAGCGGCTGCGCCAGGCGCTGCCCGAGATCGCGATGGGCAAGATCATCGCCGCGCACCTGGGGTCGGGCGTGTCGGCCTGCGCCATGCACCAGGGCAAGAGCGTCGACAGCACCATGGGCTTCACCGCGCTCGAGGGCCTGCCGATGGGCACGCGGCCGGGCCGCCTGGATGCCGGCGTGGTGCTGTGGATGATGGAACAGGGCATGTCGCACGACGACATCGAGCACGTGCTGTACCACGACTGCGGCATGAAGGGCCTGTCCGGCATCAGCAACGACATGCGCGAACTGCTGGCCAGCGACGCGCCGTCGGCCAAGCTGGCGCTCAAGTACTTCGCCTGGCGCGTGGCCGAGGGCATGATCGGCCTGGGCTGCGCCATGAACGGCATCGACGGCATCGTCTTCACGGCCGGCGTCGGCGAGAACTCGGCCGAGATCCGCCAGGCCATCAGCGAGCATTGGGGCTGGCTCGGCATCAAGCTCGACCCCGAGCGCAACGCGCATCACGGGCCGCGCATTTCCAGCGACGACAGCCGCATCGGCGTGTACGTGGTGCGCACCAATGAAGAGCTGATCATCGCCCAGCACACCCTGGCCCTGGTGAAGCAACGATGAACGCCGCCCTGCCTCTTGCCGGCAAGCGCGGCCTGGTCACCGGCATCGCCAACGCCGATTCCATCGCCTGGGGTTGCGCCAAGGCGTTCCGCGCCATGGGCGCGGAACTGGCGGTGACCTACCTGAACGACAAGGCGCGCCCGCACGTCGAGCCGCTGGCGCGCCAGGTGGACGCATCGCTGCTGATGCCGCTGGACCTGCTGCGCGAGGGCGAGCTGGAAGCCGTGTTCGAACGCATCACCGCCGAATGGGGCGGCCTGGACTTCGTGCTGCACTCCATCGCCTTCGCCCCGCGCGACGACCTGCATGGCCGCGTCACCGACTGCTCGCGCGCAGGCTTCCTGACGGCGATGGACGTGTCGTGCTGGTCGTTCATCCGCATGGCCAAGCTGGCCGAACCGCTCATGCCCGGCGGCGGCGCGCTGTTCTGCATGAGCTACTACGGCTCGCAGATGGTGGTCGAGCACTACAACATGATGGGCCCGGTGAAGGCCGCGCTGGAATCGGCCACCCGCTACCTGGCGGCCGAACTCGGCCCGCAGGGCATCCGCGTGCACGCCATTTCACCCGGTCCGCTCAAGACCCGCGCGGCCTCGGGCATCGCCGAATTCGACGCGCTGCTCGACCGCGCCCAGGCCAAGGCGCCGGCGCGCAGCCTGGTGTCGATCGATGACGTCGGCGAAGCCACCGCCTGGCTCGCCACCGACGCCGCCCGCCGCATGACCGGGCAGACGCTGTACATCGACGGCGGTTATCACATCATCGACTGAGGGCCGCACGCGGCCCGGTCGCTTGCCCGGATCGGCATGACCTGACGACGCGGCGACGGCGCCGCCCGCCAGGATGCTCAGGACAGCGTGGCCGGCGCCGGCCCCTGGCGCCAGCGCTCGATGGCCTCGACCGCCTGCTCGGGGCTGGGGAAGATCTTGTCGCGGCCGATGCGCTCGGCCAGGCCCGAGCGCTCCAGCGCCATGCGGAACTGGCCGTGTCCTCCCGCCACCAGCAGCACCATGCCGCGGTCGCGCAGCTCGCGCCGCAACTCGTACAAGGCTTCGATGGCGTCGGCGTCGGCCTGCGTCATGGCCTCGGCGTCCAGCACGAACCAGGTGACGTCGCCGGCCTGCTCGATGATCTCGCGGGCGCGGCGCCGGAATGCATCGGCGTTGAAGAACCACACCGACGACTCGAACAGCCAGATCACCGTGCCCGGCACCGGCTGCGCCTGCGGGTTCAAGTGCATCTTGCCCAGCACCGATTCGCCCGGCAGCCGGCCCAGCAGCGCGTCGCGCGGATTGCCGGACACGTACATGGCGTACAGCAGCGTGGCGCCGACCGACACCGCCACGCCCTGCAGCACGCCGAAGCCCACCACGCCGACCGCGGCGAGGATGCCGAAGGCCAGCTCGATGCGCGAAATCCGCGCCAGCCGCATGAAGGCCTGGCCGTCGAACAGGCTGGCGGCCGCCAGCAGCAGGATCGCCGACAGCACCGCCTGCGGCAGCCAATACAGCGGCGCGCTCAGCAGGCCCACCACCACCGCCAGCGCCACCGCCGCGCTGACGCCGACCAGTGGCGACGAGCCGCCCGCCGCCAGTCCCACCGCAGTGCGCGAATCGGCCCCGGTCACCACGAACCCCTGGAACAGCCCCGCCGCCACGTTGGCCGCGCCGAAGCCGACCAGCTCGCGGTTCGGATCCACGTGCTCCCCGGTGCGCGCGGCAAAGCTGCGCGCCGTCACGATGCCACTGGAAAAACTCACCACCAGCACGCCGGCCGCGCCCAGCAGGATGTTGTCCACGCCTTCGAGCCGCACCGGCAGGCGCAGCGCCGGCAGGCCCGCGGGCACCTCGCCCACCACCGCGATGCCGAGATTGGGAAAATCGAACAGCCACGACAGCAGGCAGGCGCCCACCACCAGCATGATCGGCCCCGGCCAGGTCGGCCGCCAGCGCTTGATCGCCACCAGCAGCAGGCACGACGCCAGCCCCAGGCACAGCGTCGGAATGCGGATCTCCGATACCCGCCGCGACAGTTCCAGGAACGGATGCACCAGCCCGCTGTTGCGCAGCCCCACGCCGGTCAGGCCGCTCAGTTGCGACAACGCCAGCGTCACCGCCACGCCCGCCATGTAGCCGATCAGCACCGGCCGCGACAGCAGGTTGGCCAGCACGCCCAGCCGCAGCAGCCGCGCGATCAGGCAGCCCACCCCGACCGTCAGCGCGATACCGGTGGCGGCCACCAGGCGGTCCTCGGGCGTGGTCAGCGCCATGCCCGTCAGCGTCGCCGCGATCAGCGTGCAGGTGGCCGTGTCCGGCCCCACGATCAGCGTGCGCGAGGAGCCGAACAGCGCGTAGCCCAGCATGCCGGCGATCGCCGCCCACAGCCCCGCCACCGGCGGCACTCCCATCATCGCCGCATAGGCCAGCCCCACCGGCAGCGCCACCGCGGCCACGCTCAACCCCGCGGCGATATCGCGGCCGGCGGACTCCCGGGTGATCCCCCGGAAATTGTTCAGGCCAGGAAGAAATCGTAGATTCATGGAGCGGCGAAGCGGAGGAAACGGGGGGAGGAAACCGCGGGGCGCGGACGAGCGCCAAGCCTACACCAGTCTGCGTCCCCAAAACCGATGGCAAATCAAGCCGCCCCGCCAGGGCGTCTGGACGAGACCGATCATTCCCAAAAGGAATGGAATTCCTTAAATATTTATCCCTTTTTATCAAGTGGCGGATTGCGTAGAGTCCTGGACACAACAAACGCGGCCCCAAGCCGCCCCCGGCGCCGCCCACGCGGCCCTCGGACAACACAGCGCGGCCGCTTGCCGGACCGCGCACCAGGAGACTCCATGCCCCACGCATTCCTGCGCCGCGCCGCGAGCGCGCTCGCCCTGGCCGCGCTCGCCGTCGCCCCCACCCTGTCGCAGGCCCAGGCCTACCCCGACCGCCCCATCAAGCTGGTGGTGCCGTGGCCCCCTGGCGGCGCCACCGACGCCCTGGGCCGCATGCTCGCGCAACGCCTGACCGAACGCCTGGGCCAGACCGTCATCGTCGACAACAAGGCCGGCGCCGGCGGCAACATCGGCACCGCCGCCTTCGTGCGCGAGAAACCCGACGGCTACACCCTGCTGGTCGCCACCAGCTCGACCAACGCCGCCAACCCGCACCTGTATGCGCGCCTGGGCTTCGACCCGGTCAAGGACTTCACGCCCGTCGCCTTCGTCGCCGAGATCCCCAACATCCTCGAAGTGCCCAAGCAGTCGCCCTACCAGTCCGTGCAGCAACTGGTAGACGCCGCCAAGGCCGCGCCCGGCAAGCTCAACTACGGCTCGGGCGGCGTCGGCTCGTCCCAGCACCTGGCGGGCGCCATGTTCAAGGCCCGCACCGGTGTCGACATCCTGCACATCCCCTACAAAGGCAGCGGCCCCGCGGTCTCCGACCTGCTTGCGGGCCAGGTCGACATGATGATCGACACCGGCTCGCTGGCCCAGGTCCAGGCCGGCGCCCTGCGCGCCCTCGCCGTCGCCTCGCGCCAGCGCCTGCCCGCCCTGCCGAACGTGCCCACCTTCGCCGAGGCCGGCGTCAGCGACATGCATGCCTCCGCCTGGTACGGCATCGTCGCCCCGGCCGGCACGCCCGACGACATCGTGGCGCGCCTGAACCGCGACATCAACGCCATCACCGCCGACCCCGCCATGCGCCAGCGCATGGAATCCATGGGCGCCATCGTCCCCGCGGGCCAGACGCCCGCCGCCTTCGGCGATTTCATGCGCGCCGAGATCGACCGCTACGCCGGCATCGTCAAGCTGTCGGGCGCGAAGATGGAGTAGGCCGGCGCCTGCGCCACGCCAGACACTCCGCCCTCCGTAGCGCAATCGCAGCATTGATCCGCCAGCACTCAAGAAAAGTATCGCCACCCGCGCGTAGCGCTCACTTCCCAATGCAGCACACCATGTATGCCCGGATCGGCCGCCCGCGCGGCCGATCCGGGCGGGCCCCCCATTCTTCTCCAGAAGCCCTGGATCCCGCAGCGCCACGCACCGAGACGCTCGCAGCCCTGGGCGCGGGCGGGCTTGGGGGCGAGCAACCTCGATGCGCCCGAGGGAATCCGTAGGCAGCCGCCGCAGGCGGCAACGAGGATGACGAAGGGGCAGTCCGGAGCGAACGCTCCGGACCGCAATCGTGGGCGCTCGCCCCCAAGCCCGCCCGCGTCCAGGGCGACCTACGAACACCCCAGTCGCCCCGGACAAACGAAGCCCCCCAAAAAGAAAAAACCGCTCCCAAGGGAGCGGCTTTTCATCGAGCCAGGCCAGCGACTTACTTGGCCCGCTCTTCCAGCACGGCCACCGCCGGCAGCGTCTTGCCTTCCAGGAACTCCAGGAACGCGCCGCCGCCGGTCGAGATGTAGCCGACCTGCTCGCCGATGCCGTACTTGGCGATCGCCGCCAGCGTGTCGCCGCCGCCCGCGATCGAGAAACCCTCGGAATCCGCGATCGCCTGCGCCACCACCTTGGTGCCATTGGCGAACTGGTCGAACTCGAACACGCCCACCGGGCCGTTCCAGACGATGGTGCCGGCCTGCTTCAGGATCTCGGCCAGCTGCTGCGCGGTCTGCGGGCCGATGTCCAGGATCATGTCGTCGGCGGCGACCTCATCGGCCGCCTTCACGGTGGCCTCGGCGTCCGCGCCGAACGCCTTGGCGCACACCACGTCCACCGGGATCGGCACATCCGCGCCGCGCTGCTTCATCAGTTCGATCACGGCGCGCGCCTGGTCCACCTGGTCCGGCTCGGCCAGCGACTTGCCGATCGACAGTCCGGCCGCCAGCATGAAGGTGTTGGCGATGCCGCCACCGACCACCAGCTGGTCGACCTTGTCGGCCAGCGATTGCAGGATCGACAGCTTGGTCGACACCTTGGAACCGCCGACGATCGCCACCAGCGGGCGCTTGGGCTCATGCAGCGCGCGGCCCAGCGCGTCCAGCTCGGCTTCCAGCAGCGGGCCGGCGCAGGCCACCGGCGCGAAGCGCGCGATGCCGTGCGTGGTGGCCTCGGCGCGGTGCGCCGTGCCGAAGGCGTCGTTGACGTAGACGTCGCACAGCGCCGCCATCTTGCGCGACAGCGCCTCGTCGTCCTTCTTCTCGCCGACGTTGACGCGGCAGTTTTCCAGCAGCACCACCAGGCCCGGCTCGACCTTGACGCCGTCGACCCAGTTCTGCACCAGCGGCACCGGCATGCCCAGCAGTTCGGACAGGCGCTGGCCGACCTTGGCCAGCGAATCGGCCTCGGTCAGTTCGCCCTCTTTCGGACGGCCCAGGTGCGAGGTGACCATCACCGCGGCGCCGGCGTCCAGCGCCAGGCGGATGCCGGGCACCGAGGCGCGGATGCGGGTGTCTTCGGAAATGCGGCCGGCGTCATCGAACGGCACGTTCAGATCGGCGCGGATGAACACGCGCTTGCCGGACAGGGCGCCGGCCTTGGCCAGCGCGGACAGGGTATTGACCTTGGACATATGCTTTGCTTTCCCTAGAGTTGGCGAACAAAGGGGACGAACCCGCTTTCCGCCGTGGCGGAAAACCTGTTCGTCCCCTTCGGTTCGACAGCGATGCTTACTTGGCCGACATCAGCGCGACGGTGGTGTCGAGCATGCGGTTCGAGAAGCCCCACTCGTTGTCGTACCAGGACGAAACCTTGACCAGGCGGCCCGAGACCTTGGTCAGCGACGCGTCGACGGTGCTGGAGGCCGGGTTGTGGTTGTAGTCCACCGAGACCAGGGGTTCGGTGTTGTAGTCCAGGATGCCCTTGAGCTCGCCTTCCGAGGCGGCCTTCAGGATGCTGTTCACTTCCTCGACGGTCGTGTCGCGCTTGGCCACGAAGGACAGGTCGACGATCGACACGTTGATGGTCGGGACGCGGATGGCGTAGCCGTCCAGCTTGCCGTTCAGTTCCGGCAGCACCAGGCCGACCGCGGCGGCGGCGCCGGTCTTGGTCGGGATCATGCTCATGGTGGCCGAACGGGCGCGGCGCAGGTCTTCGTGGTAGACGTCGGTCAGGACCTGGTCGTTGGTGTAGGCGTGGACGGTCGTCATCAGGCCGTTTTCCAGGCCCAGCTTGTCGTTCAGCGGCTTGACCAGCGGGGCCAGGCAGTTGGTGGTGCACGACGCGTTCGAGATGACGGTGTCGGTCGACTTCAGCACGCCGTGGTTGACGCCGTAGACGACGGTGGCGTCAACGTCCTTGCCGCCGGGGGCCGAGATGATGACCTTCTTGGCGCCGCCCTTGATGTGCGCGCCGGCCTTTTCCTTGGTCGTGAAGAAGCCCGTGCATTCCAGCACCACGTCGACCTTCAGCTCGCCCCACGGCAGTTCGGCCGGGTTGCGGTTGGCCAGCACGCGGATCTTGTCGCCGTTGACGACCATGAACTCGCCGTCGACTTCGACGGTGCCCGGGAACTTGCCGTGGGCGGTGTCGTAGCGGGTCAGGTGGGCGTTGGTCTTGGGATCGCCCAGGTCGTTGATGGCGACGATTTCGATATCGTGCTTCTTGCCACCTTCATAGTGGGCACGCAGGATGTTGCGGCCGATGCGACCGTAACCGTTGATGGCGACGCGAATGGTCATGACTAGGCTCCTTTTTTACAGAACTTGCTTGACGGTCTCGGCCACCTTGTCGGCGGTCAGCCCGAAGAACTTGAACAGCGCGCCCGCGGGGGCCGATTCGCCGTAGCGGTCGATGCCGACCACGGCGCCTTCCAGGCCCACGTACTTGTGCCAGAAGGCGGTCACGCCGGCCTCGACGGCCACGCGCGGCAGACCCTTGGGCAGCACCGATTGCTTCCAGGCGGCGTCCTGCTTGTCGAACACGTCGGTGCTCGGCATGGACACCACGCGCACCGCGATGCCGTCCTTGGCCAGCTGGGCTTGCGCGTCCAGGGCGATGGCGACTTCGGAACCGGTGGCGATGATCACGGCGCGGGCGCCGTCGGCGTCGCGCAGCACGTAGCCGCCGCGGGCGATGGCGTCCACGGTGGCGGCGTCGCGCGGCACGAACGGCAGGTTCTGGCGCGACAGCAGCAGGGCCGTCGGGCCGCCGTCATGCACGTCCATGCCGATGCTGGCCGGACGCGTCACGGCGACGTTCCAGGCCACGGCGGTTTCGGCCGTGTCGCAGGGGCGCCAGAGCGACAGATTGGGGATCAGGCGCAGGCTGGAGGCGTGCTCGATCGACTGGTGGGTCGGGCCGTCTTCGCCCAGGCCGATGGAGTCGTGCGTGAACACGTGCACCACGCGCTGCTTCATCAGCGCGGCCATGCGGATGGCGTTGCGCGAGTAGTCGGAGAACGTCAGGAAGGTGCCGCCGAACGGCAGGTAGCCGCCGTGCAGCGCCACGCCGTTCATGATGGCGGCCATGCCGAATTCGCGCACGCCGTAGTTGATGTGGCGGCCGAACTGGATGCCCTTGTCGCCGGCGCGGACGGCGGCGACGCCCTTCCAGTCGGTGAAGTTGGATCCGGTCAGGTCGGCCGAGCCGCCCAGCATTTCCGGCAGCGCGGCGGCCAGCGCCGTGATCGCGAACTGCGAGGCCTTGCGGGTGGCGACGGTCTCGGCCTTTTCCAGCGTGGCGTTCAGGAACGCCTGGAACTGTTCGGCGTAGCCGGCGGGCAGCTCGCCCTTCATGCGGCGGGTGAACTCGGCGGCCTCGGCCGGGAATTCGGCGGCATAGGCGTTGAACGCCGACTGCCATTCGGCCTGCGCGGCGGCGCCGGTCTTGCGGCCGTCCCAGCCGTCGTAGATGTCCTGCGGGATCTGGAACGGCTCGGCCGACCAGCCCAGCGCGGCGCGGGTGGCGGCGATCTCGTCCTTGCCCAGCGGGGCGCCGTGCACGTTGTGAGTGCCGGCCATGTTGGGCGAACCCTTGCCGATGACGGTGCGGCAGACGATCAGCGTCGGCTTTTCCGATTGCGCGCGGGCGGCCTTGATGGCGGCGTCCACGGCGGCGGCGTCGTGGCCGTCGATGCCGCGGATGACGTTCCAGCCGTAGCCTTCGAAGCGCTTGGCGGTATCGTCGGCGAACCAGTGCTCGACGTGGCCGTCGATCGAGATGCCGTTGTCGTCATACAGCACCACCAGCTTGGACAGCTTGAGCGTGCCGGCCAGCGAGCACACCTCGTGCGAGATGCCTTCCATCAGGCAGCCGTCGCCGGTGAAGGCGTAGGTGTGGTGGTCGACGATGGTGTGGCCGGGCTTGTTGAACTCGGCGGCCAGCAGCGCTTCGGCCAGCGCCATGCCGACGGCGTTGCCCAGGCCCTGGCCCAGCGGGCCGGTGGTGGTTTCCACGCCCGGGGTGATGCCCACTTCGGGGTGGCCCGGCGTCTTCGAATACAGCTGGCGGAAATTCTTCAGTTCTTCGATCGGCAGGTCGTAGCCGGTCAGGTGCAGCAGCGCGTAGATCAGCATCGAGCCGTGGCCGTTGGACAGCACGAAGCGGTCGCGGTTGGCCCAGGCGGGATCCTTGGGGTTGTGGCGCAGGTTGCCGATCCAGAGGGCCTGGGCGATTTCCGCCATGCCCATGGGAGCACCCGGGTGCCCGGAGTTCGCTTGTTGCACGGCATCCATCGCGAGGGCGCGGATGGCATCCGCCAAGGCAAGTTTAGGGGCGGTCGGATTGCTCATTCGGAAGGCTCTTTGAGGCTGGCGCGCCCACGCAGGAAATGGGGGCCAGTTGAGTAGGTTGCGAAGCAGACGATTTTAACACCTGGGGATGACCCGTCCGGCGACAGGCGGCGGGGTCCGCCAGATGGACGATGCTCCTGGGGGAAATCGTGGCGCCCCCCGGGGGGAGACCGCAATGTCACGGCGTAGTTGCCACAATTGCGGCGGGCTGGTCCGACATTCATGATGGCTTGACACAGCCCCTTGTTGGAATCCGTATCATGATTGCCATGTTGAGCTTCACCATTCCCGCCGCCGGCATCCTGGCCTTGCGCAACGCGCTGGGCGAGGAACGCGCCATCGCGGTGGCGCAGGCGCTGGAACAAGCCCGCCTGCAGGGCGAGGCCGATCTGCTCAAGCGCTCGCAGGACGAGGCCCGCGCCGAACTCCACGCCTATGCCCTGTCACGCGTCGACTACGCCCGCGAAAGGGCTGAACTCGAACGCGACATCGCCAGGCGCGCCGCCCAGGACCAATTCGACAAACTCGTCGAAGTCGTCGCGCAACTGCCCACCCGCGAGGAACTCAAGCGCTTCGCCACCCACGAAGACCTGGCCGAGGTGCGCCACGACCTCCTGCGCCTGGACAAGAAAATGACGGTCGGCTTCCTGACCCTGCTGACGCTGCAACTGGCGTCCAGCGCCCCCAACCTGATCGACTGGGGCATCAAGGTGGTAGGCTACGCGCTCAGGTGACCGGGCCACCGGCCCGCCCCTGAGTCTCCGGGCCGCCGCCCGGTGCCGCGCCCCGGGTCTGTGCCCGGCCCCACGTCCGCCGTTCGTCCATTACCGCATCACCCATGCCCGCTCCCCGCTTCTTCTGCGACGCTCCCCTGTCCGCCGGCGCCCGCATCGCCCTGCCGGAGGCCCTGGCGCACCACGCCATCCGGGTGTTGCGGCTGCGCGCGGGGGAAACCGTGGCGCTGTTCAACGGCCAGGGCGGCGAATACCCGGCGGTGCTGGAAATCGAGGGCAAGGCCGGTTTCGCCCAGTTGGGCGCGTTCGATCCGCGCGAAGCCGAGCTGGCCGGCCGCATCACGCTGGTGCAGGGCCTGCCCGCCGGCGACAAGATGGATTGGGTGGTGGAAAAAGCCGTGGAACTGGGCGCCGCCCGGGTCAGCCCGATCGCCGCGCAGCGCAGCGTGCTGCAACTGGCCGGCCCGCGGCTCGAAAAACGGGTGGCCCACTGGCAGCGCATCGCCCAGTCGGCCGCCGAACAATGCGGCCGCAACCGCCTGATGGCGGTCGACGCGCCCGTGGCGCTGGCCGACTGGCTGGCGCAGCCCGCCGATGGCCTGCGCCTGCTGTGCCACCCGGAGGCCGACACCGACCTGGCCGGCCTGCTCGGCGCCACGCCCGGCCTGGCGTCACTGACGCTGCTGGTCGGCCCCGAGGGCGGCTGGTCGGACAAGGAATTGGCCCAGGCGCGCGAAGCGGGCGTTCAGGCCGTCAGGTTCGGCCCGCGGGTGCTGCGCACGGAAACGGCTGGACTGGCGTTGATTTCAGCCGCCGGGGCGTTGCTCGGCTGGTAATGAAGCGCCCCGCGTTCGGGGCATGACAGCCAGATGACTGGCGCGAGGGTGGCGCGAGTGCCGCCTGACAGCGCCGTCAGTCGTGTTCGCCGTAGGGCGCCGCGGCCACGCCGGGCTCGGGGTCCGGGTGCTTGCCCGCGTGTTCCACCACATACGCAAACGTGCGGCCATTCTCGTGGGCGAATTCCGCGGCGTCGGCGCAGACCGACTCGATGCGGGCGGCGTCTTCCTCCAGCGCCGGATCCCCCGAATGCAGCTTGTACAGCCACAGCACCACGCCGGTCTTGTGATCCAGCACGGTATCGCACAGACAGTCGTACAGCGCGTCGAGGTTGCCGCCGAAATACTCGGGGAAATCCACCGCCTTGACGATGGCGCGCAGCACCGCGGAGCGGCTGCGGGCCGGGTCGCAATTGGCCACAAACAGTGCCAGGCCGAGCTCATGCGCGGCGTCGACCACGGCCTTTTTGTCCAGCCCGTCATGGGCCAGCGCTCCACCTCGCTTCAACTGCTTCTGCAGGGTAGATTGGGCATTGCGCGTCATGCCTGTGCCTCCTTGAAAAAGGCGATCACTTCATCGTTACGCTGCATCGTATCGGCATAACCCAGTTCGATCAATCGCTTGGTGTAGCTGGACTCGAACAACAGGTAGGACATCAGCGCACCGCCCCCGGGACGGCTTGGGTCGGACGATACACCGAGTACGCGAAAAAGGGCACGGGCCTGGGCCGGCATGTCGCCCAGGTGTTCCAGCGCCAGGGAATCCAGGGAGCGGCTGGGGGTAATCGTCAGCACCTGGATGCGGCGCACGGTGACCTCGTCGCCCTCCCGGGGCGCGGCGTGGTCGACCAGGTAGTTCATCCGCTCCAGGCGCTCGACGTCCATCGACAGGCCGTCCAGGAAGATGCTGGACAGGGCATGGCCGCCCACCTGGGCCAGCGAGGGGTATGGCGGCGCGGCCTCGCGGTGCTCGGGGTGGGTGTCGTCGCGGAACCCGGTGCCGATCACCAGCACCCGGTGCGCGCCCAGGTGGATGGCCGGGCTGATCGGCGCCAGCTGCCGCATGGAGCCGTCGCCGCACCACTCCCCCTTGCCGTGCACCGTGATCTGGCGGGCGGGAAAGACGAAGGGAATCGCGGACGAGGCCATCAGGTGGTCGACCGTGATGGGCGTGGGAATGGCCAGCCGCAGGTAGCGGTGCCAGGGCTCGATCGGCGCATGCGCCTGGTAGAACGTCAGGTGCTCGCCGCTGGTGTAGCCCGAGGCCGTGATCGCCAGCGCCGACAGCGCGCCGCTCTCCAGGTTCGATTGCAGGTGGCCGAAGTCCAGCACCCGGCCCAGCAGTTCCTGCATCGGGCTGTTGTCCAGCAGCGACTGTGGCCGCTTGCGCGTCAGGCCGGAATACATCCAGCCCAGCGACAGCAGGCCCAGCCAGCGCACGCCGGTGCGGATCAGGCCGGGCGCGTCGGCCCGGTAGATCATGTCGGTATTGAGCGACGACCACAGCCGGCGGATGCGGCGCACCCCCAGGTGCGGCCGCTCGGCGCGGCAGGCCAGCGCGGCGGCGTTGATGGCGCCGGCGGACGTGCCGCAGATGATGTCGAAGGGATTCTTGAAACGCGAATGCCAGTCGGGGTCCAGCAGCTCCATGATGGCGCTGAGCACGCCCACCTGATAGGCGGCGCGGGCGCCGCCTCCGGTCAGGACCAGGCCGGTCGGCGTGCGCGGGCACGCCGGACCGCCGTTGGTGACTTCAACGCGGGGTATTGGCATCCACCACCGTCATCGCGGTCATATTGACGATGCGGCGCACGGTCGAGCTGGAGGTCAGGATGTGCACCGGCGCGTTGGCGCCCAGCAGGAACGGGCCGACCGCGACGTTGCCGCCCGCCGCCGTCTTGAGCAGGTTGTAGGCGATGTTGCCGGCGTCCACGTTCGGGCACACCAGCAGGTTGGCCTGGCCCTTGAGCGTCGACGACGGCAGGATCCGCATGCGCAGCGCCTCGTCCAGCGCGCAATCGCCGTGCATCTCGCCGTCGATCTCCAGTTCCGGCTCGGCTTCGCGCACCAGCTCCAGCGCGCGGCGCATCTTGGCGCCGGAGGCCGAGCTGCCCGAGCCGAAGTTCGAGCGCGACAGCAGCGCCACCTTCGGCGCCAGGAACATGCGCTGCATCTCCTTGGCCGCCGCGATGGTGAACTCGGCGATCTGCTCGGCCGTGGGCTCGTCGTTGACGTGCGTGTCCACCAGCACCACCGTGCGCTCGTTGAGCAGCAGGATGTTCATGGCGGCATAGACGTTGCGGCCCGGCCGGCGGCCGATCACTTCGTCGATGAAGCGCAGGTGGTCGTGGTACGCGCCGACCGAACCGCAGACCATGCCGTCGGCGTCGCCCAGGTGCACCATCATCGCGCCGATCAGCGTCATGCGGCGGCGCATTTCCACGCGCGCCATTTCCTTGGTGATGCCGCGGCGGCACATGCGTTCCCAGTACGTGGTCCAGTACTGGTGGAAGCGCTCGTCGTATTCGGGGTTGGTGACCTCGACGTCCTCGCCCAAACGCAGGCGCAGGCCCAGTTTCTCGATGCGGGTCAGCAGCACCGACGGGCGGCCCACCAGGATGGGACGGGCCAGGCCTTCGTCCACCACCACCTGCACCGCGCGCAGCACGCGCTCGTCTTCGCCTTCCGCGAACACGATGCGAGCCGGGCCGCCTTCGCGCACGATGCGCTTGGCGGCCGAAAACAGCGGCTTCATGAAAGCGCCGGAGTGGTACACGAACTGCTGCAGCTGCTCTTCGTAGGCTTCCAGGTCGGCCAGCGGACGCGTGGCCACGCCGCCTTCCATGGCGGCCTTGGCCACCGCCGGGGCGATGCGCACGATCAGGCGCGGATCGAACGGCTTGGGAATCAGGTATTCGGGGCCGAACGAGATATCGAAGGTGCCGTAGGCCGCGGCCACCACTTCGTTCTGCTCTTCCTCGGCCAGCTCGGCGATGGCATACACCGCCGCCTTTTCCATTTCGCGCGTGATGGTCGTGGCGCCCACGTCCAGCGCGCCGCGGAAGATGTACGGGAAGCACAGGACGTTGTTGACCTGGTTCGGATAGTCCGAACGGCCAGTGGCCATCACCACGTCGTCGCGCACCGAATGGGCCAGCTCGGGCAGGATTTCCGGCGTCGGATTGGCCAGCGCCAGGATCAGCGGGCGCGGGCCCATGGCGGCGACCATCTCGGGCTTGAGCACGCCGCCGGCCGACAGGCCCAGGAACACGTCCGCGCCCTCGATCACTTCGGCCAGCTTGCGGGCGTCGGTCTTCTGCATGAAGCGCGCCTTGTCCGGGTCCATCAAGGTGGTGCGGCCTTCGTAGACCACTCCCTCGATGTCGGTGACCCAGATGTTTTCCAGCGGCAGCCCCAGGTCCACCATCAGGTCCAGGCAGGCCAGCGCGGCCGCGCCGGCGCCGGACGTGACGACCTTGACCTTGTCGATGTCCTTACCCACGACCTTCAGGCCGTTGATGAAGGCCGCCGACACGCAGATCGCGGTGCCATGCTGGTCGTCGTGGAAAACGGGGATCTTCATGCGCTCGCGCAGCTTGCGCTCGACCGTGAAGCACTCGGGCGCCTTGATGTCTTCAAGGTTGATGCCGCCGAAGGTGGCTTCCAGGCCGGCGATGATCTCGACCAGCTTGTCCGGGTCGGTTTCGTTGATCTCGATGTCGAACACGTCCAGGCCAGCGAACTTCTTGAACAGCACCGCCTTGCCTTCCATCACCGGCTTGGAGGCCAGCGCGCCGATGTTGCCCAGGCCCAGCACCGCGGTGCCGTTGGTGATCACGCCGACCAGGTTGCCGCGCGCGGTGTAGCGGAACACGTTGGCCGGATCCGCCACGATCTCCTCACAGGCCGCCGCCACGCCGGGCGAGTACGCCAGGGCCAGGTCGCGCTGGTTGGTGAGCTGCTTGGTCGGCGTGACCGAGATCTTGCCGGGACGGCCGTGCTCGTGATATTCAAGGGCGGCTTTGCGGAGGTTGGCATCCATAGGGGCGGCTACTGGCTAGAGTGAGGAACACGAAAGGGGGCAATTCTATTCCGATGGCGGAGCGCGCGAAACGTTCCCTGCGCGGCCCCCGGGGCGCGCATCCCCGGCCAGGCCGCGGGCGCCGCCCATCTTACCCCCGGCTTACAAACTGTCGCTATTCGGCGGCGGCGTGAATTCGGGAAAACGCCCATACGGGTCGAACAGCGCCTTGACGCGCGCCTGCAGCGCGGTGGCCTGCCGCGGCGCGGCGACCGCCATCCCGCCAGTGCGCGGCGCCAGTCCGTCGGCCGCCGGCGCGCAGGCCGCCCCGGTTTCGGCGGGCGGGCAGTCCGCCAGCGTCACCCCCTGCACCCACGCCAGCGTGCCGCCCTGCCCCAGCATCAGATGCGCCAGGTTGACCGTCGCCGGCGCCCGCGGCGCCAGGGCGTCGAGCCGGTAGCGCGCCAGCCAGGCGTCCCCGTCACGGCAGGCGGCGGCCAGGTCCCCGCCGACCAGCTGGAACAGCGCCGGCACCAGCCGCTGCACCGTCGCCGACCGCAACGGTTGCAGGTCGTCGGCGCCGAACGGCCCCAGGGTCTCCTCGACACCGTCCGCCAGCAGCAGGTCCACGGCCAGCACGCCCGACGCCGCGCAGTCCCCGGCCGGCCAGGCGGCCGGCGCGGCCAGCCATTGGGCCAGGGTCATGGCGCCCGGCAGACCCGCGAATTGCCGCAGCCCGGCCTGCGCCAGCGCCGCCAGCGGCACGCCGGGCTGCGCGCGCCAGCGCGGCGACGGCCCGGCCAGCCGCGCCAGGCCCGCCAGGCGACCGGGATCGATCCACAGCAGCGGACCATCGACCGGCGCGAACGGCCCGTCGGCATCGTCCAGCGCCAGCACCACGCCATATTCGGCGCACAGCGCGCGCGCATGCACCACGTCGCCTTCGCGCGACGGCGTCAGCAGCGCGCGCGGCCCCTGGCCCGCCGTCTCGCCCAGGTCGCGCAGCGTCCCCTGGCACAACAGCCCCAGCCGTTGCAGGAAAGTGGCCCAGGGCGTCTGGACGGGCCGCCGGCCCAGGAGGAAAGCGCGCCGTGATGGCTGCATGACTACAATTCCCTTTATTCCGCTTCAAGTAGCCTTCGAGAGCCCGATGCCCCGCCTTGCCGCCCGTACCAACGAATTCCTGACCTTCCAGGTCGTCGAACTGTTCAAGCAGGCGCAAGCGCTGCAGGCGGCGGGCAAGGACATCATCAGCCTGGGCATCGGCGAACCGGACTTTACCGCGCCGCCCCAGGTCGTGGAAGCGCTGCAGCGCGCGGCCCAGGCCGGCCAGAGCGGCTACAGCGCCCCCGCCGGCCTGATGCCGCTGCGCGAGGCGATCGCCCAGTTCTACCACGACCAGTTCGGCGCCACGATCAACCCCAAGCGCGTCATCGTCACGGCCGGCGCCTCCGGCGCCCTGACCCTGGCCTGCGCCGCCCTGGTCAACCCCGGCGGCGAAGTCCTGATGCCGGACCCGTCCTACCCCGCCAACAGCAACTTCGTGCTCGCCGCCGGCGGCCGTCCGCGCCTGATCCCCAGCTCCGCCGACAAGCGCTTCCAGCTGTCGGCCCAGGACGTGGCGCACCATTGGACCGAGGCCACCCAGGGCGTGCTGGTGGCCTCGCCCAGCAACCCCACCGGCACCTCGATCGACCACGGCGAGCTGGCCCGGCTGCTGGGCGAGGTCCGCGCCCGCCATGGCTTCGCCATCGTCGACGAAATCTACCTGGGCCTGTCCTATGAAGGCCAGCCGCGCTCCGCGCTGACGCTGGACGACGACATCATCGTCATCAACAGCTTCTCGAAGTATTTCCACATGACCGGCTGGCGCCTGGGCTGGATGATCGTGCCCGAGGACATGGTGGCCCCGGTCGAGAAGATCGCCGGCAGCCTCGCCATCTGCGCCCCCACCCTGGCGCAGCATGCCGCCCTGGCCTGCTTCACCCCCGACGCCCTGCGCACTTTCGAACACCGCCGCGAAGCCTTCAAGCAGCGCCGCGACTACCTGCTGCCCGAATTTGAGCGCCTCGGCCTGAAGGTCCCCGTCAAGCCCGACGGCGCCTTCTACATCTACGCCGACATCAGCGACTTCGGCACCGACAGCGCCAGCTTCTCGCAACGCCTGCTGCTGGAAGCCGGCATCGCCGCCGTGCCCGGCCTGGACTTCGGTCCCGCCCACGGCCACCACACCATGCGCTTTTCCTACGCCACCGGCCTGGACCGCCTGGAAGAAGCCGTGGCCCGCATGGGCAAGCTGCTGGGCAGGTAGGAAGCGCGCCGGCCGGGCCACGCGCCGGGCCGCCACCGCGCGATACACTGGCCCGGGCACCTCACCCGCCTCGCCTTTTGTCTGACGCAACCTTAACGTTCAGATAATCCTCGCCATGCAAGCTCGCATGACAATTCCGCCCACTCTCCGCTGGCTCCAGGATCGCCACGGCGCGCTTTCCGCGTCCCTCGCTCGCATCCGGACACAATAGCCCGCCCTATGGCGGCGCGACATTGGGCCCGTTCCACCACCTATATTTTCCGGATCATTGTCGAGCCTTACGGCGGCCGCACGGCTCGCGCGCCCCTCCGTCGCGGACGGCCCGCCCGAAGCCATTCCGGGAGAAATTGCATGACAAGAAGACGAGCCGGGACGCGTTGCCCCGGGTGGCGTGGCGTGGTGGCCGCGGCCTGGAGCCTGGCCTGCCTGCTGCCTGCGCCGGCATGCGCGCTGGGGCCGGGGTGCCAGGTCAATACGGGCGGCGGCTACACCATGGACAAGGGGGCCTCCCTAGCTACCGGGCGGCTGGCGCCGGATACGATCTTGCTGGACAAAACAACCGTGGTCGGCACGGTCGTCTATGACCAGCCCCTGCCTCCCGTGCCCTGGATTTGCGTCAACAATTCCCTCGCGGGATCCCCCTTCCTATCCGCAGGCGCCGGCTTGCAGAAAGCGGTAACCGATTTGAAAGCGGTCGGGCTGCAAATCGTATTGCAGATCGGGAATTATCCACCGTGGGTGCCGACGGGCAGCACAAGCGACGACAGGTTTCGCCTCTCGGACGTTCTGTATGCACCGGCATCCGCGACCGATGCGACGCCGACTGCCAAAGGTTTATTGCTGGGCAACCTGAAGTTGGTCGTCACCAAGACACCCGACAAACCAATCAGCATGTTCATCCCGCCGAATCAGGATTTCGTCAGGATGAACCCCCAGTTCCTGCACTCCAATCACATCGAAATAGGATCGCTCAATGGCACAAACGTGAGCTTCATTCCGAGGTGCATCGCAAAGATCACGACGCCGGGAACGATACCCTTGGGACGGGCTTACGCGATGACCAGTCTGCCGCTGCCCCCGCCGGTGAATTTCACGCTGTATGCGGATTTCGACCCGACCTGCGACGGTGGTTTCGACCTGAACAGCCTGGGCAAGCTGGTCGTCCCGCTCAAGATCCAATTCCAGCCGGCGGACGCCGCCGCGCTCTCTGCGAACGCTCAGGGCATCCTCCTGAAGAACAGCGATGGCCAGGCCAACGGGCTCAGCTTGGGGCTCAAGGAAAACGGCGTCATCCCCGTCGTATTCAACAGGTGGAGCGATGCGCCGGGTCCCTCGCTATCCACCAGCGTGCGTCCTGTGCCCCTGTACTACACGGCGGAACTGACGAAGTCGGGCACGACGGTCATCACTGGGAAATACAGCCAGAAAGTCACCGTCCTGGTGACCTTCCAGTGAAACGCGCGAAGCGGGGTCAGTCTCGCGCCAGGGCAATGCCCGACGCCAGCGCCAAGCGCCGCCGCTCCGCCTGCACCTTGGCCCCATAGCCGTTGTCATCCGGCCCGGTCGAGCCGACATAACACGCCAGGCCGCCATCGACCGAGCCGCGCCGGTTGATGCAGTCCCTCAGGATGGTGGCGCCCACGGCGATGTTGGCGCCCGGGTCCAGCGGATTCTTGCCGACGGCATCGAATTTGTCCTGGTGCACGCTGGTCATCACCTGCATCAGCCCCTGCGCGCCCACGTGGCTCTCGGCCAGCGGGTTGTAGCGCGATTCGATGGCGATCACGGCCAGCAGCAGCAAGGGATCCAGCTGCTTCTCGCGGCCCACCTTGTACACGGTGTTCAAGAGCGGACCGGTCGCGTCATAGGCGACCTTGTATTTGCGCGAAATGTAGTTGCGCAAGGCTTCGGCCTGCGGGCCGGTGGCGACCATGGCAGGCTTCTTGGGCGTCGCGGGCGCGGCGCGGGCAGGCCCCAGCATGCCGGTCGCATTGCTGGACGGCGCGGTGGGCACGGCCATGGCAATCGCCGAAGAAGTATCGACGCCGAATTCGGATCCGGCTTCGGATTCGACGCCGGTCTGCATGGATGAAGGCGCGAGGGCGGTCAACAAGGCTTTGTGCACTTGCAATGCCTGGTCGCGCAAACCAGGCAGGGCGAATCCCATGCTTACCGTCACGATCACCGCGATGCCCAGGTAGACGGAGCAGATGCGCAGCGATTCGGCAAGATATTGGTGCACTCCTTGGGCCATGTTCCTGAACAGGCTGGCCACTGACGCATCGGGCATAAAACCTCCTGCGTGGAAAAAGAGGGAGTCAATGTTAACCTCTCTTTCTGCCCAAGTTGTAACCAAATAGCCGGGATCTGTAGTGAAATACCGCGACCTTAGAGACTTCCTCGCTCAACTCGAACGCATGGGCGAGCTCAAACGCATCGCCGCGCCGGTCTCGACGCGCCTGGAAATGACCGAGATTTCCGACCGCGTGCTGCGCGCCGAGGGCCCCGCCCTGCTGTTCGAAAAAGCCCTGCACGACGGCAAGCCGGCCGAAATGCCGGTGCTGGCCAACCTGTTCGGCACGCCTTCGCGCGTGGCCCGCGGCATGGGCGCCGACGACGTCAGCGCGCTGCGCGACATCGGCGAACTGCTGGCCTCGCTGCGCGAGCCCGAGGCGCCCAAGGGCTTTCGCGACGCGCTGGCCAAGGTGTCGATGCTGAAGTCGGCCCTGTGGGACATGAGCCCCAAGAACGTCAAGAGCCCGGCCTGCCAGGAGATCGTCTGGGAAGGCAAGGACGTGGACCTGACGCGCCTGCCGATCCAGACCTGCTGGCCCGGCGACGTGGCGCCGCTTCTGACCTGGGGCCTGGTGATCACGCGCGGCCCCAACGCGCGCCGCCAGAACCTGGGCATCTACCGCCAGCAACTGCTGGGCCCGAACAAACTCATCATGCGCTGGCTGTCGCACCGCGGCGGCGCGCTCGATTTCCGCGACCACGCGCTGGCCCATCCGGGCACGCCCTTCCCCATCGCCGTGGCGCTGGGCGCCGATCCGGCCACCACGCTGGGCGCGGTCACGCCGGTGCCGGACAGCCTGTCCGAGTACCAGTTCGCCGGCCTGCTGCGCGGCTCGCGCACCGAGGTGGCGCAGGCGCTGGGCAGCAACCTGTCGGTGCCGGCCTGGGCCGAGATCGTGCTGGAAGGCCACCTGCTGCCGTCGTCCGATCCGCGCGCCATCGCGCCGGTGGTGCCGGACGGCGTCAACCCGCCGCCCAACACCGACTACGAGATGGCGCTGGAAGGCCCCTACGGCGACCACACCGGCTACTACAACGAACAGGACTGGTTCCCGGTGTTCACGGTCGAGCGCATCACCATGCGCCGCAATCCCATCTACCACTCCACCTACACCGGCAAGCCGCCCGACGAGCCGGCCGTGCTGGGCGTGGCGCTCAACGAGGTGTTCGTGCCGCTGCTGCGGCGCCAGCTGCCCGAGATCGTCGACTTCTACCTGCCGCCCGAAGGCTGCAGCTACCGCCTGGCGGTGGTGTCGATCCGCAAGCAGTACGCCGGCCACGCCAAGCGCGTCATGTTCGGGCTGTGGAGCATCCTGCGCCAGTTCATGTACACCAAGTTCATCGTGGTGGTGGACGAGGACATCAACCCGCGCGACTGGAAGGAAGTGGTGTGGGCCATGACCACGCGCATGGACCCGGTGCGCGACACGCTGCTGGTCGAGAACACGCCCATCGACTACCTGGACTTCGCCTCGCCGGTGTCCGGGCTGGGCGGCAAGATGGGCCTGGACGCCACCAACAAGTGGCCGGGCGAGACCCAGCGCGAATGGGGCACGCCCATCACCATGGACGCCGACGTCAAGAAACGGGTGGACGACATCTGGGGGCAGTTGGGCCTGTAGGCCTGGCGGCCTGGCTCCTTCCGTTATGGGGATGCCGCCGGGAACAGGTGTTTGGCCATGAAGTCGACGAATACCCGTACCCGGGGCAGCAATTGCCGGTTTGACGGCCACAGTACCCAGAAGGTGCTGGGCGAACCCGCCCATTCGTCCAGCACCCTCACCAGTTCCCCGCGCTCGAGGGCCGCGTTGACCGCGAAGTCCGGCAGGTAGGCGATGCCGAGTCCCTGGATGGCCATATGCCGCAGGGTTTCCAGGTGGTTGCTGGTCATGCTTGCCGCAGGGCGCGCATCGGCGTCCTCGTCGCCGCGGCGCAAGCGCCATTTTTCCAGCATGCCGGTGCTGGGAACGCGATGCAGCAGACAAGCATGCCGGGCGATGTCCTCGGGCCGTCCAGGCGTGCCATGCCGCTGGAAATAGTCGGGCGCGCCCACGCAGCAAAAGCGGCTGACACCCAGGCGTTTGCTCATCAGGCGGGAATCGCTCAGCTCTCCGGTGCGCACCACCGCATCGAATCCTTCCTCCACGACGTCCACCAGGCGATCGCTGAAATCCAGATCGAGTTCGATCTGCGGATAGCGGCTCGCAAAGGCCGACAACACCGGCCACATCAATCCGCTGACCAACGGCAGGCTTACCCGCAATCGTCCCTGCGGGGCCGCCTTGGTGCTGGCCAACTCATTCTCGGCCGCCGCGATCTCTGAAAGGATGCGGCGGGAGCGATCGAGGAACAGCGCGCCTTCGGCCGTGAGGCTGACGCTTCGGGTGCTGCGCTGAAACAGGCGCACGCCAAGCTTGTGCTCCAGCCGCGCCACGCCCTTGCTGACCGCCGACGCCGAGATGCCCAACTGCCGTCCCGCGATCGCGAAACTGCGCGACTCGGCCACCTGCACAAAGATCGCCAATCCTCCATAGCCATCCATTCGTCGCTCCAATTCATGACATAAATGTCATCTCAATGCTGATTCAAAGACTATTTTTCCACGATTAGTTCGAAATTATCATCAATTTCTTAGCGCGCAAGACCGGATGGCCTTGTCGCTACAGCCAAGAATCCGCAGGGCCCGCGCGGCCCGCCGTCATCAAGGAACATCCAATGAGTGCCACCCCCGCATCCGCGCCGGACGCGACGGTTCGCAGAGCCCCTCTGATCGTGACCGGCTGCCTGACGGCCGCCGTCATTCCGTTGAGCATCGCCGGCCCCGTCGTGGTCGTACCCTCCATCAATCAGGCGCTGGGCGGCAGCGCAGTCGAGCTGACCTGGATCATCAACGCCTACATCCTGACCTACGGCAGCGCGACACTCGCGGCGGGCAGTTTGGCCGACACCTATGGACGCAAACGCACCTGGCTGTCGGGCATGTTGTTGTTCGCTTTGATAACGGCGGCCATTCCCCTCATGCCGTCCGTGTTCTGGATCGACATCCTGCGGCTCATCCAGGGCCTCGGTGCGGCCGCCGCCTTCGCCGGCGCGATGGCGGCACTGACCCAGGAATTCGACGGGTACGCCCGCACACGCGTATTCAGCCTGATCGGCACGACGTTCGGCGCCGGCGCGGCGTTCGGCCCATTCCTGGCCGGACTGCTGATCGACACGCTGGGATGGCAATGGGTGTTTTATCTGCCGGCGTTGGTTGCCTTGCTGGCTGCTGCGCTGATTGCGCCATTTGCCCGGGAAACGCGCGACCCCGGCGCCACGGGACTGGACTGGCCCGGCGCCATCAGTTTTACCGTCGGGCTGGCCCTGCTGACGTACGGCATCATCCTTGCCCCCGAGCGGCACTGGAGCGATGCCTCGGTACTGGGTTGCCTGATGGGCGCCACCCTGCTGCTGGCCGCCTTCGTCTTCATCGAACGCCGGCAGGCCAACCCCATGCTTGACCTTTCATTGTTCGCCAACGCGCGGTTCGCGGGGGTACAGGTGCTGGCGATTGCGCCGGCCTATGCGTACATCGTGCTGCTGGTCGTGCTGCCAGCCCGGTTCATCGGCGTGGAAGGATACAGCGCACTGGCCGCCGGCCAAATGATGATTGCGCTATCGGCGCCGCTGCTGGTGGTGCCGTTCATCGCCGCGCTTCTGGCGCGCTGGATCAATGTCGGCGTGCTGTCCGGCATCGGCCTCGCCATTGCGGCTGCCGGACTGGCCTGGCTGGGGTTGACGCTGTCCGGTGATGCACGCCACGGGCGTTTACTGGCGATGCTGGCGATCGGCGTCGGGATCGGCCTGCCCTGGGGGCTGATGGACGGATTGGCGGTGAGCGTGGTCCCAAAGGAACGGGCCGGCATGGCGGCGGGCATCTTCAATGCGGTACGGCTGGCCGGCGACGGCATGGCCATTGCCGTCGTGGGGGCCATGTTGTCCGCCAACATTCTCTCGGGGCTGGCGGCGTCAGTACCGAAGGGGTCAGTGGCGGCTGCGGACTTGGTGCAAGCATCGAACCGGCTGGCCATGAGCGATCTGCAGAATGCGCTGGCGCATCTGCCGACGGCGGGGCGATCGCTGCTGTTGCAGGCATACGAAAGCGCATTTCGGTTCCAGCTTCTCGTTCTGGCCGGCGCCGCGGCCGGGACGGCCATCCTGGTGTTCATGCTCTTGGGCAGGGTAAAACGGCCTGCCTGATCACGATGAAAAAAAACCCGCCGTGTCCGGCGGGGTTTTCTTTTGGACGGACGCGAAGACCGGGATCAGCGCGCGTCGTCGTGATCGTCGCGCGAATCGCGCCAGACCTTGAACAGCTGCCAGCCCACCAGCGCGCCGCCGGCCAGCTTGAGCAGCTTGGACTTGCCGCCGCCGCGCATGAACATCGCCGACAGGGACGAGCTGATAATAGGGTAGCGCCGCGCCAGGCCGATAGCCTGCATGGCCCAGCGCGACGCGCCGCCGGACGCCATGCCCGGCAGGAAGCTCTTGAGCAGCGCGGCCGGCTCGAGCTTGCGCCCGGCCGACACGATGCCCTGCGCCAGCGACTCGCGTTCGATGGCGGCGCGGGCGCGCAAGAGTTCGATGCGCACGGCGCGATCGACGGCGGGAGACCGTTTCGTCATGGTTCAGTCCTCCTCGCGCCGGCGCGCCCGGTCATCATCGTCCTGCGCGTCGCGCACGCGTTCGAGCAGTTCGGCGTCGCGGCCGAGCTCTTCCAGCGTGGCCGCGAACGGCGCCGGACCGTAGACCAGGCCGTGGCGCACCACCAGCAGCAGCACCACGCCAACCACCAGATAGAAGGCCGCCAGCAGGCCCAGTGCCAGATAGCGGTCTTCGGTCGGCCAGAAGGCCACCGCGACCGTGATGGTGAACACCAGCACCGCCAGCGTCAGGAACAGCAAGGCGGCGAACGCCATGCCCAGCAGCTTGAGCAGGCGCGCCTTCTCGCCCGCCGCTTCCAGCGCCAGCAGCTCGAGGCGAGTGCGCGCCAGCCCGACCAGGCTGGACGCCACGCCAAAAACAGATTTGCGTAGACCCATGGCAAAAAGGACGCCGGGCGGGGGACGCGGCGAAACGCCGGCGCCGCCCGCCCGGAGGTCCTGCCTTATCAGCGGCGGCTGATCAGCAAGCCGAGCAGCAGGCCGGTCACGCCCGCGATGCCGATGGCTTGCCAGGGATTGTCGTGCACGTAGTCATCGGTGGCGCGCGCCGCCTTGCGACCGCGCTCGAGCACCGCGTCCTGGGCTTCGTACAGGGCCTCGCGGGTGCGCTTGAGCGAGGTCATGGCGCGTTCGCGCAGTTCGGTGGCCTTGTCGCCCGTGCTGCTGGCGGCTTCGCGCAGCAGGCTTTCAGCGTCATTCAGGCTGGTCTTGACACTGTCGATGAGTTTTTCTTTTGCGACGTCTTCGGATTTTCTCGTGGCCATGTTTTGAGCTCCTGTGTGTGTCTATGACGAAATCATCATACCAGCCGCTCCGCGATGGGCCCGGCCGGCTTGCTACCGTGTGCTACTTGATTTGCGTAATCTCAACGGCGGATTTCACGCCGCCCTGGTCGATGTCCTGCTTCATGACCAGATTGACCGACGGGCAGTACCAGTCGGTGACGGTGGTGTTCATGCCGGGAATCGGGATGGTCAGCCCCTGGAAGGTGGCCATGGTGGGATCGGAATTGCGCGTGTACGTGACCGGATGGCAGGACTGCTGGCCCAGCGCGGTGCCGATGCTGGTGGCGCGGCCGACGGTCTTCTCGCCGATGCGCACCGTGGTGCTGGGCTGGCCGCCGACCGGCGCTTCCTTGCCGATCTTCAGGCGGAACGACGAGCCGGGCAGCTTCTGCCCCGGGTTGAGCTTGCCGTCGTAGGCGAACAGGCCCAGCATGCGCAGGTCGAACTGGCCCTCGGACGGCTGCGGCGCCTCGCCGGCGGTGGCGTACTTGAGGAAGGTGGCCTGGCCGCCCTTCACGGTCATCAGGTAGTCGAGCTTGGACTTGCCCGGGGGCAGGCCCGCGTAGCTGAAGCGGGCCACGCCCTGCACGCGGGCGCGGCAGTTGTCGCCATTGCTTTTCGTAACCTCGGTGAAGGCCAGGTCGGCGCCCAGGGCGATGTTGCCCGAGCCGGTCAGCTGCACCGCGCCGCCCTCGTGCATGAACTTCGCGTCGCAGACACCGGCCTGCGCCACGCCGGCCGCGCCCAGCGCGCCGCTCACCAAAACCAGGGATGCCAATTTTCGCAATGCCACAAGCCACTCCAGAAATCCAGGACGCACCGGCGCTGTCCGCGCACGGCTGGCTTGATACTACACCGGTTGGCAAATCGCACGCATGACGGAACGTGTCAGGACGATGACGGCCGCGATGCCGCGCCGGCCCCGGGGGGCTGCCGGCGTCAGGCCACGGCGCGCGAGCCCTCGGTCCGCGCCGGCTCGGCGTCGACATCGGGCACCGCCGCCAGGGCCACGGGCGCCTGGGTCCGCTCGGGGTTGCCGTGGCGCCGGTGCAGGAAGTCCACCACCGCGGCGCGGCACGATAGGTAGACCGGGTCATTGGCCAGCCGCACCCGGTCGCGCGGCCGCGCCAGCGGCACCGGCAGGATCTCGCCGATGGTCGCGGCCGGCCCGTTGGTCAGCATGACGATGCGGTCGGACAGCAGCACCGCTTCGTCCACGTCGTGCGTGACCATGATGGTGGTGGTGCGGGTCTTGGCGACGATCTTGAGCAGTTCGTCCTGCAGATGCGCGCGGGTCAGCGCGTCGAGCGCGCCGAACGGCTCGTCCATCAGCAGCACGCCCGGCTCGATCGCCAGCGCGCGGGCGATGCCGACGCGCTGCTTCATGCCGCCCGAGATCTCGCGCGGCAGCTTGTTCTGCGCCGGCAGCAGGCCCACCAGGTCGAGCGCGGCGCGGGTGCGCTCGGCCAGCTGGGCGCGTTTCTCCGACGCGCCGAAGACCCGTTCCACCGCCAGGTGCACGTTCTGGAAGCAGGTCAGCCAGGGCAGCAGCGAGTGGTTCTGGAACACCACGGCGCGGTCCGGGCCGGGGCCGGTGATTTCGCGCTCGGCGCACAGCAGCACGCCGCTGGTCGGACGGGTCAGGCCGGCGATCAGGTTCAGCAGGGTGGACTTGCCGCAGCCGGAATGGCCGATCAGAGTGATGAACTCGCCCTGCTCCACCGTCAGGTCGATGTCGCGCAGCGCCACGAAGGCGCCCTTGCGGGTGGCGAAGGTCTGGCCCACGCGTTCGATGCGTACGAATTTCTTCATGGCGCTACTCCTCGGTGTAGGTGAAGCGGCGGGCCAGCGCGACCAGCAGCGTTTCCAGGATCAGGCCGACGATGCCGATCACGAAAATGGCGATGACGATGTGCTCGACCTTCAGGTTGTTCCACTCGTCCCACAGCCAGAAGCCGATGCCGGTGCCGCCGGTCAGCATCTCGGCCGCGACGATCACCAGCCAGGCGGTGCCGATCGACAGCCGCACGCCAGTCAGCATGTAGGGCAGCACGGCCGGCAGCAGCACCTTGGTGGTGACCTTCCATTCCGACAGGTTCAGCACCCGCGCCACGTTCAGGTAGTCCTGCGGCACGCGCGACACGCCGACCGCCGTGTTGATGATCATGGGCCAGATCGAACAGATGAAGATCGCCCAGATCGCGGCCGGGTTGGCGGCCTTGAACAGCAGCAGGCCGAGCGGCAGCCAGGCCAGCGGCGACACCGGCCGCAGCAGGCTGACGATGGGCGAGAACATCGCCCGCACCGGCGCGTAGCGGCCGATGGCGAACCCCACCGGGATGCCCACCAGCGCCGCCAGGCCGAAGCCGATGCCGACCCGCTGCAGCGAGGCCAGCAGGTTCCAGCCGATGCCCTTGTCGTTGGGGCCGTTGTCGTAGAACGGATCCGCGAACAGTTCCACCGCCGCGCGCCAGGTCACGCCCGGGGTGGGGATCTCGGGGATGCGCATGGCCACCACCTGCCAGACCAATACGAACAACGCGAAGCCGGCCACCGGGCCGACCACGGCGCGCAGCGCCGCTTCCAGCCGCTCGCGCCAGGCATCGGTCCAGGGCGCGGCCTGTGGCGCCGCGGCGGGGGGCGCGGACACGGGGGCGGTCCGTTCCATACTCGTTACGGTAGACATCGCGAGTCTCTCCTGTGCAAAGCGGCGCTCAGGCCTTGACCTTGAAACCGTCGGCATAGGCCGCCGGGTTGCTGCCATCCCAGACCACGCCGTCGACCAGCTTGGAACTGCGCATCTCGCTGGCGGGCAAGGCGATGCCGGCGGCCTGCGCGGCCTGCTTGTAGATGTCGATGCGGTTGACCTGGCGCGCCGTGGCCAGGTAGTCGGGATGTTCCTTGAGCAGGCCCCAGCGCTTGTGCTGGGTCAGGAACCACATGCCGTCGCTCAGGTAGGGGAAATTGGCCGCGCCGTCGCCCGAGAAACGCATCGGATGCGCGTCGCTCCAGCGCTTGCCCAGGCCGTCGTCGTACTGGCCCAGCATGCGGTCGATGATGCCGCTGGCGTCGGTGTTGACGTACGACTTGGCGGCGATGGTCTCGGCGGTCTTGCGGCGGTTCTCGGGCGAGGCGTCGATCCACTTGCCCGCCTCCAGGATGGCGGCGGTCACGGCGCGCGCGGTGTTCGGATTGCGCGTCACGAAGTCGGCGCTGGTGCCCAGCACCTTTTCGGGATGATCGGTCCAGATGGCCTGGGTGGTCACGGCGGTGAAGCCGATCTTGTCGAGAATGGCGCGCGCGCCCCACGGTTCGCCGACGCAGAAGCCATCCATGTTGCCCACGCGCATGTTCGCCACCATCTGCGGCGGCGGCACGGTGATGACCTTGGCGTCCTTCATCGGGTCGATGCCGTAGGCGGCCAGCCAGTAGTACAGCCACATGGCGTGGGTGCCGGTGGGAAAGGTCTGGGCGAAGGTGTATTCGCGCTTCTCGGACGCCATCAACTTGGCGAGCGACTCGCCGTCGCGGGCGCCGGCCTGCAGCAGCTTGTTCGATAGGGTGATGGCCTGGCCGTTCTGGTTCAGGTTCATCAGCACGGCCATGTCCTTCTTCGGCCCGCCCACGCCCATCTGCACGCCGTAGATCAGGCCGTACAGCACGTGGGCCATCTCCAGCTCGCCGTTGAGCAGCTTGTCGCGCACCGCGGCCCAGGATGCCTCCTTGGACGGCGTGATGGTGACGCCGTATTTCTTGTCGATGCCTAGCACCGAGGCCATGACGACCGAAGCGCAGTCGGTCAGCGGAATGAAGCCGATCTTCACCTCGGTCTTCTCGGGGGCGTCGCTGCCCGCGGCCCAGGCGCCGGCGCGCACCAGCGGGTCGACCAGCGACAGCAGGCCGGCGCCGGCCACGGCGCGCGCGGTGCCGGCCAGCCACTTGCGGCGGCTGGCGTCGGTGGTCGAATCCGGACCCGTGGCGGCGGGAAGGCGGGGTTTCACTGGCGTCATACGAGGCTCCTGGCAAAAAAAAACGTCCCGCGCGCCGATCGGGAACAACCCGTTGGCGCTGCGGAACGTCGTTGTTCCCTGCCGCGGATCGCGGCGCTTGGCGTGGACCGGCCGCGCGCGGCGGGCCCATGTTCCCTTAAGCAATCGGCGTGCCAGCGCGCCGCAAGCGGCCCGCCCGGACCGCCGCGCACCCGCGTGCGCCCTGGTTTTACGAGGGCGGGCAGGGCGGCGCGGCGGACCGCGGGCGACCCGGTCCGGCCGCGCCCGACGCGGCCCGCGATCCAACTTGGTGCGTAAACCCATGCGGCGGCGCACCATCGATGTGCGGCCCGTCCGCCCCGGCTCGTGGCGCGCGGGCCGCCCTTCCCCCTCGCCCGCCCCGTTCCCCCTCACGGGCATGGAACTTGCATGGAACAGGCATGGTTTGCGCCGGCGCAACGCGCGGACGCGATCCGCCAAATAAGTTGTGGCTATATGGATTCAAGAAATCAGAAGTTGTGGGGATGAAACCCGGTCCCTATGATCGTTTGACCTTCTGCCGGGTGCGCCCGAGGCTGCGTGATGAAGCTTTTCCCGATTTTTGCCGATCTGAAAGACCGGCCCGTGCTGGTCGTGGGCGGTGGCGCGGTGGCCGAGCGCAAGACGCTCGCCCTGCTCGAAGCCCATGCCGATGTCGCCGTTGGCGCGCCCGAGCTGACGCCGGCGCTGGCGGACCTGCTGGCCGCGGGCCGCATCCGCCACCTGGCGGGCCGTTTCGACCCCGCCTGGCTCGATGGCGTGTGGCTGGCGGTGGCCGCCACCGATGACCGCGGCGTCAACGCGGCGGTCTCCGACGCCGCGCAGGCGCGCCGCATCTTCAGCAATGTGGTGGACGATCCCGAACTGTCATCGTTCCAGGTGCCGTCCATCGTCGACCGCTCGCCGGTCATCGTCGCCATTTCCTCGTCGGGCGTGGCGCCGGTGCTGGCGCGGCGCCTGCGCGAACGCATCGAATCCCTGTTCGACCACAGCCTGGGCCGCCTGGCCGGCCTGGCCGAACGCTATCGCCAGCGCATCCGCGCCGGCCACCCCGACCTGGGCGCGCGGCGCCGCTTCTATGACTGGCTGCTGGACGGTCCGGTGGCCGGCCTGCTGCGCCAGCAGCGGCCGCAGGACGCCGAAGCCGCGCTGCAAGCCGCCCTGGCCCAGCCGCTGGCGCCGGCCGAGGGCAGCGTGGTGCTGGTCGGCGCCGGCCCCGGCGATCCGGGCCTGCTGACGCTGAAGGCGCTGCGCGCGCTGAACGAGGCCGACGTGATCCTGTACGACCGGCTGGTCAGCGACGACATCATGTCGCTGGCGCGCCGCGACGCCGAACGCATCGCGGTGGGCAAGCTGCCGGGCGAGGACCATCACGCCACCCAGGCGCGCATCCACGCCCTGCTGGTCGAGCACGCCCGCCTGGGCCGCCGCGTGGTGCGCCTGAAGGGCGGCGACGCCTTCATCTTCGGCCGCGGCGGCGAGGAACTGGAACACCTGCGCGCGCACGGCGTGCGCTATGAGGTGGTGCCCGGCATCACCGCGGCGCTGGCCTGTGCGGCCTATGCCGGCATTCCGCTGACGCACCGCGAGCATGCGCAATCGGTGCGCCTGGTGACGGCGCACTGCCGCGAGGACGAGGACAACCTGGACTGGCCGGCGCTGGCGCGCGAACGCCAGACGCTGGCGTTCTACATGGGCGTGGGCCAGCTGGAACTGCTGACGCAGCGGCTGATCCGCCATGGCCGCGCCGCCGCCACCCCGTTCGCGCTGATCGAGAACGGCAGCCGGCCCGAACAGCGGGTGCTGTCCGGCACGCTGGAAGACCTGCCGCGTTTGGCGCGGGCGCACGCCATCCGCTCCCCCGCCCTGCTGATCGTGGGCGAGGTGGCGGGACTGGCGCAGTCATTGCATTGGTTCGGCGAGCACCTGGAAGGCGCGCCGCAGAGACTGGCGGCGTAGCGCCCGCCCGGCGCGGCCTGGAGATGGCCGCCGCCGGCGGGTCCGGGCCACGCCGCCCGGGGGGAAGGCCTCAGTCGGTCTTCTGGGTGGTGCCGAAGATGCGGTCGCCGGCATCGCCCAGGCCCGGCATGATGTAGCCATGCTCGTTCAGGCCGTCGTCGACGGACGCGGTGTAGATGTGGACGTCCGGGTGCTTGGACAGCACCGCGTCGATGCCGACCGGCGCGGCCACCAGCACCAGCGCGCGGATTTCCTTGCAGCCGGCGCGCTTGAGCAGGTCGATGGCGGCGACCATGGAGCCGCCGGTGGCCAGCATCGGATCGACGATCAGCGCCAGGCGCTGGTCCAGCTCGCCCACCAGGCGTTCCAGGTAGGTATGGGCTTCCAGCGTTTCTTCGTTGCGGGCCACGCCCACCACGCTGACCTTGGCGCCCGGAATCAGGCTGAGCACGCCGTCCAGCATGCCGATGCCGGCGCGCAGGATGGGCACCACGGTGACTTTCTTGCCGGCGATCTTCTCGACCTGCACGGCGCCACACCAGCCTTCGACGGTGGCGGGCGCCAGCGGCAGGTCCTTGGACGCTTCGTACGTGAGCAGCGCGCCCACTTCCTGCGACAGTTCACGGAAGCTCTTGGTGCTGAGGTCGGCGCGACGCATGATCCCGAGCTTGTGGCGGATCAGCGGATGGCGGATTTCGTGCACGGGCATGTGCGTAAATCTCCAGAATTATTGATAGACAGGGTTGTTCGCCTCAGGCGCCGCCGGAAATACGGCGCACGCCCGAGAATCGTAATCGGTTTACCGGGTGGATGCAGGGGGCCGCGTCAACCTTTATTGTTCGGCCAGCCAGGCGATCAGGGCGTCGTCGAAGGCCCGCACGGCGCCGGCCTGCTCGTGGTTGACGATGCTGACCACCACGTAGCGCTTGCCGCTGGCGCCCAGCACGTAACCGGCGATCGAGCGCACGTCGCGCAGCGACCCGGTTTTCAGGTGGGCCATGCCGAGGGTGCCGTCGCCTTTCATGCGGCGCCGCACGGTGCCGTCGACCCCCGCGATCGCGAGGGATGAAATGTACTCTGGCATGACCGGGGAATTCCAGGCCACGGTCAGCATCGACGCCAGGCTGTCGGCCGACACCCGGGCGTCGCGCGACAGGCCGGCGCCGTTGTCGATCACCAGCTCCGGCATGTCCAGGCCTTGCTTGGCCAGCAGCCCCTTGGCCACGGCGCCGCTGCTGGCCACGGTGGCCGGCCGGCGGCCCTTTTCCGCGCCCAGGGTCAGCAGCAGCGTGCGCGCCATGACGTTGTTGCTGCGCTTGTTGATCTGGCGGATCACCTCCGCCAGCGTCGGCGAGTCGTGCGAGGCCAGCACCACGGCGTCGCCCGGCACCATGCCGGCGCGCACCTGGCCCTTGAAGGTGCCGCCCAGTTCCTTCCACAGCAGGCGGAAGACCTCGGTGGCGAAATCGGTCTGCGACAGCGCCAGCCGGTACAAGTCGAACTCGCCGCAGGAACCGGCCACCTTGCCGCTGACGCGCAGGGTGATGCCCTGCTGGGTGATGACCGGGTCGGTGTTGACCACGGGCGCGCCCGGACAGCGGGCGTCGCTCCATTCGACCCGGCCCTCGATCTTCAGGCCGGGCAGCGGCGGATCGATCAGCGGCACCCACTTGTTGGCGGCGGGGTCGGGGGTGAACAGGATGCGCACGGCGCCAAAACCCACCATGAGGGCGTCGGGGCTGGCGTTGTAGGCGCGGTCGGGGGCGCCGTCGAAGGCGCCGGGGTCGGTGGCGACCTGGCCGAAGATGCTGCGGTCGACCACCAGGTCATTGATCTGCTTGACGCCGCGCAGGCGCAGCTCGCGCAGCAGCACCCACAGGTCCTGCATCAGGAATTGCGGGTCGCCGCCAGCGCGCAGGTAGAGCGGCCCCGGCAGCGCGCCCTTGGCGTCGGGCCGCACGCCCGGCTCGGTCATGAAGGCGGTGCGCCAGACGTAGTTCGGGCCCAGTTCGGACAGCGCCGCCCAGGTGGTGACCAGCTTCATCACCGAAGCCGGGTTGCGCGCTTCCTTGGCGTTCAGGGCCGCCAGGCGCGGGCCGCCGACCTCCTGCACCACCAGCGACAGGGAGCTGTCAGGCAGTTTGCTGGCCTTCCAGGCGTTGACCACGCTCGGCGGCAGGCCCTGCACCTGGGCGCAGGCCGTGCCGGCCGCCAGGGCCAGCAGTCCACCGGCCAGCCATTGCCGCAGCCCGCCTACACGCTTTTTCCCTAGTCCCGTCATGCCCTGTCCACCCGGTTGCTCGTCCTGCAAAACCGTGAGCATACAAAACCTGGGACGGTTACGGGCGGCGGCGCCCGCCGAAAGCGCGCCGCCCGCCCTTGCCCGGGGTCGCTACTGTTGCAGTTTCCACTTGCCGCCGGCCACGGTGGCCATGACCAGCGCGCGTTCGTCCAGGCCGTTGTGGTCGGTCGGGCTCATGTTGACCACGCCGGTGGCGGTCGGCAGGTTCTTGACGTTCTCCAGGGCGTCGCGCAGCGCCGCGCGGAACTCCGGGGTGCCGGGCTTGGCTTTCTTCAGCGCCACCGGCACGGCTTGCTGCAGCAGCAGGCCGATGTCCCAGGTGTAGGCGGCGAACAGCGACACGCTGCCCGGGCCGTTGGCGGCCTCGTACTTCCTGGCGAACGCCTGGGCCGTGGCCTTGACGGGATGAGTGTCCGGCAGCAGGTCGGCCACCATCACCGGCCCCACCGGCACCCAGGCGCCGTCGCAGGCCGGGCCGCAGACGCGCAGGAAGTCGTTGTTGGCCACGCCGTGGTTGAAATAGATCTTGCCCTTGAAGCCGCGTTCGCGCAGCGCCCGCGCCGGCATCGCCGCCGGCGTGCCGGAGGCGCCCACCACCACGGCGTCGGGAGCGGCGCCGACCAGCTTCAGCGTCTGCGCCACCGCCGAGGTGTCGGTGGGCGCGAAGCTTTCCTTGCCGACGATCTCGATGCCGTGCTGCTTGGCGGCCTTTTCCACTTCCACCCAGAAGGTCTCGCCCAGGGCGTTGTTGAAGCCGATGAAGGCCAGCTTCTTGACGCCGCTGGCGGCGGCGTGGCGGGCGATGCCCTCGGCCATCAGGGAATCGGAGTGCGGCGTCTTGAAGACCCAGCGGCGCTTGTCGTCCACCGGATCGATCAGGCGCGCCGACGAGGCCAGCGTGATGACCGGGGTGGCGCCGCTGGCCACCGTGTCCAGCATGGCCATGGTGTTGGGGGTGGTGGTCGAGCCGATGATGAGGTCGACCTGGTTTTCCGAGATCAGCTTGTGCGAATTGCTGACCGCGCGGGTGGTGTCGGAGGCGTCGTCCAGCACCACGTATTCGACCTTGGCGCCGCCGATCTCGGTGGGCAGCAGGCTGATGGTGTTGCGTTCGGGAATGCCCAGCGAGGCCTGGGGACCGGTAGTGGACAGGGTGGCGCCGATCTTCACCTGCGCCAGCGCGGGCGCGGCGCCCGCGACCAGCAGGGCCGCCAGCGCGGCCGTCAGAGTGCTACGAGGGGTCATGCGGTGTCTCCTTTGGGGCGCGGATATCGTTATGCGTCTTGCCGATCCGCTACGGCGTAGACAGCGTTATACGACGGGACCCCCCAGGTGCGACAGGAAGGATCCATTATGGAAAACCAGGGCGCCGCCGTGGTCGTCCGGGGCATGCAGGCGCCGCACCTCGCCGATCAGCACGGCGTGGTCGCCCACCTCCAGCACCTGGCGGGTGGCGCACTCGAAGCGGGCGGCGCATTCGTCGAACACGGGAATGCCGTCCTCGGTCGCGTACCAGTCCAGCCCGGCGTAGCGGTCGGCCACCGGCTGCGAGAACACCCGCGCCAGGTCGCGCTGCGGCGCCCCCAGCACGTGGATGGCGAAGCCGCCGCGGCCAGTGAAGTCGGCGTAGTGGATGCTGGCGCGGCGCAGGCTCCAGAGCACCAGCGGCGGCTCCAGCGAGACCGGGGCGAAGGAATTGACGGTCAGGCCGATCGGTCCGTCGGCGCCGGCGGCGGTCACCACCGTGACGCCGGTGGCGTAGCGCCCCAGCGCCCGGCGCAGATGGGCCGGGCTGAGGTCGTGGCTGGCGCTCATGGCGGCTCCCCGGGGACGGACGGTCAGGCCGGCACCGCGTTGGCCGGGCGCACGCCCGACAGCGGCAGGGCCTCGGCCATCAGCCGCTGCATCGAGTCCAGCACCTGGTCCTGCGGCATCAGGCCGAAGTTGTGCAGGCTCATGACGTGGTCCAGGCCCATGTCGGCCAGCCGCGCCAGCTTGTCGGCCACGGTGCGGGCCGAGCCGAACAGCGACAGACCGCTGGCGATGATGTCGTCGTAGACCTGCTTGCGCGCATACAGGCGGGTCTCGACGTACAGGTCGAAGGCGCGGGCGGCGCGCTCGCGGGCCTGCGCGTCGGTCTCGGCCACGTGGGTGTGCAACGCCACCGCCGCCATGCCGGACGCATCCTCGATGCCGACCTCGGCCAGACCGCGGCGGTAGTCCTGCATCATCAGGCCGATCTCTTCGAAGTTGTCCACCGCCGCGTACGGCACGAACAGCATGCGGCGGCCCTGGCGGCCGACGTGGTACGCGGCCTCGCGGCGCAGGATCGCCACGTAGACCGGCACCGGCTGCTGCACCGGCTGCACATTCAGGCGCACCTCGTGGATGCGGTTGAACTTGCCTTCGTGGCTGACGCGCTCGCCGGCCAGCAGGCGCTCGACCAACATCAGGTTCTCGTCGAAGCGCTCGCGCTTGGTGGCCGGATCGACGTCGTAGCCCTCGAACTCGTGCTTCAGATAGCCCGAGCCCACGCCCAGCGACAGCCTGCCTTGCGAAAGCTGGTCCACCAGGGCATAGTTTTCGGCCACCGTCAGCGGGTTGTGGAAGGTCAGGATCGAGATCGCCGTGCCCAGCCGCAGCCGCGTCGTCTGCTGCGACAGCGCCGCCAGGAACACCGCCGGATTGGGCACCGCGCCGTATTCATGGAAATGGTGCTCGGCCACCCAGAAGGTGTCGTAGCCCAGCTGTTCGGCGCGGCGCGCCTGCTCCAGCACCTGGCTATAGAGCTGGCCCAGGCTGCGCGGCTGGTCGGGGTAGTGGTCCTGCACCGAGAAGATGGACATCTTCATTGCTTGTCTCCGTCGTTGTCCGTCCGCGCCCCGAACCGGTTTTCCGGCCCGAATGTTTGTCCGCCACGGCACGTTGATGTATTTTTTAGTGATACACGTATTCTAATAAGAGACGATCTGATGTCAACAGAGAGCAGCACCGGGATCCAGTCCGCCGAAATCGCCCTGGACGTCCTGACCCGGCTGGCCGAACTGGGCGGCGCCGTGTCGGTGTCGGAACTGGGCCGCAGCCTGGACATGCCGCGCGCCAAGGCGCACCGCTACCTGGTGTCGCTGGAGCGGCGCGGCTACGTCGAGCAGGATCCGGCCAGCGCCCGCTACCGGCTGGGTCCGCAGGCCCTGCACACCGGGCTGGCGGCACTGGCCGAGGTGGATTTCGTCAAACTGGCGGCCGGCTGCCTGGAAGACCTGAGCGCGGCCATCGGCCAGACCGTCTTCATCTCGGTCTGGGGCCAGCACGGTCCCACCATCGTCCAGTGGCGCGACGCGCGGCTGCCGGTCACGGTCAACGTGCGCGTCGGCTCAGTGCTGCCCCTGCTGAACAGCGCCACCGGGCGGGTCTTCGCGGCCTGGCTGCCGGAAGCGCTGGCGCTGCCGCGCGCGCTGGCCGAATGGGACACGGCGCGGCGCCAAGGCGCCGACGCCGCGCAGTTGCTGGACGATCCCGCCCCCGGCCAGCCGCCGGATGCGGCCGGCAAGCGCCCCCCCATCGATCCTGCCGACCCCGCCGCCGCCCTGCGGGCGCGCTGGCAGGCCACGCGGGAACGCGGCTACGCCTGCGTCAGCGGCCATCTGCTGCATGGCATCGACTCGGCCGCGCTGCCGGTGCTGGACGCGCAAGGCCAACTGGCCGGCGCCATCACCGGCCTGGGGCTGCACGGCGGCTTCGACCTGGCCCCGGACGGCGCGCCACTGCGGGCCCTGACGGCCGCCGCGGCCGACTGCTCGCGCCGGCTCGGCTGGCGCGGGGGACGCTGAAGGCGCCAGCCCCTCCCTGACGCCAGCGGGCGGCGGACACCGCGGCGCCGGCCTCCTGGCGGGCCTGGGCCGGCAACGGCGATCGCGGCGGTCCGGCCGCGCTTTTCGCCGGCCCCTTTACAATAGCGAGCTGTCCAGAGCCAACCCGTCGGGTCCGGCTCGCTTTTTTTGCCGCCCGCCCCTTGCCGGCGGCCCGGCGGCCGGCCCTGGCCGCGCCCGCCCCTGATACCGATATCCGCGTGCAACCCCTTACCGTTTCCGATTTCGACTACGAGCTGCCTCCCGAGCTCATCGCGCAGACGCCCGCCACCCAGCGCACGGGCAGCCGCCTGCTGCACCTGGACGGCGCCAGCCAGCTGCATGACCGCCAGTTTGCCGACCTGGAGGGGCTGCTGCGCCCCGGCGACCTGCTGGTGTTCAACGACACCCGCGTCATCAAGGCGCGCCTGGCCGGCCACAAGATCACCGGCGGCAAGGTCGAGGTGCTGGTCGAGCGCATCACCGACACCGACCGCGCGCTGGCGCACGTGCGCGCCAGCAAGTCGCCCGGCGCCGGCATGGTGCTGCGGCTGGCCGACGCTTTCGACGCCACGGTGCTGGGCCGCGAGGGCGAACTGTTCGACATCCGTTTCCCCGGCCCGGTGCTGGACCTGCTGGACGCGCATGGCGCCACCCCGCTGCCCCCGTACATCACGCACGCCGCCGACGCCGGCGACGACGACCGCTACCAGACGGTCTACGCCCGCGAACCCGGCGCCGTGGCGGCCCCGACCGCCGGCCTGCACTTCGACCAGCCGACCCTGGACCGCCTGGCGGCGCTGGGCGTGGAGCGCGCCTTCGTCACGCTGCACGTGGGCGCCGGCACCTTCCAGCCGGTGCGCGTGGACAATCTGGCCGACCACATCATGCACGCCGAATGGTTCACCGTGCCGCAGGCCACGGTGGACGCCATCGCCGCGGCCCGCGCCCGCGGCGGCCGCGTGATCGCGGTCGGCACCACCAGCGTGCGCGCCCTGGAATCGGCCGCCGCCCAGACCGAGGGCCGCACCGCCCCCGGCCTGCCGCTGGCCGCCGCCCAAGGCGACACGCGCCTGTTCATCACCCCTGGCTACCAGTACCGCGTCATCGACGCGCTGGTCACCAACTTCCACCTGCCCCAGTCGACCCTGCTGATGCTGGTGTCGGCGCTGGCCGGCGTCGAGCCGATCCGCCGCGCCTACGCCCACGCCGTCGCCCAGCGCTATCGCTTCTTCAGCTACGGCGACGCCATGTTCATCGAATCCCTCGCCCCATGACCGGACTGAATTTCGAACTGCTCGCCACCGACGGCGGCGCCCGCCGCGGCCGCATCACGCTCAACCACGGCGTGGTGGAAACGCCCATCTTCATGCCCGTGGGCACCTATGGCAGCGTCAAGGCCATGATGCCGCACGAGCTCAAGGACATCGGCGCGCAGATCGTGCTGGGCAACACCTTCCACCTGTGGCTGCGCCCAGGCACGGAAATCATGGAAAAGCATGGCGGCCTGCACGGCTTCATGCAGTGGGACAAGCCGATCCTGACCGACTCGGGCGGCTTCCAGGTGTTCAGCCTGCAGGGCATGCGCAAGATCACCGAGGAAGGCGTGAAGTTCGCCTCGCCCATCGACGGCGCGCGCCTGTTCCTGACGCCCGAGGAATCGATGCGCATCCAGCGCTCGCTGAACTCGGACATCGTCATGGTGTTCGACGAATGCACGCCCTACGAGATCGACGGCCGCCCGGCGACCGTCGAGGAAGCGGCCCGCTCTATGCGCATGTCGCTGCGCTGGGCGCGCCGCTCGCGCGAGGAATTCGACAAGCTGGAGAACCCCAACGCGCTGTTCGGCATCGTCCAGGGCGGCATGTACGAGTCGCTGCGCGACGAGTCCCTGGCCGGCCTGCAGGACATCGGTTTCCACGGCTACGCCATCGGCGGCCTGTCGGTGGGCGAGCCCAAGGAAGACATGATGCGCATCCTGGCGCACGTCACGCCCAAGCTGCCGGCCCAGGCGCCGCGCTACCTGATGGGCGTGGGCACGCCGGAAGACCTGGTCGAGGGCGTGAGCCGCGGCGTCGACATGTTCGACTGCGTCATGCCGACCCGCAACGCCCGCAACGGCTGGCTGTTCACCCGCTTCGGCGACGTCAAGATCCGCAACGCCAAGTACCGCGACGACACCCGTCCGCTGGACCCGAGCTGCGCCTGCCACACCTGCGCCCACTTCTCGCGCGCCTACCTGCACCACCTGCAGCGCGCCAACGAGATCACCGGCGCGCGCCTGAACACGCTGCACAACCTGCATTTCTACCTGACCATCATGAAGGAAATGCGCGAGGCCATCGCCGAGGGCCGCTTCGACGCCTGGCGCGCGCAATTCGCGGCGGATCGGGCGCGCGGGGTGGAATAGCGGGGGCGGCGCCGCTCGCGGTTCGCGCTCAGCGGCGCGGCGTGAGGATCACTGCGGCGGCCACTGCTGCGCGGCATGCAGGATGCGCAAGATCCGCACGCTGAGCGCGTCCGCGGCATACGCAATGATGTAATTCGCGCGGACGACCATTTCCCGCGTCCCGGCAATCCTGCCGGGACGGTACAGCGCGGGATGGGCGGGCAGTTGCGCCGCCTTGGTTTCAATATCGTCTTTCAGACGCTGGGCAGCGTCCGGATTGTCATCCGAGATGTAGTCGACAATGGCCAGCAGGTCGGCCCTGGCGACGGACGACCACTCAACTGCGGGCACGGCGCTTCCGGTCGATCAGCGCCTGGGCTTCATCCATGACCTGCTGGTGCGGAACGGCCGGCCCGGTGTCGGCCAGGGCTTCCTGGACTTTGGCGCGGAACCACGCGTCGTGCGCCTGGGCATCGGTGGTCAGCCCGGCGGGCAGGCCGCCTTCCTTGGCCACCCGCGTCAGCAGAATGCGCACTGCGTCGGAAATCGTCAGGCCGAATTCGGCCAGCTTTTCGGTGGCGTCGGCTTTGAGCTTATCGTCCACGCGGACGTGGAGCATCGAGGTCTGGGGCATGGCGATTATTCCTGCAAGGCGTGTCGAATCAGTGTATCTCAATTGAGATACCGTCCTGGCTGCAAACCGGTATTTTGCGTCCACGACACCGGGAGAACCCGTACAGGGACTTTTGTTTCGCGTTTCCGCCCCCATCACTGCGCACAAGCCGAACCCTACGCTGGGACAGCCGCGCCGCCGCCGGGCCGCCCCAAGGCGGGGCAGCCCCCTTCGGGGGGCAGCCAGCGCACGTCGTGCGCGCGGCGTGGGGGCCCTTAAACCTCGCTACAATAGTCGGCTTGCCCTATCCATGGCTCGCGCGGGGATGGGCGCAGAACAAGATCGGCGACAGCACGATATAAACAAACCCAAACAGACTACACGCAGGAGAATTACATGTCCGCTATCGATACCGCCAGCCTCGTCGTGGCCCAGGCCGCCCCCGAAGGCAATGCGCTGATGGGCATGCTGCCCATCATCCTGATGTTCGTGATCCTCTACTTCCTGATGATCCGTCCCCAGATGAAGCGCCAGAAGGAACACCGCAACCTGATCGCCGCCCTGGCCAAGGGCGACGAAGTCGTGACCGCCGGCGGCATGCTGGGCAAGGTCACCAAGGTGAACGACAGCTACGTCACCGTCGAAGTCTCGGAACTGGCCGACAAGCCGGTCGAGATCATCATGCAGAAGTCGTCGGTGTCGACCGTTCTGCCCAAGGGAACCATCAAGGCCCTGTAAGCGTCCCATAGGAGCTCCGCCGCCGGGCCCCGGGTCCGGCGGCAGCCGCCCCGCCGCCCGTCGCGCCAGCCGCCCGGGCGGCCTTTTCTCCACTCTTACATGACGTAGCCGGCAATGAACCGCTATCCCCTCTGGAAGTACATTACGGTCCTGATCGCGGTCTTTATCGGCCTGCTGTATACGCTTCCCAATTTCTACGGCGAGTCGCCCGCCGTCCAGGTTTCCAGCGCCAAGGCCACCATCAAGGTGGATCCGGCCATGCTGGAACGGGTCGAGCAGATACTGACCGACGCCAAGATCCCCAATGAAGGGGTCTACTACGAACAGAACGGCACGCTCGGCACCGTGCGCGCCCGCTTCACGTCGACCGACCTGCAACTGCAGGCGCGCGACCTCATCGACAAATCCCTCAATACCGTCCAGGGCGACCCGCACTACACCGTGGCGCTGAACCTGCTGCCGGCCTCGCCCACCTGGATGCGCGCGATGGGCTGGTTCGCCCCCAAGCCCATGTACCTGGGCCTGGACCTGCGCGGCGGCGTGCACTTCCTGCTGCAGGTCGACATGCAGGGCGCCCTGACCGCCCGCTACGACTCGCTGGCCGCCGACGTGCGCTCGGTGCTGCGCGACCAGAAGGTCAACGTGGCCGGCGTCGAACGCTCGGGCATGAGCGTGGCCGCCACCTTCACCAGCGCGCAGGATCGCGACCGCGCCATCTCGACGCTGCGCAGCCGCCTGCCCGACCTGGAATTCACCGAAAGCGAAGAAAACGGCAAGTTGCTGCTGCTGGGCGCGCTGAACCCGGCCGCCGTCACCCGCGTGCAGGACTCGGCCCTCAAGCAGAACATCAACACGCTGCACAACCGGATCAACGAGCTGGGCGTGGCCGAACCGGTCATCCAGCAACAGGGTTCGGACCGCATCGTGGTGCAGCTGCCCGGCGTGCAGGACGTGGCCAAGGCCAAGGAACTGCTGGGCCGCACCGCCACCCTCGAAATCCGCATGGTCGACGACTCGCCCGCCGCGCAGGCCGCGCTGCTGGGCGGCTCCGTGCCGTTCGGCCTGGAGCGCTATTCCGACCGTGACGGCCGCCCGATCCTGGTGCGCCGCCAGGTGGTCCTGACCGGTGAAAACCTGCAGGACGCCCAGCCGGGCCGCGATTCGCAGACCCAGCAGGCCGCCGTCCACCTGACGCTGGACTCCAAGGGCGCGCGCATCTTCCGCGACGTCACCCGCGACAACATCGGCAAGCGCATGGCCATCCTGCTGTTCGAGAACGGCAAGGGCGAAGTGGTCACGGCCCCGGTCATCCGCAGCGAAATCGCCGGCGGCCAGGTGCAGATCTCGGGCAGCATGAGCTCCGAGGAAGCCGCCGACACCGCCCTGCTGCTGCGCGCCGGCGCGCTGGCCGCGCCGATGTCGATCATCGAGGAACGCACCATCGGCCCGAGCCTGGGCGCCGACAACATCTCGAAGGGCTTCCATTCGACGCTGTACGGTTTCTTGGCGATCGCCGTCTTCATCATCATCTACTACCACCTGTTCGGCGTGTTCTCGACCGTCGGCCTGACCCTGAACGTGCTGCTGCTGCTGGCCCTGCTGTCGATGCTGCAGGCCACGCTGACGCTGCCGGGCATCGCGGCCATCGCGCTGACACTGGGCATGGCGATCGACTCGAACGTGCTGATCAACGAGCGGATACGGGAAGAGTTGCGCAACGGCGCGTCGCCACAGCAGGCCATCCACCATGGCTTCGAGCGCGCCTGGGGCACGATTCTCGACTCCAACCTCACTACGCTGATTGTCGGCCTGGCCCTGCTGGCATTCGGTTCCGGCCCGATCCGCGGCTTCGCGGTGGTCCACTGCCTGGGCATCCTGACCTCGATGTTCTCGTCCGTCGTGGGCGTGCGCGCGCTGGCCAACCTCTGGTACGGCCGCAAGAAGAAGCTCACGTCGATCTCGATCGGCGAAGTCTGGAAGCCGAAGACCAACTGAACATGCGCGCGGGCGGCAACGCCGCCCGCCGCCGAATAGCCAGGGCAAAAAATGGAATTTTTCCGGATTCACCGCACCATCCCGTTCATGCGCCACGCGCTGGTGCTGAACATCATCAGCCTCGTCACCTTCGTGGCGGCGGTCTTCTTCATCCTCACGCGCGGCTTCCACCTGTCGATCGAATTCACCGGCGGCACGGTCATGGAAGTCAACTACGCGCAGACGGCGCAGCTTGAAAGCGTGCGCGGCGTGGTCTCGAAGCTGGGCTACACCGACTTCCAGGTGCAGAACTTCGGCACCTCGCACGACGTCATGATCCGCCTGCCGCTGCAGGAAGGCCAGACGTCGGCCACCCAGAGCGAAACCGTCATGGCCGCGCTCAAGACCGCCGACCAGGGCGTGGAACTGCGCCGCGTCGAGTTCGTCGGCCCGCAGGTGGGCCAGGAACTGCTGCACAACGGCCTGATGGCCCTGCTGGTGGTGGTCATCGGCATCATGGTCTACCTGGGCTTCCGCTTCGAATGGAAGTTCGCCGTGGCCGGCGTGATCGCCAACCTGCACGACGTGGTCATCATCCTGGGCTTCTTCGCCTTCTTCCAGTGGGAATTCTCGCTGTCGGTGCTGGCGGGCGTGCTGGCGGTGCTGGGCTACTCGGTGAACGAATCCGTGGTCATCATGGACCGGATCCGCGAGAACTTCCGCAAGTACCGCAAGGCGGACGTGCACGAAGTCATCAACAGCGCCATCACCCAGACCATCTCGCGCACCATCATCACCCACGGTTCGACCCAGATGATGGTGCTGGCCATGCTGTTCTTCGGCGGCCCCACCCTGCACTACTTCGCCATGGCCCTGACCATCGGCATCTGGTTCGGCATCTACTCGTCGGTGTTCGTCGCCGCCGCGCTGGCCATGTGGATGGGCGTCAAGCGCGAAGACCTGATCAAGCCGGTCAAGAAGGAAGGCGAGGAAGGCGAAGTCGCCTGAGTCGTTTCCCGCTCCGGAAAACCCGCCCGTCGTGGCGGGTTTTTTTATGCGCGGCGGAACACTCGGCACTGTACCGACGCCCCGCCCGCCAGGTGTACGGGTACGGCCGCCCCCGTATTCGCTACCATAGGCCTCATGAAACTCGCTCTCGATCATCTCGTCGTCGCCGCCGCGGACCTGGACAGCGGCACCCGCCACGTGGCCGACCTGCTGGGCATCGCGCCCATGGGCGGCGGCGCGCATCCGCGCATGGGCACCCACAACCGCGTGCTTGGCATGGCCGGCGGCGTGTACCTGGAAGTGATCGCGATCGACCCGGACGCGCCGGCGCCGCAGCGGCCGCGCTGGTTCGGGCTGGACCAGCCGGCCATGCGGGCGCGCCTGGCCGAGGGGCCATTCCTGGCGCATTGGGCCGCGCGCGTCTCGGCGCCCGACGACCTGAGCGCATGGCAGGCGCGCCACCCGGACCGCATCGCCCCGGCCATTCCCATGACGCGCGGCGACCTGCGCTGGCGGCTCACCGTGCCGGACGATGGCAGCCTGCCCGCCTGGCGCGAGGACGGCCAGGCGGCGGGCGACGGCCTGCTGCCGACGCTGATCCAGTGGGACGTGGCGGCCTATCCCGGCATCAGCCTGCCGCGCCAGCCGCTGACCCTGCGCGGCCTGAGCGGCAACCATCCGCATGCCGCGCTGCTGCGCCAGGGGCTGGCCTGGATGGGCGCGGACGCCCTCATCGCCATCGAGCAGGCGGACGGCCCGCCGCGCCTGCGCGCCGCCATCGAGACCGCCCAGGGCATCAAGACCCTGGCCTGACCCGACCCCAAGAAAACGGAGACATCCCATGAGCGTCACCCTCAAGCGCTTCGACGACGCGCCCTACGAACAGCAGTGCGAGGCCACCGTCATCGCCGTGGGCGCCGATGGCGTCGAGCTGGACCAGACCATCTGCTACGCCCGCAGCGGCGGCCAGGCCGGCGACAGCGGCACGCTGACGCTGGCCGACGGCCGCGCGCTGGCCCTGGCCGATACCGTCTACGCCGACGACCGCAGCCGCATCCTGCACGTGCTGGCCGAGGGCTCCGCCGCGCCGCAGGTCGGCGACCGCGTCACCGTGCGCCTGGACTGGCCGCGCCGCCACCGGCTGATGCGCCTGCATACCTGTCTGCACCTGCTCGGTTCGCTGGTGCCGGCGCCCGTCACCGGCTGCAGCATTTCGCCGGACTCGGCGCGCATCGACTTCGACCTGCCCGAGTCGACCCTCGACAAGGCCGACCTGACCGAGCGCCTGAACGCGCTGATCCAGGCCCGCACCGACGTCACCGTCAACACCATCACGCCGCAGGAACTGGCGGCGCAGCCGGACCTGGTGCGCACGGTCGGCGCGGCGCCGCCCGGCGGCACGGCGCGCATCCGCATCATCGAGATCCCTGGAGTAGACCGCCAGCCCTGTGGCGGCACGCACGTGGCCAATACCGGCGAGATCGGCCCGGTCACGGTCACCAAGATCGAGAAGAAAAGCCGCACCAACCGCCGCGTGGTGGTGGCTTTCGCCTGAGCCCTGCCGCCGCCATGCAAAAGGCCGCCTTCAAGGCGGCCTTTCATCCATTGCCATCGGCAGCGCCTGACGCCGGCGTCCTCAGCTTTTCTTCCACCAGCGCCACGGCGCCCGCAACGGCCACTGGTACTTGCTGCACAGCACGCGCGGGGCCAGCAGGTGGCCGACCGCGATGGCGATGCCGGCGGCGGTCATGACGTCCGACAGGTAGTGATCCAGGTTGACCAGGCGGCTGACGGCGACCAGGGCGGCCAGCGACAGGAACGCCCAACGCCAGCGCGGCGCCAGGATGCCGAGCGTCACCGCCACCGCGAAGGCGGCATAGGTATGGCTGGAGGGAAAGGAATTGAACTGATTGGCGCGCGAAAAGGCCTCGCCCAGCCCGTAGATGCCCTTGTCGAAGAACAGCTCGGGACGCGCCCGCGCCACCGACCGCTTGAGCACCAGCACCACCAGGCCGCCCACCGCCATGGTCGACAGCATCAGCAGGCTGCCGCGCGCCATGCTGGCGTAGCTCATGCGCACCGGATTGCGCCAGCCGCGCGCCAGGCCGACCAGGCCGATGATGTAGAACGCCAGCGCCACGCCGATGTAGCGGCCGCTTTCGCCCATTTCGCCGATCCACTCGAACGATTCGTTGACGCCCTCGGACACCGTCTGCCGGATCCAGATCGCCAGCGGCAGGTCGACCCACAGGGCACAGGCGCCCGCCGCCACGGCCAGCGCCAGGCCCGCCACCACCCACGCGGTGGTGGACAAGGGGTTGCGGAACTCGTCCGCCGGGGTGGCCACGCCGCCCGCCGGAAGCGCGCGGGTGGGAGGAATGGGAAGATTCGTCGTCATCGGACCGGGTTTGTAAAGAGTCTTGTTCTCGGAAAGAGAATCGGCGAAGGCGAGCTATCGTAACTCTGCATTGCGGATTGAAGTGGGAAATTTGCTGCAAGGGGTAAAATCCCGCTTTTCCCCTCTTCTGCCCCCGGGATCTACACCCGTCACGGCGACCAACATGCAAGAAACCTCCCTGAAGCGCGCCTCGACCGCGCCCGACGGCGCCGCCGTCCCGTCCGCTGCCATCGGCTCCCCTCGCAAGCTTTACATCCGCACCTTCGGCTGCCAGATGAACGAGTACGACTCGGACAAGATGGCCGACGTGCTGCGTGGCGACCAGGGGCTGGAGCTGACCGACAACCCGGAAGAAGCCGACGTCATCCTGTTCAACACCTGTTCGGTGCGCGAAAAGGCCCAGGAAAAGGTCTTTTCCGACCTGGGCCGCGTGCAACACCTGAAAAAGACCAACCCGAACCTGGTGATCGGCGTGGGCGGCTGTGTGGCCAGCCAGGAAGGCGAGGCCATCGTCAAGCGCGCGCCCTATGTGGACGTGGTGTTCGGCCCGCAGACCCTGCACCGCCTGCCCGACCTGATCCAGCGCCGCCGCGCCGAGGGCCGCTCGCAGGTCGACATCAGCTTCCCGGAGATCGAGAAGTTCGACAACATGCCGCCGCCGCGCGTCGACGGCGCCACCGCCTTCGTCTCGATCATGGAAGGCTGTAGCAAGTACTGCAGCTTCTGTGTCGTGCCCTACACGCGCGGCGAGGAAGTCTCGCGCCCGTTCGACGACGTGCTGATCGAAGTGGCCGACCTGGCCGACCAGGGGGTCAAGGAAGTCACCCTGCTGGGCCAGAACGTCAACGCCTACCGCGGCCGCATGACCGACAGCGACGAGATCGCCGATTTCGCCATGCTGCTGGAATACGTGCACGAGATTCCCGGCATCGAGCGCATCCGCTACACCACCTCGCACCCCAAGGAAATGACCCAGCGCATGGTGGACGCCTACGCCCGCCTGCCCAAGCTGGTGTCGTTCCTGCACCTGCCGGTGCAGGCCGGCAGCGACCGCGTGCTGGCGGCCATGAAGCGCGGCTACACCACCCTGGAATTCAAGTCGGTGGTGCGCCGCCTGCGCGCCGCGCGTCCCGACCTGACGCTGTCGTCGGACTTCATCGTCGGCTTCCCCGGCGAGACCGAGGAAGACTTCGAAAAGACCATGAAGCTGATCGAGGACGTCGGCTTCGACACCTCGTTCTCGTTCGTCTACTCGCGCCGCCCCGGCACGCCGGCCGCCGACCTGCATGACGACACGCCACAGGACGTCAAGCTGCGCCGCCTGCAGCGCCTGCAGGCGCTGATCAACGAGCAGGCCGCCACCATCGCCCGCAACATGGTCGGCAGCCGCCAGCGCCTGCTGGTCGAAGGCCCCTCTCGGCGCGACCCGAACGAGCTGATGGGCCGCACCGAGAACAACCGCATCGTCAATTTCGCCGCGCCCGCGCGGCTCATCGGCCAGATGGTCGACGTCATCATCACCGAAGCGCACACCAACTCGTTGCGCGCCCGGGTGGCCGACATCGACCGCGACGCCCAAGAGACCGAATGACCACATCCCGCCCCCGCGCCCGCCGCAGCATGCCCGCCGTCGTCACCCTGGACGGCGACAACACCCACTTGGCCAACCTGTGCGGCCCGCTGGACGAGAACCTGCGCCAGATCGCCGACGGCATGGGCGTGAAGCTCGCGCGCCGCGGCAGCCGCGTCACCATCGAAGGCGAACAGGCCGAGCTGGCCGGCCGCGTGCTGCGCCGCTTCCATGAGCAGGCCGTGCACCGCGCCCTGTCGGTCGACGACATCCAGCTCGGGCTGGTCGAGATCGGCGTCGGCCGCCAGGAAGAAAAGCCGCAGGACGCGCCGGCCCGCGAGGCCGATCCGCTGCCGGCGCTGGACGACGACAGCGACGCCATCGCCCTGCGCACCAAGCGCAGCGACCTGCGTCCGCGCACGCCGCGCCAGCGCGACTATCTGAACAACATCCTCAAGCACGACATCACCTTCGGCGTGGGCCCGGCCGGCACCGGCAAGACCTGGCTGGCGGTGGCCTGCGCCATCGACGCGATGGAACGCGACACGGTGCAGCGCCTGGTGCTGACGCGCCCGGCGGTCGAGGCCGGCGAACGGCTCGGCTTCCTGCCCGGCGACCTGGCGCAGAAGGTCGATCCGTACCTGCGCCCCCTGTACGACGCCCTCTACGACCTGATGGGCTTCGAGAAGGTGCAGCGCCTGTTCGAGAAGCAGACCATCGAGATCGCCCCGCTGGCCTACATGCGCGGCCGCACGCTGAACCACGCCTTCGTCATCCTGGACGAAGCGCAGAACACCACGCCGGAACAGATGAAGATGTTCCTGACGCGCATCGGCTTCGGCAGCAAGGCCGTCATCACCGGCGACCCGTCGCAGGTGGACCTGCCGCGCGGCCAGGAAAGCGGCCTGGCGCATGCGGTCAAGGTGCTGCACGACGTGCAGGGCATCGCCACCACCCGTTTCACCAGCCGCGACGTGGTGCGCCATCCGCTGGTGGCCCGCATTGTCGATGCCTACGACCGAGCCTCGGAAAATGACGCCTGACCTGTCCCTTTCCGTTCAGTATGGCGTCGAGGAACCCCGCCTGCCGCGCTGGCGCCTGCGCCGCTGGGCCGAGCGGGCGCTGGCCGCCGCGGCCGAGGACGGGCTGGTGGACTTCACGGCCGCCGAGCTCAGCCTGCGCCTGGTGGGCGCGGCCGAGGGGCGCCGCCTGAACCGCGATTTCCGCCAGCGCGACTACGCCACCAACGTGCTGACGTTCGAGTACGGCGTCGACCCGCTGGGCGTGGCGCGCGGCGACATCGTGATGTGCGTGCCGGTGCTGGTGCGCGAGGCCCGCGAACAGCGCAAGGCGCTGCTCGACCACGCCGCCCACCTGACCCTGCACGGCGTGCTGCATTCGCTCGGCTACGACCACATCAAGGCGCGCGATGCCCGCCGCATGGAGGCCCTGGAGACCGCCACGCTGGCCCGCATGGGCATCGCCGACCCCTACAACGAGGCCTGATCCGCGAGGCCTGATCCGCGGCCCTGGGGTCAACCCTGAGCAATCGGCGCAAAATGGCGTCCTGCAAGGCGCAGATCGCGTCGGTTGGACCCATTTTCCGGGACGGCGTTACAAATTGAGCGCCAGATTCGGTTATGCTGGCCCCTCCATAACTTGTCCTCCCGGACGATGTCTGACCCCTACCCTGCTCCCGAAGCGACTCCCGCTCGCTCATCCAAACCCGCCACCAAATCCCTTCTAGACCGCCTGCTTTCCCTTGTGCGCCGCGAGCCCGAGGACCGTGAAGGCATCAAGGCCGTTCTCGAAGCCGCGCATGACCGCGACCTGCTGGACGCGGAGTCCTACAAGATGATCAAGGGCGCGCTGGCCGTGTCCGAAGGCACCGTCGGCGACATCATGGTCCCGCGTTCGCGCATGGACCTGCTCGACGTCACGCAGCCCATCCCCTACCTGGTGGCCAACGTGATCGAAACCGCGCACTCGCGGTTCCCGGTCTACGAAGGCGACCGCGACAACATCATCGGCATCCTGCTGGCCAAGGATCTGCTGCGCTGCATGCTGGAGCCCGGCATCGAGGTGCGCACGCTGGTGCGCCCGGCCGTGTTCATCCCCGAATCCAAGCGCCTGAACGTGCTGCTGCACGAGTTCCGCGCCAGCCGCAACCACCAGGCCATCGTCATCGATGAGCACGGCGGCATCTCCGGCCTGGTCACGATGGAAGACGTGCTGGAACAGATCGTCGGCGACATCGAGGACGAATTCGACGAAACCGAGGAAGACTCGATCTTCCCCGAGGGCGAGAACCAGTGGCGCGTGCTGGCCGCCACCGACATCTCGCACTTCAATGACGTGTTTGGCTGCCACCTGCCCGACGACGAGTACGACAGCGTCGGCGGCTGGATGGGCGGCCAGCTCGGCCGCATCCCGCGCCGCGGCGACGTGGCCGAGATCGACGGCCTGAAACTGGAAGTGGCGCGCGGCGATGCCCGCCGCGCCATCTGGCTGCGCGTCAAGCGCGTCGCGCCGTCACGCGGCGTCCCGCCCGACACCAACGCATGAGCCGCGCCTCCCGCGGTCCGTTCCTGCTGGGCGCGGCCGGCCTGACGCTGGCCGGCGCCGTCCACGCCCTCACCTTCGCCCCCGGCCCGCTGCCGGACTGGGCCCTGGCCATCACGCAGGTCCTGGCGCTGGCGGTGGCCGCCCGCGTCACCCTGTACGCGCCGTCGGCGCGCCAGGCCTGGCTGCGCGGCTGGCTGTTCAGCTTCGCCACCTATGCGCTGGGGCTGTACTGGATCTTCATCAGCCTGCACCGCTACGGCGACCTGGCCGCGCCGCTGGCCGTGGCCGCGGTCCTGGCGCTGTCGGCGTTCCTGGCGTTGTTCCCGGCCACGGCCGGCGCGCTGGCGCGGCGCTACACGCCGCTGGCGGCCGATTCGACGCCGGGACGGGTGCTGTCGGCCACGCTCGCCTGGGGCGCGCTGTGGGCCGGCTTCGAATGGGTCCGCGCGGTGCTGCTGACCGGCTTCCCGTGGCTCAACATCGGCTACGCCCAGGTCGACAGCCCCATCGCCGGCTGGGCGCCGCTGCTGGGCGTGCATGGCATGGCCCTGCTGTCGGCCTTCGCCGCCGCCGCCATCGCCAGCCTGTGGCGTCCCGCGGGCCAGCAGAAGCAGCCGCGCGACGGCCGCCACGCGCTCGCCGCCGGCGTGGCGCTGGCGCTGGCCGCCGCCGGCTGGCCGCTGTCGCGCATCGACTGGTCGGCCCCCAGCGGTGAACCGCTGAACGTGCGCCTCGTCCAGGGCAACATCGAGCAGTCGCAGAAATTCGATCCGGCGCTGCTCGACCAGAGCCTGCGCCGCCACCTGGAGCTGGCGGCCATGCCGCCGGCGCCGGGCGTGCCGCCGCCGCAGATGGTGATCCTGCCGGAAACCGTGCTGCCGATCTTCCAGGACCAGCTCGACCCGCGCGTGTGGGACGTCTGGCGCCAGGTGGCGGCGCGGCAGAACGCCGTGATCGCCATGGGCGTGCCCCTGCACGACGTACGCGACGGCCGCGACCGCTACACCAACAGCGTCATGGGCTTTGACGGCCAGACGCCGCTGGAACAGCTCACCGGCGGCAGCACCGCGATGCGCTACGACAAGCGCCACCTGGTGCCCTGGGGCGAATACGTGCCGCCGGGCTTCCACTGGTTCGTCGACATGCTGAACATCCCGCTGGGCGATTTCGACCGCGGCGCCGAACGCCAGACGCCGTTCGCGGTGGGCGGCCAGCACATCGCCTTCAACATCTGCTACGAAGACCTGTTCGGCCCCGACCTGCTGCCCGCGCTGCAGCCCGGCCCCAACGGCGAACCGGGCGCCACCATCCTGGTGAACGTCAGCAACCTGGGCTGGTTCGGCGATACCTGGGCCTTGCGCCAGCACCTGCAGATCGGGCGCCTGCGCACCATCGAAACCGCGCGCCCCATGCTGACCGCCACCAACACCGGCATCACCGCGGCCATCGACGCCAAGGGCCACGTCGCGGCCCAGCTGGCGCCGTTGCAACCGGGCGTGCTGCCGGTCTCGGTGCAGGGCATGTCGGGCCTGACGCCCTATGCCCGCTTCGGCGACAAGTCGGCGCTGGCGCTGATCGGCCTGGCGCTGATCGCCGCCTTCGGCGTCGGCCGCCCGCGTCGCCGCTGAGCCTGAACCGGGCCAGGCCTTGCCTGGTCCGGCGCGTTGCGGCCGCGCCTTCCTGAAAAAACCCTAGCGCAACAGGTTGGCCGGCAGCGCGCCGCTGTCATCGACCGGCCGCAGCGGCCCCACTCCCGCGCCCGTCAGTTCGATCGCGTCCGCGATGCGCGCCATGTCATCGCCGTCCAGTTCCAATTCCGCCGCGCCCAGCACGCCGTCGACCTGCGCCACGTTGCGCATGCCCACAATGGCCCCGGTGACGCCCGGCCACGCCAGGGTCCAGGCGATGGCGACCGCCGCCTGGGTCGTGCCGTGGCGTTCGGCGATGGGCTTGAGCGCTTCGGCCAGGGCCAGATTGCGCGCCAGGCTGGGCGGCTGGAATTCCGCGTTGCGCGAACGCCAGTCGTCCGCCCGCAGGGCCTGCGCCCGCTCGACCGAGAAGCCGCCGCTGAGCAGGCCCGATTGCATCGGGCTATAGACGATGACGCCGGTGCCGTTCTGCGCGCACCACGGAATCAGGTCGGCGCCGGCGCCGCGCTGGATCGCCGAGAACGGCGGCTGCAGCGACTCCACGTGTCCCAGCGCCTCGGCGTCCTGCAATTGCGCCAGGTTGTGGTTGGACAGGCCGACCGCGCGCACCTTGCCCTCCCGCTTGAGGTCCAGCAATTCCTGCCAATAGGCCTCCAGCGGCGTGCCGTCGCCGGCCGGCCAGTGCATCTGGTACAGATCGATGCGATCGACGCCCAGACGGCGCAGCGATGCCTCGATTTCGCGGCGGATGCTGGCCGGCGCGCCGTTGCGCCGCGGGGTCGCCTGCGGCTGCTCGGGCGACCAGGTCAGGCCGCATTTGGTGAAGACGTAGGGCCGTTCGCCGGGGCTCATCTGCGCCAGCGCGCGGCCCACCACCTCTTCGGCGTGGCCCAGGCCGTAGACGGCGGCGGTGTCGATCCAGTTGATGCCGCGATCGACCGCGAGGCGGATCGCGGCGATCGAATCGGCATCATCCTGCGGCCCCCAGCCGATGGCCCAGGCATTGCCGCCCATGGCCCAGGCGCCCAGGCCGATGCGCGTGATCGACATATCGCTGCGCCCCAGCGGGCGCGTCGGAAAAGAAGTCGTGGTGCTCATGCGAAAAAAATCTCCTGCCGGCAAAACGTCATGGCGGATCCCGCCCGGGTCCACGCAACAGTCACGATAGCACTCGTCCAAGCCTTTGATTTTCCGGCATTGTGCGCCTGGCGCGGGGCGCTCCGGAAGCGGCCTGCGCCTGCGCCGCGCGGCCCCCGCGGCCACGCATGCGTCCCCTTGAAAGCGATTTCAACGCAACTTTTTCAGTTTTTGCACGCAACCGACTTGCACGCCGAAATTAGTTCGTGCATAATCTCGTTTCTTCGCCAACGGCACTAAACAAAACCGGCAACGAGATACGAAAAACGGCCACGAAAGTGATCGGAAAAAACGTAAAACGTGGCAGGAATTGATTAGAAGAACGGGGGTATAGCTCAGCTGGGAGAGCGCTTGCATGGCATGCAAGAGGTCAGCGGTTCGATCCCGCTTACCTCCACCAGTCCAAAGCGAAGAAGTAGTACAGCAGTAAAAACAGCAAGTCCAAGTCCCCTTCGTCTAGAGGCCTAGGACATCACCCTTTCACGGTGAGTACAGGGGTTCGAATCCCCTAGGGGACGCCAGTTTACTGGTTGCAGTACCGAAGTATGCAGTACCGAATGCAGTTGAAGTGACACAGTAGTTGAGTAAGCCGCTGCGGAGCGGTAGTTCAGTTGGTTAGAATACCGGCCTGTCACGCCGGGGGTCGCGGGTTCGAGCCCCGTCCGCTCCGCCAAAAGCGCTCTACGCAGTGCCTTTCAAGAGCTCCGTCCCTGGAGCTTTTTGCATTTATAGGGTGTAAGCCTTGTTGTTTGCAGGTTGGAACAGCAGGGAATCTGGGGGGTATAGCTCAGCTGGGAGAGCGCTTGCATGGCATGCAAGAGGTCAGCGGTTCGATCCCGCTTACCTCCACCAGTAAAGCAGTAAGTAGTACAGTAGTTTGTGCAGTTGCAAGTTCCGGTCCCCTTCGTCTAGAGGCCTAGGACATCACCCTTTCACGGTGAGTACAGGGGTTCGAATCCCCTAGGGGACGCCAGTTCGCTGGCTCGCCGACCGGATCTGCAAAGTCGTCCTGACAAGATGATGTGCTGCCAAGTGTTGTTGTAAACCGCTGCGGAGCGGTAGTTCAGTTGGTTAGAATACCGGCCTGTCACGCCGGGGGTCGCGGGTTCGAGCCCCGTCCGCTCCGCCAAGCATCTTGTGTGCATCCCAGCAAGCCGCAAGACCAGTTGTTCCGCAGGAGTCTTCCTGCACTGCGCCAGAAGGCGCCCGCCAAAAGCTCCGGATTCCGGAGCTTTTTTGCTTTCTTTTTGCTTTGTGCGGCAGCAAGTGCCGTGCCGCCCCTTCCCCGTCTCGTCCGTTTATCCTCTGGACAGGCCGCGCTTCGCAACGCATCCTGTGCGCTTGTGCCAGCCAAGCCAAGAGGCCCACGTGACCGCCAGCAACGCCGCCCCGCACGCCCACCGCCAGCACCTGCAACGGATCATCGCAGGCTTGAACGAAGGCATCATCCTGCTCGAGCCCGATGGCAGCATCGCCTGGGCCAACGCCAGCGCGCTGGCGCTGCACGGAGTCGACACGATCGAGGCGCTGGGGCAGACGCCCGCCGGCTATCGCAAGCGCTATGCGCTGACCTACCGCAACCACCATCGCGTGCCCGCCCGGCAATACCCGCTGGACCGCCTGGCCGCCGCGGTCGCGTTCGACGACCTGCTGCTGGACCTGACGCGCAAGGACGACGCTGATTTCCTGCGCAACATCCGCGCGCGCGGCCTGTTGCTGGAAGACGAGGGCGCGGACTTCCGCGTGCTGATCCTGGATGACCAGACCGGCCAGTTCAACGCCGAGCAGCGCTTCGAGCGCACCTTCGCCGCCAATCCCGCGCCCGCGCTCATCTGCCGCCTGTCCGACCTGCGCTATGTGAAGGTGAACCAGGGCTTCCTCGACATGACCGGCCTGACGCGCGACGCGGTGCTGGGCAAGTCCGCCTACGAACTCGATGTGCTCGATGGCGGCGACGACAAGGACGACGCGGTGGCCAAGCTGAACGCGGGCCTGACCATCACCCAGCGCGAAGGCGTGATGCGGCTGGCGGATGGCGGCGCGCGCTTCGTCATCGTCGCCGGCCAGCCGATCGACATGCAGGACGAGCCGTGCATGCTGTTCACCTTCATCGACCTGGAAAAGCGCAAGCGCGCCGAGGAAGCCCTGCAGCAGAGCGAAGAGCGTTTCTCCAAGGCGTTCCGGCTGGCGCCGGTGCCGATGGCGCTGTGCGACGGCGAATCGCTGCGCGCGCTGGATATCAATGATGCGTTCGCGCAGGCCGTGGGCGTGTCGGCGCAGGACGGCGCGGGCCAGGAGCTGACCACCCTGGGCCTGCGCCCGTTCGAAGGCATGGCCGACAGCCTGGCGCGCGGCGAGAGCATCCGCAACCGCGAAGCCGCGCTGGCCACGCCGGACGGCGCCCTGCTGGATTGCCTGGCGTCGGCCGAGCCCGTCATGATCGGCGGCGAGCGCCGCGTGCTGCTGGTGATGCAGGACATCACCGAACGCAAGCGCAGCGAGACCGAGCTGCTGACCGCGATCGAGGCGGTGATGCAGGACACCTCGTGGTTCAGCCGCGGCATCATCGAGAAGCTGGCGCAATTGCGCGCCCCGGCGCCGGCGGCGCGCGACGTGGCCGAGCTGGCGCAGCTGACCGCCCGCGAGCGCGAGGTGCTGGGCCTGCTGTGCCAGGGCCATGACGACGACGATATCGCCCGCCAGTTGCGCCTGTCGCGCAACACGGTGCGCAATCACGTGGCCACCATCTACAGCAAGATCGGCGTGCACCGGCGCAGCGCGGCCATCGTCTGGGCCCGCGACCGCGGCATCACCGGGCATGAAAAACCGCGCTCGCGCGGCAAATCCGGCGCGGGCTGAGGCGCGCCGCTCGAATTTACAAATTGAATCAAAATAATCGGGGCATCGCGCTGCGCGAAGATGCCGCCGTGTTCGATTCGGCCCGCCGCCAAAAAACATCAATTCCGGCAAAAAGCCAGACAACACCCCTCCAAAATCCGCATCGCACCCCAGATTGCGCAAACCCTGCGCAGGTTCTTACGATCCGCCGATCTGGCCGCCCCGCTCCCGGGGCCGGCGAGATCCCCGCAAGCCTTCTGGAGTCCGTTGATGCAGACCGCCTACATTCCCGTTCCCAAGCCGCCCAAGGCGCAGCCCGCGCCCGCCTGGAGCAGCGCCGCCGTGATGGAGCTCTACGCCCTGCCGTTCATGGACCTGGTGTTCCGCGCCCAGCAGACGCACCGCGCCCACTTCGACCCCAACGGCATCCAGCTGTCGAGCCTGCTGTCGATCAAGACGGGCGGCTGTCCCGAGGACTGCGGCTATTGCTCGCAGTCGTCGCGCTACGACACCGGCCTGGAAACGGAAAAGCTGATGCCGCTGGACGAGGTGCTGGCCGCGGCCCGCGGCGCCCAGGCCGGCGGCGCGCAGCGCTTCTGCATGGGCGCCGCCTGGCGCAGCCCCAAGCCGCACCACCTGGAGGCCGTGGCCGAGATGGTCAGCGCGGTCAAGGCGCTGGGCCTGGAGACCTGCGTCACGCTCGGCATGTTGCGCGAAGGCCAGGCCGAACAGCTCAAGCAGGCCGGCCTGGACTACTACAACCACAACCTGGACACCTCGCCCGAGTTCTACGGCAAGATCGTCACCACCCGCACCTACCAGGACCGCCTCGACACGCTGGACCGCGTGCGCGACGCCGGCATCAACGTCTGCTGCGGCGGCATCGTCGGCATGGGCGAATCGCGCCAGGAGCGCGCCGGCCTGATCGCGCAGCTGGCCAACATGGAGCCCTACCCCGAGTCGGTGCCGATCAACAACCTGATGCGGGTGGAAGGCACGCCGCTGGCCGATGCCGAGCCGCTCGATCCGTTCGAGTTCGTGCGCACCATCGCGGTGGCGCGCATCACCATGCCGCGCGCCGTGGTGCGCCTGTCGGCCGGGCGCGAGGCCATGGACGACGCGATGCAGGCCCTGTGCTTCATGGCCGGCGCCAACTCGATGTTCTACGGCGACGTGCTGCTGACCACCGGCAACCCGCGCATGGAGGCCGACCAGCGCCTGCTGCAACGCCTGGGCATGCGCATCGACGCCGGCCAGCACACGCATCAGCACGCGCGCCAGGACCTGTCGGCGTGACGCTGACGCCTGGCCCGTTCTACCTGCTGGCCAGCGTCGCCTGCAGCGTGGCCGTGGCGGCGATGCTGAAGCTGGCGCGGCGCTGGCAGGTGGACGTGCGCCAGGCCATCATGGTGAACCACGCGGTGGCCGCCCTGCTCTGCTGGACCGTGCTGCGGCCGGACCCGGCCACGCTGCTCACGCCGCAGACGCCGTGGCTGGTGCTGGTGGCGCTGGGCCTGCTGCTGCCCAGCGGCTTCATGGCGATGGCGCTGGCCGTGCGCCATGCCGGCGTGGTGCGCAGCGACGCGGCGCAGCGGCTTTCGCTGTTCATCCCGCTGCTGGCGGCGTTCCTGCTGTTCGGCGAGCCGGTCAACGGCCGCAAGCTGGGCGCGATCGCGCTGGCCTTCGCCGCCCTGTTCTGCCTGTTGCGGCGCCCGGCCGCCGTGCCGGCAACGGCCGGGGCGACGCCCGCCATGGACGCGGCCGGACGCCGCGCGCTGTGGCTGTGGCCGTTGTCGGTATGGGTGGCCTATGGCGTGGTCGACATCCTGTTCAAGCGGGTGGCGCGCGCCGGCACCGCGTTCGCCAGCGGCCTGCTGCTGGCCTTCGCGCTGGCCAGCGCACTGATGCTGGCCTACCTGCTGTGGCGCCGCGCCGCCTGGGCGCCGCGCCATCTGGCGGCCGGCGTGGCGCTGGGCGTAGTGAACTTCGGCAACATCATCACCTACATCCGCGCCCACCAGGCGCTGCCCGAGCACCCCGCGCTGGTGTTCGCGTCCATGAACATGGGCGTGATCACGCTGGGCACGCTGGTCGGGGCGCTGGCGTTCCGCGAGCCCCTGACGCGCCTGAATGGCGTGGGCCTGGCGCTGGCGCTGGGGGCCATCCTGCTGATGACTCCGTGGTGACCGGCCGGGGCGTTCAGGTGCCGGTGCGGGGCTGCCGCGCCGCCTGATCCTCGCCCTCGGGCTCGGTCCGCGCCGGTTCGGCCGTGGCGGTCATGGCCGCGATGGGGGGATCCACCGCCCCCGCGCCTTCCACCGGCGGCGTGGCGGGCGCGGCCGCGGGGTCCGGCTGCACCATCTCGATGCCGATATCGTTTTCCACATCGACCCGCGGGTCGAGCACGGCGGCGGCCGGCGAGCTTTGCAGCGTGTCCGGCATCGGCACGAAATGCACCGGCGCTTCCTCGACCTGATGGGCGCCGGTGACGCGCGTCGGGCGCACCTGCCACACCAGGATCAGCGCGCAAGCCGAAATGAAGACGTAGTACATGCTGGGGCCGGCCAGCGACATCAGCAGGCCGGCGATCATCGGGCCGACGCAGGCGCCGACGCCGTAGGTCATGAGCAGCACCGCCGACAGGCTGACGCGGCGCTCGGATTCGACGTGGTCGTTGGCGAAGGCGGCGCCTAGCGGATACAGCGTGAACTGCAGGATGCCGAAGACGCAGGACATGGCCACCAGCGCCCAATAGGGCAAGGTCAGCCAGCCCCACATGACGGTCGGCAGCACCACCAGCAGCAGCGCGTTGAAGCGGATCAGGCCGGCGCGGTTGATGCGGTCGGACAGCCAGCCCATGGGCCATTGCGACAGCAGCCCGGCGGTGACGGCGGCGGCCACGAACACGGCGGCCTGCGAGGTCGTCAGGCCGTGCTTGGCGCCATACACCGCCGCCAGGCCGTAGAACGCGCCGGACAGGTTGCCCGCCACGAACAGCACGGTCATGGACAGCGGCACGCGGCGCATGAAGAAACGGATGTCGAGCGCGGCCGGCAGCGGCGTGGGCGGGTGCGAGCGGGCCGTGACGGCGATCGGCACCAGGCACAGCACCAGGCACATGGCCACCAGGGTCAGCGGCCGCAGGTCGAGCGTGGCGTAGGCGGTCAGGGCCAGTTGCCCCAGCACCGTGCCCAGGCCGGACACCACCATGTAGACGGAGAACACGCGCCCGCGCTGGTGGTTTTCGGTTTGTTCGTTGAGCCAGCTTTCGATGACCATGAATTCGGTCACCATGACGATGCCCGAGATGACGCGGAACACCAGCCACAGCGGCATGGAGTCGACCAGCGTCTGCGCCAGGATCATGCTGGTGGCGACGGCGGCACAGGCGACGAAGGCGCGGATGTGGCCGACGCGGATGATGAGCTTGTGTCCCAATCGCGCGCCGCAGACCAGGCCGAAGTAATAGCCGGCGATCAGGGTGCCGATCCAGACCTCGCTGACGGACTGCGCAGTCAGCCTCAACCCCATGTAGGTGTTGAACAGGCCGGTGCCGATGAGCATCAGCAGGGTCGCGAAATACAGCGACGAGAAGGAAGAGAGGGTTGCGAGCATGGCGTCTGGCTACCGCTGCCGGGGGGTAGCGACGCGGGCCGCCAGGGCGGCCCGCGCATTGAGCGATGAAACAGGAACTACGCGGGAAATCAGGCTTGCGACAGCAGGGTCGCGGCGTCGCTGACTTCGAACTTGCCGGGGCCTTCGACGTTCAGGTGCTTGACCACGCCGTCGACGATCAGGGCCGAGTAGCGCTGCGAACGCACGCCCATGCCGCGCTGGATCAGGTCCAGCTCCAGGCCCAGGGCCTTGGTCCAGAGGGCGGAACCGTCGGCCAGCATGCGGACCTTGCCGTCGGTCTTCTGTTCGCGGCCCCAGGCGCCCATGACGAAGGCGTCGTTGACGGACACGCACCAGATTTCATCCACGCCCTTGGCCTTCAGCGCGGCGGCCTGCTCGACGTAGCCGGGCAGGTGCTTGGCCGAGCAGGTCGGCGTGAAGGCGCCGGGCAGCGCGAACAGGGCGATGGTCTTGCCACGCGTCAGGTCGGCGACCTGGAAGGCGTTGGGGCCGAGCGAGCAGCCTTCGCTTTCGGTTTCGATGAATTCGGTCAGGGTGCCGTCGGGCACGCGATCGCCGACTTTGATGCTCATGGGGGATCTCCAGTGTTGGGGTGTTGCATTGGGGCGGATGTGCCCCACAGCCCTCATCATAGTTCCTGCGCGCGGCGCTTGCTGACCATACGGACAGATCGGGAAAAAAACCCGCACAGTCTGAAACGACTCCACACGCGCGGCGCGGCGCGCCTGGCACACGATCGTTGCCATAATGTGAAGGTGATCAATGCCCGGGCGCGATGGCCGCGCGCGGGCGCTTTGCGGAGACACACCGATGCGCAAGATGCTGATCGGCCTGGCCTTTACGATGGCCGCGGCCGCCCCGGCCTGGGCCGCGCCCGACGCGGCAGAGCAGGCCCAGTTCGAATCCTTCGTGGTGGCGGCGGGCGCTTCCAACGGCGCGGCGCGCTCGTGCGGGGCATCCGAACCCGACCTGGCGCAGCACCAGGCGACCTCGCGCAAGAACCTGGAGCGGTACGCCAAGGAATATGGGTTTTCGGCGGCGGGGTATGACGGGCTTTACGAGAAGGGGCTCGGGGATGGGACGCGGATGATGGAAGAGATGAAACGGTCGGGCGTCGACGGGTGCCGGGGGGTGCTGGGGAGTTTTCAGAATGAGCGGGTGATTTCTTATGAGGATATGAAGGCAGCGTTGGCGGAGGTTAGTGATGGGTTGCCGGGGGAGAGTGCTGAGAAGTGATCTCTTTTTTTTGTGGGCGGGGATTTGAGTTCTTGAGCCGCCCGGCGGGACGGCGTCAGGCGGGGGCGGGGCTACGATTGCGGTCCGGAGCGTTCGCTCCGGACTTGCCTCGGCGGCCCCCCCCATCCTCAACCTCGTCCTCGCCTTCGGCGACTCCTTCGGTTTCCGTCGGGCGCATCTACACGCCCCGCCCCCGCCTGACGCCGTCCCGCCGGGCTCATGATGTCTTGGTGCCTGCGTTGCAGGGGCGAGTGGGTGCTTGGCGTTGTTGGCCACATCAACGGGGGAGGGAGAAGTTTGCGGGGCCCGCCAAAAGCCGGCCGCGCGGGCGGCCTTTTTTGGCTTACGCGACGTCTCACGGGTCAGGATGAACGCTGCGCGCGTGGCGAGGCTTGGCTTTGGAACTCGTGGGCGGCTTGGCTTTGGAACTGGCGGGCGGCTTGGCTTCGGGACCCGTGGGCGGCTTGGCTTGAGACAGCTGGCCTGTTCGGGCCGCTGCGCAACATAAAGAGTCGCAGCACTTGCCCCCCACTTCCCTCGTGCCGCGCCCTCCGCCCTCGCGCAGCGCCGCCCCCTCGACGCACCACAACGCGTATGCCGGGACCGGCTGCCCGCGCAGCCGGTCCCGGCGGGCGACGCAAGCTCTCTCCCCTCACTCCGCCCGAGCGGCCTCACCTATGCAAATGTCGGTAGCCCCTGGCGGCGGTCGGGCAGGCGGGGCGCCACCTCGATGCGCCCGAGGGAATCTGAAGGGAGCCGAAGGCGGACGAAGATGACGAAGGGGACGTCCGGAGCGAAGGCTCCGGACCGCAATCGTGGGCGCGCCCCGCCTGCCCGACCGCCGCCAGGGGCGGCCTACGAAGAACGACAATAACGCCTCAACCGCCCAACCCATTCTGCTTGAACCAATCAAGCATCCTCTGCCAAGCCTGCTCCGCCTCGGCCTTGCGGTAACTCGGCCGGTAGTCGGCGTGGAAGGCGTGGGGGGCTTCGGGGTAGACGTCGATGCGGGAGGCCTTGGCGGCGGCGGGGCCCTTGGCGAGTTCGATGCGCATCTTGTCGACGTCGGTCTGGGGGATGCCGGCGTCCTTGCCGCCATAGGCGCCCAGGACCGGGGCCTTGAGGTCGTTGACCAGGCTCAGCACGGACTTGGGCTTGAGTTCGGAGGGGTCGCCGGCCAGTTGGCCGTACCAGGCGGCGCCGGCCTTGAGCTTGGGGTTGTGGGCGGCGTAGAGCCAGACCTGGCGGCCGCCCCAGCAGAAGCCGAGGATGCCGAGCTTGTCGTCGCTGCCGCCGTGGCCGGCGGCCCAGGCGACGGTGGCGTCGAGGTCGTCCTGCACCTGCTTGTCGGGCACCTTGCTGATGATCTCGGCCTGCAGCTTGGGGATCTCGGTGTATTTGGACGGGTCGCCCTGGCGCGCGAACAGCTCGGGCGCGATGGCCAGGTAGCCCAGGTGCGCCAGGCGGCGGCAGACGTCCTGGATGTATTCGTGCACGCCGAAGATCTCGGACACCACCAGCAGCGTGGGCAGGTTCTTCTTGCCGGCGGGCATGGCGCGGTAGGCGGGCATCTTGCCGTCGGCGACGGGGATGTCGACCTTGCCGGCGGTCAGGCCGTTGGCGTCGGTCTTGATGGCGGTCTGGGCCACGGCGGGGCCGGCGGCCAGCGAGAAGCCGGCGGCGACGGTGGTGGCGATGAAGCCGCGGCGGTTCAGTTTGAGGGGCGGCAGCAGGCTGTCGAAATGCGCGTCCTGGTCTTTCATCATGCATCTCCGGGCAAAGGACGGCCGCCGGACGCGGGCGCGTCCTGGCGAACCGCCGGGGTTCACTTCAGGGAGAAGTCCACGCGCGAGGGCAAGCCCTCGTCCTTGATGCCATCGGCGTCCAGTTGCGGGGCAACGATGAACACGCGATCCGCGAGTCCTTCCTGGGCTTGCAGCTTTTCATACACCGCTTGCGCGCGCGCGTCGGCCAGTTGGCGCAACTGTTCGTCGCCCACCGGGGCCGCGGCGCGCAGCATCTCCTCCATCTGTTCGGGCGGCACGGACTTGGCCATGCCGATGAAATTGCGCGGCTTGTCCTTGATGTCGGTGTCGTCGTAGACCTTTTCCAGGTACTTGGCGCGTTCGGCGCCCGAGACCTCGACGCCGGCCGGGTTCGGCTTCTTGCCGCGCGGCGCGACGTCGCGGGCCTTGGCCAGGCGGATCTGGGCATCGACCCAGGCCTGGCGCAGGCCGTCCTGGTCGGTCTTGGGATCGGCGCGGCCGCTCAGGTCCATCTTGAGCGCGGGGCGGTCGGCCAGGGCCTTGGTCAGGGTCTCGATGCGCTGTTGCGTGTCCTCGGTGAGCACGGCGCTGCCGGGCGCGAATTCCACGTACGACAGTTCCTCGCCGCCGCCGAACGCCGATGCCAGCAGGCTGAAGGGCGAGGTGACGGCCTTGACCACCAGGTTCAGCAGCACCCGCACGACGATGCCGCCGACCGAGAACTCGGGGTCGTCGAGCGACCCGGAGATCGGCAGGTTGATGTCGATGTTGCCGCGCGAGTCCTTCAGCAGGGCCACGGCCAGCAGCACCGGCAGCTTGGTGGCGTCGGGGCTGTTGGTCTTGTCGCCGAAGGTCAGCTGGTTCAGCACCACGTGGTTGGTGGCCAGCAGCGCGCGGTCCTTGATCTTGTATTCCAGGTCGACCGAGAGCTTGCCGCGCTTGATCGGGTAGCCGACGTACTTGGCCGAATAGGTGTTGAAGCGCGGCAGGTCCACGCCCTTGGCCGAGGCCTTCAGGTCGAGCGACAGGAACTTGGCGAACGGCTGCACCACGCCGCTGATCGACAGCGGCGCGGTGGTGTAGACGCGGCCGGTGACCTTGACCTTGGCGGGCTGCGGGTTGGTGGACGACACCGCCGTGATGGAACCGTCGATGCTGGACAGCTCGGCCACGTAGTTCGGCTTGACGAAGCGGTCGGTGAAGGTCATGCGGCCGCGCGTCAGCGTGACGCTGTTGAGCGAGATGTCGGGCATGCCGCCGCCCTTGGCCGCCGGCGCCGGCGGTTCGGCGCGCCGGCCGGGGGTCTGCGTGTCCTGGGTGATGGAGCCGCCGGCCTGGCCGGGCGCGGCCACCAGGTCCATGACGTTCAGGCGGCCCTGCGCGTTCAGCAGGATGCGGCCGTAGAAGTCGTCCAGCGCGATGTCGCCCAGGCCGGCAACGATCTTCTCGCCCGCCACCGAAATGTTCATGCCGGACAGGCCCAGGCGCTTCCAATTGAGGAAGTCGTCCTTGTTGACGCGGTCCTGCAGGTCGACGTCGGTGACCTCGACGCCGCCCTTCCAGCCGGCCTTCATCGGCGCGTTGCCATTGGCGGCCGCGAATTCGGCGTCGCCCTTGGCGCCCAGCGTGACGGCGCGCACGGTGGCGTTCAGGCTGGAAGCGAAGTACGGCGCGAACGACGCGACGTTCAGGCCCGACAGGTCGACCGAGGTCTTGAGCGTGAGCGGCTGCGGCGTGAAGGCGCCCTTCAGGTCGAGCTTGCCGCCGCCCTGGATGCCGGCCGCGGCCAGCGTGAAGTTGCTGGCGCCCGGGCCCATGGCCAGGCGATCGGCGGTGACGACCAGCTGTTGCAGCGCGACGTCGAGCGCGGGGTTCAGGGTTTCGTCGCGCGCCTTGAACTGGGCCAGCTCGGCGCGCACGCCGGTGGCGGAAGCGTCAATGGCGCCGTTCTTGTCCAGCACGTGCACCTGCGCCGTCAGCCCCAGGCGGCCGTCCTGCAACAGGATCGGCGACAGGCTGCGCACGGCGGGCGCGAACGGCGCCAGCGCGACGTTGCCCATGCGCACCGCCAGTTCCAGCGACAGCGGTTGCAGCACCAGTGGGCCCTTGGCGCGGATCCAGCCGCCATCGGCGCTGTTGTCCACGGTCAGCCACAGGTTGATGGGCTCGCCCTTGACCTGCGGCAGCGCCACGCCTTCGACGGTGACGGCCAGGCCGGTCAGGGTGTAGTCGAGCTTGCTGATGGCGTCGGTGACGTAGAGCTCGCCTTCGTGGATGTTGAAGGCGTCCAGCGTCACCTTCCATTCGGCCGGCGCGGCCGGCTTGGGCGGGGCGTCGGCGGGCGGTGTGTCGGTGGCGGCCGGGACGCCGCCGGGTGCGGACGCGGCGCCCGTATCGGGTTTGGCCGACGGCGCCGGGCTGCTGGCGGCGGGCGGGGACGCCTGGCCGGCGGCGGCGGTCGCACTGCCCGCGGCCGGCTTGGCGGCGGTGGCGCCCGGTTTCGCGGCAGGCGTCGCGGCGGGTTTGGCCGCGGGCGCCGGGCCGCCCAGCTGCTTGAGCTTGTCGGCCACGTCCTGCCAGTTCAGATGCTGGTTGCTGTAGCGCCGCGCGTACACCTGCGGCGCCCACAGGTCGACGCCGCCCACATAGACCTGGCGCGCGATCGGTTCGAGTTCGAGGCGGGTGACGGTCAGCGCGCTCCAGCCCGCCAGGCTTTCGCCGGCGCTGTCGCGCAGGTCGAACTGGCGCAGGCCCAGGTCGCCGACCACGCGGATCTTGGGCGGCGCGTCCTTGGGCTGCTCGAACACGATCTGCAGGTTCGAGTCGAGCAGCGCGCGTTCCAGCTTGAACGGCAGCGGCATGGGCCAGACGTCGGCCCACTTTTCCAGCTGCAGCCCGGTGAAGGCGACACGCAGCGTCGACGACGGCACCTTGTCGAAGGGCCGCGCCACGCCGGTCAGGTCGAACGGGCTGCCGTTGATGCGCAGGTGCAGCCGCGGCTGCACGTCGATGTCGGTGGCGTAGCCGAAGGTGGAGATGAACGGCACGCCCACCGCCAGCTCGTCGATCACCTGCTTGCGGCCAGTGACCTTGTCGTCCAGGGTGACCACGCCGCCCTCGATCACCATGTTGTTCAGCGAGAAGCGCGGCAGGCCCTCTTCGGGCTTGGGCGGCTCGTCGGGTTTGGGGGCCGTCATCTCGGCCACGCGCTGCTGCACGTCGGAGAAGTTGAAGCGGGTGACGTCCTCGCGCACGATCGACAGCGTCGGCGAACGCAGGGTGAAGCGGTCGACCACCGGCGCGAACCAGAACAGCGAGCTCCAGGCGGCGCTGACGTTCACTTCCGAGGCCGTGAACAGCGGCGTCTGCGAGCCGGGCTGCGCCACGGCGAGATCGCGCGCGCGCACGGTCAGGGTGAAGGGATTGAAGGTGATCTTGCCGACGGCGACGTCGCGCCCCAGCATCTTGGCGACGTCCTGGGTCAGGACGTTATGCAGGACCTTGGGCACCTGCCACGCCGCCACGCCACAGAGGATCAGCGCCACGGCCACGACGCCCAAGAGGATCTTGCCTAAGCGGCGGGTGAACCGGAACTTGGGCATCCGCAAGGGCATTGTGCGTCTCCTGGTACGAATTGAAGGCCATTATCGCGTCCTTCGAGCAAATTGGGGGGCTTTTTGCAGCGGGCCGCCAAAAGCGAAAATGCCCCCGCAGGGGCACAAGAACAGGCGAACCGCCGCGGGCTTATCTTTCCTCAAGGCGCGGCCGGCGGCGGCTCGTCTATCATAGGCGTAACAGCGGCCCGCCACGGCCTGCCGGGACCGCTCTTTTCAATCATTAACAATTCTCGATCCCGATTCCCATGTCCACGCCCGCCCCCACCTTGAGTCACCTGGATGAAGCCGGCCAGGTCCGCATGGTCGATGTCATCGGCAAGACCGACACCGAACGCGTGGCCGTCGCCACCGCCAGCGTCCGCATGAACACCGTCGCCTACGGCCTGCTGACGCAGCCCGGCCAGGGCAAGGGCGAGGTGCTCAACACCGCGCGCGTCGCCGCCATCCTGGCGGCCAAGCGTTGCGCCGAGCTCATCCCCCTGTGCCACAGCCTGCCGCTGTCGTTCGTCGGCGTCGAATTCGCGCTGGACGACGACGCGCACCGCATCGACATCCTGGCCACCTGCCGCACCAGCTACAAGACCGGCGTCGAAATGGAAGCCATGACGGCGTGCAGCGTCGCCGCGCTGACCATCTATGACATGTGCAAGGCGGCCGACAAGGGTATCGTCATCGAACAAGTGCGCCTGAAGTACAAGGCGGGAGGCAAAAGCGGTGAATGGCGCAACGATTAATCTTCTGTACTTCGCCCGCGTGGCCGAACTGGTCGGCAAGCGCTCGGAAGCCTGGCCGCTGGACGGCGAGTCCACCGGCGCGCAGCTGCTGGCCGCGCTCGGCGAACGCTATCCGCAACTGGCCCCGGCCGGGCGCCTGAAGCTGGCCATCAACCAGACCCACGCCAAGCCGTCGGCGCCGATCCGCGCGGGCGACGAGGTCGCGGTGTTCGAACCCGTCACCGGAGGCTGAGCGCCATGGTCATCGTGCAGGAAGCCGACTTCGACGGCGCCGCGCTCACCGCCGCCCTGCGCGCCAGCGCCGGGCCGGGCGTGGGCGGCATCGTCACCTTCGTGGGCTACGTGCGCGACTACGCGCCGGACACGCCCACCGACACGCTCTACCTGGAACACTACCCCGGCATGTGCGAGCGCGAGCTCGAAGAGATCGCCGCCACCGCCCGCGCGCGCTGGAACCTGGACGGCACCGTGATCGTGCACCGGGTCGGCGCGCTGACGCGCAATGCCCAGATCGTGTTCGTGGCCGCGGCCAGCGCCCATCGCGGCGACGCTTTCCGCGGCTGTGAATTCATCATCGACGCGCTCAAGACCCGCGCGCCCTTCTGGAAGCGCGAAACCCTGGCGGGCGGCGACAGCTTCTGGGTGGAACAGCGCCAATCCGACCAGGACCGCACGCAGTCCTGGGACGCCGACACCCCGCCCCCCAAGGAGACTCCATGAACGACGCCTCCCCCGTTTCGCTGGCTTGCGCCGTGCTGACGGTCAGCGACACCCGCAGCGCCGGCGACGACACGTCCGGCAACCTGCTGGCCAACAGCCTGGCGCAGGCCGGCCACCAGTGCGTGCGGCGCGACATATCCAAGGACAACGTCTACCAGATCCGCCGCGTCATCAGCGACTGGATCGCCGACCCGGAAGTGCAGGTCATCCTGACCACGGGCGGCACCGGCTTCTCGCACGCCGACCACGTGCCGCAGGCCATCCTGCCGCTGCTGGACCGCGAGATCCCCGGCTTCGGCGAGCTGTTCCGCCAGATCTCCTACGAGGAAATCGGCAGTTCGACCATCCAGTCGCGCGCCTTCGCCGGCTCGGCCAACCGGACCCTGCTGTTCTGCCTGCCGGGTTCGAACAACGCCTGCGAGACCGCCTGGAACCGCATCATCCGCGAGCAACTCGACAGCGGCCAGCGCCCCTGCAATTTCGCCACGCACCTCCAACCCCGCGACCAAGACCACTGACGCCCATGCTGGATTTCGACCAAGCCCAGACCCTGCTGGCAAACGCCGCCGCCCCCCTCGCCCGCCGCGAACACGTCGGCCTGGACGAGGCGCCCGGACGCGTGCTGGCGGCCGACCTCGACGCCACGGTGGACATCCCGCCGGCCGACAACAGCGCCATGGACGGCTATGCGCTGCGCCTGGCCGACTGGCAGCCGGGCGCGCGCCTGCCGATCCAGCAGCGCTGCTATGCCGGCGACACGCCGCAGCCGCTCAAGCCTGGCCATGCCATCCGCCTGTTCACCGGCAGCCTGATTCCCGACGGCGCCGACGTGGTGGTGATGCAGGAAGACACGCACGAGGCCGACGACCAGGTCGAGATCACGCGCGAACCGCGCCCGGGCCAGCACATCCGCCAGCGCGGCGAAGACACCCTGGCCGGCGCGCCGCTGCTGGCCGCCGGCACGCAGCTGCAGGCCGCCCACGTGGCGCTGCTGGCCTCGCAGGGCCTGGCCAGCGTGCCGGTGTTCGGCCGCCTGCGCGTGGGCATCCTGACCACCGGCGACGAACTGGTGCCGCCCGGCGGCGCGCGCGAAACGGCGCAGATCTACAACTCCAACGGCCCGATGCTGGCGGCGCTGGTGCGCGGCATGGCGGCGGAACCGGCATTGGTGCTGCATGCGCGCGACACCGAGGAAGACCTGCGCGGCGCCTTCAAGACGCTGCTGGCCGAATGCGACCTGGTGCTGAGCGTGGGCGGCGTGTCCGTCGGCGAGCGCGACCTGGTCAAGCCCGCGCTGGCCGCGCTGGGTGGAGAACTGTCGCTGTGGAAGGTGCGCATGAAGCCGGGCAAGCCGGTGGCGCTGGCCATGATCGGCGACAAGCCGGTGGTCAGCCTGCCGGGCAATCCGGTGTCGGCCTACGCGGTGTTCGCCATGCTGGTGTCGCCGCTGGTGCGCCGCATGCAGGGCCGCGAGGAACTGTTCCCGCCGGTCAGCCGGCTGCCGCTGCGCACCGAGCATCCGCGCCAGGACAGCCGCGAGGAATTCCTGCGCGTGCAGCGCCGCGCCGCCGATGACGGCAATGCCGAACTGGTGCCGTACGGCCACCAGGGTTCCGGGGTGATCAGTTCATTGCCGTGGTCGACCGGCCTGGCGCGCCTGCCAGCCGACATTCAGGTACAGGACCGCGACCGCGTGCCCTACTACGACCTGCGTCACTGGCTGGCGTAGCGCTCGGCCGCCGCCAGTTCCTCGGGCGTGTTCAGGTTCATGAACGCGCCGGGCGCGCCAGGTACGTCATCGAACGGCGCGCCCACGCCCCCCACCCGCGACTGCCACAGGCCGACCTTGCGTTCGCCGGCCGCCAGGTAGTCGCGCAACACCGGCAGCAGGGTCGTGCGCAGCGCCATGCAGGCCGGATGGCGCTGGCCGTCGGCCATCGCGTAGGCCAGCGGCGCGCCCGCCGCCCGCGCCGCCGCGATCAGGCGTTCGGCCAGGTCGGGCGGCAGGAACGGGGTGTCGCACGGCGCCACCACCAGCCACTCGCACGGCGCGGCCGCCGCCAGGCCCGCGGCCAGGCCTGCCAGCGGCCCCTGCCAGGCGCCCAATGCGTCGGTGTCGTCGGCCACCACCCGGCCATAGCGGGCGTAGATATCGGCATTGCGGTTGGCGCTGAGAATCAGCGGCCCGACCTGCGGCGCCAGGCGCCGCGCCACGTGCGCCACCAGCGGTTCGCCGGCCAGCGGCACCAGGCCTTTGTCATGACCCTGCATGCGCGAACCCTGGCCGCCGGCCAGGATCAGGCCGGCCACGCGTTGCCGGTCGAAAGCGGGCGCGGGATCAGCCACCGATGTAGCTCATCTCGACTTTGCGCGCCGGGTCGGCCATGTTGCGGCCGCGCTGTTCGGAATAGTTGTCGCCCCGGACGGCCCAGATGCCGGTGAGGATGGCGGCCAGCTCGTCGTCGCTGGCGCCGTCGCGCAGCGGCGCGCGCAGGTCGTGGCCTTCGTGTCCGAACAGGCACAGGAACAGCTTGCCTTCCGGCGACAGGCGCGCGCGCGTACAGCCGCCGCAGAAGGCCTGGGTGACGCTGGAGATGACGCCGATCTCGCCGGCGCCGTCGCGGTAACGCCAGCGTTCGGCGACGCGGCCCATGTCGTCGGTGGAGATCGGTTCGAGCGCATGGACCGCGCCGATGCGCGCCAGCACTTCCTCGCTGGGCACCACTTCGGTCAGGTTCCAGCCGTTGGTGTTGCCCACGTCCATGTATTCGATGAAGCGCAGGATGTGGCCGCTGCCGCGAAAGCGCTCGGCCATCGGCAGGATCTGCGCGTCGTTCAGCCCGCGCCGCACCACCATGTTGACCTTGACGGGCGCCAGCCCGGCCGCGGCGGCGGCATCGATGCCGCGCAGCACGTCGTCGGGCGTGAAGCCGCTGTCGCTCATGTCCTGGAACATGGAGGCGTCCAGCGCGTCCAGGCTGACGGTGACGCGCGTCAGCCCCGCGTCCTTGAGCACCGCGGCCTTGCGTTCGAGCAGGCTGCCGTTGGTGGTGAGCGTCAGTTCGAGCGGATGCCCGGCGGGCGTGCGCAGCCCGGACAGCAGGCCCACCAGGTTTTCCACATGCTTGCGCAGCAGCGGCTCGCCGCCGGTCAGGCGGATCTTCTCGACGCCCAGGCGGGTGAAGATGCCGGCCAGCCGCGCAATTTCCTCGAACGACAGCAGGTCGGAATGGCGCATGAAGGCATAGCTGGTGTCGAACACCTCGCGCGGCATGCAATAGGTGCAGCGGAAATTGCAGCGATCGGTGACCGAAATGCGAAGGTCGCGCAGCGGCCGCGCGCGGCGGTCGAGCGCGGGCTGGCCCGCGGCCGGCGGCGCGACGGGCGCCGGACGGTCGGTGCGGCGATCAGCCAGGAGGATCACTTTGCTCATGGGAACATCATAGCCCGGCGCCCGTGGCGGCGCGCCTAGGAAAATGCCTCTTGAAGGGTCTGCAGGCGGCCGGTATCGCGGGCGTCGTAGCCGATCAGCTGACCGACGTAACCGACGTAATCGGCGCTGCGCATGATGGACAGCAGGTCGCGCATGGCGGGAGTCTCCAGCGCGCTCTTGCGGATGGCGAAGAAATAGCGCTCGCGCACCAGCGGGATGAAATCCAGGCCGAAGCGGCAGGCGGCGGTTTCCACGCCCACGCCGGTGTCGGCCATGCCGCTGGCGATGTGGGCGGCGATCGCCATGTGGGTGAATTCGTTGGTTTCGTAGCCCTGCACCTCGCTGATCGAGACGCCGGCGCGCTGCAGCATCAGGCCGACCAGATAGCGGGTGCTGGAGCCGATCTGGCGGTTGACGAAGCGCACGTCCTGGCGCGCCAGGTCGGCCATGCCGGTGATGCGCTTGGGGTTGCCGGCCACCACGAACAGCCCGGTATTGCGCACCGCCAGGTGGATCAGCAGGTATTCGTCGGCATGCAGCCACTGCGCGTAGCGATCCATGATGGGCGCCTCGAAGTCGCCCAGCGGCACCTGGAAGCCCGCCAGGTCGCATTCGTGCCGCTCGAGCGAGGCCAGCGCCTCGATCGCGGTGCGGTAGCGCAGTTCCAGCCCGGGCTTGCGCGCGCCCATGTGCTCCATCAGCGATTCCACCGCGAAGCCGTGGCTGGCGTGCAGCCGCAGGTGCGGGTCGTTTTCCGGCAGCAGCCGCGCCAGTTCTTCCTGCAGTTCGGAGGCCAGGCTGTCGAGCGTGGGCATCAGCCGCGCCTCGATGCGGCGGTTGGCCCACAGCAGGCGCTGCGCGAACGGCGACAGCTGCGTACCCTGGCGCCGGTTGGTGATCAGCAGTTGGGTGGCGAAGATGCCCTCGAAACGGCGCAGCACGCCCCAGGCGTGGCGGTATGACAGGCCACAGGCGCGACAGGCGCCGGCGATGTTGCCGGTGGCGTCGATGGCGGCCAGCAAGGCCAGCATGTCCTGCAGCGGCACCGGGTCGCCATCGTCTCCGCCCAAGGTCCATTGCGGCCGCAGGCCGATTCGGAACTTATATGTCATTTATTTCTTATTGAAGGCGATTAATTACCTGTTTAGAGTACACAAATAACGCGGGGCATGGGAAGTTTATATGTTTTTTTATGCATATAAATCAACCTGGCGTCCCATCACAACAGAACCCCTCCCTACGGGGTCCCAGCACTACTGGAGGAGACCGCCATGCGTCAGCGCGAGGCAAAATCCGATCTGGCATCCACGGGCGGCGCCCGTGGCGGCCCCCTGGCCCTGGACGCCGCCCAGGCGTCCGCCAGCCCCGCGGTCGCGGCCACCGCCCGCATCCTGGCCCGCCTGAAAGACCAGCCCGGCCCGTTGCTGCCGGTGCTGCACGCGGTCCAGCATGAACTGGGCTGTATTCCGGCCGAGGCGGTGCAGACCATCGCCGAGGCCCTGAACCTGTCCCGCGCCGAAGTCCACGGCGTCATCACCTTCTACCCCCATTTCCGTGGCGAACCCGCCGGCCGCCACACGCTGGAAGTGTGCCGCGCGGAGTCCTGCCAGGCGATGGGCGGCGAACAGCTGGCCGAGCACGCGCGCCAGGCGCTGGGCTGTGATTTCCATGCCAGCACGCGCGACGGCGACTTCACGCTCGAGCCGGTGTACTGCCTGGGCCTGTGCGCCCAGTCGCCGGCGGTGATGCTGGACGGCCAGCCGCACGCCCGCGTCACGCCGGCCAAGCTCGACCGCCTGCTGCATCGCGTACGGGAGGCCGGCCAATGAGCACCCCCACCCTGATCTACGTGCCGCGCGACGCCGCGGCGCTGGCCATGGACGCCGACGCGGTGGCCGCCGCCATCGAGCTGGCCGCCGACGAACGCGGCCTGGCCGTGCAGGTGGTGCGCAACGGTTCGCGCGGCCTGCTGTGGCTGGAACCGCTGGTCGAGATATCCACGCCCGAGGGCCGCCTGGCCTACGGGCCGGTGCAGCCCGAGGACGTGCCGGCGCTGTTCGACGCCGGCTGGCTGGCGGGCGGCGAACATCCGCTGCGCCTGGGGCTGACCGAGGAAATCCCCTATCTCAAGCAGCAGGAACGCCTGACCTTCGCCCGGGTCGGCGTGATCGATCCGCTGTCGCTGCAGGACTACGCCGCGCACGGCGGCCTGCAGGGCCTGAAGCGCGCGCTGGCCATGGAGCCGGCCGCCATCGTCGAAGAGATGGTCACCTCCGGCCTGCGCGGGCGCGGCGGCGCGGCCTTTCCCACCGGCATCAAGTGGAAGACCGTGCTGGGCTCGCCCGCCGACCGCAAGTACATCGTCTGCAACGCCGACGAGGGCGATTCGGGCACCTTCGCCGACCGCCTGCTGATGGAAGGCGACCCCTACGTGCTGATCGAGGGCATGACCATCGCCGGCCTGGCGGTGGGCGCGACCTACGGCTATATCTACGTGCGTTCCGAATACCCGCACGCCATTGCCACGCTCGAAGCCGCCATCGAACGGGCGCGCAGCGTCGGCTGGCTGGGTGACGACGTGCATGGCAGCGGCCGCCGCTTCGACCTGGAAGTGCGCAAGGGCGCCGGCGCCTACATCTGCGGCGAAGAGACCTCGCTGCTGGAAAGCATCGAGGGCAAGCGCGGCGTGGTGCGCGCCAAGCCGCCGCTGCCGGCGATCTCCGGCCTGTTCGGCAGGCCCACCGTCATCAACAACGTGATCTCGCTGGCCACCGTGCCGATCATCCTGGCCAAGGGCGCGGCCTATTACCGCGACTACGGCGTGGGCCGCTCGCACGGCACGCTGCCGTTCCAGCTGGCCGGCAACCTCAAGCAGGGCGGGCTGGTGGAAAAGGCCTTCGGCCTGAGCCTGCGCGACCTGCTGTACACCTTCGGCGGCGGCAGCGCCTCCGGCCGGCCTCTGCGCGCGGTGCAGGTCGGCGGGCCGCTGGGCGCCTACCTGCCGGAATCGCAATGGGACGTGCCGCTGGACTACGAAGCCTATGTCCAGATCTCGGCCATGATCGGCCACGGCGGACTGGTGGCGTTCGACGACAGCGTCGACATGATGCGCATGGCGCGCTACGCCATGGAGTTCTGTGCCATCGAGTCCTGTGGCAAGTGCACGCCCTGTCGCATCGGGTCGACCCGCGGCGTGGAAACCCTGGACAAGATCGCCGCCGGCGGTCCGGGGCGCGAACAGCAGGTGCACCTGCTGCGCGACCTGTGCGACACCATGCTGGGCGGATCGCTGTGCGCGCTGGGGGGCATGGCGCCCTACCCGGTGCTGTCCGCGCTGAACCATTTCCCGCAGGACTTCGGCATCGAGTCCTCGCAATCCGCCGCCCACCCCGCCTGAAGCCGAGACCGCCATGCTAGAAACCGTCATCAAGCGCGACCGCGATCTGGGCACCCCGGCGCGGGTGTCCGAAAAGACCGTCACCCTGACCATCGATGGCCAGGAAATCACCGTGGCCGAAGGCACGTCGCTGATGCGCGCGGCCGCCGAGGCCGGCATCAACATCCCCAAGCTGTGCGCCACCGACAGCCTGGAGCCGTTCGGCTCGTGCCGCCTGTGCCTGGTGCAGATCGAGGGCCGCCGCGGCTATCCGGCGTCGTGCACCACGCCAGCCGAGAACGGCATGGTGGTCTTCACCGAAACGCCCAAGCTGCACGACCTGCGGCGCGGCGTGATGGAGCTGTACATCTCCGACCATCCGCTGGACTGCCTGACCTGCCCGGCCAACGGCGACTGCGAGCTGCAGGACATGGCCGGCGTGGTGGGCCTGCGCAACGTGCGCTACGGCTACGACGGCGCCAATCACCTCAAGAGCGAGAAGGACGAGTCCAACCCGTACTTCACCTACGACGCCTCCAAGTGCATCGTCTGCAACCGCTGCGTGCGCGCCTGCGAGGAAACCCAGGGCACCTTCGCGCTGACCATTTCCGGCAAGGGCTTCGAATCGCGCGTGTCGCCGGGGCAGGACCAGCCGTTCCTGGAAAGCGAATGCGTGTCCTGCGGCGCCTGCGTGCAGGCCTGTCCGACCTCGACCCTGCAGGAAAAGACCGTCATCATGATGGGCCAGGCCGAGCACTCGGTGGTCACCACCTGCGCCTATTGCGGCGTGGGCTGCGGTTTCAAGGCCGAGATGAAGGGCCAGGAAGTGGTGCGCATGGTGCCGTGGAAGGACGGCCAGGCCAACCGCGGCCACTCCTGCGTCAAGGGCCGCTTCGCCTGGGGCTACGCCACCCACAAGGAGCGCGTGCTCAAGCCGATGATCCGCAAGCGCATCACCGATTCCTGGAAGGAAGTGTCGTGGGAAGAGGCGATCGACTATGCCGCCTCGGAATTCCGCCGCATCCAGGGCCAGTACGGCCGCGACGCGGTCGGCGGCATCACCTCGTCGCGCTGCACCAATGAGGAAACCTGGCTGGTGCAGAAGCTGGTGCGCGCCGCCTTCGGCACCAACAACGTCGACACCTGCGCCCGCGTCTGCCATTCGCCCACCGGCTATGGCCTGAAACAGACGCTGGGCGAATCCGCCGGCACCCAGACCTTCGACTCGGTGATGCACACCGACGTGGTGATCGTCATGGGCGCCAACCCGTCCAGCGGCCACCCGGTGTTCGCCTCGCGCCTGAAGCGCCGCCTGCGCCAGGGCGCGCGGCTGATCGTGATCGACCCGCGCCGCATCGAGCTGGTGAGCTCGCCGCACATCAAGGCCGACTTCCACCTGCAGGTGCGTCCCGGCACCAACACCGCGCTGCTGTCGTCGCTGGCCCACGTGATCGCCACCGAAGGCCTGATCGACGAGGCCTTCGTGGCCGAGCGCTGCGAGGCCAAGGCGTTCCAGGAATGGCGCGACTTCGTGTCGCTGCCCGAGAATTCGCCCGAAGCCATGGCCGAGATCACCGGCGTGCCGGCGCAGGCCGTGCGCGGCGCGGCGCGCCTGTTCGCCACCGGCGGCAACGGCTCGATCTATTACGGCCTGGGCGTGACCGAGCACAGCCAGGGGTCGACCACCGTCATGGCCATCGCCAACCTGGCCATGGCCACCGGCAACGTCGGCCGCGAAGGCGTGGGCGTGAACCCGCTGCGCGGCCAGAACAACGTGCAGGGCTCATGCGACATGGGCTCGTTCCCGCACGAACTGCCGGGCTACCGCCACATCTCCGACAACACGGTGCGGGCGCAGTTCGAGCAGGACTGGGGCGTGACGCTGCAACCCGAGCCGGGCCTGCGCATTCCCAACATGTTCGAGGCCGCGCTGGGGGGCACCTTCAAGGGCCTGTACTGCCAGGGCGAGGACATCGTGCAGTCCGACCCCAACACGCAGCACGTGGCGGCGTCGCTGGCGGCGATGGAATGCATCGTGGTGCAGGACCTGTTCCTGAACGAGACCGCCAAGTACGCGCACGTGTTCCTGCCGGGCTCGTCGTTCCTGGAAAAGGACGGCACCTTCACCAACGCCGAGCGCCGCATCTCGCGCGTGCGCAAGGTGATGGAACCGAAGAACGGCAAGTCCGACTGGGAAGTGACCGTGGCGCTGTCGAACGCGCTGGGCTACCCCATGAACTACCGCCACCCGCGCGAGATCATGGAAGAGATCGCGCGCCTGACGCCGACCTTCAGCGGCGTCAGCTACGAGAAACTGGACAAGCTGGGCAGCCTGCAATGGCCGTGCAACGACGACGCGCCCGAGGGCACGCCGATCATGCACATCGACGCCTTCGTGCGCGGCAAGGGCAAGTTCATGATCACCAAGTACGTGCCGACCGACGAGCGCAGCACGCGCCGCTTCCCGCTGCTCCTGACCACCGGCCGCATCCTGTCGCAATACAACGTGGGCGCGCAGACCCGCCGCACGCCCAACGTCATGTGGCATAGCGAAGACGTGCTGGAGATCCATCCGCAGGACGCCGAGGACCGTGGCGTGAACGAAGGCGACTGGGTCGGCATCCAGAGCCGCTCGGGCGAGACCGTGCTGCGCGCAACCCTGACCGACCGGGTGCAACCGGGCGTGGTATACACCACCTTCCACTTCCCCGAGTCCGGCGCCAACGTCGTCACCACCGACAGTTCCGACTGGGCCACCAACTGCCCCGAGTACAAGGTCACGGCGGTGCAGGTCACGCGCGTGTCCCAGCCGTCGGAATGGCAGCGGCAATGGTCGCGCTTCGCGGACATCCAGCAGAAGCTGCTGCGTGAGCGCTCGCGCGAGAACGAAGCCGTGACGTCGGGGAAATAACCCGACAGCCGAGCCCGCCATGGACCACAGCGCCCCTCCCCCTTCCTCCCGCCCCGAGCTCGTGGCGGCCCAGGTGACCCGCGTTCGGGCCGGCGCCATCGCGCCCGGCGCCGAAGGCGACAACCTGGCCGAGGAAACGCCGGTGGCGCTGGAGTTCAACGGCATCAGCCACGCCACCATGCTGGCCACGCCCGCCGACCTGGAGGACTTCGCCGTCGGCTTCTCTCTGTCGGAAGGCATCATCGACAGCGTGGCCGACGTGCGCGGCATCGACGTGCTGCCGCAGTGCGACGGCATCGTGGTGCAACTCGAAATCTCCAGCGCCTGCGAGGCGCGCCTGAAATCGCGCCGCCGCGCCATGGCCGGCCGCACCGGCTGCGGACTGTGCGGCGTCGAAACGCTGCCCGAGGTGCTGCGGCCGGTGGCGCCGGTGCCGGCCGGCGCGCCCGTGCCGGTGGGCGCGGTGCTGCGGGCGATGCGCGACATGCGCGCGCGCCAGGCGCTGCATGACCTGACCGGCGCCACCCACGCGGCCGGCTGGGCCGGCGCGGACGGCGCCGTGGCGCTGGTGCGCGAGGACGTGGGCCGCCACAACGCGCTCGACAAGCTGGTCGGCGCGCTGGCGCGCCAGGGGCTGTCCGCCGCGCACGGCGTAGTGCTGGTATCGAGCCGCGCCAGTTTCGAGATGGTGCAGAAGACCGCCGCGGCCGGCGTCGGCATCCTGGCGGCGGTATCGGCCCCCACCGCGCTGGCCGTACGGCTGGCCGACAGCGCCGGCATCGCGCTGCTGGGCTTTTTGCGCAATGACGACGCCACCCTGTATTCCCACCCTGAACGCATCACTTCGCAGACCTGACACGCATGGAAATCGGCAACCTGATCCGCATGGCCAACCGCATCGGCCAATTCTTCGAAGCCATGCCGCTGCGCCCCGAGGCGGTGGAAGGCGTGGCCAACCATATCCACAAATTCTGGGAGCCCCGCATGCGCAACGAGCTGCTGGACTTCCTGGCCCGGCAGCCCGATGGCGATGCCGGCGAGCAACAGTTGCATCCCCTGGTGCTGGAGGCGGTCACGCAGAACCGCGAGCGCCTGACCCCGCTGGCGCGGGTGCCCTGACCGGCGCGCGCGCCACGGCCGACCCGCGCGCCGCCAGCCGGTGCGCGAGCGCAGCAAGCTTTACCGCAGCAAAGGGTTCAACAAGAAGCGGCGGGACTGGATTTTTCCCGCCCACGCCGCTATAAAGCCGCACCCCGAGGAGACCTCATGGAAAGCACTGCAACACTCGACCTGCCCGGCGCCAAGCCGGGTTTCCTGGACAAGGAACGCACCATCGCCGGACCGGGTTTTTCCCGCTGGCTGGTACCCCCGGCCGCCCTGGCCATCCACCTGTGCATCGGCATGGCCTATGGCTTCTCGGTGTTCTGGCTGCCGCTGTCCAAGGCGGTCGGCGGCGCCCAGCCGCTGGCCTGCCCGCCCGACATGAGCCTGGTGGCCGAGCTGTTCACCACCAGTTGCGACTGGAAGATCTCCACCATGGGGTGGATGTACACGCTGTTCTTCGTGCTGCTGGGCTGCTCGGCGGCGCTGTGGGGCGGCTGGCTGGAACGCGCCGGCCCGCGCAAGGCGGGCGTGGTGTCGGCGCTGTGCTGGTGCGGCGGCCTGGTGATCTCGGCCTTCGGCGTCTACCTGCACCAGATGTGGATGCTGTGGCTGGGCTCGGGCGTCATCGGCGGCATCGGGCTGGGGCTGGGCTACATCTCGCCGGTCAGCACGCTGATCAAGTGGTTCCCGGACCGCCGCGGCATGGCGACCGGCATGGCCATCATGGGCTTCGGCGGCGGCGCCATGATCGGCGCGCCGCTGGCCGACCTGCTGATGCGCCACTTCGCCACGCCGACGTCGCCGGGCGTGTGGCAGACCTTCCTGACCATGGCGCTGGTGTACTTCATCTTCATGATGTCGGGCGCGCTGGGCTACCGCGTGCCGCCCACCGGCTGGAAGCCGGAGGGCTGGACCGCCCCCGCCAAGCATGCCAATAACGCCATGATCACCAAGGGCCACGTGCACGTGAAGCGGGTCTGGGGCGTGCCGCAGTTCTGGCTGGTGTGGCTGGTGCTGTGCCTGAACGTGACCGCCGGCATCGGCATCCTGGGCATGGCCTCGCCGCTGCTGCAGGAAGTGTTCGGCGGCGGCCTGATCAACAAGCCGGAACTGGGCTTTGGCCAGCTCGACAAGGCCCAGCTGGCCTCGATCGCCGCCATCGCCGCGGGCTTCACCGGCCTGCTGAGCCTGTTCAACATCGGCGGCCGCTTCTTCTGGGCCAGCCTGTCGGACAAGCTGGGCCGCAAGATGACCTACCTGATCTTCTTCGTGCTGGGCTTCGTGCTGTACGCGGCGATTCCCTGGACCGCGCACATGGGCGCGCTGGCGCTGTTCGTGGCGGCCTTCTGCGTCATCCTGTCGATGTACGGCGGCGGCTTCGCCACCGTGCCGGCCTACCTGGCGGACCTGTTCGGCACGCAGATGGTCGGCGCCATCCACGGCCGCCTGCTGACGGCCTGGTCGGCCGCGGGCATCTTCGGGCCGGTGCTGGTGAACTACATCCGCGAATACCAGCTGTCCATCGGCGTGCCGCGGGCGCAGGTATATGACATCACCATGTACATCCTGGCGGGCATGCTGGTGCTGGGCTTCCTGTGCAACCTGGCGATCCGCCCGGTGAACCCCAAGTACTTCATGACCGACGAGGAACTGGCGCGCGAGAAGGCCCTGGCGCATGAACGCGCGGCGGCGGCCGAGACCCACGGCGTGGGCGCCTCGACCTTCCGCACGCCGGCGGCGCTGGTGCTGTTCGCCTGGGCCTGCGTCGGCATCCCGCTGGCCTGGGGCATCTGGATCACGCTGCAGAAGGCCGTGGTGCTGTTCCACTGATACGGCCCCGACGGGCGGCGCCAGGCGCCGCCCGCCGCCCCCGAAGGCGCGAAGCTGCTACATTGGCAGACCGCGCCTTTTTTCTTTTTTCCCCTGGATTTCCCTGTTTCATGACCGCCTTGCCCCTGAAGCCCGCCTTGCCCGGAGCGTCCCGTTGACCCAGCCTGAACTGCATTGGACAGAGGGCGAGGCCCCTGACCAGACCCACCACACCGCCCGCTGGCGCTCGGAATCCGGCGCCACGCCGCCCAAGCGCGTGGTGCTGGCCGACGACCGCACCACGGCGGACGTGGCCTATCGCCTGGCTTGCGAAGGCGTGGGCCTGCTGTGGCGCGGCGACTTCCAGAATGCGCGCCAGTTGCTGCAGGCCATCACGCGCCGGGTCGACAAGCGCCCGCGCAAGCCGGTGGAAAGCATGCTGGAGGCCTTCAACCAACATCGCCAGATCCAGTCGCAGCGCGCCCGCATCCTCGGCATGCTGTTGATTCCGTTCGACGCCGGCCACGGCATTTCGCTGCGCCGCGCGCCGGATGCGCGGCAGGCCTGCGAAGAGGCCCACGGCCCCGCCAACGAACCCTACGTGGCGTCGCTGCGCGAGCTGCTGGGCCTGATCGGCGCCTTCGAATGGCGCAAAAAGGGCGTGGAGATCCCCGCGCTGGACAACCGCATCCACCCGCACTATGGCGTGTTTTCGCCGTTGCGCGGCGAGTACATCGACCTGGTGGCGCGCACCCCGATGCCGCGCGGCAGCGTGGCGTTCGATATCGGCACCGGCACCGGCGTGCTGGCGGCCGTGCTGGCGCGCCGCGGCGGCAAGCGCGTCATCGCCACCGACATGGACCCGCGGGCGCTGGCCTGCGCCCGCGAAAACCTCCAACGGCTCGGCCTGGCGCAGCAGGTCGAGGTGGTCGAAGCGGACCTGTTCCCCGAAGGCCGGGTGTCGCTGGCGGTCTGCAACCCGCCGTGGCTGCCGGCCCGCCCCAGCTCGCCCGTCGAGCACGCGATCTACGACCCCGACAGCCGCATGCTGCGCGGCTTCCTGAACGGACTGCCGACGCACCTGACGCCCAATGGCGAGGGCTGGCTGATCCTGTCGGACCTGGCCGAACACCTGGGCCTGCGCACCCGCGAGCAATTGCTGGAGATGATCGAGCAGGCCGGCCTGCGCGTAGTGGAACGCATCGACACGCGGCCCACCCATGGCCGCGCCAAGGATGCCGAGGACCCGCTGTACGCGGCGCGCTCCAAGGAAGTGACGTCGCTGTGGCGCCTGGCCGCCGCGGCCTGAGCGCGACCGGCCTGTCCGGTTGGAAAAAAAGCCCCCACGCTACGCGGGTCGCTGCCCCCCCGAGGGGGCTTTTTTTTGCCTTGGGGCGGCCCCGGCAAAAAAAGCCCGGCCCCGCGGCCGGGCTTTTTCATGCCCGTCCCGCCGCCACGTTGACGCTGATGGCGATGATGAAGACGTTGAAGAAGAAGGCGATGACGCTGTGCATCAGCGCCGTGCGCCGCAGCCGGCGGCTGACGATCTGCACGTCGGACACCTGGAACGTCATGCCCAGCACCAGCGAGAAGTAGGCGAAGTCCCAGTAGTCGGGATCTTCCTTGCCCGGGAAGTCCAGGCCCTTGTGCATGCCGTTGCGATGGCTGTAGTAGCCATGCGCATAGTGCAGCGCGAAGATCATGTTCATGTAGAGCCACGACAGCACGATGCTGGCGGCCGCCGCGATCAGGTCGGTCACGCCCTCGATACCGCCGGCGGCGCGCATTTCCGTCCATAGCGCCAGCATCACCAGGCACGACAGCAGCACGCTGCTCCAGAGCACGGCGCTGCGGCCGACGTCGACCTGCTGCGCCCGCACCCGCATGGCCGCGGGCGTCGCCTTGCCGAAGGCGGCGCCGGTCAGCAGCAGGAACACCAGCGCGGCAAGGTCAAAGCCCAACAGGCCCGCGCGGCTCGGCGTCAGGCCGGCGCGCCACAACCCCACCGCCACCGCGACGAACAGCAGCCCGCACAGCACCAGGCGCCGGTGCGCATGGAAAAACGGCAGCGGCGCGACGCCGGCCTGGGTCGAGTCGGTATCCGGATCCTTGACCGGCAGCGTCATGACGGGCTCCCACGCGTGGCAAGAGCCTCCACGCTAACCGATCGCGAGCAATCCCACCAGCGCGCCGCCGAACAGCAGCCATAGCGGGTGGATCCGCGTCGCGCTGCCCAGCAGCGCCACCACCGCGGTGATGGCGCCCAGCAGCCATGAGTGGACCGAGGCCTCGGTGATCAGCGCGGCGCTGGCGGCCACCAGGCCCACTGTCATCGGGAAGATGCCGGCCTGGATCACGCCGCGCCACGGGCGGTCCTTGAAGCGTTCCCACAGCCCCAGGGCGATGATGGTGATGATCGAGGACGGCCCGAACTTGGCCAGCGTGGTGACCAGCATGCCGGCCCAGCCGGCCACGTGCCAGCCGACCAGCGTGACGACCATCAGGTTGGGGCCCGGCGCCGCCTGCCCCAGGGCGAACAGCGCGGAGAAATCGGCGGCCGTCATCCAGCCGTGCACCTCCACGACCTGGCGCTGCATCTCGGGCAGGATGGTGTTGCCGCCGCCGAAGGCCAGCACCGACAGCTGCGAGAAAATGATGGCGAGGGCGATCAGGGTCTGGATCATCGGCGTTGCCTCCAGACCAGCAGGATGCTCAGGGGCGTGAGCACCGCCATGGTCGGCAGCAGCGGGATGCGCAGCACCGCGATGGCGATGAAACAGGCGGTGGCCACCGTGCCGGCCAGCCAGTCGCGGCGCTTGAGCACCGGCACGCCGATCTTGACCGCCATCGAGATCAGCAGCCCCGCCGCCGCGGCCGCCAGGCCGGCGAACAGGTGCTGGATGTGCGGATCGTTCTGGAAGCGGTCGTAGACCATGCCCAGCAGCACCACGATGGCCGAGGGCGCCAGGATCAGCCCCATCAGCGCCGCGAAGGCGCCGCGCGGGCCGCGGAACTTCATGCCCAGCGCCACCGACAGGTTGATGATGTTGCCACCCGGCAGGAACTGGCACAGCCCCAGCAGGTCGGTGAATTCGGCCCCGGACAGCCAGCGGTGCTTTTCGACCACCATGCGCCGCGCCAGCGGCAGCGCGCCGCCGAAGGCGGTCAGGCCGAGCATGAGGAATCCGTAGAACAGTTGCCCGCAGGTGGGCGGCGGCCGCGTGGCGGCGTCGGGGGAATCAGGTGCTGCTGCGTTCATTGTCGTGTGGCCGTGGCCGGTCCGCGAAGCACCGGCGCGGCGGCGCCGGGAGTGAAGGAATAGCTCGCAGCCTACTCTCGCGACAAGATAATGTCTAATATATGACTGGTTAAACATTCATATTCAATGCATATGGCATCCGTCGATCTGCGGTTGTTGCGCTATTTCCTGGCGGTGGCCGAGGAATCCCACCTGACCAAGGCGGCCGCCCGGCTGGGCATCCGCCAGCCCCCACTCAGCCAGCAGATCCGCGTGCTGGAACAGGAGCTGGGGGTCACGCTGTTCCACCGGCTGCCGCGCGGCATGGAGCTGACCGAAAGCGGCCGAGCGCTGCTGGCCGATGCCCGCAGCATCCTGGCGCTGGTCGACCAGGCGGTCGACGGCGTGCGGCGGGTGTCGCTGGGCGAGGCCGGCCGGCTGACGGTGGGCTTCACCGGCTCGGCCGCCTTTCACCCGTTCGTGCCGTCCGTGATCCGGCGCTTTCGCGAAAGCGCGCCGCAGGTGCGGCTGGTGCTGGAGGAAAGCAGCACCGGCGAACTGATGGAGGACGTGCGCGCCGGCCGGGTCGACGTCGCCTTCATCCGCGGCGCGCACGGCGCCGATCGCGGCGTGGCGGTCGAGAGCGTGCTGGAGGAAACCATGCTGGCCGCCTTTCCCGCCGACCATCCGATGGTCAAGGGGCGGACCCGCAAGCGCATCGCGCTGTCGGAACTGGCCGAGGAATCGCTGATCCTGTACCGCCGCCACAGCGGTCCCGGCCTGTACGACGCCATCATCTCGGGCTGCCGCGCCGCCGGCTTCAGCCCGCGGGTGGCGCAGGAGGCGCCGCGCGTGCTGTCCACATTGAGCCTGGTGGCGGCAGGCCTGGGCGTGTCGCTGGTGCCGGCGTCACTGCGCCGGGTCAACATCGAGGGCGTGGTGTACGTCAACGTCAGCGGCCCGGTGGAACTGCGCGCGCCGCTCACCCTGATCTGGCGCGACGCGCCGCTGTCCGGCGCGACCCGCCGGCTGATCGAGGAAGTGCGCGCGCATCGCGAGACGCCGGAAGACTAGGCTGCCCACACGGAAAGGAGCGGTGGAGACAGGCCCCGGGGCGCTACACTGGGCGCCATCCTGGCTCTCGCTGCTCACCCATGCATGCCCCCCACCCCATAGGCGTATACGACTCCGGCGTCGGCGGACTGAGCGTGCTGCGCGCCATCCGCGCAGCGCTGCCGCGGGAACACCTGCTGTACCTGGCGGATTCCGCCCATGTGCCCTACGGCGAGAAGACGCAGGAAACCGTGCAGCAGCGGGCGCTGGCCATCGCCGACTATTTCGTGTCGCGCCAGGCCAAGGCCATGGTGGTGGCCTGCAACACCGCCACCGCCGCCGCCATCGCGCTGCTGCGCGCCCGCCATCCGGACCTTGTCATCATCGGCGTGGAGCCGGCCATCAAGCCGGCCGCGCACCTGACGCGCAGCGGCGTGGTCGGCGTCTTCGCCACCACCGGCACGCTGGCCAGCCCCAAGTTCGCGGCGCTGGTGCAACGCGAGGCGCCCGAGATCCGCATCCTGTTCCGGCCGTGTCCCGAATGGGTGCTGCAGGTCGAGCGCGGCGAGATCGACGGCCCCGCCGCCGCCCGCGTGGTGGCGGCGCCGGTCAGCGAGCTGCTGGCGCAGGGCGCCGACGCGCTGGTGCTGGGCTGCACCCATTTCCCGTTCCTGCACGACGCGATCCAGGCCGCGGCGGGCGAGTCCGTGCCGCTGCTGGAAACCGGCGGCCCGGTGGCGCGCCGCCTGCGCCATCAATTGCAGGAACGCGGGCTGCTGGCGCCGGACGGCGCCGGCTCGGTGTCGCTGGAAACCACCGGCGACGCCTCCACGCTGGGCCGCATGGCCGCCCTGCTGCTGGGCCTGCCGGCCGAGGCGGCGCAGACGCCGGCGCGCTGGCGCTGACTCAGCCTGCGGGCCACCCCGCCAATGCGTCCCCGGCCCCTCTCCCGCGCAGGACGCACGCCGCTGCGCGCGCCCGATCCCGCTTCGTTTGATTCCGCGCATCCCGCCGCCGCCCAAGGCGCCGAATAATTTCGTACAGTGGAGACACTGCGGCCCTTCGCCGCGGCTCGCGGACAACAAGGAGACGTCGATGAAACGCATTCTGATCCCCGTGGATGGCTCGCGGCATGCGGTGCATGCGGTGCGGGCATTGCTCGCGGCGCGCGACTACGACCCGGTCGAACGGGTCGAACTGCTGACGGTGCAGATTCCGCTGCAGGCCGGCAAGATCGGCCGCGGCCTGTCACAGGCGGACATTGACGCCTACCACCAGGAAGAAGGCCAGGCCGCGCTGCGCGAAGCCAGCGCGCTGCTGGCCGAAGCCGGCGTGCCGTTCGGCCAGCGCGTCGAGACCGGCGCGACGGCGGACACCATCGTGCGCGTGGCCGGCGAGATCGACGCCGACGAGATCTTCATGGGCTCTCGCGGATTGGGATCGGTGGCCGCGCTGTTCATGGGCTCGGTTGCCACCAAGGTCCTGCACCTGACGGACCTGCCCGTCACCCTGGTCAAGTAAGGAGGCCGCCATGCTGCATATCCTCGTGCCGGTCGACGGCTCCGACAACGCCAACCGCGCCGTGCTGCACGCGCGCCAGCTGGCGCAGGGTGCGCGCGACGCGCGCATCCACCTGCTCAACATCCAGACGCCGCCGCAAGGCCGCGCCGGCCTGTCGCGGCTGGTCACCCAGGACATGATCGACGAATACTACGTGCGCGAAGGCCAGGAAGCCGCCGACGACGCGCGCAAGCTGCTCGACGTGACCGGCACCGACTACACCAGCCACGTCGAATTCGGCAATGCCGCGGTCGAGATCGCCAACTACGCGCAGCAGCATCAATGCGCGCGCATCGTCATGGGCACGCGCGGCCATGGCGCGCTGGCCGGCATGCTGATCGGCTCGGTCGCCAACCAGGTGGTGCAACTGGCGGAAGTGCCGGTGACGCTGGTGCGCTAGCGCGCACCCGTCGCGGTCGGCAACGCCGGCAGCGTCAGCGTCACGCGCAGTCCGCCCAGCGGCGCCTGCCCGGCGCTGACCTCGCCGCCATAGGTGCCGGCCAGGTCGCGCACGATGTCCAGGCCCAAGCCCGACCCGGGCCGCTGCTCGTCCATGCGCACGCCGCGCTCGAAGATGCGTTCGCGCTCGTCCTCGCCGATGCCGGGGCCGTCATCGTCGATCACGATCTGCAGGCGGTCCGGCGCCGACGCCCGCGCGCCGATGCGGACGCGATGCGTGGCCCATTTGCAGGCGTTGTCGAGCAGGTTGCCCACCATTTCCTGCAGGTCCTGCTCCTCGCCGCGGAATTCCAGGCCGTCGGCGAATTCCGCCATCTCCAGTTCCAGCCCGCGCGCCGCGTACAGGCGCTGCATGACCCGCAGCAGCGCCTGCACCGGAGCGCGCAAGGGCGTGCGCCCTCCGGCCGTGCCCGAGGCCGCCGCGGCCCGCGCCCGCGCCAGGTGATAGTCGATCTGGCGCTGCGCCATCGCCACCTGCTCGCGCGCCAGGCGGGCGAACGCGCCGTCCTCGCGCGCGGCCGCGTTGCCCAGGATGGTGAGCGGCGTCTTGACGGCGTGCGCCAGGTTGCCGGCCTGGGTGCGGGCGCGCTGCACGATGTCCGCGTTGACCGCCAGCACGCGGTTGAAGTCGTCCACCAGCGGCTGGATTTCGCTGGGAAAGCGGCCGTCGATGTGCAGGCTATTGCCGCCCTGCTGCGCGGCCAGCTGGCGCCGCAGCCGGCCCAGCGGCCGCAGCCCGACCGCCACCTGCACCACCGCCGCCGCCACCAGCCCGGCCGCCAGCGCGCCCAGCGACAACAGCAGCATGTGGTTGAAGCGTTCGATCGGTTCGGCCAGCACCGCGCGGTCGGCGGCCACGATCAGGCGCAACGTCACCGTGTCGGCGTCCTCGGGCTTGAGCAGGCGCGTCAGCGCGCTCAGGCGATGGTCCTGCGGACCGGCGATGTCATAGACGCCGTCGGCGCTGTCGGCCGCGGGCAGGGCCAGCACCTGGTCCCACAACGAGCGCGAACGCGCCACGCCGGCGGCCGCCACCCGGCCCTTGTCATCAAGGCGGTCGATCTGCCAGTACAGCCCCGACAGCGGCTGTTCCAGGCGCGGATCGCTCAGGGGCGACGCCACCGCCGGCCGTCCATCGGGCGCCACGCTGACCGCGGCGGTCAGCTGGTTCATGTGCAGCGCCAGTTCGGCCCGCAACTGTTCGGTGATGTGCTGGCGAAACAGGCTGCCCAGGCCCCAGCCGGCCAGCACGACGGTGACCGCGATCCAGGCCAGCGTGCCGGCCAGCAGGCGCCAGCGCAGCGAACCCGGCGCGCGCGGCGTGGTCATGAGGTACAGGCGAGCCGGTAGCCGAGCCCGCGCACGGTCTCGATGGCGTCGGGCGGCAGCTTCTTGCGCAGGCGGCCGATGAACACGTCGATGGTGTTGGAATCGCGGTCGTGGTCCTGCGCGTAGATATGCTCGATCAACTCGCCGCGCGAGACCACTTCGCCGGCGCGCTGCATCAGCACCGCCAGCACCTTGAATTCGTGGCTGGTCAGGTTCAGCGGCAGGCCGTCGACGGTGGCCTTGGCCAGCCGCGTGTCCAGCATCAGCGGACCACAGCGCCATTGCGCGCTGGCGTGGCTGCTGTGGCGGCGCAGCAGCGCGCGCACGCGGGCCAGCAGCTCTTCCATGTGGAAGGGCTTGGTGAGATAGTCGTCGGCGCCGGCGTCGATGCCGGCGACCTTCTCGTGCCAGTTGGCGCGCGCGGTCAGGATCAGCACCGGCATGCCGCGCCCGGCGGCGCGCCATTGCTTGAGCACGGTCAGGCCGTCCATCACCGGCAGCCCCAGGTCCAGCACCACCACGTCGTAGGTCTCGACCTCGCCCATGTAGTGGGCGCTGGCGCCGTCGGCGGCGGTGTCGACGGTGTAGCCCGCGTGGCGCAGGGCGTCGGCCAGTTGCGCGGCCAGGGTCGGTTCGTCTTCGACGACAAGCATGCGCATCAGTGTCGGTTCCGGAATTGGATGTCGCGGCCTTTCATGCCCAGCACGGTGCCGTCGCGCGCGTCGATCTTCAGCTTCACCAGGCTGCCGCCGGGCTGCAGCAGGCGGATCTCGTACAGGAACACGCCGTCGTCTTCCTCGAACTCGACCTTCACCACCTGGCCGGGAAAATCGCGCTCGACGATGTCCAGCACCGAACGCAGGGGCAGCACCTTGCCGGCCTGCAGCGCCTGGCGCGCCTGCTCGTGGTCGCTTTCATCGGCCACGCCCGCGCCCGGCCCGGCGGCCAGCGCCAGGACCAGCGCGCAGCCGGTCAGCCAGATTGCGATGCGCGAACGTGCGGCCATGGGGTTTCCGTGAGGGGAACGCAACCAGGGTAACCCGGCGCGCGGGGGAAAAACAGGGGAAGACAAGCGTCTCATTTATAGCGGATCAAACATGAACGGCGGGTGAACGGCGGCTTCAGAACGGGTTCATGCGCCCCCCCGAATAATGACGTCATGGCCGATCCACGGCCCGACTTCGACCCTCAGGAGAAAACCGCATGAACCCGATCCGCATGAACCCGATCCGCAAGACCCTGTCCGCCCTGGCCATCGGCGCCGCCACCCTCACCGGCGTCGCCGCGCTGGCGCAGACCGCGCCCCAGCCCGCCGCTGCGCCGGCCGCAACCGCACCGGCCGCCGCGGCTCCCGCCCAGGCCGCGCCCGCCGCGCAGATCCTGACCGTGCGCCAGATCTACGACACGCTGACCGCCGCGGGCTACCGCAACATCACCGAGATCGAGCTGGAGCATCACCGCGGCTACGACGTCAAGGCCGACAACCCGCAGGGCCAGCGCGTGAAGCTGCGCGTCGATGCGCAAAGCGGCGCCGTGTTGCGCAGCCGTATCAAGGACTGAGGCCGCCGCCATGAAAACCCGTTCCGCCCTGGGTCTCTTCCTGCTCGCGCTGACCGGCGCCTGGGCGGTCGACGCCCCCCTGCCGCAACCGGCGTCCGGGGCCGCCTGGCCCTGGGCGCTGCGCCAGCAGGCGCTGTACCTGACGGGCGTCTGGTCGATCGGACTGATGTCGCTGATCATGCTGCTGGCGTTGCGTCCGGCCTGGCTGGAAGGCCCGCTGGGCGGAATGGACAAGATCTACCGGCTGCACAAATGGGCCGGCATCCTGGCCATCGGCGCGGGCGCGGCGCATTGGCTGATCAAGCTGGCGAGCACGCCGCTGAAAGCGCTGGTGGGCATCGAAGGACGGCCCGCGCGCGACGCGGTGCTGGCCATGCTGGCGGATTCGCGCGGCCTGGCCAAGGATCTGGGCGAATGGACGATCTATGCCCTGCTGGCCATGCTGGTCATCACGCTGTGGCGGCGCTTTCCGTACCATGCGTGGCGCATCGTCCACCGCGCCATGCCGCTGGCCTTCCTGGTGCTGGCGTTTCACACGCTGGCGTTGGCGCCGGCCTATTACTGGACCGGCCCGACCGGTGCGCTGCTGCTGCCTTTGATGGCGGGCGGCGCCGCGGCCGCGCTGCTGTCGCTGGCCGGCCGCATCGGCCAAGGCCGGCGCGTCGCCGGCAAGGTCACCGGGCTGGTCCGGCGCCCCGGCGACATCCTCGAAGTCACCTGTGAACTCGGCCCGCGCTGGCCCGGCCACGCGGCAGGGCAGTTCGCCTTCGTCACCTTCGACCGGCGCGAAGGCGCACATCCGTTCACCATTGCGAGCGCGCCGCACGCCGGCCGCCACGACGTCACCTTCCAGATCAAGGCCCTGGGCGACTTTACCCGACGCCTGGCCGCCACGCTGCGCGAAGGCGCGCCGGTCACGGTCGAAGGCCCCTACGGCCGCTTCGAACGCCCGGCCGATCCCGCCGCCGGCCCGCAAGTGTGGGTCGCGGGCGGCATCGGCGTCACGCCGTTCCTGGCTTGGCTGGAAGCGGCCCGTGACGCGCCCGGCGACCGCCCGTCCGTATGGCTGCACTATTGTGTGCGCGACGCCGGCGCCGACCCGTTCGTCGAGGTGCTGCGGCAACGCTGCGAGGCACTGGACAACGTCACGCTGCAAGTGCACAGCGCGGCGCAGGGACAGCGATTGGAAGCCGCCTCCCTGGCACAGGGCGAAGTGGCTGCCGGCCGGGTCGCCGACGTCTGGTACTGTGGCCCGGCTGGCCTGGCGGCGGCGCTGCGCCAAGGACTGCGGCGCCTGGGCCGCGGCGGCGTCCACTGGCATCAGGAAGCCTTCGACATGCGCTAGGCAGTGGCGGAGCGGCCACCACCGCGTCGTATGATGAAGGCTTGCCCATCCCGCGACTGGAGCCGCGCCATGCGAATTCGATACGTATTGCCGGTGCTCGTCGTGGCCGCCGCCCTGGTGGCCGCCTGCGGCGAGGTCGCGCGCCTGCCGGTCGAGGCCGGCATGGGGCCGCGGCCCGAGCTGCCCGCGCCCAATCCCACGCTGATTCCCACGGTCAATACCGCCAAGGCGGTGGGCTGGGCCGACGCCGGCCTGCCAACCCCGGCCAGCGGCCTGGCGGTGACCGCCTACGCCCGCGGCCTGGACCACCCGCGCTGGCTCTATGTGCTGCCCAACGGCGACGTGCTGGTGGCCGAGAGCAACGCGCCGCCCAAGCCGCCCGAGGCGTCCGGCGGCATCAAGGACTGGGCCGCCGGCATCGTCATGAAGCGGGCCGGCGCGCGCACGCCCAGCGCCAACCGCATCACCTTGCTGCGCGGCTTGACGCCCGACGGCGCGGCGCAGACGCGCAGCGTGTTCCTGGAAGGCCTGAACTCGCCCTTCGGCATGGCGCTGGTCGGCGACCAGCTGTACGTCGCCAACGCCGATGCGGTGCTGCGGTTTCCCTACCAGGCGGGCCAGACCCGCATCGACGCGCCCGGCGTCAAGGTGACGGACCTGCCCGCCGGCCGCAACCATCACTGGACCAAGAACCTCATCGCCAGCGCCGACGGCGCCAAGCTCTATGCGTCGGTCGGCTCGAACAGCAACGTCGGCGAAAACGGCATGGCCGAAGAGGAAGGCCGGGCCGCCATCTGGGAAATCGATGTCGCCAGCGGCGCCAAGCGCCTGTACGCCACCGGCCTGCGCAATCCGGTGGGCATGGCCTGGGGACCGGACGGCAAGACGCTCTGGACCGCGGTGAACGAACGCGACGAACTGGGCAGCGACCTGGTGCCCGACTACATGACCTCGGTGCGCGACGGCGGCTTCTATGGCTGGCCCTACAGCTACTTCGGCCAGCACGTCGACACCCGGGTAAAGCCGCCGCGCCCCGACCTGGTGGCGCAGGCGATCGTGCCCGACTACGCGCTGGGGCCGCATACCGCCTCGCTGGGGCTGGCCTGGTCCGGCGGCGCCACGCTGTCGGCCCCCTTCACGCACGGCATGTTCGTCGGCCAGCACGGTTCCTGGAACCGCGACCCGCGCAGCGGCTACAAGGTGATCTTCGTGCCGTTCACCGACGCGCGCGCGGACGGCCAGGCGCGCGACGTGCTGACCGGGTTCCTGGATGACGCCGGCCAGGCGCGCGGCCGGCCGGTGGGCGTGGCGCTCGACACGCGGGGCGCCCTGCTGGTGGCCGACGATGTCGGCAACGTGATCTGGCGCGTCGCCGCCCAGGCCGGCACGCGCTGAGCGCGAGGCCGGCGACGGGACCACCGCCGGAGCGACCGGCCGGAACCGCGCCAGGGCAATTCGCTGGCGCCGGCTTGCGCTGCGTCAAACCCCTGGCGGGCAGCCTTGCGCCGCGAGGCGTAGACTGGAACGACAATACCGCAACGGCCGCGAGGCTCCGCCCGGCGGAGCGCGCGGTTCCTCTCCCCTCGATCCCTGGAGGCACGAACATGCTGTTGAAGAATCTCTGCGCCGCGACCGTCCTGGCCCTGGCCTCTGCCCCGGTGCTGGCCGCCGAATGCTCGGTGGATATCGCCGGCAACGACCAGATGCAGTTCGACAAGAAGGAAATCACGGTCAGCAAGAGCTGCAAGCAATTCACCGTGAACCTCAAGCATCCCGGCACGCTGGCCAAGAACGTCATGGGCCACAACTGGGTGCTGACCAAGCAGGCCGACATGCAGGGCGCCGTCAACGACGGCATGGCCGCCGGCCTGGACAACAACTACGTCAAGAAGGACGACGCCCGCGTCATCGCCCACACCAAGGTGATCGGCGGCGGCGAGACCGATTCGGTCACGTTCGACGTCAGCAAGCTGGCCGCCGGCCAGGACTACGCCTACTTCTGCTCGTTCCCCGGCCATTTCGCGCTGATGAAGGGCGTGCTCAAGCTGGTCGACTGATCGCCCCTGCCGGCCTCGCGGGATCTGCGCGGGGCCGCCGCGCCCGCCCCTACAATGGCCGTTTTCCGACACCCTGGGGAACGACGCATGAGCACGGATAAAGTGGCAATCATCACCGCCGGCGGCAGCGGCATGGGCGCGGCGGCGGCGCGCAAACTGGCGGCCGACGGCTACCGCGTGGCGATCCTGTCCTCGTCCGGCAAGGGCGAGGCGCTGGCCGCCGAACTGGGCGGCCTGGGCGTGACCGGCTCGAACCGCTCGCCCGAGGACCTGGCGCGGCTGGTGGACGCGACCCTGCAGCAGTGGGGCCGCGTCGACGCCGTGGTCAACAGCGCCGGCCACGGCCCCAAGGGCCCGCTGCTGGAAATCAGCGACGACGACTGGCACCTGGGCATGGAGTTCTACCTGCTCAACGTGGTGCGCATTGCGCGCCTGGTGGCGCCGGTCATGAAGCAGCAGAAATCCGGCGCCATCGTCAACATCTCGACCTACGCCACCTTCGAGCCGGAAGCGCTGTTCCCCACGTCCGGCGTGTTCCGCGCCGGCCTGGCCGCGTTCACCAAGGTATTCGCGGACGAATACGCCGAACACAACGTGCGCATGAACAACGTGCTGCCCGGCTTCATCGACAGCCTGCCGGAAAAGGAAGACCGGCGCGTTCGCATCCCGATGGGTCGCTATGGCACCGCCGAGGAAGTGGCCGACCTGATCGCCTTCCTGGCTTCCGACGCTTCGTCGTACATCACCGGGCAGAACATCCGCATCGACGGCGGCATCACCCGTTCGGTCTAGTCCACGCGGACCGGCCCGCCAGCGCGGGCCGACGCCCTTCTGTGGCGACGGCTCATTCAAATGGATTAGTCCCTCGTCCGAATGACGGTCTTGAAGCCCCCCCGGCGCTTCGGTACCGTAAGGGCTCGCATTCGATCCCGGGGCTGCCTGCATGTCCGCGTCGCCGTCCGAAGCGGCGCCGGCCGCTTCCTCCCCCCGCCCTCCCCCCACGCCCGGCCAGGCCTCGCGCTTCCTGGCGCAGGCCACCTTCGGCCCGACGCCGGCGCAGATCGACGCCGTGGTGCGCGAGGGCTACGCCCGCTGGCTCGACGCGCAACTGGCGCTGCCGCCCTCGCAAAGCCATTTCGACTGGCTGCTGCAGCAAGGCAAGAACACCGAGGCCTACAAGGGCAATGGCATCAACGCGCCGCTCGAATCGACGCTGTGGCGCAAGTTCATCAGCGCCGAAGACCAGGTGCGCACGCGCGTGGCGTTCGCGCTGTCGGAGATCTTCGTGGTCGGCGTGGCGTCGATCACCGCCAACTGGCCGCTGTTCGGCGCCGCCGGTTTCATGGACCTGCTGGCCGAGCATGCCTTCGGCAACTACCAGGACCTGCTCACCGCCGTCACCCGCAACCTGTCGATGGGCTGCATGCTGACCTATCGCGGCAACCGCAAGGAAGATCCGCGCACCGGCCGCCACCCCGACGAGAACTATGCGCGCGAGGTGATGCAGCTGTTCAGCATCGGCCTGGTCGAGTTGAACCGCGACGGCACGCCGCGGCTGGCGAACGGCGCCCCCGTGGAGACCTACGACAATGCCGACGTGCAGGGACTGGCCAAGGTCTTCACCGGCTGGGACCTGGACGGGCCGGAGACCGACGTGCAGTTCCACCGCCGTCCCATGGCGCTCAACCCGGCGCTGCATTCGCTGGCCGAAAAACGCTTCCTGGGCGCGGTGATCCCGCCGGGCACCGACGGCCATCTGTCATTGCGGCGCGCGATGGAAGTGATCAGCGCGCACCCCAACGTGGGGCCGTTCATCGGCACGCAGCTGATCCAGCGGCTGGTCACCAGCAACCCGAGTCCGGCCTATGTCGGGCGCGTGGCGGCCGCGTTCGACGACGACGGCCACGGCGCGCGCGGCAACCTCGAGGCGGTGGTGCGCGCCATCCTGCTGGACGACGAGGCGCGCCAGCCCGACCTGGCCGCGCCGGGCTGGGGCAAGGTGCGCGAACCCATCCTGCGTTTTTCCGGCTGGGCGCGCGCCTTCGGCGCCACCTCCACCAACGGCGCCTGGGCCATGCCCGACACCACCGACAACACCATCCGGCTGGCGCAGAGCCCGATGCGTTCGGCCAGCGTGTTCAACTTCTTCCGGCCGCGCTACACGCCGCCCGTCACCGAACTGGCGCGGCGCGGCCTGGTGGCGCCGGAATTGCAGATCACCGATGAGACCAGCATCGCCGGCTACCTGAACTTCGTGGCCATCTACGTCGATCGCGGCTGGGAAGACCTGCAGACCCCGTACACCGCCGAGATCGCCCTGGCCGCCGATGCCGACGCGCTGGTGGCACGGGTCGTGCTGCTGCTGGCGGGCGATGCCTTCAGCGCGGCCACGGCCCAGGCCATCGCGCAGGCCGTCGACACCCTGCCGCGCGAACGGCCGCGCGACCGCGTGCGCGCCGCCATCACGCTGGTGGCGGCCAGCCCCGAATACCTGGTGCAGAAATGAAGGCCGACCGCCGCGAATTCCTGCTGCGCGCCTGCGCCCTGGGGGCCACGCACGCCGCCGCGCCGCTGGCGCTGAACCTGGCGGCGCTGGGCGCGGCGGCGGCGCAATCCGCGCCACCCGGCGACTACAAGGCGCTGGTGTGCGTGTTCCTGTACGGCGGCAACGATCCGTTCAACACCCTGGTGCCGTTCGATGCGCCGGCCTACCGCGCCTATGCCGCGGCGCGCACCGACATCGCCTTGCGGCGCGACGCGCTGGCGGCCACCGCGCTGCGCGGCAAGGCACCCGCCGCCGACGGCGCCCAATTCGCGCTGGCCCCGGCCCTGGCGCCGCTGGCGCCGCTGTTCGAGCGCGGCGAGATGGCGGCGGTGCTGAACGTCGGCCCGCTGGTGGTGCCCACCAGCAAGGCGGAATACATCGGCGCGCGCGTGCCGCTGCCGCCCAAGCTGTTCTCGCACAACGACCAGCAGTCGTACTGGCAGGCGCTGGCGCCGGAAGGCGCCTCATCCGGCTGGGCCGGACGGCTGACGGACCTGTACGCCGACATCAACGCGCAGCGCAGCTTCACCGGCATAACCGCGGGCGGCAGCACCGTGCTGCTGGCGGGCCGCCACGTGGCCGGCTACCGGGTCGGCGTGAACGGCTCGACCCGCATCGAGCTGCTGACGCGCGACATGTACGGATCCGGCGCCTGCACCGCGCTGCTGCGCCAACTGATCACGCAACCGCGCGAGCACCTGATGGAACGCGAGATGTCGCGCATCGCGGCGCAGTCGATCGACGCCGATGCGCGGCTGCGGGCGGCGCTGTCGGGCGTGGCGGTGCCGGGCGATTTCGGCTCGCCGCTGGCACAGCAGCTGAAGATCGTGGCGCGCATCATCGCCGCGCGCCAGGCGCTGGGCGCGCGCCGCCAGGTGTTCTTCGTATCGCAGAACGGCTACGACAACCACACCGGCCTGAACGACACCCATCCCGCCCTGCTCAAGGAACTGGGCCAGGCGCTGGCCGTCTTCCAGGAGGCGCTGGCGGGCCTGGGCGTGGCGCGCCAGGTCACCACCTTCACCGCCTCGGAATTCGGCCGCACGCTGGGATCGAACGGCAACGGTTCGGACCATGGCTGGGGCGCGCATCATTTCGTGCTGGGCGGCGCCGTCGATGGCGGCCGCTACCTCGGCACGCATCCGGCCATCGCGCCGGATGGCCCGGGCTTCGTCGACAACGGCCGGCTGCTGCCGACGCTGGCGGTGGAGCAACTGGGCGCGGCGCTGGGCGGTTGGTTCGGCGCCAGCGCGGACGATCTGCGGCTGGTGTTTCCGAACCTGCGCCACTTCGACGCCGCGCCGCTGGCGCTGTTCACAGCGCCGCGTGGATCGTCGACGCCAGCCGCTTCCACTTGACGGCCTCTTCGCGCACGAACGCGGCAAGCTCGGCCGGCGTGCTGGTGCGCACCTCGGCGCCCTGGTCGTCGATCTTGCCGGCCACGGCCGGGTCGTTCAGCGCGCCATTGAGCGCGGTGTTCAGCCTGGCGACCACCTGCGGGTCGGCGTTGGCCGGCGCGAACACCGCGTACCACTGCGCCACGTCCACGCCCTGCACGCCCAGTTCGGCCAGGGTCGGCATGTCGGGCAGCACCTTGGCGCGGCGCGTGCCGGCCACGCCCAGCGCGCGGATCTTGCCCGACTTCAGGTGCGGATAGGCGCTGAACAGGCTGGGAAACATGACCTGGGTGACGCCGGCCAGCGTGTCCGTCATGGCGGGCGCCGAGCCCTTGTAGGGAATCTCCAGCATGGCCGCGCCGGTGGCGCGGTTGAACAGTTCGCCCGCCACCGCCGGCGCCGTGCCCGGGCCGGCCGAGGCGTAGCTCAGGCCGTCGGGATGGGCCTGGCCGTACTTGAGCAGGCCCGGCACGTCCTGCACGCCGATGCTGCTGGACACCACCATCAGCGTGGGCGAGTCGGCCACCATGCCGATCGCGGTGAAGTCGCGCACCGGATCGTAGTTGAGCTTCTGCAGCGCCGGGTTGATGCCGTGCGTGCCGATGTAGCCCAGCATCAGGGTGTAGCCGTCGGCCGGCTGGCGCGCCACGTAGTCGGCGGCGATGGCGCCCTGCGCGCCAGGCTTGTTGACCACGATGACGGTCTGGCCCAGCAGTTCGCCCATCTTCTGCCCGATCACGCGGGCCAGGGTGTCGTTGCCGCCGCCGGCGGCGGTGGGCACCACCATGGTGATCGCGCGCTCGGGGAATTCGGCGTGCGCGGCCGGGCTGCTCAGGGCCAGGCAAAGCGCGGCGGCGCACAGGGTGCTGCGGGTGGGAAAAGCCATGTCATGTCTCCTGATGGTTCTGTGGGCGGCCTCTGCGGACCGCTGTGTCTCGGGTCGGAAGCGGGTCGGCCCGCTGCCTTCATGTTTCGGTGGGCGCAGGCCTGGCGCGGCCCGCGGGTACGGCAGCCGTGCAAGGCCTAGGCCGCCAGCGCGGCGTGCGCGGGCCGCGGCCGGCTCGCGCGTTCCTCCCGCGCCGGCACATAGCGCCCCGGCACGTACAGCAGGCCCTTCATGATCTTGCGCGCGGTGCGCACCAGCCCGGCGGCCCGCACTTCGCCGCTGGCGTCGTCCAGCCTGACATCGATGTCCATGCCGCCCGACGGGTGCTCGATGCGCACGCCACGGTAGCCGGGCCGCGGCGCGGGGCCGCCGCAGTCATGCGCCACGGTGCCCGGCATGAGAAAGGCCGCGGCCACGCCGACGGCGCCGGTGGCGGCATGGGCGCGGTGGCAAGCGTGCGGCGTGAAGTAGCGCGAGCGGATGGACAGGATGGCCGGGTCGCCGCCAGGCGCCAGCAGCACCGGCTTGGGGATGACGCTGTTCGACACATCGCCCAACCCCATGCGGGCGCCGGCCTCGCGGCGGATGCGTTCCAGGCGCGCCAGCAGCGCCGGGTCGGCGTCCAGCTCGGCCGGCGATTCGTCGCCGCGCAGGCCGAAGTCGGCGGCGCGCAACAGCACCATCGGCATGGCCGCGTCGATCAGCGTGGCGGCCACGCCGTCCACGGTCTCCTGCCGTTGGCCGCTGGGGAACAGGCGGCCGGTGACCGCGCCCCAGGCGTCCAGGAAGTTCAGGCGCACCGGCGCGGCCACGCCCGGCACGCCGTCGATGCGCGCCTCGCCCTCGTAGGTCAGGCGGCCGCCCGGCGTCTGCACCACGGCCTCGATCACGGCGCCGGTATTGACGTTGTGCACCCGCACCGCGGTTTCGCCGTCGGCCGCGGCGATCAGGCCCTCGTCGATGGCGAAGGGCGCGGCGCCCGACAGCATGTTGCCGCAATTGGGGCGGGTGTCGACGCTGGCGCGGTCCACCGAGACCTGCGCGAACAGGTAGTCGATATCGCAATCGGGGCGGGTCGAGCGCGACACGATCGCGACCTTGCTGGTCAGCGAGTTGCCGCCGCCCAGGCCGTCCACCTGCAACGCGTGGGGCGAGCCCATGGCGGTGAGCAGCAGCCGGTCGCGCTCGGCGGGATCGGCGGGCAGCCAGTCGCTGAGGAAAAAGGGGCCGCGGGAGGTGCCGCCGCGCATCAGTACGCAAGGGATGATCGTTTCCATGCGGTGCATTCTGCGACGGCGCGGCTATTATTTGAATTGCAACTTACGGATGGATTAATGCATGGCACGCATCAATTTCGATTTGCAGGAATTGCAGGCCTTCGTGGCCGTGGCCGAGCGCGCCAGTTTCCGCGCCGCGGCCGAAGACCTGAACCTGTCGCAGCCGGCGCTGAGCCGCCGCATCGACAAGCTGGAAGACCTGCTGGGCGCGCGCCTGCTGGAACGCACCACCCGCCGGGTGTCCCTGACCCACGTCGGCCGCATCTTCCTGGAGCGGGCCCGCGGCGCCATCGACGAACTGGAGCGCGCGGTGCTCAGCATCGGCGACCTGGCGGCGCAGCGCGGCGGGCTGGTGACCGTGGCCTGCGTGCCGTCGGTGGCCTATTACTTCCTGCCCGCCATCATCCATGACTACGCCGAGCGCTTTCCGCGGATACGGGTCCGCATCATCGACGAGACCGCCCACACCGTGCTCAACAGCGTGGTGACGGGCCGCGCCGACTTCGGCATCAGCTTTTTCGGCACCCAGGAGCCGGACGTGGATTTCAAGGCGGTGCTGCGCGAGGACTTCGTGCTGGCGGTGCGGCGCGACCATCCGCTGGCCGCGCGCCGCAGCGTGTCGTGGGAGGAACTGTCGCAGGAACGCTTCATGACCGTGGCCAAGGAAAGCGGCAACCGCCTGCTGATCGACGACGCCCTGGCCAAGAGCGGCAAGCGCACCGTCAGCGCCTTCGAGGTCAGCCACGTCATGACCCTGCTGGGCCTGGTGGAAGCCGGCCTGGGCGTGGCGGCGGTGCCACAGCTGGCGATGCCGCCGGCCGGCCACCCCACCCTGGCCGGCATCAAACTGGAGCATCCGCGCGTCACCCGCAGCCTGGGTTTGATCTCGCGCAGGGGCCGCCCCCTGGCGCCGGCGGCGCAACAGCTCTATAACCTTATCCACCAGGCCGGCAAGAGCGCCAAGCGTGGTCCCCCCAAGCAACCCTGAAGCCGCCCCATGAGCCCTCATTCCCTGGCGTTGCAAGCCGCCACCGAAGACGACCTGCCGTTCCTGCTGTCGCTGCGCAAGGCGACCATGACCGAACACCTGGCGCGCGCCGGCGCGCCGCAGGACGACGCCCATCACCTGACCCGCATTCGCTACCACTTCGACGACGCCCAGATCGTCTGGCTGCACGGCCGCCCGGCCGGCCTGTTCAAGACCTTCCGCGACCCGACCGGCTGGCGCGTCGTGCAGATCCAGATCGACCCGGCCTTCCAGGGCCAGGGGCTGGGCCGGCGCCTGCTGGCGGGCCTGCTGCGGCAGGCGGACGACGAAGGCGCCCCGGTCACCCTGTCCGTCCTGAAGGGCAACCCCGCCCGCCGGCTCTACGAGTCGCTGGGCTTCACCCCCGTGGAGGAGACCGCCCTGGAAATAGAAATGCGCTACGAACCCGCCCCGCTCCCCGGCGGCCACGCCTGACGGCGGCCCGTCGCAGGGGGCCCGCGCGAGGCTCGGTTGGATCGTCATCCCCGGCCCTCCACTTTTTTTGTCCCGCGGCGGAATATTCCCGTTCGGCCCGGCGTCTGTAGAGGGCAGTCCCCCACTTTCCCATCTACGAGGCACGACATGCGTACTCAAATCGCCGCAGCCCTGGTTCTCTCCTCCGCCGCCCTGTTCTCGGCCGGCGCCCACGCACAGGCCGTCAAGACCCAGGACGGCGTCCTGGTCAACAGCGCCGGCATGACCCTGTACACCTTCGACAAGGATGCCGGCGGCAAGAGCGCCTGCAACGACCAGTGCGCCAAGATCTGGCCCCCGGTCACCGCCGCCGCCGACGCCAAGGCATCGGGCGACCTGAGCGTCATCACCCGCGACGACGGTTCCAAGCAATGGGCCTACAAGGGCAAGCCGGTCTACCTGTATGCCAAGGACACCAAGCCGGGCGATAAGACCGGCGACAACTTCAAGGACGTCTGGCACGTCATCAAGCCCTGATCCGGCCGCGCCGTCCCTCCACGCCCGACCATGCGCGCCGACGACGAAGCCGCGATCCTGGCCTGCATCCCCAGCCTGCGGCGCTATGCGCGCGGGCTGACGGGCGACCCGCACCGGGCCGACGACCTGGTGCAGGACACCCTCGAACGCGCCTGGAGCCGCTACTCGCGCTGGCAGCGGCGCGGCGAATTGCGGGCGTGGATGTTCGGCATCATGCATAACCATTTCATCGACGGCGTGCGCGCCAACCACCGGCAGGCCGAACAGGCCGGCGCGGGCGACCTGCCCGACGTGCCGGTGCGCGCCACGCAGACCGACCACCTGGAGGTGCGCGACCTGGACCGCTGCCTGCAAGGCCTGCCGGCCGAGCAGCGCGAAGTGCTGCTGCTGGTGTGCGTGGAAGACCTGTCGTACCAGGAAACCGCGCAGGTGCTGGGCGTGCCGATCGGCACGGTCATGTCGCGCCTGTCGCGCGCCCGCGAACGGCTGGGCGCCCTGATGCAAGGCCAGGAACCCGCCAGCCGGCTCCACCGCGTGAAATGACATGAACGACAAACGCCTCCACGCCGTCCCGACCGCCGGCAACCCGATCACCGAAGCCGACCTGCACGCCTACGCCGACGGCCAGCTGCCGCCCGGCCGCCACGCCGAGGTCGACGCCTTCCTCGCGTCCCATCCGCAGGACCTGGCCCGCGTGCACGCCTGGCAGGCCCAGCGCCGCGCCCTGCACGCGCTGCTGGACCCGGTGCTGGACGAACCGCTGCCCCTGCGCCTGCCGCTCTCGCCCCCCGCGCGCCGCCTGCCCTGGCGCGCCCTGGCCGCCGGCGTCGCCATCGCCGCCATCAGCGCCAGCAGCGCCTGGCTGGCGCGCGGCGCCCTGGACGCCCGCCACCTGCAAACCGTATTGGCCACCGCCACCCCCGACCGCGCCGCCGGCGGCTACGCCCAGCGCGCCGCCATCGCCCACGCCGTCTACGCCCCAGACATGGGCCGCCCCGTCGAAGTCAGCGGCGACAACGAAAAGGCCCTGGTCACCTGGCTCACCAAGCGCCTGGGCGCCCCCGTGCGCGCCCCCTCCCTGACCCACGCCGGCTACGACCTCGTCGGCGGCCGCCTGCTCCCCGGCGGCAGCGGCCCCGTCGCCCTCTTCATGTACGGCGCCCCCGACGGCCAACGCCTGACCCTCTACGTCACCCGCGAAGCCACCGGCGGCCAGACCGCCTTCCAATTCACCCAGGAAGGCCCCGTCCGCGTCTTCTACTGGGTCGAAGGCCAATTCGGCTACGCCCTCTCCGGCGCCATCAGCCGCGAAGAACTCCAACGCGTCTCCGAAGAAGTCTACAAACAACTACAAGGCTGACCCGGACGCCAGCAAGAGCCAGGGCAAGGGCGCGCCCAAACTGCAGCCACCACGCGCAGCGACCACCGCCCCGACGCCCCACCCCATGTATGCCAAAAACGGCTGCCCGCGCAGCCGTTTCTGGCGGGCCCCGCAAACTCCTCCACCCCACCCCGACGCTGAGCAAAACGCCAAGCAAACCACCCTCCCCGACATCCGCCGCAGGGAGACGCACGAGCGGCGGGGCGAGGCTGCGGGGCGGGTGCGGGGCGTGTAGATGCGCCCGACGGAAACCGTAGGGAGCCGAAGGCGGACGAGGTTGAGGACGGGGCAGTCCGGAGCGAACGCTCCGGACCGCAATCGTAGCCCCGCACCCGCCCCGCAGCTTCGCCCCGACGCGCCTCAAGAACCCTCCCGAGCCACATGCAACATATGCAACGTGATCTTCCGAACCTCCGCCTTGCTCATCTCGATATGCCCCCGCAACATCCCCCCCGCCGCCTCCCCCCGCCGCCCAAGCACCGCCCGCAAAATCGCCCCATGCTCCTCATACGTCGCATCCACCCGAAACTCCTTGGTGAAATCCAGCCTCCGCACGATCCGGATCTTCTCCGTCACCTCCCGGTGGATCAACGCCATTTCCGCATTCCCCGCCGCCTCCACCAGTGAGCAGTGAAACGCCTCGTCCAGCTCCGCCACCATCCGCCCATCCAGGATGCGCTGCGCCGGCGGCACCAGCCACACATCCGCCAGCGCTCCCAGCAGCCCGCGCTCATCCATCTGCTCACGCGCGCACAGCCGTTCCACCGCCGCCAGCTCCAGCACCACCCGCACGTCGTACAGCGCCTCGAAGCGCTCGAAATCGAACGGCCGCACCTGCCAGCCACTGCGCGGACTGGGCAGCACGAAGCCCTCGCGCTCCAGCCGCGCCAAGCCCAGCCGCACCGGCGTGCGGCTCACCCCCAGCCGCAACGCCAGCTCCGCTTCCGTGAAACGATCCCCCGGCAGCAGGCGGAAGTCGAACAGCTCGTCCTTGATGCGCTGGTACACCTGCTCCGCCAGCGACCCCGCGAGCGCCGGCGCCTGCCGCAGCGACGGGCCGATGCGCACCGGATCGCGCATGAGGCTCAGGTCACGGGGCACGTGGCGTCCTCGGCCAGCACCAGCAGCGCGTCGCCGGCATTGACCGGCTTGCCCGGCACGCAGCGGATCGCCGTCACCGTGCCCGACACCGGCGCGATCACCGACAGCTCCATCTTCATGGCTTCCACCACCACCAGCGTGTCGCCGGCCGCCACGCTCTGGCCCACCTGCACCGGGATCTTCCAGACGTTGCCGCACATGTCGGCGCTGACCAGCCGTTCGCCCTCGCGCAGCGCGGTCTCGGTTTCGGGCGCGGCCTCGACCGGCGCCACCGCCACGTCCTCGTGCTTCCACAGCGCCACCTCGGCGTCGAACGCCGTCTTCTGGCGCGCCTGGAACGCGCCGATGCTGTCGGCCTCGCCGGCCAGGAAGCGCTGGTGCGCGGCGAAGTCGAACACCTCCTCTTCGATCCGCACCGTGGCGCGGCCTTCGCGGAAATCCTCGCGCAGCGTATCCAGCTCGGCCTCGCTCACCGGATAGAAGCGCACCTGGTCGAAAAAGCGCAGCAGCCACGGCTTGCCATCCTGGAACACCGGGTTCTTCAGGAACTTGTTCCAGATCGGCAGCGTGCGGCCCACCAGCTGGTAGCCGCCGGGCGAATCCATGCCGTAGATGCACATGTAGACGCCGCCGATGCCGACCGTGCCCTCGGCCGTGAAGGTGCGCGCCGGGTTGTACTTGGACGTCAGCAGGCGGTGGCGCGGGTCGATCGGCACCGCGCACGGCGCGCCCAGGTAGACGTCGCCCAGGCCCATGATGAGATAGCTGGCGTCGAACACGATGCGGCGCACGTCCTCGCGGCTGGCCAGGCCGTTGATGCGCTGGATGAAGTCGACATTGTTCGGCAGCCACGGCGCGCTGGCGCGCACCGTTTCCTGGTAGCGCTGCACCGCGCCCAGCGTGGCCGAATCCTCGAACGCCATCGGCAGGTAGACCACGCGGGTCGGCACCTTCAGCGTCGCCACGTCGGCCAGCTGCGTTTCGATTTCCAGCAGCCGCGCGATCAGCGCCTGCTGCAGGATCACGCGGCTGTCGTAGCGGATCTGCAGCGAGCGCACGCCCGGCGACAGCTCGCGCACGCCCTCGATCGGCTGCGCGGCCAGCGCTTCCATCAGCAGGTGGATGCGCATGCGCAGCGCCAGGTCGAGCACGTTGGCGCCGTATTCCAGCAGCAGATAGCCGTCGCCCGCCTGGCGGTACGACACCGACGGGCGGCTGCCTGTCGCCGGCAGCGCGGCGATGATGGTTTCGGAGGCCGTGGCGGGCGGCGCGGCCGGCGCGGCGGCCCGCGGCGCCACCGCCTGCAGCCGCGCCACGCTGCTATCCTGCGCCGCCTCGCGCGCCACCGCCTCGGCGTAGTCGATGCGCACGAAGCGGATGCGGTCGCCCGGCTTGACCTGCCCCACCTTCCACAGTTCGGCGCGCGCGATCGTCACCGGGCAGACGAAGCCGCCCAGGCTCGGGCCGTCGCGCGTCAGGATCACCGGGCTGTCGCCGGTGAAGTTGATGCTGCCGATGGCGTACTCGCAGTCATGGATGTTGGACGGATGCAGGCCGGCCTCGCCGCCGTTCTCGCGCGCCCAGGTCGGCTTGGGGCCCGTCAGCCGCACGCCCAGGCGGTTGGAGTTGTAGTGCACTTCCCAGTCGGCGGCGAAGAAGGCCTCGATGGCTTCGGGACGGAAGAAGTCCGGCGCGCCATGCGGCCCGTACAGCACCCCGATTTCCCAGGTGTTGCCATAGGCCGGGATCAATTCGGCCGGCGCCGCCTGCGGCGCGCTCACGGGCGGCTCGGCATTGGCGGCTGGCAGGTCGGGACGCACCAGCGGCAGCATGTCGCCGACCCGCAGCGTGCGCCCGGCATGGCCGCCGAACTGGCCCAGCGCGAAGGTCGAGCGGCTGCCCAGGTACACCGGCACGTCCAGCCCGTTGCGCACCGCCAGGTAGGTACGGCAGCCCGACAGCGCGCGGCCGGTCGCCAGCACCTGGCCCGAGCGCACCGTGACCGGCCGCCACATCGGCACCGGTTCGCCATCGAGCGTGGCGGCGCACTCGGCGCCGGTCAGCGCGACGATGGCGTCGCCATGGAAGCGCAACGTCGGCCCGACCAGCGTGGCCTCGATGCCGGCGGCGTCGGGCGCGTTGCCGACGATGCGGTTGGCCAGGCGGAACGCGTAGTCGTCCATCGGCCCCGACGGCGGCACGCCGATGTCCCAATAGCCGGTGCGGCCCGGGTAATCCTGCACGCTGGTGTAGGTGCCGGCCTCCAGCACCTCGATGGCCGCGGGCCGGTAGGTGAAGCCTTCCAGGAAGCGCGTCGACAGCTGGCCGGCGCGAAAGCGCGCGTCGGCCACGATCTGGCGCAGGTAATCCAGGTTGGTGGCGATGCCGTGCAGGCGGGTATGCGCGAGCGCATCGGCCAGCTTGTCGAGCGCGGCCTCGCGGGTATCGGCGTGCACGATCAGCTTGGCCAGCATCGGGTCGTAGAACGCCGGCACCTCGGTGCCCGTCTCGACCCAGCCATCGAGCCGCACGCCGGCCGGGAAGTGCACCTCGGTCAGCACGCCGGGCGACGGCTGGAACTGGCGCAGCGGATCCTCGGCGTACAGCCGCACTTCGATCGACGCGCCTTGCGGCGCGCGCGACATCGCGGCCAGGTCCAACGGTTCGCCCGCCGCCACGCGCAGCATGCACTCGATCAGGTCCAGGCCCGTCACCGCCTCGGTCACCGGGTGTTCCACCTGCAGGCGGGTGTTGACCTCCAGGAAGTAGAAGCTGTCGCGCGCCGGGTCGTAGATGAATTCGACCGTGCCGGCCGAACGGTAGGCCACCGACTCGCCCAGCTTGACCGCCGCATCCAGCAGCGCCGCACGGGTCGCGGCCGGCAGATGCGGCGCGGGCGTTTCCTCGATCACCTTCTGGTTGCGCCGCTGCACCGAGCAGTCGCGCTCGCCCAGCGCCAGCACGCGGCCGGCGCCGTCGCCGAAGATCTGCACCTCGACGTGGCGGGCGTTGTCCACATAGCGCTCGATGAACGCGCCGCCATCGCGGAAGAAATGCTCGCCCATGCGCTGCACGCTGTCGAACGCCACCGTCAGCTCGGCCTCGTTGTCGCAACGCGACAGGCCGATGCCGCCGCCGCCCGCGGTGCTCTTGAGCATCACCGGATAGCCGATGCGCTCGGCCTGCGTCAGCGCCTCGCCCAGGCTGGCCAGCAGGCCCGTGCCCGGCGTCATCGGCACGCCGGCCTCGGCCGCCAGTTCGCGCGAGCGGTGCTTCAGGCCGAACTCGCGGATCTGCAACGGCGTCGGGCCGACGAAGGCAATGCCCGCGGCCTCGCACGCTTCGGCGAACTCGGCGCTTTCCGACAGGAAGCCATAGCCGGGGTAGATGGCCTGGGCGCCGTGCTCGCGCGCGGCCGCCAGCAGCAGGTCGGTGCGCAGGTAGCTGTCGACGGCCTTCTCGCCGCCCAGCGCCACGGCCACGTCGGCCTCGCGCACGTGGGCCGCGTTGCGGTCGGGATCGGAATACACGGCAACGCTGCGGATGCCCAGGCGTTTCAGGGTACGGATGGCGCGGACGGCGATTTCGCCGCGGTTGGCGATCAGGACGGTATCGAACACGGTTCGGCTCCCAGGGGCGATTGGAATTAGCGGGGGGTGGCGTTCAGGCTGGCGAGATAGGCGCGCCAGCCGCCGAAGGCGGTGATGTCGCGCGCGCCGGCCAGGCCGCGCGGCTCGCAGATGAAGCCCTTGACCTGGCGGCCGTCATGCAGCGTCAACGTTCCGATGCCCAGCGGCGCGGGAATCTCGGCCACGAAGGCGCCGAACGCGGCCAGCGGGATGTCCCACAGTTCCACCTCGATCGGCGCGCCGCTGTCGGACTTCACCAACCCCGGCTTGGGCGGCGTGGTGTTGGCCAGCGCATACAGCCGGTAGTCGGCGGCGGTGTGGGTCTTTTCGACCAGCACCGCGCGGCGCGAGGTCAGCTGGTGGTTCAGGGGCATGCCGGTCAGGTGCGCGCCCACCACGGCCACCCGCAGCAGCTCGGGGTCGGCGGCGGCCGGTCCCATTGGCGGCAGCGGCTGGCCCGTGGCGCCCAGCGGCAGCCCGCGCTGCGCCTGCCATTGGCGGCCGAAGCGCGCCAGCGCGCGGTCCTGCCAGGCCATGCCGATCAGCGTGATGCCGGCCGGCAGGCCGTCGCCGCGCATGCCGGCCGGCAGCGCCAGCGCCGACAGGTCGGCAAGGTTGGCGAAGTTGGTGTAGATGCCCAGTTGCGAATTGAGCCGCACCGGGTCGGCCTGCAATTGGGCGATGGTGTAGATCGACGGCGAGGTCGGCACCACCAGCGCGTCGAAGCCTTGCAGCGACTGGTGGATGCGGCGCGTCAGTTCGGCGCGGCGGTACTCGGCCTTGAAGGCGTCGAGCGCGTCGTAGTGGACCGCGCCTTCGACGATGCCGCGCACCACCGGGTGGATGGCCTCGGGCTTGTCGCGCCACAACGCCTCGACGGCGGCGAAGCGCTCGGCCACCCACGGCCCCTGGTACAGCAGCGCCGCCAGCTCGGCATAGGGCGCGAAGTCGATGGCCTGGACCTCGGCGCCGCTGGCCTTGAGCGCCTGCACCGCGGCCTCGAACGCGGCGGCGGCCTGGGCATCGCCGAAGAACTCCAGCCGGTCGGGCACGGCCAGCCGCGGCGTGGCGGGCCAGGGCGCGGCGACGCCGGCCGGCTGCGCGCGCGAATAGGGATCGTGCTCGTCATAGCCGCCGGCGATGCCGGCGACGCGTTCGGCGTCGTCCACCGTCAGCGCGAAGATCGACACGCAGTCCTGCGTGCGGCAGGCCGGCACCACGCCCGCGGTGCTGAGCCAGCCCTTGGTCGGCTTGAGGCCGACGATGTTGTTCAAGCCCGCCGGCACCCGGCCCGAGCCCGCGGTGTCGGTGCCCAGCGAAAACGCCACCAGCCCGCGCGCCACCACCGAGGCCGACCCCGAGCTGGAGCCGCCGCTGATGTAGTCGGGATCGAAGCTGTTGGCCACCGCGCCGTGCGGCGAGCGGGTGCCGACCAGGCCCGTGGCGAACTGGTCGAGGTTGGTCTTGCCGATCAGGATGGCGCCGGCCGCGCGCAGGCGCCGCACGACGGTGGCGTCTTCGCCCGGCGTGTAGGCGAACTCGGGGCAGGCGGCCGTGGTCGGCCAGCCGGCCGCATCGATGTTGTCCTTGATCGCGAACGGCACGCCGTACAACGGCAGCCGGGCGCGGTCGCCACCCGCCGCGGCCAGCAGCAGGCGCAGGTCGTCGAGCTGGCGCGCCAGCACCGGCGCGCTGACCCGCGTGATCCAGGCGTTGTCGGCGGCGTCGCCCGGCGCGGCGGCCAGCGGCAGCAACAGCGTTTCGGGCGTGGCCCCGTCGGCGTCATAGGCCGACAGCCATTGCGCGATCGTCCAACCGATGGGGGCCTTCTGCGTTGCTACGGCATTCATGCTGGAATCCTCTCTTGTATACAAGTACGGATTCCCAAGCAATACGCGTGCCATGTGCGCCGCGCCCCCTTCCCCGCCCTGGGCGCCCCGCCAGCCGCCACCGCGCGCGCCGCGTTCGCGCACCCACAGCGGGCAACGACCGCACCGGTTTTGTGCACGCGGCACCAGATTGAACCGCGCCGACGCGGCCGCCGCGCCGCCGCCGGACCACGCATTTCCCTATCGCTCAATACAGCGCGCCGCGCCCGCGCCGCGGTTGGCACGCCTTTTGCTTTTGAGTCCTGGTCACGCCCTTGCCCCAGGCAGGGCCGCGCGCAGAGGTAGTTGGATGCAGTCCCAGGCTTTGAGACCGTTATCGCCGGCGCCGCCGGCTTCTTCCCATCCAGGAGTCACCATGAAACGCAGACTAGTCCTCAAGCAATTGACCGCCGCGAGCCTATTGGCCATGTCGGGCTGGACGCCGCAACTGTTCGCCGCCGAAGACACCATCAAGGTCGGCATCCTGCATTCGCTGTCCGGCACCATGGCCATCTCGGAAACGTCGCTCAAGGACGTGGCCCTGATGACCATCGACGAGATCAACGCCAACGGCGGCGTGATGGGCAAGAAACTCGAAGCCGTGGTGGTCGACCCCGCCTCGAACTGGCCGCTGTTCGCCGAGAAGTCGCGCCAGCTGCTGTCGCAGGACAAGGTGGCGGTGGTGTTCGGCTGCTGGACCTCGGTGTCGCGCAAGTCGGTGCTGCCGGTGTTCAAGGAGCTGAACGGCCTGCTGTTCTACCCGGTGCAGTACGAAGGCGAGGAACTGGAAAAGAACGTGTTCTACACCGGCGCCGCGCCCAACCAGCAGGCCATCCCCGCCGTGGAATACCTGATGAGCGAAGACGGCGGCGGCGCCAAGCGCTTCGTGCTGCTGGGCACCGACTACGTCTATCCGCGCACCACCAACAAGATCCTGCGCGCCTTCCTGCACTCCAAGGGCGTCAAGGACAGCGACATCGACGAGGTCTACACCCCGTTCGGCCATTCCGACTACCAGACCATCGTCGCCAACATCAAGAAGTTCGCGGCGGGCGGCAAGACCGCCGTCATCTCCACCATCAACGGCGACTCCAACGTGCCGTTCTACAAGGAACTGGGCAACGCCGGCCTGAAGGCCACCGACGTGCCGGTGGTGGCGTTCTCGGTGGGCGAGGAAGAACTGCGCGGCGTCGACACCAAGCCGCTGGTGGGCCACCTGGCCGCCTGGAACTACTTCGAGTCGATCAAGAACCCGGTCAACGAAGAGTTCATCAAGAAGTGGAAGGCCTACGCCAAGGCCAAGAACCTGCCCAACGCCAACACCGTGGTCACCAACGACCCGATGGAGGCCACCTACATCGGCATCCACATGTGGAAGCAGGCGGTCGAGCAGGCCAAGACCACCGACGTCGACAAGGTGATCGCGGCCATGGGCGGCCAGAAGTTCAACTCGCCGAGCGGCTTCTCGATCGAGATGGACAAGACCAACCACCACCTGCACAAGCCGGTCTATATCGGCGAGATCAAGGCGGACGGCCAGTTCAACGTGGTCTGGAAGAGCAAGGGCCCGATCCGCGCGCAACCGTGGAGCCCGTACATCCCGGGCAACGAAAGCAAGCAAGGTCTCTGAACCGGAACCGGAAGCGCAGCCATGCTGAATGCGGTCATCGCGAAATTCCTGCGTCATCTCCTCTTGGCATGGCTGCTGGCCCTGCCGGCGCTGGCCGCCCAGGCGGCCGCGCCCGGCGTGGACCCGGCGCTGCTGGCGCCGCTGGCCGGCGACGACACCGACGCCCGCCTGCAAGCCATTGCCGCCCTGGGCCAGCAGCCCGGCCCGGGCGCGGCCGCGGTGCTGCAGGCGCTGGGCAATGACCAGCTGTATGCGCTGCCGGACGGCCGCGTGCTGATCGGCGACGGCAAGGGCCAGGCCACCGATCCGGCCACCGGCGCGGCCCTGCCGATGCCGGCCGAGGCTTCCGGCATCGGCATCAACAACCGGCTGCGGCGCGCGATCGAGGCGGCGCTGGCCGGCTCGCGCCTGTTCTCCGACAATCCGCAGGAACGGCTGACCGCGGCCCGCCGCCTGCAGCAGACCGGTGATCCGGCGCGCCTGCCGCTGCTGGAAAAGGCGCTGGCCGCCGAAAAGGACGCGGCCGTGCGCGCCGCGCTGGAGATCGCGCAGGCCAATCTCGAACTCAAGAGCGCCGACCCCGCGGTGCGGCGCCATGCGGTGGATCTGCTCGGCCGCACCGACAACGCCGCCTTCCGGCCGACCCTGGCGGCGCTGACGCAACAGCAGGACGGCGTCTACGCCGAACCCGACGCCGGCGTGCGCGAGGCGGCCGCCAACGCGCTCAAGCGCATCGACCGCCACCTGGCCACCATCGAGTGGGCCGGCAACCTGTTCTACGGCCTCAGCCTGGGCAGCGTGCTGCTGCTGGCGGCGCTGGGGCTGGCCATCACCTTCGGCCTGATGGGCGTCATCAACATGGCGCACGGCGAGCTGCTGATGATCGGCGCCTACGTCACCTACCTGGTGCAGACGGCGTTCCGCGCCTGGCTGCCCGGCTGGCTCGACTGGTACGTGGCGGCGGCGCTGCCGCTGGCCTTCGTGGTCACCGCGCTGGTCGGCATGGCGCTGGAACGCACCGTGATCCGCTGGCTCTATGGCCGCCCGCTGGAAACGCTGCTGGCCACCTGGGGCATCAGCCTGATGCTGATGCAGGGCGTGCGCACGCTGTTCGGCGCGCAGAACGTGGAAGTGGGCAACCCCAGCTGGATGTCGGGCGGCGTCACCGTGCTGGGCGGCCTGGTGCTGACCTACAACCGGCTGGTCATCATCGGCTTCGCGCTGTTCGTGGTGTTCCTGGTGTGGGCGCTGCTGAACCACACGCGGCTCGGCCTGTTCGTGCGCGCCATCACGCAGAACCGGCGCATGGCCGATTGCGTCGGCGTGCCCACCGGCCGCGTCGACATGCTGGCATTCGGGCTGGGCTCGGGTATCGCCGGGCTGGCCGGCGTGGCGCTGTCGCAGCTGGGCAACGTGGGCCCGGACCTGGGCCGCGGCTACATCGTCGATTCCTTCATGGTGGTGGTGCTGGGCGGCGTCGGCCAGCTGGCCGGCACCGTCATCGCCGCGCTCGGCCTGGGCGGCGTCAACAAATTCCTGGAGCCCTACGCGGGAGCGGTCATGGCCAAGATCACCATCCTGGTGCTCATCGTGCTTTTCGTGCAGAAGCGGCCGCAAGGCCTGTTCGCCCCGCGCGGCCGGAGCGTCGAATGAAGCAGACCGCGCTGACCGATCTCAACCCGCTGGCGCGCCGGCCCCTGTTCAATGGCCGCGCCTGGGCCGCTCTGGGCGCGGGCGTGCTGCTGCTGGCGCTGGTGCCGCTGCTGAACCTGGCGTTTCCCGCCGGCCATCCGCTGCATATCTCGGCCTACGCGGTGGCGCTGCTGGGCAAGTTCATGTGCTACGCCCTGGCGGCGCTGGCGCTGGACCTGGTGTGGGGCTATGCCGGCATCCTGTCGCTGGGCCACGGCCTGTTCTTCGCCCTGGGCGGCTACGCCCACGGCATGTACCTGATGCGCGCCATCGGCCAGGACGGCGTCTACCAGAGCCGGCTGCCGGACTTCATGGTGTTCCTGGACTGGAAGGACTACCCCTGGTACTGGGCGTTCACCGATCACTTCGCCTACGCCATGCTGCTGGTGGTGCTGGTGCCGGGCGCGCTGGCCTTCGTGTTCGGCTACTTCGCCTTCCGCTCGCGCATCAAGGGGGTGTATTTCTCCATCATCACGCAGGCGCTGACCTTCGCGGCGATGCTGCTGTTCTTCCGCAACGACACCGGCTTCGGCGGCAACAACGGCTTCACCGATTTCAAGCGCATCCTGGGCTTCGACATCACCGCGCCCGGCACCCGCGCCGCGCTCTACTGGATCACGCTGGCGGCGCTGGCCGGCGCGCTGGTGCTGGCGCGCGCCGTCACCCAGTCCAAGCTGGGCCGGGTACTGACGGCGGTGCGCGACGCCGAGAGCCGGCTGCGCTTCATCGGCTACGACCCGCTCGGCTTCAAGCTGTTCGTGTGGACGCTGTCGGCCGTGCTGTGCGGCATCGCCGGCGCGCTGTACGTGCCGCAGGTCGGCATCATCAACCCCAGCGAGATGTCCACCGAGAACTCCATCGAGATGGTGATCTGGGTGGCCACCGGCGGCCGCGGCACGCTGATCGGCCCCATCATCGGCGCCGGCGCCGTGAACGGCCTGAAGACCTGGTTCACCAGCGTGCTGCCCGAATTCTGGCTGTACGCGCTGGGCCTGATCTTCGTGCTGGTTACCCTTTTCCTGCCCACCGGCATCGTCGGCCTGGCCCGGCGCCTGGCCGCCCGCTACCAGGAGCGACGCGCATGACCAGCACCCATTCCGAATCCGCCATGCTGGACGGCGGCCCCAGCGGCGACGCCGGCTACGGCCGCGTCAGCCCCAAGGGCCTGGACACCAGCCACGGCGCCATCCTCTACCTGGAAGGCATCACCGTGAGCTTCGACGGCTTCAAGGCGCTCAACGACCTGACGCTGGACATCGGCGTCGGCGAGCTGCGCTGCATCATCGGCCCCAACGGCGCCGGCAAGACCACCATGATGGATGTCATCACCGGCAAGACGCGGCCCACCGCCGGCACCGCCTATTTCGGCCAGAGCATCGACCTGACCACGCTGAGCGAGGCGCAGATCGCGCACGCCGGCATCGGCCGCAAGTTCCAGCGCCCCACCGTGTTCGAGCAGCACACGGTATTCGAGAACCTGGAGCTGGCCATGAAGACCGACAAGCGCGTGCGGCCCACGCTGTTCGCGCGCCTGACCGGCGAGCAAACCGACCGCATCGGCGAGACGCTCGACCTGATCCGGCTGCGGCCCGAGGCCTTCCGCCCGGCCGGCCTGCTGTCGCACGGCCAGAAGCAATGGCTGGAGATCGGCATGCTGCTGATGCAGGAACCGCAGTTGCTGCTGCTGGACGAGCCGGTGGCCGGCATGACCGACGCCGAGACCGAGCGCACCGGCGAACTGCTCAACGAACTGCGCGGCCGCCATTCGCTGATGGTGGTCGAGCACGACATGGATTTCGTCAACCAGATCGCCGGCGACGGCAAGGTGACCGTGCTGCATGAAGGCTCGGTGCTGGCCGAGGGGCCGATGGCCAAGGTGCAGGCCGACCCGCGCGTGATCGAAGTCTACCTGGGGCGCTGACATGCTGAACGTGAACACCATCGACCAGTACTACGGCGGCAGCCACACCCTGCGCGGCGTGTCGCTGGCCGTGAACCAGGGCGAATGCCTGGCGCTGCTGGGCCGCAACGGCGTCGGCAAGACCACGCTGCTCAAGTGCGTGATGGGGGTGCTGCCGGTGGCGCGCGGTGCCATCGCCTTCGACGGCGCCGATATCACCCGCCTGGCGCCGCACCAGCGCGCCGCGCGCGGCATGGCCTACGTGCCGCAGGGCCGCGACATCTTCGCCCGGCTCACGGTCGAGGAGAACATCCTGATGGGCATGGCCACCAAGCCGGCGGCGCGCGCGCGCCGCATCAAGGAGGAAGTGTTCGAGCTGTTCCCGGTGCTCAAGAGCATGCTGGCGCGGCGCGGCGGCGACCTGTCGGGCGGCCAGCAGCAACAGCTGGCGATCGCCCGCGCGCTGGTGGCGGAACCCCGCCTCATCATCCTGGACGAGCCGACCGAGGGCATCCAGCCGTCCATCATCAAGGACATCGGCCGCGTCATCCACATGCTGCGCCAGCGCGGCGACATCGCCATCCTGCTGTGCGAGCAGTACTTCGACTTCGCCCGCGAGCTGGCCGACCGCTTCGTGGTGCTGTCGCGCGGCGAGGTGGTGGCCAGCGGCGACCGCGCCGCCATCGACGGCGAGGACGTGCGGCGGCATCTTTCGGTCTAGCGTGCCGTGCCGTATCCGCGGGACGGCAAACCAGGACGGGTCCGATATAATCCCGCGTCATGCACCTTGCCCACTTCCTGAACCGTGGCTACGCCTGGATCGCGCTGATCGCGATCCTGTGGGCGTCGCTGGTTCCGTCGCTGGCGCATGGCAACCACCTGCCCAATGCCAGCCGCCAGGTCACCGTGGACTACTGCGCCCCCGACGGCCGCTCGTCCCTGACCATCGAGGTGCAAAGCGATGACGCGGCCGGCGACCACGCCGCCCATCATGGCGACAGCAACCACTGCCCGTTCTGCCGCAATCCGCAGGGCGATCTCGGCATTCCCCCCACGTCCCTGACCGTGCTGCCGGCGCCCGCCAGCGGCGGCGTCACCTATCCGGCGCTGTTCTACCGCGCCTCGCACCCGCTCCACGCCTGGCACGCGGCCCAGCCGCGCGCCCCGCCCGCGGCCTGAGCGCGCGGAGGCCGTCCCGCGTGGACGGCCGCCCCGCCGCCTGCGCCCGAGCCCGCGCCGCCCATTTCCGGCGGCGACGCCCTGGAGACCCCGCGCCCGCGCCTTTTCGCCGCCCCTGACCGCGGCGCCCGCGCGAGCGTGCATGCCGGCCCCCGCCGGCCTGGACCATGAAAAAAACCTATGCAGCATCCCTGCTGGCCGGCGCCTGCGCGGCCAACCCCGCGTTCGCGCTGACCGCCGAACCCGCCATCGAAACCCTGGCCCCGACCCGGGTCGAAGGCGAGCGCGCCGAGGACTCGCCCAACGGCCCGATCAACCTGGAGCGCATCGACGGCACCGGCAGCCGCCTCGGCCTGCGGATCAAGGACACGCCGGCTTCCGTCACCGTCATCTCGCGCCAGCAGATCGAGGCGCGCGGCGCCCTCAACACCCAGGACATCGCGCGCGGCATCCCGGGCGTGAACAACGCCTCGCCCCCCGGCATGGCCGGCGCCGTCAGCTACCGCGGCTTCAGCGGCGGGCAGGTCTCGCAGTTGTTCAACGGCATCTCGGTGCAATACGACTCGGCGGCGGCGCGGCCGATCGACAGCTGGATCTACGACCGCGTCGAGGCCATCGGCGGCCCCTCGACCTTCCTGTTCGGCGCCGGCGCAGTCGGCGGCGCCATCAACTACGTCACCAAGCTGGCCGAACGCGATACCTTCTACGAAGGCCAGTTGCGCCTGGGTTCGTTCGACACGCGCCAGGTATCCGCCGGCATCAACCAGCAACTGGCCGGTTCGCCAGGCGGCCGCGGCCATTACCTGCGCATCGACGCCAACACCACCGCCAGCAACGGCTGGGTCGACGGCGAGCGCTCGAACGCCACCCAGGTGGCGGCCTCGCTGCTGTCCGACCTGGGCGACGACGTCACCCAGACCTGGGCCTTCGAGTACCAGCGCGAGCGCGTCGACCGCCCCTACTGGGGCACGCCCCTGATGGTCGGCGCGAACGGCAAGGTGAGCGGCGAGGGCCGCATCCGCGGCGGCACGCGCTTCAAGAACTACAACGTCGACGACGGCCTGTACGAGCAATCGGTGCTGTGGGCCCGCTCGCTCACGGAATGGCGCGCGGCGCCGGGCGTGACGTTCAAGAACACGCTCTACTACTACCGCGCCGAACGCGATTTCCGCAACCTGGAGACCTACCGCTACAACGCCGCCAACAGCCGCGTGCTGCGCTCGGCCGCGCTGCTGCAGCGCCATGAGCAGAGCCTGGTCGGCAACCGCGTCGAAGGCCTGGTCGAATCGACGCTGGCCGGGCTGCCCACCAGCTGGTCGTTCGGCGCCGACCTGAGCGTGAACAAGCAGACCCGCTATCCGACCAGCCTGCCGGCCACGGTGGACGCGGTCGATCCGTATGATTTCCAGCCGGGCTATTTCTACGACATCCCCGGCATGACGCGCGGCCACAACCCGGACCGCGACAACCGCATCCGCACGCTGGCCTTCACGCTGGAGAACCGCACCGAGGTGCTGCCCGGCGTGGCCATCGTGTCGGCCCTGCGCAAGGACTTCATCGACCTGGACCTGACCAATCGCCGCGCGGTCACGGCCAGTTCGCCGGCCTCGGCCTCGCGCAGCTATTCGCCCACCACCGGCCGGCTGGCGCTGAACTGGGCCATCACGCCGCAGGCCTCGCTCTACGCGCAATACGCCACGGCCGCCGATCCCCCGTCCGGCATCATGGCCACCGCGTCGTTCGCCGACGTGCTCAACAACGACAAACTGACCACCGGCACGCAGAAGGAAGTCGGCGGCAAGTTCGAGTTCTGGGACGGCCGCGGCTCGGCCACCGTCGCCGCCTACGAGATCACGCGCAAGAACATCTCGGCGCCCGACGCCAACAACCCGGCCGTCAGCGTCCCCGTCGGCCAGCAGTCGGCGCGCGGGCTGGAACTGGCGGGCGGCCTGCGCCTGACGCGCACCCTGTCGCTGCAGGCCAACGTGGCCTTCGTCGATCCCCAGTACGACGATTTCTCGGAGACGGTCGGCGGGGTGCGCGTGTCGCGCAACGGCAATGTGCCGACCAACACGCCGCGGCGCGTGGCCAACGCCTGGATCGACTACGCCTTCCTTCCCGACTGGAACGCCAGCGTGGCCGCGCGCTACGTCGGCCGCGCCTACGCCGATGCCGCCAACACCGTCTGGGCGCCGTCGTACACCGTGTTCGACGCGGCGCTGTCGCACCGCATCGACCGCCACTTCACCGTCACCGGCCGGGTCCGCAACCTGACCGACAAGGTGTACGCGGCCAACGTCACCGGCGCGCCGATGTTCTACCTGGGCGCGCCGCGCTCGTTCGAACTGACGCTGCAGGCGCGGTTCTGAGGACTGCCATGGACGCCATCCCTTCCCCCCGCCGCCGGCCCGCGCCCGTGCCGTGGTCCACCCGCGCCAAGCGCTGGCTGTACCTGACGCACCGCTGGGCCGGCATCGTGCTGTGCCTGTTCTTCGCCATGTGGTTCATCTCGGGCGTGGTGATGATGTACGTGGGCTATCCCAAGCTCACGCCGCAGGAACGCATGACGCACCTGGCGCCGCTCGATCCGGCCCGCGTCGCCGCCACGCCGGCCCAGGCGCTGGCGGCGGCCGGCGCGACCGACATGGCGGGGCTGAGCCTGGCCGCGCTGCGCGGCGGCGCGCCGGTCTACCTGGTGCCGATGGGCCGTGGCCGCGCGCCCAAGGTGGTGGACGCCGCCAGCGGCGCGCTGCTGCCGCGCGCCAACGCCACGGTCGCCACGGCCAGCGCCGCGGCCTGGTTCGGCGGCGACTACGCCGCGCACTACCAGGGCGAGGTGGAAGAAGACGTCTACACCCATTCCGGCGCGCTCGACATGCATCGGCCGCTGCACCGCATCGACCTGGACGACCCGGCCCGCACCCGGCTGTACGTCTCGTCCGCCACCGGCGAAGTGGTGCTGGACGCCACCCGCCGCGAACGGCTGTGGAATTACGCCGGCGCCTGGATCCACTGGCTGTATCCGTTCCGTGGCAACGTCTTCGATCCGTGGTGGCACGACATCGTCGTCTGGCTGTCGGTGATCGGCGTGGCCGTGGCGCTGACGGGCACGGTGGTCGGCATCCTGCGCTGGCGCTTCTCGCGCCCTTACGCCAGCGGCAGCCGCTCGCCCTACCGCGAGAACATGATGCGCTGGCACCACCTGGCCGGCCTGCTGTTCGCCGGCATCACCATTACCTGGATCTTCAGCGGCCTGATGTCGATGAACCCGTGGAAGGTGTTCAGCAGCGGCGCGCCGCCATTGGCGCAGCAGGCCTACGCCGGCGGCGCCTATGCCGCCGACGCGCCGCAGGCGGCGCCCGCCGCGCTGATCCGCGCCCTGCCGGCCGCGCCGCGCGAACTGCGCTGGCAACGGGTGGACGGCCACGACCTGGTACTGGCCCGCAGCGGACCGGGCGCGCCGCAACTGCTGGCGGCGGCCGACGCGCGGCCCGTCACGCTCGATCCGGCCGCCCTGCGCGCCGCCGCCGCGCGGCTAGTGCCCGGCGCCAAACTGACCGAGGTGCAGGTGCTGGACCGCTACGACTTCTACTACTACGGCCGCGACGAGCACGCCATGCTCGGCCATATCGAAAAGCCGCTGCCGGCGTGGCGACTGGTGTTCGACGATCCGCAGGCCAGCTGGGTCTACCTGGATCCGCGCACCGGCCAGGTGCTGAGCCGGCAGGACCGCGGCAACCGCGCCAGCCGCTGGCTGTTCGCCTTTTTGCACAGCTGGGACTGGACCGGCCTGCTGGCGCGGCGGCCGCTGTGGGACATCCTGCTGGTGTTCCTGAGCCTGGGCGGCGCGGCGCTGAGCCTGACCGGCGTGGTGATCGGCTGGCGCCGGCTGGGCCGCAAGCTGCGCGCCTGACGCCCGGCGGATGGGGACAGGGCCGGGCCGGAATGCACTATGCTCCCCCCTTGTCCCCGCAACACCGCAAGGAAGGCCCCATGTCCGACGTCACCATCTACCACAACCCCAAGTGCGGCACCTCGCGCAACACGCTGGCCATGATCCGCAACGCCGGCATCGAGCCTCAGGTCGTGCTGTACCTGGAAACGCCGCCGTCGCGCGCGGAACTGAAGGCGCTGTTCAAGCGCGCCGGCATCACGGTGCGCGACGCGCTGCGCGAAAAGGGCACGCCCTACGCCGAACTCGGCCTGGATGACGCCACGCTGAGCGACGACGCCCTGCTGGACGCCATCGAGGCCCACCCCATCCTGCTGAACCGCCCCTTCGTCAGCACGCCGCAGGGCGCGCGCCTGTGCCGCCCGTCCGAGCTGGTGCTGGACATCCTGCCGGCGCCGCAGCAAGGCGCCTTCACCAAGGAAGACGGCGAAGCGGTGATCGACGCCCAGGGCAAGCGCATCGCCAAGTGAACGCGCCGCCGCGCGACGCCGCCGCATACCCAGTTTCAGGGATAGCCAGCCCCGAGGGAGGCCGGCAAAATGCCATGCGGGCAAATTCGCCCGTGGCTCCCCTGTCCGCCGCCATGACCGACCTGTCGCCCGTCTCCGCGCTTGCCCTGCCCGCCCCGGTCCTGGTGGTGGAAGACGAACCGCTGGTCTGCCGCCGGCTGGAACGGCTGCTGGGACAGCTGGGCTACCCGGCCGACGCGCTGCTGTTCGCGGCCTCGCTGGCCGAGGCGCGGCGCCGCGTGGCCGACGAATCGGTCGCGCTGGCGCTGGTCGACCTGGGCCTGCCCGACGGCAGCGGCATCGACCTGATCGCCGAGCTGCGCGCCGCCGATCCGGCGCTGGCGATCCTGGTCATCTCGGCCTGGAGCACCGAAGACGCCATCCTGGCCGCGTTGCGCGCCGGCGCCACCGGCTACGTGCTCAAGGAACGCGACGACCTGGAAGTGCTGCTGTCGCTGCGCAGCGTGCTGCGCGGCGGCGCGCCGATCGACCCGTTCGTGGCCCGCCGCATCATCGAGGAAATGCGGCCCGCGCCGGCCCAGCCCGCCCCCGCCGACGCGGGCGAGATGCTCAGCCCGCGCGAAGGGCAGATCCTGCGGCTGGTGGCCGAGGGGCTGGGCAACCGTGAAATCGCCGAGCAACTGTTCCTGTCGCGCTACACCGTCGAATGCCACATCAAGCACATCTACCGCAAGCTCGCCGTCTCCTCGCGCACCCGCGCGATCCACACGGCGCGCTCGCGCGGCTTGCTCGACTGACGTGGCTGGCATTGCTGGCCTGGCTGGCGCTGCTGGCCGCGCCGGCCATGGCGCAGCCCGATGCGGCCGACTGCGTGGCGCGGGTGCTGGAAGTGCGCTCGGCGCAGGCCGGCCCCGGCGGCGAACGGCCCGCCGACGGCCCCGCCTGGCGCACGGTGTCGCTGCCGGACGACTGGGACAGCCGCTGGCCCCAATACAGCGGCGCCGTCTGGTACCGCATCGACTGGCGCCATGGCTGCGGCGGCGCGCCCGCGGGCCAGGCAGCGCTGGCGATCGAGTCCATCGTCATGGCCGGCGAGATCCATCTGAACGACGACCTGCTGTGGCGCGACGCCAGCCTGGTCGAACCGCTGTCGCGCAGCTGGAACATGCCGCGCTACTGGCGCCTGCCCCAATCCTCGGTGCGCGACGGCCTCAACACCCTGTGGATCCGCGTCACCGGCGTGGCCGGCCAGACGCCCGGCCTGGGTCCGGTCCACCTGGGCGAGCCCGAAGCGCTGCTGCGCGACCACGAGATGCGCGAATGGCGCAACCGCACCCTGTTCCTGGTCAACCTGGTGATCTCGGCCACGCTGGGCGCGCTGTTCTTCTTCCTGTGGGCCATGCAGCCGCGGCAGTCGAGCCACGGCTGGTACGCGCTGACTGCGCTCTTCTGGGTGCTGTTCTGCGCCAACGTGCTGGCCGTCAGCCCGTGGCCGTTTGGCACCACGCTGATGGCGGCGCGCGCCAACACGATCGCGCTGACCCTGCACATCGCCTGCTTCTGCCTGTTCACCTGGCGCTTCGCCGGCCAATCCTGGCCGCGCCTGGAAAAGGCGCTGTGGTGCGCCGTCGCGGTGATGCTGGCCGCCGCCATCGGCGTGCCCGATACGGCCGTGGCGACCATGCAGCGCGTCATCGTGCTGACGGTCTCGGCGCTGTTCTACCTGAACTGCCTGCAATTCGCCGTCCACGCCGTGCGCAGCCGCGACCGCGAGCAGATGCTGCTGGCCGCCTGCCTGGTGATTTTCCTGGGCGCGGCCCTGCATGACCTGCTGCTGATCCTCAAGCTCATCGGCGGCCTCTCGGTCATCCCCTACACCAGCGTCGCGGTGCTGGTCGGCATGTCGGCCGTGCTGGGCCTGCGCCATGCGCGCGGCGTGCGGCGCATCGAACGCTTCAACCACGAACTGGAGATCTCGGTCGGCCGCGCCCGCGCCGAGCTCGCCACCACGCTGGCGCGCGAACACGAACTGGCGCTGGCCAACAGCCGGCTGCAGGACCGGCTGGAGATCGCGCGCGACCTGCACGACGGCCTGGGCGGCTCGCTGGTGCGCATGACGGCGGCGGTCGAGCAGGCCGGCGAGCCGCTGCGGAACCGGCAGGTCCTGTCCATGCTGAACCTGCTGCGCAACGACCTGCGGCAGACCATCGACAGCGGCGCCAGCGCCGACATGACGCCCCCCGCCACCCCGCGCGAATGGATCGCGCCGCTGCGCCACCGCTACACCCAGCTGTTCGACGAGCTGGACGTGGCGGTGCGCTGGGACGTGCCCGGCGCCTGGGACGGCACGCCCTCGGCCCTGCAATGCCTGGCGCTGACACGCCTGATCGAGGAAGCGTTGACCAACGTGGTCAAGCACAGCCGCGCCCGGCGGGTCGGCGTGACGCTGCGCCAGCCGGCCCACGGCCAGCTGGAACTGGAGATCGAGGACGACGGCGTCGGCTTCGACGTCGACGCCGTGCGCCGCGCCAATCTCAGCGTCGGCGTGCGCAGCATGGCCACCCGCATCGCGCGCGTCGGCGGCACGCTCGACATCGCCTCGGCGCCCGGCTGCACGCGGCTGTGCGCGCGCCTGTCGCTGCCGGCCAGCGCGGCGATTACCTGATTTCAGGGATACCCAAAAGCCGGCGCGGCCGATGTAATGCGGCGTTGGCCGGCGCGCCTCACGGCAAGCCGGCGTGCTTTCTTCGCAGACCGCCCATGCCCACGCCTTCGCTTTACCGCTGCCGCCAACCAGACGTTTCGCGAGGGGCCGCCGCGCCGAGGTTGCAGGACCTGATCCGCCGCCACGCGGAGCCGCTGGCGCAATTGTTGCGGCAGCATCTGGCAACCGCCCCCGCGGACGGCGGCGCCGGCTTCGACGCCGCCGCCGCGCATTGGCGCGAGCGCGGTTCCGGCCCGTTTTCATCCTGGCTGTATGGCATCGCGCTGGGCCTGTTGCGCGAGGCGGACGCCGCGCCCGCATCCTGGCCGGCCGGGGCGGGGTTCCTCGACCGGTTCACCCAAGCCATGCCGCCGGAGGTGGCCAAGCCCTTGCTGGCCCTGGCGCGCTCGGAACTGGACGCCGCCGATTGCACGCTCTACCTGTGCAAGCCGGCGCCCGCGGCCGAGCGCCTGGCCAGCCTGGCGGGGTAAATCGAATCCAGACGTAAATCCATGGATTCCGCCGCATTTTGCAAGGGATTTGACGGCAAACCTGTCTACTATCGCGCCTGACAAAATAATTTCAGCAAGATGACGCGTCATGGAATTCCTGGAACCTTTTAATCAGTCTCTGTTTCTTCTGATCAACGCCGATCCCGCCAGCCCCGGCTGGCGCATCCAGGCCGGCCTGATCGTCGCCAACCGGCTGATCCAATTGCTGCCGATCGTCCTGGCCGCGCTCTGGCTGTGGGGCGGGCAGGCGCAGCGCGACCTGGCCCTCAAGGCGCTGGCCGGCATCGGCGCGGCGCTGTTCATCAGCTACCTGTGCGGCGCGCTGTGGCCGCATCCCCGGCCGTTCACGCTCGGCCTGGGCCACGCCTTCTTCGCCCACAAGGCCACCGCGTCGTTCCCCAGCAACCACACCATCATCATCGCGACGCTGGCGTTCACGCTGATCTTCGACCGTCGCTGGGCCGGCTGGGGCTACGCCACGCTGCTGCTGGCGGCGCTGGTCGGCCTGTCGCGGGTCTACCTGGGCGTGCACTTCCCGCTCGACATCGCCGGCGGCCTGCTGCTGGCGCCCGTGGCGGCCGGGCTGGTCATGCCGGTCTGGCGCCGCGTCGGCGCGCCGCTGACCGCGCTGCTGCAGGCCCTCTACCGCAAGCTGCTGGCCCTGCCGATCGCGCGCGGCTGGATCCGCGCCTGACCGTTTTTCACGCCGCGCGCGCCACCGGCGCGCCCCGGGCCGCCCGCCAGCGGCCTTCGTGGTCCAGCAGCCAGCGCTTGCGATGCAGGCCGCCGCCGTAGCCGGTCAGCGACGCATCGGCGCCGATCACGCGGTGGCACGGCACCACGATCCCCACCGGATTGGCCCCATTGGCCATGCCCACGGCGCGCACCGCCGACGTCCGGCCGATGCGCCCGGCCAGGACGCCATAGCTGACCGTCGCGCCCGGTTCTATATCGCGCAGCGCCCGCCACACCTGGCGCTGGAAATCGGTGCCGCCCAGCGCCACCTCCAGCCCGTCGATCGCATCGACTTCGCCATCGAAATACGCCTGCAGCCGGCGGCTCGCCGCCGAGGCCCGCGTGGCGTCCTCGACCCGCACCGCGCCCTTGCCGTACTGGCGGCGCAGCAAGGCATGCATGCGGGGTTCGTAATCCTCCCAATCGACCGCGCGCAGGCAGGCCTGCGCATCGGTCAGCACGAGCATCTGCCCGATAGGCGTGGCAACGCGTTCCAGGGTGAAGGTTTGAATCGGCATGGCGGGCTCCGGATGCGGTGGGAATGGGTTCAATATAGGCTGGCCGGCGACGCCGCGCTGGCGGATTCCGGACATGGCAGTGCGCGTGACCACAGTGTCCGAAAACCGCTAGATCGCGTCCGCGTCCGGCGCTAGCATGGCCCCATGAACCTCGACCATGATGCCTGCTACAGCGCCATCCGCGTGCGCGATGCCCGTTACGACGGCCGCTTCTTCACCGCCGTCAAGACCACCCGGATCTACTGCCGCCCGGTCTGCCCGGCGCGCACGCCGCTGTCGCGCAACGTCCTTTTCTACCCCACGGCCGCGGCCGCCCAGGAAGCGGGCTTTCACCCCTGCCTGCGTTGCCGCCCCGAGACCGCGCCCGCCGCGGGGTCGGCCCCCGAGCTGCCCGACAGCGTCGCGCGCGCCCTGGCCCTGGTCGAGCTCGGCGCGCTGGACGATGCCGGCGTCGATGCGCTGGCCGCGCGCCTGGGCGTGGGCGAACGCCAGTTGCGGCGCCAGTTCCGCCAGCACCTGGGCGCCTCGCCCGTGGCCGTGGCCCAGACCCGCCGCGTGCTGCTGGCCAAGCAGTTGATCCACGAGACCCACCTGCCGATGGCCGAAATCGCCTTCGCCGCGGGCTTTGGCAGCATCCGCCGTTTCAACGAGATCTTCCAGGCCCTGTTCGGCCGTCCGCCGGGAGAACTGCGGCGCTCCGGCAAGCCCGATGTCTCGGCCGGCCCGCAAGGCGAGATCAAGCTGCTGCTGCGCTACCGTCCGCCCTACGACTGGCCCGCCATGCTGGACTTCCTGCGCGTCCGCGCCATCCCCGGCATCGAACGTGTCAGCGGCGACAGCTACACCCGCACCATCGGCCTGGACGACGCCCAGGGCACCGTCCGCGTCGAACCCGGCGCCGGCAACGCGCTGCAAGCCACCGTCCGCTTCCCGCAACTGCACGCGCTGCCCACCCTCATCGCGCGCCTGCGCCGCGTCTTCGACCTGGCCAGCGACCCCGCCGCCCTGGCCGCCCAGTTCGCCCACGATCCGGTCATGGCGGCCCTGACCGCCGCCCGCCCCGGCCTGCGCGTGCCCGGCGCCTGGGACGGCTTCGAACTCGCCCTGCGCGCCGTCCTCGGCCAGCAGATCACCGTCGGCGCCGCCATCAAGCTCGCCGGCAAACTCGTCGCCGCCCACGGCCAGCCCCTGGACCAACCCGACGGCGACCTGACCCACCTGTTCCCGCTGCCCAAAGCCATTGCCCCCGCCGACCTCGCCCCCCTGGGCATGCCCCGCAGCCGCGCCGCCACCCTCTCCGCCGTCGCCGCCGCCGCCCTGGCCGACACGCACCTGTTCGAAGCCGCCGACAGCCTGGACGCCTCCGTCACCCGCCTGCGCGAGATCCGCGGCGTCGGCGAATGGACCGCCCAATACATCGCCCTGCGCCAACTGCGCGAACCCGACGCCTTCCCCGCCTCCGACATCGGCCTGATCCGCGCCCTGGAAAAACTCGAAAACCGCGCCTACACCCCCGCCCAACTCCTGGCCCGCGCCGAAGCCTGGCGCCCCTGGCGCGCCTATGCGGCCCAGCACCTGTGGGCAGCGTATTGAGGAAATGATGGTGCGCCATGCAGGCACGACGCCCACCCGATGAATCAGGCCAGCAAAACCACGCCCCCCGCAAGCGCGTAGCGCACACCGCCCCGACGCCCCAACCCGCGTATGCAAAAACCGGCCGCGCAGGGCGGCCGGTTTTCTGCGGGCAACGCAAACCTCTCCACCCCCCACCGCCCTGACTGCGCCGCAAACCAAGACGCCGGTAGCCCGTTGCGCGGGGTGTCGGGAGGGTGGGCAACCTCGATGCGCCCGAGGGAATCTGAAGGAAAGGCCGAAGGCCTGAACGAAGATGACGAAGGGGAAGTCCGGAGCGAACGCTCCGGACCGCAATCGTGGGCGCCCACCCTCCCGACACCCCGCGCAACGGGCGGCCTACGAAGCCCCCCCGCCGCAAAAAAGTCAGTCCCGAAAATTCTCAAACTGCAACGGCAAATCCACATCCGTCTTCTTCAACAACGCGATCGCCGTCTGCAGATCATCCCGCTTCTTGCCGCTAATCCGCAGCTTGTCGCCATTGATCTGGCTCTCGACCTTGAGCTTCGCGTTCTTGATCGCCGCGATCAGCTTCTTGGCCACGGGCTGTTCGATCCCCTGCTTGATCGTCACCTTCTGGCGCGCCCCGCCCAGGTTCTCCAGCGGATCCGCCACATCCAGGCAGCGCACGTCGATCCCGCGCGCCGACAGGCGGCCGCGCAGGATATCCAGCATCTGCTTGAGCTGGAACGCGCTGGATGCGACCTGCGTCACCACGAAGCCTTCCAGCTCGAACTTGGCATCCGTGCCCTTGAAATCGAAACGGGTGGCTAGCTCGCGGTTGGCCTGGTCGATGGCGTTGGTGAGTTCGTGTTTGTCGACTTCGGAGACGACGTCGAAAGTAGGCATGACACTGGGTCCTGTCGGTAGATGAGGAAAAGGGGAAAAGGCGGCCGCGGCCGCCGCGATGCCCCATTTTACCGGGGCTCGCCCGCATCAAGCCATCAGCACCAGCAGCCGGTCCGCCTGCAGCGGATGCGGCATCACCTGTGCCTCGATGCCATACGCCAGGAACAGATTGGCCGGCGTCAGCACCTCGGCCGGCGTGCCCAGCGCCACCGCCTGGCCGCCGCTCAGCAGCAGCAGGCGGTCGCACCAGCGCGCCGCCAGGTTCATGTCGTGCAGGATGACCAGCACGCCCGTATGGCTTTCGCGCGCCAGCTGGGCCGCGCGCCGCATCAGGTCGGCCTGGTGCTTGGGATCCAGACTGGCGGTGGGTTCGTCCAGCAACAGATAGCGGGCCTCATCCGCGGCACGCGCCGCGCGGCATTGCACCAGCACACGGGCGAACTGCACCCGCTGCTGCTCGCCGCCCGACAGCTGCGGATAGCGGCGGCCATCCAGGTGGCTGACGTCAGCCCATTCGAGCGCCTGCCGCGCCAGTTCGTCGACCTCGGCCGGCGACAGTTCCGGAAACGGATAGGCGCCCATCGCCACCACTTCGCGCACCCCCAGGTCGAAGGTCAGCCCGGGCTTCTGCGGCAGCACCGCGCGCTTGCGCGCCTGCTCGCGCGGCGGCATCGCGTCCAGCGGGCGGCCGTCCAGCGTCAGGCTGCCGCCGTCCGCGCCCAGCTCGGCCGACAGCGCGCCCAGCAGGGTCGACTTGCCGGCGCCGTTGCTGCCCAGCAGGCCCACCACTTCGCCGGGATGGATCGCCAGCGACACGCGGTCCAGGATGCGCTTGCCGTCGCGCGCCAGGGTCAGGTTCTCGGCGGCCAGCATCAACCGTGCCTCCGGCCGCGCGCCAGCAGCCACAGGAAGAAGGGACCGCCCACCAGCCCGGTCACCAGGCCGATCGGCAGTTCGGCCGGAATCACCACGATGCGCGCCAGCCAGTCGGCCAGCGTCATCACCAGCCCGCCGCCCAGCAGACAGGCGGGCAGCAGCAGGCGATGGTTGGCGCCCAGCGTCATGCGCACCAGGTGCGGCACCACCAGGCCGACGAACACGATGGTGCCGCTGGCGGCGACCAGCGGCCCGACGATCAGGGTGCAGGCCAGCACCAGCCGCGCCCGCGCCTGCTTGAGCGAATAGCCCAGGTGCTGGGCCTCGCGCTCGCCCAGCAGCAGCGCGTTCATCACGCGCCACTGGCGCATCAGCCAGAACGACAGCAGCAGCACCCACGGCCCCAGGAAGGCCAGCAGCTTCCAGCTGGCGCCGGCCAGGCTGCCCATGTTCCAGAAGGTCAGGTCGCGCAGCTGCGCGTCGGAAGCCATGAAGGTGAACAGGCCGATCAGGCTGAAGGCGATGGCGGTGATCGCCACCCCCGCCAGCAGCAGCCCGGCCACGCCCGGCACGCGCCGGCCCACCATGTAGGCCGACAACGTCGCGACCAGGCTGCCGATGAAGGCGCCCGGCGCGGTGTACCAGAAGCCGCCATGCGTCATCACGATGGCGATGACGGCGCCCAGCGAGGCGCCGGCGGAAATGCCGATCAGGCCCGGCTCGGCCAGCGGATTGCGGAACAGCGCCTGCAGCGCCGCGCCCGAGATCGCCAGGCCGGCGCCCATCACCACCGCCAGCAGCACCCGCGGCAGGCGGATGTCGATCAGCACGTTGCGCCACAGCGCCTGTTCCGGCGTGGGCGTGCCCCACAGCAGCGACGGCAGTTCGCGCAGGGGAATCGAAACGGCGCCGCTGGCGCTGGCGGCCAGCACCGCCGCCACCAACGCAACCGCCAACAATACCAGCGCCAAGGGCGGGTTAGCGCGCCATGGCATGCGCGGCCTCCTGCTTGAGCTGCGTCAGCGCCTGCGGCAGGCGCGGGCCCAGGCCCAGGATCAGCAGGTCGTCCATCACGATGATGCGCTGCTTCGCGGCGGCCTGCGTGACGGCGATGCCGGGCAGCCGCGCGAAGCCTTCCAGGCCGCCGCTGGCCTGCAGCGACTCGCTCGTCACGATGATCAGGTCCGGCGCCAGCGCGCCGATGGCTTCGGGCGACAGCGGCTTGTAGCCCTGCTGCCCGTCCAGCACGTTGGCCAGCCCGGCCAGGTGCATGACCTCGGCCGCCGCGGTGCCGTGCCCCGCGCCCTGCGGCGCGCCGTTGCGGTTGATCAGCAGCAGCGCCCGCGCGCGCGTGGCGGGCAGCGCCTCGGCCTTGTCGAGTTCGCGCGTCACCTCCTGCACCATGCGCTCGCCGGCCGGCGCCACGTCCAGCGCGCCCGCCACGGCGCGGATGCGCGCCTTGAGCGAATCGACCGACGGCGCGTCCGGCACGCTCACCACCCGCACCCCGACCTCGCCCAGGCGCTTGAGCGCCTCGGGCGGACCGGCCTGTTCGGAGGCCAGCACCAGGTCGGGCTTGAGCGCCAGCACGCCTTCCACCGGCACCGCGCGGTAATAGCCGACGCGCGGCAGCTTGGTCGCGGCCTCCGGGTACAGGCTGGATTGGTCGTCGCCCACCAGCCTGTCACCCTGCCCCAGGCCGTAGACGATCTCCGTCACGCTGCCGCCCAGGGTCACCACGCGCGCCGGCGGCGCCGCCTGCGCGCACGCCACCAGCATCCATCCCGCCGCCATCGCCAGCCATTTCTTCATTGCTTCATCCTCACGCGGCCAACGGCACGCGGCACAGACCCAACATCAATTCACGCCAACCCGGCAGTTCCGGCTTGCCCGGCTTGCGCTCGCCAAAGAACTGCGCAATCAGGTCGCCGCTGGAAGAATACAGCTCCAGCGACGTCACCCAGCCATCGCTGGTGGGCTTGTTGACCACCCACGCCGACGCAATGGCGGTGGTGTCCAGGTGCAGGTTGAACTTCGGGTCCAGCACGTTATACCAGGGACCGGTGCGGCGCAGCTGTTCAACCGGACCCGTGTGGATCTGGATCATGCCCCGGTTGCCGACGAAGCACATGATCGACAGGCCGCTGCCCGCGGCCGATTCCAGCATGCGCTCGACCGACTCCACCGGCACGGTCTGGGCCAGGTCCTCGCCGGCGGCCGCCAGCGCCGCCAGGCGCGACACCTTGAACTTGCGCAGCAGCGGGAAGAATTCGTGCGTGTCCTGCATGCCGAGCCAGGCCTGGCGCCATTGCGCGCTGTCCTCGACGCGCGGCGCGTCGGTGGCGGGCGCATAGGGCGAGGTCTCGGGCCAGCGCGACGCGCCGGCGAAACGGGCCACCAGCGCGTCATACGCGGCGACGTTGGTGGCCTCGGTGCGGTAGACCTTGTGCACCGCCACGCCCTCGCCGTCGAAGAACTGCAGGCTGTGGCGGCCATCCTGCTCGACCGCCCAGGCCGAGCGCCAGCTCGAGAAGAACACGCGCAGGTCGATATCGGGCCCCAGCACCAGGCCCACCGGCCCGTCGGCCTGGATGTCCAGGTATTCGCCGTGGCGTTCGTGCACGCACCAGTCATTGCGCGTCAAGGCCATCACCGGACCCAGCGTGCCCAATTCGCGGAAGATCTCCTGCGGCTGGCCATGCAGTTCAGTCGCCTTGACGCCGCCACAGCCGGCGGCGACCCATTCGGCCTCGGAGACGCCCAGTTCCTGCGCCAGGTTGCGGGCGCGCAGGCCGGGCTTGCTCGCCGCCAGCGCGTCGTTGCGCGCGCGCAGCTCGGCGGCGCGGGTGTCGAAATCGGTGTGCTTCACTTCTTGGTTCATTGCGAGCTCTCCAGCCGGAATGGAAAATCGAGACTGCCGCCGCTGTCGCGCAGCGGCGGCAGCGCGGGTCAGTATTGATAAGTCAGTGAGACGCGCAGGCTGCGTCCCGGTTCCGTGTACCAGTCCACCGGCCGCGGCAGGGCCGTGGCGCCGGCGGTCGGCACGTTGATCGCTTCCCAGTACTTCTTGTCGAACAGGTTGAAGACGCCTGCCTGCACCTGCAGGCCCTTGACCGCCGCCGGCCGCCAGTAGCCCATCAGGTCCACCACGCCGTAGCCGGGCGCCTGGAAGTCGCGGTTGGGCGTCGTGGCGCCGGCTTCCGGGTACTCGACCTTGTTGCGGCGCAGGGCGGTGGTCAGCATCGCGTCCACGCCCCACACGTCGCGGCCGTAGCCCACGCCCAGCACCGCCTTCAGCGGCGCCACCGAGTTCAGGTACTGGCCGGTGCCTTCATCCTTGCCCACCGCCCACGCCAGCGAGCCCCAGGTGCGCCAGCCCGGCGAGAACTTCCAGTGCGCGCTGGCCTCGGCGCCATAGATGCGCACCTTGGCGCGGTTGACGTTGCCGGTGATGCCCAGCGGGTACTGCCCGGCCCATCCCGGCTGCCACTGCGGCGAGTTGGCATCCAGCGGCACGTTGCTGTCGATGAAATTCTGGTAACGGTTGTCGAAGAACGATAGCGCGCCGCCGAGCGAATCGGACCCCAGCTTGGCGCCCAGTTCCCAGCCCTTGCTGGTTTCGGGTTTCAGGTAGGGATTGCCGACCCGCAGGTAGGTGCCGGGACCGCCGTAGTTGGTGTACAGCTGCGTCGCACTCGGCGCCTTGAAGCCATAGGCGTACTGCGCATACAGGCTAAGCTCGTCGGCCGCCTTCCAGGTGGTCAGCAACTTGGGAGAGAAACGTCCGCCGCTGTTCTCGGGCGGCAGCACGCCGCCATTGCGGTTGCTGGCGTAGCTTTCGGTGGACTTCGGCTTCTGCTCGTAGTGGTCGTATCGTAACGCCGGCATGACGGTGTAGCGGCCATCGCCGAAGCTGAATTCGTCTGACATCCACAGCGCCCACTGGCTGCCCTTGGACAGCGGCACGTCGGCCTGGTTGGTGTGCAGCATGTCGCAGGTGCGCGGGCCGAACGGCGCCGGCGTGCCGGGCCGCACCGTGGGGCAGTTGTCGTAGCCGCTGGAATTCTGTTCGGTCTTGTTGCCGTACCACTCGCCGCCCACGGTCCACAGCTGCGACACCGTGTTGCCCGCCAGCCGCTTGGTCAACTCGCCATTGGCGCCGAACATGGTCTGGCGGATGGAGTTGTTGCGGCCATAGGCGCCGCTGGGAAAGCCATAGCGGAAGGGATCGCCGGGAATGATGTTGGCGCGCGAATCGCGGCTGCGCTCGCCATCGAGCGCGCTGTCGAGCTGCATGCGCTGCCAGTACACCACCGCGGTGGCGCTGTCGATCCAGCCGCCCTCGCCAGGCGCCTTGTAGGAATAATCGAGCGACACGCGCTGGCGCTCGGTTTCCTTCTTGGTGGTGTTTTCGCCGATCAGGTAGCTGGTGCCCGGCCCCTGCTCGAACATGCTGTCCTGTGTGGCGTTGCGCTTGAAGTATTCGCCGGTCAGGCCGAAGCGGTGGCCGCCCTCGACCCGCTGCTGCAGCTTGAGCAGGAAGCTGCGCTGGTCGTAGTTCTCGGGGGTCGGTTCGTTGCGGCGCGGGCCGTAGCCGCCGACGTCGCCGCGATTGTCGAGCGCGTGGCCGTTGCGCACGCCCGCCTGCACCAGCCAGAAGGTGTTGCTGTGGATCTGCCCGGCCAGCGCGGCGTTGGCGCCCCAGCTGCTGTCGGCCGTGTCGTAGTCGGTCTTGGCCAGCGCGCCGAAGGTCTTGCCGTCGGTCAGCAGGTCCGAGGGATCGAGCGTGTACAGATCGGCCATGCCCGAGATGGCGCCCGAACCGCCGGCGCTGGCGTCGGCGCCGCGCACGATGTCCAGGCGCGACAGGGAATTGAAGTCCACCGCTTCCAGGCCGCCCTTGACGCCGCGCGCGCCGTCGTCGAGCCACGGCAGGCGGATGCCGTCCACCCGCGTCAGCACGCGGTCCTGGTCGAGGCCGCGGATGTTGATGCTGTTGTTCTGGCGGTTGAAGTTCACGCCGGGTTCCAGGCGCTTGCTCAGGTCGCCCCAGCTGCGCACCTGCGCGTCGTCCAGGCGCTTGCGGTCGCTGCGGGTTTCCCAGGCCGGCGTGACCGCCGCGCCCTCGCCTTCCACCGTGACCGGCGTCAGCTGCGTCACGCCGGCCTGCGGCAGGGCCTGCAGCACGAACACGCCCGGGCTGCGCTCGAGCGCGGCCAGGCCGCTGCCGGCCAGCAGGCGGGCGAAACCGTCAGCCACGGAATACTCCCCGTTCAGGCCGGCACCACGACGCTGGCCCACCAGCGCCGCGTCGAACAGCACCGTGACGCCGGCGTTGTCGGCGAAGCGCGACAGGTTCTCGGCCAACGGGCCGGCCGGAATGCGGTAGCTGCGCGCCTGCTCGGCCGGCGCGACCTGGGCCAGCGCGGCGGCGGCCGGCCACAGCGTGGCGGCGGGGGCAGCCAGCGCGGTGGCAATGCGCAGCGCCAGGGCCAGGCGGGTCAATCGGCATGGAGCCTCTCGGTTCATGGGGGTGCCGCGGGCGCGGCTGGCGGGGGAGTGAGCCATGGTCGTCCTTTCGATCCAACGGGTATCGGCATTCGTGTGCCTCTACTGACCATGACCCTCGGCCAACGCCAACCGGACAGCTCGCCCCCGGTTTTTTTGTAACAACGACAAATCAGGCCTGTCCCGCGCGAGGCATGATCGTCACCCAGTACGCGCTGCGGTAGCGCACCTGCACCGGCAGCGTGGACGGCAAGGCCGCCAGCACCGCGTCGGTATCCTGCAATTGGAAGGCGCCCGAGATGCGCAGCCCGGCGACTTCCGGATCACAGCGCAGCACGCCGGGCCGGTAGCGGCCCAGCTCCGCCGCGAAGGCATCCAGGCGCCAGGCGCTGGCATGCAGCACGCCGCGCGTCCAGTCGGCGGCATGCGGGTCGGCCGGCTCGATGCGTGGCGCTTCATCGCCGCGCAGCCAGGCCTGCTCGCCGGCGCGCAGCCGCACCAGCCGCTGGTCGGCGTCGTACAGCACGTCGACCGCGCTGGCGGTGTTCAGGCGCATGGAGGACCCGTCGCTGAGCGCCACCCGGCGCTGCTCGCCGGTGGCGCTGCGATAGTCGGCAGTCCATTCGAACGGGCTGGCGCGCCACGCGGCCCAGCCCACCGGCCCCGCCACGATCAGCGCGGCCAGCGTCTTCACCGCCACGCGTCGGCCGGCGGATTCGGGCCGGTTCAGCGCCGCCATGCCGAGCGACGCCGGGATCAGGCCGAAGCGCTGGTTGACGCGCTGCGCGCGCTGCCAGGCGTGTTCATGCTCGGCCTTGCTGGCGCGCCACTGCTGGCAGGCATGGACGTCGGCATCGGTGGCGCGCTCGGAGCTCAGGCGCAGCAGCCAGCGCGCCGCCTCGCGCGCGACCTTGCGGTCGACGGCGGGCAGCTCGCCCGCCACGCCCCACGGCGCGCTCATATCACCGCCATGATGCATTGCTCGTACCCCTTGGCGATGTAGCGGTGCACCGACCGCACCGACACGTTCAGGCGCGCGGCGATCTCGATATGGCTGAGCCCTTCGAGCTGCGCCATCAGGAACGCCTGCCGCGCCGGCCGCGCGAGGCCGGCCAGCATCTCGTCGATTTCCTGCAGCGTTTCGAGGATGAGCAGGCGCTGCTCCGGCGACGGCGCCATGGCCTCGGGCATGGCCGCCAGGGCGTCCAGGTAGGCCTGTTCGAGCGAGCGGCGCCGGTAATGATTCAGCACCAGGCGCTTGGCGATGGTGGTCAGGTAGGCGCGCGGCTCGCGCAGCGCGTCCAGTTCGTGCCGATGCCGCAGCACCCGCAGGAACGTGTCCTGCGCCAGGTCGGCGGCATCGCAGGAGTTGCCCAGCTTGCCCCGCAGCCAGTTGTGCAGCCATCCGTGGTGCGCGCGATAGAGCAGATGGACGGCGTCGCCAGAGGCTAGCGCGAGGTTGGACACGGTGAACTCCCGGAGATTCTTGATTACAAATAACAATCAATCTCATTCTAAATGGAAACCCCTGACGTACGTCAAGAAGTCCGCCCGGGCGTCAGGGGGATATATGATGGGGACAGATTCGGCCGCGTTCTCCCGCCGGCCACCGCCCTCAGCCAGGCCTCGCCGCCGCCGTCGCGCCGGCGCGGGCCATTCCCGAACCCCGACACCATGCTCTACAGCGCCCTGAAACTCATCCACCTGCTGGCCGTGATCCTCTGGGTCGGCGGCATGCTGTTCGCCCACTGTTTCCTGCGGCCGGCGGCCGCGCAACTGGAGCCGCCGCAGCGCCTGCGGCTGATGGCCGCGGTGCTCGGCCCCTTCCTGAACGCGGTGCTGGCCGCCATCGTGCTGATCCTGGCGACCGGCGCGGTCATGATCGGCCAGGAAGCGGCCCAGGCCGCGCGCAGCGGCGGCGCCTTCTTCATGCCGCGCGCCTGGACCGTGATGGCCACGGGCGGGCTCTTGATGACTGTCATCTACGCCTACATTCGGGCCGCGCTCTATCCGCGACTGCGCGCGGCGGTGGCCGCCTCCGAGTGGCCGCGCGGCGGCCAGGCCATGGCGGGCATCCGCCGTTGGGTCGGCGTCAATCTGGTGCTGGGGCTGCTGATCGTGGCGGCCGTCTTCCTGCTATAGCCGGACGCAGCTATCGGTCAGGCTCGGACGCCTATCGGATTTCTTTGGACTGGTGCAATACGCCGTACATCCGGCGTGGCCACACTGGACCGGACTCTCGCGGGTCTTACACATAAAAGGAAAATCCATGATCAAACGCGTCTTGCCCCTGGCCGCCCTGGGCCTGTCCCTGGCCACCCTCTCGGCCGCCTGCGCCGCCGCTCCCATCGACAACAGCGCGCTCGAGCAGCCCGCCTTCCGTGAACACAAGACGACCTACGGCGTGGTCTACCGCCTGCCGCAAGAAGTCAACGCCGTGCTGGACGCCAAGGTCAACGGCACGCTCAAGCAGGACCTGCTGGCGCTGGGCCTGAAGACCGAGGCCGAGACGCCCAACATCCCGCACGTGACCGTGGTCCACATCCACAGCGCCGACAGCGCCACGCCGCAGCGCATGCTGAGCGCGCTGCCCAAGCCGCCGGCGCCGCTGCAGGTGACCCTGAAGGACTTCTACCCGACCGAAGCCGCCAAGGGCGCGGGCCACCCGTGGTGGCTGGACCTGGGCGTGGTCAAGAGCGGCGCGGGCTTCGAGGCCATGATGGCCTACAACACCGTGGCCACCGCCGCCCTGGCGCCGCTGCGCGACGGCCCGCTGCCGCGCGTGACCGGCCCGGTCTACGCCAAGATGGCCGACGCCGGCCGCGACCTGGTCAAGACCATGGGCGTGAGCGGCGTCAACGTGATGAAGGACGGCAAGGAAGTGCGCGCCCACAACCCGCACACCACGCTGGTCTACAGCATGGCGCTGTACGACGCGCGCCTGGCCGACGCCATGAAGCAGGAGTCCGCCAAGTTCAACGCCGTGCTGCCCGACGGCATCCAGACCACCTTCAAGGACGTTTCCATCGTCGAGATCGGCTTCGCTGGCAACGTGCTGCGAGAGATCTACCGCGTCAGCCTGGAAGACGGTTCGGCCATCGACGTGGCCACCGGCAAGCCGGTCAGCCGCTAAGCCGGGACGTCCGCGGCCAGGCGCTCGCGCAGCACGTCGCGCACCTGGTCGCGCAGCCACGCCTGCAATGGCGAGGCGTGCTGGCGGCGCGCCCACACCATCGCCAGTTCCATGCGCCGCAGCCGCGCCGGCATCTCCAGCATCGCCAGCGGGAAATGGCGGCAATGCGCCCGCGCCACGCTGGCCGGCATGGTGGTGGCGTAGTCGGTGTCGACCAGCACGTAGGGCGCCACGCCGAACCCCGACAGATAGGCCGAGAACGCCATGCGGCCGGTGCCCGGCTTGAGCAGCCGGTCGAAGGTCGTCTCGCGGCCGTACATCTGCTCGAACGCGAACCACTTGATGGCGCCCAGGTCGGCCAGCGTCAGCGCGCCGCGCGCGGCCCAGGGATGCCGCGCCGACAGCACGCAGACACGGCGGTCGGTGTACAACGCGTCGCGGTGAAAGCGCGCCGGCACCTTGCCGAACAGCCCGATGGCGATGTGCAGCCGCTCGGCCTCCAGGTCATCGGGCGCGAAATCACCGTGCAGCGACTGGAAGCGCAGCGTCACGCCGGGCGCGGCGCGGTGCAGCCGTTCGATCAGCGGCGCGGCCAGCAGGATCTCGCTGTGCGCGCCGGTGCCAATGTTGACCACGCCTTCGGCGCGCGCCGGGTCGAAGGTCTCGGGCGGACGCAGCGCGGTCTCCAGCTGCGCCAGCGCGTCGTGCACCGCCGCGTGCAGCTCCAGCGCCCGCTCGGTCGGAATGAAACGGCCCTTCACCACCACCAGCAGCGGATCCTCCAGCCGCAGGCGCAGGCGCGCCAGGTCGCGGCTGATGGCCGGCTGCGTCTTGTGCAGCAGGCGCGAGCTGGCGGTGGCGCTGCGCGTGCGCATCAGCACGTCGAAGGTCAGCAGCAGGTTCATGTCGAGCCTGCGCAGGTAGGGCAAGGATTGGGGGTCGCTCATGGCGCCATGCTATGCCGTAACCGAATGACTGAAAAGAACCATATCTAATTTGATATGGTGGCCTTGCGTCACCGGCATTGGGCAGGCGCGGCCGGCTTGGCTACAGTCCGCCACGGACCGGGCGTTTCGACCCGGCCAGCCGTTACGGAGACAACCATGGGCCCCACCCGCCACCTTCCCGCGCCGCGGCGCATCCGCCCCGTGCTGGCCCGCTGGGCCGGCCGTGCCATGCTGGCGCTGGCCGCCTGCCTGCCGCTGGCCGCGCAGGCCGCCGATTTCCCCAGCCGCCCGATCACGCTGGTGGTGCCCTTCCCCGCCGGCGGCACGCCCGACATCCTGGCGCGCCTGCTCAGCGACAACATTTCCAAGCGGCTCGGCCAGCCGCTGATCGTCGAGAACCGCGCCGGCGCCGGCGGCAACATCGGCGCGCAGGCCGTGGCGCGCGCCGCGCCCGACGGCCAGACGCTGCTGATGTGCGCGTTCGGCTGCACCGTGGCGCCGTCGCTGTACCAGCCGGCGCCCTACGACATCGTCAAGGACTTCGCCCCCGTCGCCATGATCGGCACCGTGCCGAGCGTGCTGGTGGTCAACCCCAAGGTGCCGGCCGACACGCTGCCGGCGCTGCTGGCCTATGCCCGCGCCAATCCGGGCAAGCTCAATTCCGCGTCGTCCGGCATCGGCGGCTCGGCGCACCTGGCGACCGAACTGCTCAAACAGCGCGCCGGCATCGACCTGGCCCACATCCCGTACAAGGGCGCCGGCCAGGTGGCGGCCGACCTGCTCGGCGGCCAGGTCGACATGTACTTCGACAACCTGCCGGCCTCGCTGGCCAACATCCGCGCCGGCAAGCTGCGCGCCCTGGCGGTGGCCAGCGCCGCGCGCGCCCCGGCGATCCCGAACGTGCCGACCTTCGCCGAGGCCGGCGTGCCCGACTTCCTGATCACGCCCTGGTTCGGCGTGATGGCCCCGGCGGGCACCCCGACCGCGGTGCTGGACACGCTGCACGACGCCTTCGCGCAAGCGCTGCAGGCCCCCGAAGTGGCGGCCAAGATGCGCGAACTGGGCGTCGAGACCGCCGCCGGCTCGCGCGCCGACCTGGGCCGCTTCGTCACCACCGAGACGGCCAAGTGGAAACAGGTCATCGAGACCAACCACATCAAGGCCGAATGATGGCCGCTCCCCTGGACGACGGCCCGGCGCTGGCGCCAATCCGCCTGCGCGACATGGGCGCCTTCCACGTCGGCGGCCACGACCTGACGCTCGGCGGCCTGCCGCGGCGCGAACTGGTCATGGCCGAAGGCGGCCAGCCGGTGGCGCTGGATCCCAACGGCACCTACCGCGTCGAACAGATGTACGCCCAGTATTTCCTGTCGGAGCCGCCCAACGGCCGCGCGCCGCTGGCGTTCTGGCACGGCGGCGGCATGACCGGCGCGGCCTGGGAAACCACGCCCGACGGCCGCCAGGGCTGGCTGCACTATTTCCTGCGGCGCGGCTGGGACGCCTACCTGTGCGACGCGGTCGAGCGCGGCCGCGCCGGCGCCGCCCCGCACGTCTGGCCCGAGGCGCCGGTGGTGCAGGCTCAGGAAGACTGCTACACGCGCTTTCGCATCGGCCGCCCGGGCACCCGGCCCGGCCCCGGCAGCGCCTACCCGGACAGCCAATTCCCGCTGGAAGCCTTCGGCGCGCTGGCCGCGCAGATGGTGCCGCGCTGGGTCCACACCGACGCCGCCATCCTGCGCGCCTACCAGGCGTTCCTGGAGCGGATCGGCGCGGCCATCGTGGTCTGCCATTCGCAGGCCGGCGTGTTCGGCATCCGCGCCGCCCACGCCTTGCCGCGACGGGTGCGGGCGCTGGTGGCGCTGGAGCCGGCCAGCATTCCGGACCTGGGGGCCGATGCCCGCTACGACACCCCCACGCTGATCGTGATGGGCGACCACATGGACACCGACCCGCGCTGGCCGCGGATGCGGGCGCGGGTGCATGAATTCGCCGCGCGCCATGCCAGCGTCACGGTGCTGTCGCTGCCCGACCTGGGCATCCATGGCAACTCGCACATGCTGATGATGGACCGCAACAGCCTGGCGCTGGCCGGGCGGGTGCACGACTGGCTGGCGGCGCTGCCGGACTGAGGGTGGCGGGGTCGCGGGCGGCGGGCCGAGGCTTCCGGCTGCTGCCATTTTCGTGGCAGCATTACGCCATCCCGCCCTTGCCCGCCCTCCATGTCCCGCACCGAACGTCTCCTGGACCTGCTGCAGACCCTGCGCTGCCACCGCCTGCCCGTCAGCGGCCACCGGCTCGCCGCCGACCTGGGCGTCAGCCTGCGCACGCTTTACCGCGACATCGCCACGCTGCAGGCCCAGGGCGCCGAGATCGAGGGCGAGCCGGGCATCGGTTACGTGCTGCGGCCCGGCTTCATGCTGCCGCCGCTGATGTTCAGCACCGAGGAGATCGAAGCCCTGGTGCTCGGCACCCGCTGGGTCGCCGGACGCTCGGACGCGCGGCTGGGCCAGGCCGCGGCCAACGCGCTGGCCAAGATCAGCGCGGTGCTGCCGCAGGAACTGCGCGACGAACTGGACGCCATTCCGCTGCTGGTCGGCCCCAGCAGCTGGGCGGTGGTCGACCGGGTCGACCTGTCGCTGATCCGCCAGGCGATCCGCGGCGAACAGAAAATCGCCATCACCTACCGCGACGACAAGGGCGCCGATTCCGAGCGCGTCATCTGGCCGTTCGCCCTGGGATTCTTCGACAGCGTGCGCATCGTCATGGCCTGGTGCGAACTGCGCCAGGACTTCCGCCATTTCCGCACCGACCGCATCGCCACGCTCGAGCCCGGGCAACGCTATCCGCGCCGCCGCCACGTCCTGCTCAAGGAATGGCGCGCCATCAACGCGGCCAGGCCGGATGGCTGCTGATCCATGGCGTCCACGGCTGCGCCGGCGGGTGCGACATCGGCATGAAGACTGCTGACAAAATCTGACAGCATGCCTCTCTAAGATGAGCGCTCATTCAACCAGGAGCGCATCATGTCCGCCAAGAACTTCGTCATTTTCTACGTCGACAAGCCCGAGGCCAGCGCGGCGTTCTACAGCGCGCTGCTGAACCGCCCGCCCGTCGAAAGCTCGCCCACCTTCGCGCTGTTCGCGCTCGATTCCGGCCTGATGCTGGGCCTGTGGTCGCGCCACACCGTCGAACCGGCCGCCGCCGGCCGCGGCGGCTGCACCGAACTGGCCTTCACCGTGCCCGACGCCGACACGCTCAACCAGCGCCACCTCGACTGGACCCTGCGCGGCCTGCCGATCCTGCAGGCGCCCACCAACATGGACTTCGGCCGCACCTTCGTGGCGCTCGACCCCGACGGCCACCGCCTGCGCGTGTTCGCCCCGGCGCCGGACGCCCTGCCCGCCGAGGAAGAACTGGTCACGATCCCAGCATTCCCAGGAGCCTGAACCACAGGTAGTCCAGCGGCACCAGCGCCACGAACGACACCAGCGCGGTCAGCAGGCTCAGCGCCAGGCCGCTACGCGCCGGCACCTGGCCCATGCCCATCGCCACCACGATGGGCGAGGCCTGGTACGGCATGATGACGGTGGCATAGCCAGCCACCTGCGCCATCAGCACCGTCATCAGCGGAAAGCCCGAGGCCTGCGCCAGCGTCTCGGCCAGCGGCGTGTACAGGGCCGGCACGCCATTGGCCGTGACCACGAAGTTCAACGCCGCCGACAACCCCACCAGCGAAAAGAAGCTCTGCATCGGCGCCTCGGGCGACAGCGGCAGCCAGGCCAGCAGGGCCCGGCCGATGATGCCGCCCAGGCCGCTATCGGCCACCATCGCGGCCAGCCCCAGGATGCCCGCGACGTAGATCGCGGTGCGAAAGTTCACCTCCTTGCCGAACTGCTCGCCGCTGACGAAGCCCACCTTGGGCAAGAGGCACAGGCAGGCCGAGGCCAGGCCGATCCAGGCCGGCGACACGCCGTGCCAGCCGTCCGTGATCCAGCCCAGCAGCGTCAGCCCCAGCAACACCGCCAGGCGCTTTTCGGCCGCCGACAGCGGCCGGGCGGCGGGCGCCGGCGGGGCCGCCTCGGGCGTATCGCGAAACAACACGGCGATACAGGCCACCAGCACCGCGCCTTTCAGGATGCCCAGCACCGGTGCATGCAGCCACAGGTACGGCAGGTAGCCCAGTTGCAGGCCATAGCTGGTCTCGATGCTGCCGGCCATCACCAGGTTGGGCACGTTGGCCGGCAGGATCGACGTGGACAGCTGGAAGGTGCCGAAGCCCACCGCCAGCGCCAGGCCGATGCGCCCGCGCCGCCCCGCGACCAGCCCGATCTGGTCGGCATAGGCCAGCACGATCGGCATCAACAGCGCGATGCGGCCCATGTTCGACGGCATCACGAAGGCCAGCAGGTAGGTCAGCGCCACCACGCCGGCCACCACCTTCGGATACGAACCCCACAGGCGCCGCGACAGCGCGCCCGCCATGCGGTCGGCCAGGCCGGTGTACTTCAGCGCCAACCCCAGCACGTAGCCGCTCAGCACCAGCCAGAAGGCCGCCGACGAGAACCCGGAGAACACCACCTCGCGCGGGGCGGCGGCGAAGATCATCGCGGCGCTGAAGAATAGCAGCGCCGTCAGGTATTCCGGCAGGCGCGAAAAGGCCCACAACGCGATCGTGATCGCGGTGATCAGCGCGGGTAGAATCGGAAAACCGGAGGCGACAAGATGCATGAGCGGACCACTACAAAAACACGAATCGGCGCAGTGTACGGACCCTGTCCCGGGCTGAAAATGCGCGATTCGCATAGGCTGCCTGCGCGCATCGCGTAGGCTCGCCGCCATGCGTTTCGACCTGACCGACCTGGCGCTGTTCCTGCACGTGGTGCAGGCCGGCAGCATCACCCACGGCGCCGCCCGCGCCAACCTGGCGCTGGCCGCCGCCAGCGCCCGCATCCGCAACCTCGAAGCCTCGCTCGGCGCGCCGCTGCTGGAGCGCCGCCGCCAGGGCGTCATTCCCACCCCGGCCGGCCTGAAACTGGCCGCCCATGCCCGCATCATGCTGGCCCAGGCAGACCGCCTGCGCGACGACCTGGCCGATTTCTCGGGTGAATTCGGCGGCTCGGTGCGCCTGCTGTCCAACACCAATGCGCTGACCGCCTTCCTGCCCGAGGCGCTGGGCGGGTTCCTGGCGGCGCATCCGCGCATCAACGTCGAATTGCAGGAAATGCTGAGCGACGAGATCGTCGAGTGCATCGCCGACGGCTCGGCCGATATCGGCATCGTCGCGGGCACGGTCGATACCGGCGCCCTGCAGACCTACGCCTACCGCGCCGACCGCTTCGTGCTGCTCGTGCCGGCCGGCCACGCCCTCGCCGACCGCGCGCAGATCGCCTTCCGCGACGTGCTGGACGAGGACTTCGTCGGGCTCGACCGCAGCAGCGCGCTGCAACGCTTCCTGGCGCGGCAGGCGCTGGTGGTCGGCAAGCCCATCAGGCTGCGGGTGCAGCTGCGCAGCTTCGACGCCATGTGCCGCCTGGTCGAGGCCGGCGTCGGCGTGGGCATCGTGCCCGAGACCACCGCGCACAGCATGCGCCAGTTGCTCAAGGTGACGCCGGTGGCGCTGTCCGACGCCTGGGCCTCGCGCCAATTGCTGCTGTGCGTGCAGTCGCGCGACACCCTCAGCGCCCGCGCCCGCCGCCTGCTCGACCACCTGCTGGCGGACGCCGCGCCGGTCACGCCGCCGAATACAGATCCGTCATGAATTGCGTGGCCTTGATGCCGGTGCCGGTCAGCAGCACCACGGTGCGCTCGTTCGCGCGGATCGCGCCGCGCGCCCGCAGTCGGTCCAGCGCCGCCGCGGCGGTGGCGCTGGTGGGTTCGGCGTAGAGCCCCATCGCCGCCAGCCTGCGCACCGCGGCGACGATGTCCGCCTCGGGCACCGCGACGGTCTGGCCGCCGCTGGCGCGGATCGCCTGCAGCACTTCGCGCAGGCGCACCGGCCGCTTGATCGCGGTGCCTTCGGCCACCGTCGGCAGCACGTCGCGCGGCACCAGCGTATCGACGCCGGCATGGAAGCTGGCGTCCACCGGCGAGCAGTTCTCCGGCTGGGCCACGAACAGGCGCGGCAGGCGCGTGATCTGTCCGGCCGCCAGCAGCTCGGCAAAGCCGATGGCGCAGCCCAGCACGTTGCTGCCCGCGCCAGCCGGGATCACCACATTGTCGGGCGCCTCGAAGCCGAAGTCTTCCCACATCTCGTAGGCGATGGACTTGGTGCCTTGCAGGAAGAACGGCTGCCAGTTGTGGCTGGCGTAGAAGATCCGGTCGGACGCGTCGATCGCCGCGGTCTCGGCGTTCTCGCGCGGCCCGTCCACCAGTTGCACGTCGGCGCCGAACGCGCGGATCTGCGCCACCTTGGCGGTCGAGGTGTAGGCCGGCGCGAAGATGGTGACGCCCATGCCGGCCGCCGCGCCGAACGCCGCGATGGCGGCGCCGCCGTTGCCCGAACTGTCCTCGGCGATGGCGTCGATGCCGATCTGGCGCAGCCACGACAGCATCACCGCCGCGCCGCGGTCCTTGAAGCTGCAGGTGGGGTTGAACCATTCCAGCTTGAAATGCGGCCGCAGCCCGCCCCAGCCGCGCTCCACCATCGGCGTGCAGCCCTCACCCATCGACACCGGGCGCTCGATCGCCGCCGGCAGCGCGGCGCGGTAGCGCCACAGCGAGCGCTCGCGGCGGTCGATGTCGTCGGGCGAGATGCCCGGCAACGGCGAGATCATCAATGGGGCGCGGGTGTCGGAACACCAGCGCGCTTCATCCAGCGCATGGCGCGCGCCAGTGAGGGGGTCGAAATAGTGGGGATCGGACATGGCGGTCAACCTGGCGGAGAATCGGGAATGGCCGCAGTCTAGGCCCGTCCGCCCGCTCCGCGTTGCAATATCATGTTTCGATAATCGCAATGGAGAATCGCCATGGAACGTGGCACGTTATGGGAATACCAGGTGTTCTGCGCCGTTGCCGAACGCCAGAGCTTCGTGCTGGCCGCCCGGGCGCTGGGCGCCTCGCCCAGCGCCGTCACCCGCGCGGTGCAAGCGCTGGAACGCCAGGTCGGCGCGCAGCTACTGTTGCGCAGCAAGAGCAGCGTGGTGCTGACGCCCCAGGGAGAAAGCTATTTCGAGTCGGCGCGCGGCCTGCTGCGCATGGAAAACGAGGCGCGCGAGGCGCTGCGCGACACCCAGTCGGGCGACCAGGGCCGGCTGCGCTTCTCGGCGCCCGACCTGCTGGGCGTGACCCTGCTGCCGGCCGTGCTGCGCCGCTACGCGGCCGAACATCCCGGCGTCACCGTGGACATCAACTACACCGACAAGGGGATAGACCCCATCGCCGAGGGGCTGGACTTCGCCATCCGCGGCGGTTTCCCGGCATCCAGCGAACTGCTGGGCGCGCGCCTGTGGCCGTATGAGCGGCTGCTGTGCGCCAGCCCGGACTACGTGGCGCGCATGGGCCTGCCGCGCGAACCCGAGGAACTGGCGCATCACCGGCTCATCATGCATACCGGGCCGCGCGTGCTGAAGGACTGGCACCTGCGGCGCGACAAGCGCATCGTGCGCATGCATGCCGAGCCGACGGTGCGGGTCAGCACCAGCAGCGGCCTGATGGCGCTGGCGCTGCAGGGCGTGGGCATCGCCCGATTGGCCGACTGGGCGGCGGCGCCGGAGATCGCGCACGGCACGCTGGTGCAAGTGTGCCCCGGCTACACCGCCACCTCGGCGCAGGGCGTGGCGCCGCAGATGCACGCCGTGTACGCGTCGCGTTCGCTGCCGGCGCGGGCCCGCGCCATGCTGGCGGCGATCCGCCAGTGCGTGGACACGCGCGCCGCCTGAAACGCGCCGCCGCAGGGCCGCCGTCCGAAACCCGCCAGCCGCAACGGCGGACGGGTCCGGCGGCGCAGCCCCTAGGAGCGCTGCTCGCGCGCTTCCAGCACCACCGCCGCGGCGGACTTGCGGAACAGCAGCAGGTACAGCGCCGCCAGCACCAGCAGGAACGGCACGCCGAACACCAGCGTCATCTTGAACACGCCGGTGAAGTAGGTCGTCACCAGGATCGCCAGCATGGCGCCCGCGCCCAGCAGCGTCAGCAGCGGAAAGCCCGGCATGCGGAACGACAGCGCCGCGCCGCCTTCACGCGCCCAGCGGCGGCGGAAGAAGTAATGCGTGACGAAGATCATCATCCAGGTGAACAGCGCGCCGAACATCGAGATCGCCATCATCAGCGTGAACGAGGTCTCCGGATACAGCACGTTCAGCACGGTGGCGATGGCGATGCCGCTGGTCGACAGCAGCAGCGCGTTCAGCGGCGTGCCGCTGCGCGTCAGCCGGCCCAGCGCCGCCGGCGCGTGGCCGGCGCGCGACAGGCTGAACATCATGCGGGTGGTGATGTACAACTGGCTGTTCATGGCCGACAGCGCCGCCACCAGCACGATGAAGTTGATGACGCCGGCCGCGTACGGCACCTGCACCGCTTCCATCACCGTCACGAACGGGCTGCCGCCCTTGCCGGCCTGGTCCCACGGCACGATGGCCAGGATCAGCGCCAGCGTCAGCAGGTAGAACACCACCAGCCGCACGATGGTGGCGCGGAACGCCTTCTTCACCGCGCGCTCGGGGTCCTCGGCCTCGCCCGCCGCCACCGCGATCATCTCCACGCTCAGGTAGCTGAAGATCGAGATGACCACCGCGATCCACATGCCCCACACGCCGTTGGGGAAGAAGCCGCCGTGCGCCGTGTACTGCGCCGCGCCGTACTGCGGATTGCCCCAGACCACATAGGCGCCCAGGATGATGAACGCCACGATGGCGCTGATCTTGATGGTCGAGAACCAGTATTCGATGGTGCCGAACGCCTTCACGCTCATGGCGTTGATGAAGATCAGCGCCGCCGAGAACAGGCAGACCCATTGCCAGCCAGGCACCGACGGGAACCAGAACTTCATGTACTCGGCCACCGCGGTGACCTCGGTGCCCACCGCCAGCACCACGCACGACCAGTACGCGTAGCGCACCAGGAAGCCGGCCAGCGGGCCGATGTAATGCTCGGCGTAGGCGCCGAACGAGCCCGAGGTGGAATGCGCCACCGTCATCTCGGCCAGGCAGCCCATCAGCAGCAGCGTGATCAGCCCGCCGATGGCGTAGCTGATGATGACGCTGGGGCCGGCAAAGCCGATCGCGAACTTGCTGCCCAGGAACAGGCCGGTGCCGATGGCCCCGCCGATCGCGATCATGCTCATCTGGCCGGACGTCAGGCGGCGCTTGAGCCCCTGCTCCCGTTCGGCGATCCTGCCGAAGCCTTGTGGTTGTTTCATTGTCTCCTCCGGTACTGCGCTCTCTTGTTGGATGTCGCTTGGGCCGGTGCGCGGCGGCTCAGGTCACGGCCGAGCGCTGCTTGAACTCGGGCTTGTCCCAGGCCTTTCTGTCGAGCACGTCCTTGAGGATCTCGACCGCGTCCCAGACGTCGGCATAACCGAAGTACAGCGGCGTCAGGCCGAAGCGCAGCACCTCGGGCTCGCGGTAGTCGCCGATCAGGCCGCGCGCGATCAGCGCCTGCATGACCTCGTAGCCATTAGGATGGCGCAGGCTCACGTGGCTGCCGCGTTCTGCGTGGTCGCGCGGCGTCACCAGCGTCAGCGGATGGCCGGCGCAGCGTTCCTCGATCAGGGCGATGAACAGGTCGGCCAGCGCCAGCGACTTCTTGCGCACCTCGGCCATGTCGGCCTCGCGCGCCACGTCCAGGCCGCATTCGACCATGGCCAGCGACACGATCGGCTGGGTGCCGCACAGGTAGCGGCGGATGCCGCCGGCCGGCTCGTAGGCGACCGTCATGTCGAACGGACGCTGGTGGCCCCACCAGCCCGACAGCGGCTGCCAGAAGTCGGGGATGTGGCGCGGCGCGACCCAGATGAAGGCCGGCGAGCCGGGGCCGCCGTTCAGGTACTTATAGGTGCAGCCCACGGCATAGTCGGCGTCGGCGCCGTTCAGGTCCACCGGCACCGCGCCGGCGGCGTGCGCCAGGTCCCAGATGATCAGCGCGCCGCGCTCGTGCGCCTGGCGCGTGACCGCGGCCATGTCGTGCATCTGGCCGCTGCGGTAGTTGACGTGCGACAGCAGCACCACCGCCACCTCGTCGTCCAGCGCCCGGTCCAGCGGCAGTTCGTCGTCGATCAGGCGCATCTCGTAGCCCTGCTGCAGCAGGTCGATCATGCCCTGGATCATGTACAGGTCCGTGGGGAAGTTGTCGCGTTCGGACAGGATCACGCGGCGCTTGGGCTGGCGCTTCTGCTGGATGCGCAGGCTGGCCGCCAGGGCCTTGAAGATGTTCAGCGAGGTGGTGTCGGTGATGACCAGTTCGCCTTCCTTGGCGCCCAGCAGGCCGGCCAGCTTGTCGCCCAGCCGCGACGGCAGCTCGAACCAGCCGGCGGTGTTCCAGCTGCGGATCAGGCCCGTGCCCCATTCCTGGGTGATGACCTCGGCGGCGCGCGCGGCGGCGGCGCGCGGCATCACGCCCAGCGAGTTGCCGTCCATGTAGAGCACGCCGGGCGGCAGGTCGAAACGCGCCTTCAGCGGCGCCAGGGGGTCCTGCCGGTCGGCGGCGACACAGCTTTCACGGGTATGCATTCACAGCTCCTTCGGGCAATATGCTGGCTACATACTAGCAGCGCGCTCGAGCCGAATAGTTGCAAAACAAGGCGTGGCTAACCCTAGGATTTCGCATTAAATTGCGTCATAAACCATTTTTTCGAATTGGATTGCATCATGCAATTGGACGCCATCGACCACCGCATCCTCTACCGCCTGCAGGAGAACAGCCAGCTCAGCAACCAGGACCTGGCCGAGCAGGTGGCGCTGTCGCCGTCGGCCTGCCTGCGGCGGGTGCGGGCGCTGGAGGAAAGCGGCCTGATCCGGGGCTACCGCGCCGTGCTCGACGCCGAGCGGCTGGGGTTCGAGCTGGAAGCCGTCGTGCACGTGTCGCTGGACCAGTCCCGCGCCGGCTGGCACGAGGAATTCCTGGCCGGCATCGCCCTGTATGACGAGATCACCGAGGCCAGCATCGTCACGGGCGCTTCCAACTACATCCTGACGGTGCGCACCCGCAACCTGGCGGCGTTCTCGCAGTTCGTGGAAGACAAGCTCAGCAAGATCGCCGGGGTGCGCGACCTGTGTTCGCATATCGTCATGCGGAAAGTGAAGAACCGAGGCGGCATGCTGCCGCTGGCGGCCTGGCGCTGACGGCCGACGCTCAGGCGTGGCGCAGGAAGCCGAACACCGTGACGAAGTGGCAGGCCGATCCGCCCATGACGAACAGATGCCAGATGCCGTGGGCATGGCGCCAACGCTTGTCGTTGGCGTAGAACACCGTGCCCACCGTATAGAGCGCGGCCCCGGCCAGCAGCCAGGCCAGCCCCGCGCCCGACAGCGCGCCGGCGATGGGCGCGGCGCACATCACGCCCAGCCAGCCCATCGCCAGGTATAGCGGCAGGGCCGGCGCGGCCCCGCGCGCCCACCACAGTTCGCGGCCGATGCCGTACAGCGCCAGCAGCCAGATCGCCACCGCCATCGCGGCGCCCCAGCCCAGTCCGGGCGGCACGAACGCCAGCGGCGTGTAGGTGCCCGCGATCAACAGATAGATGGCGCAATGGTCGGCCTTGGCCCAGCGCGCCTTGCTGCGGCCGCGAGAGCAGTGATACAGCACCGACGACGCGTAGACCGCGATCATCGACGCCGCGAACACGGCGCAGGCCACGATCTGGCGCGCATCCACCTTCAGTTCCGTGGCGCGGGCGATCAGCGCGCCCGAGGCGGCCACCGCCATGGCCAGGCCGGCCAGATGCGTGGCCCCGTTGAAGCGTTCTCCTTCGTACATGCTGTCCCTCTCCCGCGCGCAGGCGTGACGCCGACGCTTTTCATCTTGCCCAAGCGATGTGACAGCTTGGGGTCAAGTATCCGGGAGATGCGCCGCCAGGCGCGGCTTGAGGGGCCGCGCCATCAGGGCGCCCGGCGCCGCGCACCGGCGGCCGCCGCTCAGGCGATGAAGTCGACCGCGGCCGGATAGCCTTCCAGCGCCCGCGCCGCCAGGATGGCGCGCTGCACCGCGATCGCCATCGCCTCGGCCGCCAGCACGCCCAGCAGCATCATATTGGCGGGCTTGCTGGAGACGCCCGTGCCCAGCGCGAACACGGTGTCGCCGTCGAGCATGGTGTGGATCGGGTTGATGGTGCGGGCCAGCCCGTCGTGCGCGGTCTGCGCCATCTTCTGCGCCTGCGCCTTGGTCAGCTTGACGTCGGTGGCCACCAGGCCGATGGTGGTGGCCGCGCCCTCGCGCATCGAGGTCGGCAGGTCGCCCGCCAGGATCGCCGCGCGCGTGTCCAGCAGCATCTTGCCGTCGGCGGTGCGGGCGCCAGCCAGCACGTGGCCGGTGGTCGGGTCGACCACGTCGCCCACCGCGTTGACCGCGACGATCGCGCCCACCGTGACGCCGGCCACGGTCAGCGAGGCGCTGCCCAGTCCGCCCTTCATGGCGCGCTTGGCGCCGTACAGCTTGCCGACCGTGGCGCCGGCGCCGGCCCCGACGTTGCCTTCCTGCGGCGGCTTGGCGCTGGCCGACTTGCAGGCCTGGTAGCCGGCCGCGGCATCGGGCCGGATCGAGGCGTCGCCCACGCCCAGGTCGAACAGGATGGCGGCCGGCACGATCGGCACGTGCGCCACGCCCACGTCGAAACCGATCTTGCGTTCCTCCAGGTAGCGCATGACGCCGGTGGCCGCCTCCAGGCCGAAGGCGCTGCCGCCGGCCAGCATCACCGCGTGCACTTTTTCCACCATGTTGACCGGGTTGAGCAGGTCGGTCTCGCGCGTGCCCGGCGCCGCGCCGCGCACGTCCACGCCGCCGGTGGCGCCCGCTTCCGCGATGATGACCGTGCAGCCGGTGGGCCGCCGCGTGTCGGTGTAGTGCCCGACCTTGAGGCCGGCCACGTCGGTGATGCTGCCGCCGCCCGGCACGCGCCGCAAACCGTTGGCGCCATACGCCGGCATGACGCCCGCGGACGCCGCGACACCCGCCGCCGCCATCATGAAAGCCCGCCTGTTCCACTGTTGTTGCACGCCTGTCTCCATCTGGATACCACCTGGATCAACCCCGGGCCGGGCGGCCCGGGGCGCGAATGCCGCATATGACTTGCCGCTATATTTTTACTATTCCTTATGCTTTGTGGAAAAATAGGCGCGTTGTTAGAGTGCGGCTACACCGGAAGGCGGCGCGGCTGACGCGGGCCTTTCGCAGTGATCTCTCATCCGTGGAGCATTGCCATGAAACTCTTGCGCTCGTTGTTCATCGCCGGCCTGGTCCAGGTCGCCGCCCTGTCCGCCGCCCATGCCCAGTCGGGGCTGGACCAGATCAAGTCCGCCGGCGTGTTCAAGATCGGCACCGAAGGCACCTACGCGCCCTTCACTTTCCATGATGCATCCGGCCAGCTTACCGGTTTTGACGTCGACATTGGGCGCGCCATCGCCCAGCGCCTGGGCGTCAAGGCCGAGTTCGTCGAAGGCAAGTGGGACGGCCTGATCGCCGGGCTCGACGCCAAGCGCTACGACGCCGTCATCAACCAGGTCGGCATCACCGACGCGCGCCGCGCCAAGTACGACTTCTCCGACCCCTACATCTCGTCGGCCGCGGTGCTGATCGTGCGCGACGACAACACCACCATCAAGTCGTTCGCCGACCTGAAGGGCAAGAAGTCCGCCAACACGCTCACCAGCAACTTCGGCAAGCTGGCGCAGAGCCACGGCGCCGACGTGGTGGCGGTGCAGGGCTTCAACGAAGCCATCGACCTGCTGACCTCGGGCCGCGTCGAGGCCACGGTCAACGACAACCTGTCGTTCCTGGACTTCAAGAAGCAAAAGCCCAACGCCAAGGTCAAGATCGCCGCCACCGACAAGGCCGCCGAATTCAGCAACTCCGGCGTGCTGCTGCGCAAGAACAACCCCGAACTGGTGGCCGCCATCAACAAGGCGCTGGCCGACATCAAGGCCGACGGCACCTACAAGACCATCTCGGTCAAGTACTTCGGCACGGACCTGTCGGCGCAGCAATAAGCGGTCCGCTCCATGACGCTCCCCGCCTGGCTGCACAACGTCCTGCCCGACTGGATCCTGGCCCAGGTCGACGCCCTCGCGGTGCCGGCCTGGGTGCAGCTGATGGCCGACTCGTTCTGGCCCCTGCTGCACGCCGGGCTGGTGTTCACCGTCCCGCTGACGCTGATGTCGTTCGCGCTGGGGCTGGCGCTGGCCTTCGTGGTGGCGCTGATCCGGTTGTTCGGCCCGGCGCCGCTGGTGGCGCTGGTGCGCTTCTACGTCTGGCTGATCCGTGGCACGCCGTTGCTGGTGCAGCTGTTCGTGATCTTCTACGGCCTGCCCAGCGTCGGCGTGGTGCTCGACCCGCTGCCGGCGGCGCTGATCGGCTTCACGCTGAACGTCGGCGCCTACAACTCCGAAGTGATCCGCGGCGCCATCGAGTCGATCTCGCGCGGCCAGTGGGAAGCCGCCTATTCGTTGAGCATGACGCGCGGCCAGGCGCTGCGCCGCACCGTGCTGCCGCAGGCCGCGCGGGTGGCGGTGCCGCCGCTGTCCAATTCCTTCATCGCCCTGGTCAAGGACACCTCGCTGGCCGCCGTGCTGACCGTGCCCGAGATCTTCCAGGCGGCCCAGCGCATCGCCGCCGTCACGTATGAACCACTGATCCTGTACACCGAGGCCGCGCTGATCTACCTGGTGTTCAGTTCGGTGCTGTCCGCCGCCCAGGTGCGCCTGGAGCGACGCTTCGGCCAGCACGCGGTGTTTTCCGAGAAGAACCGATGATCCGCCTGGAACAGATCGAGAAATCCTTTGGCGGCAACCTGGTGCTCAAGCAGGTCGACGTGGCCATCGCCGAGGGCAGCGTCACCGCCCTGATCGGCCCGTCCGGCAGCGGCAAGAGCACCCTGCTGCGCTGCGTCAACCTGCTGGAGGTGCCCGACCGCGGCACGCTCGAGATCGGCCCCGAGCGGGTCGAGTTCGAGCCCGGCGAAAAGCTCTCGCGCGACCAGGTGCAGCGGGTGCGAATGCAGACCGGCATGGTGTTCCAGAACTTCCAGCTGTTCCCGCACCAGACCGTCATCGGCAACGTGATGGAAGGGCTGGTGACGGTGCAGAAATGGCCGGCCGACCGCGCCCGCGCCCGGGCCGAAGAACTGCTGCGCAAGGTCAACATGCTCGACAAGGCCGAGGCCTGGCCCGCCAACCTGTCGGGCGGCCAGCAGCAGCGCGTGGCGATCGCCCGCGCCCTGGCGCCCGCCCCCCGCGTGCTGCTGTGCGACGAGCCGACCTCGGCGCTCGACCCCGGCCTGGCGGCCGAAGTGGTGGACGTGCTGCGCCAGCTGGCCACCGAAGGCATGACCATGCTCATGGCCACCCACGACCTGCGCCTGGCCGCCAGCGTCTCGCGTGAGGCGGTGTTCCTGCTCGATGGCAACGTGGTCGAATCGGGCGCCTCGCGCGACCTGTTCACCCGGCCGCGCGACCCGCGCACGGCGGCATTCATCTCGACCCTGACGCAGGACGCCGGCCAGATCGGTTGATGCGGCGCCGGGCTGCCCGAGGACCGGGCTGCCTGAAGACCGGGCAGCCCCTCGAGCGGCGGCAAACCCACGTCGCGCGCGCCCGTCCTCCCATCAACAACGCCACAAAAAAATAGCCGCCCGGCCGCCCGGCCGCCCGAAGGCCGGGCAGCCCCTCGAGCGGCGGCAAACCCACGTCGCGCGCGCCCGCCCTCCCATCAACAACGCCACAAAAAAATAGCCGCCCGGCCGCCCGGCCGCCCGAAGGCCGGGCAGCCCCCTCGGGGGGCAGCAAGCGCACGCAGTGCGCGCAGCGTGGGGGCTTATTACTTCCCGGGCAGGGAACCCGCCGGATCGACCGCCTGGCCGTCGTAGCGCAATTCGAAGTACAGCCCGACCTGCTTGCTGTCGCTGTTGCCCATTTCCGCGATCTTCTGGCCCTGGCTCACCCGCTGGCCTTCCTTGACCAGCAGCTTGCTGTTGTGGGCGTAGATGCTGAGGAAGCTGGCGTTATGCTTGACGATCACCAGATGCCCGTAGCCCCGCAGGCCGCTGCCGGAATAGGCGACGGTGCCGGCGGCGGCGGCCACCACCGGCGTGCCGGTGGAATTGGAGATGACGATGCCGTTCGAGCCCGAGCCGTCGTAGCCGCGGGTCACCTTGCCCTGCGCCGGCCACACCAGCGAGATCGCCCCCGGCGGCGCGGTGCGCCGCTTGCCCATGGCGGGCGCCGGCGAACGGCTGCCGCCCGAGGAACTGGCGCGCGGTTTGGCGGGGGTGGCGGCGGCCTGGCCGGCGGGCGGCACGACGCGCAACATCTGTCCCACCTCAATCGAATTGGAATTGGACAGGTTGTTCCAGCGCGTCAGGTTCGATACGCTGGTGCCCTGCTTGCGGGCGATCTGCGTCAGCGTGTCGCCCGACTGCACCCGGTAGTAGCCCGGCTGGACCTTGGTCGTGCCGCAGGCCGCCAGCAGCGCCAGCAGCAGAGTCAGCAACGCCAGCCGGACGAGCCGGGCCGGGCCGCGGGCCGGCGGCCGCGCCGGAAAGCCGCCGGAAACGCTGGCAAAATCGGGAACAGGCAAGGTCTGGGCGGGCAAGGAGAGCACTGAATCCTGGAACGGAGTGGAGAATGACTGCGTCCAAGGGTACCAAGATTTTCGGGCGGCGGTATGCCCCGGCAACTTTCGCGGACCATGCCGGGCCGTGTATAACCCGCTGATTGCGGCGAGCGCCCGCTCGCCCCGTGTCACAGCGTCTGCAAGGAACAATATGGGAATGACCCAAGCGCCGAGAAAGAACCTGTACTGCCTGCTATGGGCCATCCCGTACCTGCTGTGCGGCGTCTTCTCGCGCCTGCTCAACGACCCGGTGAGCCATGCCGTGTTCGTCTGGCTGCCGCCCGGCGTGGCGGTGGGCGCCTATCTGTTGACGCAGCGCCGCAACTGGTCGCTGCTGCTGGCCGCCTTCTTCTGCGCCCAGCTGACGCTCACCAGCTTCACCCGCGGCCAGCCCGCCACGGCGCTGGTGTTCGCCATCACCGCCAGCCTGTCCAGCCTGCTGGCGGCCTGGACGGTGCAGCGCCTGACCCCGCGCGAGGGTGGCGTGGGCCTGGTGGCGGCGCTGCTGGCCGGCGCCGTGGTCGGCGCCGGCCTGTCCGCCCTGCTGGGTGGCGGCTGGCTCTGGCTGACCCAGGAAGCCCATGCCCTGGTGCGGCTGCGCACCTGGGTGGCGGCCTATCTGGCGGGCATCCTGATCCTGGCGCCCGCGCTGACGGTGTGGGCCCATTTCCGCCCGCGCCGCTCGGGCGGCCCGCGCCGGCGCGACCTGGTGCTGGGCGTCTGCGCCTACGCCGGCCTGATCGCGACGACCTTCATGACGTTCGACGGCGACATGATCAAGAACCTGCCGTACGTCGTCACCTTCGAGCTGACCTACCTGCCGCTGGTGTTCGCCGTGCTGACCGCCCTGGTGTGGGGGCCGCTGGGCGGCACCCTGGCCGTCGTCACGCTGACCCTGATGGCGCTCTACCAGGGCGCGCAGGGCGAGGGGCCGTTCGTCGAGGCCAACGACCACTGGCACGTGCTGCTGGCCACCCAGGTCTACCTGGTGGTCACCGCGCTGCTGATCCTGCTGGTCAACACGCTGCGCGGCGCCCGCGCGCAGGAACTCGAGAACGCCGTGCAGTGGCGCGGCCGCTTCGACCTGGCGCTGGCGGGCAGCCACCAGCTGATGTACCGCTACAACCCGTTCGACGGCTCGCTCGAGCTGGCCGGCGACCTCCAGGGCGCCTTCGGCATGCAGGCCGACGCCATTCCGACCCTGGACGCGCTGCTGGCCCTGGCCCATCCCGACGACCGCGCCCGCCTGACGATGCATTGGGCCGCGCGCCGCGCCGGCGCCCAGGACCGCACCCCGCTGCTGTTCCGCATGGCGCATGCCGGCGGCGGCTGGCGCGTGGTCAGCGACCGCGGCTCGCCGCTGGAGGATTTCGACGGCAGCGTGGCGGTGGTGGCCGGCATGTGGCGCCTGGGCGAAGTCGAGCAGGCAGATGTCGACTAACACGGGAGCCCTGCTCATCCACGGCTTGGGCGGCACCCAGTACGACCTGGGCTCGCTGCACAAGATCCTCAAGCGCGCCGGCATCGAGACGCACACGCTGACGCTGCCCGGCCACGGCACCACGCCCGAGGATCTGCTGCCGGTGCGCGCCGAGGACTGGATCGACGCCGTCACCGCCAAGTACCGCGAGGTGGCCGAGCGCCACGACACGCTGCACGTGGTCGGCATGTGCCTGGGCGCGCTGCTGGCGGTGGAGCTGTGCAAGCGCGTGCAGCACCGCAAGGGCAAGCTGGTGAGCCTGGCCGCGCCGGTCTTCATCGACGGCTGGAGCACGCCCTGGTACCGCGGCCTGCGCAAGCTGGTCTACCGCATCCCCGGCCTGGCCGCGCGCATGCGGGTCGAAGAGGAAGAGCCCTACGGCATCAAGAACGAGCTGGTGCGCTCCATCGTCAAGGCCAAGTTCGAGCGCGGCGAGAATTTCCACTACCGCTGGGTGCCGCTGGCCTGTGTGCGCGAGGTCGACCGCCTGCGCCGCCTGGTGCAACGCGGCCTGAACGCCATCAGCTGCCCCAGCCTGATCATCCACGCCCACGAGGACGAGCTGACCTCGGTGCGCTCGGCGCACTTCCTGAACGACGCCATTCCCGACAGCCGGCTGGTGCTGCTGGACAACAGCTACCACATGATCTGCGTCGACAACGACCGCGACCGGGTCGCCTCCGACATCCTGCAGTTCATGGACAAGCGCCCGGACACCGCGCGTCCGGGCCGCGCCGCCGCCATGAGCGGCGACGAGGTCGAACGCATCCTGGGCGACTACCGCGAGGCGATGCTGTCGGGCCAGTTCGAGACCCTGTTCCCGCTGTTCGCCGAGGACGTCGTCTGGCACGAGGAAGGCGACAGCCCCCTGAGCGGCGTCTACCAGGGCCGCGGCGGCCTGATCGACCTGTTCTCGCGCGTGATGGACTATTCGCGCAACACCTTCACGGTCGACAGCGTCGGCCCGCCGCAACCGGCCGGGCGGTCGATCGCGGTGCCGCTGACCTTCCAGGTGCAGGACGGCCCCATCCGCTTCCGCGGCGCGTCCACCCATACCCTGCGCCTGCGCAACAACACCATCGCCAAGGTCACCGCGCGGGCCTCGGACCCGGCCAGCGAGGACGCCTTGTGGCGGCGGCTGGCCGTCGCCAGCGGCCTGGAGCCCGAGGGCGACGCGATGGACCGGGAGACGCTGGCGATTGCCGACGACGACCTGGAAGACGCGTTCGAGGCCGCCGTGATCGCGTTGCGCGCCCTGCCGCAGGCGCCGTCCACCAGCGTCGCCATCCGGCTGTATGCCTACGAGCAGCAGGCCCGGCGCGGCGACGCGCCGCCACAGGACGCGCCGGACGCCAGCGTGCGCGAACAGGTCGAACTGGCCACCTGGCGCCTGCTGGCCGGCCTGCCCGCCGACCAGGCGCGGCGCCGCTACATCGCCCTGATCCGCCGCCTCGATCCCGACACCTGAAGCCGTCCTCGGCCGCTCGGCCTACAATCGCTGCATGTCCGCCCTGACCCTTCCCTCGCGAACCGCCGGCGCCCCGCGCGTCCGGGGCGTGCTGTGGCTGGCGTTCCTGGCGATACTGCTGCGCGCCCTGGTGCCGACGGGCTACATGCCCGACGCCCGCGCGCTGCACGATGGCCGGCTCGAGGTGACCTTCTGCTCGGCCGCCGGCGACCTGTCCACCCTCAAGATCGCGCTCTCGCCCGACGGCAAGCGCGGCGGCGCCGGCCACTCCAGCGCCGACACCGGCGCGCAATGCCCGTTCGGCCTGCTGGCGCACGTCACCCCGGCGCCCGCCGCGCAGACCGCGCCGCTGGCGCTCGCCGTCTCCCGCGCCGCTCCCTTCCCGCCTGCCCGCGTCGCGGTGCCGGTGCAACCGGCCCAAGGGCCGCCGCTGGGCTCGCGCGCCCCACCCCTCGCCGCCTGACTCCGCTTTTCCGCGCGGCCCCGCCGCGCCCTTGCGAACCGTCAACCGACGAGGCTTTCATGCATTCCCCCCTTTCGCGCGCCCCCGCGGGCGCCGCGCCGGCGCCCGACCGCCACCGGCGCCGCCTGCTCTCGGCCCTGGCCCTGCTGCCGCTGGCCGGTTGCGGCCCCGACGCCCCCAAGCTCAACGGCATGGACCTGGCCAGCATGCCCACCGGCGATTTCCAGCTGCGGGACACCGAGGGCCGGCAACGCCAGCTGGCCGACTACCGCGGCAAGACCGTGATGCTGTTCTTCGGCTTCACCCAATGCCCGGACATCTGCCCCACCGCGCTGACCCGCGCGCTGGAGATCAAGAGCCTGCTGGGCGCGGACGCCGCCAAGCTGCAGGTGCTGTTCATCACCGTCGACCCCGAGCGCGACACGCCGGAGATCCTGCAGGCCTACATGCAGGCCTTCGACCCCGCGTTCGTCGGCCTGCGCGGCGACGCCGAGCAGACCCGCGCCGCGGCGCAGTCGTTCAAGGTGTTCTACCAGAAGGTCCCGACCGGCTCGTCCTACACCATGGACCACACAGCGCTGACCTACATCATCGACGCCGAAGGCAAGCTGCGCGTGGCCCTGCGCCACCAGCAGAGCGCCGAGGAATGCGTCGCCGACCTGCGCACGGTGATCTGAACCGCCCCCCGATCAAAGGAAATCCGATGAAAATGACCGCCTTCAAATCCTTCGCCGCCGCCTTCGCCCTGGGCGCCCTGACCCTGGTCCAGGCCCCCGCCCTGGCGCAGGACGCCACCCTCAAGGTGGAAGACGCCTGGGTCCGCGCCACGGTGCCCAGCCAGCACGCCACCGGCGTCTTCATGCGCCTGACCTCGTCCGCCCCGGCGCGCCTGGTCGGCGTCGAGTCCGACGCCGCCAAGCACGTCGAGGTGCACGAAATGGCGATGCAGGACAACGTCATGAAAATGCGCCAGATCCCCGCGCTCGACCTGCCCGCCGGCCAGCCGGTGGAACTGAAGCCGGGCGGCTACCACGTCATGCTGATCGACCTGGCCAAACAGGTGTCGGTGGGCGACCCGGTGGCGCTGACGCTGCTGGTGGAAGACGCCAACGGCCAGCAGCGCCGCGTGCCGGTGACGGCCACCGCGCGTCCGCTGGCGGGCGGCGCGGCCCCGGCCCCCAAGCACGGGCATTGATTAACGGGGACCGTGTCATCGCAAGCGCATTGACACCTGTATTTCAAGCTTGAAATAGTTGTTTGGACAACAACCCGCGTTTTCTGCAACGCCAGGACGCGCGCCCGGTCGAATCAAGAACACCGGGTGCGCCCTTTCCCAACGCATCCGCCGCATTCCCCGCATCCCAGGAAATCGTCCCCATGCCGCAGCGGGGGCGACGGCGCGGCCTGCCCCCAGGCCGTTTGCTTTGATTGCCAGGAGCGTTTCATGAAGACCTTGACTGTCACTCTGTTGCTCTGCGCCGGCCTCACCGCCACCGCAGCCGTGCAAGCCCAACCCGCCCAGGCCGCCGCCCCCGCCGGGCAATACAAGCGCGACCTTTATGGCGACTGGCGCGTCAGCTACCCCGCCCCCGCCGCCAAGACCGCCGACCAGGTGAGCGCCGAACTCGCCCGGGCCAAGACCGACGGCCAGTACACCTTCGGCCAGGAAGACTACCCGCCCGCCGTCGCCTCGAACGGCCCCGGGGAAAGCCGCGCCCAGGTCGAGCAGGAGCTGCAGACCGCCGAGACGCAAGGGCAGATGGCGTCCGACCAGGAAAGCTATCCGCCCGCCGCGATGGCCCACAGCGGCATGTCCGACTTGCAATAACAGGGACACACCGCAATCTGCGGCCCGTCCTGATTCCTCATACAATGCCAGCACACATCCGCCGCCGGCGGCCTCGCGGGGCCCGGCGGCAGCGCGGCGCCCCACGCCGCGCCGGATGCCAGCGTTCCGCGCAGCCGGACGCCTGATCCGCCGGCGATAGACCGGCAACTCTGTGTCTGGATATGCCCGGTAGTTCCGCCTTTTCCTTCCTGCGTACCCTCTGCAGCCTGCGCTGGCTCGCCATCGCGGGCCAGGCCGCCACCATCCTGGTGGCCAGCAGCGTGCTGGGCCTGGCCCTGCCGCTGGAGCCGCTGTGGATCGGCGTGGGCGTGCTGATCGGCTTCAACGTCTACGCCAGCCTGCGGCTGCGCCACAGCCGCGACCTGTCGCACGCCACCGCCTTCGGGCACCTGCTGGTGGACATGGCCGTGCTGGCCTGGATGGTGGGCTGGAGCGGCGGCCTGAGCAATCCGTTCGGCATGATGTTCCTGATCCTCACCGCCCTGGCGGCGCTGGCGCTGCCGCGCAACTGGGCGCTGGCCGCGGCGCTGGCGGGCATCTCCGGGTACTTCGCCGCCGCCATCTTCGGCCAGCCGCTGCGCGGCGACGTCAACACCCATACCCTGCTGCTGTGGGGCCTGGGCGCCAACTTCCTGATTTCCGTGGTGGTCGTGCTGGTGTTCACCACCCGCCTGGCCGCCGACCTGCGGGCGCGCGAACGCGAACTGGCGCGGCTGCGCGAGCGCTTCACCCGCAACGAGGGCATCGTCGCCCTGGCCACCCACGCGGCGGCGATGGCGCACGAACTGAACACCCCGCTGGCCACCATGACCCTGCTGGCCGACGAGATCGCCGCCGAGGTCAAGGAGCCCGATCTCAAGCAGGACGTCGCCACCCTCAGCCAGTTGCTGGCCCTGTGCCGGGAACGCATCCGCAATCTGGCGGTCCCAACCGCCGTGGACCTGGTTCGCGTGGTGGGGCAATGGCGCCTGATCCGGCCGACCATCGACCTGCAGCGTTCGGGCACCCTGCCGGCCAGCCTGCGGGTCGATCCGGCCATCGCCCACCTGCTGCAGGCCCTGCTGAACAACGCGGCCGACGCCGGCGAAGCCGCCAGCGAGCCGCGCGTGGACCTGCACCTGGAATATGGCTATGGCGCCCTGCGCGGCGAAGTGCGCGACTACGGCGGTGGTTTCGACCCCGACCACACGCTGCTGCCGGCCACCAGCCTGTTCAACAGCGGCAAGCCGGGCGGCCTGGGCGTCGGCCTGGCCCTGTCGCACGCCACCGTCGAGCAGATGGGCGGTGAAATGACCATGACCGCCGCCGATGGTGGCGGCACCCGCATCCGTTTCTATTTGCCTCTCGGCACTCCCGGGACCTGATATGTTGAATCCCACCGATCTTGGCCTGCTGATCGACGACGACGAGCTCTACGTGCGCACCCTGCAGCGCAGCCTGTCGCGCCGCGGCCTCGAGACCCGAACCGCCACCGGCATCGCCGAAGCGCTGCGCGTGGCCGAAGAGATCCGCCCGGCCTTCGCGCTGGTCGACCTGCGCCTGGGCGAGGACTCCGGCCTGACCCTGATCCGTCCCCTTCGCGCCCTGCGCGCCGACATGCGCATCCTGCTGGTCACCGGCTACGCCAGCGTGGCCACCGCCGTCGAGGCCATCAAGCGCGGCGCCGACGACTACCTGCCCAAGCCCGCCACCGCGCCGATGATCCTGCGCACCCTGGGCCTGGTGAAGCCGGAAAGCGTTACGATCGAAAGCACCATGACGCCATTGCACCGCCTAGAATGGGAGCACATCCATCAGGCCCTGCACGAGACCGGCGGCAACGTCTCGGCCGCCGCCCGCCTGCTGGGCATGCACCGGCGCTCCCTGCAGCGCAAGTTGGCCAAGAAACCGGGGCCGGAACGCGAGGTCCTGGTCGACTGATTGGTGCGGACGCCACACATCGCAACAATCTCGTCTTGTGCAGGTGCGACATATCGTCGCACCCCCACCCTCCCGGCAAAGCCCGCTCCCGCCTGGGAAAACCCTTAACGGGGAGCCTTGGGGGCAAAAGCCCGCCGGGCAATGCGACCATTCGTCGCAGCCTTGACCCAAATCAACCCGATAGGATGGACGTTGCTGCCTAGCAGCATTCCAGTCTGCTGCTCCGCAGCATTTCCCACCATCCTTCCAAGGCTGTACGTGAAACACCCCCTCCTTGCGACCCTTACGCGCATTTTCGGCGTCGGCGCGGTCATGCTGCTTGGCGGCTGCAACATGGAAATCCTCTCCCCCAAGGGAGACATTGGCGCTCAGGAAAAGACCCTGCTGTTCACGGCAACCGGTCTGATGCTCATCGTGGTGATCCCGGTCATCATCATGATCCTGACGTTTGCCTGGAAATACCGCGCATCCAATACCAAAGCCGACTACCAGCCCAAGTGGGCCCACTCCACGGCGATCGAAGTCGTGGTCTGGACCGTGCCATGTATCATCGTGGCGATCCTCGCCGTGATCACGTGGCGCTCCACGCACGCGCTCGATCCCTACAAGCCGCTCGTCTCCGAGCACAAGCCGGTCACCATCGAGGTGGTGTCGCTGGATTGGAAGTGGCTGTTCATCTACCCCGAGTACGACATCGCCACGGTCAATGAGATCGCGTTCCCGGTCGACGTCCCGGTCAATTTCCGGATCACCTCGGCCTCGGTGATGAACTCGTTCTTCATTCCCCAGCTGGGCAGCCAGATCTACTCGATGGCCGGCATGGAGACCAAGCTGCACCTGAATGCGCGCGAGCCCGGCACCTACGCCGGCATCTCGGCCAACTACAGCGGCGCCGGTTTCTCCGGCATGCGCTTCAAGGCCATCGCCACGTCGCAGGAAGGTTTCGACAACTGGGTCAAGGAAGCCAAGGCTTCGGGCGCCTCGCTGACCCCGGCGGTGTACCAGGAACTGACCAAGCGCAGCGAGCGCAACCCGGTCGTCAAGTACGCCTCGGTGCCGCCGTCCATGTTCGACTACATCCTGGGCAGCACCATGTCCAAGATGGCCGGCGTCGACGATGCCACGTGCACCCCCACGTCGAATAACCTGATCGCAGGATTGAATCAATAATGTTCGGGAAACTCACCCTAGAGGCCATTCCGTACCATGAACCCATCGTCATGGTTACGCTGGCCGCCGTGTGCCTGGGAGGCCTCGCGGTCTTCGGCGCCGTCACCTACTTCGGCAAGTGGAAGTACCTCTGGACGGAATGGCTGACCTCCGTCGACCACAAGCGCATCGGCGTGATGTACATCATCGTCGCGCTGATCATGCTGCTGCGCGGCTTCGCCGACGCCATCATGATGCGTACCCAGCTGGCCGTCGCCTCGGCCGACTCCGCCGGCTTCCTGCCGCCCCACCACTACGACCAGATCTTCACCGCCCACGGCGTCATCATGATTTTCTTCATGGCGATGCCCTTCATCACCGGGCTGATGAACATCGTGGTGCCGCTGCAGATCGGCGCCCGCGACGTGGCCTACCCGTTCCTGAACTCGCTGAGCTTCTGGCTGTTCGGTGCCGGCGTCGCGCTGATGATGATCTCGCTGTTCGTCGGTGAATTCGCCGCGACCGGCTGGCTCGCCTATCCGCCGCTGTCCGGGCTCGACTACAGCCCAAGTGTCGGGGTCGACTACTACATCTGGGCGCTGCAGATCTCCGGGCTGGGAACAACACTCAGCGGCATCAACTTCATCGTGACCATCCTGCGCATGCGCGCGCCGGGCATGACCCTGATGAAGATGCCGATCTTCACCTGGACCTCGCTGGTCACCAACGTCCTGATCGTGGCCGCCTTCCCGGTGCTGGCCGCCACGCTGGCGCTGCTGACCGCCGACCGTTACCTGGGCACGCACTTCTTCACGAACGACATGGGCGGCAACGTCATGATGTACGTGAACCTGATCTGGATCTGGGGCCACCCCGAGGTCTACATCCTGGTGCTGCCTGCCTTCGGCGTGTACTCCGAAGTGGTCGCCACGTTCGCCCGCAAGACCCTGTTCGGCTACAAGTCCATGGTCTACGCCACGGCCGCCATCGGCGTGCTGTCGTTCCTGGTCTGGCTGCACCACTTCTTCACCATGGGCGCGGGGGCCAACGTCAACGCGTTCTTCGGCATCGCCACAATGATCATCTCGATCCCGACGGGCGCGAAGATCTTCAACTGGCTGTTCACCATCTACCGCGGCCGCCTGCGCATCACCACGCCGGTGCTGTGGACGCTGGGCTTCATGCTGGTGTTCGTCATCGGCGGCATGACCGGCGTGATGCTGGCCATCCCCGGCGTGTCGTTCGTGCTGCACAACAGCCTGTTCCTGATCGCCCACTTCCACAACACCATCATCGGTGGCGTGGTGTTCGGTTGCATCGCCGGCATGACCTACTGGTTCCCCAAGGCTTTCGGCTTCAAGCTGAACGAACGCCTGGGCCGCTACTCGTTCTACTGCTGGTTCGTCGGCTTCTTCCTGGCCTTCATGCCCCTGTACATCCTGGGCTTCAAGGGCATGACGCGTCGCCTGAACCACTACGACAACCCCGAATGGCAGCCCTACCTGCTGGTGGCGCTGGCCGGTGCCGCGCTGATCATGCTGGGCATCTGGTTCCTGCTGCAGCAAGTGTTCGTGTCCGTGCGCCAGCGCAAGCAGAACCAGGACATCACCGGCGATCCCTGGGATGGCCGTACCCTGGAATGGGCGATCTCGTCGCCTGCGCCTTTCTACAACTTCGCCCACGTTCCTCACGTCGATGAACTGGACCAGTTCTGGGAAGACAAGCAGAGCGGCAAGGCCTACAAGCGCCCGGCCAAGTACGAAGACATCCACATGCCGAAGAACACCGCCGCCGGCGTCTTCATCGGCGCGTTCGGCCTGGTCATGTGCTTTGCCCTGATCTGGCACATCTGGTGGCTGTCGATCGTCGGTTTCGTCGGCATGATCGGTTCGTTCATCGTCCGCGCCTATGACCGCGACGTCGACTACTGGGTCCCGGCCGCGGAAGTCGAACGCATCGAAAACGCCCACTTTGAAAAAATGCAGAAGGCCGCCTGAGCCATGATTCAAGCCGTAGCCACTCACCCCCACGCGGGTCACGACGATCACGCGCACCATGACGATGGATCCAAGACCGTTTTCGGTTTCTGGGTCTACCTCATGAGCGACTTGCTGATCTTTTCGGTGCTGTTCGCCACGTTCGCGGTGCTGTCCAACGCCACCGCGGGCGGCCCGACCGGCAAGGAACTGTTCGACCTGAAGTTCGTCCTGGTCGAAACCCTGTTGCTGCTGTTCTCGAGCTTCACCTTCGGCATGGCCAACCTGAACGTCCACGCCAACAACAAGAGCCGCGCAATCGGCTGGTTGATGGTCACGTTCCTGTTCGGCGCGGGCTTCATCGCGATGGAAGTCTATGAATTCCATCACCTGATCACCGAAGGCGCGGGCCCCGGCCGCAGCGCCTACCTGTCGGCGTTCTTCACGCTGATCGGTACCCACGGCCTGCACGTGACGTTCGGCCTGATCTGGATCGTCGTCATGATCGACATGATCCGCCGCCATGGCCTGGACTCGATCAACAAGCGTCGTCTGGCGTGCCTGAGCCTGTTCTGGCACTTCCTGGACATCGTCTGGATCTGCGTCTTCACCTTCGTCTATCTTCTGGGAGCCCTCTGATGTCGCACTCCGCTGCGGCCGCACACGGCCACGACGATCACGCCGCCGACCACGGCACCGTGAAGTCCTACATCATCGGTTTCGTGCTCTCGCTCCTGCTCACCTTCGGCTCGTTCGGCCTGGTGATGAGCGGCGCGCTGTCCCACACCATCACCATCATCGGCGTGGTGGCGCTGTGCGTGCTCCAGCTGCTGGTGCAGCTGGTGTACTTCCTGCACATGGGCGCTTCGAAATCGGCCCGCGACAACCTGGCCACGTTCGTCTTCACCGTGATGATCATCGCCATCATCGTCGGTGGTTCGGCCTGGGTGCTGTACAACATGAACGTCAACATGGGCCACGCCATGTAAGACCCGTCATTCGATGACGACAGACAGGCGCCGCGAGGCGCCTGTTTTTTTTGGGGGATCCCGCGGCTCAGTGCGGCGCTTTCACCGTCAGCGTCACGCCGGCGCGCTGCGCCAGCGTGTCGGCGCGGACCCCGACGTACGGCTGCACCCGCGCGCCCTGCTCCAGGTCGCAGGCCGGCGCCTTGGCCGCGCCCTCCAGCACCTGCTGCAAGGCGCGCGCGGCGGCCGGGCCGAGCGGCCCGTTGTCGCTCAGGCGCCAGGCCAGCATGTCCGCCACCGCCATGCCGCAGCGCGCGGGCGTAGCGTACATGCCGGCGCCATGCTCCAGCAGCATGCGCGCCTTGGCGTCGTTGCCCAGCCGCAGCATGATGACCAGCGGCAGGGCGTCGGCGTCCACCACGCCCCGCAGCCGCAGTTGCCCGTCGCTGCGATCCGACGGATTGGCGCCCGCCTGCAGCCAGGCCAGGTACAGATCGTCGGGCAGCCAGGGCAGCGACAGGGGCGCCACATACCGGTCCGACGCGCCGCTGTCGTTGCCTTCGTAGGCCAGCGGCGCGCCCGCCGCCAGCAGCCGTTCGGCGGTGGCGCGCAGCCGCGCCCGCAGCGCGCCCCACTGCGCGCCGTCGGCTGCGCCGGCGCGGCGCTCGACCTCGTTCCATTGCCGCAGCAGGCTCGACAGCGGCGCCGCCGTCAGCGGCGCGCGCGGCTTGCCGGCGGCGGCCTGCGCCAGCCGGTCCACCAGTTCGGGCGACATCTGCCGCGCCGCCAGGCTCAGGGCTTCGTCCAGCCCGGCGCGCTGCTGCCCCGCTTTCGGTCCATAGCCGCCCACGGCCGGGTCGGCCCCCTTGGCCAGCGCGAACGCCACGCGCTCGGACACCGGATACACGGTCTGCGGCGTGAGATCGCCGCTGGGCGATTCGCGCAGCGCTTCCAGCAACGGCGTTTCCCACATGGCCTGGGCGCCGTAGTACATGCGGATATAGGCGGCATTGATGTCCGCCCCCCTGGCCAGCAGCTTGTCCGCGAACCAGAATTTCGACGGACTGCCCATGGCCGCGTGCAGCACCGAGCGGCCGCTTTTCTCGCGGCCGTTCGGATCGGCGCCCTTGGCCAGCAGGTAGTCGAGCGTGTCCTTGTCCTCGGCGGAGTACGAGACGCGGCGCAGCAGCAGCGGCGTGCCGTTGGAGTCGACCGCCTCCAGCGAGGCGCCCGCGGCGATCAGCGTGTCGGCCAGCGCATAGCGCTCGGCGGCCGGCCGGGTGTCGCGCGCCTCCGGCAGGGCCGAGGCCAGCAGCGGCGCGCCGCGATTGGGGCCGTCGACCCTGGCGCCCGCCGCCAGCAACGCCCGCACCATCTCCAGCTGCCGGTTGTACGTGGCGACGCTCAGCGCCGACACGCCGTACTCGTTGACGCCATTCGGGTCCTGGCCCTGCGCCAGTTCGGCGCGCACGGCGTTCAGGTCGCCCGAGCGGATCGCCTCGAAAATCACCAGCCGCGGCCGGCACGCCGCCGCGTCGAGCGTCCTGGCGCCCAGCGCCGCGCCGATGCGCGCGGCCACGTTCGTCGGGATCGTCTCGCCCGCCGCCAGCCTGCGCGAGCAATATTGGCGGAAGTCTTCCTGCGCCCGCGCTTCGTGGAAGTCGCGCTGGTCACGCTGGCGGTCGCGCAGCTTGATGCGCGCGTCGGCGCGATTCAGGTAGGCCGGCGTGCGCGCAGGGTCGCGGCGCAGCACCTCGCCCAGCACCCGCTCGGCCTCGGCCGCGTCGCCGGCCTCGGCCAGCCAGAAACCGTAGTCGTTCAGGGCCGTGAGCACCTCGGCGTCCTTGCCCTGCGGATCGATCTCGCGGTAGTCCTGCTCCAGCACGAAGCGGCGCAGGTCGGCGAAGGCCCGGTTGAAATCGGCCGTCCTGGCGCGCGGGATGCCGCGCACCGCCTGGTGCAGGGCGCGAAAGGCCGCGGTCGCATCGACCGGATCCCGCGTCTCGAACCGCGCCTCGGCGGGAAACGCCGGCAGGCGGTTCGGATACCCCGCCAGCGCGAGCTTGAGCGTGGCCAGCGCCCGGGCGCGGCGCGCGTCATCCCAGGGCCGGTCGGCCGTCGCCACCAGCCGGGCGGCGTCGGCGCGCACCGTGATCACGGCGCCGTCATCGTCCACCAGGAAACCGTCGGCCTGCCGGCCATCGGCATCGGGATAGGTGTAGGTCACCCAATAGAACCCCTGCCCGTCGCGCGGCGTCCAGACAATGACGTTTTCCGCGCGCGCCGGATTCCAGGCAGCCGGGTCGATCGCCAGCGGCCGCGAGCGGAATACCAGCTCGGAGGGCGTGCCCGCGCCGCCCTGGCGCAGGTAGCGGTACAGAAACAGCCGGTTCTCCACCTGCCCCACCAGCAACGCGTCCTTGGCGTTTTCCGAGCCCCAGACGCGGCGTTCGGGTTCGTGCAGCGGATAGCGGCCCAGCCGCATGGCCTCGATGACGGCGCCGATATCGTGAGCGGCGGCGGGCGGCGGCGCGCTCATGGCGAACAGGCTGGCCAGCGCCAGCGCGACGGCGCCGAGATGGCGGGGAACCGCAAGAGGGGCAAGACGGGGCATCGCGTGAACCTGTGATGGGAAGCCGGCCGATGATACCGCCCCGTTTGTCCCCCCCGCCCGAACCCGCCGGGTTTGACACATCGCAGACAGGGTCATCCCCCCTTCGTTATATATTTCGGCATATAACGATTACTTCGAACCTTGCCCGCCGTTGACCGCCATGGAAGCCGTCCTGACCGCCGTCCCGCCCGCCCGGGACATCGATGCCCTGACCTGTAGCCTGCTGGAGCAGGCCGCGCCCGACCATCCCGACGCCCGCTTTTTCGCCACGGTGATCGGCAAGAGCCTGGCGCACCGCGACCTGGCCCGCACCGGCCTGTCGCCGGCCGAACTGGCCGAGGTGCTGGTGAACCTGTTTCCCGGCGCCCAGGCCGGTTCCGCGCCGGTCTACGCCGACCTGCGGGCGCAACTGCTGGCCTACGCGGCGCGCGGCCTGGCCAGCCCGCAAGCGGATTTCACCCGGCTGCTGCGCGTGCTGCTGGATGCCTGCAAAGGATCAGCCCCGACGACGGCCTGGGTCACCAGCGTGCTGGCGCACGCCTGCCTGCGGCCGGACCACCTGTGGCGCGATCTCGGCCTGGACGGCCGCGAGGATGTCACCGCGCTGCTGACGCGGCACTACCCGGGCCTGGTGGCGCGCAACACCGGCAACCTGCGCTGGAAGAAATTCCTGGCGTATTCGGCCTGTGAACATGCCGGCCTGCCCGTGGCTGCAGCGCCCGGCTGCGCGGCCTGTGAAGACCATGCGTTCTGCTACGGCGAAGGCGCCGCGCACTGAGGCGGCACCCGCACAGGCAGCGCTTCAGAAGTAGTGGAACTTGACCAGCATCTGCGCGCTGTACTGCCCGGTCCTCAGGACAGTGCCGGGCTGGCGTTCGAGATGCGCGGTGTACTGCTGCGTCAACGACAGCGTGGAGCCATGCAACGAGCCGGCAAGATTGTTGCGGTAGTAGCCATGAGGCACGCCATGGTCATCCAGCGAGACGGGGCCCAGCTTGACGCTCTGGCCGCTGGCGTTGGTGATGCGCAGTTTCAGGCCGTTCTCCTGGCCGGCAGCATTCGTCAGGATGAGGGACTCGTCATCGATATCGATCCGCCCGCCGCTTTGCAGCTGGAACGACACTGCCAGCCGCAGGAGGAATTCATCCAGCGGGTTGCTGGTCGATGGCGGCTTGACCAGCGCGTCGACGCCCGCGCACGCCGGCTGGTTGATGCGCGTTATCACGTTGAAGGGCTTGGACTGCGGCAGCTTGCCGTTGTAGCTGACGGTCGTCAGCACGGGATCGAACCGCACCACGTTGTCGACGCTGACGTCCCCGACGCAGACCGGAATGTACTGGAAGCGCGAGGCGGTGGTGTTCAGGAAGATGCCGGGAGAGCCCGCCGCCCATTCGTCCGCGATCAGCTTGAACGCCGATGTCGGCGGCAGGAAGACACGCAGCGGCGTGTTGACCCGCTTGGCCGAGGACAGAATCAGGACGATGTACGCGCTTCGTATTCCAGTGTCTCCGATGTAGGGTTCACGGATCGTCGTTGTAAGTCTGCCGCCCAGGACCTCGGGATCGGGGTTCCACATGTTGATCATGTCGCCATCGTTGACGATATCCAGCCTGAGCGATGCATCGCGCATGGCCTGCCTGACTGGCGTGTAGTCGCCAAGCACCGTCAGCGCCACCCGTTGGGGAAAGGGGGAACTGTTGGTACAGCGGTACTGGAATTCGTACGGATGGCTGATATACAGGATCCGTCCGCTGATGGGCGCGTTGCTGGAGGAAAGGTTGACGGCTGGCGGCACGTTGAACGTCACGGAGTCGCCGCCGGAGAGCAGCTGGCACCCCGTGGCGCTTTGCGCGTGGGCCCATGCGGGCAACGCCAGGCAGGCGATGGCCAGCCCCCCTTTCCACACGGCCCGCCAGGCCCTCGCACTGCCTATCACGATTCACCTCTCCGGCCGCGTCGAATGCGCCAAATGCAAAAATCATTCTAACGTTCGGACCAGCGGCTCCCCCCGGATATCCGTCCTACATTGCGGCCTCGCCGCGATGCCGATTCAATAGCGATACGTAGCGCCCAACCCCACACCCAGGCCGCGCCCCGGCGCCGGTTCGTAGTAGCGGCCGTTGCTCTCGTTGACGATGACCGAACCGGCGTAGCGCCGGTCGAACAGGTTGTCGACGCGGGCGTAGGCGTTCAGCTCCCAATCGCCGATGCGGCTGATATAGCCCGCTGACAACGCGGCCACCACGTAGCCGGGCGCCGCGGCGGCATTGGCGTCGTCGGCGTAGAGCCGGCTCAGATAGCGGGCTTCGATGCCCGCCTGCCAGCCCTGCGGCGGCGCCCAGCCCAGGGCGGCGTAGGCCGACTGGCGCGCGATGCCCGGAATGCGGTGGCCGGCGCGGATGGCGCCGCCGGCGTCATCGCGATAGCGCGCATCCAGCCAGGTGTAGGCCAGTTGCGCGCGCCCGTGGCCGGCGAAGCCGGCCGACCAGCCCAGTTCGACGCCGTCGCGGCGCGTGCGCCCGGCGTTGCGGAAGGTGGCGCGCCCGCCCGTGCTGCCGGCCGACACGATCTCGTCGCGCGTCGAGACGCGGAACACGGCGGCCGTCAGCTGCCCGCCGGCCAGGTCCGTCTTCAGCCCGGCTTCGGCGTTGTCGCTGAGCGCGGGCGCCAGCCCGAAGTTCAAGCCCGGCAGGCCGCCCGGCCGGTACGACAGTTCATTGAGCGTGGGCGTTTCGAAGCCGCGGCCATAGGAGGCGTACAGGCTGGTGCGGGCATCGGGCTGGTAGCGCACCGCGGCCACCGGCAGCGCGCGGCGGTAGCGCGCATCGCCGCTGTCGTCGCCATTGCCGGGCGCGATGTAGTGGTCGCGCGAGCGGAACGCCACCGTGCTGTAGCGCAGGCCGGCATCGAGCGTCCAGCGCGGCGCCACGCGCCACGAGGCCTGCAGGTAGGGGTCGGCGTTGTAGACCGTGTTGGTCTCGTCGCGCCGCAAGGCGCCCTGCACGCCGAGCTGGCGGCTGGCGCCGTCGCCGGTGTAGTTCTGGTAGCCTTTGCGGGCCTCGCGCATCGTGTCGTACGAGAAGCCGCCGACGAGCGTCAGCGGCCGTTGCGTCGGCCCCAGTTCCGAAGTCCAGCGCAGGTCCGCGCCGCCATAGCGGCGGCGCAGGTCGATCACGCCGCCCGCCTGGGTCGGCGCCGCCTGCGCCGCGGGCGGGATGGCCTGGAACTGCGTGGTGTCGCGCTGGCCGTAGTACAGCATCAGGCGCAACGTGTTGGCGCCGTCGACGTGGCGCTCGTAGACCAGCCCGCCCTGGGTCTGGCGCACGGTCTTGCGGGTGTCGTACTGCGCGGCCAGGTCGGCGCTGCGCGGCGCGTCCTGGAATTGCGCGTAGGTCAGGCCGAGCGGATCCTGGGCCGTCAGGTCGACGCTGTTGGCCACGATCGTGAGCCGGCTCGCGTCGTCCAGCTGCACGCCCAGCTTGGCGTTGCCCAGGTTCTTGCGCGCCGCGCTGTGATCGCGGTAGCCGTCGGTGGTCATGCGCGACAGGTCCAGCACGTAGTCCATGCCGCCCGACGCGCCGGAGGCCTTGGCGCCATAGCGCCAGGTGTGGTCGCCGCCGGCCCAGGCCGAGGCGCCGATGGCGGATGGCACGGCGCCGTCTTCGGTGTAGGCCAGGATCACGCCGCCCGACGAGTTGCCGTACAGCGCGGAGTACGGCCCGCGCAGCACCTCGACCCGGTCGAGCGAGCCGATGTCGATGTTCGAGGTCTGCCCCTGCCCGTCGGGCATGGTCGCGGGAATGCCGTCCACGTACAGCCGCACCCCGCGCACGCCGAAGGTGGAACGCGCGCCGAAGCCGCGACTGGACAGTTGCAGGTCCTGGGCGTAGTTCTGCCGGTTCTGGATCTGCAAGCCCGGCACGCCGGCCAGGCCTTCGGACAGGTTGATGCCCGGCTGGCCGCGACGCATCGCGGCGCCCTCGACGATGTCCACCGAGGCGGGCGTTTCGAGCGGCGAGAGGCCGATGCGGGTGCCGCTGACCACCACCGGCGCCGTCTGCGGCGGCTGCGGTTCAGCCGCCATCGCCGCGACCGCCGGCGCCATGCCCAGCAGGCTGTGCAGGATAGGTCGGGCCATCGGGCCACGCCGGCGTCGTCGGTCGGTCATGCGGGGCTCCTTGCGCACGGGACTCGGGGGAATGGGTTCTAATACTCCCATGGAAAACTCGCAAGACATCGAACGCCGGCTGCTGGACCTGGAGGTCAAGGCCAGTTTCGCCGACGACCTGCTGGAACAGCTGAACCAGATCATCGTGCGCCAGCAGCAGCAGATCGACCGCCTGCAGCGCGAAGTGGCCGACCTGCGCCAGCAGGCGCCCGAGGGCGCGGCGCCGTTCCGCAGCCTGCGCGACGAACTGCCGCCGCACTACTGAGCGCCGAGCACGGTCCGGGACGGCCCGCGGCCGTCCCGCCTTCCCCCAAGGCCGCTGGCGCACCGCCCAGCCGTCCTGCCCTCCCGATCCCGCCAATTCCGCTGCCTTTTTCGCACAGGAAGGCCGGCTATCGTTGCCATTGATGGCGACTATTATCTAGAAATAACGCATTCTTTCCATTTATGGAAAAATCTTTTACCGATATACGGGTTTATCCCTAGTTCGATCGCGCGCACTATAGAGCCATCGGGAAACAACAACGAAACACGACGGATAGGCCGCCGCTTCGCTCCCCGGCTTCTGAACTCGGAGATTCACCATGAAAAAGACCCTTGCCACCGCCCTGCTGATGTCCCTGGCCGCCCTGAGCGCCGGCGCTTCCGCCTCGCAGAACATCGAACCCAACAACGTGCCCTTCCAGGGCGTCTACGGCACCCCCTACGAGGGCCCGACCCGCGCCCAGGTGCAGGCCGAACTGGCTGCCGCCAAGGCCGCCGGTCAGGTCTCGAACGTCGAACCCAACGACGTGCCGTTCCAGGGCGTGTACGGCGCGCCCCAATCCGGCGTGACGCGCGCCCAGGTGGAAGCCGACCTGGCCGCCGCCAAGGCCGCCGGCCAGGTCTCGAACGTCGAACCCAACGACATGCCGTTCTCGGGCGCGTACCACCGCGCCAACTGAGGCCGCGCTGACTGATTTACCCCTCCCCTTGTTGTACCTTGGCCGCCCCTGCCGGGCGGCTTTTTTTGCGTGCGCGCAAGCCTCGCGGCCACGCCGCGGGCGGATCGAGACAAGAAGCGGACGCTTCGCGTACCATCGGACCTGACGATCAATAGGCTGCCCGTGCAGCCCGACAACAACGAGGGAGTCCGCAATGAAAACCATCCGTCTCATCGCTTTCGCGCTCGCCGCCGGCATCACCGCCGGTCCGGCCCTGGCGGCGCCCGCCGTCATGCTGAACAACGCCCTCATCACGCAGATCTCCAAGGCCGACAAGCCGGCGTTCCACCAGGCGGTCGCGAACGCGCTGAACAACACCGCCGATGGCCAGAGCGTCACCTGGTCGAGCACGCCCAAGCGCAAGGCCGCGCCGATCACCGCCAAGATCACGCCGCTGCAGACCAGCACGTCGGGCGACCGCACCTGCCGCCTGCTGGAAGGCGATTTCGCGCGCACCAGCACCACCGAAACCTGGAAGTTCTGGTTCTGCAAGCAGCCCGACGGCACCTGGAAGGCCAGCGCCAACTAAGCTCCGCGCCCGCCGCGCCGGCGCCATGAAAAACGCCCGCTTCATCATGCGATGAAGCGGGCGTTTTGCCGTGCGGCCCCGTGGGACCGCGCCGGTCAGGCTTCGACGCGGTTGGCGTCAAGCACCGTCAGGGCCGTCATGTTGATGATGCGGCGCACGGTCGAGCTGGAGGTCAGGATGTGCACCGGCGCGTTGGCGCCCAGCAGGATCGGGCCGACCGCCACGTTGCCGCCCGCCGCCGTCTTGAGCAGGTTGTAGGCGATGTTGCCGGCGTCCACGTTCGGGCACACCAGCAGGTTGGCCTCGCCCTTGAGCGTCGAGGACGGCAGGATGCGCAGGCGCAGCGCCTCGTCCAGCGCGCAGTCGCCGTGCATCTCGCCGTCGATCTCCAGTTCCGGCGCGGCTTCGCGCACCAGCTCCAGTGCGCGGCGCATCTTGGCGCCGGAGGCCGAGCTGCCCGAGCCGAAGTTCGAGCGCGACAGCAGCGCCACCTTCGGCGCCAGGAACATGCGGCCCACTTCGCGGGCGGCGGCGATGGTGAACTCGGCGATCTGCTCGGCGCTCGGCTCGTCGTTGACGTGCGTGTCCACCAGCACCACCGTGCGCTCGTTGAGCAGCAGGATGTTCATGGCGGCGTAGACGTTGGCGCCGGGGCGGCGGCCGATCACTTCATCGACGAAGCGCAGGTGGTCGTGATAGGCGCCAACCGTGCCGCAGACCATGCCGTCGGCGTCGCCCAGGTGCACCATCATCGCGCCGATCAGCGTCAGGCGGCGGCGCATTTCGACGCGCGCCATTTCCTTGGTGATGCCGCGGCGGCACATCAGTTCCCAGTAGGTGGTCCAGTACTGGTGGAAGCGCTCGTCGTATTCCGGGTTGGTGACTTCGACGTCCTCGCCCAGGCGCAGGCGCAGGCCGAACTTCTCGATGCGCGACAGCAGCACGGCGGGACGGCCCACCAGGATCGGGCGCGCCACGCCTTCGTCGACGATGACCTGCACGGCGCGCAGCACGCGTTCGTCTTCGCCCTCGGTGAAGACGATGCGCGATTTCCCGCCGTTGCGCACGATGCGCTTGGCGGCCGAAAACAGCGGCTTCATGAAGGCGCCGGAGTGGTACACGAACTGCTGCAGCTGCTCTTCGTAGGCTTCCAAGTCGGCCAGCGGACGCGTGGCCACGCCGCCTTCCATGGCGGCCTTGGCCACCGCCGGCGCGATGCGCACGATCAGGCGCGGATCGAACGGCTTGGGAATCAGGTATTCGGGGCCGAACGAGATGTCGTAGGTGCCGTAGGCGGCCGCCACCACTTCGTTCTGCTCTTCCTCGGCCAGCTCGGCGATGGCGTACACCGCCGCCTTTTCCATCTCGCGGGTGATGGTCGTGGCGCCCACGTCCAGCGCGCCGCGGAAGATGTACGGGAAGCACAGCACGTTGTTGACCTGGTTCGGGTAGTCCGAACGGCCGGTCGCCATGACGACGTCGTCGCGCACGCCGTGCGCCACTTCCGGCAGGATTTCCGGCGTGGGGTTGGCCAGCGCCAGGATCAGCGGACGCGGACCCATCTTGGCCACCATCTCGGGCTTAAGCACGCCGCCGGCCGACAGGCCCAGGAACACGTCCGCGCCGTCGATCACTTCGGCCAGCTTGCGGGCATCTGTCTTCTGCGTGAAGCGCGCCTTGTCCGGATCCATCAGCACGGTGCGGCCTTCGTAGACCACGCCTTCGATGTCGGTGACCCAGATGTTTTCCAGCGGCAGGCCCAGGTCCACCATCAGGTCCAGGCAGGCCAGCGCGGCCGCGCCGGCGCCGGACGTGACGACCTTGACCTTGTCGATCTGCTTGCCGACGACCTTCAGGCCGTTGATGAAAGCGGCCGAAACGGTGATGGCGGTGCCGTGCTGGTCGTCATGGAAGACGGGGATCTTCATGCGTTCGCGCAGCTTGCGCTCGACGGTGAAGCATTCCGGCGCCTTGATGTCTTCGAGGTTGATGCCACCGAAAGTGGGCTCCAGGCCGGCGATGATCTCGACCAGCTTGTCCGGGTCGGTCTCGTTGATCTCGATGTCGAACACGTCCAGGCCGGCGAACTTCTTGAACAGCACCGCCTTGCCTTCCATCACCGGCTTGGAGGCCAGCGCGCCGATGTTGCCCAGGCCCAGCACCGCGGTGCCGTTGGAGATCACGCCAACCAGGTTGCCGCGGCCGGTGTAGCGGAACACGTTGGCCGGATCCGTCACGATTTCTTCGCAGGCCGCCGCCACGCCGGGCGAGTACGCCAGGGCCAGGTCACGCTGGTTGGTGAGCGGCTTGGACGCCACGACGGAGATCTTTCCCGGGGTGGGAAACTCGTGGTAGTCCAGAGCGGCCTGGCGGTCTGCTTGCGAATTCATGGGGCGGCGCCTCCTAGTCTTGAATAGGGAAAATTCTAGGGCCGCAGGCATAAGGTGTTCATTCAGATTTAATATTGTCACATTACTTTTTTCTTATGACTTGTCTATGACGCCGTTTTCCCCGGACGAGGTCATCCGCAAACTGACCTCGCGGCTGAAGATGCGCCACCTGATGCTGCTGCTGCAGATCGAGCAGCACGGCTCGCTGACGCGGGTGGCCGAGCACATGGCCACCAGCCAGCCCGCCGTGACCAACGCGCTGGCCGAACTCGAGAGCATGTTCGACGTGCCGCTGTTCGAGCGTTCGGTGCGCGGCATGACGCCCACGCCGCTGGGCGCGGTGGTGCTGGCGCGGGCCCGCGCGCTGGTCCACGACCTGGGCCACCTGGTGCAGGAAATGGAGGCCGTGGCCGCCGGCCACGCCGCCCACTTGCACATCGGGGTGATTCCGTTCGTCTCGGGGCAGATGCTGTCGGCCGCCATCGCCCGCACCATGCCGCAGGGGCGCGGCATCACCGCCACCATCCACGAGGGCCAGGGCCCCGCGCTGCTGCGGCAGCTGCGCGACCACACGCTGGACGTGGTGGTGGGCTGGGCCACGCCGTCGGTGGACCTGGGCCAGATCGACTTCGAGGTGCTGTACCACCAGCCGCCGCGCCTGATCGCCAGCCGCCGGCTGGCGGCGCGGCTGGGCCGCACGCGGCTGGAATGGAACATGCTGGCCGACCTGGACTGGATCCTGGGCACGCCGGACAGCCCGATCCGCGAACAGGTGGCCGACATCTTCCTGCGCGCCGGGCTGGCGCCGCCGACGCCTTCGGTGCAAAGCGATTCGTCCAAGCTGATCGGCGAGATGATCGTCGCCAGCGACCGCGCCGTGTCGATCCTGCCGGCCGACATCGCCGACGAGCTGGTGCGCATCGCCGGCGCGGCGATCGTGCCGTATTCTTTCGACTGGACCTTGCCGCCGATCTCGCTGTTCACCCGCGCCGACGGCCTGCGCCGCAATGTCGACGCCCTGTTCGCGGCGGCGCTGCGCGAGGTCTTCAGCCGCGGCGGGCGGGCCTGACCCCGCCCCACCAGGAGCCATGCCATGCATGCCAGCCAGTTCGTCATGTCGCGCAGCGCCCTTGCCGGCGTGCAGGCCGTGGCCGCGCGCAGCGGGCGGGCCTTCGCGCGGCACACGCACGACCAGTACGGCATCGGCGTGATCCGCCAGGGCGCGCAGGTCTCGCACAGCGGCCGCGGCCAGGTCGAGGCCGGACCGGGCCACGTCATCACCGTCAACCCCGGCGAGGTGCATGACGGCGCGCCCATCGGCGGCGAACGCGCCTGGCAGATGCTGTACCTGGATCCCGCGGTGGTGGCCGGCGCGGCCGACGCGCTGCCGGCCGCCGGCGGCTTCGAATTCACGCATCCGGTGATGGACGCCCCGGCGCTGGCGGCGGACCTGCTGGCGCTGTACGCGCTGGCCGTGGCGGGCGGCGACGCGCTGGCGCGCGACGTGCTGCTGGCGCGGGTGCTGGCGCGCGCCGGCGGCCTGGCGCGGCGCGAGCCGGCCGGCGGCGGCGCGCCCGCCGTCATTCGCCACGCCCTCGCCCTGATCGACGACGCGCCCGCCGCCGCGCTGACCCTGGCGGACCTGGCCCAGGCCGCCGGCCTGAGCCGCTTCCAGGTGCTGCGCGGCTTCAGCCGCGCCACCGGCATGACGCCCCATGCCTACCAGGTGCAGCGGCGCCTGCTGCTGGCGCGCCGCCTGCTGCGCCAGGGCATGGCGCTGGCCGACGCGGCCGCCGCCGCCGGCTTTGCCGACCAGAGCCACATGACCCGGCTGTTCACGCGCGCCTACGGCGTGTCGCCCGGCCGCTACGCGCAGGCCGCCGCCGGCTGAATCCGCGCCGCGCAATTTCGTTCAAGACCGCGGCTCCCGTCCGCGCCTACGCTGCGGCCTTCCCGTTCATCGCCGCGAGCCGTCTCCTCATGAATCGCACCCTGCAAGGCTATTGCTGCCTGGCCGCCGCCATGGCGCTGGTCGGCAGCACCGTCGTCGCCAGCAAGATCATCGCGGCCGGCCTGCCGCCGTTCAGCGCCACCGCCCTGCGTTTCGCCCTGGCGCTACCCTGCTTCGCCCTGCTGTGGCGGTTGGCCGGCGCGCGCCTGCCGCGCCTGGCCTGGCGCGACTGGCTGCTGCTGGCGGCGCAGGCCATCGCCGGCAGCGTCGGCTACACCACGCTGCTGATCGCCGGCCTGCAACGCACGTCGGCCGTGGACGGCGGCGTGATCCTGGGCACCCTGCCGCTGGTGTCGGCCGGCATCGCCATCGCCCTGCTGGGCGAGCGGCCCGGCAAGGCGACGCTGCTGGCCATCGTGGTGGCGGCGGCCGGCGTCTGGCTGATGACCCGCAGCGGCGTGGCGCAGGGTGGCGGCACGTTGTCGGGCAACGCGCTGGTGCTGGGCGCGGTGCTGTGCGAGGGCTTGTTCATCCTGCTGCACAAGCGGCTGCGCGTGCCGGTGCCGCCGCTGGCGCTGTCGACGCTGATGGTCGCCATCGGCCTGGCGGTGTGCCTGCCGGCGGCCCTGGCCGAAGCGCCGTGGACACAGCCGGTGCCGCTGGACGCGCTGCTCGCCGTGGCGTACTACGCGTTGATCCCGACCGTGGGCGGCTTCGTGCTGTGGTACGCCGGCGCGGAGCGCGTCAGCGGTTCGGACGCCGCGCTGTTCACCGCGATCGCGCCGGTCTCGGCCGTCCTGCTGGCCGCGCTGCTGCTGGGCGAAGCGCTGTCGGCCAGCCAGCTGACGGGCATGGCCTGCGTGCTGGGCGCGGTGCTGGTGCTGGGCCGCGCGCGCTAGCCGCGGCTGAACGCCAGCGCGAATTCGTCGGAGAAGATGTCCGCCAGGGAGATCCGCAAGGCGGCGGCCCGCTCCGCGCCGTAGGCGGCCTCGAAGCGGCGCTGCGCATCTTTCCACAGGCGCCTGGATTCGGCCAGCTTGTCGCGGCCGGCCTCGGTCAGCGCCACGCGGCGGCTGCGGCCGTCGCGCTCGTCGCGCGCCATGTGGACGTAGCCATCGCGCTCGAGCGGCTTGAGGTTGTGGGCCAGCGCGGAACGATCCAGCACCATGGCGCGCGCCAGGTCCGTCATGGACGGCGAACCGGCGCGGGCGATGTGCACCAGGATCGAGTGCTGCGACACCTTCAGGCCGCAGGGCGCGAGCACTGTGTCGTACAACTGCGAGACGCGCCGGGTCGCCTTGCGCAGCGCGGCGCCGTTGCAGATCAGCGGGTCCTGGGGAATGGAGGAGGAATCGGCGTCGGGCATGATGGCTTCGGACGGCAGAGGAAAAAGGTACGCAACGGCGGCGCGCGCCGGGCCTGCCAGGAAAGAGGCCCCGGGCAAGCCCATAACGCTACTGCCGCGCCGGATTCGAGTCTAGCGCAATCTTGACAGATATTGGCATATGCACGTAAATTTCGCGGACTCCCCCTCCGGCCGTTCCGCCATGTCCGCCTCTTCCGCGCCCCGCCCCGCCAACGCCCGCCTGCAGGCCATGCTGCACGCGCCGATCGCCCCCACGCTGGCCCGGTTGGCGTGGCCCAATATCCTGATGATGCTGGCGCAGTCGGCCACCGGCCTGATCGAGACCTGGTTCCTGGCGCGGCTGGGCACGCCGGTGCTGGCCGGCGTGGCGCTGGTGGTGCCGGTGCTGATGCTGATGCAAAACATGTCGCAGGGCGCCATGGGCGGCGGCATCTCCGCCGCGGTGGCGCGCACGCTGGGCGCGGGCCGGCAGCAGGAAGCCGACCAGCTGGTGCTGCACGCGGTGGTGCTGAACGCCGCGCTGGGCCTGCTGTTCTGCGTGCTGCTGCTGGCCTTCGGGCCGCTGCTGTACCGCGCGCTCGGCGCCGAGGGCGCCGCGCTGGAGGCGGCGCTGGCCTATTCCAACGTCATCTTCGGCGGCATCGTGCTGATGTGGCTGATGAACGCATTCGCCAGCGTCATCCGCGGCACCGGCAACATGCTGGTGCCCGGCGCGGTGATCTGCGGCGGCGCGCTGCTGCTGGTGCCGCTGTCGCCGTGCCTGATCTTCGGCTGGGGCCCGTTCCCGGCGCTGGGCGTGGCCGGCGGCGGCTGGGCGCTGGTCACCTACTACGCCGTCGGCACGCTGGTGCTGGGCGGCTATTGCCTGAGCGGCCGCAACGCCGCGCGCCTGACCCGCTGCCGCCTGCACCTGAGCCTGATGCGCAACATCCTCAGCGTCGGCGCGCTGGCCACGCTCAACCCGCTGCTCACCAACGGCCTGGTGGCGCTGACGGCGGCGCTGGTGGGCGCCTATGCCGGCACCGCCGCGGTGGCCGGCTACGGCATCGCGGTGCGGCTGGAATACCTGATGATGCCGCTGGCGTTCGGCCTGGGCGCGCCGATGGTGGCGATGGTCGGATCCAACATCGGCGCGGGCCAGCCGGAACGCGCCCTGCGCGTGGCGCTCACGGGCGGCGCGATGGCGTTCGCGCTGGCCGAGGCGCTCGGCCTGGCGGCGGCGCTGTTTCCCGAAGTCTGGCTGCGCCTGTTCGGCGCCGAGGACCACATGCTCGAAGCCGGCAGCGCCTATCTGCGCATCGTCGGCCCGGTGTACGGTTTCTTCGCGCTGGGATTCTCGATGTACTTCGCCTCGCAGGGCGCGGGACGCCTGAAATGGCCGCTGTGGGCCGGCTTCCTGCGCCTGGCGGTGGGCGCGGGCATCGGCGGCGTGGCGCTGCGCCTGAGCGGATCGCTGACGCTGTTCTTCCTGATCGCCGCGGCCGCCATGTGCCTATATGGCCTGATCATCCTGACCGCGGTGGCGTCGGGGTCATGGTTCGAGCGGGGCCACCTGCGCAAGCCCGGCCTGGCGCAACGCTGAACGGGCGCCGGGCCGGTCCATATCGACGGCCCCACGCGCGGGCCTGCTAGGCCTTGGGCGCATCGCGCAGCGCGTACGCCACCAGCTGCTGCGCATAGGCCGGCAGCTCGCCGCGCACGCACAGCACCAGGTCGCGCACGGCCCAGTCGTCGACCAGCGCGACCCGCCGCACGCCGACGCCGCGGCCGTAGCGCACGGCCGCCACCTTGGGCATGATCGCGATGCCCACGCCCTGCCCCACCATGCGGCAGACGGCGTCGAAGCTGCGCAGGCGCACCCGGTACGACAGCGCCTTGCCGCTGCGGCGCGCATGGTGCGCGATGTGCTCCTGCAATGCGCTGCCTTCCACCAGCCCCACGAACTCCTCGTCCGCCACGTCGGCCAGCAGCGCCGTCTCGCGGCCCGCCAGCCGATGGCCCGGCGGCAGCACCAGCGCCAGCGGATCATGGCGAAAGCGCAGCACCTGCAGCCCGTGCAGGTCGGTGGAATCGGCCAGCACGCCGATATCGCAGGTGCCGGCGCGCAAGGCGTCGGCGATTTCGTAGCTGAGGCGTTCTTCCAGGTCGACCGAGACGCGCGGATGGTCCTTGAGGAATTCGCCCAGCACCTGCGGCAGGTACTCGCTGAGCGCGGTGGTGTTGCACAGCACCCGCACGTGGCCCTTGAGCCCCTGGCCGTAGTGGTCCAGCTCGCCGCGCATGCGGTCCATCTGCGCCAGCACCAGCCGCGCGTGATGCGCCAGCGTGCGGCCGGCCGGCGTGGCCTGCACGCCGCGGTGCTCGCGCAGCAGCAGCGACACGCCCAGCGTTTCTTCCATGCCGCGGATGCGTTCGCTGGCGGACGCCAGCGTCATGTGCGAACGACGGGCGCCCGCCGTGATGGAGCCGGTTTCCTGCACGTTGAGGAAGAGCCGCAGATCGGTCAGGTCGAAGCGCATGCGAAAAGCGTAGCACGCCAGACTCAGGCTGTTCCATAGGCAGACTCAGCAAGATCCCGATATGGCTTTGCGACGCGCCGCGCGCAGAATCTGGCCGTAGACCTTCCATGACGGGGAATATCCATGAACCAATCCATCACGCGGCGCATGGCCGTGGCCTGGCCGGCCGCCCTGCTGATCGCCCTGGCGCTGCATTCCTCAGGCCGCGCCGAAGCCAACAACGGCCTGTCGGCCTATGCCACGCCGGTGCAGAAATACGCCCTGGCGCTGGAAGCCCAGACGCAGGGCGACTATCCCGCCATGCTGACGTGGCTGCGGGCGGCGGCGCGCGAAGGCCATGCGCCGGCCCAGCGCATGCTCGGCATCGCCCTGCTCGGCGGTCCGGCGCTGTATGGCGCCGGCCAGCCCGCCGATCTGTGCGAAGGCCGCCTATGGCTGCTGCGCGCCGCCAGCCAGGGCGGCGCCGACGACGTCGCCTATGCGCTGTTCGGCCGGCCGCGCGATCCGCTCACCGCGCATTGCGAGGCCGCATGAACCTGCCCGAACTGTCCGGCATCGCCACCCCGGCGTTGCTGATGGCGACCGCCGCCGTGTTCGTCCTGGCCGGCGTGGTCAAAGGCGTGGTGGGGCTGGGCCTGCCGACCATTTCCATGGCCATGCTGGCGCTGGTGATGGCGCCGGCCCAGGCCGCCGCCTTGCTGATCGTGCCGTCGCTCATCACCAACCTGTGGCAGGCACGGCCGTGGCCGACCCTGATGCGGGTGCTGCGCCGCATCGGCGCGATGCAAGTCGGCGTGTGCGTGGGCACCATCGGCGGCGCGCTGTGGCTGGGCGCGCCCGCCGGCCACTGGGCCAGCGTGTGCCTGGGCATTGCGCTGGTGGCCTACGCGGCCTGGGGCCTGTTCGGCAAGCCGCCCGTGGTGCCGGCGCGCCACGAAGGCGCGCTGGGCGCGGCGGTGGGCGTGGTCACCGGCGTCATCACCGCGGCCACCGGCGTTTTCGTGATTCCCGCCGTGCCGTACCTGCAGGCGCTGAACCTGGGCAAGGACGGGTTGATCCAGGCCATGGGCATTTCGTTCACGGTTTCGACCGTCGCGCTGGCGGCGGGCCTGTGGTTGAACGGCAGCTACAGCCCGGGCGCGGCCGGCGCGTCGGTGCTGATGCTGCTGCCGGCGCTGGCCGGCATGGCGCTGGGGCAATGGTTGCGCGACCGCCTTTCGCCGCGCGCCTTCAAGCAGTGCTTCATGGTGAGCCTGGCGCTGCTGGGCGCCTACCAGGTGGCGCAAGGCCTGGCCGGGTAGGCGCCGCCCCTCAGGCCGCCATGCGGCGCTCGTCGACGAAGCCGATCGACACCGACATCTCGCGCCAGCGCGCCAGCTCCTGCTGCACCGACTGGATCTTGCCGCGCGCCTGGTCGAAGGCGTCGCGGCCGAGGAACAGGTGCAGCGGCGCATACTGCCCGTCGGCCGCCTGGATCAGCGCGCGCGCCGCCTTGGCCGGATCGCCGGCGGCGGGATGCCCCGCCGCCACAGCCTGCCCCGCCTCGGGATGGCCGCCGGCCTCGTCGGCCCCCGCCCGCATCGCGCCGGGATACACCAGCGACACCCGCACGCCATGCGGCGCGGCTTCCAGCGCCAGCGCCTCGGTCAGGCCGCTGACCGCGAACTTGGCGGCGCTGTAGGCGCCCCAGCCGGCGCGGCCGCCGTCGAAACCGAGGATCGACGAAATATTGAACACATGCCCCGCGCGCTGGGCGCGCAGGCGCGGCATCACCGCGCGCACCACGTTCAGCACGCCGAAGACGTTGATATCGAAGCTGCCGCGCAACGCATCGTCGGACAGCGTTTCGAGCGGCCCGGACAGGCCGTGGCCCGCGTGGTTGACCACCACGTCGATACGGCCGAACGCGGCGATGGCGGTGTCGACCGCGCGGCGCACGTTGCCTTCATCGGCCAGGTTCACTTCCAGCGGCAGGAAGCGGCCTTCGAGCTTGGCGCCGACCGCGTCCATCAATACATCCACGTCGTCCGCCGTGGCCGCGACGTGGCATCCCTGATCGAGCAGCATCCTGACCAGCGCCAGACCCAGGCCGCCCTCGGCGCCTGTGACAAACCAGATTTTCTCGGTGCTCATGCGATCTCCCTCTGCTTGCAGCCGCCGGCAACACGCCGGCGACCCGCCGTCGTCCATGGATTCACGCGGAAACCATCGACCCCGGGCGTGAGAGGGATATTAAGAATCGCGTGGTGGAGCGTACAGGCTCGTTCTTGCGTGAAACCTGCCTATTTCTACAGGCTTGCCGAACGGAGCCGTCCCGCTCGCCCGGCGGGACGCGGCCGCTGCAGGCGGCGTCCCGGCGCGGGAATTGCCCTGTGCCTCAGCCCAGCGCGCTGCGGTAGTGCTCGCTATCGAAGCGCGGCGAGGTGTCGGCGGACGGCGCCTCGGCCGGGGCGGCGGCCACGGGCGCGGCGGCGGCGTCGACGCCGAAGAGGGAAAGTTCAGCGGTGACCAATGCAAGCAGGAAATTTGCCATGATGATTCCTTAGATTCAAATGCCCGGACCGGCGGCGGCTGCGTCGGTCTTATATAAGACATGGGCACCATCGTGCGGGACGCGGCGCCACGCGTCCATTTGGTTTACTCAATCACGGCGATTGAAATAATCCAAGCCCGCCGCTCAGCGCGCGAACCGGCGCCGCTGGCCGGTGTCCCGCACGGCCGCGACCAGGGCCCGCACCGCGGGCTCCGTCGAACGCGCGAAGGCATAGAAGCGGGCGTTCGGCAGCGCCGGCATGCCGTCCTCGCGCGAAAGCGCTCGCAAGCCCTGGCGCAACTGGCTGCGCGCCACCGGCGCCACGGCGAAACCCGCCTGCGCCGCGGCCAGGCAGCCGGCCATGCTGGCGCTTTCGAACGCCGGCAGCCAGGCGCGCCGCGCCTTGCCCAGCGCCGCGATCGCGGCCTCGCGGTAGACGCAGGGATCGGGGAACACCGCCAGCGGCACGCGCTCGCCCGGCTTCCAGGGCTTGTCCTCGCCCCAGGCCCATACCAGTTCCTCTTCCCACAGCAGCTCGCCGTCATCCTGCACGCGGGCGCAGCGCTTGCCGAACACCACGTCGAGCTTGCCGCGCTCCTGCTGGCGCAGCAGGTCGGCCGTGACGCCCACCTTCAATTCGATCGAGGCGCCGGGATGCGCGCGGTGAAACGCCTGCAGCACTTCGGCCAGCCAGGCGCCGGCGAAGTCTTCCGAGGAGCCGATGCGCAGCCGTCCCTTGATCCCCGCGCCGCTCAGGCGGGCGCGGGCCTCGCGTTCCAGGTCGACGATGTTGCGCGCGTAGGCGTAGAGCGTCTCGCCCGCCGCGGTCAGCTCGAAGCTGCGGGTGGTGCGTTCCAGCAGCACGGCGCCGGCCGTCGATTCCAGGCGCTTGATATGGCCGCTGACCGCCGAGGGCGTCAGGGCCAGGGCGTCCGCGGCCAGCGCGAAGCCGCCATGGTCCACGACCTCCAGGAAGGTGCGCAGCAGGGTCAGGTCCAGCACCGCGCCGGCGGGCGCCGCAGGGGTGTCCATGGGCGATTCCTCAATACATGATTCATTGATAATAACTTCACATTATTCACCAATCGTGATTTCCGGCGCCGCTATCGTGGCCTTTCCCGATACCGCAAGGACGCACGACCATGACCGCCTACGCCACCCTCCGCACGCCCCGGCTGGAGATCGCCTATCTCGAATGGAACCCCGGCGGCGAGCGCGCCGCCGTGCTGCTGCACGGCTGGCCCGACAGCCCCGAATGCTGGCGCCCGGTGGCGCAGCGCCTGGCGGCCGAAGGCTACCGCGTGCTGTGCCCGGCGCTGCGCGGCTTCGGCCCGACCCGCTTCCTGGACGCGGCGACGCCGCGCAGCGGCGAGCTGGCGGCGCTGGGCCGCGACCTGCTGGACTTCATCGCCGCGCTCGGCCTGCGCCGGCCGCTGCTGGTCGGCCACGACTGGGGCGCGCGCGCCGCCGCCAACGCCTGCGGCCTGCAACCCGGCGTGGCCTCGCACCTGGCGCTGCTGTCGGTCGGCTACGGCACCAACGATCCCGCGCAGGCGCTGTCGCTGCCGCAGGCGCGCAACTACTGGTACCACTGGTTCATGGCCACGCCGCGCGGCGCGGCGGCCCTGCGCGAGGACGCCCGCGGCTTCACCCGCTACCTGTGGGACACCTGGTCGCCGCCCGGCTGGTACCTGCCGGACGACTTCGCCGAGGCCGCGCGCGCCTTCGACAACCCCGACTGGCCCGCCGTCGTGCTGCATTCGTACCGCCAGCGCTGGGGCTTCGAGGCCGGCGACCCGGCCTACGCGGACGACAGCGCGCGGCTCACGCCCGCCCCGCGGCTGGCGCTGCCGACCCTGGTGCTGCACGGCGGCGCGGACAGCTGCAACCTGCCCGCCACGTCCGAAGGTCGCGAAGCGTATTTCACCGGCGGCTATGAGCGGCGGGTGCTGGAAGGGGTCGGCCATTTTCCGCAGCGCGAAGCGCCGCAGGCGGTGGCCGCGGCGCTGCTGAAATTCCACGCGGACTGGCCCGCCGCGGACTGACGCGCAGGCGCGGCGCCCGGCAGGAAAACGGGGAATGGCGGATAATCGCGGTATTTCCCGCCGCCATCGCGGCGGCTTCTTGCGGGCGTTCGCGCCCGGCAGCATTCGGAGTCAGCTATGTATCGCGGCATTGAGGCGATCGAACACTTCATGGTATCCATCGGCCTGACCTGGCAGCCCGGCCACACCCAGAGCGCCGAACTGCGCGCCAGCTACCGCATCGGCAACACCCGTCCGCTGGGCATCGACTGCACCCTGGTGGAATTCCACTGCGACAGCAAGCGCCCCAAGGTCTGGGTGCCCGAGTTCTCGCGCACCAGCTTCCACCAGTGGTTCGAAGTGCCGTTCCAGGATTTCGAATTCACCCCGGGCGGCTCGATGCTGAAGATCAAGGCCGCCGCGCGCGGCAACGCCCCGCCCTACAGCGTGGGCCTGAAGCCGCTCGCCTGAGCGGCCTGGCCCGCCCGGCGGCCGCCGGGCCGGCTACAGCGGCTTGTACATGATGGTCGTGCCATCCAGCCGGTTCGGATCGCGCGCATCCCGGGCAAATCCCGGAATCACCCCCACCGTGCGGTAACCCAGCGAGGTATACAGCGGCTCGGCGTCGTCGCCGGTGCGCGTATCCAGCGTGATCAGGCTGCGGCCGGCCGTCACGGCCGCGGCCTCCGCGGCCTGCATCAGTTCGCGGGCGATGCCGCGGCGACGGAAATCGGGGTGCACCAGCAGCTTGCGGATCTCGGCGCGGTGCGGCTGGTTGGGCGGCGTATCGCAGTCCAGCTGGACCGCCCCGGCGACCCGCCCCTCCCGCATCGCCACCAGCAGCACCAGCCCGCCGCTTTCGAGCGGCGGCAGCACCTTGTCGAGCCAGAACGCGCGCGCCGCCTCGGGGCCGAAGGGCAGCACGAAACTGACGCTGGCGCCATCCTGGACGCAGGCGTGCAGCAGTTCGCCCAGGCCGGGCAGCAGGGCGTGGGCCTCATCGGCGGTGACGGCGGTCAATGCAAGGGTATCGGTGGACATGGTGGACTCAGACGATGAACAACAGGTAGCGGGCGCCGCTGTGCGGCGGGGTATCGAACGCGCTCGCGCCATAGAGCTGGTAGCGCAGGCAATCGCCCGGCCCGAGCACATGGGCCTGGCCGTCGACGCGGATGGACAGTTCGCCTTCCAGCATCACCAGGTGATGTTCCAGCCCGGCGCGCGGCGACTGTTCGTAATCGATATGGGCGCCGGCGGGCAGCTCGCAGGCCAGCACTTCGCCGGCCAGCTTCTGCGACGGCGGCGACACCGAGCGGCGCCGGAAGCCCGTCGCGCCATCGACCCACACGGCCTGCGCGGCGGCCGCCACCCGCGGCGCGAAGTCGTCCTCGACCATGCGCATCAGGCGCGACATGGTCATGCCATAGGCGCCGCACAGCTTGCCGAGCACGCTGGCGGTGGGGCTGACCTCGGCGTTTTCCAGGCGTGACAGCGTGGCGCGGCTGATGCCGGCGCGCGACGCGAGTTCGTCCAGCGACCAACCGCGCTCGGCGCGCAAGGCCTTCAGGCGGCCGGCCAGGCGCTGGTCCAGGTCGATATCGGGAGCGGGTGAATTTTCCATATCAGGGAATTTATCTCAAATATGGAAACCATTCAATCACCCATGCGACGCGCGCGGCGCGCCCCGGCCCGACGACAATTCGGCACAATACGGTGTATGCACACAGCCCGATTCGTTTCCATGACCGTCCTCTGCCTAGGCATCCTGACGGGCTGCAGCCTGCCGCCCCTGGAATCGCGCGGCGCCTCGCAGGCGCTGGCGCCCGACGAGGCCCGCGACACGGCGCTGGGCCGCGCCATCGCGCCGCTGGCGGCGCGGCACCCGGGCAAGTCGGGCATCCACCCGCTGTCCGACGCGCACGACGCCTTCGCCGCGCGCATGATGCTGGTGCGCGCCGCCCAGCGCAGCCTGGATGTGCAGTACTACATCTGGCACGACGACATGACCGGCACCATGCTGCTGGAGGCGCTGCACGCGGCGGCCGACCGCGGCGTGCGCGTGCGGCTGCTGCTGGACGACAACGGCACCGCCGGGCTGGACACGGTGCTGGCGGCGCTGGACGCGCATCCGAACATCGAGGTGCGCCTGTACAACCCGTTCGTGGTGCGCTGGCCCAAGCCGATCGGCTACCTGACCGACTTTCGCCGCCTGAACCGGCGCATGCACAACAAGTCGCTCACCGCCGACAACCAGGCCACCATCGTCGGCGGCCGCAACATCGGCGACGAATACTTCGGCGCGACCAACGGCGTGCTGTTCTCGGACCTGGACGTGCTGGCGGTGGGCGCCGTGGTGCCGGACGTCTCGGCGGACTTCGACCGCTACTGGGCCAGCCAGTCGGCCTATCCGGTGGCCGGGCTGCTCAAGCCCGCCGGCCCCGATGAACTGGCCGCGCTGGAACGCAAGGCCGGCGCCGTCGAGCGCTCGCCCGAGGCCGCCGCCTACGCCGAGGCGATGCGCGAGTTGCCGTTCATCCAGCAACTGCTGCGCGGCGAACTGGCGCTGGAGTGGGCCGATACGCGCATGGTCAGCGACGATCCGCGCAAGACGCTGGGCACCGCGCCGCCCGAGGCCATGCTGCCGCACCAGCTGCACGACATCGTCGGCACGCCCACGACCGACCTGGAACTGGTCTCGCCCTACTTCGTGCCCACCACCAGCGGCACCGAGGCCTTCGCGCGCATGGCGCAGGGCGGGGTCAAGGTGCGGGTGCTGACCAACGCGCTGGAGGCCACCGACGTGGCCGTGGTGCATTCGGGCTACGCCTCGCGCCGCCACGACCTGCTGGCCGCCGGCGTCGAGCTGTTCGAGATGAAGCGCCAGGCGGGCGCGGAGCGCAACAAGAGCCTGGGACCGTTCGGCAGCTCCGGTTCCAGCCTGCACGCCAAGACCTTCGCGGTGGACGGACGCAGCGTGTTCGTCGGCTCGTTCAATTTCGATCCGCGCTCGGCGCGGCTGAACACCGAACTGGGCTTCGTGATCGACAGCCCCACCCTGGCGCGCCATATCGCCGACGCCTTCGAGCACGACATCCCGCGCAATGCCTATCGCGTTTGCCTGGACGACAAGGGCAGGCTGTATTGGCTGGAACAGCGCGACGGCCGCACCCTCCGCCACGACACCGAACCGGGCACCACCGCCTGGCAGCGCTTTTCGATCTGGTTCGTGTCGTTGCTGCCGATCGAGTCGCTGTTGTAGGCGGCGGCAACATACGGAGTTCGGCGCCGTCCCGATGGCGCTAGACTGGAGGCTATCGCTTCTCCCACGCATCGCACCGCATGAGCAAGCTGGACACCCTGGACTGGACCCGCATCGCCGCCGACCTGGACGCGCGCGGCCACGCCGTGGCCGCCGGCCTGCTGACGCCGGCGCAATGCGAGGCGCTGGCCGCCGGCTATGACGACGACCACCGCTACCGCAGCCGCATCGTCATGAGCCGCCACGGTTTCGGCCGCGGCGAATACAAGTATTTCGCCTATCCGCTGCCGCGCCTGCTGCACAACCTGCGCACCGCGCTGTATCCGCGCCTGGCGCCGATCGCCAACCGCTGGAACCGGCAGATGGGCATCGCGGTGGATTACCCCGATGCGCATGCCGACTTCCTGGCCCGCTGCCACCAGGCCGGCCAGCGCCGGCCGACGCCGCTGATCCTGCGCTACGGGCCGGGCGACTACAACTGCCTGCACCAGGACCTGTATGGCGAACACGTGTTCCCGCTGCAGGTCGCCGTGCTGCTGTCGCGGCCGGACCAGGACTTCACCGGCGGCGAGTTCGTCATGACCGAGACCGACAGCGCCGGGCAGCGCGCCGAAGTGCTGCCGCTGCGCCAGGGCGACGCGCTGGTCTTCACCGTCAACCAGCGCCCGGTCGCCGGCGTGCGCGGCTGGCGCCGCGTGGCCATGCGCCATGGCGTCAGCGCGCTGCGCGATGGCCGCCGCCACACGCTCGGCGTGATCTTCCACGACGCGAGCTGACATGGGAACCAGCCTGAACCTGTTCAACGACGAGGAAACCGCGCAGACCGGCCGCGAGCGCATCGGCGCGCAGTCGGTGGTGCTACGCGGCTTTGCGCTGCCGGCGGCGCGGGCCTTGCTGGCCGGCGTGGACGCGGTGCGCCAGGCGGCGCCCTTTCGCCACATGGTCACGCCCGGCGGGCTGCCCATGTCGGTGGCGCTGACCAATTGCGGCGACTATGGCTGGACCAGCGACGAGCGCGGCTACCGCTACACCCGCGACGACCCGCGCTCGGGGTTGCCGTGGCCGGCGATGCCGGAAGCCTTCGACACCCTGGCGCGCGAGGCCGCGCTGGCGGCGGACTTTCCCGGCTTCGCGCCGGATGCCTGCCTGGTCAACCGCTACCAGCCCGGCTCGCGCCTGTCGCTGCACCAGGACAAGGACGAGCGCGACTACTCGGCGCCCATCGTCTCGGTATCGCTGGGCATGCCGGCGGTGTTCCTGTTCGGCGGCCACGAACGCGGCGACAAGGCGGTGCACGTGCCGCTGTTCCATGGCGACGTGGTGGTGTGGGGCGGCGTCGACCGGCTGCGCTATCACGGCGTGCTGCCGCTGAAGGACCGCCCGCACCCCACGCTGGGCAGCGTGCGGATCAACTTCACCATCCGCAAGGCGGGCTGAGGCGGCCTGCGCCGCCCCGTCCGCGCGCGCTCAGGCGGCGCGCAAGGCCACCCTGGGGAAGTCCACCGGCACGTCGAAGGCGACGTTGACGTAGTTGGTGAACAGGTTCAGGGCCACGTGCGCCAGCAGCTCCACGATCTGGCCGTCGTCGAAACCGGCCTGGCGCAAGGCGGCCACATCGGCATCGCCCACCTGGCCGCGATCGCGCACCAGCTTGAGCGCGAACGCCAGCGCCGCGGCGGTGCGCGGATCGTCGGCGCGGCCGGCCTGCGCCGCGGCCATTTCCTCGGCGCTGGCGCCGGCCTTGCGGCCCAGCGCGGTATGCGCGGCCAGGCAGTACTCGCAGCGGTTGCTGTCGGCCACGGCCACGGCGATCTTTTCGCCCAGCTGCGCCGACAGGCTGCCACCGCCCAGGGCGCCGAACGCGGCCCACATGCTGCCCAGCGCCGCGGGCGAATTGGCCACCGCGCGGAACATGTTGGGGGTGGCGCCGAACGCGCCGTGGATCTGGCGCAGCAGGTCCTGGCTGGCGGCAGGGGCGGACGCGGTGTCGAGAAGGGGAACGCGGGACATGATGGTTTCCTTTGAATGAAGGGAAGTGGGTGGGGCACCAGTGCAAAGGGCCGGCGCCTGGCACCCAGTATTCCCCTTCCCGCTGTACCATTGGATACTCAACGTCCACCAAACATATCCATTCGTCCAAACCATCATGGCGCCTCCCGTCGATCGCCTGTCCTCCCTGCTGGAGCAGTTCCGCGCCCGCGCCCGGCTGTTCCACAGCGGCGCCATGTGCGGCCTGACCCGGTTTCCGCCGGAAACCGGCCGGGGCTTCCTGCACGTGCTGCGGCGCGGCCGCATGGAGGTGCGCCATCCGCCGGGCAGCGGCCTGCCAAGGCGGCTGGAACTGGCCGAGCCAACGCTGCTGTTCTATCCGCGGCCGGTGCGGCACGACTTCCACAACCCGCCACGGGACGGTTCGGACTTCACCTGCGCCACGCTGGACTTCGACGGCGGCGCGCGCAATCCGCTGGTGCGCGCGCTGCCGCCGCTGATCGCCCTGCCGCTGGCGCGGGTCGACGGACTGGCGCAAGCGCTGGCGCTGCTGTTCGCCGAGACCGAATCGGTGCGCTGCGGCCAGCGCCTGCTGGCCGACAAGCTGTTCGAGGTGGTGCTGATCCAGCTGTTGCGCTGGCTCATCGACCATCCCGAACAGGCCGGCATCCAGGCGGGGCTGATGACCGGCCTGGCCGACCCGCGTCTGGCGCGCGCGCTGGTCGCCATGCACCAGGCGCCGGGCTCGCCCTGGAGCCTGGCCGCGCTGGCGGCCGAAGCCGGCATGTCGCGCAGCGCCTTCGCCGCCGCATTCCACGAGGCCGTCGGCCAGCCGCCGGCCGACTACCTGGCGGACTGGCGCCTGGCGCTGGCCCAGGCGCGGCTGCGCGAAGGCCGGCCGGTCAAGTCGATCGCGGCCGAGCTGGGCTATGCCAACGCCTCGGCGCTGTCGCGCGCCTTCAGCCGCAAGCTGGGCGCCTCGCCCCGCGCCTGGCTGGAACAGCCGGCCGCTTGACGCGGCCGGCCGGGGCCCGCCATGCGGGTTCCCCAGAACTGGCGGCGGCCGCGCGGCGGCCCTACTATCGGGCACCCTTGCGCCCTTACCAGGAATTCCATGCGCCTCGCCCTCGCCCTGCTGTATTCGCTGGCCAGCCTGTCCGCCATGGCCGCCGAGCCGCCGGCGCCGATCGAGAATTCGCTGGGCATGGTGTTCGTGCCGTTGCCGGCGGGCAGCTTCCAGATGGGCAGCGACGAGACGCCCGAAGCGCTGGCGCGCGACTATCCGCAATACCCGAAGGAACGCTTCGCGCAGCTGTTCGACGAGGCGCCGGTGCATACGGTGCGCATCACCCGGCCCTTCCTGATGGCGCGCACGGAAGTCACCGTGGGCCAGTTCCGGCGCTTCCTCGAGGCCTCGGGCTACGTGCCGGAATCGGAAGCGGACGGCACCGGCGGCTATGGCTACAACGCCGCCTATGATCCGGACGCCAGCGAACGCGGCGACGCCTTCGAGGGGCGCGACCGCCGCTATTCGTGGCGCAATCCCGGCTTCGCCCAGACCGATGCGCATCCGGTGGTCAACGTCAGCTGGAACGATGCCACCGCCATGGCGCGCTGGCTCAGCCGCGAGGAAGGCCGCGTCTACCGCCTGCCCACCGAGGCCGAATGGGAATACGCGGCCCGCGCCGGCGGCCGCGGCCGCTACCAGAACGGCGACGATCCGGCCGCCTTGCCGGACGTGGCCAACACCTTCGACGCCGACGCCGCGCCGTTGTGGCCGAAATGGCATGCGTTCGCCGCCGCGCGGCGCGACGGCCATGTTTTCACCGCGCCGGTCGCCAGCTACGCGCCGAACGCGTTCGGGCTCCATGACATGCACGGCAACGCCTGGGAATGGGTGTCCGACTGGTATGGCGAGGACTACTACGCCCATTCACCCCAGGATGATCCGCAGGGCCCCGCCAGCGGCAACGTCAAAGTGCGGCGCGGCGGCTCCTGGCACACCTGGGCGCTGTACGTGCGCTCGGCCTACCGCAACTGGAATACGGTGGAAACGCGCTATCCGCTGGTCGGATTCCGGCTGCTGCGCGAAGTGGATTAACGTAGACCGGTTAGCATAGCCGCAAGCAAAACTTTCAAAAGAGTCCCGACATGCATTCGCTGGGCCGTCTCGTCCTGCTCGTCAACGATTACGACACCGCCATCGCCTTCTACCAGGACAAGCTGGGGATGGAGGTATTCGTCGACATGGCCGTGGGGCAGCAACGCTATGTGCACCTGCGCCTGCCCGAGCAACCGTCGGTGGGCGTCTGGCTGCTGCAGGCGCAGACCCAGGCCCAGCGCGACCGCGTCGGCGACCAGACCGGCGGCCAGCCGGTGGGCGTGTTCTACACCGACGACGTCGCGCGCGACCACGCCCGCTTCGCCGGGCGCGGCGTGCGCTTCACCCGGGAGCCGGTGGACGACGGCAACACGGTGTACGCGCACTTCATCGACCTGTACGGCAACGAGTTCGTGCTGGTGCAGATCCGGCCGTAGGCAGCCATGTCCGCCCGCCCCGCCTCCCGCGACTGGATCGTGCGCCGCGCGCCGGCCGACCGGTTCGAGCGCATCGAGGCGTATTTCGGCGGCCGCGGCTACGGCCTGCATCGCCACGACACCTACGCCATCGGCTGCACCCTGGCGGGCGTGCAGAGCTTCCACTATCGCCGCGGCCTGCGGCACAGCCTGCCGGGCGGCGTGCTGGTGCTGCATCCCGACGAGGCGCACGACGGCCAGGCCGGCACCGACGCCGGCTTCCACTACCGCATGGCCTATGTGCAGCCCGCGCTGATCCAGCGCATCCTGGGCGGCCGCCCGCTGCCCTTCATCCGCGACGGCATCTCCAGCGACCCGCGGCTGGGCGCCGCCTGCGCCGCGCTGTTGCGCAACGACGAGGACGACGCCGATCCGCTACGGGAAGACGATGCGCTCTACGACCTGACGCTGGCGCTGTGCGCCGCGGCCGGGCAGGCGCCCGCCCCCCGCCTGCCCGACTACGCCGCCGGCGAACGCGCCCGCCAGTACATCCACGACACCCACGGCATGGCGGTGTCGCTGGACGACCTGGAACGCGCCGCCGGCATCGACCGCTGGCGCCTGTCGCGCGATTTCCGCGCGCTGTATGGCACCAGCCCGTACCGTTACGCGCTGCTGCGCCGGCTCGACCTGGCGCGGCGCCTGATCGCCGCGGGGCGGCCACTGGCAGACGCCGCGGCCGAGGCCGGCTTCACCGACCAGAGCCACATGACACGGCGCCACGCCCAGGCGTTCGGCATGACGCCGGCGCACTGGCGCGGCACCCTGCGGCGCTGACGCGCGCCGCACAAACGTACAAGACGGGCGGCGCGCGCGCCCCTAAGCTGGGGCCTTCCATCTTCCGCCGAGGAGCCCCGCATGTCCGCCACCGCCATCAACCTGGCCCGCAAACTCTCGCTGATCCAGGAACACTGGACGCCCAAGGTCATCGCCGAGATGAACGACTACCAGTTCAAGCTGGTCAAGCTGCACGGCGAATTCGTCTGGCACGCCCATGCCGATACCGACGAGACGTTCATCGTGCTCGAAGGCCGGCTGCGCATCGAACTGCGCGACGGCCACATCGACCTGGGTCCCGGCGAGATGGCCGTGATCCCCAAGGGCGTCGAACACAAGCCCTGTGCCGAACACGAAGTGCACGCCATGCTGATCGAGCCGCGCGGCGTGCGCAATACCGGGGATCAGGGCGGCGAACGCAGCGCGCCCAACGACGTCTGGATCTGAGGCGGGCTCAGGGACGGTCGGACTCGATCAGCCGCTTCTCGCTCTTGCCGGCGATCCGCGCCTCGACCCGCCGCAGCACCGCCAGCACGAACAGCGCCATCGCCGTGCTGGCCACGGCCGTGGCCTCGCGGCCCATGCCGGCGGCCACGCCGATGGCGGCGGTCATCCAGATGCTGGCGGAGGTCGTCAGGCCGCGGATCTCGCGTTCGTCGCTGAGCTTGATGATGGCGCCCGCGCCGAGAAAGCCGATGCCGGCGATGACGCCCTGCAGCACGCGGCTGAGGTCGCCAACCTGCATGCCGTTCTGCAGCGGCACCAGCACGAAGATGGCCGCGCCCAGCGCCACCAGCATGTGGGTGCGCAGCCCGGCGGCCTTGCCCATGCGTTCGCGCTCGTAGCCGAGCAGGCCGCCCAGGATCACCGCCATGCCCAGCCGCAGCACGATGCGGGTGGCTTCGCCGACATCGGGAATGTCGGCGAATTCGCTGCGCAAGGTGCTCCAGACTTCCAGCCAGATTTCCGCCATCGCCGTCTCCCGCCTGCAGGTGTGCGCGTCCAGCATAGCAGGCCGGCGCTGGCGTGGCGCCGGCCATCTGGTTTACAACGTCATCCTGGTCCGCGCTACGACGGACGCGATCGCGAGGAGCTTGGAATGGATCTGCAGCTGGAGGGCAAACGCGTACTGGTCACGGGCGCGTCCAAGGGGATAGGCCTGGCCTGTGCCATGGCGTTCGCGCGGGAAGGCGCCGAGCCGATCCTGGCGGCGCGCGACGATGCGGCGCTGCAGGCCGCCGCCGCCGCGATCGCCGCGCAGACCGGCCGGCAGGCCCGCACGCTGGCGGTCGACCTGGCGCAACCGGGCGCGGCGGCGCGCGTGGTCGAGCGCACCGGCGCCATCGACATCCTCGTCAACAACGCCGGCGCGGTGCCCGGCGGCGCGCTGGACCAGGTAGAGGATGCGCGCTGGCGCGCCGGCTGGGACCTGAAGGTGCATGGCTACATCGACCTGGCGCGCCACTATTACCCATTGATGCGCACGGCCGGCAATGGCGTCATCGCCAACATCATCGGCATGGCCGGCGCGGCGCCCCGCGCCGACTACATCTGCGGCGCGGCCGCCAACGCCTCACTGATCGCGTTCACGCGCGCCCTGGGCGGCGACGGGCCGCGCCACGGCGTGCGCGTGTTCGGCGTGAATCCGTCGCGCACCCGCACCGACCGCGTGCTGACGCTGGCCAAGCAGCGCGCGCAGGCCCGCTGGGGCGATGAATCGCGCTGGCAGGAAACCCTGAACGACCTGCCCTTCGGCCGCCTGATGGAAGCGGACGAGGTGGCCGACATGGTGGTGTTCGGCGCCTCGCCGCGCGCCGGCTACCTGAGCGGCACGGTGATCGACCTGGACGGCGGCGAGCAGTACGCCGGCCGCTGATCCGGTCTCCGAATCAGCGCGTCGCGGCCCAGCCGGCCAGCAGGGCCGGCAGTTGCGCCATGTCGGTGAACACGTGCGCCACGCCCACGTCGCGCAGCGCCTCGGGGCCGCTGTGGCCGTTGTCGCTGGGGCTGTAGCCGAACACCGTGGCGCCCGCCGCCACGCCGGCGGTGGCGCCGGTGACGGTGTCCTCGACCACGGCGCAACGGCGCGGGTCCACGCCCAGCGCGCTGGCGGCGGCCAGGTAGACATCGGGATAGGGTTTGCTGCGCGGCATTTCGTGGCCGCTGAAGACGCGCTCGGCGAAACAGTCGGCGATGCCGACCTTGGCCAGTTGCAGTTCGACCTTGCGGCGGTCGGCGCCCGAGGCCACCGCGATGCGGCCGTCCAGCGTCCGGTGCAGCGCGCGCACCGCGTCCGGCGCGCCCGGGATTTCCAGCAGCTCGCGGTCCAGCGCGGCGTTGCGGCGCTCGCGGAATTGCGCGAACCAGTCGGGCGACAGCGCCACGCCGGTGCGCGCCTGGATCAACGGCAGTTCGTCGCGCACCGCCTTGCCGGTGAAGATGCGGGTGGCCTCTTCGAAGGTGATCGCCCAGCCCAGCTCGTTGAGCATCTCGGTCAGGACGCGGGCGGTGATCGGCTCGGAATCGACCAGGACGCCGTCACAATCGAACAGCACGGCGTCAAACGGAAAATCAGTCATTGCAGGCAGCGGGAAAGGGGTCCATGAAGCCGACAAGCATACTGCACGGCCCATGCCCGCCGCAGTCACGGGCGCGCGCCGCGGCCGCAAGCAACGGAGTGCCGGCGGCGGCCCGAGCCGTTATGCTGTCCTTCGCCGGCCCCCCGCCCCGCCCAGCCCACCGAATCCCGCCTCCCATGACGCCACCCGATACCGCCCCGACCGCCGCCCGGCGCCGCAAAGCCGCCGCCGCGCCGGAAACCCTGCCGACGCCGGTCCTGTTCGAGCGCGCCGCCCGCCACCTGGCCGCGCTCGACGCCGACTGGGCCCGCCACGTCCAGGCCATCGGCCCCTGCCTGCACGCGTCGCGGCCGGCGCGCGAGCCCTACGAGGCGCTGGTGCGCGCCATCGCCTACCAGCAGTTGCATGCCCGCGCGGGCGACGCCATCCTCGGCCGGCTGCTGGCGCTGTATCCCGGGCAGGCCTTCCCGCGGCCACGGACGCTGCTGGATACCGACCCCGAGGCCCAGCGCGCCTGCGGCTTTTCGGCGACCAAGCTGGCCACCATCCGCGGCATCGCGCAGGCGGCGCTCGACGGTGTGATCCCCGAGCGCGACGAAGCGCTGGCGATGAGCGACGAAGCCCTGATCGAACGCCTGGTGGCGCTGCGCGGCGTGGGCCGCTGGACCGTGGAGATGCTGCTGATCTACACGCTCGAGCGCATGGATATCCTGCCGGTGGACGACTATGGCGTGCGCGAGGGCTACCGCCGCCTCAAGCGCCTGGACAAGGCGCCGTCGCCCGCCCAGATGCGGGCGATTGGCGAAGCCTTCAGCCCGTACCGCACGATCGCCGCGTGGTACCTGTGGCGCATGCCCGCGGCGCCGACGGCATCGCCATGAACGTCGCCGGCCATCCGCTGGACCGCTACGACTGGCCCCGGATCCTCGACCAGCTGGACGCCGAAGGCTGGGCGCCCCTGCCCGCGCTGTTCAGCCCATCGCAGGCGCGCGCGCTGGCGCGGGCTTTCGACGATCCGGCCGCCGCCCGCATCACCGGCGAACGCGATGAACGCCGCGCGCTGCTTCTGCCCGCGCCGGCGCCGCTACGCGACCTGCCGCGCGCCCTGTATGCGCGGCTGACGCCGCTGGCGCAATCCTGGGCGCAACGGCTGGGCCGCGACATCCGCTATCCGCCGGCCCCGGATGCCGGGCGGGCCGCGCCGGACGCCGACCCGGCCGTCCTCACCCGCCTGCGCCTGGACGGCCGTGAAGCGCTACGGCATGCCCACGGCGAAACGGCCTTCCCCATCCTGCTGGTGGCGCTGCTGTCCGATCCCGCCCACGACTTCAGCGGCGGCGAATTCGTCATGACCGAGCAACGCCCGCGCCAGCAGTCCCGCCCCCTGGTGCTGCCGCTGGGCCTGGGCGACGCCGCCCTGATCGCCGCGGCCCACCGCCCCATCCGGGGCGCGCGCGATGACTACCGCGCCACCTTGCGCCACGCCGTCAGCCGGGTGCGCGGCGGCGAACGCCATGGCCTGGAACTGCCCCTGGACGGCCACGAATCCGTCCCCGAATAACGCCCTGGCTCCAGGGTCGACGGCCCCTCCAGATTGCATTTTGCATATTCAATATGCAAAACTAGCGCCCATGGAAAATCCCGCCCCCTCCCTGCGCCATGCCGGCTTCACGCTCGACGGCGTCGCCTACACCCACATCGACATGGCCGGCATGTACGGCCCGGACTACCACCGCCTGCCCGTGGTGCTGCGGCTGCTGCTCGAAAATGCGCTGCGCAACATGCGCGGCGCCGAGCGCGATGCCGCCGTGGCCGCCCTGTTCGCCTGGCTGGCCGACGGCACCAGCGAGGCCGAGATCGCCTTCCAGCCCGGCCGCGTGCTGATGCACGACACCACCAGCACGCCGGCGCTGGTCGACATCGCCGCCATGCGCGACGCGCTGGACGAGGCCGGGGTCGATCCGCGCGCGCTCAATCCGGTGCTGCCGGTGGACGTCTCGGTGGACCACTCGCTGGCCGTGCAGGCCTATGCGCAGCCCGACGCGGCCGCGCGCAACCTGGCCCTGGAACTACGCCGCAACGCCGAGCGCTACCGCTTCCTGCGCTGGGCCTCGAAGGCGCTGTCGAACGTGCGCATCCATCCGCCCGGCACCGGCATCATGCACACCATCAACCTGGAGCAACTGGCCACGGTGGTCTGCGACGACCGCGGCGCGCTGCACCCGGACATGATGATCGGCACCGACAGCCACACGCCGATGATCAACGGCATCGGCGTGCTCGGCTGGGGCGTGGGCGGCCTGGAAGCGCAGACGGTGATGTTCGGCATGCCGACCATGCTGCGCATCCCGGACGTGATCGGCGTGCGCCTGACCGGCGCGCTGGCGGCCGGCGTCACCGCCACCGACCTGGCGCTGACCGTCACCCAGCGGCTGCGCGCGATCCAGGTGTCGGGCGAGTTCGTGGAGTTCTTCGGCCCGGGCGTCGCCACGCTGTCGGCCGGCAGCCGCTGCGTGGTCGCCAACATGGCGCCCGAATACGGCGCCACCACCGGCTACTTCCCGATCGACGACGCCACTCTTGCCTACCTGCGCCAGACCGGCCGCGACGCGGCCCACGTCGCGCGGGTCGGCGCCTACGCGGTCAGCGCCGGCCTGGCGCTGGATCCGGCGGCCACGCCGCGCTACACCCGGGTCATCGAGATCGCGCTGGACCAGGTGCGGATGCACGTGGCCGGCCCCACCCGGCCGCAGGACCTGCGTCCCTACGGCGAGACGCGCGAGATCCTCGCCAGCCTGGCCTTCACGCCCAAGGCGGTCTCGCCGCTGCCGCGCCACGCCATCGCCATCGCCGCCATCACCAGCTGCACCAACACCTCGGACCCGCGCCTGCTGGTCGCCGCCGGGCTGCTGGCGCGCAAGGCGCGCCAGGCCGGGTTGGCGGTGCCGGCCTGGGTCAAGACTTCGCTCGGCCCCGGCTCGCCCGCCGCCGCCGACTATCTGCAACGCGCCGGACTGCTCGACGACCTGGAAGCGGTCGGGTTCGGCATCGTCGGCTACGGCTGCACCACCTGTATCGGCAATTCCGGACCGCTGCCGGACGCGGTGCGCGCCGGCATGGCCGACGGCGCGATTCACCCGGTGGCGGTGCTGTCAGGCAACCGCAACTTCACCGGCCGCATCCACCCCGATCTGGACCTGGGCTTCCTGATGTCGCCGCCGCTGGTCATCGCCTTCGCGCTGGCCGGCGACGCCGAACGCGACCTCAGCCGGGAACCGGTGCAGGTCGCGCCGGACGGCCGCGCGGTGCACCTGCATGAGCTGTGGCCGCGCGAGGACGAGATCGACGCGGCGCTGGCGCAGGGCCTGCGCGCCGACGATTTCCAGCGCGCCTTCCGCGTCGCCAGCGCCAACCCCGGCTGGCAGGCCTTGCAGTCGCCGGACACGCCGCGCTTTCCGTGGGACCCGGCCTCGACCGCGCTGCGGCGGCCGCCGTTCGCCAGCGCCGGTCCCGCCAGCCAGCTGGGCCGCTACGCCGCCTATCCCCTGCTGGTACTGGGCGACGACGTCACCACCGACCACCTGTCGCCGGCCAGCGCCATTCCGCCCGATAGCCTGATCGCCGATTTCCTGGTGGCGCAGGGCGACGACCGCGACGACCTGAACGTGTTCGCCTCGCGCCGCGGCAATTGGCAGGTGATGATGCGCGCCGCCTTCTACAGCAAGAGCCTGGCCAACCTGCTCAGCCCCGGCGCGCCGGTCGGCCATACGCTGCACGCGCCCAGCGGCGCCATCGAGCCGATCTGGGAAGCCGCCGAACACTATCGCCGCGACGGCGACGCGGTGGTGCTGCTGGCGGGCGAACGCTTCGGCACCGGCTCGTCGCGCGACTGGGCCGCCAAGGGCCAGCGCCTGCTGGGCATCCGCGCGGTGCTGGCGGTCAGCTTCGAGCGCATCCATCGCTCGAACCTGATCGGCATGGGCATCTTGCCGCTGCGCCTGCCGGCGGGCGTCACGCCGCACAGCCTGGCCATCCAGCCGGGCGACCGCCTCGAGATCGATTGCCCGCCGCAGCGCCTGGCGCCGCGTCAGCCGGTCGCGGTGCGCCTCTTGCGCGCCGATGGCCGCGAGCAGGCCCTGCAGGCCACCGCCGCGGTGGAAACGCAATTGGAACAGCACTTGCTGCGGATGGGCGGCGTGATTCCGGCTATCCTCGCGGATACGCTTGGCGCCGCGAACCTGGCGCCGTCCGAGACGGCCCCGCGGGGCTGAGGCCCACTTTCCATCCCCCATGAGCGCGCAGACCCATACCGCCAGCAAGATCCTGGAGCTGATCCGGCAGGACCGCCTGACCGACGGCGCGCACCTGAGCGCGCAGAAACTGGCCGACCGCCTGCGCCTGTCGCGCTCGCCGGTCAACGACGCGCTGGGCCTGCTGGAGGCGCACGGCATCGTGGCGCGCAAACCCAACCGCGGCTACTTCCTGCAGCGGGACCACGACGCGCTGGCGCGCACGTCCGCCGAGCTGGCGCCGCCAGCCGCCGAGGACATCGTCACGCAAAGCTATTTCCGGCTGGCCGACGAGCTGCTGCGCGGCGTGCTGCCGATGCAGTGCAGCGAAGCGCTGCTGCGCACCCGCTACGCCCTGACGCAGGCGCAGACCCAGGCGCTGCTGGCGCGCGTGGCGCAGGAAGGCTGGGCGCAGCGGCGCCCCGGCTATGGCTGGGAATTCTCGTCCATGATGACCACGCCCGACAGCCTGCTGCAGTCGTACCGGTTGCGCCTGGCGCTGGAACCCGCGGCCCTGCTCGAACCGACCTACCGCATCGACAAGAGCGTGCTGGCGCGTTGCCGCGCCGCCGAACGCCACCTGCTCGACGGCGGCATCGACAGCGACAGCGCCGACCAGCTGCACGAGCGCGGCGTGCGCTTCCACGAGTCGCTGGTCGAGGCCTCGGGCAACCCGTTCTTCATCGACACCATCAAGCGCGTCAACCGCGTGCGCCGACTGCTGTCGTACCGTTCGATGCAGGACCGCAGCCGCTATCGCCAGCATTGCGAGCAGCACCTGGAAATCCTCGACCTGCTGGAGCGCGAGCGCAACGAAGCGGCCGCCGAGGCGTTGGCCAGCCACCTGCGCAGCACGCTCGACAACCTGGCGCGCATCCGCGGCATCCTGGCGGCCTAGGCAGCCAGCGGATCAGGGCCAGCGGGCCGCCTGGCGGCCCGCCGCGAAGCCATCAGAAATCCATCGACGCCGACAGCATCAGCGTGCGCGGCACGCCCTGCGAGATGGTGCCGTAGGACGCCACACCCGACCAATAGGCGCGGTTGAACACGTTGACGACATTGGCGCGCAGGGTCACTGCCTTGCCATCGACGCGCGTGACGTAGCGCGCGCCCAGGTCGAACGTGGTCCACGAGGGCACCGACTGCGTGTTGGCCTGGTTGACGTATTCCTTGCCGGTGTGGATCACCCCGCCGGTCAGCGTCAGCCCGGCGACCCAGGGGGTATCCCATTCCGCGCCCAGGTTGGCGGTGAAGCGCGGCACGCCCACGGGCTGGTTGCCGCGCGTGGCGGGGTTGCTGGTGCGCGTCAGCTCGGCATCCAGGAACGTCACGCCGCCCAGCAGGCGCAGGCCGTGCAGCGGCTCGCCCGACAGGTTCAATTCCAGGCCGCGGTTGCGTTGCTCGCTGTCGGCGGCATACACGCCTGCCGTCAGTTGTCCGCTGGGCTTGGTGATCTCGAAGGCGCTCAGGGTCAGCATGGCGCTGTCGAAGTCGAACTTGACGCCCACTTCCTTCTGCTTGGACTTGTAGGGCTTGAACACCTGGCCGGCGTTCGATGCGGTGGCCGGCGCCACGTCGCCCTTGCTCAGCCCTTCGATGTAGTTGGCATAGAACGAGACGTTCTGCCAGGGCTTGAGCACCAGGCCGGCCAGCGGCGTGACCGCGCTTTCGTCGTAGCTGAGCGTGCGCGCGCCGGAGACGGGGTTGAAGTTGCGCGACTCGACCCGCTGCTGGCGCGCGCCCAGCGTCAGCTGGACGCGCTCGTCCAGCACGCTCAGGGTATCGGCCAGCGCAAAGCCGGTCAGGTCCGAGGACGACACCTTGGGCACGCTGGCGGGCGCGGCGATGTCCTGGCGGGGCCGCGCCACCGGGTCGTAGATATTCGACGACAGCGGCGTGCCGTTGACGCTGGCCTGCAGGTTGCGATCGCTATACAGCGTGCCCATGAAGGTGATGGCGTGGCGCACCGGGCCGGTGTCCAGCTTGGCGCGCAGGCCGGCGTTGTAGGTGCTGCGGTCGACCTGGAACTTGAAATGGTTGGGCGTCACCAGCGTGTCGCCGGCGGCGTTGACGATGGTCGGCGTCTGGTCGGACAAACGGTTGATGGTGGTGCTCGAGCCGCCCGCGTCGGCGAACACCGTCAGGCGGTCGCTGACGTCGTACTCGACGCGCAGCAGCGCGGATTCGCCCTGCGACTTCCACCAGCTCCACGCCTGGGTGGCGTTGCGGCGGCCGTCCGGCGCGTCCGGCACGCGCAGGCCCGTCGCCACCAGGAACGGCCGGGTGGGCGCGTCGACCTTTTCGTCCTGGATCAGCAGGTCGAGCGAGGCGCGCAGCTTTTCACCCTGGTAGTCCAGCGACAGCGCGCCGATGTCGGTGCGCGAATGCAGGTTGTCCAGCGGCGTGTCACCCCGGCGGTGCAGGCCGTTGACGCGCACGCCCCAGGCGCCATCGTCGCCGAAGCGGCGGCTCAGGTCGACGCGGCCGCCGAACTGCGACGACCCCGCGTAATCGGCCGACACCCGCGTCAGGTCCTCGGGCAGCGAGCGCTTGGGCACCATGTTGATGACGCCGCCCACGCCGCTGTTGGGCGACATGCCGTACAGCAGCGCCGCCGGTCCCTTCAGCACCTCGACCCGCTCGATGTAGTCGGTGAACACGTGGTAGTTCGGCGCCACGCCGTAGACGCCGTCGAAAGCGATCTCGCCCAGGTTGCCTTCGCCTATCGGAAAGCCGCGGATGTAGAACGAGTCGGTCACGCCGCCGATCTGGCCGGTGAAGCGCACCGAGGAATCGACGTTCAGCGCGTCGGCCAGCGTCACCGCCTGGCGGTTGGCCAGCAGGTCCGAGGTGTAGTTGGCGACGCTGAACGGCGTATCCATCACGTCGCGGTTGCCCAGCAGGCCCAGGCGGCCGCCGCGCGCCACCTGGCCGCCGCTGTAGCTGGCCGGCAGCGCCGAGGGATGCGCGTCGGCGCCCGTCACCACCACGTTCGGCAGCATCGTGGCATCGCCTTGCGGCGGCAGCTTGCGCAGCGAATAGGCGCCGCCGCCCTGCTCCGCCAGCGCGTAGCCGGAACTCGACAACAGCCGCGCGAAGCCCTCGCGCACCGTGTAGACGCCATTCAGGCCGTCGCTGTGCTGGCCCGCCAACAGGGCCGGATCGAACGACAGCGGCACGCCGGCGGCGGCGGCGAAGCGGGCCAGTGTGTCGCCCAGCGGGCCGGCGGGAATCGCGTAGGGCTTGCCGCTCGCCGCGCTGACGCCATCGGCGGCGCGCGCCGGCTGCGAGGCCGCCGACGCCAGCGCCAGCGCCACGCCCAGGCCAAGGGCGCGCACCGCGGCCCGCGTGGACGACGACGAGGTCCGCGCGCGGCGGACGGACAGGGAACGGGAGTAACGGCTTGCCATGAGGGATCCTTCGTGGGCGGGGCATCGCGGTCGCGCCGCGACGATTCACCCGGTACACCGGACGAAGGCGGAAAAAGTGTCAGGGAATCGGCGATTAATTTGTAACGGCCGCGCGCCCTCAGCGCGCCGCTACGGTGACCCAGTACGGCGTCATGCGCTGGATCCGCACCGGCAGCGTCTTCTCCAGCAGGCGCAGGCCGGCGTCGGTGTCGTTCAAGGGAAAGGCGCCCGACACGCGCAGCTCGGCCACCGCCGGATCGCAGCGCAGGAAACCGCGGCGGTAGCGCGCCAGTTCCGCGACCAGGTCGGCCAGGCGCCAGTTGCGCGCGGCCAGCATGCCGTCCTCCCAGGACACCAGGGCGGCGTCGGCGGCCGACTCGGGCTCGATCCGCTCCGCGTCGAACACGGTCTGCTGCCCCGCCCGCAACACGCGCTGCGCGTCGCTGGCGGCCGGCCGGATCGCCACCGCGCCCTCGAACACCGCGACGCGGATGCCGTCGCGCTCGTCCCGCACCATGAAGCGCGTGCCCAGCGCCTGCACCGAACCTTGCGCGGTGCGCACGATGAACGGCCGATGGACCGGCGCCGGGTCCTTGCCGGTGGTCAGCAGGATCTCGCCCGCGCGCAGCCAGATCACGCGCTGTTCGGCGGTGTACTGGATATCCACGGCGGTGGCGGTGTTCAGCAGCAGGCGGGTGCCGTCGGCCAGTTGCATGCGCCGCTGCTCGCCGGTGGCGGTGCGCGCGTCGGCGCTCCATTCGTGCCACGGCAGTTCGCGCCACGCCAGCCAGGCCGCCGGCCCCAGCAGCAGCAGGCCCGCGACGCCGCGCAGCGCCTGGCGCCGTCCGGGCCGGTCCAGCTGGCGCAGCGTGCGCGCGCCCAGTTCGGGCGGCACCTGCCCGAAGCTGCGCAGCATGTCTTCCACCCGCGCCCAGGCGGCGGCGTGCGCCGCGCTGCGGCCGCGCCAGCGCTCGAAGGCCGCGCGGTCCGCGGCCGACAGGGTCTCCGACTGGAAGCGCACCAGCCAGCCGGCGGCCTCTTCCAGGACCGCCGCATCCGGCGCGGCGCTCACGCGGCGCCGCCCTGGTGGGCGATGAGGCAGGCGGTCAGCGCCTTCTGCATGTGGCGCTTGACCGTGGCCAGCGACACGCGTTGCGCGCGGGCGATGTCGGCATACGCCATGCCGTCGAACTGCGAGGCCAGGAAGATGGCGCGGGTCTTGGCGGGCAGCGTGCGCAGGGTGGCGTCGATGGCGTGCAGCGTTTCCAGGATCAGCGCCCGCACCTCGGGCGAAGGCGCCTCGCCCGGCGGCAGCTGCGCGGCCGCGCTTTGATAGGCGTCTTCGAGCGCGCGGCGGCGCCAGTGGTCCACCACCAGGCCCTTGGCGATGTGGGTGAGCAGCGCGCGCGGCTCGTCGCCGCCGCCGGCGCGCACCCGCGCCGCCATCAGGCGCACGAAGGTGTCGTGGGCCAGGTCGGCGGCATCGAACGAGTTGCCGAGCTTCTTGCGCAGCCAGACGGAGAGCCAGCCGTGATGTTCGCGATAGATCCGCGTGACGGTGTCGGTGGGCAGGGAATCGGTCGAGGACACGGCGCGTCTCGCGGTGGAATCTAAATGGGAATTGTTACTATTTTATCCCATTCCGGATTCCCGATTCCCGCCGCCCTCCTACAGCTTGGGGGTGTAGCGCACGGTCAGCATGACATTGCGCGGCTCGCCGTAGTAGTTGTTGCTGCTGAGCGTGTTGTAGGACGGCACGTAGTATTTCTTGTCGAAGACGTTGTTCACGTTCAACCCGACGCTCACCTCCGGCGTGGCCTGGTAGCCCAGGCGCGCGTTCCAGACGGTGAAGCCGGCCAGCGCGAACTTGCGGTCGGAGCTCAACGTATGCGTCTGCGTGTTGACGCCGGCGCCCACGCTCAGGCGGTTCCATTCGCCCGGCAGCTTGTAGTTGGCCCACAGGCGCAGCATGTGCTTGGGGGTCCAGGTGTTGAAGATCTTGCCCTCGTTGTCGGGATCGGCCAGGTACTTGGTGGTGTTGTAGGTGTAGCCGGCGAACAATTGCAGTCCCTGGATCACCTCGCCCGACACTTCCGCCTCGAAGCCCTGGCTGCGCACTTCGCCTGCCGCCCGCGAGCAATACCAGCCATCGCACGCGAAGCCGCTTTCGTAGTCGGTCACCGCGCGGTTCTTGTGGTCGTAGCGGAACACGGCCAGCGCCACGTTGACGCGGCCATCCGCCAGCTCGCCCTTCACCCCGGCTTCGTAGTTGGCGCCTTCCACCGGCTTGAGCAGCCCGCCCGAGACGGTGCGCTCGGTCTGCGGTTCGAACACCGACGAATAGCTGGTGTAGACCGACCAGCTGTTGTTCAGCGCGTAGACGATGCCCGCATAGGGAATGACGCGGCCGGACTCCGTGGTGGCCGAGGTCTCGCCGGCGGACCGGTAGGCAAAGTCGTACCAGCCCACGCGGCCGCCGCCGATCAGCGCCAGCGACTCGGTGGGCTTGATGCGCCACGTGCCGTAGATGCCCTTCTGGCGGATGTCGTAGCTGCTGCGGCTGTCATAGCCGCTGGCCGCCGCGATGGAGTCGATGTCCTGCCAGGGCCGGTTGTGGTCGATATCGAAGATGTTGCCGTCGCTATCGCTCCAAGCCCGCGTGAAGCGGTCCTGCGTGGTGAGCTTGGAATAGTTCGCGCCCAGCACCACTTCCTGCTTCATGCCCAGCGCGGTGAAATCGCCGCTGACCGACATGTCCAGGCCACGCTGCCGGCTGTTGAAATCCACGCCGAAATTGCCATAGGACAAGCCGCTGCCATCGCGCTGCACCGAATCGGCCACGCGCTGGTGCACGCTGGTGTTCTTCTCGTTCATGGCGACGCCGCCCAGCTTGAAGCGCCAGGCGTCGTTGAAGCGGTGGTCCAGGTCCGCGTAGAACACGGTCTGGTCGTTCTTGGCGCGGTTCCAGGTCGAGCCGGTGAAGGTCGAGCGCGGCAGGTCGATATCGCCGCCGTCGGCGAAGCGCGGATAGCCCACCAGCATGGGGCGCGAACGGCTGAAACGATTGCTGACCGCGATGCCCGCCGTGGTGTCGGCGCTGATGTCGTAGTCCAGCGCGGCGTACACGTTGCGCGTCTTGTCCCACACGTAGTCGGTGTACGAATGGCTGCGCTCGTCATCCAGCACCACGCGGCCGCGCAGCGAGCCCGAGGCATTCAAGGGGCTGCCGGCGTCCAGTTGCAGGCCGTAGCGGTCCCAGGAACCGACCTTGCCCGTCACCACCACGGACGGCTCCGCGCCGGCGCGCTTGCGCACCAGGTTGACGGCGCCGCCGGGGCTGCCGGCGCCTTGCAGCAGGCCGGCCGCGCCGCGCAGGATTTCGACGCGGTCATAGAACACCAGCGAATCCTGCTCCCAGTTGCCCAGGCTGTAGTTGTTGCGCAGCAAAGGCACGCCGTCGTATTGCAGCATGTCCACCGGGAACCCGCGCGCGTTGATCGCGATGCCCGGGCCCACGCCCTGCACGCCCACCATGCCGGTGGTGTTGTTGATCGCATCCGGCAGGCTGGTCATGTCCTGGTCGTCCATCCGCTGGCGCGTCAGGATGGTGACGGACTGGGGAATGTCCTTCAGCGCCTGCGTGGTCTTGCCGATGGTGGCGGCGGACGAGGTGTAGGAACCCGTGCCATCGGTGGTGGCCTGGTAGCTGCCGGTGACCGTCACGGGCGCCAGCAGCGCCGCCTGCGGATCGACCGCGCGGCGCAGGCGATAGCCGCCTTCGGCGCGCGCCACGGCCTGCAGACCGGTGCCCGCCAGCAGACGCTCGAGCGCGGCATCGACCGGATAGGTCCCCGTCACGCCCTCGGTGCGCACGTCGCGGGTCAGCGCCGGATCGGACGCCACCATCACGCCCGCCTGCATGCCGAACGCGCCCAACGCGCCGCCCAGCGCGCCGGCCGGCACCGAAAAGGAGACGGTGCGCGGCGCGGCCTGCGCATGGACCTCGGCAACGGCGCCGGCGGCAACCATCAGCGGCAATGCCAGGGACAGGGCGGCGCGCAACCGCGTGCTCGCCGGAACGCGGCGGCGGGAGGCTTTCACGGCGGAAACCGCGGGCGGGATGAGGCGAGGCATGAAGAAGGATCCTGTGTCATGAGGGGTCGGCGCCGCCCGTCGTCGGGGCTGCTTTCCCTACATGAAGCGCGAGATCCGCCATTACGCCGTTTCAGTTACACATTGGCCGCGTCAGGCCAGCCCGACGTTGATCCAGTAGCGCGTGTAGCGCCGCACCCGCACCGGCAATACCTCTTGCAGCATCGCCAGGACCTGGTCCGTATCCGCCACGGGAAACGCGCCCACCACGCGCAGCGACGCCGCGTCCGGGGAGCAGCGCAACACGCCGGCGCGATAGCGTCCCAGTTCGGCCAGGAAATCGGCCAGCGGCATGGCGTCGGCCAGCAGCATGCCGTCGAGCCAGGCCGACACCTCGGGGCGCAGCGCGGCCGCGTCGAAGGCGCCGGCGCGCGAGAATTCGGCCTGGCTGCCGGCCGCCACCCGGCGCGGCGCGCCGCCCGCGGGCCCGCTGTCCACGTCCACCGCCCCTTCCAGCACCGCCACCCGCGCGCGGCCTTCGCCCAGGTCGCGCACCAGGAAACGCGTGCCCACCGGCGTCACCACGCCCGCGCGGGTGCGCAGCGAGAACGGCCGGCCCAGGGGATCGTGGGCGGTGGTCACCAGGATCTCGCCTTCCAGCAGCACCAGTTCGCGCCGGGTATCGGTATAGCGCAGGTCGAGCGCGCTGCCGGCATTGAGTTCGACGCGGGTGCCGTCCGCCAGCGTGAGGCTGCGGCGTTCGCCCGTGCCGGTGCGCAGGTCGGCCGCCAGGCCGCGCAGGGCCTCGCGATCGCTCGCCACCCAGGTGCCCACCCCAACGCCGGCCGCCGCCACCATCCAGCGGATCGCGTTGCGGCGCGAACGGATCAACGGCGCCTGCTGCAGCGCGCGCGAGGCCACGCCCGCTCCCGCCTGCTGCACGCCCTGCGACACCCCTTGCGTGAGCGCGACCAGGCGTTGCCAGGCCAGGTCATGGGCGGGCAGCGCCTGGCGCCAGCGCTCGAAGTGGGCGCGGTCCGCCGGCGTCGCGCCGTCGCGCAGGCGCGCCCACCAATCGGCCGCCTGGCGGATCACCTTGGGATCGATCTTGCCGGCCTCCGGCGCGTGCGGCCGCAGCAGGCGGCTGCCCTCGGCGCGGCCGCTCAACCGTACACCGCGGCGTAGCAGCGCACCAGGGCGCGGGCCAGCGATTTCTGCACGGCGTTGGGCGTGAGGCCCAGGCGCTCGGCGATCTCGCCGTTGGACATGCCGTCGAGCTGCGCCATCAGGAAGATGCGGCGGCTGGTCATCGGCAGCGTATCGAGCAGCTCGCAGACCTGCTCCAGCGCCTCCAGGATCAGGGCGCGGGCCTCGACCGAGGGCTCCACCGGCACCGGCTGCAAGGCCAGCGATTCGGCGTAGGCGGTCTCGAGCGCGGCGCGGCGCGCACGGCCGATCAGGAGGCGGTTGGCGATGGTGCGCAGGTAGGCGCGCGGTTCGCTCAGGGGTTCGGCGGGATGGGCGCGGATCAGCCGTTCGAAGGTGTCGTGCGCCACGTCGGCGGCATCCGATGCGTTGCCCAGCTTGCGCTGCAGCACGGCGCGCAGCCAATGGTGGTGGGCCAGATAAATGGACTGCGCCTCGGCATGGGGCGCGCAGGAAGAGGAAGGCATCGCGATCCGGCCTCGGCCGGTCCACCGGGGCAGTTGAGATAATGGAAATTATTCTCAATTATAAATGGACTGGCCCTTTTCACCAGGCCTGCCCGGCAATCCCGGCGCCTTGCGCCCTTGGTTACTGCCGCGGCGGCTGGCTCAACTGTTCGGCCAGCAACGCCAGCGCCGGCTTGTCCAGCGCCTGCGCCGCATAGCACAGGCCGACGCGGCGCGACAGCGCCAGCCCGTCGAGATCCTGGGCCGCCACGCCTGGCTGCTGCGCGATCAGCGAGCGCGGCGCGATGCAGGCGCCGACGCCGGCCGCGGCCAGTTCCAGCGCCAGGCGCAACGAGCCGGCCTGCGCGGCGGGCGCGCCGGCGGCCGCGCCGTAATACGGCAGCAGGCGTTGATGGCTGGGGTGGTCGGGACAGACGATCCATCGCGAAGCCGCGCCGTCGCTGCCTTCGGCCGGCAGCGCGATGGCGCAGGGGTCGTCCCACAGCGGCACGAACAGTTCGTCCTCGCAGCGCTCGTCCTCGGTCGCCAGGCGGGCGTCGCCGACGCAGCCTTCCAGCAGGTGCAGCAGCAGATTGGGCACCGCCTGCCGCGCCCGCGCCACGAAGGCGCGCACGTGCGCGCCCGCGATCTCGCCCTCGACGCCGATGCGCAGCTCGGCCAGGTGGGCATCCTGGCGGAACTGGCGCGCCATCGACTCGGTCTGCGCCACCAGGCGGCGCGCCTGCGGATACAGGATGCGGGCCTCGTCCGTGACCGACACGCCGCGCGCCTGGCGCTCGAACAGCTGCGTGCCCAGCAGGCTTTCCAGGCTCTTGATGGTGCCCGACAGGGCCGGCTGGCTCAGGTGCAGCCGCTGCGCGGCGGCGGTGATGTTGCGTTCCTCGAAGACCGCGATGAAGGCGTTGAGCTGGCGGCTATCCATAAGTTTTCCCGATTGATGCGAGAAGAATAAACCATTTTTCAAGCGCAAAAGCCAGGCCTAGAATGGTTTTCAGCCCCCCTGGCATATGAATAACCAATACCTGGAGTCTCCACCATGACTACCCCCCAACGCCCCCTCGTCGTCGTCACCGGCGCCAGCTCCGGCATCGGCCTGGCCACCGCCCGCCTGTTCTCGTCGCATGGCCACCCGCTGCTGCTGCTGGCGCGCCGCCTGGCGCCGATGCAGGCCCTGAACCTGCCGAACACGCTGGCGCGCCAGGTCGACGTGACCGACCGCGCCGCGCTGGCCGCCGCCCTGCGCGAGGCCGAGGCCCAATACGGCCCCGCCGACGCCATCGTCAACAATGCCGGCGTCATGCTGCTGGGCGACATCACCCGCCAGGATCCCGCACAGTGGGACCGCATGCTGGACGTGAACGTCAAGGGCCTGCTCAACGGCGTGCACGCCGTCGCCGCCGGCATGGCCGAGCGCGGCCACGGCACCATCATCAACATCAGCTCGGTGGCGGGCCGCAAGACCTTCCCCAACCACGTCGCCTACGTCGGCACCAAGTTCGCCGTGCACGGCCTGTCGGAAAACCTGCGCGAGGAACTGTCGCCGCACAATGTGCGCGTGGTCACCATCGCCCCCGGCGCGGTCGAGACCGAACTGCTCAGCCACACCACCGACGAAGGCATCAAGAGCGGCTACCAGGACTGGAAGGCCGACATGGGCGGCAAGGTGCTGGCCGCCGAGGACGTGGCCAACGCGGTGTACTACGCCTACTCGCAACCGCCCGGCGTGTGCATCCGCGAGATCGTGCTGGCGGCGACCCGCCAGCAGGCCTGAGGCAGGCGACCGGCGGACGCGACGCGTCCGTCGCGCCCCGCGCGCCGGCGCGGGGCACGCCCCGGAGCGCTAGAACGTCGCCTTCAGATTCAGGAACACACTGCGCGGCTCGCCGTAATAGACCTGGTTGGCCACGCCGCCCAGGTAGTACTTCTTGTCGAACAGGTTGTTCACGTTCAATTGCGCCGACAGGCGGGCATTGAAGTCGTAGCGCGCCATCAGGTTGAACAGCGCGTAGGCCTTCTGCCTGGCGGTGACGTTGCCGTCGTCCAGCTCCACGTTGGTGTAGGTGCTGATCTGCCAATTGACGCCGCCGCCCAGCGTCAGCTTGCTCCACGCGCCCGGCAGGCGGTAGGTCGTGAACAGCATCGCCGTGGCGCGCGGGCGTTCGGTGTTGACCGACACGCCATGCACGTCGCGGCTGGTGTAGTACGTGCCGCCCAGCGTCGTGTTCCAGCCCGGCGCCAACTGGCCGGTCACTTCCATCTCGATGCCGCGCGTGGTGACGCCGTCGGCCGTCTTGTAGGCGCCGTCGGTCGACCCCGGCACCATGTAGCCCGCGTCCGGCACGCCCGTCTTGCTTTCCTTGACCTTGAACAGCGCCAGCGAGGCATTGAGCCTGCCGTCGAGGTACTCGCCCTTGACGCCGACTTCGTAATTCTGCCCCTCGACCGGATCCAGGTAATTGCCGTTGCGGTCGCGATAATCCTGCGGCTGGAAGATGTCGGTGTAGCTGGCGTAGGCCGAGTAAGTGCTGTTGATGTCGTAAACCAGGCCGGCGTAGGGAATCAGGCGCGAATCCTTCTGGTCGCGCGTGGGCGAACGCGACTGCCAGGTCGCGTAGCGGCCGCCGGTGATGAGGGTCAGGCTGTCGCTGAGCGACCAGCGCGCCGCGGCATAGGCGCCGCGCTGGTGCGTCACGGTGTCGCGCAGCGTCGACGTGGTCCAGTCGGGCTGCGGATACTTGCCATCCCAGTCGTAGAACGATCCGGTGTCTGGCATGGCGCCGGCGCGGCCATAGCTGTAGAAGTCCTCGCTGTAGCGGCTGCGCATCGCGCCCAGCACCAGTTCATGGCGGCGGCCCAGCAACTGGAACGGCCCCTTGACCTGCAGGTTCAGCGCGGTCTGCTGCGCGTAGGAATTCCAATACCCCGGCAACGCGCGCAAACCCGTGCCGGTCTCGCGGTCGGGCTGGCCATACAGGTACAGCAGCTTGGCGTCGTACTTGCTCTTGCGCAGCGACCAGTCGGCCTTGGCCTCCCAGTCGTTGTCGAACCGGTGCGAGAGCGAGGCGAACGTGGTGCGCTGCGTGGTATGCCAGTAGGTCCAGTCCGCCGCGGTGGTTTTAGAGCGGCGCCAATCGGTGGGCGTGCCGTCGCTGAACACCACCGGCAGGCTGCCCCAGGTGGTGCCGCGCGGCCGCTTGTCCTGCGAGTCCATGCCGATGCTGAGCGTGGTGGACGGCGTCAGGTCGGCATCGATCACGCCGTAGAACACCTTCTTGTCGGCGTGGTAGAGATCGATGTAGGAATCCTTGTCCTGGTACAGCGCCACCATGCGCGCACGCACGCTGCCGGCCTCGTTCAACGGCGTGCTCAGGTCGAGCGAACTGCGGAACTGGTTCCATGAGCCGGCCCCGACGCTGACCGAACCGGTGAATTCGCGGCTGTTGGCATGCTTGCGCACCAGGTTGATCGAAGCCGACGGGTTGCCCGCGCCGGTCATCAGGCCGGTGGCGCCGCGCACCACCTCGATGCGGTCGTAGATGATGGAATCGTTGTCGGACTCGCCATACATCGACAGGCCGATCGTGGTGGGCACGCCATCGTATTGCAGGCTGTCGATGTTGAAGCCGCGCGACCAGAAGTCGGTGCGGTCGCTGTCCTCGGCCACCACCTGCACGCCCACCACGTTGCCCATCACCTCGTCGAGCGAACGCAGGTTCTGGTCCTCGATGCGCTGGCGCGTCACCACCGTGACGGACTGCGGCGTTTCGCGCAGCGACAGCGCCAGCCCGGTGGCCGCCGACGTGGCCGGCGTGGTGTAGGAACCCGACCCCTCGGTCACCGCGGGATCGCCGCTGCCCAGCACCTTCACCGGCGACAGGCTGGCCACCTCGCCGTCCCGCGTCAGCACGATGCTGTCGCCCTGCCAGCGATAGGCCACGCCCGTCCCCTGCAACAGGCGGGCCAGCGATTGCTCCGGACTGCCGCTCATGCGCAGGCCCGGCGTGCGCAAGCCCGCCACCAGCTCGGGCGCGTAGAACACGCGCTGGCGGGTCTGCGCGGCCCATTGCAGCAGGGCTTCGCCCAGCGGCATCGGGGCGATGTCGACCGCGACCGCGGGCGCCTGCGACTGGGCCTGGGCCGCGCCGCAGGCGCCGGCCGCCATGGCCAACGACAGCATCAGGGAGGAAAGGGCAAAGCGGGGCGTGGCGCGCGGGCGGCGCCTGGAAGAAGCATTCACGATCAGCAACGGTTTCGGTTCGGCGATAGACAGGAAAGTCCCTGCGTGGGGACGTGGCGCGACGCGCCTTCCTGGGTAGAACGATGCCGATGCGAAAAAACCTGAATGCCGGGCCCGATTATTTTGTAACGGCGCGGACGGCTAGCGCGCCGAGATGTCGATGGCGCCATCCGCCGCCGGCGTCAGCTTCACCGGCGTCACCGCCGGCAGCGCTTCCAACAGGGACTCGGGACGGTCCAGGCTGAACGAGGCCGATACGCGCAAGCGTCCGGTCTTGCTGTCGGCCAGCCGCAGGGGCGTGGCCAGATAGCGGTTCATTTCGCTGACCACCTCGGCCAGCGGCGCATTCTTGAACACCACCCGGCCCGTCTGCCAGGCCAATGCCGTATCGACATCGGTCGGCGCCGGCACGCCGATGGCGCCGCTGCCGGGCACGCGGATGCCGTGCCCGCCGCGCAGCACCGCCAGGCCGAGATTCCACCAATGGCCGCCGGTGACCTCCACCGTGCCGGACCGCACCAGCACGGTCACCACGTCCTCGTCGCGCCGGACGTCGAACACGGTGCCGGTCACGCGCACATCGCCACTGCCCGCGCGCACGATGAAGGGGCGTTCGGCTTCCGGGCTGACGCTGAAGAGGATTTCACCGCCCTGCAGCTCGATCTCGCGGCGGCCGGCGTAGAACTTGACCTCGGCCAGCGTATTGCCGTTGATGTCGAGCACGGAGCCGTCGGGCAGCGTGACCTGCTTGCGCTCGCCACGGTCGGCGCCGACCACGGTGGTGAAGGTGGGCGCCTCGCCCGGCAGGCTCCACCAGCCGGCCAACGCCACCAGCGCCAGCGCCGCGCAGGCGATGCCCACGCGCAGCGGCATCGCGACGCGGCGGCGCGACGGACGCGCCGGGACGGCTCCGCCCAGCAGCGCCCGCACCTGGTCTTGCGGCAGCTGTTCGGCCACCTTGCCCAATTGCTGCATCCGGTCGAATTCGCGTGCCGCGTCCGGCTGCTCGCGGCGCCAGCGCGCGAAGGCGCGGCGCTCGCGGCGCGTCATGTCGCCCGAATGCCAGCGGGCAAACCACCAGGCGGCGGTGGCGGGCTGGCTCGGGTCGTCGGCGTCACGGTAAAAAGACTCGGTCATCGTCGGCTGCCGTCCGCGCGCGGGCGCGGACATGGATTGAAGGAAAACTGCGTCATGGATTGTGCTCGCGCAGGCGCTCGCGCACGTGTTCGATCGCTCGCATGACATAGCGTTCAATCATATTCTTGGACAGGCCCATGTAGGTGGCCACCTCGGCCTGGGTCCAGCCCTCGATCCGGTTCAAGACGAATGCCTGGCGGCATTTGGGCGGCAGTTCACCCAGCACCCGCGCCAGGTCGTCGGCCAGCCGCGCCGCGCGCACCGGCGATTCCGGGTCGGTCTGCACAGGCTGGTCATGCTCGTCCAGTTCGTCCAGCGGGACGTGCTGCTCGCGCCGCTGGCGACGCCAGCGGTCGATCAACCGATGCCCGGCGGCCTGGAACAGATAGCCGCGGGCCTTGGCCGCCACGCTGCAGTCCGCCTTCAGCAGGTGTTCGATCGCGTCGTGGGCGGCGTCTTCGGCATCGTGCCGGTTGCCCGAACGGCGGCTCCAGGCGCCGATCAGCTCGTCATAGCAGGCGAGCCATCCGGGGCGGGTCGAGGCGGGGCGGGACATGGAACGATCCGGTGGCGTAGTGTGGCGACGCTGCGGATTTTACAAACAATTCTCATTACCGCAAGACGGCGGCCGCGCCGGCCTGCCCGCCAGCCGCTCAATAATCCATCGGCACGTGGCTTTGCGCCGCCCGCAACTCCTGGATGTGCCGCTCGGCCTCCTGGCGCTCGGCGGCCGGCGGCAGCGCGCGCCAACTCACCATGATGCCGGGCGCCTTGACCGGCATCCAGCCCAGCACGCTGTACAGCGTGATCGCGGTGTCGCCGGTGTCCAGCCGCGTCTCGTAATAGCCCTGCCGTTCCGGCGTCTTGTCGCCGGGCACCCACTCCAACTGCGACATCGTGTCTCCCTCTCGGTACAGCCTGTCCTGAAACCGCGGCTCCCGCCAAACAGGGGCTTGCGCCCGATGGTAGCGCGCCGCCCGTCTCCCGATACCCGCACGATGCGCCCGCTTTTCAATTCTTGACAGAGGGGAATCCCTAGGATTTTTCGGCGGCGCGATTGCTAAGTCGGGAACTCAGGCGCTAGGATGCGGCAAAGGATTCTTACAAACCGGAGGCCGGCGACGCTGCCGCGCCCCCGGGCCAGCCCGCCCTCGGTAGCGGGCTTCTGAGGGCGGACCGGTATGCCGACAACGAGCTTCATGCGCTATCCGAAAGACCGGTTGGCGGCCCTGGCCAGCGCAAGCGCGCTGCGCGCCATCCGCGAAGGACTGCTCTGGACGATGCCGTGCCTGCTCGTGTCGGCGCTGTTCCTGGTGCTGTCGGTGGTGGCGGGGCAGCTCGGCTTGTCCTCGACGGTGGTGCAGGAACTGGCCGCGGTGCACACCCGGCTCAACAGCGTCATGCCGATGCTGGTCAGCACCTCGGTCGGCTACATGCTGTCGATCCGCCACCGCGTGCCCAATCTGCCGGCGGCCTTCCTGTGCCTGTCGTACGTGGTGATCGCCGAGGGTCTGCTGGCGCCCTACCCGCACGCGGCCGCCACCCTGATCCTGAGCATCTCCATCCTGCTGCCGCTGGGCAGCCTGCCACTGCTGGCCTGGCTGCACCGGCGCCGCTGGACGCGGCTGGCGCCCGACGGCCTGATCGGCGAAAACGTGCGCGGCACCCTGAACATGGTGATACCGGGACTGCTGACCGCCGGCGCGGTGGCGCTCGCGGTCAGCGCGCTGATGCGGATTCCCGGCGTGGCGCAGTTCGACATCCCGCTCGACCTGGCCTCGCTCGACAGCCCCTTCACCACCGGCCCGATGACGGCCGCCCTGAACTCGATCTTCTGGTTCTTCGGCATCCACGGCTATCACGCGATGGCGCCCGTCATCGACGTGCTGGACCAGGCCACCGCCCTGAACGCGGCCAGCATCGCCGCCGGCCACGAGGGCATGTACGCGCTCAACGGCAGCCTGCTCGGCGCCTTCGTGTTCATCGGCGGCGCCGGGGCGACGCTGTCGCTGGTGGCCGCCATCCTGGTGTTCTCGCGCAGCGAATCGCTGCGGCTGCTGGCGCTGGCCAGCATTCCGGTATCGCTGCTGAACGTCAACGAGATCCTGCTGTTCGGCCTGCCGCTGATCCTGAATCCGCGGTTGCTGATCCCGTTCGTGCTGGCGCCGGTCTGCAACACGCTGGTGGCGCTGGCGGTGGTGCAGCTGGGCTGGATCCCGCCCGCCTCGGTCACGCTGCCGCTGACCTCGCCGGTGCTGCTGAACGCCTATCTCAGCGCGGGCGGCCACCTGGGCGGCGTCGTGCTGCAGGTGGTGCTGATCGCGCTGGGGACATGCATCTACGCGCCCTTCGTGGTCGCGCTGGAACGCCAGCGCAAGGCCGACGCCACCGTCTATTTCAAATCGCTCGACACCACCTTCCCGCGCCTGCAGGAGGAATCGCTGCTGTTCGCGCACGACCCGGTCGTCTCGACCTACACCAACCGCGCCCGCCGCAGCGCCGAGATCTCGCGCATCCGCACCATCAGCGAATACGACTTCTATCTCGAATACCAGCCGCAGGTGTCGCTGCGCAACGGCCGCTGCACCGGCTGCGAGGCGCTGCTGCGCGCCACCGGCCCGGAAGGCACGCAGCAGGCGCCGCTGGAATTCCTGCGCTGGCTGGCGCAGGCCGACCTGATGCGCGAAGTGGACCTGTGGGTGGCCAAGCAGGCGGTGCTGCAATGCCATGCCTGGCGCGAGGCGGGCTTCACCCTGCCCCTGACCGTCAACGTCACCAGCGGGACGCTGACCTCGGAGTCGTATCTGGACAAGCTCGTCAAGGTGCTGGAGCAGGCCCAGGGCCAGGTGTCGGTCGAGCTGACCGAGGACGCGCTGGTCGAGGACGCAGAGGCGCTGCACACGGCGTTCGACCGCCTGCACGGCATCGGTTGCAAGGTGTATATCGACGATTTCGGCACCGGCTACTCGGCGCTGAGCTATCTGCACCAGTTCGAGATCGACGCGGTCAAGATCGACCGCAGCTTCGTGCTGGCCCAGAGCAGCGCGCGCGGCGCCCAGGTGATGGGCGGCCTGCTGCGCTTCTGCGAGGCGCTGGACCTGCAGATCATCGTCGAAGGCGTGGAAACGCAGGAACAGCTGGCGGCGCTCGAATCCAGCGCCGAGATCATCGTGCAGGGCTGGTTCTACAGCAAGGCGCTGTCGGGCGAGCACCTGGTGGACTTCGCGCGGCGGCGCATGCCGGCCGCCGCGCGCAGCGACAACGCCGCCGCTATTTGATGCCGATGAACGGCAGGGCCGCGCCCGGCACCTGCGTGGCGGGCAGCACGCCGTCCCACTTCTCGACCGCGTTCAGGCTGACCAGGTTGGTGTTGGCGGCCAGCGCTTCGGCCTTGGCGCGGATCGCCGCCGCCTCTGCGTCGCCGCGCATGCGGATGCCGTCGGCCTCGGCGGTGAACTGCTGGCGGCGCGCGTCGGCTTCGGCCTTGGCCTTGACCACCTGGATCTCGGCGTTGATCATCGCCGTTTCCTTCTGCTGGCGGGTGGTCTCGATCTGCACCTGCGCCAGCATGCGCTGTTCGATCGAGTGCTCGTAGGCCTGCGAGAAGCCGACTTCCTCGATCTGCACGCCCACCACCTGCACCGGCGCGCCTTCCATGGTCTTGAGCACGGCGTTGTTCACGTCCAGGCCCAGCTTCTGGCGTTCCTGGATGGCGCGCACGGCGGTGTACTGGCCGAACACGTTCTTGACCGCGTCGGGCGTCTTGCGCTCGAGCACGCGCATCTGCAGGTTGTTGATGGTGCCGTATTCGGAATACAGCTCCGCGACATGCTCGGCCGGCACGCGGTACGTGACCGACACGCGCAGCGTGGCGGGCTGCTGGTCATAGCTGTAGGCCTCGAGCTTCTCGAACACGAAGGTGTGGTCGCGCACCGACACCGTCATCACGTTGTCGATGAACGGCGTCTTGAAATCCAGGCCGGGCTCGGACACGCGCACCAGCTTGCCATTGCGCAGCACCACGCCGCGCTCGCCCTGGTCCACCTGGAACCAGGAGCCAAACGCCAGGCACAGGATCAGCACGAACAGCACGCCCGTGATGATGCCCACCTTGAGGCTGCGCGGCTTGACGGACTTGACGATCTGGAGGTCGGTCGGCTTCACTTTTCAGTCCCTTTCTGATTTATTGCGTTTACGATCCGAGAGCACGGCGGTGATGCCGCGCGCAAGCAAATAGGCGACCACGGCCGCCCCCACCAAGATCAGGAAATATCGCATCTGGCATTCCCCCCCGGAATAGAAGCGAGCGATTCTAGCCCGAGTCAGCAGTGTGACAGGTTACGGTTGTTGCAATGAGAAAAACTGCTTGCCATTAGGACTGGCAAACGTTCCAGCCAGGCATTACGCTGTTTCAACCCCGATTCCGAGGCCTAACCCATGCGCCATACCATCGCTGTCTTTGTGACCATCCTGACCTGTAGCGCCGTGCTGGCGCCGACCGCCTGGTCGGCGCCACCCGAGAACCGCGGCAAGCCCGATCATGCGGGCCAGGGCCAGGGCCATGGCAATGGCAAGAACAAGGGCAAGGACGACGATGCCGACGTCAGCATCACCTTGAGCACGGCCGGCATCAGCATCTCGACCGCGCGCGGCTATGCGGTGCAGGCCGGCGCCACCGGCTACGGCGCGTTGCCGCCCGGCATCCGCAAGAACCTGGCGCGCGGCAAGCCGCTGCCGCCCGGAATCGCCAAGAAGATGGTGCCGGGCCCGATGCTGGCCCGGCTGCCCGTGCATGCCGGCTACGAATGGCGCGTGGCGGGCAGCGACCTGATCCTGATCGCCATCGCCACCGGCGTCGTCGCCGACGTGCTGGCGGGCGTGTTCGATTGAAGCGGCGCGCAACGCACGGCTAGTCGTAATACGCCAGGCCCAGGCGCGCCAGGTTGTCGGGGTATTCGAAGTAGGCCTCGTCCAGTTCCTGCAGCCGCGCCTGCTCGGCCTCGGTCATGGCGCCATAGATATCGTTGAGTTCGATCACCTCGGGCGCGGCCTCGAAGCGATCGATCAATCCGCGCATCCCGGCCAGGATGGCGTGCGTGCGCGTGGCGCCGATCTTGCCCAGCGCGAACAGCGCCAGCTGGCAGGTCGGGTCGCCCCAGTTGCACAGGAACTGCATGAAGCCGCCGTTGTTGATGTCGGCTTCCATGCGCCATAGCGCGACCAGTTCCTGCTCGCGCCGCGGCAGGCTGTCCAGCTTCCAGCGGGCGGCCTGCAATGCGGCCAGCGCGCGCTCGTAATGCGCATCCCACAGCAGGTCGCGCACGTTCAGCATGCCTTCGGGCGACGGCGCCAGCAGGCCGGGCCAGACCACGCCATGGTCGTCGTCCACCAGTTGCCATTGTTCGCGCTCGGCCGGGCTGCCTTTCTCCAGCCGGATGTGCCGCCGGATCGGCTCGCGCAGCTCGCGGCCGTCGGCCAGCGTCAGCAGGATGTGGGTCTCGGTCAGCGCGAGATGGCGGATGCGGTAATCGGCGGGCATGCTGTGTCTCGAAATGAAAGCGGCAGTGGCGGAACGCGCTGAAGATAACGGATCAGGCCGCGGGCGTCGAGGCGCCGGCGCGCGCTTATCGTTCCTAGCATCACGCCGCACACTGTTACGCCCCCGCGCAGGGCCCATCTGCTACCGTAAAGTCTGCCTTCGGGTACGGCCCGCGCGCCGCGTCCGCAATGTCCTCGAATGGAGACCGACAATGCCACGCCCTTCCGCGTCCACGCCCCTGATCGGCGTGATTCCGCCCTACGTCCTGGACCGCCTGGCGCAGCACGCCGACGCGCGGGTCAGCATGCCGGCGGTCAAGACCCTCATCATCGACCAGCAGCAGCGCGGCTTGCGTGAAATGGCGGCGCAGCCGCCGCGCGCGCAGGTGGCGGCGCCGCGCCCGCAGGGTCAGGCCGGCACGCCGCAACGCGCGGTGCACGACGCCGGCAACACCACCACCCTGCCCGGCAAGCTGGTGCGCGCCGAAGGCGCCAAGGCCAGCGGCGACGCCGCGGTCGATGAGGCCTATGCGCACCTGGGCGCCACCTACAAGCTGTTCCACGACATCTACCAGCGCGACTCGATCGACGGCGCGGGCCTGCCCCTGGTGGGCAGCGTGCACTACGGCGAAGACTACGACAACGCTTTCTGGAACGGCGCGCAGATGGTGTTCGGCGATGGCGACGGCGAGATCTTCAACCGCTTCACCGTGGCGGTCGACATCATCGGCCATGAACTGACCCACGGCGTCATCGACAGCGAGGCGGCGCTGGCCTACCAGGGCCAGTCGGGCGCGTTGAACGAATCGCTGTGCGACGTGTTCGGCGCGCTGGTCAAGCAGTATGCGCTGGGCCAGAACGCCCGCGAGGCCGACTGGCTGGTGGGCCAGGGCCTGTTCCTGCCCAAGGTCAAGGCGCGCGCGCTGCGCTCGATGGCCGAGCCGGGCAGCGCCTACGACGACCCGGTGCTGGGCAAGGATCCGCAGCCGGCGCACATGAGCGCCTATGTCGATACGCCGCAGGACAACGGCGGCGTGCACATCAACTCCGGCATTCCGAACCGCGCCTTCTATCTGGCCGCCACCGCGCTCGACGGTCCGGCCTGGGAAGTGGCCGGGCGCATCTGGTACGACACGCTGCGCGACAAGCGGCTGCGCCACGATGCCGACTTCGCCGCCTTCGCGCGCCTGACGCTCGACGTGGCGCGCGGCTCGCGCGGCGATGCCGCGCACAAGGCCGTGGCCGGCGCCTGGGCGGCGGTGGGCATACAGCCATGATCGCGCTGCCGCCGCTCGAACTCACGCTGCGCGTCAGCCTGACGCGCGAAGGCGGGCTGGCATACCTGCCCGGCCTGGCGCGCACCCGCAGCATCGACCTGACCGACTGCCCGCCGGACCTGCGCCAGGAAGTCGGCGACGCCCTGCGCCGCACGGCGCCGCTGGCGACGCCGGACTGCGCCGCGCAAGGCGGCGACCAGCGCTATTTCCATGTGGAAGTGGTGTTCCGCGATCCGGCCAGCGGCGACAGCGCCAGCCTCGCGTTCGACGTGCCCGAGGCGCAGGCCCCCGACACGCTGGTGCGCCTGTGGCGCAGCCAGGCCGGGCAGCCCTGAGACGGGCCGCCTCGGTTGCCTAGCGTCGCGGCGGCTCGGCCGCGCGCGGGTGGAACTGGCCGACCTGGATGTTGCGGCCCGCCAGCAGGCCGCAGCCCGCCATCGCCACGCACAAGCCGGCGCACAGGCCCAGCGCCACCGACCAGCCGCCCAGGCGGTCATGCAGGGCGCCGACCAGCGTCGGGCCGCTGGCCGCGAACAGATAGCCGATGCATTGCGCCATGCCCGACAGCGCCGCCGCCTGCTGCGCATGGCTGGCGCGCAGGCCCACGAACATCAGGCCCAGGATGATGCCGCCGCCGGTGCCCAGGCCAAGCAGCACGATCCACAGCGTGGCCCAGCCCGGCGCCACGATCAGGCCCGTGAACGCCACCAGCGAGGCCGCCGCCGAGCAGAACGCCGCGGCGCGCTGGTCCTTCATGCGGCGCACCACCGGCGCCAGGAACAGCGCCGGACCGGCCGACATCAATTGCAGCAGGCCATGCAGCGAGCCGGCGCGCTCGGCCGAATAGCCCGCGTCGCGCAGGATCGCCGGCAGCCAGCTCACCCCCACGTAGAAGACGAACGAATTGATGCCCAGGTACAGCGTGACCTGCCAGGCCAGCGGCGAACGCCACAGCCGGCCGCCATGCGGCGCATGCGCCGTCGATGAAGCCGGCGGCGTGTGGTTGGCCAGTTGCGGCAGCCACAGCAGCACGCCGGCCAGCGGGATCACCAGCATGCACAGCGCCGAGAAGCGCCAGTCGCCGCCGGCCAGGCTGGCCAGCGGCACCGCCATCGCCGAGGCGGCGCCGGCCGCGATACTCATGGTCAGCACATAGGCCGAGGTCAGGCCGGCCACCCGTTGCGGGAAATCGCGCTTGAGCAGGCTGGGCAGCAGCACGTTGCCGATGGCGATGCCCGAGCCGATGACCGCGGTGCCGACATACAGCGCCCAGGCCTGGCCCTGGCTGCGCAGCACGATGCCGCCGCCGATCAGCAGCAACGCGAAGAACAGGCTGCGTTCCAGGCCATGGCGGCGCGCCATGCCGGCGGACACCAGCGACACCACGGCAAACGCCAGCAGCGGCAGCGTGATCAGCATGCCGGCGGCGGTGTTCGACAGGCCGAGCTGCTCGCGGATCAGCCCGACCAGCGGCGGCACGCCCGTGACCGGCGCGCGCAGCGCCATGGCAATGAAGAGGATGCCCACGATCAGGAGGACGGGGCGTTGGGAAGCGGGGGAAGGCTGGGAAGGATTCATGACGACAGCTTAGGCAATGCCATGGCTGCTGAATTTCGAGATAATGACAGAATATCCTCAAATCCAGCCAAAGACGGCCGCCCATGTACCCGCCCGAAGCCCACAGCCCCTACTTCGACCCGGACATGCCCACGCAATGGACCTACGCCATGCGTGTGAATGCGGCCAGCAACCGCCTCGAATCCCCCACCCACCGGCACCGCATGGGCCAGCTGGTGCTGTCGCTGCAGGGCGCCGTGACCAGCGTGGTGCCGCAGGGCCTGTGGATGGTGCCGCCGCGCTACGGCGTCTGGATTCCGGGCGGCACGCCGCACAGCAACCGGGTCACCGACAACGGCCGCGTCTGCTTCCTGTTCGTGCCGGCGGATACGCCGGGCCTGCCGACGCAATGCTGCACCCTGGCGATCTCGCCGCTGGTGCGCGAGCTGATGATCCACCTGGCCGACCTGTCGCCGGCCGCCACCGCCGAGCCGGCCAACCGCCGCCTGGCCGGGGTGCTGGTCGAGCAGCTGGCGCAGATGCCCACCGAGCAACTGCACCTGCCGCTGTCGGAACATCCGCGCCTGCGCGAGATCGCCACGGCCCTGCATGCCGATCCGGCCGACCGCAGCACGGTGGCCGAATGGGGCCGGCGGCTGGCCATGAGCGAGCGCACGCTGGCGCGGCTGGTGCGGCAGGAAGTCGGCATGAGCTTCGGCCGCTGGCGCCAGCAGATGCACATCGTGATGGCGCTGCAGCGCCTGTCGTCGGGGGTGTCGGTGCAGCGCACCGCCGAGGACCTGGGCTATGAATCGGTCAGCGCCTTCATCACCATGTTCCGCAAGACGCTGGGGCAGACGCCGGCGCGCTATTTCGCCGGCAAGGCCGACGGCCGCGACGGCGCCTGAGGCGCGCGGGCGTCAGCCCTTCGGCCCCGCCACCAGGAACAGGCGCGGGAACGGCAGCAGCACCGTGCCGTCCGCCAGCGCCGGATAGGCGCGCGCGATCTCTTCCTGGTAGCGCGCCAGGAACGCCGCCTGCTCGCCGGCATCCAGCTTGTTCAGGTAGGGGCGCAGGGCCGTGCCCTTGAACCATTCCACCACCGCCTGAGCGCCCGCCAGCGGGTGCAGGTAGGTGGTGCGCCACACATCCAGGCGATCGCAGTGCGGCTTGAGCAGTTCGTAGTACCAGGCGGCGCTGTGGCGCGGCGGATGCTTGACGTCGCCGATCTTGGCGGCCCAGGGGCCGTCCGCGGCGACCTGGCGCGCCAGCTTGTGGGCCGGCTCTTCCAGGTTGTCCGGCGTCTGCACCGCCAGGCTGCCGCCCGGCGCCAGCTTGCCCACCAGGCGCGGATACAGGGTCGCGTGGTCGGGCACCCACTGCAGCGCGGCGTTGGCCAGGATCACGTCGTACTGGCGCGGCGGATTCCAGGTCTCGATATCGGCCAGCTCGAACGCGATCGACGGCAGGCGCTTGCGCGCCGCCGCCACCATGTCGTCCGAACTGTCCATGCCGGTCACGGCGGCCTGGGGATAGCGGCTGGCCAGCACCTCGGTGGAGTTGCCGGGGCCGCACCCCAGGTCGACGGCGGTCGCGACGTCCTCGTTGGGCAATGCCGCGACCAGGTCGCGCACCGGGCGCGTGCGTTCGTTTTCAAAGGCGGAATACTGTTTGGCGGACCAGGTCATGGCGGCTCCTTGCGTGGGTCTGGGTACGTTCCGCACTCTACGCCGCGTCTTTCCATATGACAAATATATACAGGGCTACATATTCATATTCAGTGGATATGCCGACACCCTGTCAGAATGCGGCTATCCCCAAAATCGGAACCTCGCGCATGCCCCTTCAACTGGTCCTGTTGCCTGGCATGGATGGCACCGGCGATCTGTTTGATCCGCTGCTGTCCGCCCTCCCCGCCGCGCCGCCGCCCGTGGTGCTGCGCTATCCCGCCCGCGAGCCGCTCGATTACCCCGCGCTGGAACAGCGCGTGCGCCAGGCCCTGCCCGCGCAGGCGCCGTTCGTGCTGCTGGCCGAATCATTCTCCGGACCGTTGGGCGCCGCCATCGCCGCCGCGCCGCCGCCGAACCTGCGCGGCCTGATCCTGTGCGCCTCGTTCGTGCGGGCGCCCCATCCCCGCCTGGGCTTGGCGCGCCCGCTGGCCGACTGGCTGCCGGTCACGCTGCTGCCGCGCGCGGTCCTGCATCACCTGTTGCTGGGGTCCCACGGCACGCCGGCGCTGCGCGCCGCGCTGGACCAGGCGGTCGCGCAGGTGGCGCCCGCCGTCATGCGGGCCCGTCTCAAGGCCGTGATGGGCGCCGACCAGACCGTGGCATTCGCCGGCGTGCGCATGCCGCTGCTGTACCTGCAGGCCCGCCACGATCGCGTCGTGCCGCCTGCCGCCGCCGCGCTGGTCGCGCGGCTGGCGCCGCAGGCCCGCATCGTCGACATCGACGCGCCGCATTGCCTACTGCAGGCCGCGCCCAAAGCCGCCGCCGAGGCCATCACCGGCTTCCTGCTCGCGCTCGAGGCGGCCCGGCGATGAAAAAAGGGCCCGCCATCGGCGGGCCCCTCGGTAAGCGCCGGACGCGCTTATTCCGTCTTCAGCTCGGGCTGCGGCGCACCCGAGCGGGTTTTCCACAGCGAGAACAGCACGCCGCCACCGATCAGGCCGAAGGTCACCGACAGCGACACCACGGCGGGAATCTTGCCGATGAAGCCGACCAGGAAGATCTTCGTGCCGATGAACACCAACACCAGCGACAGCGCGTACTTCAGGTAGTGGAAGCGGTGGATCATCGCCGCCAGCGCGAAGTACAGCGCACGCAGGCCCAGGATCGCGAAGATGTTGCTGGTGTACACGATGAAGGGGTCGGTGGTGATGGCGAAGATCGCCGGCACCGAGTCCACCGCGAACAGCAGGTCCACGAACTCGATCAATACCAGGGCCAGGAACAGCGGCGTGGCCCAGCGCACCGTCTTGCCCGTGGCCGCGTCCGGCTCGCGCACCCAGAAGGCGTTGCCGCGCAGCCCTTCCGTGACGCGCATGCGGCGCTTGAGGAACTTCAGGATCGGGTTGGTGGCGATGTCCGGCTCCTGGTCGGCGATCATCCACATCTTGATGCCGGTGAACACCAGGAACGCGCCGAACAGATACATCAACCAGCCGAAGTTGCTGACCAGCGCGGCGCCCAGGCCGATCATGATGGCGCGCAGCACGATCACCCCCAGGATGCCCCAGAACAGCACGCGGTGCTGGAACTGGCGCGGGATGGCGAAGAAGCTGAAGATCAGCGCGATCACGAAGACGTTGTCCAGCGACAGCGATTTCTCGATCAGGAAGCCCGTGTAATAGGCCATGCCGCTGGCCGGGCCCATCTGCCACCAGACCCAGCCGCCGAACAGCAGCGCGGCCGAGATGTAGCCGGCCGACAGCAGCAGGCTTTCGCGCACGCCGATCTCGCGGTCTTCCTTGTGCAGCACGCCCAGGTCGAAGACCAGCAGGGAGATGACGATGCCGATGAACAGCAGCCAGCTCCAGGCCGGCGTGCCGGCGAAGTCGGCTTGTAGAAATGAGAGCAAGGCTTCCATGATGTTCCCGCTTAGGTGTGAAGGCCCTCATGATCCGGATCCCGGCCCGATGGAGAAATCAGCCTGAAAGTGAGTTATGGTTCGAAAAAACCGAAGTGAATATCGCCATGCTCAATTACCGCCACCTGTACTACTTCTGGATGGTCGCCAAGGAAGGCGGCTTCTCGCGCGCCGCCGAGCGGCTCGACATGGCCATCCAGACCATCAGCGCCCAGGTGCGCGAACTGGAAAAGAACCTGGGCCACCAACTGCTGCGCCCGGCCGGCCGCGGCGTGGCCCTGACCGACGCCGGCCAGGCGGCCTTCGCCCGTGCCGAAGAAATCTTCCAGATCGGCCAGGAATTGCCGCAGGAGGTCCGCGCCGCCGCCACCAAGCCGGTGATCCGGCTGTCGGTGGGCCTGTCGGACGGCATCTCCAAGCTGGCCGCCCACGCGCTGCTGGGCCCGGTGCTGGACACCCCGGACCTGCGCCTGACCTGCCACGAGGGCGAGGTCGAGGAACTGCTGGGCGAACTGGCGCGCCACCACCTGGACCTGGTGCTGGCCGGCCAGGGCGCGCCGGCCAACCCCAACCTGCGCCTGACCAGCGACCGGCTGGTGTCCTCGCCGGTGGACTGGTATGGCCCTGCGCGGCTGGTGCGCAAGGCCGACACCCAGGACTTCCCCCACTGCCTGGAACGCCTGCCGGTGCTGCTGCCCACCGGCCATTCGGTGCTGCGCCAGACGCTGGACCGGTGGTTCAATGAACAGGGCCTGCGGCCCAATGTGGTCGGCGAGTTCGAGGACAGCGCGCTGATGTCGGTGTTCGCCGCGCGCGGGCTGGGCGTGTTCCCGCTCAGTCGCCTGGGCGGCGACGACGTCGGCCTGCTGCGCGGCCTGCGGCCGCTGGCGCGCTGCGACAGCGTGCACGAGGAGATCTACGGCATCCGCAACCGCCGCGGCCAGCACCATCCGCTGGTGCAGCGCATCCTGGCGCATGCCAAGACTTCGGTTTTTTCTTAATGTTTGTCACAAAGACGCTGGTTTTTCAGAATGGCTTTCCGCTCTATCGTGGCGTTTCTTTCTTGAATCACCGGAGTACCCCGCAATGAAAAAGATCATCTGGCTCGGTTTCGCCGTGCTGGCCGCGCTATGGACCGGATTGGTGGCGCTGACGCTGCAACTGACCGACTGGGTGCTGGCCACCATCGCCTCGGCGCAAGTGCCCGGCGCCACGGCCATCGGCTCCGCCCAATGGACCGCGCCCGCCTGGGCCGCCCCCTGGGTCGACGCCGGCCTGATCCAGTCGCTGCAATCCGGCCTGGTCTGGCTGGTGCAGGGCCTGAACCAGATCCTGCCCGCAGCCGGCAGCCTGGGCACCTGGATCGCGGTGCTGGGCTGGTTGTTCTGGGGCTTCATCATGGCCGCCCTGCTGGTGCTGGCGCTGATCCTGCACTGGCTGGCCGGCAAGCGCCCGCAGGGCGACGGCCCCGGCCGCCAAGTGGTGTAATAAGGCAGGCAACGCGGCGTCCCGGCGCGCTGCCTCCTTACAGGAGCGTACCGTGCCGTCCCGACTTTTCCGCGTCGCCATCCTGCCCGCCGCCCTGCTGGCGACGCTGCCGGCCCATGCCACCAACGCGCCCTACGGCGTCGAGGTCTGCACGCTGACCGGCACGTCGGGCCAATACAGCGTGCGGGTGCGCAACACCGGCTCGGCGCCGCTGGCCCGCGCCGACGTCACCGGCGTGCGGCTGGACGCCGGCGGCCAGGCCCGGGACAACATCATGGTCAGCCTCGGCGCCATTCCCCCCGGCCGCTACGAAACCGCCATCCTGGCGCGGCACGGCGAATCGGCCGCGCTGGTCAGCATCGCCACCTACCAGTCCGTCAATGGCGTCGAGACCCGGCAGCAGGAACTGTTCGCCGGCAAGGTCGCCCACGTCTCGCCCGGCTCGGCCCTGCAATACACCCTGGCGCCGCTGGCGGTGCGCGGCTGGACCGTGGCCTACGGCGGCCCCAACACGCCCAGGCTGGAGCCCGGCAGCGCCGTGCTGCTGGCCTATCCGGCGCGCGGCGGCAAGAAGGTGGATACCCGGCCCGAAGCGGGCCGCACGCCCGCCGACGTGGTGCCGCTGGCGCCCTGCCCGGCGCCGCGCGGCCGATAGGGACGCGGCTGGCGCCGTCCTTGGCGGCGCCCGTGACAGGACGGCGCTACGTGCCGCTCAGCAGGTCGCGCTCGTTCAGCAGCGCGTAGACGATCTCGGGTTTGTTGTCGAAGCCGCGGCGAATGGCGGCCGGAATCGACGAGCGCGTCTTGCGGCACAGGCCGGGCTGGTCGTCGAGCTGGATGGCGATGCCGCGCGAGGTGCGCACCTCGTTGTCACTGGGGACGATGCGCACCACGATGCCCAGTTGCGCCTGCATGCGGCCCTGCATCGCGCGCAGGTCTTCCAGGCTGGTGATGTTCTCGAGCCGCGCCACCAGGCGCTTTTCCTCTTCCTTGGTCAGCCGCAGGATGCGCGCGTCGGCCGCCGGGTCGGCCAGCAGCCGGTCGCGGTCGCACATACAGGCGCCCGGGGGACATTCTTGACGGATGGGGAACGGAAGGTTCATGGCACGCGCATCGCAGGCTATCCGACGATTCTACCCAGGAACCTCCAGCCGCCGCGAGCCATGGCCCGTCCCCCATCCGGGCGCGGGGCAGCCACCGCCCGGCACGGGCGCTCGGGCATAATGCGCCGAGAAGAAATCCGGGAGTCGCTGCCTTGAAAATGTTCCTGCTCGCGGCCTTGCTGGCCGGCACCGGCGTCAGCGCCAGCGCGCTCGCGCGCGACCATGCCTACGACATCAAGCCGGGCCTGCGGGCGGTGGTGACCGTCGACGGCGCCGCCCAGCAGCGCGTCAGCGTCCGCGTCGGCAAAGGCGCGCCGCAGGAAATCGCCCGCCTGGACGACGAGGCGGTCGACGTTGTCGCAACGCCCGACATCGACCACGACGGCTACCGCGACCTGGTGATCGGCCAGAGCGGCGGCAGCGGCCAGGTCCACGCCCGCCTGTTCCTGTACCGCCCCAAGGACGGCCGCTTCCACGAGATCGCGCACCCCGCGCCCGAAGCCAGCCCGTGCCACCAGTTCGTCAACCCGGTGTTCGATGCCGGCAAGGCGGCCTTCTCGACAGGCTGCCGCTATGGCGCCGACCGCAACGGCACCGAGGACTACGTGCTGCGCGCCGACGGCACGGCGCGCCCGGTGCAATGGACCACCCAGGCGCTGTTCGACCTGGAGGACACCGCCTTCGACCTGACCTATGCGTTCCACGACGACGGCTCGGTGGCGCGCATCCAGATCGACGGCGAAGGCGCGCCGCTGGACGACGGCGCCGTGCCTTTCGAGCGGCTCGACCTGTACGACGCGCCCGACGTGAAGGCGCTGTCGGCGCAGACCGCCAAGGCCGGCGACCGGCTCGACGTCATCGCGCTGCGGCCGCACTGGCTGCAGGTGCGCATTGCCGGCGCGGCCGCGGATGCGCCGCCGAAATGGGTCCGCTACGCCGACCTGAAGATCGACAAGCATCGCTATGCCCCGCCGCAGCGTCCGCCCGCCAGCGGCCTGCAGCTGTCGGTGTTCGGCCACCTCGGCACCACGCTCTACGAAGCCGGCGGCCGCTTCACGCTGCACGTGACCAATCTCGGGCCCGGCCCGGTGCGCCTGCAGTCGCCGCGCGTCTGGCTGCTGTTCATCGACAGCCAGGACCGGCGCACGCTGCAACCGCTCTACCCGCGGCCGCCCGTGACATTGGAGGCCCCCACCGACCCGCAGCTCAGCCCCGCCTACGGCGAAGGCTCGGATCGCCCCGCCGCGCCGATCCAGGCACGCCATGCGGCCCGCTGGGCGGACGACCCGGTGCTGTGGCGTCAGGACGCGGACGGCGCATCCAGTTATCAGGTAGACGCCGGCAACGGCCAGTACGTGCCCTTCTTTCCCGACCTGGCGCCCGGCCGCTACCGCCTGGTGGTGGTGCTGACCGACCCGGCGGCCGCGACCGAGCCGGTCTATTCGAATGCCATCGAGGTCGATCTGCCCTTCCCCAAACGGCAATGACCCCATCCCGCCGTCACCGTCCGCACCCATGAACGCTTCATCCTCCCGCTGGCGCCGCCGCCTCCTCGCCACCGCCGCCGGCCTGTGCGCCGCCGTGGCGCTGGCGGCCGCCGCGCTGGTCGCGGCGGGCCTGCTGGCAGACGCCCCGCGCGCGGACGTCGCGGTGGTGCTGGGCAACACCGTCGCGCCCGACGGCCGTCCGTCGCCGCGCCTGGCGGCCCGGCTGGACCGCGCCTACGACTGCTACGCCGCCGGGCGCTGCAGGGTCGTCTTCGTCAGCGGCGGCGTCGATCCGGCGGGCCGCGACGAGGCCGCGGTCATGCGCGACTACCTGATCGCGCGCGGCGTGCCGGCCGACCGGGTGGTGGCCGACAGCCTCGGCAACGACACCTGGGCCACCGCCATCCACGCCAGCGCCTACATGCGCGAACATGGCTACGCCAGCGCCATCGCCATCACGCAGTACTTCCACGTGCCGCGCACCATGCTGGCGCTCAGGCGCCACGGCGTGCCCGAGGTGGGCGGGGCCTCGCCCCGCTTCGCCGAGGCGCGCGACCTGTATTCGGTCCTGCGCGAGCTGCCGGCCATCGCCTGGTACGCGGCGCGGCCGCTATAGTTTCCCTTCCCTTTTTCCACAGACGCTACCGTGCATATCTTCCACAACCCCGTCCACGCCAAACACGATGGCCGCCAGGAAATGTTCCGCGGCAAGCTGGTGCCCTGTCATGAGACCCCGGCCCGGCTCGAATACGTGCTGGACGCCCTGCGCCAGCGCGGCATCGGCACGCTGCAGGCGCCGGCCGCGCCCGACCTGGACCTGATCCGGCGCGTGCACAGCCCGCGCTACGTCGACTTCCTGCAAGGCGCCTGGGCCGAGTGGATCGCGCTGGACCCGGCCAACGCCGAGCTCGACATCCTGCCGTCGGTGTGGCCGGTGCGCGGCTTCCGCCACGACATTGCGCCCACCAACTTCGCGGCGCGCGTCGGCCTGTTCTCGTTCGACAGCGGCAGCCCGCTGACGGCGGGCACCTGGGAGGCCGCCGCCGCCGGCGCGGCCTGCGCCATCGACGCGGCGCGCGCGGTATCTGGCGGCAGCGGCCCGCGCGCCGCCATGGCGCTGACGCGCCCGCCCGGCCATCACGCCGGCGCCGACTTCTTCGGCGGCTACTGCTTCCTGAACAACGCCGCCCTGGCGGCCCAGGCGCTGCGCGAGGCCGGCGCCGAGCGCGTCGCGGTGCTGGACATCGACTACCACCACGGCAACGGCACGCAGAGCATCTTCTACGAGCGCGGCGACGTGCTGACCGTGTCGGTGCATGGCGACCCGACCACCGAATATCCCTTCTTCCTGGGTTACGCCGATGAACCCGGCCAGGGCGCGGGCCTGGGCGCCAACCTGAACCTGCCGCTGGCGGCCGGCACCGACTTCGCGGGCTGGACCGAGGCGCTCGAACAGGGCCTGGCCGCCATCGGCCGCTTCAAGCCGGACGCGCTGGTGATCGCGCTGGGCGTGGACACCTACGAAGGCGACCCGATCTCGAAATTCAAGCTGCGCAGCGCCGACTACCTGCGGGTGGGCGCGCGGCTGGCACGGCTGGGCCTGCCCACCGTCTTCACCATGGAAGGCGGCTATGCGGTGGCCGAGGTCGGCACCAATGTCGCCAACGTGCTGGAGGGCTACGCCGGCTGAGCGCCGGCCGCCATCCGCTGCCACACGGCCTCGACCGCGGCGCGCGCGTCGCTGCGGTCCTTGAACGCCAGGATGGCCACCTCGATGTCCCAGGCGCGGTTGGCCAGCGGCGCCAGGTCGGCCGTCTCCAGCCGCCCCAGCGCGCTGTCGGCCAGCCAGGCCACGCCCAGCCCCTGCGCCGCCATGTCGCCCAGCACGTCCGACATCTCCGCCTCGAACAGGCGCACGCCGTGCAGGGGCTCCGGCCCGCTCTCGATCGCCGCGTCGATCAGGCGCGCGAAATAGACGCTGGGCGAGTACATCAGCAACGGCACCGGCCGCGCCGTGGTGCCCGGCAGGTCCAGCCCCTCGCGTTCGACCAGGCCGCGCGCCGCGTACGGCCGGATCAGCTCGCGACCCAGCGTCAGGCAGTCATAGCGCGACAGGTCCAGCGGCAGCGGCTGCGCCACCTGGTGGAAACAGATCAGCAGGTCGGCCGCGCCCGAGGTGAAGGCCGACACCGTGTCGTGCACGTTGCCCGTCTGCAGGCTGCAACTGAGCTGCTGCCCCGCGCTCCAGTCACGCCACCAGCGCGGCAGGTGGGTCGTGGCCAAGGCATAGGAAGTCGCCAGCCGCAGCTGGTTGCGCGCGGGCACCGCGGCGATGCCCGCGCGCGCCTCGACCAGCTGGTTGACCAGTTCGATCGCCGCGACGCGGAAGCGCTCGCCCGCCTCGGTCAGCTGGGTCGGGAAGGCGGAACGGTCGATCAGCCGCGCGCCGGCCCAGTTCTCCAGGCTCTGGATGCGGCGGCTGAACGCCGCTTGCGACAGATTGCGGGCCTCGGCCGCGCGCGTGAAGTTGCGCAGCTCCGACAAGGTGATGAAGTCCTGCAGCCACCGGGTATCCATACCGCTCCTTGCGCGATTCGCATGGGCCATGCGCGCCATGCATGACGGCGCATGCGTACTTCGCATTGGACGCCGGCGCCGCGCCGCCAGACACTGCGTCCGTCGGTTCCGCATTGGAACCTGCCTTTTGCCGGAGTGTAAACATGGATCAAACCCTGCGTGCGGCGGCCCGCGAATACCTCATCCGCTACGGCGGCGACACCTTCCCGAACCTGTTCAAGTCGGCCAAGGGCACGGTGGTGCGCGACGACACCGGCCGCGAGATCCTGGACTTCACCTCCGGCCAGATGTGCGCCACCATCGGCCACAACCATCCCGCCATCGTCGACGCGGTGCGCCGCGCCGGCGAGACCGCGTTCCACTTCTTCAGCGGCATGATCCCCGAAGCCGTGGCGCAACTGGCGGCCACCCTGGCGCGCGACTGGATGCCGGCCGGCATGACCAAGTCGATCTTCGTGAACACCGGTTCCGAGAGCAACGAGATCGCGCTGCGCATGGCCAAGATGCACAAGAGCGGCTTCGAGATCCTGGCCGTGGGCGGCTCGTGGCACGGCGTCACCAGCGGCGCCGGCTCGGTCTCGTACGCCAGCGACCGCAAGGGCTACGGCGTGCCGCCGGCCGGCGTGTTCGTCATGCCCGAGCCGAACGCGTACCGGCCCTACATCGCCGGACTGGACGCCGAGCAGTCGGCGCTGGCCTGCCTGGAGATCGGCCTGAAGATGTTCGACATGGCTTCGGCCGGCCGGCCCGCCGCGATCATCGTCGAACCGGTGATCAGCGCCGGCGGCGTGCTGGTGCCGCCCAAGTCGTACATGCAGGCGCTGCGCCGCGCCGCCGACGCGCGCGGCATGCTGCTGATCTTCGACGAGGCGCAGACCGCCTTCGGCCGCCTCGGCTGCCGCACCGGCTCGGAACACTTCGGCGTCACGCCCGACATCATCAGCGTCTCCAAGACCCTGGGCGGCGGCCTGCCGCTGGCGGCCACCATCACCACGCCCGCCATCGAGCAGGACGTGCACGAAAAGGGCTTCACCTTCTACACCAGCCACGTCTCGGACCCGCTGCCCGCCACCGTCGGCCTGGCGGTGCTGGAAACGCTGCAACGCGAACAGCTGCTCGAACGCGCCCGCCGCCAGGGCGACTACCTGCGCCGCGGCCTGCTGGAACTGCAGCAGCGCCACGAAGCCATCGGCGACGTGCGCGGCCTGGGCCTGCTGCTGGGCGTCGAACTGGTGCAGGATCGCGACACGCGCGAGCCCTATCACGCGCTCGGCGCCCTGACCACGCAACGCTGCTTCGAACTGGGGCTGTCGATGAACATCCGCCGCCGCCCCGAGCGCGGCTCGGTCTGGCGCATCGCGCCGCCGCTGACGGTCAGCAACGAGGAAATCGACCGCGCCGTCGCGATCCTGGACCAGGCCCTGACCGAAAGCCTGGACCAGATCGCCAAGCCCCGCGCGCTGACCGCCTGAACCGTCCCACCCTGGCGCCGGGCCGGGCCCGGCCGGAGAACGCAATGCCGATATTCCGAACCACGGCCGGCGCCCTGGCGCTGGCCACCCTCACCGGCCTGGCCCACGCCGGCCCCACCCTCGACACCGTCAAGAAGCGCGGCTACGTGCAGTGCGGCGTGTCCACCGGCATCCAGGGTTTTTCCTCGCCGGACAGCAAGGGCAACTGGCAGGGGCTGGACGTGGACATGTGCCGCGCCATCGCCGCCACCGTCTTCAACGACGCCAGCAAGTTCCGCCTGACGCCGTTGACGACGCAGGCCCGCTTCACCGCGCTGCAATCGGGCGAGGTCGACGTGCTGACCCGCAACGTCACGCCGACGATGGCGCGCGACACCACGCTGGGCCTGATCAGCACCGGCGTGAACTACTACGACAGCCAGGGCGTGATGGTGTCCGCCAAGCTCGGCGTCAAGAAGCTCAGGGAACTGGACGGCGCCACCATCTGCGTGCAGCCCGGCACCGTCACCGAGCTCGACCTGGCCGACTGGTTCCGCGCCAACGGCCTGAAGTTCAAGCCGGTGGTGATCGACAAGTACGACGAGATCGTGCGCGCCTTCGCGGCCGGCCGCTGCGACGCCTTCACCTCCGACAAATCGCAGCTGGCGGCCTCGCGCACCACGCTGGAGCAGCCGGACAATTACCTGATCCTGGACGAGAACATCGCCAAGAGCCCGCTCGGGCCGATGGTGCGCCAGGGCGACGACAACTGGTTCAACGTGGTGCGCTGGACGCTCAACGCCATGCTGGAGGCGGAGGAGTTCGGCGTGACCTCGGCCAACGTCGACAGCCAGCTGAAAAGCAACAACCCCAACGTGCAGCGAATCCTCGGCGTGACGCCGGGCATGGGCAAGAACCTGGGGGTGGACGACAAGTGGGCCTACAACATCGTCAGGCAGGTCGGCAACTACGGCGAAAGCTTTGAGCGCAACCTGGGCATGGCCAGCGCCATGAAGCTGCCGCGCGGCCTGAATGCGCAGTGGCGCGATGGCGGCCAGATGTACGGCTGGCCGGTGCGCTGACGCGCGCGACGCAGGCGGACCGCCCGGACGGGCGGGTCCGCGCCAGGCATTGCGCGCCGGTTCGGGCACGGCGCCTCGGGCGCGGCGGTCTTGCCTCGGATTCAGGCGCCGCGCGTCCCGCGCCGCCACCACAGCGCCTCGAACAGCCACAGCAGCGGCCACGCCAGCAACAGGCCGACCAGCAGGGACGGCAACCATGGCGCGGCCGCCGGCGGCATGCCGCCTTGCAGCCACGCCGGGCTGTAGAGCAGGAACGCGGACACGAAGCCGCGCGACCAGATATCGCGAAAACCCGCGCCCCGGCCCAGCGCCGCGGCCAGCATGCATACGATGACGAAGAACGCGTCGCCCGCGGCGCGATACCAGGCCGGGATGACCAGCGGATCCAGCGGCCGGTACACGGCAATGGCGATCAGCAACGCGCCCAGCACCAGGGCGCGCACGCCTTTGAATGAAGTCCCCGCGTCGCGGCCGCGTACCGGCGCCAACTTCCCGTCAGTCACGCGTTTCCAGCGCCTTGTTGATGCGCAGGGCCAGCAGCGTGCAGGCGGTGCCGGACAGCAGGTAGATGCTGACCGCCACCAGCCCGAAGCGCGCCGACAGGCCCAGCGCCACCAGCGGCGCGAAGGCCGCGCCGATCAGCCAGGCCATGTCGGTGGTGAGCGCCGCGCCGGTGTAGCGGAAGCGCTTGGTGAAGTTGGCCGTCACGGTGCCGGACGCCTGGCCGTAGGACAGCCCCAGCAGCGCGAAGCCGATCAGGATGAAGGCGTCCTGCGCCTTGGGGCTGCCGCCCAGCAGCCACGGCGTGAACAGCGCGAACACGCCGATCAGCGCGGCCAGCAGGCCCAGCGTGGTGCGCCGGCCGATGCGGTCGGCGATCCAGCCCGAGGCGATGGTGCCCAGGATGCCCACGCCCGCGCCGATGATCTGCACGATCAGCACGTCGGAAATCTGCTGCGTGGCGCTGACCGCGATCCATGACAGCGGGAACACCGTCACCAGGTGGAACAGCGCGTAGCTGGCCAGCGCCGCGAACGCGCCCAGGAACAGGTTGTAGCCCTGCTCGCGCACCATCTGGCCGGTGCCGATGGGCTCCAGCTCGCCCTCTTCGAGCAGCTGCGTGTATTCCTCGGTCAGCACCAGCCGTAGCCGCGCGAACAGCGCCACCACGTTGATGGCGAAGGCCACGAAGAAGGGATAGCGCCAGCCCCAGTCGAGGAAGTCGGCCTCGGTCAGCGTCAGGTGCAGGAACAGGAACAGCGCGCTGGCGATCATGAAGCCGATGGGCGCGCCCAACTGGCCCAGCATCGCGTACCAGCCGCGGCGCTTGGGCGGCGCGTTCAGCGCCAGCAGCGACGGCAGGCCGTCCCACGAGCCGCCGAAGGCCAGCCCCTGCAGGCAGCGGAACACCGCCAGCAGCACGATGGCGTGCGAGCCGATGACGTTGTAGCCCGGCAGGAAGGCCATGCCGACCGTGGCGGTGCCCAGCAGGAACAGCGCGATCGTGAGCTTGGTGCCGCGCCCCCAGCGTCGCTGGATCGCCATCGACAGCGCGGTGCCGATGGGCCGCGCGATGAACGCGAACGAGAAGATGACGAAGGCCCACAGCGTGCCTTCCAGCTGCGCCTCGAACGGGAAGAACACCCGTGGAAACACCAGCACGCAGGCGATGCCGAAGACGAAGAAGTCGAAGTATTCGGAGGCGCGTCCGATGACGACCCCCACGGCGATTTCGCCCGGCGCCACCTTGGCGTGGCTGGCCGCGCCCCCTGTCGCGCCCGGACTGGGCAAGGCAGAGGCATGACCGGGATACTGCGTGGTGGTCGCCATGTGAGTGCTCGCTGAAAGGAGGTTTTGGAAAACGCCTTGCCTACGCTTTTGCAACACACTAGTACGCACATGCGGCAAGGCCTCGCGGACCGCGGCGCGATCACGCCCGGTCCTGCCCCGCACGCCTTCCCGTGCATACTTTTGCTCTTTTTACCCTAGATTTTTCGCGGCTTCCAGCGTAGTGTTGCGTTTACCTCCCACGGTTACGTTTCGGGGTATGGCCATGCCGTCTTTCCCAAGGTTCCGCGGATTGTTGCTGTTAGCCGCCCTGCCATTGCTCTCCGGATGCAATGCGGTGTTGCTCTCACCATCAGGCGACATCGCGGTGCAGCAGCGCAACCTGATCATCATCTCGACCGGCTTGATGCTGCTCATCATCGTGCCGGTGATCTTCCTGACCTTCCTGTTCGCGTGGCGCTATCGCGCCAGCAACCGCGATGCGCACTACGACCCCGACTGGAACCACTCCACCATGCTGGAGCTGCTGATCTGGGCCGCGCCGCTGCTGATCATCATCGCGCTCGGCGCGCTCACCTGGGTCAGCACCCACCAGCTCGATCCCTACCGCCCGCTGGCGCGCCTGTCCGAAGGCCGCGAGGTGCCGCCCGGCACCAAGCCGCTGGTGGTCGAAGTGGTGGCGCTCGACTGGAAGTGGCTGTTCCTCTATCCCGAGCAGGGCGTGGCGGCGGTCAATGAACTGGCCGCGCCGGTCGACCGCCCGATCCAGTTCAAGATCACCTCGTCGACGGTGATGAACTCGTTCTTCATCCCGGCGCTGGCCGGCCAGATCTACGCCATGCCGGGCATGCAGACCACGCTGCACGCGGTCATCAACCACCCCGGCGAATACGAGGGCCTGTCGGCCAACTACAGCGGCGCGGGCTTTTCCGGCATGCGCTTTCGCTTCCACGGCCTGGACCAGCAGGGCTTCGACAAGTGGATCGCCGACGCCCGCGCCTCGGGCGCCACGCTCGGCCGCGACACTTACCTGAAGCTGGAGCAGCCCAGCGAACGCAACCCGGTGCAGCGCTACGCCAGCGTCGCGCCCGGCCTGTTCGACGCCATCGTCAATCGCTGCGTGGAACCGAACCGCATGTGCATGAAGGACGCCATGGCGATCGACGCCGGCGGCGGCATGGGCATCCCGGGCGCGCGCAACATCGCCAGCCTGGACCAGGCCACGCGCGAGCGCCTGGGCCTGGCCGATGCGCCGCCGCGCAAGTATGTCGGCGCCATGTGCACCTCGGCGGCGGAACTGGCGCTGTAGCGGCGTCGCCGCCGCCGCGGCGCATCGCGTGAAATCAAGGTATTCCCCCTGGAAACCGAGCCCTGGAAACCGAGATGACTGATCAACCAGACCTCACCAAGCTGATCTTCGGTCGCCTGACCTGGGACGCCATTCCCTTCCACGAGCCAATCCTGCTGGCCACCTTCGCCATGGTGGCGATCGGCGGCATCGTGGTGCTGGGGGCCATCACCTACTACCGCAAGTGGGGCTACCTGTGGCACGAGTGGTTCACCAGCATCGACCACAAGAAGATCGGCATCATGTACATGATCCTGGGGCTGGTGATGCTGCTGCGGGGCTTCGCCGACGCCATCATGATGCGGCTGCAACAGGCCGTGGCCTTCGGTGATTCCACCGGCTACCTGCCGCCGCACCACTACGACCAGATCTTCACGGCGCACGGCGTCATCATGATCTTCTTCGTGGCCATGCCGCTGGTCACGGGGCTGATGAACTACGTGGTGCCGCTGCAGATCGGCGCGCGCGACGTGGCCTTTCCGTTCCTGAACAACTTCAGCTTCTGGATGACCACCGGCGGCGTGGTACTGGTGATGATGTCGCTGTTCGTGGGCGAATTCGCCCGCACCGGCTGGCTGGCCTATCCACCGCTGTCGGGCATCGCGCAGAGTCCGGACGTGGGGGTCGACTACTACATATGGGCCTTGCAGATAGCGGGGGTCGGCACGCTACTGTCGGGGGTGAACCTGCTGGTCACCATCGTCAAGATGCGCGCGCCCGGCATGTCGCTGATGCGCATGCCGATCTTCACCTGGACCGCGCTGTGCACCAACGTGCTGATCGTGGCCGCGTTCCCGGTGCTGACGGCGGTGCTGGCGCTGCTGTCGATGGACCGCTACGTCGGCACCAACTTCTTCACGGCCGACTTCGGCGGCAACGCCATGATGTACGTGAACCTGATCTGGATCTGGGGCCACCCCGAGGTCTACATCCTGATCCTGCCGGCCTTCGGCATCTTCTCGGAAGTGGTCGCCACCTTCTGCCGCAAGCGCCTGTTCGGCTACGCGTCGATGGTGTACGCCACGGTCGTGATCACGGTGCTGTCTTACCTGGTGTGGCTGCACCACTTCTTCACCATGGGGTCCGGGGCCAGCGTGAACTCGTTCTTCGGGATCACCACCATGATCATCTCGATCCCGACCGGGGCCAAGATCTTCAACTGGCTGTTCACGATGTACCGCGGCCGCATCCGCTTCGAGGTGCCGATGCTGTGGACCATGGGCTTCATGGTCACCTTCGTGATCGGCGGCATGACGGGCGTGCTGCTGGCGGTGCCGCCGGCCGACTTCGCGCTGCACAACAGCCTGTTCCTGATCGCCCACTTCCACAACGTCATCATCGGCGGCGTGCTGTTCGGCCTGATGGCCGGCATCACCTACTGGTTCCCCAAGGCCTTCGGCTACAAGCTCGATCCGTTCTGGGGCAAGTGCTCGTTCTGGTTCTGGCTGGTGGGCTTCTACTTCGCCTTCATGCCGCTGTACGTGCTGGGGCTGATGGGCGTCACGCGCCGCGTCAACCACTTCGAGGACATGTCGCTGCAGATCTGGTTCCAGGTGGCCGCGTTCGGCGCCTTCCTGATCGCCATCGGCATCGCCTGCTTCCTGATCCAGCTGGTGGTCAGCTACCGCCGCCGCGAGTCGCTGCGCGACGACAGCGGCGATCCGTGGGACGGCCGCACGCTGGAATGGTCGACGTCCTCGCCGCCGCCCAACTACAACTTCGCCTTCACGCCGCGGGTGCATGACCAGGACGCCTGGTGGCAGATGAAACAGCACGGCTACCAGCGCCCGCAGGATGGCTTCATCCCCATCCACATGCCCAAGAACACCTGGGCCGGCATCGTGCTGGCGGCCATCAGCGTGGTGATGGGTTTCGCGCTGATCTGGCACATGTGGCCGCTGGCCGTGCTGTCGTTCGCCGCGCTGGTCATCGTGTCCATCGTCCATACCTTCAACTACAAGCGCGAGTACTACGTGCCGGCCGACGAGGTCGTGCGCACGGAGGACGCCCGCACCCAACTGTTGGCGAAACATGTCTGATACCCTGGCCCCCACCCTGCCCGGCGGCAGCGCGCCGCCCGCCGAGCCCGTGTTCCACGTGGCCGGCGAACACCACCCGAAGAACGGCACGCTGCTGGGCTTCTGGGTCTACCTGATGAGCGACTGCCTCATCTTCGCCTGCCTGTTCGCCACCTACGGCGTGCTCGGGCGCAACTACGCCGCGGGCCCCTCCGGCGCCGACCTGTTCGACCTGCCGCTGGTGGCGGTCAACACCTCGCTGCTGCTGCTGTCGTCCATCACCTACGGCTTCGCCATGCTGGAGATGCGGCGCAACCGGGTCGGCGCCACGCAGGGCTGGCTGGCGGTCACCGGCCTGCTGGGGCTGGGCTTCCTGTCGCTGGAGCTGTATGAGTTCGCGCACCTGATCCACATCGGCGCCGGGCCGCAGCGCAGCGCCTTCCTGTCGTCGTTCTTCACGCTGGTGGGCACGCACGGGCTGCACGTCACGTTCGGCATCGTCTGGCTGGTGACGATGATGGTGCAGGTGCGCATGCACGGCCTGATCCCCGAGAACCGCCGCCGGCTGATGTGCCTGTCGATGTTCTGGCACTTCCTGGACCTGATCTGGGTCGGCGTGTTCACCTTTGTCTACCTGATGGGAGTGCTGCCATGAACGCCCATGCCGACCATGCCGGCCACGGCCACGGCCACGATCACCACGACGATGACGACGGCGCCGCCCATGGCACCCTGAAAAGCTACGTCACCGGCTTCATCCTGGCCGCCATCCTGACCGCGATCCCGTTCTGGCTGGTGATGGACCGCGTGTTCGAAAGCTCGCGCACCACGGCGCTGATCATCCTGGCGTTCGCGGCGGTCCAGATCGTGGTGCACATCATCTATTTCCTGCACATGGACGCCAAGTCCGAAAGCGGCTGGAACATGTTGGCGTTAATATTCACGCTGGTGCTGGTCGTGATTACGCTCAGCGGATCCATCTGGATCATGTATCACCTGAACTCCAACATGATGCCCATGTCGATCCACGACATGCGGAATATGCCCTGACGTGATGGCGGCAACAAAAGACTCTACGCATTCCGGCGACACCCCCCGCAATCCCCGCAGCGCAACCACCCTGGTCATCCTGGGCGTGGTTGCGGTCGCGCTGTTCGCGGGCCTGTGCGCCCTCGGTACCTGGCAGGTGCACCGCCTGGCCTGGAAGCAGAACCTGATCGCGCAGGTGGACAAGCGGGCCCACGCGCCCGCCACGCCCGCCCCCGCGCGCGCCGACTGGCCGGGACTGACGTCCGACAACGCCGAATACCGCCGCGTGTCGGCCAGCGGCACCTACCAATATGACAAGCAGACGCTGGTGCAGGCCGCCACCGAACTGGGCAGCGGCTACTGGGTCATGACGCCGCTGCAACTGGCGGACGGCGCCGGCACGGTGCTGGTCAACCGCGGCTTCGTGCTGCCCGAATGGCGCAAGCGCCAGGCGGCCGGCGCCCCGGCCGAAGCCGACACCGGCCCGGTCAAGGTCGACGGCCTGCTGCGCATGGGCGAGCCGGGCAACGGCTTCCTGCGCAACAACGATCCGGCCGCCAACCTCTGGTATTCGCGCGACCTGCCGGCCATCGCCCAGGCGCGCGGCCTGGGCGACGTGGCGCCCTATTTCATCGACGCCGACGCCGCCCCCGGCGCCGGCCGCGATCCGACGCAGGCGCCCGTCGGCGGCCTGACCACGCTGACCTTCCCCAACAATCACCTGGTCTACGCCATCACCTGGTACGCCCTGGCCGCGATGATCATCGTCGGCGCCGGCATCGTGGTGCGCGAAGAACGCCGGCTGCGCGCCCGCCGCTGAGCCGCACGATCCGGCGCGCCTGCCGGATCCCCTCTCCCCCCTCTCGCCCGGACTTCCCGGCACGCCCTGAACAGGCGGCGCCGGCGAGGTCGCGCGGCCCATTCCCACGCCCGCGCGCGCCAGCGTGGCGAACTCGTCTCAGATCTGTCCTAGAAGAAAGCAGGATAGCCAGCCATTCACCGAACTTACCGGAGAATGGCCCGGTGCAATCGACACGGGCAACCGGAGCCCGGCCGGCCTTCCGGCCCTCGGATCCGTTCTTCCGCCCTTTACCTCTCTAGGAGTTCTTCCGATGAAAAAGACGCTGCTCGCAGCCGCCATCCTGACCACTTTCGCCGGCGTCGCCCAGGCGGAAACCTCGGTCACGCTCTACGGCGTGATCGACACCGGCATCGGCTACAACAAAGTATCCGGCGACTTCCCCTTCCGCGACGCGACGACCGGCAAGTTCACGATGAAAGACGTGAGCGGCAGCCGCATCGGCATGATCAACGGCGTCCAGGCCGGCTCGCGCTGGGGCCTGCGCGGCAGCGAAGACCTGGGCGACGGCCTGCGCGCCATGTTCACGGTCGAGAGCGGCTTCGACTCGGGCGACGGCCAATCGCAGCAGAACCGCCTGTTCAACCGCCAGGCCACGATCGGCCTGGCCAACGATAGCTGGGGCTCGGTCGAGTTCGGCCGCCAGACCACCGTCGGCGGCGCCTTCCTGGGCGAGATCGATCCCTTCTACACCAGCTTCACCCAGGCCAACGTGGGCACGGCCTTCAGCGCGGCCAACACCATGCGCTGGGACAACATGGTCATGTACCGCAGCGCCTGGACCGACGGCTTCCAGTTCGCGCTGGGCTATTCCTTCAACGCCGACGCCACCGACGACAACCAGAGCGGCTTCCGCACCGCCGACAACGCCCGCGGCATCACCGCCGGCCTGCGCTATGTCGCCGGCCCCCTGAACGTGTCGCTGACCTACGACCAGATCAACAGCTCGAACCAGGCCCGCGTGCTCAACGACGACGGCGAACAACTCGTCATCGACGGCAAGGAAGTCGAGTTCGACCACAGCGTCACGCCCCGCCAGTACGCCGTGGCCGCCTCGTACGACCTGGAAGTCATCAAGCTGGCCGCCGCCTACGGCCGTACCACCGATGGCTGGTTCGTCAGCCAGGACCTGCCGAACGTCAAGCTGGGCGGCTACCACTATGCCAGCGGCTTCAAGGCCAACTCCTACATGCTCGGCGCCACCCTTCCCCTGGGCGGCACCAGCAACCTGTTCGGCTCGTGGCAGCACGTCTCGCCGGCCAACGCGCTGCTCACCGGCGACGACGCCAACATGGATATCTGGAGCCTGGGCTACACCTACGACCTGTCCAAGCGCACCAGCGTGTACGCCTACGGTTCGTATGGCAAGAACTACGCCTTCATCGATGGCCTGAAGAGCACCGCGGGCGGCGTCGGCATCCGCCATCTGTTCTAAGCGGTACGAGCGCGCCGCCCAGGCGCCAGGCTTTCCAGACGCCGCCCGGGGTTGTTGCCCCGGGCGGCGTCTGTGTTTTCACGCCACCGGGACCCCGCTCGCGGACCGCGTCGACTCCCGTTTCATCCGCCTGAAACCGTATTGCCGCTGCCACGGATCCATCAAAATAGCCAGATATTCACGTTTTTTGCCAGGAAATAGGACTTTTTGACCTACACTAGGGGCTGGGAACTCCGTTGAGCGTCATGCGCAACGTGTAGTTCCCTTTGTTTTTTTCCATCACAACAAGGAGTCCCACGGATGAAAAAGACGCTGCTCGCAGCCGCAATGTTGACCACTTTTGCAGGCGTCGCTCAGGCAGAAACGTCAGTCACTCTCTATGGTGTCATCGACACCGGCATTGGCTACAACAAGATCAAGGGCAATGGCTATGACGGCAGCAAGCTCGGCATGATCAACGGCATCCAGGCCGGCTCCCGCTGGGGCCTGCGCGGATCCGAAGACCTGGGCGATGGCCTGCGCGCCGTGTTCACGCTGGAAAGCGGTTTCGATTCGGGCAACGGCACCCGCGGCCAGAGCGGTCGCCTGTTCGGTCGCCAGGCCACCATTGGATTGGCCAACGACGCCTGGGGCACGGTCGAATTCGGCCGCCAGGCCACCGTCGGCTCGAACTACCTGGCCGACATCGATCCCTTCTACACCAGCTACACCCAATCGAACCTGGGCCTGGGTTTCAGCGCGGCCAACACCATGCGCTGGGACAACATGATCATGTATCGCAGCCCCTCGATGAGCGGCTTCCAGTTCGCCGCGGGCTATTCCTTCAACGTCGACGATACCAACAGCGACGAAACCCGTTTCCGCACCAACGACAACTCGCGCGGCATCACCGCCGGCCTGCGCTACGTCGAAGGTCCGGTCAACGTCACGCTGACCTACGACCAGCTCAACGGCTCCAACCGCGCCTCGATCGACCACGGCGCCACGCCGCGCCAATACGCCGTGGGCGCGTCGTACGACCTGGAAGTGGTGAAGCTGGCCGCCGCCTATGGCCGCACCACCGACGGCTGGTTCGTCGGCCAGGACCTGCCGGCGGGCACGCCCTTCAGCGACGAGTTCGGCACCAACCGCTACGTGGACGGCTTCAAGGCCAACGCCTACATGCTGGGCGCCACGTTCCCGATCGGCGGCGCGAGCAGCGTGTTCACCTCGTGGCAGCACGTCTCGCCGTCCAATGACCGCCTGACCGGCGGCGACGCCAACATGAACGTCTGGAGCGTGGGCTACACCTACGACCTGTCCAAGCGCACCAACCTGTACGCCTATGGTTCGTACGGCAAGGACTACGCGTTCATCGACGGTCTCAAGAGCACCGCGGCCGGCGTCGGCATCCGCCACGTGTTCTAAGGCAACGGGTCGCGCCGGCGCTGCCGGCGTCCCGGCGGCTCGCCGTAGGCGCGCCGGTACATGGCGATAAAGGCGCTGTCGCTGGCATAGCCCACGGCATGCGCCACCTCCGTGACGGACGCGCCCTCGGCCAGCCGCGCCCGCGCCATCAGCAGGCGGCATTGCGTGCGCCAGCGCGTGAACGGCAGGCCGGTTTCGGCCAGGAAGGCGCGGGCCAGCGTGCGGCCGCTGGCGCCCACCCGGCGGCCCCAGTCGTCGATCGACAGCGCGCAGGCCGGGTCCGCCAACAGCTCACGCGCGATCGGCGCCAGCCGCCGGTCGCGCGGCATGGGCAGATGCAGCGGCGCCGCGGGCGCCGCCGCCAGTTCGTCCAGCAGCGAGCCCACCAGGCGCTGCCGCGGCCCGTCCAGCGGCTGGTCGGATGGCCAATGCGTCACGCGCACGATCATCTCTCGCAGCAGCGGATTGACATCGAGGATGCGCGGCTCGCGCGGCAGGTCTGGATAGACCGCCACATCGAAGTACAGGCTGCGGTATGCGAACGTTCCCTGCATGGCCGTGCGATGCACGCACCCGGCCGGCAGCCAGGCCGCCTGCAGCGGCGCCAGTTGCCCCACCCGGTCGGTGAGATACAAGGTCACCCCGCCTTCCGCCTGATACAGCAATTGCGCGCGTTGATGCGCATGCCAGTCGGACGCATGCGCGCGCGTATCGATCGCCATGCCCACCACGGGGCAGGCGACGAGGTCCGGATCCTCGACGGTATCGAGCGAATAGATGGGCATGTCCGATTAGCGATGTTTTATGGCGCGATGTCGTGATTTTCCGCGTCGCCGCGCGCCTACGCTAGCGGCTTTTCGCATCATGGCCGTCGCATGTCTTCCCGTCTCTCTTCCCCAACCGCCCCCGGCGCCCTGCCGCCGCCCTGGCTCGTCATCGCGCTGCTGGCCCTGCCGCAGATCGCCGAGACCATTCTCGCCCCCGCCCTGCCGGACCTGGCGCGCCACTGGCGCCTGGACGCCGCCGCCACGCAGCCGGTCATGGGCGTGTTCTTCATCGGCTTTGCCGCCGGGGTGCTGCTGTGGGGGCATCTCGCCGACGCCTGGGGCCGCCGCCCCGCCATGCTGGCCGGCCTGGCCACCGGGCTGGCGGGCACGCTGTGCGCGCTGGCCGCGCCGCACTTTGGCTGGCTGCTGGCCGGCCGCTTCGTCCAGGCGCTGGGCCTGGCGGCCTGCTCGGTGGTGACGCAGACCGTGCTGCGCGATTGCCTGGAAGGCCCACGGCTGACGCGCACCTTCGTCACGCTGGGCACGGTGCTGGCCTGGTCGCCCGCGGTCGGGCCGCTCACGGGCCAATGGCTGGCCGACCGGCAAGGCTATGGCGGGGTGCTGGCGACGCTCGCCGCCGCGGTCACGTTGCTGCTGGGATCGGTCGCCTGGCGCTGGAACGAGACCCGGCCGGCGCGGGCTGTCCAGGTGCCGTTGACGGCGCTGGCCCGCGCGATGCTGGCCGACGCCGCGCTGCGCCTGGCGGTGTTGCGGGTCGCCGGCCTGAACCTGCTGGTGTTTTCCTTCTATGGCGCCGGCCCGTTCATGACGGGCCCGCTGCCCGGGCTCGGCTTCGGCTGGGTGGGCCTGGGCGTGGCGCTGGTCGGCAGCCTGGGCGCCGCCGTCAACCGCCGGCTGCCCGCCGCCGCGGATGCCGAGCGCCGGGTGCGCTACGGGCTGCGTTGCGTCGCGCTGGGCACGGCGGCGCAGGCGGCCGCCATGGCTTGGCGCCCGGAACCGGGCTGGCTGTGGGCGGCCACGGCGCTGCCGGTGTTCGCTGGCTATGGCCTGGCGATACCCAATCTGCTGGGACCGGCGCTGCGGCATTACGGGCACTGCCTGGGGCGGGCCGGCGCCTTGTTCGGCCTGGCCTACTACAGCCTGCTGGGGTTGGGATTGGCGGCGACCTCATGGCTGCCGTTCGACACGCCCCGGCCGTTGTCCCTGGCCTGGCTGGGACTGGCGCTATGGCTGTTGCTGGCGCGATCGAACCGGCGCTGAACAGGGCCGCCCCTGTCGGGCCGCGCGGGACCGCGGGGGATCAGCGGGTGGGCGGGTCGGGCGTCTCGACCGCCAGCCCCTCGGCGCGCCAGTCGGGAAAACCGGCGTCGAGCCGGCGGGCGCGCAGGCCGTGCGCGCGCAACGCGCTGACGGCATCGGAAGACAGCACGCAGAACGGGCCGCGGCAATAGGCCACGATCTCGTGCTCGGCCGGCAGTTCGCCGAGCCGCTTGAGCAGTTCATCGGCGGGGATGTTGATGGCGCCGGGCAGGTGGCCCTGCGCGAATTCGTCGGCGGGCCGCACGTCCAGCAGCGTCATGCTGCCTTCGCCCAGGCGGCTGAGCAGCTCGTCGCGCGAGATGGCCTCGAGGCCGTCGCGGCGATCCTGGCTGTCCGCCACCAGGCGGCGGATCTCGCCCCGGTTGTGCTGGGCCACGGCCCCGAGGGCATTGAGCAGCCCGGCGATGGGCGCGGTGCCGAGCCGGTAGTACACGTGCTTGCCATCGCGCCGGGTCGCCACGAAACCGGCGCGGCGCAACTGCTGCAGGTGCTGCGAGGTGTTGGCGACCGACAGGCCGGACAATTCGGCCAGCCGTTCGACCGGGCGCTCGCCCTGCGCGATATGCTCGAGCAGCACCAGGCGATGGGCGTTGCCCAGCGTGCGGGCGAGTTCGGCCAGTTCGGCCGCGAGGGGGGTCTGGAGGGGTGGCGCGGTCATTGGCGGCGATCTTAGCATCCGGCCCGCGTCGCTCAAGCAACGCCTTGAACGACGCCGCGCATGAAGCTGCCGTGACGGTGCAATGAACACGAAACACGTGGCTGTCATCATTGGATACTTCTCCAGCCGACCCCGAAACGCTCATTCATGTCCCGCATGCCCAACTCCGACCTTCCCCGCCCTTTCACCGCGCGCTGGCGCCCCGCCCTGCGGATCCTGGCCCTGGCCGCGTTGCCGCTGGTGCTGGCCGCCTGCAACGGCAGCAAAGACGATGATGACGACAGCCCCGTCGTGCAGAATCCGGCGCCGCCGACCGACACCCGCAACCAGGCCTATCTGTCGGCCAAGTCGGGCGACGTGATCAAGGTGCGCATCGAGGAGCTGCACCCGACCCAGGCCGCGATCGGCTACGACCAGATCTACTACAAGCTGGGCCGCTGGCAGGGCGACTTCAATCGTCCCACCTGGGCCGCCGACGCGACCAAGCAGCTGGACTACCTGAACCGCACGGTCGGCAAGAAGTTCAGCGACTACTGCGAGGACATGGGCGCCACCACCTCCCAGGCCTTCACCTCCATCGCCCAGCTGCAGGCCGCGCGCCTGGACCAGCCGGCGACCTTCAGCTGCACCGCCGCCTTCGGCGCCAACCCCGCCAACCTGAAGACGGTGGTGGTGGGCTGGGACGGCAACCTGTACCTGACGGACGGCCACCACACCTTCTCGTCGCTGCGCGAGATCTTCGACGGCGGCCCCAAGCTGCCGGTGTGGGTCAAGGTGGACGCCAACTACAGCGACACCGGCACCGCCACGGCCTTCTGGCAGCGCATGGTCGATGAGCGCAAGGCCTGGCTGCGCGACGGCCAGAACCAGCCCATCACGGTGAGCCAGCTGCCGACGCGCCTGGGCATCGCCAACGCGCAGGAAGCCGGCGGCATGCAGGAAGACCGCTACCGTTCGCTGGTGTACTTCACCCGCGACATCGCCTACAGCAACGGCAGCCTGCCGGAGTTCGCCGAGTTCCTGTGGGGCGACTGGCTGCGCCGCCAGGTGGCCGCCAACCAGCTGCCCGGCCTGGACCAGTACGCCATGGTCGCGCCGGCCACGCCGGCGCAGATCCTGACGGTCAGCACGCTGAGCAGCGCCCTGGCATCCACCGGCGCCAACGACGGCTATGCCGCCGCCGTGCGCAACGCCGCCCTGAAGATGACCGCGCTGGCCGACACCGACATCGTGTTCCAGGACCGCACCGCCGCCAGCCTGGGCCGCATCCAGCTCGTGCCGAGCGCGCCCAGCGGCTCGCCCACCAAGACGGCGCGCGACACGCTCGAAGAGCTGCCGCGCAACGACGTCAAGACCGACGCCACGCCGCAGGGCACGCCGCGCGGCGCCGGCAAGCTGTGGTTCGCCGTCAACTACCGCGCCTGCGGCAAGCCGGCCACCGGCACCTGCTGGGGCTGGTAAGCGGCAAGGGGCCGCGCCGGCCGGCGCGGTCCCTTGTCCTCAGACCTCGCCCTGCATGGCCGGCCGGGCCTTCACCTTGGCCAGCCAGGCATTGACCTTGGGGTGCGCCGCCACCGGCGCCCCCAGGAACGCGGTGTAACCGACCACCGACGACACCACCAGGTCGGCCAGCGAATAGGCCTCGCCCAGCATCCACGGCTGGCGCGTCAGGTGGCTGTCCAGCAATCCCAGCAACCCATCCAGATCCGCGATCGCCACTTCCGCCTGGCGCGCGTCGCGATACTGCTCGGCGCCGTGCGCGGCATGGTGCAGGCGCCAGACCGCGGCGCCGTACGTCACATAGGCCCAGCTGCACCAGGACATGGCCGCCAGCCGCTCCGGAGTGCCGTCGGCCGGCCACAGGCCCTGCTTGACGCCCCAGTGCTCGGCCAGCCACAGGTGGATCGCCAGGGCTTCGAACAGCGGCGCGCCGTCCACCGTCAGGGTCGGCACCTTGCCATTGGGGTTGAGCGCCAGGAATTCGGGGCGGCGCTGTTCACCCGCCTTGAGGTCCACCTTCACGCGCTCATGCGGGACTTGCAGTTCGGCCAGGGCGCAGGCGATCGGGGAGGCGCTGGAAAAGGGGGACCAGTAGAAAACGATGGACATGACAACACTCCGGATTCAGGAAATTGCGCCGCGGCCCCATGGCCGCCGACGACGGAGTGAACTGTAGAATCCATTGCGGACAGTTTCCGCCCTCGATTCGTCCTATCGTCGCCACCATGCTCAGTTCCAGCAATCGACTCCTGCGCCTGCTTTCGCTGCTCCAGACCCGCCGCCACTGGGCCGGCGGCGAGCTGGCGCAGACGCTCGCGGTGCACCCGCGCACGCTGCGGCGCGACATCGACCGCCTGCGCGAACTGGGCTACCCGATCCAGGCCAGCAGCGGCGTGGCGGGCGGCTACGCCTTTCGCGCCGGCAACGCGCTGCCGCCCCTGCTGCTGGACGACGACGAGGCGCTGACGGTGGCCATCACGCTGCGCACCGCGGCCACCGGCTCGGTCGGCGGGGTCGAGGAGGCGGCGCTGCGCGCGCTGGTCAAGCTGGAACAGGTGATGCCCGCCAGGCTGCGCCACAAGGTCGACGCATTGCGCGCGGCGCTGGTGCCGCTGGCGCGCAACGGCCCCTTGGTGGACGCGGGCCAGCTGGCCGCGCTGGCAGCCGCCTGCCGCGACCAGTTGCGCGTGAACTTCGATTACACCGACGGCCGCGGCCAGGCCAGCACGCGCCAGGTCGAGCCGCAAGGGCTGGCGCACACGGGCTACCGCTGGTACCTGGTGGCCTGGGACCCGGCGCGCGAGGACTGGCGCACCTTCCGGCTGGACCGCATCGCCGGCGAGGTCACGCTCGGCGCGCATTTCGCGCCGCGCCCGCCCCCTGATGGCGGCGACCTGCGCGCTTATGTAGCGCGCTCGGTCGGCGGCAACCACGCCGAGGAAGCGCGCATCGTGCTGCACGCGCCCAGGGCGGCGATGGCCGCGCGCATCCCGGCGACGGTCGGCGAGATCGAGGCGCTGGATGCGGGCCGTTGCCTGCTGCGATGCAGCGGCCAGTCGCTGGACGCGCTGGCATATTGGTTGATGGCGCTGGAGGTGGAGTTCGACGTGCTCGCGCCCGACGCGCTGGTGGCGCGGCTGCGGGCCGCGGGCGAGCGCGTCGCCGGCATGTTGCGGCGGCACGAGGCGGGCCACCCGGCGCAAGCGGACGCGCCGGACCCGGGGCGATGATGCGCGGCGGCCCCGGCGGAGCCGCCCGCCAGGTCAGCCTACCTGTTGCTGCCGGGTCTGCTCGGCCTTGGCCAATTGCTGCATGACCAGCGAGACCTTCTCGGCGATCTTGAGCTTGTCGGCCGCCGACATCGCGTCGTAGTCCTTTTTCGAGATGCCGAGCGAGGCCAGCGCCGCGTAGAACATCTTGTCCTGCAGCGACATGGAGGCGTAGTCCATGAAATCCTGCTCGGCCTGCGAGGCCGAGGCCTGGGTGGCGCCCTGCACGCCCCCGCCCAGCGCCGAGGCGCCGCGCTGCTGCGCGTCCTGGAACGCGGCGCGGAAAGCGCCGACGGCAGCGGATGACGAGGACGGCTGGCGGACGTCGGCCGCGTCAGCGGCATTCCTGGAGTTGACGGCGATCATGGGCGGCCTTGGCATGGGAAACAACGATGATTCGCAAGTTACTCCGCGGCCCGCCGGGGCGATGCCTCGGAATGATGCCCGATCCGGCTGTTTCTCCGCCGATTGCCCCGATGCGCGCCGGCCGCAGTTCGAGTATCTTGTGACTCCCTCGCACATTCCGGAGCCCGCGCCGCCATGAGTCTCGAACCCACCCCCACCCCGTCCCAGCCCGCCCCCGCCGTCACCGCGCCGCCAGCCGACGTTTTCCTGCAGTTCCTGGTGAACCTGGTGAACAACGGCGGCCAGCTCAAGAGCATCGGCGTGACGCTGCAGATGGGCGGCATGCTGGTGTCCGGTTCGATCGTGTCGGGCGCCGAGTACTTCGACCGTTTCGCCGAGACCTTCGCCGACTCGCTGTCGGACATGGACAGCCAGGCGCGGCAATCGGTGCGCACCTCGCTGGCGGAACTGGGCGACGTGTTCCGGCTACCGCAACCGGCCGAACCCCTGCCCAACTACATCCATCTGGCCGACGCCCTGTTCTTCACCGCCGACGGCACCCCGATCGCGGGCCAGCCAACGCTGTGGCGCGGCCGCAGCAACGCGGTCGATGGTTTCATCCTGGGCAGCATGCAGGCCGGCTGACGCCGCGGGCAGGCGTCACTCGCCAGGCGGGCCGGATTGCGGCACGCAGGCGTGGAAGCTGCGCCAGGCGCCGCCGTCCGCCCGCAGCCAGCTCCCCAGGCAGGACGCGCTGAGCGGCGCGGACAGCGCCGGACCGCGAAACAGCAGTCCGGGCAGCCGCCGCAGCCAGGCGAAGTCGTAGATATCCCGGATATCGTCAGCGAACACGTCGAGCCCGGCATCGGCGGCGTATTCGACCAGCGCGCGAAAGCGGCGCTGCAGCGCGCGGTCGGCACCGAGTCCGGGCGGAATTCTCAGCGTCAGGCCGGATCCGCGCAGCGTGCCGCTGGACGCGCCGGGCAATTGCGCGCGCAGGCCCGGGACGAATTCGGCGTGGCAGGCCAGCAGGTGCCCCCGCGGCACCAGGCGCGGCAACAACGGAATGTGGAAGGTCAGGCGTCGGGCCGGCCATTGCAGCCGCTCGTGGCTGGCGGGCAGGCCGATGCAGAGTTCGTCGCGCGCCAGGCCGATATCGAGATCGGCGCATAGCCGTTGCGCCGGATCGGCGTCATGCGGCACCGTCAGCGCATGCGCGAAAGACAGGTCGAGCGCCGCCCCCGACCTGGCGGCAAAGGCCGTCGCGGCCCGCAGGCGGGCCCGCTGGGCCCCGATATCGGAGAGGCCGCCCGTCGAGGGCGTGGGACGGTCGACGACCGCGTATTCATGCACCTGGCCTTGCCCGGTGAACACGGGCTGGAATCGCAGGGACGGGCCGCCGTCGCGCGCGGGCCAGGCGTGAAAGGATTCACACATGGCGGGGCGGGACCCCGGGCGCCGGCCGGGCGCGGCGCGTGAAGGGAGACATCATGGAACCTCGAGGGCGTGGGCACGCCGCAATGCCGGCCGCGTCGGGCGGAAGATCAATGCAGACAAGACAGGAAGACGATGGTGCCAAAAGCGGACGCGCGACTGCACAAGAAAATTCTCAATCGACCGCGCCCTCCTGGCCGGCGCGGTCACGCCGCGCCCCGGCGCTGCCGCGCGTCCTGCATTCCTGAGAGCCTGCCCATGACTCCCGCCGCTCCCGGCCCGCACGCTTTTTCCCTTCGTCCGACTTCGGCACCGCCTGGCCCGGGGCCAGTCCCGGGTGCGGAATAATCCGCCAGCCCTCCCGGCCAACCTGATCGCGCCCCGCATGCAAAGACTCCGCATCGTCATCGCCGACGACCATCCGCTGGTCCTGATGGCCATGGCCGACCTGCTGAAAAAGCACCTGGGCTTCGAGGTTATCGCCGCGCTCGACACGCCCACGGCGCTGGTCGAACAGCTTGCGCGCGACGCGCCTCAGGTGGTCATCACCGACTACGCCATGCCCGGCGACGACCTCTACGGCGACGGCATCCGCCTGGTCAAGTACCTGATCCGCCACTACCCCGGCGTGCGCGTGGTGGTGCTGACCATGGTGTCGAACCCCATGATCGTGTCGGCGCTGTACGACGCCGGCGTGGACGCGGTGGTGTTCAAGCACGACAGCCCGAACGAGATCGTCACCGCCCTGCAGGCGCTGCGACGCGGCCGCAAATACTATCCGCCCGGCCTGCCGCGGCGGCGGTCGCCGGCGGGGCGCGGCACGCTCATCGGCGAGCGCATCAACAGCCTGTCGCCCAAGGAATTCGAGGTGCTGCGGCACTTCGTGCGCGGCGAATCGATGATGCAGGTGGCCGACAGCCTCAAGCGCAGCGTCAAGACCGTCAGTGGCCAGAAGATATCGGCCATGCGCAAGCTGGAGGTGCGCACCGACCAGGAACTGGTGGCGTTCTGCGTCGAGCACGGCATGTTCCAATGAGGGTTCGATGAACCCGACAGGGAAGATGGGCATGACGCGGCAATCCATGGAAACCGTCACCGGCCAGGCGCTGGACCGCCAGGCGATGCAGGTGCTGATCGAGCAGGCGGATGGCCAGCCGCTGGCCTTCGACGATTGCGACTTCCAGGAAGCCGACTTCTCGCGCCTGGACCTGCGCGGCGCCCGTTTCACCGCCTGCGCCATCGCCGGCGCCTCGTTCCAGGGCGCGACGCTGGCCGACAGCGTCTGGCGGCGTTGCCGTGGCGGACAGGCCGTGTTCGCCTCGGCCGACGCCAGCGACGCGGTGTTCGAGCATTGCGACCTGAACAACGCCAACTGGCGCCGCGCGCGCCTGGCGAGCGCCCGCTTCCAGGGCTGCAAGCTGACCGGCGTCGACTTCGACGGCATCGCCTGCCTGGGCTGGACGCTGCAAGACTGCCTGCTGGTGGGCGCGCTGGTGCGCGGCATCTCGTTTCGCAAGTGTGCATTGCAGCAACTGGATTTCTCCGACGCCGACCTGACCGGCTGCGACCTGCGCGACACGATCTTCCATGGCGGCAGCCTGCGCAACGCCACGCTCAAGAACGTGCGCTTCGAGGGCGCGGACCTGCGCGAGGCCGACCTGGGCGGCATCGACCTGTCCGCCGCCGCACGGCTGGCCGGCGCGGCCATCTCCAAGACCCAGGCGGCCGCGCTGCTGGCCGAACTGCGCATCACCGTGATCTGAGGCGGCGGCCAGGGGCCGGGCGCCGCGACGGCCGGCGCGCTGACGCGGGCGCCCGCAACGGATGCAGTCCCGCTACACTCCAGGCGACAGGCCGGTCATCGGCGCCGGTCCGCGACCAGGGAACCGCCATGCTCGAAACAGACAGCATTCAAGCGCGCAGGTCCAACGGGCAGAAGGCCCGGGAGCACGTCAAGCGTTCGGCCCACGCCGCCCTCGGCAATGTCGACCGGGATCCGATCCGGTTGCTGCGGATCAACAGCGCCGGGCGGGTGCAGGCCCTGGTCCCGCTGCGCTACGGCCGCATGGCGGCCTCGCCCTTCACCTTCTTTCGCGGCGCCGCCATCCTGCAGGCGCACGACCTGGCCGGCACCCCGCATACCGGTATCTCCATCCCCATCTGCGGCGACGCCCACCTGCTCAACTTCGGCGGCTTCGCCACGCCCGAGCGGCAGTTGCTGTTCGACCTGAACGATTTCGACGAAACCGCCACCGGCCCGTGGGAATGGGACGTCAAGCGGCTGACGGCCAGCCTGGCGGTGGCGGCGGCGCACATGGGCTACGGCCGCGGCGACAGCGCCGACATCGTCATGGCGGCCGCCAGCGAATACCAGTCGCGCATGAACGAGTACGCGCGGAACAGCACGCTCGACGTCTGGTACGAGGGCATCACCTTCGAACGCATGCTGCAGGACGCGGAAACGCCCGAGGGCCGCCGGCTGATCGGCCGCGCCATGGAAAAGGCCGCCGGCCGCACCAACGAGAGCATGCTGCACAAGATGGCGTACCTGGAAGGCGACCGCTGGCGCATCCGCGACGCGCCGCCGGCCATGTTCCACCCCAGCGGCCCGGTGACGCTGCTGGGCAAGGCCGAGCACTGGCCCGACACGCCGACCTGGAAAAAGAAGATGGCCAAGTGCTATGCCGGCTATCTCGACAGCCTGGCGCCGGACCGGCGCGAGCTGCTCAAGCACTTCGCGGTGCAGGACGTGGTCTTCAAGGTGGTGGGCGTGGGCAGCGTGGGCACGGTCTGCCTGGTGATGCTGATGGTCGACAGCTGGGGCAATCCGCTGTTCCTGCAGGTCAAGGAAGCGCGCGAATCCGTCATCGCCCGCTATGCCCGCGACAAGGCGCCCGCGCATGACGGGTATCGCGTGGTGGCGGGCCAGCGGCTGCTGCAGGCGGCCAGCGACATCTTCCTGGGCTGGGCCACCGGGCCGCGCGGCAGGCATTATTACTTCCGCCAGTTGCGCGACATGAAAGTGTCGGCCGACGTCGAGAGCTTCAACCAGAAGATCCTGACCGGCTACGCCCGCATGTGCGGCCGCGCCCTGGCGCGGGCCCATGCCAAGGCCAGCGGGCACTCGGTGGAGCTGGCCGCGTACATGGGACGCGCGGGCCAGTTCCCCGAGGCGCTGCTTGCGTATGCGCAGGGCTACGCGCGGCAGAACGAAAAGGACTACCGCCGCTTCCTCGAGGCCTGCCGCGCGGGCAAGCTGCCGATGCGCACCGACGAGGACATGGCGGCGGACTTCCGCGTCTGACCGCGCCCGGCCGTCAGGCGCCGGCCACGCCCATGGCCGGGTCGCTCACCGTGTGCGCGCCGGTCTCGACGCGGCCGGCGAAGCGGCGGTAGAACGCCGGATCGCTGGAGCAGGTGACGGCGAAGTCATACCACTGGCCGCTGGCGGCCAGCGCCCAGTTGCGGGTGGCCTTGCCGCCGCCCGCCACGTCCAGCGTCAGCGCCGCGTCCTGGCGGTACGCCTGCGGCGCCACCGTGAAGGTGCATGACTTGGCGCCGGTGTTGAGCAGCTCGGCGTAGACCTCGCCATTGGCGATGTCGTAGCAGACCCGGATCTCGGGCAGCGCGCCGCTGTCGGCGATGCGGTTGGTGTCGCCCTTGAAGTGGCGGTGGTAGCCGTTGGGACCGAGCACCCACAGGTCGTACATGCCCAGGTTGTCCTGCAACGCGTTCCAGGTGTCGGACAGGGTCTTGCCGGCCTCGACCGCGTAGCGCCGCGGCAGCCGGTCCAGGTGGTAGCGGTCGTAGACGTGGAATACCGCGCCCTGCGTGCCGGTGTTGGCGAACACCAGCTCCACCGTGCCGGCCGCGGCGCAGCGCGCGCTGGTGTGCAGTTCGTAGGGCAGCGCGCGCGACGGCCGCGTGCCGCTGGCCTGCAGCGGCAGCTGCATGTCGGTGGGCGGCGGCATCTGCGGCAGGGCTTCCTGGGCGGCGCGCAACTGGTCGGCGGCCGCGCGCGTGGCGCGGCCGGCCAGCGTCGGCAGCGCCTCGGTGTTGGGCGTCTTGAAGTTGAAGGCGCTGGTCAGGTCGCCGCAGACGGCGCGGCGGAACGGGCTGATGTTGGGCTCGGCCACGCCGAAACGCGCTTCCAGGAAGCGCAGCACCGAGGTGTGGTCGAACACCTGCGAGTTGACCCAGCCGCCACGGCTCCAGGGCGAGATCACGTACATCGGCACGCGCGGGCCGGGGCCGTAGACGCGGCCGTCCTTGGTCGCCGGCTGGGTGGTGCTGCCGGCGGGCGAGGCATGCGTGAAGTACTCGGGCGTCAGGTCGGCATCGGCCAGCGTGGTCTTGCCGGCCAGGCTGCCGCCGGCATCGCGCGACGGCGCGGACGGCGACGGCACGTGGTCGAAGTAGCCATCGTTCTCGTCGAAGTTCACCAGCAGCACCGTCTTGCTCCAGACCTCGGGCACCGCGGTCAGCGCATCCAGCACTTCCTGCAGGAACCAGGCGCCCTGCACCGGGCTCGACGGGCCGGGGTGTTCGCAGTAGATCGACGGCGCGTTCATCCAGGACACCTGCGGCAGTTTGCCGTCGCGGATGTCGCGCTTGAAGGCGTCCAGGTAGTTCTCGGGCGCGGCGCCCGGCAGCGTGTTGGCCACGCCCTTGTAGAGCGGATTGGCGGCGTTGTCGGTGGCCGGGTCGTAGGCCTTGTACGGCAGCGCCTGCCCCGTGTTGGCGTACGGCACGCCGGGCTCGCCGCCGCTGGACACCGGGAAGCCGGAATTCACGTTGGCCTGGCGGAAGGTGCGGAACGCGCCCAGCATGTTGTCGCCCCATTCGTCGGGCATGTTCTGGTACGAGATCCAGCTGACGCCGGCCTGCTCCAGCCGCTCGGCGTAGGTGGTCCAGGTGTAGCCCTTGTTGACGTTGGCCGGCAGGCCGTCGATCCAGTCCCACTCGTTGTTGACGAAGGCGGTGTTGGTGGGCACGGCGCCGTTGGTGCCGGTCAGGTGGAACGAGCGGTTGGCGTCGGTGCCGGTGTGCATCGAGCAGTGATAGGCATCGCACAGCGTGAATGCATTGGCGAGCGCGAACTGGAACGGCAGCTCGCGCTCCTTGAAGTAGCCCATCGAGATGTCGTTCTTGTGCGTCGGCCATTGCGCCATGCGGCCGCCGTCCCAGGCCTTCTGGCTGTCGTCCCAGCTGTGCGGGGTGCCGGAGGCGCGCTGCGCGTTGTTGGTGGTGCCGTCGATATGGAACGGCGTCAGCACGGCGCCGTTGCCGCGTTGCTGCTGCCAGACCTTGCGGCCGTTGGCCAGCGGAATGGTAAAGCGGTCGCCGAAGCCGCGCACGCCCTTGAGCGTGCCGAAGTAGTGGTCGAACGAGCGGTTCTCCTGCATCAGGATGATGACGTGCTCGACGTCCTTGATGGTGCCGGTGGCGTTGTTGGCGGGAATCGCGAGGGCGCGGCGGATGCTGGGCGGAAAGGCGGCGAGCGCGGCGGCGGCGAAGCCCGCGCCCGTGGCGGTCTGGAGGAAATTGCGGCGGGAGGTCATCAGGTGTGCTCGGGATCGTGGAGGTCGGCGCTACCGCCGCTTACGGGGCGCAACGCAGCTGCGGCGCGGTCGGTTGGGTGACCGGCGGCTGCGCGGGATCATCGGAGGAATCGTCACCGCCACAGGCGGCGAGCGTGGCGGCCGCGAGCAGGACCGCGGCAAGGGTTCTTGCAAGACTCTTGGAGGGCATGGGGAGGTTCTTTGGAAAGAGGAGGACCGACCTTGCCGCGACCAGCCGGCAAGACCCCAGCGAGTCTAGGAATGGGAAGTGACAGCGCCGTGAAAGGTGGCGTGTCGAAGCGGGCCGCGACGCGTGCGCGCGGCCTCAGTGTGTGTCCAGATGCGTCAGCGCGCGCGCCGGCTGAAGCGCTGTTCCACCACCACGCCGCCCCACTGCGTGCCCTCGGCTTCCTCGGTCAGCACGAAGCCTTCGGACTCGTACAGATGACGCGCGGCGTCCAATCCCTTGAAGGTCCACAGATACGTTTCGTCAACATCGAGCGTGTCGACGAAGCGCATCGCGCGCGTCAGCAGCGCGCGGCCGACGCCGAGTCCGCGCAGCGATTCATCGACGATGAACCAGCGCAGATGCGCGGTGCGTTTCCGCGGGTCGCTGTCGATGGCGATGGAGGCCAGGGTGCGGTTGCCGTCGGCATAGCGCCAGAGGTTCTTGCCCGGCGCCGGCAGCGCTTCGGCGAAGGCCGCCAGGCCCGTCGCCACCAGGCGCTCGAACACCACGCCGAAGCCGGCGGCCTGGGCGTAGTAGCGCGCATGCAATGCGGCCACGTCGCCGATACAGCCCGGCGCGTAGCCTTCCTGGATCTGCAGTTCGATCGCGTCGCTGGCCTGGGCGGCGCGCGTGTTCGGATTCTCGCGCGCCAGGGCGTCGGCATACAGCGACAGGTAGCGCACCAGGATTTCCTGGTCGGGCGGCGCCAGTTGCCGCAGGGCGCGCGACACCTGCTCGGTGGCGAACTGGTCGATGCGGTTGCGCAGGTCCAGGCCCGCCGGCGTCAGCGACAGGCGCGAGGCGCGCGCATCGCCGCTGTCGGTCTCGCGCGCCACCAGGCCGGCCGCCTCCAGCTTGGCGACCTGGCGGCTGGTGTTGGACTTGTCCAGCCGCAGCACCAGCGCCAGGTCGCGCGCCTGGATGCCCGGCTGCAGGCCGATCTCGATGATGGCGTGCACCGCCGACGGCGCCAGCTCGCTGCCGGCCAGCGAGGGCCGCATGAAACCGAGTTCGCGCACCAGCTTGCGCGAGAATTCCCGCAGGTCGCGGATGGTCTGTTCGCGGGATCGGGTGGGAAAGTCGATAAGATCCATGATGGCGCGTCCTGAAGTTGCGGGTCGCAACCAATTTACTTGCGAATCGCAACCAACACAAGCCCCCGGCCCATGAAAATTCAATTGCTGTCCGATCTGCACCTGGAATCCGACCCCACTTTCGTCGCGACGCCGACGCCGGGCGCGGACCTGCTGGTGCTGGCCGGCGACATCGGTTCGTACCAGCAGCGCTCGCGGCTGGCCACGGACGACTTCGGCCTGGGCCGCTATGCGCCGCGCCACGGCTGGCCGACGCCAGTGGTCTACGTGCCGGGCAACCACGAATACGACAATCTCGATTTCGACGAGACCCACGACCGCCTGCGGGCGTTGTGCCAGGCGCTGGGAATCCAGTGGCTGGAACGCGAGACGCTGGTGATCGACGGCGTGCGGCTGGTGGGCACCACGCTATGGACCGACTTCGACGCGCTGGCCGCGCCGGGCGATACGCTGACGCAGGCGCTGGCCAAGCGCGGCAAGGCCTTCCGCGCCGCCGACTTCTACCTGGAAAAGGCACAGATGCGGCGCCACGGCGCGCCCTTCATGGCCGAGCAGATGCGCGAGCAGGGCCTGGCCTGTCAGGCCTGGCTGGAGGCGGCGCTGCGCGCGCCGTTCGACGGTCCCACGGTCGCCATCACCCACTTCGCGCCGAGCCTGGCCAGCGCCGATCCGCGCTACGGCGTGACGCCCGGCACCGCCGGCTTCTGCAACGCGCTGGACCACCTGCTGCCGCTGGCCGACCTGTGGCTGCACGGCCACCTGCACTGCCCGCTGGACTACCTGAAGGACGGCTGCCGCGTGGTCGCCAATCCGCTGGGCTACGCCAAAAAGGGCGAGCAGGAGGGCTACCTGCCCGACGCGCTGTGGCAGGTGCCCGGCAAGCAGGACAGGTAGACCGGCCTCGCGGCGGCGTTCAGCGGGCCGCGGTATCGAGTTCGGCCAGCACCTGCCGGGCGACCTCGTCGAGCGAGCGGCGGCCGTCCATCGCGACACGCTGCAACTGATCGTGCGCGGCCTGTTCGCTCAGGCCATGGCGGCTGACCAGCAGCCACTTGGCGCGTTCGACCCGCCGCCGTTCCTCCAGCGCGCCGCGCGCCAGCGCCAGCGCGTCGTCCGACTGCCGCAGGCGCTGCGCCTGATCGCGCATCAGGTCGAGGATGGAACGCTCCATGGCCTCGCCCACACCGTCCTGCGGCGGCACATCGAGAATGCGGCCCTGCAGCTGGAACAGCATCGCCGGCGCGTCGTCGCTGGCGTGATCGGCGAAACGGCTCAGCAGCAGCCGGTGGTTGTCGAGCTCGGCGCGGGTCTCGACGATGCGGCGATGGCATTGCAGCGTCAGGGCCTCGGCCAGCAGGCTTTCGACCGCGCGCATGGCGTCGATGCGCTCGGTGCAAAGGCCGAACCACAGCTCGGCCAGGCCGGCGTCGACGCGTTCGGCCTCGGAGGTCCGCAGCGCCATGTCGCGCAATCGCAGCACCGGGCCGGCGCCCTGCTCCAGCCGTTCCCATGCGGCCAGCGCGTCCGCGCCGGCGTATTGCGCGAAGCTGTCGAAGCAGCGCTTCTGCAGGTCCGCCAGCTCCAGCACGCGGGCCTTCTGCGATTCGGTGAAGTAGCCGGCGGTGTAGCCCATGACGCCATAGGCGCGTTCCTGGCCGCACAGCTCCTTGCCCTGCATGAAATTCAGCAGCGCCACCAGCAGCCGCGTGACGCCCGCGTCCAGCGACGAGTCGGCGGCTTCGAACACCAGCGCGAACAGGCTGGCGATGAGCCGCGTGAAGACCGCGCCGGCCTCTTCCGCCGCCACGCGGCGATCGCGGATGGCGCGGCGCGTGCGCGGCAGTTCGTCCAGGCGGTACAGCGCGTACGCGATGCAGTTGAGCAGCCGCGCCTTGCCGGCGCTGCGGGTGGCATCCGGCTCCAGGCGGTCAAGGAAACGGCGCACTTCCTCCTCGACCGCGCAGGCGTCCGAACTGAGGCCCGCCAGCGTCTGGCGCAACGCGTCCTGGCCGCCGCACAGGTACAGGTTGGACGAGCCGCGCTCCTTCTGCAGCACGTGCACCAGCTTGCTGACCAGGGTAGCCAGTTCACAGGTGCTGGCCAACGCCTCGAGCCCGTGCAGCTCGCTGCGGCGGGCCGCCAGGAGAAAGCGCAGGGTCGAGGGCATGGCGTGCCGTGGCATGGCGGGCGTCCTCAAGCCGTCGCGGGCGGTTGGACTTCGACCGCGTCGCCGTTGAAACGCACGGGCCACGCCCGCAGCGATTGTTCGGGGTATTCGACACAGGCACCGTCGCGCAGCCGGAAGTGCTGCTTGTACAGCGGCGAGGCCACCACCAGTTCGCCGGCCAGGTGGCCGACGATGCCGCGGCCGATGACATTGGCGCCCGATTTCGGATCGCGGTTGTCGATGGCGTAGAGCGTTTCGCCGGCAACGGCGGGCAGATAGAACAGCGCCACCTGGCGGCCATCGACCAGCGCCACCACGCCGGAATCGGCGACCAGGTCGCGGCGGGTGCAAACGGGGCGCCACGACGCGGCGCCGGGCACGGCGTCGAGCGGGGGGTCCTGGCGCAGGGCGATCACGACATTCGAGCGCATCAGGCAAGCTCCTCGGCGATGGGAATCACGCGCGCGGCCGGCGCGGGGCGCGGCTGGCCGCGCTCCTGCACGAAGCGGACGTCCGGATCCGCCGCGGCGCTGTTGACGAAGGTGCGGAAACGCTTGAGCTTTTCCGGGTCGGACAGGGCATTGGCCCATTCGCATTCATAGCGGTCTACCACCAGCTGCATCTGCGCCTCCAGTTCGGCGCCCAGCCCCAGGCTGTCGTCGATGACCACGGCCTTCAGGTAGTCCAGCCCGCCTTCCAGCGACTCGCGCCAGACGGAGGTGCGTTGCAGCTTGTCGGCGGTGCGGATGTAGAACATCAGCAGGCGGTCGATATGGCGGATCAGGGTGGCGTCGTCCAGGTCCTGCGCGAACAGTTCGGCGTGGCGCGGCCGCATGCCGCCGTTGCCGCACACGTACAGGTTCCAGCCGTTCTCGGTGGCGATGACGCCGATGTCCTTGCTCTGCGCCTCGGCGCATTCGCGGGTGCAGCCCGAGACCGCGAACTTGAGCTTGTGCGGCGCGCGCAGGCCCTTGTAGCGGTCTTCGATGCGCAGCGCCATGGCGACACTGTCCTGCACGCCGTAGCGGCACCAGGTGCTGCCGACGCAGGACTTCACGGTGCGGGTGGACTTGCCGTAGGCGTGGCCGGTCTCGAAGCCGGCGGCGATCAGTTCGGCCCAGATGTCGGGCAGCTCATGCAGCTGCGCGCCGAACAGGTCGATGCGCTGGCCGCCGGTGATCTTGGTGTAGAGCCTGTATTTTTTCGCCACGGCGCCGATCGCGATCAGGCCGTCGGGCGTGACCTCGCCGCCCGGGATGCGCGGCACCACCGAATAGGTGCCGTTCTTCTGCATGTTGGCCATGAAGGTGTCGTTGGTGTCCTGCAGCGGCACCAGGTTCGGGTCCTGGATCGGGCGGTTCCAGCACGAGGCCAGGATCGAGGCCACCACCGGTTTGCACAGGTCGCAGCCGATGTGGCCGCGGCCGTGGCGCGCCAGCAGTTCCTCGAACGATTCGATGCCCTGCACCCGTACGATGGCGTAAAGCTCCTGGCGGGTGTATGCGAAATGCTCGCACAGGCTCTTGTCCACCGCGACGCCGCGGCTCGCCAGTTCGTGTTCGACCACCTGCTTGAGCAGGGCCGCGCAGCCGCCGCAGCCGGTGGCCGCCTTGGTGCAGGCCTTGACGCCGCCGACATCGGTGCAGCCGCCGTCGAGCGCGTCGCAGATGGCGGCCTTGCTGACGTTGTGGCACGAACAGATGGTGGCGGTGGCCGGCAACGCGGCCGCGCCCAGCGCGGGCGCGGCCTGGCCGGCCGGCAGGATCAGGCTGGCCGGGTCGGCCGGCGGCGCGATGCCGTTCTGCGCGTATTGCAGCAGCGTGTCGTAGTAGCTGTTGTCGCCCACCAGCACCGCGCCCAGCACGCGCGTGCCGTCGGCCGACACCACCAGGCGGCGGTACGAGGCGCCGGCCTCGTCGATGTAGCGGTAGCTGCGCGCGCCCGGCGTGGCGCCGTGGGCATCGCCGATCGAACCGACGTCCACGCCCAGCAGCTTGAGCTTGGTCGACATGTCGGCGCCCGCGAACGGCGCGCCGGCCTCGCCACAGAGGTCGGCGGCGGCCACGCGCGCCATCTGGTAGCCGGGCGCGACCAGGCCGAAGATGGCGCCGTCGAACGCGGCGCATTCGCCGATCGCGTAGATCGACGCGTCGCTGCTGCGGCAATGGCCGTCGACGGCAACGCCGCCGCGCTCGGCCACCGTCAATCCCGCCTGGCGCGCCAGGCCGTCGCGCGGACGGATGCCGGCCGAGAACACGATCAGGTCGGTCTCCAGCGGCGCGCCTTCGGCGAAGCGCATGCGGTAGCGGTACTGCGTGCCGTCCTTGATCTCCTGCGTGGCGCGCGACAGGTGCACGCCCACGCCCAGCGTCTCGATGCGCGCCTTGAGCGCCGCGCCGCCGGCTTCGTCCAGCTGCACCGGCATCAGGCGCGACGCGAACTCGACCACGTGCGCTTCCAGCCCCAGCGACTTGAGCGCGTTGGCGGCCTCCAGGCCCAGCAGGCCGCCGCCCACCACCACGCCGCGCCGGGCGCCGTCGGCCGCCGCGCGGATCTGGTCCAGGTCATCCAGCGTGCGGTACACCAGGCGCGAAGCCCCCTCGGCGCCGGCGATCGGCGGCACGAAGGGATAGGAGCCGGTGGCCAGCACCAGCTTGTCGTAGCCGTGGCTGCCGTCGGCCGTCACCACCTGCCGCGCGTGGCGGTCGATGCGCAGCACCGGCGTGCCCAGCCGCAGCGACAGGCCCGGCCGTTCGTAGAACGCGGCGTCGCTCATGGCCATCGACTCGGCATCGCGCCCGCCGATGTATTCCGACAGGTGCACGCGATCGTAGGCGCGCCGGCCCTCTTCGCCGAACACCAGGATGCGGTAACGCGCCAGCGCGCCGCGCTCGATCAGTTGCTCGACGCAGTGATGGCCGACCATGCCATTGCCGATGACGATCAGGGTCTGCATGGAAGTCGTGGAGGTCGCTGTGCTCATGGGTCTATCCAGGCTGGGCCGTTCGGTTTTCAAAAGACAAACGGCGCCCGGGACTGTTGGGTCCGGGCGCCGTTGCCTGCAAAGCTTGCGTTGTCTGGCCGGACACGGGCCCGGTATGGCAATCAAAGCAATAAGCGTGCCATCGCGGCAACGCCCGAGCGGCGGCCCGCCGCCTCCTGCGCCACGCACCCAAACGGGTCGGCGGCGCACCAATCCGGTGCCATCGCGCACCACCGCGCGCGCCCCGCGCCCTCAGGGTCCCCGCCATGCCGGTGACGCGCGACTGGCATGGAACTTGCATCGACAGGGCATCGACCCGGCCACGCCGGGAACCAGGGCAATGGCGCCCTGCCCGCCCGGCCGCTGGCCGCGCAGGCAGGGCGCTTTCTTTTTTGGAGCCGAGCATGAGCGGCAACCCGCGCACCGTGGACACCGTCTGCCCCTACTGTGGCGTGGGCTGCGGCATGACCCTGCACGTGGACCGGGAGCAGGTAGTGAAGATCACCGGCAACCGCGAGCACCCCAGCAACTTCGGCCGCCTCTGCACCAAGGGCTCGTCGGCCCACATCGCCCTGCGCCAGTCGGGCCGGCTGGAACACGCCTACGTGCGCGCCCGGCGCGGGCAGGACCTGGCGCCGCGACCGATGGCCGAGACGCTGCGCGACACCGCCGGGCGCCTGCGCGCCATCATCGACGCGCACGGGCCGGACGCCGTGTCGCTGTACGTGTCGGGACAGATGTCGATCGAGGCCCAGTACCTGGCCAACAAGCTGGCCAAGGGCTTCATCGGCACCAACAACATCGAATCGAATTCGCGCCTGTGCATGGCCAGCGCCGGCAGCGGCTACAAGCTGTCGCTGGGCGCCGACGGGCCGCCCGGCTCGTACCAGGACATCGACCGCGCCGACCTGTTCCTGGTGATCGGCGCCAACATGGCCGACTGCCACCCGATCCTGTACCTGCGCATGATGGAGCGGGTCAAGGCCGGCGCACGCCTGATCGTGGTCGACCCGCGCCGCACCACCACCGCCGAGAAGGCGCACCTGCACCTGGCGATCCGGCCCGGCACCGACCTGGCGCTGCTCAACGGGCTGCTGCATCTGCTGCACCAGGCCGGCAAGACCGACGCGGCCTTCATCGCCGCGCACACCGACGGCTGGGAGGCGATGCCGGACCTGCTGCGCGACTACGCCCCCGAACGGGTCGAGGCGCTGACCGGCATTCCCGCCGCGCAACTGCGCCAGGCCGCCGACTGGATCGGCGCGGCGCCCGAATGGATGAGCTGCTGGACCATGGGGCTGAACCAGAGCACCCACGGCACCTGGAACACCAACGCGCTGTGCAACCTGCATCTGGCCACCGGCCGCATCTGCCGGCCGGGCAGCGGGCCGTTCTCGCTGACCGGCCAGCCCAACGCCATGGGCGGGCGCGAGATGGGCTACATGGGCCCCGGCCTGCCGGGCCAGCGCAGCGTGCTGTCGGCCGCGGACCGCGCCTTCGTCGAAGCGCGCTGGGGCGTGCCGGCCGGCACGCTGCACACGCGGCTGGGGCAAGGCACCATCGACCTGTTCCAGCGCATGGCCACGGGCGAGGTCAAGGCCTGCTGGATCATCTGCACCAACCCGGTGGCCAGCGTGGCCAACCGCGCCAACGTGGTGGCCGGGCTGAAGGCCGCGGAACTGGTGATCGCGCAGGACGCCTACCTGGACACCGAGACCAACCGCTACGCCGACATCCTGCTGCCCGGCGCGTTGTGGGCAGAGGCCGAGGGCGTGATGATCAATTCCGAACGCACCCTGACGCTGATGCCGCGGGCCGTGCCGCCGCCGGGCGACGCGCTGCCCGACTGGCGCATCATCGCCGGCGTGGCCTGCGAGATGGGCTACGGCCACGCGTTCCAGTACGCCAGCGCGTCCGAGGTGTTCGAGGAAATCACCGGCTTCTCCAACCCCGCCACCGGCTACGATCTGCGCGGCGCCAGCCATGCGCGGCTGCGCGAGACGCCGCTGCAATGGCCCTGCGCCAGCGCCGACGGCCCGGACCGCAACCCGATCCGCTATCTCAACGACGGCATCAGCCAGCCGCTGCGCGAGGGGGACGAAGGCGCGCGGCCACGCCTGGTGTTCGCCACCGCCAACGGCCGCGCGCAGTTCCACGCGCGGCCGCACGTCGATCCGGCCGAGCTGCCCGACGCCGACTATCCCATGGTGTTGAACACCGGACGGCTGCAGCACCAATGGCACACGCTGACCAAGACCGGCAAGGTGCCGATGCTGAACAAGCTCAACCCCGCGCCTTTCGTGGAGATCCATCCCGACGACGCGGCGACGCTCGGCATCGCCGCCGGCGACGGCGTCGAGATCCGTTCGCGCCGCGGCCGCGCGCTGCTGCCCGCCGTCGTCACCGACCGGGTGCGGCCGGGCAACTGCTTCGCCCCGATGCACTGGAACGACGTGTATGGCGAGGACCTGTGCATCAACGCCGTCACCAGCGACGCCATCGACCCGATATCGCAGCAGCCCGAGCTGAAGTTCTGCGCGGTGGCGCTGTGCCGCGTGGCGGCGCCTGCCGGCGGGACGGCGAACGGCGAGGCGCCGGCCGCATTGGCCATGGCCGAGATGGCGGCCGGCGGCGCCGCTCCCGCCGAGGCCATGGCCGCGCTGCTCGGCCTGACGGGCGCCGCCGCCGCCCCCGCGCTGGATGCGCGCCAGCGCCACTACCTGTCGGGCTTTCTCAACGGCCTGCGGCAGGCCGGCGGCGCGCCCGGCGTGCCGGAGCTGCCCGTCCACGCGCCGTTCGACGAAGCCACCCGCCTGTGGCTCAACGGCCTGCTGCACGGCCTGTACAGCCGCGCGCCGCTGCCGTTGGCGGTCACGCCCGGCGCGGACGCGGGCGAAGCCAGCGTCCGCATCATCGGCCCGCGCCCGCGCGTCACCCTGCTGTGGGCCTCGCAAACCGGCAATGCCGAATCGCTGGTGGAACGCAGCGCCACCGCGCTGGCCGCGGCCGGCTTCGAATTGCGCACCGCCTGCATGGCGGACTGCGCGTTGGACGCCCTGGCCCGCAGCCAATACCTGCTGCTGATCACCAGCACCTTCGGCGACGGCGATGCGCCGGACAACGGCCAGGACCTGTGGCGGGCGCTGTCGGCCGCCGCTGCGCCGCGGCTGGCGTCATTGCGCTACGCGGTGCTGGCGCTGGGCGACAGCAACTATGACGCCTTCTGCGGCCACGGCCGCCGGCTCGACCAACGGTTGGCGCAGCTGGGCGCGCAGCCCTTGCTGGCGCGGGTCGATTGCGACACGGACTACGAGGCGCCGGCCGACGCCTGGCTGGAAAGCGCGATCGCCAGTATCCGTGCGGCCGACGCCGAACAGCATGGCCATCCGCCCGGCGGCCTGATGCCCGACGACATCGCCGTGGCGCTGGCCGCCGAGGCCCCGCCCGCCGTGGCGGTCCGCGTCGCAGCGCCCGAGCCGGCCGCCCCGCCGGCCGGTGCGCGCCCCGCCCCGCCCTCACGGACGCGTCCGGCCCCCGCGCGCCTGATCGGCAACCAGCGGCTGAATGCCGGCGGCGAAAAGGACACGCGCGCGCTGGCGCTGAACATCGCAGACACAGGGCTGGACTACGAGGCCGGCGACGCCCTGGGCGTATGGCCGGTGAATTGTCCCGAGCTGGTGGAGGAACTGCTGGCGCAGGCCGGCTTGTCGGGCGACGCCGTGGCCAGCGTGCCGGGCGTGGGCGACATGCCGCTGGCACGGGCGCTGTCCACGCATTACGAAATCGCGCGCCCCGCGCCGGCCACGCTGGCGCTGATCGCGGAACACGCGCGCGACCCCGGCCTGCGGCAGTTGCTGGCCGAGGAGCGCCGCGCCGACCTGCGGCAATGGCTGTGGGGCAAGCAACTGGCCGACGTGCTGCACGCGTTCCCGGCGGCGCTGCCGGCGCAGGCGTGGCTGGGCGCGCTCAAGCGCCTGCAACCGCGCCTGTACTCCATCGCCTCCAGCCCCAAGGCGCATCCCGGCGAGGTCCACCTGACGGTGTCAGCCGTGCGCTACGACAATGGCCGGCGGCGGCGCAAGGGCGTCTCATCGACCTTCCTGGCCGACCGCGCGGGCGACGTCGAGGTGCCGGTCTTCGTGCAGGAAGCCAGCCACTTCCGGCCGCCCCGGCAAGGCGACACGCCGATGATCATGGTCGGCCCCGGCACCGGCGTGGCGCCGTTCCGCGCCTTCCTGCAGGAACGGCGGGCGCGCGGCGACTGTGGCCGCAACTGGCTGTTCTTCGGCGAGCGGCACGCGGCCAGCGATTTCTACTACCGCGACGAACTGCAGGCGCTGCGCGACGACGGCCTGCTGACGCGGCTGGACCTGGCGTTCTCGCGCGACCAGGCCGCCAAGGTCTATGTGCAGGACCGCATGCGCGAACACGGCGCGCAATTGTGGGCGTGGCTGCAGGAGGGCGCGCACTTTTATGTGTGCGGCGATGCCGCCCGCATGGCCAAGGATGTGGACGCGATGCTCAGGCAGGTGGTGGCCGAACACGGCGGCCTGGATGCCGACGCGGCGGCGGCCTATGTGGCGCGCATGACGGCGGACAAGCGCTATGTGCGCGATGTGTATTGAGAACGCGGCCGCAAGCGCGAGATGACCGGCGGTTGACGACGGCCGGGGCGCGACAGGCCGCTACGGCCTAGCGCGCGCTGCCGTGGGGATCGTGCGGATCGTCTCCCGCCAGGCCCGAACCCAGGCCCATCCCCATGCCCATGCCCGCCGCGGCGCCGCCGCCGGCGCCACCCGCTGCGCCGCCCTTGCCGCCGCCACCCGCCTCGCCCCGGGCGTTGCCCGCGCCTTTCGCGCCGCCGGCCGCGGGCCGGGTCGGGCCCTGGCGCGGAATCGCCAGGCCGGCCGGCACCGGCTCCAGGTTCAGCACGCGGCGGATGAAATCGCGCAGCGACACCACCAGCTCGGCGGTCTCGATGCGGCGTCCGGCCACCAGGTCGGAGGCCGCCTTGGCCGCCAACCGCACCTGGTCCTCGGTGCCCAGCAGGATGATGTCGGACAGCGCCGCCTCGACGGCGTCGCGCACCCGCCGCCGACGTTCGCCGCCGGGGCCTTCCAGCGACGTCGGACGCAGCGGGTCGGCCGCATCGAGATCGGCTTCGTCAAGCGCGTCGGGGTCGCCGGCGGCGGCCGCTTGCGGCACGCCGCGACGCAGGTCGCGCAGGTGGCTGGGGTCCACCACCAGGTTGCCGGTGAAGGACCCGCCCAGCGTCTTGTAGGCCGCGATCAAGGTGCGCAGGCGCTCGTTGATCTGGCGGTTCTCGCGTTCGCGCCGCTGCTGGATGGTCTGCATCACCAGCAGGCGGATCCCCACCCCGATCAGGGTGATGACCGCCAGGCCCAGCAGGGTCGAAAGCACGGTTTGCCAGGAGCTGAAGTCGAGATTTCGCATGGATGTCCTCGTGGCTCCCGGCGGGCGGGATCAGGGCGCCGGGTTGGGATGGCGCACGTGGATCTGGTCGATGGCCTGCAGCACGTCGGACGACAGTTCGACGTCGACGCTGTCGATATTTTCCTTCAATTGCTGCAGGTTGGTGGCGCCGATCAGGTTGCTGGTGACGAACGGGCGCTGATTGACCCAGGCCAGCGCCAGGTGCGTCGGCGAAATGCCGTGCTGGCGCGCCAGTTCGACGTATTCGCGGGTGGCGGCCTCGGCCTGCGGGTTGCTGTAGCGGGTGAAGCGCGTGTACAGCGTCAGGCGCGCATTGGCCGGACGGGCGCCGTCCAGGTACTTGCCGCAAAGCATGCCCATCGCCAGCGGCGAATAGGCCAGCAGGCCCACGCCTTCGTGATGGGTGAATTCCGACAGGCCGATCTCGTAGACGCGGTTGAGCAGGCTGTAGGCGTTCTGGATCGAGGCGATGCGCGGCAGGCCGAGATTGTCGGATGCCTTCAGGAACTGCGACACGCCCCACGGCGTTTCGTTGGACACGCCGACGTGGCGCACCTTGCCGGCGCGCACGAAGTCCTGCAGCACCGACAGGGTTTCCTCGATCGGCACGGTGTGGTCGTCCTTGACCCACGGATACGACAGCTGGCCGAAGGTGGCCGTGGTGCGGTCGGGCCAGTGCAGCTGGTACAGGTCCAGGTAGTCCGTCTGCAGGCGCTTGAGGCTGGCGTCCAGCGCCTCGGTCAGGTTCTTGCGGTCCAGGAAGGTCTTGCCGTCGCGGATGTGGCCGGGGCGCTTGGGATCGCGCACCGGGCCGGCCACCTTGCTGGCCAGCACGATGTCCTGGCGGCGCTTGCTGCGCGCCAGCCAGGTGCCGATGTAGGTTTCGGTCAGGCCCTGGGTTTCCGGCTTGGGCGGCACCGGGTACATTTCGGCCACATCGACCAGGTTGACGCCGCGCTCGAGCGCGTAGTCCAGCTGCTGGTGGGCCTCGGCCTCGGTGTTCTGCTCGCCCCAGGTCATGGTGCCCAGGCCGATCAGGCTGACGTCCAGGTCGGTACGGCCGAGTTTGCGGTATTTCAAGTTCTGCTCCGTGCGGAATCTCTGAAGGGAACGATTACCTTACCGCAACTCTGTTGGCGTTTTGCTGACGACGCCCCGCCGTTGGCCCACCCCGTGGACGCCGGCCCGCCGCTCAGGCGATGGCCTGGCGCACCCAGGCGATGACATCGCCGTGCCCGGGCGCCCAGCCCAGCTCGCGGCGCGCCTTGCCCGCCCGCACCCGGCTGTTGGAACCGAGCGCATAGGCGCCCAGGTCCTTGCCCCAATAGGCCACCGCCTGAACCGGATCCCAGGCCTGGGCCGGCCCCAGGCCCAGCGCCTGGCCGATGGCGCCGACCAGGTCGATGAAGGCGGTTTCGCCGTTCTCGACGAAATAGAAGCTGCCGGCCGGCGCCTTCTCCAGGGCCAACTGGTACAGCGCCGCCACGTCGGCGACGTGCACATTGGACCAGCGGTTCAGGCCACGGCCGACGTGCCGGGCGATGCCGCTTGCGCGGGCCTGCGCCACCAGCGGCGGGATCTGCACGCTTTCGGCGCGCGGCCCCTCGGTCGCACCATAGATCAGGCTGTGGCACAGCACCACGCTGCGCACGCCCGGCGCGCTGGCCAGGATCAGGTCGTTGATGGCGATGCGCGCGGCCTTGCCCGGCACCGGCGCCACCGGCGTGGTTTCGTCGAACACCGCCTCGGACGGCTCGCCCAGCGCGTCGTCGGCGACCAGGCTGCTGCCGCTGGTGTGGATGAACGCCTTGCCGCTGCCGGCAAGCGCCTCCAGCAGGGCCTCGACGGCGCCGCGGTGGTCGCTGTCGGCGGCATTGATGACGGCGTCGGCGGCGCGCGCCTCGGCCGCCAGCAGCGCCGCGTCGTCCAGCGTGCCCAGCACCGGTTCGATGCCGAATCCGCGCAATTCGGCGGCGCGTTCGGGATTGCGGATCAGGCCGCGGACCTCATGGCCCGCCTTGGCCATCGAGGTGGCGACCGCGCCGCCGATGAATCCGCTGGCGCCGGTGATGAATAGCTTCATGGAATGGTTCCTTGTGAAATCAGGTTGGCGCGCGCGGCGCCGGTGGCGCGGCTCAGTCCCAGGCGGCGGCCAGGCCGTCGGGGCTGACTTCGCGGCCGTTGCGTTCCAGCGCGGCGATCTGCGCCATGTCGGCATCGGTCAGGCGCAGGTCGCGGGCCAGCAGGTTGCTCGCCAGGTTCTCGCGCTTGGTCGACGACGGGATCACGGCGAAGCCGCGTTGCAGCGCCCAGGCCAGCGCGACCTGCGCCGGCGTGGCGTTGTGGCGCTGCGCGATCTGGCCGATCACCGGGTCCTTGAGCACCTTGCCGTAGGCCAGCGTCATGTACGAGGTGACCTGGATGCCCTGTTCGTCCAGGAAGTCCACCAGACTGGCATTCTGCAGGTACGGGCTGAGCTCGATCTGGTTGGTGGCGATGGCGTCCTTGCCGACGGCGGCGATGGCTTCGCGGGTCTCGGCGATGGGGAAGTTGGAGATGCCGATCTGGCGCGTCAGGCCCTGCTCGCGGGCATCCATCAGGCCGGCCATCATTTCGGCGATGCCGACGCCGTTGCCGGGCGCGGGCCAGTGGATCAGGGTCAGGTCGACGTAGTCGGTGCGCAGCTTGGCCAGGCTGTCCTTCAGGCTGGGCACGAGCTTGGCGCGGCCGTAGTTCGGCACCCAGATCTTGGTGGTGACGAACAGGTCGCCGCGGGCGACGCCGCTGGCCTCGATGGCCTGGCCCACTTCGGCTTCGTTTTCATAGATCTGGGCGGTGTCGACGGCGCGGTAGCCGACGTCCAGCGCGTTGCGCACGGAATCGATGACGACCTGGCCCTGCAGGCGGAAAGTGCCGACGCCAAAAGACGGGATGCTCATGTAAAACTCCTGGGTAAGGTTGGAATGCACCCAGTGTGCCCGCGCGATCCTTGCGGAATAAGCCCTGTATTGGCGAAAGACTTTTGATATAACGTCAAATATGAAGACGACCCTCGACGAAATGCAGGTCTTTATCGCCATCGTGGACAGCGGCTCGATCACCGCCGCCGCCGATACGCTGCAGCAGACCATCTCCGCCACCAGCCGCACCATGACGCGGCTGGAGGAAAAGCTGCAGACCACGCTGATGCGCCGCACCACCCGGCGGCTGGAGCTGACCGAGGAAGGCCGCGCCTACCTGGAGCAGGCCCGCAAGATCATCGCCGCGGTCGAAGAGACCGAGGAACTGATGCACGCACGCCGCAACCAGCCGGCCGGGCGCCTGCGGGTCGACGCCGCCTCGCCCTTCATGCTGCACGTGATCGTGCCGCTGGTGCCGGGCTACCGCAAGCGCTATCCCAAGGTCGAGCTGGAACTGAACAGCAACGAGGGCAACATCGATCTGCTGGAACGCCGCACCGACCTGGCGCTGCGCATCGGCAGCCTGAAGGACTCGTCGCTGCACGCCGTGCCCATCGGCCGCAGCCGCGTGCGCGTGCTGGCCAGCCCCGGCTACCTGGCGGCGCACGGCACGCCCAAGCGCGTCGCCGACCTGGCCGAGCACAGCCTGCTGGGCTTCTCGCAACTGGAGTCGCTGAACGAATGGCCGCTGGAGGACGCCGACGGCCAGCCGCTGCACATCCAGCCGGCGATCCGCTCGTTCAGCGGCGAGACGCTGCGGCAACTGGCGCTGAACGACGCCGGCATCGCCTGCCTTTCCGACTTCATGACGCGCGCCGACCGCCAGTCCGGCGCCCTGCGCCAGCTGTTCCCGCGCCAGACGCTGGACGTGCGCCAGCCGGTCAACGCGGTCTATTACCGCAACACCGCGATCTCCTCGCGCATCAAGTCGTTCATCGATTACCTGGTCGAAACGCTGGGGCCGCGCGGCTTCGACGAATGAACTCCCACAACGCAAGGGGCGCGGCGGCCGCTCCGGCATAATGGCTGCCTGAACCGCAACATCACGCAATACCCCATGAAAAGCAGCTCCCCAGGCGGACTCGTCTACTCCACCGACGGCGGCCGGATGTGCCCGCAATGCCGGCGCCCGCTCGCCGACTGCCAATGCAAGGCGGCGTCGCGGCCCGTGCCCGCGCCCGGCGGCGTGCGCGTCTCGCGCGAAACCAAGGGCCGCGGCGGCAAGGCCGTGACCGTGGTCAAGGGCCTGCCGCTGGACGACGACGCGCTGGCGACGCTGGGCAAGCAGCTGCGCACCGCCTGCGGCTCGGGCGGCACCGTCAAGGACGGCGTCATCGAGGTGCAGGGCGACCACTGCGACCGCATCCTGGCCGCGCTCGAAAAACTCGGCCATCGCGCCAAGCGCGCGGGAGGTTGACCATCATGATCCTGGACCCCGCCATCGTTGGCAGCTGGCATGCCCACGTCTACTTCAACGCCGACAGCCGCGACGCGGCCTGGACCTTGCGCGAACAGGCGCTGGCCGCCTTCGGCGACAGCATCGAGATGGGCCGCTTCCACGAGCGTCCGGTCGGCCCGCACCCGCAATGGAGCTACCAGCTCGCCTTCGCGCCGGCCGCGCTGCCGCGCGTGGTCACCTGGCTGACGCTCAACCATGGCGCGCTGGACGTGTTCCTGCACCCCAACACCGGCGAGTCGCTGCGCGACCACCGCGACTGCGCGGTGTGGATCGGCCACAGCCACGCGCTGAACCTGGCGGCGCTCGGCGGCTGATCCCCGTGCCGTACCCGGCGCGCCACGCCGGGCGCGCCCGCTTCCGTTTGACCCCACCCGACATGAACCTGCATTACCGCCCAGCCCATCCCGACGACGCCGCCGCCTGCATCGACCTGCGCGGCCGCACCCGCGAAAACGCCTTCTCGGCCGAAGACCTGCGCGCCCTGGGCATCACGCGCGAAAGCTGGAGCGATGGCATCCGCGACGGCGCGCTGCCCGGCGTGGTGGCGCTGGCGGACGGCGAGCTGGCCGGCTACTGCTTCGGCGATCGCGACAGCGGCGAGATCATGGTGCTGGCCCTGCTGCCGGCCTACGAGGGCCGCGGCATCGGCCGCGCATTGCTCGACCAGGTCATGCGGATGCTGCGCGCGCTGGGCCACGAACGCCTGTTCCTGAGTTGCGCGGCCGATCCGGGCGTGCGCTCGCATGGCTTCTACCGGCGCCTGGGCTGGGTGCCCACGGGCGAGATCGATCCGGCCGGCGACGAAGTGCTGGCCTACCGGTTCGGCTAGCGTCGGGCCGCGCATACCGCCGACCGGCGCGTCGCCGCGCCCCGGCCTGGCCTACGCGAAGCGCGCCATCAGGAAGTCGATGAACGCCCGCGTGCGCGCCGACAGGTCGCGCTTGCTGGGGTAATACACGAACAGGTCGGCCGAGGGCAGGATGAACTCGGGCAGCACCACTCGCAGCCGCCCGCTCTCCAGGTACTTGGCCAGGTCCCACTCCGAGCGCACCAGAATGCCGTGGCCGTCCAGCGCCCAGTTCAGCACGATGTCGCCATCGTTGCTGGACAGCGCGCCGTGCACCTTCACGGTCTCCGCGCGGCCGTCGCGCGTGAAGCGCCAGACGCCATAGGCGTCCTCGTTCTGCCGGTGGATGATGCACTGGTGGCTGGCCAGGTCGCCCAGGCTGGCGGGCGTGCCGTGCCGCGCCAGGTAACGCGGCGCCGCGCACAGGAAGCGCCGGTTCGACAGCACGCGCCGGGCGACCAGGCGCTGGTCGGGCAAGGCGCCGAAGCGGATGCCCAGGTCCACGCCGCTTTCCACCAGGTCGATGGGCCGGTCGGTGACATCCAGCTGCACCTCGACCTGCGGATGCTGCGCGGCGAATTCGGACACGATGGGCGCGATCGCCGTGCGGCCGAAGCCGAGCGTCGCGTTGATGCGCAGCAGGCCCTTGGGCACCGAGCCGCTGGACGACACCACCTCTTCCATTTCGCGCACGTCGGCCAGGATGCGCGTGGCGTAGTGCAGATAGGTTTCGCCTTCGGGCGTGAGGCTGATGCTGCGGGTGGTGCGGTTCACCAGCCGCACGCCCAGCCGCGCCTCCAGCTGCGCCAGGCGCTTGGTGGCGGCCGGCGGAGTGAGGTCGAGCTGGCGCGCCACCGTCGACAGGTTGCGATGGCGCGCCAGCAGCACGAAGAACTCCAGGGAAGATGCCAGATCGTTGTTCACCGCCGCAAACGCCTGTTGGGGACTCGCCGCCGGCGGCATGACCCAGGGGGACTAGCCGCCGGCACTTTTAACTTCAAGTTAATAAAATAGTGCCTGATGGCGAATCATAATGCCGTATGGAGCCAATAATCTACGGTTTTCCCATCCCCGCCCCGGCCAGGAGACAACATGAAAATCGTAGAAATCCGCGAGAAGACCGTTCCGATCAGTTCCCCGATCCGCAACGCCTACATCGACTTCAGCAAGATGACGCTGAGCCTGGTGGCGGTGGTGACCGACGTGGTGCGCGACGGCCGACGGGTCATCGGCTACGGCTTCAATTCCAACGGCCGCTACGGCGCGGGCATGCTGATGCGCGAACGCTTCATCCCGCGCGTGCTGGAGGCCGATCCCGCCAGCCTGCTCGACGACAGCGGCGACAACCTCGATCCGCACCGCGTCTGGAACGCGATGTACGTCAACGAGAAGCCCGGCGGCCACGGCGAACGCTCGGTCGCCATCGGCACCATCGACATGGCGGTGTGGGACGCGGTCGCCAAGATCGCCGGCAAGCCGCTGTTCCAGCTGCTGGCCGAGCGCTACGGCAACGGCCGCCCCGACCGCCGCGTGTTCGTCTACGCGGCGGGCGGCTACTACTACCCGGGGCAGGACCTGGGCAAGCTCAAGGACGAGATGCGCGGCTACGTCGACCGCGGCTACACCGTGGTCAAGAAGAAGATCGGCGGCGCCTCGCTGGACGAGGACCTGCGGCGCATCGACGCCATCCTGGGCGTGCTGGGCGACGGCAAGAAACTGGCGGTCGACGCCAACGGCCGCTTCGACCTGGACACCGCGATCCGCTACGCCAAGGCGCTGTCGCAGTACGACCTGTTCTGGTACGAGGAGGCCGGCGATCCGCTCGACTTCGAACTGCAGGCCACGCTGCGCAACTACTACGACAAGCCGATGGCGACGGGCGAGAACCTGTTCTCGATGCAGGACGCGCGCAACCTGATCCGCTACGGCGGCATGCGCCCGGACCGCGACTGGCTGCAATTCGACTGCGCCCTGAGCTATGGCCTGGTGGAATACCTGCGCACGCTCGACATGCTGCGCCAGCACGGCTGGTCGGCCAGCCGCTGCATCCCGCACGGCGGCCACCAGATGTCGCTGAACATCGCCGCCGGCCTGGGCCTGGGCGGCAATGAATCCTATCCGGACCTGTTCCAGCCCTACGGCGGCTTTCCCGATGGCGTGCGGGTCGACAACGGCTACGTCACCCTGCCCGAACTGCCCGGCATCGGCTTCGAGGGCAAGGCCGACCTGATCGCCGAAATGCGCAAGCTGGCGGAGTAAGGCGGGCAGGACCTGTTCACGCCGGCAGGCGCCTCGCGCAGGCCCTGGCGAAAGCCTGCAACGGGGACGCCGCGCGTCCCGGCGCGGATCAGGCGACGGCCGCCTCGCCCTCGCCCTCGCCCAGCGGCGTGCGCAGATAGCGCCCCGGCGTCATGCCGAAGGCGCGCTTGAACATGGCGATGAAATTACCCGGCGTGGCGTAGCCCAGCGCGTCGGCCACCTGCGCCACCGGCTGGCCCGCGCTCAGGCGTTCCAGCGCATGGATCAGGCGCAGTTGCTGGCGCCACTGCGCGAACCCCAAACCGGTCTCGTCGCGGAACAGGCGCTGCGCGGTGCGCGGCGCGAGGCCGGCATGCGCGGCCAGCGCTTGCAGCGGCCGGTTGTCGGCCGGGTCGTCGGCCAGCGCCTGCGCCAGCCGCGCCAGGCGCCGGTCGCGCGGCCACGGCAGGTGCAGGCGTTCGCGCGGCGCGGCCTCGATCTCGTCGAGCAGCACGGCCGCGAAGCGCGCGCGGGCCGGGTCCAGCGCCAGCTTGTCGGGCCAGTCGGCCGCGCGCAGCACCAGGGCACGCAACACCCCGTCCACCCCCAGCACGCAGGGCGCCGCCGGCAAGGCCGCGGCGGCCTGCGGATGCACCAGCGCCACCCAGCCGCTGGCGGCGCCGGCCACGCTGACCCGATGCCGCAGCCCCGGCGGGATCCAGCCCGCGCGTTGCGGCGGCAGCAGCCACGAGCCGGCCTCGGTGCGCACCCGCATCGCGCCGCTGTCCACCCCGAACAGCTGCCCGCGGGCATGCGCGTGCCAGTCGTATTCGCGCGAGCCCAGGCGGAATTCGCTGCCCGGCGCATCGGCGCCATGGAACGCGCACACGGCCGGGCCGTCGAGCAATTCGCTGTAATCGGGCGCGGGGGCTGGTGTCTGGCGGGTTCGCATGATTTGTTGGCGCGACGGCATTACCGGCGCGGGCGCGCTTGCACGCAAGCTGTAGGGGTGCCGGCGACGCCGGCTTGCTTCGAGGACATTATGCAGAATCTCCACGTTTCCATCATCGGCGCCGGCCTGGGCGGCCTGTGCCTGGCGCAGGGGCTGGCGCGCGCCGGCATCGACTTCGACGTCTACGAGCGCGACGCGCGCACCGACAGCCGCGTGCAGGGTTACCGCCTGCGCATCGACGCCACCGGCCAGGCGGCGCTGGCGCACTGCCTGCCGCCGGATCTGTACGCCCTGTTCCAGCAGAGCTGCTCGACCCACGACCGCCCGGGCGCCCTGCTCGACGCGCGGCTGCGGCCGCTGCCGCAACGCGCCTCGGCCACCTGGCGCCTGGAGGATGCCGACACCGCGCCCGACCGCTCGGCCCACCGGCAGACGCTGCGCGAGATCCTGCTGGCCGGCCTGGAGGGTCGCGTGCATTTCGGCCACGGCTGCGCCGGCATGGATGCCGGCGGCCCGCGCCTGGAGGGCATCCGCGCCCGGCCTGGCACGCTGGTGGTGGCCGCCGACGGCGTGCATTCGGCGCTGCGGCGCCAGCACCTGCCGCACGCGGTGCCCGCGGACACCGGCACGGTGACGATCTTCGGCATGGCGCCGGCAGGCAGCCTGGCGCCCGACGGCCTGCCGGCGGACCTGCGCGACGGCGCCGGCGTGGTGTTCGGCGCCGGCTACGCGCTGGTGCTGGACGCCATGCAGCTGGCGGCGCTGCCGGCGCTGGCGCAGCGCCTCGCGCCGGGATGCACGCTGACGGCGGTGCCCGGCTACCAGTACTGGGCCATCATCGGCGAGCGCCGCGCGGTGCTGGGCGCGGATGACGCGGACGCTGCCACCCACGCGAACCGGCAGGACGACACCGCGACGGGCGCGCGCTGGCAACAGGCCGCGCAGCGCCTGCTGGCGCCGGTGCATCCCGCGCTGGCGGCGATGGTGGCCGCCAGCGACCCGCACGGCATCGCGCTCAAGACCGTCTACCAGGCGCCGCCCCTGCCGCAATGGTCGCAAGCCGGCCTGACCTTCCTGGGCGACGCGGTGCATGCGATGAGCCCGGCGGGTGGACTGGGCGCCAACACCGCCCTGGCGGACGCGCAGTCGCTGGCGACGCGGCTGGCGCAGGTGTGCAAAGGCCTGCCGCTGGGGCAGGCCTTGCAAGACTATGAAGCGGATCTGCGCGCTCGCGGCGACCGGGCCGTCCAACAATCGGCCGAGGCCGCCGCCCGCATCACCGGCAGGGGCTAGGGCCTGCCCGCGCGAGAGGCAACGTCGCGCAGGCCCAATCCCGGCCGCGTCAGGGCTCGACCGGCGCCTGTTCCAGCGCCGGCGCCTTGCGCGCCTTGCGCAGGAACGACACCAGCTGCCACACCACCGCCGCGCCGATCAGCGCCAGCAGCGTGCCGCTGATCGGCCGCGTCAGGAACACGCCGAACTCGCCGCGGCTGAGCAGCATGGCGCGGCGGAAGTTCTCTTCCAGCATCGGGCCGAGGATGAAGCCCAGCATCAGCGGCGCCGCTTCCATGCCCAGGCGCAGGAAGAGGTAGCCGATCAGGCCGAAGATCGCCGTGATGTAGATGTCGTCCAGGTTGTTGTTGATGCTGAACGTGCCGATGCAGCAGAAGAACAGGATCGCCGGGAACAGCACCGTGTACGGGATCTTGAACACCGACAGCCAGTAGCGCACCAGCGGCACGTTCAGGATCAGCAGGAAGCAGTTGCCCACCCACATGCTGGCCACCAGGCCCCAGAACAGGTCGGGGTGGGTGGCGATCATGTTGGGACCGGGCTGGATGCCCTTGACGATGAACGCGGCCAGCATCAGCGCCATGACGGCATTTTCGGGGATGCCGATGGCCATCAGCGGGATGAAGCTGGTGCGCGCGGCCGCTTCGTCGGCCGCCGCCTGGCCCGCCACGCCTTCGATGGCGCCGTTGCCGATCTCGTGGCGGTACTTGCTGAAGCGCTTGTCGGCCGCGTAGGCGGCGAACTGCGCGATCGTCGGGCCGCCGCCGGGCAGAATGCCCAGCACCGAACCCACCACGCTGCCGCGCAGCGCGCTGGGGATGATGCGCTTGAACTCGGGCCACGTCGGGATCAGCTTGATCTTGCCGTTGAACGGCGTCAGCGTGTTGCGGTTGTCCAGGTTCTTGACGATCTCGGCGATGCCGAAGCAGCCCAGCGCGATGCTGATGAGGCCGACGCCGTCCTGCAGGAAGGCCAGGTCCATCGTGTAGCGCGCCACGCCGCTGTTGACGTCGGTGCCGATCACGCCCAGCAGGATGCCGATCATGGCCATCGCCAGGCCATTGAGCAGGCTGCCGCTGCTGACGAAGCTGACGCAGAAGAAGCCCAGCAGCATCAGCGCGCAGTAGTCGGCCGGGCCGAACAGCAGGCCGACTTCACCCAGCGCCGGCGCCATCGTCGACAGCACCACGATCGCCACGGTGCCGCCGATGAAGCTCGACACGCCCGCGGTGAACAGGGCCAGGCCGGTCTTGCCCTTCAGGTTCATCTGATACCCGTCGATGCAGGCGACGATACTGCTCGCATGCGGGATCTTCATCGTGATCGCGCTGACGCTATCGCCGTACTGCGCGCCGTAGTAGATGCCGGCGAGCATGATCAGCGCGCCGCCGGTGGGAATGGAATAGGTCAGCGGCAACAGCAGGCTGATGGTCGACAGCGGGCCCAGGCCCGGCAGCAGGCCGACCAGCGTGCCGACCACGCAACCGATCGCGCAGTACATCAGGTTCTGCAGGGTCAGCGCGTGCTCGAAACCGAACGCGAGATTGTTCAACATCTCCATCATGATGGCTCTCCCTCAGAACAGCGGCAGGTTCAGGCCGAGCAGGTTGCGGAAGGCGAATGCCACCGCGATCAGGCCCAGCGAGATCTTGATATTGCGCACCACCGAGTACGAGGTGCCCGCCAGCGTCGAGCAGAACACCAGGAAGACGATGCCCACGATCATGTTGATGAAGCCCGACACCACCGCGAAGCCGCACAGGCTCAGCATGATGATGGCGATGTTCTTGATGCTGTAGCTCAGCGGCACCGGCGGCACGAAGCGCGAACGCACCACCGAGATCACCCCGATCACGCCCAGCAGCGAGCTGACCATCAGCGGAAACAGGCCCGGCCCCGAACGGCTGAATGTCCCCAGTTGATACTTCAACGCCGCCAGCCCGAACAGCAGGGCGAAGGCGATCATGAAGAGCCCCGCGACAAAGTTTCTATTGCCAAAGTACATAAGACGCGCCCTCCCAGGCATTGCGTTTTTTTCGCTTGTTATTGCCACCCGGTTGTTCAAACCGGTCTGGTTCCCCCGCCTGTCTTCCCGCTGAAAATTTCGGTGCTGCGGACGAGGTCGGCAGATAGTAGAGAGCGACACTTCCAATCAGCTTTCGCTTTTTGCGCCGGAACACGCGAATGCGTTATCGCTTTCCCGTAGGTCTGGCGACATCAAGCTGACTGCATCCTGAATTGATGTCAAAATCAAAACGGCCCGCGGCCTCACCCCCCATTCAGCGAGACGAAAGCCGCGTGCGCGGCCGCTTCCGGCAAGGCGGATCGGGTCAGCGAAAGACAGGGAAAGCGTCCGCGAACGGAACGAAGAAAGGCCGGCGGAAAGCATCGATATCCGCCACGGCGAGCGCCGCATCCAGCCACACAAAGGCATCACCCGCGCCGCATTGCGCGACGCCGGCGCGGCCCATCACCCCACGGAATGACGGGCCGCCGCGCGCCCTGGCGCGCGGCGCGTCACGCGCCGCCACGCCGATCGAGCCGGATCAGGCCGGCAGGGCCGCCATGCGCGGTGCGGCGCCGTGCGCATCGCCGCGCAGCTTGAACAGGGCCACGGTGCCGGCCAGCGCGCCGGCCTGGTCGCTCAGCATCGCCGAGGCCGCGGCCGACTGCTCCACCAGCGCCGCGTTCTGTTGCGTGGCCTGGTCCATGTCCGACACGCTGCGGTCGATCTGGCTGATGCCCACGCTCTGTTCGGCCATGGCGCCGTGGATCTCACTGACAAGACGCTGAACACGCGACACGCCTTCGACGATCTCGTGCATGGTCGAGCCGGCCGCCTGGACCCGCTCGGTGCCGCTGCGCACGTTCTGCACCGATGCCTGGATCAGCGTGCGGATCTCCTGCGCCGAGGCCGCGCTGCGTTGCGCCAGCGTGCGCACCTCGCCCGCCACCACGGCGAAGCCGCGGCCCTGTTCGCCGGCGCGCGCGGCCTCGACCGCCGCGTTCAGCGCCAGGATGTTGGTCTGGAAGGCGATGCCGTCGATGACGCTGATGATCTCGGTGATGCGCTCGGACGACTGCGCGATCGCGCCCATGGTGCTGACCGCGTCGGTCACCACCTGGCCGCCGCGCTCGGCCGCCTGGCTGGCTTCGGTCGCCAGGCGCGTGGCATGCTCGGCCGCCTCTTCGGTCTGGCGCACGCTGGAGGTCAGCTCGGTCAGCGCCGACGAGGTCTCCTGCAGCGAGCCGGCCGACACTTCGGTGCGTTGCGACAGGTCGCGGTTGCCCATCTCGATCTCGCGCGTGGCCGAGGTCATCGAGTGCACGCCGTTGCGCACGTCCAGCATGACGTGGCTGATCTTGTCGACGAAGGCGTTGAACGACGACGAGATCTGCGCCACTTCGTCGTGCCCCACCACCGCCAGCCGATGCGTCATGTCGCCGTCGCCCGAGCCGATGGTGTCCATCGCGTCGCGCACCGCCGACAGGCGCTTGAAGGCGCGCGACGTCACCACGCTGGCGAGCAGCACCGCGACCAGCGTCAGCACCACCATCGAGATCAGCGTGGCGTTGAAGACCTGCGACAGGCCGGCGGTGGCCTCGGCCTCGTCCAGCGCGATCACCAGGAACCAGTCGGTGCCGGCGATGGGATGCGCCTTGAGCAGCTTGGGCATGCCGCCCAGGCTCAGCACCAGCGGCGTCGCGCCCTCGAGCGCCATGCCGGCCAGCACGGCCGGCGTCAGGCCGGCGGCCACGTCGGTGGACGGCTTGAGCGCCAGCTTGTCATCGACGTGCGAGATCACCTGGCCGTCGGTGGCCAGCACGAACGCGGTGCTGGAGGGCGTGGGCCGGATCGCCTTGATGACGTCCTTGATGCCGTCCAGCGCCACCGCGCCGCTGATGGCGCCGGTGGTCTGTCCGGCGCGCACGATCGGCGCGGTGAAGGCCACGTAGGGCTTGCCGGTGCCGGAATCGCCATACGGCTTGGTCACGGTCAGCTTGCCGGCGGACACCGCGCTCTTGTACCAGGGGCGCGCGGTGGGGTCGTAGTCGGGCGGCGTCTGCGCGGTCGAGAAGTAGCTCTTGTCCGACCAGCCGATGCTGGTGATGGGAAAGCCGTTGGTCTCGCCCATGAGCTTGGTCAGGCCGCGCGGATCGCCCTTTTCCACCACGGCCGCGGTGGCCGATACCGCCTGGGCCTTGTCGGCCGACCAGCGCTCGATGGCGCTGGCGTTGCCGGCGGCGATGGCGTCCAGGTCCGCGGAGATGGTTGCCATCATGTTGTCGCGCACGATGTGATAAATCGCAATGCCCGAGAGCACCAGCGCGCCGACGACGGTAAAACACGTGATCAACAGGATCCTGTTGCGCAACGAGGTGATTTTCATGCTTGTCTTCTTACTGCAGCTGCCCATGCCGGGGGGCACGGGTATCCAGGTACGCGACGACATAGCGTCCGCGCCACCCTGGCTTACGGCAGTGCAGCATGGGACTTTAGGGGGTGCGACGGCCGGACGCGGAACGCGCGCGGCGCTGCAATCCGGGCAAGGCATAATGGAGGCAAGGCCGCTCCCCGGGCCGAGGATCCGGGGCCGGCGTCGATGCGTCAGTGTTTTTTTGGGAGCTTTCGTTGGACCCGATACTCGCCGAACTGTCGGCGTCTCTGCAGGCGGCCAAATCGGTCGAGCAGTTGACGCGCCCCCTCCTGGATATGCTCGGGGCCGTCACCGGCCTGGAATCCACGTATCTCACCTCGATCGATCCGGACGAGGACCAGCAGCATGTGCGCTACGCGCGCAACATTGGCGCGCTGCAGATTCCGGAAGGCCTGTCGGTGCCGTGGTCGGACACGCTGTGCAAGCGCGCGCTGGAGGAAGGCCGCATGTCCACCAGCGACGTCGGCGCCTGCTGGCCCGACTCCGACGCCGCGCGCCAGCTCGGCATCCAGACCTACGTCAGCACCCCGATCCGCACTGACGACGGCCTGCTGCTGGGCACCCTGTGCGGCGCCAGCGCCAGCCGCCAGAGCATCGCGCCGCAGGCCGAGGAGATCATGCGCCTGTTCTCCAGCGTGATCGCCAACTTCCTCGAACGCGAACAGCTGGTGGCGGAACTGCGCACCGCCAACACCAAGCTGATGGCCTACGCGCTGACCGATCCGCTGACCGGCCTGCCCAACCGGCGCGCGCTGTACGAGGAACTGGACCGCCTGCGCGGCCGCGCCCTGCGCGAAGGCGGCAGCGTGCTGGTCGGCGTGGTCGACCTGGACGGCTTCAAGGGCATCAACGACACCTACGGCCACCAGCTGGGCGACGCCTTCCTGCAGGAAGTCTCGCGGCGCCTGGCGATGGCGCTGCGCGCCTCCGACATGGTCGGGCGATTGGGCGGCGACGAGTTCGTGCTGATCGGCCCGGGCCCCGCGCTGGCGCGCGGCGACGCGGCGCCGGGCCACGAGGCCGAACGCGGCGACGCCGAGGAAGCCGCCCGCTCGCTGGAAGACCGCGCCGCCGCCGCCACCGTCGGCCGCTACCAGCTCGGCGACGTCGCCCTGCCCTACGAGGGCGCCAGCGTCGGCGTGGTGGCCCTCGATCCGCGCGGCCTGGTGGCGGAAGAGGCCGTGCGCCTGGCCGATACCCGGATGTACGAGATCAAGCGCGCCCGCAAGGCGGCGCGCGTCATCCACTGAGACGCGCGCCGGCCCGGCCCGCCGTTCGCGCGGGGCTTGCACAACACATAAGCAACTGCTAATGTGTTGCCATGATCGAAAACGACATCTTCAAGGCCCTGGCCGATCCCACCCGCCGCGCGCTGTTCGACAAGCTGGCGGCGGGCGCCATGAACGCCAGCGCGCTGCGCGAAGGCCTGGACATCAGCCAGCCCGCGGTCTCGCAGCACCTGGCGGTGCTGCGCCAGGCGCGGCTGATCCGCGAGCAGCGCCAGGGTCGCTTCGTGAACTACCAGGTCGACCCGGACGGGCTGGCGCTGCTCGCCGGCTGGCTGTCCAAGTACCGCGCCTGGTGGCCGGCGCGGGTCGACGCCCTGAAGACGCTGCTCAAGGACATGGACCAATGACCCACTCGGACCCCGCCCCGCAGGACACGGCACTGGTGCTCGATTACGAACTGGACGCGCCGCCCGAGAAGGTCTGGCGCGCCCTCAGCATTCCCGCCCTGCGCGAGCAGTGGCTGCCGGGCGGCGCGCTGGCCGACCCCGAGCCGCTGGCCGCCACGCCGGGGGTCGAGGTCCGCTACCGCATGCGCGAGACGCTGCCGCCCTGCCTGGAAAGCGTGGTCACGTTCCAGCTCAGCCCCACGGCCGATGGCGGCACCCGCCTGACCATCATCCACGCCCCCGACGACGCGCGGCTGGCGCGGCCCGCGCCGCAGGCGGCGAACGATGCCTGGCCGGCCTTCAGGCTCGCCGCCTGACGCCGCTTTTTCCTTTGATGCAAGACAGGAGTTCGCGCATGAGCGAAACGATGCAGCTCGTCCCGATGGTGGTGGAACAGTCCGGCCGCGGGGAACGTTCGTTCGATATCTATTCGCGCCTGCTGCGCGAACGCATCATCTTCCTGAGCGGCGAAGTCAATGACGCCGTGTCGGCCCTGGTGTGCGCGCAGCTGCTGTTCCTGGAAGCCGAGAACCCCGGCAAGCCGATCCACCTGTACATCAATTCGCCGGGCGGCGTCATCACCAGCGGGCTGGCCATGTACGACACCATGCAGTTCATCAAGTCGCCGGTGCACACCCTGTGCATGGGCACGGCGCGCTCGATGGGGTCGTTCCTGCTGATGGCCGGCGAGCCCGGCAAGCGCGCGGCGCTGGCCAACGCCAGCCTGCACGTGCACCAGCCGCTGGGCGGATTCCAGGGGCAGGCCTCGGACGTGCTGATCCACGCCGAGGAAATGCAGCGCACCAAGCAGCGCATCATCCGCCTGTATGCCGAGCATTGCGGGCGCAGCTACGACGACGTCGAGCGCAGCCTGGACCGCGACCGCTACATGAGCGCCGAGGAAGCCGTGCAATGGGGCTTGATCGACCACGTCATGGATCCGCGCTCGGCGGGCTTCTGAGGCGCCATGCGCGGTGCGCGCCGTCGGCGTGCCAACGCCGCGCGCCCGCTACGCCTCGGCCAGCGCGCGCTGGTGACGCGCCCGCAGCACGCCATTGGCCACGGCGCCCGCCGCCAGCAGCGCCGCGGTGCCCAGGAACACGGCCGGCATGCCGAAATGCCCGCCGATGAAGCCGCCCAGCAGCGGACCCGCCACCTGGCCCGCGTACTGCGCCGAGATCGACATGCCCAGCACATTGCCGCCGACGCCGTCGGGCACGTTGTGGCGGATCACGCTGGTGACGCACGGCAGCAGCCCGCCCAGCGCCAGGCCCATCAGGAAGCGCAGCGCCACCAGTTGCCAGCCGGCGGTGACGAAGGCCTGCGGAATCAGCAGCAGCGCGGCCACGGCCAGCGCGCCGACGATCACCGTCCAGTGGCCGACGCGATCGGCCAGCCGGCCCAGCCGCGAGGCCGACAGGATCGCGCCCAGCGCCGCCGCCGACATGACCACGCCCGACACCAGCGTGACGCGGGCCGGGTCCTCCACCAATTGGCCCACGTAGACCGTGATGATGGGTTCGATCGACATGGTGGCGAACATCAGCAGCATGCCGGTCGCCAGCATCGCGGCCACCGGCCGCTTGTCGGGGATCTGCGCCCAGCCGCCGCGGCGCTTGCCGTCCTGCCTGGCGGCCTTGGGCGGGCGCGGCATTTCCTTGATGAGGAACACGGTGGCCAGGAACGCCAGGAAGATCACGCCGCCCGCCAGCAGGAACGTGGCGCGGATGCCGATCAGCGGCGGCAGCGCGCCGCCGATCAGCGGACCCACCAGGTTGCCCGCCATGATGCCAGCCGACAGCACGCCCAGCGCCCAGCCCGAGCGCGCCTTGGGCGCCTGCATCGCCACCAGGATGGTCGAGCCCGACGCGTAGCCGCCGGCCAGGCCCACCAGCAGCCGCAGCAGCACCAGCTGCCACACGCTCTGCACCATGCCGGTCAACGACATACAGATCGCCATGCCGAACGAGGCGCGCACCAGCATCAGCTTGCGCCCGTAGCGGTCGCCCAGCCGGCCCCACAGCGGCGCGACCAGCGCCGCGGCGAAGAAGGTGGCGCCATAGGCCACGCCCGACCACTGCACGATGGCCGCATGGCCCTGCACGCCCAGCTCTTCCACGTACAGCGGCAGGAACGGCAGCAGTAGCGTCATCGCCACGATGGTGCTGAACGAGCCGGCGAAACAGACGGCCAGGTTGCGGCGCCAGTGGATGTTCTCGGCCGGCGCGGCGGTATCGGCGCGTTCCGGGGAAGTGGGCGAAGTCATGGGGGAAAGCCTTGTCGCTGTCGGACGGGAGTCGCGGAACCGGGATTGTTGCCAGCCTCGCCCCCCGCAGCAAGGCCAGCCGCGATACCGGTATTACCGCTACCCCCCAGGCGCGCGGCGCCTGCGCGGCTACTGCGCGGCGCCGCGCAGCCAGGCCGTGGGCGTGGCGCCGCGATGCGCCTTGAAGGCCTTGATGAAATGGCTGAGGCTGGAAAAGCCGATGCTGTAGGCGGTCTCGGTGACCGAGCAGCCGCGCCGCAACAGGCGCGCGGCCGCGTCCATCCTGGCATGCAGCAGGCAGCCATGCACCGATTGCCCGTAGAGCGACATGAAGCCGGCCTGCAGCCGCTTTTCGCTCAGGCCGACGGCCTGCGCCAGCTGGCGCACGCTGCCGCAATCGGCGTAGTCGCGCTGAATGCGGCGGTGGGCTTCGGCCAGCCGCTTGCGATCCGCCGGCGGCGGCAGGTCGGCCGCGCCGCGGCCCGCCAGATGCGCCAGGGTCAGCGCCAGCGCCTCCTGGGCCTTGCCTTGCAGATACAGCGCGGCGATCTCGCCGCGATCCTGGTTCCAGGCCAGGATCTCGCTGGCCACGCGCGCCAGGCCAGGCCACAGCGGCAGCATCGCCAGTTGCGCATCGCGCGCCGGCACGCTGCCATCGGCCGCGAAGGCGGCGGACGGCACCTGCCGCAAGGTGCGCCACCACAAGGCGCGCACGGCGTCGCTGGAAAACCGGATGTCGACCGCGCGGATGGCGCGCCGGCCCTTGAACTCATCCCAGCCGGGCACCGGCTCGGCGGTGCCGTGCAGGATGACGCTGCCCGGCTGCACGCGCAGGGCGGCGCCGCCCTCGAAGCCCAGGCCGAACTGCCCGTCGAGCACGATCGCCACGCCGACGCTGGATTCGGCCGCGCCGCTGGCGGCCCAATCGGACTGCGGCCGGCCGTCGAGGCAGCCGATCGAGATGCCGCCCGGCAGTTCATGCTGGGTGCGGATCTCGAGCCAGTCGGGCGGCAGCAGGCGCAGCAGGTCCTGCGCGGTGAGCGGCGCGGCGCGATCCGGAGCGAGTCGAGGCTGAGAGGCCATTTTTTTCCAATTCCGCGATTTCCGGCGCGGATTCGCTAGCGCGGCCGCCGCCTGGCCTGGATGATAACAATTTTCATCCGCATCCAGCCTTTCATGCCGCAATTGCCAGACACCCCTCGCCGCCCGAACGAAGCCGCCGCCCTGTTCGTCTTCAACACCCTGTGCCTGACCGCCATCATGGCCTTCATGCCCGTCATCGGCCCGGTGGTGCGCGGCCTGCGGCTGGCCGAATGGCATGGCGGGCTGGTCGTCACCGTGGCCGGCGTGCTGTGGATGCTGATGGCGCGCTACTGGGGCGGCCGCAGCGATCGCGTCGGCCGCCGCCGCGTGCTGCTGCGCGCCGCCGCGGGCTACATCGTCAGCTACCTGCTGCTGGCGGTGGGCCTGGACCTGATGCTGCGCGAGCCGCCGCCGGTGTGGCTGGCGCTGCTGGCGTTGATGGCGCTGCGCGCGCTGATCGGCGCCTTCTACGCCGCCATGCCCACCGTCAGCGCGGCCCGCATCGCCGACATCACTCCGCCGGCGCAACGCGGCGCGATGATGGCCAAGCTCGGCGCGGCCAACGGCCTGGGCATGGTGCTGGGGCCCGCCATCGGCGGCCTGCTGGTCAAGGACAGCCTGACGCTGCCGCTCTACATCGCCGCCGTGCTGCCCCTGCTGGGCACGCTGTGGCTGGCCGCGAAGCTGCCGTCCGACGCCGCGCACGAACCGCGCGCCACGCCGCCGCTGAAACTGAGCGACCGGCGGCTGCGGCTGCCACTGGCCGCCATGCTGCTGGCCATGAGCGCCGTCATTACCGCGCAGATGATCGTCGGCTTCTACGCCATGGACGCGCTGCGCCAGGAACCCGGCCCCGCGGCGCGGACCGCCGGTTGGGCCATGACCACCGTCGGCATCATGCTTATCCTGGTGCAGGTGGGGCTGGCCAAGGCGCGCCGCATGAACGCGGCACGCTGCCTGGCGGGCGGCGCGCTGTTGGCCGGCGTCGGCTTCCTGCTGGTGCCGGTGCTGAGCGGCGCCGCCGGCCTGGTGGCGTGCTACGCGGTCATGGCCGCCGGCATGGGACTGGTGTTCCCGTCGATCCAGACCCTGGCCGCCAACGCCGTCACGGCCGACGAGCAAGGCATCGCCGCCGGCTCGGTGATCGCGGTGCAGGGCATGGCGATGGTGGTGGCGCCGCTGGTGTGCACGCTGCTGTATGGCGTGCAGCCGTGGATGCCGTACGTGGTCGCGGCCAGCCTGTTGCTGCTGGTGGCGCTGGCCGCGGCGGTCAAGCCGCGCCAGCCGTTGCCGGACCCGACGGCGCCGTGAGCGGCGCGGCCTGCGCCGCCGGGGCGCGGGTCCAGCGATCCGCGACGTCCTCGTCCGCCACCCGCAGCAGGCGCAAGCCGGCAGGCCGCAACGCGACGCGATAGCCGGCGGCGGCGCCCGCCCCGCTCACCAGCCCGGTCTTTTCCAGCGGCCGCAGGCGCCGCAGCATCGCCGAACGCGAAGCGCCCAGGGCGGCGGCCAGCGCCGCCAGCGCCACCGGTTGGCCCCCCGCCCGCGCCAGCCGGTGCAACAGCGCGAAGTCGTCGAAGTCGATGCCGTGGTGCGTGGCCAGCACGTCGTCGAGCTGGCACCGCAAGCCGGTGTAGTCGCCATGCCAGGCCAGGCAGGCCTCAATAGCGCTGCCGGTCATGGCGCGGCTCCCGCCGGCTCGTAGCCCGCCTCGCCCTGGCAGGGGATGTCCTGGCGCCACAACGCCACCAGGTCCTCCAGTTCCCGCGCCGCGTCGAACGCCGGATCGGCGCGCGGCTTGACCCGGTCCAGCACCTCGAACACGAAACTGTCTTCGCCATGCGCGAGCCAATCGCGGCGCAATAGCGCATTGCGATGGGTGCCCTGGCGCAACTCGAAGCGGTGCCGGTTGAGCGCGCCATCGGCGTTGGCGCTGCCGGCCACCAGCGCGCGCCCGCTGATCCGGTTGCGGATCGCGTAGACGCCGGCCAGGGTCTTGGTATCCAGGTACTGCCGTTTGAGGAGGTGTCGGTCTGTCATGTCCAGGGCTCATCCGCATGGAACACCCGCCGGGGATCCGCGAGTCAGGTGGATAATTTTATCCGGGTAAATAAAAATAGACAATACTACCCGGATAAATATTTCATCCCTGGCCGGCAATCGCCTTCAAGGCGGGTCCATGGGATATTCCAATTGCAACGCCACGAAGCGGGCGGTGGCAGACCCATAACGAACCGCCATTTCATGCAGGATGGCGTCCAACACCGGAGTTTCCCCCCGCGCCGTCAGGGCGCCCAAAGGCAGCGGCAAGGACAACCCGGCCGGCGGAATCGGCTCGGGCAGATAAGCCAGGCCACTGGCCAATCTGACGGGTTGCGGCCTCGGCGCGGCCGCAACCAGCGACGTCCGATAGCTGCGGGCGTAGGCGTCGGCGAGCAGCGCCAGCCGCAGGTCATCCATGCCGGGCGCCAGCTCGACCCGCAGCGTCTCATGCCGCCAGAAGGCGGCGATATTGCTCGCCGCCGTGTAAAGATGCCGCGGCCCCAGATGAAAGTCCTTGCCCGGATGCGCGTCGCCCCAATCCGCCAGGCCCAGCTGGCGCGCCAACGCCTGCGCGCGCGGCCGGCCGGCCAGCGTCTCCACCAGCGCCAGCGACACGGGAATCGAGGCGCTGACGCCGGTTGTCGTCACCACGTTGCGATCCGCGACATAGCGACGGTCCTGGCGCCACCGCACCGACGCGAAATCGCGCGCCAGCGCCGCCCGTGAATACCAATGCGAGACCGCCTCGTGGCCATCCAGCAGGCCGGCCCGGGCCAATACCCACACCCCATCGCAAATGCCGATGACGACGGCGCCCTTGGCGACCTGCGCGCGCACCCAGGCCAGCAAGCGCGGATCGGCATCCTCGTGCACCGCGGGCACGATCACGTAGTCGGCGCCGTCCGGATGACGCGCGTCGAACGTGGCGACGTCGGCGTCCGGCTGCGCCCGCAAGGCGGGGAAGAAGCGCACCGGCCCGGGATCCAGCCCCAACGCCCAGACCTCGGCAACGCCCGAGCGCTTGAGCACCGCATAGGGCACCACGAAGTCGGTCAACTCGGTATTGGCGTTGTGCGCCAGCACCACGATCCGCGGCAGGCGCCCCGCGGCAGACGACCGCGGCGCGGGCAGCGGCGCGGCCTGCGATCCCGACGGCGGTGCCGGCACCCCACCGGGATCGCGCCATACCAGCGCAGCCGCCACGACGGCCGCCGCCAGCAATGCCGCCACCAGCCCCACCCCTACCCGCCTGTCCACCATGACACCCCTGTTCCACGACGAGGCCAAGCCTCAACCCCGACAGCCTAGGGGCACATCGCGCGTGGCAGCAATGACAAAACCCTGCCGTTTTCTGCCACATGATCGCGCTAAGATTCCACCAGGCCCACTCCCCATTTCCCATGCCACGACCGTCTCCCGCCCGCGCGCCGCGCCGGGTCGCCATCGTTGTCTATCCGACCGTGCAGCATCTCGACGTGGCCGGTCCCGCCGATGTCTTTTCCATGGCCAGCGCGCTGGGCGTGGATACGCCCTACCAGATCGCCGTGCTGTCGAGCGCGGGCGGGCCGGTCAGGCTGTCCAACGGCGTGGTGCTGCAGACCGAAGCGGCCGGCAGCGTCGATCCCGCCACGCTCGATACGGTGATCGTGGCCGGCGGCGAACGCGAGGGCCTGCTGCAGGCCGCCGCGGACGACGTCCTGCAGGCGTGGATCATGCAGGCCGGCACACGGGCGCGGCGCCTGGCCTCCGTCTGCACCGGCGCGTTCCTGCTGGCCCATTGGGGCATGCTGGCGGGCCGGCGCGTGGCGACGCATTGGGCCTCGGCGCAGTTGCTGGCGCGATACTTCAACGGATTGCAGGTGGAGCCGGATGCGCTCTATGTGCAGGATGGACGCTGCTGGACCTCGGGCGGCATCACCGCCGGCATCGACATGTGCCTGGCCATGGTCGAACAGGATTCGAGCCGCTGGCTCGCGGCGCGGGTGGCGCGGCAACTCAACCTGGCCTTGCGCCGCCCGGGCAATCAGGCGCAATACTCGCTGATCCTCGAGGGGCAGGCGGGCGCCTATGGCGAACTGGTCGATTGGTTGCGCGGCCACCTGGCCGAAGCCATCGATGTCGAACGCATGGCGTCCATGGCCGGCCAGACCCCCCGCACCTTCCATCGCGGCTTCACGCGTGACACCGGATACACCCCGCGGGCCTTTCTGGAAGCGCTGCGACTCGAAACGGTGCGCACCGGACTGGAAGCCGGCCAACCGCTCAAGCTCCTGGCGCGGTCCGCCGGCTTCGGTTCGGAAAGCCGGCTGGCCAAGGCGTTCCAGCGCCGCTTCGGCCTGAGCCCCACGCAATACCGCGCCGGCGCGCGCCCGCTTACTCCGTGATCTTGATATTGGCCTGGTCGATGATGACCTGGTAGCGCTTCATCTCGGCGTCGATGAACTTGGCGAAGGCCGCCGAATTCTTGACCGAGGGTTCGAAGCCCAGGCCGTTCAACTGCTCGACGATCTTGGGATTGGCCATCACCTTGGCCGACACGCCTTCCAGCTTGCGCAGCACCGGTTCCGGCAGGTTGGCCGGGCCCCATACGCCGTACCAGGAATAGAACTCGAAGTTCTTCTGCCCCTGTTCCTTCATGGTGGCCAGGTCGGGCAGCAGCGGGCTGCGCTCGGCGCCCGTCACCGCCAGCGCCTTGAGCTTGCCGGCGCGCACCATCGGCAGCGACGACAACATCGGATCGATCAGGCCCTGCACCTGCCCGCCGACCAGGTCGGACAGCGCCGGGCCGCCACCGCGGTAGAGCACGATGGGGATCTGGTCCAGGCCGTTGTCATGCAGGAACGAGGCGGCGGCCAGGTGGCCCGCCGAGCCGAAGCCGCTGGTGGCGAACGAGTACTTCTGCGGCTCGGCCTTGAGCACCTTCACGAATTCGCCCACGTTGTTGGCCGGCACCTTGGGGTAGACGCTGAAGATCAGCGCGCCCTGCGCCAATTCGCTGATCGGGGTGAAGTCCTTGACCGAGTCGAACTTGATGGTCTTCTTGTACAGCAGCGGGTTGATGGCGTGGATGGACGCGTTCAGGTACAGCGTGTAGCCGTCCGGCGCGGCCCGCGCCACGTAGGCGGCGCCGATCATGCCCGAAGCGCCGGCGCGGTTTTCCACCACCACCGACTGGCCCAGTTCCTTGCTCAGTTGCTCGGCATACAGGCGTGCCACGCCGTCGACCGAGCCGCCCGGCGGATGCGGCACCACTAGCGTGATCGGGCGTTGCGGATAGCCGGCGGTATCGGCGGCCAGCGCGCTGGCGCCGCAGGTGACGCCCACGACCGCCAGGGCGGTGGCGAGCAACCGGGTGAACGGCGCGGGACGGGATGGCGAACGGAACATGATGAGTCTCTCTTGGCGAGGGCGCGTCCATTCCGGACGCGCAGGGGCCGACCACGCCACCGGCCGCGACGCTCGCGGCCACCATGTCGTGGATCGTCAAAATGAATCCGGCGGCTATAGCCGCCGGAACAGGGGAATCAGGCCGCCTTGAGCTGCGCGGAGCTGAAGCCGTACTTGGTGTCCAGCCCCAGTTCGCGCACGATGCGCAGGCCCTTGGCCAGCGCGTCGCCCTCGAGGCCGCGCAGCGGACGGCGCAGGTCGCCGACCGGCAGGCCCACCGCCTTCATCAGCGACTTGATGGCGACCGGGTTGATGGCCGAGTACGAGTAGTGCAGCATCGGCAGCAGGCCCAGGTAGCCTTCGCGGAAGCTGACCGACACGTCCGGCGTGTCCCACGGACGCGAGATGTCGGCCATCTCGGCGGGCGCGATGTTGCCGGTCATGTTGGCGGTGCCGTGGCCGCCCAGGCTCATGGTGGGCACCACCAGGCCCAGGTTGGGCGAGTCGCAGCACATCACCGACACGTCGGGACGGCCGCGCAGCACTTGCGCCACCTGGCCGACGCGGGTGGTCGATTCCTTGTGCACCACGTAGTTGGGGTGCTTGAAGATGCGCAGCAGCTGGTCCCAGTGCAGGTCGCTCTTGACCCGCGGCGGGTTGTTGTAGATGCCCAGGGGCAGGTCGGTGGCGTCGGCCACTTCGAGGAAATAGGCTTCGGTGTCGGCTTCGGACGCGCAGATGTAGGCGGGCGCGGCCAGGATCGCGCCATCGGCGCCGTTGGCGCGCGCGAACTTCAGGTAGTCGATGGTGCTGTCGGTGTTGTTGCCGGTGCAGCCGTAGAACAGCTTCATCTTGCCGGTCTTCATCTTGGCCGTCTCGACGATCACCTGGCGGCGCTCTTCGGGCGACAGCAGCGAGACCTCACCCGTGGATCCCATGATCAGCACAGCGGCGGTGCCGTTGTCTTCCTGGAACTTCAACAGACTGCGGAAGGCGCTGAAATCGACGCTGCCGTCACGATTGAACGGCGTGACGATGGCGACGAAGGACCCCTGGATTTTCATTTTGCTCATGACCTGCTCCACATGCGGAAGGACTGCTCAATCAAAAAAAGCCAGGCTGGCGCGCGGTCGTTGGCGCCTGCACCTGACCATTCCCCTTGCTGCTTTCGCAGTATAGGAAGAGCGGCCCCGAAAATTTTTCTATTTTCCACACTTTAGCGGGGCCTGAAAGACAAAGAATTTCTAAGGCAATGCCGTTAAGTTATTAAGATTTCCATAACAATACGCTTTTCACGGCGCCGCCCGCATGTCCGAAGCGATATCCCGTTATCCGTCCCTGTCTCACTGGGGCGCGTACACCGCGCTGGTGCGCGACGGCCGCGTCATCGGCTGCGAGCCCTTCGCGCACGACCAGGCTCCGTCCCCGCTTATCCACGCGATGCCCGACATGGTGCACTCGCCGCTGCGCATCGCCCGCCCCAGCGTGCGCGCCAGCTGGCTCAGGCACCGCGGCGCGCCCGAGCTGCGCGGCGTCGACGGTTACGTGGAAGTCGATTGGGACACCGCGCTGGCGCTGGTGCACGATGAATTGCAACGCGTGCGCGCGCGGCATGGGCCGACCGCCATCTTTGGCGGCTCGTATGGCTGGTCGTCGGCGGGACGGCTGCATCACGCGCGCACCCTGACGCACCGCTTCCTGTATGCCGGCGGCGGCTGCGTCGACCAATCCGGCAACTACAGCTGGGGCGCGGCGCAGTTCCTGCTGCCGCACATCATCGGCACCTACGCGCCCGTCACCGGCCGCATCACCGACTGGAACAGCGTGGTCGGACACACCCGGCTGCTGATCGCGTTTGGCGGCATCCCGCTGCGCAACACCCAGATCGCCTCGGGCGGCGCGGGCGACCACAGCGCGCCGGGCTGGCTGGCGCGAGCGCGCCAGGCCGGCATGCGCGCCGTGGTGGTCAGCCCCACGCGCGGCGACGCGCCGGCTGCCCTGGCGGCCGAATGGATCCCCATCCGCCCCAACACCGATGCCGCGATGATGCTGGGCATGGCCCACACGCTGCTGGCCGAGGACCGCCACGACCGCGACTTCCTGGCGCGCTGCTGCAACGGCTTCGAGCAGTACGCCGACTACCTGCTGGGCCGCGCCGACGGCCAGCCCAAGGACGCGGCCTGGGCCGAGCGCATCTGCGGCGTGCCGGCCGCCACCATCCGCGCGCTGGCGCGGGACGCGGCCGGCACCCGCACGCTGCTGTCGTGCTCGTGGTCGCTGCAACGCGGCCATCGCGGCGAACAGCCTTACTGGGGCAGCGTCGCGCTGGCCGCGCTGCTGGGCCAGATCGGCCTGCCCGGCGGCGGCTTCGCGTTTGGCCACGGCTCGATGAACGGCGCCGGCAATCCGCGCCCCGACCTGCCCGCGCCGGAGATGCGCGCCGGCCGCAATCCGGCCGGCGCCTCGATCCCCGTGGCGCGCCTGACCGACATGCTGCTGCAGCCGGGCGAGCCGTACGAATTCAACGGCAGGACCGGCGCCTATCCCGACATCCGCCTGGTCTACTGGGCGGGCGGCAATCCGTTCCATCATCACCAGGACCTGAACCGCCTGGCGCGTGCCTGGGCCCGGCCCGAGACCATCATCGTGCACGAGCCGTGGTGGACGCCCACCGCGCGCCGCGCCGACATCGTGCTGCCGGCCACCACCACGCTGGAACGCAACGACATCGGCGGCTCGTCGCGCGACCGCTACCTGCTGGCGATGCGGCAGGCGGTGGCGCCGGTGGGCCACAGCCGCAACGACTTCGACATCTACCGCGAACTGGCCGCGCGCGGCGGGTTCGAGCACGCCTTCACCGAAGGCCGCGACGAGATGACCTGGATCCGCCACATCTACGAACAGATGCGGCCGGCCTGGGAAGCGGCGCAACTGACGCTGCCGGCCTTCGACGAATTCTGGGATCGCGGCCACGTCGCGCTGCCGCCGCCGACGCGCGACTTCGTGCTGTTCGAGCAGTTCCGCGAAGATCCCGCCGCGCATCCGCTCAAGACCCGCTCAGGCCGCCTCGAACTGCACAGCGCGGCCATCGCCGAATTCGGCTACGACGACTGCCCGCCGCATCCGGCCTGGCTGCCGCCGGTGGAATGGCTGGGCGCCGAACGCGCGGCGCGCTGGCCGCTGCACCTGGTCACCTGCCAGCCCGCCGACCGCCTGCACTCGCAGCTGGACCCGGCCCCGGCCACCCGCGCCAACAAGGTCGCCGGCCGCGAGGCGGTGCTGCTGCATCCCGACGATGCCGCCGAGCGCGGCATCGCGCAGGGCGATGTGGTGCGGATATTCAATGATCGCGGCGCCTGCCTGGGCGGCGCGCAGCTCAGCGCCGACCTGCTGCGCGGCGTGGTGGTGATGCCGACCGGCGCCTGGTTCGATCCGCAGGATGGCGCGCTGGAACGCCACGGCAATCCCAACGTGCTGACGGTGGACGTGGGCACCTCGCGGCTGGCGCAGGGCCCCAGCGCCCTGTCGGCGCTGGTGCAGGTGGAGCGCTGGAATGGCGACGCGCCGCCGGTGCGGGCCTTCGAGCCGCCGGCGCTGCAAACGCGAACGATGGCGTAGCGGCGCAAGCGCGCGCCCGGGCGGGAGCGCGGCAACCGACGGCCCGTGCGCCCTGCTAGGCCGCGCGCACCGCCTCGGCAGGGCGCTCGGACTTGAAGACCGGGCTCATACCGGCGCGGCCGCGCGATGACGCAAATGGATCAGCGGGTAAGGCCGCCCCTGGCCGTCGCGATCGGAACGCCCGGTGCGCTCGAACCCCAGCCGTTCATAGAAACCGATCGCCTGCGCGTTCTGCTCGTTGACGTCGGTGCTCAGGCCCGGATGGCGCCGCAGCGCGTCTTCGACCAGCGCGCGGCCGACGCCCGTGCCTCGCGCGTCGGGATCGACGAACAGCGCTTCCATGTGGCCGCCGTCCAGCAGCATGAAGGCCAGCGCGCGATCGTCCGCGTCGACCGCCAGGTCGAGCGTGGCGGCGGGCAGGAAGCCCACCACTTCGGCCTCGATATCGCGCCGGTCCCGCGGCGACAGGAAATCATGGGTGGCATCGACGGCGCGGCGCCAGATGTCGACGACGCGTTCGCCGTCGGCGGGGGTGGAGGTTCTCAGGGTGATCATGGTGCTACGGAAAAAAGAAAGGAAGATAGCGCGGCGAGGCGTCAGCCGGCCTCGGTGCGCCGTTCGATGGCGCGGATGACGGCCACCATGTCGGACGCGCCCAGGCCCTGGGCCTCGGTCTCGCCGTACAGCGCATGGCTGGCGTCGAGCAGCGGCGAGGCGATGCCGGCGCTGCGCGCGGCCTCGGCCACCAGGCGGCTGTTCTTGAGGACGTCGGTGATCGCCGCCTGCACCGAGAAATCCTGCGTCACCAGCTTGCCCAGCTTGACGCGCGACACGTCGCTGGCCATCGGCCCGGCGTTCAGCACCTCGGCGAACAGGGCCAGGTCGATGCCCTGGCGCGCGGCGAAATGCACCGACTCGGTCAGGCCCGTGACCATGGTGATGAGGAACAGGTTGACCGACAGCTTCATGGCCAGCGCGGACGGCACCGCGCCACAGACGAAACTGTCGCGGCACAACGGCCGCACCAGCTCGCGCACGGCGGCGACGTCGTCGTCATGGCCGGCCAGCATCACCACCAGTTGCCCGGCTTCGGCCGGCTTGCGCGAGCCCGACACCGGCGCCTCGACGTAGCGGCCGCCGGCTGCTTCGATATCCGCGCCGAGCTGGCGCGAGAAGTCGGCCGAGGTGGTGCCCATGTTGACGATCACGTGGCCGCGCACGCGCGCGGCGAAGTCGTCCGTGCCACGCGCCAGCACCGCGTCGATGGCCGCGTCGTTGGCCAGCATCAGGATCACGGTGCGGCACTGCGCGTAGACCTGGCCGGCATCGTCGGCCACGCGCGCGCCCGCGGCGCGCAGCGCGTCGTAGCCGCCGGGGGAACGGCTCCAGACCACCAGCGGCGTGCCGGCGCGGGCCAGGTTGAGCGCCATTGGCGTGCCCATGACGCCCAGGCCGATGAATCCGATATCCATGTGTGTCTCCTGCTTGGTTGTGATCAGTGGCGCGTGGCCTCGACGCGCAGGCCGGCCGCCTTCCAGGCGGGAAAGCCGTCGCCCAGGCGCTGCGCCTGGAAGCCGCGGGCGCGCAGCAGTGCCACCGCGCGCATCGACAGCACGCAATAGCGGCCGCCGCAATAGGCCACGATGTTCTGGTCGCGCGGCAGCTGCGCCAGGTGCGGCTCCAGTTCCTCGGTGGGGATATTGACCGCCCCCGGGATATGGCCGGCGGCGTAGTCCTCGCGCGAACGCACGTCCAGCAGCAGCGCGCCCTCGTCGAGCCTGGCGGTCAGTTGCTCGATCGAGACCGCTTCGAGCTGCTCGGGGCGATTGACGCTGTCGGCCGCCACGCGCCGCATTTCCTGGCGCTGGTGCGACAGGTAGTCCTGCAAGGCCGACAACACTTCCGACACCGGGCCGGCGCCGCCGCGATACAGCACGTGCTTGCCGTCGCGGCGCGACTGGATGAAGCCGGCGCGCTTGAGCTGCTGCAGATGCTGCGAGGCATTGGTGACCGACAGCCCCGATCCCAGGGCCAGCTGCTCGACCGTGCTTTCGCGCTGCAGCACCGCCTGCAACAGGGCCAGGCGATGCGGATGGCCGAGGGTCTTGGCGGCCTCGGCCAGGTCATCGAGGGAATCGGCGGCGGGATCGGTCATTGGCAGAGTCGGCGGCAGGGTCTTCATTGACGCGACCATATCATCTTCCTATCATTCCATCATTTGTTGGATTGATAATTTACAAAAGAGGAGCCCCCCATGTCATCCCCTCCCCCCGCGTCCGCCGCGACGGCCGCCCCCGCCTCCTGGGGCGACCTGCTGCGCGGCAGGAACGGGCTGCGCTCGATCGCGCTGGCCGGCGGCGTCGCGTTGCACGCCATCAACATCTACGTCGTCACCACCATCCTGCCGACCATCATCCGCGAGATCGGCGGGCTGGCCTATTACGCCTGGAACACCACCCTGTTCGTGGCCGCCTCGATCGTCGGCTCGGCCCTGTCGGCCAAGCTCATCGACCGCCTCGGCCCGCGCCTGGCGTACCTGCTGGCGCTGGCGGTGTTCTCGGCCGGCGCGATCGGCTGCGCGCTGGCGCCGTCGATGCCGGCACTGCTGCTGGGCCGCACGGTACAGGGCCTGGGCGGCGGCGTGCTGTTCGCGCTGAGCTATGCCTTGATCCGGGTCGTGTTCGACGCGCGGCTGTGGCCGCGGGCGATGGCGCTGGTGTCCGGCATGTGGGGCGTGGCCACCCTGGGCGGCCCGGCCATCGGCGGCGTGTTCGCGCAGAGCGGCCACTGGCGGCCGGCGTTCTGGGTGCTGGTGCCGGTGGCGCTGCTGCTGGCGCTGATCGTGGCCAGCCAGTTCCGCGGCAAGAGCGCGGGCGAATCGGCATCGGGCCCGGTGCCCTGGCTGACCATCACGCTGCTGGTGCTGTCGGTGCTGGCGATCTCGGCCGCCGGCCTGTCGCAGAGCCTGGCCTGGAACGCCGCCGGCATCGTGGCGGGCATCGCCATCGCCGCCGCCATCGCCCGCATCGATACCCGCGCCCGCGCCAAGCTGCTACCGACCGGCGCCTATTCGCTCGGCACCCAGCTGGGCCTGCTGTACGCCATCATGAGCCTGCTGGTGGCGGCCCTGACCACCGAGATCTTCGTGCCCTACTTCCTGCAGGTGGCGCACGCGATGACGCCGCTGGCCGCGGGCTACATGACCGCGCTAATGGCGGGCGGCTGGACGCTGGCCTCGATCTACAGCGCCGGCCGCGAGCCGGCCCGAGCCTGGCGCCTGATCCGTGCAAGTCCGCTGGTGGTGCTGGCCGCGCTGGTGGCGTTGGCGGCCACCATGCCGGTGGTCGCCTGGCAGCCGGCGTCGCTCGGCCCGATCCTGCACGGCATCGCGCTGACGGCGGTGGGCTTCGGCATCGGCCTGGGCTGGCCGCATCTGCTGACGCGGGTGTTCTCGGCGGCCGCGCCGGGCGAGGAAACGCTGGCGTCGTCGTCGATCACCACGGTGCAGCTGTACGCCACCGCCCTGACCGCGGCGCTGGCCGGCGTGGTCGCCAATGCCGGCGGCCTGACCCAGCCGGGCGGCATCGACGGCGCCAAAAACGCGGCGCTGGTGCTGTTTGGGGTGTTCGCCCTCGCGCCGGCCGCGGCCGTCCTGCTGACCGGCCGCCTGAAACGCGCGTGAAGCCGGCGCGGCGGGACGGCGCCCCGCCGCGTCCGTGCAACGGCCGTCAGGCCAGGACCGCGGGGTTGATCACGTGGATCGGCTTGCCGGCGGCGTAGGCGACGATCTGGTCGAACACGTCGGAGAACTGGGTCTCGTATTCGTCTTCGGTGACGTAGCCGATGTGCGGCGTGCACAGGGCGTTGGGCAGTTGCAGCAAGGGATGCTGCGGATCGGTCATCGGTTCCGACTCGAACACGTCCACCGCCGCCGCGCCCGGCCGGCCCGCGCGCAGCGCCTGCGCCAGCGCGCCGGGCTCGATCAGGCCGGCGCGGCTGGTGTTCACCAGCAGCGCCGACGGCTTCATCCGCGCCAGGTCCGCCGCCGTGACGATGCCGCGCGTGTCCGGCACCAGCCGCATGTGCAGCGACAGCACGTCGCAAGTCTCGAAGAAGGCCTGCTTGTCGGGCGCCACGTCCCAGCCGTCGTCGCGGGCCCGCTGGCGCGAGGCCTCGCGCGCCCACACCAGCACCTTCATGCCGAAGGCGGCGCCGTAGCGCGCCACTTCGGCGCCGATGCGGCCATAGCCGTAGATGCCGAGCGTGCGGCCGCGCAGCGTGCGGCCCATGCCGGTCTGCCAGGTGCCCTGCTTGAGCAGTTGCACCGCCTGCGGAATGCGCCGCATGCCGGCCAGCACCAGCCCCCAGGTCAGTTCGGCGGCCGCGTACGACGGCGTGCCGGCGTGCTGGTTCGACGACAGGATGACGCCATGCTCGGTGCAGGCGTCGACGTCGATGTGCGGATAGACGCTGCGCTGGCTGATCAGCCGCAGCTTGGGCAGGCGCGCGATCAGCGGCGCGCGGATCTGGGTGCGCTCGCGGATCAGCACCAGCGCCTCGGTGTCGCGCAGGCGCTCGGCCAGCGCGTCCACGTCCTGCACGTGGTCGTTCCAGACCGTGACGGCGTGGCCGTCGAGTTTGCGGAAACAGGGCAAGCCCCGCAGCGTGTCGAAATAATCGTCCAGAATGGTGATGTTCATGGTCTGTCGTCCTCCTCGGATGCGGGCATTGTGGGCGCGCGCCAGCCGACCGTAAAATGATATTAATTAGTCAATTGATGCGTTTTCCTCATGAAAATCGACGTGCTCGGCGTACAGGCCTTCGTGGCGATCGCGGATCACAAGAGCTTTCGCCGCGCCGCCGGCGAGCTCAGCATCACCCAGACCGCATTGAGCCGCCGGCTGCAGAACCTGGAATCGTTCCTGGGCGTGCGGCTGGTGGAACGCACCACCCGCTCGGTGGCGCTGACGCCGCCCGGCGACAGCTTCCTGCCGCAGGCGCGCCGGCTGCTGGCCGACCTGGCCGCGGCGCTCACCGAGATCCGTGAAACCGGCAAGGCCCAGCGCGGCGACGTGACGCTGGCCTGTGTGCCGACCATCGGCGTGCACTACCTGCCGCACATCCTGCAGCGCTACAGCGCCGAACATCCGCAGAACCGCGTCAAGGTGCTGGACCATTCATCCGGCGCGGTGGCGCAGGCGGTGCTCACGCGTGAAGCCGAGTTCGGCATCAACATCGCCGAGACCCACGCCCCCACGCTGCAGAGCATCCCGCTGCTGCAGGACGACTTCGTGCTGATCTGCCGCGAAGACCATCCGCTGGCGCGCCGCCGCACGCTGCCCTGGGAAAAGCTGGAAGGCCATCGGCTGATCTTTCCGGGCACCAGCAGCAACAACCGGCCGCTGCTCGACCACGCGCTGGCCGAACTGGCGCCGCGGCTGACCGCCTTCTATGAAGTGCAGCGCAGCTCGACCGCGGTCGGGCTGGTGGCCGCCGGCGCCGGCATCGCCGTGGTGCCGCGGCTGGCCTGGCAGGCCGGTTCGTATCCGGGGCTGCGGGTGGTGTCGCTGCACACGCCGGTGGTGGGCCGCACTTTTTCGCTCATCAGCCGCAAGGGCGCGCACCTGTCGCCCGCCGCCCAGGCCTTGCACGACCTGATCCTGCGGCACCGCGAGCAGGGGCCGCGCTGAGGCGCTGCCGGGCGCGGAACTTTCGCACCGCTTTATACAATTGGTGACGCTTCGCCGGAAAAATCGGGCCACAATGCGCCGGCGCTTTTCCCGATCCACTAGGAACCACGATGAACAAAGCCCTTGCGTTGCTGCTCTGCGCCGTCCTGCCCGCCGCCGCGTCCGCGGTGCAGCCCGATGTCGAGCCCCTGACGCTCAACCCGCAAAACCAGCTGTATTGCAACGAGCAGGCCGACTGGTGCGTGGGGATCAAGGTCGACGGCGGCTTCGAGGACAATGGCCCGTTCGCCACCAGCCGCACCCTGCGCGCCGACTACCGCTTCTGGGACCTGCCCGACATCCCGAACTTCACGCGCTTCACCGTCTGGCCGCACCTCATCCGCCTGAGCGAGGAGCGCGCGCTGGTCGGCGTGATCGGCCCGAACGAACCGGACTACAAGGAAGAGATCCAGTTCCCCGGCGGCAGCTTCTCGCGCCGCGACCTGTACCTGTTCATGGTCGACCTGGGCGACAAGTCCTCGGCCCTGGCGCACCTGATTCCCTACACCGCCAAGGCCGGCATCCGCGCCTGCGCCAACGAGGCCGACGAGAAGCGCCGCGAAGGCAACTGCATGGACTATTACCGCTATGACGCCACGGTGAAGGCCCTGCCCAGCAAGCAGCCGTATCCGGACCTGCAAGTCACCACCCAGGCCACGCGCAGCCCGGCCGACGCCAGCCGCTACGCCGATCCGGGCAAGCGGCCCGCGCCGACGGCCGCGCAGTTGCAGCCGCGGGCCGACAAGCAGTGCAGCTACACGGTGACCTACAAGTGGCAGGAAGAGGGCTCGGTCTACCGGCCCGCCACGCCGGTGCCGGACTGCGCCGAGTTCCTGGAACCGCATCCCAAGAAGAAGTGACGCGCGGGCCCGGCCACCTTGGCGGTGTCCCGGCCCTGCCTGTCCCGCCGCCGCGGCGCAATGCGCCCGGCCGCCGGCGCCGTCAGTCGGCGTAGCCCGGATTGCGCCGGTCCAGCCGGCGCAGCAGGCCCGGCCATGCCAGCGAGGCCTTGTGGGCGCGGTCGGCCGGCGATTCCACCGCCGCGCGCGCCAGCACCTCGGGCGGAATGAACGTCAGTTCGCCGCCCGCCTGCGCCCGCACCTGCACCATGCAGGCCGCTTCCAGCCGGTGCATGGCCTGGAACGCCTCGGCCATGCTCTGCCCCACCGTCAGCAAGCCGTGATTACGCAGGATCAGGTAGTTGTTGCCGCCCAGGTCGCGCACCAGCCGCGGCTGCTCTTCGGGATTGAGCGCCAGGCCTTCATAGTCGTGATAGCCGAGGGAACGCAGCACGATGAACGCGAACTGAGACAGCGGCAGCAGGCCTTCCTTCTGCGCCGACACCGCCACGCCGTTGATGGAATGCGTGTGCAGCACGCACATGGCGTCCTTGCGGGCCGCGTGGATACAGCTGTGGATGGTGAAGCCGGCCGGATTGATGTCGTATTCCGAGTCCATCACCTTGCGCCCGTGCAAGTCGATCTTGACCAGGCTGGACGCCGTGATCTCGTCGAACATCATGCCGTAGGGATTGATGAGGAAATGCTCGGTGCCCGGCACCTTGGCCGTGATGTGCGTAAAGATCAGGTCGTCCCACCCGAACAGCGCCACCAGCCGGTAGAGCGCCGCCAGGTCCTTGCGCACCTGCCATTCCGTCTCGCCGACCCGTTCGCGCACGCTGGCGCCCGTTTGACCTGCCGTATCCATGCTGTCTCCCTTCGTGGTGTTCTCCCGCCACGGGAACGCGGCGGGGTCTGTTGCGCACTGTATTCCGTTTGCGCGCCGCTGGTGGCGTGGACAAGGCAAGCGTCCGCGGCGTGCAACGCGGCGGCGGCAAGCACGCGGACCCGGCGCGATGCCCCGCCTCAGGACGCGCCGTCCGCGCGCCGCCCGGCCGACGCGCCGCGCAGGATGGCCGCCAGGCACAGCGCCAGCGCCTCGGCGCGCGCCGGCGTGGCCTGGCCGATGCCGAACACCAGCCCCGGCTGCGGCGCGGCCAGGCAGAATTCCGAATAGGTCCTGGCGCCATAGCCGGCCCGCGCCAGCGCCTGCACCACCGCGTGGTCGTCGATGGCGGCGTCGCGGAACCGGACCGCCAGCTTCAGGCCGCCGGCGCCATCGGCCACCCGCAGCCACCGGCCGCAATGCCGCGTCAGCGCGCCCACCAGGTTGTCCATGCGCTCGGCGTAGACGCCGCGCATGCGGCGGATATGGCCGCGGAAATGGCCGTCGTCCAGGAAATCCGCCAGGCCGGCCTGGATGTGGATCGAGACCTCGCCCTGGCGCAGCGCCATGTCGGCCAGGCACGGCGCCACCAGCGCCGGCGGCAGGATGGCGTAGGCCACCCGCAACCCCGGCGCCAGGGTCTTGGAGAACGTGCCGACATAGGCCACGCGCTGGCCGGTGTCGATGCCCTGCAGCGCCGCGATCGGCCGCGTGGCGTAGCGGAACTCGCTGTCGTAGTCGTCCTCGATGATGAAGGCGTCGTGGCGTTGCGCCGCCTCCAGCAGCGCCAGGCGCCGCGGCAGGGTCAGGGTGGCGCCGGTGGGGCACTGGTGCGACGGGGTCACGTAGATCAGGCGCGGCGGACCATCGGCGGCGCGCGCCGGATCGATGCCAGCGTCGTCGCAAGGCACCGGCGCCAGCCGCGCCCCGGCCCGCTGCAACAGGGCGCGCGCCTTCGGGTAGCCGGGGTCCTCGATCCACGCGACGGGCGCCCGCGGCGTCAGCACGACGCGGGCCAGCAGCTCGATCGCGGCCGCCACCGATGGCAGGATCACCACCTGGTCGACCTGCGCCACCACCCCGCGCGCGGCGCCGACGTGCGCGAGGATCGCGGCGCGCAAGGCCGGCAGGCCGGCGACCGGTCCGTAGCCCAGGTCATGCACGCGCAGCGACTTGATGCGGCCGGCGACGCAGCGCGACCAGGCGGCCGCCGGAAAGCTCTTGAGGTCGGGAATGCCGGGCTGGAACGGCAGGCTGCGCGCGGCCGGCGCCAGCGGTGACGGCGGCGGCGCAGCGGGCGCCAGCGGTGACGGCGGCGGCGCAGCGGGCGCGCCCGCCAGCGGCCGCGGCTGCCGCGCCGCGACCCGGGTGCCGGAGCCGCGCACCGTTTCGATATAGCCCTCCGCGCGCAGGCGGTCGTAGGCCTGCACCACGGTCGAGCGGGCGATCCGCAACGCCAGCGCCAGGGCGCGGGTCGACGGCAGTTTTTCGCCGGCGCCGAGCCGGCCCGCCAGCACGCGTTCGCGAATGGCCCGGCACAGCTGCCCTTCGAGATCGCCCTGGGGCCGGTCCAGCACCAGCCAGGTGACGGCGGCGGATGTCATGGCGGAAAGCGCGGAACGGGTCAGCCGGAATTTTAGTGGCATCGGCGCCCGCCGCGCCGCCCCCGCCCCGCACTGGTAGGGCGGACATCGGCAAAGCGGACGGTTGCGGCGGCGGCGATGGGCGCTACAAGTATGGCCCGTCCCGCCCTCCCCGCTTCGCATGTCTTACGACCCGCTCCTCATCACCGGCGGCGCCCTGGCCGGCGGCCTGGTCTCCGGCCTGACCGTCTTCGGCACCGGCCTGACGGCCCTGCCGATCTGGCTGCTGGCGCTGCCGCCCGCGCTGGCCTCGCCGCTGGTCATTATCTGTTCGGTGGTCTCGCAGCTGCAGACCCTGCCGTCGATCTGGCACGCCATCGACCTGCGCCGCACCGCGCCCTTCATCATCGGCGGCCTGCTGGGCGTGCCGGCCGGCGTCGCCGTGCTGCCCCATGTGTCGCCACGGCTGTTCCAGGGCGGCCTGGGACTGCTGCTGATGACGCTGTGCACCGCGCTGCTGCTGAACGGCCACTACCGCCTGCCGCGCAGCAGCCGCCTGGCCGACGGCCTGGTGGGCCTGGGCGGCGGCCTGCTGGGCGGCATCGCGGGGCTGTCCGGTCCGCTGCCCACGCTGTGGGCCGGGCTGCAGGGCTGGAGCAAGGACGAGCGGCGCGCGGTGTTCCAGTCCTTCAACCTGTCGATCCTGGCGGTGGCGCTGGCGTCGCAGGCGGTCTCGGGCTATCTCGACGGCGAGGTCCTGTCGCTGGCCTGGCGCGCGCTGCCGGGCACGTTGATCGGCGCCTGGCTCGGCCGGCGCCTGTACCAACGCGTCAATGTCGAGGTGTTCAACCGCATCGTGCTGCTGGTGTTGCTGATTGCCGGCATCAACATGCTGATCCAGGCGTTCTGAGGCCAAAACCCGCCGTTCGCGGGTAAGTCCGTCTACAATTCAGGAATAATTCAGGTTCGCCGGCAAGCGGGGCTCGGCGCGCCATGACGACCTGGAATGACGGAGACACCATGCAAGACCCCATCAGGATCTTTGTCGGCTGCGACCCCAACGATTGCGATCTCGAACAGATGATGGTGCTGGACTTCAGCGCCCGCAAGCATGCCTCGCGTCCGGTCGAGATCACCTGGATGCGCCTGTCGCGCGACCCCGCCAGCCCCTGGTACTGCGATCCGGAGCGCGGCCGCGGCTGGCGCACCGAAAAATGGTCGACGCCGTTCTCGGCCTTCCGCTGGGCGGTGCCGGCCGCCGCCGGCTTCCAGGGCCGCGCCTTGTACATGGACGCCGACATGCTGGTACTGTGCGACCTGGCCGAGATCTGGGACCTGCCGCTGGACGGCGAGGCCATCGTCGCGGGCCGCCGCGACGGCGACGGCTGGCGCTCCTGCGTGGCACTGTGGGACTGCGCCCGGGCCCGCGCCCACCTGCCCACGCTGGAAGCCCTGCGCGCCAAGCGCCACGCCAATCGCGAGATGAAGCACTACTTCGCCGACCGGCCGCGACTGGTCCAGCACCTGGACGCCCGCTACAACAGCATCGACGGCGAAAACCTGGCGCGCGACGAGATCGGCATCCTCCACTATTCCGACATGGGCACGCAGTTCTCGCACCGCTACGCGATGCCGCGCCTGCGCGCAGAAGGCCGCCAGCACTGGTTCGACGGCGAGGTGGTGACGCACGCCCGGGCCGACCTGGCCGAGCTGTTCGAGCGCTACTACCAGGAAGCCCTGGCGGCCGGCCATTCGCCCTGCGACTACCGCAACGAGGCGCCGTTCGGCGACGTGGTCAAGGCCTCGCAGAAGGACTACACCGGCAACCGGCCGCGTCCGGCGCGCCGCTCTTGGGTGCAGCGGCTGTGGGCGGGCGCCCTGGGCGGCTGATTCCGGGCGGGTTTGGGCTCTAATGGCGCCATGTCCACCGCCCCCCTCGTTTCCTATTTCTGGCGCGGCGACGCGCTGCGCAGCCGCGGCGTCGGCGCCGCCGTGCGCACCGCCACGCTCGCCTTGCCCGCGCCGCCGGCGCGCCTGATCGCCGATTGGGCGCGGGAAATCGACACCCGGCTCGAACTCGAACCCGGCGACGTCGAGCAGATGCCGCTGGCGCGCACCATGACGCGCTGGCCCGAATACGGCGCCTGCGTGCGGTCGATGCGCGACTGGAGCGCCGCGCTCGGGCTGGGCGACGTGCTGGCCGACAGCGACATCGCGCTGATGGCCTGCCGCGGCGCACGCTACCACCACGACGGCGATCAATATGGCGGCGCGGCCTTCTGCAATCTGTTCCTGAGCGAGGACAAGGGCCTGGACCTGGTTTTCGCGCAGACCGGCCAGCGCATCGCGCTGACGCGCGGCACCGCGGTGCTGTTCGATACCTGCCAGCCGCACGGCGTGGTGCCGCGCGGCGCCCACGCGTTCCGCGAATCGGACTTCGCGCCGGGGCCGGACCTGTCGCAAGTGTTCCTGACCTGGGAACTGCCCATCGAGGACCCGCGCGTGGCGGCCGCGCTGGACATCGCCTTCGATATCGACCCGGCCGGCGCCGCGCGGCTCGACGACGAGCAGGTGCGGCGCGGCGACACACGCCTGGCCGTGCGGCCCGACCGCGGCGATTGGGAAGCGGCGGCCCCGCTCACCGACTGAGCCCGGCGCCGTCGCGCCGGGCATGCGCCTCCATTTGTTCGACCAAGGCCCGCGCGCCGTTGTCATCGAACATGTCGGCCAGCGCCTCGATGCAGCCCGGCGCGATGCCCGCCGCGCGCGCCCACATCGATTCCTCGCCGCGCCGTTGCCCCGCGCGCCAATCATCGGCCCCGACCAGCGCTTCGGCCAGCTCCGCCGCGTCCAGCATCGCCAGGTTGACCCCCACGCCCAGCGGCGGCATCACGTGCGCCGCATCGCCGATCACGGTCAGCCCGGCCCGGTGCGGCCAGCGCAGGCCCGGCGGCAGCGCCATGATCGGGCGCACCGCGGCGATCCCCTCGGCCTCGGCGATCAGGTCCAGCAATGACGGCGCCCAGCCGGCAAAGCGGGCCAGCAGCGCGTCCTTGCCGATGGCGGCCAATGCCGGGTCGGGGCTGGCCCCGGTCGCGGCCCCGGTCCGCAGCGCCGCGTAGACGCGCAGCGTCGCATTGCCATTGCGCTGCCCTACGATGCCGGCGCCGCCATGCAACGCGAACAGCGTGCCATGGCCCACCAGGCGGGCGGCCCGCGGATGGCGGCGATCGACGTCGCGCAACCACAGCTCGATGAATGTGACGCCGGTGTAGGCGGGCAACGCGGGCGTGAGCGCGGCGCGGACCTTGGACCAGGCGCCATCGGCGCCCACCACCAGGCCATACGGTCCCTTGACGCCACTGGCGCAACGCAGGTCATGACGGCCGTCGGCGCGGGGCAGCACCGCCTCCAGCCGCTCGCCCCAGCGCACCACGCCGGCGGCCAGCGGGTGCAGCAACAGCGCGCGCAGCGCCTGGCGGTCGATCTCCGGACGGTCGCCCTCGCCCGGCGCGGGAATCTGTTCACGCAGCAATTGCCCGGTGGCGTGGTGGACCAGCCGTGTCTCCTGGTCCTCGTGCCGCGCGATCGCCATGAAGGCATCCAGCAATCCCGCCCGCGCCAGCGCCCGCTGGCCTTCCTCGGGATGCAGGTCCAGCGAACCGCCCTGGTCGCGCGCGTCGACCGAGGCGTCCGTCTCGAACACGTCCGCGCGCCAGCCATGGCGCTGCAGGACATTGGCCAGGGTCAGGCCGGCCGGGCCGGCGCCGACGATCGCGATGGTGGGGGCTTGCCGCATGGCGGTCTTTCCTTTAATTTAATAGGTGCCTATATATATTACATAGGCACCTATTCAATTAAAAGAGGACGTATGACCGCCCCTACCGATTGGCAACCCGATTGGCAACCGCGGCAGATGCCGACCCTGCTCATCAACCACTACGGCCGGCTGTTGACGCGCCAGGCCGATGAGCGCCTCAAGACTATCGGCCTCACCGCTTCGCAACTGCCGGTGCTGGCGGCCCTCAAGGACGGCGGCGCGCTGACGCAACGCGAATTGGCCGAAGCCGCCGGCGTCGAGCAGCCGAGCATGGCGCAACTGCTGGCGCGCATGGAGCGCGATGGCCTGGTGCGGCGCGACCCCTCGCCCACCGATGGCCGCAGTAGCCTCGTGTCATTGACCCCGGCCGCCCAGCGCAAGCTGGAGCCGGGCCGCGCCCTGCTGCGCCAGATCGACGAGGAGGCTTGCGCGATCTTCACGCCGGCCGAGCGCGAGGCGCTGGCCGGCATGCTGCTGCGGTTGCTGGAAACCGCTTACCAGTAGACGTCCTGGTTGTAGTACTTGTGCAGGTCGCGGGCCCAGGTCTCGTCGGCCATGCTCGGCCAGTTGTCCTTGTCGAAGCCCGGCGCGTTCTTCAGCGTTTCCTTGTCGACGTTGAGCACGAAGCACTTGCGGTCGGTATCCAGCGTCAGCGCGTGCCAGGGAATGGCGAACAGCTTTTCGCCCATGCCCAGCACGCCGCCGCGCGCCAGCACCGCGTAGGCCACCCGGCCGCGCGGCACGTCGATCATGATGGCCTTGACGTCGCCCAGGCTCTCACCCGCCGCGTTGTAGACGTCGTTGCCTTCCAGCGTATTGGCGGCCATGACTTCCGGCCCCGGACCGAGCGCGTTGGTTTTCGGACCGCCGACGATATTCGATTGGTGTTCCATGGTGTCGCTCCTGCGCGGTCGCCCGCGGCATGTATTGAATTGAATGGAATGGATGAAAGGCCTGCTCAGCGGCGGCGCGATTCCGCCATCAGGCAGACGGCGGCCAGCGCGCCCACCAGCACGGCGCCGGCGATGGTCTTCCAGGCGTTCTCGTGCACATAGCCGTCGGTGGCGGCCGATACTTCCCTGGCCCGTCGCCACGCGTGCCGGCCCCTGTCGCGGACCTGGACGCGCGCGGCGTCGAGCTGGTGCTTGAGCCGATCGCGCGCCGCCTCGATCTCCGCGCCGCCGTAGCTGGCGGTGCTGCGTAGCAGGTTCTCGGTTCCCGACACCAGTTCACGCAGCGTGTCGCTGCCATTTTGTGTAGCCATGACCTCTCCTTGAAAAAATGACCGCCAGGCGTGGGCCGCTTCGGGCCGCGGCGACGGACGCCAATCCGTTAGCAAGCCGCGTGCCGCGCCCTCAGCCGGCCCACCATTGCTTGAGCGTCGCGCGCAGCGCCGCGGCGCCGGCGCCATCGCTTTCCTTGCGCAGCGCGGCCAGGTAGGCGCGCGCCTGCTTGAGCGACACGTGCGGCGGCAGCGGCGGCATCTCCGGATCGGTCACCACTTCCAGCACCGCCGGGCGTCCGGCGGCCAGGGCCTGGTCCCAGGCCGGGCCGACCTGATCCGGCGCCGTCACGCGAATGCCTTCCAGGCCAAGCAGGCGGCCATAGTCGGCATAGGAGAACTGCGGCAGCCACTGCGAATCCGCGAAGCGCGGATCGCCGCCCATGACACGCTGTTCCCACGTCACCAGGTTGAGATCGCCGTTGTTGAGCACCATCACCACCAGCGTCGGATTGCTCCATTCGCGCCAGCGATGGGCGATGGTGATGAGCTCGTTGATGCCCAGCATCTGCATCGCGCCGTCGCCCACCAGCGCGATCACCGGCCGGCCGGGATAGGCCAGTTTGGCCGCCACGGCGTATGGCACGCCGCAACCCATGCTCGCCAGGCCGCCCGACACCGAGCCCATCATGCCTTCGCGCAGCTGCACGTCGCGCGCGTACCAATTGGCCGCCGAGCCGGAGTCGCAGGTGACGATGCAATCCGTCGGCAGGCGCTCGGACAATTCTACGAAGGGCAGTTGCGGGTTGACGGGGTTGGCCGCGACCGCCGCGCGCGCCTGGACCGTTTCGCGCCAGCGCAGCACGCGCTTTTCGATGTGCCCGCGCCAGTCGCCGGACGCCTTCGGCCGCAGCAGGGGCAGCAGGGCCTCCAGCGTCAGCCGCGCGTCGCCGACCAGGCCGACCTCGGCGGGATAGCGCAGGCTCAGCTGGCGCCCGTCCAGGTCGATCTGCACGCAACGCGCCTGGCCCTCGCGCGGCAGGAATTCCGCGTAGGGAAACGAGGTGCCCACCATCAGCAGGGTGTCGCATTCGTTCATCATTTCCCAGCTGGGCTGGGTGCCGAGCAGGCCGATGGCGCCCGTGACGTATGGCAAGGCATCCGGCAGCACCGCCTTGCCCAGCAGCGCCTTGGCCACGCCCGCGCCCAGGCGCTCGGCCACCGCCCGGACTTCATTGCCCGCCGCCAGCGCGCCGGCGCCCACCAGCATCGCCACCCGCTCGCCGCGATTGAGGATGTCGGCCGCGTTCGCCAGCGCGGCCTCCGCCGGCACCGACGCATGCGAGGTGACGCCGATCCCGGTGTGCACCGTGCCGTGCTCGCGCGGCGGCGCGGGGACGGCCTCGAGATCCTGCACGTCGTTCGGAAAGATCAGGCAGGTGACGCTGCGCCGTTCCATGGCGATGCGCATGGCGCGATCGACCATGTGCCGGGCCTGCAGCGGCGAGGTCACCATGTGCACGAAATCGTGCGCCACATCCTTGAACAGATTGGCCAGGTCCACCTCCTGCTGGTAGTCGCCGCCCAGCGCGCTGCGGGCCTGCTGGCCCACGATCGCCACCACCGGCTGGTGGTCCAGCTTGGCGTCGTACAGGCCGTTGAGCAGGTGGATCGCGCCGGGTCCGGAGGTGGCCATGCAGACGCCGACCTGGCCGGTGAACTTGGCGTGGGCGCACGCCATGAAGGCCGCGCCCTCCTCGTGCCGCGCCTGCACGAATTGCAGCGCCGAATTGCGGCCGAAAGCGCCGATCAGCCCATTGATGCCATCCCCGGGATAGCCATAGATGCGCTGCACGCCCCACTGGCCAAGACGGTCCAGCACGAAGTCGGATACGGTTTGCACGTCGATTCTCCTTGCGGTTGCGGTGATGCAAGCCCCCGACTGCGCAATTGCCGTTCCCCCCGCCGCGCCCCGGCGCGACGGCGCGCGGCGGGCATCCCTTACAAGGACCGGCAATAACGGCACCCGCGACGGGCGGCGCGTTGTCTGGAAGGGCCATATACGCTATAAATGCGATTCATTTTTATTTGCTACCCTGCCGCACGGCCGAAGTCGCCCATGGAATCCTCCCCGCACAAGCACGTCCAGCGGCTCTACGCGGAACACCACGACTGGCTTTTCGGCTGGCTGAACCGGCGTGTCAACAACCGCGCCGACGCCGCCGACCTGGCGCAGGACACCTTCTGCCGCATCCTCACGTCGCCCGCCAGCACGCCGCTGGCCGAGCCGCGCGCCTATCTGCTGACGCTGGCGCGGCGCCTGACCATCGACCTGTGGCGCACGCGCGACGTCGAGGCCCGCTACCTGCAGGCGCTGGCGCAGGAACCCGAACCGGTGGCGGCCTCGCCCGAGACGCTGCTCATGCTGCGGCAGGCGGTGATCGAGATCGACCGGCTGCTCGACGGCTTGCCGGTGCCGGTCAAGCACGCCTTCCTGCTCAACCGCCTGGAAGGCATGACCCATCCGGCCATCGCGCAAGCCCTGGGCCTGTCGCTGGCCACCGTGGAACGGCACGTCAAGCGCGCCTTCCTGCACTGCCTGGCCGCGCGCCGCGACGGGCACGGCGCATGAGCGGCCCCTCCTCCCTCTCCCGCCCCGACCACCAGGCCCTGCTCGAGGGCGCGGTCGACTGGATCGTGCTGCTGGGTTCCGGCCGGGCCACCGAGCAGGACCGGCAGCGCTTCGAGCGCTGGCTGGCCAGCTGTCCGGAAAACGCCCGCGCCTGGGGCGAGGTCAATGGCGTCATGGCCCAGCCGCTGGCGGCGCTGCGCGAGGCGGCGGGCGTCGCGCCCGGCCATGTCCGCGCGGCCCGCAGCGCCCTGCTGCGTAGCGGCGCGGCGAATCGCCGCAAACTGCTCAAGCTGGCCCTGTTGCTGCCGGGCGCGGGCGTCACCGCGCTGGCGGTGGACCGCTACGTGCCGCTGGCCGGCCTGGCCGCCACCTATGCCACGCGCACCGGCGAACGCCGCAGCTACCAGCTCGAGGACGGCACCGTCCTGACGCTGAACGCGCGTTCGGCGGCCGACGTGCGCTACGACAGCGCCGAGCGCCGGGTGCTGCTGCGCCAGGGCGAGCTGTACGCCGAGACGCAGCCGGACAGCCGTCCGTTCATCGTGGGCACGCGCCACGGCCAGGTCAGCACGGACGCCGCGCGGCTGGCGGTGCGCCTGTCCGCCGCCCATGACGCGGTCCAGGCGTTCGACGGCGCGCTGCTGGTGCAACCGGCGCAGGGCCAGGCGCTGGCGCTGCAGGCGCCGCAGGCGGGCGCGTTCGACCGGCGCCGCGCGTGGCTGCGCGATAGCGTCGACCAGGCCGACTGGCGCCGCGGGGTCCTGACGGTGCGCAACGACAGCCTGGGCGAAGTCGTGGAACGGCTGCGCGCCTACCAGCCCGGCGTGATCCGCCTGTCGCCCCAGGCGGCCGCCTTGCGGGTGTTCGGCGTGTTTCCGCTGGACGCCCCCGATGCCGCCCTGCGCGCGCTGGGCGAAACGCTGCCGATCCGGGTACGGCGCTACGGTCCCTGGCTCACGCTGGTGGATGCCGCCTGATTTTTTTCGCGCCCGATGAGGGGATCGCGCGGGGTGGGCCGTCATAGCTCATGACACAACCCGCCATTGACCTCGACGCACGCCCCATGAAGCCCTCTCCCTCGCGCCCCGGCGCCCTCCTGTTCGCTGGCGCCCTGGCCGCCGCCCTGCCGGTTGCCGGCGCGCACGCGCAATCCCCCGCCACGCAGGCCGCCACGGTCTACGACCTGCCCGCCGCGCCGCTGGCGGACACCCTCAGCCGCATCTCGCTGCAAAGCGGCCGCACCATTTCAACCCGTGCCGACCTGGTCGCCGGCAAGCAGGCCGCCGCCGTACGCGGCGCCACCAGCCCGGAAGCCGCGGCGCGCCAGGCGCTGGCCGGAACCGGGCTGGAACTGGTGGTGACGCCGGGCGGCGTGCTCACTGTGCGGCCACAGCCCGCGGCCGGCGCCGTGACCTCGCTCGAGCCGGTGCTGGTGACAGGCAGCAACCTGATCGCCCCCAGCGAGGGCAGCGGCTCGTACACGGTGCCCGAGTCCAATTCGGCCACCCGCATGCGCCTGTCGATCCGCGAGACCCCGCAATCGGTCAGCGTCATCACCCGCCAGCAGATGGACGACCAGGGCATCGTCAGCGCCTCCGAAGCCATGCAGCAGACGCCCGGCATCACCGTGGTGCGCGAGAACTCCGAGGGCTATGGCTTCTATTCGCGCGGCTTCCGCCTGGAGAACTACCAGTACGACGGCCTGCCCAGCCTGTCCAGCGACGGCGGCAACATCCGCGACAACTACAGCATCACCAATTCGATCATCTACGACCGCATCGAGGTGCTCAAGGGCGCCACCGGCCTGGTCAACGGCGCCGGCTATCCCTCCGGCGTGATCAACTTCATCCGCAAGCGCCCCACCCGCGAATTCCAGGGCAGCCTGAGCGCGGGCGCGGGTTCCTGGGACCAGTACCGCAGCGAACTCGACCTGAGCGGCCCGCTGGCCGCCAACGGCAAGGTGCGCGGCCGCGTGGTCGGCGCCGCCAGCACCCAGGGCAGCTACATGGACTACGCCAAGGGCAAGCAGGATGTGCTGTACGGCATCGTCGAAGCCGACCTCGCCCCGCGCACCACCGCCACCTTCGGCGTCGACTACCAGCGCGACCGCAACAAGGCCACCTCCAACACCCACCTGCCCGCCTTCTACACCGATGGCACGCCGGTGACGTTCTCGCGCTCGACCAACCCGGCCGACAAGTGGGCCTGGCGCAACCAGGACACCACGCGCGTGTTCGCCGACCTGACGCATTCGCTGGACAACGGCTGGCAATTCAAGCTGGCCGCGGCGCACCGCAACTATGCCTCGCGCGAGCTGATCTCGGGCATGAGCAGCGCGCTGGTCGAGACCGGCAGCAACCGCGTCGAGCATGGCTTCTACCAGGGCGGCGCCGCCCGCTTCAACACCGATTCGCGCGAGAACAGCATCGACTTCCAGGCGTCCGGCCCTTACCAGCTGTTCGGCCGCGAACATGACCTGGTGATCGGTTACAACGCTGCCCGCACCCATTCGCAGTCGAACCGCTTCGACGGCGACACCGACATGTGGATCGATGACGCCTTCAACTGGGGCAACAACGCCACCCAGCCCAGCCGCTACGACTGGTGGCTGACCCACAACGTGCTGGTCAACCAGCGGATCTTCTACGGCGCCACGGTGCTGCATCCCACCGACCGGCTGTCGTTCATCCTGGGCGGCCGGCTGACCGAGTATTCGTGGAGCCAGGACGTCGCCTTCGCCAACGGCCGCACCCGGCGCTATGCCGCCGAGGTCGACCACAAGCTGATTCCGTACGCCGGCGTCACCTACGACCTGGACTCGGTGCATACCGTCTACGCCAGCTACACCGACGTGTTCAAGCCGCAGGCCTACAACTTCGACGCCAACAACCGCCAGCTGGATCCGCTGACCGGCAAGAGCTACGAGATCGGCGCCAAGGGCGAATACCTGGGCGGCCGGCTCAATGCCAGCATCGCGCTGTTCCAGATCAAGCAGGACAACGTCGCCGAGCTCGATCCCAGCGGCGGCGTGCTGCCCGACGGCGGCACGCCCTACCGCGCGGCACAGGGCGTGACCACGCGCGGTTTCGAAATGGAGATCTCGGGTGAAGTGACGCCCGGCTGGCAACTGCACGCGGGCTACACCTACAGCCGTTCGCGCGACCGCGACGGCATTCGCGTCAGCTCGACCCAGCCGCAGCAATTGTTCAAGCTGGCCACCACCTATCGCCTGCCCGGCGACTGGCACCGCCTGACGGTCGGCGGCAACGTGTATTGGCAGAGCGGCGCCTACTTCCTGCAGGAGATCGACGGCGCCAACCGCCGCTTCAGCCAGGATGGCTATGCCGTGCTGGGCCTGATGGCCGCCTACGATTTCAGCAAGGCCCTGCGCCTGACCGTGAACCTGAACAACGTGCTGGACAAGACCTACTACTCCGGCATGGGCAACTACAACTCGGTCTTCTATGGCGCGCCGCGCAACGTGCTGGCGCAGATGCGCTACACGTTCTAGGCCGGTCCGGCGCGACCAGGCGGTCGACCCCGCCCGCCTCGCCGTATGCCTCGCCGCGGGCGCGCCGTTCAGCCGCGCACCGCCGCCTCGATGCCGGCGACGTCGATCTTACCCATCTGCATCATGGCCTCGAAGGCGCGCCTGGCGGCGGCGCGGTCCGGCGACACCAGCGCTTCGGTCAGCACCCGCGGCGTGATCTGCCAGGACAGGCCCCAGCGGTCCTGGCACCAGCCGCACACGTTCTCCTGGCCGCCATTGCCGACGATCGCGTTCCACAGGCGGTCGGTCTCGGCCTGGTCGTCGGTCGCGACCTGGAATGAAAAAGCCTGGTTGTGCAGGATGCCGGGCCCGCCGTTCAGGCCAAGACAGGGAATGCCGGCCACGGTGAACTCCACCGTCAGGACATCGCCCTCGTGCCCCGACGGATAGTCGGCGGGCGCATGCATCACGCGGCCCACGGCGCTGTCGGGAAAGGTCTGCGCGTAGAACCGCGCCGCGTCCAGCGCGTCACGGTCATACCAGAGGCAAATCGTATTCTTGCTGATCATCATCGGTCTCCTGCGATGAGAAACGACACGCGAACGGAAAAATGCCACCCGATCGAGCATAACGCCGGCCCCGGTGCGCAGACGTTACGAAGCGTTGGCGAATATCCCGCGCCCCGCGGCGGCGATCCGCCCCCCCGGGGTGACAGACCGCCACGGCTCTGCGCATAATCCTGGGCATCCCGTCCTCCCGCAGGAGTCCACCGGCATGACCTCCCCCTCGCTGGCGTTGCCGCGTCTCGCCACCCATCGCCTGCGCCATGCGCTCTGCTGCGTCGCGGCGCTGCTGTGGCTGGCCTGCGCGCCCGCCGCCCAGGCCTTCGATCGCCAGGCCCAGACGCAGCGCTACCAACAATGGCTCGGCGACTTCGAGCGCGACCTGCGCCGGCTGGCCGCCATGCCCAACCCCACCGACGCCGACGTCGAGCGCCTCTTCGCCGATACCGTGGTGCCGTCCTCGCGCGCGGTGGCCTTCGTGCGCCAGCTGGCGGCGCAACCGGCCGGCGCCGTGTCGGGCGAAATCGTGTTCCAGGGGCCGACGCGCCTGCTGCTCGGCCTCCTGCGGCAATCGGTGGTGGCGGGCGACGGCGGCCCCTACACCGACACGCCGCCGGGCAAGGCGCCGCTGCAACTGCGCGCGTGGTACCTGCACATCGACGGCGGCGGCCAGCTGGAACGCTATTTCAACAACCCGGATGCCGCCAAACCCTATCGCCTGCCCCCCGACGGCACGCTCGAGCGCGGCGTCTATCCGTTCCTGGTGTTCGACGATGGCCCGCGCCTGCGGCTCGGCGCCATGACGCGGGAATACTGGAACGTGGTGCGCTTCGTGGACGACCAGCAACATGGCTGACGCAACGATGCCCCGACGCTGGCCGCGCAACCTCGGCGCCCTGCTGCTGGCCGCCACCCCCGCCCTGGGCTGGGCCGCCTGCGCGCCCATCGACACGCCTTTCGGCGCCGAGCCGGCGGGCGTCGCGCTGCGCCCCCAGCCGCTGGCGCTGTCGCTGGACGGTCCGCGCGTATTGCTGGGCCTGCATGGCGAACGCGTGCAGGCCGACACCCGGCTGATCGCGGTGGCCGAGGATGGCGACCTCACGCCGCGCATCTGGACCGAGGCGGTGGACTGGAGCGTCTACGCCAGCCCCGCCGGCGCCCCCGGCATGACCGTGTTGCAGCGGGACGCCGACGGCCGGCTGTGCCGCATCGACCGCTACCGGCAGGTGCGTGGACGCCCGGTCGAGGATGGCGGCTACCGGCTCGCCTACGATGCCGGGAACCGGTTGGCGGCCTATGCCGAATTCACGTCGGCGCGCTCCGGCAAGAGCGCGCTGCAGCAGGCTTGCGTCACCCGCGACGCCCAGGGCCGCGTCACGGCCGTGTTCCAGGACGGCTGCGGCGGCACGCCGTCGCGGCCGGTGTACTACGTGCGCGACGACGCCGGCACCCTGCTGCGCGCCATCGACCAGCGCGCCGGCCCGCTGGGCACGGTGGTGCGCAGCCTGAACTCCGATGGCAGCACGCGCGCGGTCTACCGCTCGCGTCCCGACCCCGACCGGGACGGCGCGCTGATCGCCTATGCGCTGCCGCCCGACCCGCAAGACCGGATCCTGCCGGTGGCGCCCGGCGCGTCGCCGGTCGTCATCACCGAGATTCCCGACGAACCGTGGCGCGTGGTGCGGGTGCCCGCCGACACGGTCGAGGGCGATGCCCTGCCTTCGTGGGACCCGCAGGTGCAGACGGTGCTGCTGAAAGGCAAGAGCAATGCCCAGGGCCGCGTGGTGCTGGATGCGGCGCAGATCGCCCCGTTCCACCAGGCCTTGCGCGAGACGCCGGGGCGGGTGTTCCTGTACGTGCATGACATGACCCGCTTCCTGCCCGTGACGGCGCTGGACGCGCAGGCCTGGAACCGCTGCGTCGACCCGGCCCGGCGCGACGCCAAGGCCTGCGAGTGAGCCCGCGGCCCGCCCCTCACGGGCAGGCCTGCGTCTCCACCGTCAGATGCGACAGGCCGGCAATATGCGCCAGCTTGGCCTTGTAGAACGCGCTGTCGCGCGGATGGCGCGTGACCAGCGAGACGATCGCGGCGTAGTGGCCCGGGCCGACCTGCCACACATGCAGGTCGGCGATCTCGCCGTCGCCGGCATCCAGGGCCTGTTCGATGTCGCGCCGCATCCTGCCGCTCTGGGGCGTGGCGTCGAGCAGCACGGTGCCGGCATCGCGGATCAGGCCCCAGGACCAGCGCGCGATGACCAGCGCGCCGACCACCCCCATCGCCGGGTCCGCCCATAGCCAGCCGTAGCTGCGGCCCGCCAGCAGCGCCGCGATGGCGAGCACCGAGGTCAAGGCATCGGCCAGCACGTGGACGTAGGCCGAGCGCAGGTTGTTGTCATGGGTCCGCCGCGGCCGCCCGTGGGCCGCGCCGTGCTCGTGGGCATGGTCGTGCCCATGGTCGTGTTCGTGGTTGTGGCCGTGTTCGTGATGGTCGTGCCGCGCCGACTCCGGGGCGTGGCCGCCGTGTCCGTGCGCGTGGCCATGGTCGTCCCGCAGCAGCCAGGCCGACACCAGGTTGACCAACAGCCCCGCCGCGGCGATGGCGATGGCCTCGTCGAAGCGGATCGGCACCGGATCGACCAGCCGCGCCAGGCTGTCCCAGCCGATGAGCATGGCAATCAGGGCCAACACGATGGCGCTGGCGAACCCGGCCAGTTCGCCCAGCTTGCCGGTGCCGAAGGTGAAGCGCGGATTGCGGGCCTGGCGGCGCGCATAGCCATAGGCCAGCGCGGTGATCAACATGGCGCCGGCGTGCGTGGACATGTGCCAGCCATCGGCCACCAGCGCCATCGACCCGTAGAGATTGCCGGCGATGATCTCGACGACCATCATGCCCGCCGTCAGGGCGATGACCCACCACACCCGGCGTTCGTTGCGCCGGTGGTCCTGGCCGAGAAAGACATGGTCATGGGTCAAGGGGGTAGTCATGGCATTGCTCCTGCTCGCGGGCCGTCAACCGGCGGCCCCATGCCGGCGGGCCGCTATTTCATGTAGGCCCGGATCACGTCCATCATTTCGCGCGCCGCCTCGACCCGCTCGGCCTCGGACGGCGCGTGCACGACGTGCTCGTCCAGATGGCCCTGCATGACTTCCGCCGTCAGGCCGCTGAGCGCGCCGCGGGCCGAGGCCAGCTGGCGCAGCACTTCGCCACAGGCCGCCTCGCCCTCGAGCGCGCGTTCCAGGCCATCGAGCTGGCCGCGGATACGGCGCACGCGGGCGATGAGCTTTTCTTTCTGGCGGATGGTGTGGGCCATGGTCGATGCATCGAAAATATAGTGTAGGGGACTATATTATATGAACCGTGCCCCAAGGCCTGATGCCCCTGGCGTCATCCCGGAAATCGGACGCCGGGGCGGTCAGCTGCCGCGGCGCAAGGCCGAGGGGTTGACGCCGAACTGCTTGCGGAACGCCGCCGAGAAATGGCTGGGATTGCTGTAGCCGAGGTCGGTCGCCACGTGCGCCACCGACAAGCGGCCGCGCAGCAATTGGGTCCGCGCCTGCTGCATGCGTTCGTGCTGGAAGCAGTCGTAGATGCTGCGGCCATAGTGACGGCGGAACGCCCGCGCCAGGGTCGGCACGCTGACGTCCGCCTCGCGCGCCAGCGCCTCCAGGCTGGGCGCGCGGCTCAGGTCGGCCAGCAGATGCTCGTGCACCCGCGCCATGCGGCGCTGCATGGCCACCGGCAGGCCGGCCAGGGGCCGGCCGCAGGATTCCAGGAACAGGCCCACCAGCAACAGCGACTGGGCCTGCATCCACAGCCCATGGCGGCTGGCCGCGCCCTCGCCGGCCAGGCCCTGCGCCAGCTGGTGCGCGGTGCCGCGCAGCTCGGCGCCGCCATGGCCATGCAGGAAGCAGGCCGCCGACGCCAGGCCGCTGGCCAGGTCGCCTTCCAGGTCGTGGCTCCAGTGCCGCAGCACGTCGGGCCTGACCATCACGGTGACGTTGTCCAGGCAGCCTTCCTGGCAGTAGTGGCCGCGCCGCCCCGGGCCGTAGCTGATGGTGCCGGTGCCCTCGCGCACCGCGAACTCGCGGCCGCCTTCCCAGCCATCGAAATGGCAGGCGGCGCGCCCGTCCATGCGGCTGTTGAAACTGAAATGGACGTAGTCGCTGTCGTCCTGCAGGGGAATGTCCATGGCCTCGCGAAAGGCGCTGCGCCAGTAGACCAGCTCGGCGCCATCCTGCAGCGGCATGCGGGTGATGCGGCAGACGTTGCCGGGCCCCAGGCGCAGCACCGAGGTATCCATCACGACACGGGAAAGCGGAATCAGGCCGGAACTCATGGGACGCGCACCAGGCAGAGTTGATCCGATTCGGGCGGGAATGATCGGATCCGGGTAGCAATACAAATGTAAATCATTATCATCCATTCGTATCAAGCCCGCAATCGCGGTCCGGCCAACCGCGATTGTTCCAACTCCCCACTTCCAGAAGGCCCCCATGCGACTCCCCTCCCTGCCAGCGCTGTCCCTGTCCACGCTGGCAATGTCCATCGCCCTGCCCGCCCAGGCGCAATCCGCCACCGAAGCCGCCACCCTGCCCGCCGTCACCGTGCATGCGCGCGGCGCCGACGAAAACGCCAAGGACCTGCCGTACACGGTCGAGGTCATCGACGGCATCACGCTGGAACAGCGCCGCCTGCTCAATGTCGAGCAGGTGCTGCGCGCCACGCCCGGCGTCAACGTCAATTCGTCGGGCGGCGCCAACGTGTCCACCATCTACATCCGCGGCGTCGGCGCGCTGTACCCCATGAGCATGGATGACAGCTCGGTGGCGCTGAACGTCGACGGCAGCCCGCTGTCGACCCGCCACATCTCCATCGGCACGCTCGACGTCGACCAGATCGAGGTGCTCAAGGGCCCGCAGGGCACGCTGTTCGGCGGCATGGGCGAGGCCGGCGCGGTCAACCTGACCACGCGCCGCCCGACCCGCGAATGGGAAGGCTATGCCCGCGCCGAATACGGCCAGGACCGCCAGTTCCTGACCGAGGCGGCGGTCGGCGGCCCGCTCACCGACAAGCTGGCCGGCCGCTTCGCCATCCGCGCCGGCGGCTCGGACCACTGGATCGAGAACGCCCGCACCGACCAGCCGCTGTCCAAGCCGCGCGACCTGGCGTTCCGCGGCAGCCTGCTGTGGGACCTGACCGCGCGCACCAGCGCGCTGGTGTCGGCCGAACGCCACCAGATCCGCCACCTGGGCGAACAGCTGGTGCTGATGCCCTACGGCCGGCCGCCCACCGTCGACATGGATCCGTCGCTGCTGGACGACGCCAAGAAGACCGTCGAGCGCTACACCTTGCAGCTGGACCACCGCTTCGACCGCGCCCGCCTCACCGCCACCTCCGCCTACACCGACAGCTACAACATCGGCCCGGTGGTCTACGACCGGCGCCTGCAGAACGCCATGGGCCGCGGCGACAGCGAGTTCTGGAACGTCGACGAGGCGCGCGAGCGCCTGTTCACGCAGGACGTGCGGCTGGCCTCGCTGCCCGAGAGCCAGGTGTTCTGGGTCACGGGCCTGTCGTACTCGCAGGCCAAGCGCTCGTATGACACGCCGCGCAACACCTACGGCAACGCCAGCGCCAAGTACCGCGACTTCGATACCGACCGCTACGGCATCTACGGCGAAATGACGGTGCCGCTGGCCAGCGACTGGAAACTCACCACCGGCCTGCGGCAGTCATGGGTGCGCAAGACCTACGACGGCAAGTACCACGGCGGCGGCATGGTCACCACCGACCACCGCAAGCTCGACGACACTTTCACCACCGGCCGCGTGGCGCTGGCCTACGCGCTCACGCCCACCACCACGCTGTACGGCAGCTACGGCCGCGGCTACAACCCCGGCGGCTTCAACGACTACGCGGCGCAGCCGCTGGACAGCGAGCCGTACAAGGCGGCCAAGACCGACTCCTATGAACTCGGCTTCAAGTACCTGAGCGCCGACGGGCGCTACGGCCTGAACGGCGCCGTGTACCTGAACCAGGTGCGCAACAACCACCTGCTGTCGTACGACTCGGCCACGTTCGCCGTCAACGCGCTCAACGCCGACACCCGCAGCAAGGGCGCCGAACTGCAGGGCACGGTGCAGCTGGACAACGGCCTGGGCTTCACCGCCGGCCTGAGCTACATCGACGCCAAGATCACCACCGCCGTCAACGGCATCGGCGACGGCGACGTCAAGGCCGGCAACCGCGTGCCCGACGTCTCGCGCTGGGGCGGCACGCTGGGCGTGACCTACCGCCACGCCCTGCCGGCGATGCTGGCGATGTCGGCGCCCGTCTTCAACGCCCGGGTCGACTACCAATACGTCGGCAAGCGCGCCGCCGACCCGCAGAACCATTTCGACCTGGACAGCTACCACCTGCTGAACGCGCGCCTGGGCGTGGCCAACGGCCGCGCCGAGTACTACGTGTGGGGCAGCAACCTGCTGAACCAGCAATACGACCTGTACGGCTACTTCGCGCCGCCGTCGGTGTCCTATGGCGCGCCGGCCCGCGGCCGCACGCTCGGGGTCGGCGTTTCCTATACCTATTGATCCGGAAGTTTCCATGCCATCGCGTCGCGCCTGGGCCTTGCTGGCCAGTCTCTACAGCACCCAGTTCCTGGGACTGATGTTCTTCGTCATCGCCATGGTGGCCATCCTGCGCGAGGGTGGCGCCAGCCTGGACACCATCGGGCTGGTCTACCTGATGGGCATGGCGTGGCCGCTCAAGGCGCTGTACGCGCCCTGGATCGACCGCCACGCCACCGGCCTGCGCGGCCATTACCGCGGCTGGCTGCTGGTGGCCCAGGGAGGGCTGGTGCTGTGCCTGGCCCTGATCGGCATGCTCGACCTGCGCCAGGACTTCACCCTGGTCTACCTGTTGTGCTGGGCCACCGCCCTCTTTTCGGGCGCGCAGGACGTGGCGCTCGACGGCCTGGCCTGCCGGCTGTTGACCAACCCGGCCGATCGCGGCCTGGGCAATGGCCTGCAGATCGCCGGCGGCCTGATCGGCAACCTGGTCGGCGGCGGCATGATGCTGATGCTGTATCCGCAGCTGGGCTGGCGCGGCTGCTGCCTGGTGCTGGCGGCGCTCACGGCGGTGTCGTGGGTGCAGTTGCTGGGCTACCGCGAACCGCAATGGGCGCGCAGCGCCGGCGCCGCCAGCCATGCGCGCCTGCTGGCCTTCTGGCGCGGCCCGCAGCGCAAGCGCTGGTTGCTGTTGCTGGTGCTCTACCCGGCCTCCGCGTCGCTGGGCTATGCGGTCATCATGCCCTCGCTGATCGATACCGGGTGGTCGCTCGCCGACATCGGCCTGGTGCTCAACGTGGTCGGCGCCATCGCCGGCCTGCTCGTCGCATTGGCCTACGGCCGCCTGCTGAAACGCTGGTCGCGGCGCGGCGCCACGCTGTCGGCGGCGCTGCTGCAGGTCGTGGGCATCGCCGTCCTGGCGCTGCCGGCCATGGCCTGGGGGTCGCACGCCAGCGCGGGCGTGGCCGTGGTGCTGTATTACATGCTGTATACCCCGGCCGCGACGGTACTGTGCACGCTGATCATGGATCAGTCGTCGCCGCAAAGCCCGGCCACCGACTACACCCTGCAGATGAGCGTGAGCCATTTCTTCTCGATGCTGCTGACCTCGGCCGGCACCCTGCTGGCGGGCCGCATCGGCTACGGCGGCGTGATTGGCGTGGCCGTCGCGCTGGCCGTGCTGGGCCTGCTCGCCGCCGCGCGCTGGGTACCCCGGGAGGCCGCATGAACAGACCCTGGGAAATCATGCGGCCGGTGCGGGGCCAGATCCGCCTGGCCATGGGGCTGGCGGTGGCGGGCGTGCTGAGCAGCCTGGCAAGCCTGGGCTGCCTGGCGCTCGCCATGCGCGACCTGCTGCGGTCATCGGCGGACTATCCCTGGCCGGCGTTCCTGGGCGCGCTGGCCTGCACCCTGCTGGCCTGCTTGCTGCGGTTGCAGGCCTTCAACCAATCGCACTACGCCGCCTTCCGCCTCGAGGTGATCCTGCGCAACGACCTGGTCCGCCACCTGGCGCGGCTGTCGTTCGGCGAGCTGCAGGCGCTGGGCAGCGGGCCGCTGGCCAAGGTGGTACAGAACGACGTCCAGGCGCTGCACGTGTTCGTGGCCGACAGCACGCCGCTGTTCGCCCGCGCCTATGCCATGCCGGTGTTCAGCGCGGTGCTGCTGTTCGCGCTGGACTGGCGCATGGCGCTGGCCGCCGTGGGCGTGCTGGCGGTGGGCGTGGGGGTGCTGTCGCTGGCGATGCGCGGCCGCGAGGTCATGACGCGGCGCTACCACCAGGCGCGCGAACAGGTCAGCGCCGCGGTGATCGAATATGTGCAGGCGATGCCGGTGGTGCGCACCTTCGATACCGGCCAGACCACCTTCGGCCGCTACCACCGCGCCCTGGAGCGCTACCTGGCCATGCTGACCGACTGGTACCGCGGCGCCAGCTTCAGTTCCCGCTTCGCGATTGCCGCGCTGGGGCCGCTGCCGACGCTGGCGGTGCTGCTGTGGCTGGGCGCCTGGTGGACGGCGCAGGGCCAGCTCGACTTTCCCATCTGGCTGGCCGTGCTGCTGTTCGGCATGGGCATGGCCGAAGCCATGTTCCCGATGATGTCGCTGGCCCACATGATCGACCAGGCCAAACTCAGCGTGGCGCGCATCCAGCAGGTGCTGGCGATCGCGCCGCTGCCGCCGGCGCGATCGCCGCAACGGCGGCCGGCCGACGCCAGCGTGCGCTTCGAGGACGTGCGCTTCGGCTATGGCGGCGACCCGGCGCTGGACGGCTTGAGCTTCACCGCGCACGCCGGCCAGTTGACGGCGCTGGTGGGCCGATCCGGCGCCGGCAAGAGCACGGTGGCGCGGCTGATCGCGCGCTTCTGGGACATCGAGGCGGGGCGCCTGCTGGTGGGCGGCGTCGACGTGCGCGACCTGGAACGCGAGACCCTGTTCGAACACGTCGCTTTCGTGTTCCAGGACAACTTCCTGTTTTCCGGCAGCGTGGCCGAGAACATCGCCATGGGCCGTCCCGACGCCAGCCCCGCCGAGATCGAGGCCGCCGCCCGCGCCGCGCAGGCGCATGACTTCATCCTGGCGCTGCCCGACGGCTACGCCACCGCGCTGCGCGAAGGCGGCAAGGACCTGTCCGGCGGCCAACGCCAGCGCCTGACGATCGCGCGCGCCGTGCTGATGAACCGGCCGATCCTGGTGCTGGACGAAGCCACCGCCGCCACCGACCCCGAGAACGAACGCGCGGTGGGCGCGGCGCTGGCCGCCCTGATGCGCGGCAAGACCGTCATCATGGTCGCCCACCGGCTGGCCAGCATCCGCCACGCCGACCAGATCCTGGTGCTGGACCGCGGCCGGCTGGCCGAAAGCGGCACGCACGACACGCTGGTCGCGGCCGGCGGCCTCTATGCCCGATTGTGGGACAACCATCAGCGCGCCCGGCGCTGGACCTTGGGCGAGCAGCCATCATGACGACCCCTCCCGCGCCCTGGCGCGACACCTATCGCCGCCTTCTGCGCAGCGCCGGCAGCCAGGCCGGCCGCCTGCGCGCCAGCCTGTGCCTGCTGCTGCTGGCCGCCGTGTGCCAGGGCCTGTCGCTGGCCTGCATCGTGCCCCTGTTCGTCCACGTGACGAGCGACGCCCCCTGGTCCGCCTCGTGGCACTGGCTGGCGGCCTTCACCCTGCTGGCGGCGGCCGCCATCGCCCTGCGCTGGCGCGCGCAGGGCTTCGACTATCGCGGCCACATGGCGCGCGCCACCCATGAGCTGCGCGTGCTGCTGGGCGAACAGCTGCGGCGCATGCCGCTGGAGGCCTTGCAGGCCCACCGCACCGGCGGCATCGCGGCCAAGCTGCTGGGCGGCGTCGACGAGCAGATGAACTATACGCTGACGGTGATCAACCTGATCCTGGGCGCCGTCGTCACGCCCGCCGCGGCGGCGCTGGCGCTGCTGGCCTGGGACTGGCGGCTGGGCGTGGCGCTGATGCTGGTGTTCCCCGCCATCGTGCCGCTCTACCGCTGGCGCCGGCCGGCGCTGGATCGCGGCCACACGGCCACGGGCCGCGCCAACGAGGCCTTGAATGCCGAACTGCTCGAATACATGCAGGGGCTGCCCGTGTGCCTGGCGACGGGCCGGGCAGGCACCGCCAACGACCGCCTGCGCGCCGGCTTCGAGCACGTGGAGCAGTTGCAGCGCGAACACCACCAGCGCGGCGCCAAGCCGTCACTGATGGTGGCCGCCACCGTCGAAGCCGGCATGCTGGCGATCCTGGGCTGCGGCATGCTGTGGGTCACGCAGGGCAGCCTGGCGCCCGCGGCGCTGGGCGCGGTGCTGGTGCTGGTGGCGCGCTTTGCCGAACCGCTGGCTACCTTCGTGAACTTCACCACGATTCTGTCGCTGATCGAGGCCGCGCTGGCCCGCATCGAGGCCGTGCGCGCGGTGGCGCCGCTGCCGCAATGGCCGACGCAAGGCGATGCGGCGACCCCGGCGGCCATCCGCATCGAGGATCTGGAATTCCGCTACGCCGGCGCCGACGCGCCGGCCCTGCGCGGCGTCGACCTCGACCTGCCGGCGCGCGGCCTGACCGCGCTGGTGGGCCCGTCCGGCTCCGGCAAGACCACGCTGACGCGGCTACTCATGCGGCACGCCGATCCGCAGCGCGGCGCGGTCCGGATCGGCGGCGTGGACATCCGCAGCCTGCCGCCCGCCGACCTGAACCGGCTGATCTCGACCGTATTCCAGGACGTGCACCTGTTCGACGACACCGTGCTCGGCAACATCGGCATGGCACGGCCCGATGCCAGCGAGGCCGAGGTCCAGGCGGCGGCCCGCGCGGCCCATTGCCTGGACTTCATCGAGCGCCTGCCGCTAGGCTGGCAGACCCGCCTGGGCGAGGCCGGCGGCAAGCTGTCGGGCGGGGAACGCCAGCGCCTGTCGATCGCGCGCGCGATCCTGAAGGACGCGCCGATCGTGATCCTGGACGAGCCCACCGCCGCGCTCGACACCGAGAGCGAACTGGCGGTGCAGGCCGCCATCGACACCCTGGTGGCGGACCGCAGCGTCATCGTCATCGCGCATCGGCTGTCGACCATCGTCGCGGCCGATCGCATCCTGGTGTTCGAGGACGGCCGCATCACGCAGCGGGGCACGCACGCGCAATTGCTGGACAGCGAGGGGCGCTATCGCCAGATGTGGCTGGCGCAGCAAGGCTGACGCGAACGCCACTCGCCCCGCGGCGTGGTGCGCACGGCCGCCGGCCCACGACGCACCGACGCGCGCCACATGGCATGCGGCTCACGGCATGCGGCACCAGCCCAGGTTGGAAACCTCAACGCAGGCGTCCTGGCACGGGGATCGGGACGCCTTCCACGCAGGCGACGATCCGCCCGCCGTCGGCGCCGCCCACGGCGTGGCCGCCGGTGAAGTCCGAGAACGCCGGCAGGACCGTGATGCCTTCGCGCAGCCAGAACGCCGGCCAACTGCGCGGCACCCCCGGCACGGCGGTTTTCGGATGCACGTGCCCCGCAATCACATGCCGGCCGTCCGCGCCCGCACGCGGGATATGGCTGAACTGGAACGGGCCGTCGACGCAGGCCTCGCCAAGCTGCCGCACGTCGAGGGCGGCGCCATCCAGGGCGCGGTCATGGTTGCCCGCCAGCACGGCGACGTCCAGCGCGGCATGTTGCCGCCGCCAACCCGACCAGGCGTCTCGCCAGGCCGCCTGCGTGGAGGGTCCGTGCAGCACGTCCCCCACGATCCACAATTCACGGGCCGCCGTGTGCGCGACCAGGCCCGCCAGGCGATCCAGGTCGCCGCGCGTGGCGCCGCTGGGAACCGCGATCCCCGCCCGCCGGAAGACATGGCTCTTGCCCAGGTGCAGGTCGGCGATGATCAATCGCGCCCGGGCGGGCCAGAACAGCGCCCGCTCTCCCAACAGCGTCATGGGTTCGCCCGCGAGCGCCACCGCCAGCGCCGCTTCAGGCGATCCGCTCATAGCGCTTCTCCAGTTGCGCCGCGGCGCGCCTGACCCGCGCCTGCCAGGTCTCGGTGCTCAGCTGCCCGCGCAGGCTTTCCGTCCAAAGCGGGAACGACAGCGGCGTCAGCGCCCGCGGCTCGCGCAGCAGCAGCTCGCGCCGCTGGCAGTCGTGCAGCGCCGCCAACAGGCGCGGCGCTTCCAGTTGCAGTTCGAAGACCTCCCGCTCCGCTTGCGCCAGCAGCAGGTGGTCCGGGTCGTAGCGGCGCAGGACGTCGTAGAGCAGGCCGCTGGACGCCTGGACCTGGCGCAGCGAACGCGCCGCCTGGCCGGGCAGCGACGGCGTCAGCAGGCCCGCCACCCGCGCGATCTCGCGGAACTGCCGGCGCGCCATTTCGCCCAGGTTGACGCCATCGCGCAGATCGTCGGCCATGTTGGCGGGGCTGAGCAGCCGGCGCAGCAACGCGTCATCCAGCGCGGCGGGCTCGGCCAGCGTCAGCATCAGCCCGTAGTCGTTGACGGTGTAGGAAATCGTATTGGCCTGCAGCCGGCCCCAGCGCAGCGCGATCATGGCCGCGATGCCTTCGTGCACGGCGCGGCCGGCGAACGGGAACAGGAACAGATGCATGCCGCGCCGCGTGCCGATCCGCTCGGCCACCAGCCGGCCGTGATCCGGCAATGCGCTGGCCTGCGCCTGGATCCGCAGCAGCGGCGCGACCGCGCGCATCTCCGGATGCGGGCCGGGATGCGAATACAGGCGTTCCACCTCGCTGGCCAGCTGCGTCGACAGGGGCATCCGCCCCCCCTGCCAGGTCGCGACCGGGCCGTCGCCGCCCTTGGCGCGGCGCACGTAGGCGGTCATGCCTTCCAGCCGCACCAGTTCCAGCGTGCGGCCGGCGAACTGGAACCTGTCGCCGGGCCGCAGGCGGGACAGGAACCCCTCCTCGACCGAGCCCAGGCCGCCGCCGCGCAGGTATTTCACCGCCACCGCGCCATCGGCGGTGATGGTGCCAATGGAGAGCCGATGACGGAACGCGACGCGCCGGTCGTGCACGCGGTAGCGTCCGTCTTCATCGCGCACCACGCGCTGGTAGTCCGGATACTTCGCCAGCGCGCGGCCGCCCTGCACGATGAAGTCCAGCACGGCGCGCCACGTCGCGGCGTCGAGCGCGGCGTAGGCGTGGGTGCCGCGGATTTCCCGGTACAGCTCGTCGGCGTCGAATCCGCCGCCGAGCGCCAGCGTGACGGCATGCTGGGCCAGCACGTCCAGGCTGCCGACCGGCGGCGGCCGCGACTCGATCTCGCCGCGCGCGATCGCCTGGCGGGCGGCGGCGTACTCGATCAGTTCGAGCGCCTGGGCCGGCACGCAGACCACGTTGCCCGACTCTCCCGGCCGGTGCCTGGCGCGGCCGGCGCGCTGCAAGAGGCGCGCCACGCCCTTGGGGCTGCCGATCTGCAGGACCTGGTCCACGGCCGGGAAATCCACGCCCAGGTCCAGGCTGGACGTGGCCACCACGCAGCGCACCGTGCCGTCGCGCAGGCCTTGCTCGACCGCCGCGCGCAGCCGCGGGTCCAGCGAGCCGTGGTGCAGCGCCAGCGTGGCGGGGTCTTCGGGCCAGATGGATTCCAGGGCGCGGTGCCACAGCTCGGCCTGCGCCCGGGTGTTCGTGAACAACAGCGTCGCGCGCACGTCGAACAGGCGCTTGAATACGCGCTCCAGCTGGGACAGCCCCAGATGCCCGGCCCACGGCAGCGCGCGGCCGTGTCCGGGCAGCAGTGTCGATATCTGGATCCTGCGCGGCCGCGCGCCCGCCACCAGCGCGCTGTCGGGCGCATGGGGCAGCAGCACGGCCCGGGCTTCGTCCAGGTTGCCCAGCGTGGCCGACAGGCCCCAGGTCCGCACCCCGGGCGACTGGCGCCGCAGGCGCGCCAGGCAAAGCTGCAGCAGCACGCCGCGCTTGTTGCCCAGCAAGTCATGCCATTCGTCCACCACGATGCAGCGCAGGGCGCGAAAGCGCAGCGACGCGTCGGCGTAGGACAGCAGCAGCGCCAGGGACTCCGGCGTGATGACCAGCACCTGCGCCTTGCCCTGCCGCGCCAGGCGCTTGTCGCGGGCGCTGGCGTCGCCGGTGCGCAGCGCCACCGTCCACGCCACGCCCAGGTCGGCGGCCGTCTGCGCCAGGGCGCGGGTGGTGTCGGCGGCCAGCGCGCGCAGCGGCGTGACCCACAGCACCCGCGGACCCTCGCCCGCCGCCGCAGGCGCTGGCGCGTCATCGGCCAGCGCCTCCAGCAGCGGACCGCCGAATGCCGCCAAGGTCTTGCCGCTGCCGGTGGGCGTGTGCAGCAGGCCCGATTCTCCGTCCAGATAGCGCCGCCACGTTTCGCGCTGGAACGGCGCGGGCTTCCAGCCGCGCGCGGCGAACCACGCCGCCAGCGGCGCCTCCCGGTCCCGGCGCGCGGCGCTCATCGCGCCAGCGCCTTCAGGGTGGCCAGCTGGTCGGCCTGGTCGGCGCGCTTGTCGTGCCGCCAGCGCAGGATCCGGGGAAAGCGCACCGCCACGCCGGACTTGTGCCGCTTGGACAGGTTGACGCCCTCGAACCCCAGCTCGAACACCTGCACCGGGTCGACCGAGCGCACCGGGCCGAAGCGCTCGCGCGTGTGGGCGCGCAGCCAGCGGTCCAGCGCCAGGATTTCCTTGTCGTCCAGGCCCGAATAGGCCTTGGCGATGGGCACCAGCGCATCGCCCTCCCACAGGCCGAAGGTGTAGTCGGTGTAGAGCGTGCTGCGGCGGCCATGGCCGGACTGCGCATACAGCAGCACCGCGTCGATGGTGAGCGGATCGATCTTCCACTTCCACCAGTCGCCACGGCGCCGGCCGGCCTGGTACGCCGCGCCGGCGCGCTTGAGCATGAAGCCTTCCACGCCGCGTTCCCGCGATTGCGCCCGCAGCGCGCGCGCCTCGTCCCAGCTTGCCGGCGCCACCAGCGGCGACAGCCGCAGGCGCGGGTCCGGGTGCATGCGCAACAGGGCCTCCAGCCGCGCGCGACGCTCGGTCTGCGGCAGGTCGCGCAAGTCGGCGCCGTCCAGCTCCAGCAGGTCGTAGGCCAACATCCGCACTGGCGCCTCGGCCAGCCATCGGGGCCCGGGCTTGAGACGCTGGATTCGGGTCTGCAAGGCGGAAAACGGCATGGGGCTGGCGGTGTCGTCGTGCCAGGCCAGCAGTTCCCCGTCGATGACGCAATCCACCCCCAGCGCGGCCGCGGCGGCCTCCACTTCCGGAAAACGGCCGTCCAGGCGCTCTTCGCCACGCGACCACAGCGCCACCTCGCCGCGCCGCCGTATCAGCTGCGCGCGGATGCCGTCCCATTTCCATTCGAGCAGCCAGTCGCCTATCGGGCCCAGCAGGGCCGGCTCGCCCTCCAGCGGCGAGGCCAGGAAGAAGGGATAAGGCTGCTGCCGGTCTCCGGGCAGTTCGTCGGCGCTGAGCAGGTCGCGCAGGAATGCCGGGCTGGGAGACCACGCTCCCAGCATGCGCTGCGCGATCCGGGCGATGGGCACGCCCGACATCTCCGCCAGCGCCTGCTGCACCATCCGTTGCGACACCCCGACGCGCAGGGCGCCGGTCAGCAGCTTGTTGAAGACCAGGCGTTCGATGTACGGCAGCCCCCGCCACGCGGCCACGATGACCTCGCGGCGCTCGGCCTCGTCGCGATTGGCGATGGGCACCAGGATTTCCTCGATCCAATCCGCCAGGCCGCGCTCGGGCCCCGCCTGGGCGGGATCGGGGACCAGCAGCGCCAGCGTTTCGGCCAGGTCGCCCACCTGGTCGTAGCAGGCATCCACCAGCCAGGGCGCGGTGTCGGACGCGAGCGCGGCCCAGGCGCGCAGTTCGCCGACCGCCGCGATCTTGCGGCGCGCGCTGGTGATCTTGCCGCCGGCCAGCAGGTACAGCGCCCACACCGCATCGCGCGGCGGCGCATCGCGGAAGTACGCCACCAGCGCCGCGCGCTTGTCCAAGGTGGCGGTGCTGCGGTCCAGTTCCTGATACAACGCCGCGAATCGCTTCATGCCTGCGTCCGTTCCCCTGTCGATCCGAAAAAGCGCGCCGGCCCTAATCGTCTTCGCCGTACTGCGTGGCCAGCGTCTCGGCGGCGACGCCCGCTTCATTCAAGGTGCGCACCAGCGCATCGGTGTCGCCATGCGTGGCGATGACGCGCCGCGCGCCGGTCTGGTGGATGGTGCGCAGCAGGTCGGGCCAGTCCGCATGGTCCGATACGACAAAGCCGCGATCCATGTTGCGCCGGCGCCGATTGCCGCGCAGCCGCATCCAGCCGGACGCGAAGCCATGCTGCGCCTTGCGAAAGCGCCGCAGCCACGCGCTGCCGGCGGCCGAGGGCGGCGCCAGCACCAGCTCGCCAGCAAATCCCGTGCCCGCGGCCGCCGGCACGCCGTCCGCGTCGATGACCAGGCGCGTGTCGGGCAGCGCGATGCCGGCCTCGCGGTAGACGTCCACCCCCGCGGCAATCGCGCCATGCAGGTAGACCGGGCGGTCGACGAAAGGCATCAGTTCGGCCAGCACCCGCTGCGCCTTGCCCAGCGCATAGCAATAGAGAATGGCCGCGTCGCCGCGCGCGGCGCAATGGTCGCGCCATAGGACGATGTCGCGCGCCACCTCGGCGGTGTCCGGCCAGCGGTAGATCGGCAGGCCGAAGGTGGCTTCCGTGATGAAGGTGTCGCATGGCACCACCTCGAAAGGCGTGCAGGTGGGATCCGGCTGGCGCTTGTAGTCGCCGGAGACGACCCAGACCTGGCCATCGACTTCGATGCGCACTTGCGCGGACCCCAGCACGTGGCCCGCCGGATGCAGCGAGACCCGCGCCCGGCCCAGCGTGAACGGCTCGCCGTACGCGTGCACGCGATAGTCCTGCCGCCCCAGCCGCCACAGCAGGATCGGCAGGCCTTCGGCGCTGGTGTGATAGCACCCCATGCCAACCCGGGCGTGATCGCCGTGGCCATGCGTGAGGACGGCGACGTCCACCGGACGCCAGGGGTCTATGTAGAACCCGCCCGCGGCGCAGTACAGGCCCTCAGGATGCAATTGGACGATGTCGGCCATGGGCGCTCCCGCTCGGATGGCCGCGGCTCGCGCGGGACGCGTGAGCCGTGGCGCTGTATCCGTCGGTTATACCCCGAACGTCGCGCGGGCTGTTACGTCTTTTCCCGCCCCCGCGTCGGCCGCCCTGCCACGATCGCTATGCCGCCCGTTGCGCGGCGACCTCGGCGGGATTCCAGCCCCGCCCCGGCACCGCCGCAAGCAGCGCCCGGGTGTAGGCATGCGACGGCCGGCCGAACACCTCGGCGCACGGGCCTTCTTCCACCACCTTGCCATCCTTCATGACGGCGACGTGGTCGCAGACCTGCGCCGCGACCCGCAGGTCGTGGGTGATGAACAGGATCGACAACCCCAACTGCTCGCGCAGGCGCGCCAGCAACGCCAGCACCTGCGCCTGCACCGAGACGTCCAGCGCCGACACCGGTTCGTCGGCGATCAGCACGCGCGGCCGCATCGCCAAGGCCCGCGCCAGCCCGACGCGCTGGCGCTGTCCGCCCGAGAACTCGTGCGGATAGCGGTTGACCGCGTCCGGCGACAGGCCGACCAGTTCGAACAATTCCCGCGCCTGGGCCCAGGCCTCGCGCCGCGGCATGCCATGCACGATGGGGCCGCGCGCGACGATCTCGCCGACGCGCTGGCGCGGGTTGAGCGAGCCATAGGGATCCTGGAACACCATCTGCACCCGCCGCGCGTGCGCGCGGCGCGCGGCCGCGCCCTTGAACGCCAGCGATTCGCCGGCCAGCGTGACGGCGCCGGCATCCGGCGGCAGCAGCCCCAGCAGCGTGCGCGCCAGGGTGGACTTGCCAGAACCGCTTTCGCCGACGATGCCGAGGGTGCCGCCTTCGCGCAGCGTCAGCGACACGCCGTCCAGCGCGTGGGTCACCCGCCCCGGCTGGCCGAACCAGCCGCGCTTGCGGTAGGTCTTGGACAAGCCGGCCGTGGTGAGGATGGCCGGCTTGTCCGGCGTGGCCGGCGCGCGCGCGGCCGCCGGCGACAAGGGCGGCACGGCCGCGATCAGGGCGCGGGTATAGGGATGGCGCGGATGCCCCAGCACCTCGTCGGCGCGGCCGCTTTCCACCAGTTCGCCGCGCTGCATGACGGCGACGCGGTCGGCGATCTCGGCCACCACGCCGAAGTCATGGGTGATGAACAGCACCGCGGTGCCCTTGCGGCGTTGCAGGTCGTGGATCAGGTGCAGGATCTGCGCCTGCGTGGTGACGTCGAGCGCCGTGGTCGGCTCGTCGGCGATCAGCAGGGCCGGCTCCAGCGCCAGCGCCATGGCGATCATGGCGCGCTGGCGCTGACCGCCGGACAGTTCGTGCGGATAGGCGCTGAATGCATGGGCCGGATCGGGCAGGCGCACGGAATCCAGCAACCCCAGCGTGCGCCGCCGGATCTCGGTGCCGGGCAAGCGCGTGTGGGTGCGGAAGACCTCGCCGATCTGGTCGCCGATGGTGCGCAGCGGATTGAGCGCCGTCATCGGTTCCTGGAAGATCATGCCGATGCGCTGGCCGCGCAAGCGGCGCATGGCCGCGGGCGACAGTTGCAGCAGGTCCTGGCCTTCCCACAGCACCTGCCCGCCGCTGGCGCGCACGCCCTGCGGCAACAGGCCGAGGATGGCGCCGGCGGTCAGGGACTTGCCCGAGCCGCTTTCGCCCACCACGCAGACGATCTCGCCCGCCTGGATGGACAACGACAGGTCATGGATCGCGTGGCGCCGGTCGGCGCCTGCCGGCAGGTCGACGGTGAGGTTCTGGATGCGCAGGAGTTCGGTCATGGCGCCGATGCTAAGCCCGCGCGGCACGGCGGCTAACGACAGATCGGCGATTAGCAAATGCCTGATGATGCAACCCGGTCCGCCGCGACGCTAGGCGCGCCACCCCAGCAACAGCGCCGTGCATAGCGCGCCGACCAGCGCCAGGGCGCCCCACGCCCGTCCCGCGCTGCGGGCGCTGAACACCCCCAGCACGATCAACGGATACAGGACAAAGCTTGCCAGCGTCGCCGCCAGCACCGCCACGGCCGGCGACACGCCCGCCGCCGGCAACGCCAGCGCCAGCCACGACAGCGCCAGCGCCGACACGCCATAGCCGCCCACCGAAGCCGCCAGCACGCGGCTCCCGACCTGCCACCGGTGGGCCGCCGTGGGCGGGTTCGGGCCGGCGGCGGGCCGACGCGCGTTCGCCGGCGCCGGGGCGGCATGCCCCCAGCCGCGCCGCACCGCCCAGGCGGCGTAGCCCAGGGCCAGGCCCAGCCCGAGCACGGTGAGTTCCAGCGCGGCCTGCTGCATCAGGCCGCGTTCGGCGTAGGCCCACAGATGCTGGCCCATGGTTGCCCGGTTCAGCAACGGCAAGCCCAGGCACAGCAACGCCGCCAAGGCCAGCTGGCCGATCCAGGCGCGTCGGGGCCCGCGCCACCCGGCGTGCGCCAACGACGCGGCCCACGCGAGGAAGAACGCCCGGATCTCCCAGCTCTCGCGTCCCGCCAGCGCCGCGGGAATCAGTCGGTTGGCGTAGAGATACACGATGCTCGCCAAGGCGATGCCAGCCAGCGCCGCCACGTTCAACGCCTCCACCCACAGGTAGACCCGCGCCGTCGCCGCGCCGAACTCGTGCTCGCTCTTCTTGCGCCGCTTGATCGCGAACAGCAGCGTACCGGTGGCGACCATCGCGGTGCCGGCCAGGCCGCTGACGAAATACAGCCACTTCATGCTCCAGCCGCCGAAGTCGGCCTTGTGCAGGGTTTCGATGGCCTCGTGAACGTGATGGGCGGCCAGCCCCGGCTCGAACGCGGGCACGGCCTGGAGCACCGCGCCGCTGCGCGCGTCGAACACGACCAGGCTGGCATGGGTGAGCAGGCGCGGCGCCGCGCCCGTTTCCCTGCGCCCCGACACGCGGACGATGCCGCCGGCCGCGCCGGGGCGCTCGATCGCGATGCGGTCTGCCTCCTGTCCGGTCAGCATCCGGGCCCGCGACACCAAGGCGCGCAGCGCCAATCCGGCGTCCTGGCCGGTCCCCGCGCTGGCCGGCGCCGGCGGCGCCGGCTTCAGCTCTGCCTGGTAGCGGCGATAGGCGCCGTCATCCGCGCCATACACGGCCTGCAGCGGCCACGGCATGTAACTGGTGTAGAAAAACGCCAGCCCGGTGTAGCAGATCATGAACAGGAACGGCAGCGTCAGGACGCCGCTGGCGTTGTGCGCATCGAGCCAGCTGCGCTGGCCCTTGCCGCGCCGGAACGTGAAGAAGTCCTTGAAGATGCGCTTGTGCACCACCACCCCGGACACCAGCGCCACCAGCATGCACAGCGATATCGCCCCCACCAGCCAGTAGCCCGGCAGGCCGCCGTGCAAGGTGTAGTGGAACGACATGAAATGGCGCCCCCCTTCCGTTTGCCGCAGTTGCGGCGGCGCCCGTTCCTCGCCGCTGGCCGGATCGATCCAGGCTTCATGTTCCTGGCCGTCGCCGCCATGCCAGGCCAGCCGCAACGGCTGGCCTGGCCGCGCCGGCAAGTCGATGTCCCAGGCGGCCGCGCCGCCGGCGCGCGACGCCAGGATGCGCGTCGCATGCGCCAACGGGTCGGCCTGGCTGCCGGCGGCCATCGCGGGCAAGGGCGCCGCCTCCATCCACCGCGTGATCGGCTCGCGGAAGACGCTGAGCGTCCCCGTGAACATGATGGCGCACAGCAGCCAACCACAGACCAGGCCGCACCAGGTGTGCAGCCAGGCCATGCTCTGGCGCAAGCCGGCCTTCATGCCGACCCGCGCGAGGGCCGGCAGCGGGCCGCATGACGCGTCATAGCGTGCCGCGCAGGGTCAGCATCACGTTGCGCGGTTCGCCGAAGTGGTTGCCGCGGCGGATCTGGCTCACCATGCCGTAGTAGTGCTTGTCGAACACGTTCGCCACGTTCAGGGCCAGGCTCCAGTGCTTGTCGATGCGATAGCCGGCGCGCAGGTCCCACACCGCGCGGCCCGGCGCGCCCATGCGCACGGACGTGTCGTCGTACGCCGGGTACGAGTAGCCGCTTTGCGCCGACACGCCGCCGCCGACGCTGAAGGCATTCCAGCGGCCGGGCAGTTGATAGGTGGTCGACAGGCGGAACAGGTGGCGCGGCGTCTCGGCGCTGATCGTCTCGCCCTCGTCATCGCGGCTGGTGACGAAGGTATAGCCGGCCATCACCTGCCAACCCGGCGACAGCTCGCCGCTGGCTTCCAGTTCGAAGCCCTTGCTGCGCAGCGTGCTGCCGTTGCGATAGCAGTCGTTCGAGGCAAGCGACCCGGTGCAACCGCCCGGGTTGGACTCATCCACCACCGCGATGCCCGACTTCTTGACCGCGAACACCGCGGCCGACAGGTTCAGGCGGCCGCCGTAGAGTTCCCCCTTGATCCCGGCCTCGTAGTTGGCGCCAATGGCCGGATCCAGCGGCGAGCCGGACGACGTCACATACGAGCTCTGCGGCTGGAAGATGTCGGCGTAGCTGGTGTAGACCGACCATTGCGAGTTCAGGTCGTAGACCAGGCCGGCATACGGCGTGAATTCATGCTTCTGCTCGTAGTCGCGCGTCCTGTTCCCCGTCAGGCCGTCGGTGGATTGGTACTTGAGCCAGGTGAGCCGGCCGCCCAGCAGCAGGTGCAGCGGGTCCGCCAGTTGCAGCCGCATGTTGCCGTACAGCGCGGCCTGTTCGTTGCGCGCCGTTTCCTTGGAATCCCAGGCCGGACGCGCCGGCTTGGGCAGCGCGGAATGGTCGGGGTTGTAGACATCGATCGGCATGTCGGCATCCAGGCTCGCCGACTTCTGGTTGATGCGCTGGCGCGCCCAGCTGGCGCCCAGCAACAGCTGGTGCGTGCCGCCCAGCGCCTGGAAACTGCCCGTGGTGTGCAGGTCGACGCCGTCGCTGCGCACGCTCGCGCGGTTGAAGTAGGTGGTGTAGAAGCTGGGCCCCAGGCCGGTGGCGCGGTCCACGCCGCCAATCGGAATGGCCACGCGCTGGTCCAGGTCGACCTCCGTGCGGTTGACCGACAGCCGCGCCTTCCAATCCGTCGAGAAGCGGTGCTCGGCTTCGGCGAAGACCTCGTTCACCTCGCCATTCTGCCGGTTCCAGTCCTGGATCAGCGAGGTCGAGCGCTTGACGTCCAGCGGGCCGCCGTCGGTGTAGCGCGGCAGGCCGAAGAGCCAATAGCCATCGGTATCAGTGGCCTGGTGGCGGGCGCCCAGCGTCAACGTGGTGCGCGGGCCGACGTCGGCATCGATCACGCCATAGAACAGCGGCGACCTGGCCTTGGTGCCATCGTAGAAATAATGGCGGTCCTGGTAGGCCGTGACCAGCCGCCCCCGCACCGTGCCGGCAGCGTTGATCGGCCCGCCGCCGTCGACTTCCATGCGGTAGTTGTCCCACGACCCCGCGGTGGTGCTCATGTCGAGGTGGCCTTCGCCGCGCGGCCGCTTGCGCACCATGTTGATGGCGCCGCTGGGATCGGCCGAGCCGAGCATCAGCCCGCCCGCGCCCCGCAGCACCTCGACCCGGTCGAACACCGCCGTGTCGATGGGCAGCCAGCCCACCGGCGCGTAGACGATGCCGGCCACGCCATCGACCAGGTAGTTGTTGTCGTCGACCGTGAAACCGCGGATCGAGAACTTGTGGTTGCCGAAGTTGCGCGCCGTCTTGGTCACGCCGGTGGTCTGGGCCAGCGCCTCGTCCAGCGTGGTCAGGTTCTTGTCGTCCAGCTGCTGCCGCGTGATCACGCTGACCGACTGCGGCGTCTCGCGGATCGACTGCGTCATCTTGCCGATGGTCAGCGCGCCGCTGGTGTACGACCCGGTCAGTTCGGTGGTGGGGTCGCGCAGGCTGCCGCCGCTGACGGTCACCGCCTGCAGCGTCACGGCATCGCTCGAGGACTGGCCCGGCTTGGCGGCGGCGGTCAGGGTGAACACATCCGGCCGGCTGCTGTTGACGCGCACCTGCGTGCCCGCCAGCAATTGGTCGAGCGCCTCGCGCGGCGTAAGGCGGCCATTGACGGCCGGCGCCTGGTGCCCGGCCACCACGGCCTCATCGAACAGCACCTGGTGCCGCGACTGCTCCGAAAACAGCCTCAGGGCGCGATCCAGCGGCTGCGCCGGAATGCTGAATTGCACCGACTCCGCCGGTTGTTGCGCCTGCGCCGCCGGCGCCGCCAGGACGGCAAGCGCCCCCGCCACCAGCATCGGCAACGCCCTGGCCTGCATGCCCACGGTCAACGCGCCGCCCGCCAGCGCGCTTTTCAACGTACCCCGTCCCATTCCCACTCCCGCTCACTGTTGTTGACCGCTATCGGCCTTGCAGGGGTAAACGGATTTCAGGGCAGGATTGGGAACCCGCGTGGAAAAATATTTTTTCAGGCGGCGCGCGGCCGCTCAACGGGGCTGGATCAGGTAGCCGCCATCGGCCGTGCGCGCCACCCGCACCGGCAGCAGGTCGGGCAAGGCTTCCAGGAACGCCGCCGGCGCGCTGGTGGCGGCGAAGCCCGATACCGGCAGGGCCTTCAGCCCCGGCGTGCCCAGCGTCACCGGCTTGCCCAGGTATTGCGCGACTTCCTGCGCCACCTCGGCCAGCGGCGTGCGCCGGTACACCAGGCGGCCGTTGCGCCAGCCGCCGATGCCATCGGCCCCGACGGCCACCGCCTGGTAGGCGGTGGCGCCCGCGGCCACGGCGACGCCCTGCTCCGCTCCCAGCGACAGCTCTTGGCCGCCCTTGTGGCGATCGGGTTGCACCCGCACCCGGCCATGCAGGACCTTGACGAAGACCTCGTCCGGCGTGGTGCGCACGTCGAAGGCCGTGCCCACCACCGTGACGCGGCTTTGGCGCGCGTCCACGGTGAAGGGGCGGCCGCTGTCCGGCGCCACCTCGAAAAAGCCCTCGCCCTGGTCCAGCACGACCTCGCGCCGGCCGGGGTAGTAGCGCACCTGCAAGGTGCTGCCGAAGTTCAAGGCGACATGGGAGCCATCGGGCAGGTCCACCTGGCGCATCTCGCCCGCCACGGTGCGCACGTCCAGCACGTAGTCGGGGGTATTGGCCCAGTGGTATCCGCCCACGCCCGCGGCGATGGCCAGCGCCGCACAGGCGGCAAACAGCGCGCGCGAAAACGCCGGCTGGCCGGGCAACCAGAACCTGCCGCCCGGTCGCCTGGCGCGACGCGGCGCCGCCGACGGGCGCTCCGACGCCAGCGCCGGCCGGGGGGTCTGCGCCAGGTCTCGCCAGGTGCGCGACACCTGCGCGTAGACCTGCCGGTGCGCCGGCGCGGCCGCCAGCCAGGCCTCCAGGTCGCGCTGGTCCGCGGCCGACCAACTGGCATCCTGGCGGCGCACGAGCCATTCGGCCGCCGCCTCATGCAGGGCCAGCAGGTCGGGCGGGACGGAGGAAGCGGTATCGGTCATGACGGAGCGGCGTCGCTCTTGTTGTTATTGTCCGGGCCGCCGTCGGCGGCGGCGAACCGATGCATCTGCTGCATCTGGGCCACCGTAGCATAGTGCACCCGGACCTCGCAGTAGGCGATGGCGCGCGCCAGGTGCTTGACCACCATGCGCCGGGAAATGTCCATGCGCGCGGCGATTTCATCCTGCGTCAAGCCGTCGAAGCGGCTCAGCACGAAGGCCTCGCGCTGGCGCTCGGGCAATTCCCGCAAGGCCTCGGCCAGCCGCTGCAACCGCTGCTGGTGGGCGGCCGCGCGCATCGGGCAGGATGCCTCGTCCGCCGCCCAGCCCTGCGCGTCCTCGGCGATCTCGTCGAACGACACGGTGCGCAGGCGGCGGCCGGCCTCGCGTTCGCGGAACTCGTCCGCCACGCCGTTGTGCACGGTCTTGCGCAGATAGGCGCCCTGCTCGTCGACGGAATCCAGCGCCGGGTTGGCCGCGACCCATTTGACGACGCCGTCATGCAGCGCGTCCTCGGCGCTGCCGATGCTGCCCTTGAATCGCGCCAGGCCGCGCAGCAACGGCAGCCGCCAGCGTGCGTAGGCCTTGGCGATGACACTGTCATGGTCGTTGCCAGGCTCATCGGGCAGCGCCGTCTCGCGGGACGCCAGCAAGGGGTTGCGGCTCATGTCGCGCGCTCCGTTGCCCGTGCCCGCGCCACGCATGGCCCGCCCCGGCCGGGACAGGCCGGGAGCGGACGCTGATGACAAGGAGGGGAGGCAATGACGAACACGGTGCCGACGGGTTGGCCAGCGAGTCGCGGGCAGGCGATGCGGGCGGGTTGGAATCCGCAGCATTGTACTGAGATTTATTCTCAATCTCCATGCGGCCCGGTCTTGGGACCGGACTTGCTAAGATGGCCGCAATCGGCAGTTTCATACCCATGCCTATCGGAGCGACGCCCTTTTGACGCGGATCCTCACGACCTTGCTTTCCTTCCTTGGCCGGGCGCTACTGCTCGCCGGCCTGGCCAGTTCCGCCGCGCTCGCCGCGCCCCCCACCCTGGCGCAATGCAATGGCATCAAGGATCTGGCCGTCGTCGCCCACCTGGATGACGACCTGCTGTTCATGAATCCGGACATCGCGTCCAACGTCGCCGCGGGCGGCTGCGTGCGGGTGATCTACCTGACCGCCAGCGATGCCGGCGAGGGCGACGCCTACATGCTGGGCCGGGAGCGCGGCGTGCGCGCGGCCTATGCCTACATGGCGCACCAGCCCGACCTGTGGAAGGAAAGCGCCGGCCATGCCGGCCAGCGCCAGATCGCGCGTTTCACCCTGTCCGGCAACCCGCGCGTGCAGCTGTGGCACCTGCGCCTGAAGGACCCCTGGCTGGGCAAGGGCTGGGGCAGCCTGACGCCCTTGAGCCGCACCGAATCGGAGCCGGGGCAGACCGTGGACACCTTGGGGCCGTATCCGGAGGTCTACTCGCGCGAACAGCTGATCGACACCCTGGCCGAGCTGATCCGCCAGTACCAGCCGACCACGGTGCGGCACCTGGACGACACCATCAGCGTGCCCTACACGCAACTGTGCTGGCGCTGCGCCGGCCACGGGCACCCCGACCATATCGCCAGCGCGCGGCTGGTGCGCGCCGCCATGCTGCGCGCGCCCGGCAACTACGCCGAGATCGGCTACATCGACTACCCCAGCCAGGAACGCGCCAGCAACCTCGCTGAAAACGAGATCGCCAGCAAATCGATGATCTTCCAGCACTACGCCTGGAACGACTATCACTATTGCGCCGGCCCGACCGGCTGCAAGGAGCCCGCCGGGCCCGCGGCCGCCTGGGTGCAGCGCGCGTACTACGTCTCGCGCCAGGACATGCCGCCGCAGATCTATCCGGACGGCCGCAACGGCCTGGTGGTGTTCGCCGCCGGCGAAACCAACGCGGCCGCCAACCGCTGGGACGCGGGCCAGCGCCGCTGGCAGAGCCTGGGCGGCCGCACCGGCGGCCCGCTGGTCACGTTCGGCCACGCCGACGGCACCGCCGGCCTGATGGCGCGCGACCCCCTGGGCGGCGTGTGGGCCAACAAGCAGCGCCACGACGGCACCTGGCAGGGCTGGCAGCCACTGGCCGGCGTGCGCGTCAGCCAGATCCCGGCCGTGGCGCCGCGCGGCGAGGCCGCCGCGGTGGCGCTCGGCTACGACGGCCTGCTGCACTGGATCGCGCCGTCCGGCATCGACGGCAGCTGGGCCCCGTGGCAGAGCCTGCCGCCGCTGGACGGCGCCACCGGCGCGCCCGCCGTCGTGCGCGGCGACGACGGCCGCTACATCGTGTTCGCATCGGCCGGCGGCGGCCAGCTGTTCTACACGCGCCAGCTGCCGGCGCGCAAGGGCCAGCGCCCCGAGTGGCATTCCTGGCGCCGCGTGCAGGCACCCCAGGCCGCCGGCGGCCTGGCCGCGATCCGCAACCACGAGCACCGCGTCGAACTCTATTTCCGCCAGCGCGCCAACAACCACCTGACGCGGCTGGAAGAAGCCGGCGACACCACCGACCTGGACATGGAGTGGAGCACGCCGACCGACCTGGGCGTGCCCTACATCGGCCGCCCCGCCATCGACGCCGATGCGCAGGGCAACGTGATCGTGGCGATCCTGGAACGCGCCGACGGGCCGCTCTGGCTGGTCGAACACGGCAAGCCGGCCAAGCTCGACGCCGCGGCCGCCTCGCCGCCCGCCCTGCACCTCATCGACGGCACCTTGTACGTGGTCGCGCGCATGGCCGGCGGCCCCCAGCGCTACCAGGTGCTGTCGCGCCGCGACGGCGTCTGGGCGGCCAGCCTGACGCTGGACGGCATGCCCGCCACCGGCGGCGGCCCGTTCGCGACCCTGGCCGCGCGGCCCGCCGACCTGCCCAAGCTGGGCGCCAACGACGCCCAGAACGCGGTCGTGGTGCGGCCGTCCGCCACCGAACCCGGCACCCTGACGCAGGAAGCGCTGCCGACGCAGGCCTCGCGCGCCGCCACGCCCACCCACGTGCAATAAACGAAGAGATCCCCCTCATGATCCGTCATCTGGTCCTGGCCGCGCCGCTGGCGCTGGCCGCCTGGCTCGTCCCCGGCGCGGCGCAGGCCGCCCGTGACGCCTGCCCGCAGGCCGCGGCGATCGTGCATATGGCCTACCCCGAGGCGCCCGCCCCCGACGGCGAAGGCAACCTGCGCCTGGGACAGGACAACATCGTCATCCGCATCGCCGAGGCCGACTACGGCGAACCCTTCGCCGTCACGTGCAAGACCTGGCCGGCCCAGCCGGGCCTTCTGCTCGCGGCGATTCCGCTGATGCAGGACACGCCCAACCAGGACGATGGCCACACGGGCGACCTGCGCCTCCTGGTGCTGGACAGTTCCTCCCTGAAAATCCGCCACGACATCCGGCTGGAAGGACTGATGTCGGACGATGCGGTGCGCCTGACCAACGTGGCCTTCGACACCGCCCGCTACGACCTCGCGCCCGGCCGCCGCGCCTTCGGCCTGCGCATCTCTCGCGTCGGCGCCTCGCGCGCCAATCCCTTCGACGAGACCAGCCTGCGCCTGTTCGATATCGGCCCCAAGGGCCTGGCCATGGTGCTGGATGGCTTGACCGCCAGCCGCTCGGGCGGCGAATGGGACACCAACTGCGCGGGAAGATTCAACAGCCGCGCCGTCACCCTGTCCATGGCCGACACGGTCACGCAAGGCTACCGCGACATCGTCACGAGCGAATCGTACGAGTCGAGCCGGGCCGCCGTGGTCCGCGGCGATTGCGAGGAAAAAGTCGTCGACAAGGGCAAGACGCCGCGCACGCTGAAATTCGACGGCCAGCGCTATCCGATTCCCCAACCATTGCGCTCGATGGACCGCGACGGCGAGCAATAAGACGCCCGCTCCCGACTGCCGCGCGCATCGACGCCATTGCGCCGTCGTGCCGCGCGGCCGGGGCCGCCACGCCGCCTGACGCGCGGCGGGCAACGACAGATCGGCGATTAGCAAATCACCGATTGCCAGATTACCCGGCGCCACGGCCGGCTGGCACGAAATCCGCATATCGACATGCGAAAAACGTCCTTCTGGCGGCGGGCCTGACTGCTTAGGATCGGTCTTTTGCAAAGCCCGCCTGGCGGCGCACCGCGTGACCTCCTCCGCTTTTTCCTTCCCTGCCCACATGTCCCACTCCCCCTCTGAGTCCGCCTCGACGGCGCCGGTGCGCGTTGCCGTCGATGTCGGCGGCACGTTCACCGATATCGTCCTCGAACAGGAACCGCGACGCTGGTCCGCCAAGCTGCTGACCACGCCCGACGCGCCCGAAACCGCGGTGCTGCAAGGCATCGAAGAGCTGCTCGGCCAGGCCGGCCTGGCATGGCCGCGGGTCGACCTGCTGATCCTGGGCACCACGCTGGCCACCAACGCGCTGATCGAACGCAAGGGCGCCCGCACCGCGCTGCTGACGACCGCGGGCTTTCGCGACCTGGTCGAGATCGGCCTGGAAGACCGCTTCGCGCAGTACGACATCTTCCTGGACAAGCCGGAACCGCTGGTGCCGCGCCCCTGGCGCCATGGCGTCACCGAGCGCGTCGATGCGCATGGCCAGGTGCTGACGCCGCTGGACGAGGCCCAGGTGGTCGCGCTGGCCGGCGAGCTGACCCGCGCCGGCATCGAGAGCGTGGCGGTGTGCCTGCTGCACAGCTATGCCCACCCCGGCCATGAACGCCGCATCCGCGAACTGCTGAAGCAACACGCGCCGCGGCTGTGGGTGTCGCTGTCCTCCGACGTCTGCGCCGAGATCCGCGAGTATCCGCGCCTGTCCACCGTCAGCGCCAACGCCTACGTGCAGCCGCAGGTGTCCGGCTACCTGCGCCGCCTGAACGAGGCCGCGCGCCAACGCGGGCTGCGCGACGAGCCGTTCCTGATGACCTCGGGTGGCGCCATCGCCACCTTGCAGACCGGCATCGACGAACCGGTGCGGCTGGTGGAATCCGGCCCGGCCGGCGGCGCGATCCTGGCCCAGCACATCGCCGAACAGACCGGCACGGCGCGCGCGCTGTCGTTCGACATGGGCGGCACCACCGCCAAGATCTGCTACATCGACGACTTCGAGCCGCAGGTCAGCCGCAGCTTCGAATTCGGCCGCGTGCACCGCCACCTGAAGGGCTCGGGCCTGCCGATCCGCATTCCGGTGATCGAGATGGTGGAGATCGGCGCCGGCGGCGGCTCGATCGCGCGCGTCAATCACCTGGGCGTGGTGCAGGTCGGCCCGGACAGCGCCGGCTCGTCGCCCGGCCCCGCCGCCTATGGCAACGGCGGCGAACTGCCCACCGTCACCGACGCCCATGCGCTGATCGGCACCGTCACGCCCGAACGCTTCGCGGTCGGCAAGGTCGGCCTGCGGCCCGAACTGGCGCGGCAGGCGATCCAGGCGCACCTGGCCGGCCAGGCCGGGCTGGACGCGCCGCAGGCCGCCCAGGCCATCATCGAGGTGGTCAGCGAGAACATGGCCAACGCCGCCCGCGTGCACGCCTCGGAGCTGGGCAAGGCGGCCGAGGAACACACCCTGATCGCCTTTGGCGGCGCCGCGCCGCTGCATGCCGCCGGCCTGGCGCGCAAGCTCGGCATCGGCCGCGTCATCATCCCGGAATCGGCCGGCGTGGGGTCGGCGGTCGGCTTCCTGTGGGCGCCGATCGCCTACCAGGCGGTGCGCAGCTTCCACCAGCGCCTGGCCGACATCGACCATGCCGCGGTGCAACGCCTGCTGGACGAACTGACCGCCGGGGTCGACACCGTGGTGCGGCGCGCCGCGCCCCACGCGCCGCTGCACCACAAGCGCGTGGTCTTCATGCGCTACAGCGGCCAGGGCCACGAGATTGCCGTGGAGCTGCCGGACGGCCCCTTCGACGCCGCCGCCAGCGCGCGGCTGGGCGCGGCCTTCGCCGAGCGCTACGCCCAGCTGTATGGCCGCAGCCTGCCGCACGTGGCGCCCGAGGCCGTCAGCTGGTCGGTCGCCGCCCAGGCCGGCGAACGCCGCGCGCGGCCGCGGGACCACATCGCCAGCGGCCCGGCCACGGCGGCGCGCCAGGCCGGCACGCGCCGGCTCTACGACTTCGACCGCAACGACTGGATCGAGGTGCCGACCTACGAACGCCAGGCGCTCGACGCCGAGCAGAAGCTCGCCGGCCCGGCGCTGGTCGTGGAAGACGAGACCACCACTTTCGTGCCCGCGGGCTTCGAGGCGCGGCGCAGCCGGCTCGGCTCGCTGGTGCTGGACGACATCAAGGCGGCCGCCGCGCGCGCCGCAAAGGACCCCGCATGACCGCCCCGCAACATACCCCCCAGCAGCGCATCCGCTTCCAGCTGGCCTGGAACCGCCTGCTGTCGGTGGTGGAAGAACAGGCCCAGGTGCTGATCCGCTCGGCCTTTGGCACCGCCACGCGCGAAGCCGGCGATCTGTCGGCCGGCGTATTCCTGCCGGACGGCCGCATGATCGCGCAGGCCGTCACCGGCACGCCCGGCCACGTCAATGCCATGGCCGAATCGGTCAAGCATTTCCTCAAGGTGTTTCCGCCGGAGACGCTCAAGGACGGCGACGTGCTGCTGACCAACGACCCGTGGAAAGGCACCGGCCACCTGTTCGACATGACCATGGTGTCGCCGGTGTTCCACGACGGCGCGCTGGTGGCGCTGTTCGCCTCGACCCTGCACGTGATCGACATCGGCGGCATCGGCAGCAGCGCCGACGGCCTGGAGATCTATCACGAAGGCCTGTTCCTGCCGATCCTGCGCTTCTTCCACCAGCACCAGGTCGACCCCGGCGTGCTGGCCATCATCCGCGCCAACGTGCGCGAGCCGGAACAGGTCGAGGGCGACCTGTACGCGCTGGTGGCCTGCAACGACATCGGCGGCCGCCGCCTGAAGTCGCTGCTGACCGAGTTCCAGCTGGCCGACCTGGAATCGCTGGGCGGCTACATCATCGAGCAATCGGCGCAGGCCATGCGCCAGGCCATCGCCGAATGGCCGCAAGGCACCTGGCACAACACGCTGGTGATCGACGGCTACGACGCGCCCATCACGCTGCAGGCCAGCGTGACCGTGCAGGATGGCAAGATCCTGGTGGACTTCGACGGCACCTCGCCCAGCGTGGCGCGCGGCATCAACGTGGTCAAGGCGTACACCGACGCCTACACCTCGTTCGGCATCCGCTGCCTGATCGGCGCCGACGTGCCCAATAATGCCGGCTCGCTGTCTCTGGTGGAGGTGGCCGCGCCGGAAGGCTCGATCCTGAACGCCCGCTTCCCGGCCGCGGTGACGGCGCGCCACATCATCGGCCAGCTGCTGCCCGACGCCGTGTTCGGCGCGCTGCGCCAGGCACGGCCCGACCAGGTGCCGGCCGAAGGCGCCTCGTCGCTGTGGAACCTGCACCTGGTTGGCGGCGAGCCGCTGGCCGGCGCCACGCAGGAGGAACAGCAGGCGCTGCTGGCCGGCCCGCGCTTCAACGCGGTGAGCTTTTCCACCGGCGGCACCGGCGCGCGGCCCGGCAAGGACGGTCTGTCCGTCACCTCGTACCCCAGCGGCGTGCGCAACGTGTCGCTGGAGATCCTGGAAAGCGCTAATCCGCTGGTGTTCGAGCAGAAGGAATACCGCGCGGACTCGGGCGGCCCGGGCGCCGTGCGCGGCGGCCTCGGCCAGACCATCGTGGTGCGCCACGCCGATCCGCGGGCGGCCATGATCATCGCCGCCGCCTTCGACCGCGTGGTGCATCCGGCCCGCGGCGCGCTCGGCGGACAGGCCGGCGCCGGCGGCGCGCTGGGGCTGGCCTCCGGCCCCAGCCTGCGCGCCAAGGGCCGCCAGCTGGTGCCGGCCGGCGAACGCCTGGTGGTGCACACCCCGGGCGGCGGCGGCCTGGGCGACCCGACCCGGCGCGACCCCGCGCGCGTCGAACGCGACGTGCGCTACGGCCTGGTCAGCGCGGAACAGGCCGCCGACGCCTACCAGCAGAACGGCGCCTGAGCGCCTGTCTATCCCGATCGCCCCGGGCGCGCCCCGGGGCCCACCTCATTGCCCTACCCGACGATCATGAAGCCAACCCGCCGTTCCTTCCTCAGCCTGACCCTTGCCGGCCTGCTGCTGGCCGCCAGCCCGCACCTCCATGCCGAACCCACCCGCGGCGGCACGCTGACGCTGCTGCTGCCGTCCGAACCCACCGCGCTGGTCACCGTGGGCAACGTCGCCACGCCGATCCTCAGCGTCAGCGCCAAGGTCACCGAAGGCCTGCTCAAGTACGACTACGACCTGAATCCCGAACCGCAGCTGGCCACCGCCTGGAACATCAGCCCCGACGGCACCGTGTACACCTTCACGCTGCGCCAGGGCGTCAAGTGGCATGACGGCAAGCCGTTCACGGCGGCGGACGTGGCCTTCTCCATCGAGCTGCTCAAGAAGATCCACCCGCGCGGCCGCAACACCTTCGCCAACGTCACCGCCATCGAAACGCCGGACGATCACACCGTGGTGCTGCGCCTGTCCAAGCCGGCGCCCTACCTGATCCGCGCGTTCGTCGCCACGGAAACGCCGATCATCCCCAAGCACCTCTACGAAGGCACCGATCCGCTGACCAACCCGGCCACCTCGGCGCCGATCGGCACCGGCCCGTACAAGTTCAAGGAATGGGTGCGCGGCAGCCACATCGTCTACGAACGCAACCCCGACTACTGGGACAAGCCCAAGCCCTACATCGACCGCCTGATCGTGCGCATCGTCGCCGACCCGGCGGCGGCGGCCATCGCCTTCGAGACCGGCACCGCCGACCTGGGCTACCGCACTCCGGTGCCGCTGGCCGATCTGGCGCGCCTGAAGGCGGTGCCGTCGCTGCGCTTCGAGACCAAGGGCAACAGCTACTCGTACAACGTCACGCGCCTGGAATTCAACCTGGACGATCCGCACTTCAAGAACGAGAAGGTGCGCCAGGCGGTGGCCCACGCCATCGACCGCAACGTCATCCTGAAGGTGGTGAACTACGGCGTCGGCCAGGTGGCGTATTCGCCCATCGCGCCGGGCCTGAAGACCTACAACGACCCGACGCCCACGCCCTACCCCTTCGACCTCAAGCGCGCCAACGCCTTGCTGGACGAGGCCGGCTATCCCAAGGGCGCCGACGGCGTGCGCTTTCGCGTGCCGCTGGACTACAACCCGATCGGCGCCGACGGCCCGCGCCTGGCCGACTACCTGCGCACCACGCTGGCGCGCGTCGGCATCGCGGTGACGGTGCGGGCGCAGGACGCCTCGGCCTTCATCAAGCGCGTCTACACCGACCGTGACTTCGCCTTCACCACCAACGGCGCCAGCAACCTGTTCGATCCCACCGTCGGCGTGCAGCGGCTGTACTGGTCGAAGAACTTCATCAAGGGCGTGCCGTTCTCGAACGGCACGCACTACCAGAACCCGAAGGTGGACCAGTTGCTGGAAGCCGCGGCGGTCGAGAACGATCCGGCCCGCCGCGTGCAGCTGTTCAAGGAGTTCCAGCAGATCGTGGCGCGCGAGGTGCCCGACCTGAACCTGTACCAGCCGGAGTTCATCACCATCGCCAACCAGCGCGTGCATGACCACTCGCTCACGGCCGACGGGGTGGAATCCAACCTGGCCGACGTCTACCTGCAATGAGCGCCTCCCGTTCCCTGCGCGTCCTGGGACGGTCGCTGCTGCAGGCCGTGCCGACTGTGATCGGCGTGGTGCTGCTGAGCTTCTTCCTGCTGCAGGCCGTGCCGGGCGACGCCGCCGACGTGATCGCGGCCGAGTCCGGCTCGGCCACCGAGGCCAGCATGGCGGCGCTGCGCAGCCACTTCGGGCTGGACCAGCCGGTGCTGCAGCAGCTGGGCACCTACCTGCGCGACCTGGCCACGCTCAACCTGGGCGTGTCGCCGCGCTACAACCTGCCTGTGTCCGAGCAGATCTTCAGCCGCCTGGGCAACACCGTGCTGCTGATGGGCAGCGCGCTGGCCTGCGCGCTGGCGGCCGGCATCGCGTTGGGCGCGGTCATGGCCAGCTTCGCCGGCCGCTGGCTCGATCGCGTGCTGTCGCTGGCGGCGCTGCTGCTGTATTCCACGCCCGGTTTCTGGCTGGGGCTGATGGCCATCATCCTGCTGTCGGTCAAGCTGGGCTGGCTGCCGCCCGGCGGCGTGTCCACCATCGGCTCGGGCGCCACCGGCTGGGCCCATGCGCTGGACGTGGCGCGCCACCTGGTGCTGCCGACGCTGGCGCTGACCGGCTTCTACGTCGCCATCTTCGCCCGCCTGACGCGCGCCTCGATGCTGGAGGTGAACCGCCAGGACTTCGTGCGCACCGCCCACGCCAAGGGCCTGACGCCGCGCGCGGTGGCGCTGCGCCACGTGCTGCGCAACGCGCTCATCCCGGTCACCACCGTGGCCGGCCTGAACGTCGGCACGCTGCTGGGCGGCGCCGTGGTGGTGGAGACGGTGTTCAGCTGGCCCGGCCTGGGCCGGCTGGCTTACGAATCCGTGATGGCGCGCGACTACGTGGTGCTGCTGGGCATTCTGGTGCTGTCGTCGCTGCTGGTGATCGTGGCCAATATCGTCGTCGACCTGCTGCAGACCCTGCTCGACCCGCGCATCCGCGTGCGCTGACCTTTTTTTCCGATTCGCCATGACCGCTCAATCCGCTTCCGCGCCGGCGCCCGCCGCCCCCCTGCCCCGACTGCGCCGCGGCGCGCCGGGCCGCCTGCTGGCCAACCCGGCTGCCGTGGCCGGCGCGTTGCTGCTGCTCCTGATCCTGCTGGCCGCGCTGACCGCGCCCTGGGTCTTTCCGCACGACCCGCTCGACATGATGGGGCCGCCCATCCTGTGGCCCGGACAGGACCACGAGTTCTGGCTGGGCACCGACACCATGGGCCGTGACGTGGCCGCCGGCCTGGCCCATGGCGCGCGCGTGTCGCTGACGGTGGGCGTCACCGCGGCATTGTTGAGCCTGGTGATCGGCATCGCCATCGGCGCGGCGGCCGGTTATTTCGGCGGCTGGGTCGACGTGGCGCTGATGCGCGTGACCGAGCTGCTGCAGACCATTCCCGCCTTCTTGCTGGTGGTGGTCATCGTGGCGATCGCGCGGCCCTCGGTGACCGTGATCGCGTTGTCGATCGGCGTGGCCTCCTGGCCGGTGGTGGCACGGCTGGTACGGGCCGAATTCCGCACCCTGCGCGAATCCGAATTCGTGCAGGCGGCGCGCAGCCTGGGCTTCAGCCATGCCCGCATCGCGCTGCGCGAGATCCTGCCGAACGCGCTGCCGCCGGTGATCGTGACGACCTCGGTGTTGGTGGCCAACGCCATCCTGATGGAATCGGCGCTGTCCTTCATGAACATGGGCGATCCCAACGCCGTGTCGTGGGGCAGCATGATCGGCGACGCCCGCGAGATGCTGCGCACCGCCTGGTACCTGGCGGCGCTGCCGGGCGTGTCCATCATCCTGACGGTGCTGTCGCTGAACCTGCTGGGCGACGCGCTGAACGACGCGTTCAACCCCCGGCTGTCGCGCTGAAGCCCGGCCGGCCTGCCGCTCCCATGCGGCAGGAAACGGAAGTAGACAAACTTTTCTAGAACATTTATTCTAGATCGGCCTTTTGTCGACTTCCTTTTCTTCATGACCTCCAACCCACCCGCCGGCGCCAAGCCGACCAGCGCCGAACTCGACGTATTGCAGGCGCTCTGGGAAACCGGCCCCGCCACCGTCAAGCAGGTCCACGCCGCGATGGCGGCCGGGCGCGACAGCCTGACCTACGCCAACGTGCTGCGGCTGATGCAGATCATGCACGGCAAGGGCCTGCTCACGCGCGATGAAAGCGAACGTTCGCACGTCTATGCCGCCGCCCAGAGCCAGAAGGCGACGCAGGGCGGGCTGGTCAAGGACCTGATCGGCAAGGCGTTCGCCGGCTCGGGCAAGGCGCTGGTGCTGGCCGCCCTGCGCGAAGGCCACGTCAGCAAGAAAGAGCGCGCGGAAATCGAAGCCCTGCTGCGCGACGGCAAGCTGTGACCGACTTCCTGCTCGCCACGGCCTGGACCCTCGGCGGCAGCCTGCCGGCGGTGGCCTGGAAAATCCTGTGCCTGCACGCCGCCACGCTGGCGCTGCTGGCGCTGACGCGTCCCGGCGATGCCCGGCTGCGCTATGCGCTGCTGGCCGCGGCGTTGTTCGCCGGCGTGGGCATCGGCGTGACCGACGTGGCGTTGGCCTGGCGCGGCCTGCCGGCGCCTCTGCCCGCCGCGGCCGCGTCAGCGGCGGATGCGGCCGCCACGGCCTGGCCGCTGTGGCTGGCGCTGGCCTGGCTGGCCGGCAGCGCGCTCGCGGCGCTGCGGGTGCTGCTGGGACTGGGCTGGCTGCGCGGCGTGCTGCGCGCCAGCGAACCCTGGAACGATCCCGCCTGGCAGGTGCGCGTGGCGGACATGGCGCGCCGCCTGCGGCTGTCGCGCACGGTCGGCCTGCGGGTGGTGCGCCACCTGTCCACGCCGGTCACCGCCGGCTGGCTCAAGCCGGTGATCCTGGTGCCGGCCTCGCTCGTCACCGGCATGCCAGCGGACCTGCTGGCCGCGCTGCTGGCGCATGAGCTGGCCCACGTGCGGCGCCACGACTATCTGGTCAACCTGCTGCAGCATGCGGCCGAGGTGCTGCTGTTCTTCCATCCGTCGATCTGGTGGCTGTCGCGCCGCCTGCGGATCGAACGCGAACGCATCGCCGACCAGATGGCCGCGGCCCTGATCGGTGGCCCCATGCCGCTGGCGCGCGCGCTGCACGCCCTGGAAAACGCCGGCGCTGGCGCGCCGGTGCCGGTGGCGCCCGGCGCCCGCGACGGTGAATTGCTCGACCGCATCCGCCGCCTGGTGCGCCCCGATACGCTGCGCGCCCGGCGCGCGGTGGCCCTGCCGGTGCTGGCGCTGTCCTGCGCGCTGGCGGGCTTCGGCGCCTGGTCGGCGCTGACGGCCGGACCGCCGCAGCCGCTCTCCGCCCAGGAAACGCAACGCCTGCTGGCGCGGCTGCCGGGCGTCCAGGCGCTGATCGAGGCCAGCGGCGCCGCGCACGTGCTGTTGCTGGACAGCCGCTCGGGCGCCACGCTGCTTGGCCGCGCCGAACACGACGCCGTGCCGATCGCCTCGCTGACCAAACTGATGACCGCCATGGTGGTGCTGGACGCGGCGCCCGACCTGTCGCGCCCCATCCGCATCGACGAGCGCGATGCGCGCGCCACCGCCACCGGCGCCGCGTCGCCGCTGCCGGTCGGCGCCAGCGTGACGCTGGACACGCTGCTCAAGCTGGCGCTGATGGCGTCGGACAACCGCGCCGCCCACGCGCTGGCGCGCACCTACCCGGGCGGCGAGGCGGCCTTCGCCCAGGCCCTGCAACGCAAAACCGTCGCGCTGCGCCTGGAACACACCTCGCTGGAAGAACCGACCGGCCTGTCGAATGCCAATCGCGCCAGCGCCGCCGACATCGGCCGCATCGTCGGCGCGGCGGCGGCCTATCCGCAGATCGCCCGCGACACCACCGCGCTCGCCGAAACGGTCGACACGGCCGGCAACCAGCTCCGCTACCACAACACCAATCCGCTGGTCGGCGCGCAGGGCTGGGACATCCGCCTGTCCAAGACCGGCACCTCGACCGATGCCGGGCGCTGCCTGGCCATGCGCATCCACATCGACGACCGCGACCTGACGCTGGTCCTGCTCAACGGCCACCCCGATCGCGCCTGAGCGTCCTTCCCCGTTTTTCCCCACCACGCTTCATCGATCATGACCGTTCGCCTCTTTTCGACCGCTCTCGGCGCGGCCCTTTCCCTGTCCGCGCTGGCCGGCGCCCCCGCCCAGGCGGCCGTCCTGTGCACCGTGGTGGCCGACGCCGCCAACGGCCGCATCGTGTACCAGCAGGGCACGCAACAAGCCTGCGCCGCGCGCTACACGCCGGCCTCGACCTTCAAGCTGCCCATCGCCCTGATGGGCGCGGACGCCGGCATCCTGACAGGCCCGCACGCGCCGGTCTGGAACTACCAGCCCGGCTACCCCGACTGGGGCGGCGACGCCTGGCGCCAGCCCACGGATCCGGCGCGCTGGATCAAGTATTCGGTGGTCTGGTATTCGCAGCTGACCGCCCGGGCGCTGGGGCAGGAGCGCTTCCAGCGCTATGCCTCGGCCTTCCATTACGGCAACGAGGACGTCTCGGGCGAACCCGGCAAGCACAACGGCCTGGACGGCGCATGGATCAACTCGTCGCTGCGGATTTCTCCGTTGGAACAACTGGCGTTCTTGCGCAAGCTGGTCAACCGGCAATTGCCGGTCAAGGCGGCGGCCTACGACCTGGCCGAGAACCTGTTCGAGGTCGGCGAAGCCGGCGGCTGGCACCTGTATGGCAAGACCGGCACCGGCTCGCCTGGCAGCAACGGCGTCTACACGGCGGCCAACGCCTACGGCTGGTTCGTCGGCTGGGCGCGCAAGGACGGCCGCCAGCTGGTGTTCGCCCGCCTGGTGCAGGACGAGCAGGCCACCAAGCCCAACGCCGGCCTGCGCGCCCGCGACGACCTGATGCGCGACTGGCCCGCCATGGCCGACGCGCCGCGCAAATAAGGCGGCGCCGACCATGAACGCCGAGACGCGCGATGACGGCATCGACACCCTGCGCGGACTGTCGATCCTGCTGGTGCTGCTGCACCACTTCAATATCGCCTATCCGCTGCGCGACACGTTGCTGGCCGGCCTGCCCGGCTGGCCGCTGCCGCAGGCCATCGCGCGCAACGGCAACTACGGCGTGACGATCTTCTTCGTGATCTCGGGGTTTCTGATCACCCGCAACGCGCTCGAGCGCTGGGGCCGGCTGGACGCCATCCGGCCGGCGTCGTTCTGGCTGCTGCGCCTGGCGCGGATCCTGCCCACGCTGGCGCTGACGCTGCTGGCGGTCGACGCGCTGGCGCTGGCCGGCCTGCCGCTGTTCGGCAACCGCGCGGACAGCGGGGTCTCGCTCTGGACCACCAACGCCGCTGCGCTCGGCGCGTGGATGAACGTGCTGGTCATCCGCGCGGGCTGGATCAACTATGCCCTGGGCGTGATGTGGTCGCTGTCGGTCGAGATGGCCTTCTACCTGCTGTTTCCGCTGGCCTGCGCGTGGCTGCGGCGCGACGCGCGGCTGCTGGCGCTGGCGGCACTGCTGATCGTGGCCGGCCCGCTCTACCGCCTTGCCAGCCAGGGCGACGGCGAAGCGTACCTCTATGGCTATCTCGCCTGTTTCGACGCCATCGCCATCGGCTGCTGCGCGGCGATGCTGTCGCGGCGGCGGCCCTGGCCGGCGCTGCAAGGCCCGCTGGTGCGGCCGCTGGCGGCCATCACCATGGCCACGCTGTACCTGGCCTGGCCGATCAGCCAGAGCAACGTGCTGGGCGTCAGCGCGATGGCGCTGGGAACGGCGCTGCTGCTGCTCGGGGGAACAACGGCGCAACAGGCGCCGCCCGGGCTGGCGCGCCGCCTGTTGCGGCGCTGCGGCCGCGACTGCTACGAGATCTACCTGCTGCACCTGCTGGTGCTTGGGCTGCTGCGCGCCTGGCTGCCGCCGGCGCAATTCACCGGAGACGAGAGGCTCGGCCTGCTGCTGGCCTATTTCATCGGCGCGTGCCTGCTGGGCGCGTGGGTGGCGCGCGGCTATTCCACGCCGTTGAACCGTGCGCTACGACGAAGGTTCGGGGTGGAGCGCGGCGGGCCGCGCTAGCCAATGGCGCGCGCAGGATCAGCTACCGATGAGAAAAAACCCCCAATGATTCAATAATCGTTGTATTATCGAATCATGAATGAAGATCATGTCGTCTCCGCCCTCGGCGCCCTCGCCCATCCGCAACGCTTGCGCACCTTCCGCGCGCTGGTCGTGGCCGGCCTGCCCGGCCTCACGCCCAGCGTGCTGGCCGAGCAGCTCGGCGTGGCCCGCAACGCGCTCTCCTTCCACTTGAAGGAGCTGGCCCACGCAGGCCTGGTGACGGTCGAACAACAGGGCCGCAACCTGATCTACCGCGCCGACTACGCCCGCATGAACGGCCTGCTCGGCTATCTCACCGAACACTGCTGCCAGGGCGAACCCTGCGAAGTGAACGCCCCCGGCGCCTGCACCACCTGCTGAACTGGAGTTATCCCCATGTCATCCCGCCCCTTCAACGTGCTGTTCCTCTGCACGGGCAACTCGGCCCGCTCGATCCTGGCAGAGGGGCTGCTCAACGGCCTGGCCGGCGACCGCTTCCGCGCGTATTCCGCCGGCAGCACGCCCAAGGGCGAGGTCCATCCGCTCGCGCTGGCCACGCTCGTCTCGTATTCGCTGCCGGTCGACGGCTACCGCAGCAAAAGCTGGGATGAATTCGCCGCGCCCGACGCGCCGCGGATGGATTTCATCATCACGGTCTGCGACAACGCCGCCGGCGAGGTCTGCCCCTTCTGGCCCGGACATCCGTTGACCGCGCACTGGGGCGTGCCGGACCCGGCCGGCCATGCAGGCAACGAGGCGGAGCGCGCCAAGGCGTTCCATGACGCGGCGCGCATGCTCAAGCGCCGCATCGAACTGTTCCTGTCGCTGCCGCACGACAAGCTCGACGCCCTGTCGTTGCAGGCCGAACTGCGCGGCATCGGCAATACGCGGGAGTAGACCGATGACGTCGCAAACGCAGTCGGCGCCCGCCTCGCGGCGCGCGCCCGGGTTGAGCCTGTTCGAACGCTATCTCACGCTGTGGGTCCTGCTCTGCATCGTGCTGGGCATCACGCTGGGCCAATTGCTGCCCGCGCCGTTCCAGGCCATCGGACGGCTCGAGTTCGCGCGGGTCAACCTGCCGGTGGGCCTGCTGATCTGGGTGATGATCATCCCCATGCTGTTGAAGGTCGACTTCGCGGCGATGGGCCAGGTCGGCCGCCATTGGCGCGGCATCGGCGTGACGCTGTTCATCAACTGGGCGGTCAAGCCGTTCTCGATGGCCTTCCTGGGCTGGCTGTTCATCCGCCAGGTGTTCGCGCCCTGGCTGCCGGCCGAGCAGCTGGACAGCTACATCGCCGGCCTGATCCTGCTGGCCGCGGCGCCCTGCACCGCGATGGTGTTCGTCTGGAGCCGGCTCACCGGCGGCGACGCCCTGTTCACGCTGTCGCAGGTGGCGCTCAACGACGCCATCATGGTGTTCGCCTTCGCCCCCGTGGTGGGCCTGCTGCTGGGCCTGTCGTCCATCACCGTGCCGTGGGACACGTTGCTGGTATCGGTGGGGCTGTACATCGTGATTCCCGTGATCCTGGCGCAACTGTGGCGCCGCGCGCTGCTGCGCCGCGGGGCGGCCGTCTTCGATGCCGCGCTGGCGCGGATCGGCCCATTCTCCATGGCGGCGCTGCTGCTGACGCTGGTGCTGCTGTTCGCCTTCCAGGGCCAGGCGATCCTCGGCCAACCGCTGGTGATCGCCATGCTGGCGGTGCCGATCCTGATCCAGGTGCTGTTCAACTCGGGACTCGCGTACTGGCTAAACCGCAAGGTCGGCGAGCGCCACAGCATCGCCTGCCCGTCGGCCCTGATCGGCGCCTCCAATTTCTTCGAACTGGCCGTGGCCGCGGCCATCAGCCTGTTCGGCTTCCAGTCGGGCGCGGCGCTGGCCACGGTGGTGGGCGTGCTGATCGAGGTGCCGGTGATGCTGCTGGTGGTGCGGGTCGTCAACCGCAGCAAGGGCTGGTACGACGCCGGCCTGGCGCGCCATTGACCCGCCCCTTTTCACTCGGAGACATTGCTTGACCGACCTGACCAACCTCGATGCCGCCCTGTTCGCGCGGCCGGACGCCGCCGCGCTGTTCGACCCCGTCCGCGCGCGCCATGCGCCGCGCTTCCTGCTGTTGTACGGCTCGCTGCGCGAACGCTCCTACAGCCGGCTGGCCGCCGAGGAAGCCGCGCGCCTGCTGCAAGCCCTGGGTGGCGAGACGCGGCTCTTCGATCCGACCGGCCTGCCGCTGGTCGACGCCCCCGGCAGCGCCGACCATCCGAAGGTCCGCGAGCTGCAGGCGCTGGTGCAATGGGCCGAGGGCATGGTGTGGAGTTCGCCGGAGCGCCACGGCGCCATGACCGGACTGATGAAGACGCAGATCGACTGGATTCCGCTGTCGGTGGGCGCGGTGCGCCCGACGCAGGGCAAGACGCTGGCCGTCATGCAAGTATCCGGCGGCTCGCAGTCCTTCAACGCCGTCAACCAGATGCGGATCCTGGGACGCTGGATGCGCATGCTGACCATTCCCAACCAGTCGTCGGTGGCCAAGGCGCACCAGGAATTCGACGACGCCGGCCGCATGAAGCCGTCGCCCTACTACGACCGCATCGTCGACGTGATCGAGGAATTGATGAAGTTCACGCTGCTCACGCGCGACGTGGCCCCGTACCTGACCGACCGCTACAGCGAACGCAAGGGAAGCGCCCGGGCGTTGTCGACGTGGAACGAATCGCGCGCCAGGGCCGAATAGAATGACGGCATCCTTGCCGCCACTCGCCCCCATGACGCAACCGCCCGAACCCTACCTGCCCCGCCACATCGAACCGCTTGGCACCTGGCGCCTTGCCGGCCATGCCATCAAGGCTTATGGCATCCATCACGCGCCGGCGCAGGCGGCCCCGCTGCTCACGGACGCCATCGCCACGGCCGCGCGCGCCGCGGTCGGCGCGGCGCTGGAAGAACAGGCGCAAGACCCGCGCGGCCATGGCCTCGGCTTCTGCATGGTGCACGTGGGCCAGGAAGCCGTCTGGCTGCTGGTCGATTGGTGGATCACCGGCGGCATCGTGTGCCAGCGCATGCTGTCGGCGCCCCTGGCCCGGCCCGAAGCCTTCACGCCGGTCACCGCCCCGGCGCTGGCCTGCGTCTGGGAGCTGGTGGTGACCGCCCACGAGCGCGATGCCTGGGTGCGGCACATGCTGACGGCGCGGCCCGATGCGCCGGCGTATCTCGCGGACGCGCTTCCGCCGGGCCGCTATTGAACCGTCCCCAACCTGGGTGAACGGGCCGGGATTCCCGCCCCAAGCGTCCAAATGTAATATTCCCGCCAAGGCCGGGAATAAACCCGACCGTCAGTCGTCTTACGGCAACCCTGTACCCGTGAAAGGCTTGTTTCCCCATGACTGGCGGCTTTACCGACGATGATCTGCGCGAGGTGCTGCCGCGGCTGCGCCGCTTCGCGCTGTCGCTGACCCACGACGTGGCCAACGCCGACGACCTGGTGCAGTCGTGCATGGAGCGCGCGCTGTCGCGGGCCGGCGGCCGGCGCGCCGACGGCGATCTGCGCGCCTGGCTGTTCTCGATCCTGTACCGGTGCTTCCTGGACAGCCAGCGGCGCGGCAAGCGCTATGCCCGCATCCTCGACTTCTTCAGCGGCGCGCCCGAGCCGGTGGCGCCGTCGGCCGAGGACGTGGCCCTGGCGCGCGCCGCGCTGGGCGACCTGGCGCGCCTGTCCACCGACCAGCAGAGCCTGCTGCTGCTGGTGTCGGTGGAAGGCCTGGGTTACCAGGAAGCCGCCGACGTGCTCGATATTCCCATTGGTACGGTAATGTCCCGGCTGTCCCGCGCGCGCAAGGCGCTGCGCGATATCACGGAAGGCCACGTGGCCGCCAAGCCTGCCCTGCGATTGATGAAATGACCATGCCGACTCCCAGCGATCAAGAACTGCATGCCTACGCCGATGGCCAGCTGGACGCCGACCGCCGCCGCGAGGTCGAGCGCTACCTGGCCGACCACCCCGACGCCGCCCGCGAGGTCGACGCGATCCGCCAGCAGACCGACGGCCTGCGCCGCCAGCACGCCGACCTGGGCCGTTTCGTGGCGCCGCCGCGGCTGGACCCGGCGCAGATCCGCCTGGCCCAGGCGGCCCGCCGGCGCCGCGCCATGGCGCTGGCCGCCTCGCTGGTGCTGATGCTGGGCCTGGGCAGCGTGGGCGGCTGGCAGGTCCGCGACGCCGCCATCCGCGCCAACTACCTGCCCATGGCCGACGCGGTGCAGGCCTACCGCATGTTCGCCTCGGACGCGGCGCCGTCGATGGTCGACTTCCGTTCCAGCCAGCCGGCCGAGCTGCAGGCCTGGCTGAACCGGCACTTCGTGCAGCCGGCGCCGTTGCCCGACTTCAACGCTTTCGGCTTCCAGCCGGTGGGCGGACGCCTGATGTCATCGGAGTACGGGCCGGCGGCGATGGTGCTGTACCAGAACCCGGCGGGCGAGTCGGTGCTGTACTACGTGCGCCCGCCCGGCGGCGTGGTCAATTTCGGCGACGGCAAGCGGCGCGACGGCGACCTGACGGCGCAGTACTGGAAACAGGGGCGCTACTTCTACGGCGTGGTCAGTCCGAGCGATACGCCGGCCGCGCGCGCGGTGCAGCAGGCGGTGGCGCCGGACGCCTGAGTCAGCCCGACCAAGCCAGCCAGCCCAGACCGCCGCGCAAGGCCCGACATCCAGCCGCCCCGAACCGGGCGGCTTTTTTTTCATCTCGCGGGAATAAGCCCGCGGCCCGTTCGTCTTACGGCGGACAGGCAGACGCCGGCGACATCGCGCCGGACGCCCCTGGCCTGCATGCCCCTTACCGACCGAGAACCGAAGGACATCCCATGAAGATCAAGCACACTCTCATCGCCGCCGCGCTCGCCCTGGCCGGCGCCGGCCTCGCCCACACCGCGTCGGCCGCCGACGCCGCTCCCATCCGCAACGTCGTGCTGGTGCATGGCGCCTACGCCGACGGCTCGAGCTGGTCGGCCGTGATCGAGCGCTTGCAGAAGGCCGGCCTGCACGTGACCTCGGTGCAGAATCCGCTGACGTCGCTGGCCGACGATGCCGCCGCCACGCAGCGCGCCCTGGCGCTGCAGGACGGCCCGACGATCCTGGTGGGCCATTCGTGGGCCGGCACGGTGATCAGCCAGGCCGGCAACGATCCCAAGGTGGCCGGGCTGGTGTACGTGGCGGCGCGCGCGCCCGACGCCGGTGAAGACTACGGCGCGCTGGCCGCAAAGTTCCCCACGCCGCCGGCCAGCGCCGGTCTGGTCAAGTCCGGCGGCTTCGCGCAATTGAATGAACAGGCCTTCCTGCATGATTTCGCCGGCGACCTCGACCCGGTGCAGGCGCGCGTGCTGTATGCCGAACAGGGCCGGATCTCGGACACGCTGTTCGCCTCGCGCACCACCGAGGCGGCATGGCGCCACAAGCCCACCTGGTACGCGGTCTCGACCAACGACCGCACCACCTCGCCCGAGCTGGAGCGCTTCCTGGCCAAGCGCATGAACGCCCACACCATCGAGCTGGCGTCGGGCCACCTGTCGCTGCTGTCGCATCCCGACGAGATCACCAACCTGATCCTGCAGGCCGCCGGCCGCAAGGGGTGATCCGGCAAGCCCGGCCGCCTTGTGCCGGGCCGCCGCGCGCCGCTCACGGCGCCGGAGGGGCCGCGTCAACGCGGCCCGAACACCTCGGCCAGCTTGGCGGCCTGCGGCATGCCGTTGTACTTCTTGATCGCCCCGGTGTCGTCGCGCACGACGATGCCGGGCGTGCCGCGAAAGCCCAGCGACACCATCAACGCCTGGTTGTCGTCGAGTATCTTGCCGATATTGTCGGGCACGCTCTTGGCCGGGGTGATGCCGCCATTGTTGAACTTGTGCTCGTTCTCGATCAGCGCCGCGGACGGATCGGCCGCGCCCAGGATGGCCGCGGCCTTGGCCGGGCTGTCCTGCCGGATCACGCCCACCAGCACGTGCCGCAGCTGCACCTTGCCGGAGTCCACCCACGGCCGCGCCGCTTCCCAGAACTTGTGGCAATAGGGGCAGTTGGCGTCGCTGAAGGTATAGATGATGCGCGGCGCATCCTTCTTGCCGTCCAGCACCCAGGTCGATTTCTCGAGCTGCGCCCAGGCCTGGTCGCCCATGGGCTTGCTGACCAGCGCTTCCAGCTTGGCGTCGTCCAGCGGCTTGCCCTCGGCGTCCAGGCGGGCGCCGACAATGGCGTTGCCGTCGCGGGTGACGTAGATCGCCACGGGCTGGTCGCCCGCCACGCCGGCGAAGGCGCGCAGGTCGCCGCCAACCTTGAACTCTTCCACCACGCGCAGCCCGCGCCCCTCCAGCGCCTTCAGCACGGCGGGCCGGTCCGGGCCCTGGGCGTGGCTACCGGCGGCCGCCAGCAAGGCGACGACGGCGAAGAGGAAGCGGCTGGGCGCATGCGATCGAATCATGGGGACTCCTGGTTTCTGCTGAAATGGGGCGACGGGCGCGGCCGCCGCCAGCACACAAGGGTTGAATGATACCCACAGCCCTGTCATTTCATCGTACAGAGGCCAGGGCGACGCTACGGCAGCAGCCCGGCCTGCTGCAGACGCCAGCGCGGAATCTCGTATTCATACGAAGCGGCGGCCAGCGTGTCGTATTGCTTGAACCAGGGACCGACATGCCGATCGATGTCGGCCGGCAGCGTGGCCAGCCAGCCCGCCAGGTCGGCGGGCGAGCACAGCTCGACCACCGCGCCGCTGCCCAATGTGGCCTCGGCCACCAGGCCCTGACCCGGCACCAGGCAGGCGCGGCGGTAAAGCCGCCCCTTGTTCCACACGTCGGCCGGCACATAGACCGGCCACTCACGCTCGCAGGGAACCGACACGTACAGCCCCAGCGATACCAGTTGGCGGTTCTCGAACGAATCGCGGTAACGCAGCAGTTCCACGCCCTGCTCCACGCCGTCGGCCAGCGCCCGCCACAGGCAACGCTTGCGCCGCGTCTTCCAGCCCGCGAACGCCGGCTGCGCTCGCAGGGTTTGCATGAACGCCTGCTCGATCGGTTCGAAATCTATCGGCACGCACGACTCCCGTGTTTTTGTTTCGGCGAAACATTCAACACGGTTATGCCACGAGCGGAGCGGCAATTCAAGACGAACGCAACCGGATTTCCGCGCCGCGCGATCACCGGCTCCGCAGATACCCGTCGCGCGTCTGCGGCAGCTTCATGCCCAGGATCGAGGACGCCACCTGGGTCCGCAGGATCTGCGCGGTGCCGCCGGCGATGGTGAACATGCGGGCGTCGCGCACGTGGCGCTCCATCGGCAGGTCGCGGCCATAGCCCGACGAGCCATGCAACTGCAACGCGTCGTTGGTCACCCGTTGCGCCGTCTCGGCGGCCACGATCTTGGCCTGCGCGGCCAGCGAAAGGTCGGGAAAGCCGAAGGTCGCCGGCGTGCCGCTGTTGGCGGCGGCGTGCAGCATGTGGCGCGCGCAATTGAGCTGGATGGCCATGTCCGAGATCATCCATTGCAGCCCCTGGAATTCCGCGATGGGACGGCCGAACTGGTGGCGCTGCCTGACGTAGTCCACCGCTTCCTCGAATGCGCCCTGCGCGATGCCGAGCGCCACGGTGCCGGCGCCGACGCGCTGCGCGTTGTAGGCCTGCATCAGGCCGGCGAAACCGCGCTTGAGGCCCTCGGGCGGCACCACCAGCATCGATTTGGCCACCTTCAGGTCGGTGAAGCGGAGGTAGGTCTCGGGGATGCCCCTGACCCCCATCGCATAGGACCGCTTGGTGACCTCCAGCCCGTCGCGGGCGTCGGCATCATCCTTGATGTGGATGAAGGCGCCAATGCCCAGGTCGACGCCCTCCTCGATCACGCGGGCGAAGATCAGGTGCAGGCGCGACACGCCGCCGCCGGTGATCCAGTACTTCTCGCCGTTGATGAGGTAGTCGTCGCCGTGGCGCACGGCGCGCGTGGTCATCTCGCTGGCGGCGCTGCCCGCCTGCGGCTCCGAGATGCAGATGGCCGGCTTGTCGCCCGCCAGCACGCAGGCCGCGGCGCGCCGCTTCTGCTCGTCGGTGCCGTACTGCATGATGGCGCCGATCGCGCCCATGTTGGCCTCGACCGTGATGCGGCCCATGGTGGCGCAGGCTTTGGCCATCTCCTCGACCACGATGATCGTGTCCTGGTGGCTGCGGCCCTGCCCGCCGTATTCACGCGGGATGGTCATGCCCATGAAGCCGTGCCCGCACAGCTGCCGCACGTTGTTCCACGGATATTGCTCGCTCAGGTCGGTCTGGGCCGCGGTCGGCCTGAACACCTGCTGCGCCAGCTCGCGGGCGCGCTGCCGCAACGCCAACTGTTCCTTCGTTAGTACCACCATGATGACTCCTTGCCACCCTTGAAAAGAAATTTGCCGCGGCACGGACGGTCAGCGCCGCTTGATCCCGGCCGTCAGCCCACCTTGATGTTGGCGCCGCTGGCGACCTGCGCCCAACGCTCGACTTCCGTGCGCGTCAATTGCGCCAGTTCGGCCGGCGAGCCGCCGCCGGCATCCGCGCCCAGCTCCACCCAGCGGGTGACGAACGCCGGGTTGGAGAAGGCCTCGTTGATCGCCTTGTTCAAGGCCGCGACCATGGCCTCGGGCGTCTTGGGCGGCGCGTAGATGCCGTACCAGCTTGTGGCGTCGTAGTTGCGCGCGCCGCTTTCGGCGATGGTCGGCACGTCGGGCAGGCTGGGCGAGCGCTGCGACGAAGTCACCGCGATCGCCCGCACGCTGCCGGCGCGGATGTGCTGGATGGCCGACGGCATCGTCTCGAACATCATGTGCACGTTGCCGGCGATGATGTCGACGATGGCGGGCGCCGAGCCGCGGTACGGCACGTGCATCATCTGCGTGCCCGTGACGCTCTTGAAGTACTCGGCCATGAGATGCTGCATGGTGCCGGCGCCAGGCGTGGCGTAGCTGTACTTTTCCGGGTTGGCCTTGAGCAGCGCCACCAGTTCCGCCACATTGCTGGCGGGCAGGTCCTTGTTGACGATGAGCGCGTGGTTGACGCGCCCCAGGAAGCCCACCGCGGTCATGTCGCGGATGTCGTAGCCCAGCCGTGGATAGACCGACTGCGCGATCGCGTGGTGCACCGCGCCGAACAGGATGGTGTAGCCATCCGGACGCGCCTTGGCCACCGCGTCCGCGCCCAGCGTGCCGCCGGCGCCGCCACGGTTCTCGACGATCACCGATTGGCCCAGCCCGGCCCGCATGGGCTCGGCCAGCTGCCGCGAGAGGATATCCACGGTGCCGCCCGGCGCGTAGGGCGCGACCAGGCGTATCGTCTGCGCGGGATATCCGCTGGCGGCAAGGGCGCGCCCGAACGGCGCGGCGGCGGCAAGCAACAACAACTGTCTCCTGTCCATCTCTGTCTCCTGGTGGACCGGCCCTCGAAGCGGGGCCTGGTTTCTGCTGCAATGGATCTGTGTGGCCGGCGCTCAGGCGGCCCGCTGCGCCCCGTCTCCGTCCCAGTCGCGCAGGATCTCGTCGACGTGCTCGTCCAGTCGCGGCGGCGGACGCCGGTACGACACCGGCGTGGCCGACAGCTTGAGCGGATTCGCCAGCAGGTTCACCGCGCCGTCGCGGGCCCATTCGCAGTCCATCCGCAGATGGGCGCCGCGGGCCCGCACATGGGGATCGTCGAACACGTCGCGCAGGTTGTTGACCGGCCCGCAGGGCACGTTCACCGCCTCCAGGCTGCGCAGCCAGCTGCCGCGCGGCCGGGTGCGCAGCGCCGCCTGCACCCGTTCGCAGACCGCCTCGCGGTGCTGGATGCGGGCGACGTTGGTGCAAAAGCGGCTGTCGCGCGCCACGTCCTCGATCTGCGCCACTTCGCAGAAGCGGCGGAACTGCGCGTCGTTGCCCACCGCCAGGATCATCGGCTCGTCGGCCGTCTCGAACACCTGGTAGGGCACGATATTGGGATGGCCGTTGGCCAGGCGCGCGGGCAGCTTGCCGCTCGCCAGGTAATTGGTGCCCGCGTTCACCAGCCAGGCGATCTGGCTGTCCAGCAGCGAGATGTCGATATGCTGCCCCTGGCCGGTCGCATCGCGGTGGCGCAGCGCGGCCAGGATGCCGACGGCGGCGTACATGCCCGTCATGACGTCGGCGATGCCGACGCCGACCTTCATCGGCGTGCCGTCGGCCTCGCCCGTCAGGCTCATGATGCCGCCCATGCCCTGGATCAGGAAGTCGTAGCCGGCGCGCGTGGCGTAGGGTCCGGTCTGGCCGAAGCCGGTCACCGAGCAGTACACCAGGCGCGGGTAGCGCTCGCGCAGCGCGGCATAGTCCAGGCCGTGGCGGGCCAGCCCGCCGACCTTGTAGTTCTCCACCAGCACGTCGGCCCGCGCCAGCAGGCGGTGCAGCCGCGCGCGCCCGTCGTCGCTGGCGATGTCGATGGCGATCGAACGCTTGTTGCGGTTGGCGCTGAGGTAGTAGGCGCTTTCGTCCGTCTCACGACCGTCTTTGCCGACGATGTAGGGCGGTCCCCATTTGCGCGTATCATCGCCCTCCCCGGGCTTCTCGACCTTGACCACGTCGGCACCCAGGTCGCCCAGCAGCTGGGTGGCGCCGGGACCGGCCAGGATGCGCGAAAGATCGAGGATGCGCACGCCATCGAGCGCGCCGGGGGTCAACGACTGCATGCCTGTCTCCATGAATGATGTCGGGGCAGTCTAGAATTCACCTCGCTCACCTTCAATTGAGATTTTTTTCAAGAGCCGCACATGAAAAACGCATTGATGGCCACGCACCTGCGACTGGTCGGCATGGCCGCGCTGTGGGGCGCGTCGTGGTCGTGGGGCAAGGTGGTGGCCCAATCGATGGCGCCGCTGGCCGCGGCCAGCCTGCGCTTTCTGTTCGCCAGCGTGGTGCTGTTGCTGTGGATGCACCGGGCCTCGGCATTGCGCGACCTGCGCAAGCTGAGCGGCCGCCAGTGGTTCGGTCTGACCGCCGCCGCCCTGGCCGGCGTGTTCGGCTATTCGAGCTTTTTCATGCTGAGCCTGCAGCTGGTGCCGGCCGGCAAGGCCGCCATCGTGGTGACGCTGAATCCCGGCGCCACGCTGCTGCTGGCCGCCATCCTGTTCCGCGAGCACCTGAACCCGGCCATCCTGGCCGGCATGGTGCTGTCGGCCATCGGCGCCTACATCGCCATCAGCGGCGGCTCGAGCGCCGCCCTGCCGGGCACGCTCGGCATCGGTGAACTGCTGCTGCTCGGCTGCGTCGCCTGCTGGGTCGCCTACACCCTGATCGGCCGGCTGGTGCTCAAGGGCGTGGACGCGTTGACCACCACCACGGTCACCACCGTGATCGGCGCGCTGCTGCTGTTGCTCGCCAGCCTCGGCTTCGAAGGCCCCGCCGCCTGGCAGGCGCTCGGCAATGCGCCGCTGAACGCCTGGGGCAGCCTGGCCGCCCTGGCCTTCGGCGCCACCGCCATCGCCTACGCCTGGTACTTCGAGGGCGTGAAGGCGCTGGGCGCCGGCGCGGCCTCCGGCTACATCACGCTGGTGCCGGTGTTCGGCGTGCTGTTCTCCAGCCTGTGGCTGGACGAGGCGACCAGCCCGAGCCTGTTCCTGGGCGCGGCCCTGGCCATTTCCGGCATGGCGCTGATGCACCTGGGCCGGCGCCGCGCGGAGCGGCGCAGCCGGCAGCAGGCGTCCGCCGGCAAGACCTGAGTCCGGCCGCCGTCACGACGCCAGCAGACGCGCCAGCACGTCCTCGCACAACGCCAGCTGCGCCAGCGTGATGAACTCGTCGGCGGTATGGGCCTGGGCGATATCGCCCGGCCCGCACACCACGGTGGGGATGCCCGCGGCCTGGTAGAGCCCGGCCTCGGTGGTGAACGCCACGTGGCTGCCGCGCGCGGCCCCGGCCCGGAACAGGCGTTCGACGATCGCATCCTCGGCAGCCGTGGGCAGCAGCGCCGGCACCGCCGTGCGCCGCGACACCTCGACCCGCGATGACGCCACCCTGGCGCGCATGCGGCGCTGCAGATCGGCGGCATGCGCGTGGATCGGCGCCAGCACCGCGTCCGGATCCGCCGACGGCAGGAAGCGCAAGTCGAAATCGAACTCCGCGCGTTCCGGGATGACGTTGGTGGCCTGGCCGGCCTGCACCCGGCACACCGCCAGGGTCGAATACGGCACGTAGAAATCCGCGTCTCCTTCGCCCTGCGCCAGCTGGTCCGCCTGGCGCGCGATCTCCGCCACCAGGGCGCACGCCACTTCCGCCGCGTTCACGCCGGTGCCGCTCAGGGACGAATGCTCGGCGCGGCCGACCACGGCGCAGCGCAGGGCGTGGCGGCCCTTATGGGCCCGCACCACGCGCATCCCGGTCGGCTCCCCGACGACGCAGGCCTCGGGCCGGATGCCGAAGACATGCAGGTCTTCCAGCAGGCTGCGCACGCCGACGCAGCCGATCTCCTCGTCGAAGGTGAACGCCACGTGCACCGGCCGCCGCAGCGCCTTGCGGTCCAGGCGCTCCAGCGCCGCCAGCACGCAGGCCAGGAAGCCCTTCATGTCGCACACGCCGCGGCCGAACAACCGGTCGCCTTCGCGCGTCAGCGTGAACGGCGGCCGCGACCATTCCTGGCCGGCCACCGGCACCACGTCGGTATGGCCCGACAGCAGCACGCCGCCGACGTCGCCGCCCAGGCTGGCGTACAGGTTGGCGCGCTGGCGGTCGGGACTGTAGGTGTAGCGGATGGCGAAGCCCATGCCCCGCAGCGCGCCATCCACCCGGCGCAGCAGGTCCAGGTTGGACGCAGCGCCGGATACCGTTTCACAGGCCACCAGGTGCGCCAGCCAGGACAGCGCGGCGGCGCTGCAATCGCGGATCGGGGATTCCATCAGGCCTCCAGAGAAATGCCGGCCTTGCGGGCGACGGCGAGCCACTTTTCCAGCTCGGCGCCGATCTGCCGCGAAAACTCGGCCGGCGCATTGGCGCGCGGCACCGCGCCCAGTTCGGCGATCCGCGCCGCCACCTCGGAGCGGCCCAGCGCCGCGGTCACGGCGCCCTGCAGCCGCGCCACCTGCGCCGGCGCCATGCCGGCCGGCCCGACCAGGCCGAACCAGGCTGGGTCGTTCAGCACCGGGATGCCCGCCTGCGCGAAGGTGGGCACGTCCGGCAATTGCGCCACCCGTCCCGGCCATGCCACCGCCAACCCGCGCAGCCGTCCGGCCTGCACGTGCGGCAGCGAGGCCGGCAGGTTGTCGCACAGCACCGTCACGTGACCGGCGATGGCGTCCTGCAGCGCCGGCCCCGCGCCCCGGTACGGCACGTGCCGCAGGCGCGCGCCCGTCGCCTGCACGAACAGTTCGCCCATCATGTGCCCGAGCGAACCGACGCCGGGCGAGCCGAACATCAGGTCCTGGTCCGGCCGCCTGGCCAGGGCAATGAACGCCGCCATGTCGCCGGCCGGCACCCTGGGGTTGATCGAGATGATGTTGGGCACGTCGGCCAGGTTGGAGATCGGCGAGAAATCGCGCAGCGGGTGGTAGCCCGGGCGGGCCATGACGGCCGGCTGGATCGCATGGGTGCTGACGGTGGCCACGCCCAGCGTCAGCCCGTCCGGCGCCGACCGCGACACGTAGAGCGTGCCCACCGCGCCGCCCGCTCCCGCCTTGTTCTCGACGATGACGGTGTCGCCCAGGCTCTCGGCCATCGCCTGGGCCACCAGGCGCGGGATGAGATCCGCCGAGCCGCCGGGCGCGAACGGCACGATGATCCGGATGACCCGGTCCTGGCCCGCCCGCACCGCCGGCGCGACGGCCATCGAGACCGCGCACGCCTTGATGAAACTGCGACGCTTCATGGTTGTTTCCCCTTGTGGTTATGAAAAGGCCCCTCGCGAAAGGGGCCTGGTCGTCAAAGCGTGGGTCAGATGCGCCCGTCGTAGGCCTGTCTCGGAATGCGGCACGAGATCAGCGAGAAACGCGAGGACGCCAGCGATTCGCGGATCGCGGCGGCCAGTTCGACGCGGCTCCTGACGTCGAAGCCGAGGCCGCCCATGGCGCGCGCCACTTCGGCGAAATCGGTGCCGTCGAAATCGACGCCCAGGTTGGGCTGGCCGTTGGCGCGCTGCTTGATCTCGATCAGCGAAAGCGACTCGTCGGCGAACACGAACACGATCACCGGCGCCTGCGCGTCGCGCGCCGTCGCCAGTTCGCCCAGCGTCATCTCCAGGCAGGCATCGCCGGTGAACACGGCGACCGGCCGCGCGGGATCGGCCAGCTTGGCGCCGATGCCCAGCGGCAGCGAGCAGCCCATGGTGCACAGGGCCGACGACTGCATCAGCGAGCGCGGCTCGTGGCATTGCCAGACCTGCGACAGCAGGATGCGATGGGCGCCGCTGTCAACCGACGCCACGGTGTTCTCGGGCAGCTCGGCGCGCGCCACGTCGACGATCGCGGCGGGGCCCCATTCCTCGTCGGCGCGGTAGATGGCGGCGATGGCGCGCTTGAGGTCGGCGACGCCGGCCGCCGTCCACAGCGACTGCCCGGCGAGCCCGGCGCCGAGCGCGGCCAGGCTGTGGCGGATGTCGCCCACGAACGTCAGCGCCGACTGGTGCATGTAGTGGGTATTGCGCGTCGCCGACACCTCGATCACGCGCGCGTCGTCGGGCCAGATGTTGCGCCAGCCGACGCGCATCTCGATCGGGTCGTAGCCGGCCAGCACGATGACGTCGGCGTCGCGGATGAGCGGCAGCACGATCTTGTCGGCCTGCGGCGACAGGCCCATGCCGCCGATGACCATGTCGTCGCGCTCGTCGACGATGCCCTTGCCCTTGTAGGTCGTGATGAGCGGAATCTTCAGGTCGTGCACCAGCGCCCGGATCTCGTCCTCGGCATGATGGTGCAACGCCTCGACGCCGGCGATGATCACCGGCCGGCGGGCGGCCTGGAGCCAGGCGCGCGCCTGCTCGAACGCGTCGGTCGCGGCCGGCGCCACCGGCGCCGGCGCCGCGCGCCGCGCGCCCCGGGCCGGCGCGGCTTCCTGGATGGCCACCGAGATCGGCACGTCGATGTGCACCGGCCCCGGCGGATCGTCCATGGCGATGGCCAGCGCCTTGTCGATGATGGCCTCGGCGGCGCCCGCCGTCATGCGCAGCGACGCCTTGGTGATCGGCCGCATCAGCGCCGCGTGGTCGAACACCTGGTGCGTGTAGGTGGCGGCCTCGTCCTCGTCGACGCAGCCGGTGATGAACAGCATCGGCACGCGGTCCTGCAGGGCGTTGGCCACCACGTTGACGGCGTTGGCGACGCCCGGCCCGAGCGTGGCGACCAGCACGCCGGGCGCGCCCGACCGATGGAACACCCCTTCGGCCATGAAGCCGCCGGCGTTCTCGTGCTTGACCAGCGTGAACTTGACGCCGGCATCGTCCAGCCCGCGCATGACCGACAGCACCTCGCCGCCGGGAATGCCGAACGCGTGGCGGCAGCCGGCCTCATGGAGACGGCGGCCGATGACTTGGGAAACGGTAGACATGATGATTCCTGAATGAGGGTGTTGATCTGGAAGCGAAGCGGCCGTTCGGGGCCGCGGAGTCCGCCGCGCGATGAGGGATCAGCCGAGGTTGTTCAAGGCATGCGCCATGCGCTCGGCGGCAATGCGCAGGTTGTCGTCGGAGGTGGCGTACGAGAGCCGCAGGAAGCCCGGCATGCCGAAGCCCGAACCCGGCACCACGGCCACGCCGTTGTCGAGCAGATAGGCGGCCAGCGCCACGTCATCGGCCAGGCGCTGGCCGGCCGGCGTCGCGCGGCCGAGATAGGCGCGGGCATCTGGAAACAGGTAGAACGCGCCTTCCGGCTTCGGGGTTTGCAGCCCGTCGATGCGCGCGAACGCGCCGAGCAGGAAGTCGCGCCGCCGCTGGAAGACGGCGCAGCGCCGCCGCACCTCGTCCTGCGGGCCGTTCAGCGCCGCCACCGCCGCCGCCTGCGAAACGGACGAGGTGTGCGAATTGATCTGCATCTGCACCTTGGTCATCGCCTCGATCAGCGGCCGCGGACCGCAGGCGTAACCCACGCGCCAGCCGGTCATGGCGTAGGCCTTGGAGACGCCATTGACGGTCAGGATGCGGTCGGCCAGGTCCGGCGCCACCTGCGCCAGCGTATGGAACGCGCGGCCGTCGTACAGGATGTGCTCGTAGATGTCGTCAACCAGGATGAAGAAGCGCTGGTTGGCGTGGCGGCGGATGACCTCGGCGAACTCGGCCAGTTGCGCCCGGCCATAGGCGGTGCCGCTCGGGTTGCTGGGCGAGTTCAGCACCAGCCACCTGGTCCTGGCGGTGATCGCCGCGTCCAGGTCGGCGGCGCGCAGCGCGTAGCCCGTTTCCGGCGTGGTCATGATCGGCCGGAACACGCCGCCGTTCATCGCCACGATGTCGTGGTACGAGGCCCAGTAAGGCGCTGGCATGATGACTTCGTCGCCCGCCGCCAGCGTGGCCAGGAAGGCCTGGTAGATGACCTGCTTGCCGCCGCAGCCCACGCTGATCGCGGCGGGCGAGCAGTCGATGCCGTTGTCGCGCCGGAACTTGGCGACGATGGCCTCGCGCAAGGCGCTGGTGCCGTTGATCGGCGTGTAGCGGGTCTGGCCGGCGTGGATCGCCTGGATGGCCGCCTCGCCGATATGGGCGGGCGTGGGAAAGTCGGGCTCGCCCAGCGTCATGTCGATGACGCTGTGGCCTTGCTGGATGGCCTGGCGGGTCTTCTCCGCCATGACCTGGATGGGGGAAAGACGCAAGGCGGAAATGATGGGAGCGAACATGGGCGGGATCCTGAATGAGTGGAATCAGTCTAGAATTCACATGATTCAATCTCAATTGAATTTGAATTCAATATGAATCCTTCGCTCGGCCCCAACGCGCCCACGCTGCGCCAGCTGGAATTGCTGCTGTCCCTGGCCGGCGCCGACGGCATCGCCAGCGCCGGCGCCAAGATCGGCATGACCGCATCGGCCACCAGCCACGCGCTACGCGCGCTGGAATCGACGCTGGGCGTGATGCTGATCGACCGCAACGCGCCGCAGCTCGAACTGAGCCACGCCGGGCAGCAGATCCTGCCGCACGTGCGCGACCTGTTCGCGGCGCTGCAGCTGATCCAGGCCACCGCCAATGCCAGCGAGGGCCTGAAAAGCGGCGTGCTCAAGATCGGTTCGTTCGGCCTGAGTTCATCGCTGCGGCTGCTGCCGCCGCTGCTGCAGCAATTCCGCAAGCGCTATCCCGGCATCGACCTGCGCGTGTTCGAAAAGGCCGATGCCGACATCGAGCAGGACCTGATCGAGCGCCGCCTGGAGATCGGCGTGGTCACGCTGCCCAAGCCGCAGTTCGACACCCTGGCCATCGCCCACGACGAGCTGGTCGCGGTGGTGCCCATCGATCACGAGCTGGCCGGGTTGGACACGATCGAGGTCAGGCGGCTGGCGCAGTTTCCCTTCATCCTGACCCATGCCGGCTCGCAGGGCCTGGTGGCCAAGATGTTCAGCCGCGCTGACGTCTCCCTGAAAGTGACGCACGAACTGTCGCAGATGCTCTCGATCCTCGACTTCGTCGCGCGCGGCGAAGGCATCTCGGTGGTGGCGGCGCTGGCCTTGCCCGCGAAATATGACGGGGTGGTCTACAAGCCGCTGACGCCGCTGACCTCGCGCCGGGTCGGACTGGCGTGCCTGAATGAAGAACGGCTCTCGCCGGCGGCCGCGGCGTTCTGGAAGCTGGCCAAGTCGCTGGCCCGCAAGCGCGCCGCCTGACGCGGCCGCGCCCGCCTACATCACCGGAAACGTCAGGCCCGGCGCGGCGTCGCGCACCATCGCCCAGAACGCGTGGGCGGCCGGCGACAGTTTCCTTTCGTTCAGACAGGCCAGGCCGATGCGGCGCTTGGCGACCGGACTGATCTTGCGGTAGACCAGGCCGTCATAGCGCTGCGGCAGCACCAGCGACGCCAGCACCGAAATGCCCTGGCCGCGCCTGACGAATTCCAGGATAGACATGATCTGCGACAGGTCGTGCGCGATCCGCGGCGCGATGCCCGCGCGCTCGAACATGCGCGTGATCACCGGCTGCGAGCCGGCGCGCGTCATGATGAGCGGATAGTCGGCCAGGTCCTTGACGCCGATGACGGCGAGCCGCGCGAGGGGATGGCCCACGGGCAGCACCACCATGAGTTCATCGGTGACCAGCGGCAGGGTGTCGAAGTCGGGCTTGGGCAGCGCCACCACGCCGATCTCGATGCGGCGTTCGACCAGCGCCCGCTCCATCTCCGGGTCGGGCTTCTCGGTGACGAACACTTCCACGCCCGGATAGCGCGCCTTGAACATCTCCAGCAGCGGCGGCAGGATGTTGAGCGACGAGCTGGCCCCCAGCGACCCCAACGTCAGCAGGCCGGCGCGCAGCCCGGCGCTGGCGCTGGCGGTGGCGCGCACCACCTGCAACGACGTGAAGATGTCGCGCACGTGCGGCAGTATCTGCTGCGCCGCGTAGGTCAGCTGCACGCCGCTGACGTTGCGGTCGAGCAGGGGCGCGCCCAGCGTCAGTTCCAGCGTCTTCAACGCATGGCTGGTGGCCGACGGCGTCATCCCCAGGCGCGCGCCGGCGCTGGCGATGTTGTCGGAGGAGGCCAGCGCGATGAACAATTCCAGCTGCTTGAGCGACAGCGATTTGGCGGCCTTGTCAGTCATCCCCGACGGTTCTCCGATGTTGAGAAAAAACTCATATCGCGACGAGTCGCTTGAAACTGCGCATCGAGTATACGGCGGCGTGGCGGCATCCCCCTCCCCAACATGCGCGGGCGGAACGGCAATGCCGAATGCGCCAAGGCGTTGTCAAACAGCAAGTCAAAGCGGGGTTCACCGCCAAATTCGGAACATTGACGACCCCGCTCCGGCCGTCTAATGCCGGGTGAACCAATCACCGGAGAATGGACCGTGAACAAAGTCGAATCGACAGGCAGCGCCCTGGGTTCCTGGGCCGGCAAGCCGGCCATGGCTGGCGGCGCCGGCGGCAAATCGTTCGCCGCGACGCTGCAGGACGCGCAGGAAGCGGACGCCGGCCGCCACAAGCTGGGCCTGGCCAATCAGGGGCCGTCCGACGCCGAGCAGGAATTGCAGGATTACCTGACGATGTCGCCGGCGGAACGCCTGTTCACGCAGATCCTGCAGTCGCTCGGCATCACCAAGGAACAATATGCCGCGATGACGCCCGCGCAGAAGGAAGAAGTCGCCAGAAAGGTGCAGGAACGCATCAAGGAACTGGCCAAGCAGGAACAGGGCGCGGCCGGGCCGGTCTGACCCATCACGCACCGCGCCTCGCGCAAGACCGACAGGGCCGCCCCCGGGACCGCCCGCGCCCGCTTCAGGCCGCGTGGTCCGCGCGCGCGACCACTGTGTCGTAGCCGAGCGCGCCGCTGTTGATGTTCACCGTGCGGGTATAGCGCAACGTGTCGCCGTCGATCTCGCACAGTACCGTGTCGCGGAACGCCGTCTCCGGCAGGATCCACGTCATGTGCAGGCGGCGCTCGTCCAGCCAGGCGGCGCGCGCGACCACCACGCAATCGGGGATGTGATAACCGTGGTGCAGGTCGCGCCCCGGCATGTCGGTCACGCCCTCGATCCAGCGATCCCAGCCGGCCATGATGGTGTGACGGCCGTCGGCATCCGTCAGCGTGAAGCGGCAGCCCTCGGCGGACAGGTCCAGCTCGATGCCGGTGATGCCCTGGGCGTTGTCGGCGGCCGTGAAGCGCAGGCGCCGCGGCGGCTGCGCGGACAGGCCGGCGGCCAGGAACGGCGACTTCCATGGCGCGGCCGCCTCCTCGTGCTGCCAGGCCGCCAGGCGCGCGGCCAGGCGTTCATCCTTGGCGGCGTCGGGGCTCGACACGCCAAACGCCGCCGGGAAGTGCGCGTTCATGTGCGGCACCAGGCGCGAGCTGCCTTTCATCGCGCCGATCACCGCCAGCACCGCGCCATGCTCGGGATAGACGCGCACCATCTGCACGAACTTGCCGATGGCGGCATAGGTGGCGTCGTCGTACACCCACCACTGGTAGCCATAGCCGGCGGACGGCCCCTGCGCACGCGTCGCGGCCCGCACCCAGTCCGGCGGCAGCACCTGGCGGCCCTGCCAGGCGCCGTCCCGCAGATGGAGGATGCCCAGCTTGAGCAGGTCCGCCGTCGTCGCCACCAGGCCGTTGCCGCCCGGGTTGACGCCGTCCGGCCCCACGTCCCAGGCTTCGCCGGCAATGCCCAGCGGCTCGAACAGGCGCGGCTTGAGGTAATCGTGCATGGTCTGGCCGGTCAGGCGCGTCAGGATGGCCGACAGCATGTAGCTGGCGGCGCTGGTGTAGACGAAGCGCTCGCCCGGCGCGTACGCCAGCGGGATCTTGAAGAACTCGCGCACCCAGCTGGTCTTGATGCCGCGCCAGACCGCGCCCGAGGTTTCCGATTCATGGCCGACGCTCATGGTCAGCAGGTGCTCGACGGTCATCGCTTCCAGGCCCGGCTGCCGCGCCTCCTCGGCGAATTCAGGGAAGAAGCCGATGACCGGCGCGTCCAGGCGCAGCAATCCTTCCTGCACCGCCAGGCCGATGGCGCTGGCCGTGAAGCTCTTGGCCACCGAATGCAGATTGCGCGGCCGGTGCGCGGCGTAGGGCCAGCGCCAGCCCTCGGCCGCCACCGCGCCGTCGCGGAACAGCATGAAGCCATGCAGGTCCAGGCCGGCCTGTTCGACGTCGTCGAGGAATCCGATCACGGCATCGGGATCGACACCGGCCGCGCTGGCGGTCTTGCGGCACAGGCCGTCGTGGCGGGCCTTGGAGTCTTGGGCGGGAGAGACGGCGTCGAGCGGTGCGGACATGGGCGATGGCGAGGTGGACGTCCGGCGCCGGGCGGCGCAAGCGGCGCGGCGGGTGGACGCGTGGGTGGCGTCGGACCACCAGGACATGACGCGCGCGGCTCGGGCGCCATGTCCTGGCGGCATCGCGGAAATTTTCTCACAAAATTGGCGCCAAAAATACCTGGCCCTGCGCCGCGGCGGCATCGCGCGAGCCCGGCATCGCGGAACCGACTGAAAGAACTGCCTGCGCGCCGCCGCCGCTTTTCCGATGGCGGCCGGCGCAAGTCCTCCTACACTTTTCGCACGCCGCGACACCTTCGCTCGCGGACGAGACGAGGACCCCGCGCATGACCGCGATATCGAGACGCTGGCTGATCGCCGGCCTTTGCGCCACGCTGGCCGCGACGCCCGTTGCCGCGCAGGTCATATCCGACGCGGGCGACGGCGGCGTGCCCGCCTTCTACCGTTGGGACGGCGCGCCGCCCGCGCGGCCGGGTGAATTGCTGCGCGCCGAGGCATTGACCGCCCGCCAGAGCCTGCCGCAGGCCGGCAAGAACATCCGCCTGCTCTACAGTTCGACCGATGGCGTGGGCGGCCAGGCCCGGATCACGGTGTCCGGCGCGCTCTACCTGCCGCACGGCACGCCGCCGGCCGGCGGTTGGCCGCTGCTCGCGTGGGCCCATGGCACCGTCGGCATCGCCGACGTCTGCGCCCCATCCTTTGCCGGGCGCGGCGACCGCGACACGCGCTATCTCGACTATTGGCTGGACCAGGGCTATGCGATCGTCGCCACCGACTACCAGGGGCTCGGCACCCCGGGCGCGCATCCTTACGTGCACGTGCGGTCCGAGGCCTACAGCATCCTGGACAGCATTCGCGCCGTCCAGAAGCACTACCCCGTCTCCGCGCGCACGGTGCTGATCGGGCAATCGCAAGGCGGCGGCGCGGTGGTGGCGACGGCCACCTTCGCCAAGGACTACGCCCCCGAACTCGATATCGCCGGCGCCGTCGGCACCGGCGTGAACCTGTCGGCGCGCGACTACGCGGCGCCGATGAACAACACCAAGCGGGTCGCCTATTTCCTGGTGTACCTTAACGCGATCCAGCTGGTCGATCCCGCCATCAAGCCGGAGGAATACGTGTCCGACAAGGCCCTGCCGGCGTTCGAGCTGACCCGCACGGCGTGCTTTCCGCAGGTCGAGCAGCGGGCCCGCTTCGATCACCTGGACAAGGACAACAGCTTTCGCCAGGACCTCTCGGCCATCACGCGCAAGCTGGCCGGCTTCAAGCATCCGCCGACCCTGCACACCGATATCCCCATTTTCTGGGGCACCGGCGGCAAGGACACCGACGTCTTCCCCGAAGCGCAGCAGTCCGGCGTGAAGACGGCCTGCGCGGCGGGCAGCCGCGTCGAGTGGCATGTCTATCCGGGGTTCGACCACTCCGCCACGGTGAACGGATCGCTGCCCGACTCCACCGCCTTCATCAAGCGCGCCTTCGCGGGCGAGAAGATCGAAGGCAATTGCGCGGCGCCGCCAACGCTGCCGGCCCCCGGTCCGGCCTCCTGACAGCGACGCACCAACTCGGTGCAATCCGTCCCCATAGCAATCACGCAACACGTCACGGCAAGGGTTCGAAACTGCGAACAATTCTTGGTATCATTTCCTGCATATCGGCCGCTGGACCTGGCACAGGGACGCGGGTTCCTCGTGTCCTCCCCGCCGCTCGCGGGGACTCCCAAGCATGTCCAATCCCCTCCAGCTATTCTGCGAAGATCACTACGATTGGCTTTGCCAATGGTGGCGGCATCGGCTTGGCCATGGCGATGAGGCGGCCGACCTGGCGCACGACACTTTCCTGCGCGTCCTGCGCAAGCCCCACGAAGTCAGCGCGCTGCGGCAACCGCGCGCCTACCTGACCACCATCGCGCGCGGCCTGCTCAACGATCATTGGCGCCGCCGTTCGCTGGAGCGCGCGTGGCTGGAGGCGGTGGCGGCGCTGCCGCCCGAAATGGAAACCTCGCCCGATGCCTTGCTGGAAGTGCAGCAGGCCTTGCAGCAGCTGGACCAGATGCTCGCCAACCTGGCGCCCCAGGCGCGCGAGGTCTTCGTCCTGTCGCAACTGGAAGGGCTTTCCTACGTCGAGATCGCCGCCCGCACCGGGTTGAGCGACCACACCGTGAAACGCTACATGGCGCAGGGTTTCGAGATCTGCCTCACCCTGATGGACCACTGATCCGCCGTGGCCGCCATCAACACCACGCCCCCTGACGCCGCGGTCATCCGCGAGGCCGCCCGCTGGCTGGTGCGATTGCATTCCGGCGAAGCCGGACCGGAAGACCATGCCGCCTTCGAGCGCTGGCGCCAGGGCGATCCCGAACGCGAGGTCGCCTGGCAGCGCGCGCAGCGCCTGAGCCAGCAATTCAACGCGGTGCCGCCCGCCCTGGGCGTGCCCCTGCTGACGCGGCAACGCCGCGCCAACCGCCGCGCGGTGCTGCGCACGGTGGCGGCGCTGGGCGTGACGCTGCCAGCGGCCTGGCTGGGCTATCGCCTGGCGGCCTCGCCCTCCGGCGGCGAGGCCTACCGCACCGCGGTCGGCGGCCACCAGGACCTGACGCTGGCGGACGGCAGCCAGGTGCAGATGAACACCGATACCGACGTCGACGTGCGTTTCTCCGAACACACCCGGATGCTGCAATTGCGCGCCGGCGAAGTCTACGTCCGGACCGCATCCGATCCCACGGGCACGGCGCGGCCCTTCATCATCGAAACCCCGCAGGGACGCCTGCGCGCCCTCGGCACCCGCTTCGTGGTGCGGCGGCCGGAAGGCGATGACGCGACGACCGCGCTGACGGTGCTGGAACACCGCGTCGAGGTCACCCTGCGCGGCGGCGGCGCCCCCCGCATCGTCAACGCCGGCGAGTCGCTGCGCTTCACCGCGAACGCCTTCCTGCCGGCCCGACCCGCCGGCCCCGAGGCGCCCGGCTGGACGCGAGGCGTCATCGAGGCCAGCAACATGCGGCTGGATGCATTCCTGGCGGAACTCTCGCGCTACCGGCGCGGCGTCGTCCGCTGCGATCCGGCCGTGGCCGGCTTGCGCGTCTCGGGCGTGTTCCGCCTGGCGGACACGGACGCGGTGCTGGCGATCGTGGCCAGGACGCTGGGATTGCGCGTGGTCGAGCGCACCCGCTATTGGGTGACGCTGTCGAGCGGGGCCGCGTGACCCGCCGCCCAGCCATTGGTTTCATTTAGTTTCAATTCAATTTTCCTTCCCCTGTCCCTTTTCCCATCGCTTGTCCGGCATAGCGGGCATTGATGATCAACCAGGGACGTGAACCGTGGCCTTTCGACTCCAATCCCCCCGCGCCCGCCAATCGGGACAAGGCGCCCGCCTGGCGGCGCTGACCTTCGCCCTGGCGGCCGCCTTCGCGGCGGCGCCGCCGGCCCGGGCCCAGGCGGCGCAACAGGCCACGGCACACGACTTCCACATCGCCGCGGGACAACTCGACCAGGCCCTGAACGCCTTCGCCAAGGCGGGCGGCATCACGGTGTCGTTCCGCCCCGAGGACGCGGCCGGCCAGACCACCCGCGGCCTGCAGGGCAGCTACACCATCGACTCCGGCCTGGCGCAACTGCTGGCCGGCACCGGCCTGAGCGCGGAGCCGCAGCCGGGCCAGGGCTACGTGGTGCGCCCGCCGCGCGCCGCCGGCGCCAACACCATGGAAGCGATCCAGGTCAGCGCCGACTGGCTCGGCACCGGTCTTGAAAACAGCGTCCAGACCTTCGGCGGCGCCCGCACCCTGCTGCGCAGCGACGACATCAACAACAGCGGCGCGACCAGCGTGGCCGACGTCCTGCGCCGCGTGCCCGGGGTGCAGATCAGCGGCAGCACCAGCGCCAGCGGCAGCTCGGTGGGCCTGCACGTCGGCATCCGCGGCCTGAACCCGCGCAACTCGTTCCGCACCACCATGCTGCTGGACGGCATCCCGATGGCCATGGCGCCCTATGGCCAGCCGAACCTGGTGATGTCGCCGACCAGCCTGGGCAACATCGAATCGATCGACGTGGTGCGCGGCGGCGGCGCGGTGCGCTACGGCCCGCAGAACGTGGGCGGCGTCATCAACTTCAAGACGCGCTCGATCCCCAACACCAGCGGCCTGACCGCCGACGCCTCGGCGCGCTACAACATCTTCAGCCACGGCGGCACCAACACCCAGTACACCGGCTTTCTCGGCACGCAGTTCGACAACGGCCTGGGCGTGGCGCTGATGTATTCGGGCATGGACGGCGAGCAATGGCGCGACAGCAGCCACGACCGCTACAACGACGTGGCGCTCAAATGGCGCTTCGCGCTGACCCCGACCTCGGAAATCTACGGCAAATTCGCCCACTACGACGTCAAGTCGATGACGCCGGGCGGCCTGACCGTGGCCCAGTACCGCGACGATCCGTTCCAGAACACCCGCCCCACCGACTACTGGAAAGGGCAGCGCGACCAGGTCGACGTCGGCTACCTGAACTCGCTCTCGGACACGCAGGAATTCGAGGTGCGCGTCTACCACTACGACAGTTCGCGCCAGAGTTCGCTGATCAACACCGCCACCGGCCGCAACGACTTCCAGCCGCGCAACAACCAGGTGCTGGGCATCGAACCGCGCTACACCCAGCGCGTCGAATGGGGCCCGACCACGCACGACATCACCGTCGGCTACCGCTACATCCGCGAGACCGGCCAGGACCGGCGCTATTCGGAATCGCTGGCGACCGGCCGGCAGGTCGGCGTCACGCAGGTCTTCGACAACGAGACCGAGGCCCACTCGATCTACCTGGACGACCGCATCGCGTTCGGCAACTGGCGCCTGACGCCGGGCGTGCGCTACGAGCGCATCCACAGCAACCGCAATCCCAGCGGCACCCCCGACGACACGCCGTTCGACGTGCGCAACAACCGCGCGCTGCCGTCGCTGAACGTCGCCTACCTGGTCGACGACGCGCTCACGCTGTACACCAACTACAGCACCTCGTTCGGCGCCGTGCAGTACACCCAGCTGAACTCGATGTCGGCGACCAACCCGCTGAACCCCGAGGTCGCCAAGACGCTGGAGGCCGGCCTGCGCTATTCGGGCGAACAGGTCCATACCGAATTCACCGCGTTCAATCTGCGCTTCGACAACCAGATCCTGTCGATCCCCGGCACCAATCCGGCCGTGTTCCGCAACCTGGGCGCCACCACGCACAACGGCGTGGAGTTCGCGATCGACTACGACTTCGACAAGGCCGGCCCGCTCGCCGGGCTGAACGTCTACGCCAACTATACCTACGTGCGCGCCATCCAGAAGTCCGGCGAATTCGAGGGCAACGACGTGCCGTTCTACTCGCGCCAGACCGGCACGCTGGGCGGGCGCTACAGCCTGCGCGACTGGACCTTCAACGTCTTCACCACGATGCAGAGCGGCCAATACTCCGACACCGCCAACACCGAACGCGAGACCGCCGATGCCAGCAATGGCCGCGTGCCGGGCTTCAGCGTCTGGAACGCCCAGCTCAGCTACAAGATTCCGCAATGGAAGGGCAGCGAACTGGCGTTCGGCGTGAACAACGTGTTCGACCGCCGCTACTACACCCGCAACGTCGACAGCAATGCCGGCCGCATGGTCGGCGCGCCGCGCATGGTCTACGTGCAGGCGCGCCTGGCGTACTGAGCGCGGAGCGGGCATGGCGCGTCGCCTGTGGCTGTCCTGCCACCGCTGGATCGCGCTCGGCCTGGGCGGGATCCTGATCCTGTCCGGGTTGAGCGGCGCGTTGCTGGTGGTGGCGCGTCCGCTCGACCAGTGGCTGCATCCGGCGTACTTCGTCGCGGCCGGCGCCGCGACGGCGCAGCCGGCCTCGCTGGAATCGATGCGCGCCACGCTCGCGGCCGAGTTCGGCCCGCAGGCCGCATTCACCTTCAGGCCGCCTCGCAAGCCGGGTGAAACCGTGCAGGTGCGGGTACGCGCCGCCTGGCGCGGCACCGTCTACCTGGATCCCGCCAGCGGCCGCGAACAAGGCCGGCGCGGCGACAACGACGGCTTTGTCGCCGTGGCCTACAACCTGCACAGCGCCCTGCTGCTCGACCGGACCGGCAAGGCCGTGCTGGCCTGGGCCTCGCTGGCCTATCTGCTATTGATGCTGTCCGGGCTGGTGCTGTGGTGGCCGCGCAAGTGGCCGCCGTCGTTGCGCATGGTGTTCGACAAGGGCGCCCTGCGCGCGCTGTTCGACGTGCACCGCAACGGCGGCGCGCTGCTGGCGCTGGCGCTGTCCATCTGCATCGCCAGCGGCGCCTACCTGGCCTGGCGTCCGATCGGCGGCTGGATCACCGCCGCCAGCGGTCAGCCGCGCGTCGTCGCGCCCAAGCTGGCGCCGGGCCAGGCGCCGATGCGCCCGCTGGATGAACTGGCGGCCGCGGCCCAGGCGGCCTACCCCGATGGCGCCATCGGCTTCTTTCTCTATACCCCGCACGTCGACCGTCCGCTGGCGGTGCGCATGCGCCTGCCGGACGACCCGCATCCCAACGGCCGCTCGACGGTCTGGCTCGATCCGCGCACGGCGACGGTGGTGGCGGCGCAGCGCTGGAATGAACTCGACCCCGGCGTGCGGATCAACTCCATCCTGTATCCGCTGCACACCGGCGAGCTGGGCGGCGTGGCGGGTGAAGCCGCCGTCGCCCTGCTGGGCCTGGGGCTCGGCGCGCTCGGCATCAGCGGCATCTGGCTGTGGTGGCGCCGCCGCGGGCTGCGGCGCGCGCAGGCGCCGGCCGGCCAGCGCGTTGCCCGCGCGCCGCGTTGAGCGCGCGTCAACCCCGCGCCTACGCGACGACCTCGGCCAGGGCCTTGGCCAGTCCCGCTTCCACCCGGTCGACGTCGGCCGAACCGTTGTAGCCATGGAAACTGATGCGCAGGCGGCCGCGCCCGTTCCAGGTCAGCACCTGCTCGCGGTCCAGCGCTTCATGCAGCGCGCGGGCGTCGGCACGGGCAACGCAGACGCTGGCGCCATGCCGGGCCGGATCGGCCGGCGTCGACGGCTCGATGCCCAGGCCCGCCAGGCGGCCGAGCAGGTCGGTGGTCAGGCGTTGCACGTGCGCCTGGACGGCGGCGGCCTCGAACCGCGCCAGGTAGTCGAGCGCGCTGGACAGCACGTACAGGCTGGCGTGGGCCGGATTGCCGCGGGTGAAGCGCAGCGCGTCGCCGCGCAGCGTGATGCCGGCGTCGAAGCGGGTATTGTCGTTGGCCAGCGAGTACCAGCCGGCGGTGGCCGGGGCCCAGTCGGGCTGGCGGCGGCGGTTCCAGCAGGCGGTGGCGACGCCGGTCATGCCCAGCATCCATTTGTAGCTGGCGCTGAAGGCGAAGTCCGCCACCTCGGCCTCAATGGGCAGGTAGCCCGAGGCCTGGGTGAAGTCGACGATCAGCAACGCGCCCACCGCGTCCGCCGCCCGCCGCAGCGGGCCGAGATCGAAGCGCTCGCCATTCAGGTACGACACGTAGCTGACCAGGATCACGCGCGTGCGCTCGTCGACCCGCGCCGCGACGCCCGCTGCGCTGGCGGGATCGGCGAACCGCAGCTGGTAGGGCGCGTCCCGCCGCGCCAGGAACGGCGCCACCAGCGAGGGATATTCGGTGGCCATGGCGCAGATGTTGTCGCCCGGGCGCCAGTCGATGCTCTCCAGCACCAGCGACACGCCTTCGGCGACGCAGCCCACCCAGCCGATGTCGCCGGCCGGCACGCCCCATAGCGCCGCGACCTGCTCGCGGGCGCGCTCGACCTGCGCCTCCTGCGCGGCGCGGCCGCGGGCGCCGCTGGATTTGTCGCGGACATAACGGCCATAGGCCTCGTCGTGCCGACGCAGGAACGCCGTCTCGCCGGCGGCGCACACGTGGGAAACGCCCTCGGGGATGCGGAAGTCGCGAGGGTCGAACAGCGGATGAACGGTCATAGTGGTGAAAGTGGCAGGAGGAAATGGCGCTCAGGCGAGCGCGATGGCATTCAATTCGATCAGCGCGCCGTCGCGCAGCGGACTGATCGGCACGACGGTGCGGGCGGGGCGGTGGTCGCCGAAGTAGTCGGCGCAGGCCTGGTTGACGACCGGCCACAGGGCGCTGTCGCACAGGAACACCTGCAGCGACACCACCCTGCCCGCCTCCGAACCCGCGGCGCGCAGCACCGCGTCGAGACTGCGCAGCACGCGCGCGATCTGCGCCGCGCCGTCGGCGCCGACGATGCGGCCGGACTCGGGATCGACCGGCAGCAGGCCGCAGACATGCACCATGCCCGCGGCCACGATGGCCTGCGAATAATGGCCGCGCGGCGTCGGCGCGCCGTCCGTGACGACGCGGCGCAACACGGGCTGCGCGAGGCTGGCGGCGGCGTTCATGCGTGCCCCTGCGCGGGACGCATCAGCTTGCCCAGGAAGGCCTGCAGGCGCGGCGAGCGCGGGTTGTCGAACAGTTCGTCCGGCGCGCCCTCCTCCACGATCTGGCCCTGGTCCATGAAGACCAGGCGATCGGCCACCTTGCGGGCAAAGCCCATCTCGTGCGTGACGCACAGCATGGTCATGCCGCTTTCGGCCAGTTCCATCATGGTGTCCAGCACCTCGTTGACCATCTCCGGGTCCAGCGCCGAGGTCGGCTCGTCGAACAGCATGACGCGCGGCTGCATGCACAGGGCGCGCGCGATCGCCACGCGCTGCTGCTGCCCGCCGGACAGCTGGCTCGGATACTTGCCAGCCTGGTCCGGGATACGCACCTTTTCCAGGTACTGCATGGCGGTGCGCTCGGCGCTGGCGCGGTCCAGGCCGCGCACGCGCATCGGCGCCAGGATGCAGTTCTCCAGGATGGTCAGGTGCGGGAACAGGTGAAAGCCCTGGAACACCATGCCCACCTCGCGGCTGATGCTGCGCAGCACCTTCGGGTCGTCGGACAGCGCGATGCCTTCCACCGTGATGCTGCCGCGCTGGTGCGCCTCCAGTTGATTGATGCAGCGGATCAGCGTCGACTTGCCGGAGCCCGACGGGCCGCAGATGACCAGTTTCTCGCCCGGCGCGACGTCCAGCGTGATGCCGCGCAGCACATGCATGCGGCCGTACCATTTCTCGACGTCCTTGAGCCGGATGGCCAGGGCGGCGCCTTGATTGTCGTGTTGAACCATCGTGTTCTCCATTACGGCGTCTGCCCCGCGGCGGGCGCGGGCGCCACGGCCCCGCCGCGGCGACCTTCCAGCCAGGCCGAATAGCGGCTCATGGCGAAGCAGATGCAAAAGTAGGTGGCGGCGGCGAAGGCATAGCCCTCGACGTCGAAGCCGAGCCATTCGGCGTCGCGCGAGCCGGCGGACACCGCCCGCAGGAAATCGGTCAGGCCGATGATCACCACCAGCGAGGTGTCCTTGAAAAAGCTGACCACGGTGTTGACCTGCATCGGCAGCGAGCTGCGGACGCATTGCGGCAGGATCACGTCGCGCATCGTCTGCCAGTAGCCCATGCCGAGCGCGTGGGCCGCCTCCGTCTGGCCGCGCGGCATGGCCAGCAGCGCGCCGCGGAAACCCTCGGCGAAATAGGCGGCGGCCACGAAGCTATAGGCGATGTAGGCGCGCAGCAGCTTGCCCGGCGTGGCCGCTTCCGGCAGCAGCAACGGCAACGTCACGCTGGCCATGAACAGGATGGCCACGAACGGCACCCCGCGCAGTCCCTCGATGAAGACCACCGCCACGTAGCGCAGCAACGGAATGCTGCCGGTGCGGGCCAGCGCCAGCAGGATGCCCAGCGGGTAGCCCAGCGCCAGGCCGTAGGCGGCCAGCAGCAGCGTCAGCGGCAGGCCGCCCCAGCTGTCCGAGGCGACCGGCGCCAGGCCGGCGCCGCCGCCCATCAGCCACAGCACCACGGCCACGCTGGCCGCCCATACCGCCAGCAGCGGCGCGCGCCAGAAGCGCGGCAGCAGGCTGGCGACGATCACCAGGGCCAGGATGGCCATGGCGATGCCGGCCCGCCACTGCTGCGCCGGCGGAAAGAAGCCGAACAGGAAGAAATCCAGCTTGACGCCGACGTAGCTCCAGCAGGCCCCGGCGGCGGCGCGGCAGGCCTGGGCGTCGCCCGTCCAGACCGCGTCGGCGATGGCCCAGCGCCAGACCGGCGCGGCCAGGCTGTAGAGAATGAGCAGGCTGCAGACCGTCAACAGGGTGCGCCCGGCCGTGCCGAAATACGGCCGCAGGAAAAGAGGCAATGTCATGGAATCATCCTTTGCGGCGCAGCCGTGCGTACCACAGGTTCAACGCCCACGAGGTGCCCAGCGTCAGCACCAGGTAAGCGCCGGCCAGCAGCAACACCCCTTCGATGGCGTGCCCCGTGATGTTGATGGTCGTGAACACCGACCAGAACAGGTCCGGATAGCCGATGGCGATGGCCAGGCTGGAGTTCTTGATCAGCGACACGTACTGCGCGATCAGCGCCGGCGCCATCATGCGCAGGGCTTGCGGAAACACCACCTCGCGCATCGTCGTCAGGCCCGACAGGCCCAGCGCCTGCGAGGCTTCCCACTGGCCGCGCGCGACCGAGTCCACCCCATTGCGCACGATCTCGGCGATGAAGGCCGCGAAGTACAGCGTCAGGGCGATCAGCATGGCGGCGAACTCCGGCGACAGGCTCGCGCCGCCCTGGAAGTTGAAGCCGCGCCGCACCGGCACGCTGGCTTCGAACACGCCCAGCGCCGCGCAGCACGACGCCAGGACGGCCAGGCCCGCCACCGCCGCCCCTCCCATCCACAGCGCACGGCCCGCACCCGGCCGCAGGCGGCGCAAGCCGGCCCGCACCGCCACGGCGGCGGCCAGCGCGGCGGCCACGCAGGCCGCCAGCGCCATGCCCTGCCCGGCCACCAGATGCAGCGACGGGAAATAGATGCCGCGCTGGCTCAGCGTCAGGCCGCCCCATTGCAGCGCCTTGGCCGCGGGCGGCAGCTTGAGCAGCACGGCCGACCACAGCAGGATCTGCATCAGCAGCGGCGTGTTGCGCAGCAGTTCCACGTAGCCCAGCGTCAGGCCGCGCACCAGCGGATTGACGCTGCGGCGCGCCAGCCCGATGGCCACGCCCAGCACCGTGGCGCAGATACCGGCCAGCACCACCAGCATCACCGTGTTGAGCGCGCCGGTCAGGATGGCATAGGCGATCGAATCGGTCGGCGCGTACGGCAGCAGCGACACGCCGATCTGGAAGCCCGCCGGCCGTTGCAGGAAGTCGAAGCCGACCGTCAGCCCCAGCCGCTGCAGGTTCTCGCGCAGGATGAAGCCGCTGGCGAGCACCAGCAGCGCCAGCGCCACGCCGACCGCGCATTGCCACAGCTTGCGGCGCAGGGCGCCAGGCGTCAGGCCGGCGGCGCGCAGCGGCGCCGGCGCCATCGTCGTCGCGTCCGTCATGGCGTGGCTCACAGGAACGGCGGGGCGTACTGCAGCCCACCCTCGGTCCAGAGCTTGTTCAGGCCGCGCGGCAGCTTGAGCGGCGATTTCTCGCCCAGCGAGCGGTCATAGATCTGCCCGTAATTGCCGACCTGCTTGACGATCTGGTAGGCCCAGTCGTCGGCCAACCCCAGCTGCTTGCTCAGGCCCGGCGTCTTGCCCAGCAGGCGCGCGACCTCGGCATTGGCGCCGTCGGCCCGCTTGGCCTCGACGTTGGCGCTGTCGACGCCGTTTTCCTCGGCCAGCAGCGTCGCATAGATGGTCCACTTGACGATGTTGAGCCATTGGTCGTCGCCCTGGCGCACGATCGGGCCCAGCGGCGACTTGGCCAGCACTTCGGGCAGGATGACGTAATCGTCGGGCTTGGGCGCGACCGAACGGTTGGCGGCAAGCTGGGCGCGATCGCCCACGTAGACATCGCAGCGGCCCTCGAAGAACGCGCGGCGCAGGGCGTCGGCGTTGTCGATCGAGATCGGCTTGTAGCGCATGCCGTTGGCCTGGTAGAACGTGGCGATGTTCTGTTCCGTGTTGCTGCCCGGCAGCAGGCAGATGCTGGCGCCGTCCAGCTCCTTGACCGAGGTCACGCCCATGTCCTTGCGCACCATGAAGCCCTGGCCGTCATAGACCGTGATGCCGGCCCACAGCAGCCCCAGCTGCGAATCGCGCGTGAAGGTCTGGGTGGTCTGGCGGATCAGCACGTCGACGTCGCCCGACTGCAGCACGGAAAAGCGGTTCAGCGGCGAAGTCGCCACGAAGGTGACCTTGTTGGCGTCGCCAAGGGTGGCGGCGGCGATGGCGCGGCAGAAGTCGACGTCGATGCCGCGCAGCGTGCCCTGGCTGTCGGGCGAACCGAAGCCCGGCATGTCGTTCAGGGCGCCGCAGCGCAGGGTGCCGCGGCTCTTGACGGTGTCCAGCGTGGACGCCGCGTGCGTGGAAACGGAAATGACAGCCAGCGCGAGGCCGGCCAGAAGACTGGGCAGACGCATGAATTCCCCTTGTATATGTGTCGTCTCGGCGGAAGCGAGAACGTGCAGGCAGTGTAGGGAGCGCCATGGCGCGGACCTAGCCGATTGCGCTACTATCAGCCATGCATTATTTGCATACCTTGCAGCAGGCGCGGTCGTGTCGACCCGATATGCATGGCGCAACGGATCGGTCGATCATGAACACGCAGCAACTCGAATACCTCAGGGAGGCGGTGCGGGCGGGCAGTTTTTCCCGCGCCGCCGACACGCTGGGCCTGAACCAGTCCGTACTGAGCCGGCAGGTGGCCGCGCTGGAACAGGAGATGGGCTGTCCGCTGCTGCGGCGCCATGGCCGCGGCGTGATTCCCACCGCCGCCGGCGAACGCTTGCTGGAGCTGGCCGCCGGCTTCCTGCAGCAGGTGGCCCAGATCAAGGCCGAGGGCAAGGCCGCCGACCGCGACCTGGCCGGCGTCTTCAAGCTGGGCGTGCCGATGTTCTTCTCGCAATCGATCGCCCCCAAGCTGATGGCCAGCGTGCAGCGCCAGTACCCTGCCCTGACCTTCGTGGTGCGCGAAGGGCACAGCGGCGACCTGCATGACTGGCTGCTCGCCGGCGAGCTTTCCGCCGCCGTCATCTATGAACCGAAGCGGCCGCGCCAGCTGGCGGGCGACCTGCTGTTCCTGGAACCCGTCTACGTGGTCGGCTCGCGCGACCTGGCGCGGCGCCATGGCCTGGACCTGGACCAGGGCCTGACGCTGGAACAGCTGGCGCGGCTGCCGCTGCTGATCCCCACGCGGCGCCATGGCACCCGCCTGGACCTGGACCAGGCGATGAAGCAACTGCAGTTGACGCCGCACATCGTGCACGAGGTCGACGCCCTGGGCGCGCGCATGCTGCTGGTGCGCGACGGCGTCGGCGTCACCATCTTCGAATCGGCCGGGCTGCTGAGCGAGCGGCGCGATCCGCATCTGTTCGTGGTGCCCATCGTGGCGCCGCCCTTCTTCCACAAACTGATGTGGGTGGACGGCCGCGAGCAGCAGGCCGGCGCGCCCTGGCGCGCCTTCACCCACGCCGTCAAGCGCGACATCGTGCAACTGCGCGCCGGCCTGGGCGATATCGACCTGCCGGCGACGACCGGCCGCTGACGCCCGCCTAGCCGGCCGCGCGCGGCGCCGTCAGCTGGCGCCGGGTCTCGTCGGCCAGGCGATGGATGCTGTCGGGATCCAGGCTCGACATCAGGCTGTAGCCCAGTCCCTGGTCGGCCCAGGAATAGCCCGCCACCCCATCCTGCCGGTGTGGCACCATCTTCATCTCGCCCTCGACCTTCATCGGCCGCACCAGCATGGTCACGCGCGTGCCGCGGTCGTCGTCGTACATGAACAGCGCCGCCGGACCGTGCTCGGTGGCGACCAGCCGCCCGCCCATGTAGCGGTAGCCCGACTGGCTCAGGTCCGGCACCGACACCGTGCGGTTCAGCCGCTGCGACACCCAGTCCACCAGTTCCCGCGTATTGTCGGCGCGCAGCTCCACCGGCCGGGTGTGATCCACCGCGTAGACCTGGTAGCTGCTGACCGCCTCGCGCGCCAGCGCCGCGACGCCGGCCTGGTCCACCGGGTCGCCGCGCAGCAACCAGCCGCCGGTGCCGCCCAGCGTGAACGCCAGCGCCACCGACGCCGCGATCTTCCATGGCACGCGGCGCGCGGAACGATGCGCATCGACCAGCCGCGACAGGTTGAGCGCGGCCGGGATCGGCTCCTGCGCGATCGGCGCCAGCGCGGCGCGCAGGTCGTCGCGTTGCGCCAGGTAGCCCTGCACGCGCCGGGCCGCCTCGGGATGGGTGTCCAGGTATTGTTCGACGCGCGCGCGCATGTCGGCGTCGAGCGCGCCATCGACATACGCCAGCAGGTCATCCTCGAGTAAAGGTCGGTCCATGTTCATTTGACTCTCCGCAAGGCGGGACGAGCGGGCGCGGCAACGTCGCCCTGTATCAGGTTCAGCAGTTTTTCACGGCCGCGCGACAACCGCGACATCACCGTGCCGATCGGCACATCCAGCACCTTGGCCGTTTCGGCATAGGACATGCCCTCCACCGACACCAGCAGCAGCACGCTGCTCTGCTCCTTGGGCAGGCTGTCCAGCGCCCGCAGCAGCTCCCCGTAGCGCAGGCCGTCTTCCTGCGTGGCGCGGGTGGTCAGCACGGCCTCGTCGATCTCATCCAGCGGCAGGTGATGGCCGCGCGAGCGGGCCTGCCGCAATACGTTCATCGCCAGGTTGTGCAGGATCGCGAACACCCAGCTGCGCGTGCTGCCGGCGTCGCGCCGCTTGTGCCACTGCGCGATGACGCGTTCCAGGCAGTCCTGGACCAGGTCGTCGGCCACCGCCTGGTCGCGCAGCAGCGCCCTGGCGTAGCGGCGCATCGCCGGGATCATCGGCTCAATCAGTTGGACCAGATCGTCCATACAGGGACTCTCTCCATGCTTGCCTTGCATTATCGCGCCGGCCGCGCATGGCCGCATGGCCATGCGCCGCCGGCATTCACAGCGCCTGGACCTGCACCGGCGCGCCCGGCTTGCCGTCGCGCAGCGGGGCGATCACCAGGTAGCGCCGCGCGTCCGGCGCCGCGCCGGCGCCCTGCACGATCTGGCGGATCGGCCCGATGGCGTTGACGATGGCCGACCCGGCCGGGTTGGTCATGAAGTTCGACAGCGCCTGCAGCTCGCCCGAGCCATCCACCTGGCCCGACAGCGCCAGCACATACGCCTGCCTGGGCTGCAGGCCGGTGGCCGACGCCTGCAATACCTGCGTCAGGCCCTGGTCGAACAGCGTGACGCTGGTCGGCGCCGAGGCCGTCACCTGGCGCTTGCAGTCGGCCCAGGCCTGCAGCTCCAGGTGCGCGGCCTGGCCGGCCACGCCCAGCGGCTGCAGGTTCTGCATGCCGTCGCCCCGCGGCACCGCGTCCGGCACGTAGTTGATCGCCTGCGGCGCCTGGCCGACCGGCACGCTGGCCACCACCTTGTTGGTCGCCGTATCGATGGCGGCCAGCTGGTCGGCATTCTCCAGGGCGACGTAGACGCGGCTGCCATCACCCGACGGCCACACGCCGTGCGGCAGCTTGCCCACGGCCACCGTCGCCACGCGCGAGAAGTCATCCGTGCGGTACACCTGCACCTGATTCAAGCCGCCCACCGTGATGTAGGCGTAGGTCGCCTTGTCCTTGCCGGCGCGGGCGAAATTCACGTGGTTGGTGATGGGACCGGTGTCGAACGTCTTGAGCAGCTTGAACGGCGGGCGCGCATCGAACACCTGCGTCTTGCCGACGTCCTTGAGCGTGAACCACACCTGCCTGCCATCCGGCGTGGCGGCAATGTTGGGGCAGAACGGACTGGCCTGCGGGACCTTGCCCACGATCTTGTGGTCGCTGACCGTCACCACCACGGTTTCCGGGTTGAACGACGAACAGATATAGCCGTACTTCCCATCCGGCGAGAAGATCTGCATGCCGGGGCCGGCCGCCGTCTTGATGCGGTCGGTTTCCTTGAACGTCGTGGCGTCGATCACCGAGACGTAGTCCTCGCCGCGCACCGTGACCCAGACCTCCTTGCCGTCCGGCGTGTAGAACGCCTCGTGCGGCGAGCGGCCGACGTAGGTGGTGTGCTTGACGGTGTTGGTCTGCGTGTCGATGAAGGTGACCGAATTCGAGCCGATGGACACCACCGCCAGCGTGCGATGGTCGGGCGCGAAACCCATGCCATGCACCAGCACCTGGCCCTTGTACAACGGGCTGAAGTTGCCGGGCGCCGGGTCGCCCAGGCGGATCACCCCCAGCAGTCTGTTGTCCACCGGATCGGTGACCGACACGGTATTGGAAAACTGCTCGGCGGCGTAGATGCGGTCGCGGTGCGAAACGGGAATATCGGGCGCGGCCGCCGCGCCGGGCGCCTGCCCGGCGAAGACGGCGGGGGCCAGGGCCAGCGCGACGGCGCCGGCCAGCAGATTGAGGGACGAACGATTGAGGGACGAACTACTGGGCATGGGAGGCTCCGTGGTGGGACTGGGCGGGGGCTGGGGCCGGCCGCAGATCGGCGGGCTGGTCGGGCGCGGGACGCGATTCGGGCAGCGGCTGCCCCAGCGCCAGGCGCATGGCGGCGATTTCCTGTTGCTGCTCGACGATGATTTCCTGCGCGATGCGGCGCAGCTGTTCGTTCTTGCCATAGCGCAGTTCGGCCATGGCCATGTCGATGGCGCCCTGGTGGTGCGGCGCCATCATGGCGACGAAATCCTGGTCGATGTCGCCGCTGGGATGGGGCGCCATCGCGTCCATCATGCGGTTCATGGCGGCGTCGTTCTCGGCCAGGAACGCCGCTTCCTCGGCGGACGGGGCGGATTGCGACCAAGCCTGGCCGGCGCCGGCGCCCGCCAGCAGGGTCAGCGCGCAGGCGAGCGCGCGCCTGCGCCACCGGGGATGGATTCGGGACATGGCGGCTCCTGTCTGTTGCGGGGTCCCCAATGGACCCTCATCAACGCAGACAATCGAGCCGGGCGGTTTATTCCACGGGGTGCGAAGCCGCGCTGCCGGCCACGGCCGCCGGCGGCGGCAACGGCGCGACGGCCTGCTCGAACGCCTCGGCCGCGTGCAGCAGGTCCAGGTCGCCATGCAGTGGCGCCACCAGTTGCAACCCCAGGGGCAGGCCGTCCGTCCCCAATCCACAGGGCACGCTGATCGCCGGGTGCCCGGTCAGATTGAACAGCATGGTCCACGGATACCAGTGGGCGCGGATGTCGTCATACGCGCGGCCATCGATGTCGAGGGTATCGAAGATGTCGGTGCCCAGCGGCAAGGCGGTGCGCGACATCGTCGGCATCGCCAGCAGGTCGGCCTGGCCGAACAGCGCCTGCACCTGGCGGTAAAGCGTGGTGCGGGCGAACATGGCTTCCTGGTACTGCTGCGCGCTGAACTGCGCGGCCGAGGCGATCTGGCGCTGGAACGTGGGGCTGTAGGCGTCCGGCTCGCGCGCGATCAGCGGCAGGAAGCGCGTGCGCCAGACCGTGTGGTTGATGACGCGCCAGACCGGCTCGATATCGAAGCCGGCGCCATCGAACGGCTCCACCTGCGCGCCCAGGTCAGCCAGGCGCGCCAAGGCCGCCTCGAAGGCGCGGCGCGCGTCGGCGGCCACCGGCCGGCCCGGCGGCGCGAGGCAGTAGCGGACACGCTTGCCGCGCAGTGCGTCGGGATCGGCGGCGGCCCGATAGTTGGCGGGCGGCGTCCCCAGCGACCAGGGGTCGCAGGCATGCGGCCCGGCCATGGCCGCCATCATCAAGCGGGTATCCGCGACCGTGCGCGTGGTGGGCGTGACGTAGGTCTGGTTGCCGATGGCGTCCTGCGCCTGGCTGTGGGGAATCGCGCCCAGGCTCTGCTTGAAGCCGACCACGCCGTTGCACGCGGCGGGGATGCGGGTCGAACCGCCGCCGTCGGTGGCCACGGCCAGCGCGGTGATGCCCGCCGCCGTCGCGGCCGCGGCGCCGCCGCTCGACCCGCCGCAGGTGCGGTCCAGGTTCCACGGGTTGCGGGTCTGGCCGAACAGCGGCGAATCGGTCATCGACTTGGAGCCGAACTCGGGCGTGGTGGTCTTGCCGATCAGGATTGCGCCCTGCGCGCGCAGCCGCGCCACGGCGACGGCGTCTTCGGCCGGCACGTTGTCGCGGAACGGCACCGCGCCGAACGTGGTCCTGACACCGGCGGTATTGACCAGGTCCTTGACCGAGAGCGGCAGGCCGTGCAGCAGGCCCACCGGTTCGCCACGCATCAGGGCCGCCTCGGCGGCGCGGGCCTCGTCCATGGCGCGCTCGGCGCACAGCGTGATGAAGCAGTTCAAGGCGGGCTGCAACCGCTGCGCCCGCGCCAGCGCCGCCGCCACCAGTTCGACCGGCGAAACGGAGCGCTCGCGGACACGCCGCGCGGCCTCGACCGCGCTCAGTTCACACAGGGATTCGTTCATCGGAGTCGCGCCTATTCGTCGAAGGCGATGCCGGCGGCCTTGACGATCGGCGCCCAGTGCGCGCGTTCCACGCCGATGCGGCGCTTGGCCGCCTGCGCGTCCTGCGGCTCGACCACGAAGCCAGCGGCTTGCAGCCGTTCGATCAATGCGGGCTGCTTGCCGGCGGCGACGAAGGCCTGTTCGAGGCGGGCCACGGTGGCGTCCGGCGTGGCCGCCGGCGCGTAGATGCCGTACCAGCTGGCGGCATGCTGGTACTGCGGGAAGCCCTGCTCCAGCAAGGTCGGCACGTCCGGCAGCATGGGCAGGCGGCGGCTGCCCGCCACGCCCAGGAACTTGATCTTGCCGGCGTTGTACAGCGGCAGCATGCTGGCCACGGCATCCCAGCCCATGGAGACCTCGCCGCCGGCCACGTCCACCAGCATCGGCGCCGCGCCGCGATACAGCACGGGCACGACCTCCAGGCCGTTCTGGCCGCCCATCTCGATCGTGCCCAGCTGGCCCGGGCTGCCCTGCGTCGCCAGGCCCAGCGTCGCCTTGGCGCGCGCCTGCCGCGCCCATTTCACGTACTCGGCCATGCCGCCATAGGGTTGGGCGGCGCCCGCCACCGCGGCCGTGGGCACATCCGCCAGCAGCGCGACCGGGCGCAGGTCGTGGTCCGGGTCGTAGCCCAGCTTGCGGTAGGTCAGCGGAAAGATCACGAACATCGGCGACGAACCGAGGTACAGCGTCAGGCCGTCCGGCTTGGCGCGCTTGACCACGTCGAAGCCCAGCCGGCCCGAGGCGCCGGGGCGGTTCTCGACGATGACGTTGCCGTAGCCCGCCGCCTGCAACTGCTCGGCATAGGCGCGGGCCACGGCGTCGGCCGCGCCGCCGGCGGCGTAGCCGACCACCAGCCGCACCAGCTTGTCGCCGCCGGCCGGCTCCTGGGCCAGAACGTGAGATGGCAGGCATGCCGTCGTCGCGACGGCAAGGAGCAAAGCGAGCAAGCGGGTGCGGTCAAACATGGCGGTCTCCTGTTCGCGCGGTCTCTCTCGCGGCGGGCCTGGCGGCGCCGGCCCGGCCCATGGCCACGCGTCGTGCGCCTATGATCGGGCCGCTTGGGGTTACCGTATAGTGAATTATTCGCTCAAGGGGTTGAGAAAATGGTCAAGCCGCCAACCGTCGAATCGCTGGCCGCGCGCCTGAAGCTGCGGCACCTGCAGATCGCGCTGGCGCTGCGCGATGCGGCCTCGGCCAAGGAGGTCGCGGCGGCGGCCAACGTCAGTGAATCCGCCGTCTCCAAGACCCTGGCCGAGCTGGAATCGCAGCTGGGCTTCAAGCTGTTCGAGCGCGTCGGCAACGCCAGGCGCCTGACGGAAATGGGCCGGCAGGTCCTGCCGATGATGGAGCTCGTGCTGGCGCAGGCACGCGGCCTGGCGCAAAGCGTCATGGACGTGCGCGATGGCCGCCAGGGCGACCTGCGCATCGGCGTGGCCACCGACATGGGCAAGCTCAGCCTGGCGCCCTTGATCCATGCCTTCAACCAGGCGCGGCCGGGCGTCGCGCTCGACGTGCAGGCCGGCGGCTATCGCGCCATGGCCGACCTGCTGCTGGACGACAAGCTGGACGCGCTGGTGTGCTACGACAGCGCCGAACTGATCGCGTCGGGCCTCGGCCGCCTGCGCCTGGTGCCGCCGCAGCCGCTGGTGGTGGTGGCCAACGCCAGGCTGTCGCCGCTGGCGCGCAAGCGCCGGCTGACGCTCACGGACCTGCACCGGCAGCCCTGGTGCAAGCCGCGCGCGGGCACCATGATGCATGACCGGCTGACCGCGCTGTTCCTGGCCTGCGACCTGGGCCTGCCGCCCCTTGGCATCCAGGTCAGCGACCTGCTGCTCACCGATGAATTCATCCGCGGTACCGACTACCTGGTGATGCTGCCGCAGGCGGCGGCGCAACGGCTGGCCGCCTCGGGCGACGCCGTGATCCTGCCGATCGACCTGCAGGCGCACAATCCGCCCACCATGGTGGCCTGGCAACGGGCCGCCGAACGGCAGCCCACGCTGCGCGAGTTCCTGCGGTTCTGCGGCGAGCAAGTATCTATAGGAAATACCTGAGAATCTTTATACAATTTCCTGGTTCCCGCCCGGCGCGGGCTCCCGAGCGACTTTCTTCCATGAGCCGTCCCGACCCTCTCTTCGTCCAATCCCTGGCCAAGGGCTTCGAATTACTGGAAGCCTTCGCGCAGCGGCCGTCCACCCTGAGCATGAACGAGCTCATGGAAATCACCGGCTTCGACCGCAGCACCACGCAACGCATGACGCACACGCTGGTGACGCTCGGCTACCTGGAACGGGGCGCCGGCGGCAAGGGCTACACGCCGGGCAAGAAGATCCTGCAGCGCAGTTTCGACTACATGCGCAGCGTGCCGCTGCTGGAACGCGCCACGCCGCTGATCGCCGAAATGCAGCGCGAGACCAGCGAACGCGTCGAGCTGAGCCTGTTCAACGACCTGTACATCATCTTCGCGCTGCGCCGCCAGACCAAGCGCCAGACCTTCAGCAGCACGCTGGCCGGCCGCGACCTGCCCATGGTGCAGACCGCCGGCGGCCGCGCCATCATGTCGCACCTGCCGGAAGACGAGGTCGAGGACATCCTGGCGCGCTCGGCCGACATGCCGCGCGCCACCATCCCCACCACCCCCAAGACCAACAACGATCCGGACCGCATCCGCGCGCTGGTGCAGCAGGCGCGGCACGACGGCTACGCCACCGCGATCGAGGAAAGCCTGCTGGGCGAACTGAACCTGGCCACCGCCATCCTGGATCACCGCCACCGTCCGGTGGCGGCCATCCAGATCGCCGGGCTGGTGTCGGAATGGGCTTCGCCCGAGGAATTCGCGCGGCGCTACTCGCCGCTGCTGATGACCGCCGCGCGCGCGCTCAGCGGCAAGGTCGGCATGTCCTGACGGCCCGCCGCGGGCCGCCGGGACCGCCGGCCGCGCGTCAGTTGCCGCGCCAGAACAGCGGCAGCGGCGCCGCCACCATGTCCTTGAACTTGGCGTCGTAGGCCTTGAATTCCGAATAGCCGCCCAGCGGCACGAACATCACCTGTTCGTAGGCGCGCTGCTGGATCTCGGCGGCGATGCGCTTCTGGTCCTCCAGGCTCGACACCGATTCGAATTCGGCGCGCAGCTGCTGGATCCTGTCGTCCCGGGTCCAGCCGGGATAGCCGCCGTCGCCGCGCCCATCCAGGTTGGGATTCACGATCGGGTTGAGCAGGTCCATGCTGGTCAGGCTGGAATGGAAGATGCTCCAGCCGCCATCGGCCAGCGGCGCGTCCTTGCTGCGCCGCGACAGCAGCGTGGCCCAGTCCATCGACTGCACCTCGACGTTCATGCCGATGCCGCGCAGCGCCTGCGCGGTCACCGGCGCCAGCCCCGACAGGCTGCGCACGTCCGTCGGATGCAGCACCACGATCTTCTCGCCGGCATAGCCGCTCTCCTTGAGCAGGGCGCGCGCCCGCGCCAGGTCGGCGGGCCGCGTCTGCGTCGCGCCGGCTTCCGTCTGGTAGGCGGAGAGACAGCTGAGCATCGCGCCGCACAGCTTGTAGAACTTCGGATCGCCCAGCGAGGCATCCAGGTAGTCCGCCTGGTACAGCGCGGCCAGCACCGCGCGGCGCACCTTGACGTTGTCCAGCGGCGGCTGCTTCCAGTTCATGCGCAGGGTGTAGGTCTCGGTGCTATCGCCGTAGCTGCGCACCGTCACGTGCTTCACGCCGTCCAGCTGCGGCAGCAGGTCCGGGGCGACATTCTCGACGAAGTCGATCTCGCCCTGTCGCAGCGCGTTCACGGCGGTCTGCGCGTCCGGCACGTTGACGACGTCGATGCGGTCGAACAGCGCCACCTTGCCGCCGGCGAAGCGGCTGGCCGGCTCCTTGCGCGGCACGTAGTCCGTGTTCTTCAGGTAGACGGCTTTCACGCCCGCCTGGAACTCGCCCGCCACGAACTTGTAGGGCCCCGAGCCGACCGTTTCCTTGATGGCCTCGGACGCGGGCGTCTGCGCGATGCGCCTGGGCATGATGAACGGCACTGGCGAGCCCGGCTTGGCCAGCGCGTCCAGCAACAGGCCGAAGGGTTGCTTGAGCACGATGCGGAAGCTGTCCGGCGCCGGGCTGTCCATGCGCTCGGTGGCCGCCGCCAGGCGCGTGCCCACGGGGTCGCGCTGCGCCCAGCGGGCCAGCGAGGCCACCACGTCCTCGCCGGTGACCGGCGTGCCATCATGGAACTTCAGGCCCGGGCGCAGCGTGAAGACGTAGGTCAGCTTGTCCGGCGACACGGTCCAGCTCGCCACCATCTGCGGTTGCGGCAGCGAGGCCGCATCGAGCGAGAACAGCGTGTCGTACACCAGATAGCCGTGATTGCGCGTGATGTAGGCGTTGGTCAGTACCGGGTCCAGCACGCGCAGCGGCGCGTGCATCACGACCTTGGCGTTGACGGGATCGGCCTGCGCCGCGCTCAGGGGCAAAGCCGCCGCGATGGCCGTCAGCACGGCCGCGATCAAACCACGTTGTCTCATTTTCTTGTCCTGGTGGGGAGGGAGGGAACAGCGGGCGTAGCGGGGAACCGCGCGGCGCCGGCCCTTGCGGACCGGCGCCGCGCATTCCCGGAAAGGCGATTCAACCGTTCAGCGCTTCGATCGCGCGCGGCAGCGCGCCCTCGCCAATGGCGATGCCACAAGCGCGCAGGGCCGCCTCGACCCCGGCCAGCGCGCCCAGCGCCATGGCGGGATGCACGTCGCCCAGATGGCCGATGCGGAACATGCGGCCGGCATACGGACCCAGTCCGCCCGCCACGGCCACGTGAAAGCGCTCGCGGGCGACGCTGCGCATGGCCTCGATATCGACGCCGGGCTGCACCGCGATGGTCGTGACCGACACCGCGCGCGCGGCCGGGTCGGTGACGAACAGGTCCAGCACGCCGGCCGCCGACCAGGCGTCCACGGCGGCGTGCACCGCCGCCGCCACGCGACGGTGGCGCGCGAACACGGCGTCCTCGCCTTCTGCGGCGATCAGGTCCAGCGCGGCCCGCAGGCCGGCCAGCAAGCCCTGCGGCGGCGTGCCGCAGAACTTGCGGTACAGCAGGTCGCTCTTGCGCTTGTTCCAGTCCCAATAGGCGCGCGGCGCGGCATTGTCGCGGGCGACCTGCAGGGCGCGCGCGTCGACGGCCGTGAACGACAGCCCCGGCGGGCCCATCAGCGCCTTCTGCGACGCGCCGATGGCCACGTTCACGCCCCACTCGTCCATGCGGAACGGCGTGGCGCCGAGCGACGCGATCACGTCGGCCACCAGCAGCGCCGGATGTCCGCTGGCGTCCATGGCGCGACGCACCGCCGCGATATCGCTGGTGACGCCGCTGGCCGTGTCGGTATGCACCGCGAACACCGCGACGATGCGGCGTTCGGTGTCCTCGCGCAGCGCCGCCTCGATCAAGGCCGGATCCAGCGCCTGCCCCGGCCGCGTGGTGGTGCGCAGCGCCTCGACGCCCAGCGCCTCCGCGTGCACCGCCCAGGCCTCGGCGAAATGGCCGCTGCCGGCCACCAGCACGCGCGCGCCGGGCGCGGCCAGGTTGGCGATGGTCGCTTCCCAGGCGCCGTGGCCGTTGGCCGCGTACATCAGCACGTCCGCCTCGCGAGTGCCGAGCAATCGCGCCAGGCCGCGCTCGCAATCGCCGACCAGCGTCGCCAGGCGCGGATCGGACAGATCCATGCACTGGCGCGCCATCGCCTCGCGCACGGCGTCGGGCACGTGCGTGGGGCCGGGGGTATGCAGGAACTGCGGACCGGCCAGGAAGCCGCGGTCCGTGGTCAGGCTGTCTTTCATGTGGGTGTCTCCAGGTCCGGTTCCAGCAGGCGTCGCGCCGCCGTCCAGACACGTTGTGTATAGATGGGTGCCGTGGGCCGCTCGTACTGGCCCGCGGTGCGTTCGCACACCGCCTCGGACGGCAGGACCAGGGGCGCGCCACACGACTGCGCCTTGACCTGCGCCTGGCAGGCGCGCTCCAGGTAATAGATGTTGACGAACGCCTCGGCCACCGACGACCCGGCGGCCAGCAGGCCGTGGTTGCGCAGGATCATGGCCTTGTGCGGCCCCAGGCTGGCGACCAGGCTTTCGCGTTCCTCCAGGTCGAGCGCGATGCCCTGGTAGTCGTGGTAGCCCAGCCGCTTGTAGAAGCGCAGGGCGTGCTGCGTGATGGGCAGCAGCCCGTCGCGCTGGCAGGCCACGGCGATGCCGTCGGCGGTGTGGGTGTGCACCACGCAGGCCAGGTCGTGGCGGGCGGCGTGCACGGCCGAATGGATCGTGAAGCCGGCGGCGTTGACCACCTGGCTCTCGGCATCGCCCGGGTCCACCGGGTTGCCGTCCAGGTCGATCTTCACCAGGTCCTGCGGCCGCATCTCATGGAACAGCACGCCATAGCGGTTGATCAGGAAATGCGGTTTATCGCCAGGCACGCGCGCGCTGATGTGGGTATCGATCAGGTCGGTCATGCGAAAGTGCGCGACCAGGCGGTACAACGCCGCCAGTTCTTCGCGCACGCGGGCTTCTTCTTGGTTCATGGATCGCTCCGGTTGGGGTCAGGCCTCTGTGTCGGGACAAGCCGGACGAATGTACATCGCTCGGGCCTCCCCTTTACGCGGCCTTGGCGTGCAACCAGCGCGCGGTATCGTCGAAGGCCTCGCCCGCCACGGCGGCGATGGACACCGCTTCGAGGAAGCTGTGGGCGGTGCCGGGGTAGACCTTGGCGGCGACGTCCACGTCGGCCGCGCGCAGCTTGCGCTCCAGCTCGACGCTGTCGTCATGCAACGGATCGCACTCGGTCACCACCATCCACACCGGCGGCAGCGCCTTCAGGTCGGCGCGCAGGATGTCCACGCGCGGGTCGAAGAAATCCTTGCCGTGGCGGATGTGCATGCCGCGGAACCAGATCATCATATGCAGCGACAGGCCGTAGTCGCCGGCGCCGTAGCGCACCACCGAATTGCGGAACAGGTTGCTGCCGAAGCCGCCGTAGTTCAGCACCAGGCCCTTGACGAGGTCCGGCTGGCCCTCGTCGCGCAGCGTCAGCGCCGAGCCCATGGACAGGTTGGCGCCGGCCGAATCGCCGCCGACGAACAGCTGGCCGGCGTCGATGTCCAGCGCGCCGGCGCTGGCGGCGACCCAGCGCACCACGTCGACGCATTCCTCCAGCGGCTGCGGGAACTTGGCTTCCGGCGCGCGGGTGTAGTCCACGCCCACCACCACCACGCCGGCGCGCTCGGCGTACTCGCGCATCACGCGGTCATGCGTGTCGATGCTGAACAGCACGAAGCCGCCGCCGTGGATGTAGATGAACGCGCCGGGCAGGCGGCGTTCGGCCGGGTAATAGACCCGCACCCGCACGTCGCCGTGGCGCGTGGCCACCTGGTGTTCCTCGGTGCGGGCCATGGCCGGGCCGCCCTGCGCCCACGGCAGCCGCACCTTCTCGGCGTTGGCGCGGCCCTGTTCGATCGACAGGGTGTCGCGGCGCGGATACTGCGCCGCGTCCGCCGCCATGCGGCGCAGGAACTCGGCGATCTGCGGATCCAGGGGAGCCGGCGAGCCGGTGGGAATCGTGAAGGCGGGATCTTCGAAGTACATGGAGCGTCTCGTAGTCTTGGGGTCTGTGAGGAAATGAGGTGGCGGGATCAATAGCCGCGCGCGGCGTCGACAGTGTTGGCCAGCGCCGCGCCCTGGCCCAGCCGCCGGATGTTGGCGACGACCTGTTCGGCCACGGTGCCCGCCGTGGGCATCGTCGCCATGTGCGGGGTCACGATCACGCCCGGCGTGGACCAGAGCGGATCGGTCGGCGCCAGCGGCTCGTGCGCGAAGACATCGAGCACCGCGCCGCGCAGGTGGCCGCTGGCCAGCGCCTCGATCAGGTCGAGCGCGACCAGGTGCTCGCCGCGTCCGCAATTGACCACCGCCGCGCCGCGCGGCAGCGCCGCGAAGGTCTGGCGGTTGAGGATGCCGCGGGTGGCGTCGGTGAGCGGCACCAGGCAGATCAGCACGTCGGTGTCGGCCAGGAAGTCGGCGAAGCCCGCCTCGCCGGCATAGGTCCGCACGCCGTCCAGCCGGCGCGGGCTGCGCGACCAGCCGTTGACGCGGTAGCCCAAGCCGGGCAGCACGGCGGCGATGGCGCTGCCCAGTTCGCCCAGCCCCATCAGGCCCACGCGGCATTCCGAGGCCGGCGTCTGCGGCGGCCGATGCCAGCGCGCCTCGCGCTGGTTGGCGAGCGCCAGGTCGAGCTTGCGGTGGAACGTCAGTACGCACCACAGCACGTACTGCAGCATGCCCTGCGCCAACTGTGGATCCACCACGCGGCAGACCGGCAGGCCGCGCGTGCGCTGCCCGTCGAGCAGGTTGTCGACGCCGGCGGCGATGCTGTGGATCAGCTTCAGGTTGGGCATGTCGTCGTAGACGCCCGCCGGCGGGTTCCAGCACACCGCGACGTCGGCGTCCAGGCTGCGCGGGTCGGGCCAGACGGCCACGTCCAGCGCCGGGTCCAGACCCTGCAACAGCGGCTGGAAGTAAGACAGGTTGGCCGAACGGCTCAACAAGGCAACACGAGTCATCATCAAGGGTTCCTTCAAGCGCCGGCCATCGACAGGGCCGGGGCGCGGCTGCCCAGCCCGTCCTTGCCGGGAATGGCCGCCAGCAGTTCCTGGGTGTAGCCGCAGCCGGGCCGGGTGAAGATCTGCTCGGCCGGACCGATCTCCATGACGCGGCCGCGTTGCATCACGGCGATGCGATGGCACAGCCTGGCCGCCACCCGCAGGTCGTGGGTGATGAAGATCATGCTCAGGTTGAGCTGCCCGCGGATCCGCTCCAGCAGGTCCAGGATCTGCGCCTGCACCGACACGTCCAGCGCCGACACTGCTTCGTCGGCGATCAGGATCTCGGGCTCCATCATCAGCGCCCGCGCGATCGAGATGCGCTGGCGCTGGCCGCCGGAAAACTCGTGCGGATAGCGTTCCAGCGCGCTCGGATCAATGCTGACCAGCGCCAGCATGTCGCGCATGCGCGCCTGGACCCGGGCGCGGTCCTCGCCGTAGTTCATCGGCCCCTCGGCCAGCGTGGCCTCGATGGTCAGGCGCGGGTTGAAGGACCGGTACGGATCCTGGAACACCATCTGGATGCGCTTGCACCAGTCGCGCCACGCGGCCCGCGAAAGGCGCGAGACGTCCTGCCCGTTCATGACGATGCGGCCGGACGTGGGACGGGCGAAGTGCGCCAGGCAGCGGCCCAGCGTGGTCTTGCCCGAGCCGGATTCGCCGACGATGCCCAGGGTCTCGCCGCGCGCCAGCGACAGCGACACGCCGTCGAGCGCGTTGACCTCGCGGCGCTTGGCCTTGAACAGGCTCGGCGTCACGAAGCGCATGCCGAGGTTTTCCACCGAGATGACCGGATCGCCGCCAGCCAGCGGCGCGCCCGCGCCGAACTGGCCCTTGGGCACCGCGTCGATCAGCTTGCGGGTGTAGGCATGGCGCGGGTTCGCCAGCACCTCGGCGGCGCTGCCGGCCTCGACGATGCGGCCTTGCTGCATGACGATGACGCGGTCGGCGATCTCGGCCACCACGTCGAAGTCATGGGTGATGAACAGGATGCCGGTGTCGTGGCGCTCGCGCAGGCCGTGCAGCAAACGCAGCACCTGCGCCTGCGAAGTCACGTCCAGCGCGGTGGTGGGCTCGTCGGCGATGATCAGCGCCGGCTCCATCGCCAGCGCCATGGCGATCATCACGCGCTGGCGCTGGCCGCCGGAAAGCTGGTGCGGATAGGCGTGGCGCAGGGTCTCGGGCGACGGCAGGCGCATATCGGTGAGCAGCGCCAGCACGCGCTGGTCGACCTCGCGGCGCGACAGCGACGGGCCATGGAACTGGAAGATTTCCGCGATCTGGTCGCCGACCTGCATCAGCGGGTTGAGCGCGGTCATGGGTTCCTGGAAGATCATGGCCATGCGGTCGCCGCGCAGCTCGCGCAGTTCGGCCAGCGGCGCGCGGGTGATGTCACGGCCGGACAGCAGGATCTGGCCGCTTTCCAGCGTCAGCACGTTCTTGGGCAGCAGGCCCATGACTGCGCTGGCGGTCACGGACTTGCCCGAGCCGGACTCGCCGACGATGCAGACGATCTCACGCGCGCCGACGGTCAGGTTGATGCCTTCGGCGGCGTAGTGGCGGTCGCCGGCGCCGGGCAGGCGGACCTTGAGATCGCGGATTTCCAGGATGGGTGCGGAGGACATTTGCTTCAGCCCTTGCGTTGCCGCGCCATGCGCGGGTCCAGGCGGTCGCGCAGCGCGTCGCCGAACAGGTTCACGGACAGGATCAGCAGCGCCAGGTAGATGCCCGGGAACAGGACGATCCACGGCGCGCGCTGGAAGAACGGGCGGCCTTCGGAAATGATGCTGCCCAGGCTGGGGATCTCGGGCGGGAAGCCCAGGCCCAGGAAGCCCAGCACCGCCTCGATCAGGATGGCCGAGGCGCAGATGAACGTGGCCTGCACCACCAGCGGGTTGATGGTGCTGGGCAGCACGTGGCGCCACAGCACCCGCCAGGTGCGCGTGCCCATGCCGAGCGAGGCTTCCACGTAGGGTTCCTCGCGCACCGACAGCACCACGCTGCGCACCAGCCGCGCCACGCGCGGAATCTCGGGGATGGCGATCGCGGTCACCATGGTCGAGATGGTCGCGCCGCCCAGCGCCACCATGGCGATGGCCAGCAACAGGCCCGGAATCGCCATGATGCCGTCGATGATGCGCATGACGACCGCGTCCAGCCCGCGGAAATAGCCGGCCAGCAGACCCAGCAGCAGGCCCGCGCAGATCGAGATCACGCTGACCAGCGCGGCCAGCGTGATCGACAGCCGGCCGCCGTACAGCACCCGCGAGAACAGGTCGCGGCCGAGCGAATCGGTGCCCAGCCAGAAATCGGCGCTGATCGGTTTCAGGCGCAGCCGCGGCGCCAGCGCGGCCGGGTCGTGCCAGGTGATGAGCGGCGCCAGCATGGACAGGCCGACCAGCGCCACCAGCAGCGTCAGCCCGGCCAGCATCAGCGGATCGCGCGCCAGCACCGGCCAGATGGAACGGGGATGGACCAGGGTGTTCGAATTCATGGGGATCCGGCCTCAGTAGCGGATGCGCGGATCGAGCACCACGTACAGCAGGTCGATCGCCAGGTTGATGAAGACGTACACGAACGAGAAGAACAGGATCGTGCCCTGCACCACCGGATAGTCGCGCGCCAACACGGCGTCGACGATCAGGCGGCCCACGCCGGGAATGTTGAAGATGGTCTCGGTGACCACCACGCCGCTGATCAGCGTGGTAAGCGCCAGGCCGATCACCGTCACGATCGGCACCGCGGCGTTGCGCAGCGCGTGGCGGTACAGCACGTAGCGCTCAGGCACGCCCTTGGCGCGCGCGGTGCGCACGAAGTCCTCGCCCAGCACCTCCAGCATGCTGCCGCGGGTGATGCGCGTGATCAGCGCCACGAACACCGTGGCCAGCGTCACGGTCGGTAGCACCATGTGGTACAGGAAGGTGCCGAAGCCCGCCGCCAGGCCCGCGTAGCCCTGCACCGGCAGCCAGTTCAGCTTGACCGAGAACACCAGGATCAGCAGGTAGCCGACGACGAAGGCCGGCACCGAGAACGCCAGCACCGTCACCGCCAGCGTCACCCGGTCGATCAGCCGCCTGTGCCACCAGGCGGAAAACACCCCCAGCGGAATCGCCGCGCACACGGTCAGCAGGATGGCGCACAGCGCCAGCGCCAGCGTCGGGCCGAGCCGCTGGCCGATCAGCGTGGCCACGGACTCGCGCGAGATGATGGACGCGCCCAGGTCGCCCTTGAGCAGCGATCCCATGGCCAGCGCGTACTGGGTCAGCAGCGGCTGGTCCAGGCCCATCTGGGCGCGGACCTCGGCCACCGCCTGTTCGCTGGCCATGTCGCCGGCGATGATGCGGGCCGGATCGCCGGGCGCCAGCCGCAGCAGCAGGAACACCACCGTGGCCACCACCAGCATGACGGGGATGGCGGCCAGCAGGCGCTTGAAGATCAGATTCAGCATGACGATTCCCCGGCGTTACTTCGGCGAGGTCCAGAACAGGGGAATCGGCGCGTCCACCATGTCGGCGAACTTGGCGTCGTAGCCCTTGAACTTGGAATAGCCGCCCAGGGGCACGTAGATCACCTGCTCATAGTTGCGGCGCTGGATCGCGGCGGCCACCTCGCGGCGCGCGTCCTCGGTCCTGGCCAGGGCGAACTGGTCGCGCAGGCGCTCCATCTCGTCATCGTGGGTCCAGCCCGGATAGGTCGAGTCGGCGCGGCTGTCCAGGTTCGGGTTGCCCACCGGCGAGGTCAGGTCCAGGCTGGAGAGGTTCGACTGGAAGATGCTCCAGCCGCCCTGCGCCACCGGCTCTTTCTTGCTGCGGCGGCTGAGCAGCGTGGCCCAGTCCATCGACTGGATCTCGACGTTCATGCCGATGCTGCGCAGCGCCTGCGCCGTGACCGGCGCGATGTTGGCGAAGATCGGCAGGTCGGTCGGGTGCAGCACCACGACCTTCTCGCCGGCATAGCCGCTTTCCTTGAGCAACTGGCGCGCGCGCGCCAGGTCGGGCGCCTTGATCTGCGTCGCGCCTTCCTCCGAGGCATAGGGCGAGACACAGGTCAGCACCGCGCCGCACACCTGGTAGATCTCCGGATCGCCGATCTGCACATCCAGGTAATCGACCTCGCTCAGCGCCGCCAGCGCGGCGCGGCGCACCTTGACGTTGTTGAACGGCGGCTGCAGCCAGTTCATGCGCAGCGTGAACATGTTGGAGTTCTTGCCATACGACTTCAGGCTGACGCCCTTGGCGCCCTTGAGTTGCGGCATCAGGTCCGGCGGCACGTCCTCCAGGAAGTCGATCTCGCCGTTGCGCAGCGCGTTCACGGCGGTCTGGCTGTCGGGGATGTTGACCAGTTCGAGCCGGTCGATCTTGGCCAGCTTGCCGCCGGCGAAGGCGCTGGCCGGCTCCTGGCGCGGCACGTAGTCGGCGAACTTCACATAGGTGGCCTTCACGCCCGCCTGGAAGTCGGCCTGCACGAATTTGTAGGGACCGGAGCCGATGACCTCCGTGATCGCCTGCGAGGCCGGCACGGACGCGATGCGCTGCGGCATGATGAACGGCACCGGCGAGCTTTCCTTGGCCAGCGATTCCAGCACCAGGCCATAGGGGGCATTCAACTTCAGCGTGAAGGTGTCCGCGGCCGTCGCCGTGAGCGCCGCCGTCACGCTTTTCAGGCGGTTGCCGATGGTGGGATCGCCCGCCTCCCAGCGCTGCAGCGACGCCACCACGTCGGCCGCGGTGACGGGCGCGCCGTCATGGAACTTCAGGCCCGGCCGCAGCTTGAAGGTGTATTCCAGCCCGTCCGCCGACACCGTCCAGGACGCCACCATCTGCGGCTGCGGGTGGCCCGTCGCGTCCATCGAGAACAGCGTGTCGTACACCAGATAGCCGTGATTGCGCGTCACGTAGGCCGAGGTCAGGACCGGATCGAGCACGCGCAGCGGCGCGTGCATCACGAACCGCGCGGTGGTCTGCGCCTGGCTGGCGGCCGGCACGACCGCCAGCGGCGCCGCCACGGCCAGCAGCAATGCGGCGGAAAACAGAATGGATCGCTTCATTTCTACCCCTTGTATGGTTGGGAACGGCGCCGCCAGCGCGGCGCGCCGCGCTGCGGATCAGGGCAGCAGGATCTGCCGGCCCGCCCAGGGCGCCGCGCGTTCGAGTTCGGCCGCCAGCCGCAGGATCTGGTCCTCGCGGCCGAAGTGCCCGATCAGCTGGCTGGCCACCGGCACGCCCGCGGCCGTCCAGTCCAGCGGCAGGCTCGCCGCCGGCTGGCCCGAGGCGTTGATCACCGCCAGGAAGGTCGCGTAGCGCGACACCTTTTCGCGGAACGCCCAGAATCCGCCTTCCAGCGCCAGGTCGCCCAGCACCGCGGGCAGCTGCGCCAGGGTCGGCGTCAGCACCAGGTCGACGCCCGTCATTGCCGACTCGATGGCGCGGCCGATCGCATGGAAGCGGTTGATCGAATCCACATATTGCGTGGACGACAACGTGCGCCCCACCGCCAGCCCGTCGCGGATCACCGGCTCCAGGTCGTCGTCGCGCAGGTCGCGGCCCAACAGGGCCAGGCGCGCCTGCACCGCCAGCACGATGTTGGTGGCCAGCACCGTGCCGTGGGCGCGCACGAAACCGGAATAGTCCAGCTCCGGCAGCGGCGCCTCCACCACCTCGTGGCCCAGTTCGCGGCACAGCCGCGCGGTGCGGTCGACGGCGGCCAGGCATTCCGGCGCGATGGCGATGCCGTTCCAGGCCTGCCGCCAGACGGCGATGCGCAGCGGCTCGCGGCGCTGCTCGCGCACCGAGTCCAGGTACGAGCCGGGCTGCGGCGGCGCGGCGTACGGTGCGCCGGGCGCATAGCCGCCGATGCCGTCCAGCGCCGCCGCCGTGTCGCGCACGCTGCGGGTGATGACGCCTTCGCAGGCCATGCCGCCCCAGCCTTCGCCGCGGGCCGGGCCCATCGGCACCCGGCCGCGGCTGGGCTTGAGGCCGAACACGCCACAGCACGCGGCGGGAATGCGGATCGAGCCGCCGCCGTCGCTGCCATGCGCCACCGGCACGATGGCCGCGGCCACCGCCGCCGCCGCGCCGCCGCTGGAGCCGCCGACCGAGCGGTCCAGCGCGCGCGGATTCAGGGTCGCGCCGCCATTGCGGCGCGCTTCGGTGGAGGGCCCCATGCACAGTTCCGACACCGTGGTGCGGGCGAACGGCACCAGCCCCGAGGCCTCGAAGCGCTCGGCCAGCGTGGCGTCGAACGTGTACGAAACGTCGTCGAACAGGTGCGATCCCAGGCTCGACGGAAAACGGCGGCTGGGCAGCCCCGAGTCCTTCAGCAGGAACGGGATGCCGCGGAAGATCCCGCGCTGGCGCCATTCAGCGGCCAGGGCCTTGCCCGTTTCCGGCTGCACATAGGTCAGCGCATTCAGCGGCTTGCCGCGCTGCTCCGCCAGTTGCAGGGCGCAATCCATCAACTCGGCCGGCTGCACTTCCTTGCGCGCCAGCAACGCCGCCAGATCCAGGCCGTCCAGCCCTTCGTACTCGTCAATCCGCATGCTGCTCCCCAGCTTGGACGGTCGTCGCGCCAACCCGAAATCGGACGCGAAGCCGTCGATATTCATCTACGCCACAAGTATTTATTAGCAATACTTAGATAGCACATATAAATATTCTAGCCACGGATCCGGCACGCAAGCAATGCGCCGCGGATCAGGGATTTCCCGTGCGTTGGAACAGGTTTGAATGAGAGAAAGGCGTGCGCGGGCAGCCGGCCAAATCGTGCCGGCGGCGGTATGGCGAAGGGGGGGGCTACACGAAGGGAGGAACGACTCGAAGGAAGGAACTACACGCGCACCGCGCCCTTGCGGCGCGTGAACTGGGCCAGGGACTGCAGCGCCAGCGCATGCATGGCGGCCACCGACGGCAGCAGGGTTTCCTCCTTGCGCGTCAGCACGCCGACGATGCGTTCCACCACCGGCCCGGCCAGCGGCACGAACGCCAGGCCGCTGCCGGCGGCGGGCCGCGCCAGCACCGGCAGCACCGTCACGCCAAGGCCGCCTTCGACGCTGGCCAGCAGCGAGGCGCGGTTCGACACCACCATGGCCGGATCGTCGATGGCGCCGCCAAGCTGGCGGTTCTTCAGCGTATCGAAGGTGGCGTTGCCGATCAGCCGTTCCTCCGCCAGCGCCGACCACGGCACCGGACCGCGCCGCCGCGCCAGCGGATGGCTCTTGCGGCAGACCAGCCCGAAGGCGTCGCGCGCCACCGGCGTGAACGCCACTTCGTCCGTGCGCGACGCCTGCCCGGCGACGCCGACCTGCACCTCGCCGGTCAGCACCAGCCGGTGCACTTCGGGCGACGGTTCGTCGATGGCGCGGATGCGCACGTCGGGATGATTGCGCGCATAGCGCTCGAGCAGCCGCGGCAGCCATTCATCGGCCAGCGACGGCATCACCGCCAGCGCCACCGGCCCCTGGTGGCCCGTGCCGAAGCGCCGCGCCGCGTCCAGCACCCGGTCGTGGGTGGCCAGCAGTTCGCGGAACAGCGGCGCCACCGCCACGCCCAGCGGCGTCAGCTGGGCCCGCTTGCCGGGCTCGAACAGCGGCGCGCCCAACTGCTGCTCCAGGTCCTGCATGGCGGCCGACACCGCCGCCTGCGAGCGGAACGTGCCCTGCGCGGCCTGGCGGAAACTGCCGTGGTCCGCGGCCAGCAGGAACTGGCGCAGGTGCTGGATCTTCAAGGGCGTGGGCATGATCGGAGCCTGAATGAATTCGGATTTTCCGAAATTAACTTGCATTAATTTGGATTGTCAAAACTCGCCGCGCCGCCCAACAATGGTTCCATCTTTCAGCCAACAGGTATCGGAGCCCGCAATGTCCCTGCAAGTGCGCAAGGTAGTCAGTTATGTCGAGAAAACGCTCATCGAAGGCGGCCGCGCGGCCGAACGGCCGCTGGTGATGATCGTGGCGGCCGCGGTCATCCGCAATCCGTGGGCCGGCCTGCCGTTCCAGGAAGACCTGCGCCCGGGGATTCTCGCCGCGGCGCCGCCGCTGGGTGAATTGCTGGTCGCCGAAATCCTGCGCCATGCCGGCTCGGCGGACAATGTCGAGGCCTACGGCAAGGCCGCGGTGGTCGGCACCGCCGGCGAAGTGGAACACGCGTCGGCGCTGATCCATACGCTGCGCTTCGGCAACGCCTACCGCAACGCCGTGGGCGGCACCAGCTACCTGAGCTTCACCAACCAGCGCGGCGGCCCGGGCTGCGTGATCTCCGTGCCGCTGATGCACAAGCTCGACGAAGGCCTGCGCTCGCACTACCTGACGGTACAGACCACCATCAACGATGCGCCCGCCCCCGACGAAATCGTGATCGCCCTGGGCGCCGCGACCTCCGGCCGTCCGCATCACCGCATCGGCAACCGCTATTCGGACCTGCAGGAACTGGCGCAGGAGGCGCAGGCGAAATGAGCGCGCGTCAGCGTTCCGGACGCGGCGAACCGCTGGTGCTGCTGCACGGGGTCGGGCTGGACCACACGCTGTGGGATGACCTGGCGCCGCTGCTGGAACCCGATTTCGAGGTACTGCGCTACGACCTGCTGGGACACGGCGCCGCGCCTGCCCTGCGGGGCCCGGCGGCCATCGGCGACTTCATCGCGCAACTGGACGACGAGCTGGAACGCGCCGGCTGGCGCGATGCGCATCTGCTCGGCTACTCGATGGGCGGCCTGATCGCCGGCGCCTACGCCGCGGCCCGGCCGCGGCGCGTCAGGCGGCTGACGTTGCTGAGCACCGTGTTCCGCCGCACGGAGCAAGAAGCCGCGGCGGTCCAGGCGCGCCTGGCGGCCGCGGCCACGCAGGACCCGCAGGCGGCGGCGCGCATCTCGCTGGCGCGCTGGTTCACGCCGGACTTCCAGGCACGGCGTCCGGAGCGCGTGGCGCGGATCGGCCAGCGCCTGCTGGACAACGACCGCGCCAGCTTCCTGGCGGCCTACGCGCTGTTCGCGCATGGCGACGCGATGCTGGCGCAAGCCGCGCCGGACATCGCCTGCCCGGCCCTGGTCATGACGGGCGAGGAAGACGTCGGCTCCAACCCGCGCATGACGCGCGAGCTGGCGCGGGCGCTGCCCACGGCCCGCGCCCACGTGGTGCCGGCCCAACGGCATATGCTGCCGGTGGAAGAACCCGCCGTGGTCGCCGCCGCGCTGCGTGGATTCTTCCTGGCGCGCCAGACCGAATCGTCCACCCCATAGAGACGATCGGCGACACAACCACCCAAGGTGGATACGGAGACAAGACAATGCATCGCAGAACCCTGATCAAGCACATGGCGGCGCTGACCCTGGCGCCGCTGGCCGCCACCGCCGCGCGCATCGCGATCGCGCGCGAAGGCCCGTTGCGCGTCATCGTGCCGTTCCCGCCGGGCGGCGGCACCGACGTGCTGGGCCGCGTCATCGCCGCGACGCTGGGCGACTCGCTCGAACGGTCGGTGATCGTCGAGAACAAGCCCGGCGCCAGCGGCATGCTCGGCGCCGACTACACCGCCAACGGCGCCAAGGACGGCAGCATCCTGCTATTCGCGGGACTGGTCCCTTCCGTGCGCTATTACGCCAGGCCGGCCGAAGAGGTGCTCAAGCAGCTGGCGCCGGTGTGCCCGATCGCGCGCTCGCCCTACATGGTGGCCGTCAACGGCGACCTGCCCGCCAGGACGCTGGGCGAGCTGGTCGCCCAGGCGCGCGGCGCCCCCAAGAGCCTGACGTTCGGATCGCCCGGCAACGCCACGCCGCAGCACCTGGCGACCGAACTGCTGCAAGCCGCCTGCGGCATCGACATGCTGCACGTTCCCTATCGCGGCACCGGGCCGATGATGACCGACCTGCTGGGCGGCCAGATCCAGGTGGTGGTCGCCACGGTCGCCGCCGTCGAGCCCTACCTGAAGAGCGGCCGCCTGCGCGTCCTGGCCGTGACCAGCCAGGAGCGGCTGGCCAGGTATCCGGACATTCCGACAGTCGCCGAAAGCGGCTTCCCCGGCTTCGTCGCGCAGATCCAGTTCGGCACGTATTGCGCGGCCGGCACGCCCGAGGCCGCCATCGCCGCCTTGAACCAGGGCATCAACCGCGCGCTGCAGACCGACGCGGTGCACGCCAAGCTGGCCGAGCAGGGCTTCCAGCCCACCGGCGGCACCCCGGCCCAATTGCGCGACGCGCTGCTGGCTGAAATCCGCGACGTCGCCGGGCTGGTGCAGGCGGGCAAGGTGCGGGTGGACCTGTAGGCGCGGCGGGAACGGCAAGGGATTTGTCGCACCTGTAACCGCCGGCGAAACGTGTCGGCTGATAAGATCGCCGCACGCAAAAAAGCCAGGCGCCGCGTGCCCGCACCGGCGCCGCATCCCGCATGACAAGACTTCTCTCTGCCTTTCTGGCGGGGCCTTTCTGGTCCGCGCTGGTCATCGGATTGCAGGCCCGCCTGTTCTGGCGCCAGCCCGATTTCATCGCGGCCGCCGAGCAGCCGGACTGGACCTTGATGGCCACCCTGCTGGGCGCGGCGGCCGGCGCCGGCGCCATGCTGCTGCTGGGCCTGCCCGCGCACTTCGCGTTGCGCCGCCGCGGCCGCGTCACGCTGGCGCCCTATCTGCTGGCCTTCATCGCCATCGGCCTGGTGAGCTGGTGCGCGCTGATCCTGCTTTCCTCGATATTCGGCCCCGGCGACCTGCGCCTGGCCGTGGCCATGATGGCCGACACCATCGTGTCGCGCCCCATCGTGCCGTTGACCGCCGCCGCGCTGGGCGCGGTGGTCGGGGCCAGTTTCTGGTGGATCGTCCGCCCCGACCGCCGGCACGCGCCGCCACCCGCTTGACCGCCTTGTCCGCCGGCACGCGTGCGCGCGGCCGGCAGGCAGGACTTCCCCCCACCGAACCGTCCGCTCCCGGACCAGGAGGCCACGCATGACCCGTCGTACCCCTCTCGCCTGGACTGCCGCCGCATTCGCCCTGTGCGCCGCATCGACCGCCTTTGCCCAATCCGACCGCGAGGTCGTCGAGACCACCGTGGCGCGCAGCGCCAACGTATGCCCCGGACACAGCAAGGAGCGCACCACCCCGGCCGTCAAGCTGGTGCCGGTGGGCGGCCTGCGCGTGCTGCTCGACAAGGGCCTGGTGATGTGTCCCGACCGGCGCCTGGACGCCGACGCGCCCGCGGTCTGGTACGGCCAGTGGGGCGTGTACGCCTGGAACCCCGAGGTGGACGGCGCCGCCAAGCTGGTGGCCGCGCAGATCGACAAGATGACGCGCGACGAGAGCTTCCCCACCGACACCCTGGTGTGGAACGCCAAGGGCGAAGCCGTGAAGAACCGCACGGTGCCGGCGTTCGAACCGCGTCCCGGCGCCGCGGTGCGCGTGAAGGTGCAGTGATCGACGCGCGCCAGGCGCCGCGGCCGCGCTTGCCGCGGCCCGCGCTCGCGCTGCTGCTTGCCTGCGGCGTCGCGCTGGCGCCGCCCGGCTGGGCCCAATCGCGCCAGCAGGTCGAGGGCACGCTGGCCGCCGCCGTGACGCAGCTCACGGACCAATACGTCGATCCCCTCGATTCGCGCGCGCTGGCGGTGCATGGCCTGCGCGCCCTCGCCGCGCTGCCCGGCGCCTCGGACGAGGCGCGCAAGGCCTCGCTCGCGCAGGCGGTCCAGGCCGAGGACAAGGCCGCCGGCATCACGCCGCAGACCCGCATCCTGGCCGACGAGATCCTGCGCTTTGCCGCCGGCGCGGCGCGCGAAGCCGCCCTGGACGCGGCCCTGCGCGGCATGCTGGCCAGCCTGGACGCCTACAGCCGCGTGGCGACGCGCGCCGAGATGGCGCCGCCGCCGGCCTCGGTCGGCCTGGAGATGTCGATCCAGCGGGGCGTCCTGACCGTCGAACGGCCCTTGCCCGGCAGCCCCGGCGAACGCGCCGGCATCCAGGCCGGCGACATCATCACCCGCGTCGACGGCCGCCCGACCGCCGGCCTGCCGCTACCCGAGGCCGTCGCGCTGCTGCGCGGCGCCGTCGGCACCCGCCCCACGGTGGAGATCCAGCGACCCGGCGTGGCCGACGCCCTCGTCATGCGTCCCGTGCGCGGGCCGGTCCAGGCGCCGCCATCGGTACGCTGGGAGCGGGACGGCGCGGTCGCGGTGATCCGGATATCGGCCTTCAATAGCCAGACCGGCGCGCTGCTGCGGGACGCCCTCGATACCGCGCGGTCCGGCGGCGGCGCGCCGCTGGCGGGCGTGGTGCTGGACCTGCGCGGCAATGCCGGCGGGCTGCTCGAGGTGACCGAACAGGTGGCGGGCATGATGCTGGCCGAGGGCACCCGCGTCGGCAGCCTGCGCGGGCGCACGCCAGCCAATGCCGTGACGCTCGTCGCCCGGCACGGCCGGTTGCCGCATGACGTGCCGATGGTGGTGCTGATCGACCACCGCACCGGCGCCGGCGCGGAAATCGTCGCGGCGGCGTTGCAGGACCACGGCCGCGGCCTGCTCATCGGCGAAAAGACCGCCGGCGCGGGCACGATCCAGACGGTCCTGCCGCTGCCCGACAACCAGGGCGCGCTGGTGGTGACCAGCGCGCGCGTGCACCGGGCCAACGGCGCGACGCTCGAGCGCGACGGCGTGACGCCCGACATGCGGCTCGACGGCGCCACGGGGCGGATCACCCTGCGCGCCGAGATCGCGGCCGATTTCAACCAGCCGATGGCGCAGCGGATACGCGCGGCCCTGGCCGCGGCTCCCGCCGGCACCGACCTGGCTCGGCTCGCGGCGCTGACCGCGTTGCGGGACGCCGGCCAACGATAGGCGTGGCCGCGGGAACGGCAGCGGAGGGATCCGCCACATCGCTTGACAAACCGGCGCTTGTTTCGTTGAATGAAATATATTCCATTCAACGAAACGATAATGACCTCTTCCGCTGAACACTCCCTGGTGACCCACCTGGCCGACCTGCAACGGCGCCCGATTTCCCCAACCACGCGCGCGCGGCTGGCGCAGGCGCTGCTGGACTGGTTCACCGCGGGATGGTCCGCCGCCGACACGCCGGCGGCGGACCGCTACCGGCGCGTGGCGCACGACTGCCAGCCGGGCGCGGGGCCGGCGCCCATTTTCGGCGGCCCCGCCGCCAACGCCAATGGCGCGGCCTTCGCCAATGCCGCCATCGCCCACATCCGCGAAATCGACGACGCCCATCGCGCCGCCATGCTGCACCCGGGCGTGGTGTCGGTCACGCCGGCGTTGGCGTTGGCGGCGAACGGCGGCATGACACAACGGCAGGTCGCGGACGCCATCATCGCCGGCTATGAAGTTTCATTGCGCCTGGGCGAGGCCCTGGGCACGCGCCACGCGGCGGGGTTCCATGCCACCGCGACGGCGGGCGCGGTGGGCGCGGCCGCCGCTGCCGGCGTGGCCCTGGGGCTGGCGCCAGCGCCCCTGCACCACGCGCTCGGCATCGGCGCCACCCAGGCGGCGGGCCTGTGGCAACTGGTGGACGACGACGCGCACGAAGCCAAGTCGCTGCATCCGGCCTTCGCGGTGCGCAACGGCCTGGCCGCGGCCTATGCCGCGCGCGCCGGCCTGCCGGGCGCGCAACGCTTCGCCACCGGCGCGCGCGGCCTGTACGCGCTGCTGGCGGGCGACGGCCCGCTGGACGCGCTGGCGGGCGGCCTCGACGCCAGCGAGCGGCTGAACACCGCCACCATCAAGGCCTGGCCCTGCTGCGCCCAGCTCTTCACGCCGCTGGATGCCACCCGCGAGCTGTTGGACGCGCACGCGCCGACACCCGACGACATCGAATCGGTCGACATCGAGATATTCACGCACGCGCTGAAGATCGCCGGCGTCGACTGGCCCGCCACGCCCGCGCAGACCTGCTTCTCGCTGCGCTACGTGGTGGCGCGGCTGCTGCTCACCGGCGGGTTGGGCATTGAAGACATGGAGTCGGCGGATCTGCAGGCGCCCGACCTGCTGGCGCTGGCGCGCCGCATCACGGTGCGCACCAGCGACGCCTTTCAACGCGAATTTCCGCGCCTGCGGCCATGCCGGGTGACCCTGATACTGAAAGATGGGCGCCGGCTGAGCGCGTTGCGCCAGCTGCGGCGCGGCGATCCCGAAGACCCTTACGACTGGCCCGCGCTGCAGGCGCGCATGCGCGCCTTTGCGCCGGCCATGGACGACGCCGCCGCGCGCGCCATCGTGGCCTGGTGCGAACGCTTCACGGACGAGGGCAATGACGCGCGGACGTGCCTGCCGGCGCCCGCGCTGTTCGGCTGCGCGGCGCCGCGCTAGGCGACGCCGCGGGGCGCCCGCCCGGGCGCCTCATTCGGATGCGGGCGGCGTCCAGGACGCGGGCGGCGCGGTGCGAAAGCCCTGCTGCGCCAGTTCGTGGCGCGCGATCTCGACCGCCTTGCGCTGCGCCGCCTCGTTGTGGCGCGACGCCAGCCCCAGCACCACCAGCGCGCCGACGAAGGCATCGTCGGCATCGAACACCGGCACGGCCACCGACGCCATTTCCGCGACCCGCTCGGAGCGGGTCATGGCATAGCCCTTCTCATGGATGTCGCGCGCCAGCGGCGTGGCGCCACCGGTGAAGGCGCGCAGCACGTGCGCCGACGAACCGCCGTCCTTCAGGCTGATGCGGGTGCCGACCTCGACGTGGTGGCGCACTTCCTTGGTGGTGTTCTCGCGGTACAGGCAGATGCGGTCGTCGCCGCTGCGCACGTACACGGCCACGGTCTCGCCGGTCTGCGCGACGATGTTGCGCAGCGCCGGCTGCAGGCGCGAGCCCAGGTCGAAGGTATCGCGATACAGCATGCCCATGTGCAGCAACGCCGGTCCCAGCGCGTAGGTGCTGCTGTCGTAGCGATGGATCATGCGCGCCTTGATGAACACGCCCAGCAGGCGCAGCAGCGTGGCCTTGTCCAGGCCGGTGCGGTCGGCCAGGTCACGCAGCGACAAGCGCAGATGGTCTTCGCCAAAGCACTCCAGCACGGAGATGCCGCGTTCGAGCACGCCGGCGGGCGGCTTAGGGGAATTCTCGCTTGACACGGTTTCGGATGCTTCCTATAGTTTTGTTCAATAAAACGTATTTTAATCAATGAAACGAAAGACGGCTACCGGACCAGGGAACCGCCGTCCCGGTTTCAACCCAGGAGACAAGCGTCGCGCGACCCGCGAGCCTTACGCCCGCCGCGCACCGTAGCATTATGCCGAATCAGATCGATGCATTCGCCGCCGCGCTGGGCGCCATCGTCGGGCCGTCCCACGTCCTGACCCATGCGGCCGACACCGCCCGCTACACGGCCGACTGGCGCCGCAATTTTCCGGGCGCCGCGCGCGCCGTGGCGCGCCCGGCCGATACGGCCGAAGTCTCGCGGGTGGTGGCGCTGTGCGCGGCGCAGGGCGTGGCGGTGGTGCCGCAAGGCGGCAACACCGGCCTGGTGGGCGGCTCGACGCCCGACGCCTCGGGCCGCGAAATGGTGCTGAGCCTGGACCGCATGACGGCGGTGCGCCGGGTCGACGCGCTGGACAACAGCATCACGCTGGAAGCCGGCTGCACGGTGCTGGCCGCCCAGCAGGCGGCCGCCGAGGCTGGCCGGCTGTTCGCGCTGTCGCTGGCCTCGGAAGGCAGCGCCACCATCGGCGGCGTGGTCTCCACCAACGCCGGCGGCGAACAGGTGCTGCGCTATGGCAATACCCGCGAACTGACGCTGGGGTTGGAAGTGGTGCTGGCCGACGGCAGCGTGCTGCCGCAACTGGGCACGCTGCGCAAGGACAACACCGGCTACGACCTCAAGCAGCTCTTCATCGGCGGCGAGGGCACGCTGGGCGTGGTCACCGCAGCGGCCTTCCGCCTTTACGCCCTGCCGCGCAAGGTAGTGACGGCCTGGGTCGCGGTGCCGACGCCGCAGGCGGCGGTGGACCTGTTGGCGCGCCTGACCGACGCGGTCGGCGAGCGCGTCACGGCCTTCGAGCTGATCGGCCGCCAGACGCTGCAACAGGTGCTGGCGCATCCGCTGGACGGCATGCGCGATCCGCTGGCGCAGCCCTCGCCCTGGGCCGTGCTGTTCGACGTGTCCGAGACGTCGGCCTTGATGGACCCGCAACCGGCCGTCGAGGGCGTGCTCGAGGCCGCCATGGAACACGACGACGTGACCGATGCGGTGATCGCCGCCTCCGGCCGCCAGGCGCACGGACTGTGGGCGCTGCGCGAGCACGTGCCGGAGGCACAGCGGCTGGACGGCCCCTCCATCAAGCACGACATCTCGGTCGCGGTGTCGCGCATTCCCGAATTCATCGCCACCGCCGGCGCCCGCCTGCAGGCCCTGATGCCGGGCATCCGCATCGTCTGCTTCGGCCACGTCGGCGACGGCAACCTGCACTACAACCAGAGCAAGCCGCTGGCGATGGACGACGCCGCCTTCCGGGCCCAGGAGGACGCGGTGCACGACATCGTGCACGACGTCGCCGCGCGGCTGGACGGCTCTATCTCGGCCGAGCACGGCATCGGCCGCCTCAAGCAACACGCCTTCCTGCAATACAAGCCCGCCGTCTCGGTGGACGTCATGCAACGCATCAAGCACGCGCTCGACCCGCGCGGCACGTTCAACCCGGGCCGGCTGCTGCCCCGCCCCGCCCATCACTCCTAAGCCTCCAGGACCCGCACCATGCCCGTTTCCGTCTTCGACATGCAATCGCTCCAGCACCTGTGGAGCACCGATGAACTGCGCCCCATCTTCTCGGAAGAGAACCGCGTCCAGCAATGGCTGGATTTCGAGGCCGCGCTGGCCGAGGCCCAGGCCGAGCTGGGCATCATCCCGGCCGCCGCCGCCGCGCGGATCCGCGCCCAGGCGACCGTGGCCAATATCGACATCGCCGCGATGTCGGCCGAGATCCGCCGCATCAAGCATTCGCTGGTGCCGGCGCTCAGGCAATTGCAGGCGCATTGCGGCCCCGACCATGGCGAATGGCTGCACTACGGCGCCACCACCCAGGACGTGGTCGACACCGGCGTGGCGCTGCAGCTCAAGCAGGCCCATGCCGTCTTCATGCGCGACCTCGCCGCCATCGGCCGCGAGCTGGCGCGCCTGGCGCAAAGCCATCGCGACACGCCCATGGCGGGCCGCACCCATGGCGTGCAGGCGCTGCCCATCACCTTCGGGCACAAGTGCGCGGTGTGGCTGGACGAACTGTCGCGCCATCACGAGCGCCTGAAGGAATGCGAGGCGCGGGTGCTGGTGGGCATGGTGGTCGGCGCGGTCGGCAGCCAGGCCTCGCTGGGCGAACAGGCCGCCGAGGTCGAGCGCCGCACGCTGGCCAGGCTGGGGCTGGAGACGGCGCCGATCAGCTGGGCGCCGGCGCGCGACCGCTTCACCGAATACGCGCTGGTGCTGGCCATGATCGGCGCGACGCTGTCGAAGATCGGCAATGAACTGTTCAACCTGCAACGCAACGAATTCGCCGAAGTCGAGGAAGCCTTCTCGGAAGGCAAGCTGGGCTCGTCGACCATGCCGCACAAGCGCAACCCGACCTCGGCCGAGAACCTCGCCGGCCTGTGCCGGCCGCTGCGCGCCAATGCGACGCTGATGCTCGAAGGCATGGTGCAGGAAGGCGAGCGCGACGGCATTGCCTGGAAGATCGAATGGAAGGCGCTGCCCGAATGCTGCCTGATCGCCGGCGCCATGCTGTTCCAGGCCAAGAACCTGCTGGCCGGGCTGCGCGTGGACGCCGACGCCATGGCGCTGAACCTGGACCGCATGCGCGGCTACCTGCTGTCCGAACACGTGATGCTGGACCTGTCCGAGCGCGTCGGCAAACAGACCGCGCACGAATGGATCTACGAGGCCTCGATGCACGGCATCACGCACAAGCTCGATTTCGCCCAGGCGCTGCGCCAGCACAAGGATCTGGCCAACCTGCTGGGCGAGGGAGAGATCCTGCGCCTGACCGATCCCGCGGGTTACCTGGGACAGTGTGCCGCCTCGGTGGACAGGGTGGTGCAGCGACATCAAGCCGGCTGGCTGCAGGCCTGACGGTTCCCCCTGATAAAAAAATACACAGGAGACAAACACCATGGGCATTTCCTTCGCAAGCGGCGCCATGCGCCGGCTGGGCCGGCGCGCCGCCCTCGCCGCGGCGCTGGGGCTGGCGGCGCTGGCCGGCGGCCAGGCGCAGGCGGCATTTCCCGAGCGTCCCATCACCCTGGTGGTCGGCTTTCCGCCGGGCGGCGGCGGCGACCTCTATGGCCGCCTGATCGCCACCGCCATGGGCAAGACCCTGGGGCAGACCGTGATCGTCGAGAACCGGCCGGGCGCGGGCGGCAACATCGCCGCCGGCCTGGTCGCCAAGGCCGCGCCCGATGGCTACACCATCCTGCTGGCCATGAGCGGCAACCTGGCGGTCTCGCCGGCGCTCAAGCCGCAGAGCCTGCCGTACAAGGTGCCGGACGACTTCGCGCCGATCGGCCTGATCCTGGAGGCGCCGCACGGCCTGTTCGTGGCCACGCCGTCGCATTTCAAGACGGCGCGCGAAGTGATCGACGCCGCCAGGCAGAAGGAACTGACCTTTGCCTCCACCGGCACCGGCGGCGCCGCCCACATCGGCATGGAGACGATCAAGGAACTGGGCCACCTGAAGCTCCTGCACGTGCCCTACAAGGGCTCCGGCCCCGCCATTACCGACATGCTGGGCGGACAGATCGACATGTTCTTCGCCACCGCCTCGCCGCTGGTGCCGCAGGTGCAGCAGGGCCAGTTGCGCGTGCTGGCCCTGACCGGCCGCCAGCGCAGCCCGATCCTGCCCGACGTGCCGACCTTCAAGGAACTCGGCATCGACATGACCATGACGCAGTGGTACGGCCTGGCGGCGCCGGCCGGCACGCCGCCCGCGGTGATCAAGGTGCTGTCCGAGCACCTGTCGCGCGCGCTGGCGGACCCCACGGTGCAGAACACGATCCGCAAGGACGCCGCGATGGAGCGCGACCTGCCGATGGACCAGTTCAAGCAGTACATCCTCGACGACATCGCCAACTACCGCAAAGCCGCCACCCCCGACCTGCTCAAGCAGATCGGCCAATGACCCGATCAGACCGAACCGATTTTCAGGAGACCCCACCATGTTGCAGAACTGGACCGACACCCTCGCCAACAACCGCAAGGCCGGCGAGGCCCTGGGCAAGCACAACCCGCAGCTGCTGACCGCGTTCCGCGCCCTGAACCAGGCGCAGGGCGCCACCGGCACGCTGGACGCCAGGACGCGCGAGCTGATCGCGCTGGCGGTGGCCGTCACCACGCGCTGCGACGGCTGCATCGCCGCGCACGCCGACGCCGCCCGCAAGGCCGGCGTGACGGAACTGGAGCTGAGCGAGGCCTTGAGCACCGCCATTGCCCTGAACGCGGGCGCCGCCTATGTGTATTCGTTGCGCGCGATGGACGCGCTGGCGGCGGGCCAGGGTTGAACGGGAGCCACGCATGTACACCACCCTGATCAGCGCGGACGAACTGGCCCGCGCCCTGCAAGACCCGCGACACCGCGACATCGTGGTGCTGGACTGCGGCTTCGAGCTGACGGATCCCCAGGCCGGCCGCCGCCACTACGATGCCGGCCACCTGCCGGGCGCCTTCCACGTGCATCTGGAAGACACCCTCAGCGGCCCCAAGACCGGCCGCAACGGCCGCCACCCGCTGCCCGACCGCGCCGCGCTGGCGCGGGCCCTGGCGGCGCTGGGCGTGAACGCGGACACCCAGGTGGTCGCCTACGACAATGCCGGCGGCATGTACGCGGCGCGCCTGTGGTGGCTGCTGCGCTGGATCGGCCACGAGGCCGTGGCGGTGCTCGATGGCGGCGAAGGCGCCTGGAAAGCCGCGGGCCAGCCGTTCACGACCGATGCGCCGGCGCCGCGCCCGGCGGGATCCCTGGCCGTCGGCGAGGGCCGCCAAGCCACGCTGGACTACCCCCAGCTGCGCCAGGCGCTGGCCGCCGACGCGCGCCGGGTGCTGGACGCGCGCGCCCCCGACCGCTACCGGGGCGAGAACGAGACCCTGGACGCGGTGGGCGGCCACATCCCCGGCGCCAGCAACCGGTTCTTCCGCGACAACCTCGGCGCCGACGGGCGCTTCCTGCCCCCCGCCGCGCTGCGCCAGGCCTTCCTGGCGCAGCTGGATGGCCACGCGCCGGACGCGGTGGTATGCCAATGCGGTTCCGGCGTCACGGCGTGCCACAATCTATTGGCCATGGAAATCGCCGGCCTGTCCGGCGCCGCCCTCTACCCCGGCTCGTGGAGCGAATGGAGCGCGCAACCCGATGCGCCCGTCGCCACGGGCGCCAACCCCTGATCCGCCCATGATCGACGCCTCTTCCCGCCCGCCCCGTCCCGACAGCGGCCGCCTGTCCCATAGCGCGCACTGGGGCGTGTTCTCGGCCGCCTGGAAAAACGGCGCGCTCGAAGTGCGGCCGCATCCGGGCGATCCCGACCCCAACCCGCTGATCCAGAACTTCACCAACGCGCTCGACCATCCGGCGCGCGTCACCACGCCGATGGTGCGGCGCGGCTGGCTGGAACGCGGGCCGGGTCCGGACGCGCGCCGGGGACACGACGATTACGTGCCGCTCGGCTGGGACGACGCGCTGGACCTGCTGGCCGCCGAACTGCGCCGGGTGCGCGACCAGCACGGCCCGCAGACGGTGTTCGGCGGTTCGTATGGCTGGTCCAGCGCCGGCCGCTTCCATCACGCGCAGAGCCAGGTGCACCGCTTCCTGAACACGGCGCTGGGCGGCTACGTGCGCTCGGTCAACAGCTACAGCGCGGGCGCCTCGGCCGTGATCCTGCCGCACATCCTGGGCAGCATGGACGACGTGGCGCGCCGCAACGTCACCTGGGAACAGATCGTGGCGCACACCGACGTGGTGCTGGCCTTCGGCGGCATGGCGCTGAAGAACTCGCGCGTGGCCAGCGGCGGCATCAGCCGGCACATCGAGCGCGACTCGATGCGCCAGGCCGCGCGGCGCGGCTGCCGCTTCCTGAACATCAGTCCGCTGGCCTCCGACCTGCCGGCGGACGCGGCGGCGCAGTGGGTGCGCGCCGTGCCCGGCACCGATGTGGCGCTGATGCTGGCCCTGGTGCACGAGCTGGTGGCCAATGGCTGGCATGACCAGGCGTTCTTGCGCGACTTCTGCGAAGGCTGGGACGGTTTCGAGGACTACCTGATGGGCCGCGCGGACGGCCAGGCCAAGGACCCGGCCTGGGCCGCGCCGATCTGCGGCGTGCCGGCCGCGGACATCGCGCGGATCGCGCGGTCGCTGCCGGGCAAGCGCGTGCTGGTGACCGTGGCGCATTCGCTGCAACGCGCCGAACATGGCGAACAGCCGGTCTGGATGGGCGCGGTGCTGGCCGCGGCGCTGGGGCAGCTGGGATTGCCGGGCGGCGGCTACGCCTACGCGCTCGGCACGCTGGCGCACTACGGCAAGCGCAGCAACGCGGTGCCGGTGGCATCGTTGCCGCAGGGCGTGAACGGCGTCAAGGCGTTCATCCCCGTGGCGCGCATCGCCGACATGCTGCTGCACCCTGGCGAACCGTTCGACTACAACGGCAAGCGCATGGACTACCCGCACATCCGCCTGGCCTATTGGGCGGGCGGCAACCCGTTCCACCATCACCAGGACCTCAAGCGCCTGTCGCGCGCCTTCGCCACGCTCGACACCTTCGTGGTCCACGAGATCGGCTGGACCGCCACCGCGCGCCACGCCGACATCGTGCTGCCCTGCACGATGACGCTGGAACGCGAGGACATCGGCGGCGCGCCCACCGACCCGCTGCTGGTGGCCATGCACCGCATCGCCGCCCCCAACGGCCTGGCGCGCGACGACTACGACATCTTCGCCGACCTGGCCGAACGGCTGGGCACGCGCGAGGCCTTCACCGAAGGCCGCAGCAGCGGCGAATGGCTGCGCCACCTGTATGAAAGAACCCGCGCGGCCCTCGAGGAAAAAGGCCTGGAGGCGCCGGGCTTCGACCAGTTCTGGACGCGCGGCGAATTGACGCTGCCGCAGCAGGAGGACGACGGCGGCATCCTGCGCGCGTTCCGCGGCGATCCCGCCGGCAAGCCGCTGCCCACGCCCAGCGGCAAGGTCCAGATCAGCTCGCCGACCGTGGCCGGCTTCGGCTACCCCGATTGCCCCGGCCATCCGGCCTGGCTGGCGCCACAGGATGCGCCGACGCCGGCGCATCCGCTGTTCCTGGTCGCCAACCAGCCCGCCACCCGCCTGCACAGCCAGCTGGATTTCGGCGCCCACAGCGCGTCACAGAAGCGCCAGGGCCGCGAGGTGTGCACCCTGCATCCCGATGACGCCGCCGCCCGCGGCATCGCCGAGGGCGACATCGTGCGGCTGTTCAACGAGCGCGGCGCCTGCCTGGCCAGCGCCACGCTGAGCGAGGCCATCATGCCCGGCGTGGCGCAGCTGCCCACCGGCGCCTGGTACGACCCGGTGCGGGACGAGCGCGGCGAGGTGACGCTGTGCGGCCACGGCAATCCCAACATCCTGACGCGCGACGTCGGCACCTCGTCGCTGGCGCAGGGTTGCAGCGGCCAACTGACGGCGGTGCAGGTCGAGCGCTACGACGGCATCCTGCCGCCGATGCGCGCGTTTGATCGCCCGCAGCACGGCGAACCCTCCCGGACGAAGGCATAGGCCGGGCGGCGCGGCCGCAGGCGCAGGCGGGCGGCGTAGCCGCGTCAGCGCAACGGCATCGCCACCGGGCGCAGCGGCGCCGCGTCGCCGCCGCGGATCTTCAGCGGGCCGCCGATGAAGGCGAATTCATAGACCTGGTCGCGCGACAGCTCGTCCAGCGCGGCCAGCTCGATGATCGGCACGCCTTGCTGCGCCAGCAGATACGTATGCAGCGGCACGTAGTCATCGGCCACCTCGGACGGGAAGGTCTCGAAGCTGAGATTGTCGGCCCCCAGGATCATGGCGCCGCCCTCCTCCACCAGATAGCGGGCCGCGTCCAGCCCCATGCCGGGCGGCTTGGCCATGTAGGCGGCCGGATCGTCGTACAGCTTCATGCGGCCGGTGCGGATCAGCACGATGTCGCCCTGCTGCAACGCGGTCTTCTGGCGCGCCAGCGCCGCCTTCAGGTCCTGGCGGGTGATGCGGTACGAATCGGGCAGCATGTCCACGCCCTTGAGCGCGGCCACGTCGATCAGCACGCCACGCGCCACCAGCGGCGGGAATTTCTCGATGCCGGTGCGGCGCCAGCCGCGGTCGCCCAGGTGCTCGTCGGCGCGAAAGCCGTTCCAGATCTTGCCGTGGATGCCGAAATGGTTGAGCGCGTCGATGTGCGTGCCGGTGTGGCTGTACATCGAGAACGCGGTGCCGGTGTAGCTGCGCGTGGCGTTCATGTCCTTGCCCACGCCCATCGGGTCGTCGACCTCGGTGCCGCGCGGCGTGTGCGTCATCCAGAACTGGTAGCGCGGATCGCCCGCGTCCTGCCAGCTCGGCATGCCCACGTAGTATTCCGTGGCCAGGTCGTAGACCTTGCCGCCGGCCACGCGCGACATGATCGCGGCGCGCGATTCGGGCGTGATCAGGTTCAGGCGGCCGATCTCGTCGTCGGGCCCCCAGGGGCTGATGCCCACCTCCTGTCCGGACGCCGGGGCGCGCGACGGCGCCCCATGCGCGAAAGCGTTGCCGGCAAGGGCGGCGGCCAGCGCCAGGCCGAGCAGTTTGCGGGAGTAAGACAGCGACATGATGCACCTTGTGCGTGGTTTCAATGGACGCCAGCTTACGGAGGGAACGGCGCGCCAGTAAGGTGGCCGCCGGCAGGACATTATTCGCTGGGCGTCAGCAATCGCCGCGCATGGCGGCGGGCAGATGCGCCGCCAGGAAATCCACGAAGGCCTTGACCTTGGGCTGCAGGTGGCGGCTGGTCGGATACACCGCGTAGACATGGCGCGGCGCGCCGGGCAGCTCCGGCAGCACCTGCGCCAGCCGGCCCGCGGCGATGGCGGGCGCGGCCAGGAAGGACGGCAACGCGCCGATTCCCAGGCCGGCCTCCAGCAGATCGCGCAGCATCAGGCTGTTGTTGGCCTGGACCCGCGCCGGGCCGCCGAACGGGTCCGCCGGCTGCCCGGCGTCGTCATCCGGAACCGGGCCGGGGCTGTCGGCCAGGCTATAGCTGAGCAGGTCATGCGCGCGCAACGCGTCCACGCTGTCGGGCCGGCCGTGGCGGTCGAGATACGACGGCGCCGCGCACAGCACCTGCGTCAGCGACGCCAGCCGGCGCGCGATCAACGAGGAATCGTCCAGTTGCGCGCGCAGGCGGATCGACACGTCGAACCCCTGGCCCACCGCATCGACCAGGCGGTCTTCCATGGCCAGGTCCAGCCGCAGCTCCGGATACTGCCGCAGGAAGCGCGCCAGCAGCGGCGACAACACGCTCAACGCGAAAGACACGGGCGCGTTCACGCGCAGCCGCCCGGCGACACGCCCGGACTGCTGCTTGATGGATTTCTCCAGGGTGTCGAGCTCATCGAGCAGGCGGCAGCATTCGGCGTAGTACGCGGCGCCGGTGTCGGTCAGGCTCATCTTGCGGGTGGTGCGCTGGAGAAGCACCGCGCCCAGGTGGGCTTCCAGCGTGCGCAACTGCTTGCTCAGACCGGCGGATGACAGGTTCAGGTCTTCCGCCGCCTTGGCGAGGCTGCCGAGTTCCACGATGCGCCGGAAGGCGCGCATGTAGTTGAAGGTGTCCATGGCGGAAACGGATAGAAGGGAATCCCGGGATTCTGCAGGGATCGGCGGCATTCGCCAAACAGGCGGACCGTGCCGGGCCATGGCGGCATAATCAGGGGGTATCCCGTTACACGACAAGGAGGCTCGACGCATGTCCATCATCCGTTCCTGGCGCAGATTCCTGGCCGCCACCCTGCTCATGGTCGCGGAGAGCGGTGCGACCGGCGTAGGTGCGGCCGGCGCGGCCAGTCCCCGCGCGGCCGAGGCGGGCGCCGCCCTGCTGCGGGCCGCCGGCGACGGCGACGCCGCCCGGGTCCAGGCCCTGCTGGCCGAAGGCGCGCCGCTGGAAGCGCGCGACGCCGACGGCAACACGCCCCTGCTGCGCGCCACGCTGGCCAATGCGGAGGCCGCCGCCAAGGTTCTCATCGAGGCCGGCGCCGACGTCAACGCCAAGAACGCCATGCAGGACAGCGCCTACCTGTACGCCGGCGCGCGCGGCCACAACGGCATCCTGGCGCGGACGCTGCGCCATGGCGCCGACTTGCGCAGCACCAACCGCTACGGCGGCACCGCGCTGATCCCGGCCTGCGAACGCGGCCTGGTCGAAACGGTGCGCATGCTGCTGGAGGCCGGCGTCGATCCGAACCATGTCAACCGGCTGGGCTGGACGGGCCTGCTGGAGGCCATCATCCTGAGCGATGGCGGGCCTGACCACCAGGCCGTCGTCGCGCTGCTGATCGCGGGCGGGGCCGATGTGAACCTGGCCGATGGCGATGGCCGTAGCCCGCTGTGGCACGCGCGCCAGCGCGGGCAGGCGGCGACGACGCAGCTGCTGCTGGCCGCCGGGGCGCGCTGAGGCCGCTTGCCAGCCCTGTCGTCGATGGGAATCCGTGCGCGCGCGGGCCGGGCCCGGGGCGGCGCGCAGCGAGGCGGCGCTACGCGGCCAGGGCGGCCAGTTGGCGGGCCTCGCCCGCCGCCAGGACCGGCGCGTCGGCGCGCGGCCGCCGCGCGGGCGCCGGCGCCAGGCGACGGACGACAGCCAGCACGTCGTGCGGCTCGGCGGGCTTGCGCATCAGGGTGGCGCGCCCTTCGCAGGCCGCGGCGATCTCGGATTCCGGCCGGCCGCTCAGCACCAGCACCGGCGTGTCGCCCAGGTAGGCGTTCTCGCGCATGGCGGTCAGCAAGGCCCCGCCGTCCATGCCGGGCATGGAAAAGTCGGTGATGACCAGATCCGGCCGCACTTCGAGCATTTGCCGCAGCGCGGTCAAGCCGTCCGTGTGCGTCGTGACGTCATAGCCTTCGCCGCTCAGGAATTCGCTCATCAGGGCGACCAGCACGGGCTGATCGTCGACCAAAAGGATTTTCGTCATGGTTGTCGGTGCCATGCATTCAAGACGCCGGCGGGCAAAACAGATTGGGGGAGAGGCCGAATCCTAGGACATGCGGGCTCTTCATGTGTGAAGTAATTGTATCCGGGCGAAACGAACGCTCCATACCCCTGTATAGTCCATCGGTCCTTTCCCCCCCGAACCGTAAACCGTTCTCATGCCGAATTCGCTGCAATCCGCCAGCCGCCATACCCTTCCGCGCACCCTGATCGGCGGTTTCGTGCTGGCGGCGCTGGCCACCCTGCTCATCGCCTTCGTCAACGTGCGTTCGGCGGAGACCCGCACCCGCGCGGTCAAGGCCATGGACCGCGCCACCGAGACGGTGCGCCAGCTCAGCCTGTTCAACTCGGCGCTCAAGGATGCCGAGATCGGCCAGCGCGGCTATCTGTTGACGGGCGACCCGTCCTACCTGCAACCGTACCTGCGTTCGGTGCCGCTGATCGAACAGCGCCTGGAAGTGGTCAAGGAAGCGGCGAGCGGCGATTCCGCGCAACGCCGCATCGTCAACGACATCGCCGGCATCACGCAGCAGAAGCTGACCGAACTGCGCGAGACGGTCGAAATGCGCAAGGCCGGCGACGTGGAAGGCGCCATGGCCGTGGTGCGCACGGACGCCGGCAAGGACGCGATGGACCGCCTGCGCGACCTGGTCGCCGACCTGTACACGCGCCAGTTGAGCCAGGTCGAGGAGGAACGCGAGGCCTGGGCGGCGGCTTCGGCCACCTCCACCCTTTACTCATGGGGCGGATCGTTGCTGCTGCTGGCGCTGATCCTGGCATCGGCCGGCATGACCATCCGCGAATACCGCGCCAAGGCGCGCCAGGCCTGGGTCACGACCGGCCTGTCGGGCCTGAGCCTGCGCCTGCGCGGCGACCATCGCCTGGACGAGATCGGCAAGCGCGCGCTGGACTACCTGGCGGACTACCTGCACGCCAGCGTCGGCGCGGGCTACGTCGTCACCAACGGCGGCGACGACCTGGAGCTCTTTGGCGGCTACGCCCTGCCGGCCGAGCGGCTGGCGCAGAAGATTCCCGGCGCGCAGGGGCTGGTCGGCCAGGCCGCCGCCTCGCGCAAGCTGCTGCACCTGCGCGACGTGCCCGCCGGCCACTTCGAGGTCTCGTCGGCCACCGGCCGCTCCAACCCGGCCGAGCTGATCCTCGCGCCTGCCATGCAAAACGAGCGCGTCTATGCCGTGATCGAACTGGGCTTCAACCACGCCGTCGGCCAGAGCGAGCGCAGCCTGCTGGAAGGCGCCTCCGAGATGCTGGCCTCGGCGATCCGCGCCGGCCTGGACCGCACGCGCCTGGAAGCGCTGCTGGCCGAAACCCAGCGCCAGTCGGAAGAACTGCAGACCCAGCAGGAAGAGCTGCGCGTCAGCAACGAAGAGCTGGAACAGCAAAGCCGCATCCTGCAGGAATCGCAGGCCCGCATGGAAGTGCAGCAGACCGAGCTCAAGCAGGCCAACGTCAGCCTGGAGATGCAGACCGAGCAATTGCTGCGGGTGCAGGGCGCGCTCACCGACAAGGCGCGGCTGCTGACGCAGGCCAGCCAGTACAAGAGCGAATTCCTGGCCAACATGAGCCACGAGCTGCGCACCCCGCTGAATTCGACGCTGATCCTGTCCAAGCTGCTGTCCGAGAACAAGCCGGGCAACCTGAGCGCGGACCAGGTCAAGTACGCTCGGACCATCTACGAAGCGGGCAGCGACCTGCTGGCGCTGATCAACGACATTCTCGACCTGGCCAAGATCGAGGCCGGCCAGGCCACCGTGGAAGTCGAGGCGGTGGCCATCGCGCCCACGCTGGAACGGCTGCTGGATCCGCTGCGGCCGATCGCGCAGGACAAGCGCCTGACGCTGGCACTGGACATCGCCGCCGACGTGCCGGCGTCGCTGCACACCGATCCGCAGCGGCTGGGCCAGGTGCTCAAGAACCTGCTGTCGAACGCCTTCAAGTTCACCGAGCAGGGCGGCGTGGCGCTCAAGGTCTCGCGCGCGCCGCGCAACATGCTGTCGTTCGCCGTGCAGGACACCGGCATCGGCGTGCCGGCCGACCAGCAGGAACTGATTTTCGAAGCCTTCCGCCAAGCCGATGGCAGCAGCCACCGCAAGCATGGCGGCACGGGCCTGGGGCTGTCGATCTCGCGCGACCTGGCCAAGCTGCTGGGAGGCACCCTGTCGCTGGTCAGCACGCCGGGACAAGGCAGCGTGTTCACGTTGCTGCTGCCGATGCGCCTGGAGGCCGCGCCGGCCGCGCCCGCGCCGATCGCCGCGGCGCCAATGCCGGAAATTCCCGCCTGGGCGACGCCCAAGGCGCCCGTCACGCCTCCGCCGGCCGAGCCGATGAGCTCGCCGGAACCGGCCCTGGAACCGCCCCCCGAGGCCGGCCGCACCATCCTGGTCATCGAGGACGATGAACGCTTCGCCGACATTCTCGGCGACCTGGCGCGCGAAATGGGATTCGGCTGCCTGGCCGCGCACACCGCCACCGACGGCCTGGCGCTGGCGGCGCAGCGCCGGCCCGACGCCATCGTGCTCGACATCAACCTGCCCGACTTCTCGGGCCTGGGCGTGCTGGACCAGCTCAAGCGCAATCCCCAGACCCGCCACATCCCGGTGCACATCGTGTCGGTGGCCGACTATTCGCAGGAGGCCATGGGCCGCGGCGCGATCGGCTACGCGCTCAAGCCGGTCAAGCGCGAAGAGCTGACGCAGGCCCTGCTGCGCCTGGAAGCCAAGTTCACCCAGAACGTGCGGCGCGTGCTGGTGGTGGAGGACGATGACCGCCAACGCGAAAGCGTGCGCGAGCTGCTGGCGCGCGACGACGTCGAGATCGTGCCGGCCGCGACCGCCGGCGCCGCCCTGAACCTGCTGCGCGAGGCCACCTTCGACTGCGTGGTCATGGACCTGAACCTGCCCGACATCAGCGGCTACGAGCTGCTGCGCGAGATGGCCGAACAGGAGAGCGTGTCGTTCCCGCCCGTGATCGTGTACACCGGCCGCGCCCTGTCGCGCGACGAAGAGCAGCAGCTGCGCCGCTTCTCCAAGTCCATCATCATCAAGGATGCGCGTTCGCCCGAGCGCCTGCTTGACGAAGTGACGCTGTTCCTGCACCAGGTCGAGGCCGACCTGCCGCCGCAGCAGCGCCAGATGCTGGAGCTGGCCCGCAGCCGCGACAGCACGCTGGAAGGCCGCACGGTGCTGGTGGTCGAGGACGACGTGCGCAACGTGTTCGCGCTGTCGAGCATCCTGGAGCCGACCGGCCTGCGGGTGGAGATCGCGCGCAACGGCCGCGAGGCGCTCGAGGCGCTGGATCGCGTCGGCGTGGACGGCCATCCGGTGATCGACCTGGTGCTGATGGACATCATGATGCCCGAGATGGACGGCTACACCGCCATGCGCGAGATCCGCACGCGGCCCGAATGGCGCCGCCTGCCGATCATCGCGCTGACCGCCAAGGCCATGAAGGACGACCAGGAGAAATGCCTGGCGGCCGGCGCCAACGACTACATCGCCAAGCCGCTGGACGTGGAGCGCCTGCTGTCGCTGGTGCGCGTCTGGATGCGCAAGTAACGCGGCCCCGCGACCATGCCCCAGTCCCCACCGAACAAGGCGCATACCGAGGATATCGAGCAGCGGCTGCTGCTCGACGCGATCTACCACCAGTACCACTACGATTTCCGCGCGTATGCGCAGGCCTCGCTCAAGCGCCGCCTGCAGAGCGCGCTGTCGCACTTCAGCTGCAAGACCCTGTCGCAGCTGCAGGACCGCGTGCTGCACGAGCCCTCGGTGTTCACCGGCCTGCTGCAATTCCTGACGGTGCAGGTCAGCGACATGTTCCGCGACCCCAGCTACTTCCTGGCGCTGCGCCGCGAAGTGGTGCCGATCCTGCGCACATACCCCTCGATCAAGGTGTGGGTGGCCGGCTGCAGCACCGGCGAGGAAGTCTATTCGCTCGCCATCCTGCTGCACGAGGAAGGCCTGCTGGACCGCGCCCTGATCTACGCGACCGACATCAACCCGCATGCGCTGCGCGCGGCCGAACAGGGCGTGTTCGACCTGGAGCGGGTCGCCACCTTCACCAGCAACCACGCCCAGTCCGGCGGCCGCAGCTCGCTGTCCGACTACTACACCGCGCGCTACGGCCGCGTGGTGTTCGACAAGCGGCTGCGCGAGCACATAGTGTTCTCCGACCACAGCCTGGCCACCGACAGCGTATTCGCCGAGGTGCACCTGGTGTCGTGCCGCAACGTGCTCATCTATTTCGAGCGCGACCTGCAGAACCGCGCGCTGCGCCTGTTCCACGACGCGCTGGTGCATCGCGGCTTCATGGGCCTGGGTTCGCGCGAGTCGGTGCGCTTTTCCGCCCAGGCCGACGGCTTCGACGACTTCGTGCTCGAAGACCGCATCTACCGCAAGAAGGCCGGCCTGTGAGCGCCCCGACGCCGGATCGCCGCGACGCGGCGCTTGACTGGGACGCCATCGTCATCGGCGGCTCGTCGGGCGCCATCGAGGTCCTGAACCTGCTGATGCCCGCCCTGCCGGCCGGCCTGCGCGCGGCCGTGATCGTGCTGCTGCACCTGCCGCGCGACCGCCGCAGCCTGCTGGCCGACATCTTCCGCGACCGCTGCGCGCTGCCGCTGTGCGAGGCCGAGGACCAGCAGCCCATCCAGCCGGGCCACGTGTATTTCGCGCCGCCCGACTACCACCTGCTGGTCGACCGCGGACCGCGCCTGGCGCTGTCGATCGGCCCGCTGGTGCATTTCTCGCGGCCGTCGATCGACGTGCTGTTCCAGTCCGCCGCCGACGGCTATGGCGAACGGCTGCTGGGCGTGCTGCTGTCGGGCGCCAACGAGGACGGCGCCGCCGGCCTGGCCGCCATCCACGCCGCGGGCGGCCGCGCCGTGGTCCAGGCGCCGGACACCGCCGCCATGCGCGCCATGCCCGACGCCGCCCTGGCGCGCATCGACACCGCCGAAGTCCTGGCGCCCGCCGCCATCGCGGCGCTGCTGTCGCGACTGCCCGCGCAGCCGCGACCCTGAACTCCCAACCCCACGACACCATGATATTGACATCCGCCAAACCCTCGGACGACCGCATCAAGTGCCTGTTGGTCGACGACGTGCCCGAGAACCTGGTGGCGCTGGAAGCGCTGCTGGCGAGCGACCGGGTCGAAGTTCTGAAAGCGCAGTCGGGCCCGCAGGCGCTGGAACTGCTGCTGAACCATCCCGACGTGGCGCTGGCGCTGCTCGACGTGCAGATGCCCGACATGAACGGCTTCGAGCTGGCCGAGCTGATCCGCGGCAGCGAACGCACCCGCCACATTCCGCTGATCTTCATCACCGCCGGCTCGCGCGAACAGAACTGGCAGTTCCGCGGCTACGAGAGCGGCGCGGTGGACTTCCTCTACAAGCCGGTCGACCCCTACATGCTGCGCAGCAAGGCGAACGTGTTCTTCGAGCTGCACGAGCGCCGGCGCGCGCTGGCGCAGCAGCTGGAAGCGCGCACCGAGGCCCTGCGGGTCAACGACATGTTCATGGCGGTGCTGGGCCATGACCTGCGCACGCCGCTGCAGGCCGTCATCATGGGCGCGTCGATGCTGGAGCGCCAGGGCGGCGACGCCCGCGTCGTCAGCCTGGCGCAGCGCATGCTGCAAAGCGGCGAGCGCATGAAGCACCTGATCGAGGACCTGCTCGACGTGACGCGCATCCGCCAGGCCGGCGGGCTGGCGCTGGCGCCGGCGCGCATCGGCATGGACACGCTGGTCAACCGCACGCTGGATGAGTTGCGCACCGGCTTCGCCGAGCGCGAGATCGACGCCGAATTCCATGGCGACCCGATTGGCGAATGGGACGGCGAGCGCATCGCGCAGGTGCTGGCCAATCTGCTCGGCAACGCCCTGCACCATGGCGCCCGCGACGTGCCGGTGCGGATCGAGGTGGATGGTTCCGCCGCCGACCGGGTCGTGGTCACCGTCAGCAACGGCGGCAGCATCCCCGCCGAGCTGCTGCCGCAGCTGTTCAACCCGTTCCGCAGCGGCGTGCGGCCGGCCGGCGGCCATCGCGGCCTGGGCCTGGGGCTGTTCATCGCGCAGCAGGTGGCGCAATCGCATGGCGGCCGCATCAGCGCCGAATCGCGCGACGGCATCACCCGCTTCCGCGTGGCGCTGCCACGGCAGGCCTGCGCCGCCGCGGGTTGAGCGGCAAGACCCGGATCAGGCCGAGCCGGCGCCATCCGAGCCCGGATCGACCGCGCGCAGCAGCCGGCCCAGGTGCCCGCTGCTGGCAAACCCCAGTTCGGCGCTGACCCGCGCCACCGGTTCGCCCAGCGCGATCCGCTGGCGCGCGGCCTGCGCCAGCAGCTTGCGGCGCAGGGCGATGGGGGACAGCCCGTAGGCTTCCTGGCAGGCGCGCTGCAGCGTGCGCGTGGTGGCGCCCAGCGCGCTGGCCGATTCCGCGATGGCGGGCAGCGGCTGCCCTTCCTCCAGCCGGCCGCGCAGCAGCGCCAGCCATTGCCGCGCCAACGGCAGCGGCGCCTGCGCCACGCGGGCCCGGGCCTGCAGCCGGTGATTGGCATCGAGCTGCGTGATCAACGCCGCCACCAGCATCGGCAGGGCCGCGTCCGCCAGCGCCGGCTTCCATAGCGCGTCCAGCATGGCCTGGGCCGCGCCATCCAGCAGCAGCACACCACATGCCTGGCAGTCGCGCAGCAATTCGGGGGCCAGATAGAGTTCGCCGTGCTGCTGCGCGGCGCTCTCGGCGCGCGTGCTGTGCTCGACGTGCGACGGCAGCAGCAGGGCCTGGCCGCGCACCAGCCGGCTGCGGCGGCGCGCGCCTTCCTCGTCCTGCCAGGCGCTGTCGAGCGCGCCGGCGCGCGGCCAGAGCAGCATGGCGCAGTCGTGCTCGTGCCAGTGGAAGGCATAGTGCGGCTGGCGGCTGGCGGCGATGGCAAAGCCGGTCTGGGCGATCAGGTCCTGTTTGGACGAAAGCGGGACGGAACGCATGATGGGCGGCGCGGTGGCCACGCCGGCAGCGGGCCGGCGCGGGCGGGAATGGACGTTGGGCCAGTATCGACGCGCGCCCGCTTTCCCGCAAGCGCGGCGCCCGCGCCGCGCCGTCGTTGTCGCGCGCGGGATCAGCCCCTGTCGCGCCGTGGTTCGCCCGCGCGCGGGCCGGTCCCTACGATCTGGACACGCCACCAATACAAGGGGAAGTCCATGATCCGCGCATTGCCGCTAACGTTGCTGTCCGCCGCCACCCTGGCCCTGCCGCTCGCGGGAGCGGCGGCCGAACCCGCTTGGCCCGATAAACCGATCACGCTGATCGTGCCGTTCCCGGCCGGCGGCGGCACCGACCTGGTGGTGCGCACGCTGCAGCCGGCGTTGACGCGCCAATTGCAGCAGACCGTCATCATCCAGAACGCGGGCGGCGCCGGCGGCACGGTGGGCACCGGCCAGGCCGCGCGCGCCAAGCCCGACGGCTACACCGCCGTCGCGGTCACCACCAGCACCGTCGCGCTCAGCGCCAGCCTGTACAAGAACCTGCCGTACAAGCCGGCCCGCGATTTCGACTACGTCGGCTTCATCGGCACCTCGCCCTACGTGCTGGCGGCGCAGCCGGCCCTGAAGGCCGCCACCCTGCCCGCGCTGGTCGCGGCGCTCAAGGGCCGCGGCGCCACCTACGCCTCGGTGGGCGCGGGCACCGTGTCGCATCTGCTGGGCGAGATGTTCAAGAAAGACCAGCGCCTGGACCTGACCCACGTGCCCTACCGCGGCGCGGCGCCCGCCTACACCGACCTGATCGGCGGCCAGGTCGACATCATGTTCGACAACCCCGTGGGCCTGGCGCCGTTCGTGCAGAGCGGCAAGCTGGTCGCCGTGGCCACCACCAGCGCCACCCCGATCCTGCCGAACGTGCCGACCTTCGCCGCGCAAGGAATGCCGGCCTACACGCAATCGCTGTGGTACGGCCTGGCCTTCCCGCAAGGCACGCCGCCGGCCATCGTGCAGAAGATGAATCTTGCCCTGAACACGGTGCTGCGCGATCCGGCCATCGCGGCGGACCTGGCCGCCAAGGGCGTCGACGTCCGCCCGGACACGGCCGACGCGCTGACGCGCACCGTCTCCCACGACCTCGCCTTCTGGGGCGAGCTCATCACCACCCTCGGAGTCCAGTTTGACTGACCTTCAATCCCTGCCCGCGCCCGCCGAGCCGGCCGCCGGCACGGCCGCCCTGCTGCGCGTCTTCGTCGATCCCACCCAGGCCGCCCAGGGCGGCAACCCCGTGCCGCTGGTGCTCGACGCGCGCGGCATGACGGCCGCCGACATGCAGGCCCTGGCGGCGCGCCACGGCCACGAATCGTCCTTCGTGGTGCCGGCCGATCGCGACGGCCATCTGTGCCGGCTGCGCTTCTTCGTGCCGGGCCACGAGATGGAGATGTGCGGCCACGCCACCGTCGGCACGCTCTGGGCATTGCGGCAATGGGGCCACTGGCGCACGCCCGCCGCGCGGGTCCAGACCCTGAGCGGCAGCGTCGACATCGAATGGGACGAGGCGCGCGACCGTGCCTGGGTCTCGCAACCCGCCGTGGCCACGTCCGCGCTGACGCCGGACCAGTGCCGCGCCATCGCGGCCGTGCTGCGCATCGATCCCGGGCTGCCTGGCCTGCACATGGTCAACGCCAGCACCAGCCGCGTCAAAACCCTGGTGCGGCTGCCCGACGCGGCCGCGCTGGACGCCCTGGCCCCCGACTTCGACGCCATGCGCGGCCTGTGCGAGGCCATCGGCTCGACCGGCCTGTATCCCTATGCCCTGGGCGCCGATGGCGCCAGCGCGCGGCAGTTCCCCAAGGCCTCCGGCTATCCCGAGGACGCCGCCACGGGCATCGCGGCGGCGGCGTTGTGGGGCTATCTGGACAAGACCGGCGCCATCCCCCCGGGCCAGGTCTACACGGTGCGCCAGGGCGTGGCCATGGGCTCGCCGTCGGCGATCCAGTTGCGCGCGCGCGGCGATGGCGCGGGCTGTTGGCTGAGCGGCGTCACGCAATGGATGACGTGACGCACGCGATCGAGTCCCGGCTGGCCGCCGCGGGCTGGCGCCTGCCGGCGCCGCCGCGCCCGCGCGGCAGCTATGCCCCCTTCCACCTGGTGGCGCTGGACAGCGCCCGGCTGGCCTGCGTCAGCGGCCAGGCCAGCCGCCTGGACGGCGCGCCGCTCGTGGGGCTGTGCCAGCCCGGCCAGGACCTCGCGCCAGCCCGGGCGGCATGCGCGCAGGCGGCGCTGAGCGGCCTGGCCGCCCTGCGCCAGGCCTGCGGCGGCGACCTCGGCCAGGTGCGCGCCATCCTGCAGCTGCGCGGCTATCTGCGCAGCGCGGCGGACTTCGAGGAGCACAGCGCGGTGCTGGACGGCGCCTCGCGGGTACTGGAGGCCGCCTTTCCCGCCATGCCGCGTCCGGCGCGCAGCGCGGTGGGCGTGACCAGCCTGCCCGGCCGCGCCTGGGCCGAGGTGGAGATCATCGCCCTGCTGGGCGGATGAGCCCGCGCAACGACGCGGGAGTTTTCGGTAGTATGTCGGCATGGTGCCGCGGCGCGTCCCGCCGCCGCCCCCCCTTTTCCGCGCATGCTGCGGCCGCACCCCAATGTGACCCCGGATATTCTTCATGCCCGACCCGATACGTCTGCAGGCCCTGATACAGGATTGCGCGCGCGGCCAGGAATCCGCGCTGGCCGAACTCTATCGCCAAACGTCCCCGCATCTGTTTGCCCTCGCCGTCCGTATATTGCGACGAAGCGACTGGGCGGAAGAAGTCCTCCAGGACAGCTTCATCAATATCTGGCGCAACGCCGCCCGCTATTCTTCGGAGCAGAGCCAAGTCATGACCTGGATGACCCGCATCGTGCGCAACCGCTGTATCGACCTGCTGCGCAGGCCGGACCTGGAGCGCCCGGACGCCGACGGCGAGCTGACGCTGGCCTGGGCGGACGATGCGCCCGGCCCCTTCGAGCGCCTGCAGACCGACCAGGACGCCCGGCGCCTGGCCGACTGCCTCAAGCAGCTGGAGGGCCAGCAGCGCACGGCCATCGCGCTGTCCTTCTTCGACGACCTGAGCCACGGCGAGATCGCCCGCCGCCTGCAGGCGCCGCTGGGCACGATCAAGAGCTGGGTACGGCGCGGCATGGAGCGGCTCAAGAGGTGCCTGTCATGAACTACCGCGATCCGCAATTGCGCGCCCGGCTGGCGGCCGACTATGTCTCGGGCGCCATGCGGGGCGGCGCGCGCCGCCGCTTCGAGGGCCTGATGGCCGCCGATGCCAACCTGCGCCGGCAGGTGCGCGGCTGGGAAGACGACATCTACCCCTTGCTCTGGTCGCTGCCGGGCAGGACGCCGCCGGGCCGCGTCTGGCGCGCCATCGAATCGCGCCTGCGCCCCGGCGCCGCCCCCTGGTGGCGCGGCCTGGCATTCTGGCGCATCGCCAGCGGCGCGCTGGCCGCCTTGCTGGTGGCCGGCGTCGTCATCTACCCCATGCAGGTCGACCGCGCCGCCCGCGCGCAACTGATGGCCGTGCTGCAAAGCCCCGAGGCCCAGGCCATGCTGGTGGTGCGCGCCGACGAAGCCGGCGGCCTGCGCATCCAGGCGCTGCAGAACCTGGCCACGCGCGCCGGCGACAAGGCGCTGGAGCTCTGGGCCATCCCGCCCGGCCAGGCGCCGCAGTCGGTCGGGCTGGTGTCGCCCGAAGGCCTGACGGCGCTGCGCCGCGCCCAGGGCCTGGCCGGCGTCCAGCAACTGGCCATCACGCTGGAACCGCCGGGCGGCTCGCCGACCGGCGCGCCCACCGGGCCGGTCATCATGAGCGGCGACGTGCTGAAGATCTGAGCCGCATCCAACGCGGGCCCGGGCCCGTATAGAGGGGTGTCCCCGTTGCGGAGCACCCCATGTCTTCCTGGATCGGCCCGGGCCCGCGCGGCCTGCTCGAAATGCTGCTGGTGGCAGGCCTGGCGCTGTGCCTGCTGGCCGCCTGCTCGCCCCTGACCCTGCTCAACGGCGCCGTGCCCGACGGCGCCAGCCGCGCCACGTCCGGGCTGGCCTATGGCCCGCTGCCGCGCCAGCGCCTGGACATCCATGCGCCGCTGGACGCCGCCGGCGCGCCGGTGGTGGTGTTCTTCTACGGCGGCAGCTGGCGCAGCGGCGAACGCGCCGACTACCGCTTCGCCGGCGACGCGCTGGTCTCGCGCGGCATCATTGCCGTCATCGCCGACTACCGCCTCTACCCCGAGGCCGCCTACCCCGCATTCCTGCAGGACGCCGCGCTGGCGGTGGCCTGGACGCAACGGCATATCGGCGCCTATGGCGGCGACCCCGGCCGGGTGTTCGTGGCCGGCCACAGCGCCGGCGGCTACATCGCCGCCATGCTTGCGCTGGACCCGCGCTGGCTGCGGGAGGCCGGCTCCGCGCCAGGCACGCTGGCCGGCTGGATCGGCCTGGCCGGCCCCTACGACTTCCTGCCGATCGTCGACCGCGACGTGCGGCCGGTGTTCCGGTTTCCCGACACGCCGGCCGACTCGCAGCCCATCCGCCACGTCAGCGCCGCCGCCCCGCCGGGCCTGCTGCTGACCGGCAGCGCCGACACCGCGGTGGACCCACGACGCAACAGCGCCGGCCTGGCCCGCGCGCTGCACGCCGCCGGCGCCTGCGCGCGCCTGGTCGAGTATCCCGACCTCGGCCACAAGCTGCTGGTCGGCGCGCTGGCGCGGCCGTTGCGCTGGCGCGCGCCGGTGCTGGACGACATGGCCGCGTTCGTCGCTCGCCCGTGCGCCCCCGCCCCTAGAGAATGACCATGCGCCCATCGCTGCTGCTTGCCCTGATCCTGCCGCTGGCGCCGCTCGGCGCGCAGGCGGCCAACGAACATTACCTGGGCTACGCCTATGCCCCGCACGGCGGCGCCGAGCGCTACCGCGAGGAGCACTGGCTCGTCAGGGACGGCGCGCGGCAGACCCGGCTGGTGCTGTACCGCTGTCCGGACGGCGCCGCCTTCGCGCGCAAATGGGTGCGCGGCGGCGTCGACGATCCGGCGCCCGATTTCGCCCTGTTTGACCAGCGCGACGGCTATCGCGAAGGCGCCAGCCGCCGCGACGGCGAACGTCACGTCTATATGCAGGCCCGCGCCAGCGCCGCCATGCAGAGCCAGAAGCTGCCGGCGGTCGCGGATCCCGTGATCGACGCCGGCTTCGACGCCTGGCTGCGCGCGCACTGGGACCCGCCGGCCGCGCCCTTGCAATTCCTGGTGCCCAGCCGCTTGGCCTGGGTGCCGCTGGAGGTACAGGTGCGCGACCAGCCGGAACCGGGCCAGCGCACGTTCCGGCTGCGGCTCGATGCCTGGTACGGCTTCGCGGCGCCGCCGCTGCGCGTGACCTACGACCGCGACAGCCGGCGCCTGCGCCGCTTCGAAGGCCCCAGCAACCTGCGCGACGACAACGGCGGCACGCAGACCGTGCGGATCGAATTCCCCCCCGACGCCGAGCTGGCCCCGCCCACGCAGCAGGACATGGACGCCGCCGCGGCCACGCCGCTGACGGGGCGTTGCGACTAAGGGTTTTTACCAACGCATCCAGCCGGCGCGCCCGCCCGTATATCCCCGCAAGCCTTGAACAGGACACGATGATGCGCCCCGAACTCTCTCGCTGGACCGCCTCGATGCGCCGCTGGGTCGACACCCAGGCGGCGGGCGCGCCTGGCGGCCCGCCCGACCGTATCGACTGGGCCCGCGCCCTGCCCTTCGCGCTGCTGCACGCGGGCTGCCTGGGCGTGGCGTGGACCGGCGTCTCGCCGGTGGCGCTGGCCGTGGCGGCGGCGCTTTACGCGCTGCGCATGTTCGCCCTGACCGGCTTCTACCACCGCTATTTCTCGCACCGCACCTTCCGCACGTCGCGCGCCATGCAGCTGGTCTTCGCCATTCTCGGCGCCTCGTGCGCCCAGCGCGGGCCCCTGTGGTGGGCGGCGCACCACCGGCACCATCACCGCCACGCGGACGACGACCAGGACCTGCACTCGCCGGCCCGCCATGGCTTCTGGTGGAGCCACATGGGGTGGTTCCTGACGCCGCGCGCCTTCGCCACCGACCTGGCCCGCGTGCCGGACCTGCGCCGCTACCGCGAACTGCGCTGGCTGGACCGCTTCGACGCCGCCGTGCCCATCGCGCTGGCGCTGCTGTGCTACGGCCTGGGCGCCGCGCTCGAGCGCCTGGCCCCCGGCCTGGGCACCAGCGGGCCACAGATGCTGGTGTGGGGCTTCTTCATCTCGACCGTGGCGCTGTTCCACGCGACCGTCACCATCAATTCGCTGGCGCACCGCTACGGCACGCGCCGCTACGACACCGCCGACGACAGCCGCAACAACGCCTGGCTGGCGCTGCTGACCTTCGGCGAAGGCTGGCACAACAACCACCATTTCTATCCCGGTTCGGCGCGCCAGGGCTTTCGCGCCCGGGAAATCGACCTGACCTGGTACGGCCTGCGCCTGCTGGCGGCCATCGGCCTGATCTGGGACCTGAAACCCGTGCCGGCCTGGGTGCTGGCGCGCGCCAAGGAATGACCATGCGCATCGCCATCATCGGTTCGGGCATCGCGGGACTGGTCTGCGCCTGGAAGCTGGGCCAGGACCACGACGTGACGCTATACGAGGCCAACGACTACCTGGGCGGCCACACCCACACCCACGACGTCGAGCAGGACGGCCGCCGCTACGCGGTGGACAGCGGCTTCATCGTGCACAACCCGGTCAACTATCCGCGTTTCACGGCCATGCTGGACGAGCTGGGCGTGCGCTCGCAGCCCACCACCATGAGCTTCTCGGTGCACCAGGAGGCCGGCGGCCTGGAATACAACGCGACCTCGCTCGACACCCTGTTCTGCCAGCGCCGCAACCTGCTGTCGCCGCGCTTCCTGGGCATGGTGCGCGACCTGCTGCGCTTTTACCGCGAGGCGCCGGCGCTGCTGGCCGGCGACGAGCCCGGCCCGACGCTGGGCGAGTACCTGGCGCGGCACCGCTACGGCCAGGCGTTCCAGGCCGACCACCTGATCCCGATGGCGTCGGCGTTGTGGTCGTCGCCCGCCGCGCGCATCCTGGAGTTCCCGGCGCGCTACCTGGTGCAGTTCATGGCCAACCACCAGATGCTGCAAGTCGATCCGCGGCCTCAATGGCGCGTGGTGCAGGGCGGCTCCAGCAGCTATATCCGCGCCCTGCGCGAACGTTGGAACGTGCGGGTGCGGCTGAACTGCCCGGTGTACCAGGTCACGCGCCAGGCGGACGGCGTCACCCTGGCCACCTGCGAAGGCCGGCCGCGCTACGACCAGGTGGTATTCGCCTGCCACAGCGACCAGGCCCTGAAGCTGCTGGCCGCGCCCAGCGCGGCCGAGCGCGAGGTGCTGGGCGCGATCACCTATCAGCACAACGACGTCGTGCTGCACACCGATGCGCGCCTGCTGCCGCGCCACCCCAAGGCCTGGGCGGCGTGGAATGCCTACGTGCCGGCCGATCCATCGGCGCCATGCTCGGTGAGCTACTGCATGAACCTCCTGCAGGGCCTGCAATCGCGCCAGCCGTTCATCGTCACGCTCAATCGCGGCGACGCCATCGATCCGGCGCGGGTACTGGCGCGCATGCGCTACCACCACCCGGTCCACACGCTGGCGTCCGTGGCCGCCCAGGCGCGCCGCGACGAAATCTCCGGCCACCAGCGCTGCTGGTACGCGGGCGCCTATTGGGGCTGGGGCTTCCACGAAGACGGCGTGGCCAGCGCGCTGGACGTGGTGCGCGGCATCCAGTCACAGGCCGCGGCGCTGTCCGCGGTGGCGGCATGAACGGCCACAGCGCCCTCTATGAAGGCCGCGTGACGCACCGGCGCCACGTGCCGCACGCGCACGGCTTCAGCTACCGCATGGCGCAGCTCTACCTGGACCTGGACGAGATCGACCAGGTGTTCCGGCACCGCTGGTTGTGGTCGGTGGACCGGCCCAACCTGGCCGAATGGCGCCGCGGCGATTATCTCGATGGCGATGCCGGGCTGCCGCTGGCGCAGGCAGTGCGAGCGCGGTTGCGGGCCAGCCTGGGCGAGGCCCCCGCCGGGCCGATCCGGCTGCTGGCCCATCCGCGCTACGCCGGCTATGTCTTCAACCCGGTCAGCTTCTATTACTGCTACGAAGCCGATGGCGTGACGCTCGCCGCCATCCTGGCCGAGATCACCAACACGCCCTGGAAGCAGCGCCATTGCGTCGTCCTGCCGGTCGAGACCGCCGACCGCCGCGACGGCGCGCTGGCCTGGCGCTTCGACAAGCGCTTCCACGTCTCGCCCTTCATGCCGATGGACTGCGCCTACGACTGGCGCTTCAACGCGCCGGGCGAGGACCTGCGGGTGCACATGCGCGTCAACCGCCAGGGCCAGCCGCAATTCGACGCCCACCTGCAGCTGCAACGCCGCGAACTCGACGGCGCGGCGCTGGCGCGCCTGCTGTGGCGCTATCCCCTGATGACGCTGCAGGTCATCGGCGGCATCCACTGGCAGGCCCTGCGCCTCTGGCTCAAGCGCAACCCGATCCACGACCATCCCCGCACGCCCAACGGAGAACCCCAATGAAAGCCATGACGCCTTCCGAACATGCCGCCATCGCGGCGACCCGCCCGCCCGGCGCGCTGGATCGCCTGTTGCGCAAGCGCCTGTTCGCCAGCCTCTCGACGCTGACGGGCGGCCGGCTGGCGATCGAGGACAGCCTGGGCAGCGTCACGCTCGGCCAGGGCGAGCCGGTGGTGCGCCTGACCATCCGCGACATGGCCTTCTACCGCCTGGTGGCCACGCAGGGCAGCGTCGGCGCGGGCGAGGCGTATGGCGACGGCATGTGGACCTGCGACGACCTGGTCGCCCTGGTGGGCCTGCTGGTGCGCAACCGCGACACGCTGGACGGCATGGAATCGGGGCTGGCGCGCGTGGCCGGCTGGGTGCTCAAGCGCTGGCACGCCCGCAACCGCAACACCCCCGAAGGCAGCCGCCGCAACATCGCCGCCCACTACGACCTGGGCAACGATTTCTTCTCGCTGTTCCTGTCGCCCGACCTGATGTATTCGTCGGCCCTGTGGGCCGGCGCCGACGACACGCTGGAAGAGGCGTCGCGGCGCAAGCTGGACACCATCTGCCGCAAGCTCGAACTCGGCCCGCGCGACCGCGTGGTCGAGATCGGCAGCGGCTGGGGCGGATTCGCCATCCATGCCGCGCGCCACTATGGCTGCCACGTCACCACCGCCACCATCTCGCGCGAGCAGCACGTCATGGCGCTGGCGCGGGTGCGCGCCGCCGGCCTGGACGATCGCGTCAGCGTGGTGCTGCAGGACTACCGCGACCTGCAGGGCCGCTACGACAAGGTGGTGTCGATCGAGATGATCGAGGCCATCGGCGCGCAGTACCTCGAAACCTATTTCGCCAAGATCGCCGACCTGCTCGCGCCGCACGGGCGCGCCCTGATCCAGGCCATCACCATCGAGGACCACCGCTACCAGCAGGCGCTGGGCGAAGTGGATTTCATCAAGCGCCACATCTTCCCGGGCAGCTTCATTCCCTCGATCGAAGCGATGCTACGCGCCAAGACGCGCGCCAGCGACCTGGCCCTGGTGCACCTGGAGGACTTCGGCCACTCATACGCGCGCACCCTGCAGGCCTGGCGGCAACGCTTCCTGGCGCATCTGCCCGAAGTGCGGGAACAGGGTTTCGACAGCCGCTTCTGCCGCCTGTGGGAGTTCTACCTGGCGTACTGCGAAGGAGGCTTTCGCGAGCGTTCCATCGGCGTCTCGCACCTGTTGCTGACCCACCCCGGCGCCCGCGGCAGCGGCGAACGCTGGGTCCAGGCAGGCGTGTGATGCGCTTCTGGGCCAACCTGCTCGGCTACCAGCTGGTCTGGTTCAGCGCCGTCATCGGCGCCGGCCGCGGCCTGGCCTGGCCGGGCGTGGTCGCGGCCCTGGTCTTCATTGCCGCGCAGCTGGCCTGCTCGGTCGAGTGGCGCGCCGACCTGAAGCTGGCCGCCGCCGCGCTGCTGTGCGGCTGCCTGCTCGACGGCGCGCTGTCCGCGCTGGGCTGGTCGGTCTACGCCGCCGATGCCTGGCCCGCGCCGCGCTGGATCCTGGCGCTGTGGGCGGCCTTCGCCCTGACGCTGAATCATTCGCTGGCCTACCTGCGGCCGCGCCGCTGGCTGGCCTGCGCTTTCGGCGCCATCGGCGGGCCACTGGCCTACTGGGGCGCCGCGCGCGGCTGGCAGGCGGTGCAGTTCGACGCGCCCGCCTGGCGCGCCACCGTGGCGCTGGCGCTGGGCTGGGGCCTGATCCTGCCGGCGCTGACGCGCTGGGCGCACCGCTGGACGCGGGAGGCCGCATGAATCCCCTGTCGCAATGGCTGGTCATCGCCGTCGTCATGGTCATCGCCATGGCCCTGGCCTGGACCTGGCAGCGCCGCCATGCCAACGCCGGCATCGTCGACGTGGTCTGGGCCGCGGGCATGGGCGCCAGCGCCCTGCTGGTCGCCGCCACCGGCCAGGGCGACCAGGCGCCCAGGGCCAGCCTGGCCGTGATGGCCGGCGTCTGGTCGCTGCGGCTGGCCTGGCACCTGTGGCGCAGGGTCCGGCAGGGCGAGGACGGGCGCTACCGCGCGCTGCGCGAACACTGGGCGGGCCATCAGGGCAAGTTCTTCGGCCTGTTCATGTTCCAGGCCGGCCTGGTGATGCTGTTCAGCCTGCCCTTCCTGGCCGTCGGCCTGAGCCCCGCGCGCGGCCTGCCCGTCGCGCTGGGCCTGGCGATCTGGCTGGCCGCGTTGGCCGGCGAAGTCATCGCCGACCGCCAGCTCGACCGCTTCCGCGACGATCCGGCCCATCGCGGCCAGACCTGCGACAGCGGCCTGTGGCGCTACTCGCTCCATCCCAATTATTTCTTCGAATGGTGCCATTGGTTCGGCTACGTCGCGCTGGCCTGGGGCTCGCCCCTGGCCTGGCTGGCGTGGCTCGGCCCCGTGCTGATGTACGTGTTCCTGCGCTGGATCAGCGGCATACCTTTCACCGAGCAGCAGGCCCTGCGCACGCGCGGCGACGACTACCGCGCGTATCAGCGCCGCACCTCGGCCTTCTTCCCGTGGTTCCCCAAATCCTGACGAGGCCCGCCATGACGACCGCCAGCCTGCACGACCTTCCGCTCGCCACCGACCGCCCCGCGCCCGGCCTGCTCGGCCTGGCCGAACGCGGCCTGGTGCCCGACGCGCTGCTGCGCCTGGGCATCCGCCGCCTGTGCGCCGAACGCCTGGCGGCTGAATACGCCGGCGGCATCGACGCCTGGACGGCGCGCAACCAGGACCTGATCGCGCGCCTGCGCACCAGCGCGGTGGCCATCCACACCGACGCCGCCAATGCCCAGCACTACGAGCTGCCCACCGCGTTCTTCCAGCTCTGCCTGGGCGCCCGCATGAAGTACTCCGGCTGCCTGTACCCGACCGGCGCCGAGACCCTGGACCAGGCCGAAGCCGCCATGCTGCGCCTGTACGGCGAACGCGCCGAACTGGCCGACGGCCAGGACATCCTGGAACTGGGCTGCGGCTGGGGCTCGCTGACACTGTGGATGGCCGAACATTATCCCAACGCCCGCATCACCGCGGTGTCCAACTCGGCCACCCAGCGCCAGCACATCGAGGCGCGCTGCCGCGAACGCGGCTGGGAACACGTGCGGGTCGTCACCTGCGACGTGAACGTGCTGACGCTGCCCGCGGCCGCCTACGACCGCTGCGTCTCGGTGGAAATGTTCGAGCACATGCGCAACTACCAGGACCTGCTGGCCCGCATCGGCCAATGGCTGCGCCCCGGCGGCAAGCTGTTCGCGCACATCTTCGCGCACCGCGAACGCGCCTATCCGTTCGAGACCGAAGGCGCCGGCAACTGGATGGGACGCCACTTCTTCACCGGTGGCATCATGCCGGCGGCCGACACGCTGCTGCACTTCCAGCGCGACCTGCAATTGCAGGAAAAGTGGTTTCTCGACGGCACGCACTACGCGCGCACGGCCAACCATTGGCTGGCCAACCAGGACGCCCGCGCCGCGCAGGCCCGGGCGGTGCTGGAGCAGGCCTACGGCCCCCGCTTGGCGCCGCTGTGGCACCAGCGCTGGCGCATGTTCTGGATGGCCTGCGCCGAATTGTTCGGCTACGACGACGGCCAGCAATGGGGCGTCGCCCACTACCGCTTCACGCGTCCCTGAGGAGACCGCCATGTTGCGCGCCCTGTGTGTCGCCGCGATGGGCCTGCTGGCGGGCTGCGCCGGGCCCGCGCCCATGCCGCCCGTGGCCCATGTGGACCTGTCGCGCTTCATGGGCGATTGGTACGTCATCGCGCACATCCCCAGCTGGCCCGAACGCAACGCCTACGATGCGGTGGAAAGCTACCGGCCGCTGCCCGATGGCAGGATCCAGACGGACTTCCGCTACCGCAAGGGCAGCTTCGACGCCGAGGTGAGCACCATGCACCCGGTGGCCACGGTGCGGCCGGACAGCGGCAACGCGGTCTGGGGCATGCAGTTCATCTGGCCGATCCAGGCCGAATACGTCATCGCCTACCTGGACGACGCCTACCAGACCACCATCATCGGCCGCTCCAAGCGCGACTACGTATGGATCATGGCGCGCGTGCCGTGCCTGAGCGAGGACGCCTACGCCCAGCTGGCCGGCCGCGTCGCGGCGCTGGGCTACACCGAGCCCCTGCGCAAGGTACCGCAGCGCTGCCAATAGGCAACGCCGGCCCGCGTCACCGCCGCGGGCCGGCGCCTTGCCACCGTCAGAAGTCCATCGATGCCGACAGCATGAAGGTGCGCGGGGCGCCCAGCGCCAGGCTCGACAGCTGCGGCATGCCCCAATAGGCCTTGTTGGTCAGGTTGTTGATACCCGCCCGCAGGATCAGCGGACGGTCGGCCACCTTGGTGGCGTAGCGCGCGCCGACGTCATAGGTGGTGCGGCCGGCCACCGACAGCGAGTTGTCGGCGCTGATGTACTGCTTGGACAGCGAGGTCGCGTTGGCGGTCAGCGTCAGCCCCTGCACGGCCGGCACGTCCCACTCGATGCCGAGCTTGCCCTGCAGCTTGGGCACGCCGGTCGCCTGCTTGCCCTCGTTGACGGCCAGCGCGGCCTTCGTGACCTTCGGGTCGATGTATGCCACGCCGCCCATCAGGCGCACGCCGCGCAGCGGCTCGCCGAAGAAGCCCCATTCCACGCCCCGGTTGCGCTGTTCGCCGCCGAACGAGAACACGTTGGTGACGGGATTGGTGTAGCCGCTCGGCCGCGTGATCTCGAACACGCTGAGGGTATGCGTGAAGTCGCCGAAGTCGAGCTTGATGCCGGCCTCTTTCTGCTTGGTCTTGTACGGCGCGAACAACTGGCCGGCGTTGGCGGCGGTGACCGGCGCCGTCTGGCCCTTGCTCAGGCCCTCGATGTAGTTGGCGTAGACGGAAATGTTGTCGGTGGCCTTGACCAGAATCGCCGCCGCGGGCGTCGTGGCATTGGCGTCATAGCGGCTGGTGCGCGCGCCCGTGGCGACGTTGAAGGTATCCGAACGCACTTCCTGGCGGCGTGCGCCCAGCGTCAGCTGCACGCGGTCCTCGGCGAACGACAGGGTGTCCGCCAGGCCATAGCTGATCAGGCGCGTCTCGGTATGCAGGATCGCCGGCCAGACGCCGTCGACCTCCGGGCCCCAGACCGGCTTGTAGATGTTGGTGGTCCAGTCCGCGCCGGGCACCGAACGGCGGCCATAATCGTGTTCGGTATCGGTGTAGTAGGTGGTGTTCAGCACCCACTGGTGCTTGATGCCGCCCGTCTGCAGCTTGCCCCGGACCCCGGCTTCGCCCGTGGTCTTCTTGATGTGCATGTTCAATTGGCCGATGGTGGTGCGGAAATCGCCCGCGGCATTGAGCACCTGGGCCGAGATGGCGCCGTTGTAGGTGTACTCGGACCGGCTGGTGCCGATCGCCGCATACGCCATCAGGTTGTCATTGAGGTCGACTTCACCGCGCACCATCGCGCCGCGATCGCGGTTGTGCACGTATGCCCAGTCCGGGTTCAGCAAGGTGTCGGCCTTGGGCGGCTTGGGCACCCCCACGCCCGGCGCCAGGTTGATGCCGCGGGTCACGCCGTCGACCCGCTCGTCGCTGTCGTACAGGTCCGCCGAGATGCGCACGCGCTCGCTGCGCCAGTCCAGCCCGACGGCGGCCAGCTGCGCCTTCTTGTCCTGGTCCTTGATGGCGCCGGCGCCGTTGCGATAGACCCCGTTGAAGCGGATGCCGAACTGCTTGTCCTCGCCGAAGCGGCGTCCCATGTCCAGGTGCCCGCCGAACTGCGCGTCCGACATGTAGGTCGCGGTCAGGCGCGTCAACGGTTCATCGCCGGCGCGCTTGGGCACCAGGTTGACGGTGCCGCCCACCGAGCCGCCCGGCGGCATGCCGTTGAGCAGGGCCGACGGCCCCTTCAACACCTCGATGCGCTCGAACATTTCCGGCGTGGTGCGGTAGTACGGCGCCATGCCGAACAGTCCGCCGAAGGAGATGTCGGTGGTGGCGGAAGCGAAACCGCGGATCGAGTAGTTCTCGCTCCAGGCGCCGGTGACGCCATTGCTGAACACCGACGGGTCGGTGCGGGCGATCACGTCGGTGATGTCCTGGGCCTGCAGGTCCTGGATGTACTTGTCGGTGTAGCTGATGACCGAGAACGGCGTGCTCATGAAGTCCCGCTCGCCCAGGAAGCCGGCGCGGGCGCCGTAGGTCACCTGGCCGCCGGCATACGGCGTGGCGGGTTCTTCGGACTGGGCCGTGACGCGCACCGCCGGCAGCGTCTTGACCCCGGCGCCGGCCTCGCCCGCTCGCGGCTGCGCCGCCGTTTCGCTGGTTCGGGCGCGGCCATCGACGGCCTCCTGGGCCTGCGCGGCAGGGGCCGCGACCAGGACGGCGCCGGCCGTCAGGCCGAACAGGGCCGCGGTCAGGACATTGAAGGAAAAGACGGTCCTGGCGTTCGCGGCGTGCGATGAAGGACGCGCGACGCGGCCGCTATGGCGACGTTTGCTCATGGGATGCTCCGTTCGGTTGAGCGTGGGTTGGCCTTCATCGGTTTTCTGGATTGCGAATGAAAACAATGAAGCGAATGGGAATCGTTAATCAATAAAATCCGGGGCGCCGAAGCGCCGGCCGCTCGCGTCAGTCGCGGTAGCCCTTCATCACGTCGTCGATCACGATGCGCAGCGAATTCACGCTGGCGGCCGTGACGTACCAGGCCTCGGCGTCGGCAAAGACCACGCGGCCGTTCGGCCACGCCGGCGTCTGGCGCAGCAAAGGATTGCCCAATGTCTCGGCGTTCAGGACGGGCCGCCGTTCCATCACGGCGGTGCGGTCCACCACGTAGATGACATCGGGATTGGCCTGCTGGATGAATTCGCTGGAGATCGGCTGGCCATGCAGGCCGGCCTCCGCCATCGGGCCGGCCGGTTTCACGCCCAGCGCGTTGAAGACGAAGCCATAGCGCGACTGGACGCCGAAGGACGTGAAGGCGCCGTTGTTGTGCAGCACGATCAGCGCCTTCTCGGGGCGGTCCTGGATCAGGAGGCGCGCCTCCCGGACCTTCTCGTCCAGCGCCGCCGCCTGCTGGCGCGCCAGGTCTTCCTTCTCGAAGATCCGCCCGAGCGTCATCAGGTGGTCCTTGATGACCTCGATGTGATTGGCCTGGCTGTCGCGGTAATCCACGTCGAAATGGATCGTCGGCGCGATCTGGCTCAGTTCCTTGTAGTGGTTCGCCTGCAGCGACGTGATCAGGATCAGGTCGGGCTTGGCCGCGTGCACCCGCTCCAGGTTCGGCTGCACGATCGCGCCCATGTCGCGCACGTCCGGCGCGTCCTTGTATTGCGCCAGGAAGTGCGGCACGAAATCCTTCGGCATGCCGGCCACGGGCACTCCCAGCAGGTCCAGGAAATCGACCTCGTTCATGTCCAGCGCCACCACGCGCTGCGGCCGCTTGTCGATGACGGTGGTGCCGAGCTTGTGCTGCACCGTGACGGCTGCATAGGCCGGTTGCACGGCGGCGCTGGGCGCATCGGGCGCACGCGCGGCCTGGGGCGGATCCGCCGCCTCCCGGCCGCAGCCCTGCACCGCAATCGTGGCGGCCGCCAGCAGGGCCAGCGCCCAGGATCTGTGCTTGAAGGTCATGTCAATTCTCCCGATGGGTTGAAGTAGTTGCACAAGCGTCCGCGCGCGCCGTGCGTGATCTCGAAATCCAGCCCATACAGTTCCCGCAAGCGGTCCTCGGTCACGACCTGCCGCACCGTGCCGGCGCAATGCACCGCGCCATCCTTCATGGCGACGATGTGGTCGGAGTAGCTGGCCGCGAAGTTGATGTCGTGCACCACCAGGATGACGGTGCGGCCGTGCGCGTCGCACAGGCGCCGCAGCGCCCGCATGATCTGCACGGCGTGCTTGATGTCCAGGTTGTTCAGCGGCTCGTCGAGCAGCAGATAGTCGGTCTGCTGCGCGATGGTCATGGCCAGGAACGCCATCTGCCGCTGGCCGCCGCTCAACTCGTCGAGATAGGCCTGCCGCAGCGGCCCCAGCGACAGGAACGCGATGGCCTCGTCGATCACCCGCCGGTCCTGCGGCGTCAACGCGCCGCGGCTGTAGGGGAAGCGCCCGAACGCCACCAGTTCTTCCACCGTCAGGCGCAGGTTGAAATCGGGCGACTGGCGCAGCGTGGCGACGCGCTTGGCGTAGTCGCCGATGCCAATGCCCGACACGTCGCGGCCGTCGATCAGGATGTCGCCACGGGTCGGCTCCAGCAACCGCGCGATCATCATCAACAGCGTGGTCTTGCCGGCGCCGTTGGGACCGATCAGCGAGGTCAGCCGCCCCGCCGGAAACTGCGCGCTGACGTCGGACAGCACGGCCCGCGCGCCATAGTGTTTGGAAAGATGCTTGACGCTAATCATGCCGTGCCTCGCGCCCGCGCCATCAGCGCCAGGAACCAGGCGCCGCACACCAGGTTGACCAGGATGCCGACGGTGGTCCGGTAGTTGAAAAGATGCTCCACCGCCAACTGGGCCAGCAGGAACAGGCCGATCGCGATGGCGCAGCCGGTGGGCAGGGTGGCCCGGTGCCGGCGCGTGCGCGCCAGCGCATAGGCCATGTTGGCGACGAAGATGCCCATGAACGCCGTGGGTCCCAGCAGGCTGGTCGATACCGCGACCAGCGTCGCGATCAACGCCAGGTGCAGCCGCACCTGCCGCGGGTAGCCCACGCCCAGCGACAGCGCCTGATCGCGCCCCAGCGACATCACATCCAGCGTCGGCAAGGTCTTCAGACCGGCCAGGCACACGCCCGCCACCAGCAGTCCCGACACCAGCAGCTGCGCCGGTTCGGTCTTGTTGAACGACGCCTGGGAAAAACCCAGCAGGATCGAGAACTCGCCGGGGCTGGTCTTGAGCTGCACGAACTGCGTGAAGGTGCCGATCACCATCGTCAGCACCAACCCCACCAGCAGCAGGAAATAGACGTTCTGCCGGCCCTGGCGGAACAATCCGCGATGGATCAGCCACGAATAGCCCAGCATCACCGCCACGGACAGGAAGAAATTGCCGTTCGCCCCCAGCAGCACCAGGCTCTGCGCCCCCAGCGCCAGCACCAGCAGCGATTGCAGCAACAGGTAGACCGCCTCGTAGCCCATGATGGCCGGCGTCAGGATGCGGTTGCCCGTCAGCGTCTGGAACACGATCGACGACCAGGCGATGGCCACGCCGCCGATCAGCATGGCCGCCAGCCGCGCAAGCCGCTTGGGGATGACATAGTCGAAATCGAAGCCGGCGCCCAGGAACAGGAACGCCAGCGCCAGGGCGATGACGAGCAGCCAGGCCAGTTGCCGTGGAGCCCGGCGCATCATCGGTGCTTCCAGAAGATCAGCGCCAGGAACAGCAGGCCGCCCAGCCCGCCCGCGGTCAGGCCGATCGGCACCTCGAACGGGTGGATCAACAGGCGGCCGAGCACGTCGCAGGCCAACAGCAGCGACGCGCCGCCCAGCGCCACCAGCGGCAGGGTGCGGCCCAGGTTGTCGCCGTAATGCAGCGCCACCAGATTCGGCACCACCAGGCCGACGAAGGGAATGGCCCCGACCGTGATGACCGTGGCGGACACCGTCACGGCCACCAGCACCAGCCCCAACGCCACCGTGGCGGAATAGTTCAGCCCCAGGCTCGACGCCATGCCCTCGCCCATGCCCAGCACGGTGAAGCGGTGCGCGTACAGATACGTCAGCGCGACGATGGGCAGGATCAGGTAGATGATCTCGTAGTGGCCCTGCACGATCCGCGAGAAGTCGCCCAGCATCCAGCCCTGCATGCTCTGCAGGATGTTGTGGCGGTAGGCGTAGAACTCGGCCAGCGCGCTCAGCACGCCGCCGTACATCAGCCCGATCACCGGCACCAGCACGGTGTTCTTGAATCTCACGCGGCGCACGATCGCCACGAAGGCCAGGCTGGCGGCCAGGCAGAAGACCAGCGCGAACAGCATCCGCGCCGCCGTGCCGGCGGCGGGCGCCAGCGTCAGCGACACCAGGATGCCGAACTTGGCGGCGTCCAGCCCGCCCGAGGTGGCCGGTTCGACGAACTTGTTGCGCACGACGTGTTGCAGGATCACCCCGCAGACCGACAGGCCCACGCCCGTCAGCACCAGCGCCGCCAGGCGCGGCAACCGGCTCGCCGTCAGCGTCAGCCAGTCGTCGCCGGACAGCGACAGCAGCTGCGACCACGCCATCTGCCGCGCGCCCACCAGCAACGACGCGCCGCACAGCACGATGAACACGCCCAGCAGGCCCGCACGCATCAGCCGCACGCCTTGTCCGGTTCCGCGGCGGCGATGCGCCAGCCCTTGGCGGCCCGGCGTTGCGCCAGGAATCGCGCATAGCGTCCCTGGCCCGCGCGCAGCAGCGCGGGCGAGCCCTGCTCAACGATGCGGCCGGCTTCGAGCACCACGATCTGGTCGGCCATCGCCACCGTGGACAACTGATGGGCGATCACCACCAGCGTGCACCGGCCGCGCAGCCGCGCCAGCGCCTCGGTGACGACGATCTGGTTCTCCGCGTCCAGCGCCGCGGTAGCCTCGTCCACCAGCAGGATCGGGGCGGCGCTGATCAACGCGCGGGCGATGGCGACGCGCTGGCGCTCGCCGCCGGACAGGCGCGCGCCGCCCTCGCCCACCGCCGTGTCCAGGCCTTGCGGCAGCCGTTCGATGATGCCGGCCACGCCCGCCTGGCGCGCGGCGTCCATGACCTCGGCGTCGCTGGCATCGGGCTTGCCGACGCGGATGTTGTCGGCGATGCTGCCCGAAAACAGGTAGTTGTCCTGGAAGATCTGGCTGATCTGGCCGGCCAGGCGCGCGCTGGCGATCTGCCTCACGTCCACGCCGCCGACGCTGACGCTGCCCGCGGTCACGTCGAAGAAACGGGCGATCAGCCGCGCCAGCGTGGTCTTGCCGGAGCCGGACTCGCCGATCAGGGCAACCATGCTGCCCGGCGCGATGCGCAGCGTCACGTCGCGCAACACGTCCGGTTCATCCGGCGCGTAGCAGAAGTCCACTTCGCGCAGTTCGATCGCGCCATCGCGCGGCGCCTGCGGCGCTTCGGGTTCCGGCAACGGTTCCACCGCGAACAGCGCCGCGATGGCATCGAGCTGGCCGCGCGCGCCGCGCAGCACCTCGCCATAGCCCGCCACCTCCAGCAACGCATCGACGTAGCGGGCTGCCAGCACCAGCGAGACGATGACCGCCACGACCGCGCCGGACGCCAGCGGACCGCCCGCCAGGCCATTGGCCCACCACACCGCCGCCATCAGCATGGCGGCGAACGCCGCCTGCACGGCCCAGGCATTCAAGACGGCCGCCCCCGCCGACAGCCAGATCAGCCGCGCGCCGGACTGGCGCTGGCGTTCGACCGCCTGCTCCAGCAACCGCAAGCCGCCGCCGTCGCCATTGAAGGCGCGCAGCACCGACTGCGCCTGCGCGAACTCCACCACGCGCTGGCTGGCGTCGGCGAAACTGCGATGGAAAGCGTCGTCCGCCCGCCGTGCCATGGCGGCCGTCAAGGCCAGGACGCCAGCCAGCAGCGGCAGCGCCAGCAGCGCGATCACGCCCAGCAGCCAGTGCTGCGCGAACAGCGCGGCGACCAGCACCATCGGCGTCACGATCCCGGTGATCACCGGCGTGAACACGTGCGCGGGCAACTGGGCCACGGCCATCATGCCCTGCGTGACCACATGCCCCAGGCGCGCCGTGTGCGCCGGCGTGAACCATCCCACCGGCAGGCTCGCCACGTGCTCGCCCAGGCGATGGCGACCGCTGCGCAGGATGGCCACGCCCACGCGCACGCCGGCCCGCTCCACCTGGCGCCGCAGCAGCCAGCAGGCCGCCACCTCGGCCACGAGCAAAGACAGCCAGGGCGTCACCCGCCGCACGTCACCGTCAAGCAGATGGATCAGCACCGGCGCCAGCGAGGTGATGGCCAATCCGCACAGCACGCCATAGGCGACGGCCATCCAGGCATAACGCCGCAGCACGGGCGCCTCCTTGCCCAGCAACAGCAGGAAGGTCTTCAGCATGACGCCCCCGCCTGTTCCGTCGCCATGTCGTAGCCGCCCAGCGTCCACAGCCGGGCATAGCGGCCGCCCAGCGCCAGCAGCGCGTCGTGGCGCCCCTGCTCGACGATGGCGCCGTCCTCCAGGACGAGAATGCGGTCGGCGTGCATCACCGTGTCCAGCCGGTGCGCAATCACCATCAGCGTGCGCCCTTGCGCGAAACGCGACAGCGCCTCCTGGATCGCCACCTCGTTGCCGGCATCTGCCGCCGCCGTGGCCTCGTCGCACACCAGCACCGGCGCATCGAGCAACACGGCGCGCGCGATGCTCACCCGCTGGCGCTCCCCGCCCGACAGCTGCGCGTCCTCGCCGACCACCGAGTCGTAGCCACGCGGCAGCGCCAGGATGCGTTCATGGATGTTGGCGGCGCGCGCGGCGGCCTCGACCTCCAGGCGGCTGGCCGCCGGCCGGCCCAGCGCGATGTTGTCATGGATGCTGGCGTGGATCAGGCGCACCTCCTGCAACACGAAGCCGATGCGCCGGTAGAGCTGCGTGGTCTCGATGTGCCGCAGATCCACCCCGCCCAGCGTGATGCGCCCCTCGGCCGGATCGAAGAACCGCAGCAGCAGCCGCGCCAGCGTGGACTTGCCCGCGCCCGACGTCCCGACGACGGCCGTCACGGTGCCGGGCTCCAGCGTGAAGCTGATGTTCGACAATGCCTGGCGTGACTCGCCATAGGCATAGGCGACGTTCTCGAAACGCACCTCGTGGCCGGCCGGCGTCCCGCAACGTCCGGCCTCGGGCGATGCCAGCACCGGCGTGTGCAACAACGCCAGCACGCGTTGCGCGGCGGCCGTGGCGCTGCCCAGGTCGTGCAGCAAGGTATGCAACATCAACACCGGCGCGCAGATGGCCGGCGCCACCAGCGCGAACGGCAGCACATCCACCGGCGCGATCCAGCCCAGGCCGACGAACAGCGCGCCGCAGCCCAGCACCACGCCCAGCACCGTGACCGGGGCGATCATGGCGTGCGCATGGGCCATCGCCGCCACCAGCGGGCGGGTGAAACGGACGAAGGCCTCGGCCAGTCCATCCACGGCCTCGTGGTAGCCGCGGTGCGCCTTGCCGCCGGCGCCGAACGCCTTGACCACCGGCATCCCGCCGACGAACTCGACCGTCGCGCCATTCAGGCGTTCGAGCCGGGTGACGAAAGCCTGCATCTCGCCGCCGCCGGCCTTCATGGCGCGGCGCAGGAACAGGAAGAACCCCGGAAACGGCAGCAGCGCCGCCAGCGCCATGCGCCAGTCCAGCGCGAACAGGTAGATGACCGACAGCCCGATGGCGCCCGCCGCGCGCCCCACCGCCGTGTAGAAATGCGCGGTCAGGCTGTGCAGCGTGGCGATGTCGTCCTGCATCGCCTGCTTGACCTCGCCCGACGCCCTGCCGCTGAACCAGCCCAGCGGCGCTTGCGCCAGCCGCCGCGCCACGGCCAGTCGCAGGTGATGCGTGACGCGGTTATCGGCCAGATGCGCGGTCAGTTCGCCGGCCGACACCAGCGCCATGCCGGCGAACAGGCAGATCACGCTGGCGCCCGCCACCCACCAGAGTTCCGCCCGCACCGCCGCGCGGGCGGCGTCCGCCAGGTCGAGGGCGGCCAGCAGAAGCTTCGCGATGTGCGCGATGCCCGCCAGCGGCGCCAGTGTGAGCATGGTGCCCACCGAGGCCAATAGCGCCGCGGCGATCAGTTGCCCGCGGATCGGGGACAACACTTGCCTGAGCGGGCCAGGGGTGGCCGCGGCGACTGCGGACGTGCTCATGAAATCGGACTACCCAGATGTTGGTGATAATTATTTGCATGACTATAAACTAAATCTTGAATTAGTTGCATTGCCATAAACTAAATAATCGTGCGCGGGTTAAAGTGACGGATAGCCGCCGCCATCACCAAGGACCAGACATGAACCCGCCAGAGCGCCGTCCGGCGCGGGGCCGCCCGCCCACCATCACCCTGGAGCGGATTGCCGACGCCGGCATTGCAATGGGCTTGCCCAACCTCACCTTCGTCGGCGTCGCCGCCGCGCTGGGCGTCAGCCACATGGCGCTCTACAAGCACGTGCCGAGCCTCGAGGCGCTCAAGCGCCTGATCGCCGAGGAAATCTTCAAGCGCTGGCAGATCCCGCAAGCGAGCGGCAACGACCGCGGCGGGCTGAAGGAATACCTGACCGTGTTCACCGCATCCGTGCGGGAATTCGTCAAGGCGCATCCGGGCGTGACGCCCTACGTGATCCGGCGGCTGGCGGCCACGCCGTCGATGATCGCCAAGATCGAAGGGCACCAGCGCCACATCGCCCACGCCTACGGCATTTCAAGGGACCAGGCGCGCATGCTGCTGGCGACGGTGGCGTTCCATTGCATGGCGGTGGCCGACACCGTGTATTCGGTGGCCGGCCTGGAGCCGGTGGTCGAGGCGGCGCGCACCGCCGAGGAAGCCGAGATGGAGGCGGAGCTCGATCAGGGCATGCAGGCGCTGATCATCGGGGTGCTGGCGGTGCTGGAAAGCGAGACGCCGCGAACCTGACGCGGCAGGCCTGGCGCGGCTAGCCCCACGCCCGTGCCAGCTCGCCAGGCTCCAGGAAGAACTGGCGGTTCCCTTCCAGCTGCCTGACCATGAAGTCCACGAACGTCCGCACGCGCAGCGGTTGCTCGGTGCGGCGCCCGTAGTACAGGTAGATGCCCTCGAGATACACCACGTGCCGCAGCAGCAGCGGCACCAGCCGGCCGGCGCGGATGTGCGGCACGGCGCTGAAGCTGCCCAGCTGGCCGATGGCCTCGCCCGCCAGCACGGTCTGGGTCTCGGCGTCGATGTCGTTCATGCACAGCGCCGGCGTGATCTCGCGGTAGACCTGCTCGCCGTCGACCTGGAATTCCCAGGGCGCAAGCTTGCCCGTGTTGGCGTGGACATATCCCGTGCAGCGATGCCGCGCCAGGTCATCGATGTCCGCGGGCGCGCCGTGGCGCGCCAGGTAGTCGGGCGCGGCGCAGATCAGCAGCTGGATCGGCAGCAACCGGCGCGCCACGGTGCCCGCCGCCGGCAACGAACCGCCGCGAAAACCCACGTCGGCCCGGTCGCTGACGAGATCGGTGAAACGGTCGTCGAAATGCACATCGAGCTGCACCGCGGGATATTCACGCGCGAACGCCAGCACGTGCTGCCACAGCATGCAGTGGATCAGCGACCGCGGCGCGCTGATGCGCAGCGGACCGCTGATCTCGTCGCCGGCGCGCCGCGCATCCGCCAGCGCTTCCGACAGCAGGCCGAGCGCCAGGCTGGCGTTGTCGAGTAGCCGCCGCCCTTCCTCGGTCAGGCTCAGCTTGCGCGTGGTCCGGCGCAGCAGCTGCACGCCCAGCGATTTCTCCAGCTGCATCACCGCGTGGCTCGCCGCCTGCGGCGAAATGCCCTGGTCCACGGCCGCCTTGCGCAGGCTGCCCAGTATGGCGGTGCGCACGAAGATGGTCAGGGCGCGGACTTCATTCATGGCAGGTCTCCCGGCCGGTCAGGGGCGGCCGATTGGCAAATAAAAGTTGATTATCATTCTATTGAATAGCCGCTATTCGGAACACATCCGGCTCTCTACCATGCGTTTCATCCCTTCCCCCTGACTGGAGAAACGCATGAACACCCCGACGAATTTCAAGAAAATCTGGTTCATCACCGGCGCCTCGCGCGGCCTGGGCGCGCTGATCGCCGAAGCCGCCCTGGCCGATGGCAACGCCGTGGTCGCCGCCGGCCGCAATACCGCCGCCATCATCGAACGCCTGGGCCAGGCGCCCGGCCTGCTGCCGGTCGCGCTGGACGTGACCCGCCCCGAACAGGCCCAGGCCGCGGTCGACGCCGCGCTGGATGCCTTCGGCCGCCTCGACGTGCTGGTCAACAACGCCGGCTTCGGCCTGCTGGGCGCGGTAGAGGAATCCAGCGACGCCGACGTGCGCCGCATGTACGACACCAACGTCTTCGGCCTGCTCAACGTGACCCGCGCGGTGCTGCCGGCCATGCGCGCGCGCCGCGCCGGCCACGTCATCAATATCTCGTCCATCGGCGGCTTCCGCTCGGGGGCCGGCTTCGGCGCGTACTGCTCGACCAAGTTCGCCGTCGAGGGGCTGACCGAGGCCTTGCACGATGAGCTGGCGCCGCTGGGCATCCACGCCACCGTGGTCGAACCCGGCTACTTCCGCACCGACTTCCTGGACGCCAGTTCGCTGGTCGTCGCGCCCGGCGAAATCGCCGACTACGCCGCCACGTCGGGCCAGGTGCGCCAGAAGGCCGTGCACCTGAACCACCAGCAACCCGGCGACCCCGTCAAGCTGGCCGCGGCCATGGTCGAACTGGCCAACGCCGCCGAGCCGCCGCTGCGCCTGCCGCTGGGCAGCGACACCCTGGCCGCCATCGCCGACAAGCAGGCCTACGTGGCGCGCGAGACCCGGGCCTGGGAGGCGCTGGCGCGCTCGACCGATTTCGCCGCGGGTTGAGTGCGCGGCGCTTGCCGCCCCGGTGTATGCCAGGCGCTAGACTACCGACCGGTAGTTAGTTTAAAGTCCGTCCACCTGAAGACCGGCCCTTGTCGGTTCCCCGCCCCCGGCCTTCAGCGGACCGACCAGGAATTCCCCGCCATGACACGCACTGCTTCCGTCCAGCGCATCCTCGACGCCGCGCTCGGCCACTTCGCCAACCGCGGCTACGACGGCGCGTCGCTCGCCGACATCGCCGACACCGTCGGCATCCGCAAGGCCTCGCTCTATACGCACTTCGCCAGCAAGGACGTCCTGTACCGCGAGATCTTCGCCGATGCGCTGGCGCTCGAGATGCAGCTGGCGCGGGGCTGCTTCGACGCCGAGGCCGGCAACGCCCTGCCCGGCTCCGCCTATTGCGCCCACCTGGTCGGACGCCATGGCGACTCCCTGCACCTGCGCTTTTTGCTGCGCGCCAGCTACGTGCCGCCCGACGCGCTCGAGACCGCCATCACCGCCGACTATGAAACCTACCTGGCGCAATTGCGCACGGATTTCGACACCCGGCTGCGCGCCTGGGTCGGCAAGCGCGCCCGGCTGTCGAAGGCGGCCGCGGCGCGCTACGCGGAAGCCTACCTGGGCATGATCGACGCCGTGCAGGTCAAGCTGGTCTACACCAATGCCGACCAGGCGGGGCAGCGGCTGGCGGCCATGCAACGCCTGCAGGCCGACGCCCTGGCGCACGCCATCGGGCCGGAGCGCGCGGCATGAACGGCGCCGCCACGACCCAACGCGGCGGCCTGATCGGCGCCGGCCTGATCCTGCTGCTGGCGCTGCTGACCGCGCTCGACGCCATGGCGATCGACATGTACCTGCCGGGCATGCCCGCCATCGCCGAGGACTTCGGCGTCTCGGCCGGGCGCATTCAGCAGACGCTGTCCGTGTTCCTGGCCGGGCTGGCCATTGGCCAAGCCCTGTATGGCCCGTTGCTGGACCGCTACGGACGCCGCCTGCCGCTGCTGGCCGGCGTGGCCATCTTCGTCGCGGGCTCGGTGATGGCGGCTGTCGCGCCCACGGTGGAATGGCTGCTGGCGGCGCGCTTCGTGCAGGCGCTGGGCGCGGCGGCCGGACTGGTGACGCCGCGCGCCATCGTCGCCGACCTGTGCGGCGTGGCCGAGTCGGCGCGCATCTTCTCGCTCCTGATGCAGGTCATGATGATCGCCCCCATCGCCGCGCCGATCCTGGGCGGCAGCCTGCTCGCGCATGGCGGCTGGCGCGGCATCTTCTGGGTACTGGCGGGCCTGGGCGCGGCCGGGCTGGCATGGGGCTGGCGCGCCCTGCCCGACTCGCTGCCGGCCGAGCGCCGCGCGCCGCTGCATGCCGGCGCGATCCTGCGCGCCTACGGCAGCCAGCTGCGGCATCCGGTCTTCATGGCCTACACGCTGGCCGGCGGCTTCGTGCTGGGGTCGCTGTTCAACTACATCAGCGCGTCGGCCTTCGTGTTCACCGGCCACTTCGGGCTGAGCGCCACGCAGTTCAGCTATTTGTTCGCCGGCAACTCGGTGGCCCTGGTGCTGGGCGGCATGATCAGCAACCGGCTGCTGGGAAAAGGGCGCACGGCCGGCGCCATCCTGCTGGCGGGCATCGCGGCGCACGCGCTGGCGGGGCTGGTCCTGTTCCTGCTGGCGCGGGCCGGCCACGCGCCGTTCGCCGTGTACGCGGGCCTGCTGGCCGTGGCCGTCGGCGCGCTGGGACTGATCTTCGGCAACCTCACCGCCCTGACCATGAGCCACGCCGGCAGGCAGGCGGGCGTGGCGTCGGCGCTGATGGGCACGCTGCACTACCTGATGTCGGCCGCCATCGGCTATGCCGTCAGCCTGGCGCCGCAAGGGCCGGCGCTGCTGCCGCTGGCGATCTGCGCCTGCGGCGCGCTGGCCGCGGGCCTGTGCATGATCGCCATGGCCTCGGCCCGGTCGCCGCGCCGGTAAACGGGGTCATTTTCCCGGCGCCGCGGGGGGGAAAAGACAATGGCGCCCCAGGCCTGCGCCCGCACTACCATCCCCAGGGGTGACGGCCCCGGTCGTTAACGATTCGTTGACGTTGCCTGGTCTACCGTCCATCATCATCCACCGAAAGCGGGCCGCTGCCCGCCGCCCCGACAGGAGCCGATCCAGGCATGAACGAAGCGCCGGCTGACGCCCCACCGCGCTCTCATCCGCGGTTTTTGCTCGCCATCCTCCTTACCGGCCTGTCCGCCGGGCTGGGCGGCATGCTGCTGGGCATGTTGCTGCACGCCGTGCAGCATGTGGCGTACGGCTACAGCCTGGACCACATCGTCGGCCCCGAATCCTTCCTGCAGGGCGTGCAAGCCGCCGGCGGCCCGCGGCGCCTGGCGGTATTGATACTGTGCGGCCTGGTGGCCGGCGGCGGCTGGTGGCTGGTCTACCGGTTCGGACGGCCGCTCGTCAGCGTGACGCAGGCGGTGCAGGATCCCTCCGTGCGGATGCCGGCCAAGACCACCCTGGCGCATGCGATCCTGCAGATCGTCACGGTCGCGCTGGGATCGCCGCTGGGGCGCGAGGTGGCGCCACGGGAGGTCGGCGCGCTGGCGGCCAGCGGCGTGTCGGCGTGGCTGCGCCTGCCGGCCGACCAGCACCGCCTGATCGTGGCGTGCGGCGCCGGCGCGGGCCTGGCCGCGGTGTACAACGTGCCGCTGGGCGCGGCGCTGTTCGTGCTGGAAGTGTTGCTGGGTTCGTTCGCGTGGCCGGCCGCCGTGGTGGCGCTGGCGACGTGCTGCATCGGCGCCGTGATCGCCTGGATCGGGCTGGGCAACGAGATCCAGTACGCCGTGCCGCCCATGACCGCGGACGCCAGCCTGGTCGTCTGGTCGGTGATCGCGGGCCCCGTCTTCGGCGTGGCCGCGCACGGCTTCGTGCAGCTGACCTCCGCCGCGCGGCGCCATGCGGCGCGCGGATGGCGGCTGCCGGCGGCGGCGCTGGTGAACTTCACGCTGATCGGGGTCCTGGCGGTTTTTCTGCCGGCGCTGCTGGGCAACGGCAAGGGCGCGGCGCAGCTGGGCTTCAGCAGCGAGCTGACGCTCGGCATGGCGGCCCTGCTGCTGGTCCTGAAGGTGGCGATCACCAGCGGCTCGCTGCGCGCCGGGGCCTCCGGCGGCCTGCTCACGCCCGGCATCGCCATCGGCGCCTTGCTGGCGGTCGTGCTGGGCGCGGCCTGGAACCAGGTCTGGCCCGACGCGCCGCCCGGCGCCTACGCGGTGGTGGGCGCGGCGGCGTTCCTGGCGGCATCGATGCGCATGCCGCTGACCGCCACCGTCCTGATCCTGGAATTCACGCGCGTGGACCAGGGCTTCCTGGTGCCGATCATCCTGGCGGTGGTAGGCTCCGCGGCGACCCACCATTTTTGCGCGGCCCGGGCCACCCGGACCGCGGCAGCGGCCGGCGCGCCGCTGCCCGGCTCGACATGAAGAGGTTTGCATGACATCACGTAACTTGACCGGCATCGAACGCTATGACGCGCCCGCCGGCGGCTGGGGCGCGCTCAAGGCCACCGCGCAGGCCATCGCCGACCAGATGCGCATTGCCGAGGCGCCGGTGCTGCTGTTCCGCACCAACAAGCCGGACGGCTTTGACTGCCCCGGCTGCGCCTGGCCGGACAAGGCGCACACGTCCACGTTCCAGTTCTGCGAAAACGGCGCCAAGGCCGTGACCTGGGAAGCCACCAAGAAGCGCGTGACCCCGGCGTTCTTCGCCGCCCACACCGTGACCGAGCTCCTGACCTGGTCCGACCACGACCTGGAAGACGCCGGCCGGCTGACGCATCCGCTGCGCTACGACGCCGCCACCGACACCTACCAGCCGATCGCGTGGGACGACGCGTTCCAGCACATCGGCCGCACCCTGGCCAGCCTGCCCGACCCCGACGCGGTGGAGTTCTACACCTCGGGCCGCGCCTCGAACGAGGCCGCGTTCCTGTTCAGCCTGTACGCCCGCGAGTATGGCACCAACAACTTCCCCGACTGCTCGAACATGTGCCACGAGGCCACCAGCGTCGGGCTGCCGCAGGCCATCGGCATCGGCAAGGGCACCGTGTCGCTGGACGATTTCGATGCCTGCGACCTGATCATCTCGATGGGCCACAACCCCGGCACGAATCATCCGCGCATGATGGGCACGCTGCACGAGTGCGCGCGCCGCGGCGTGCCGATCATCGTGTTCAACCCGCTGCGCGAGCGCGCGCTGGAACGCTTCGCCGATCCGCAGAACCCCATCGAGATGGGCACGCTGGGATCGACCCGCATCGCCTCCACGTACTACCAGGTCAAGGTGGGCGGCGACGCCGCCGCGCTGAAAGGCATCATGAAGGCGCTGCTGGCCCTCGACCGGCAGGCGCCCGGCGCGATCGACCATGCCTTCATCGCCGAACACACGAACGGCTTCGAAGCCTACGTCGAGGACCTGGACGGCACCGACTGGGCCGACATCGAACGCGCCTGCGGGATGACGCGCGACAACCTGGAACAGGTCGCCGCGGCGTACGCCCGGTCCAAGGCCACCATCGTGACCTACGGCATGGGCATCACCCAGCACGCGCGCGGCACGCAGAATGTGCAGCAGATCGCCGCGCTGCTGCTCATGCGCGGCAACTTCGGCCGGCCGGGCGCCGGCATCTGCCCGCTGCGCGGCCACTCCAACGTGCAGGGCAACCGCACCGTCGGCATCACCGAGAAGATCGACCCGGTGATGTTCGACAACATCGAAAAGACCTTCGGCTTCCGGCCGCCCGAGCGCCACGGACACGACGCGGTCGACGCCATGAAGGCGATGGTGAACGGCGATGCCCGCGTGCTGATCTGCCTGGGCGGCAATCTCGCCATGGCGCTGTCCGACACCGAGCAGTGCGAAACCGGCATGCGTCGGCTGGACCTGGCCGTGCACATGAACACCAAGCTGAACCGCTCGCACCTGCTGATCGGCCGCGACGCCATCATCCTGCCGGTGCTGGGCCGTACCGAAAGCGACGTGCAGGCCGGCGGCGCGCAGTCCATCACCGTCGAGGATTCGATGTCGATGGTGCATGCCTCGCGCGGCAAGCTCGCACCCGCGTCCGAGCACCTGCGTTCGGAACCCGCCATCATCGCGGGCATGGCGGCGGCGACGCTGCCGAACACGCGGGTGCCGTGGCTGCACCTGGTGGAAGACTATGGCCGCATCCGCGACCTGATCGAAAAGGTCTACCCCGATTTTCACGGGTACAACGAACGCATCCTGCAGCCGGGCGGCTTCCGCCTGTCGCTGCCGCCCACCGAGCGCATCTGGAAGACGAAGTCCGGCAAGGCCGAGTTCCTGCCGTTCAAGGGCCTGCAGGAGGATCCCGGCGCGGTCGCGGCGGGCGCGCTGACGCTGACCACGCTGCGCAGCCACGATCAGTACAACACCACCATCTACGGGCTGGACGACCGCTACCGCGGCGTGTTCGGCCGGCGCGACGTGCTGTTCATGCATGCCGACGACCTGGCGCGCCACGGCCTGAAGCACGGCGACAAGGTGGAACTGCACAGCGGCCTGCCCGGCCAGGCGCACCGCCGCCTGCAACTGACCGCGATCGCGTACGACATCGCGCCCGGCTCGGTCGGCGCCTACTACCCCGAGGCCAACAACCTGTGCCCGCTGGACTACCAGGACCGGCAAAGCGGCACGCCCAGCTACAAGTCGATTCCGGTGGTGATCAGCAAGGCCGCCTGACCTCTCATCGCCCCACGACCGGACAACTCGCCGGCAGCGGCCGATCGAACAGCACCGCGATGCCGCATGCCGACGTGAACATCCCCAGGTTGTTGTGGCCGACGCCCGGCACTTCCACGACCTTCTGGTTCAATCCGGCCGGGTGCCTGCGCGTCAGGTAATCGAAATAGGCGCGGCCGCGTTCCAGCCGATTGGGGCCTTGCGCCATGCCGCCGCAGGAACGGTCGATGAAGTGGGTGTAGGGATCGGTGTCCGCCTGGCCCAGCAGATACACCACATTCCGGCTGGCGTAACGCGCCTCCACCTCGGCGGGATCCTGCGCGGCCACGTAGGGCGGGCCGCCCGTCAGCTGGTACTTCCATTTCGTCGCGGCGGGGCAGGTGCCGGCAGCCGGCAGCGCAGGCCGCTCATCGCTGAAATAGACGTAGCTGGAGGGGTTCGCGACGACGTAGCGCAACGGCACGCCGCGGCGCGCCAGGGCAGCGCTGCCGCGCCCCACGGCGGCGTATCGCTGAAGGATCTGCGCGCCCGCGGAATGCCCCATCACGACGACGTGCGTCAGGGCGGGATAGCGCTTCTTGTCCGCGAAGTGGTCCAGCAGCGCGTCGATCGCCTCGAACGAGCTGAGGGGCGCCGGGCCCAGCGCCGGCTCACCGCTCTTCCAGCCTTCCTGGGACCACCTCAGGGTGCGCGCGGACATCGAGAACTTCTCGACATCCGGCGCGGTCAGGAACTGCGGCGCGACCACCATCACCGTGCCGTCCGATTTCCCCGCCCCCGACACGATTTCCTTGCCGGTGTCGAAGTACGTGTCCGCGTTGCGCAAGGTGCCATGGATCACGATCAGCACGGTCGATATCTTCGGGGCCCGGGCCAGGATATCGGCGGAGGCATAGAGCGGCAGCTCTCCCTCTCCCGATGAACCCTTGATGAGCAGCGCCTGATTCGCCACCTGCTTGACCGGCGCCTCCAGCTTCGACGCCTTCGGCGCGGCGCGCGCCGCTTCGTGCGTGCCGCAACCGGCCGCCGCCAGCAACAGCGGCCCGCACAGCAAGCCCCACTTGATGCATGAAAGGAATTTTTCCGCTCTCATCGGTCCACTCCAGGTCGTACCGCGATCGTCTTGAATCCGGGGTTCATCAGCCGCCGATCCCGCCGCCCTGTCCCGTCAACGCCTGGCGGGCGGCGCCAGATGCACAAGCATCGCCCGGCTGGGCATGCCTGTCCGGGATGCTCCCCGCGCTCAGCGCCTGCAGATAGGCGCGGAACATGTCGGCCAGGAAGTCGGCCTGGTCTTGAATCTGGGCGGGCGTGCGCGGCGCCGCCGAGAATTGCTTGCCCGCGGCATTGAGGATTGACCGTATCCGCTCACCCGTGCGCGTGCGCGCATCGGCGGCGGCCCGCGGCAGCGCATCGGCCATGAACGTTTCCAGCGCATGGCCAATCGATTCCCGCGACTGCCCCGCCCCGGGCGTCTCGCGATAGCCCGGCGCCACATCGGCCAACGCGACCCGAACCGCCGCTTCGTCGCACTCCGACGCGATGAAGGCATGCACCCAGGCCCGCAGGCGCGCATCGGGCGATTGCGCCGAATCGGTCAGGATCGCGGACAGCGTTTCGGCCGATCGGGTCCATTCATCGCTCTGCAGCCGAAAGAGTATCGCGGCCTTGTTCGGGAAGTACTGGTAGACGGACCCGACGCTGACGCCGGCCCGCTCGGCAACGCGGGCGGTGGTGAAGCGTTTCGCCCCGGCGCTGGCCAGGACCTGGCTCGCGGCTTGCAGGATCACCGCCACCAAATCCGTGGACCGGACCTGCTGTGGCTGTCTGCGACTGGTCAGCTGGGGCGCGCGTCGGGTTGCCATGAGACTTGAATGGAGAAGAAAGCGCGGGTCAGGCACGGGCAAAGATGAGAATGGAGCTTATCACCGTTCGCGCCGTGACGCGCCTGCCGGCAGCGCCCGCTCCGACCGCGCCACCAGCCAGATCCCCAGGCCCGAGACCCCGGTGCCCAGCAGCATCAGCCATGACAGCGGCTCGCCGAACATCGCCCAGGCCCACAGCAGCGTCACCGCGGGGCTGAGATACAGCACGCTGGTCACGCGGGTCGGCGACGAACGCCGCAGGCAGGCCCAGTACAGGCCATAGCCGCCCAACGTGGAAAGCACGACCGTCCACGACACGCTCACGGCGAACCCAACGCTTGCGACCGGCATCAAGCTGCCTTCCCGCCCCGCCAACCCCGCGAACGCCACGGCCGACACGGCGCACTGCAACCACAGGCTGGGCAACAGACCCAGCGACGCCTCGGCGTGCATCTGCTTCTGCCACAACGTCGCCACGGCCAGCGACAGCATGCCCAGCAGCGGCAGGCCATACGCCCAGAGCGGCGCGTCCCCCCACGCCAGCGCATCGCGCGTCACCATCAGCACGCCCAGCAGGCCGACAAACAGGCCGGCCCAGCCACGCCCGCCAAGCCGCTTGCCGGGCAAACGCAGGGCCAGCAGCGCCGTCCCCAGCGGCAGCAGGTCGGCGATCAACGCCGCCAACCCGGCCGGGACGCCATGCTCGATGCCCTTGGCGACGCCCGCCAGGTAGCCCGCCATGGCCAGCAGGCCGATGCCGGCGTGGCGCAGCAGCACGGCCGCCGGCACGCGGCCAAGCGCGCCGATGGCCCACGGCAGCAGCACCAGCGTCACCACCACGCAGCGCCAGAACACCACCAGGAACGCGGGCGCGTGATCGATCGAAAAGCGCGTGCCCACGAAGCCCGAACTCCAGGCCACCACCAGCGCCGCTTCCAGCAGCAGGAGCGGCGCCACCCTGGGCGCGCCGCGGGACACGGTGGGCGGCGGGGAACAAGGGATCACGCGGGCATCGGCATCGGGCATGGAGGGTTCGGCTCATCAACACGTCTTTCTGATGCCTTGACCTTAGCGTCGCCCCACTATTAAATAAATCAAAATGTACTGACCATGTCGTTCAAGAAATCAAAATCATGAATCCTGTCCTGGACATCGAGCTGCTGCGTACCTTTCAGGCGGTTGCCCAGCTCGGGCAGTTCCGGGCTGCCGCCGAACACGTCCACCGCAGCCCCGCCGCCGTCAGCATGCACATCCAGCGGCTCGAGGCCGTTGCCGGTGGACGCCTGCTGGAGCGGGACAACCAGTCCGTCACGTTGACGCCGCTGGGCAAACGGCTGCTGGCCGGAACGGCCGACCTGCTGCGCCGCCACGACAAGGTGCTGGAGGATCTGCGCGGCACCGATCTGACCGGACGCATCAAGCTGGGCGTGCCCGACGAGTACGCGGTTCACGTGATTCGCGACGTGCTTCCCCTGTTCGCCGCGGCGTGGCCCAACGTGGTGCTGGATGTCTCGACCGCGCCCAGCTTGACGCTGCGCGCGCAGGCCGAACGCGGGCGGCTGCACCTGGCCCTTGCCGTGCGACCGGCGCGCGCCGGCCCCGCGGCGCAGGTGCTGGCGAGGACCACGCCGGTCTGGGTCGGCAGCGCGACGCGGACCGGCGATCTGCCGCGGCCCCTTCCCCTGGCGCTGCATGCCACGCATTGCCCCTATCGCGACGCCATGACCGGCGCGCTCGACCAGGCGGGACGCGCCTGGCGCATTGTCCTGAGCAGCCCGTCCAGCCAGGCCGTCGAAGCGTGCGTGGAGGCCGGCTTGGGCATCAGCCTGGTTGACCGTTCGCGGATCACCGCGGGCATGCGGGTGCTGGAAGCATTGCCGGCCATCGCCGCGCACGAGATCGTCCTGCTGCGCGCGGCCTCGGCCCTGGAAGATCCCGCCGCGAACCAGCTGGACAGCATCCTGCGCAAGCACTTCCGGGCCTAGCCGGCAGGACGCGGTCGGCTTACTTTCCCGCCGCCTTGGGCGGCTTGGCCAGAAGGCCGGACAGGAGCACGGGAAGACTCTCCGACACCCTGCGCGAAGACGCGTGCGGATCCTCGGCGTTCGCCACCCACAGCGAGGCGCCGAGCGCGGCCGCGCTCACCAGGCGCGCGGTGGCCTCGGCATCGACGGGCTGGACCACACCCTCGTCGATGAGCCGCTCGATGTGCCTCCTGGTGTTGCGGACGCAGGCAATCTGCGTCGGCCATTGGGATGGCTCGCCCAATACGGCGGGACCGTCCAGCAGGACGATGCGCTGGATTTCCGGCTCGGCCGCCATCGCCAGATAAGCCACCAATTCGTCGATCAGCGCCGCCCACGTCGAGGTCGCGCGGCTGGAGATCGCCGACAGGCGCTCCGTCATCTCCGCATCGATCTGCTCGATGACCGCCTCGAGCAGGCCCTTCTTGCCGCCGAACTGATGATAGAGCGCTCCCCGGGTCAGCCCGGCCTCGGCCGTGATGTCTTCCATCGGACTGTCGACATATCCCCGGGCCGCGAACGTTTTCCGCGCCGCGGCGATCAGTTTCTCGCGCGTTTCCGCCATGGTCTCAGCACGACTTCTCACCCCTTCCCCCATTTTTTCACATACATAATGTATTTCACTTGACATACACAATGTATGCCGCTCAGAATTCCACATTCACAATGTATGTGAAACCTGAAACCGTTGCAAGCATGGAGGCTGCATGGCCAATGTCGAGATCACCGCCGGCGCCGGGGTTGCTTGCCCGCTCATGGGGCTCATCGTCAATCCGATCGCCGGCATGGGCGGCAGCGTCGGCCTGAAAGGAACGGATGGCGCCGCCATTCTCCAAGCGGCATTGCTCCGCGGCGCGCGCCCCCTCGCCGGGTCGAAAGCGGCCAAGGCGCTGCGCCGAGCCGTCATGGCCTGCCCCGCCCTGCGTGTCCTGACCGTTCGGGGCGGCATGGGTGAAGACGCCGTCCGAAGCGCCGGACTCGCGCCCGCGCTGCTGCCGTTTCCAGGCGACGCCGCTTCCTCCAGCGCCGACACCCGGGCCGCCGCCGCCGCGATGCTGGACCACGGCATCGAGCTGCTCCTGTTCGTCGGTGGCGATGGCACCGCGCGCGACATCCTCACCGCCGTCGGCGATCGTGTCCCCCTGCTGGGCGTGCCCGCCGGCGTGAAAATGCACTCCGCCGTCTTCGGCACGAGCCCGGGCAACGCGGGCCTGCTGGCCGCGCTGCATCTTGGTGGGGACCCGGGCGTGTCGCTGCGCGACGCCGAGATCATGGACCTGGACGAGGCGGCCATGCGCCAGGACCGCGTCTCCGCGCGCCTGTTTGGCTATGCGAAAAGCCCGCACGCACGCCGGCTGGCCCAGAACGCAAAAGCCGGCGCCGGCCCCGGCGAGGACGCGACACTCGATGCGATCGCTCGTCAGATCGCCGCCGGCATGCAGCCGGACCGGCTTTACATCCTGGGCCCCGGCACCACCACCCGACGCGTCTCGCACGCGCTGGGGCTGCCCAGCACCTTGCTCGGCGTCGATGCCGTCTTGAACGGCGCGCTGGTCGGCCAGGACCTGGACGAACAGACCCTGCTGCGCCTGATGGCGCGGCGCGCGTTGCACCTCATCGTCGGCGTCCTGGGCGGACAAGGCAGCGTGTTCGGACGCGGCAATCAACAGATCAGCGCCGAGGTCATCCGTCAGGTCGGCCGCGACCGGATCACCGTCATCGCCAGCACCGAGAAACTCATCGCGCTCGGCAATGCGCCATTGCGCGTGGACACCGGCGACGACGAGGTCGACGCCCTGCTCACGGGCCATATCCGGGTCGAGATCGGCCCCGGCCGCAGCACCCGCCTCAGGCTCACCGCCTGACCCCTTCCCCCCAAACAAGACAGGAGCGTCCGATGCGACCATCCACAGCCCACCCCTACATGGCCAATTCCGTGCCATCGATACAGCAGGACATGTTGGCCTCGGTCGGCGTCCAGACCATCGAGGAACTGTTCGCCCAGATCCCCGCGGATCATCGATTGGCGCGACCGCTCGACCTGCCGCCGGCACTCACCGAACGCGAACTGCGACGGCATCTTGTCGAAACGCTCGCCAAGAACCAGACCACCGAGCAGAACCTGAGCTTCCTGGGCGCCGGCATCTGGCAGCATCACGTCCCCGCGGCCGTCGACGAAGTGGTCCGCCGCAATGAGTGGCTGACGTCCATCTTCGGCGAGCCCAGCTCCGATCACGGCCGCAACCAGGCGTGGTTCGAATTCTGCAGCCAGCTCGGCGAATTGCTGAACCTTGACCTCGTCGGCTTGCCCGTGCGCAGCTGGGGCACCGCGGCCGGCCACGCCATGCGGATGGCCGCTCGCCTGACGGCGCGCAGCGAGGTCGTGGTGGTGCGCGCGATCGATCCCGAGCGATTGTCGGTCATCCGCAACTATTGCGAGCCGCCCGAGATGGCAAGCCATATCGCCATCCGCCTCGTCGACTACGATCCCGCCACCGGCCTGATCGACCTGGACGACCTGCGCGCCGCCGTGAGCCCACAGACCGCCGCCGTGTACTTCGAGGTGCCGTCCTATCTCGGCGTGATCGAACATCAGGCGGCCGCCATCGCCGCCATCGCCCGTGCCGCTGGGGCCGAGACGATCGTCGGCGTCGATCCGATCTCGCTGGGCGTGCTGGCCTCGCCGGCCGACTACGGCGCCGATATCGTGGTGGGCACCATCCAGCCGCTGGGCGTTCACCTGCACGCCGGCGGCGGCCTCGGCGGCTTTATCGCATCGCGCGACGAACCTCGCTACGCCGAGGCGTACCCCACGCTCTTCATCAGCATTTCCGAGACCTTGAAGCCGGGCGAATACGGCTTCGGCCTCGGCCTTTTCCACCAGTCATCCTATGGCCTTCGCGACAAGGGCAATGACTGGACCGGGCATTCGGTCTACATGTGGGCGATCGCCGCCACCACCTACATGGCGATGATGGGCCCGCAGGGATTCGTCGACGTCGGCAGGCTGATCCTGCAGCGCGCCCATCATGCCGCGCGGCGCCTGGCGCGGATCGACGGGATTCGCATCCATTTCCCGGCGGGCTTCTTCAAGGAGTTCGTCGTCAATTTCGACGGCACCGGCAAGACCGTCGCGCACATCAACCGCGCCCTTCTCGCAAGGGGTATTTTCGGCGGCAAGGACCTGCGGGCGGACTTTCCGGAACTGGGCGAAAGCGCCCTCTTCAGCGTGACCGAAATCCACACCCTATCCGACATCGAGCGCCTGGCCGGCGCCCTCAAAGAGGTGACCCAGCAATGACAATCAAGCCCAAGGAATATCACGCCCCCGTCTGGAACGAACCCATCATCATGGAAATGGGCCATCCCGGACGCCGAGGCCTCCTGTTCCCGCCGATCGAAAGCGAGATCCGCGACCAGGTCGGAGACGCCGACGACCTCATCCCGTTCGCGCTGCGCCGCCAGGACAAGCCTGCCCTGCCGGAAATGTCCGAGCCGGAGGTTCTGTACCACTATCTGCGCCTGTCGCAACAGACGCTCGGCATGATGGGCACCAGCCTGTTCGGCACCTGCACGATGAAGTACAACGCGCAAATCAATGAGCAGATGGCGTGGCGCCCCGAGCTCACCCAACTGCACCCGCTGCAGCATGAAGACACCCTGCAGGGCGCCCTGGAGATCGTGCACAACATGGACCTGGCCTTGCGCGAGCTGTCGGGCATGGACCAGTTCGTGTTCCAGGCCGGCGGCGGCGCCGAGGCCGCGTTCACGCATTGCGCGGTGACGCGCGCCTACCACGCCGCGCGCGGGGAACTGGAACAGCGCGACGAGATCATCACGACCATCCAGACCCACCCCTGCAATCCGGCTACGGCGGCAACCGCGGGATTCAAGGTCATCACGCTGATGCTGGATGAAAACGGCTATCCGTCGCTCGACGCGCTGAAAGCGGCGGTTTCCCACCGCACCGCCGCCCTGATGGTCAACAACCCCGACGACATGGGGGTCTACAACCCCGAGATGAAGGAATGGATCCGCATCGTGCATGAGGCCGGCGGCCTGGCGTTCTACGACGCCGCCAACTTCAACGGCACCATGTCGAAGGTCAGGGCCCGCGAGATCGGCTTCGACGCCTGCATGTTCATGCTGCACAAGACCTTCGGCGCGCCCAAGAGCGGCGTCGGCGGCCCGGCCACCGGGGCCTATGGATGCACCGCCGAGTTGGCGCCGTTTCTTCCCACGCCGCTGGTGACGCATGCGGACGGCCGCTACCGCCTCGACCATGACCGGCCGCGAAGCGTCGGCAAGATCCGCGAGTTCTGGGGCAACGTGCAGGTCATCCTGAAAGCCTACGCCTGGGTCCGCGCCATGGGCGCCGCCGGCATCGCGCAAGCCTCCGACATCTCGGTGCTGGCCAACAACTACATGGAGAAAGGACTGCTCGCGATCCGCGGCGTCAACAGATCCCATCCCGAAGCGACGCTGCCAAGGCTGGAAATGACCCGCTACAGCCTTGAGCAGATGAAGGAGGAGACCGGCGTCGACGTCCATGACGTTCAGAATCGCATGACCGATTTCGGCATCGACGCCATGTGGACCAGCCACGAACCCTGGCTGCTGCCCGAACCGTTCACGCCCGAGGCCGGCGAGATGTACGGCAAGGAGGCGCTGGACCGCTGGATCGCGGTGCTCGCGCAGATTTCCGACGAAGCCTATTCCGATCCGCGCATCGTCAAGTCCGCGCCGCACAACCAGGCGATCCACCGCCTGAAGCCGGGCGACACCGACGCGCCGGGCAAACGCGCCATGACTTGGCGCGCGTTCAAGAAGAAGCAGTCCCCTTCGCCTCTCTGAATGCCAGATCATGAACGCGATCACACACCACCGTGGCTACTCGACCATGTACCGGGAGGCAAGCCTGACGCTGGGGCTCTTCTTCGCCATCGAGTCCTATTCCGGCGCCGTTCCCGACATGGACCTGGCGCAGCAGATCCGCACGGCCCAACTGGCCGAATCCCATGGCTTCGCGGCCCTGTACTTCCGGGACGTGTTCCTCAATGTGCCCTCGTTCGGCGACGTGGGCCACATCCATGACCCCTGGGCATTCATGGGCTACGTGACCGCGCACACGTCGCGCATTGCCCTGGCGACCGGCAGCATCATCACCACGCTGCGCCACCCCTTGCTTGTCGCCAAGGCGGCGGCGTCCATCGACCGCCTGTCGAACCAGCGCCTGGTGCTGGGCATCGCCACCGGCGACCGGCCGGCGGAGTTCCCGGCCTTCGGCCAGACCCTGGCCGCGCGTAGCGAACTGTTCCAGGAGGCCCTGGCCGTCATGCGCCAAGCCTGGGCCGAGGACTTTCCGCGGATCGCCACGCCTCGCGTGAACCTGTCCGGCGCGGACACGCTGCCAAAGCCGCAATTGCGGAACATCCCCGTGATGGTGACGGGCAACTCCCGCCAATCCATTGAGTGGATCGCCGAGCATGGCGACGGCTGGCTCTTCTATCCGCAGAACCTGGCGGAACAAGCCAGCACGATCAAGCGATGGCGATCGCTGACGCCCGCATTCAAGCCGTTCGCGCAATCGCTGTACATCGACCTGGCCGAGCAAGCCGATGCGCCGCCCGCTCCCATGCACCTGGGATTCCGCGCCGGCCGAAACTTCGTCATCCAGTACCTGCATTCCCTGAAGGCCATCGGCGTCAACCACGTCGGTCTCAACCTCAAGTACAGCCGCAGGCCGGCGCATGAAGTCGTCCAGGAGCTGGGGGAGTTCGTGGTGCCGGCATTCCCGGCGCATGCGGTCGCGGGGGACTAGGGGATCCCGCGGCCGGCCGCCCGCGGGTCATTCGTAAATCAGCGCGTCGTGCAGGATGGCGGGGACTTCCCTGTTGCGTTCGGAGTAGCCATCGAACGGTTGCCCCCGCTCGTCGACGCGCGCCAGCACGTCCCCCGCCCGGTCGATGGCGGCGCCCACCCGCAGCATCACCAGCGGTTCGGTCTCGTCGGCCTGGAACGAATAGAACGCGCCTGCCGGCACCAGCACGCAGTCGTTGCGCCCCACCCGCCGCGTTTCCCCGCGCGGCCCCAGGAAAGTGGCGACGCCCTGCAGCACGACGAAGACGTGGTCCTCGTTGGTGTGGGCATGGATCTCGTTCTCGCCGCCGCCGGCATAGGTCTTGAGCACGACGTTCATGTAAGGCGATGCGCCCAGCACCTGATTGGTTCGCCCCTGCCGCGGCAAGCGGGCGCGGATATGGAAGAAGCTCGGCGTCTTGCGTTTCGACATTTCCGACATCGCGTCGCGCCACTGCTGCGCGCTGTGGACGATGGGCGCGAATGCGGATCCTGAAGTTTCTGCGGGCATGGCTCGTCTCCTGATTGTGCGGCGCCTGTGCCGCTTCGGCTTGTAGAGTCGTCGCTATCCTAGAAGCCCGATCAACGTGTGTATAGGTTGATTTACAATCAATTTTTGACCGCGCGCGCCGCGGCTCAAGACGTCGCCGAATGCGCCAGCGCGCGCATTTCCCGGATGTTGCGGGCCGGAGGTTGGCCAAACATCCGCGCATATTCACGGGTGAACTGCGTCACGCTTTCATAGCCGACGCCATGGGCGGCGGCGCCGATGGCAACGCCTTCGGCGAGCATGCGCCGTCGCGCCTCGAGCAGCCGAAGCTGCTTCTGGAATTGCAGCGGCGTCAGCGTCGTGATGTTGCGAAAGTGCGTATGAAACACGGACAGGCTCATGCCCGCCGCCTCGGCCAGCGTTTCGATGCGCAGGGGCCGGGCATAGCCGGCCCTGAGCATCTCGATGGCGCGGGCAATCCTGCGACCATGGCCGTCGGCCACTCCGAGCACGCGAATGGCGCCGCCATGCCGGCCGGCAAGCAACCAGTAATGCAACTCCCGCACCAGCTGGCGGCCCAGCACCGCCAGCGATCGCGGCCTGTCGAGCAGCCTGAGCAGGCGCAAGGCCGCATCGGCGACCTCCGTTTCCGTCCGGCCCACCCGTACCGGGTGATCGGGTTGCAGCGGCAGCTCCCCCATTTCGCCAACCAACTCGGTGATCACCGCGGCATCCAGTTCCACGACCAACGAGTAGTAGGGCGCGGCCGCGCTCGCCGTGATGACCTGGCTCACCGTCGGCACGTCCATCGTGATCAGCAACGACTCGCCGGCGCCAAACGTAAAGCTGCGCTCGCCCATGCCGACGCGCTTGCCGCCTTGCAGCACCAGCGCGACCAGGGGCCGGGTGATGGCGTACTGCAAGGGCGACGGCGCGGTCTCGCGCAGGATGAACATGCCCTCGATGGGGGTGGCGGCCACGCCCTCGCCGTCAAGGCGTGCGTCGGCATATTGCCGTGCCGCCCGCAGCAGGGCCCCGGTCAGTTCGCCGGGCCCGGACAGGCCGGCCCCCGCGGGGCTTTCATCACAGGATCGGGCAACCTCTTTCATTTCTTCGGGCAATTGCATGGGGATTCCGCCTGCCGCCAACATAGCACCATTCAAGCCTGAACCGGCCCGAACAAAACAATCGGGCAAGAATTCAAAATAATCAGGCAACCTGCCCACGGCCCGGGTTCCTAACATCGAAGCTCACCCAACCAGGAGCTTCCCCATGACCACCATTTCCCTTGTGACCGGCGCCAGCCGGGGCCTTGGCCGCAACACCGCGTTGAACATTGCCCGCCATGGCGGCGACGTGATCGTCACCTATCGCGAAGGCAAGGACGCCGCGGATGCCGTCGTGGCGGACATCCGGGCGCTCGGCCGCAAGGCGGTTGCGCTGCGGCTGGATACGAGCAAAGTCTCATCTTTCCCGGACTTCGTCCTGGCTGTGCGCGCGGCACTCAGGGACACCTGGGGCCGCGATACGTTCGACCATCTCGTCAACAACGCCGGACACGGCGAGATGACGGCGTTTTCCGCCACCACGCAGGCGCAGTTCGACGCGCTCTTCGACGTTCATGTCAAAGGCGTGTTCTTCCTGACGCAGTCGCTGCTGCCGGCGCTGGCCGATGGCGGACGCATCATCAACTTCTCGTCGGGCCTGACCCGTGTGTCCTTTCCCGGCTTCTCGGCCTACGCGGCCGCCAAAGGCGCGGTGGAAACGCTCACCGTGTACCTGGCCAGGGAGCTGGGCGGCCGCGGCATCACCGCGAACGTCGTCGCCCCGGGCGCGATCGAGACCGATTTCCTGGGCGGCGCGGTGCGCGACACCCCGGACTACAACGACGCCTTCGCCAACATGACCGCGTTGGGCCGCGTGGGCGTGCCCGATGACATCGGCCCGATGATCGCCAGCCTGCTGGGCCCGGCCAACCGCTGGGTCAACGGCCAACGCATCGAAGTCTCCGGCGGCCAATCGATCTAGGCGGCCTCCCACCCTCTTATATTGATTTCAAATCAAGATTGACCGATGTGTATCCACGGCAATAGCCTAGGCGTTCTTCATCACCCCGCCGCCAGCGCGTAATCAGCACATCCCCGCGCGGGCCGGCCTGTCAGCGAGCACATTGATGATCACTCCCGACCAGGGGCCAGACCTGTCCGCGCAGGTGCCCCACGCCCTGCCGACCCGGCGCGACCTGTATTACGGCGGCGCCTGGCACCCGCCCCGCGGCGGCAACTATCAACGCAGCCACAGCCCCGGCACGCAGGCCGACCTGGGACCCTATGCGGTGGCCGATGCCGACGACGTCAACGCGGCCGTGGCCGCGGCCAGGCAGGCATTCCCCGCGTGGCGCGACACGCCGCCGCTGGCCCGCGCCGCGCTGCTGCGCCAGGCGGCGGCGATCATCCGCGAACACGGCCTGGAACTGGCCTTGATCGATGCCGTCGATTGCGGCAACCCGGTCAAGCAGATGCAGGACGACGCGGTGTTCGCCGCCGCGCAGCTGGAGTACTTCGCCGGCCTGGTGATGGAGTTGAAGGGCGAGACCATCCCCACGATGAACGGCTCGCTGGACTACACGCTGCGCGAACCGCTGGGCGTGGTGGCGCGCATCATCCCGTTCAACCATCCCTTCATGTTCGCCGCCGGCAAGATCGCGGCGCCGCTGGCCGCCGGCAACACGGTGATCGTGAAGCCGCCGGAGCAGGCGCCCCTGTCCACCCTGCGCCTGTTCGAACTGATTGCCGGCCTGTTTCCGCCCGGGGTGCTGAACTGCCTGGGCGGCGACCGCGAGACGGGCGCCGCGTTGTCGGCGCATCCGGACGTGGCGGCGGTGGCCCTGATCGGCAGCGTCAACGCCGGCAAGGCGGTGATGCGCACGGCCGCGGACGACCTGAAGAAGGTGCTGCTGGAACTGGGCGGCAAGAACGCCATGATCGTCTATCCCGACGCGGACCTGGACAAGATGCCGCTGGGCGCGGTGCGCGGCATGAACTTCACCTGGTGCGGCCAATCGTGCGGGTCGACCAGCCGGTTGTTCCTGCACGAGTCCATCCACGACGACGTGCTGGCACGCATCGTCGAGCTGACCGCGCAGCTGCACACGCCCGGCCTGCCCACCGACATGCGCACGACGATGGGCGCGCTGGTTTCGAGCCAGCAGATGGACAAGACGCTGTCCTATGTGGAATCGGCGGTGGCCGAAGGCGCGCGGGTGGCACATGGCGGCAAGCGCAGCGGCGACCCCGCGCTGGCGGCGGGCTACTTCGTCGAGCCGACCATCCTGGCCAACGTGACGCCGTCCATGCGCGTGGCGCGCGAGGAGATCTTCGGCCCGGTGCTGTCGGTGCTCAAGTGGTCGAACGAGGAAGACCTGTACGCCGCGGTCAACGGCGTGGAGTACGGCCTGACGGCCTCGATCTGGACCACCGACCTGCGCACCGCGCATCGCGCCGCGGCGCGCGTGCAGGCCGGCTACGTGTGGATCAACGGCTCGTCGGCGCACTTCATCGGCGCGCCGTTCGGCGGCTACAAGCAGTCGGGCGTCGGCCGCGAGGAATGCAAGGAAGAGCTGCTGGAATTCACGCAGACCAAGAACGTCAACGTCACCCTGGATTGATTCATTCGATGTCTACTCCCACGCACGCCCCGTCCCACCAAGACACGCCCCCGCCCGAATGGGGCAGCGACTACCTGGCCGCGCTGCTGCGGCATCTCGGCCTGGAGTACGTGGCGCTCAATCCGGGCGCCAGCTATCGCGGCCTGCACGACAGCCTGGTCAACTACCTGGGCGACGAATCGCCCAAGATGCTGACCGTGCTGCATGAGGAACACGCGGTCGCGATCGCGCATGGCTATGCCAAGGTGACGGGACGCCCCATGGGCGCCATCCTGCACGCCAACGTGGGCCTGATGCACGGCTCGATGGCGATCTTCGACGCCTATTGCGACCGCGTGCCCGTCATGGTGTTCGGCGCCACCGGCCCGGTCGATTCGGCGCGCCGCCGTCCGTGGATCGACTGGCTGCACACCTCGAAGGACCAGGGCGCGCTCGTGCGCTCGTTCGTCAAATGGGACGCCGAGCCGTACTCGCTGGAAGGCGCGCGCGATGCGGTGCTGCGCGCGCGGCAGATTGCCACGACGCAGCCGCAAGGCCCGGTCTACGTGTGTTTCGACAGCGCGCTGCAGGAAGCGCCCTGCGCGGACGCGCCGCCGCTGCTGCCGCTGGCGCGGCATGCGCCGCCGCCGCGCCCGGGCATTGCCGACCGCCTGGCGCGCGAGGCGGCGCAGCGGCTGCACGCGGCCAGGCGGCCCGTCATCCTGATCGGACGCGTCTCGCGCGACGAAGCCGACTGGGACCGCCGCGTGGCGCTGGCCGAACACTGCGCCGCCACGGTGCTGACCGACTTCAAAGTGGGTGCGGCGTTTCCGACGCGCCATCCGCTGCACGGCACGACGCCGTCGTTCTTCATGGCCGACGAAGGCCTGCAGGCGCTGCGCGAGGCCGATGTGGTCCTGAGCCTGGACTGGGTGGATCTGGCCGGCACGCTGCGCACGGCCTGGGGTCCCGCGCACACGCCGGCCCACGTGATGCAGGTGTCGCTGGACCAGGTGCTGCACAACGGCTTCGGCGGCGAGCACCAGGGGCTGGTGGGCGCGGACACCTATCTGATGTGCGATCCCGACGAGTTCGTGGCGCAGACGCTGGAGGCGCTGCGCGACCTGGGCGATGCGCGCATGGCGGCGGCCGACCTGCCGCCCGAGCCCGACATGGCGCCACAGGAATCGGGCGACGCCGCCGAAGGCATGTCGCTGGCCGTATTCTCGGGCACGGTCAGCCAGCACTTGCGCCGCCATGCGCCCGCCTGCCTGATCCGCGCCAATCTGGGCTGGCCCGGCGACGCGCACCCGCTGGCGCATCCGCTCGACTACCTGGGTTATGACGGCGGCGGCGGCATCGGCTCGGGTCCGGGCATGGCGGTGGGCGCGGCCCTGGGCCTGCGCGGCACGCCGCGGCTGCCGGTGGCGGTGCTGGGCGACGGCGATTATCTGATGGGCGCCACGGCGCTGTGGACCGCCGTCAGCTACGGCATCCCCCTTCTGGTGATCGTGGCCAACAACCGGTCGTTCTTCAACGACGAGGTCCACCAGGAGAAGGTGGCGCAAATGCGCTCGCGCCCGGTCGAGAACAAATGGATCGGCCAGCGCATCGAAGGCCCGGAGATCGACCTGGCGGGCCTGGCTCGCTCGCAAGGAGCGCTGGGCTGGGGGCCGGTGCAGACCGCGGACCAATTGGCCCGGGCGCTGGACGAGGCGATTGCCGCCGTGAAGGCGGGCAAGGTCGCGGTGATCGATGCGCGCGTGGCGCGCGAATACGCCAAGACCATGGCCAAGGCGCTGGGGCGCGGCCACTGAGGCCTGGCGGCGCGGACCTCAGGCCCGCGATGGCCTCACGAGGGCCCGATGTACCGCGCGCGCGGCCGCACCAGGAAACCGGCCAGGCGCTGCTCCAGCGCATGCGCCACCCACCCCGCCGCGCGTCCCACGGACATCAGCGCGCCAGCGGCCCCCAGCGGCGCGCCCAGCACCGCCGACAACACCGCCAGGGCCAGCGGCAGGTTGGGCTTCAGGCCCAGCTCGTTGCTGGCCTGGTCCACCCCTTGCAGCGCCATCTCGCCACGCGCGCTGGCGGGCCCGACCTCGCGCACCAGGTCCAGCAGCAGCGTGGCGCGCGGGTCGCCGTCGGGATAGAGCGGATGGCCGAACCCCGGCACGGGGCTCTTGCGCGCCAGCAGGCTCTTCAGTTGATCGAGATAGGCGTCGCGCGACCGCGCCTGCGCCAGCACCGACTCGGCCTGTTCGCAGCCCAGCCCGGTGAGCATGCCCTCGAAGGCGCCCAGCGCCGTCGTCACGCAGGAGAACAGGTCGGCCGCCGCCGACGCGGCGATGCGCGCGGCAAACGTGGCGGGCGCCAGTTCGTTGTCGGCGCTCAGGATCAATGCCGCGTCCAGCAGGCGCAGGTGCTCGGGCGTATCGCCCACGCGCAGATTGACGGCCAGTATCTGCGCGATGGATTGCGGCGTCTCGTTCAGCGCATAGGTGGGCGGGTCGGCCAGCAGGCCGGTGGCCGCGGACATGGCCTGAATCAACTGGCGCGCGGCCAGCACCGGCGCGCCCAGCGCCAGTTCGGGGTTGCGGCCCAGGCTGGCCGCATAGGCCTCGACCGCCACCGACAGCAGCCGGCGCGCCTGATTGCGCGCGGCCACCTGCACGATGCCGTCGGCCAGCGCCTGGAACCCGACCCCGGGCCTGGCGGGCTGCCAGGCCACCGAGGTGTCGGGCAGCATGCCGTTCCACAGCAGCTCGGTGCAGTCCTCGAAGGTTCGATGGTGCAGCACCAGCTCGGCCGCGGGCTTGCCCCGGTAGCGCGGCCCCTCGGGACCGATGGCGGTGATCGAGGTCTGCATGACCGCGTTGCCGCCCCAGCGGATCATGCGCTCGGCCCCCGCGCCGGTCATGGATCGGCCGCGTCCGCGCGCGGCCAGCGCATCCAGGTCTTCCACGTAGTACAGGTTGCCCTTGCCGCCCACCGCCGGCACCACGCGCACCCAGCCGCGGCTGACATAGGCATACAGCGTCTGCATCTTGATGCCCAGCCGCTCGATGGCGGTGCGCGCATCGACCAACGTCCCCGCGGCGGGAGCGTTCTCGTCAGCCGCCGGGGCGGCCGTTTTCTTGCGTCGGTTTTCCATGCTGCGTGTTCCCGGCCGGTGGCGCCAAGCGTCCGGCTGTAGCGGTTTTCCAGATCACCATGCTAGTTGATTGATTGTAAATCAATCTATACATAGGTTGATTGCGATCCTACGATGATATCCAAAATCACAACGCAAAGTTGGGAACAAAACCCAACAGCCACAAGGAGACAACCATGACGGAACGGAACATCCGCCTGCAGCAATCCCCGCATCGCCGCGCCATCCGCTGGGCCGCCCGGCTCGGCCTGACCCTGATGCTGGCCAGCGCCGCCCATGCCGGCTATCCCGAGCACCCGGTGACGATGATCTCGGCCTTCCCGCCGGGAGGCAGCACCGACGTCATCGGCCGCATGCTGTCGCCGCGACTGGGCGATATCTTCAAGCAGAGCTTCCTGGTGGAGAACCGTGCCGGCGCGTCGGGCAACATCGCCAGCGGCGCGGTGGCCCGGTCCGTGCCCAATGGCGAGACCATCCTGATCGGCAACAACACCATGACGGTCAACGCCGCGTTGGGCGTGGCGCAGAACTTCGATCTGCAAAAGGACCTGACCCCCATCATGGCGATCGCCGAGACTCCCGTCGCGCTGGCCGTCAGCACCAAGCTGCCGGTCAATTCGGTGCAGGAACTGATCGCCTACGGCAAGGCCCATCCCGGCACGCTCAGCTTTTCGTCCTGCGGCACCGGCACGGCGCAGCATTTCGCGGGCGTCGAATTCGCCCACCGGGCCGGCATCGACATGGTCCACGTGCCCTACAAGGGCTGCGCGCCGGCGCTGACGGATGGCATCGGCGGCCAGGTGCCCGTGATCTTCAACGCCATCTCGAACATCAGCCCGCAGCTGAAGACGGGCAAGATCCGCCTGCTGGCCGTGGCCACCAAGCATCGCGTGCCCTTCCACCCCGACGTGCCCGCGCTGGCCGAGCTGCCAGGGTTCGAGGACTACGACTTCGCCGTGTGGATCGGCTTCTTCGTGAGCGCCAGCACGCCGCGGCCCATCGTCGACAAGCTGAGCCAGGAATTCATGGCGCTGGCCCAGGACAAAGCCACGCAGACGGCACTGTCCGACCGCCTGTTCGTGCCCCTGCAGATGAACGGCCCCGAACTGCAGAAGCAGATCGCCGCCGAGCTCGTGAAATGGAAAAAGCTGGCAGACCAATATCACATCACCATCGACTGACGATCATGAGCCAGACCATTCCACGCCTGCAGCTGCAAGACATGCGGCCCGACCTCGCCGAGTACCTGACGCCACGGGTGCGCCGCCTGGGCTACCTGGGCGAGCTGTTCCAGGTCAGCGCCCACGCGCCCGACGTGCTGCTGGACTTCATGCGCTTTACCGAATCGCTCAAAGAGGCCCTGCCCGACAACCTGGCCGAAGTCGCGGTGCTGACCACGGCCACCCTGATGGACAACGCCTACGAGCGCCACCAGCACGAGCGCCTCTGCGTGCGGCTGGGCCTGGGCCGCGACTGGGTCAAGGACGCCGAACGCCTGCAACCCGATTCGGCCGTGTTGCTGTCCGAGGAAGAACGCGCCGTGCAGCGCTACGTCATGGCGGCGGTGCGCACGCGCGGCTTGCAGGCGCAGGACGATTTCGAGCGGCTGGCGGCGCTGCTGCCCGCCAGCCAGGCCGTCGCCATCGCGATGCTGGCCGGCCGCTACATCACCCACGCGCTGGTGGTCAACACCTTCGGGCTGCGCCCGCCGGTGCCTTCCATCTGGGACGACGGCTTCGGCGCCAATGCCGCCGCGGACGCCCCACCCACCGCCAACAGCGCGCCACCCAAGCAAGGAAACCGATGATGACGAATGCAGAACCCGTGTGGATCACTGAAGCCCAGGTCACCGCGCTGCTGACGCTGGACGAGGCAATCCCCGCGCTCGGCACGGGCCTGAGCATGCAGGCGCAGGGCCTGGCGGCCAGCATGCCCAAGACCATGCTGCAGTTCGGCCAGAGCAACCTGCACGCGCTGGGCGCGCGGCTGGGCCACTACGTCGGCACGAAAAGCTGGGCGCATACCGATGGCGGCACATGCCCGCTGCTGCTGCTGTGGAATGCCGAGGATGGCCAACTGGCCGCGATCATCGAGGCGTTCGCGCTGGGCAACATGCGCACCGGCGGCACGACGGGCGTGGCCACGGACTGGCTGGCCCGGCCCGACGCCCGCGTGCTGGCCATGGCGGGCGCCGGCAAGCAGGCGATGTCGCAGGTGGCCGCGGTGCTGGCCGTGCGCGACATCGAGGAAATCCGCGTCTACACCCCGACCGAGGCCTCGCGCGACGCCTTCGCCCTGCGCATCGCCGAAGCCTTCCCCGACCGCGGGCTGCGCGTCAAGGCCTGCGCCAGCATGGCGGCGGCCTGCGACGGCGCGGACGTCGTCACGCTGGCGACGCGCGCGCGCACCCCCTTCGTCGACGCCGGCATGCTCCAGCGCGGCGCGCACCTGAATGCCATTGGCGCCATCGCGCCGGACCGCGAAGAGTTCTGCCAGGACGTGTTCGACCGGGCCGGCGTGATCGCCGTGGACGACCTGTCCAGCGTGCAACGCCTGTCGCGCGAGTTCCGCACCCGCTATGGCGAGGACTGGGAGACGGTGCAGACCCTGTCGACCCGCATCCACGACGGCGCGCGGCGCCCCGCCGACGCCGATCTGACGTTGTTCAAGGCCATGGGCATGGGCCTGTCCGATCTCGCGCTGGGCGTCGAGATCCTGCAACGCGCGCGCAACCAGGGCATCGGCCGCGCCATGCCCGCGCCGGTCAAGAGCAAGCCGCGGTTCTTCGCCGCGCGGCAGGCCTGACGACACGCGCGAGCACCGCGGCCGACCCGCGCTACCCGCAGCCCCCAAAAACACGACGACGCTCGACATACCGACCCGACATCCACACCGAACCCGGAGATCGAACCATGAACGAATACACCCGCGAATTCGAAAAGCTCAATGGCCGCTTCCTTGATTGCGGCGGCGAACCGCCCATTTCGTACAACACGCAATGGGCGCCCATCGTGGTGACCAAGGAAGAAATCGACGCCGAGGTCGAGCGCCTGGCCGCCTCGCCGCTGCCGGCCTCGGGCCGCCGCGAGTCGCTGATCGCCCATCCCAATTCGCGCGAGTTCGCCCCCGGCATGGCGCCGGGCATCCAGGTCCGGCTGTCGGTGCTCAAGCCCGGCGAGCGCACCGCGCCCTTCCGCCACAACGCCACCGAGGTGAATTTCTGCATCCGCGGCCAGGGCGTGACCGAAGTGGGCGGCAAGCAGGTCGCCTTCAAGCAGTACGACGTGTGGAACCACCCCAGCTACACGCCGTACAGCCACTACAACGACGGCAAGGACCTGCAAGTACGCCTGACCTACTCGAACGTGCCGCTGCTGCAGTTCATGGACGTCTACGTGACGGATGCGCAGCCGGACATGGACGCGCGCGCCGGCACGGGCCAGCGCGAGGAGTCCGACGACCCGCGCCGCCGCAATCCCTTCGGCATCTTTCCCATCAACGACGACGGCGGGCTGCTGATGCCCTACGAGACCCTGATCAATCCGACCGCGGTGGATTCGCGCACGCTGCATTTCGCCTGGAACCAGGTCAAGCCGCAGCTGGACAAGCTGGAAGCGCTGGGCAAGGAATATGTGGGACGGCGCCTGTATATGTATTACAACCCCGCCACCGGCCGCTTCAACGGAATCACCCCGAACTTCTTCGCGACCATGACGATCCGGCCGCCGAAGATCATCGACCGCCCGCACCGCCACGTCTCCGCCGCCATCAACTACTACTTCTCCGGCAGCGGCTACAGCAGCGTGGCGGGCAACCGCTACGAGTGGAAAGCCGGCGACCTGATGCTGTCGGCGCCGGGCTGGGCGGTGCACAACCACGCCTCCTACGATGACTACGTGTACGAGCTGACCGTGCAGGACCAGCCCCTGAACATCTTCATGGAATCGCTGCTCTGGCAGGAAGACCTGCACCACCCCGCCGCCGTGCTGGGCAAGCAGGAAGGCTTCATCACCAACCGCAAGGCCGCCTGAACCCCGGAGCACCGCAATGATCACTTTGCAGAAGGACGCCCTGCGGGGCTCGATCCCGCCTATCGTGACGCCGTTCAGGAACGGCAAGGTCGATTACGACAGGCTGGCCAGCCTGATCGACTTCCAGGCGCGCAACGGCACGCATGGCGTGCTGATCAACGGCACCACCTCCGAGCCGTCGACGCTGACCCTCGAAGAACGCAACCAGGCCGTGACTATCGCCGTCGAGGCGGCCCGCGGACGGCTGCAGGTGGTGGCCGCCACCGGCTCGCAATCGCATGCCGAAAGCGTCGTGCTGACCGAGCACGCGGCCCGCGCCGGGGTCGACGCGCTGCTGGTGGTGACGCCGTACTACATCCGGCCGCCGCAACGCGGCGTGGCGGCCTATTTCATCGACCTGGGCCAGCGGGTCGACGTGCCGCTGATGATGTATCACATCCCTGGCCGCACCGCGTTCAAGACCGACCTGGCCACGCTGGAGCAGATTTCCGAGGCGGTTCCCCACTTCGTGGGCATCAAGCATGCCCTGGACGACCACTCGTTCGTGACCGAGATGTTGCATCGCTTCGGCCCCGAGTTCCGCGTTTTCGTGGGGCTGGAGGAATTCACCTTTCCCATGATGTGCCTGGGCGCGGGCGGCACCATGAATGCGGTGGCCAACGTGGCGCCGGCGGAAGTGGCGCAGCTGTGCAACCTGGTGCGCGACGGCAGGCTCGAAGCGGCGCGCGCGTTGCACTTCAAGCTGTTCGAGCTGATGAAGATGATCTTCTGGGACACCAACCCCATCCCGCTGAAATACCTGATGAAGCGGATGGGCCTGCTGGAAAGCAACGAACATCGCCTGCCCATGATGCCCGCGACCCCGGAACTGGAACGCCGCATCGACGCCCTGTTCGAGAAGCTGCAGCTCAAGGCGGACTGAGCCAGGGGGCCGCGTCGACACCCGGCGCGCCCCTGTCCGCGTTCACTGAAGTGGGTGCTCCCGCATGCGCCAGGGCAGATGCGAGTATCGTCTGGCCAGACATGCCGAAGGAGAAAACATGGAAGTCACGTTGCACGGCGTCATGGGCGGCCCGGAAACCGGCGTGCGGTACCTTGCCGCCATCGTGGGCTGCCGGCCGCGGCTCAAGGCCGCGCTCGCGCCGCTCGCGGTGTCCGGTCTCGCCACGCTCGATCTCTCGCTGTGGATCGGCGGCGGCGTGACGGACCACGGCCAGCACGGCTTCGAGGCCAAGGGCCGGTACCAGGCGGCGCGCGAGCAGCTCGGCCTGGTCATCGCGGTGCCACGCCACGAGGCCGAAACGATCGCGGGCGATGCCGAACCAGATGCCGTGCTCGACTGGATCAGGCGCGGCCTGGCGCAACCGACGCTTTCCGCCGCGGCGCGAAAGCTCGACCTCGGCGCCGTAAGCGAGGCGTTGGCCCGGGCTCGCTGAGCACCGTCTCACGCCGACCTGCGCCAGACATGAAGCCCGCAGGGCTTCGCGTATTACTTGCCCGCGGGTCCCAGCGCCTCTGCCCAGTTCTTTTTCATGGCGGCGATGCGGTCCTCGTAAGCGGATTTCAGGCAGGCGGCGTCGGGGCAACGGTCGCGCACGGTGGTGCGCCATTGCGTCTGCTCTTTCGCCACCGGATCGCGCCATTCACCGGTTTCGCCGTCACGGCCGGCGGTTTCGGCCTGAATCCTGTCGTAAAGCGCCTTCGTCTGATCGTCCAGCCTGGACAGCGCCGGGTCGGCGCAGATCAGATGTTCGACATGGGTTTTCGCGGCCTTGCAGTCGAAGCCGGCGGCATGGGCGGTTTCGATCGGCAGGAAAGGCGCGCTGGCGAAGACCGCGCAGATGACGGCCTGCAAGATCGCATGTTTGCCTTGAGCGCGTTGCCGGCGCCGGCCTTCCATGATGCCGGCCGGGATTGCCGCGAGAACGGGGTTGCGCACGTCCATCACTCCTGAATAGTCCACGGCCACCGATAGGGTGGACCAGCGGCCGATTCTCCCGTTTGTCGGGAGGTTGTGCAACTTTTGGCGCCGGTATGCCTTGCCCCCAAGGCAGGCGGCTTTTTCAGGATGGAACTGATTAGAGCCTCGTGTTACTCACCGATAGGGTCAATGGCCGACCACCCAGGCATGCGCCTTGAGTAACGCAAGCTGGATAAACATTGGCCCTTCTTCCGTTCTATTTTTGTAATAAAAAGTTGCGCAGCGGTATCGTCTCGCCCCCGCCGGAAATCGTCCGCGCCTGGCTGTCGCCGTCCTTGGCTGCTCCGCGTCGCGGACGCCACGCAGCGATCACCGCTAATCCTGGAGGAGCAGGCCTTGAATCACGTGTACCGCCTGGTATGGAACCGCGCTATGCGCATGTGGCAGCCCGTGTCGGAGCTGGCGGCCCAACCACGCGGCGGCGCGGCGCCCACGGAGGTTTACGCGCCGGTGCGGTGGCGCTTGCACGCGATGGCCGCGGCCCTGGGGCTGGGGCTGGCCGCCTGGGGGCCCGCCGCCATGGCGGACTGCGCCGTCTCCGGTATGACGGTGACCTGCGGCACGCCCGCCAATCAGCAGTTGCCCAACTACGCCGACGCGAGTGACGGCCTGAGCGTGACGGTAGGGCCGAACGGCACGGTGGGCGTGCTGCTGGGCACGGGCGGCACGGCGATGCTGCTGCAGGGCAACAATGGGTCGGTGATCAACAACGGCGTCGTCGACGCGTTTGCGTTGGGCAGCGGCCTGGCCGTGGTGTCGTCGGGCCTGGTTCTGGGCAAGCCGGAAGGGAGCACGCCCACGGTCGGCACGTACTCCGTCCAGAACGGGGCCCCCGGCCGCATCGGCGGCTCGGGCCGAGATACTTACGAAGCGCAACTGGCCGATCTGAACGGGATGGCGCTGTCCATCCACAACGGCCCGGGCGGCGTGACCAACGTCACCAACAACGGCATCATCCGCGCCGCGCCGGTGGCCAACGGCAGCCGGTCGGGCGCCGACATCGCGGCCGTGGCGATCTATGGCGGCGGCTTGACCAATTTCACCAACAGCAGCACCGGCACCATTGTCGGCCGGGTGGCTTTCGAGGCGGCCGGTTCCCTTCTCGGCAACTACTTCAGGAACGGCGGCGTCATCAATGGCAGTGTGTCGCTGGGGGCGGGTAGCAAGAATACGTTCATCGCCGAGTCCGGCTCCTCGGTCAGCGCGGCGGGCCTGACGACCGGAACGATCGGCGTCACGTCCGTGGCGGGCCTGCTGTTCGCCAAGCCCGGCACGGTGGATGGCGGCGCCGGCGGCACCAATTCCCTGGTGTTCGCCGACACCTTCAGCCGTGGCCTGACCACCGGCGTGGCCGCCGGCACCTACCTGAATTTCAACAGCCTGACCGTCACCGGGGGCACCTGGACGCTGTCGGGCGGTCCGTTGCTGCCCACCGGCAGCAGCATCACGCTCAACGGCGGCACGGTACGCGTCGATGGCAGCGGCGCGCTGGGCACGGGCGCGATCGATGCGGCGGGCGGCGCCGTCGGCGCATCCGCGGCGGGCGTGTCGGTGGGCAACACCTTCCGGCTGGGCTCGGGCGGCCTGACGCTGGACGGCGCCCAGGCGTTCACGGTGTCGGGCCTGTTGACGGGCACCGGGGGGTTGCGGGTGAGCGGCACCCAGGCGGTCACCTTGACGGGCGCCAATGACTACACGGGCAGCACGATCGTCAATGCGGGGGCCTCGCTCAAGGGAAACACCACCAGCCTGCAGCGCAATATCGTCAACAACGGCACGGTGACCTTTTCCGACGCGGCCAATGGCAGCTACGGCGGCGCGATATCGGGCAGCGGTAATCTGGTCAAGGAAGGCTCCGGCACACTGACGGTCAACGGCCTGCTCAGTCATGGGGGCAATACGGCCATCCAGGCCGGCGTCCTGCGGCTGGGCGCGGGCGCATCGCTGGGCCCAGCGACGACGGTGAGCTTGAGCGCCGGCGCCGCACTGGACCTGTCGGGAGCCGCGAATCAGTACATCAACGGACTGGCCGGCCTGGGCGGCACGGTCGTGTTGGGCGGGAATACGCTGGGCCTGTTCAATATAAACGCCACGACGTTCAGCGGCGTGATCGAAGGCAGTGGCGGCTTGGTCAAAGGCGGACTTCAGACGCAGACCCTGACGGGCGCCAATACTTTCACCGGCGGCGTCAACATCACGGGCGGCAAGTTGGCGCTGGGCTCGGGGGGCAGCCTGGCCGCGGGCTCGGTGGTGACGGTGGGGGCGCAGGGCGCCTTCGATATCGCGGCGGCCTCCGATACGACGTTGGCGGCGCTCAATGGCTCGGGCGGAGAAGTGACGCTGGGAAGCAGGACGCTTACGCTGGGAGCGGGCACCTACGCCGGCGTGATCACCGGCACCGGCGGCATCACCAAGAACACGGCGGGCAGCCTCACGCTCAATGGCTTGAACACCTACACGGGAACCACCCAGGTGAGCGCGGGCGCGTTGCTGGTGGGCGGTGCGGCCGCCAATGCCGGCGCCCGCTTGAACGGCGCGGTGACGGTGGCCAACGGCGCCTCGATCGGCGGCTTCGGCCAGGTGAACGGCAACGTGGCCGTGCAGTCGGGTGGCCGCCTGGCCCCCGGGGCGCCAGGCGGCGTCTTCACCGTCAATGGCAACCTGACGCTGGCGCAGGGCAGCCAGATGGACTTTTTCTTCGGCGCGCCCGGCAGCTCGGGCGCCGCGGGCGCCGGGCATAGCGTGCAGGTCAACGGCGACCTGACGCTGAACGGCGCGCAGCTCAACGTCAACGATGGGGGCGGCTTCGGCATCGGCCTGTACCGGCTGTTCGACTACACCGGTTTGCTGACGACGAACAACGGCGGCATCACCGGCCTGACGACCGGACAGACCTTGCAGACGCTCAGCGGATCCAAGCAGATCAACCTGATCAACGCGGCGGGACTGACGCTCAATCTCTGGAACGCCGATCGCACCGCGACGCCCAATCAACTGGGCGGCGGCTCCGGCGTCTGGTCCAGGACCAACGCCAACTGGACGGACGCCAGCGCCTCCGTGACATCGGCGTTCTCGCCCGTCAATGCGTTCGCCATCTTCGGCGGCACGGCGGGCACCGTCACGGTGGATGGTGGCGCGGGCAATGTCAGCGCCAGCGGCGTGCAGTTCGCCAGCGACGGCTACCGCCTGAACGGCGACGCGCTCAACCTGGTGGCGCCGTCGGCCGGCGCCCTGAGTGAATTTCGCGTGGGCGACGGCAGCCCCGCGTCGGCCAACTGGACCGCCACGCTGGACAACGTCGTGGCCGGCAATGGTATCAACAAGACGGGCCTGGGCACCCTGGTGCTGTCCGGCGCCAATACCTATGACCAGACGCGCCTTTCCGCGGGCACGCTGTCGGTGTCTTCCGACGCCAACCTGGGCGCGGCCTCGGGCGGCCTGGACTTCCAGGGCGGCACGCTGCGGGTCACGGGCACCGCCTTCCAGAGCACGGCGCGCACGATCACGCTGGGCGCGGCGGGCGGCGGGTTGGACATCGCCGACGCCGGCAACACCTTCACGGTGGCGCAATCCCTGTCCGGCAACGGCGGCCTGGCCAAGCTGGGCGCGGGCACATTGGTGCTGACCGGCGCCAACACATACCTGGGCACCACCACCGTGGCCGGCGGCAAGTTGCAGGTGGGCGATGGCGCGACCGCGGGCAGCATCGCCGGCGACGCCGACATCCAGGCCGGCGGCACCCTGGCGTTCAAGCGTAGCGACCGCGTGGTCTATGGCGGCGCGATTTCCGGATCGGGCAACCTGCGCCAGGAAGGCAGCGGTGCGCTGGTGTTGACGGGCGACAGCACGTTCACCGGTACCACGACCATCGCGTCCGGATCGCTGCAGGTCGGCGACGGCGGCGCCAGCGGCACGCTGGGCGGCACGATCAATATCAACAGCGGCAGCCTGATATTTAACCGGGCGACCGATTCCGTGTTCGCGGGCGCGCTCGCCGGCAACGGCTCGGTGTTGAAGGTGGGCGCGGGCGCACTGGCGCTGACGGGCGATAGCAGCGGCTACACCGGCACGACCGCCGTGTCGCTCGGCGACCTGCAAGTGGATGGCAAGCTGGGCGGGACGGTCCTGGCGACGGCGGGCACCACGGTGTCGGGCGTGGGCACCCTGAACCAGCTGAACGTGGGCTCGGGCGCCACCTTGTCGCCAGGCAACACCGCCACGCCGTTCGGCCGCCTGAATGTCCTGGGCAACTTGAATCTGTTGCAGGGCGCGTCGTATCGCGTCGCGGCGGCGGCCGCTGGCCAGCACAGCAGCGTCAACGTCAGCGGCGTCGCCAACCTGGCGGGCTCGGTGCTGCACATGGGCCAGAACGGCACCTACGCGCCGTCCACGACCTACACCATCCTGACCGCGGGCGGCGGGGTGCAGGGGCGGTTTGACCAAGTCTCCAGCAACCTCGCGTTCCTGACGCCGTCGCTGGCCTATGGCAGCAATCAGGTGGACCTGACCGTCCAGCTCAAGCAGGTGCCCGGTGACGGCGGCACGCGTCCGATCGAATTCGCCGACGCCGCCTTCACGGGCAACCAGCGTTCGGTGGCGCGTGCGCTGCAAAGCCTGCCGGCCGACAGCGCGCTGTTCCGCCGCGTGCTGAACCTGCCCAATGGCGCGCCGGCCGACGTGTTCAATGGCCTGTCCGGCGAAACCCACGCGACCACGCTATCTGTGCTGCAGGGCGTGGCCAACAGCTTCGTGCAGGTTCCGATGAACCGCTTGCGCGCCAATCTTGCGGCGGGCATGCTACCCGGCGTGCCGACGGCACAGCTGGGCCTGGGCAATGCCGCCGCCTTGCCGCAATCGGCCGCGCAACCTTTGTGGGCGCAGGTCTTTGGCAACTGGAGCTCGCTGGGCGGCAACGGCAATGCGGCCCGCACCACGCAGAGCGACAGCGGCGTGTCGGCTGGCGGCGACGTGGCCGTGGGCGGCGGCTGGCGCCTGGGTGGCGCGGTCGGCTATTCCAACAGCCGCAGCCGCACCGGCGACCGCGCGTCCAGCTCGGAGGCGGACAGCTACAGCCTGACGGTCTATGGCGGCAAGGCGTTCGACGCCGGCAGCGCCAAGCTCAACCTGAGCCTGGGCGCGTCCTACACCTGGCACGACATCAAGACGCAGCGCTACGCCGACGCGGCGGGCTTGCCGCAGACGCTGAAGGCTGACTACGACGGCAACACCACCCAGGTGTTTGGCGAACTCGGCTATGCCATGCCACTGACCGATCGCCTCACGCTGGAGCCTTTTGTCGGCGCCGGCTTCAGCAGCCTGCGCACGCGCGCCTTCACCGAGTCTGGCGGCGACGCCGCGCTGCGCGGCGATGCCGGCCGCAACAACGTCACCACCACCACGCTCGGCCTGCACGCCCGCAGCGCCTTCGAAAGCGCCGGCGCCCAGGGGCAGCTGTTCGGCACGCTGGGCTGGCGCCATGCCTTTGGCGATGTCGATCCGGCCAGCACCCTGTCGTTCGTGCAGGGCGGCGAGTCCTTCACCACCAATGGCGTGCCGATCGCGCGCGACGCCGCGCTGGTCGAGCTGGGCGTGAACATGGCGGTCAGCAAACGCACCACGGTGGGCGTGATCTACGGCGGACAGTTCGGCGAGGGCAATCAACAACACTCGGGCACGCTGGATGTGCGCTATCGCTTCTGATCGCGGACATCGATCCCCGCCTGGCCGCAAGACGTGACCCTGCCCGACACCTGGACTTGCCAGGTGCGGCAGGGTCAGGGGCAGAGAGCCCGTCGGAGACCACATTTCCGACTCCGTTGAACAGCTGCAACAAACTTGCTGCTGAGCCAAAAAAAATTCCTTTCGGCAAACCTACTCTGCATTCCAGCAAACCTCGCTGGTGGAATCTTTACGTACATACGATAAGGTTTGTTACATAGCATACGGATCGACCCGCAACGGGTCTGCACTCCGTGGCCTGCCCCGCCCCGGAACCATGGCAGGGCATCCCCCAATTCTTACCGGGACGAGCCATGTCGATTTTTCCAAGCGTCTGCGCATTCCCCCCTGCGGGAAGCCACCTGAACAACGCCACCCTGGGATGGGATGCCGTCTACGCGTTGAGATACAGCACCCTGAACCAGTCGCTTTCAGCGACAGCCGTCCCGCCCCCTCCATGGGTCCAACACGGCCCGCTTACCGTGGACGGGTTCGTGAATGAAGGCATGCTGCAGACCGCTTCCGTCATCGACGTGCGAATCGCCCGGGGCGGAACAGGCGAAACCCTGAAATGGCAGCTCCAAGTACAAGCGGCTGGGTACGCCAGTGCGCTGCCCGGCGTGCCCAACATCACTACGCCATTCCGGCTGACCATCGAGCTCGCCACCCAGCTGCGCATTATCGAGGACCCTGCCTCGCCCGGCCTGCTGCATGTCAAGGTGCATACGGCCAAGCTCGACCCTGCCCAACCTGACCTTGGTTACCAGCCGCCGGAAATCCGCAGTATCACCATCAATGCCTCGGATATCGCCTCAAGCGGGCTATCGGCGATGCAGGTCAGCGCCATCCAGCTGGTCATCCTCTCGATCCTCCAGAACACGTTGCCGCCGCACTATGCCGTGCTGTTCGACGCCACGCCGCTCTCAAGCATCCTGACACAGGCGTTCGCCAAAGAGGTCGACATCCCATGGCTCAAGCCTTCGCTCTATCGCGCCGCGGCCAAAGACCTGCCCCTGGATCCACAGGACGGCATACTTGCCGTTTTGATGATGACGGAAGACCACAGCCCCGATGGTGTCGACGTCGCCGTGTCGGCGCTGGCCTTCCCCGTCAATCCGGGGATAAACGCCGCGGTCATACTGAAAAGCGCGCTCCTGGCCCGCACCACCCTGCTCACGCAACTCAATCAGGAACTGACGAACAGTGCCTTCGGCACCATGCAGGAGTTGAAGGACGAGCCTGGCGTCCTCGCCAATGAAAGGGCCATCTCCCTGGCCTACCGCATCGACGACGACAATGGCCAGGCCACCCTGATCCCGACCAAGGCAGTCGCGGAATCCAATGGCGTGACCTTCCCCGCCTCGATCGCGCCAGGCGCCTTGAGATTCGAAATTGCCAACGGCGCCATCACCGTCAACATGACGGAAGTGCGCGTCAAGCTCGAAGGCAAAAACACCCTCGTGCTGTCCATGAGCGCCAGCTTCGGTCTGGTCGTCGATCCGACCACGCAGGAAATCGACATCAGCCTGGACGGCAGCCCCAAAATCGTCAGCCACTTCGAAGCGGCCCGCGAGTCGGGCTGGGTCGTCTGGGCACAGTATGGCGCCATCCTCGGAAGCATCATCATCGGCGAGGCCGGCGCCTTCGTGCTCGACAAGTTCCGGGGCCTGTACGCCGGCGTGTCCGACAAGCGAATGGCGGTTCACCTGGACGACTATTTCGCCGCCTTGCGTCAATCCGAGAAGGAAAATCGGCCGGTGGAAATTGGCATCGGGCTGAAACGCACAATGGTCGTGGACTACCGGCCCGGCGAGCCCGGGACCGTCCTCCAAGGCGAACGCGTATCCACGCCGCTGAATCCGGCATACCGAAAAGCGCTCAAACTGAATGCCGCCTATCCCGACGGGCTCGCGCCCGCCGGTGCTCGACCGGGCCAGATCGAACTCACAGGCAATCCCGCACAGGAACGCCCGCAAGCGAACCAGGGGAATCAGGGAACACAGCCAAACCTGGGAACCCAGCCGAACCTGATCACCGAGCCGCTGAATGACTCAACGATGCCTTTGACAGGCAATCAGCAGGATGGCCGGTCTCGCCGCCCCTTGAAGCCTGACGGGACGCCCTTGAAGATCTTGCGGCCCAATCGTGCGCGCCCACTCGTGATCGAGGCGCCCGTGCCCGACCACCCCGCTGGCGTGAGGGACCCGCTGCTCGACCCCCACCTGCCTCAAGGACTTAACGAACCAGACGAACCCCTGCACGCGCCTCGGCCGCAGTTGCGGCGCTTTGACCGCGACCAGGTTATCGCGCAAGGAAATCTCAAACTCAAGGCGGAATGGCTGATCGCCGACGTGCTCTATCTGACCCGCGCGGACCCGGCGCTGCGCGAGGACCTGATCACCACTTGCTCCCGACAGGTACCGGAAGCCCATCAGGCGGCTCTCGCCGCGGCGTTGAACAACATTGCCGAAGCCGACCACATCCAAAGTGGCGAAAGCACTCATCTGGGCAAGATCAGCCACATTCCGAACCTGGCGAAATCGACCTATGAAGGCACGATCAAGTGCCTGGATTCCTGGTTGAACTCCGGCAAGATCACGGCGGCGGAGTACCAGGTGATCGTCCAGCAATTCCCGGAGTTCACCCAGGAACCGGAGCTGGCCAAGGGGGCGGGCAGCCGGCACACAGGCGGAAGGGCGTCGCATATCCATGTCGAGACGCGCGCCAGATTCAGGGACGACGGCCACCCCGCCCCAATGCTGCTCGCGCAACTGGATGCCGCGGAGCGCACGATCATGATCGAGCGGGAAGGCCAGGCATCCATCAAAGGCAACGCGGCGCTGAGTCGTGCCCTGATGCGTCAGATCATGCAGGATGACCGCCGGCCGGCGTGGTTGCACCTGGCGGGCGTGGTGGGCTACCTGTCCATGCTGGCCATTGGCTACTTTGGCGGCAACGCCTTCTCCAACCTCCTGACTCCCGCCAGCAAGCAGCAGGCCGAGTCAGACCGCAAAGCCAGCGAAAAGCTCACCAATGCTGCCGCGGCGCAACCCAGCAGCATCATCTTCAACGCCATCACCTTCCCGCTGATGGCCCGTCACACGACCGGCGGAGTGATCGACCCGACCGTGCCTCCACCCTCCGCCGTGCTGAAGTGCGCCGCGGTGAACGGCGGCCTGGTGCTTGGCGTGTCCATCACCTGACCCACTTCGTAGAGAGATTTCACATGAGCGACTCGAGCTTCGTCACCAGTATCTTTCGCAAGGGGATAGGCACCGCGGAAATGGGCGGCTGGGACACCATTTACGCAGTGCGCACGCCGTTGATCAACGACGCGCTGCGTCGACATTTCGCCGACAACCCGGACACGCTGCGCTTTCGCCATGAACACGAAGGCTGCGGCATCGAAGGTGTATTCGGTCCGTGGCAGATCACCACGGGCGGTTCGGGCAGGCAACTGCGCCTGCATCTGCCGATCGTTTCAGGCACGGCCACGCTCAATGGCCTGGGCGTGCCGCTGGAGTACGACCTGTCCCGCGCCAGCGCAATCGCGGAAATAACGCTGGGGTTTCACCCCGTGTCGTCCAAACCCGATGGCAGCGCGCTACGAGCAGAACTGCGCATCAACGGCCGCCGACCGGCGCCCAGCGGCGGCGATGCGGCCTCGATCGGCGACCGGCAGCAGTACATCCCGGCCGACCAGGATGGCGATGCCGAAGCCGAGGACCCGCCGATCACGGTTCGCTCGCTGACCGGCGTCGCGAACAAGGGCGCAAAATCGCCCCTGGACAGCATCGCCCCTGGCATGATCAGCCATACGCTGGCGGCCTGGTTGCTGGAGCATGCTGAGGTATTCGATTTCGCATTTCTGTCCGTGAACATCGCCACCGAGGCCGCCAAGACCTTGACATGGCTGGCGCCGTCCCACGTCTGTTACGCCATCGCGCACCCGATGCAGGGCAAAGAGCAGACGCACGACGTGGAACACAGTATTTTCGCCATCATGGCGATGACCGAAGGCCGCGATCCCGATGGCGCCAGTGATACGCTGACGGCCAACGCCATCCCGCTCAACGAAGGCGTGAATGCCAGCTTCCTGATCTCTCCACGCCTGATCCTGGAGAAATTCCTGTTGCCCGGCCTGCCCGCCCTGTTTGACGCAAAGCCGGGCGACTTTATCCTCGGTTCGAACGGCAAGACCATCGAGAACTGCAGCGATCTACACCTCAAGCTGCAAATGGAGAACAGCACCTACTTGGGCACCAATCCCGTTCCCGCCACCATTACCGTAGGCAATTTCAGCCTGACACTGACCGACACGCACCTGGTGCAGGATTTCAAGGAAATTACTTTTCCCTACGGCAACCACAACGAACTCGACGTGCAAATGTCGCTGGCGGGGCAAAGCCAACTTGGCATCGACGAGAACAAGCATTTTGCGCTGTTGATGGAGCCCAACCCGCGCGCCACCCTGAGCGCGCAACCCGACCAGCGCAAGGTTGCCATGGAACAGATCGTCGCCATGGGCGTGACCCTAGTGCTGATGTTGGGCACTTCATTCCTGTTTGCCAGGATGGCGGGCGCCGCCCGCAGCGGGCAAGCCGCGACGCGCGCCGTGACGCAGGCCGAAGCCACTGCCGCGGAAGTGGCTTCGGTGGCAGAAAGCGGCGCAGCTCGCGCGGTCTCGGTCGAAGTCGCCGCCGAAGCCAATGTGGTGTCCTCCAGCACCGTCACGGCGGAATTGGTCGAGACCACGGCCGCCGAGATGCAACAGGGCAGCAGCTGGACTTTCTCAGGTTTTTTCGAACGCTTCTGCGCGAAGACGCTGACCATGATGCTTGCCCAGACCGTCTCCCAGATGGCCGGACAGGTCATCGGCAACATCAGCAACTTCGACTTGCTTTCGTTGTACAAGAACGAGCCCTCGAAGCTACCCACGCTGGCGACCTTCGGAACGCACTGCATCAGCGCGACTGAGTGGCCCCATACCGAAGGCGCCACGTTACTATGCGCGGGCCTGAACGGCCCGCTGGCGCTGGGCTTCGCACTGGAAAAGTCGCCGGAATCGGGGAAGCCCCCCGCGCAAGCATGAACGCGATCGTGCAAGCGCCTCGCCGGGGCGTTCCCACCATGGGCTGGGACCTGGTGTACGCCGTCGAGATCGGCCGCATCAACGCCCGAATCGCCGCCCGCCAGGAAGAGCCCCGTCTCTTTCATGCCACCTACGGCGACAAGGTCACCGTGCAAGGCGCGCTGGGCGCCTGGAAAATCGTGCCAGGCGGATCGGGACACCTGGTATTCCTGCGGGTGCCCATTCTGGACGCGCTGCTCCTCCAGGGTGACCACGAGCAGGCATTCCAGGGAGCGGCGACCCTGTCGTTCAGCCTCACCTATCTGGAAGAGGCCGGCGGCCACACGCTACGCGTGCGCCATGACACGAACGATAAGGACGCCGCCTTCCAGATCGAAAAACTGGAGGTCAGTGGACTGAGTGGATTGATGGCCCGCTCGATCGTCGAGACCGCCCTGCAGGAATGGCTGGCCGCGCACGACGATGCGTTCGAACACGTCTTTGCCACCATTCAGCTGGAAGCGTTGCAATCCGACTCGGCCCATGCCTGGCTCAAGCCGACGACGGTCAGCTACGCGTATGCCGACCGGCCCGCGCGCGGCGACGGGGTACTGGCCATCCTGGCCATGACGAATGGTCGCCCCGGCGATCACCTGGCGCAGCAAGTGATGGCCAGCGCCATCACCGACGACCAGGCGGCCGCGATGCTGATTTCACCGCACCTGCTGCTGGACTGGCTGATCCGGCCCTCGCTGCCCCTGGCCTACCCGGGAACGAAGCGCGAGGACTTCGAGTTCGTCGGCGATTTTCCGATGCTCCAGCTTCAAGCCCCCTGCAAGTTGACCGTGGACGCCGACAGCAAACTTCCCGCCGCTCCGACGCTCGAGGCCCTCACGATTTCGTTCAACGGCAACGAATTCGTCTGTGTCAGCGAGACGTCGGTCAGTGACGGCACCATCACCGAACATCGCCGGTGCAATAGCCGCCAGGTGCTTCGCATGCAGACCGATGCCAACGGCAAGCCTGGCATCGCGTTCGTCCAGCAGGGCCAGCCGGACGTCCGCTCCTGGACCACCGTCAACCCGGAAGCCCAGGCCAGCGCCAACAAGGCGGCCGAGTGGATCATGGCGGTGGGGACGGTCGTGGCGATCATGGTCGGCGGTCCGATCGCGGTCACCATCATGGTCATTTCCGTGGTGACCAGCGGCCTCATCAAGATCAGCCCAGTCCTCGCGGCACTTGCGCATCAGTACTTATCCAAGCCCTACGTGCAGAACGTGGACCTTCTGGCGCTCAACGCATTCAGGCCCTTTGCCTGGCACGGCGGTGCAGACTTCTCGCTGGAATCCGTGGACCTGGCTGAAAGCCTGCGCATTTCGGGCTCGCCGTGGCCCTCGGAGACGTCCGTATGAGTGTACGCGTCGACACCCTGGGCTGGGATATCGCCGTGGGCATTCCCCTGCCTATCGCCAATGCCGCGCTCGCCCGTTCCCACGACAGCCTGGTCACCGCCTTCGACTTCCTTGGCGAAGACATGGGGCAGCCGTATCGCCTGCACGGCGAGTTTGGCGCCTGGTCGGTGCTGGGCGGCGCGGGCGAATTGATCGATATCGCCCTCCCGGTCCAGACAGGCGTCTTTACGCTGCCAGCCGGCGGTCCGCTGGCTGCCGCATCCCATGACCTGGAAGGCGCCGTCGTACGGTTGCGCACGCGTTTGCGCTTCGCTGAGCCGGACGCCGATAGCGGCGCCGTGTCGTTGCTGTTCGCCTTCGATGAACTGGCGCCCGGCGGCGCCGCGGACGACATGGTAGGCGCGGCCCGCCTGATCGGCGGTCCCAAGCTCTCACCAGAGGCGGCCGCCATCCTGCCACAAGCCATAGCAGCCTGCCTGGCCCATCATTTCGCTGACGTGCGTTTCGTCTTCGCCACGTTCACTCCCCACGCCGACCTGCCCATCCCCCTGCAGCCGGCCTGCGCACATAGCGCCTATGTGGCGCATTGTCCTGCGGAAGGGCCGGGCGCGCTTATCGTCCTGTGGGCCAGCGAACGCCAGGATGCTAACGGAGCGACCTTGCCGCCCCCCCCTGCCATGGTGCCCGAGGCCATGCGAATCGTCGCGGACTGCGCCACGGTAGCGCTTTCCGCGGAACTGGCAGTCGGACACGTGCTGCGCGCGGCCCTGGCTCGCGGTTGGGAGCGCGCCCAGGATGACGACACGCTCAGGATCGCGCCGGACACCTTCGATTGCAGGGTGGAGGCTGACGGCACCACCTGGCTGCAGGCCCGCACCCCGCTCGATGCCGTAATCGCGGTCGAGGGCAAGCGATTCGGACTACGCGCCAAGGCGCTGACGCTGCAAGCGAAGGGAGACTATGTCACGCTCAGCTATCACTTGGGCTTCAAACCCCTTTTCTTTCCGTCCGCCATCATCACGCAGACCTATCTGGCACGGGTTGGAGCACACGGCCGGTTCGGCCTGGCGACGTCGGGCCTGACGCTGGAGCCCACGGCGCAGACCATCAGCCAGGGCGCTGGCACCGAGCCGATCAGCTTGGCGGATCTGAGGTCTCGCGAGGGCGCATGGGCCGAAGCCATCATGCGCGCGGCCAGGGTGCCGGAACGCTTGAAGTATGTCTTCGAGCTTGTGGCCGTTCCCCTGGGCATCACGCTGTTTGGCCATACCCCGGTCGTGCCCCAAACGGGCTATCTGAATGGCGGCATCTTCTTTCAGAGCGCCATTACCTTCCCCGCCGACTGATCATCCTCGTCCGCCATGATGCGCTTTTTCCCTCCGTCGTCCCTGCCATGGTTGCTGGCCGCGCTGCTGGTCCTGGCTTTGATGCCATGGACTGGCGCCAACGCGCAGTCGTGCGGCGCCACGCTGAGTTTCTCCGACGTCGGCGCCGAACAACAGGACAACTTTTCCTCATGCAGCACGGCACTGCAACCTTCCTCGGACCACCAGGACAATTCCAGTCCCCGGTGGAGCGGCCTGCAAACCTCGATGGGTGCGTCGGTACGCGGCCCCTTTGCCTGCGGCGCCGGCAGCGCCGTGGGTTGCGCCACGCCCCAAGCCACGACCCTGGGGGATGCCAATGCTACCTTCCAGGTTACGACCAATCTGCAGACGGGCGTGGCAACCTTCAAGCTGCTGTCGCGTGCCCGGACGGACGCCTTCACGGTCAGCATTACCCTGTACACATTCGTCGGCGCACCCGACGCACCCGTTGCCAGCTCGAAAACCAACACCGCCTACACGTATACGATGAGCGTCGCAGGCACAGGCGCACCGCTGGATCTGACCGCCCGCGCCTTGACCGACGGTCGTGTCGGCACTGCCTACAATGAACAATTGAGCGCCACCGGCGGCTCGCCCCCCTACCAGTTCACCTACTCCGGCACCTTGCCAGCGGGCTTGAGCTTGAGCACGACTGGTTTGATTTCGGGCCTGCCGACCGCGGTCGAAAGCCAGACGTTCTCGGTTACCGTGCGGGACGCGTCAAGCAGTACGGCCGCGCGTACCTTCTCCATTACCGTGAGCGAAAGCGCTCCTGCCGCCCAGAACAGCAGCGCCAGCCTGGCCGCCAACAGCGGCAGCACCGTGATGCCCCTGACCGTCGGCGGCGGCGCTCCCACCAGCATCACGATCCTGCAGGACGTGCAGCACGGCGCGCTGGCGATAACCGGCACCTCGGTGACGTACACGCCAACCCCTGGATATTCGGGCGCGGACTATTTCACGTACCGCGCCAGCAACAGTGCTGGCCATAGCGATGCCCGCGTCGATATCGACGTCAGGCCCCCTCAACTGGCGCTCTCCCCCGCAGCGGGTTCGCTGACGGGTGCCACGGTCGGTACGCCCTATGCGCTCACGCTTACAGCGGACAACGGCACCGCTCCGTACAGCTTCGCCTTTGTCGGACCCTCGCCACCCTGGCTGCAACTGGCCGGCACCGGCCAACTCACCGGCACGCCCGGCGCGGCAGGAACCCCCTCTTTCACCGTCCGCGCGACCGACAGATATGGGGCGACCGGAGATGCGACCTACTCGTTGCGCGTGGCAGGCCTGGCCCCGATTGCATCTCCCGTGAACGTCTCGGTCGACGCCAATGTGGCGTCCGTGATCCCGCCCAACCTGACCGGCGGCGCGGCCACCACCCTATACATCGTTGGCCAGCCCGCGCACGGCACGCTTTCGGTGGACGGCCTGCAGTTCCGCTACACCCCCAGCGCTGGCTACTCCGGTCCGGATACCTTCCTGTATGCCGCTGACAATGCCGACGGCCGCTCGCAAGACGCAACCGTCACCATCTCCGTGCGCGCGCCCGCGTTCACATTCACGCCCGCGACAGGCGACCTTGCCGCCGCCGTGGCCGGGCAGGCGTACGCTGGCGCCACTATCCAGGCGAGCGGTGGAGGCGCCCCATATCGCTACACCGTGGGCACGGGGGCGCTACCGGCTGGGCTGAATCTGGATCGCGATACTGGCGTCATCTCCGGCACGCCGACGTCAGCCACGAGTGCCTCGTTCACCGTGGTAGCGACGGACCGCCATGGCGCGACCGACTCGGTGTCCTATCGCATCGTCGTCGGCAGCCCTGCGCCTACCGCCGGCGATGTCACCGCAACCATCCCCGCCAACAGCCCTGGCACGCCCATCACCTTGCAACTGGGTGGCGGCAGCGCCACGGCCATTGTCATCGTCACGCCACCCAGCCACGGCAACGCGGTCGTGTCCGGAACCGCGGTTCAGTACACGCCACAGCCGGGCTACTCCGGGGCGGACTTGTTCACCTACCTCGCGCGCAACGCGTCGGGGGACTCGCCGACCGCCACCGTCCGACTCACCATCGCGCCACCCGCCCTGAGCTTCACCCCGGCGGCGGGCGCACTGCCCGCCGCCACGACGGGCAGCCCGTATGCACAGACCTTGACAGCCAGCGGAGGCACGGCGCCCTATCGCTATGCTGTAACGGGCGCGCTGCCGCCCGGCATTGCCCTGACCGGCAATATCCTGACTGGCACGCCCACCGAGGCGGGCGACTGGCGCTTCGCCGTGTCAGCCACTGACGCGTTGGGCGCCAGCACCACGGCGGTATACACCCTGAGCACGGGCGGCGCTGCCCCTATCGCCTCTGACCATGCGGTGCAACTGCTGGCAGGCACCCGCGTCACGATCGACTTGGCCACGCTCGCTTCGGGAGGCCCCTTCACAGCAGCCACGATCGTGGCCGCGCCCCCGGCCGACGCCGGCACAGCCCAGATCTCCACCCCTTGGAAGCTGGTCTACACCGCGGCGCCGAACGCCTCGGGCCCGGTGGTATTGCGCTACACCGTTTCAAATGCCTGGAAGACTTCCGCGCCAGCCACGCTGACCTTCAACGTGCTGGCCCGTCCAGATCCCAGCAAGGATGCCGAGGTCATCGGCCTGGTCACCGCCCAGGTGCGATCCGCCGAGCGCTTTGCCACGACGCAGATCGGCAATTTCGGCAGCCGGCTCGAGAATCTGCATGATGAAAGCTCCCGCCACGCGCAGCCGCTGGGTTTGCGGTTTGCGCAGGCAGGCAACGCCACGCGCCCTGGCCAACCCATACCGAGCGGCTTTGACGCGGTGTTCCCCGCTGCGGCAACCTTCGGCGCGCCGCCCGCGGCCCCGCTGGCTGCCGCCGACGGACGGGCTGATCGTGCAACGCCCCGAGGCCCGCTGGCATTCTGGACAGGCGGCTACGTGAATTTCGGCTCCGGCCGCGCCAGTTCGACCCGAATCGAACACACGCTGGTGGGCGTCAGTCTCGGCGCCGACTATCGGATATCACCCGACCTCGTGGCGGGCATGGGCGTCGGCTATGGCCGCGAAATCAGCGACATCGGCTCGAATGGCACCCGCAGCACGGGCACTGCCCTGAGCGCCGCCTTCTATGGCAGCTATCACCCTGCCCCCTACTTCGTGGACGCCCTGCTTGGCATCACCCGGCTCGATTTTGACAGCCGCCGCCATGTCACCGGCACCGATGAGCAGGCTCGCGGCAACCGCGATGGCAGCCAACTGTTCGGCTCGCTCGCCGTCGGCTACGAGTATCGCCAGGACGCCGTCCTCATATCGCCCTATGGCAGGCTGCAAGGAGCCTGGACACGCCTGAACGACTATACGGAAAGCGGCGCTTCCGTCTATAGCCTGCAATTCTCCCAACAGCGAACGTCTCTATTTTCCAGCGTGTTTGGCCTGCGGGGCGAGCATTCATCCGCCATGCGCTGGGGCACCCTGTCCATGCGCGGACGGGTGGAATTCAGCCACGACCTTTCGGGAGACAGCAGCGCCCGCATGGGCTATGCGGACCTTGGCGGCCAGCCCTATCAATTGGACGTGATCGGACTGAGCCGCAACGCACTCTCGTTGGAACTGGGCGTGCAGGGCGCCTTGTACAGCGGCCAGACGCTGGCGGTCGCGTATCGGACAGGCATCGGCTTCAGCGACCGGCAACGTGACAATAGCGTGATGGTGCGATTCAGCCACCGCTACTGACAAGGAATCCAGCACCCGCTAGTGGCCCGGGGCAAGGCTACGCAAGGACCCAGGCCCGGACGTGCGATTATTGACATCATGAGCGTTCAAGGCAGGCTTGGCCTTGCCGACGTCCATCACTCCTTTCACGCCGAATCCCGACAGGCAATCCGAACCATGAAAACTCTTGCGGCAGCGTTGCTAAGCCTTTCGTTCCTGGTGATGGCTCCCTGCGCCGCGGAGACTGACGCGGATCAAGCGGAGCTCCTGGGGACGCTGGCTGGCGGAAGTTGGCATTCCCGCGACGGGCAGGGCTCCTACCGGGTGATCTTGGAGAACGTGGGCTTCGAGCATGTGAGCTGCCGTGTCTGGATCGAGTGGCTGGCCACGACGGCATCCGGAAAGAAGCAGACCGGGCAACCGCCCCGCCTCGTCGCCAGGGCGGCGTACAACGAAATCTCCAGCGGCTTCTGGTCCTGCGATCCAAAGAAGGTCGGGTTGGCCGGCGCCACGCTGACCATCCGCGCCAAGCACGCCTATTCCGGCGAAGACCACAAGTTCTGCGCCGTGCTGGGTGCACCGGGTGAGTACCGCGATCAGGGCTTGTGTTGAGCCTGATGCCATATCGCGCGGGTTAGTACCCGCGGCACATCACGAACATTCCGACCCGTCTGGATATCTCGGCCCGGGCATTGTTCTCGAATCCCAAACTGGATTTCGGATGCGCTGAACGATTCGACACTCAACGACGTTATGATGCGTCCCATGGATCGAAGGGCGAATGCGACCCACTCTCGCCCTCAGCAAACTTCCCAGCCAAATACATGCCCGCTTTCCGCAAGCACGTCCCGGTCGCAAAAAGTAAAAGCAGAATCATCGTGGTGGGTGGCGGCATCATGGGCGCGTCGGCAGCTTGGCATCTGTCCAAAGCAGGCGCATCCGTCACGCTGATCGAACGTGCACCTAACTGCCTTGTCAGTGCGACCGCCTCCTCTTTCGGCTGGGTCGGTGCCAGCGCAAGCACGCCCTCCGACAACCGGCCCGCATTCGCTGAGCGATTGAAGGCGCTTGAGGAGTTTGCATTTATCGAGCGCGAACTCTGCCCGTTGCCGATCGCAGCGCGCGGCGCGCTTCTCTGGCGGTCCACGGAGGACGAAACGGCAGCAATGATCGCTGAACATCAAGCTGCCGGCACACGCATGGAGCGACTGACGCGATCCCAGATTGCCGAGAAGGTACCGAGGATTTCAAATCCGCCTTCGTTCGCCGCCTGGGCGCCCGCCGACTTCGCGTTGGAACCCGGTGCATTTGCACGCCAGTTCTTGGCAGGAGCGCAGGCCGCCGGGGCATCTGTCTGCCAGGGAACCGTCGAAGCTATCGAATCCGCAGGAAACCGCATCACGGGGGTCGTGGTGGACGGGAACAAACTTCCCGCCAACATTGTCGTGCTCGCCAATGGCTATGGCTCGCGCGGGGTAGCCTTGACAGTCGGCGTTGACCTTCCGATCCATGAATCGCCGGCAGTGTTGCTTCGATTCGGTAAGGAAGCAGATGGCCTTCGTCACCTTGTTTGTGCTCAAGAAATGGAGCTACGCCCATCCTTAGGAGGCGGCCTTGTTTCTGCGGCCGATTATCCAGAGAGCGGCGAGACCGGCCTTCCCGCCCTTGCCGCGCTGACTGGAGACGCGATTGCTGATCTTTTTGGGATCGCGACGACGCCATCCCTGCTTTCAATAACCGCTGCGCAGCGTCCAATGACGGCCGACGGACAACCGCTATGCGGCCACGTGGGAAGCATCGAGGGCTTATTTGCATTGGTCGCACACCCAGGCGTGATCCTGGCCCCTCTCCTTGGTCGTCGTTGCGCCGAAGCTGTTCTAGGATCTTGATCCGGACCGTACGTTTCGCCTTTGGTGTTGGATGATTTTCGACACCGGCGACAGCAAGACGGCACATAAAAAGGGACGCACCGCTCACCCGCCACACGGCGCCGCCATATGTAACAGCCACCCTCCCCCCCCTTGAACCCCGCGACATCATCCCTATAATTAGCACTCGACACCGGTGAGTGCTAACAGTCCTCCCGGGCCTAACCGATCATTCACTTTCTTCTTTAGTAACAGGAGTTCCTCATGGCCTTGCGTCCCCTGGGCGATCGCGTGATCGTCAAACGCCTCGAAAACGAGCGCAAGACTGCGTCGGGCATCGTCATCCCCGACAGCGCCGCTGAAAAGCCCGACCAGGGTGAAGTCGTGGCCGTCGGCCCCGGCAAGAAGACCGAAGACGGCAAGATCCTGCCGGTCGACCTGAAGGCTGGCGACAAGGTTCTGTTCGGCAAGTACGCCGGCCAGTCGGTCAAGGTTGACGGCGAAGAGCTGCTCGTCATCCGCGAGGACGAAATCCTCGCCGTGGTCCAGTAAACCCTGCCTCAAACGAATTTTCGAAGGAAGCTAACAAATGGCTGCCAAGCAAGTACTGTTCGGTGACGACGCCCGCGTGCGCATCGTCCGTGGCGTGAATGTCCTCGCCAACGCCGTCAAGACCACCCTGGGCCCCAAGGGTCGCAACGTCGTGCTGGAGCGCTCGTTCGGCGCCCCGACCGTGACCAAGGACGGCGTCTCCGTCGCCAAGGAAATCGAACTGAAGGACAAGTTCGAGAACATCGGCGCCCAGCTGGTCAAGGACGTTGCCTCCAAGACCTCCGACAACGCCGGTGACGGCACCACCACCGCCACCGTGCTGGCCCAGGCCATTGTTCAGGAAGGCCTGAAGTACGTTGCCGCCGGTTTCAACCCGATCGACCTGAAGCGCGGCATCGACAAGGCTGTCGCCGCCGCCGTCGCCGAGCTGAAGAAGCAATCCAAGCCGGTCACGACCAGCAAGGAAATCGCCCAGGTCGGCTCGATCTCGGCCAACAGCGATTCCTCGATCGGCCAGATCATCGCTGACGCGATGGACAAGGTCGGCAAGGAAGGCGTCATCACCGTCGAAGACGGCAAGTCGCTGGAAAACGAGCTGGACGTCGTCGAAGGCATGCAATTCGACCGCGGCTACCTGTCGCCCTACTTCATCAACAGCCCGGAAAAGCAAGTCGCCGCGCTGGAAGACCCGTTCGTCCTGATCTTCGACAAGAAGATCAGCAACATCCGTGACCTGCTGCCGGTGCTGGAACAAGTCGCCAAGTCGAGCCGTCCGCTGCTGATCATCGCCGAAGACGTCGAGGGCGAAGCCCTGGCGACCCTGGTGGTCAACAACATCCGTGGCATCCTGAAGACCACCGCCGTCAAGGCGCCTGGCTTCGGCGACCGCCGCAAGGCCATGCTGGAAGACATCGCCATCCTGACGGGCGGCACGGTGATCTCCGAAGAAACCGGCATGTCGCTGGAAAAGGCCGGCCTGGCTGAACTGGGCCAAGCCAAGCGCATCGAAGTGGGCAAGGAAAACACCACGATCATCGACGGCGCTGGCGACAGCAAGTCGATCGAAGCGCGCGTCAAGCAGATCCGCATCCAGATCGAAGAAGCCACGTCCGACTACGACCGTGAAAAGCTGCAAGAACGCGTGGCCAAGCTGGCCGGCGGCGTTGCCGTGATTCGCGTTGGCGCTGCCACCGAAGTCGAAATGAAGGAAAAGAAGGCTCGCGTCGAAGACGCCCTGCACGCCACGCGCGCTGCGGTGGAAGAAGGCGTTGTGGCCGGCGGCGGCGTGGCTCTGCTGCGTGCCAAGCAAGCCATCTCCGACCTGAAGGGCGACACGCCTGACCAGAACGCCGGCATCAAGCTGATCCTGCGCGCTGTGGAAGAGCCCCTGCGCACCATCGTCACCAACGCCGGCGAAGAAGCCAGCGTCGTGGTCAACACCGTGCTGCAAGGCAAGGGCAACTACGGCTACAACGCCGCGACCGGCGAGTACACCGACCTGGTCGAGCAAGGCGTGCTGGATCCCACCAAGGTGACCCGCACCGCCCTGCAGAACGCCGCCTCCGTCGCCAGCCTGCTGCTGACCGCCGAAGCCGCCGTCGTGGAACTGGCCGAAGACAAGCCCGCTGCCCCGGCCATGCCCGGCGGCATGGGCGGCATGGGCGGCATGGACTTCTAAGTCCCGCTTCCCTTGCATGGCCTCCCCGGCTTCGGCCGGGGAACGCAGTACCCCGAAAGACCCCCGGACCTTCGCCCCGGGGGTTTTTCTTTTTGCGGGCCGGCCATCGCGCCAGGTCTCGGAACGTTTGCCAACAAGTTCATGGTTTCGCGCCGGCGCATGCGTCCCTACAATGAAGGCTCCCTAGCCCGAGCCAGACCCATGCGCCTTCCCAACAGCCTGCGTGTCCTGCGTCCGTCGGAGATCGGCGGGCTGCTGATGGATTCCGCCAACCAGTGGTCGACCCATCGCGCCTCCAGCAAGGGCGCGGCGCTAGCGTTGTACATGGTGTTTTCGCTGGCGCCCATGCTGATCCTGGTGATCGCCGTGGCCGGCGCCTTCTTCGGCGAGGACGCGGTGCGCTCGGAACTGTTCGCGTCGCTGCGCGACCTGACCGGCGAGCGCGGCGCCGAGGTGATCCAGACGGTGCTGGCCAGTGCCCACGAATCGGGCGGCGGCTGGATCGCGGCGCTGATCTCGATCTTCGTGCTGATCTTCAGCGCCACCACGGCCTTCGCCGAGCTCAAGGCCAGCCTGGACGACCTGTGGGAAGTGTCCGGCAACCAGAAGGGCGGCATCCAGGGCATGGTGCGCAGCCGCATGCTGTCGTTCGGCCTGGTGCTGGTGCTGGCGCTGTTCCTGCTGATTTCACTGACGGTGAACGCCGGCCTGGGCGCGGCGCGCAAGTACTACGGCGACCTGTGGACCGCGTCGGCCTTCGCCACGGTGGCCGACTGGGCGTCGACCCTGTTTTCGTTCTCGGTGGTGGTGGCGCTGTTCGCCGTGATCTTCAAGCTGCTGCCGAGCGCGCGGATCTCCTGGCGTGACGTGATCCCTGGCGCCATCGTCACGGCGGCGCTGTTCCTGGTGGGCAAGTGGGGCATCGGCGTCTACCTGAGCCGGGGCGCGGCGGTGTCGGCCTACGGCGCGGCGGGTTCCCTGATTGCGCTACTGCTGTGGATCTATTACTCGGCGCAGATTTTCTTTTTCGGCGCGGTGTTCACGCGGCAGTTCGCGCTGCGCTTCGGCCGCGCGGCCAACGACAAGCACGCGACGGCGGCATCATCGCCCGCCCCGGCGCCACAAAACACCGCGCCGCCCCCGCCGTCCGACGCGCCCTGAGGCGCCGCACGGCCGCGTTACGGCCCGATGCCGCGGGAACGCGGCGCGGTCACAAGCCGCTCAGGTTCCCGCCGGCGGCTCCAGCCCCGCCATCAATCTCAGGCATTGCAGGAACACCGGCCGCAGTTCCTCCGGGATCGGCGCCAGCACCTGCGCCTCCACCTGCGCATCACGCGGCAGCACCCGCGCCAGCAGCGCCATGCCCTCGTCGGTGATCTCCAGCGCATAGGCGCGGCCGTCCTCGGCCGAGCGCGTGCGCCGCACATAGCCCTTGGCGGTCATGCGGGCAATCATTTCGGCGAAGGAATTGCGGTCCAGCGCGATCAGTTCGGCGATGCGGCTCTGGGTCGCGCCCGGGTTCTGGTGGACCGTGATCAGCAAGGCCTTCTGGCGCGGCGTCAGGTCCTCGTCCGGAAACGCTCGCGCGAACAGCGCCTCGGCCCGGAAGTGGGCGCGGCGCAGCAGGTGCGAGGCCACCTGGGTCAGGTCGAATTGCTGCAGGGCCCGGGCGCTGGCCGGGCGGACGGATCGGGCGGAAGAGGTCATCTGGGATCCAGGGAATCGGCCTGGCGATTGTAGGCCGGGAACCCACGGGGCTGGCACGGACGGCGAAGCCGCGTACAATCCGCAAGCTGATAACGCTTCTCAATTCCTGGCTTTTCCACCATGTCCGGACCGAACGTCCTGCCGGCCTTCCAGAATCTTTACGCGGCGCATCACGGCTGGCTGCGCGCCTGGCTGCTGCGCAAGCTGAAATGCCGATTCCACGCCGAGGACATCGCGCACGACGCCTTCCTGCGCCTGTTGCGGCATGGCGGCCTGGAAACCGCGGACCAGCCGCGCGCCCTGCTCGCCACCACGGCCAACCGGCTGGTGATCGACGAACGGCGCCGCCAGGATATCGAGCAGGCCTATCTGGCGCTGCACGCCGAGCAGCACGCGCTGCGCGCGGAGGCCTCCGCCGAGCAGGTCGCCATGGCCGTGCAGGCGCTGGCGGCGGTCAGCCAGGCCATCGATCGCCTGCCACACAAAGCCGCGCAGGCTTTTCTCATGAGCCTGTACGACGGCATGCCGCAACACGACATCGCGCAGGTCTTGCGGGTGTCGGAACGCTCGGTCAAGCTGTATATCGCGCAGGCCTTGCTGGCCTGCCATGACGCGTTGGCCGAATCGGCCGCGGACCGCGCCCATGCTGTTTGACGATGCCGCCGGCCCGTCCGGCGAGGCGACGCTGCCACGCGCCGCGCTGGAGCAGGCGGCGCATTGGCACAGCGTGATGGACGGCGCCCCCAGCGCGGAAGAAGCGCGCGCGTTCGAGCAATGGCGCAGCGCCCATCCCGATCACGAACGCGCCTGGCAGCGCATGCAGGCGCTGTGGGGGCTGCTGGCGGCCCCGGCCCAGCAGGCGCCGGGGCACCGCTTGAGCGCCATGCTGCAAGAAACCCGCGGCCGGCGCCGCAAGCGTCGCGGCGCGGCCGTGCGAACGGCGGCGCTTGCCCTGGCCGCGCTGGCGCCGCTCTGGTGGGCGCTGCACGCCCAACTGCCGTGGCTGGCCGCCGACCTGCGCAGCGGCGTGGGCGAACACCGCACCATCGAACTGAGCGACGGCAGCCGCCTGACGCTCAACACCGACAGCGCGGTCGACATCGTCTACACCGCGCAGGAACGCCGCATCGTGCTGCGGCAGGGCGAGATACTGGCCGAAGTGGCGCCGGGCCAGGCCGGCCGGCCCTTCGTCGTCGACACCCGCGATGGCAGCGCCACGGCGCTGGGCACGCGCTACATCGTCCGCCTGCTGCCCGACGCCACCCGCGTGACGGTGACCGAATCGCGCGTCAAGGCGTGTCCCGCGCGTCCGGGCGCCGCCTGCCAGGATGCCGCGGCCGGCCAGACGCTGGATATCCGCCCCGACTCGGTCGGCCCGCCGCGGACCGCCCCGCGCGATGCCGAGGGCTGGACCCAGGGCCGCCTGTCGGTCAGTGACACGCCGTTGCCCCAGGTGCTCGATGAACTGGCGCGCCATCGCCGTGGCCTGCTGCTGTATGACGCGCAGGCGCTGGCCGACTTGCGGGTGTCGGCGGTGCTGCCGCTGGACGGCGACGCCGCGCTGGCCTCGCTGCAGGAAAACCTGCCCATCCGCGTGCGCCACTACGGTCCCTGGCTGCAACGGGTCGAACGCCGCTAGCGCCGGCGACACCCGGATAGCGGCGGCCCAGGAAAAGTTGTAACCGCCATTTCCCCTTTGGACGCCTGGCGCGTCATCTCTTCCATGCACAACCGCATGGAGCATTGCGATGTACCCGAGACGATTGCGCCGGACCCTGGCCGGCCTGACCCTGTTGCTGCAGACGGTGGCCCACGCCGCCGGCGAGGCGCCGATTCCGGCCGGACCGCTGGACGACGCGCTGGGCGCCTATGCCCAGCGCCATGGCCTGGTGATTTCCTACGATGCCGCGCTGACGCGCGGGCTGCGCAGCCCCGGCCTGCCGGCGCCGACAGGGACCGATGCGGATCTGTCCGGCCTGCTGCGCGGCACCGGGCTGTCGGCGCGCCGCAACGCCGAAGGCCGGTTGCAGGTCTTCCGCACGCCGGCGCCGGACGCGGTGGAACTGACGCCGATCACGGTGCCGGGCCTGCGCGAATCCGCGTTCGGGCCGGTGGACGGGCTGGTCGCCACGCGCAGCGCTTCCGGCTCCAAGACCGATGCCGCGCTGCTGGAAACGCCGCAGACCATCAACGTCATCAGCCGCGCCGAGATGGATCGCCGACCGGTGCGCAGCACCGCCGAGGCCCTGGCCTACACGCCCGGCGTCAATGCCGCCTGGGCAGGCTATGACGTGCGCTTCGACGTGATCCAGCTGCGCGGCTTCAACGCCAACTACGCCACCTACCAGGACGGCCTGCGCACCGCCACCGGCGAATACGTGATTCCCCGGCTCAACCCCTACGGCGCCGAGCGCATCGAAGTGCTCAAGGGACCCGCCTCGGTGCTGTATGGCCAGAATACGCCGGGCGGCCTGGTCAACTACGTCACCAAGGCGCCGCCCGATGCGCGCCAGGGCGAGATCCAGCTCGAAGGCGGCAACAACGGCCACAAGCAAGGCGCCTTCGACCTGGGCGGTCCGCTGAACGAGGAGGCGACGCTGCGCTACCGGCTGACCGGGTTGTATCGCGATGCCGACGCCTCGCTCGACCACGTGTCCGAAACCAACCGCTACTTCGCCCCGGCCTTCACCTGGGCGCCGAACGCCGACACCAGCTTCACCCTGCGCCTGCAATACCAGCGCGACCGCGTCGATGGCTGGACCGGCTACTTCCTGCCCGCCGAGGGCACGCTGTACGACAACCCGAATGGCGGCCTGAAGCGCTCACGCTTTCCGGGCGAACCGGGTGTCGATCGCTGGGACGTGGAACAACGCTCGGTCGGCTATCGCCTGGACCACCGCCTGGACTCGACCTGGAAGGTCAGCCAGAACCTGCGCTACGCCGAGATCGACTTCAGCGCCCGCAACAGCTTCCTGAATGGCTTCCTCGATGCCGACAAGCGGCTGGTCGACCGCAGCTACGTCGGCTGGCGTGAACAGGTCTACGCCTTCAGCGTCGACAACCAGGTGCAGGCCGAGTTCGACACCGGCCCGCTGTCGCACACGGTGCTGGCCGGGCTGGACCTGCGCCGCACCAACAACGGCTACCGCTTCTACATGGGGTCGCTGGGTCCGCTGGACCTGTACCGCCCCGTCTATGGCCAACGGCCGCAGGACATTGCCGAATACACCAACACCCGCACCCGCGCCACGCAGATCGGCTATTACCTGCAGGACCAGATCCGCGCGGGCCAGTGGGCCTTCACCGGCGGCGTGCGCCACGACCGCGCCTGGAATCGCAAGCAGGGCATCAATTTCGGCAGCGATGCGGCCAACAGCCAGGACGACACCGCCTGGACCGGACGGGCCGGCGTGGTCTACCTGGCGCGCAACGGCCTGGCGCCCTATGTCAGTTATTCAACGTCGTTCGACCCCGCCATCGGCGCGACCCGCTCCGGCACGCCGTTCAAGCCGACCAAGGGCGAGCAGTACGAAGCGGGCATCAAGTACGAGCCGCCCGGCCAGAAGGCGTTGATCACCCTGTCCGTGTTCCAGCTGACGCAGAAGAACGTGATCGCCACCGATCCGACCAACCCCGCCTTCAGCGTGCAGACGGGCGAAGCGCGCGTGCGCGGCCTGGAGCTGGAAGGCAAGGCGGAACTGGGCGGCGGCTGGAGCGTGATCGCCTCCTATGGCTACAGCCAGGGCGAAGTGACGCGCAACACGCCGGATGCCATGGGCGTCAACACCGAGGGCAACGCCCTGCAGAACCTGCCGCGCCACCAGGCCGCGCTGTGGGCCGACCACCGCTTTGGCGGCATCGCCCAGGGCCTGAGCGCCGGCCTGGGCGTGCGCTATCGCGGCAGCACCTACGGCGATGCCAACAACACCCTGGCCATGAAGCCCGTGACGCTGGTTGACGCGCGCCTGGCCTACGACCTGGGCGCGCTGGATCCGTCGCTCAAGGGCCTGGCCGTTGCGCTGTCCGCCACCAACCTGTTCGACCGCCGCTACGTGGCCAGTTGCGGCAGCACGACGTCGTGCTATTGGGGCCAGGAACGCCAGGTGTACGGCACGCTGAGCTATCGGTGGTAATCCGGCGCCATCCCCGAGGCCGGCCCGCGGGCCGGCCCATCGCTTCCCCCCATTGACTTGCCGCCAGCCGCTGCCTAATATTTTCCAATATGGTACGTATACGTACTTAATTGGCATTGGAAAACAGGCCATGACAATCCGCCAGCTGCGCAACTACATCGACGGCCGCTTCGAAGACGGCGCGTCCACGTTCGACAAACACAGTCCGGTGGATCATGCGTTGATCGCCCAGGCCCACGAAGCCAGCCGCGAGCAGGTCGACCGCGCCGTCGCCGCCGCGCATCGCGCCCTGCCGGCCTGGGCGGCGCTGCCGGTGGCCAGGCGCACCGACCACCTGCTGGCGCTGGCCGATGGCATCAACCGCCGCTTCGATGATTTCCTGCAGGCCGAGATCGGCGACACCGGCAAGCCTGTTTCCTGGGCCGGCCAGATCGACATTCCGCGCGGCGCCGCCAATTTCCGCGCCTTCGCCGAACTGGCGCGCACGCTGGACATGGAAAGCTACATGACCGACACGCCCGACGGCCGCCAGGCGCTGAACTACGCCTACCGCAAGCCGCTGGGCGTGGTCGGCGTGATCTCGCCGTGGAACCTGCCGCTGCTGCTGCTGACCTGGAAAGTGGCGCCGGCGCTGGCGTTCGGCAACACCGTCATCATGAAGCCGTCGGAAGTCACGCCCTCCACCGCCACGCTGCTGGCCGAGGTCGCGCACGAGACCGGGCTGCCGCCCGGCGTGCTGAACCTGACCCACGGCTTCGGGCCCGGGTCCGCGGGCGAGTTCATCACCACGCATCCGGACATCGACGGCATCACCTTCACCGGCGAATCGGCCACCGGCGCGGCCATCATGCGCGCCGTGGCGCCGGGCGTGAAGCCGGTGTCGTTCGAACTGGGCGGCAAGAACGCGGCGCTGGTGTTCGCCGACGCCGACTTCGAGGCGGCGGTCGACGGCACCGCGCGCTCGGTGTTCGCCAACTGCGGCCAGGTCTGCCTGTGCACCGAACGCGTGTACGTGCAACGCCCGATCTACGAACGCTTCGTCGCCGCGCTGGCCGAACGCGCGCGGGCGCTGCGCATCGGCTGGCCGGATGATCCGGACACCGGCATGGGGCCGCTGGTGTCGCGCGAGCATCGGGAAAAGGTGCTGTCGTATTTCGCCCTGGCGCGCGAGGAAGGCGCCACCGTGGTCACCGGCGGCGGCGTGCCGGTGTTCGGCGATGCGCGCGACGCCGGCGCCTACGTGCAGCCGACCATCTGGACCGGCCTGCCCGAGAGCGCCCGCTGCATCAAGGAAGAAGTGTTCGGCCCGGTCTGCCACGTGGCGCCGTTCGACACCGAGGAAGAGGCGATCCGCCTGGCCAACGACACCCGCTACGGCCTGGCCGCCGCCGTCTGGACGCAGGACCTGACCCGCGGCCACCGCGTCGCGCAGGCAATGAAGGTTGGGCTGGCGTGGGTCAATTGCTGGTTCCTGCGCGACCTGCGCACGCCGTTCGGCGGCAGCGGCCTGTCCGGCATCGGCCGCGAGGGCGGCCGCCATTCGCTGCATTTCTATACCGAACCCACCAACGTCTGCATCAAGCTGTGAGCCACAGCGCCTCCAAGGACTCCGCCATGACCCAAGCTTCCATCAGCGCCACCGTCGTCGCCGGCAAGGCCACCCCGCGTGGCAAGTATCCCCACATCAAGCGCGCCGGCGACTTCCTGTTCGTCTCGGGCACCAGTTCGCGGCTGCCGGACAACCGCATCGCCGGCGCCGAGGTCGACGCGATGGGCACCACCACGCTCGACATCCGCGTGCAGACGCGCGCGGTGATCGAGAACATCCGCGACATCCTGGCCAGCGCCGGCGCGGGCCTGGCGGACGTGGTCGAGATCAGTACTTTCCTGGTCAACATGAACGACTTCGGTGGCTACAATCAGGTCTACGGCGAGTTCTTCGACGCCGATGGGCCGGCACGCACCACCGTGGCGGTGCATCAGCTGCCGCACCCGCAATTGCTGATTGAGATCAAGGCGGTCGCCTACAAGCCGCTGGCGCGTTGACCGACACCCGCGCGGCCATGGCGCCAGACCGCCTTCCGGCTTTCCCTTCGGAACAGGATCGCCGCCCCGGCCGCCGCGCCGGGACGGCCGCGCGCATGTCGAACTTCCGCATCACGCCCAACGCGCTCAGCCACAAATTGAAGCTGCACCAGCTGCAGATCTTCGAGCGCGTGCTGGCGCGCCGCTCGCTGTCGCGCGCCGCCAGCGAAATGCACCTGACCCAGCCCACCGTCACCAAGGCCATCCACGACCTGGAAGCCTTCTTCGGCGCGACGCTGTTCGAGCGCTCCAACCGCGGCGTCACGCCGACCGAGCTGGCGCTGGTGCTGGGCCGCCGCGTGCACGCCATGATGGCCGAGATCCGCTACATGGCCGACGACATCGACGCGGTGCTGGGCGGCGCCAGCGGCCACGTGGTGGTGGGCACGCTGATCGCGGCCTCGGCCAAGCTGCTGCCCGAGGCCATCGCGCGGCTGATGACCGAGCACCCCGGCATCCAGGTCACGGTGCGCGAAGGGCCGTCGGCGCAGTTGCTGCCGGCGCTGGCCACCGGCGACGTCGACATCGTGGTGGGCCGGTTGCCGGGCGCCGACATGGCGTCGATCTCCGGGGTCGCCGTCGATCATCACATGCTGTACCGCGAAGACCTGTGCCTGGTCGCCGGCGCGCGCCATCCGCTGGCCGGCGCCGCGCACGTGACGCTGGCCGAGCTGGCCGACCACATCTGGATCCTGCCCGCGCCCACCTCGCCGCTGCGCGCCTCGATCGAGCGCAGCTTCTTCGACGCCGGCGTGCGGCTGCCCACGCGCCACGTCGAATCGCTGTCGCTGCTGACCAATATCGGCATCCTGATGCACAGCGACGCCCTGGCGCTGATGCCCTATGACGCCGCGGCCCAGTTCCTGGCCATGGGCGTGCTGACGCGCCTGCCCACCGACGCCTTCGGCGCGTTCGGCGACGTCGGCTATTCGATCCGCGCGGACCGGCCGCTGACGCCCGCCTGCCTGCGCCTGGTCGACTACCTGAAGCAGATCGCGGCGCAGCGCGCGCCGGGTCCCCAGGACGCCTGATCCGGCGCATCCGGGATATCCCGTTCAGGGAAACCCCGCAATAGATACCCCGCATATCCAACCGCGCAATTTCTATTGTGCCGCGGCCCCTTCCCCCGCCTAGACTTGCCTTCAGCGAAGTCCGCAAGAGCCTCCCGGAGACCGTCATGCCCGCCTATGGCCCGCCCCTGAATTTCCAGCGCTGGATCCAGGACCACGCCCACCTGTTGCAACCGCCGGTGGGCAACCAGCAGATCTGGCAGGACGCCGATTTCATCGTCACCGTCGTCGGCGGGCCCAACCTGCGCACCGACTACCACGACGATCCGCTGGAAGAGTTCTTCTACCAGGTGCGCGGCAACGCCTGGCTGTCGCTGTGGATCGACGGCAAGCCCGAGCGCGTCGACCTGAAGGAAGGCGACATCTTCCTGCTACCGCCGCACGTGCGCCATTCGCCGCAACGTCCCGAGACCGGCAGCGCCTGTCTGGTGATCGAGCGCCAGCGCCCGCAGGGGCTGCTGGACGGCTTCGAATGGTATTGCCCGCATTGCGGCCACCTGGTGCACCGCGTCGAGGTGCAGCTGAAAAGCATCGTGACCGACCTGCCGCCGCTGTTCCAGGCCTTCTACGCCAGCGAGGAAAAGCGCGCCTGCCCCGGCTGCGGCGCGATCCACCCCGGCAAGGCGCAAGCCCCCGCCGCGCAGCCGTCGCCCGCCTGACGCCCCCAACCTGTCATCCGTCCTTCTATGACCTTGAAAATCGATATGCACGCGCACTTCTTCCCGCCCATCACGCGGCAGGAAGCGGCGGCGCTGGACCCGGTGGATGCGCCCTGGCTGCGGCGCGACGGCGATGGCTCGACCGGCCAGATCATGGCCGGCGACCGTCCGTTCCGTCCGGTCGACGCGACCCTGTGGGACCCGGCCCTGCGCGTGGCGCAGATGGACCGCCACGGCGTCGACCTGCAGATCCTGTGCGCCACGCCGGTGATGTTCGGCTACACCTATCCGGCGCAGGCCGCGGCCGATTGGGCCGCGCGCATGAACGACCTGGCGCTGGAGCACTGCGCGTTCGCGCCCGACCGCCTCAAGGCCCTGGCGCAGGTGCCGCTGCAGGACCTGGACCTGGCCTGCCGCGAGGCCTCGCGCGCCCGCGCCGCCGGCCACCTGGGCGTGCAGATCGGCAACCACGTCGGCCCGCGCGACCTGGACGACGACACGCTGGTGCAGTTCCTGGTGCATTGCGCCGAACACGACATCCCGGTGCTGGTGCACCCCTGGGACATGATGACCGACGGCCGCATGAAGCGCTGGATGCTGCCATGGCTGGTGGCGATGCCGGCCGAGACGCAGCTGGGCATCCTGTCGCTGATCCTGTCCGGCGCCTTCGAGCGCATCCCGCGCAGCCTCAAGCTCTGTTTCGCCCACGGCGGCGGCAGCTTCGCCTTCCTGCTCGGCCGCGTCGACAACGCCTGGCGCCACCGCGACATCGTGCGCCAGGACTGTCCACGGCTGCCCTCGTCGTACACCGACCGCTTCTACGTCGACAGCGCCGTGTTCGATCCGCGCTCGCTGCGCCTGTTGATCGACGTGATGGGCGAGGACCGCGTGCTGCTGGGCTCCGACTATCCGTATCCGCTGGGCGAGCAGGAGGTCGGCCAACTGGTCTCGAACTCCGAGCTGCTGCCCGCCGTGCAGCAAAAGATCCTGTCGGGCAACACGCAGACCTTTTTCGGGCTGGGCCGTTGAAGCACCCGCCAACCATGACCGTGAGACACGGCAACGCAAGGGGAATCACCATGAAACGCATCTATCTGCTGGCCGCCGCCGCGGCCATGGGACTGGCGCCCGGCGCCGCCGCCTGGGCCGACGTCAAGATCGGCCTGCTGACCACGCTGACCGGTCCCGGCTCGGTGCTGGGGCAGGACCAGCTCGACGGCTTCATGCTGGCCGTCGAACAGGGCGGCGGCAAGCTGGGCGGCGTGCCGGTGCAGGTCATCAAGGAAGACGACCAGTTCAAGCCCGAGGTCGGCGTGCAGGCCGCGCGCAAGCTGGTGCAGAGCGACAAGGTGCCGATCATCACCGGCGTGGTGTATTCCAACGTGATGCTGGCCGTGGCGCGGCCGGTGACGGGCGCCGGCGTGTTCCTGGTGGGCTCGAACGCCGGCCCCACCAACCTGGCGGGCAAGGACTGTTCGCCGTTCTTCTTCTCGACTTCTTGGAACAACACCCAGCGCCATGAAGGCAGCGGCGAGATGGCCAACCAGATGGGCTTCAGAAAGGTCTACCTGCTGGCGCCCAACTACCAGGCCGGCAAGGACGCCATGGCGGGTTTCAAGCGCTTCTTCAAGGGCGAGGTGGTCAACGAGGTCTTCACCCAGGTCAACCAGCCCGACTACTCGGTCGAGCTGGCGGCCCTGGCCGACGCCAAGCCCGATGCCGCCTATGTGTTCTTTCCCGGCGGCATGGGCGTGAACTTCATCAAGCAGTACCGCCAGGCCGGCCTGTTCGACAAGATCCCGCTGCTGTCGGTGGACACCATCGACGGCGCCACGCTGCCCGCGCTGCAGAAGGATGCGCTGGGCGCGGTCACCAACGTGCCGTACTCGCCGGACCTGGACAACGCCGCCAACAAGGCCTTCGCTGCCGCCTTCCGCCAGAAGTACGGCCGCGAGCCCTCCAGCTACGCGGCCCAGTCTTGGGACGCGGCGCAACTGATCGGCTCGGCGCTCAAGCGCACCGGCGGCAAGACCGACGACAAGGAAGCCTTGCGCAAGGCATTGGAAGCGGCCGACTTCCAATCGGTGCGCGGCGAGTTCCGCTACCAGCCCAACCACTTCCCGGCGGCCGGCTTCTTCCGCGCCGACGTGGCGGCGGGCGCGGACGGCAAGATCGGCTTCGTCAACAAGGGCCCGATCTTCGCCGACCTGTCCAAGGTCTCCGACCAGTACGCCGCGCAATGCGCCATGAAATGACGCCGGCCTGCCGGGCAAGAACGAGGTAAGGCGCCATGTCCGCGACATTGCTGCTGGTGCAGGCCCTGAACGGCCTGCAGCTGGGTATCCTGCTTTTCCTGCTGGCCGCCGGCCTGACGCTGGTGTTCGGCATCATGAACTTCATCAACCTGGCGCACGGCTCGCTGTACATGATGGGCGCGTTCATTGCGGCCACCGTGTTCCGCCACAGCGGCTCGTTCCTGCTGGCCGCCGCCGCGGTGGTGGCCGGCATGGCGCTGCTGGGGCTGCTGCTGGACCGCATCGCGCTGGCGCGGCTGTATCCGCGCGAACACCTGGACCAGGTGCTCGCCACCTTCGGCTTCATCCTGTTCTTCAACGAACTGACGCGCATCATCTGGGGCCCGGCGCCCATCAGCATGGGCCTGCCGTCGTGGCTGTCGGGCACCATCGACCTGCTGGGCGTCACCTACCCGCTGTACCGCTTCCTCATCATCGTGGCGGGGCTGGCGGTGGCGGCGGGCTGCTACGTGCTGATCCACCGCACGCGGCTGGGCATGCTGATCCGCGCCGGCTCCACCGACCGCATGATGGTGGGCGCGCTGGGCGTGAACATCGCGCGCCTGAACACGCTGCTGTTCGTGCTGGGCGCGGTGCTGGCGGGCGTGGCCGGATTGATGGCCGGGCCGATCCTGTCGGCGCAGACCGGCATGGGCGAACCGATCCTGATCCTGACGCTGGTGGTGATCGTCATCGGCGGCATCGGCTCGGTGCGCGGCGCCTTCCTGGCGGCGCTGATGGTGGGGCTGGTCGACACGCTGGGGCGGGCGCTGCTGCCCGCCCTGCTGCGCGCCGCGCTGCCGCCGGCCGCCGCCAACGCGGCGGGGCCGGCGATCGCCTCGATGCTGATCTACATCGTCATGGCGCTGGTGCTGGCGCTGCGGCCGCAGGGCCTGTTTCCCGTGCGGCACGGATAGCGCCCAAGGAGGCCACGACATGCTTCGACTCTCTCCCCGCACGCTCGCCGCCGGCGCGCTGTTGCTGCTCCTGGCGCTGGTGCCGCTGTACGCGCAATGGCAGGGCGAACCTTTCCTGCTGGCGCTGTTCGGCCGGGTGCTGGTGTACGGCATCGCCGCGCTGGCGCTGAACCTGCTGCTGGGCTACGGCGGCATGGTCAGCTTCGGCCACGCGCTGTACCTGGGCCTGGGCGCCTACGCGGTCGGCGTGCTGAACCACTACGGCATCGAGAACGGCTGGCTGCACCTGCTGGCCGCGCTGGGCGCCTGCGCCGTGGTCGGCCTGGTCAGCGGCTACGTGGTGATGCGCACGTCCGGCATCGCCTTCATCATGATCACGCTGGCGTTCGCGCAGATGTTCTATTTCCTGGCCACGGGACTGGAGGGCTTCGGCGGCGACGATGGCATGTCGCTGTTCGCCGGCAGCGACTTCGGCCTGTTCCGGCTGGATACGCCGCTGGCGCTGTACTACACCGCGTTCGGCGTGCTGCTGCTGGCGCTGGCCGCGCTGCACCGGCTGGTGCACGCGCCGTTCGGCATGGCCCTGCGCGGCTGCCAGGCCAACGAGCGGCGCATGCGCGCGCTGGGCTTCGCGACGCTGCGCTACCGCCTGGCGGCCTACGTGCTGTCGGCCATGGTGTGCGGCGTGGCCGGCGTGCTGCTGGCCAACCTGACGCTGTATGTGTCGCCCTCGTACCTGGCCTGGACCACCTCCGGCGAACTGATCGTGATGGTGGCGCTGGGCGGGCTGGGCACGGTCTTCGGCCCGGTGGCCGGGGCGCTGGCCTTCCTGTTGCTGGAGGAAGGCCTGAAGCTGCTGACCGACCACTGGATGCTGGTGATGGGCCTGCTGATCGTGGGCGTGGTGCTGGTGTCGCGCCGCGGCCTCTATGGCGGCCTGTCGGACGCGCCGATACGCCTGCGCGCCACCCGCGCCCTGCCCCATCCCACCGGAGAACCGCGATGAGCGCGCTGCGCGTCGAACACCTGGTCAAGCGCTACGGCGGCCTGACCGTCACCGACGACCTGTCGCTGGACATCCGGCCGGGCGAACTGCATGCCGTGATCGGCCCCAACGGCGCCGGCAAGACCACGCTGATCGGCCAGTTGAGCGGCGAGCTGCGGCCCGACGGCGGCCGCGTGCTGCTCGATGGCGAGGACGTGACGCGCCTGCCGGTCGAGCGGCGCGTGCGCCGCGGGCTGGCGCGCTCGTACCAGATCACGTCGGTGTTCAAGCCGTTCACCGCGCTGGAGAACGTGGCCATGGCGGTGCAGGCGCGGCGCGGCCACAGCTTCCGCTTCTGGCGGCCGATGCTGTCCACCCCGGCGCTGCGCGAACCGGCGCGCGACGCGCTGGCGCTGGCCGGACTCGACGGCCGCGCCGATACCCCGGCCGCCGCGCTGGCGCATGGCGAGCTGCGGCAACTGGAATTGGCCATGGTGCTGGCCTGCCAGCCGAGCCTGCTGCTGCTGGACGAACCCATGGCCGGCATGAGCCAGCACGAATCCGAGGCCATGACGCGGCTGCTGCAGCGGCTGCGCGGGCAGTACACCATCTTGCTGGTGGAGCACGACATGCAGGCCGTGTTCGCGCTGTCCGACCGCATCACGGTGCTGGTCTACGGCCGCGCGCTGGCCTGCGGCGACGCCCACCAGATCCGCAACGATCCGCAGGTGCGCGAGTGCTATCTGGGCAGCGAGCGCGGCCATGCCGGCCGCCGCGCGCAGGGAGCCCCCGCATGAGCGCGCTACTGTCGCTGCGCGGCGTGACCGCGCATTACGGCGCCAGCCAGGCGCTGTTCGGCATCGACCTGGATATCGGACCCGGCGAATTCGTGACGCTGCTGGGCCGCAACGGCATGGGCAAATCGACCACGGTCAAGGCCATCATGGGCCTGAACCGCGCCAGCCACGGCGTCATCACGTTCGGCGGGCGCGACGTCGCCGCCCTGCCGGCCTACAAGGTGGCGCAATGCGGCATCGGCCTGGTGCCCGAGGGCCGCCACGTGTTCCCCAACCTGTCGGTGCGCGAGAACCTGGTGGCCACCGCGCACAACCGCCAGGGGCTGGCGCAGCCGTGGATCCTGGAACGCGTCTACACGCTGTTCCCGCGGCTGGCCGAACGCGCGCGCCACCTGGGCAGCCACCTGTCGGGCGGCGAGCAGCAGATGCTGGCCATCGGCCGCGCGCTGCTGACCAACCCGCGCCTGCTGATCCTGGACGAAGCCACCGAGGGACTGGCGCCGGTGGTGCGCGAAGAGATCTGGCAGGCCCTGGAAAGCCTCAAGCGCACCGGACTGGCGGTGCTGTGCATCGACAAGAACCTGGAGCCGCTGCTGGCCACCGCCGACCGCCACGCCATCATCGAGAAAGGCCGGGTGGCCTGGAGCGGCACGTCGCAGGCCTTCATCGACGACGAGCCGCGCCTGCTGCACTACCTGGGCGTGTAGCGCGACGGCGGCCGCCGCCGCGCGGGTCACGCGCCGACGCTGGCCGACTCTTGCGATGCCAAAGCCGTGTCGCCGGCCTCGTCGAGCGGTGCGGCCGGCTCAGGTGCGGCCGGCTCAGGCGCGGCCGGCTCAGGCGCGGCCGGCTCGGGTTCGCGCGCCACCGCCGCCAGCGCGTGCAACACGCCATGCTCGCGCAGGCTCTCCAGCTGCGCGGCCAGCGCCGCCACGAACACCGGCTTCTCGCCAAGGTCGCCGAACACCGGCCGATAACCGGCCAGCACCAGCGCGCGGCGATACGCGGCCTGCTTGGGCGCCGCCGCCCGCGCCGCGACGTCGGCGCGCGCCACCAGCCTGGCCAGCGGCCGGGCCAGCGGATCCTGGATCTCATGGCTGGCGCCGTTCTCGTCCTCGCCGCGCAGATAGTGCAGCCAGGCCGCCACCGCCAGCGCCAGGCGGCGGATATCGTCACCGCCGCGCAGGCGGTCGCGGATGGTGGCCAAGAGCCGCTGCGGCAACTTCTGCGAGCCGTCCATCGCGACCTGCCGCGTCGGCTGCGGCAGCGCCGGGTTGTCCACGCGCGCCAGGAAGCGCTGGCGATAGCCTTCCAGCCCCGAGTCCGGGATGCCCTTGAGCGTCGGCGCGATCTCGTGGCGCATCATGTCATCGAGATACTCACGCAGCGCCGGCAGAATCGCGGCTTCGCGGATGGTCTCGATGCCCAGCAGCGCGCCCAGATAGGCCAGCGCCGAATGCGGACCATTGACCATGCGCAGCTTCAGGCGTTCGTAGGGCGCGGCGTTGGCCACGAAGGTCACGCCCGCCGCTTCCCAGGCGGGACGGCCGGCCGCGAACTTGTCCTCGATCACCCAGTTCAGGTAGGGCTCGCCGACCACCGGCCAGGCGTCTTCCATGCCCAGCCGCTGCGTGATGCGCGCGCGGTCGTCGTCGCGGGTGGCCGGCACGATGCGGTCGACCATGGAATTGGGAAAGGTGCAGTGGGCGTCGATCCAGCCGGTCAACGCCACGTCCAGCCGCAGCGCGAAGGCCAGCACCAGGCTGCGCAGGGTATCGCCGTTGGCCTGCAGGTTGTCGCAGGACAGCAGCGTCAGCGCCGGCAGGCCGCGCTCGCGCCGCAGCGCCAGGCCGTAGACCAGCAGGCCGATGGCGCTGCGCGGGCGGATCGGGTTCTCCAGGTCATGCAGGATGTCCGGATCGTCCCATCGCAGGTGGCCGCTGGCCGGCTCGTGGCAATAGCCCTTCTCGGTGATGGTCAGGCTGACGATGCGCGTCTGCGGATAGGCGATGCGCTCGAGCACGGCGTTGGGGTCTTCCTCGGCCACCATCACGCGCTGCACCGCGCCCACCACGCGCAGTTGCTCGCGCGGCTGGCCGTCGGCGTCCTGGTCGCGCAGCGCCAGCGTATAGAGGCCGTCCTGCGGCGCCAGCGCGTCGCGGGTGGCGGGGCTGCGCAACGACACGCCCAGGATGCCCCAGCTCAGGTCCTGGCTGGCGGCCATGGCGATGTCCGTCGCCACCGCCTGGTGCGCGCGGTGAAAGGCGCCCAGCCCCAGGTGCACGATGCCCGGCGTGAGCCGGCTGCGGTCGTAGCCGGGTTTTTCCACGTCTGCGGGAAGACGCGCCAAGGACTCCGTATTCAAGCGTTCGAGCATGGATTGCCGTGCCATAGAGCGCCGTCATGCGTCTGCCGCGTGGCCTGCAGATAGGCGCGTTGGTAGGGAAATTGCACGCGGCGGACGAGATCGATGGCCCCGTCGCGCATCCGCGCGTCGCAAGGGTATCGCATGGGCGTGACGAAGGCAAAACGTAACTCGACGTTACCAAGACGATGTGCTGCCGGCCTGCCCGCCGTGCGTCGCGTCACGCCGGCAATCCATATCTGTTAAAAAGCCGCCACACCCGGCCTTATTACGCTCCCCATGTCGACCGATCCGCATCACTCGCCCTACAAAAGCACTGGCGGCCTGCGCCGCATCCTGAACGCCCTGCGCTATTCGCTGCAGGGCCTGCAGGCCGCCATCAAGTACGAGGCGGCCTTCCGCCAGGAACTGGCGCTGGCCGTGCTGCTGATCCCGGCCGCGTTCTTCCTGGGCCGCACCACGGTCGAGGTCTTCTTCCTGATCGGCACCGTGGTGCTGGTGCTGGCGGTGGAACTGCTGAACTCGGCGGTCGAGGCGCTGGCCGACGCGCTGTCGGTGGACACCCATCCGCTGCTGGGCCGGGCCAAGGACCTGGGCAGCGCCGCCGTCATGCTGCTGCTGCTGTTCACCGTGGCGGTCTGGGTCGGCGTGGCGGTCAGCCGCTTCGTGATGCACTGAATCCCGGCGCAGGCTTGCCCGTCCAGGGGCCCGCGCCTCTATACTGGGAGCCATGATGCCCAACTCGACGCCAGCCACCTCGGAACGTATCGTCATCGTCGGCGGGGGTGCCGGCGGCCTTGAACTGGCCGCCAAGCTCGGCCGCATCCACGGCCGCCAGCACGTCACCCTGGTCGACAGCCGCCCGTTCCACATCTGGAAGCCGTCGCTGCATGAAGCGGCGGCCGGCACGCTGGACATCCACCAGGAAGGCCTGTCCTACCTGATGCTGGCGCACCTGAACGGCTTTTCGTTCGCGCAGGGCCAGCTGGTCGGCGTCGACCGCGAACGTCGCCAGGTCACCGTGGACGCCGTGGCCGACGCGCAAGGCCAGGAAGTGCTGCCGCGCCGCGAACTGGCCTACGACACGCTGGTGCTGGCGCTGGGCAGCACCTCCAACTTCTTCAACACCCCGGGCGCGGCCGAGCACGCCGTCACGCTGGACACCACCGAGAACGCCGAGCAGTTCCGCCTGACCATGCTCAAGGCCATGGCGCTGGTCGACCAGGCCAAGGTGCGCGATCCGTCGGCGCGGCTGGACCTGGTGATCGTCGGCGGCGGCGCCACCGGCGTCGAACTGGCGGTCGAACTGGTCGAGGCCAGCCACGTCGTCAGCGCCTACGGCCTGCCGAATTTCCGCGCCGAGCGCGACCTGGCGATCACGCTGGTCGAGGGCGCCCCGCGCATCCTGTCGGCGCTGCCCGAAAAGATCTCCGCCGCCGCCACCGCGCGGCTCACCGAACTCGGCATCCGCGTCGAAACCGCCTGCCGGGTCTCGGAAGTCACCGCCGATTCGGTCAAGACCGCCGACGGCCGCGAATTCCCGGCGCGGCTGTGCATGTGGGCCGCCGGCATCAAGGGCCCGGCCCTGCTGGCCGAGCTGGACCTGCCGCTGAACAAGCTGGGCCAGCTCGAGGTCAATGAACGGCTCGAAACCGCCGACCCGCATATCCTGGCGCTGGGCGACTGCTGCGCCGCGCCCTGGCGCGAAGGCCGCACCGTGCCGGCCCGCGCCCAGGCCGCGCACCAGCAGGCCGACTACCTGTGCAAGAAGCTCACCGCGCGCCTGCGCCGCACGGCCGAGCCCACCGCCCCCTACGTCTACGAGGACCACGGCTCGCTGGTCTCGCTGGGCCAGGACGCCGGCGTGGGCAGCCTGATGGGCAAGCTGGCCGGACGGGGACTGTTCGTAAGCGGTACACTGGCGCGCCTGATGTACATGAGCCTGCACCTGATGCACCACAAAGCGGTGCTGGGCATCTCACGCACCGCCTCCCTGGCCCTGGCGCGCCTGCTCATGCGGCGCACGCGCCCCCGGGTCAAACTGCACTGAACTCCCCATGAATTTCCTTCAAAGACTCGAACACGCCTGGACCACCAGCAACTCGCTCCTGCAAGTCGGGCTCGATCCCGACCCGCAGCGCTTCCCGCGCGAACTGCAGGACAAGCCGGACGCGATCTTCCAGTTCTGCCGCGACATCGTCGACGCCACCGCGCCGTACGCCTGCAGCTTCAAGCCGCAGATCGCCTACTTCGCCGCGCACCGCGCCGAAGAGCAGCTCGAAGCGCTGTGCCAGCACATCCGCGACAAGCATCCCGACCTGCCCATCGTGCTGGACGCCAAGCGCGGCGACATCGGCTCCACCGCCGAGAACTACGCCCGTGAAGCCTACGAGCGCTACCAGGCGCACGCGCTGACGGTCAGCCCGTACATGGGCCTGGACTCGGTCGAGCCCTACCTGGCGTGGCGCGACCGTGGCGTGATCGTGCTGTGCCGCACCTCCAACCCGGGCGGTTCGGACCTGCAGTTCCTCAAGATGGATAACGGCGAGCCCCTGTACCTGCACGTGGCGGGGCTGGTGGCCGACAAGTGGAATGCCAACGGCCAATGCGGCCTGGTGGTGGGCGCGACCTTCCCGAACGAGCTGGCCGCGGTGCGCCAGCGCATCGGCGACGCGGTGCCGCTGCTGGTGCCGGGCATCGGCGCCCAGGGCGGCGACATCACCGCCACCGTCAACGCCGGCGCCAACGCCGCGCGCAACGGCATGATGATCAACTCGTCGCGCGCCATCATCTACGCCAGCGGCGGCGACGACTGGCGCGAAGCCGCCGGCACGGCCGCGCGCGGCCTGCGCGACGCCATCAACGCGGTGCGCTGACCCGCGCTTGCGGGGGCCGCCCGGCCCCTGCCTGCGTGTTTCCCGACCGCGCCCTCGCGCGCGGCCGCCTCAACGCCGGTTGACCGGCGCTCCCAGCAGTTCAAGCAAGCCGCGCAACGCGAATTCGACCGAGGCGTGGCGCACCTGCGCGCGGTCGCCGCTGAACACGTGGGTGACGGCGCGGCTGCTGATGCCGTCGCCGACCCGCTGCGCGAAGCCGAAGCACACCATGCCCACCGGCTTGCCCGGCGTGGCGCCGCCCGGGCCGGCGATGCCGGTGGTGGACACCGCCACCTGCGCCGCCGGCGACGCCAGCAGCACGCCGTTGGCCATTTCCAGGGCCACCGGCTCGCTGACCGCGCCGAAGTGATGCAAGGCATCCGGCGACACGTCCAGCTCGGCCACCTTGGCGTCGTTGCTGTACGTGATGAAGCCGCGGTCGAACCATTCGCTGGAACCGGGCACCGCGGTCACGGCGCCGGCCAGCAGGCCGCCGGTGCACGACTCGGCCGTGCCCAGGATCAGGCCCTGGCGCCGCAGCGTGTCGCCCAGCCGTTCGGCCAGGCCGTAGGCGGTGGCTTGCGCCAGTTGTTCGGCCGACAGATTGGACCGCGTGCTTTCCTGTTGCTGGTTCATCCCAAGACTCCTGTGCGCACGGCCAGCGCCATGATCAGCAAAGCGTATCCGGCCGCGACGATATCGTCCCACATTACCCCGAAACCGCCCTTCAGGCGGGCATCGAAGAACTTGATGGGCGGCGGCTTGACGATGTCGAACGTGCGGAACAGCAAGAACGCCAGCGTCTGCGACAGCCAGCCGGCCGGCGTCAGCCACAGCACCAGCCAGAACGCCACCATCTCGTCCCACACCATTCCGACATGATCGGGCTGCTGGAGTTCGCGGCCGACGCGATCGCAGGCCCAGCAGCCGTACAGGAAGGCCAGCGCCAGGAAGATGCCGATGGCCAGGTCGGACGCGGCCGGCGCGGCGGCGACCCAGATGATCCAGGCCAGCAGCGTGCCCCAGGTGCCCGAGGCGGGCCGGACCAGGCCGCTGCCCAGGCCGAAGGCGATCAGCCGACCGGGATCGCGGCAGACCCAGGAAAGCGACGGATAGACCGCGCGCGAGCGTTCGCGCATCGACGGGGAATGGGGGGATGAGGACGGCATGGATGAGGGCCCGATGATGACAGGGGGAATGGCGCTATTGTTGGCGGCGCGTATGGCAGCGATTGTGGCAGGGTTTGGCGGCGCTCGCCGCCAAACCGGCGGCCGCTCAGGCGGCGGGAAAATGGTCGAAGCCGGCAGGCAAGCGCGCCAATGGCTGCCCCGCGGCGTCCAGCACCGCCAATCCCGACTGCGCCACGATGCTGCCCACCCGGGTCACGCGCGCGCCCGCCGCCTGCGCGGCGGCCAGCACGGCGTCGCGGCGGGCGGCCGGCGCGGTGAAGCAAAGCTGGTAGACGTCGCCGCCGCCCAGCACGGCGCGGCGCACTTGCTCGGCGGGCATGCCGGCCAGCGCGGCCGCCACGGGCATGCGGTCTTCATGCAGCACCGCGCCCACCCGGCTGGCCGCCAGGATGTGGCCCAGGTCCTGCAACAGCCCGTCGGAAATATCGATGGCGGCGTGCGCGATGCCGCGCAGCGCCAGGCCCAGCGCCACCTGCGGCGCGGGCCACTCCAGCGCGCCGCGGGTCGCGGCCAGCCGCGCCGCGTCGGCCGGATACTGCCCGTCGAGCAGGCGATAGGCCACGTCGGCCGCGCCCAGTTCGCCGGACACCCAGATATCGTCATCCGCCCGCGCGCCGTCGCGGCGCAGCGCGGCGCCCGCCGGCACGGCGCCGAACACGGTCACGCTGATGGCCAGGTCATGGGCGCTGCGGGTGGTGTCGCCGCCGATCAGCGGGCAGCCATGGACCGCCGCCAGCGCATGGAACCCGTCGGCAAACGCCGCCAGCCACGGCTCGTCCAGGCGCGGCAACGCCAGCCCCAGCACGCAACCGATGGGCCGCGCGCCCATGGCGGCCAGGTCCGACAGGTTCACCGCCAGGGCCTTGTGCCCCAGCGCCTTCGGATCGACATCGGGAAAGAAATGCCGGCCTTCCAGCAGCAGATCCGTGCTGGTGGCCACCTGCTCGCCCGCCGGCACCGGAAACAACGCGCAGTCGTCCCCCACGCCCAGCAGGCCCGCCGGGGCGGAGCGCGTGAAATAGCGCGCGATCAGATCGAATTCGGACGCCACGACAACTCCGCAGTCCGGCGCAACAGCCGGTATTGACTCCCAACCAGGAGCCACGCCCCAAAGGGAGAATCGCCAAAGGAACGAGGGAAAGCTCCCCCAATAGGAAGCTTGCCCCAGGAAGCTCCCCCAAAAAATGGGCTCCCCAAACGAAATAGGCCTCCCCAAACCCGGGCCGCGCGGATCCGGGCTCCGCCGGTCCGCAGCGGCGCCCCCCTGGGGGGGAAGCGCTCCGCGCTTCGGGGGGGGGGAAACTACTTCTTAATTTCGTGCGCCCGCACGTCGGCAGCCAGCTTGTCGAGCACGCCGTTGACGAACTTGAAGCCATCGGTGCCGCCAAACGACTTGGCCAGCTCCACGGCTTCATTGATGGCGACCTTGTACGGCACTTCGACATGATGGATCAGTTCGAAGCTGCCGATCAGCAGGATGCCATGCTCGACCGGCGACAGCTCGGCCAGCGGGCGGTCGACGTAGGGCGTGAAACGCTCGCGCAGCGCGGGCGCCTCGCGCAGGACGCCATGCAGCAAGGTCTTGAACCACTGCGCGTCGGCCTCGGAGAATTCCTCGGTGTCGCGCAGGTGGGCGTCGATCTCGCCGGCGTCCTGCGTGCCTTCGCCGCCGCGCAGCAGCCACGCGTACACGCCCTGCAGCGCGAATTCGCGCGCACGGCGGCGCGCGCTGCGGGCGTTGGCGCGGGCTTGCGCCGCGCTATCAGCGCTGGTCGTCGTCTTCTTCGTCGTCAAAATCTTCGTCCTCGTCTTCGTCGTCTTCGTCTTCTTCCTCGGGCTCCAGGGCCGCCACCAGGTTGGCCATTTCAACGGCCACCTGCGCGCAGTCGCGGCCCTTGCCGGCGGCGCGGGCTTGCGCCTGCTCGTCGGTGTCCACGGTCAGCACGCCGTTGGCGACCGGGATGCCGGTCTCGAGGGAGATGCGGGTGATAGCAGTGGCCATTTCATTGCTGACCACTTCAAAGTGATAGGTCTCGCCGCGGATGACCGCGCCCAGCGCGATCAGGGCGTCGAACTCGAACGTCTCGGCCATGTGCGACAGGGCCACGCCCAGTTCCAGGGCGCCCGGCACGGTGGCGACCATCACGTCGCGCTCGTCCACGCCGAGTTCGGCCAGTTCCTTCAGGCACGCCTCGAGTTCGGCCTGGCCGATCTCTTCGTTGAAGCGGGCGCGTACGATGCCGATGTGCAGCCCTTCGCCGTTCAGGTCGGGGGTAAGGATGTAAGGGTTCATGTGTCGGCCTTCAGTGTGTTGCGGGAGTGTTCAGAGGGTCGCAATCGTAACCCGTAATGGTGAGCGAGAAGCCCGCCATGCTGGGCATCTTGCGCGGCCGGGCCAGCAGCCTCATCTGGCCCACGTTCAGGTCGCGCAGGATCTGGGCGCCGATGCCGTAGGTGCGCAGGCCGAAACGGTCGGCGTTGGCGGGGTTGGCATTGGCCTTGGGGTCGCTCCAGCCGGCGATCTGCGCGAACAGGTGCTCGGTGGAGGACTGGCAGTTCATCAGCACCAGCACGCCGGCGGGCGCCTGCGAAATGGTCTGCAGGGCCTGCGCCACGCCCCAGCTGTGCGGGCTGGCGCCGGTATCCAGCACGTCCAGCACCGAGGCCGGCTCGTGCACGCGCACCAGGGTCTCGACGTCAGGCGCCACGGTACCATGCACCAGCGCCAGGTGGGCCGAGCCGGTGGCGGCGTCTTCGTAGGCCACGGCCTCGAAGGTGCCCCAGGCGGTCTGCATGCTGCGCTTGCCGACGCGCTTGACGATGGATTCGTGCTCGCTGCGGTATTGGATCAGGTCGGCGATGGTGCCGATCTTCAGGCCGTGCTCGCGGGCGAACTGGACCAGGTCGGGCAGGCGCGCCATGGTGCCGTCCGGCTTGAGGATCTCGCAGATCACGGCGGCCGGGGTCAGGCCGGCCATGGCGGTCAGGTCACAGCCGGCCTCGGTGTGGCCGGCGCGCACCAGCACGCCGCCGGGCACGGCCCGCACCGGGAAGATGTGGCCGGGCTGGACCAGGTCGGACGGCTTGGCGTCGCGCGCCACCGCCACCTGGATGGTGCGGGCGCGGTCGGCGGCCGAAATGCCGGTCTCGACGCCTTCGGCGGCCTCGATCGACTGGGTGAAATTGGTGCCGTATCGCGTGCCGTTGCGGGCGGCCATCAGCGGCAGGTCCAGCTGGCGGCAGCGCTCTTCGGTCAGGGTCAGGCACACCAGGCCGCGGCCATGGGTCACCATGAAGTTGATGGCTTCGGGCGTGACGAATTCGGCGGCCATGACGAGGTCGCCCTCGTTTTCGCGGTCTTCCTCGTCAACCAGGATGACGATGCGGCCGGCGCGCAGCTCGGCGATGATCTCGGCGACCGAGGCGATATCGAAGGATTCCGGCTCGGAGCCGGGCAAGGGGGACAACTGGACGGACATGGCGGGCACGTAAACCAGGCGGGAAAGCCCGGATTTTACCGCCCCTGGCGCCATATCCCCTACCGGGCCGCGCCGCCCCCGCCCAAACAGGGCCATCCGGTTAAACTTTCGGCCGGAGAACACCCCATAAAACCAAGGAAAAACGCCATGCAAGCCCTTGCGGCCATGCCTTTGACCGTCGCCGCGGGGATCCGCGTCGTGCTCACCGACATCGACGACACCCTGACCACCGAAGGCCGGCTGCCCGCCGACGCCTACGCCGCCCTGGAACGCCTGGAACAGGCCGGCATCCAGGTGGTGCCGATCACCGGCCGCCCGGCCGGTTGGTGCGACCACATCGCCCGCATGTGGCCGGTGCGCGCGGTGGTCGGCGAGAACGGCGCGTTCTACTACGCCTACGACCGCCAGGCGCGCCGCATGGTCACGCACTACTGGACCGACGCGGCCTCGCGCCAGGCCAGCCGCAAGCAGCTCGACGCGATCCGCGACCGGGTGCTGGCCGAGGTGCCCGGCGCCGCCGTGGCCAGCGACCAGGACTACCGCGTGGCCGACCTGGCCATCGACTTCTGCGAGGACGTGCCGCCCCTGCCCGAGGCCGACATCGGCCGCATCGTGCGCATCTTCGAAGACGCCGGCGCCCAGGCCAAGGTCAGCTCGATCCACGTCAATGGCTGGTTCGGCGACTACGACAAGCTGACCATGACGCGCACCCTGTTCCAGCGCGAATTCGGCATGGACGTGGCCGGCGCACTCGACAGCACCCTGTTCATCGGCGACTCGCCCAACGACGAGCCCATGTTCGCCTACTTCCCGGTCTCGGTCGGCGTGGCCAACATCCAGTCGCAGCTGCACCGCCTGACGCATCGCCCCGCCTACGTGGCCGCGTTCCACGGCGGCGCCGGCTTCACCGAGATGGCCGACCGCCTGCTGGCCGCCCGCGCCGTCACTGCCTGAGGCTCGCACCGTGGCCACCGCCAAACCTTCCGCCCCCGCCGCCAACGACGGCCGCCGCAGCATCCAGTCCATCGAGGTCGGCGTGCCGCTGCTGGCCGCGCTGGTCGACGCAGCCAAGCCGCTGACCCTGCGCGACCTGGCCGCCGGCGCCGGCATGACCTCGGCCAAGGCCCACCCCTACCTGGTCAGCTTCATCCGCGTCGGCCTGGTGCAGCAGGACAGCATCACCGGCCAGTACGAGCTGGGGCCGTTCGCGCTGCAGATGGGCCTGGTCAGCCTGCAACGGCTGGATCCGGTGCGCATCGCCATGCCCGAGATCGCCAAGCTGCAATCCGAGATCGGCCACACGCTGGGGATCGCGGTGCTGGGCTCGCACGGCCCCACCATGATCCACATGACCGAGGCCAGCTACCCGGTGCACGTGAACATGCGCAAGGGCACCGTGATGTCCATGCTGCACACCGCCACCGGCCTGGTGTTCGCGGCCTGGCTGCCGCCCAAGGTCAGCGAGCACTACATCGCCCGCGAGGAAGGCGACACCGCCGTCATCGCCAGCGTGCCGCCGCCGCGCAAGGCCAGCCGCGCCAACATCGAGGCGCAACTGGCCGACATCCGCGTGCACGGCATGGCCCGCGCGCTGGGCAACCCGCTGCCCGGCGTCGACGCCCTGTCGGTGCCGGTCTTCGACAACACCGGCAACATCGTGCTGGCGCTGACCAGCCTGGGCCCCACCGGCCTGTTCGACGTGTCCTGGGACGGCGCCATCGCCCGCCCCCTGCTGGCCTGCGCGCAGGAAATCTCGCGCAAGCTCGGCTACCGCGCCTGACCCTGCCACCCCGCCTGACCCGCGAGCCCCCAGGGCGGATCCGCCGATCCGTCCACGGGGCCCTCGCGCCGTTCGCGCAAAAACGAACCTGAAGCGAACAAAACGAACAAAACCCGAAAAAAAAGGCAGGGACTTTCCCAAGTGTCCGTCCCCCGCTTGTATGTTTGAATTCAGTTACTAGTCATATTCATACCTACAAGAGGAGACATACGATGCGCGCCTTGCGTCTACTGCAAGCGGCCTCCCTGGCCGCGCTCGCGTTCGGGGCGTCCGCCGCCCACGCCGCCGACACCTGCCCGAACCGGGGCGACCTGGACCAGATGTACTGCGACGCCAACAAGGACCTGGTGGCCGACACGCCCACCGATCCGGCCAAGCTCAAGACGCCGTCGACGCTGGTGTTCACCTATACCCCGGTGGAAGACCCGGCGGTGTATGAAGACATCTTCAAGCCGTTCACCAAGCACCTGTCGGAATGCACCGGCAAGCGCGTGGTGTTCTACCAGGTGCAGAGCAACGCCGCCGAGATCGAGGCCATGCGCTCGGGCCGCCTGCACGTGGGCGGCTTCTCCACCGGCCCCACCGCCTTCGCCGTGAACATCGCCGGCGCGGTGCCGTTCGCCGTCAAGGGCTACGCCGACGGCTTCCAGGGCTACAACCTGATCGTCATCGTCAAGAAGGACAGCCCGTACCAGAAGCTCACCGACCTCAAGGGCAAGAAGCTGGCGCACACCGCGCCGTCGTCGAACTCCGGCCACATGGCGCCCGTGGCGCTGTTTCCCAAGGAAGGCCTGACGCCCGACAAGGACTACAAGGTGGTGTTCTCCGGCAAGCACGACCAGTCCGTCATGGGCGTGAACTCCGGCGACTACGACGCCGCCGCCGTGGCCTCGGACGTGTTCAAGCGCATGATCGAGCGCGGCCAGGTCAAGGAAGCCGACTTCCGCGTCATCTACAAGAGCGAGAAATTCCCGACCTCGTCGTTCGCCTACGCGCATGACCTGGAGCCGAAGTTCCGCGACCAGATGCTCAAGTGCTTCTACGACTACCGCTTCCCGGCCGAGATGTCCAAGGCCTTCGACGGCGCCGACCGCTTCTACCCTGTGACCTACCAGAAGGACTGGGCCATCGTGCGCCAGGTCGCCGAATCCGGCGGCGAGAGCTTCAACCGCGCCGCCTACGACCGCGAATCCGCCAAGAGCAAGAAGTAATCAGCATGACGACGTCGCTACGCATTTCCGGCCTGGTCAAGGAATACCGGGCCGGCCGGCCGGTACTGAACGGCATCGACCTGCAGATCGCGGGACGCGGCCTGACGGCCATCATCGGCCCGTCGGGCACCGGCAAGAGCACGCTCCTGCGCTGCATCAACCGGCTGATCGAGCCGACCCGCGGCGAGATCGTGCTGGAGTCCGGCGACGGCGCGGTCGACCTGGCCCGGGTGCGTGGCGCGTCGCTGCGGCGCGCGCGCCGGCGCATCGGCATGGTGTTCCAGGAATACAACCTGGTCGAACGCCTGACCGTGATGGAAAACCTGCTGACCGGACGGCTGGGCTACACCGGCGCCTTCAAGGCCTGGACCCGCCGCTTCGAGGCCGAGGACATCGAGCACGCCTACCAGCTGCTGGATACCGTCGGCCTGGCCGGTTTCGCCGACCAGCGCGCCGACGCCCTCTCGGGCGGCCAGCGCCAGCGCGTGGGCATCGCCCGCGCGCTGATGCAGCGCCCGCAGTTGCTGCTGGCCGATGAACCGACCTCGTCGCTCGACCCCAAGACCTCGGTCGAGATCATGGAGCTGCTGGCGGCGCAGGGCGACGCCAGCGGCATCCCCGTGATCGTCAACATCCACGACGTCGAGCTGGCGCGGCGCTATGCCGGCCGCATCGTCGGCATGTCCGGCGGCCACGTGGTCTATGACGGCGACGGCCACGGCCTGGACGCCACCATGCTCAAGACCATCTACGGAGGCGAGTCTTGGCTGGCTTGATGACTCCCCGTTCCTCCCACCCGCGTCCCTTCGCGCTGTCCGGCCGCGCCAAGGCCGGCGTGCTGCTGCTGGTGCTCTACACGGTCTACGCGGCCGCGCAGCTGGACTTCAGCTGGGCCCGCTTCGAAAGCGGCATGGGCCACGCCTCGACCTTCCTGGCGCGCATGTTCCCGCCCAATTTCGAGAAGCCCGCCACGCTCTGGAAGGGCATCGCCGAAAGCCTGGAGATCGCCGTGCTGGCGTCGGTGCTGGGCATCCTGTTCGCGCTGCCCGTGGGGCTGCTGGGCGCGCGCAACCTGATGCCGGCCTGGGTCTCGTGGCCGGCGCGCTCGATCGTCGCGCTGTGCCGCGCGCTGCATCCGGTGATCGTCGCCATCCTGTTCGTCAAGGCCGTGGGCTTTGGCGCCCTGGCTGGCATCCTGGCGTTGACGGTGGCCTCGATCGGCTTCATCGGCAAGCTGTTCACCGAGGCCATCGAGGAAATCTCGCTCAAGCAGGTCGAGGCGGTGCGCGCCACCGGCGCCTCGTTCGCCAACGTGCTGGCCTTCGGCGTGCTGCCCCAGGTGTTCGCGCGTTTCATCGGCTTTGCCACCTACCAGTTCGACTCGAACCTGCGCAACTCCACCATGGTCGGCATCGTCGGCGCCGGCGGCGTGGGCGGCACGCTGTTCTCGGCCTTCCAGCGCTTCGACTACGACTTCGTCAGCGCCATCCTGCTGACGCTCATCGCCATCATCATGCTGGGCGAGATCCTGGCGGGCTTCGTGCGCGCCGTGTTCCTGGACAACCTGGGCTTCGACCGCATCCTGCAGGGCCGCTTCGCCGGCGCGCGCGGCATCGGTTCCAGCAGCTCGAAGGCGGCCTACCAAGCCGCCCGCAAGGCGGAGGCGGACCAATGAACACGCACGCCCCCACCCTGCCCAGCAATGGCGCGCCGCGCGTCTGGCACCGCTACAGCCTGGGCCAGCGGCTGCTGCGCTTCGCCCTCTACCTGCTGCTTGTGGCCGCCATCGTGCAGGCCATCCGCGGCGTCGAGGTCATCCCCGAGTTCCTCTACGACGCGCCCGAGCAGATGGCCGACCTGTTCCAGCGCATGTGGCCGGTGGACTGGGCCCACTACCGCGGCGGCGTGCACGACGCGCTGATCGAGACCCTGCACATCGCCACGCTCGGCACCATCCTGTCGGTGTTCATGGCGGTGCCCGTGGGCCTATTGGCGGCCAACAACCTCACGCCCAGCAAGACCATCAACATGCTCGCGCGCCTGGTCCTGGTGTCGAGCCGCTCGGTCAACTCGCTGGTATGGGCGCTGCTGTTCATCGCCATCTTCGGCCCCGGCGCGCTGGCCGGCACGCTGGCCATCGCGTTCCGTTCCATCGGCTTCGTCGGCAAGCTGGTGGGCGAAGCCATCGAGGAAGCGCAGCGCGGCCCGATCGAGGCCGTCACCGCCACGGGCGCCAGCAAGGCCTCGGTGATCTGGTACGCCTACTGGCCGCAGATCCGCCCGGCGTTCTGGTCCATCGTGCTGCTGCGCTGGGACATCAACGTGCGCGAATCGGCGGTGCTCGGCCTGGTCGGCGCCGGCGGCATCGGCATGGCGCTGGACACCGCCCTCAACCTGTTCCAGTGGGACCGCGTCGCGCTGGTGCTGGCCGCCATCTTCGTGGTGGTGGTGCTGGCCGAGATCCTCATCACGCAGGCGCGCAAACGCATCCTCTGACGCGCCCGCGACCGACGTTCCTTTGCGCCGCCCGGCAACGGGCGGTTTTTTTTTGCGCGCGGGAACGCGGGAAGATCGTGGACGACAAGTGGCCGGCCAGGCGGAACGCCTCAGAAGCGGATCGCGAGGTTGGCCCGCACGCCATGATCCTGCCCCGCGCTGGCGAGCTGCCCCTGATAGGCCAGGCCGAAGGTGGCGGCGCGCGTGACCTGCAGATCCAGGCCCGCCTCGATCACCGCGCTGTCGCGGGCGATGGCCACGCCCGCCACCGTGAACGCGTCGCCGGCCGAGAAGGCCTGCGTGGCCAGCGGCCTGACGTCGCCCAGCGCATGGCGCCAGCCGAGCGAGCCGCGCGCCACGGCCTGCGCCCGGCCCAGTTCGAAACCGGACGCGGCGCGCAGGCCCAGTGTGGTGAAAGTCGTGTCGGTGGTCTGGCCGCTGGCGTGCAGCGCGGCGGCGCCGCCGCTTTCACGCCAGCCGTCGGTGCGCAGGTTGACATAGGCGAGGTTGGCGAACGGCTCGAATGCGACGGCCGCCGTCTCGATGCGATACCCCAGGTCGATGAAGGCCTGCGCGGTGCGGCCGCCGTAGCCGGCCTTGAGCCGGTCGGCAAACCCCGGCATGGCGACCGAGCGGCGCGTCGCGATGTCGTGCCAGGTGTAGGCGAGGCCGCCACGCAGGCCCAGCGCGCCCCATTGGCCGCCGCCATAGGCGCCCAGGTGGTAGTTGTCGCTGTGGCCTGACGAGGCGCGGTCGTCCGCGTCGAAATCGGTGCGGCTGTAGCCCGCCATCAGCCCGACGCGCCAGGCCTCGGCGAGTGGCGCGTCGACGCCCATCAGGAAGCCGCCGGTCGAACTCTTGACGCGGGCGGCATTGCCGTCGCCGTCGATCCGGCTCCAGCTGCCCATGCCCTGGATCCAGCTGGCGGGCCCGTTCAGGCCAGCCGGCAACGGCGCGCCGCCGCCGAGCGCCGCCACCAATGGCGCGGGACCGGCGCCATTGCCGGCGGCCGCGCGCAGGCGGCCGCTCATGGCGTCGCGCAGATAGCGGCTGTCCTGCAGCAACACGGTCTTGGCCGAGGCATGCACCTCGCCGGAGACCTGGTCGAAGCCGGCTTGCAGCGTGCCCGCATCGTCCGGCAGGCGCGCGACGGCGTCATAAAGCGCATGTCCGCCGGCCAGGCCGATGCTGTCGATGGCGGCCGCCGCGGCGCGCTGGTTGCGGGTCGCGCCTTTCGAGGCCATGCCGGTCTGGTTGCGCGCCAGGCTCAGCGACACGCGGCCCGCGCCGTAGTCGTAATCCAGGCTGGGCGTGAGGAAGGCGAAATCGGAAGACACGCTATCGAAGCGGCCGGACAGCGTGCCGTCCACCTGCATGATCGTGTATTGGGTGCGCAGCCCGTAGTTGCCGCTGGCGCCGATATGCACCACCGAACCGCCGTTGAGCGTGGCGTTGCCGGTGACGTGGACGCGGTCGGCGCTGCTGCCCGCGGGGTCGGCCTCGACCAGGTAACGCGCCCCCGGCTGCATCACCAGGTCGCCGTCGATGGTCAGCATGCCGATCGAATTGCCCGGCGACAGCACGCCGCCGTTGGCCACGGTGACCATCGATCCGGCGCCAGCGCCCAGGGTGCCATTGCCGCCCAGCACGCCGCCGTCGGCCACCGTGAACGAGCCGCCCAGGCGGCCATTGATCGCCAGCCGGCCGCCGTTGACGAGCGTGCGGCCGGTGAAGCCGGAACTGTCGCCCTTCAGGTCGAGCACACCGTCGCCGGCCTTGATGAGGTCGCCGCTGCCGGACAGCGAACCGGCCAGGCCCAGCGTCGTATTGGCGGCCACGTCGAAGCCGCCCGACTGGGTCACGGTGATCGCGCGCGCCGTGTCGAACGACGCGGTGGTCGCCAGCATGCCGCCGTCCAGCGCCAGGCCGCCGGCGGCTGCGCCAAGGTTGGCGTCGCGCTCGACCTGCAGCGTGCCGCCCGTGATGCGCGTACCGCCGCGGTAGGTGTTGGCGCCGCTCAGCACCAGCGTGCCGGCGCCGGCCTTGGTCAGCGTGGCGCCGTTCCAGCCGGTCGCGGCATTGGCGGCCTGGTCGGCCAGCACCGCGCCGACCGTGAAGCGATCCGTGGCGTTGGCCAGCGTGAACGTGCCATGCCCCAGGCTGTTGCCAGCGGTCCAGGTCAGGCCGTAGCGGGCCAGGTACTGCAGGTTGTCCGCCGACTTGCGCGTGTTGACGCTCAGGTAGTCCACCGCGCCGGCGAAGCCGCCGGTGTTGATCCTGGCGAAGTCGCCATTGATGCCGCGGGCGGTATCGATCAGCACGACCTCGGCCGGGCTGGCACTGTCGATGCCGCCCAGCCGGAAAGTCACGTCGGCGCCGAGTGTCACCGTGTCGGCGCGCAGCGGCGTGCCGTTCGCGGCCGCCGTGAGGTCGAGCACGGTGTGGTCGCCCATGCCGATATCGCCCGTCGTCCCCAGCGTCGCCGGCCCCTGCACCGCCAGCGTGCTGCCGGCGCCCGACACCTTCAGGTCGCCGGCCAGCCTGCTGGCCGCGCCAGAGGCGCCATCGCCATACTGCAACGTCCCGCCCGTCACTTGCGCCGAGCCGCCCAACTGTCCCAGCACCACCAGTTTGCCGCCCGACACCGTGGTCTTGCCCAGGAAGGCGCCATTGGCGCCCGTCAGGAACGTGGTGCCGGCGATCTGGTTCAGGCTGTGCGCGCCGCTACCCGTGCTCTGCAACCGTGTCGCGAACCGGTAGCCGGTATCGGTATGGTTGAAGTTCAGCGTGGCAATGCCCGCGCCGAACTGGACCGCGCCGGCGTTGAGCGTGCCCGCCCCCGCGGCCGGCATCCCCGGCGCCGCGCCGATATTGAGGATGCCGGTGGTGGGAAAGATCAGGAACCGGTCCAGCGCCAGCGACACGATCCCCGTGCCGAACGCGCCGACGTTGACGACGCCCCGTTGTCCGATCGTCAGGGTGCCCACGCCCGTTCCCACGCCGAAGCCCAGGGTCATCGCGCCGCTGTTGTTCCAGGTGGAGCCGGCGCCGCGCACCACGACATTGCCGTTGCCGCTCATGCTGCCCACATAGCTGTCGCGGTTCGAGACGGTGCCGCCCGACTCGATGCTCAGGGTGCCCTGGCCGGATACGTCGCCCACCCTGAGCTCGCCGGCATTGGCCCAGGTCGACCCGCGTCCCGACACCTGGAAATTGCCGCTGCCGTTCTGATTGCGCCCGACGACCCCGTCGACGCTGGCGACATACCCGCCCGCCAGGACCGACACGGCGCCCCTGCCGCCCTCCGAGCCGACCAGCAGCGCCGCACGGTTGTTCCAGAGCGCCCCCACGTCCGAAACCGTGACCGTCGCCGCGCCGTTCTGCTGCGCATCGACCGTGGCGAACTGGTTCGAGACCGTGCCTTGATAGAAGATGCTCAGGTCGCCGAGCCCGCTGCCGCCAACGAACAGATTGCCGGTCAGGGCCCAGGTCGCGCCCGCGTTGTACACGTTGACCCGGGCCGAGGCGCCAGGCGCCGCGCCGGCATCGATCCGGCCTTGCGCGGTGCCCAGCATGTTGGCGACCTGCAGGGATCCGCCCGTGACGGTGGTATCGCCATCGAACCGCGAACTGTCGCCCAGCAATAACGTGATGCCGGCGTAATGATTGAGCTGGTGCTGCCCGCCCTGGCCGCTGTTCAGCGCGGACGCGAAGATCTGGGAGCCCGTCGTATTGAAGTTCAGCGTACCGCTGCCCGCGCCAAAGCGCACCTCGGACGCGTCCAGGATGCCGGCGGCATCGGCGGCCGCGCTGCCGGGCGCACTGCCGATGTTGATGACGCCGACCGCGTCGCGATTGCTGGCCAGCTCGACGGCCCCCTGGCCGTTGGCGCCCACCGAGACCATGCCTTGATTGGCGAGCGTCAGCGTGCCGCTGCCGTTGGCGCCGACGACCAGGCGGCCGTTGACCTCCCAGGACGCGCCCTGGCCCGATACCGTCACCGTGCCCTCGCCGCCTGGCGTCGCCCCCAGCCAGCCGTTGGCGCTGCGCAACGTCGTCGCCGGGGACTGGATCAACAGCGAGCCCAACGCGGAATTGCCGACGACCATGTCATTGGAGCCGTTCCAGTTCACCGCGGGGGTCACGTCGCCGATCGCCACCACACCGGCCAGCGCCTGCGCCACGGGCGCCCCGCAGGCCGCCGTCAGAATGCCCGCCAGCACCGCGGCCCGCGACCGGTTCCCGCCCCGCCCCCGCGCGTGCTCGCTGGCGACCCGCCACTGGCCCGTGCGGAGGTTCAGGACGATGCGGTAGGTGCGGTTCATGGGGCCTCTCTTCTTGTCATGGCCCGTCGCCGGCATGGCCGGGGCGGGCGCGAATGGGGATCGAGGCCCCGCAAGACGCGTCCGGCCCGCCACTTACAATTAGAAAATCCGCGCGCGCCCTTGCCTATCACTGAAACTGGGTAATTGAGCGGACGCAATCAAGACCCAAAATATCCATCGGCCGGCTCGCGGACGATTGTTGATGCACCGCAACCCGGTCTATGCTCGGACGAGCATTTGTGAACTAAATATGACCGGTCATCAAACATCTCCCCCCATTTGATTAACATCTCGGCTTTTGCCGCTGGACACCCGCCGCCATGTCGGAACAGGAATTGAAACTGCACGTGCCCACGGCTTCGCGCCAGGCCGTGCTGCGAGAGATCAAGCAACGCGAGGCGACGCGCATCCGCCTGCATGCGATGTACTTCGACACGCCCGAGCGTGAACTGGCCAAGGCGCGTATCGCCATCCGCCTGCGCCAGGAAGGGCGCGACTGGGTGCAGACCCTCAAGATGCCCGGCATCAACGCCATCACCCGCATCGAACTGAACCACCCGCGCCCCGGCCCCGTGCTCGACCTGTCGGTCTACGCCGGCACCGAGGTCGAGGCGGCGCTGGCCGCCATCAAGGGCGAGCTCGGCCTGCGCTATGAAACCGACGTGCAGCGCATGCTGCGCAAGGTGCGCACCCGCTACGGCACCGTCGAGCTGGCCTATGACACCGGCATCCTGCGCGCCGGCGCGCTGGAACTGCCGATCTCCGAACTCGAATTCGAACTGGTCTCGGGCCGTCCCGCCGCCATCTTCGCGGTCGCGCGCGGCTGGCAGCAGCGCCACAGCCTGGTGCTGGACCCGCGCAGCAAGTCCGAGCGCGGCGACGCGCTGGCCCAGCTGGCGCAGCGCCTGGCCGACGTCGACGCCATTCCCGGCGACGACCTCGATAGCCGCCGCGCCCAGGCCATCGCGCAATTCTGGGCGCCGCGCGGCGCCGCCGCCGTCAAGCTGCGCGAGGACATGACCGCGGCCCAGGCCATGGGCCGCATCGCCGCCGAATGCCTCGACCAGATCGCGCGCAACGCCGCGGTGCTGGCCGAGGTCGACACCGAGGGCGTGTATCGCGCCGGCAATTCCGAACACGTGCACCAGCTGCGCGTCGGCATCCGCCGCCTGCGCTCGGCCTGGAAGCTGTTCGACGGCTGGATCGCGCCGGTCTCCGATTCCATCATGCAGGGCGTGCGCGCGCACTTCGCCGCTTTCGGCGCCAACCGCGACCAGGACGTGCTGAACGAAACCGTGGCGCCCGCGCTGATGCGCGCCGGCATGCCGGTGATTCCGATGGAAGCCGCGCCGCCCGAACAGGACGCCCGCGCCATCGCCGGCGGCAAGGCCTTCCAGGCCTGGCTGCTCGAATTGCTGGAATGGAGCCTGGACGTGCCGCCCGCGGTGCCGACCAGCGACGGCCTGCCCATCCCCAACGGCATGCCCAGCGACGTCGCGCCCGAACCGGCCATCCGCCTCGAAGGCGGCATCGCCGGCCCCAGCGTCAAGCCCACCATCATCCCGATGCTGGCGCCCGAGCCCGACACGCAGCAGCTGCACAAGCAGCTGGCGCGGCGCCTGCATCGCTGGCACAGCAAGGTGGCCGACCAGGGCACCCAGTTCGCCACGCTCGACATCCCCACGCGCCACGATCTGCGCAAGCGCGGCAAGCGCCTGCGCTACAGCCTGGCCTTCGCCGAATCGCTGCTGCCCCCGACCAAGCTGCGCGGCTACCGCAAGCTGCTGTCGCGGGTGCAGGACATCCTGGGCGAGATCAACGACCTGGCCGTGGCCAAGGACTACTACGAGTCGTGTACGGCCACGCATCCGAAAGCCTGGTTCGCGCTGGGCTGGATCAGCGCGCGCCTGGAGGAACTGGCGGTGGATGCGCAACGCGCCTTCGACGACCTGGCCGGCAGCAAACCCTTCTGGAAATAAGGCGGCGCGGTCCCTCGCGGACCGCGTTTACGCCTGCTGAAAACACCGCGCCCCACGTCTCCTGTATCGGAGGCGTGGGGCGCGGTGTTTTCAGCGCCGGGCGGCAAGGCCCGGCGGCTGCGATCAGTCGGCCAGCAGAGCGCCGGCGAATTCGTCGGCCACGAACGGCTGCAGGTCTTCCAGGCTTTCGCCCACGCCGATCCAGTACACCGGGATCGGCCGCACGCCCTGGCTGCCCGCCGCCACCGCCGCCAGCGTGCCGCCCTTGGCGGTGCCGTCCAGCTTGGTCACGACCAGGCCCGTCAGGGTGATGGCCGCGTCGAACGCGCGGATCTGCGCCAGCGCGTTCTGGCCGGTGTTGCCGTCCACCACCAGCAGCACTTCGTGCGGCGCGGCCGGGTCGGCCTTGCCGATGACGCGGCGGATCTTCTTCAGTTCTTCCATCAGGTGCAGCTGGGTCGGCAGGCGGCCGGCCGTGTCCACCATCACCACGCCCATGCCGCGCGCGCGGCCGGCGTTGACCGAGTCGAACGCCACCGCCGCCGGATCGCCGCCATCCTGCGAGATCACGGTGACGTTGTTGCGGCTGCCCCATTCGATCAGCTGCTCGCGCGCGGCGGCGCGGAAGGTATCGCCCGCGGCCAGCAGCACGCTCGCGCCCTGGCGCTGGAAGGTATGGGCCAGCTTGCCGATCGAAGTCGTCTTGCCGGCGCCGTTGACGCCCGCGATCATCACCACCAGCGGCTGCGCGCGCTTCAGGTCGAAGGCGCGCTCCAGCGGGCGCAGGTGGTCGGCCAGCAGCTGGCGCAGCGCGGTCTTGACCTTGGCCGGGTCCTCGATGCGTTCTTTCTTGACCCGCGCACGCAGCGCGGTCAGCAGCTTCTCGGTGGCCTCCAGGCCGGCATCGGCCATAATGAGCGCCGATTCGAGTTCCTCGAACAGGTTCTCGTCGACCTTGACGCCGACGAAAATGCCGCCAATGCTCTGGCCGGTGCGTGACAGGCCCTGCTTGAGCCGCGACAGCCACGACGCCTTCTTGGGCGCGGGCTCGGGTTCGGGCGCGGCAGGGGCCGGCACGATCGCGGCAGGCGCCGGCGCGGCGACGACCGGCGGCGGCGTGACGACGGGCGGCGGTGCCACCGGCGCGGGCGCAACTGGCGGCGCGGCAACGGCCGGCGCGGCAGCGCCGGGCGTCGCGGCGACAACGGGCGCGGAAACGGGCGCGGCGGAAGCGGGTGTGGAAGCGGGCGCGGCGGCAGGCGCAACCGCCGGCGCCGAGGCCTGCGGCTGCGGCACCACGGCCGGCGCCGGTTGCGGCACACTGGCCGAAGCCGGCGCGGGCACCTCGGCGGCCGGCACCGGCAGGGTCACCTCGGGCGTCGCGACGGGCGCGAATTCGCGCACCGGAACGACGGGTTCAACGGGTTTGGCGGGGACCTCGACCTCGGCTTGCGGCGCGATCCCGGCGTCCACCTGCTCCGGCGGCGGCGCGGGCTGGGCCGGCGCGGCGGGCGGAGGGGATTTTTTCTTGAAGAAGCGGCTAAACATGGGTAACAAGTATATTCGTATCGTCGGGGGCCAATACCGGCGCACCCCTATCGTCGTGCCCGACGTGGAGACGCTCCGCCCGACGCCCGACCGGGTGCGGGAAACGCTGTTCAACTGGCTCAACCACCTGTGGGGCGGCGAATTCGCCGACAAGCAGGTGCTGGATCTGTTCGCCGGCAGCGGCGCCCTGGGCTTCGAGGCGGCCTCGCGCGGCGTGGCGCATGTGCAGATGGTCGAGCGGGACAAGACCGCCGCGTCCGCGCTGCGGACACTGCGCGACAAGCTCAAAGCCGACATGATACGCATCCATGTGGGCGATGCGATGCAGGTCGCCGAAAGAATGGATGCGTCCCGATTTGATCTCATCCTGCTCGATCCGCCCTTCGGACAGGGCTGGCTGCCGCGCCTGTGGCCGATCCTGCCGGGCATCCTGGCCGACGGCGGCCTGGTCTACGTCGAGGCCGAAGACGCCATCGAGCCCCCCGAGGGATTCGAGATCCTGCGCCAGGACAAGGCCGGGGCGGTGCACTACCACCTCATGGAATTTGCTGCATTGCGCAAATAGATCAATAATCCGAGCTTCGGAGGATGGTGTACACCACTAATAACGGTACGGAGCTCGCATGATCATCGCTGTTTACCCCGGCACTTTCGACCCGCTGACCAGAGGCCACGAAGACCTGGTCCGCCGCGCCGCCACGCTTTTCGACAAAGTCGTGGTCGGCATCGCGCACAGCCGCAACAAGAAGCCCTTCTTCAGCATCGACGAGCGCGTGGACATCGCGCGCGAAGTGCTGGGCCACTATCCCAACGTGGAAGTGCAGAGCTTCGGCGGCCTGCTCAAGGACTTCGTGCGCGACCAGGGTGGCCGCGTCATCGTGCGCGGCCTGCGCGCCGTGTCCGACTTCGAATACGAATTCCAGATGGCCGGCATGAACCGCCATCTGCTGCCCGACGTCGAGACCCTGTTCATGACGCCGTCGGACCAATACCAGTTCATCTCCGGCACCATCGTGCGCGAAATCGCCCAGCTGGGCGGCGACGTCAGCAAGTTCGTGTTCCCCTCGGTGGAACGCTGGTTGCAGGAAAAAGCCAAGGAACGCCGCGAGCAATCCTGGCCGGGCTGAGCGTCCCCGCTCCCCGCCTCACCGAACCCTCCCGGAGGGCGCCTCGTGCGCCCTCCCTGCGTTTTGGGGGCCCGGCAGTACAATTGCAATATCCCTGCCGGATTCCGTAGCCTTTCCATCATGGCCCTGACCATCACCGAAGAATGCATCAATTGCGACGTTTGCGAGCCCCAGTGCCCGAACGACGCGATTTCCATGGGCGAGGACTACTACGTCATCGACCCCGACCGCTGCACCGAATGCGTCGGCCATCACGACGAGCCGCAATGCAAGGTGGTCTGCCCGGTGGAATGCATCGAGCTGCATCCGCAATGGAATGAAGGCCAGGAACAGCTGATGGCCAAGTACCGTCGCCTGACCGGTGCCGCATGAGCGACACCGCCCAGCCTGGCTTCGACACTCCCTCCTCCCGCCCCAACGCCCGCCGCGACCTGTCCGCCTCCGCCATCGCGGCCGGCCTGGTCGCCGTGCTGGTCAGCTTTGGCGGCACCGCGGTGCTGATGGTGCAGGCCGGCCACGCCGCCGGCCTGGACGCCGCCCGCATCGGTTCCTGGATCGGTTCGCTCAGCCTGGTGCTGGGCCTGGGCGGCGCGGCCTACAGCCTGCGCACCGGCCTGCCCATCGTCATGGCCTGGTCCACGCCCGGCGCCGCGCTGCTGGTCACCGCGCTGGCCGGCGTGCCGTTCCCCGAAGCCATCGGCGCCTTCGTGCTGGCCGCCGCGCTGACGCTGGCCTGCGGCCTGTTCGGCTGGATCGATCCCATCCTGCGCCGCATTCCCGGTGAAGTGGCCGCCGCCATGCTGGCCGGCGTGCTGCTCAACTTCGGCATGGGCATCTTCACCAACGTCGGCAAGCAGCCGGCGCTGGTGCTGGCCATGTGCGCCGCCTACCTGGTGTGCCGCCGCTGGGCGCCGCGCTACGCCGTGCTGATGGTGATGGCCGTGGCGGTCGCTATGGCCGCCGGCCTGGGCCTCATGCGGGTCGACCAGCTCGACTGGCACCTGACCGAATTCGTCTGGACCACGCCCGTCTTCAGCATGCAGGCCGCGGTCAGCCTGGGCGTGCCGCTGTTCGTGGTGGCGATGGCCTCGCAGAACCTGCCCGGCCTGGCCATCCTGCAGGCCGCCGGTTATCGCCCGCCGGCCTCGCGGCTGGTGGCCGCCACCGGCTTCCTGGGCCTGCTGGCCGCCCCCTTCGGCGCCCACAGCGTCACGCTGGGCGCGATCAGCGCGGCCATCTGCACCGGCCCCGAGGCGCACGCCGAGCCGTCCAAGCGCTACATCGCCGCGGCCACCTACGGCATCAGCTACTTCGCGCTGAGCATCGTCGCCGGCGCGGTCGCGGTGTTCTTCCAGGCGCTGCCGGCCGCGCTGCTGGCGGCCCTGGCCGGCCTGGCGCTGCTGGGCACCATCATGGGCGGCATGGCCGCCGCGATGGCCAACCCGCAGCGGCGCGAAGCCGCGCTCATCACGCTGCTGGCGACGGCGTCGGGCTTCAGTTTCTGGGGCATCGGTTCGGCCTTCTGGGGCCTGGTGGCGGGCCTGCTGGCCCACACCGTGTTCGAATTCAGGCGCAAGCCGGCGGCCTGAGGCCGGCGTTGCCGCGCATTGCCCGCGGGCACGCCGGCGGTTCGCCGCGCCGGGCTCAGTCCGGCCAGGCGGACACGGGCGTGTCCGGGTGCACCTTCATGATGCGGCACGGTACCTGCACGAAATTCGAGATCCAGGCGGCGGCCAGTTCGCCTTCGTCGACCACGTCGATGACCTGCTCGCCGACCTTCATGCTGTAGCGCACGCTGTCGTCGTCCTCGATCACGTCCAGCGGAATATCCATGCGCAGCATGCCCGGCGCGCGCAGCACCAGGTAGCCCAGCCGCAGTTCCACCGTCACGTCGGCCAGCCGCGGGCACAGCTCGCGGTTGAGCCATTGGCCCGAATCATTGGCGATCAGCCACTGCCGGTGATAGGCGGCGGCCTCGGCCTGTTCCGTGTAGCCGCATTGGGCGATGGGCTGGAAGGCTGCGCTCATTTGCCCAGCAGGCCCTTGAGCGCCTTGTCCACGGCCGCGCCGCCCTTGCCCTTGCCGGTCACGGCTTCACGCAGCTTGTTTTCCAGGCTGCGCTTGAGGATGCCGGCGATGGCGTCCTTCCACAGCAGCGTGTAGGTGGGCTTTTCGAACGGACCGCGCACGTGCACCGGAATCGTCACGTCCTTCAGGTCGATCAGTTCCTTGCCTTCGGGGTCGGCGGCCGGATTGACGACGCGCGCGCGCGCCACCAGGTCCAGCTCGCTCTTGACGAAGTCGATGGTGGCCGGCTCGCCCTGCGTCACGCGCAGCAGCGGCGACACCACGTTCAGCCGCTTCACGCTCGCCACGCCCTTGGTGAACGCCAGGTCGGCATCCATTTCGGAGAACGCGGTCTGCTTGCTGGTATCGGCCGGCACGGTCTCGTCCTGCGCCTCGGGCTTGAGCGCGGCCTTCAGCTCGCGCAGCGTCTGCGTCAGGTTGATGCCCTTGACCGCGCCATCGCGCAGCCGCACCTGCAGCGTGCCGCCCAGGCCGCTCTTCATGGCGTAGGCGTTGGCGCCGGCGGTCTTCAGGTCCAGCGCCAGGCTGCCCGTGCCGCTCAGCACGTTGCGCTGCGCCAGGTCCATCAGCAGCGGTTCGATCGAGATGCCCGCCAGCGACATCTTGGTCGCCAGCTGGTTGCCCTGCGCCGCGTCCACCGACAGCGCGCCGGCCAGCTTGCCGCCGTACAGGCCCGCGGTCAGGCTGGAGATGTCGAGCTTGCCGCGATCCAGCTTGACGGCGGCGGCGACGTCATCGGCCTTCAGGCCGCGCACCACCAGCTTGCCGACCTTGAGCGTGCCGTTCACGCTCGGACCGACCAGCGCCGACAGGTTGATCGAATCGTCCGCGGGCGCGGCCGGCGCCGGCGGCACCGGCTTGTTTTCGTCCTTCTTGCCATCGGCGGGCGGCTTGGCCGGCGCGGCGGCAGCCACCGCCGGCGGCACCAGCTTGTCCAGGTCCAGCGTGTCCACCGCCAGCGCGAAGTTCACCTGCGGCGCGTCGCTCAGCTTGGCGATGTCGGCGCTCAGGTCGAACTTGCCGCCTTCGAGCACGGCGTTGATCTTGCTGCTGGCCGTGTCCTTGAGCAGGTCGACGTTGAGGCTGCCGATCACGGGGATCTGCAGGCTGCCCTTGGGCAGGCCCGGATCGGTGATGTTGACGTCGCCGCGCAGGCCCGACAGGCCGCCCTGGCGCTGCAGCAGGTTCAGCGACAGCGGCGAGGCGAACGTCAGCTTGACGACGCGCTCGCCCTTCTTGGAGGTGCTGTCGAGCTTGGCTTCCTTGATGTCGAGTTCGGTGGCGTTGCCGCTGATGCCGTTCAGGCCGAAGCTGGCGTCCAGGCCGCTGATGCGCACGCGGCCGGTCAGGGCCTCGCCCGTGGCCTGCGTCGGCGAGATGTTCAGCGCCGGCGCGTCCACGGCGAATTCGAACGGGCCGTCGGCCACGCCGCCCTTGGCGCGCACCGCCAACTTCTCGATCTGCAACTGGCTCTTGTGCGGGTCGATCGACAGCTTGGGCATGGCCACGCTGGCATCGACATTGGTGGCGCGCGCGGCCGGATCGGTGACGTCGCCCTGGAACACGACTTCCAGGCCGGCCACGTCCAGCGCCGACTTCTGGCCGTTGAACGCCAGGTTGCCGCGCATCGCCAGGCTCTTGGCCTCGGCGCCCGGCAGCTTGCCGTCCATGCGCAGGTCCAGCTTCTGCGCCGCGTAGCGCTTGGCGGAGGGATCCAGCGTCAGCAGCGCCTGGCCGGTCAGGTTGGCGTCGATGCGCGGGTTGCCGCCTTCCAGCCGCGCCGTCAGGCGCACGTCGAACGGCTGGTTGAAGGTGACGCGGCCGGTGTTGGCGTTGATCTTGGTCACGGCCACGGCCATGCCCGACATCTCGTCCTGCAGCAGCACCTCGCCGTCCTTCAGGTCGAGGCCGGCGATGTCGATCTGCATGTTGTTGCGCGACGGCGGCAGCGTGCCGCTGGTCAGCGCCTGCGCGGCGGTCTGCGCCGCCCCCGCGAGGGCCTCGGCAGGGTTGGCGGGCGTGGCCACCACGGGCGCGGTGCCGCCCACCAGGTTGCTGAAATTGAACTGGCCGTCCTTGTTGCGCACCACGCGCGCCTTGAAGCCGCTGATGGCGACGTGGTCGACCACGAAGCTGTTGGACAGCAGCGGCCACACGGCGACCGCCAGGCGCGTGCTCTCGATGGAGGCGAAGGTCTCGGTGCTATTGACCTCGGACAGCGACACGCCCTGCACCGACAGGCCGATGCGCGGGAACAGCGACAGCTCGATTTCGCCGTCGATCGTGAGCGTGCGGTGATAGCGTTCCTGGACCAGCTCTTCGAGCTTGTACTTGTACGCGTTGGGGTCGAACGTCAGCAAAAAGATGGCCAGGCCAACGACGGCCACGACAATCAACACCACCAGGCCTATCAGAATGCGCTTGAACCACGTTTTCATTGCCGCCCCGTCGGTACCTCGACTGGTAATCCTTGAATGCCACCCGCCGCGCCTGGCGCGGGAATGGCGCTTTGCCGTCGCGCCGGACGCGCGGCTTCCTGATTTATCCGTCTTCGATCGCGTGCCGCCGCCTGCGTCAGGCCGGGGGCCGATACGCCAAGCGGAGAGGAACTGCCATGGAAAGACCTGCTGAAGACGCCGGCATGACCAGCGTGCACATACCGCTATCGTAACAAATCGGGCCCGCCTGCGCGCCGGCCCCGAAACTGACGGTTTTCTGTCTCGGGGATTGTAGGACTAGAATTGTTGATCCATCAATAATTGATCCATCCAACAATGCCCGCCCCCGCCCCCAGCACCCCTTACTCGCCCGGCCAGGTGCTCCCCTTCCGGCAGACCCTGCTCGCCATGCTGGGCATGTGCTTCGTCATGATGATGGTCGCCATCGACCAGACCGTGGTGGGCACCGCCCTGCCCACCATCGTGGCCGAGCTCAAGGGCTTCGAACTGTATGCGTGGGTGGCAACGTCCTATCTGCTGACCTCGGTCATCACCGTGCCGATCTTCGGCCGGCTGGGCGACTACTACGGCCGCAAGCCCTTCGTGGTGGCGGCGATCGTGCTGTTCACGCTGGCCTCGGTGCTGTGCGGCGCCGCCGACAGCATGTTCACGCTGGTGCTGGCGCGGGCCCTGCAGGGCGTGGGCGGCGGCATGTTGGTGGGCACGGCCTTCGCCTCCATCCCCGACCTGTTCCCCGATCCCCACGTGCGGCTGCGCTGGCAGGTCATGCTCAGCTCGGCCTTCGGCATCGCCAACGCGGTCGGCCCGACGCTGGGCGGCGCGCTGACCGAGCACTACGGCTGGCGCTCGGTGTTCTACGTCAACCTGCCCATCGGCATCCTCGGCCTGTGGTTCGTGGCGCGCTACCTGCCGCACCTGCGCAACCACACCGAGGGCAAGGTGCGCCTGGACTGGCAGGGCGCGCTGCTGATCGCCGTCGCGCTGGGCGGCCTGCAACTGCTGGTGGAACTGCTGCCCAAGCAGGGCCTGAGCGCCACCATCGTGCTGCTGGGCGTCGGCAGCATCGCCGCCTTCGGCCTGCTGTACTGGTGGGAACGGCGCTGCCCGCATCCGCTGCTGCCGTTCGACATGTTCCGCAACCGCGGCCTGGCCACGCTGTTCACGCTGGCGCTGCTGGTGGGCGTGACCATGTATTCGCTGCTGTTCTACGCGCCGCTGCTGCTGCAGGGCGGCTTCGGCCTGTCGCCGCAGGACGCCGGCCTGCTGATCACGCCGCTGGTGGTCTTCATCACCGTGGGCAGCATCATCAACGGCCGCATCATCACTCGCATCCGCAACCCCAACCGCATGCTGTACGCGGGCTTCCTGCTGATGGCGCTGTCCTGCCTGGGCATCGTCACCACCCACAACTACACCGCGCACTGGCTGATCGCCGGCTACATGCTGATGGCCGGCCTGGGCATGGGCTTCATCATGCCCAACCTGACCGTGTTCGCGCAGCAGACCGCCGGCCGCACCCACCTGGGCATCGCCACCGCCCTGCTGCAATCGCTGCGCATGATCGGCGGCATGCTCGGCACCGCGGTGGTCGGCACCATGGTCAACCACAGCTACTTCAGCGGCGTCGAATCGACGCTGCGGGGCGCTTCGGCGCGCTGGCTGCCGCAGCTGGACGACCCGCAGATGCTGGTCAATCCCGAGGCCCAGACGCAGTTCCTGGCACAATTGGCGCATCAAGGCCAGGATGGAGCGTCGCTGATCGAGATCGCGCGCGTGGCGCTGGTCAGCGCCATCCACGAAGGGCAACTCATCGCCCTGGCGGTCGCGGTGCTGGCGCTCTGGTGCGTGCGGCGCGTCCCCCTGGTGCAATTGGCGCGCGTCTCCAAGCCGGAGCCCGCCAGCGTCGGAGAGTAGCTTTTGCCCAAACAACAACAGGGCCTGCAGGTCATCCAGCACATGGGCCAGACCTACCGCGTCATGCAAAGCGCCTTCAGCGGCCGGGTCGGCCACGCACTGCCGCGCTGGCGCATCCTGCTGGCGCTGCATGAAAACGGCCAGTGTTCGCAGAAGCACCTGGCCGAGCGCTGCCGCCTCGATCCCGCCTCGCTCACGCGCCAGTTGCAGGCAATGCAGAAGCTCGGCTGGATCGCCCGCGCCGTCGATACGCACGACAACCGCCTGACCAACGCCCGCCTCACGCCGGCCGGCCAGGCCGTGGTCGACGAGGCCCTGCCCAAGCGCGCGGCCTTCTTCGACGAATCGCTCAAGGGCCTGTCGGCCGCCGACATCGACACGCTGAACCGGGTGCTGAACGTGCTGGAAGAAAACTTCCTGCGCGCGGCCGGCGGCAACAAGAGCGAATAACGCCGCGCCTGGCGGCCCATGGCGGCGCGCCAACGCCGCCCCCCTCCGCCCGTGACATTGACACCCTGGAAGGTTATTGAATAACATTCAATTAATCTATTGATTGTTATTTTATTTAGCCGGAGCCCTCCGCATGCCCCCAGACCTTCTTCTTCGCGCCGTGCTGATCGGCATCGGCGCCACGCTCGTCATGGACCTGTGGGCGCTGCTGCTCAAGCGCCTGTTCGGCGCGCCCTCGCTGGACTACGCCCTGGTCGGCCGCTGGATCGGGCACCTGCCGCGGGGCCGCCTGACCCATCCCGGCATCGCGCGCTCGGCGCCGGTGGCGGGCGAGCGCGCCATCGGCTGGATCGCCCACTACGCCATCGGCATCGGGTTCGCCCTGCTGCTGCTGGCGATCTGGGGCCCGGCCTGGGCCGCGCGGCCGACCCTGCTGCCGGCGCTGATCGTCGGCATCGCCACGGTCGCGGCGCCGTTCCTGATCCTGCAACCCGGCATGGGCGCCGGCATCGCGGCGTCCAGGACCCCGAAGCCCGGCGTGGCGCGGCTGCGCAGCCTGATGGCGCATGCGTCGTTCGGCGTCGGGTTGTACCTGGCGGGATGGGTGGCGGCGGCAAGCCTGGATGCCTGAGGCCCGCGCGTTTTGCCAATTCCACGCAGGGCTTTTAAAGTAACGGCCTGAACTCCATTCATCGAGGTATTCGTCCCATGCGCCATTGATGCCGCCGTCACCCTGACGGCCAGTCTCCACCCGCCCCCGCTCGCAGGGGGAGTTCCTGGCATCCCTGGAAGCATCACGCATGACGACTCCCTATCTCACGCTGGAAAGCGTGTCGTATCTGCTGCCCGATGGCAGCCCGCTTTTTTCCGGACTCGACGAAACCTTCGACCAGCGCCCCACCGGCCTGGTCGGACGCAATGGCGTCGGCAAGACCGTGCTGGCGCGGATCCTGGCCGGCCAGTTGCCCCCGTCGAGCGGGCGTTGCCTGCGATCGGGCAACGTCTTATACCTGGCCCAACAGGTGTCCCCGCCCGTCGGAGCCACCGTCGCCAGCCTGGCCGGCGTGCAAGCCACGCTGGACGCCCTGGCGCGCATCGAAGCCGGCAGCAGCGCGCCGGAAGACTTCGAGCGCGTCGGCGACCGCTGGGACATCCGCCAGCGCCTGCAACACCTGCTGGCACGCGATGGCCTCGGCCATCTCGACGCCTCGACGCCCGCCAGCGCCCTCAGCGGCGGCGAGGCCATGCGCGTGGCGCTGGCCAGCGCCATGCTGTCCGACGCGGACTTCCTCATCCTCGACGAACCCAGCAACCACCTAGACCGGCGCAACCGGCAGGCGTTGATCGAACAGCTGCGGCATTGGCCGCGCGGACTGCTGGTCGTGAGCCACGACCGACTACTGCTCGACAGCATGACGCGCATCGTCGAACTGTCGTCGCTGGGCCTGCGCAGCTACGGCGGCAACTACGAGGCCTACGCCGCCGGCAAGGCGCAGGAACGGTCGAATGCGCTGGAGCGGCTCGAACACCGCAAGCTCGAACGCCGCCGCGAAGAACAGGCCATGCAGGCGCAACGCGAACGGCAGGAACGCCGCCAGGCGCGCGGCCAGCGGCATGGCAAGGAAGCCAACCAGGCGAAGATCCTGCTCGACCGGCAAAAGGGCCGCAGCGAGGACTCGGCCGGCAGGCTGCGCCAGCAACATGCCGCCGCCCACGACCGCCTGGCGCAGGCCGTGCGCGACGCCGCGGCGCAGGTGGAAAGGGATGCCGGCATCTCGCTGCACGCCCTGCCCGTCTCGCCAGCCGCGCAGCGGCGCGTGGCGACGCTGGATGCCGTCACGCTGCCATTCATCGCGGGCCCGACCCGCCACGTCGACCTGCTGCTGGGCGGCCAGCAACGCGTCGCGGTCAACGGCCCGAATGGCTGCGGCAAATCGACCTTGCTCAAGGTGCTGGCCGGCCAGCTGGCGCCGCTCGCGGGCGAACGCAAAAGCGTGCCCGAATGCGTCTATCTCGACCAGCGGCTGGCCGACCTGGACTCGGACCGATCCGTGCTCGAGCAATTGCAGGCCGTCAACGCCGCATTGGCCGAAGGCGAGCTGCGCATGCGCCTGGCGCACCTCGGCCTGGACGCGCACAAGATCACGGCGCCGAGCGGCGCGCTCAGTGGCGGCGAACGCCTGAAGGCCGCGCTGGCGTGCGTGCTCTACGCCGATCCGCCGCCACGGCTGTTGCTGCTGGACGAGCCGAGCAATCACCTCGACCTGCCTTCCACGCTCGCGCTGGAAAGCATGCTGCGCGGTTATCCGGGCGCGTTGGTGGTGGTGTCGCACGACGAGGCCTTCCTGGCCAACCTTGCGCTCACGGACAGGCTGCGTGCCACGCAACAGGGTTGGCTGCTGGAACCCTGGTGAGCGCACACGAAGCCGGTGCGTCGGCATGGCGATGAGGCCCCGCGGCCCTCGCCATCGCATCGCATGATCCCGTTCGCGCGGCGGCGCCACGCCCCCCCTTCAACAAGTCTTCTTTTGCCGCGCCATCGCGCGTTGCGCGGTCCATCCCGGCTGATATCCGGCATATTCCCTGGGCAGCCATTTTCATAAATAAAAATACCAATCAATGGCGCTTCTTTTCCAATATGAACAGGGATGAATTGTCATGCACCACCACTCGTCGGGCTCGTCCGTACTGCTTGGCCTGATCACGCTTGCCCTGGCATCCGCTGCCGTCCCCGTCCAGGCGCGGCAGCCAGATGCCGCCGGCAACGCATCGCCCGGACCGGCCACGTTGCCGGCCATCGAAGTGAGCGGCCAGGCCGACGAGCCCACCGAGGCCACGCGCGCCTATACCGTGCCCTCGACCCGCGCCTCGACCGGCCTGACGCTGAGCCCGAAGGAAACGCCCCAGTCCGTGTCGGTGGTGACCCGCCAGCAGATGGACGACCAGGGCATGCAGTCCATCGGCGACGTCCTGGGCAGCACCACGGGCATCACCTTCATCGAGTTGGACAACGGCGGGCGCACCACCTACCGGGCCCGCGGATTCAGCATCACCAACTACAAGGTCGATGGACTGTCGATCATCGGCGGCTCGTCGTTCAACAACGGCGGCAGCGGCGCGATCAACATGGATCTCTACGACCGCGTCAGCATCGTGCGGGGCGCGAACGGCTTGATGGGCGGCACCGGCGATCCCTCCGCCACCGTCGACCTGGTGCGCAAGCGCCCTGGCCGCACGCTCGGCGCGAGCCTGACCCTGCGCACCGGAAGCTGGAACAAGAAGAATGCCGTGGGCGACATCAACATACCGCTGGCGGCGGACGGCCGCGTCCGCTCGCGCCTGGTATTCAGCGGCGAGGACTCCGACGGGTTCCGCGACCACTCGAGCATCGAACGGCAGGGGTTCCTGGCCAGCTTCGCCATGGATGTGACAGACCGCACCCAGGCGGGCCTGGGCTTCCAGTACGAACACAGCATCTTCCACGGCGCCTCCTGGGGCGCCAACGTGCCCGCCTGGTTCGCGGACGGATCACCGACCGATTTCCGCCGCAACCTCAACCTCGCGGCGGACTGGAGCAAGACCGACATGGAAGCGAAGACGCTGTTCGCCTCGCTCGATCATCGCTTCGACAACGACTGGAAGCTGCGCGCCGATTATGCCCACACCTCGCGCGCGGACCTGGACAACAAGGGCGCGGTCAAGGTCAACAACGGCAAGGTTCGCTGGCCCCATTGGAAGCAGGACGGCAGCGGCGCCTACCTCAATGCCATCCACTCGGAGAGCGAAGGCGAAACCGACGCGTTTTCGCTGGATCTATCGGGTCCCCTGGAACTGCTCGGACGCCGGCATGAACTGCTCGTCGGCCTGAACGGCTCGCGCATGGAAGAACCGTCCTGGACCTTCAACAGCCGCAACTGCAGCATCGACGGCATCGCCGGCTTCAAGGGCCGCTGCCAATACCGCACCGAGTTGCCCGTGGCGGATTGGCGCGCCTGGCGCGGCGACGAATACGGCAACATCCGCGCGTTCCGCACCGACGCCCGCCGCGTCACCCGGACGACACTCTACGGCGGCTACGTCGCGGGCCGCTTCGAACTCGCCGACGACCTGACCCTGATCACCGGGCTGCGCCGCAGCGTCTACCAGATCCATAGCGACAACTACAACGCGGCGGGTGTCCGCGGCGCGCGCACCGGCGAAAACGCCGCTCACGCCTGGACGCCCTACTACGGCCTGGTCTATGGGCTGACGCCGAACTACTCGGTCTACGCCAGCTACACCGATGTCTTCACGCCGCAGAGCAACAAGAACGAAAGCGGCGACACCCTCAAGCCCATCACGGGCGCCAGCTACGAGGCCGGCATCAAGGGCGAATGGTTCAATGGCGCGCTCAATGCCGCCGTGTCGGCATTCCGCAGCCTGCAGAAAAACGTCGCCCTGAAAGACGGCGACAGGCTGACGCCCGATGGCGACCAGGCCTACCGGCCCGGCACCGGCGTCACCGTCAAGGGCCTCGACGCCGAGATCGCCGGCGCCATGAGCGCCGCCTGGAACGTCTATCTGGGCTACACCTACCTGGACGTCGGCAACAAGGACACCGCCGAGCGCCCCGACCCGCGCCATCTGCTGCGGCTGAACACCACCTACCGGCTGCAGGGAATGCTGCGAGGGCTGACCATCGGCGGCGGCATGTCCTGGCAAGGCAAGACGGTGTCCGAGCCCTACCCCGGGCGGCCGAATGGCCGCGGCGGCTTCGACGACTCGCCGATTCCCCTGAAGGGCTATGCGCTGTTCAACGCGATGGCGCGCTACGACATCAACCGCCATCTGTCGGCCATGCTCAACGTCAGCAACCTGTTCGACAAGACGTACTACCGGCAGTATGGGTTCTACAACGGCTTGATCTATGGCGAGCCGCGTAGGGTGACGTTGAGCCTGCAGGCGAAGTTCTAAATGGAAAGGGCAGGCCCTTTATGCCAAAGCCTGCCCTTCCGTGAAGCGCGACCAGACTTCAAACAGTCTGTCCCAGCGGCAGCGCATTCAGCTCCGCACGAGCATCCCGCCAGGCAGGATAGTGTTGGGCCAGCAACGATATGAAGCGCTCATTGTGCGTCGGTTCGATCAGATGGATCATTTCATGCACGATCACGTATTCAAGCAAGTCACGGGGCTTCTTGGCCAGCTCCGTGTTGAGCCGAATATGAGCCTGGCGATGATTGCAACTGCCCCATTTGGTTTTCATCCGTTGCAGGAAGTAGCCATTGACCTTCACGCCGATACGTGGCTCCCAGTATTCGATCAGGGGCGCAATAGCCTGGTGTAGCAAACTGCGTTGCCAGCGTTGATAGATGGCTTCGCGCTTGGCTGCATTGGTGCCGGGGCGCACATGCAGGGTGATACGCCGGTGGTCCATCTTCATTGAAGGTGGGGCATCGCGCTCCAGCACCGTGAGCAAATAACGGCGTCCCCAGACGTAATGGCTTTCTCTGGTGACGAACTGGCGAGGAGTTTCGCGGGACTGTGCCTGCAATTGCGCCTGTTGCTGGCGAATCCAACGCAGCTTGGAAACAGCATAGGCACGAGCAACTTCCAGCCGCGTGCCTATCGGGGCCACCAGCGTCACCGCACCCTCGGGCGGATGCACGGAAAGATGGACATTCTTCACAGCCTTGAACGTGACGGCGATGTCCAGTTCCCCCAGACGTATATGCGTCTGCGTCATCAATCAGTAACCCGGCTGATTTCTCAGCAAATCGAACAGTTTGAGCGTGGCCTCGCGGTTCTTCCCAGTCAACGGGTGCAGGAAATTCTGCACGATGCGCTCCTTAGCTTCATCGCCACGCCATCCTGCCGGGGCTTCGTCACACATCAAACGGTCGATCTTCAGCGCCATCAGGGCCAGCGGGTCGCCGTAATCCGCCTGTGGCTCTTTGATTACACCATCCGCATTGGGCAACACATCGCCGGAAATGATGTCAGGCAGATTGCGATAAATCACCAGCGCACCTGCATTGCCGCGCAACATGGCAGGTTCATCGATATCGTGTTGTTTCGCGCGGTGCTTCTTCAGTATGTCTTCCGCCTTGCTCAGGAATGATTCGTAGGCCTCAGTGCCTTCACGGCTTTGCTGGATTAGGTCATCGAGCAGCTTGGACATCTGTTCGTAAAAGCGCGGATCGGTCAGGCGATCTCGGATGATGGTCTTGCGGACGTTGTTGATGATGGTTTCCGCAATGGCGTTCTTCGACAGCTTGCCCTTCTCGTTGAGCTTCTTGGCGATGGCATTGTGGATGCCGGTCTCGATGATCAGCTCGGTCAGCGACAGTTCGGCCAAGTCCCCCAACGCCTGCGCTGGCTCGGCCTGAATATAGGTGTTAATGAGGTGGCGCATGTCGGCCTCATAGGGCTTGATGTCCAGCTCTTCGCCGCTGTAATGCTTGATGGCCGAACGCACTTCGGCATAGAACTCGGTTTCCCGCCGCAAGGTGTCAGCTTCGCTGTCTGAGTAACCCGCCTCGGTCAGGTCCTGAGCGATGTCCGCGAAGGCACGCAGATAGGTCGCCACCGCCTTGTAGAAGGCAATACGCAGCGCCTCGCTTTCCAGCAGCGCCTCCGGATTCCCGGCATGGCCGCAGAAATAGTGGATGAACTGCTCCAGATCTCGCGGCTGCGGAACCGGCTCGCACAGGTAATGCAGCGTTTCACGGGCTTCGTCCAGTTGCTTGCGGCCTTCCTCCAGCCAGTTCTTCAGGTGGACGTTGTTCTCGCCGCCGTTACCCGTGTCGATGTCCAGTTCGTTGGAGCTGTACACCGCAATGGCCTGTTGCACGTCACCGAACAGCTCCTTGTAATCGACGATATGGCCATAGTCCTTGTCGTCACCGTCAAGCCGGTTGGTACGGCAGATGGCCTGGAACAGGTTATGGTCGTGCAGTTCGTTGTCCAGGTAGATGTAGGAGCAGCTGGGTGCATCGAAACCAGTGAGCAGCTTGCTGACCACGATCAGCAGCTTCATGCTGGCAGGCTCTTCGATGAAGCGGCGCTTGGTTTCGTCTTCGTACTGTTTGGTAGTCTGGCCGGCGCGCAGCACATGCTGCTTGTAGGTGTCGTATTTGTAGCGTTCGTCGCTACCGGCCGATTCTTTCGAGATGGCAACCGGGTTGGGTTCGTACGAGGTGATGATGCCCACATAGGGGCCGAAATGCGTGTTCTGGAACAACCGGAAGTAATGGCAGGCATCGTAGATCGAAGCCGCCACCAGGATCGCCGTGCCGCGATCATTGTCCAGACGAGGCTTGAGGCTGAAGTCCTCGATGATGTTGGCGACGATGCGATCCTTGCGTTCCTTGGCGCTCATCAGCTCTTCCATCGTCGCCCAGCGCTTGCGCAGGATGGATTTCTGGAAGTTGTTCAGCCCGCGTGTTTTCTTCTCGAACCAGGCATCGATGGCCTTGCGTGAGGTCAGCCGCTGCGGCACATCACGGGCCTCGTATTTCAGATCCAGCACCACCTTGTCAGCCACCGCTTCGTGGAACTTGTAGGTGTGGATATACGTGCCGAATACTTCGCGGGTGGTTTGCCGGTCCTTGCGCAGCAGCGGCGTGCCGGTGAAGCCGATGAAGATAGCGTCGGCCAGCCAGCGCTTCATCTGCTTGTTCATGTTGCCGCCCTGGGTGCGGTGGCACTCGTCCACGAACACGTAGAAATGCCCATGGATGGGCGGTGGCTCGCCCTTGAGATCGGCCGCATCGAATTTGTGGATCAGCGCACACAACAAGCGGGGAGCGGTGGCACCGAGTTTTTGCACGAAGTCTGCGCGTGAAGTGATGCGCGGGGGAGCCGATCCCTCGCCGATCACCCCGGCATTGCGCATCACACCTTCAATCTGTTTGTCCAGCTCGTCGCGGTCAGTCACCACCAGCACCCGCGCCTGCGAGTCATGCTCCAGCAACCACTTGGCCAACAATACCATCAGGATGCTCTTGCCGCTGCCCTGGGTGTGCCAGATCACACCGCCCTCGCGTTTGGCGATGCGTTCCTGTGCGGCCTTGATGCCCTGGTACTGGTGCTGCCGGGGCACCTTCTTGAAGCCTGAATCGAAGATCACGAAGTTGCGGATCAAATCCAGCAACCGCGCCTTCTCGCACATCTGAACCAACGGGCGATCCAGCAATGCGCCCGCTGTTGCCATGGCTGATGGTTGCTCATCCTTCCACTGCACGAAGAATTGTTCCGGTGTGCCGGTGGTTCCGTAGCGAAGGCCTTGCGAATCGCTGCCCGCCAGCAGCAACTGCACCGTGCTGAAGAAGCCCTGATTGAAGGTTTCCTCCTGATTGCTGCACAACTGGCGAATACCATCACCCACATCCACCGAGCTGCGCTTGAGCTCGATCACCGCCACCGCCAGGCCATTGATGTACAAAACGATGTCCGGCCGGCGGGTGCTCCCGCCCCGTAGCGTCACTTCCTCAGCCAACGCGAAGTGATTGCTCTCGGGCTGCGCCCAGTCGATCAACTGCACTGTCTCATGCGATTGACCCGCCGCGATCTGCACCGGCACACCATAGCGAAGTAGCTGGTAGGTGCGCAGATTGGCCTGATAGGGCGTGATACCGGTGACATCCACCGCGACTTCCAGCTTCTGCAAGGCTGCGCTGATGTGAGCGGGCGAGTATCCGCGAGCGGCCAGATTGACGCGTAGCAGTTCGGTTTCGATGGCGCGGTTGTGATCGCGCTTGCTCCAGTTGCCCAGGTGTTCATAGCCCAGGCCGCCATCGGCCGCAGGGGTGGTGAACAGCCGCGCCACGCGGTTTTGGCTGTTGCGCTCGGAGCGCGGCATGGGTTGGGTCATCGCATCATTCCTCGGTGCCGTCATCCATAGGCTTGCCCAGCTCCCGCTCGATCTGTTCGATCGTCGGCAGGCTGGTTTGCAGTTCTTGCGGCAGGGACTCCACCAGCTTGTATTCGGCAATGCCCATCGGCTGCGACTTGTCACCCAGGGCGTATTCGGCCACCACCTTGTTCTTGCTCTTGCACAGCAGCAGGCCAATGCTCGGGTTGTCCTGCGCGTGCTTCACCTGCCGATCCACCGCCGTCAGGTAAAAGCCCAGTTGTCCCAGGTGCTCGGGCTTGAACTTGCCTGCCTTCAGTTCGATCACCACGTAGCAGCGCAGCTTGAGGTGGTAGAACAACAGGTCGATGAAGAACTCCTCGCCGCCCACGTCCAGCAACACCTGCCGCCCGACGAAGGCAAAGCCCGCACCCAGCTCCAGCAGGAAATCGGTGACGTGCTGTACCAACGCCTTCTCGATTTCGCGTTCCTGTGCTTCTTCTCCCAGGCCGAGAAAATCGAAGCGGTACGGGTCTTTCAGCGACTCGATGGCCAGATCGGACTGCAATGCAGGCAGGCGCTGATCGAAGTTAGTGACGGCTTTGCCCGTGCGCTCCAGCAGGCGGGTTTCGATGTGGATGTTCAACACATTGCGCGACCAGCCATGTTCAATGGCGGCGCGAGCATAGGCCAGGCGCTCCGTTGGCGCTTTCAGGCGATCCAGCAATACCAAGTTGTGACCCCAGGGCAATTGTGCAGCAGCCTGCTGCACAATTTCGGCGTCCGGCCAGGCCTCGGCAAACGCCCGCATGTACTTGAGGTTGCGCGGCGAAAAACCTTTCATCTCCGGGAACGCCGTGCGCAGATCATGCGCCAACCGATCGATCACCTTGGCACCCCAACCCTGTTCGGCCTGCCGCGCCAGAATGTCGCGGCCGATTTGCCAGTACAGGCTCACCAGTTCCCGATTGACCGCCAGCGCCGCACGTTGCTGCGCGGTGTGGATGCGACCCTTCAGGTCGGACAGCCAGTCGGCGTAGCCTTGTGGGGCTGGAATTAGTGAGGCGGGCTTGTCAGTCATGGCAATGTCGCTCCCTTCGGCACAAAACCTTTCCCTCGCATCCAGCCAAGAGCCACCAGCCAGCGATCCTCAGGTATCCGCTGCTTTGCTTCGTGCCAATTGTGCAGCACCTCGTGCACAATCATTTCATCGGAGACGGTTCCTTTTTCACGCAGCAAATCGCTCCACGCCGCCAGCAAGGTGGCGACGATTTCGCACTGCTCCGTTTTCGCAGTTTTGAAGGCGCTCAGAATCTTCTCAAGAGTTTCGCCAATTCCGGAGAAATGCCGCTCGAAGTACGGTTTGTGACCGCCACGCTTCGCCAGTGGCACGTATTGGTAACGGCCTTCTTGCTTTCGCGCCTCGAACCATAGTTGCTTCTGCAACTGACTGTCTATCGAGCGAAGTGCCCGGTTGTCATATGGGCCAGCGGCCTTGCGGTGGTAAGTAGAGCCGGTATCTACCTGACACAGGTGTTCGGCAAGGAACATCATCTTCTCGAACTTGACGTGACCAAAGGTCGGCTGATCGTGCAACTGGTCGATGATTTCGGCTGCCAGCACGCTTCTCAGGAAGTGGACGTTCGCCTTGCGTCCTTCTGTTTGCGCCGCCTCCTCGCCAACCGGTTTGGCATCAGGCATTACCAACCGCGTCCTGCCAGTCAGCAGTTCCTGCATCATGGCCTGCTTGAGGGCGCGGGTCTTGGCGCGGCGGGTTTCGAGGGCGGTGATTTCAGTATCCATGTCGCTGAGAACTGTGGCGATGGCTGTTTGTTCGTCCTTCTCCGCTGGAAGCTTGACTTCATATTGTCGTAGCTGCGTCTTGCCGATCTCCAGAAAGGTGCTTCCTGCGGAAAGCCCGATCAGCCCTTGCGTTTGGGTGGAGAGTAGGTAATACAGAAATTCAACATCTACGGAATCGTGCGGAACAAGATTCTTGAAGCCCTGATTGGTCGTCACGGGAACGGCATTGATTGCACACTCGCCTATCGTTGCACGCGATGTCATCACGATCGAGCGGGCAGGAATCAGTTCCGCCGAACTGGTGCTCAGTCCGTACTCGGTAATGGCTCTACTCGTCGTAGTCAGATACTTTCTGCCTTCCAACGCAGTAATGTCCGTAGGAGTACACCATGGAATCGTGCCATCCCAGGCTCCTGCGTCTCCAGTACTAGGGGTGCCACCACTGCGAATGTCTGCCAAATCCCCCAACCGCTTCAGCTTCCACTCCCCACTGAATCCCGGCAGGCGAGTTTGGCCGGTGAGGAGTTGCTGCATGGCGGCCTGTTTGATGGCGCGCTTTTTGGCGATCAGGCGATCCAGTCCGTCCAGCAGCGCGTCCGTATCGCTGAGGGCAGCGGAAATGACGCATTGCTCAAATTTAGTAGGTGGAATCGGCAACTCAAATTGGCGAAGAGTAGCAATGGAAAACTCCAACCGAGTTGTTCCAACGACAGAGCGCATAATTCGCTCTTGTGTTCTACTAGCTTCAAGCTGATAAGCAACATATGACGGATCAATATCATTGATCACTCTCAGCCTTGCCAACTCTCGACTGATATTCCCTTCAAAGCCTTGAGGAACAATTCCTATTCGCCCAATCGTTCCTTTGATTGAGATAAGAACGTCATTGCCTTTTACTCTACTGCGAGCATATATTTTTTCAACATTAATAGCGGCTTTATGAAGTGGAGCATGCGCAATTTCTTTCACATACTTAATTGCTACAACGGGAATGCCATCTTCAACATTCTGACCTACTTGAACTACTCCGTAGCAAATAGGCGATGTCGGTTCAACAAGGTTGACAACGAATTCCGTGTCCCAATCCTCCGGAATCACCCCCACTTCCGTCTGCTTGTACCCCGGCTTCAGTTCCATACCGCCCCCATCTTCTTCAGGTGCGCTTCCACCTTGGCACTGAGGTCTACCACATCATCTTCCAGCTTGGGCAACGGGGTGTCGTAGCGTTCGGCCAGTTCGCGGATGCGCTGGGCGAGGGTTTGCGAAATGCGTTCCAGCTCCTGCCGCACATCGGCTTGCAGGCTGGCCAGCCATTTTTCTTCCACCACCAACGTTTTGACCTCGGCTTCGCTCAGAGTGAAGTAGTGGTCATAGGCTTGACGGTCGAGTTCCACCTCCAGCGTTTTGACGGTTTTCTTCAGTGCGGCTTCGCGGGCACTGAGTTGCTGCCACTGCTTGAGCGCGGCGCGTTCATCAGCACTGTCGGATTCATCACCAATTTCGGCGAGGCGGTCTTTGACCTGCGCGGCGTTGATCTTGTCGAAACCTGCGAAGGCACCATCTTCGCCGCCGTGTTCTTCTTCCAGTTCAGCGATCTGGCTGGCGATGCTTTCCAGTTCGGCCTGCTTCGCCTCCAGTTCGGCCTGTTCGGCGGCAAAGTAGCGGGCGACGATGTATCGCTTGGGCAGCAGGTCGCAGGTCCAGCCCTTGTCCTTGGTCTTGCCCTTCTTGTCGGTTTCCACGATACGCCGGGGCAGCGCCGCCCAGCCGTCAGCGGCGATCAGGTAAGCGTCGTCCTGCATAGCCTCGGCCCAGTAGTCCATCAGGTGCTGGTAGATGTCGTAGGGGTCGAGCAGCGGCGCGGCGTGGAAGGTGGTGAGCAGGGTTTCGGAGACCTGCGCGATCAGCGCCTTGGGTTTGTCGCCGGGCTGGATGCTGGTGAGCAGCGGCATGACGGCCTGCTGCCATTTGCCGAACAGGGTTTCCACCTTGCTGCGGAATTGCTGGAATTGCGGGTGGGCGAGGATGATGGAACGCACTTCGGCCATCGGCTGGCGCAGCCGCGCATAACCGGGGCGCTCGGCCTCGAACAGCGCCTGGCGCAGGGCAGGCATTTCCTGCCAGTCGGCAGCAAAAGCGTCGATGTCGCGCTCGGGAATGCCGCCGTTGAGGTGGGCATCAATATTGTGCAGATCTTCCGGCTCACTGCTGTCGATGTAGCGCGGCAAGTTGAGGTTGTAGTCGTTCTTCTCGTTCGCGATTTCGTCCAGCGGCACCATGCGGGCATAACGCGGCTCGTCCGCGCTGCGGCGAAAGGCATCGACGATGCGGTGGATGTCCTGCTCGCGCAGGCGGTTCTTGGGGCCGTCCTTGATGAAGCCTTTGCTGGCGTCGATCATGAAGATACCCTTGCGGGCGCTGGCGTTTTCCTTGTCCAGCACCAGGATGCAGGCGGGAATGCCGGTGCCGTAGAACAAGTTGGCAGGCAAGCCGATGATGCCCTTAAGGATGCCGGAGCGCACCAGTTGCCTGCGGATATGGGCCTCCGCATTGCCACGGAACAGCACGCCGTGCGGCAGGATGATGGCACCCTTGCCGGTGGTGGCCTTCATGCTGCGGATGATGTGCAGCAGGTAGGCGTAGTCGCCCTGCTTGGCGGGCGGCTCGCCCCAGGTGAAACGGAGGTACGGGTCGTTGGCCGGGTTGAGGCCGGTGGACCATTTCTTGTCGGAAAACGGCGGATTGGCGACCACGTAGTCGTAGGCACGCAGTTGTTCGCCATCCTTGAACTTGGGGTTCACCAGCGTGTCGCCGCTGAGGATGGTGGCGCTGGGGAAGTCGTGCAGAATCATGTTCATCCGCGCCAGACCGGCGGTGGTCACGTCCTTTTCCTGCCCTTCCAGGGTGATTTGCCGGCCTGCCTCTGCGGCCAATTTCAGCAGCAGCGAGCCGGAACCGCATGTCGGGTCATACGCAGTAGTGGAAGCCTTGGTGTTGGCGTGCGAGATGCCAATCACCTGGGCAATGATGCGGCTGACTTCGGCCGGGGTGTAGAACTGGCCCTTGCTTTTTCCCGAATCCTGCGCGAAGTGGCGCATCAGGTATTCGTAGGCATCGCCGAGCAAATCGTCGTTGTCGGCACGGTTGTTGGCGAAGTTCAGCTCGGGCTTTTCGAAGATGGCGATCAGGTTGCCCAGCCGTTCGACCATGGCCGAGCCTTCGCCGAGCTTGTTGGGGTCGTTGAAGTCAGGGAAGTCGCTATAGGCCAGTTTGCTGTTTTTTTCGACCAGTTCGCGAATGACCTGTTTGTTGATCCTGTCGCCGATTTCCGGATCACCTTTGAGCGCCACCATGTCCTTGAATGACGCACCGGGTGGGATGACCACCGGCGGGGCGAAGTCGTCGCTGTTGCCGTACTTATCGCTGATGTACTTGATGAACAGCATGAACAGGACATAGTCCTTGTACTGACTGGCATCCATGCCACCGCGCAGTTCGTCGCACGATGCCCAGATTGAGCTATAGAGATCGGATTTCTTGACAACGCCGTTGCGTACGGCAAGCGTCTTCGCGGCAGGGGCAGCCGCCGCTCTATCCTGCGATGACGAATCTGCTTTCGCCTTGGTTTTCAGGTGCGCCACGGTGGTTTCACGAGCCTCCGCCGGAGTCGCCGATTCTTGATCGACAGCATGGGCTATTGCGGACAGGGTAACCGAGCCGCCACGTCCTCGGCCAGGAATGATCCGGCCTGCATCGAGCAATTGCTGCTTGATGCCATCGTAGGTGGATTCCTGCCATCCCAATGCTTCACGCAATCGCTGGTTCCCGCAGGAACCGCCCATGGCTTCGAGCGTGCTGATAAATCGCTCGATTTTTTGTTCAGTACTTGTCACTTCAATATCCATCATTGGTGCCGGTTGGGCGAGACGTCGACACTCTGTAGTCTAGGGTTTGGCCGGGAAACCCTGTGTCCCAGCATCTGCGAATAGGTCACGAGGAATCTTCTACAGCGGGCATGGCAGGAGGGCTGCAGTAAGAAATCGACCTATCCCCCCTCAAAAATTTGCAACAAGGGAAATTACCCTATTTATTCATTAATTACCCTGTTTCTAGGTTCGAACCGTGGCAAACGCGAACGACAAGGAGATGGCTTCCCGCAGGCAATACCCCAGTCAGGAAAAGAAAAGGCCGCCTCAGCCCTTTCGCTGCGGCGGCCTACGGCCAAATCTCTTCTATACCGCGCCGCGTTCCTCCGCAGCATTCCGACAGCCGCCCAATGAGCAAGCTGCCAATCGACTGCGTCAGACGTTGAACAGGAAGTTCATCACATCGCCATCCTGCACGATGTATTCCTTGCCTTCGGCGCGCATCTTGCCTGCTTCCTTCGCCCCCTGCTCGCCCTTGTAGGCGATGTAGTCTTCATACGCGATGGTCTGCGCGCGGATGAAGCCGCGTTCGAAGTCGGTGTGGATGACGCCCGCGGCCTGGGGCGCGGTGGCGCCGATCGGCACGGTCCAGGCGCGCACTTCCTTCACGCCGGCGGTGAAGTAGGTCTGCAGGCCCAGCAGCTTGAAGGCGGCGCGGATCAGGCGGTTCAGGCCCGGCTCTTCCATGCCCATGTCCGACAGGAAGGCCTGGCGGTCGGCGTCGTCCAGGTCGACGATCTCGGATTCGATGGCGGCGCAGATGGCGACCACCGGCGCGTTGCGGGCGGCGGCGAATTCGGTCAGGCGGTCCAGCAGCGGATTGTTGGTGAAACCGTCGTCGGCCACGTTGCCCACGTACATCGCGCGCTTGGCGGTGATGAAGCACAGCTGGGCGATGTCGGCCTTTTCCTCGGTGGTGAGGTCGAGCGCGCGGATCGGCTTGGCTTCGTTCAGTTGCGCCACGCACTTTTCCAGCACGGCGACCAGGCGCTGCGATTCCTTGTCGCCGGAACGCGCGGTCTTCTGGTGGCGCTGCAGGGCCTTTTCGGCGGTCTGCAGGTCGGCCAGCGCCAGTTCGGTTTCGATGACTTCGATGTCGGCGATCGGATCGACCTTGCCGGCCACGTGGATCACGTTGGGATCCTCGAAGCAGCGCACCACGTTGACGATGGCGTCGGTTTCGCGGATGTGCGAGAGGAACTGGTTGCCCAGGCCTTCACCCTTGCTGGCGCCGGCCACCAGGCCGGCGATGTCGACGAATTCGACCGTGGCCGACAGGATGCGCTCGGGCTTGACGATCTCGGCCAGCTTCTGCAGACGCGGATCCGGCACCTCGACCACGCCGACGTTCGGCTCGATGGTGCAGAACGGGTAGTTCTCGGCGGCGATGCCGGCGCGGGTCAGAGCATTGAAGAGTGTCGATTTGCCAACGTTGGGCAGGCCGACGATGCCGCATTGCAGAGCCATGGGAATCCTGTGTAAGTACGGTATTGATCGTTAACGTTCTAGTTTACCCCGCCGGGCGGCGCGCCATGATGACCGCGCCCCGGGGGGACGGACGGCTCAGCTGGCCGCCGTGGGGGCCCAGCGCATCACGGCCCAGATCAGCAAAATGGGGCCGGCATTGAACATCGCATGCAGCGCGATCGCCGCGCCGATGCCGCGGCGGATGCGGATCCAGCCCAGCACCAGGCCGGTCAGCCATTGCGGCAGCACCAGCAGCGGCAGCAGCCAGTAAGGCGTGTGGTTGAAGACGAAGTTGGTCAGGTGCACCGCGGCGAAGGTCAGCGCCACCAGGTGGAACACCCAGCCGAAGTGCTTCAGGTAGTGGCGCCGCCAGGCGGTGTTCCAGCCCTTGAGCGGCTCGGGACGCGGGCGCAGCGACCAGCAGGCCAGCAGCACGAAGGCGGCCAGCAGCAGGCCCGTCCAGATGCGCGGGCCGTACAGCACCACCGGCAACAGCGCCGGACACAGCCACAGCGCCTGCTTGGGCCGGCGCAGGCCGTAGCGGAACAGCATTTCCTCGACCAGCGGGGCCCAGATCACCGCCGTCAGCCACGGGATGTTGGCCGGGTCCAGCCGGTGCGTGACGCCGCCGACGCCGGCCGCGGCGACCGCCACCGGCCCCAGGGCGAACAGGTTGATCAGCCACAGCACCGCGGCCCAGGCCAGCAGGCGTCCGGGGCCGACGCCCGGCCACCAGTCCGACACCCAGCCGATCGCCGGCGTGCGCCCGGGCAGGCGGCGCGCCGGATGCGGATGGCGCACGAAGCGCCAGAAGTCCGCCAGCTCGCTGCGGAAGCGCAGCTTGCGCGGCGCGGCGGAACCCGGGGCGCCGTCCATCAGGCGTCGTTGCCGCTGTGCAATTGGCGGGTGGCCAGGGCGAAGTCGCCGGCCAGCATGGCCGGCACCACGGCGCGGCAGCGGTCGATGACCGCCTCGATTTCCTTTTGCTCTTCGCGGCGCGGCGGATGCAGCACGAAATCGGCCACCTGCTGCGCCAGGCCGAGGGTGCGCGGATGGCCGATGCCGATGCGCAGGCGCCAGAAGTTCGGGCTGCCGAGCGCGGCCTGGATGTCCTTCAGGCCGTTGTGGCCGGCATGGCCGCCGCCCTGCTTGAGTTTCACCTGGCCCGGCATCAGGTCGAGCTCGTCGTGCAGCACCAGCACCTGCTCCGGCGTCAGCTTGTAGAAGCGCGCCAGCGCCCCGACCGCCTGGCCGGAACGGTTCATGTAGGTGTTGGGCTTGAGCAGCAGGACGTTGTCGGCCCCCAGGCGGGATTTGGCCACCATGCCGAAGAACGACTTCTCCAGCGCGAACGAGGCGCGCAGGTCGTCCGCCAGGTGGTCGGCCAGCCAGAAGCCCGCGTTGTGGCGGGTGGTTTCGTAGTCGGGACCGGGGTTACCCAATCCCACGATGAGGCGTATGGGAATAGACATGATGGGGGGTGTTTAAACCAAAAAACCCTGCGCATGCAAATGCACACGCAGGGTTTCGGACGCAAGCCGCGGGAAAGCCGGAGCTTTCCGGCAGGACTTAGGCGGCGGGAGCGGCCGGAGCGGCGTCGGCTTCGTCGGCGGCAGCGCCACCCTTGACGACAGCGGCGGCCAGCAGCGGGTTCTCTTCACCACCGTGCGGGACGTAGGTCACGCCCATCGGCAGCTTGATGTCGGCCAGGTGGATCGAAGCGCCGGCCAGGATGTCGGCCAGGTTGACTTCGATGAACTGGGGCAGCGCCGACGGCAGGCAGGTGATTTCCAGTTCGTTGGCGACGTGGCTGATGATGGCGCCGCTCAGCTTGACGGCCGGCGAGACTTCAGCGTTCACGAAGTGCAGCGGCACCTTGGTGCGCAGCGCCTGGTTGGCGTCGACGCGCTGGAAGTCCACGTGCAGGACTTGCGGCTTGTAGGCGTGCCATTGAACCGAGCGCAGCAGGACCTGTTCGTCCTTGGCGCCTTCGAGTTGCATTTGCAGGATCGACGCGTGGAATTCTTCCTTGCGCAGGGCATGGTAGATCTCGTTGTGGTCGAGCTCGATGTTCAGCGGGGCAGCCGTACCACCATAGACAATGGCGGGAACGCGGCCCGCGCGGCGCAGGCGGCGGCTCGCACTCGAACCCTGGACGCTACGCGCAGTGGCAGTAAATTTCATGGAAAACTCCAAAAACAAAAATTGGCGAAGCGGACTTCGCCGGTTGTGATCACGGCGCACAACAGGTGCGCCGTGTTGCTTGCGTCTTGCCGCGACCAGCAAGACGCAAAAAAACGGGGGTGGGCCGAACGCCCGACCGACGCCTGGCGTCAGTCGACGAACAGCGAGCTGACCGATTCCGCGTTCGAGATACGCAGGATGGTCTCGCCCAGCAGCGCGGCGCACGACAGCTGGCGGATCTTGCCGCTGGCCTGGCCTTGCTCGGAGAGCGGAATGGTGTCGGTGACGACCAGTTCGTCCAGTTCCGACGCCTCGATGCGGTCGATGGCGCCGCCCGACAGCACGGGGTGCGTGCAATAGGCGTAAACGGCGCCGGCGCCGCGGTCCTTCAGGGCCTGGGCCGCCTTGCACAGCGTGCCGGCGGTGTCGACCATGTCGTCCATGATGATGCAGGTGCGGCCGTCGACTTCACCGATGATGTTCATCACTTCCGACACGTTGGCGCGCGGACGACGCTTGTCGATGATGGCCAGGTCGGCTTCGAGCTGCTTGGCCAGCGCGCGGGCCCGCACCACGCCGCCGATGTCCGGGGACACGACGACCAGGTTCGAGAAATTGCGGCGCCAGATGTCACCCAGCAGGATCGGGCCCGCGTAGATGTTGTCCACGGGAATGTCGAAGAAACCCTGGATCTGGTCGGCGTGCAGGTCCATCGTCAGGACGCGGTCGACGCCAGCCACTTGCAGCATGTTGGCCACGACCTTGGCCGAGATCGCGACGCGCGCCGAACGCGGGCGGCGGTCCTGGCGGGCGTAGCCGAAATAGGGAATCGCGGCGGTGATGCGGCCGGCCGAGGCGCGGCGCAGGGCATCGACCATCACCATGATTTCCATCAGGTTGTCATTGGTAGGCGCACAGGTGGGCTGCAGGACGAAGACGTCCTTGCCGCGCACGTTCTCGTTGATCTCGACCATCACCTCGCCGTCGGAGAAGCGACCAACGGTCATCTTGCCCAGGGACATGTCGAGGTGGTTGACTACGTCCACGGCCAGCCGAGTATTGGCCGTGCCCGTGAAGATCATGAAGCTATCGTTTGCCATGATGGATGATGCGATGGTCGTTTCGAGACACTAACGAGGTGATGCGAGAACCTGCTGAAACCGGAAAATAAAAAAGCTGCTGAACCCGGGCCAGTGTCTTACAGGCGTGTTCAACAGCTTTTTTATGTATTCGGTTGGCTGGGGAGGAAGGATTCGAACCTTCGCATGCCGGAATCAAAATCCGGTGCCTTAACCAGCTTGGCGACTCCCCAACTATCTTGCAATCCAATTCCGCAACGGATGCTCAGTCAACCCAGGACATGCCTGCACTAACCGGAACCGTGGTTGCGTTGTGCTGTTGAGTTTGCAGTTTGCTTCAACAGCGCCGCGCATTGTAGCGGTAATTTCCGTTTTCGCCAAAACGGCCTCCGAAAGTTCGGAAAACTCGGCGTATAAACACGCGCCAGATCCCGACATGCGAACTTGGGTACCCGTGTCTTTCAACACACCCTGCTCTGCAAGCCACCGCGATGCCCTGAGAACCTCAGGATAAAGACGGTAGACCACCGGCTCCAAATCATTTTTCCCGAAGGAAAATGTAGGCGAAGCAAGAAAGTCCGCTATTGTGATGTAAGAAGAATCCCTTGTCAAATCGGGTGCGGAAAAAATTCCAACAGTCGGCACGCTCGCGTCCGGCTGCGCCACCAGATAGGCCCGCGCCGGCAGGTCCAGCGCCGTCAGTTTCTCGCCCACGCCCTCGGCAAAAGCGGACTGGCCGAATACGAACACCGGCACGTCCGCGCCCAGCGGCAGCGCCAGGTCCATCAGCTCGCGCCGCGACAGGCCGGTGCCCCACAGGCGGTTCAACGCGATCAGCACGGTGGCCGCATCGCTGGAGCCGCCGCCCAGGCCGCCGCCCTGCGGGATGCGCTTTTCCAGCGCGATCTGCGCGCCCTGGCGCGTGCCGGTGGCCTGTTGCAGGGCGCGGGCGGCGCGCAGGGTAAGGTCGTCCTGTTCCGACACGCCGGGCAATTCCGTGGCGCGGCTGATGACGCCATCGGCGCGCGCCTCGAAATGCAGCGTGTCGCACAGGTCGATGAAGCGGAAGGCGGTCTGCAGCAGGTGGTAGCCGTCGGGACGGCGGCCCACCACATGCAGGAACAGGTTCACCTTGGCGGGCGCGGGTACGTCGTAGAGGGTCACGGCGGATCGGAAAAAAGGACGGTTGCGTCGATTTTAGCGATCCGCCGGATGTGGCGACGCGGGGCGCGGCAAAACCGGACCGCCGCCGCCCGCGATGCCACCCGCGATCAGGCGATCTGCGGCGCGGCGCGGCCGGCCAGGCGCTCGGCCGGGGCCTCGATCACCTGCCCTTCCGGCAGCTTGAACACCGCCACGGCGCCCGCCAGCTGGCGCGCCTGCTCTTCGAGCGCGCCGGCCGCGGCGGCGGCCTGCTCCACCAGCGCGGCGTTCTGCTGGGTCACGCCATCCATCTGCGTCACGGCGCGGTTGACCTGGTCGATGCCGGTGGCCTGCTCTTCCGAGGCGGCGGAGATCTCGCCCATCAGGCTGGTCACGCGCTGCACCGAGTCGACGATCTCGCGCATCGTGGCGCCCGCGGTTTCGACCTGCTCGGAACCGACGCCGACCTTCTGCGCCGAGTCTTCGATGAGCTGCTTGATTTCCTTGGCGGCGGCGGCGCTGCGCTGGGCCAGCGTGCGCACCTCGCTGGCGACCACGGCAAAGCCCTTGCCCTGCTCGCCGGCGCGCGCGGCTTCCACGGCGGCGTTCAGCGCCAGGATGTTGGTCTGGAAGGCGATGCCGTCGATCACGCCGACAATATCGGAAATGCGCGACGAGCTGCCCGAGATGGCGCGCATCGTCTCGACCACGCTGGAGACGGCCTCGCCGCCGCGTTGCGCCACGGCGGCCGAGGCCGCGACCATGCGGTTGGCTTCGCGCGCGGTGTCGGCGTTCTGCTTCACGGTGGTGGCCAGTTCTTCCATGCTGGCGGCGGTTTCCTCGAGCGAGGCGGCCTGCTCTTCGGTGCGGCTGGACAGGTCGGCATTGCCGGACGAGATCTCGCGCGCGCCGACGTTGATCTCATCGACGCCGCGGCGCACCGTGGACACCGTGCGCACCAGGCTGTCCTGCATCGCGCGCAGCGCGTTCAGCAACGCGCCGATCTCGTTGCGGCCGCGATCGGCCACGCGGCGCGTCAGGTCGCCCTCGGCGATGCGGCGGAAGATCTCGCCGGCTTCCAGCAGCGGACGCACGATCATGCGGCGGATCAGCACATGCGCGCCCACCGCCATCAACAGGCCCAGCACCAGGATGCCGGCCAGCAGGTAGGTGAAGATCATGTGGAACAGCGAGATCTCGTCCATCACCTCCTGCCCGGTGGTTTCGGCGCGGCGCATGAAGGCGTCGCGCTCGGACACCAGCAGTTCCTGCACCTGCTGCGTGCCCTGCTTGAAGTAGGCGTCCATGTCGCCGGCCTCGAGCACCTTGCCGACGCTCTGCAGGTTGCCGCTGAGGTTGTTGTAGGCCTCGATCAGGTCCTTGGACTCGGTCTTCTCCTGTGCCGACAAGCCGCCGGCAAAGGTCTGGAAGGCGCGATCGCCCGCGGCGATGCGCTGGCGCGCCAGCCGCAGCGCGGTGGTGTCGCTGGCATTGCCCTGCGCCACGCGGGTGGCGTAGCGGCTCAGGTCGGTGCGCGCCGCCACCAGCGACAACGCGGCCGTGTTCACGGCGTTGACCTGTTGCGAAGACAGGCGATAGAGCTGGCCGACGTCCTGGTTGGTCTGGCGCAGCGCGACGAAACCCATGCCGCCCACCAGCAGCTGGAAAGTGAAAAACACCGCGATGATCCCCAAGAGCATCGTCGCGATTCGCGTATTCCTGAACATTGGCATTCTCCGTAAAAAAGCGGCGGCGCGATCCGCGGCCACCGGCCTTGCATGCCGCGCGCAGGGGTCGTGCGCGCGGGTATCGGAAGAATTATTCAGGTTAAACAGAATCTATCAATCAGTAACAGAGTCGGTTTTGCAACGCTTATTTGCCAAATTGAAGCCGGAGGGACGTGCTACCGACCGACGACAAAACGGCCCCGAAGGGCCGTCGCGGTGGGCACGAAACAGCAGGAATCAGGGCTTGTTGACGACCAGCCGCACCATGATGCGGCGGCCTGGTTCCTGGCGCTCGAGCACCAGCATCTGCGGGCCGAGCGTGTCGTAGCGCGACAGCCGCGCGCGCCAGCCGCCCTGCTCGAACGCCACGGGGCGGCCCAGTTCGTCGTTGGAGACGTCGGTGGCCTCGGGCTGGCCCGGCAGCCTGCCGCGCAGCCAGTCGCGCAGGCCGGACACCGGCATGCTGCTGCCCAGGGCGTCTTCGGCCAGGGCGTCGGGGTTGTCGGCCACCAGGCGGGTGCCGTCGGCCTTGGTCAGGCTGGCCGCGCCGGGCTGGCCCTCGACCCGCGCCTCGGTCGAGCCGAGCGGGTTGGTCAGGTCCAGCACATAGCGGCGGCCGTCGTCCGACCAGGAAAAACCGCCTTGCACGGCATTTTGCTTGCCGCTTTCCTCGTTGACCGTGATGGCGAAACGGCCGATGCGCGAGAAGGCGTCGGCCGAGGTGCCTTCAATGGGCTTGGGCGTGGTGGTGCAGGCCGCCAGCGCGAAGGCCAGCAGGGCCAGCAAGGCCCAGCGCAGCCAGGCCATGCCGGCGGCCAGGCCGCGAGGCGTCGAGACTGCCGCTGCCGTCACAGGCTGACCCCGAGGCGCTTGACGACCTCGAGCACGGTCTTGTTCTTGGGATCCTTCAGCAGCGCGGCGCGCAGCAGCTCGACCGCCTGGTCGCGCTTGCCCTGGGTCCACAGCACTTCGGCCAGGTGGGCGGCGATGTCGGCTTCCGGACGCACGCTGTAGGCGCGGCGCAGGTAGTCGGCGGCGGCGACCTGGTCGCCCATGCGGAATTTGACCCAGCCCATGCTGTCCAGGATGAACGGGTCGTTGGGCGACAGTTCCAGCGCCTGGGTGATCAGGTCCAGCGCCTCGGGCAGGCGCTGGTTGTGGTCGGCCAGCGTGTAGCCCAGCGCGTTGTAGGCGTGGGCATGCTCGGGATCCAGCGCGATGACCTGGCGCAGCATGCGTTCGAGGTCGGCCAGGCGGTCCTGGCGCTCGTACAGCATGGCCAGTTCGTACTTGATCTCGACGGTGTCGGGCAGCGCCTGGTCGGCCGCTTCCAGCACCGACACGGCCTGGCCGACGCGGTCGGCGTCGCGCAGGATCTGGGCCTTGGTCAGCACGCCCAGGGTGCGTTCTTCCTCGTCCTGGGGCGCGGCGGCGTCGACCATCTTGATGGCGTCGTCGATCCGGCCCGACTTGGCGCGCAGGGCGGCCTGGCGCATGCGCGCCGAGAAGCGCAGCGACGGATCGTCGATGCGGCCGAGTTCGGCGATGGCTTCGTCGTACTGGCCCTGGTCTTCGGCGATGCGCGACAGCAGCACGTGGGCATCGGCCGCGGCGGCGCCGGCGTCGGTGGCGCCCGGCACGATGGCGCGCTGGCGCTGGTTCTGGACGTCCAGGTACTGCTGCAGCAGCGTCTTGGCCTGCGGCAGCTGGCCGGCCTTGTAGGCCAGCTGGGCCTGCATGAAGAGCAGGTCGAAATCTTCCGGCGAGCGCCGCGACATGGCCTGCAATTCGGCCAGGGCGCCGTTGTAGTCGCCGGCGTCGGCCATCTGGCCGGCCAGCATCAGCCGGACCTTGCGGGCGTTGGGATTGCGGTTGATATAGGCGCGGGCATCGGCCTGCGCGCGCTGCGGGTCGACCTTGGCGCCGTACTCGAGGACGCGCTGGGCGGCCGGTTCGGACTTGGGGTCGGCGGCCAGGGCGGCATGGGCCTCCTGGGAGGCGCGCGGGTAGTCGCCGGCGGCGGAGGCCACGTCGGCCAGCGCCAGATGGGCGGCGGGCAGCTTGCGCACGCTGTCGCTCAGGGCTTCGTCAAGGATGCGCAGCGCCAGGCGGCGGTCGTTCAGGCGGCTCAGCACGGCCAGGGCCTGGCCGATGGCGGCCGGCTTGTCGCGCGAGGCCTCGATGCGGTTGCGCAGGGCCTGCGACAGGCCCTTGGTCTGGCCGTTGGCGGCGGCCAGCGCCAGCTCGGTGGAGCTGGCTTCCAGGTCGTTGGGCGACAGGCGGGCCCAGACGCGGGCGGCGTCCAGGGCGCCCGGCAGGTTGCCGCCGGCCAGCTGGAATTCCAGGCCGCGGCGCGCCAGGCGGGGATCGCCGGTGTCGCGCGCCAGGCCGACCATGGTGTTGGCGGCGGTGCCGTACATGCCGCGCTGGGCCGCGATTTCCGACGCCAGGACGCGGTAGAAGATGTCGGCGGTCAGCGAGACGTAGGGCAGCTGGCCCGGACGCAGGCGGATCACCTCGGTTTCTGGCTGGCGGTTCTGGGGCGCCATGCGGGGGCCGGTCGCATCCCGCGTCCGGCTGTCGGCGGCCTGGGCCTGGGGGGCCAGGGCGGAGGCCAACGCAAGCGCCAGCGCGGCAATCCCGATATTCATTTGTTTGAAAGACGACTTCACGCGGCCCGTCCGGTTGGTGGCACAATCTTCGTACACGCAATTGATGATCTTACACTGGCTCATGCCGGAACTGCCTGAAGTTGAAACCACGCGTCGCGGAATCGACGCCGTCATCACCGGCCGCCCCCTCACGCGGCTGGTCGTCCACGAGCCCCGGATGCGCTGGCCCATCCCGGCCGACCTGCCTGCCCTGCTGGGCGGCCGGACCGTGCTGGAATGCGGCCGTCGCGGCAAATACCTGCTGCTGCGCTTCGACCACGGCACCCAGATCGTGCATCTCGGCATGTCCGGGTCGCTGCGCAGCGTGGCTCCCGGTGAATTCCTGCGCAAGCACGACCACGTCGAATGGATCTTCGACCAGGCCGTGCTGCGGCTGCACGACCCCCGCCGCTTCGGCGCGGTGCTGTGGCACCCCGATGCGGACGGACCGGTCGAAAACCACCCCCTGCTGGCCAAGCTCGGCATCGAGCCGTTCGACCCGCGCTTCGACGGCGCCTGGCTGCACCACCACTTCAAGAACCACGGCGCCGCGATCAAGCAGGTGCTGCTGGCCGGCATGGCGGTGGTGGGCGTGGGCAACATCTACGCCTCCGAAAGCCTGTTCCGCGCCCGCATCAACCCCAAGACCCCGGCCAACAAACTGTCGCGCGCCCGCTGCGACCGCCTGGCGGACATGGTGCGCGCCACCCTGGCCGACGCCCTGACCTCCGGCGGCAGCACCCTGCGCGACTACGTCGGCGCCACCGGCGAGCCGGGCGCGTATTTCGAGATCCACGCCGCGGTCTACGAACGCGCCGGCCAGCCCTGCCGGGTCTGCGGCACGCCGATCAAGCGCATCGTCCAGGGCCAGCGGGCAACCTATTACTGCCCCAAGTGCCAGAAGACCTGAGCGGGCCCATCGACACATCCCATCCCCTCGGGCCGCCCGCGGCCTGAAAGGTTCCCGTCCGGGCCGCCCTGCGCGGCCCGGATGCATTTGGGCAAGCCCCGCAAACCCAAGGGAAATCCCTGGCAAAAAGGGTCAATTCGTTTATAGCAAACGTATTGCACAACCACTAACGTCAAGCTATAGTCCGTCCACACACCCTATTCCTATAAAAGTGGAAGGAGCCTCCATGAGCAAGCAATTCGCTTCGCACGCCGACCTGACCGACAAGGTCGTCTCGTTCGAAAAGCTGTCCGACAACGCCTATGCCTACACCGCCGAAGGCGACCCCAACACGGGCGTGATCATCGGCGACGAGGCCGTCATGGTGGTCGACACCCAGGCCACGCCGGTCATGGCGCAGGACGTCATCCGCCGCATCCGCGAAGTCACCGACAAGCCGATCAAGTACATCCTGCTGTCGCACTACCATGCGGTGCGCGTGTTCGGCGCCTCGGCCTATAACGCCCAGGAAATCCTGGCCAGCCGCGACACCTACGACCTGATCGCCGAGCGCGGCGAGCAGGACAAGGCCAGCGAAATCGGCCGCTTCCCGCGCCTGTTCCGCAATGCCGAATCGATTCCCCCCGGCCTGGTCTGGCCCACCATGACGTTCAAGGGCGAGATGACCGTCGACCTGGGCAACCTGGAAGTCAAGCTGCTGCAGGTCGGCCGCGGCCACACCAAGGGCGACACCATCGCCTGGCTGCCCGAGCAGAAGATCCTGTTCGCAGGCGACCTGGTCGAGTACCAGTCCACCCCCTACTGCGGCGACGCCTACTTCCGCGACTGGCCCAGCACGCTGGACGCGCTGTCGGGCTTCGAGGCCGAGAAAATGGTGCCCGGCCGCGGCCCGGCCCTGAAGAACGCCACCGAAGTGCGCCAGGGCCTGGCCGGCACGCGCGCCTTCCTGACCGACCTGTACGGCGCGGTGAACCGCGGCGTGGCCGAAGGCAAGGACCTGAAGACGATCTACCGCGAGGTCTACGACTTCATGAAGCCGCGCTACAGCGACTGGGTCATCTTCGACCACTGCATGCCGTTCGACGTGTCGCGCGCCTACGACGAGGCCAGCGGCCACGTCCACCCGCGCATCTGGACCGACAAGCGCGACCTGGAAATGTGGGCCCAGCTGGAGGGCTGATCCCGCGCGGCCGGTTCGCCGGCCGCGGTTCCACCGATTGAAACGGCGCCGCACGGCCCGCCGGCCCGAGGCCGCGGGCGACGCGCGACGCCGCGCATAAAAACAAAATGACCCACACAGGAGACAACCGTGGGAGACATCGACTTTCAGGCGATGGAGTTCGCCTATGAGAAGCACGCCGACCAGGCCGCCGCGACGCAGGCGCGCCACCCGGTGGTGGTGGTGGGCGCCGGCCCGGTCGGCCTGACCACGGCGCTGGACCTGGCGCGCCAGGGCGTGCGGGTGGTAGTGCTGGACGACGACTACCGCCTGTCCACCGGCTCGCGCGCCATCTGCTTTTCCAAGCGCACCCTCGAAATCTGGGACCGCCTCGGCGTGGGCCAGCGCATGGTCGACAAGGGCGTGTCGTGGAACGTGGGCAAGGTGTTCTTCCGCGACCAGGAGGTCTGGCGCTTCGACCTGCTGCCCGAACCCGGCCACCGCCGCCCCGCCTTCATCAACCTGCAGCAGTACTACGCCGAAGGCTATCTGTACGAGCAGGCGCGCCAGGAACCGAACATCGACCTGCGCTGGAAGAACAAGGTAGTGGGCCTGGAACAGGCGGGCGACGGCGTGGTGCTGTCGATCGACACGCCCGAAGGCGGCTACGCGCTGCACGCCGACTGGCTAGTGGCCTGTGACGGCGCCCGTTCGCCGGTGCGCAAGCTGATCGGCCAGGAGAGCCACGGCCGCATCTTCCGCGACCGCTTCCTGATCGCCGACGTCAAGATGAAGGCCGACTTCCCGGCCGAGCGCTGGTTCTGGTTCGACCCGCCCTTTCACCCCAATCAATCGGTGCTGCTGCACATGCAGCCCGACAACGTCTGGCGCATCGACTTCCAGCTGGGCTGGAACGCCGACCCGGTCGAGGCCGTCAAGCCCGAGAACGTGCTGCCGCGCATCCGCGCCCTGCTCGGCCCGGACGCGCAGTTCGACCTGGAATGGGTCAGCGTCTACACCTTCGCCTGCGAACGCATGGACAAGTTCCGCCATGGCCGCGTGGTGTTCGCCGGCGACTCGGCGCACCGCGTCTCGCCGTTCGGCGCGCGCGGCGCCAACAGCGGCGTGCAGGATGCCGAGAACCTGGCCTGGAAACTGCGCCTGGTGCTGGCCGGCCACGCGCCCGAATCGCTGATCGACAGCTACGCCGCCGAGCGCGAACACGCCGCCGACGAGAACATCCTGAATTCCTCGCGCGCCACCGACTTCATCACGCCCAAGAGCGACATCAGCCGCAGCTTCCGCAACGCGGTGCTGAACCTGGCCCGCACCCATGCGTTCGCGCGCACGCTGGTCAACAGCGGCCGCCTGTCGCTGCCCGCCACCTACGCCGATTCGCCGCTGAACAGCCCCGACGGCGACACGTTCGCCGGCCGCATGCGGCCGGGCGCGGTGGCGCTGGACGCGCCGGTGCGCGGACCCGGCGACTCGCCGTGGTGGCTGTCGCAATTGGACGCCGGCTTCACGCTGGCCCTGTTCTGCGGCGACCAGCCGCCCGCGATCGACACCTTGCAGGCCCTGCGCGCGCTGCGCCTGGCCGCCGTGCCGGTGAAGGCCGTGCTGGTGGCCGGCCCCGGCTGCGACACCCCCGGCTGGCCGGAAGACATGGCGCGCGTCGTCGACAGCGAGAGCCTGCTGGCCCAGCGCTATGACGCGCTGGCCGGCACCGCCTATCTGATCCGCCCCGACCAGCACATCGCCGCGCGCTGGCGCGCCTTCCAGCCCGACGCGGTGGCGTCGGCCGTCAACCGCGCGATTGGCCGCGCCTGAACCCGGAGGCCCTATCCATGCTGAACACCGAAACCAACCTGGCCGCGCCGGACGACTTCTACGAAGCGCTGATCGACGCCCATCGCGACCTGAGCAACGAGCAGAGCCAGGAAATGAACGCCGCGCTGATCCTGCTGCTGGCCAACCACCTGGGCGACATGGCGGTGCTGCGCGAAGCCCTGGCGCAGGCGCGCGCGTCGGTCACGCCGGCGACGAACCCACCGCAAACGCATTGACGATCAGGGCGCGCAGCCACTGGTTGCCGCCATCGCGGTCGTAGCGGCGCTGCCAGTACATATTGGTCTGCAGCGCCGGCACCTTCACCGGCGGCGTCATGTAGCGCAGGCCGAACGGCGGCGCGGCGCTGGCCGCCAGCTTCTCGGGCACCGTCGCCAGCAGGTTGGTGGCGCTGACGATGTATGGCACGGCCGAGAAATGCGGCACGCTGAAGTGCTCGGCCGGCATCACCCCGGCGCGCTCCATCGACTGGACCACCTGACCGTAGGGCGCGGCGCGCGACACGATCAGGTGGCGCTCGGCGCGAAACGCCTTCAGTCCCATGCCGGCATGCGCGGTCGGATGCGCCTGGCGGAACAGCGTGGCGTACCCCTGCCGGAACAGCATGCGCTGCAAGGTGCCCGCCCCCATCTCGTCGAACGCGCCAATGGCCAGGTCGACCCGGCCCGCCTCCATCTCGCGCGGCAGGTCGGGCCCCTGCACCCGCACCGAATCGATGCGCACCTGCGGCGCGACCTGCACGCAGACTTCCATCAGCCGCGGCATGAAGTGGATCTCGCCGACGTCGGTCATCGCCACGCGGAAACGCCGCGTGCTGGTGCTGGCGTCGAACGCGTCCTGGTCCTGCAAGGCCTGCGACAGCATCGCCAGCGCCTCGCTCACCGGGCCGGCCAGGCGCTGCGCGCGCGGCGTCGGCAACATGCCCTGCGCGGTGCGCACGAACAGCTCGTCGCCGAACGCCAGCCGCAACCGGCGCAGGGCGTTGCTGACCGCCGGCTGCGACAGGTCCAGCCGCCGCGCCACGGCGGACAGGTTGCGGTCCTCCAGCAGGTGCTGGAACAGGATCAGCAGGTTCAGGTCGACGTCGCGCAAATCCGCCATTCAGGCACCCCTACTATTCACAAAATTTATAGTTGCTATTTTTGCATTCCCGTAGCCGTGGCGGGGGATTTTTCCGACAATGGCGTATCGACGCCGGACATCCCCATCCGGCGCGCCACGACCAAGACCGCGCGGCCATGCATCGCGCGCCACCCAGGAGGATTCCATGGAACTGCAATACCAGACCGGCTTCGGCAACGACTGTGCCACCGAAGCCCTGCCCGGCGCGCTGCCGCTGGGCCGCAATTCGCCCCAGCAATGCCCTTACGGCCTGTACGCCGAACAGCTGTCCGGCACCGCCTTCACCGCGCCGCGCAGCGAGAACCGCCGTTCGTGGCTGTACCGCATCCGCCCGGGCGCCCAGCACCTGCCGTTCGAGCCGTTCGGCGGCGCCGCGGGCTGGGAAAGCGCGTTCGGCCACGGCCCGGTCACGCCCAACCAGCTGCGCTGGAGTCCCCTGCCCATCCCCACCGCGCCCACCGACTTCGTCGAGGGCGTGAAGACCTGGGGCGGCAACGGCGGCCCCGACGAGCAAAGCGGCGTCGGCATCCACCTGTATGCCGCCAACCGCTCGATGCAGGGCCGCTATTTCTACAACGCCGACGGCGAGTTGCTGCTGGTGCCGCAGCAAGGCCGCCTGCGCCTGGCCACCGAACTCGGCCTGATCGACCTGGAGCCGCTGGAGATCGCCGTGATCCCGCGCGGCGTGCGCTTCAGCGTGCAACTGCTGGACGACACCGCGCGCGGCTACATGCTGGAGAACTTCGGCGCCGCGCTGCGCCTGCCGGAACTGGGTCCGATCGGCTCGAACTGCCTGGCCAACGCCCGCGACTTCAAGACGCCGGTGGCCTGGTACGAAGACGTGGAAGGCGACTTCGAACTGATCGCCAAGTTCACCGGCGGCTTCTGGCGCGCCGCGATCGGCCATTCGCCGCTGGACGTGGTGGCCTGGCACGGCACGCATGCGCCGTACAAGTACGACCTGCGCCACTTCAACACCATCGGCTCGATCAGCTACGACCATCCGGATCCGTCGATCTTCACGGTGCTGACCGCGCCGTCCGACACCCCGGGCACGGCCAACATGGATTTCGCCATCTTCCCGCCGCGCATCCTGGCGATGGAAAACACCTTCCGTCCGCCCTGGTTCCACCGCAACGTCGCCAGCGAATTCATGGGCCTGATCCAGGGCGTGTACGACGCCAAGGCCGACGGCTTCGCCCCCGGCGGCGCCAGCCTGCACAACTGCATGAGCGGCCACGGCCCGGATGCCGGCACGTTCGAGAAAGCCTCGCACGCCGATACCAGCCAGGCCCACTACATCCGCGACACCATGGCCTTCATGTTCGAGACGCGGCGCGTGATCCGCCCGACGGCGCAGGCGCTGGCCTCGGTAGAATTGCAGGGCGACTATTACCGGTGCTGGCAGGGCCTGAAGAAGCACTTCGATCCCCGCAAGGCGTGACCGGCGTTTCCGCCGTCACGCCCGACCACGGCGATGCGCGCAAGCGCATCGCCGTTTGGCTTTGGATTTTCCCGGCGCCCGCCGGCCCCTTACAAACACTGAACGAGACATTCCCGCCATGACCTCTCCCATCAACGAAACCCACGACCCGTCCCTGAAGAGCTGGATCGCCAGCGCCAACACGGGCACGTCGGACTTCCCGGTGCAGAACCTGCCCTACGCCGCGTTCCGCCGCAAGGGCTCGCAGGAATCCTTCCGCCCCGGCGTGGCCATCGGCGACCAGATCGTCGACCTGGCCGCGCTGGCCGCCGCCAAGCCGTTCGAGGGCGCCGCCGCCGAGGCGCTGGCCGCCTGCCAGGGCGACAGCCTGAACGCGCTGATGGCCCTGGGCCAGGCCCACTGGAGCGCGCTGCGCCTGGCGCTGTCGCGCGCCCTGCGCGAAGGCGCCGCGCTGCGCGCCACGGTCGAGCCGCTGCTGGTGGCCCAGGCCGACGCCGAATACACCACGCCCGCCCGCATCGGCGACTACACCGACTTCTACATCTCGGTGCACCACGCCACCGCCGTGGGCAAGCAGTTCCGCCCCGACAATCCCCTGCTGCCGAACTACAAGTGGGTGCCGATCGGCTACCACGGCCGCGCCTCCAGCATCGGCGTGGACCAGAAGTTCGCGCGCCCCGTCGGCCAGACGCGTCCCGCCAACGGGGGCGAGGCGCCGCAGTTCGGCCCGTGCGCGCGGCTGGACTATGAGCTGGAACTGGGCATCTTCGTCGGCACCGGCAACGCCCAGGGCGACCGCATCGCGCTGGCGGACGCCGACGCGCACGTGTTCGGCCTGTGCATCCTGAACGACTGGTCGGCGCGCGACATCCAGGCCTGGGAATACCAGCCGCTGGGCCCGTTCCTGGCCAAGAACTTCGCCTCGACCATTTCGCCGTGGATCGTCACGCTGGAAGCGCTGGAGCCGTTCCGCACGCAATGGAACCGCGGCCCGTCCGAGCCGCAGCCGCTGCCTTACCTGGCCTCCGACGCCAACCGCGCCAAGGGCGCCTACGACGTGCGGATGGAAGTGCTGCTGACGACCGAACAGTCGCGCGCCGGCAAGCAGGCGCCGGCCCGGCTGTCGGGCAGCAACTTCCGCGATGCCTACTGGAACGTGGCGCAGCTGATCACGCACCACACGGTCAACGGCTGCAACCTGCAGCCGGGCGACATGCTCGGCACCGGCACGCTGTCGGGCCCGCAGCCGTCGGAAGCCGGCTCGCTGCTGGAACTGAACCACGGCGGCAAGAACCCGATCGAGCTGCCCTGGGGCGAGAAGCGCACCTTCCTGCAGGATGGCGACCAGGTCATCATGCGCGCCGAGTGCGTCAAGGCCGGCTACCCGCGCATCGGCTTCGGCGAATGCTCGGGCACGGTGCTGCCGGCGCGGGTCTGAGCGGCGTCCGTCACGATCGGGGCGTGGCGGCCGCATCGGCCGCCAACGCCTCGATCTCGTCATCCTTGGCCTGCCACTGCTGGCCCAGCCAGTGGTGGAATTCGGTGCGGAAAGCCTTGTCGCGGCTGTAGTCGCCTTCGCAGAAGGCCGGCGGCACCGGCACGTGGTGCATGCGCACCCGCACCTCGCCCATGCGGCCGCAGGCCATGTCCCAGAAGCTGGGCACGCCCGCCGGATAGGCGATGGTGACATCGATCATCGAACGAAAACGCGTGCCCATCGCGTTCAGCGATACCGCCAGGCCGCCCGCCTTGGGCTTGAGCAGGTGGCGGTAGGGCGATCCCTGCGCGTCGCGCTTGGCCGGCGTGAAGCGCGTGCCTTCGGCGAACACCATCACGCTGGTCGGCACCAGCGAGAACTTCTGGCAGGCGCGGCGCGCGGTCTCCTGGTCCTGGCGGCCCAGGGCCGGATTGCGGCGCAGGGCCGCCTTGCCGTGGCGTTTCATGAACGGAAAATCCAGCGCCCACCACGCCAGCCCGATCACCGGCACGTAGATCAGCTGTTGCTTGAGGAAGAACTTCAGCAGCGGGATGCGGCGGTTCAGCGAGCCTTGCAGCACGAAGATATCGACCCAGGACTGGTGGTTGCAGTTGACCAGGTACCAGTCGGCGTAGCGCAGGCCGGTGTTGCCGCGCACGTCCCAGGGCGCGCGCTGGATGCGCGTGAACCAGGCGGTATTGACGCTGATCCAGGCCGTGGCGATGCCGTTCAGCACCGGATCGATGCGGCGCCTGGCCGCGGCGAACGGCAGCGCCAGTTTCAAGAGCGCCATGGGAAACAGCAGCAGGCACCAGAACAGCGTGCTGACGCCGATCATGAGCGTGCTGAACACGCCAGTCAGCCAGGCCAGGCGGCCACGCGGCACCGGCCAGCCGCGCCAGCGCGGGGCCGGGGCGGACGCGGGCGCGTCGGTTGCATCAGCGACAGGGGGCCGGATCGGGCCGGCGAGCGGATCGGGAAAAGTCATGAGCGCGAGTGTGCGAGGGCTGGCTTCGGGCCGGTTTGAGCGGGATCAAACCGGCCCCAGCCCCGGACGGGGTGAAGTCAAGGCAGGCGGTATTTTTCTTCGCGATAGACCCAGCTGGCCCATAGCGCGTGCGCCAGCGCCTCCTTGGTCAGCGCGTCATCCGCGGGCTCGACCGGTTCGTAGGTCTCGTCCTGCCCGACCGGCGCGGCGCGGTAGCGGAATTCGCGCGGCGCCTTGGACGGTTCCAGCACCAGCAGCTTGTCGCCTTGCAGGTAGCCGAAGTTGTCGGCGTACTGCATCAGCGCGCGGTTGGGATCGCGTTGCGTCAGGTCGGCGCCCAGCATCGGATTGACGTTGTCCAGCCCGATCAGCGACAGCAGCGTGGGCGCCATGTCGATCTGGCTCACGATGCGTTCATCCTGGCGCGGCGCGATGCCCGCGCCCAGGATCAGGGCCGGGATCTGGAAGTGCCGCACCGGCACCGGGATCGAGCCGTACACACGGGAATCATGGTCGGCAATCACCAGGAACACGGTGTTGTCCCAGTACGGCGCCTTGCGCGCCTTGTCGAAGAACTGGCCCAGCGCCCAGTCGGCGTAGCGCACGGTGTTGTCGACGCTGGCCGGTTCACCCACCGGCTGGATGCGGCCCGCCGGATATTCCCACGGCGAATGGTTGCTGACCGAGAACGCCAGCGTGAACACCGGCTTGTCGCCGTCGGCGCGCAGCAGGCGGTCGACCTGGGTGAACATGTCTTCGTCGGACGCGCCCCACGAGCCTTCGAACACCGGGTTCTCGAACTTCGGACGATCGACCACCTCGTTGAAGCCGTTGCCCAGGAAGAAGGCGCGCATGTTGTCGAAGTGCGATTCGCCGCCGTACACGAAGCGCGAGTGGTAGCCATGCTTGCCCAGCGCCTGCGCCAGCGTGAAGAAGCCGGTCTGCGAGCGCGGCAGCTTCACCACGGCGTCCGCCACGCTGGGCAGGAAGCCCGCCGTGACCGCCTCGATGCCGCGCACCGAGCGCGTGCCGGTGGCGTAGGCGCGGTGGAACATCCAGCCTTCCTTGCTGAGCCGGTCGATGTTGGGCGTGAGGTCCTTGCCGCCCAGGCTGCCGACGTACTGCGCGCCCAGGCTTTCCTGCAGGATGATCACCAGGTTGAGCGGCTTGTCGCGCCGCACCGTGGCCTTTTGCTCGTGCAGGCTGGGGTAGCGCGCATCCAGCGGCGCGCCCGTCAGGCCCGCCTTGTCGCGCACGATGGCGTTCATCTCGTCCACCGGCATCTTCGGATACATCGCGGCCGACGAACGTTCGTCGCGCATGCGGTAGGCGGCGTCGAACACGCTGTAGAGCGAATTGAGCGCCAGCGAATTGACCATGGCGTCCGAGCTGAAGGCGACCTTGGCCGGATTGATGGGGCGATGCTCGAGCGTGCCGCGCGCGCCCAGCACCACCAGCGCCAGGATCGCCAGCGACGCCAGCGGGCGCTTCCACCACGCCAGGAACGGATCGCGCACCCGCGCCGGGAACAGCTTGACCGCCAGCCAAGCGGCCACCAGCAGCACCACCAGGGCGGCCAGCAACACGCCCTTGTAGCCCTGCCACAGCATCGAGCCGACTTCCTTGGGGTTGAGCAGGTAGATGAAATACAGGCGGTTCGGGCGCGTGTCGTATTCGGCGATGAACTGCGGCGTGGAGACTTCCAGCAGCACGTACAGCATCCACCAGACGCGGAACCACCAGGCGGTGACGCGCGCGGCCCAGGGACGATGCCCCAGCCACGGCGAGAACACCGCCGGCAGCGCGATCACCATGGACAGCAGGCAGACGTCGATGCGCAGGCCGCCGAACAGCACCGGCCACAGGCCGCCGGCCGCCTCGACCCGATCCCACATCCACAGCGACAGGCCCAGCCGGCTCAGCGTCAGCAGAACCAGCACGGACAGTATGAAACGGAGCGTCAGGCGGCGCATGCGGCGGCCCTCCCCAGACAAATGGAATCCGTTGATGCGCCGCGATTACCCAGCCAAACCATGCCTGCCGTCCGGTGATTGAAAACGGCCAAGGTTAACGCGGATTGACGCGCCGCAGCGCCGCCAGCGGCTCGGCGCGAGGCCCGTATCAGGTGGATGACAACCTTGTCATGTTGTATGACATCCGATTTCAGTGCCAACGCGTAACGCAAGGCGCCCAGCTAGCCTCGAGCGCGCTCGCGGATCGGCGTCATTGCGCGCGGCGCAGGCGTTCGCGGCTGTTGCTCAGGTGGGTGCGCATCGCGGCGCGCGCGCCCTCGGCATCCTGGCGCAGGATGGCGCTGTAGATGTCCTCGTGCTCCAGGTTGACGCGCGCCAGGTAGGCGGCGCGGTCTTCGTGGGCGAACTTGGCGGAGTTGATGCGGGTGCGGGGAATGATGGCCGAGCCCAGGTGCGACATCAGGTCGGCGAAATAGCGGTTGTCGGTGGATTGCGACACCAGCAGGTGGAACTGGAAGTCGGGCGTGATGGTGTCGCCGCCGCTGTCCAGCGCGCTCTTGAAGGCGTCCAGCGCCCGCCGCATCTCGGTCAGCTGGGTCTCGCTGCGGCGCGTCGCGGCCAGGCCCGCGGCCTCGCTTTCCAGGCAGATGCGCAGTTCCAGCAGCACCAGCACGTCGCGCACCGTGGCGATATCGGCCGGGTCGACGCGGAAATCGCCGCTGCCGCTGGGCTCGAGCGCGTAGGTGCCGACGCCGTGGTGCGTTTCGACCAGGCCCGAGGCCTGCAGCCGCGACAGGGCTTCGCGCACCACGGTGCGGCTGACGCCGAACTGCCGCATGATCTCGGATTCGGTGGGCAGCTTGTCGCCGGGGCGGATATCGCCGCCGCGGATGCGTTCGGAGATGCTCTCGACCAGGCCCTGGGCCAGGTTCCGAGGACGACGCTGCGGCAAGACGGGGGTATCGACAGGAGCGTTCATCAGGGATTATCCGAGAGCGGTTGCGTGGCGCTTGACTGCAAAATTTCGTGCTTATTATACTTTGGACAGGTTGTACGATAACGTACCAGGTAAGTCCACTCCACCGCGCCATCCACCGAGCGTTGCGCCATGAGCCTAGCCGTCGACCGCATGCCTGCCTCCCCCCGCTGTCATCGCCTGTTATTGACCGGCGCGGCCGGCAACCTGGGCCGGGTCCTGCGCCCGCGGCTGAAAGCCCATGCCGACGTGTTGCGGGTCTCCGACATCGCGGCCATGGCGCCCGCCGCGGCCGGCGAGGAAGTCGTGCCGTGCAACCTGGCCGATCCCGCCGCCGTCTCCGAGCTGGTGCGCGGCGCCGACGCCATTGTGCACCTGGGCGGCGTTTCCGTGGAGCGTTCTTTCGAGGAAATCCTGCCGGCCAACATCCAGGGCGTGTATCACGTCTACGAAGCGGCGCGCATCCATGGCGTGCGGCGCGTGGTGTTCGCCAGCTCAAACCACGTCATCGGCTTCTACGAGCAGGGCGCGCGCCTGGATGCCGACGTGCCGTTGCGGCCCGACGGCTATTACGGCCTGAGCAAGGCCTATGGCGAAAACCTGTCGCGTTTCTACTACGACCGCTACGGCATCGAGACGGTCTGCCTGCGCATCGGCTCGTCGTTCCCCGAGCCCAGGGACCGCCGCATGATGGTGACCTGGCTCAGCTACGACGACCTGACCGACCTGGTGGCGCGCTCGCTGTTCACGCCGAATGTCGGCCACCTGATTGCCTATGGCGCGTCGGCCAACCGCGACAGCTGGTGGGACAACCACGGCGCCGCCGCGCTCGGTTTCGCCCCCAGGGACTCCTCCGAAATTTTCCGCGCGCAGGTCGAGGCGCAGCCGCCGCTGGCGGCCGACGACCCCGCCGCGCGCTACCAGGGCGGCGCGTTCGTAAAGGCCGGCCCGTTCCCCTTCCCCCCGCGCTGACCCCCCCCTTCCCCACCATGGCAACCTCGGCCGAACGCATCGGGACCCTGCTTTGCGGCGTGGGCGAAAGCCCCGTATGGCGCGCCGCCGACCAGGCGTTCCACTGGACCGACATCCCCGGCCGAGCGCTGTGGCGCTGGACGCCCGCCAGCGACCGGCTCGATCACTGGGCGCTGCCGCAGATGGCCGGCTGCATCGCCCCGCGCGGCGACGGCTGGCTGCTGGCGATGGAGGACGGCCTGTACGCCTGCGGGCCGCTGGTGGCCGGCGAACCCTGCCAGCCGCGGGCGCTGGCGCACGTGCGCCACGGCGCGCCCGGCATGCGCTTCAATGACGGCCGCTGCGACCGCCAGGGCCGTTTCCTGGCCGGCACCATGGTCATGGACATGGGCCTGGCCCGCAACGCCGGCAAGCTGTACCGCCACGGCCCGGGCCAGCCGCTGGAAGCGATCGTCGACGACCTGATCGTGCCCAACGGCCTGGCCTTCAGCCCGGACGGCAGGACCATGTACCTGTCCGACTCGCACCCGTCGCGGCAGGTGGTCTGGGCCTTCGACTACGACATCGACAGCGGCCTGCCGCGCAACCGCCGTGTCTTCATCCCGAAGCTGCCGGCCGGCCGGCCCGACGGCGCCGCGGTCGACGCCGACGGCGGCTACTGGATCTGCGGCAACGAAGCCGGCCGCATCTACCGCTATACGCCGGACGGCCGCCTCGACCGCAGCCTGGAGGTGCCAGCCGCCCGCGTCGCCATGTGCGCCTTCGGCGGGCCGGGCCTGGACCTGCTGCTGGTCACGTCCATCCGCCCCGCGGACGCCGCCCCCGACTCCGTCGCCGGCGCCGTCTTTGCCCTGCGCCCCGGCGCGCGGGGCCTGGAGGAAACCGCAAGCGCCGGTTAGCACCCGACCGCGGCGCCCCAGGCGCCCACGCACGAGTAGTGAGCAGGTCCGTACACATCGAAGAGCTTCGGGGCCGCAATGGCCCTCAACGAAACGCCGTACTCCAACCGGAGGTAGACATGTTGCGCCCGACCCTGACCCGCGCCATCCTGGCCGCGGCCGCTTTGCTGACGCTGATTCCCGCCACCCATGCCGCCGAGCTGCGCTCCGCGGACATCCATCCCGACGATTACCCCACCGTGCAAGCCGTGCGCCAGTTCGGCGAACTGGTCAAGCAGCGCACCAACGGCCGCATCACCGTCAAGGTGTACGCCGGCGGCGCGCTCGGCAATGAAGACGACTCGATCGAGCAGGTGAAGATGGGCGCGCTGGCCATGGCGCGCGTGTCCAGCGCGGCCATGCACAACATCTGCCAGACCACCCGCGTGCCGTCGCTGCCGTTCCTGTTCCGTTCCAAGGACCACCTGCACAAGGTGCTCGACAGCGAGATCGGCGAGCAGATCCTGAAGTCCTGCGAGTCGGCCGGCTTCGTCGGCCTGGCCTGGTACGACAGCGGCTCGCGCTCGATGTACACGCGCAACAAGCCGATCAAGACGCTGGCCGACGCCAAGGGCCTGAAGATCCGCGTGCAGCAATCGGACCTGTCGGTGGCGATGGTGGAAGCCATGGGCGGCAACGCCACGCCGATGCCGATGGGCGAGGTCTACACCTCGCTCAAGACCGGCCTGGTGGACGCGGCCGAGAACAACTATCCGAGCTACGAAAGCGCGCACCACTACGAGGTCGCCAAGTACTACGCGCTGACCGAGCACACCATGACGCCCGAGATGCTGATCTTCTCGAAGCGGCAATGGGACAAGCTGTCGGCCGAGGACCAGAAGATCCTGCGCGAGGCCGCGCGCGAATCGGTGCCCTACATGCGCAAGCTGTGGGACGAACGCGAACAGAAGTCGCGCGCGGTGGTCGAGAAGGCCGGCTCGCAGATCGTCGAGGTGGACAAGGCCTCGTTCCAGGCGGCGATGAAGCCGGTGTACGACCGCTTCGTCACCACGCCCGATATGAAAGACCTGGTCGCCAAGATCCAGGCCGTCCAATAAGGAATCCGCATGTTGGCTACCTCCACCCATGACCCGGATGTCGCGGCGGGGGGCCGGGCGCATGCCCCGGCTGCCCCGCTGGACGCCTTTTCCCGCGGCTGCGCCCGGCTGGCGCGCCTGTGCATGTGGACCAGCGTGTTCGGGCTGGTCTGCCTGATCATCGCGGTCACCTTGCAGATCTTCGGCCGCCACGTGCTGAACAGCACCCCCACCTGGGCCGAGAGCCTGGCGCTGCTGCTGGTGCTGTACGTCACCATGCTGGGCGCCGCCGTCGGCGTGCGCGACGCCGGCCACATCGGCTTCGAGTCGCTGGTCGACGCGTTGCCGGCGGCCGGCCAACGGCGCTTGAAGATCTTCATCCACCTGCTGGTGCTGCTGTTCGGCGCGCTGATGGCGTGGAACTGCGCCCTGCTGGCCGAATCCGTGTGGGCCTACAAGATCCCCAACCTGGGCATCTCCAACGGCTGGAAATACGTGCCCGCGGCCCTCTCCGGCGTGCTGATCATGCTTTTCTCGATCGAGCACGTCATCGCCTTGTCGCGCAACCAAAAGGTGGTACCGGCATGGCGCTGACCCTACTCTCGTTCACCTTCATGGGCTTCCTGGTGATCGGCGTGCCGGTGGCGTTCGCCATCGGGCTGTCGTCCATCACCGCGATCATGTACGAGGACCTGCCGCTGGCGGTGGCCTTCCAGCAGATGACCTCGGGCATGAATGCGTTTTCGTTCCTGGCCATCCCGTTCTTCATCTTCACCGGCGAACTGATGCTGTACGGCGGCATCGCCGACCGCATCGTCGCCTTCGCCAAGTCGCTGGTGGGCCACGTGCGCGGCGGCCTGGGCATGTCCAACGTGGTGGCCTGCACGCTGTTCGGCGGCGTGTCGGGCTCGCCGGTGGCGGACGTGTCGGCGATGGGCTCGGTGATGATCCCGATGATGAAGCGCGAGGGCTACCACGCCGACTACGCGGTCAACGTCACCACCCACGCGGCGCTGGTGGGCGCGCTGATGCCGACCAGCCACAACATCATCATCTACACGCTGGCGGCGGGCGGCAAGGTGTCGATCGCGGCGCTGATCGCGGCCGGCGTGGTGCCGGCGCTGATCCTGACGCTGTGCAACCTGGCGGCGGCGTATTTCGTGGCCCGCAGCCGCGGCTATCCGGCCGGCACGTTCCCCGGCTGGCACATCGTGGCGCGCTCGCTGGTAGCGGCGACGCCAGGGCTGTTCGTGGTGGTGCTGATCATCGTGGGCATCCTGAGCGGGGTCTTCACCGCCACGGAATCGGCCGCGGTGGCCGTGCTGTACGCGCTGGCGCTGACGGTCTTCGTCTATCGCTCGCTGACCTGGGACCAGTTCGTGCGGGCCGCCAGCAAGGCGGTCAAGACGACCGGCGTGGTGCTGCTGCTGATCGGCATCTCGGCCACCTTCGGCTACCTGATCAGCTTCTACGGCGTGGCGGAAAAGACCGGCGAGCTGATGGCGTCGGTGTCCACCAGCCCGTGGGCGATCTTCCTGATGGTCAACGTGATCCTGTTCGTGCTGGGCACGTTCCTGGACATGGCCGCGACCATCCTGATCTGCACCCCGATCTTCCTGCCGATCTGCATGCAGTACGGCATGGGGCCGGTGCAATTCGGCATGGTGATGCTGCTGAACTGCGCGCTGGGGCTGAACACGCCGCCGGTGGGCACCACGCAATTCGTGGGGTGCGCCATCGGCGGGGTCTCGGTCGGCACCGTGATGCGGACCATCTGGCCGTTCTACGGCGCCTTGCTGGCGGCGCTGGCGCTGGTCACCTACGTGCCGGCGTTCTCGCTGTGGCTGCCGGGCGTGCTGCTGAATTGAACCCCGGGCATGCGGGCCGGGCCGCGCGAGGCGGTCGGGCCCCGCAGCACCGGCCAGAAGAACAGCGCGGCCAGCAGCCACATCAGGGCCGCCGACCAGAGCGTCTGGCTCAGGAAATGCGCGCCCTGCAGGACGCGCACGACCGAGAACCCGAGGCCCGCGGCGATGCCCACGGCCAGCCCCCACCAGCGCCATCCGGGCCGCTGCGCGGCCCAGCCGGCGAAATACAGGGTCAGCATCGAGTAGCCCGCGCCCGCGTGGCCGCTCGGCAGCGCACCGCCCGCCTTGGCGCGATCCCAGGTCCACCACGACAGCGGATACGGGGTGTATCCGCCCAGCGTTTCCAGGTCAAAGGGGCGCGGCAGGGTGGTGTGGTGCTTGAGCTGCGTGACGGCCAGCTGCCCCACGATACAGGTCGCCGCCACCGCCAGCGCGGCGCCGCGCAGGTGGCGCCACGCGGGGATGCGATAGCTGGCCGCGACCACGCCGATCGCGCCCAGCGCCATGCCGATCGGCAGGGCCAGCACCATGCGATGGCCGATCAGTTCGAGCCAGCGGTTGGTGTGCAGGGGAAAGTCGTCCAGCGGCGCGCTGAACAGGGCGCGGGCGATGGCCAGGTCCAGGCCGGAGGCGTTGGCCCACCACGCCAGGCACGCCAGCATCAGCGTCACCCCGAGGACATGCGTGGAAAAGTAGAAAGCGGGCGTCGGCCGGACGGCCGCTGGCGGAGAAATGGGTGACATGTAGCGCGGGGGACGATGGCGGTCGGCCGAAGCAAACAGCTTAGGCGGCCGATAGTCGAAAATTCGTCAAATTCGGCTTCGGCGGGACCGGGCCGCCCCCCCCTTCATAGCCCCTTCAGTAGCCCCTGCCGCCGCCCCCGCGGTCGCCCTACGCCGCGCCCCCCGCCGCGTCCAGGCGCAAGGTGAAACGGGTGCCGCGCTGCGGCCCCTCGCGCGAGGAGTCCACCGTCAGCGTCCAGCCCTGCATGTCGCAGACCCGCTTGGCGATGGCCAACCCCAGGCCGCGCGCGGTTTCATCGCGCCCGGCCGTCCCCGAATCCCGCAGGCGGCCGCTGTAGTAACGGCGGAACAGGAACGGCAGGTCGTCCGCCGCGATGCCCTTGCCGTCGTCGCTCAGCTGCAACGCGCCGTCGGCGCCCAGGCTGGCCGTGAGCGTGGCCGGCGCCGCATGTTCGACCGCGTTGCGCACCAGGTTGCGCAGCACGGTCAGCAAGGCGTAGCGGTCGAGGATGCGGATGTGGTCCGCCGGGATGAAATTGTCGAAGCGCAGTTCGGCCATGCCGGCCTGGGTTTCGTAGCCGCGCCAGGCGTCCAGCATGCATTCGGACAGGTCGACCGGCTCGGGCGGACGCATCTGGTCGCGGGCCATCGCGCGGGCGCTTTCCAGGCAGACGATGACGTCGTCGACGTTGTCGATCACCCGCGTCAGCCGCTGGCGCTGGTCGGGCGTCAGGTCCTGGGTCAGCAGCATCAGTTCGCTGTCGGAGCGGATCGCGGCCAGCGGCGTGCGCACCTCGTGGCTGAGGTTGCCGGCGAACTCGCGTTCGCGCGCGATCGAGCGGTCGACCTGGTTCTGCACCCGGTTGAAGGCCTCGATCAGCCGGCCGGCCTCGTCGTCGCGGGTCACGGCCAGGTCCGGCGCGCCGGGCGCCCAGGTCGACAGGCGGTCGGTCAGGTCCAGCAAGGGCCCCACCGCCACCGCCGCCACCCGCCGCGACAGGGCGTAGGCCCCGACCACGCAGATCGCGCCGACCCCCAGCACGATCAGGCCGAAATCGTGCACCCGCTCTTCGTTGTCGGTGGCGTCATACAGCAGGTAGACCTTGCCGTTGCCGGTGTCGGCCACCATCACGTGCCAGGTGTAGGCGCCGGGTTCGATCAGGTGCAGGCCGTTGTCGAGCCCGCGGATTTCCTCCGGCATGCCGACGGGCGCCTCGCCGTCGACGCTGAGCCAGGCGCGCATCGAGCCGCCCAGTTCGCGGGCGCCGCGGCGCGGCAGGAACTGGTCGCTGGTGCGGGCATGCTGCACCAGGCGGTCCATTTCGGTGTTGAGGATATCGTTCACCAGATCGTCTTCCATCTGGTCGAACGTCAGGTAGGCGAGCAGCGCCAGCGCCGTCACGAACAACGCCACGGTGCCGGTCAGCGCCCACACCACCCGTTGCGTCAGGGTCCCGCTGCCCGCGATCCGGCTCATGCGCCGCGCTCCCCCGTCACCAGGCGCCAACCGGTGCCGTGCATGGTCTCGATGCCGTCGAAGCCGGCGTCGGCCAGGGCGCGGCGCAGCAGGTGCACCTGGCTGCGCAGCGCATCGGACGACGGCGGCTCGCTGCCCCACAATTGCGATTCCAGCTCCTCGCGCGACACCACCCGGCCCGGATCGCGCAGCAGCGCTTCCAGGATGACGATGGCCTTGCGCGTCAGGTGCACCGGCTTGCCGCCGATCGACACCATGCGGCTGCGGGTGTCATAGGACAGGTCGCCGAACACCCGCACCGTATCCACGGTCGAGCCCTTGGCGCGCTGGATCAGCGCCAGCAGGCGCGCCTCGACCTCGAGCAGCGCGAAGGGCTTGGTCAGGTAGTCGTCGGCGCCATGGGAGAAACCGGCCAGCTTGTCGTCAAGGCTGTCGCGCGCCGTCAGCACCAGCACCGGCAGGGGCAGGCGCCGGTCCGCGCGCAGGGTGTGCAGGACCGCGTGGCCGTCCATGCCGGGCAGGCCGATGTCCAGGATCATCGCGTCGAACCGCTGCTCTTCCAGGCGCTTGAGCGCGGCGGGGCCACTGTAGGCCACGTCCGGCAGGAAACCGCGCGCTTCCAGGAAGGAGTACAGATTGCCGGCGATGATGTGATCATCCTCGACGATCAGGATCCGGTGATTCGCACCCGCTGCGGGACTGGCCGCCATGTTCTCGTTCCCCATGGAAAGAAGGTTGTGTGCGCCCCGCTCAGGCTTGCAGCACCTTGCCGGGATTCATCAGGCCTTGCGGGTCGAGCGCGCGCTTGATGCGGCGCATCAGGGCCAGTTCGACCGGACTCTTGTAGCGCGGCAGCTCGTCGCGCTTGAGCTGGCCGACGCCGTGCTCGGCGCTGATGGAGCCGGCATGCGCATGCACGCTGTCGTGCACCACGCCGTAGATATCGCTTTGCAGCGCCAGCAGCTCGGCCTCGGTCTGGCCCGGCGCGTTGGCGACGTTGTAGTGCAGGTTGCCATCGCCCAGGTGGCCGAAGATCACGTGGCGCACGCCGGGAAAGCGCGCCTGCAGCAGGCCGTTGGTCTGGTGCACGAAACCGGCGATGGCCGAGATCGGAATCGAGACGTCGTGCTTGACCGACTTGCCCAGCTCGGCCTCGGCCAGCGGGATGCTTTCGCGCAGGTGCCACAGCGCCTTGCTCTGCGCGACATTGGCGGCGATGGCCGCGTCGTTCACCAGGCCGGCCTCGATGGCCTCGCCCAGCACCGTCTCGAAGCGCTCGCGCGCATGCGCCTCGCTTTCGCTGTCGGACAGCTCCAGCAGCGCGAACCACGGCGAGGCGGCGGACGCGCCCTCGAACGGCAGGCGCTGCTGCGGGAACAGGCGCACGACCGCCTGCAGGCAGTCGCCGCTCATCAGTTCGAAGCCGGTCAGCGCGGCGCCGAAGCCGGCGCGGGCGCGCGACAGCAGCTCGACCGCGTTGTCGATGCTGTCCAGCGTCAACAGCGCGGTGCAGGACGCCACCGGCCGCGGGAACAGCTTGAGCGTGGCCGCGGTGATGATTCCCAGCGTGCCTTCGCTGCCGATGTAGAGATCGCGCAGGTCGTAGCCGGTGTTGTCCTTGCGCAGGCCGCGCAGGCCGTTCCAGATCTCGCCCTCGGCGGTGACCACTTCCAGCCCCAGCGCCAGGTCGCGCGTGTTGCCATAGCGCAGCACCTGGGTGCCACCGGCGTTGGTGGCAAGGTTGCCGCCGATGGTGCAGCTGCCCTCGGCCGCCAGGCTCAGCGGAAACAGCCGTCCGGCGTCGGCCGCGGCCTGCTGCACGGCCTGCAGGATGCAGCCGGCTTCCACGGTGATGGTGTCGTTGTCGGTATCGAGCGCGCGCACCCGGTTCAGACGCGCGGTGGACAGCACCACGGCGTTGCCGGAACCGTCGGGCGTGGCGCCGCCGCACAGGCCGGTATTGCCGCCCTGCGGCACCACCGGCACGCCATGACGCGCGCACAGCTTGATGGCATCGGCCACTTCCTGCGTGGAGCCGGGCCGCACCACGGCCAGCGCCTGGCCGCGATAGCGGCGGCGCCAGTCCAGCGCGAAAGGTTCGGCATCGGCGCCGGTCAGCACATGGGACTCGCCCAGGAGGGACTGCAATTCGCTCAGCAAGGTCATAGGCGCCGCACGGAAAAATCGCGCCGGGCCGCGCCCGGGCGCTGTTCAAGGTTAGTGCGGACTATTGTAGAGGCAGAGCGGGCGCGGCGGCCTCAGCCGACCGCCTGGTCCAGGCGCGTGCCCGTCAGGCCCGTGCAATAGGCGCGCGAGGCGATGCGGTTCATCAGGAACGCCCGGTCGACGCCGGCGGGGCCGGGCATTTCGGACAGGGCGCGATAGGCGCGCCGCAGCGCTTCGCCGCGGGTGGCGCCGCACACCAGCAGGTGCGTGCACGGCATGTGGCGATCGGCGCAACCGTCGATGCGCACTTCCAGCGCATGCGCCGCGACCGGCTCGAAATCGGCCACGGCGGCGCCCGAACGCGGCTGGGCCTCGGCGCGGATCACGCGGAACACGCCGCTGCGGTCATCCAGCGAAAAGGCCACCGTGCCCATGCCCTGCCAGGCGCGATCCCGCGCCACGCTGGCGGCGATCCCGCGCAAGGCGCTTTCGACCGAGGCCGGCAGATGCGGCGCCGGGCATTCGGCGATCAGCACGCGCGCGTCGCGCCAGACGCAGCGCTCCCAGGCGCGGCCCGTGGCCAGTTCGCCCTCGGGCGATACGAATACATGAACGTCGAGCCGGCGCTCCCGCCCGGCCGCCGGCCCGGCGAAGTCCGTGGGCGGCCCGCGCCTGCGCCTGGCGCCGCCCGATGACGTGACTGTGGATACTTTGGCTCCCATGGGCCCCTCCGGTCTTTCTGGTCTTTCTGCTTGCATGACAAGCGTATCACCTTCGGATGACCAGCAAGTTCCATGCCATCGGCCGCCAAGACAGGAAGGGTCCGGTTCCGTTGCGCCGGCGCACCGGAACAAGGCGAAAAAGGCCCCCATCGCGCACCAGATCAGGGCGGCACGCGGCCGGCCAATGGAGGATAATTCAACTCCGCCCCCCTGGGCCGGCATGCGCCGGCATCCGGGTTTACCAGCAGGCCGCCGCCCTCCCGGACGGTCCTGCCGCGGCAAGCCGTAGCAAACAATAAGGATCCGACGTGGCCGACAACGCGCAATTCCCCTCCTCCGTCTTCAAGGCGTATGACATCCGCGGCACCGTGCCGGATCTGATCGACGCGCGCTTTGCCCGCTCGCTGGGCGCGGCGCTGGCCGCGGTCGCGCGCGACCAGGGCGTGCAGACGCTGGTGGTGGGCCGCGACGGCCGCCTGAGCAGCGAGATGCTGTCGCAGGCGCTGCAGGAAGGCATGCTGGAGGGCGGCGTCGATACCCTGGATATCGGACAGGTGCCCACGCCGCTGGTGTACTTCGCCACCCATATCATGCAAACCGGCTCGGGCGTGGCCATCACCGGCAGCCACAACCCGCCCAAGTACAACGGCTTCAAGATGATGATGGGCGGCCGCGCGCTATATGGCGAGGACGTCCAGGCCCTGGCGCGCCGCATGAACGGCGCCCCGGACGCGCCCGCCGCCCGCACCGGCGTGCGCCGCGAACTGGACCTGGTGGCCGCGTACATCGCGCGCGTCGCCTCGGGCGTGAAGCTCGCCCGCCCCATGAAAATCGCGATCGACTGCGGCAACGGCGTCGCCGGCGCCATCGCCCCGAAACTGTTCCGCGCCCTGGGCTGCGAGGTCACCGAGCTGTTCTGCGAAGTGGACGGCACCTTCCCCAACCACCATCCCGACCCAGCCGAACCGAAGAACCTGCAGGACCTGATCCACTGCCTGGCCACCACCGACTGCGAACTCGGCCTGGCCTTCGACGGCGACGGCGACCGCCTCGGCGTGGTGACCAAGTCCGGCCAGATCATCTGGCCCGACCGCCAGCTGGTGCTGTTCGCCCGCGACGTGCTGGAACGCAATCCCGGCGCCACCATCATCTACGACGTCAAGTGCAGCCGCCATGTCGGGCTGTCGGTGCAGGCGGCGGGCGGCGAGCCCCTGATGTGGAAGACCGGCCACTCGCTGGTCAAGGCCAAGCTGGCCGAGACCGGCGCGCCGCTGGCCGGCGAGATGAGCGGCCATATCTTCTTCAAGGAACGCTGGTATGGCTTCGACGACGGGCTCTACACCGGCGCCCGCCTGCTGGAAATCGTCTCGCGCCACGCCGATGCCGGCGCGCCGCTGGAGGCCCTGCCGCAGGACGTCTCGACCCCAGAGTTGAAGCTGGAAATGGAAGAAGGCCAGCCGTTCACGCTGGTGCAGGCGCTGCAGGAGCAGGGCCAGTTCCCCGGCGCGGTGCGCGTGGTCACCATCGACGGCGTGCGCGCCGAGTATCCCGACGGCTTCGGCCTGGCGCGCCCGTCCAACACCACTCCGGTCGTGGTGCTGCGCTTCGAGGCGCAAACCGCAGAGGCGCTGGCGCGCATCCAGGGTGACTTCCGGCGTGAACTGGCTAAACTGGCGCCCGACGCCTCCCTGCCCTTTTAAGAACATGTCCCTGCTCAACAGCCCCGCCTGGAAACGCTTCGCCACCGAGGCACGCAACGCCGACCGGCGCGGCGAGCAATTGCGACTGATCAACGCCCCCGGGCTGCGCCTGGACCTGACCGCGCAGGCGCATTCGCCGGCCTTGCAGGAGGCCGCGGCCGAGCTGCTGGAGCAGCAAGGCTTCGAGGCCGCGCGCGCGCAACTGTTCGACGGCGGCAACGCCAACTGGACGGAGCAGCGCCCGGCCTGGCATACCGCGTTGCGCGCGCCCCAGCCGCCGGCCATGGTGGCCGCCGCGGTGCTGGCCGAGCGCGAGCGCGTGCGCCAGTTCGTGCGCGAGGCCGACGCCGCCAAGCGCTACCGCTGCGTGTTGCACCTGGGCATCGGCGGCAGCGATTGGGGCCCGCGCCTGGTCAACCGGGCGCTGCGCTACGGCGGCATCCACCGCGAAGTGCACTTCGCCTCGAACGTCGATTCGCATTCCGTGGCCGACGCCATGGTGCGCCTCGACCCGCACGAGACGCTGGTGATCGTGGCGTCCAAATCGTTCACCACCACCGAACCGCTGGCCAATGCCGAAGTCGCCATGAACTGGCTGCGCGACGCCGGCGTGGCGGATCCGATCAAGCAGGTGGTGGCCGTGACGGCCAACGTCGAGGCCGCGCTCAACCTGGGCATCTCGCCGGACCACATCTTCCAGCTCTGGGATTGGGTCGGCGGGCGCTATTCGCTCTGGTCGGCCATCGGCCTGCCGGTCGCGCTGGCGCTGGGCAACGACACCTTCGATCAACTGCTGGTCGGCGCGGCCGCCATGGACGAGCATTTCCGCCATGCGCCGCTGGCCGAGAACGCGCCACTGCAACTGGCCCTGGCCGGCGTCGTCAACCGCAGCGTGCTGGGCTTCGACTCGCTGGTCATCGCGCCGTACGATTCGCGCCTCTTCCACGTGGTGCCTTGGGCGCAGCAGCTCGAGATGGAATCGCTGGGCAAGGTGGCCACGGCGGACGGCAGCCCCACCGGCGTGCCGACCGGCCCCGCCGTCTGGGGCATGCCGGGCACCGACTGCCAGCACACCTTCTTCCAGTGGCTGCACCAGGACACCGCGGGCGCGCCCGTCGACTTCATCCTGTGCGAACAGCCCGACCACGCCTATGCGCGCCACCATGAACTGCTGATCGCCAATTGCCTGGCCCAGCGCGCCGCGCTGTTGCGCGGCAAGTCGTTCGAGGAAGCGCTGGCCGAAACCTCGCAGGTCGAGGCCGATCCGGCGCGCGCGCGCCTGCTGGCGCAGCACAAGGTGCATCCGGGCGGCCGGCCGTCGTCGCTGATCGTGTTGCCGCACCTGGAGGCCTACACACTGGGCGCATTGCTGGCGCTGTACGAGCACAAGGTGTTCGCGCAGGGCGTGATCTGGGGCATCAACCCGTTCGACCAATGGGGCGTGGAATTCGGCAAGGCCCTGGCCAAGAACATCATCCGCGAACTGGACTCGCCCTCGCAGCAGGTCGCGCCGCAGGACCCCTCCACCCGCTTCTGGATCGACGCCATCGCGCGACGCAACCCGGGGTAGGCACCCGCCGTGGAGGCGGGCCCGGCGATGCACCGGCAAGGCCCGCCCGCTCCGGGGCCGCTATGGACAGGACGCCATGACGGGCGAATAATGGCCCGTCGTCCCACCCGGAGCGCCCCATGCCTACGCTAGCCCGCAGCACCGTACGGTTCCTGGCCGCCATCGCCTTGTGCGCGGCCGCCTCCGCCCAGGCCCAAGCTCAGACGCAACCCCAGACGCAGGCTGGCATGGTCGCCGCCGCCAATCCGCTGGCCGCTGCCGCCGGGCTCGACGCCCTCAAGCGCGGCGGCAGCGTGGTCGACGCCGCCATCGCCGTGCAGATGGTGCTGACGGTGGTAGAACCGCAATCGTCCGGCCTGGGCGGCGGTTCGTTGATGCTGGTGTGGGACCAGGGCAGCGCCACGCTGTCGGCCCTGGACGGCCTGGCCGCGGCCCCGGCGCGCGCCACCGCGAGCCTGCGCACCGACGTCAACGGCGACACCCTGCCGCTCAAGGACGTGGCGCGCTACGGCCGTCCGGTCGGCGTGCCCGGCACCGTGCGCGTCATGGCGCTGGCGCACCAGCGCTATGGCAAGCTGCCGTGGGCCAGCCTGTTCCAGGCCGGCATCCGCAGCGCTGAAGACGGCTTCCCGATGTCGCCCTATCTGCACGACAGCCTGCAGCGGCTGCCGCGGCTGGCCGAGAACCCGGCGATCCGCAAGGTCTTCTACGACGCGCAGGGCCAGGTGCTGCCGGTCGGCGCCACTGTCCGCAATCCGCTGTTGGCCGATGCCCTGCGCAAGGTCGCGGCCGATCCCGACGCCATCAACCAAGGCGCGCTCAGCGCAGACGTCCTCGCCGCCGTGGGCGCGGGCAAGTATCCCAGCCTGATCCAGGCGCAGGACCTGGCCGCCTATCGTCCGGTCGAACGCACGCCGATCTGCGGCCCCTTCCTGTCATGGAAGGTCTGCACCTTCCCGCCCCCCAGCTTCGGCGGCGTGTCCGTGCTGCAGCAGCTGGGCATGCTGGCCGCGCGCCGCATCGATACGCTGGCGCCCGGCTCGGCCGCGGCCGACCATCTGCTGATCGACACCGCCCGCATCGCCCGCGCCGACCGGCTGGCCTATATCGGCGATCCGGACCAGGTCAAGGCGCCGGTGCGCCAGCTGATCGCGCCCGACTACACGCGCGAACGCGCCGCGCTGCTGTCCGCCAAGGCCGTGACGCATCCGCGTCCCGGCGTGTTCGCGGGGGTGCCGGCGCCGGCCGGCGCCGAAGCGCCCGGCACCACCGAGACCAGCCAGGTCGCCATCGTCGACGCGCACGGCAACGCCCTGTCGATGACCACCACCATCAACCTGAACTTCGGCTCGTGGCTGATGCCGCACGGTTTCTTCCTGAACAACGCGCTGACCAATTTCTCGTCGGCGCATGGCAAGGGCGCGCCCAACGCCATGGCGCCCAACAAGCGGCCGGTCACGTCGATGGCGCCCACCATGGTGTTCGACCGCGACGGCAAGCTGGCGCTGGTCACCGGTTCGGCGGGCGGCGGCTACATCGTCGACTACATCGCCCAGGCCGTGGTCGGCACGCTGGCCTGGGGCCTGCGCCCGGCCGATGCGCTGGCGCTGCCGCACGTGGCGGGCAACACCGGCCGCAGCCAGGTCGAAAAGGGCCGCGTGCCGGCGGACGCCGCCGCACGGCTGGCCGCGCAGGGCCACAAGATCGAACAGGTGGAAATGAAAAGCGGCGCCGCCGCGATCCGCGTGACGCCGCAAGGGCTGGATGGCGCCGCCGACCCCCGCCGCGACGGCGCAGCACTGGGCCACTGAGGCGGACTCAGGCGCTCAGCGTGTCGTACAGCTCGACGTGGATGCGTGCCACCCGCTCGATGTTGAATTCGCGCTCGGCCAAGGCGCGGCCGGCCACTCCCATCGAGTGGCGCAGCGCCGCGTCGTCCACGAGCCGAGCAATGGCGTCGGCCAGGGCCTGCGGGTCGCGCACCGGCACCAGCAGCCCGGTCTTGTCCGGGTCGATCGCGTCGCGGCAGCCCGGCACGTCGGTGGTCACCACCGCGCGGCCGCAGGCGGCCGCCTCAATCAGCGACTTGGGCAGGCCTTCACGGTAGGACGGCAACACGGCGATGTGCGACGCCGCATACAGCTGTGGCACATCCGAGCGTTCGCCCAACGCCTCGACGCAGCCTTCGCGCTGCCAGGCCTCGACCTCGGCGGGCGTGGCCGAGGTCGGGTTGCCGGCATCCACGCCGCCCACCAGCCGCATGGTGACGGGCACGCCGCGCGCGCGCAGCAACCGCGCCGCCTCGACGAATTCCCACACGCCCTTGTCGCGCAGCAACCGCGCCACCATGGTGGCCACCACCGGCGGCGCCGCCGGCTCGGGCAGCGCCTGGCACAGGTCCAGATCGACGCCGGCGCCGCGAATCAGTACCACCTGTTCGTCACGCACGGCGCCCAGCGACTTGAGCAGGTCGCGGTCGCTGGCGTTCTGGAAGATCACCCGGCTGTTGGGATGGCCCAGCGCCAGGCGATACAGGCGCGCCACCACCGCGCGCACCAGGCGCATCTTCAGGGAATTGGACAGGAACACGAAGCCCAGCCCGGAAATCGCGGCCACCATGCCCGGCACGCGCGCCAGGCGCGCGGCGATGCCGCCGTACAGCACGGGCTTGATGGTCACCAGGTGCACCACCCGCGGCCGCAGGCGCCGGAACAGGCGCAGCAGCGCCAGCAGCGTGCCCAGTTCCTGCAGCGGACGCTTGCCGCTGCGCGTCATCGGAATCACGTGATGGGTCATGCCCAGCGCGACGATGTCGGCGACGGCGGGGCCGTCCATCGTGGCCACGTGCACGTCGTAGCCGGCGCGCTGCGCGGCCTGCGCCACCGGCAACCGGTGCGACATGAAGAACGCCGGGTTGTTGACCACGAACAGCAGACGACGGGCGGCGCTCATGCCGATGCTCCGGACAGACGGCGCCACACCGCGGCGTAGCTTTGCACCATGCGCGCCAGGTCGAAATTCTCAAGCACCCGGGCCCGTCCGGCCTCGCCGGCGCGGCCGCGGCCGCGCGACGCCACCTCGCGCAGCGCGGTCTCGATGCCGCGCGCCAGCGCCTCGGGTTGCTCGGGCGGCACCACCACGCCGGTGTCGCCGATGATATAGGCGGCATCGCCCACGTCCGTCGCCACGCAATAGGCGCCGCAGGCCATGGCCTCGGCCACCACGTTGGGGAAGCCTTCGGCACAACTGGACAACACGTGCAGGTCCAGTCCGTTCATCACGGCGGGCACGTCGTCGCTGGCGCCGGCCAGCACCAGCCGTTCGCGCAGGTCGAGCTTGTCGACCAGCGCCATCAATTCAGGGTTGTCCGCGGTCATGCCGCGTCCCACCAGCACGCAGCGCAGGCCGCCGTCGCGGCCGTCGCGCACCAGCGCCGCCACCGCGCGCAGCAGATTGGCGTGATCCTTCAACGGGTCCCAGCGCGCCACGCAGCCGATCACCGGCACGTCGCCGGCCAGGCCCCACTGGCCGCGCACCCGTTCCCGCGCGGCCGCGTCGGGCGCGTAGCGCGACAGGTCGTAGCCGTTGGCGATCACCACCATGCGGTCGCGGCGATAGCCCTTGGCCGCATGCCGTTCGGCCGCGTCCTGCGCGGCGCAGACGATGGCGCCGGGCAGCACGCCCGACAGCAGCGCGCAGGCGCGCAGCACCATGCGGGCCGACCGGCTGCTGCGCTCGAGATGGGCGCCGGAATTGCGGATGCCCCAGGCAATGGCGCGCACGCCCGCCAGCCGCGCCGCCAGGCCGCCGATCAGGTCGGCGTGGTACATCCAGGTCTGCACGGCGTCGGGGCGGGCAGCGGCGATCAGTCGGCGCAAGGCCATGAAGCCGCCCAGCGTGATGCGGCCGCGCGGCATGCCCAGCGTATGCACCGTCACGCCGGCGGCGCGCAGCCGCTCGCCGTAAACGCCCTCGTCGGTCAGCGACACGACGATGTGCTCGACCGCCTGCCCCGGATAGGTGGACAGGCGCCACAGCACGGATTCGGCGCCGCCCTGCCCCAGGCCGGCGATCACATGCACCACGCGCAAGGTCGCCGCGCTCATCGGCCTTCCCTCACGGCTTCGAACAATTCGTCCCATTCCGTCAGCACGCTGGCCAGCGCATAGCGCTGGCGCACCGCCGCGGCGCCGCGTTGGCCGAATTGCCGGCGCAACGCCACGTCGCCGAGCAGGCGGCGCAGCGACTCGCGCAGCGCGTCGCGGTCGCCCGCGGGCACCAGCAGCGCGTCCTGGCCGTCGCGCGTCATTTCGCGCGGGCCGCTGGGGCAGTCGAAGGCGGCGCAGGGCAGGCCCAGCGCCATCGCTTCCAGCAGCACGTTGGGAAAGCCCTCGACCAGCGAACTGAGTACGAAGGCCTGGCCCTGCGCCAGTTCATCCCAGGGCGTTTCGGTGCGGCCCGGCAGGCTGATCCGCGCCTGCAGGCCCAGGCGCGCGACCTGTTCCTCCAGCGCGCCGCGCTCGGGACCTTCGCCCCAGATGCGCAGGTTCCAGTCGGGAAAGTCCGGCGCCAGTTGCGCGAACACGTCGATCAGCAGGTCGAACTGCTTGTCGGTCACCAGGCGCCCCATCGCCAGCAGCGTGCGCGGCGCGCCATCGTCATGCTGCGGCACCAGCGGCGCGTCCAGCAGCGGCGCGGGCAAGGGGTTGGGAATCACGGCCAGGCGCTTGATGCCCGGCACCTGGCGCGAGAACGGGCCGGCCGTGTCGGCCGCCTGCACCGTCACCATGTCGGCGCGCGGATACAGCAGCCTGCGCAACCGGCGCCAGACCGTGCCGGTGGTGGTCTCGGCAACCGGGTTGGTGCGCTCGCAGACGATCAGCGGCACGCGCAGGCCGCGGGTGGCCAGGATGGCGGCCACGTTGACGTTGGTCAGGAACGACACCACCACGTCCGGCGCGGTGTCGCGGATGTGGCGGCGCAGCGTCAGCAGGCGCTTGAACGCGGCCATCGGCCCCGACACGCGGGTACCCGCCAGGTCCGCCAGCCAGTCCAGCTTGACCTTGTCCGACAGCGGGTAGAAGCAGGTGCCCTTGGACGAATAGGTCGGCGTCAGGGTGACGTCGTCACCGCGTTCGGCCCACGCATTGACCAGCGTGGCGGCCACGCGCTCTGCGCCGCCGGCGTGCATGGAACTGACCAGCATCAGTATCTTCATTCGTCAGCGACTCCCAACCGATCCTCCCTGTTCGCCACCGGCGCGGTAGCGGTCCAGCCAGGCCTGCATCATCAGCACGCCCCACAGATGGCTATCCCAATTGCGGTGCCCGGACACGTGCTCGCGCCATTTGCGCAGGATGGGTTCGGGCTCGAACCAGCCTTCCTGGCGCAGGCGCGCCGGATCCAGCAGCGCCTCGGCCCAGTCGCGCAGCGGTCCGCGCAGCCAGGATGCCAGCGGCACGGCGAAGCCGCGCTTGGGGCGGTCGACCAGCGCCTGCGGCACATGGCGGTACAGCACCTGGCGCAACAGCCACTTGCCGGTGGCGCCGCGCACCTTGTACTGGTGCGGCAGGCTCCAGGCGAATTCGTAGACCCGGTGGTCGATCAGCGGCACGCGGGTCTCCAGGCTCACCGCCATGGCGGCGCGGTCCACCTTCACCAGGATGTCGTCCGGCAGGTAGGTCACCGTGTCGAGCTTCATCATGGACTCGAAGGTCGAGCCGCGCATGGCCTGCGCGAATTCGGACACGGGTTCCACGCCGCCCTTGACCACGCGGGCCGGGTCCGACCAGTACGACACGAACAGGCGGTAGAAATCGCCGCGGCTGTCGGCGCGCAGCAGCTCGCCCAGCTTGCCGACCTTGCCGCGCCAGGCGCCGCGCCCCGGCAGGTGGGTCGAGGCGCTGAGCAGCGCGCCGGCCGGCGTGCGCAGCAGCGACGGCACGCGCTCGAACTTCTGCCACCAGTTGTTGACGCGGAAATAGCGCGAGTAGCCACCGAACAGTTCGTCGCCGCCGTCGCCGGACAGGGCCACGGTGACGTGCTGGCGCGCCATGCGCGTCACCAGCGAGGTCGGGATCTGCGACGAATCGGCGAACGGTTCGTCGTACATGTCGGCCAGCCCCGGCACCACCGCCAGCGCGTCGTCGGCGGTGACGTACAGCTCGGTGTGGTCGGTGCCCAGGTGCATGGCCACCGCCTTGGCGTGCTGCGCCTCGTCGTAGCCTTTTTCATGGAAACCGATGGCGAAGGTGCGCACCGGCTGCGAGCTCTGCGACTGCATCAGCGAGACGATGGTGGACGAGTCGATGCCGCCCGACAGGAAGGCGCCCAGGCTGACGTCGGACAGCATCTGGCCGCCCACGGCCTTGGACAGCACGCCTTCGAGCGCGTCGGTCGCCTGCGCGTCGGAATCGAACGACAGCAGCGATTGCGCCGCGGTGTCGGCGGCTTCGCGCGCCGACCAGTACACGCGCGGCTCCGGCATGCGGCGGCTGCGGGTGTCGTCGGCGGTGAATTCGATCCAGGTGCCCGGCGGCAGCTTGGCGATGCCTTCGTAGATGGATTGCGGCGCCGGAATGTAGTTGTGCCGCATGAACGACGCCAACGCATTGCGGTTCAGGTTGCGGCCGAACCCGGGGATCGGCATCAGGCCCTTGAGCTCGGAGGCGAACACCAGCTCGGCGCCCGAGTAGCCGTAGTACAGCGGCTTTTCGCCCATGCGGTCGCGCGCCAGCACCAGCTTGCGCGAGGCGCGGTCCCACAGTGCGATGGCGAACATGCCGACCGAGGCCTGCAACGTGGCCTCGATGCCCAGCGCGGTAAAGCCCGCCAGCAGGGTCTCGGTATCCGAATGGCCGCGCCAGGACGGCGCCAGGCCCGAGGCCTCGAGCTGCTGGCGCATGTCCATGTGGTTGTAGATCTCGCCGTTGAACACCATCACGTAGCGGCCGCAGGCGGACACCATCGGCTGATGGCCGGCTTCGGTCAGGTCCTGGATCGCCAGGCGCACGTGCGCCAGCGCCAGCTCGGCGCCGGTGTCTTCCCAGAAGCCGTTGCTGTCCGGCCCGCGGTGACGGATGCGGCGGCAGCTTTCCGCCAGCACTTGCGCCTTGCCACCCAGGGGGCCCCAAATTCCGACAATTCCACACATGATTTCAGGTTCTCGTGGTCACCGCAGCAACGGTGTGGCGCGGCCTAGCGGCCCGACGCACGCACACCGTCAAAAAGTTCTTTCCATTGGCCCAGCACCCGCTCGGCGGAGAAACGCTCGCGCACCGCCGTGGCCGCTTCGGCCATGCGCTGGCGCAGGGCCGCGTCGCCCATCACCGCATCCAGTTCGCGGCACAGCGCGTCGACGTCGCCATTGGGCCGCACCAGCACGCCGTCGACCCCCTCGCGCACGATCTCGCGCGGCCCGGTATCGCAATCGAATGCCACCGCGGCCAGGCCGCTGGCCATCGATTCCAGCAAGGTATTGGACAAGCCCTCGAAGCGCGACGTCAGCACGTACAGGTCGGCGCCCTGGTACCAATCGCCCACGTTGCCCGCGCGTCCCGGCAGGCTGACGCGATCCTGCAGGCCGGCCTCGCGCACCTGCGCTTCCAGCGCGCGGCGCTCGTCGCCCTCGCCCAGGATAACCAGATCCCAGTCCGGATGCGACGGCGCCAGCCGGACATAGGCCTGCAACAGCAGGTCGAAGCCCTTGTCCGCATGCAGCCGCCCCACCGCCAGCAGGCGCTTGCGGCCGTCGCCCGACGGCGGCGCCAGCATCGGTTCGCCCTTGGGCAGCGGCCAATGCACCGGATTGGGGATCACCGCCAGCCGCGAACCCGGCACATGCTGCTCGATCCATTGCGCGGTGCCGCGGGTCAGCGCCACCACCCGCGCGGCGCGCGGATAGGTCAGGCGGCGCAGGCGCTGCCAGAAGCCCGACAAGGTCTGCGACGGCGGATGGGTGTGTTCGGTGGCGACGACCCGGCACGACAGGCCGGTGCACGCCAGCACCGACAGCACCGATGCCGTGGTCATCATGCCCAGCACGATGTCGGGGCGGAACGCCTTGATCACGCGCCGCAACGCGCGCACGCGCTGCACATTGCTCCAGATGCCGCGCAGGCCGCCGCCCTCGCCCGCCGTGTGCAGCACCTCGCGCCGCACCTTCGGATGTAGGGTGTAGACGTCGCCGTCGGCGCTCGCCTGCGTCACCACCATGACCTCGCGGCCCATGCCGGCCCAATGCGCGCTCAGGTCGGCGGCGACCCGTTCGGCGCCGCCGCCGTGCAGCGAATGGATGAACAGCAGCACGCGCAACGGGCGGCCGGAGTCGGGAACGGCGGGCATTCAGGCGGCCTCTTTGGGTTCGGCGCGGCGCAGGGCCACCACCAGATAGCAGGCATAGGACAGCACGTACATCAGGCTGGTGGCCAGCATGATGCCCGCGGCGCCCATCTTCGGCGCCAGCACCGTATTGAGCGCGGCTTTCAACGCGAAATTGCCGACCGCGATGGCGGCCATGATGCGGTAGCGGTTCTGGCTGGCCAGCAACTGCACCAGGATCAGCACGCCGAAATAGAACGGCAGCTGCAACAGGCCCCAGCGCAGCACGTGCGCCACGGCCTCGGTATTCTCGGCGGTGAAGGCGCCGCGCTGGAACAGCACCGACACGCCCCACGGCGCCAGCACCCAGCCCACGGCCACCGCGACGGCGCCGGCCACCACCATCAGCACCGACCATTTCAACGCCATGCCGCGCGCGCGCGCGCTGTCGCCGCGCGCCTGCACGTCGGCCAGCACCGGCAGCGCCGCGCGGCCGACCGACACCGCGCCGATGCCCAGCAGCAGCGACAGCAGCCGGCTGGCGTAGCCCAGCGTGGCGTTGGCATTGGCGCCCAGGTTGGCGGCGGCGTATTGGTCCAGCGGGCCGACAAAGCTCATGGCCACCTGGCCGATCAGCATCACGCCCGCGGCGCTCATCAATTCGGGCCAGTGCGGCGATCGCAAAGTCAGTTTCGGGGCGCCCCAGAAACCGCCGTCGGCGCGCGCGGCCAGCCAGGCCAGCCACACGGTCTGGATCGCGTAGCCCACCAGCGTGCCCCACAGCAGCGGACCGACGCTCTCGGCGCTGGCCGCCAGCATCACCCACGCCAGCGTCGCCACCGCCGGCACGCTGTCCAGCAGCGTATTGACGTGGCGCTCGTGCGAACGCAGCCGCGCGGCGCTGATGCCGGCGACCAGCAACAGGGCCGCGACCGGCGCGAAGGCCAGCAGCAGTTCGCCCGTCATCTCGCCGACCCGGGCCGACAGCCCCTGGCCCAGCGCGCCCAGCACCTTGGGCCAGGCGAACCAGGTCAAGGCGGCCAGCGCGATGCCCGCGGCCGCCACCCAGCCCTGCAGTTCACGGATGAATTGTTCGCGTTCGGCGTCCTCGGCGCGGCGCAGCCGCACCAGCACCGGAATCAGCACCACCGACAGCACGCCCACGATCGTGACCGGCAGCCAGGTGGCCATGGTCATCGTGAACTGATAGGCGTCCACGGCGTCGCTGACGCCGTAGCGGTACGCCACCGCCATCTCCTTGATGGCGCCGGCGGCCTTGCCCAGCAGCAGAAACACCGCCACCCGGAACGCACCTTTGAAAATGCGTTGGTGGTCCGGGTGGATGCTGCCGAGTTTGCGGATGAGTGCTTTCAAATCAACGCAGGAATTGCGTGTACCAGGGCATCGCCACTTCCAGGCCCTGCAGCACGGTGTGCGTGGGCTCGTAGCCCAGCAGGCGGCCAGCCTTGCTGACGTCCGCCTGCGAATGGCGCACATCGCCCGCGCGGAAATCGCCGTAGACCGGCTGCTTGCCGTAGGCCACGTCCTGGTTGCCCAGCGCCCGCACCAGGAAACCGAACAGGTCGTTCAGGGTGCTGCGGCCGCTGACGGCCACGTTGTAGACCTGGTTGCGGGCTTCGGGCGGCGCCATGGCCGCCAGGATGTTCGCCTGGACCGCGTTCTCGACGAAGCAGAAATCGCGGCTGGTCTCGCCGTCGCCGTTGATGGTGACGTCTTCGCCCTTGATCATCGCCGCGGTCCACTTCGGGATCACCGCCGCATAGGCGCCGTCCGGGTCCTGGCGCTTGCCGAAGACGTTGAAATAGCGCAGGCCGACGGTCTCGAAGCCGTAGGAACGCGCGAACACGTCGGCGTACAGCTCGTTGACGAACTTGGTGACGGCGTAGGGCGACAGCGGATTGCCGATGTTCTCTTCGACCTTGGGCAGGGCCGGGTGGTCACCGTAGGTCGAGCTGGACGCCGCATAGACGAACGACTTGACCTCGGCGTCGCGCGCGGCGACCAGCATGTTCAGGAAACCGCCGATGTTCACCTCGTTGGTGGTGATCGGGTCTTTCAATGAACGCGGCACCGAACCCAGCGCCGCCTGGTGCAGCACGAAGTCCACGCCTTGAACCGCGCGACGGCAAGCCTCGAGATCGCGGATATCACCCTCGATGAAGGTCAGCCGCGCCCATTGCTCGGGCGTGACCGAGGCCTTCACCTCGTCCAGGTTGCGCTGGTGGCCGGTGGCGAAGTTGTCCAGGCCGGTGACGGTCTGGTTCAGCTTCAGCAGGGTCTCCAGCAGATTGGAGCCGATGAAGCCGGCGCAGCCGGTCACCAGCCACTTGCGCGGCGTGGCGGCGAGTTCCTGGGTGACGGATTCAAAGCGTGTAGTCATGCGACGTCCTCCTTTACAAGCGCAGATCGGATTCGGCGGGCGACAACACGTACTTCAAGTCATAAAGAATGTGTTCGGGCTTGCCCAGCTTGCGGATGCCCTCGGCGCCCATGTCCTTGAACTGGTGGTGCGCCACGCCCAGGATCACGGCGTCGTACTGCCCTTCGTCAGGCTTGGCGATAGGCGTGATGCCATATTCGTGCACGGCCTCTTCGGGCTCCACCCAAGGATCGTAGACATCGACGGCCACGTTGTAGTCGCCCAGTTCCTTGACGATGTCGACGATGCGGGTATTGCGCAGGTCGGGGCAGTTTTCCTTGAAGGTCAGGCCCATCACCAGCACGCGCGCGCCCTGCACGTGGATGCGGCGCTTGGTCATGGCCTTGACCAGCTGCGACACCACGTAGCCGCCCATCGAGTCGTTCAGGCGGCGGCCCGCCAGGATGATTTCGGGGTGGTAGCCGATCGACTGCGCCTTGTGCGTCAGGTAGTACGGGTCCACGCCGATGCAGTGGCCACCCACCAGGCCCGGACGGAACGGCAGGAAGTTCCACTTGGTGCCGGCGGCCTGCAGCACGGCTTCGGTGTCGATGCCCATCTTGTTGAAGATCAGGGCCAGTTCGTTGATCAGCGCGATGTTGACGTCGCGCTGGGTGTTCTCGATCACCTTGGCGGCCTCGGCCACGCGGATGCTGGACGCCTTGTGGGTGCCGGCGGTGATGATCTGCTTGTAGAGCTGGTCCACCAGCTCGGCCACGTCGGGCGTCGAGCCGGAGGTGACCTTCTTGATGGTGCTGACGCGGTGTTCCTTGTCGCCCGGGTTGATGCGCTCGGGGCTGTAGCCGGCGTAGAAGTCGACGTTGAACTTCAGGCCCGACACGCGTTCCAGCACCGGCACGCAGTCTTCCTCGGTGGCGCCGGGATAGACGGTCGATTCGTAGATGACGATGTCGCCGCGCTTGAGCACCGAACCGATGGTTTCGCTGGCCTTGACCAGCGGCGTCAGGTCGGGTTGCTTGTACTCGTCGATCGGCGTGGGCACGGTGACGATGAAGACGTTGGCCTGGCCGAGTTCCGCACGGTCGGCGGTGTAGGACAGTTGCTTGGCTTCGGCCAACTCGGCGTCGCTGACTTCCAGCGTGTGGTCGTGACCGGCCTTCAAGGCATCGATCCGGCGCGTGTTGATATCGAAGCCGATGACCGAACGCTTCTTGCCGAATTCCACCGCCAGCGGCAGGCCGACATAGCCCAGGCCGACGACCGCGAGTTTCACATCTTCAATACGCAACATAACTCTCCCTTTACCGTAAGGCGATTACGGCATTTTAAATATGGTCAGGGTGATGGATAACTAGGCCCCCGGCGGCAATCACCGGGGCGCCCAACACTTAATCGGCTCGCAGGACGGAGGGCAACAGCAGCCACCCCGGACGGCGCCACGACACCAGTCGCGCATACAGCCAGATATAGACGCTGGCGAACACCACCAGGCTGGCGCTGAGCGCCCAGGCGTTGTCCCACCAGATGGTGGCGGGCACCAGGCCGATCAGGGCCAGCACCCACATGTACGGCGACGCCAGGGCATTGCACAGCGCCGGCACCGCATGGCGGCGGCCGCGGCTGAAGGTGACGCGCACCAGGCGGCGGAACACCAGCTGGTGCAGGTGCAAGGCGTCCGGCTGGTCCACCGGCACGCCGCGCTTGAAGCGGCGGCGCCAGATGGAAAAGCCGGTTTCGAATACGGGGTAGAACAACACCGCCAGCGCGTAGAACGGCGACACCGAGGGGTTGCGCACCACCAGCAGCACCGCCAGCTCGGCCAGCATGAAGCCCAGGAAGTAGGCGCCGCCATCGCCCAGGAAGACGCGGCCGAACGGGAAGTTCCAGACCAGGAAGCCCAGCGTGGCCGACGCCAGCGCCGCCGCCACCAGGAAGATCGGCACGTCGCCCACCTGCAGCGCGACCAGGCTGATGGACACCGCCATCAGCGTCGCGACCATGCCGGCCAGGCCGTTCATGCCGTCGACGATGTTCAGGGCGTGGGTACAGCCACCGACCGCGAACATGGTGAAGATCAGGGAGACGGGCCAGTACGACAGGACGTAATCCACCGGGGCCATGCCGACGCGGCTGACGCCGCCCAGCAGCCACCAGGCGATCGCGGCCGACGCGAAGGCCGCCAGCAGGCGCTTGCTGGCGCCGATGTCCTTGGTGATGTCTTCGAGCAGGCCGGCCACGAACACGGGCAGCGCCGACACGAACAGCGCCGGCCACAGCCAGGTCAGGGTCATGTTTTCGGGCCCGAGCACCAAGAGGCCCATGAGCGTGCCCGCCAGCACGGCCAGTCCGCCCACGCGAGGCGTGGCGCGCGAATGGTTCGCTTGCGGTTTGTTGAGATCGCTGTCGCCGGTGAAGGCGCCATGCCAGCGCTCCGACGCCACGATGAGTCCCCCCACCATGAACGCGACCACGCATATGTACAGCCAGGTCACAGGGTCACCTCTGGTTGGTCTATCGAGACAGGCCGGCCATTATCGGCGGCAGGTGTAACGCCCATATATGGGAGGGATAAGGAAGTGCAAATCACCGGGACAGAACGTAACGTCCGCCACTCCGGCCGGGACACGTGCGGGGATCCCCGTTTGGCGGGAGATGCTGCAACGCGGCCGGCGGCGCGCGGAAATACGGATTTCATGCAGTAATTGTAGAGCTTTCCGCCTCTGTACATGCGAAATATCCAAGGGAAAACGCGGAGCACGCCAAGGCATGATCGCGGCCCTTCCGCCCCTGCCCCGCCCGGCGTTGACGGCCAGGTATCCAGCATAAATAGGGACGCATTATTTTGGCTTAAAAAAAAGCCCGAGATCGTGAGATCTCGGGCTAAATCCACCAAAGGAGGAGGGTGGAGGAGACAACCGTGGCATGTTGGGAGCCGCTTTCGCTCGCTGCGCTGTCGGGGTTCAGTGTTGCTGGGGTTTTGCTTTTGAACCGCGCCGACTGCGTTTCAACATCCGATGAGATGCATAGTATCGGGTTTTTTTGTGCGATGCAAGAATTTTTTTAAGCCCAGCGCACCGCAGCATTTCGCGTTGCATTTTTGCCGCAATCCCCGCGGCAGCCGCCCGCAAAGCCGCATGTAGCAATGACCTCCAAAAACGGAGGGTTATTGCCGAAGGGGTAAACCCCTTGCGGACTTACCCTAGATGATTCCGGGTATTCCCGCCCTATTCCTTGCACCGGAAAGGTGCATGCGGCACCAATATGCTGCAATTTTTGCGCATTGCAACATTTTTATGCCCCATGGGCAGGCATGCAGGGGGCTGGCCACCGCCCGCCCCCGACGCCGGGCCCCGCTGTCAGACCCAGTAAGCGGTGGTCGTCATGACCTTGGACATCGCCCGCATCGCGGCCTTGACCGGGCCGGGCAGCGGCACGCCGCCCGCGGCCTCGGCGCTGGCGCGGTGCTGCGCTTCGTCTTCCTTCATCTTCTGCACGATCTGGCGCGAGCGGGCGTCCTGCTCGGGCAGCGTGCGCAGGTGCCCTTCCAGGTGCGCCTCGACCTGCTTCTCGGTTTCGGCCATGAAGCCCAGGTTGCGCGGCGCGCCCGCGTAGCCGGCCAGCAGGCCCAGCGCGAACGAGCCCGCATACCAGACCGGGTTGAGCAGGCTGGGACGGCTGCCCAGTTCCGTCAGGCGCTGGTTGCACCACACCAGGTGGTCGACTTCCTCGCCGGCGGCCTCGAGCAACAGGGCGCGCGGGCCGGGTTCGCGGCACACCGCGGCCTGCCCGCGGTACAGCGCCTGGGCGCAGACTTCGCCCACGTGGTTGACCCGCATCAGGCCGGCCGCGTGGCGCTTTTCCTGCGCCGACAGGGTGTCCGGCGCCTCTTCGGCCGTGGCCGGATTGGCGCGGCCGGCGCTGGCGCTGCCGGACAGCACGCGCAGCGCCCGGTCGGCTTCCGCCAGCAGCGCATCCAGCGGATTCGAGCGGCGCAGGAAGGCGGCGGGACCGGATTGGGACAAGGTGGGGGACATGGACGGCTCCTGGATTGGCCGCACACCCCTGATGCGGGGCGGGGCTCTCAAGCGGAATTGTACGCAACGGGTATCATCAGCCATTGACTGCGCTCAAGCACAAGGACTGACAAATGGAATGCACGATCGACTGGGGCGGCCCCAACGGCATGCTCTTCACCGCCAGCACCGGCAGCGGCCACGTGGCCGTGATGGACGGCGCGGTGGACGGCGGCGGCCACAACCTGGCGCCCCGCCCCATGGAAATGCTGCTGGCCGGCACCGGCGGCTGCACCGCCTACGACGTCGTGCTGATCCTCAAGCGCGGCCGCCACGCCGTCACCGGCTGCAGCGTCAAGCTGCAGGCCGACCGCGCCGATGTCGACCCCAAGGTGTTCACGCGCATCCATTTCGCCTTCACCGTCACCGGCCGCAACCTGCCGCGCGCCGCGGTCGAGCGCGCGGTGCAGCTGTCGCACGAGAAATACTGCTCGGCGTCCGCCATGCTCGAAAAGACCGCCGAACTGACCTTCTCGGTGGATATCGTCGACACCCAGGAAGCCCCCGCGGCGGCCTGACGCGGCCCGTCGCCGACGCCACCTAAGCCTTTTCTGATTCTGTACCCATGAAACAATACCTGGACCTCGTTCAATCCATCCTCGACACCGGCGCGTGGCAGGAGAATCGGACGGGAATACGCACGCTGAGCATGCCGGGCGCCTCGCTGCGCTTCGACCTGCAGCAGGGCTTTCCGGCCGTGACCACCAAGAAGCTGGCCTTCAAGTCCGCCATCGGCGAGATGGTCGGCTTCCTGCGCGGCGTGCGCAGCGCGGCGCAATTCCGCGAACTGGGTTGCAAGGTCTGGGACCAGAACGCCAACGAAAACGCCCAGTGGCTGGCCAACCCCTACCGCGAAGGCCCGGACGACCTGGGCCCGGTCTACGGCGTGCAGTGGCGCCAGTGGCCGGCGTACAAGGTGCTGGACGCGGACCGCGCCGGCCAGGTCGACGACGCCCTGGCGCGCGGCTACACCAAGGTGGCCGACCTGCAGGACGGCGGCGTCTCCAAGGTGCTGCTCTATAAAGCGGTCGACCAGTTGCGCCAGTGCCTGGATACCATCCACGAGCGTCCGGGCGACCGCCGCATCCTGTTCCACGGCTGGAACTGGGCGCAGATCGAGGAAATGGCGCTGCCGCCCTGCCACCTGCTCTACCAGTTCCTGCCGAACGCCACCACCCGCGAAATCTCGCTGTGCCTGTACATCCGTTCCAACGATGTCGGGCTGGGCACGCCGTTCAACCTGACCGAGGGCGCGGCGCTGCTGCACCTGGTGGGCCGGCTGACCGGTTACAAGCCGCGCTGGTTCACCTACTTCATCGGCGACGCGCATATCTACGAGAACCACCTGCCGATGCTGCGCGAGCAACTGACCCGCACGCCGCACGAGGCGCCGCGGCTGGTGCTGTCCGACCGCATCCCCGATTTCGCCCAGACCGGCCGCTACGAGCCGGAATGGCTGGAAAAGGTCGAGCCGGGCGATTTCTCGCTGGAAGGCTACACCCACCACGCCCCGCTGACGGCGCCCATGGCGGTCTGAGGCCGGCGAGCGGCATTGCACACCGGCCCCCGGGCCGGCCGCCCAGGCGCCGGGAGCGCCCCTCTCGCGCAGGTGAAGATTGGTGAGCTTCTGGAGGCGCGTTTTCGGTATAACCCATCCCTTAGCCTCGGACGCGCGGCCAGCAAGCCCTGCGCGTCTTGGTTTCTGAACGGCCCATGTCGCGCCGTGCCTGCCACTCGCCGCGTAGCCGGGCAAGCCGCCCGACCTCGCCGACCGCCTGCAGTGCAGCGCCGCACCCCCCATCCAGACTAGTGAGTACGTAAATCGCCAGCGTCGACAGCAGGATCCTCTTGCGGCTCGTTTGCAACTGTTGACTACTAATTGATTTGAATTGAGGCCGGCGCGGCGGCTGTATGCGCTCAGGACAGGACCCCAAAAATGCTCGTTGGAACATATAACCCTTCGCTCGTCCTCGTATCCCTAGGGGTCGCCATCCTGGCGTCATACACGGCGCTGGGTATGGCCAACCGCGTCAGGGCGGCGAACGGACTGCCGGCGGCGCGTTACTGGCTGGGCGGCGGCGCGCTCGCCATGGGCATCGGCATCTGGTCCATGCACTTCGTCGGCATGCTGGCGTTCAACCTGCCGATCCCGATGGGCTACGACCTGCCGCTGACGGTGCTGTCGCTGGCCATCGCCATCGGCTGCTCGGCCTTCGCGCTGTGGATCGTCTGCAAGGACGACCTGCCCTGGCGCCGGCTGATCGTGGGCGCCCTGCTGATGGGCGTGGGCATCGCCGCCATGCACTACATCGGCATGGCCGCCATGCGCATGATGCCGGGCATCGTCTACGACCCGTTCTGGTTCGCGCTGTCCATCGTGATCGCGGTGGCGGCCTCGGGCGCCGCCCTCTGGATCACCTACCGCCTGCGCCATGACGGCCCGCGGGTGGCGTTGTCGCGGCCGCTGGCGGCCGTGGTGATGGGGCTGGCGATCGTCGGCATGCACTACACCGGCATGGAAGCCGCCGGCTTCCCCGCCGGCAGCATCTGCATGGCGGCGGACGGCGGCATCTCGGCCGGCTGGCTGGCCATCGCCGTCACCGCCGTGACCCTGAGCGTGCTGGCCATCGCCCTGGTGGTGGCGGTGCTGGACAACCGCCTCGAGGCCCGCACCTCGGCGCTGGCCTCGTCGCTGGCCGAGGCCAACGAAGAACTGGTGCAACTGGCGCTGCACGACACGCTGACCAAGCTGCCCAACCGCATCCTGCTGGAAGACCGGCTGGAGCAGGCGATCGAGAGCGCCAGCCGCCGCAAGGGCTACTTCGCGGTGCTGTTCTTCGACCTGGACGGTTTCAAGGCGGTCAACGACGCCTACGGCCACCATACCGGCGACGCCCTGCTGATCGACCTGGCCCAGCGCATCCGCCAGACGCTGCGCACCCACGACACCGTGGCGCGGCTCGGCGGCGACGAATTCATCGTGCTCAGCGAAGTGGTGGAACCGACCGATGCCGCCAACGTGGCGGACCGCCTGATCGAGGCCATCGCCCGCCCCGTCATGGTGTACGGCCACGAAGTGCTGGTGACCTCCAGCGTCGGCATCGCCATCTACCCCAATGACGGCGAGGACACCCACGCCCTGCTGACCAACGCCGACGCCGCGATGTACCACGCCAAGCGCCTGGGCGGCACCGGCTACAGCTTCTTCGAGCCGTCGATGAACGCCGACGCGCACGAGCAGATCGAGCTGCTGCACGACCTGCGCCTGGCGCAGGAACGCGACCAGTTCGTGCTGCACTACCAGCCCAAGTACGAAGCGCCCGCCGGCCCCATCATGGGCGCCGAGGCGCTGCTGCGCTGGAACCACCCGACCCGCGGCCTGGTGGGTCCGGACCAGTTCATCCCCACGGCGGAAAAGACCGGACTGATCCTGTCGATCGGCGAATGGGTCATCAACGAAGCCTGCCGCCAGATGCGCGAGTGGATCAACGCCGGACAGGGCCACTGGACCATCGCCGTCAACATCTCGGCGTTGCAGTTCGCCCATTCCGGCCTGGTCGAGACCGTGCGCAGCGCGCTGGCGCGCCACGACGTGCCGCCCGCCTGCCTGACGCTGGAAGTGACCGAGTCGACCGCGATGCGCGACGCCGAGGCCAGCCTGACGGTGCTCAAGCGCCTGTCGGGGCTGGGCGTGACCATCTCGATCGACGATTTCGGCACCGGCTACTCCAGCCTGCTGTACCTGAAGCGCCTGCCCGCCACAGAACTGAAGATCGACCGCGGCTTCGTCAACCAGCTGGACAACGACAACGAGGACGCCGCCATCATCTCGGCCATCGTCGCGCTGGCGCAGCAGCTGAACCTGCGCATCGTGGCCGAGGGCGTGGAAACCACCGCGCAGCAGAAATTCCTGACCGGCCTGGGGTGCGATTCGCTGCAGGGCTTCCTGCTGGGCAAGCCGATGCCGGCGGCCGAATTCCTGGAACACGCCTCCAGCTGAATCGGCGCGGGCCGCGCCCCGCGGCCCGGCGGCGGTTCTACCCGCCGCCCTTGGCGGCCAGATTTGCTACGCTTGGGGTCTTCCCGCCGGCCACGCCGGCTCCCCTTGCCTGAGCGCCCCGCCCGCATGTCCGCCCGCCTGACCCTGATCGTCGCCTATTCCACCAACCGCGCCATCGGCCGCGACAACGCCCTGCCGTGGAAACTGCCGGGCGACCTGGCGCACTTCAAGCGCAGCACCCTGGGCCATCCCATCGTCATGGGCCGCAAGACCTGGGATTCGCTCGGCCGCCCCCTGCCCGGCCGCGCCAATATCGTCATCAGCCGCAACCCCGCCTTCGAGGCCGCCGGCGCCACCGTGGTGCCGACGCTGGAAGCCTCCATCGCCGCCTGCGGCGACAGCGCCGAGGCCTTCGTCATCGGCGGCGCGCAGATCTACACGCAGGCCCTGGCGCTGGCCAGCCGCATCCTGGCCACCGAAGTCCACGCCGAGGTCGAGGGCGACGCCTTCTTCCCGCTGCTGCCCGGCTTCCAGTGGCGCGAAACCGCGCGCGAGGCGCAGCCGGAGGAAAACGGCTACCGCTACGACTTCGTGACGTACGAACGCGCCTGAACCCGCGGCATGAATCGGGCGCCGGCCGCCCTGGATGCCGCCGGCGCCCAGGCTGGCGGCCGATTACCGGCCCGTGCGAGGCGCCTTTCCGTGTGAACAGGCCCTAGGCCGCGCCCTCGTTGCGCATGAAGCGCCACAGCGCCGGCGCCTCCGAATACGCCACGTTGAAGCGCACCCACGGCGTATCGGCCTCGTCGGCCTCGAAGTACGACCCCGGCGCCAGCCAGATGCCGTCCTTCAGCGCCAGCCCGGCCAGGCCGTTGGCGCCGCGCTCGCGCCACTGTCCGGCCACCTTGGCCCACAGGAACAGGCCCGCCTGGGGCCTCGCATAGATCTCGAAACCGTGCTGCGCCATCAGCCCCGCCACCGTCGCGTGGGCCTGGGCCAGCCGTTCACGGGTGCGTTCGATGTGCGCCCGGTAGCGGCCCTCGCGGATCACCTGGTGCACGATGCGCTCCATGATCTCGGGCGAAGTCAGCCCCACCGCCATCTTGGTGCGGGCGATGTCGCGCGCCAGGTCGCGGTGCGCCACCACGTAGCCCACCCGCACCGACGGGCTGATGACCTTGGAATAGCCGCCCAGGTAGACCACCCGGCGGCCGCCGTCCAGCGCCGCCAGCATGGGCGTGACGCCGGGCGCCAGTTCGCGGGAGATGTCGTCCTCGACCACCCACAGTCCGTGGCGCTCGGCCAGTTGCAGGATGCGGAAGGCGTTGGCCATGCTGATGCTGGCGCCGGACGGGTTCTGCAGCGCAGTGTTGACGAACAGCGCGCGCGGCCGGTGCTGCGACGCGGCCTGCTCCAGCGCCTCGCAATCGAGCCCGTCCAGCGTGCGCGCCACCGGCACCACCCGCAGCCCCGCCAGCCGCAGCATCTGCAGCAGGTTGGCGTAGGCCGGCTGCTCGACCAGCACGGTATCGCCCGGGCGCAGCAGGGTGCGGATCACCATGTCGAGCCCGTGCGTCACGCCCTGGGTCAGCAGCACCTGCGACACCTCCACTTCCATGCCCTGGGCGCTGAGCGTGGCGGCGATGGTCTCGCGCAGCGGCGCGTAACCATAGGGATGGCCGTAGTTGGCGATGCGCATGGCCGGCACCCGGCCCATGTGGCGCAGCGCCATGTGCAGCCCCTCTTCATTGAGCCACTCGCCCGGCAGCCAGCCGCAGCCGGATTTGATGGGGATGGAGTGGTCGGCAAAGATGTCCGACAGCAGCCAGGCGGCGTTCAGCCGCGGCGGCTCCCAGGACTGCGGCTCGCCCCGGCGCGGCGGCGCGTCGGGCGAGGCCACCCGGTAGCCGGCGCCCGGACGCGCCACCAGCCAGCCCAGCGACACCAGCCGGCTGTAGGCGCTGGCCACGGTGAAGGTGCTGACCTGGTGCTGGCGCGCGAAGTCGCGCACCGAGGGTAGGGACATACCCGGACGCAGCTCCTGCGCCTCGATGGCGCGCAATACGGCCGCCACCACCTGGTCCACCAGGGTCGGCGCCTGGCCGCGGGCACGGACGGGCTGGAAATCGATCACGGCGCTACGCTAACTGTACAGTTGTCATGCTTGCAACTATACAGTTAGCCCGGTTTGCGCGGATTGTATATTTTCATTCCTCGCCGGACGTACCAGAATCAATCGCATCCCGCCGGCCGCCCGCCCGAAACGCGCGCAGGCTCCGGCGCTTGTCCTTCCCCTGGAGCCGCCATGAACGCCCCCGCCGAGTTGCCCGACCTGTCCCATCTCTGGATGCCCTTCACCGCCAACAAGCAGTTCAAGGCGCATCCCCGCATGCTGGCGTCGGCCAAGGGCATGTACTACACCTCGGCCGACGGCCGCCAGGTGCTGGACGGCACCGCCGGCCTGTGGTGCGTCAACGCCGGCCACGGCCGCCAGGAGATCGTCGAGGCGATCTCGCGCCAGGCCGGCATCATGGACTACGCCCCCGGCTTCCAGCTCGGCCACCCGCTGGCCTTCGAAGCCGCCACGGCCGTCGCCAGCTTCATGCCGCAGGGCCTGGACCGCGTGTTCTTCACCAACTCGGGTTCGGAGTCGGTCGACACCGCCCTGAAGATCGCCCTGGCCTACCACCGCGCCCGCGGCGAAGGCCAGCGCACCCGCCTGATCGGCCGCGAGCGCGGCTACCACGGCGTGGGCTTCGGCGGCATCTCGGTCGGCGGCATCTCGACCAACCGCAAGACCTTCTCCGGCGCGCTGCTGCCCGCCGTGGACCACCTGCCCCACACCCACAACCTGGAGCACAACGCCTATTCCAAGGGCCAGCCGGCCTGGGGCGCGCAGCTGGCCGACGAACTCGAGCGCATCGTCGCGCTGCACGACGCCTCGACCATCGCCGCCGTGATCGTCGAACCGATGGCCGGCTCGACCGGCGTGCTGATCCCGCCCAAGGGCTACCTGGAAAAGCTGCGCGAGATCACCTCCAAGCACGGCATCCTGCTGATCTTCGACGAAGTCATCACCGCCTACGGCCGCCTCGGCGCCGCCACCGCGTCGGAATTCTTCGGCGTGACGCCGGACCTGATCGCCATGGCCAAGGGCGTCAGCAACGCCGCCGTGCCCGCGGGCGCGGTCGCGGTGCGTCGCGAGGTGCATGACGCCATCGTCAACGGCCCGGCCGGCGGCATCGAGTTCTTCCACGGCTACACCTATTCGGCCCACCCGCTGGCGGCCGCCGCCATCCTGGCGACGCTGGACATCTACCGCCGCGAAGACCTGTTCGGCCGCGCCCGCAAACTGTCCGGCGCCTTCGAGCAGGCCGCCCACAGCCTGAAGGGCGCGCCGCACGTGATCGACGTGCGCAACCTGGGCCTGGTGGCCGGCGTCGAGCTGGCGCCGCGCGCCGGCGCGCCGGGCGCGCGCGCCGCCGAAGTGTTCCAGAAGTGCTTCGACAGCGGCCTGATGGTGCGCTACACCGGCGACATCATCGCCGTCTCGCCCCCGCTGATCATCGACGAGGCCCAGATCGGCCAGATCTTCGAGCAGATCGGCAAGGTGCTCAAGGAAGTCGCGTAACTCCCGCGCGGCGCAGGCGCCGCGCATCGCACACAATGGCGGGCGGCCCCGGGCCGCCCTCCGGCGTTTTCAAAGAACCCCGCTCCGAGCTTTCCCATGAAGAAGAACCTCTCCCACTACATCAACGGCCAGCCCTACGATGGCCGCAGCAACCGCTACGCGGATGGCTTCAACCCGGCCACGGGCGAGATCATCACGTCCGTGCCGCTGGCCTCCACCGATGAGGTGGCGCTGGCCGTGGCGTCGGCCAAGGCCGCCTTTCCGGCCTGGTCGGAAACCCCCGCGCTCAAGCGCGCCCGCGTGCTGTTCAACTTCAAGGCGCTGCTGGACAAGCACCAGGACGAACTGGCCGAGCTGATCACGCGCGAGCACGGCAAGGTGTTCTCGGACGCCAAGGGCGAAGTGATGCGCGGCATCGAGATCGTCGAATTCGCCTGCGGCATTCCGCATCTGTTCAAGGGCCAGTATTCCGACCAGATCGGCGGCGGCATCGACAACTGGAGCATGCGCCAGGCCCTGGGCGTGGTGGCCGGCATCACGCCGTTCAACTTCCCGATGATGGTGCCGTGCTGGATGTTCCCGGTGGCCATCGCCTGCGGCAACACTTTCGTGCTCAAGCCGTCCGAACGCGATCCCTCGGCCTCGCTGCGCCTGGCCGAGCTGCTGACCGAAGCCGGCCTGCCGCCTGGCGTATTCAACGTGGTGCACGGCGACAAGCAGGCGGTGGACGCGCTGATCGCGCACCCCGACGTCGAGGCCCTGTCGTTCGTCGGTTCGACCCCGATCGCCGAATACATCTACGCCGAAGGCACGCGCCGCGGCAAGCGCGTGCAGGCCCTGGGCGGCGCCAAGAACCACCTGGTGGTGATGCCCGACGCCGACCTCGACCAGGTCACCGACGCGCTGATGGGCGCGGCCTACGGCTCGGCCGGCGAGCGCTGCATGGCGATCTCGGTGGCCGTGGCGGTGGGCGACGTGGCCGACAAGGTGATCGAACGCCTAATCCCGCGCGTCAAGGCGCTGGTGGTCAAGGACGGCATGCAGGGCGACGCCGAAATGGGCCCGCTGGTCACCGCGCAGCACCGCAACAAGGTCATCGGCTACATCGAGGACGGCGTCGCCGCCGGCGCCGAGATGGTGGTCGACGGCCGCGGCCTGAAGGTGCCGGGCGCCGAAAAGGGCTTCTTCCTGGGCGGCACGCTGTTCGACAAGGTCAAGCCCACGATGAACATCTACCGCGAAGAGATCTTCGGACCGGTGCTGTGCGTGGTGCGCGTGCCCGACTTCGCCGCCGCCGTCGAACTGATCAACGCCCACGAATTCGGCAACGGCGTGGCCTGCTTCACGTCCGATGGCGGCGTGGCGCGCGCCTTCGCCCGCCAGATCAAGGTGGGCATGGTCGGCATCAACGTGCCGATCCCCGTGCCGATGGCCTGGCACTCGTTCGGCGGCTGGAAGCGCTCGCTGTTCGGCGACCACCACGCCTACGGCGAGGAAGGCATCCGCTTCTACTCGCGCTACAAGAGCGTGATGCAGCGCTGGCCCGACAGCATCACCAAAGGCGCGGAATTCACCATGCCGGTGGCCAAGTAATCATGTAGACGTTCTCACCGCCCCGAGCCGCGAAGCGGCCGGGGTTTTGCCGAAAGACACACAACAAGGGGAATCCTGATGCGCATCGGGATCGGCGGCTTTCAGCATGAAACGAATACCTTCGCGCCTTCGCGCGCGGCCTGGGAGGACTTCGCCGACAAGGGCGGCGGCTGGCCGAAGCTGGTCAGCGGCCCGGCGATGTTCCAGGCCGTGGCCGGCGCCAACATTCCGGTGGCCGGCTTCATCGAGGCCATGCAACAGCACACGCTGCTGCCGGCCACGTGGGCCGCGGCCAGTCCTTCCGGCCCGGTCACCGAGGATGCGTTCGAACGCATCAGCGCGCTGATCCTGCAGGGCCTGAAAGCGGCCATGCCGCTGGATGGCGTGTACCTGGACCTGCACGGCGCCATGGTCACCGAGCACCTGGACGACGGCGAGGGCGAACTGCTCAAGCGCGTGCGCGCGCTGGTCGGCCCCGACGTGCCGGTGGTGGCCAGCCTCGACCTGCACGCCAACATGACGCCGGCGATGGTGCGCCACGCCGACGCGCTGGTCTGCTATCGCACTTATCCGCACATCGACATGGCCGAGACCGGCCAGCGCGCCGCCGCGCTGCTGGCGCGGCGCCTGGCCGGCGCGCCGCGGCCCTGCGTGGCGCTGCGGCAGCTGCCCTACCTGATTCCGCTGTGCTGGCAATCGACCGACATCGAGCCGGCGCGCGCGCTCTATCAAATGGTGGGCGACATCGAGGCGCGCGGCGCCCCGAGCGTGTCGCTGGCCACCGGTTTCCCGACGGCGGATTTTCCCGATTGCCTGCCCGCCGTGTGGGCCTACGGCGCGACCCAGGCCGAGGCCGACGCAGCCGCCGACACGCTGGCGCGCGCGGTGCTCGATGCCGAGCGCGATTTCGGCGGCACGCTCTACACGCCGGACGACGCCGTCACCACCGCCCTGCGGCTGGCGCGCGAGGCCAGCGCGCCCGTGGTCATCGCCGACGCGCAGGACAATCCCGGCGCCGGCGGCAGTTCCGACACCACCGGCCTGCTGCGCGCCCTGATCCGCCACCAGGTGCGCGACGCCGCCATCGGCCTGATCGTCGATCCGGAAGCCGCATTGGCCGCGCACCGCGCCGGCGTGGGTAAAACGGTCCGCATTGCACTAGGTGGACATTCGGGTATTCCCGACGACGAACCGCTGGACGCGGAGTTCATCGTGGAGAAAACTTCGGATGGGCGCTTCGATACGCACGGCGCGTTCTACCGCGGCTTCCACATGGACCTGGGCCCCAGCGCCTGTCTGCGCATCGGCGGCGTGCGCATCGTGGTGGCGTCCAACAAGGTGCAGATGGCCGACCAGGAAATGTTCCGTTTCGCCGGCGTCGAGCCGCGCCGCACGGCCATCCTGGCGGTGAAAAGCTCGGCGCATTTCCGCGCGGATTTCACGCCGATCGCGCACACGATCCTGGTTTGCGCCGCGCCCGGCTCGATGCTGATGGATGCGGCAAAACAACCATGGACACGGTTGCGTCCGGGCATCAGAATGGCGCCTTGCGGCCCGGTCTTCGCCGGCGCCGCAACCGACTGACCCTCGCACGCCGCGCCCCGGCGCGGCGCGTCAACGACGTAGCGGCAATCCGCGCCGCTCACTACGCATAAAAGGGGAATTTCATGCTCAAGTTCGTCCGCGCGGCCGCGTTCGCCGGCGCCACCCTGCTGATGGCCCACGGCGCCTACGCCGACACCGTCATCAAGGCGGTGATGCACTCGCCGCTGCGCCTGACCGATCCGCACGCCACCACCGCGTACATCACGACGTGGCACGGCTACATGATCTACGACACCTTGCTGGCCACCGACGCCGACAACAAGATCCAGCCGCAGATGCTGGAGAAATGGGATGTCTCGGCCGACGGCAAGACCTACACCATGACGCTGCGCCCGGGCCAGAAATGGCATGACGGCAAGCCCGTCACGGCCGAGGACTGCGTCGCGTCGATCAAGCGCTGGGCCGCGGGCGACGGCATGGGCCGCACGCTGCTGAAATTCACCGACAAGATCGAAGTCATCGACGACAACAGCTTCCGCATCGTCATGAAGGAACCCACGGACCTGGCGCTGCGCGCCCTGTCCAAGCCGACCGGCACCGCGCCGTTCATGATGCCCAAGCGCATCGCCGAACAGGCCATCGGCCAACCGATCACCGACATGACCGGCTCGGGCCCGTTCAAGGTGGCCGAATTCAAGCCGGGCGTGAAGACCGTCTACGTCAAGAACACCGACTACGTGCCGCGCAAGGAACCCGCCAGCGGCCTGGCCGGCGGCAAGGTGGTGAACGTGGACAAGGTCGAGTGGGACGTGATGCCCGACGCCCTGACCACCGCCAACGCCCTGCTGGGCGGCGAGATCGACTTCGTCGAGCAGTTCCCCTATGACCTGCTGCCGATGGTCGAGGGCAACAAGGACCTGAAGGAAGAGTCGCTCAGCCCGGTCGGCTACTTCACGATGTACCGCTTCAACTTCAAGTACCCGCCCTTCAACAACAAGAAGATCCGCCAGGCCGCGATGTACGCCATCGGCCAGGAAGACGTGATGAAGGCGCTGGTCGGCAATCCCAAGTACTGGAAGACGTGCGCCTCGCTGTGGGGTTGCGGCACGCCGCTGGAATCGGACATCGGCAAGGACGTGGTGGTGCCCTCGAACATCGAGAAGGCCAAGGCCCTGCTGAAGGAAGCCGGCTATGACAACACCCCGATCCTGGTGATGCACGCCACCGACGTCGGCACGCTGTCGGCCCAGCCCGTGGTGATGGCCCAGGCCCTGCGCAAGGCCGGCTTCAACGTCAACCTGGCGGCGATGGACTGGCAGAGCGTGGCCACCCGCCGCGCCTCCAAGGCGGCGCCGGCCGAAGGCGGCTGGAACATCCACAACACCAACTGGTACGCCACCGACGTGATGGACCCGGTGCGCTCGGCGCCGGCCGCGGCCAACGGCGACAACGCCTGGTTCGGCTGGCCCGACTTCCCCCAGGTCGAGGAACTGCGCACCAAGTTCGCGCTGACCTCCGATCCGGCCGAGCAGAAGAAGATCGCCGATGAGCTGCAACGCATCGGCATCGACGAAGGCCTGTACGTGCCGCTGGGCCAGATGTCCGTGCCCACCGTCTACACGACCAAGCTCTCGGGCCTGGTGCACGCACCGGTGTTCGCGTTCTGGAACGTCAAGAAAGCCCCTTGATGGGCAAGTAGTTCAGGGGGAAATACATGCTGGCATTCGTCTCACGCCGGCTCCTCGCGACCATCCCCGTTCTGGTGATGGTCGCGGTGGTGGTCTTCGCGATATTGCGTCTGAGCCCGGGAGATCCGGCCATCATCATGGCGGGCGATGGCGCCACGCCCGAGCGTATCGAACAGATACGCCAGACGATGGGCCTGGATAAACCGGTCGTCAAACAATTCGTCATCTGGGGCGGCAAGCTGCTGCAGGGCGACCTCGGCACCTCGCTGATGTCCGGCGTGCCCGTGACCCAGCTCATCGGCCAGCGCCTAGAGCCTTCGTTGAGCCTGGCGGTGCTGACGCTGGTCTTCACGCTGATCGTGGCGATTCCGCTGGGCGTGCTGGCGGCCTGGCGCCAGGGCCGGCTGCTGGATCGGGCGGTGATGGGCTTCTCGGTGCTGGGCTTTTCGGTGCCGGTGTTCGTCACCGGCTACCTGCTGATCTGGGCCTTCGCCATCAAGCTGGGCTGGTTCAACGTGCAGGGCTACACGCCGCTGGCCAATGGCTTCTGGCTGTTCCTGCACCGGCTGATCCTGCCGTCGCTGGCGCTGTCCACGGTGTACATCGCCCTGATCGCCCGCATCACGCGCACCAGCGTCATCGAGGTCATGGGCGAGGACTTCATCCGCACCGCGCGCTCCAAGGGGCTGACCGAGACCGGCGTGCTGCTGGGCCACGCGCTGCGCAATGCCGCCGTGCCCATCGCCACGGTGGTGGGCCTGGGCATCGCGCTGCTGATCAGCGGCGTGGTGGTGACCGAATCGGTGTTCAACATCCCCGGCCTGGGCCGGCTGGTGGTCGAAGCCGTGCTGGCGCGCGACTATCCCGTGATCCAGGGCCTGACGTTGTTCTTCGCCTTCGTCTACGTATTCATCAATCTGGTTGTCGATTGCGCCTACACGGTGTTCGACCCCCGTATCCGATACTGAGGCCACGCCATGCAAACGCCAACCGACGCCGCCGCGCAAGCGGCCGCCGATCTTCCCGGCGGCGGCACGCCCCACGTCACCGCCTGGCGCCAGATCCGCCAGGGCCTCAGGAGCTGGCCGGTCATGCTGGCCCTGGTGGTGCTGCTCATCATCGTCGCCATCGCCCTGTTCGCGCCGCTGCTGGGCACGGTCGACCCGACCTACATCAATCCCGGCGCGCGCCTGAAGCAGCCGTTCACCGACTACCTGTTCGGCACCGACGCGTTCGGCCGCGACGTCTGGTCGCGCGTGGCCTACGGCGCGCGCGTCTCGCTGATCGCGGGCCTGGGCGCCGCGGTCGTCAGCGTCGCCATCGGCCTGGTGGTGGGCGTCATCGCCGGCTGGTTCCGCTCGCTCGACGGCATCATCATGCGCACCATGGACGCGATCATGGCGATTCCCGGCATCCTGCTGGCGATCGCGCTGGTGTCGGTGACCGGCGCCAGCCTGATGACGGTGCTGGTGGCCATCACCATTCCCGAGATCCCGCGGGTGGTGCGGCTGGTGCGCGGCCAGATCCTGACCGTGCGCGGCGAACCCTACGTCGAGGCCGCGCTGGCGCTGGGCACGCCGCTGCCGCTGCTGCTGTGGCGTCACATGGTGCCCAGCACGATCGCGCCGCTGACGGTGCAGGGCACCTACGTGTTCGCCTCGGCCATGCTGACCGAGGCCATCCTGAGCTTCCTGGGCGCGGGCATCCCGCCCGAGATCGCCTCGTGGGGCAACATCATGTCCGAGGGCCGCATGTACTTCCGCATGCTGCCCGGCCTGATCCTGTTCCCGGGGCTGTTCCTGTCGCTGACCGTGCTCAGCGTGAACATCCTGGGCGACGCGCTGCGCGACGCCCTCGATCCGAAAATGGTGCGCAGGATCTGATGCCGATGACCTACTCTCCCACTCCCCCCGCGGGCGACACCTCGTCCGCCGTGCTGGCCATCCGCAACCTGTCGGTGGAAGTCGGCGGCGCCGGCAACCGCGTGGTGCGCAACCTGAGCCTGGACGTGCATGCCGGCGAGACCGTGTGCGTGGTCGGCGAGTCCGGCTCGGGCAAGTCGGTCACCTCGCTGGCCGTCATGGGCCTGCTGCCGCCGGGCGTGCTGCGCATCAGCGCCGGCTCGATCCGCGTCGAAGGCGAGGACGTGGCCACCGCCACGCCGCGCCGCCTGCGCGAACTGCGCGCCACCCGCATGGCGATGGTGTTCCAGGAACCCATGACCGCGCTGAATCCGGTGCACACCGTCGGCAAGCAGGTCGACGAAGTGCTGCGGCTGCATCGCCGCATGTCGGCCGCCGAACGCCGCGCCAAGGTGCTGGAGATGTTCCGCTCGGTGCACCTGCCCGACGTCGAGCGCATCTACGACGCCTATCCGCACCAGCTCTCGGGCGGCCAGCGCCAGCGCATCGTCATCGCCATGGCGCTGATCCTCGAACCCAAGCTGCTGATCGCCGACGAGCCGACCACGGCCCTGGACGTCACCACGCAGAAACAGATCCTGCTGCTCATCAAGGAACTGCAGGTCAAGCACCAGACCGCCGTGCTGTTCATCACGCACGACTTCGGCGTGGTCGCCGAGATCGCCGACCGCATCGTGGTGATGAACCGCGGCGACCTGATCGAAAGCGGCACGCGCCACGAGATCCTGGCCGAACCCAAGCAGTCGTACACGCGGCGGCTGGTGTCGTCGGTGCCGAGCCTGGTGCCCTCGCACCGCGAGGCGCCCGTCGGCCAGCCGGTGCTGCACGTCAAGGGCCTGGGCCGCACCTATGGCGGCAAGAACTCGCTGTTCTCGCGCCGCGCGCCGCAGAACGTGATCGCCGCCGCCGACGTCAACCTGACGCTGCGCAAGGGCGAGATCCTCGGCATCGTGGGCGAATCCGGGTCGGGCAAGTCGACCGTGGCGCGCTGCATCGTGCGCCTGATCGAGCCCACCGCCGGCCACATGATGATGGGCGGCGAAGACCTCAGCACGCTGTCCGGCGCGGCCCTGCGGCCGGTGCGGCGCCGCATCCAGATCGTGTTCCAGGATCCGTACCGCTCGCTCAACCCGCGCCGCACCGTGGGCGAGTCCATCATCGAGGGCCTGCTCAATTTCGGCGTGCCCCGCGACAAGGCCGAGCAGCGCGCCGGCGAGACGCTGTCGGTGGTCGGCCTGAGCCCCGACGCCATGCGGCGCTATCCCCACCAGTTCTCCGGCGGCCAGCGCCAGCGCATCTGCATCGCCCGCGCGCTGGTGATGGACCCCGAGATCCTGGTGGCCGACGAGGCCGTGTCGGCGCTGGACGTGTCGGTGCAGGCGCAGGTGCTGGAATTGCTCGAGCAGGTGCGCCAACGCACCGGCGTGGGCGTGCTGTTCATCACCCATGACCTGCGCGTGGCCGCGCAGATCTGCGACACCATCATGGTCATGCAGCGCGGCAAGGTCGTCGAGACCGGCGCCGCCCAGGCCGTGCTGACCGATCCCCGCCACGAGTACACCCGCGCCCTGATCGACGCGGCGCCCGGACGCGACTGGGACTTCCGCAACTTCCGGCCCGTGGCGGCCGGCCTTGCGTCCCCCGCCGCCTAGGAACTCCCCGGCAACCTACCGTCCATTGGAACCCGCCATGTCGCAACCGCATGAACTCTCGGCCCAGGAACTGCTGGCCGCCTATCGCAACAAGACCCTGTCGCCGGTCGAGGCGACCCGCTCGGTGCTCGATCACATCGCGCGCTGGGAACCGCACATCCACGCCACTTACGCGCTCGATCCCGACCAGGCGCTGGCCCAGGCACGCGCCTCCGAGGCACGCTGGATGAAGGGTGAACCGCAGGCCTGCGGCGGCTACTCGCTGGACGGCGTGCCCGCCACCATCAAGGAAAACATCGCCACCCGCGGCGTGCCGGTGCCGCTGGGCACGGCCGCCACCGACCTGACGCCGGCCGCGGCCGACGCGCCGCCGGCGGCGCGCATGCGCGAGGCCGGCGCCGTGGTGCTGGGCAAGACCACCATGCCCGACTACGGCATGCTGTCCTCGGGGCTGTCGAGCTTCCATGCGCTGACGCGCAACCCCTGGGACCTGGGCAAGAACCCGGGCGGCTCCAGCGCCGGCGCCGGCGCGGCGGCGGCCGCGGGCTACGGCCCGCTGCACATCGGCACCGACATCGGCGGCTCGGTGCGCCTGCCGGCGGCCTGGTGCGGCATCGCCACGCTCAAGCCCAGCCTGGGCCGCATCCCCATCGATCCGCCCTTCATGGGCCGCTGCGCCGGCCCCATGACGCGCGACATCGCCGACGCCGCGCTGATGATGGGCGTGCTGTCGCAACCCGACGCGCGCGACCACATGAGCCTGCCGTTCCAGGACTTCGACTGGCTCAACCTGGAACTGGACGTGCGCGGCCTGCGCATCGGCCTGCAGCTGGACGCCGGTTGCGGTCTGCCGCTGGATCCCGAGATCCGCGCGGCCGTCGAGGCCGCGGCCCGCCAGTTCGAAGCCGCCGGCGCCATCGTCACCCCGCTCGAGCCGTGGATGACGCCCGACATGCTGGACGGCGTCGACCGCTTCTGGCGCACCCGCTCGGCCATCGACCTGGGCGCCCTGCCCGAGGCGCGCCGCGCCAAGATCCTGCCGTTCATCCGCGCCTGGGCCGAAAGCGGCGGCGGCCAGACCGGCGAAGCCGTGTTCCGCAGCTACTACGAAACCCTCAACGTGCGCGCCAGGACGGTCGCCGCGACCGCCCCCTTCGACTACGTGCTGTCGCCGGTGGCGCCGGTGGTGGCCTACAACGCCGAGTGGGCCGCGCCCACCAACGAGGTCGCCACCACCATGCACCACATCGGCTACACGCTGCCCTACAACATGAGCGAGCAGCCGGCCGCCTCGGTCAATTGCGGCTACACCCGGGCCGGCCTGCCGATCGGCCTGCAGATCGCCGGCGCGCGCTTCGACGACCTGGGCGTGCTGCGCGTGGCCCGCGCCTGGGAGCGCATGCGCCCGGCCCAGCATCCCTGGCCGCAGCCGCCCCGCGCCGCCTGACGCCCGCCGGCGGAGCCCCCCTTTCCCTTTGGCAACCCACAGGAATTTCCATGCGTTGGCTTCTGGCAATGATCAAGCACGAGACGAACACCTTCTCGCCCGTGCCCACCCCGCTCGCGCGTTTCTTCCGCGGCAACCCTGAAATCCTGGCCGGCGAACGCGCCATCCGGGCCTACGAGAACACCGATAGCGGCCTGGGCGGCTATATCGAGGTGGCGCGCCGGGTCGGCGCCGAGATCGTGGTGCCGGTGGCGGCCGAGTCCTGGCCCAGCGGCCCGACCAGCGCCGAGACCCACGAACTGCTGTGCAAGCTGGTGCTGGACGAGGTCCGCAAGGGCGGCTACGACGCCATCCTGCTGGACCTGCACGGCGCCATGGTGGCCGAGGGCGTGGAAGACGCCGAGGGCGACCTGCTGCGGCGCCTGCGCGAGATCGATCCCAAGACGCCGGTGGCCGTGACGCTCGACATGCACGCCAACATCTACGCCGACATCGTCGACCACGCCACCGTCATCAGCGGCTTCCACACCTATCCGCACGTGGACATCCGCGAGGCCGGCGTGCGCGCCGCCAACGTCATCGTGCGCACGCTGCAGGGCGAGATCAAGCCGGTCATGACCTGGGCCAGCAAGCCCATGCTGCCGCACGTCATGTGCCAGGGCACCCACGCCGAGCCCAACAAATCGCTGCAGGAACGCTGCCGCCAGCTGGAGGCCGAAGGCGTGCTGGCGGCGTCGGTGTTCGTCGGTTTCCCGCACGCCGACATCCGCGAGGCCGGCCTGAGCGCGGTGGTCTGTACGGACGCCAACCTGGCCCAGGCGGAGCAATACCGCGACGAACTGCTGGAGCGCGCCTGGAACGACCGCGCCAAGTGGGTGTTCCATCCCGAGCCGCTGGCCCCCACCATCGCTCGCGCCAAGGCCATCGAGCAAGGCCCGGTGGTGCTGCTGGACCACTTCGACAACACCGGCTCCGGCGGCACCATGGACACCACCGCGGTGCTGGCCGAAGTGCTGCGCCAGGAACTGGACAACGTGGTGTTCTACGCCATCTGTGATCCGCAGGCGGCGCGCGAGGCCGCCACGGCCGGCGTCGGCAGCACCGTCACCCTGCCGCTGGGCGGCAAGGTCGCCATGCCCGCCATCAAGCAGGCCAGCGAGCCGCTGACCGTGACCGGGCGGGTCAAGCTGGTGTTCGACGGCGTCTACCTGAACCGCGGGCCCATGTACCGCGGCGTGCGCAACGACACCGGCCTGACCGTGGTGATCGACACCGGACGGGTCGAGATCGTGGTGGTGTCGCGCCACCAGGAGCCGTTCGACATCAACTGCCTGCTGTCGGCCGGGATCGACCCGCTGCAGAAGCGCTACGTGGTGCTCAAGAGCCGCGTCCACTGGCGCGCGGGCTTCTCGGCCATGGCCACCGAGATCATCGAGTGCACTGGCGTGGGCGTCACCACCTCCGACTACGCCCAGCTCGACTTCCAGCACGTGCGGCGGCCGATCTACCCGCTCGACCCGCTGTAAAACCGGTTTTGTCGACAATATGGCCGGCGCCCGAGGGCGCCGGCTTTCATTTTGAAATCTTCGGTAACCGCGCGCACGGCAACGTGCCGTTGCGCCTCGGTATACTCGCCGCGGGTCCTGACAGGCCGATGAACATGTCCGTGCCCCCCGACGCGCCGTCACCGGCGCCGCGCCGCAGGGACAAGACTCGACAATCAACGACAAAGCAAAACGATGAAAAAGAGCGTAGCGATCACCCTAGCCGTGGTCATAGTGGGAGCGGGAAGCTGGGTAGGTGCCACGTGGTACACCGGCAAGCGCATCGAGGAAAGCACCCAGCAGCGCCTGGCCGAGGCCAATGAGAAGCTGGCCAAGCTCACGCCCCTGTTCGGCCTGCGCATCGACCAGATCAAATACGAGCGCGGCCTGTTCTCGACCCAGGCGCGTTACGGCCTGTCGTTCGTCAAGAACGACAAGACCCCGGACGACATGCCCGCCGGCATGATCGAATTCGACACGCGTATCGAGCACGGCCCGTTCCCCAAGAGCGCGCTGGCGCGCGGCGCCATCGCCCCCAAGCTGGCCTTCGTGCACGCCGAGCTGGCCAAGACCGACAACGTCAAGCCCGTGTTCGAGCTGACCAAGGACGTCTCGCCGCTGGTGTCCGACGCCGTGGTCAGCTTCGGCGGCCACACCGCCTCGACCGCCCGCATCGCGCCGGTGAAGGTCGTCCATGACGGCAACTCGGTCGATTTCAGCGGCATGGAAATCACCGGCACCTTCGACCGCGGCCTGCAGGCGATCACCGCCACCGCCAAGACCGACACGCTGGCCGTGGACGGCAGCAAGAGCAGCGACCCGATCAAGATGCTGATGACGGGCCTGACGATGGACGTCGACAGCCGCATGGGCAAGTTCGGCCTGTCGGTCGGCGATTCGGCCATCAAGATCAAGCGCATCGATGTCACCAAGCCTGACGTCGACGTCAAGGTCGCGCTCGACAACTTCGGCTACACCGTCAAGCTGTCCGAAGACGACAAGAACATCAACATCCAGGCCGCCTACCAGACCGGCGAACTGAACGTGAACGACGTGGCGCTGGGCAACGGCCAGGCCGTGATCAAGCTGGCCAAGCTGGACGGCGCCGCGGTCAAGCAGCTGTCGGACACCTACAACCAGCTGATCCGCCAGTACATGGCCGGCACCCGCGACGAAGGCCTGAACGACGAACAGTTCCAGGTGCTGCTGGACAACGCCGGCAAGCTGCTCGCGGGCAACCCGTCGTTCAGCATCGACCCGATCAGCTGGAAGACCGGCAAGGGCGAAAGCAAGCTGACCGTCCAGCTGGACCTGGCCAACCCGCCCGACGTCAAGAACCTGACGCCGCAGGAAATCGTGGTCAAGGCCATCAAGCAGATCGACGCCACCCTGATCATCTCCAAGCCGATGGTGCAGGACCTGATGGTGCAGTACGCCATCAAGAAGGACGGCATGGCCGCCGACAAGGCCGCCGCCGAAGCCGCCGACAACGTGCGCAGCATGTCGGGCATGGCCGAGATGTTCAACGTCGGCAAGAACGACGGCGACAACATCGTCGGCAAGTTCCACTTCGCCGACGGCATGGGCGACCTGAACGGCAAGAAGATCCCGGCCGACGAACTGTTCTCGGGCCTGCTCGGCGCGACCGGCATGAACAGCGCGATGGACGACGATGAGGACGAAGCGGAGCCGGCCGCCGGCGCCACCGCCATGGACGACGACATGGCCGCCACCAGCAACGCCGACGTGGTCAATGAATTCGACGTCGACGCGGTCGCCCACATGCTCGAAGACATGGGCTACAACACGCGCAAGACCGACGGCGACGAAGGGCCGGTCCTGATCCTGGACGCCAGCAGTACCGGCGCCACCGACCTGCGCCTGGAATTCCTGTGCAACGACTTCTCCGAGAAGTGCTACGACCTGGTGGCCACCGCGACCTACGCCAGCAAGAAGCCGGCCACGCTCAAGGCCATCAACGCCTGGAACCAGGAATACCGCTGGACCCGCGCCTACCTGGACGACAAGAACCAGGCCGTGCTGCAGATGGACATGAACGCCGAAGGCGGCATCGGCAAGAAGAACCTCCAGATCCTGCTGAACACCTACTTCAGCATCACCGAGGACTTCGCCAACACCATCACGGCGGCGCCGGCCAAGAAGTAAGGCTGCCGCGCAAAAACAAAACCCCCATCTTGCGATGGGGGTTTTTTTTGCCTGTCGCCAGGCGGGCCTCGAGGGTGCGCCCCGTGGGGCGAACCCTCATGCGGCATCAGGCGTAGGCTTCGATCGGCAGGCAGGCGCACACCAGGTTGCGGTCGCCATAGGCGTTATCCACGCGCGCCACCGGCGGCCAGTACTTGGCATCGCGCAGCGACGCCACCGGGTAGGCGGCCTGCTGGCGCGGGTAGTCGTGCAGCCATTCCTCGGCCAGCAGCATCTGCGCGGTGTGCGGCGCGTTCTTCAGGACGTTGTCCTCGCGATCGCGTTCGCCGCGCTCGACCTGGGCGATTTCCTCGCGGATCGAGATCATCGCCTCGATGAAGCGGTCCAGCTCGGCCACGCCTTCGGATTCGGTCGGTTCGACCATCAGCGTGCCGGCCACCGGGAAGCTCATGGTGGGGGCATGGAAACCGTAGTCCATCAGGCGCTTGGCGATGTCCTCGGCGCTGATGCCGCTGGTGTCCTTGAGCGGACGCACGTCCAGGATGCACTCGTGCGCCACGCGGCCGTTACGGCCCGCGTACAGCACCGGGTAGTGGTCGCGCAGGCGGGTGGCGATGTAGTTGGCGTTCAGGATCGCGACTTCGGTGGCGCGGCGCAGGCCGTCGGCGCCCATCAGCGCGATGTACACGAACGGGATCGGCAGGATGCCGGCCGAGCCGAACGGCGCGGCCGAGACCGGGCCCACCTTGGCTTCGCCGGGCAGCTTGCCCTGTTCGTTGACCACGCCCGGCAGGTACGGCGCCAGATGCGCGCGCACCGCGACCGGACCGACGCCCGGGCCGCCGCCGCCGTGCGGGATGCAGAAGGTCTTGTGCAGGTTCAGGTGCGACACGTCCGAGCCGAACTTGCCCGGCTTGGCCACGCCAACCATGGCGTTCATGTTGGCGCCGTCCAGGTACACCTGGCCGCCGGCCTGGTGCACCAGGTCGCAGATCTCGGTCACGGCTTCCTCGAACACGCCGTGCGTGGACGGGTAGGTGATCATCAGCGCGGCCAGCTTGTCGCCGACCTGTTCGATCTTGGCGCGCAGGTCGACCAGGTCGACGTTGCCGTTGGCGTCGGACGCCACCACCACCACTTCCATGCCGGCCAGCTGCGCCGACGCGGGGTTGGTGCCGTGGGCCGACGACGGGATCAGGCAGACGTTGCGCTGGTGCTGGCCGTTGGCCTGGTGGTAGCCGCGGATCGCCAGCAGGCCGGCGTACTCGCCCTGCGCGCCCGAGTTGGGCTGCAGGCTGATGTTGTCGTAGCCGGTGATTTCGCACAGCGCGGCCGACAGGCGCGTGATCAGCTCATCGTAGCCCTTGCTCTGCGCGGCGGGCGCGAACGGGTGCACCAGCGCGAACTCGGGCCAGGTGATGGGGATCATCTCGGCCGTGGCGTTCAGCTTCATGGTGCACGAACCCAGCGGGATCATGGTGCGGTCCAGCGCCAGGTCCTTGTCGGCCAGCTTGCGCAGGTAGCGCAGCATGTCGGTTTCCGACTGCACGCTGGAGAACACCGGGTGCTTGAGGATGGCGCTTTCGCGCGCCACGGCGGCGGGAATGCCGCCGGCGGCGGCGGCGTCCAGCGCGTCGATGTCCAGTTCGACGTCATCGTGCTCCAGGCCGGCGGCGAACACGTTCACCAGGGCCTGCAGGTCGGCGGCGGTGACGGTCTCGTCCAGCGACACGGCCAGGCGGGCGCCGTCGACGCGGCGCAGGTTGACGTGCTCGCACTCGGCGGCCGTGATGATGGCCGGGGTGGCGGGGCCGGTTTCCAGCAGCAGCGTGTCGAAGAAGGTGTCGTTGGCGACCTTGAGGCCCAGCTTGCCGAGTTCGGCGCGCAGGATGGCGGTGTAGCGCTGCACGCGCTCGGCGATGCGGCGGATGCCGGCCGGGCCGTGCCAGACGGCGTACATGCCGGCCATCACGGCAAGCAGCACCTGCGCGGTGCAGATGTTCGAGGTGGCCTTCTCGCGGCGGATGTGCTGTTCGCGCGTCTGCAGGGCCAGGCGCATCGCCGGGTTGCCCTGGGCGTCCTTGGACACGCCGACCAGGCGGCCGGCCATGTTGCGCTTGAAAGCGTCCTTGCAGGCCATGAAGCCCGCGTGCGGGCCGCCGAAACCGAACGGCACGCCGAAGCGCTGGGCCGAACCGATGGCGATGTCCGCGCCCCACTCGCCCGGCGCGGCCAGCAGCGCCAGCGCCAGCAGGTCGGTGGCGACGGCCACCACCGCGCCTTGCGCGTGGGCGGCCTCGGCCAGCTTGCGGTAGTCGGCCACCGAGCCGGTGCTGTGCGGGTACTGCAGCAGCACGCCGAAGCACTCCGGCAGGCCTTCGGCCTCGTCGCCGATGGCGATCTCGATGTCCAGGCCCTCGGCGCGCGTGCGCACGACTTCGATGGTCTGCGGATGCACGTGGCGCGAGATGAAGAACACCGGGCTCTGCGACTTGGCGCCACGGCGCGCCAGCGTCATGGCTTCGGCGGCGGCGGTGCTTTCATCGAGCAGCGAGGCGTTGGAGATGTCCAGCCCGGTCAGGTCGGCGACCATGGTCTGGTAGTTCAGCAGGGCCTCCAGGCGGCCCTGCGAGATCTCGGGCTGGTACGGCGTGTAGGCCGTGTACCAGGCGGGATTCTCGAGAATGTTGCGCAACACCACGTTGGGCGTCTGCGTGCCGTAGTACCCCTGGCCGATGTAGTTGCGGAAGACCTTGTTGCGGCCGGCGATCTGCTTCAGTTCGGCCAGCACGTCGGCTTCGCTGCGCGACGGCGGCAGCGCCAGCGGCGCCTGGCTGCGGATCTTGGGCGGCACGACTTCTTCGATCAGGGCGTCCAGGCTGGGGCTGCCGATCGCGGCGAGCATGGCGGCCTGGTCGGCGTCGGAGGGGCCGATGTGGCGGGGAATGAAGTCGGTGTGGGTGTCTAGGGCGCGCGACATGGGGGGATCTCGAGATGGCGGTGTCGTCGGAGGGACGGACGGTGATGCATGGACGGGCGGCGGCGCCAGCGCCGCGCCCGCCCTGACGGGCTTAGCCGTTGGCGACGGCTTCGTAGCCGGCCGCGTCCAGCAGCTTGTCGGCATCGGCGGCGTTGACCGGCTTGATCTTGAAGATCCAGGCGGTGAAGGCCGATTCGTTGATCAGGTTGGGGTTGCTTTCCAGCTCGTCGTTGAAGGCAACGATCTCGCCGGCCACGGGCGCGTAGATGTCGGAGGCGGCCTTGACCGACTCGACCACGCCGGCGGTCTCGCCCGCGTTCAGCTTGGCGCCGACCTTGACGTCGCCGACGAAGACCAGGTCACCCAGCTGGTCCTGGGCGGTATCGGTGATGCCGACGACGAACACGTCGCCTTCGGCTTTGACCCATTCATGGGACTCGGTGTACTTGCGATCGGTGGGCAGACTCATGGGAACTCCTGGGGGATTCGGATAAGGAAATGGTGTTGCGCGCCTCGCGCCGACGGCCCTGCCCCGAGGGGCCGGCCAGCGGCGCGAAGCTTCGAGTTTACGAGTGTTCGACGGCTTTGCCGTTACGGACAAACGGCAGTTTGCAGACCAGGGCGGGCACCCACTTGCCGCGGATGTCGACCTCGACCGTGTCGCCCGCGGCCACGCCTTGCGGCAGGCGCGCGAAACCGATCGAGACGCCCAGCGTCGGCGACATGGTGCCGCTGGTCAGCTCGCCCACGCCGTGCGGGGTGCGCACCGCCATGTGGGCGCGCATCACGCCGCGCTCCTGCAGTTTCAGGCCGATGAAGGTGGCGGGCGTGGCGAACTGCTCCAGCGCGTCGCGGCCGATGAAGCGGCGCTCGGGGTTTTTCAGGGACACCGTCCAGGTCAGCGCGGCTTCGCCGGGCTGGGTCAGTTCGTCCATGTCCTGGCCGTACAGGTTCATGCCGGCTTCCAGGCGCAGCGTGTCGCGCGCGCCCAGGCCCGCCGGGCGCACGCCCTGGGCCGCCAGGTCGCGCCACAGTTGCACCGCCTCGGTGGCAGGCAGCACGATCTCGAAACCGTCTTCGCCGGTGTAGCCGGTGCGCGCCACCAGGGTGTCGTCGCCGACGCGGGCGGCCACGAACGGGGTCAGCGGCTCGCTGGCGGCCTGCCAGGCCGGACGCGCGGCCCAGACCTTGGCGCGGGCATTGGGGCCCTGCACGGCGATCATGGCCAGGTCACGGCGCGGCGTGATGGCGACGTCGAACTTGCCGGCCTGCTTGACGCGCTGCATCCAGGCCATGTCCTTGTCGGCCGTGCCGGCATTGACCACCACGCGCCATTCATCGGCGGCGAAGAAGTAGACGATCAGGTCGTCGATGACGCCGCCCTGCGGGTTCAGCATGCAGGTGTAGAGCGCCTTGCCGGGCACGGTCAGCTTGGCCACGTCATTGGCCACCAGGCGCTGCAGGAAGGCAAAGGCATCGGGGCCGGTGACGTCGGCGTTGAGCATGTGCGAAACGTCGAACATGCCGGCGTCCTGGCGCACCGCGTGGTGTTCTTCCAGTTGCGAGCCGTAGGCCAGGGGCATGTCCCAGCCGCCGAAATCGACCATGCGGGCGCCGGAGGCGATGTGTTCGTCGGCCAGCGGGGTGCGTTTGAGGGTTGCGGACATGCGCGGGTACTCCGGAGCGGCAGCGGTGCCAGGGTTACGGAATGCCGCCGGCGGACAGGAAACGCCCGCGCAACGGCTGAATTTTCCGCCCCTCTGTCCTTTTGCCTGAGAGTTGCCCCGCGTGGCGGGTTTGCACCTTCGGCGCCTGGGCTGCGCGCTATGTCCCTGTTTGGGCAGCGGCGCCAGGTCTCTCCAGAGTGCTGCTTTGCCGCGTCCGCGCGGTAAAAACCGGGACAGGGCAAACATGCGCGGTATGGGATACCTGAGCGATTCTGGGCGAATTGCGCCTTCGGCGGCGGCCGCGGACGGCCGCTCTCTCCCGCAACATGCGTGACAGCGCCGAAAGCATACCGCGAAACGCCGTTCCGTTGTTGATCCACGGCCTTGATACGCGGCCTCGATCCGAGGCCGCGGGCCCGCCCCCCGCGCGACGGCCGCTCAGCCCAGCGCGGTGTCCAGCAGCATCATCAGCACGAAGCCCAGCATCAGCCCGCAGGTGGCGTAGACCTCGTGCCCCTTGCGGTGCGATTCCGGGATGATCTCGTGGCTGATCACGAACAGCATCGCCCCGGCGGCGAAACCCAGCCCCCACGGCAGCAGCGCCGCCGACCAGCCCACCACCGCCGCGCCCAGCACCGCGCCGACCGGCTCGACCAGGCCCGACAGCATGCCCAGCGCCACCGCGAACGCGCGCTTGTAGCCGGCGGCGATCAAGGCCACGGCCACCACCAGCCCCTCGGGAATGTCCTGGATGGCGATGCCGGTGGCCAACGCCGTGCCGCGCACCGGATCGTTGCCGGCGTAGCCCACGCCGATGGCCAGGCCCTCGGGCAGGTTGTGCAGCGTGATCGCGAAGACGAACAGCCAGGTGCGGCGCAGGCGGTGCGCCTCGATGCCCTCGCGGCCCTTGATGAAGTGCTCGTGCGGCAGCAGCCGGTCCATCAGCAGCAGTACCGCCGCGCCCAGCAGGATGGCGGCGCCCACCGTCAGGCCCGCGCCCCACGGGCCGGCGCCCTGGGCCTCGGCCGCCGCGATGCCCGGCGCCACCAGCGAAAAGGCGCTGGCCGCCAGCATCACGCCGGCGCCGAAGCCGAACATGCTGTCCTGCATCTTCTGCGGGATGGTGCGCGCGAACAGCACCGGCAGCGTGCCGGCGGCGGTGGCGCCGGCCGCCACCATGCCGCCCAGCAGCGCGTCGGCCACGTGCGGCGCGTGCTCGTTGAAATAGACCCACATCTGGTGCAGGCCCAGGCAGGCGACCAGCACCGCCAGCGTCCAGACACTGACGCTGATGGCCGCGGGCCGGATGCGATGACGGCTGAAAGTGTTCATGGACCGCTGCCCCCGCGCAATGCCGGCTCAGCCCACGGCGGCGGCGTAGCGGCGCGCCACCTCGGGCCAATCGATCACATTGTAGAAGGCGCCGATGTATTCCGGCCGGCGGTTCTGGTACTTCAGATAGTAGGCGTGCTCCCACACGTCCAGCCCCAGGATCGGCGTGTTGCCCTGCATCAGCGGGCTGTCTTGGTTGGCGCTGCTTTCCACCAGCAGCTTGCCGGCCGGCGTGACGCTGAGCCAGGCCCAGCCGCTGCCGAAGCGCGTCAGCGCCGCCTTGGTGAAGGCTTCGCGGAAGGCCGCGTGGCCGCCCAGTTCGGCGTCGATGGCGCGGGCCAGGGCGCCGTCGGGCTCGCCGCCGCCCTGCGGCGACATCACCGACCAGAACAGGCTGTGGTTGGCGTGGCCGCCGCCGTTGTTGCGCACCGCGCCGCGGATGGCCTCGGGCAGTTGGTCGATGCGCGCCACCAGGGCGTCGACCGGCTCGTCGGTGGCGATGCCGGCGCCGTCCAGCGCGGCGTTCAGGTTGTTGACGTAGGTCTGGTGGTGCTTGCTGTGGTGGATCTCCATCGTCAGGGCGTCGATGTTCGGCTCGAGCGCGTCGTAGGCGTAAGGCAGGGGCGGCAAGGTGTAGGCCAAGGCGGTCTCCGTCGGGCGACGCTGCCGGTGATGACAAGCGTCTGATTTTTAGAAATACAAATGATAGGTATTTTTATTTGATATCACAACGATAACGTTGCAATGCCTGTCATGCAGCCAGGCTATGAGCCGCGCAGGCCCTTGGCGGGCAGCACGAAGCGTGCCCGCGCCGATGGGCGGGAAACGCGTGGGACGAAGCGGGCGGCGCGCCCGGAGAATGCGGCTGGAGCGCCTAGAGCGCGTTGCCGCAGGCGACGCCCGAGGCCCAGGCCCACTGGAAGTTGTAGCCGCCGAGCCAGCCGGTGACGTCCACGGCCTCGCCGATGAAGTACAGGCCGGGGGTGGTCTTGGCCTGCATCGACTTCTGGTCCAGGCCGCGGGTGTCGACGCCGCCGCGCATGACCTCGGCCTTCTTGTAGCCGGCGGTGCCGCTGGGCACCAGCGTCCACTGGTGGATGTCCTGCGCCAGGGCGCGCAGGGTCTTGTCGGGCGCGTCGGCCAGGCGCAGCGCCGCCAGGCCCGGCTTGCCGCCCTGCTCCGCCAGCTGCAGCCAGCGGTCGGCCAGGCGCTTGGGCCACAGGCCGGCCAGCACCGTGTGCAATTGCTGCCGGTTGCCGGACTTGGCGGCCAGCAGTTCGGCGGCCAGGTCGCGCCCCGGCGCCAGGTCGATGACGATCGGCTCGCCCGGTTTCCAGAAGCTGGAGATCTGCAGGATGGCCGGGCCCGACAGGCCGCGATGGGTGAACAGCAGGTCCTCGAGGAACTCGCCGCGCGCCTTGCCCTGCCCCGTGGCCAGGTTGACCTCCAGCGCCACGCCGGACAGTTCCGACAACGGCTGCCAGTGCGCGGCGTCGAAGGTCAGCGGCACCAGCGCCGGCCGCGGCTCGACCACCTTCAGGCCAAACTGGCGCGCCAGCTTCAGGCCGAAGTCGGTCGCGCCCAGCTGCGGGATCGCCATGCCGCCCGTGGCCACCACCAGCTTGGCCGCGCGGATCGCGCCCTGGCTGGTGCGCAGCTCGAAGCCGGCCTCGCCATGGGCTACCTCGGCCACCTGGCAGCCCATGCGCCATTGCACCCCGCCGGCGTCGCATTCGGCGCGCAGCATCTCGATGATGGATTCGCTGGAATCGTCGCAGAACAGCTGGCCGCGGTGCTTCTCGTGCCAGGCGATGCGGTGGCGCTTGAGCAGCGCCAGGAAGTCCTGCGGCGTGTAGCCCGCCAACGCCGACCGGCAGAAATGCGGATTGTCGGACAGGAAGTTGGCGGGACCGGCGCCGAGGTTGGTGAAGTTGCAGCGGCCGCCGCCCGAGATGCGGATCTTCTCGGCCAGCCGCTCGGCGTGATCGACCAGCACCACGCGCAGGCCGCGCTGGCCGGCGACCGCGGCACACATCATGCCAGCGGCGCCGGCGCCGAGAACGGCGACATCGAACATCAAGACTCCGGACCCGATCAGTCTTCGATCAGGCAGTCAACGTAGTAACGCTTCTCGCCGTCCGGACCCACTTCGTCGGCCAGGCCGTGGATGTAGGTCTCGAAGCCCGGGAAGCGCTCGTTGAACTCACGCGCGAACTGCAGGTACTGGACGATGGTGCGGTTGAAGCGCTCGCCCGGGATCAGCAGCGGGATGCCCGGAGGGTACGGCGTCAGCAGCACGCCGGTGACGCGGCCTTCCAGCTGGTCGATGTCGACACGCTCGACCTCGCGGTGCGCCATGCGGGCGAAGGCGTCGGACGGCTTGAGCGCCGGCACCATGTCGCTCAGGTACATCTCGGTGGTCAGGCGGGCCACGTCGCGCTCGCGGTAGGCCTCGTGGATCTGCTGGCACAGGTCGCGCAGGCCCATGCGCTCGTAGCGGCGATGGCCACGGCAGAAGTCCGGCAGGATGCGCCACAGCGGCTGGTTGCGGTCGTAGTCGTCCTTGAACTGCTGCAGCGCGGTCAGCAGCGTGTTCCAGCGGCCCTTGGTGATGCCGATGGTGAACAGGATGAAGAACGAATACAGGCCGGTCTTCTCGACCACCACGCCGTGCTCGGTCAGGTACTTGGAGACCAGCGCGGCGGGGATGCCGGTTTCGCCGAAGCTGCCCGACATGTCCAGCCCCGGCGTGATGACCGTGGCCTTGATCGGGTCCAGCATGTTGAAGCCTTCGGCCAGGTCGCCGAAGCCGTGCCAGTGCTCGTTGGACTCCAGGACCCATTCATCGCGGTTGCCGATGCCTTCGGACACCAGGCGGTTCGGGCCCCAGACCTTGAACCACCAGTCGTTCTTGCCGAACTCGGACTCCACCTTGCGCATGGCGCGGCGGAAGTCCATGGCTTCGCGGATGCTTTCCTCGACCAGCGCGGTGCCGCCCGGGGGCTCCATCATGGCCGCGGCCACGTCGCACGACGCGATGATCGCGTACTGCGGCGAGGTCGACGTGTGCATCAGGTAGGCTTCGTTGAAGACGTTGCGGTCGAGCTTGCGGGTCTCGGACTCCTGCACGATGATCTGCGAGGCCTGCGAGATGCCGGCCAGCAGCTTGTGCGTGGAGTGGGTGGCGAACACCATCGCGTCCTTGCTGCGCGGACGGTCCTGGCCGATGGCGTGCATGTCCTGGTAGAACTCGTGGAACGAGGCGTGCGGCAGCCAGGCTTCATCGAAGTGCAGCGTGTCGACATAGCTGCCCAGCTGCTCCTTGATCATCTCGACGTTGTAGATCACGCCGTCGTAGGTGCTCTGCGTCAGCGTCAGGATGCGCGGGTTCTTGTTCACCGCTTCGCGCGCGAACGGGTTGGCCTCGATCTTCTTGCGGATGTTGTCCGGGTGGAACTCTTCCAGCGGGATCGGGCCGATGATGCCCAGGTGGTTGCGCGTCGGGCGCAGGAACACCGGGATCGCGCCCGTCATGGTGATGGCGTGCAGGATCGACTTGTGGCAGTTGCGGTCCACCACCACGACGTCGCCGGCGGCGACGTTGGCGTGCCACACCACCTTGTTCGAGGTCGAGGTGCCGTTGGTCACGAAATAGCAGTGGTCGGCGTGGAAGATGCGCGCCGCGTTCAGTTCCGATTCGGCCACGGGGCCGGTGTGGTCCAGCAGCTGGCCCAGTTCGTCGACGGCGTTGCAGACGTCGGCGCGCAGCATGTTCTCGCCGAAGAACTGGTGGAACATCTGGCCCACCGGGCTCTTCAGGAACGCCACCCCGCCCGAGTGGCCGGGGCAGTGCCAGGAATAGGAGCCGTCCTGCGCGTACTTGACCAGCTCGCGGAAGAACGGCGGCGGCAGGCTGTCGACGTAGCTGCGGGCTTCGCGGATGATGTGGCGCGCCACGAATTCGGGGGTGTCCTCGAACATGTGGATGAAGCCGTGCAGTTCGCGCAGGATGTCGTTCGGAATGTGTTCCGAGGTGCGCGTCTCGCCATACAGGTAGATGGGAATGTCGGCGTTGCGAAAGCGCAGTTCGCCGATGAAGGTGCGCAGGTTCTTGATCGCGCTGGCCACGTCCTCGGGCGAATCCACGTCGAACTCTTCATCGTCGATCGACAGGATGAAGGCGCTGGCACGGCTCTGCTGCTGGGCGAACGAACTCAGGTCGCCGTAACTGGTCACCCCGATCACCTCGACGCCCTCGGCCTCGATCGCCGAAGACAAAGCACGGATACCCAGACCGGACGCGTTCTCGGAACGGTAGTCCTCGTCGATGATGAAGATGGGGAAGCGGAATTTCATGCAGGCGCTCCTGGGGGCAAGGCGAATCGGACCGTGTTGGCGGACGCGAGTGTACTTCTAGTGAAAAACCGTCTGATGACAGGCGGGCGCGAGGTCCCCGCCGGCGGCGGGAATGGCCGAATTGTAGGGCCGTTTTTCTCCAGACCCTATGGTTTTCCCGAAGACCGTTGCAACGAGTCCGCGAGCGGCGCCCGCGGGGCGGCCGGCAGGACGCCGGCCAGGCCCCCGCGCGAGGCGCGCGGACCTACCTCAGGGTGCGGGCCTCGCCCGCGTCCAGGGCCGCGATGAAGCGCTCGAAGTACGGCGGGATGGCCTCGGCGGCGCCGTAGCGGATGCGCCGCTCGACCTTGGCGATGGCGCCGAAGCAGACCTCGGCGTCGGGCTCGCCGCAGACCAGCACCACCGGGTCCTCGTCGTCGCAGACCTCGTACAGGCCGCCATGGGCGCGCCGGGCCACCTCGTAGAGGTAGGCGGCGGCGCCGACGGTCTGCATGGGAGTCAGGGGCAAGGTGCCCACATGCGCGGCTTCGAGCGCATCTTCCAGCGCATGGACGCTCGACGGTGTGTAGTCGAGCCCGGCTCCGGCGGAACCGGCGGCCTGGACGAAATCCTCGGCGGCGTGAGCCACGCGGGCCACGAACTCTTCCTGGACCTCGTCGCGCTCGGCCTCATGGTTTATCTTGAGGAAACCGAACATCATTGGCTCCTTTGTGAAAACCGCAAGCGGCGTTGCCCCATTATAGGCAGCCCGCACGCCTATACTGGCCCGACAGCACCAAGACCGTACCCTATTCCCAACACTGCCCCGTCCCGTGAATTCCCCATCCGACCTGCTTGTCCGACGTCTGATCCCCCAGGATGCCCAGGGGCTGCGCCAGTTGCGCCTGGATGCCCTGCGCGAGACCCCGGAAGCGTTCGGATCGAGTTACGAAGAGGAACACACGCTGACACTGGAAGACATCCGCGGCTGGATCGCCCCGGCGGACGACAGCGCGATGTTCGGCGTGTTCTCGGCAGCGGCGCTGGCCGGCATCATCGGCGTCACCCGCCAGCGCAAGCTCAAGATGCGCCACAAGGCGCACATCTGGAGCGTCTACGTGGCGCCCGGCTGGCGCGGCCGGGGGCTGGCGCGCCAGTTGATGCGGGCGGCCATCGAGCATGCCGGCGCCATGCGCGGCGTGCGCACGGTGCAGCTGAGCGTCACCGCCAACAACGCGGCGGCGCGGCAGCTGTACGCCAGCCTTGGCTTCGAGGAATACGGCCTCGAACGCGAGGCCCTGTGCGTCAACGGCGAGCTGTACGACGAAGTGCTGATGGCGCTGGCCCTGCCCGGCCGCTAGGGGCTGTTTGCACTAACCGCACCACACTCCGGCATCGGGCGGCGCCGAGATCAGGCGGCGCCCGCGCGGCGTCGCGAACCGTAGGCCCAGACCTGGTTGCGGCCGCCGTCCTTGGCCTTGTACAGCGCCTGATCGGCCGCCTTGATGACCGCGTCCGGCGCGCGCAACGCCTCGCCACGCTCGGCCACCCCGATGCTGACCGTGACCCGCAGCGGCCGGGTATTGCGGCCGCGACCGCCGCGGCGGCGCAAGCCGACCTGGTCCGCCTTGGGCCGCGCCGGCTTGTCGCGCAGGCGCATCTGGTAGGCCTCGATCGCGCGCCGCACGGTTTCCAGGTGCGGCATGGCCTCGATCGCGGTCTTGCCCGGAAACACCAGCGTGAATTCCTCGCCGCCGTAGCGGTAGGCATAGCCGCCGCCCGGCACCCGGCGCAGCTGCGCCGCGACCATGCGCAGCACCTGGTCGCCGACGTCGTGGCCATGGGTATCGTTGAACGCCTTGAAGTGATCGACGTCGGCCATCGCCAACGTGTAGACGCGGCCCATGCGCTGCAGCCGTTCGTTGAGCGCGCGGCGGCCCGGCAGGCCGGTCAGCTCGTCGCGGAAGGCCATGTGGTAGCCCTCGTGCGCCAGCGAAATAGACAGCGATGTCAGCGCGGCCGATGCCATCACGGCCAGTTCGATCGCGTGCTGGCCGCCGCGCGGCAGCGCCCAGGCCATGCAGACGAAACCCAGCCATTGGCCAGCCTGCTGCGGGCGGCCATAACGCAACAGCAGCAGGGTCAGGGTCAGGCCGGTCACCAGCAGCGCCGCCAGCGCCTCGGCCGGGATGCCGAGCCGGGCCAGCGTGCCCTGCACCGCCAGCGTGCCGAACCACTGCCCCACGCCGTCCTTGCCGGCCAACGCGATGGCCGCGGCGCCCACCGCCATCAGGCCGATGCGCGCGGCCAGATCCCACAGCATGCCGGCGCGTTCCGCCCAGAGCGCGTTGATGGTGTAGGCCAGCGACCACCACACCAGCGCCGGCCCCAGCGCCCACGGCGCCTCGCTGGCCAGGGTCGGCCAGATGGCCACGGCCGTCAGCACGCCCAGCATCAGCGCCAGCGTCTGCGAACGCTGGTACATCAGGCAGATCGCCGCGCCGACCAGCGCCATGACCCATGGCACGAACGGCACGATCAGCGCCAGCGCCGGCGGCCACTGGCGCCACAGCAACAGCCCCACCGCCGCAATCACCGGCAGCGCGGGATAGAACAACAGGGGCAGCCAGGGGATATGGGGGTAACGCACGGATAGGCCTTGCTCACGCTTGCTGAGATGACGTCGCCAAATCGGCAAACACATATGTCATTTTACGGTCGCGCCCCCGCGTTCTTTAGCGCCGCGCAAGCCGCTGGCGCGATTGCAACGCGGCGTGCGCGCCATGCTATGTTTTGCGATCCCCTCTGCGGAAAGACCTCATGCGCATCCTGGTCAACATCGACGTGCCCGATCTCGAGGCGGCCATCGACTTCTACAGCCGCGCCTTCGGCCTGGCGCTGCATCGCCGCCTCGGTCCCGGGGCCGCGGAAATGCTGGGCGCGCAGGCGCCGATCTACCTGCTGGAAAAGGCCGCCGGCACGCCCGCCGCGAGCGCCGCGCGACAAGCGCGCGACTACGCCCGCCATTGGACGCCGGTGCATCTGGATGTGGTGGTCGACGACGTCGACAGCGCTGTCGAACGGGCGGTGGCGGCGGGCGCGACGCTGGAGGATCCCCCGGTATCGCATGACTGGGGCCGCATCGCCCACCTGAGCGATCCGTTCGGCCACGGCATCTGCCTGCTGCGGTTCCTGGGCCAGGGCTACGACGCGCTGGCGGCGGGCGCGCTACGCGACGTGCCGGCCGCTCCCGCCGATTTCGAGGCCCTGCTGGCCATCCGCATCGAGGCCATGCGCGACAGCCTGGAACGCCTGGGCCGGTTCGACCCCGAGCGGGCCCGCGCCCGCCTGCGCGATACCTTCCGGCCGGATCACACCTGGATCATCGAGCGCGACGGCGCGCGCGTCGGCTTCTACGCGCTGCGTCCCGACGGCGACGGCCTGCGGCTGGATCATCTGTATGTGGTGCCCGCGGCGCAAGGGCTGGGGGTGGGCGGCCAGGTGCTGGGCCGCCTGCTGCTCGATGCCGACCGCCGTGGCCTGCCGGTCAGCGTGGGCGCGCTGCGCGGCAGCGACTCGAACCGCTTCTATCGCCGCCACGGCTTCGTGCAGGTGTCGGAAAGCGAGTGGGACATCGAATACCTGCGCCCGGCGCCGGGGCGCCAGGCCGCCCCTGGCGGGCGTTGAGGCAAGGCGGGGCGCGCCGGGCGGCGCCCCCACCGCGGGCGATCAGGTGCGCGGCAGGGTCACGCCGCGCTGGCCCTGGTACTTGCCGCCCCGGTCGGCGTACGAGGTCTCGCAGACCTCGTCGCTTTCCAGGAACAGCATCTGGGCGCAGCCTTCGCCGGCGTAGATCTTGGCCGGCAGCGGCGTGGTGTTCGAGAACTCCAGCGTGACGTGGCCTTCCCATTCGGGTTCCAGCGGCGTCACGTTGACGATGATGCCGCAGCGCGCGTAGGTGCTCTTGCCCAGGCAGATCGTCAGCACGCTGCGCGGAATGCGGAAGTATTCCACCGTGCGGGCCAGCGCGAATGAGTTGGGCGGGATGATGCAGACGTCGCCCTTGAAGTCCACGAACGAGCCTTCGTCGAAATTCTTGGGATCGACGATGGTGGAGTTGATGTTCGTGAAGATCTTGAATTCGTCGGCGCAACGCACGTCGTAGCCGTAGCTGCTGGTGCCGTAGCTGACGATGCGCCCGCCATTGGCCGTGCGGACCTGCCCCGCTTCGAAGGGTTCGATCATGCCGGCTTCGGCCTGGCGGCGGATCCAGCGGTCGCTTTTGATGCTCATGGTGGCGAGAGTGCTTGGGGAAATGGAATGGGCGTCATTTTATCCCGAGCGCGCCGACCCGTCCCCGAACGGGGACGGAACCGTCACGCACGTCAATCGCCGAAGAACGTCCGGTAGACCAGCGCGATGCCATTGACCGAGCCTCCCTTCAGGTCCAGCGACAGGCCGCGCGCCAGCCGGTAGCTGGCCCGGCCGACGGTGTCGCTGCCCGCCAGCGCCTGCTCGACGCTCAGCGTGATGCCGTTGGCGAACGTCTTGCTGGCCACCAGGAATTGGGTCGCCAGCTGGCTGTCGCTGTCGCGGTTGACGTCGCCGGCCACGGTGCGGTCCGGCAGGATGCTGCCCGAGCTGCCCAGATTGCCGGTGCGCACGCTGACGTCGTCCAGCCCGAACTGCTTGTAGAACGGCTGGCCGCCGCCCAGCAGCGCCGTGCCCACCGACAGCAGCAGCGCGGCGTCGCTGCCGCTCTCGTCCGGCCCCCGGCCCAGCAGCAGCCACGACAGTTTCTCGACGTCGCTGACGTCCGGGTACGACACCAGGTCGATGCGTGGCCGCTGCGCGGTGCCCACCACCTTCACGCCCGCCTCGACCTGTTCGCCGGTGCGCAGGGCCTCGATGTCCAGCAGCGGATTGTCCAGGCGGCCCTGGAAGGTCAGCGTGCCGCGCCGCAGCCGCAGCTTCTGGCCATAGGCCTCGATGCCGCCGCCGCGGGTGCGCAACGCGCCCACGCCGGTCAGGCGGCCGTCGTTCAGCAGGATCTGGATCGCCCCCAGCAGGCCGGCGTCCAGCCCCATGCCGGTGATGTAGAAGCGCGGCCCCATGTCGAACTTCAGGTTCATGGTGGTCTGCAACGGGGTCGACACGGCGCCGGGATCGTCGCCCGCGCGCCGCACCTTGACGTCGTCGTCCAGCGAGGGCACGCCCTGCAGGATCTCCAGGCTGAACCAGCCGGCGTCCGCCTTCAGGTCGCCGACGATGTCGATGCGCGGCATCGCGGCGTTCAGGTCGATGGTGCCGGACACCATGGCGTAGCGGTCCGAGCGCTGCAGCGCCGGGAAGCGGTACAGCGTCAGGCGCACGCTGCCGCCGCCGTCGATCAGGTTCCACTGTCCCTTGGCCTCGGCATAGCCGTCCTTGGCCTCGGGATTGGTGGTGATCCATTCCTTGGTGCGCCATTCGGCCGGCATGACCCGCAGCGAGGCCGGGAAGCGCAGGCTGTCCAGCACCAGCTTGTCGCCATCCAGGCGCGCCGACAGCTTGCCCTCGATCAGGCGCACGCCGTCGTCGATGCGCACCACCCGCAGCTTGTCGCCGCGAATCGCGCCGCTGGCGCTCCATTTGCCATTGAGCGTGCCCTGGGCCTCGAGGTTGGCCTTGACCTGGCCGCCGATTTCCATCGAATCGCCGACGAACAGGCCGACCCAGGCCAGGTCGGTGATGTCCGCGTCCAGCCTGGCGCGGATCGGCTGGCGCGGATCCAGCGCCATGCCGCCCTTGGCGTCGACCGCCAGCACCGCCGTGCCATTGCCCGCGATCTTGCCCATCTTGTCGGTGGCCAGGTCCAGCTTGGCGTCCAGGCGGCTGGCGTTGGCCGAGGTCGGCGTGGCCGTCAGGTCCAGCACCAGCGCTTTCACGCCCAGCGGCACCGGCGGATCGCCCGGAATCAACAGATCGCCGTCGCGGCGCGCGATGCGGGCGCGGCCGGCCAGCCGGCCGTCGAATTTCAGGTCCCAGGACGCGTCCAGCGCGATGCGGCGCTGGCTCTCGGCCACGGTGGCGTTGACGCGCTTGGGCCCTTTGCTCATCTTCGCCGCGGCCTCGGGGTCGACGGCGGCGATCACCTGGCGCGCCATGGCGGCCGTGATGACGAGGTTATCGGCCTGGCCGGCGGTTTCCCAGCGCTTGGCATCGCCGCGCGAGCCCTTGTGGGCGATCGCCAGCTTTTCCTTGCCGGGCAGGGCCACGCCAATCACCGTCTGGCCCACCTGCCACTGCCATTGCGGCGCCAGCGCCGCCGGCAGGTACGACAGCGTCACCGGCCGGTCGACCGAGACGGTGAAGCCGGCGCTGTCGACGGTCAGGCGCGAAAAGGCGCCGCGCCAGCCGGTCAGGGCGGCATCGGGCTCGCCCGCCGCGCCCTTGCCCCAGCCCCCGGTGAAGGCAAGAGTGGCCTGGGCGCGTGATTCGCCCAGCACGCCGGGGCGCGGCTTGGCCGGGTTGTAGCCGGCCGTGATTTCGCCTTTGTGGGCGGCAACGGTGCCGCCGAGCTTGCCCTTGAGGTCGGCGCCGCCCGGGATGCCGGGCCAGAACGCGTCCAGCTGCGGCGCCTGCGCGTCCAGCGTCAGCGCGCCGTCGGCGCCGCCGATCTCGCCCTGCGCCCGGACCCGGTTCGGGCCCAGTTTCAGGTCCACGTCCAGGCCGTGGATGCGCAGGCCGGCCAGCAGGTCGGCGGTTGCGGCGGCGGGCGGCGTGGCGGCATCGGCCCCCGCGCGGGCGGCGCCGTCAGCGGGCGGCGGCGCGGCCGGGGCGGCGGCGGGCGCGGCGATATCCACCTGCGCCTTGACCGTGCCGGCCAGCACCTGCTTGTTCCAGCGCGCGCCGTCTTCGAAGCGCAGGTCGATCGCGGCCTGGCGCAGCTGGCTGAGGTTCTCGAATTCGGCGCTCAATTGCGCATTGGCGCTGACCACGGCCGGCGGCAGCGCGTCGCCGAGCCAGGGCGACAGGTCCAGCCGCTGCGCCCCGAGCGTGCCGACGATGCGGTCGCGGCCCGGCTGGCCGTCCACCGCCTGCAGGTCCAGCCGCGCCGACAGCGTCGATTTGTCCGGCAGCCGCGCATCGGCGCGCGCGCTGCGCAGCACCAGCGGCGTGCGCGGCGCCAGGTCGGCCACCACGTCCAGCGCCAGGCCGGCGCCGGCGCCATCCAGCTTGGCCTGGATACTGTCGAGCGAGCCGGCCGCGTCCGCGCGCAGGATCACCTGGCAGGCGGGCGCCGGCGGGCCGACGAATGCGGTGGCGGCCTTGTCCGCGGCGGCGTCCGGCGACGTCCCGGCCGGCGTCTTGGCGTCGGCGGCGGGCGCCTTGGCGCTGGCGGCGGCCTTGCCCTTGGCGGCATCGGCCCTGGCCGCGCCGGCCCGGGGCTTGGCCGCGTCCGGCGCCTTGGAAGCCTGCACCGGCGGCGCGAACTTGCCGCTCAGCTGATCCGCCTGGCACAGCGGCGAATCCGGGCCCGACCCGCGCGCCGTCACGTCCAGCCGCGCGGCGAATGGCCAGGGGTCGGCCAGGCCCTGCAGCTCGGCCTGCCCGCTCAGTTGCGCCTGGCCGATCTCGTGGCCCACGCGCAGGTTGGCGATGCGCAACTGCGCGCCCTGCTTGCCCGCGGCGAACGTGGCGTTCAGGTCGCCCAGTTCGACCGGCAACGGCTGGCCGTCCTGCAGCAGATGGAATTCGCCCAGCGCCAGCCGGTCCACCGCGATGTCCACCGGCAGCGCCGGCAGGCTGAAGGGTTCGTCGGGCTTGTCATCGGCCGGCGCGTCCTCGCCGGCGGTCAGGCCGATCTCCACATTCGTGGCCGAGAGTTCGCGCACATGCAGCAGCCGGTTGCCCAGCGCGCGCCAATTCACGTTCAGGCGCAGGTCGCTGATGCCGATGCGGGTGCCGCTTACATTCAGGTCGAGCCGGCCGACCTCCAGCCCGCGCAGGACCGAACCGCGCACCGCCAGCGCCTGGCCGTCCAGTTGCTGGGCGGCGGTGGTCAGCAGCAGGCGCGATCCGGTCTGCGAGGCCAGCAGCCAGAACACGAAGCTGCACGCCAGCACGGCCAGCATCGCCAGCCCCGGCAACCACCACACCAGCACGTGGCGCAGGAATCGGCGCAGCCCCGTCAAAACGCGATCCCCAGCGAGAAATGCAAGCGCAGGTCGCGCTCGCGCTGGCCATAGGCCACGTCCAGGAACAGCGGGCCGGCCGGCGTGCGCACCCGCGCGCCGACGCCGTAGCCGACCGCCAGCGACATGTCGCCGAACGACTGCGCCGCGTCGCCCGCGTCGACGAACACGCCCATGCCCCAGCGTTCATTGAAGTAGTGGTCGTACTCGATGCTGCCGACCACCAGCGTGGGCGCGCCCACCACGGCTTTGTCGCGCTTCAGGCCGATGCTCTGGTACTTGTAGCCGCGGATCGAGCGCGCGCCGCCGGTGCGGAAACCGAAATCGTCCGGCACCTGCACGTTGCCGTTGGCCCAGACGCGGCCGACCTCGCCGCGCACGGTCAGCACGTCCAGCTTGCCGATGGGCCACCACTTCTGGGCGCGGAAACGCGCGCGGGTGTAGGGCTCGCCGGTATCCAGCGTCACGCCCACGCCGCCGCCCAGCGCGATCAGGTTGCCCTCGCGCGGGTCGTACTTGTTGTCCACGTCGCGCCGCAGCCACTCGCCGGTGGCGGTCAGCGTGGGCAGCGAATATTCGTCGCCGCCGTCGATCTTGACGTCATCGTGCGCCAGCAGCAGGCCCCAGCGGGTCTCGTAGGTGACGCGGCTGTCGCCGGCGCCCTTGCGTTCCTGGCTGCGAGTGGCGCCCAGCGCGTAGCGGGTTACCGCCAGGCCCTGGATGTCGGAATGCTGCGCCAGCACCCCGACGGAATCCTTGTAGCCGCGCTCGGTCGGCGGCAGCAGGATGTCGGTGTAGACGCGCTGCTGCAGCCGGTCCACGCTGAAACCCGATTCCATCGTCACGGGCTGGCCGAACACCACGTTCTGGCGGTACAGCGATTCCAGCCGCACCCCGGCCTCGTCGTCGACGCCGATCGACGCCGAGAAACGCTTGGGCGGCGCCTCCACCACCCGCACCTGCACCGGCAGCGTCACTTCGCCATCGGAATCGTAGGCGGGCGGCGGCGGCGGCATGGCGCCGGACACCACCGGATCTCCCGCCGGCGCGGCCTCGGCGGCGTTGGCCGCGCCCGGCGCGCGGGCCCGGTCGGACAACGGCTCGGTCGTCTGCTGGTCGCTGCCCGGCTGCCGCAAGGCCACGAAGGCACCGCGGAAGAAGGCCGTGGACTGCAGGTCCTGCTGCCATTCGTCCAGGCGGTTCTGGTCGTAGGGCGAGCCCGGCGAATAGCGCACGTAGCGGGTGATGAGCTTGGGCGGCACCCGCTCCAGGCCGTCGGTGCTCAGTTCGCCCATGCGCACCTGCGGCCCGCTGTCGATGGTGACGCGCAAGGCGGCCGATGCCGTGTCGGCCTGCACGTCGGCCTCCGAGGCCGTCATGCGCGCCAGCATGAAGTCGCGCACTGAGGTCTCGTCCAGCAGGTTGGACTTGGCCTTGTTCCAGTCGGCGTTGATGAACGGCTGGCCGGGCTTGAGCAGCCAGTCGTCGCGCAGCTTCTGCACGCGCTGCGCGTATTCCGGCCGCGTGATGCGGCCGGTGAAGGTCAGGTCGACCGACGACACCGTGGTGCGCTTGCCCGGCACGATGCCGATGTCCCAGGTTTCGCCGCCGATGTCGGTGCCGGCCTCGAGCGTGACGGTGGGGGTGAAATAGCCCTGGGTGGCCAGCGCGGCCAGGGTGGCGTCGCGCGCGCGGCGCCGCAGGCGGTTGATTTCGCCGCCGTCCTGGTCTTCAGCCAGGCGCGCGATGGCGCCCACCGCCTCGGTGATCGCCTGCAGCGCCGCCGGCGGCACGCCGCCGGGGTCCACGATGATTTCCGGGCGCTTGGCCACGGCCTCGCCCGCTACTACGCAAAGTCCTGCCAAGAGGGCCCGGGCTGTCCACCGCATGCGTCAGGTCGGCTGCTGCACGACGATGGACGGGAATTTCCCGGCCATGTCCCGGGGCAGCGCCGCGACGCCGGCCACCAGCTTCCTGGCGATGGCGCGGTACAGCCCCGCGGCTTCGCTGCCCGGATCCGCCACCACGGTGGGCGTGCCCGCGTCGGTCTGCTCGCGGATCGCCAGCGTCAGCGGCAGGCTGCCGAGCCACGGAGTTTCATACTGCTGGGCCATGCGCTGGCCGCCGCCTTCGCCGAAGATGTGTTCGGCGTGGCCGCATTGCGAGCAGATGTGGATGGCCATGTTCTCGACCACGCCCAGGATCGGCACCTCGACCTTCTGGAACATGCGCAGGCCCTTGCGGGCGTCCAGCAGCGCCACGTCCTGCGGCGTGGTGACGATGACCGCGCCCACCACCGGCACCTTCTGCGCCAGGGTCAGGGCCACGTCGCCGGTGCCCGGGGGCATGTCGACGATCAGGTAGTCGAGGTCGCGCCAGTTGGTCTGGCGCAGCAATTGTTCGAGCGCCTGCGTGACCATCGGGCCGCGCCAGATGGCGGGCGAATCGGCATCGATCAGGAAGCCGATGGAATTGGCCTGCAGGCCATGGCCGGTCAGCGGCTCCATGCTCTTGTTGTCCAGACTCTCGGGACGGCCCCAAATGCCCAGCATGGTCGGCACGCTGGGGCCGTAGATGTCGGCGTCCAGCAGGCCCACCTTGGCGCCCTCGGCGGCCAGGGCCAGGGCCAGGTTCACGGCCGTGGTGCTCTTGCCCACGCCGCCCTTGCCGGAGGCGACCGCAATAATGTTGCGCACATTGGGCAGCGGCTTGAGGCCCTTCTGCACGGCGTGCGCCGCCACCTTCCAGGACACGCTGACCTGGGCGCCGGGCGCGCCGGCGGCGGCCAGCGCCGCCACGGCGATCTCGCGCACCTGGTCGCGGACGGCATCGGCCGGATAGCCCAGTTCCAGCGCCACGGCGACGCGGCCGCCGTCGATCTGGATGTCACGATCTTTTACAGATACGCCCAGGTCCAGGCCGGTATTCGGGTCTTGCGCGGCGCGCAGCGCGGCGCGGATGTGTTCTATCGTTATACTCATGTCACTATGGTTCCGTAGGCAGCGCGGCTTCTGCGGCCCGCCATCCCCTAAAGGATAGCGGATACCGGGAACCTTTCGCTGCGTTTTGCATCCGACCTTCATGACCAATACTCTTATCCGCTTCTTCCGAGCCGTCTTATTCGCCGCCCTGGCCTTGATCGGCATGGCGATGGCGCTGGTCTTCATGCTGTCCACGGCGATCGCCGTGGCGATCCTGTACGTGGTCGCCAAGGTGCGCGGCAAGCCTTTCGGCGTGCGCGCCTACTGGAGCCAGCGTCAGGGCGCCCGTCCGGGCCCGTTCCAGTCCGCCACCGCTCCGTTCGCCACGCAGCCGCGCGGCGACGTGATCGACGTCGAGGCCCGCGAGATCCGCTGAGCGCGGCCTCGCCGGCGCCCGCCGCATCCCGCGGCGGCCCGCGCCGCGCACTCGCGGCCGACCGACCGGCTCGCTGTCCCCCAACCCGCCTGGCGCCCCCGTGCGCGACCGGCGGGTTGTGTCGTTTCAAGGGCCCGCCGCCCGTCGCCGCGGGCGCATCGCCGCCATTGCCCTAAAATGGCCGGCCAACCCATTTTTCCCCTCAACCTCGACCGACAACCATGTCTCGCACCCTCTTTGTCACCACTGCGCTGCCCTACGCCAACGGATCCTTCCACATCGGCCACATCATGGAGTACATCCAGGCCGACATCTGGGTTCGTTCGATGCGAATGGCGGGCCACACGGTGCACTTCGTGGGGGCCGACGACGCGCACGGCGCGCCGATCATGCTGAAGGCCGAAAAAGAAGGCATCACGCCGCAGGCGCTGGTGGCGCGCTACGCCGCCGAGCGCCCGCAGTACCTGAACGGCTTCCACATCCGTTTCGACCACTGGCACACCACCGACTCGGCCGAAAACGTGGCGCTGTCGCAGGACATCTACCGCGCGCTCAAGGCGCAGGACCTGATCGAGACCCGCTCCGTCGAGCAGTTCTACGACCCGGTCAAGGGCATGTTCCTGGCCGACCGCTACATCAAGGGCGAATGCCCCAAGTGCCATGCCAAGGACCAGTACGGCGATTCCTGCGAGGTCTGCGGCGCCGTCTACGCGCCCACCGAACTGATCAACCCGTACTCGGCCCTGACCGGCGCCACGCCGGTGCTGAAGTCGTCCGACCACTTCTTCTTCAAGCTGTCGGACCCGCGCTGCGTCGAATTCCTGCAGCAATGGACCACCGGCAGCAACGCCAACGGCGGCAAGCACCTGCAGCCCGAGATGCTGGCCAAGACCCGCGAATGGCTGGGCGCCGAGGACGGCGAAGCCAAGCTGGGCGACTGGGACATCTCGCGCGACGCGCCCTATTTCGGCATCGAGATCCCGGACGCGCCGGGCAAGTACTTCTACGTCTGGCTGGACGCGCCGGTGGGCTACCTGGCCTCGCTGAAGTCGTACTGCGCCGTCCGCGGCCTGGACTTCGACGCCCTGCTGGACCCGGCCGGCAACACCGAGCAGGTCCACTTCATCGGCAAGGACATCGTCTACTTCCACGCGCTGTTCTGGCCCGCGATGCTGAAGTTCGCCGGCCGCAAGACGCCGGACGCGGTCAACGTGCATGGCTTCATCACCGTCAGCGGTGAAAAGATGTCCAAGAGCCGCGGCACCGGCATCTCGCCGCTGCGCTACCTGGAACTCGGCATGAACGCCGAGTGGATGCGCTACTACATCGCCGCCAAGCTGAACGCCCGGGTCGAAGACATGGACTTCAACCCCGAGGACTTCATCGCCCGCGTCAACAGCGACCTGGTCGGCAAGTACGTCAACATCGCCAGCCGCGCCGCCAGCTTCATCACCAAGCACTTCGACGGCGCCCTGGCCTATTCGGGCGACACCGCCGCGCTGTCGGCCGAATACGCCGCGCAGGCCGAGTCGATCCGCGCCGCCTTCGAGGCGCGCGAGTACAACCGCGCCATCCGCGAGATCATGGCCTACGCCGACCGCATCAACCAGGCATTCGACACGGCCCAGCCGTGGGTGCTGGCCAAGGGCATCGCCACCGCCGACGACGCCCAGAAGGCCGCGCTGCAGGACATCTGCTCGCGCTCGCTGGCCGGCTTCAAGGCCCTGTCGGTGATGCTGGCGCCGGTGCTGCCGGCCCTGGCCGAGCGCGTCGCGCGTGAACTGTTCGCCGCCGACGCCAACTTCACCTGGGCCGACGCCGCGGTGCTGCCGCAGCGCGTGGCGCCGTTCAAGCACCTGATGCAGCGCGTCGAACCGCAGATGCTGGAAGACCTGTTCGAGCCGCCCGCCGCCCCCGCCGTGATCCCCGGCGGCGAGCCGCTGGCCGAGACCATCTCGATCGACGACTTCGCCCGCGTCGACCTGCGCATCGCGCAGATCGTCAACTGCGAGCACGTCGAAGGCTCGACCAAGCTGCTGCGCCTGACGCTGGACGTGGGCGAAGGCCGCCACCGCAACGTCTTCTCCGGCATCAAGTCGGCCTACAAGCCCGAGGACCTGATCGGCAAGCTGACCGTCATGGTCGCCAACCTGGCGCCGCGCAAGATGAAGTTCGGCGTCTCGGAAGGCATGGTGCTGGCCGCCAGCCACGCCGACGAGGCGGTCGACGCCGGCATCTACGTGCTGGAGCCGTTCCCCGGCGCCAAGCCCGGCATGCGCGTGCGCTGATCGCCCGATCCGCTTCCCGCGCCATGAAAAAACCCGCCGATCGGCGGGTTTTTTTCATCGTGGCGGGGATGCGGCTGCGGAAGGCGCAACCCCAGCCCGGGCGCGATCAGTCCTGGCTCGGCGCCAGCGCCGGGTCGAGCGAAATGCGTTCGTCGAACACGAAGCACTTGCCGTCGAACCCCGGGCCGCCGGTTTCCTCGAAATACTTGAGGATGCCGCCGTCGAGCTGATAGACGTTTTCGATGCCGGCCTCGTTCATGTAGATCGCGGCCTTCTCGCAGCGGATGCCGCCGGTGCAGAAGCTGACCACGGTCTTGCCTTCCAGCTCCGCGCGGTGCGCCTGCACGGCCGCCGGGAACTGCGTGAAGCGGTCGATGCGCCAGTCGATGGCGTCGCGGAACGTGCCCTCGTCGACTTCAAAGGCGTTGCGCGTGTCCAGCATGACCACCGGACGGCCGTTGTCGTCGGCGCCCTGCTCCAGCCAGCGCGCCAGCGTCTTGGCATCCACGCCCGGCGCGCGGCCGGCCTCGGGCCGGATCGTCGGGTGGTCCATGCGGATGATCTCGCGCTTGATCTTCACCAGCAGCTTGCGGAACGGCACCTGCGCGCTGTGGCTGAATTTCACTTCCAGGTCGGCGAAGCGGGCGTCGCCGCGCAGATCGCGCAGGAAGGCATCGATGCCGTCGGCCGCGCCCGCCAGGAACAGATTGATGCCTTCGCCGGCCAGCAGGATGGTGCCCTTCAGGCCGGCCGCGCCGGCCTCGGCCAGCAGCCGCGCGCGCAGCTCGGGCAGCGCGTCCAGCGAGACGAATTTGTAGGCGGCGATATTGACGACGGAAGACATGGCAAAGCGGGGCGTGGAACGGCGAAGGCCGTAATAGTAATCGCTGGGCCGCGCCGCCCGCTTGCCGCGGGTCAAGCGCGGCCCGCCGCGCGGCGGCTCAGCGCCGCACGATTTCCTGTTCCACCACCGTATCCAGCACCCAGCGCAGCCCCGAGGCGTCGGCGGGCGGATTGGGATCGCGGACCTCCACCACCCGCAGGCGGTAGCGGATGCCGGGCTGGAAATTGAAGCCGGTGATGTCGCCATACCAGAGCTGCCACGGCTGCGCCGCGCTGTCGCGCACCTGGTAGCACATGGCGCGGCCGGCGCCGGCGTTGCACGGCACGCGTTCGGCATTGACGTAGACCAGCTTGGTCGGCCCCACCTGGCCGCCGGCGACCGGGTCGGTGCGGCGGCCGAAATCGAGCGTATCGCCGTTGCTGAGCGCCCAGGTCATGCGCTGCGGATTGTTGGTGTTGTCGAACGAGGTGGCGGTGATGCGCGTCAGCGAGGCCAGGAATTCCTGCTCGAGCTGCATGCTCACGGGCGCGCAGGCCATCATCGTCGCCACCGGGTTGGACTGGATGATCAGCTGGCCGTTGGCCACCGTGTAGGGCGCGCTGTAGGTGTTGCAGCCGGCGAAGCCCGTGGCGCGCGTGGCGCCCTGGTCATGGATGAAGCCGATGGTGAGCGGGCGCGAGCCCGAGGATGGGTGCGGGATCGAGCGCAGCGCGCCGCCCGGACGGGTCCAGCGCGCCAGGTCCCAGCTGGTCTGCGCCAGCACGTCCGAGGCCGCGGCCGGCTGGAAGCGCGGGTCGTGCCCGTCCGCGGTGCGCGGCGGGGCCGCGCAGGCCGCCAACGTCAACGCCAGCGCGCACGGCGCGATCCAGCGCCAGGAAGTGGACAAGGCCATGGAACTCTCCCGCAAGAAGCAAAAACGGCCCGCCGCCGGCACGCTTGCCGGCGGGCTCGGGCAGCGCCCATTGTAGGCGTGGCGCGGCGGACGCCTACGCGCGCCAAACAGACTGAAACACCTGGCCCGCGCGGCGCGCTCAGGGCGTCGGCGGATCCTGGCGACGCTCGAATTCCAGCACGTCGCCGCCGCGCAGGTTGAAGGTCAGGTGGCGCGGCGCGCCGCCGCTGTCCAGCGTGAACGTGTCGATCGTGGTCAGGCCGCGCAGGTAGTCGTTTTCCAGCTCGGCGCGCGGGGCCGGCACGCAGGCCATGCGGGTGGAGGCGGGCGCGTCGATGGACAACTTGCCGGCCTGTAATTTGTACGTGCCCTTGTATTCGTTGCAGCCCGAGAAGCCCTCGGCGCGGTACTGCTTGCCCTGCGCCAGGAAGGTCAGGCGGATCGGCTCGCCGTTGTCGCCATGCGGAATGTCGCGCAGGGCGCCGCCGGCGCGTGTCCAGCGCACCAGTTCCCAGCTGGTCTGGGCCAGCGAGTCGGCGCTGCTGGCGGCATTGGCGGCCGCGGCGCCCTGGGCGCGCGCGCCCCCGGTCGACCCGGCGCAGCCGGCCAGCGCCACGGCCAGCACCCCGATGCCGAGCAGCCGGCAACGCGAAGACAGGGAAGTAAACATGGACAGCACTCCTGAAAGGACACACCCCCGACTGTAACCGCCATGGGACCCGCACGTCCCGTGCCTCCCCCCGACAGCCGAATCCGAAAGCTGCACGCCGCCCCGGACGCGCTACGCCGCGCGCAGGGGGGGCTGCATCGAATGCCGCATGGCGGCGCGCCCGCGCCACGCGCAGAATCGACTGACCCCTTCCGCCCCGCCGGCGCAGACCGGCCGCGGAACCGGGCCGATCCATCCTTTCCGGAGACACGGCGATGGGCATGCTGAGAACGTTGCTGGCGCTGTCCGTCGTCCTGGACCACCTGGGCGGTGGCACGACCGACTGGCTGGTGGGTGGGCGCCTGGCGGTGCAGCTTTTCTACGTGATTTCGGGCTTCCTGATCTCCTATGTGCTGACGGCCACCGACCACTACCGCGGCGCGCCCGGCCGGTTCTACGCCAACCGCGCGCTGCGCCTGTACCCGGTCTACCTGGCCGTGGCCGCGCTGACGCTGCTGGCCTATGCCGCCGGCGGCGACGCCTTCTGGCGCGTCTACGACGGCCTGCCGCTGGCCGCCACGCTGTTCCTGGCGCTGTCGAACCTGGTGATCCTGGGGCAGGACTGGCTGATGTTCTTCGGCATCGACCACGGCGCGCTGGCCTTCACCGGCAGCTTCGCCCGCAGCGACGTGCCGCTGTACCAGGGCCTGCTGGTGCCGCAGGCCTGGACGCTGGGCGTCGAGATGAGTTTCTACCTGATCGCCCCCTTCGTGCTGCATTCGCCACGGCGCCTGCTGGTCCTGCTGGCGGCATCGCTGGCACTGCGCGCGGTGCTGATCGCCAGCGGCATCGGCCTGAGCGATCCCTGGACCTACCGCTTTTTCCCCACCGAACTGGCGTTGTTCCTGGCCGGATCCCTGTCGCACCAGGTGCTGCTGCCGCGCTGGCAGGCGTGGAGCCGCCGCGTCGCCTGGCTGCCCGAACTGGGCACCGGTCTGCTGACACTGTACGTGCTGGTCCATTTTTCCATCGGCCTGCCGCACACGCTGCGCGACGGCCTGGCGGTGCTGCTGTTCGCCGCGCTGCTGCCACTGGCCTTCGTGTTCCAGTCGCGCCACCGGCTGGACAAGATCATCGGCGAGCTGAGCTACCCGATCTACATCTGCCATGCGCTGGTGATCCTGTTCTTCGGCTGGCTGCTCGACGGCACCCAGCTGCGCCAGCCAGCCATGTTCACGGCCCTGGTGGTGGCGGGCTGTATCGGCTTGGCCGCGTTGCTCAACAGCCTGATCGCCGATCCGGTGGAACGCCTGCGCCGGCGCCTGCGCACGGCGCCGCCACCGGCGCAAGCGGAGGCCGCGCTCGAGGCGGCGCGCAGGAAGGCGCCGCGCCAACGAGCCGCCGCATCCACCGCCGTGGGGACTATTCGCCGCGCGCCTTGATGTAGGCCGCCAGCACCTGTTCGATCTGGCGCTTTTCCTGCTGGCTCAGGCGCGCATAGGTGGCGTACGACACCGTCTCGAACGGCCAGGGCGGCTGCTCGGGATGGTTGCTCGCGTTCGTGGCGGGCTCGGCATAACCGGGGTTGAGCATCGGCCCTTCGCCGGTGCTGAGCCACATGGGATTGACCCGCAGTGCCCGGGTCAGCTTGATGAGCGCGTCGCTGGAAGGCTGCAGACGTTGGCCGCTCTCATAGTTGCCGATAGCGCTTTGCGACAGGTTGCTCGCGACTGCCAAGTCTTTCTGTGTCCATCCCTGAAGCATTCTTGCATTGCGCAGACGATGGCTAAACGTGTCCAATCGATCAACCTGAGACATTAATATGAATTTATTTATTTGATTAAAACATCTCAATACTGCCGTCAAATAAACGGATTACACCCCAATTCCTGGGCTAATCCGTAAATCGCGGCGCCCTCCTCGGCCCGTGTCGGCGCACTGCCCCCGGCCGGCGCCGGGACCCGCGGGGAATTGAAAAAACCCCTTGCTATCATCGGTTTGCGCGCACGTGCCAGACCCGGCCCTGCCTCCCTCCTCCAAGTTCCGCGGGTGCCAGGCTGGCCATTAAGGCCGGCCCGAGTTTATGGGCATTCGACGATTAAAAATAGAAAATAATGTATCGGTAATACTTAATATTTTATTGTCGCAACCGCATAAACAAACAGCGTTTCAAGTGCTTCGGACGGATATGCGTCGAGGCTCGTGTTACCAGCAGAAACTACAGAAACGTATCTTCACAAAAAAACACGCCCGTGTTTAAATGAAACACGGGCGTGACTTCCATGCGGAATCGGATCATCGGCGGCCTGGGCGCAATGCGCCCGAGCCAAGCGCCGTCCCAGACCCCGACCGTAGCCTCAGCGGGCCGTGGCCCCGGCACGGATCAACAGTTCAGACCTTCGCCCGCCACCAGACAACATCGCCAGATGCCGCCACATCCTGGCGCAGCAGAGGGAGAGGGGCATGACACGCAACGCAGGCGCAGGCGGGTATCCATGAACAACACGCTGGATGTCATCTTTCTCGGCCTGGAAGACGCCAGGCACGCCCGGCTGGTCGAAGCCCTGTCCCACCTCGGATTCAGCGTGCGCCGCTGCCATGACCTGGCGGACGTCTACGACCGCTATTCCCGCCGCCCCAGCCCGCTGATCATCCTGGAAGCGCCGCTGCCCGACATCCACAATGCCGCAGTGCGGCTGCGCGCCATCGACCGCGGCCTGGGCATCGTCGCCATCGCCCCGTTCGGCAATGAAGAGAACCGCATCCGCACGCTGCTCTGTGGCGCCGATGCCTGCCTGCCGCCGGACGTCACCGGGCTGGAGCTGGCGGCCGTGCTGCAAGCGCTGGTGCGGCGCGCGGTGGGCCTGGACATGTCCGACCAGATGACCGACGGCGCGGCCGACGAACCGCAGCAGGAGGCCTGGCGGCTGGTCAACAAGGGCTGGACGCTGATCAGCCCGAGGGGCTACAGCCTCGGCCTGACCACGGGGGAACGCGATTTCCTGACCCGGCTGGTGAACGCGCCGGACCGCAAGGTCAGCCGCGATGCGTTCTACCCGGACGGCGCCGAGGATGCCGACGGCGCCATCACGCGGCGCCGCTTCGTCGACGTGATGATCAGCCGGCTGCGGCGCAAGGCGGCCGCCAATCACATGACGTTGCCGATCCGCGCCGTGCATGGCTGGGGCTATATGTTCGCGGCGGATATCACGCTCGAACTGGAACCGCGGGAGGGGGGAGAAGAAGGTCGTCCGGAAGGACAGGGAGACTGGCGCCGCTATACGCTGGATGCGAACGCGCCCTCTTACTGATACGCTACGGGCCAGGAGGCTGGCGCCAGGCGAAAAAAACGCGGCGCTGCCCCGAAGGTAAGACGCCGCGCTAAAACAACACGTGAGCCTGGAGTCATCAGCCGGCACTGATGCCTTCTACCTAGATCACGCGATTCCAACATTCGTGCCTCGTACAACTCACGCACGGGCTAGCCGTGAGCCCGGTTGGGGTCTCTAGTCCCCGCCCAAGCTGCAGCGTGATTAACGCCCGGGGATTTCGTCCGCCCTAGCAGCTGGCGGGCTTGTCGCCCGTATCAGCGGCGTTCCTTTCGGATAGCCGCGTGATGAAGGAAGTTTAGGACGTCGGCCGCAATTCAAGTAATTCTTTGTTGATAGCCTTCTATACATATTGGATATAGCAAGCCCCGCGCGAGGGCCGATAGAATGCTGCCAAAGGACGCCCCCGCCATGCCCCCTCTGCTGACCCGCGCCGCGCGCCGATTGCGCCGCGCCATTGCCCTCGTGCCGCCCAACTGGTGCCTCGCCATCCTGGTGGCGCTGGACGGGTATGCCTTCATGCATCCGGTGCTGCGCGAAGTGCGCGCCCGCGAGTATTCCTTCTGGCTCGCGCTCGACAACTGGCATGACGTCATGCAGGTGGTCGGCCTGCTGGAGATCCCCCGGCTGGTGCTGGGCGTGGGCCTGCAGATCATCGCGCTCGGGCTGATCCTGAAGGCGCGCATCGCCTGGGCCTTCTCGCTGGTGCTGCTGATCGGCATCGGCACCTTCGCCATCCTGGGCGACGGCGGCCGCGCCGGGCTGGGCATCTATACCCTGGTGCTGGTGGTCGCGCTGATCGCGTACTGGCGCCGCTTCGACCGCGCCAGCGTCACCGCGGGCTCGCTGTTCGCGCTGGTCAGCATGGTGTCGCTGTTGATCTACGCGGTCTTCGGCACGCTCTACATGGGCGAGGAATTCAATCCGCCGATCAAGGACGCGGCCACCGCGCTGTATTTCTCGATCGTCTCGATGTCGACGGTGGGCTATGGCGACATCACGCCGCACAGCAACGCGGCGCGCCTGTTCACCGCGTCGATTATCATTCTTGGCATCACCGTCTTCGCCACCTCAATCAGCGCGATCGCCGGCCCGGTGATCGGCGGCAACCTGAAACGGCTGGTCAAGGGCCGGTTTTCCAACGCCATGAGAAAGAACCACATCATCATCGCCGGCGCCACGCCCCTGGCCATGAGCGTCTACGACGGCCTGCGCCGCCGGGGCGATGAGGTCACGGTCATCGTGCCGGCCGGCACCCCTCAGGAGTACCCGGCCACCACCGACCTGATCGAAGGCGACCCCTCCAGCGTCGAGGTGCTGCGCAGCGCGGGCATCGCCCGCGCGCGCTACGTGCTGGCGCTGCGCGAGGACGACGCCGAGAACGCCTTCATCGTGCTGGCCGCCAAGGAGGCCACCGGCGACGAGGGCGCCAAGACCGTGGCCCTGGTCAACACCAGCAAGCACCTGGAGAAGATCCGCCGCGTGCAGCCGGACCTGGTGTTCTCGGTGCAATTGCTCGGGGCCGAGCTGCTGACGCGCGCCATCAACGGCGAGCCGCTGGACAGCCAGTCGATCACCGAGCTGTTCTTCGCCAAGGCCGCGCCGCAGGCCAAGGCCGGCTGAGGCCGGCCGTCGCGGCCGCGGCGCGGCCACTGCACGCGCCGGCCGCCTCCCCTGCTCGTTAACCGCAACGATAGACGTTGCCCGACAGCGTGACGTTGGTCTGTTCCTGGTGGTCCTTGCCGCCCGTCTGGCCGGCGCGCTGCGTCAGCAGGTAGACCACATTGCCGCCCAGCGCCGCCGCGCGGTTCTTCAGGTCGTTGCGCGCGCCCGTCTCCAGGTCGGCGTTGGAGGTGATCGCCCCCGCCAGGAAGTTGCCCTGGCTGCCGGTGACATCGCCCAGGAACACGCACTCCTTGCCGGGCTCGTTATGGGTGATGCGCACATTGGCGGCGGCGCCGGGCGCCAGCGCGGTGGGCGCGCAGGCGGCCAATGGCGCGGTACAGGCCAGCAGGAACACGGCGCGCCGCGCGGCGCGGGGAATCGCGGAGAGAACGGGCATGACGACAGGCATCCATCAAAGGGACGTGGGAAGCCGGCGCGCCGGCGGAACCGGCACGTCGGGTGACAGGAAAATGAGAGAGCGGGTCAGTCCGGGTCGGCGTCGTCCGACGGCACGCCCGGCTGGTACTCGAGCAGGTCGCCGGGCTGGCATTGCAGCACTTCGCAGATGCGTTCCAGCGTGTCGAAGCGCATGCCCTTCACCTTGCCCGACTTGAGCAGCGACAGGTTCGGCTCGGTGATGCCGATTTCCTGGGCCAGCAGGCGCGCCTTCATCTTGCGCTGCGCCAGCATCACATCCAGCCGCACGACGATCGCCATCAGATGAACCCTCGGTTTTCCTCGGCGACCTGGGCCGCCTCTTCCATGGCCCAGGCCAGCGAGAACAGCAGCCCGCCGAGCAGGGCGAGCAGGATGTCGCTGACGTCGATATCGATCAGCATGTGGCGCCCGCCCGGCCCGTTGGCCAGGGTCAGGGCCAACACCAGCACCGTCTTCAGCACCGGCACCGCCAGGCTGAAGGCCGTGACCAGCGCGGCGATGCCGCGCAACCGGCGCGCGGTGGCGACCGTCAGCACGTCGCCGCGGCCGAAGTCCGTGAACATGGCATAAGCGTGCGCGATGCCGCGCAGCGCCAAGCCGGCGAGCACGCCGAACAACGCGAAGCCCAGCACCCGATAGCCAAAGCCCAGTTGCAGGCGCGGCGCGTTCAGCGTCGGCGCCAGGCCGATGCGCAGCGCGTCGCTCCCGGCGGCCTGCGGCGACGGCGTGACGCCCAGGAACGAATAAATGGCGCGGGCCAGCACCGCCTCGGAAGTGAAGAACCACATGCCGATCATCGCGGCGACCAGCAGCACCGCCGCGGCGATGAGCAGGCCGCGCATCCAGCGGGACAGGCCGCGGATGCGTTCAAGCCGGTTGCGCGCCGGCCTGGCGGCGGGCTTCTGCTGGGAAGTTGGGGGTGTCAGCGCGGCGGCCACGAAGGTCTCCAGAACACATTGCGAGGGTCATAAAGTTGCTGTAGTGTAGCAACAAATTATCGTATAACAATAATTTTTTCATCCCAAGAGGTAAATCATGCGGCTTGCCTTGGCGCTCGCCTCGCTGCTGGTCGCGCTGCTGCTTTTCTCGCTGGCCCTGCCGGGCGCCTGCGGCGACTGCGCGTCGGCGTCGGCCTGCCGCCGCGGCGATGACGACGCCCGGGCCCCGCGCATGGCCAGCGTCTGGTCGCTGAGCCGCCGCTTTTCGCTGTTGAACCTGCCGCGCCTGTCGTTTCCGTCGCTGCGCGAGGCGCCCTGCATCGGCTGGAGTCAGGGCCTGCCGACACCCATGCGCGCCACGCGGGCCGCGGCGCGGCCTCAGCCGGCGGTCTCTTGCGCCACGGGCGGCCGCGCCGCGTTCTCGGCATACCAGCGGACGAAGTCGGCCGAGCGCATCGGCCGCGCGAACAGATAGCCCTGGATGTAGGCCACGCCGCGCGCCGTCAGGTAGGTGAATTGCTCCGGCATCTCGACGCCTTCGGCCACCACCGCCAGGCCCAGCCGGTGCGACAGCGTGATGATCACGTCGAGCACGGGCGTTTCCTCGCCGCCGGGCTCGATGGCCTGCACGAACCCCTTGTCGATCTTGAGATAGTCGACCGGGAATTTCTGCAGGTACGACAGCGAGCAATGCCCGGTGCCGAAGTCGTCGATGGCCACGAACACGCCCTGTTCGCGCAGCGTCTCGATGTTCCTGCGCGCCTGGCCGCTGTCCGAGATCAGGCTGCGCTCGGTGATCTCCAGCACCATCAGCGACGGCCGGATGGCGCCGCGGAAGGCCTGCACGTCCGCCACCAGCGCGGGGCAGGACAGGTGTTCCGGCGCCACGTTCACGGCGATGTGGAAATCCGGCGGCGTGGCCCAGCCCTGCATGTCGCGCTGGATCAGCTTGAGCAGGTGCTGCGTCAGCGGCACGATCATGTTCTCGGCTTCGGCCGCCGCGATGAAGATGTCGGGCCGCACCGGGCCCACGCCCGGGCGGGTCCAGCGCATCAGGGCCTCGGCGCCCTCGCAGCGGCCGGTGCGGTTGCCGTACACCGGCTGGTACTCGACGTGGAACTCGTCGGCCGCCATCGCCCGCCGCAGTTGCTCCTTGAACGACTGCCGGTTGGCCTGCAACCGATACGCGCCCAGCGCCAGCAGCGCGCCGCACAGCAGGGCCACCGGCAGATACGCCATCAGCAGCTGCTGCCAGGCGCGCACCACCGCTTCGGGCGGCGCCATGACCTTGATGGCCAGCTCGCCGCGGCCGGCGATCGATATCGCCGATCCGCCCATCTGCTCCAGGCCGGCCGCCGACCAGCCCTCGTTGTGGATCGGCGCGCCGTTGCCCAGCGTCACCTCCAGCTGGTAGGTCCCGAGCGACGAGACCGCGTTCAAGACATCCTGGATGTAGCGGCCATCCACCACCACCGCGCCGCCATGGCCGTTTTCGCCGGCCATGCCCAGCAGCAGCGCGGGCCGGTCCGGCGCCAGTGGCGTGCCGGACACGCTGAGGAACCATTGCGTCGGCGAGATGCCGACCGGCCAGCGCTGGAACACGCCCGAGTCGTAGTCCACTTCGCCCAACGCGGACGAGCAATAGATGTGCGTGTGATTGACCAGCAGCAGCGAGCGGAAATAGGGGTTGAGCGTGCCCCAGCGGTACAGGTCGGAACGCGCCTCTTCACAGGACCTGGCGGACAGGTCGGTGACGCGCGGCAGGATATCCAGGGCGCGGGCCAGGATCTGCTCGGTCTGGACCCGCACGATCTGGGCCGCGATGGCGGCATCGGCGCGCTCGCTGCGCTGGGCATGCAGCCAGGTCCAGGCCACGCACGCGAGCACGGGCAGCACCAGGGCCAGGGCCACGGGGAAATAGCGCCAGGACGGCGCGCGGACCGTCATTCCAGAGGTAGGCACATCGTCCTCGCTGCTGCAGTCATGAGAGTGACGCAAGGATACAGGGCGACGCGATCCCGCGCGCGGGGCAAACGCAATCGCTCGGCAACGCGCTTTTCCAATATACTGAATGATACTTATTCCTGATTCCTGGTACGTCCCATGGGAAAGCTCCCCGCCTTCTCCGCCCTTGCTTCCCTGTACGTGGACTACCGGCCCTGGCTGGTGGACCGGCTGCGCTTCCGGCTGCGCAACCACGCCGACGCCGAAGACCTCGCCTCCGAGACGTTCCTGCAAGTGGCCGCGGCGCGCTCGCCCTGCCAGATCGCCGAACCCAAGGCCTACCTGTCCACCATCGCGCGACGGCTGCTGTTCCATTTCTGGCGGCGGCGCGAACTCGAACAGGCCTATCTGCAATGGCTGGCGCTGCATGCCGGCGACTGCGCGCCCTCGCCCGAATCGCAGGCCTTGACCATGGAAATGCTGCTGCGCGTGGACACGCTGCTGGCCGGCCTGCCGCCCGCCGTGCGCGCCGTGTTCCTGTACAGCCAGCTCGATGGCCTGGGCTATGCCGAAATCGGCCAGCGCATGGGGCTGTCGGTGCGCACGGTGCAGCGCCATTTCGCCCAGGCGCTGGAACGCTGCCTGCGGGCGCAACGCGAGGACCGCGCATGACGCCCGAGATCGACCGCCAGGCCGTGCAATGGATGGTGCGGCTCTGTTCCGGCGCCGCCAGCGCCGAAGACCAATCCCGTTTCAGGCAGTGGTGCGAGGCGGCCCCCGCCCATGCGCTGGCCTGGCAGGCGCTGCAAACCAGCATCGGCGCGCCGTTGCAGGCGTTGCGGGCCACGGGCCAGCCTTGCGCCGACGGTTCGCCGCTGCGCGACCTGCTGGCGCGCGGCCCCGCGCGGCGCCAATTCCTGGGCAAGACGCTGGCCCTGGCGGGCGTGGGCGTCGGCAGCGCCTGGCTCGGCAGCCGCCTGTGGCAGGCGCGCGGCGATCTCGGCACCGGCATCGCGCAACGCCTGTCGATCGCGCTGGACGACGGCAGCAGGCTGGACCTGGATGCACGCACCCAGGTCCGGCTGGAATTCGACGCCGACGTGCGGCGAGTCCGCCTGCTGCGCGGCGCGCTGGTCGCGGCGGTCGCGCCCGACCCCCGGCGGCCATTCGGCGTCACCACCGAGGACGGCACGGCCTGGGCCCGCGGCACCGAGTACATGGTGCGCAAGGACACCGACCACAGCCTGGCGGCGGTGCTGGTCCACGAGGTGCGCATCGACAGCCGCTCGGGCCAGCAACTGGACCTGGGCCAGGGACAGGCGGCGCGCTATGGCGCCGCCGGCATCGAGACGCTGGACGCGGCATCGGCGGCCGCCCTGGCGGCCTGGCGCGAAGGCCGCCTGGACGTGCTGGACGCGCCGCTGGCCACCGTGGCGGATGCGCTGCGACCCTACATGCGCGGCGCCCTGCACCTGTCCGGACGCGCCGCCGCCCTGCGGGTACAGGGCGTCTTTTCGCTCGACCATCCCGACCAGGCCTGGGCCGCGCTCGCCGCCTCGCTGCCGCTCAGGGTCACCCGCTATGGCGGCTGGCTCACCTGGGTCGACGTGGCCTGACCCGCCGCCGGCCGCAACGCACCTTTGTTACACATTGCCTGTCCGGTTTTCCGGCGCCCATACACCTCCGGGTAGATCCACCCCCTTTCTGCTCCCGGAGACCCCCGCCATGCCCCGCCTGTCCCGCGCCAGCCTGCTCTTCCTGGCCGCGCTGATCGCCCCCGCCGCCACCGCGCAATCCGCCCGCCTCGACTACGACCTGCCGGCCGCGTCGCTGGCCGTCACGCTGAACCGCATCGCGATACAGAACAACCGCGTGTTGTCGCTGGACCCCGCCGTGGTGCGCGGGCTCGAAGCGCCCGCGCTGCGCGGCGCCTACACGCTGGACGAGGCGCTGCGGCACGTGACGGCCGGCTCCGGCCTCGAGGCGGTGGCGCTGCCCGGCGGCGCGCTCACGCTCCGGCGCAGCACGCAACCGGTCCCCACGCTGGCGCCGATCGGCGTCACCGGCGCGCCGGAAAGCGCCTGGGGGCCGGTACAGGGCTATGTGGCGCGCCGCAGCGCCACCGGCACCAAGACGGACACGCCCATCATCGAAACGCCGCAGTCGATCTCGGTGATCACCGCGGACCGCTACAACGCGCTGGGCGCCACCAACATCAAGGATGCCCTGGCCTACACGCCCGGCGTGGCCGTCACCACCTACGGCGCCGACTCGCGCTACGACTGGGTCTCGCTGCGCGGCTTCGACGCGTACAGCCCGGGCTTCTTCCTGGATGGCCTGCCACTGCGCAACAACGGCAACTGGGGTATCTGGCAGACCGAGAACTACGGCGCCGAGCGCATCGAACTGCTGCGCGGCCCGGCCTCCGTGCTGTATGGCCAGAGCGGGCCCGGCGGGCTGGTCAACGTGGTCAGCAAACGGCCGCAGGACGAACCGCTGCATGAATTGCAGGCGCAGGTGGGCGATCACCAGCGGCGCCGCATCGCGGCCGATTTCACCGGCCCCCTGGATGAAGAGGGCAAGTGGCTCTACCGCTTCGTCGGCATGGGGCTCGATTCCGAGCTGCCCACGCATGGCATCGACAACGACCGCCTGTACCTGGCGCCGTCGCTGACATGGCGGCCGTCGGCCGACACCACGCTGACCCTGCTGGCGCAGTACGCGAGCAAGCGCGGCGGCACCTACACGCGGGCGCGTCCCGCCGAGGGGTCGCTGGTGCCGACCGCCGCGGGCACGCACATCCCGGCGTCGCTGTTCGTCGGAGAACCCGGCTACGATTACTTCAACCAGAAGCAATGGCTGGCGGGCTACGAGCTGGAGCATCGCGTCAGCGACGCGCTGACCCTGCGCCAGAACCTGCGCTACGGCCGCCTGGATCTCGACTACTCGGCGGTCCAGGCCAACGGTTATCTGGCCGTGAACGACGATGCCACCGACCCGACCAACTACCAGACGCTGCGGCGCTCGGTGTCCGGCAGCCGCGAACGCATCAGCAGCTTCACCATGGACAACCAGGCGCAGACGGACCTGGCGCTGGGCGACTGGCGCCACCGCATCCTGGTCGGCGTGGACTACCAACGCACCGGCATCGACCAGGTCAGTTTCAGCGGCGGCAGCGCGCCCCCGCTGAGCGTGTATGACCCGAAATATCACCAGGGCTCGGTCATGCGCGCCGCGCCCTGGATGGACGCGGACCTGACCCTGGCACAGACCGGCCTGTACCTGCAGGACCAGATCAAGTGGAACGAACGCTGGGTCGCCACGCTGGGCGGCCGCTACGACATGGCCGACATCAAGGTCCGCAGCCGCCTGGATGACAGCACCACCAAGTTGCGCAACAACAAATTCAGCGGCCGCGCCGGTCTCGTGTACGTCGACCCGACCGGCTGGGCGCCGTACGTCAGCTATTCCGAATCGTTCATTCCCACGGCCACGCTGGACCCGACCCAGAAGCAGCCGTTCAAGCCCGAGACCAGCCGCCAGTACGAGGCCGGGATCCGCTACCAGCCTCCCGGCACCAAGGACAGCTACAGCGCGGCGGTGTTCGACCTGCGGCGCCAGAACTACATCAGCTACGACGCCGACGCCATGCCCAGGCAGACCGGCGAAGTCACCGTGCGCGGCGTCGAGTTCGAAGCCACGCTGCAACCGATTCCGCGCCTGAATGTGATCGCCTCGTACTCGTGGACGCCCAAGGCGGTGGTGACCGCCAGCAGCAATCCCGCCGAGATCGGCAAGCAGGCCACCGCCGTGCCGCTGAACCGGGCGTCGCTGTGGGTGGATTACCGCTTCGAGTCGCGAATCAAGGTCGGCCTGGGCGCGCGCTTCACCGGCTCCAACCGTGGCGACGGTGGCGAAGCGCCTGTGCCGGTGCCGTCGTTCGTGCTGTTCGACGCCATGATCGGCTACGAGACCGGTCGTTGGAACCTGGCGCTGAACGCGCGCAACCTGACCAACAAGACCTATATCGCCAACTGCGGCTACGGCAGCTGCTACTACGGCGACCCGCGCACGGTGGTCGCCACCGCCAGCTATCGCTGGTAGCGCGTCGGCGGGCGCGTTACAGCAGCCCGCAGATCAGCGCCACGTGCGCCTCGCGCCGTTCCGGCAGGTTCAGGCGCTCGTCCGGTCCCAGCAGGATCGCCATGAAGATGGCGTGCACCACTGGCGACAGCAGCAGCCACGGATGCCGCAGCGCGGCGCCGTCGCCGCACAGGCCGCGCTCGCGCGCCAGTTCCAGCAGGCGCGCGATATCGGCCTGGTGGGCGTCGGCGGTGTCCTGGCGCCAACGCCGCGCCAGGTGCGGTACGCGGCCGCTTTCGGCCAGCAGCAGGCGCATCGCGGTGATCATGGCCGGGTTGGCCAGGCTGGCATGGAGATGGTTGACGATGCGCTCGGCCAGATGGCGCGGCGTGGCCGAGCCCTCTACCAGGGCGCGGGCGTCCAGCCGCGGCGGGCTCAGGTAGCGCGCCAGCAGCGCCTCGAACACCTCTTCCTTGCTGGCGAAATGCGCGTACAGGCCGCCCTTGGACAGGCCGGCGCGCGCGGCGATGTCGTCCATCCGGGCGCCGGCATAGCCGGCGGCCGAAAACTCCTGCAGCGCGGCGTCAAGGATCTGCCCGACGCGCACGGTTGGCGGGAGACGCTGACGTGGCGTGCTCATCACCCTGGCTCCTGTGCGAGTTGGCGCGACGTCATGGCCGGCCAACACACCCATTAAAAACCGACCAGTCAGTCGTTAGCTTGATCCTGATCAAGGATTGCCCACCCCCGCGGCGGCACAATGGACGCAAGACGGTTGAGTCGGATTGGTCCGACGCCAGGCCACAAACCCGGTTTCGTGACGGTCCGGCCCCACGCGAGCGGCACTCCCGCCGCCCGCGCCACGGAGCCATCATGCCGAAAACGCCCCCGCCAGCCCCCAAGCAGACCGCGGCGCCCGCAGGCCGGTTCGATGACGACGCCTGGCGCCAATGGCCCTATGCGCTGTGGCGCCTGGGCTTCGAGCAGGCCCGGCGCAACGGCGACGCCTATGTCCGCGCCCTGCCCCTGGCCGACCGCCACCAGCGCGAGCTGGCCGCCTTCGCGGCGCGCCAGTGGCTGGAGCCGCTGGCGCCCGACAACAACCCGTTCACCAACCCCGTGGTGCTGCGCCAGACCGTCCGCGAGGGCGGCGCCAACCTGCTGCGCGGCGCGCAGGCGGCCTGGGAAGACGGGCTGCGCCAATGGAGCGGACTGCCGCCGGCCGGTGCGGACCGATTCCGTCCCGGCCACGAAGTGGCGGCCACGCCCGGCAAGGTGGTGCTGCGCAATCGCCTGGCCGAACTGATCCAGTACCGCCCCATGACCGCCCGCACCCGGCCGGAGCCGATCTTCATCGTGCCCGCCTGGATCATGAAGTACTACATCCTGGATCTGTCGCCGCACAACTCGTTGATCGCCTATCTGGTCGGCCAGGGCTACACGGTGTTCTGCGTGTCGTGGAAGAACCCCACCGCCGCGGACCGCGACCTGGGCATGGACGACTACCTGCGCCTGGGCGTGCATGAGCCGCTGGCGGCGATCGAGGCGATCGTCCCCGGCGCCGCGATCCACGCGGCGGGCTATTGCCTGGGCGGCACGCTGCTGGCGATGGCCGCCAGCGCCATGGCGCGCGACGGCGACCGGCGCCTGGCCAGCCTCAGCCTGCTGGCCGCGCAGACCGACTTCAGCGAACCCGGCGAACTGGGCCTGTTCATCGACGATGTCCAGGTCGCGCTGCTGGAAACGCAGATGGCGGCCCTGGGCTACTTCCCGGCGCGGCAGATGAGCGGCGCGTTCCAGCTGCTGCGCTCGCAGCAGCTGGTGTGGTCGCGCATGGTGTCGGAATACCTGCTGGGCCAGCGCCGCCCCATGACCGACCTGCAGGCCTGGAATGCCGACGCCACCCGCATGCCGGCGCGCATGCACGGCCAATACCTGCGCCGCCTGTTCCTGGACAACGACCTGGCCGCCGGCCGCTATGAGATCGATGGTCGTCCGCTGCGACTGGCCGACCTGACCCTGCCGACGTTCTGCGTCGGCACCGAAACCGACCACGTGGCGCCATGGCGCTCGGTCTACAAGCTGCACGACCTGTCGCCCGCGCCGCTGACCTTCGTGCTGACCAGCGGCGGCCACAACGCCGGCATCGTCAGCGAACCCGGCCATCCACGGCGGCGCTTTCGCAGCCTGCTGCGGCCGGCCGCCGCGCCGGCGTTGGCCCCGGACGACTGGCTGGCGGCCGCCACGCCGCACGACGGTTCCTGGTGGCCGCACTGGCGCGCCTGGCTCGATGCCCTGTCGGGCGACCCCGCCAAACCGCCGGCCCTGGGCGCCGCGCGCAAGGGCTACCCCCCGCTGGGCGATGCGCCCGGCACTTACGTGATGGAGAGATAAGGCATGACTCGGCGTACCCCTCCGGCATGGCGCGCCGCCCGCCTCGCGCCCGTTGCGCTGGCCCTGCTGCTGGCGCAAGGCTGCGTGTCCATGGCGCCGCAGTACGTGCGCCCCGACCTCCCGGTGGCCGCGACTTATCCCGAACCGGCCGGCGCGGCGACGGCGGCTCCCGACGCGGCCCGCGTGGGCTGGCGCGACTACTTCGCCGATCCCGTGCTGCAGGGCCTCATCACCGACGCCCTGGCCTACAACCGCGACCTGCGCACCGCCCTGCTGCGCGTGGAAGAGGCGCGCGCACTCTATGGCATCCAGCGCGCCGACCAGTTCCCCACGCTCGGCGTGCAGGCCGATGGCGCTCGCGGCCGCACGCCGGGCGACCTGAACCTGACCGGCCAGCCGCAAGTGGCCAGCCAGTACCAGGTCGGCCTGGGCATGGCGGCCTGGGAACTGGACTTCTGGGGCCGCGTGCGCAGCCTGAAGGACGCCGCGCTCGAGAACTACCTGGCTTCCGACGCCGCCGCCGAGGCGGCCACGCTGAGCCTGATCGCGCAGGTGGCCGACAGCTACCTGTCGCTGCGCGAACTGGATGAACGCCTGGCGCTGACGCGCGAGACCATCGCCTCGCGCGAGGAATCGCTGCGCATCTTCCGCCGCCGCTACGAGGTCGGCTCGATCTCCAAGCTCGACCTGACCCAGGTCGAAACCCTGTGGCAGCAGGCCCGCGCGCTGGGCGCCGATCTCGAACGCCAACGCGCCACCCAGGCCCACGCGCTGGAGCTGTTGACCGGCAAGCCGCTGGCGCTGCCCCTGCCGCAGGCGGGCCTGGACGACGCCAGCGTGATGCGCGACCTGCCCGCCGGCCTGCCCTCCGACCTGCTGGCGAACCGCCCCGACATCGTCGCCGCCGAACACCAGCTGCGCGCCGCCAATGCCAACATCGGCGCGGCCCGCGCCGCGTTCTTCCCCCGCATCACGCTGACCGGCGCCTTCGGCACCGCCAGCGCCGAACTCGACGGCCTGTTCGGCAGCGGCAGCCGCGCCTGGAACTTCGCGCCCAGCATCAACCTGCCGATCTTCGACGCCGGCCGCCGCGGCGCCAACCTGGACCTGGCCGAGGTGCGCCGCGACCAGGCCGTGGCCGGCTACGAACGCGCCATCCAGAGCGCCTTCAAGGATGTCGCCGACGCGCTGTCGGCGCGCCGCTGGCTGGCCGAGCAGGTCGAGGTGCTGCGCGCCACCGTCGCCGCGCAAGGCGAGCGCGCGCGCCTGGCCAAACTGCGCTACGACCACGGCGCCTCGCCCTACCTCGAAGTGCTCGACGCCCAGCGCGACCTGCTGGCCGCGCAACAGACGCTGGTGCAGACGCGGCGCGCGCTGCTGTCGGCCCGCGTCGGCCTGTATGCCGCGCTCGGCGGCGGCACCCAGGCGCCCGCCACGCCGACGCCCACGCCCGACACCGCCGCCGTCCCGACCGCCCCCGCGCCGACCGACACAGGATCCGCATCATGAAGCTGCCCACCCGAAAACTGATTCCCGTCCTCGTGATCCTGGCCGTGGCCGCCGCAGGCTACTACGGCTGGCGCATGCTGTCCGACACCGGCCCCGGCGCCGGCTTCGTCAGCGGCAACGGCCGCATCGAGGCCACCGAGGTCGACGTCGCCACCAAGCTGGCCGGCCGCGTGCAGGACGTGCTGGTGAGCGAGGGCGACTTCGTCGCCGCCGGCCAGCCGCTGGCGCGCATGCAGATCGACACGCTGCAGGCGCAGCGCGAGGAAGCCCGCGCCCAGCACCAGCAGGCCATCAACAACGCCGCCAGCGCCAGCGCCCAGATCGCGCAACGCGAGAGCGACAAGCTGGCCGCCGAGGCCGTGGTGGTGCAGCGCGAAAGCGAGCTGGACGCCGCGCGCCGGCGCCTGGCGCGTTCCGAGACCCTGTCCAGGGAAGGCGCCTCGTCGATCCAGGAACTGGATGACGACCGCGCCCGCGTGCGCAGCGCGCAGGCCGCCGTCAACGCCGCGCGCGCCCAGGTCAAGGCGGCGCAGGCGGCCATCGACGCGGCCAAGGCGGCCCAGGTGGGCGCCCAGTCCGCGGTCAACGCGGCGCTGGCCACCATTGCCCGCATCGAGGCCGACATCACCGACAGCGAGCTGCGCGCGCCGCGCGACGGCCGCGTGCAGTACCGCGTGGCGCAGGCCGGCGAAGTGCTGGGCGCCGGCGGCAAGGTGCTGAACATGGTGGACCTGGCCGACGTCTACATGACCTTCTTCCTGCCGGAGCAGGCGGCGGGCCGCGTGGCGCTGGGGCAGGACGTGCGCATCGTGCTGGACGCCGCGCCGCAGTACGTGATCCCGGCCAAGGTGTCGTTCGTGGCCAGCACCGCGCAGTTCACGCCCAAGACCGTCGAGACCGCCACCGAGCGCCAGAAGCTGATGTTCCGCGTCAAGGCGCAAATCGATCCCGAGCTGCTGCGGCAACACCTGCGGCAGGTCAAGACCGGGCTGCCCGGCGTGGCCTGGCTGAAGCTGGACGGCGACGCGCAATGGCCCGCCAACCTTGAAGTCAAGGTGCCGTGATGACCACGACCACGACAGCCTCCTCCGCCCCGGTGGTCAAGCTGTCGGGAGTGACGCTGCGCTATGGCAAGACGCTGGCGCTGGACGATATCTCCCTGGACATCCCCGCCGGCCGCATGGTGGGCCTGATCGGCCCGGACGGCGTGGGCAAGTCGAGCCTGCTGGCGCTGGCCGCGGGATCGCGCGCGGTGCAGGCCGGCACGGTCGAGGTGCTGGATGGCGACATGGCCAGCAAGGCGCACCGCGACGCGGTCTGCCCGCGCATCGCCTACATGCCGCAGGGCCTGGGCAAGAATCTCTACCCGACCCTGTCGGTGGAAGAGAACCTGCAATTCTTCGGCCGCCTGTTCGGCCACGGCGAGGCCGAGCGCCGCCGCCGCATCGACAGCCTGACGCAGAGCACCGGCATGGCGTCGTTCCTGTCGCGTCCGGCCGGCAAGCTGTCCGGGGGCATGAAACAGAAGCTGGGCCTGTGCTGCGCGCTGATCCACGACCCCGACCTGCTGATCCTGGACGAACCCACCACCGGCGTCGACCCGCTGGCGCGCGCGCAGTTCTGGGACCTGATCAACGACATCCGCCGCGAACGCCCGGGCATGAGCGTAATCGTGGCCACCGCCTACATGGACGAGGCCCAGCGCTTCGACTGGCTGATCGCCATGGACGCCGGCCGCGTGCTGGCCACCGGCACGCCCGACGAGCTGCGCCAGCGCACCGACACCGACACGCTGGAAGCCGCCTTCATCGCCCTGCTGCCCGAGGAAAAGCGGCGCGGCCACAAGCCCGTCGAGATCCCGCCGCTGACGCTGGACGACGACGCCGTCATCGCCATCGAAGCGCGCGACCTGACCATGCGCTTCGGCGACTTCGTCGCGGTCGACCACGTCAACTTCCGCATCCGCAAGGGCGAGATCTTCGGCTTCCTGGGCTCCAACGGCTGCGGCAAGTCCACCACCATGAAGATGCTGACCGGCCTGCTGCCGGCCAGCGAGGGCAAGGCCTGGCTGTTCGGCGCCGAGGTGGATCCGCGCAACATCGACACGCGGCGCCGCGTCGGCTACATGTCGCAGGCCTTCTCGCTGTACGGCGAGCTGACGGTGCGGCAGAACCTGGTGCTGCATGCGCGGCTGTTCCACGTGCCCGAGGCCGAGATTGCGGGCCGGGTCGACGAGATGGCGGCGCGCTTCGACCTGGGCGAGTCGCTGGATGAACTGCCCGAGAAGCTGCCGATGGGCGTGCGCCAGCGCCTGTCGCTGGCGGTGGCCATGGTGCACAAGCCCGAACTGCTGATCCTGGACGAGCCGACCTCGGGCGTGGACCCGGTGGCGCGCGACAACTTCTGGCGCCTGCTGATCGCGCTGGCGCGGCGCGACCAGGTCACCATCTTCATCTCGACCCACTTCATGAACGAGGCGCAGCGTTGCGACCGCATGTCGCTGATGCACGCCGGCAAGGTGCTGGTCAGCGCCGCGCCCGACGAGATCACGCGGATGCGCGGCGCCAGGACGCTGGAAGAAGCCTTCATCGCCTACCTGATCGACGCCGGCGCGGGCACCCAGCCGGGCCAGGCCCAGGCACAGGCGCCCGCCCCCGCCGCCGCCCCGGAACCGGCGGCGCACGAGGCCCGCGGCTTCAGCCTGCAGCGCACCTTCAGCTACATGTGGCGCGAGGCGCTGGAACTGCGCCGCGACCCGGTGCGCGCCACGCTGGCGCTGGCAGGTTCGCTGCTGCTGATGTTCGTGATGGGCTTTGGCATCAGCCTGGACGTGGAAGACCTGCGCTACGCGGTCATGGACCGCGACCAGACCACGCTGAGCCAGAACTACAGCCTGAACCTGGCCGGCTCGCGCTATTTCATCGAGCAGCCGCCGATCACCAGCTACGAAGACATGGACGCGCGCATGCGCAGCGGCGAGCTGTCCCTGGCGATCGAAATCCCGCAGGGCTTCGCGCGCGACGCCGAACGCGGCCGCGACGCCCAGGTCGGCGTCTGGATCGACGGCGCCATGCCGCAGCGCGCCGAAACCATCCGCGGCTACGTGCTCGGCATGCACCAGGGCTGGCTGCAGCAACAGGCGCGCGAACGGCTGGGCGCGGCCGCCACGCAGGCGGTCGGCATCGAAACGCGCTTTCGCTACAACCCCGACGTGCGCAGCCTGCCGGCCATGGTGCCGGCCGTGATCCCGCTGTTGCTGCTGATGATGCCGGCGATGCTGACGGCGCTGGCGGTGGTGCGCGAGAAGGAACTGGGCTCGATCATCAACCTGTACGTCACGCCCGTGACGCGGCTGGAATTCCTGCTGGGCAAGCAGGCGCCCTACGTGGCGCTGGCGATGCTGAACTTCCTGTTGATGGCGCTGCTGGCGGTGACGCTGTTCGGCGTGCCGATCACCGGCAGCTTCACCACGCTGCTGGCGGCCGCGCTGATCTACAACGTGGTGGCCACCGCCATCGGCCTGCTGGCCTCGACCTTCACCCGCAGCCAGATCGCGGCGCTGTTCTTCACCATGATCGGCACGCTGGTGCCGGCGGTGCAGTTCGCCGGCCTGCTCAACCCGGTGTCGTCGCTGGAAGGCGCGGGCAAGCTGATCGGCCAGGTCTACCCGGCCACCCACATGCTCACGATCAGCCGCGGCGTATTCAGCAAGGCGCTGGATTTCTCCAACCTGCAGGGATCGTTCTGGCCCCTGATCGTCGCGATTCCCGTTATCCTGGGCGCGTCGGTGCTCCTTTTGAAAAAGCAGGAGACCTGAGCCATGCCGCGACATACCGCCAATATCTTCCGGCTGGGCGTGAAGGAACTGTGGAGCCTGGCGCGCGACCCGATGATGCTGGTCCTGATCTGCGTGTCGTTCACGCTGATGATCTACACGGCCGCCACCGCCGTGCCCGAGTCGCTGCACAACGCCGCGATCGCGGTGGTGGACGAGGACGCCTCGCCGCTGTCCGCGCGCATCACCTCGGCGTTCTACCCGCCGCACTTCACCCGGCCCGAGATGGTCACGTCGGCCGAGGCCGACGCCGGCATGGACGCCGGGCGCTATACCTTCGCCGTCAACATCCCGCCGAACTTCCAGCGCGACGTGCTGGCCGGCAAGCCGGCCGAGATCCAGCTGAACGTGGACGCCACCCGCATGAGCCAGGCGTTCACCGGCAGCAGCTACATCCAGCAGATCATCACCGACGAGATCAATGAATTCGTCAAGCGCTACCGCAAGCCGACCGAGCTGCCGGTGGACCTGGCGGTGCGCATGCGTTTCAACCCCAACCTGACGCAGGCCTGGTTCGGCAGCCTGATGGAGATCATCAACAACGTCACGATGCTGTCGATCATCCTGACCGGCGCGGCGTTGATCCGCGAGCGCGAGCACGGCACCATCGAGCACCTGCTTGTCATGCCTGTTACACCGACCGAGATCATGCTGGCGAAAGTCTGGTCCATGGGACTGGTGGTACTGGTGTCGGCTGGGCTATCGTTGACATTCGTCGTGCGTGGCCTGCTGCAGGTGCCGGTCGAGGGATCGGTGGCGCTGTTCCTGGCCGGGGTGGCGCTGCACTTGTTCGCGACCACCTCCATGGGCATCTTCATGGCCACCCTCGCACGCAGCATGCCGCAATTCGGCATGCTGCTTGTGCTGGTGCTGCTGCCGCTGCAGATGCTGTCGGGCGGCACCACGCCGCGCGAGAGCATGCCGGACTTCGTGCAGAACATCATGCTGGCTGCCCCCACCACCCATTTCGTGGAACTCGGCCAGGCCATTCTTTTCCGCGGCGCGGGCTTGAGCGTCGTGTGGCAGCCCTTCCTGGCGCTGGCGCTGATCGGCAGCGTCCTGTTCGCCTTCTCGTTGACCCGATTCCGCAAGACCCTCAGCCAGATGGCGTGAGGCCTGTGCATTCGTTGCCCCTTACCACTCTCTTAAAAGGACGCATGATGAAGAAGACAACCGCCCCCACGCCCCAGGACCTCGCCGGCGCCAACGCCGCCTATTGCCAACGACTGGGCGAACTGGCGCGCGAAAGCCAGCAGCGCTGGCTGCAACTGGGCCAGCGCCTGGCCAGCGACGGCACCGGCCAGTACCTGTCGACCCTGGCGCCGCTCAAGCTCGACGGCAACTGGCAGAACATCGCCCCCGCGCTGGGCGAGGTCACGCGCAAGCAATGGCAGTGCCAGCTCGAGGCCAGCCAGGCCATCACCCACGCCGCGCTCGAAGACCAGGCGGCGCTGGCCGCCGGCGTCAGCGAAGCCGTGAGCGGCTGGCTGCGCAACGCCTCGGCCGCGGCCAGCGGCGGCCTGGCCGATTCGCCGCTGACGCGCATGTGGTCGTCGTATTGCGACCAGATGACCTCGGCCTGCTCGGCGATGCGCGAGGCCAGCCAGTTCGGAGCGCGCCATGGCGACTAAACGCACCGCGCTCATCACCGGCGGCGCGGGCTGCCTGGGCCGCGCCATCGCCCGGGCCCTGAACGACGCCGGCCACGACGTGATCGTCACCTGCCACTCCAGCGAGGCCGCCACGCGCGAATGGCTCGACCAGGAGGCGGCCGCCGGCCGCCGCTACGACATGGTCAAGGTCGACGTGGCCGACTACGACTCGTGCCAGGCGCTGGCGCGGCGCCTGGCCGACGACGGCCGCCAGATCGACATCCTGATCAACAACGCCGGCATCACGCGCGACGCCAGCCTGCGCAAGATGAGCTACGAGAACTGGAACGAGGTCCTGCGCAGCAACCTCGATTCGATGTTCAACATGACGCAACCCCTGTGCGGGCCGATGGCCGACCGCGGCTGGGGACGCATCGTCAACATCTCGTCGGTGAACGGCTCCAAGGGCGCCTTCGGCCAGACCAACTATGCCGCATCCAAGGCCGGCATCCACGGTTTCACCAAGGCGCTGGCGCTGGAACTGGCCAGGAAGAACGTCACGGTCAACACCGTATCGCCGGGCTACCTGGCCACGCGCATGGTCAAGGCCGTGCCGGAGGAAGTGCTCAAGGAGAAGATCCTGCCGCAGATTCCGCTGGGCCGGCTGGGCGAGCCCGACGAGATCGCCGCGCTGGTGGCGTTCATCTGCAGCGACGCGGCCGCGTTCATGACCGGCAGCAATGTGGCCATGAACGGCGGGCAGCACATGTATTGATGCGCGCCGGGCGTCGGGCGGCGGCGTCCGGCCGTTTCCCGACGCCCTGCCTGTCGCCGCGCCGGCCTCACGCCGGCGGCGGCGCCAGTTCCTCGACCAGGAAGTCCACCAGCGCGCGCACCTTGGCCACCATGTGACGGCGCGACGGGTACACCGCGTAGACGTCGGTCTCCACCGGCGCCCAGTCCGGCAGCACCGCACGCAGCGTGCCGCGTTCCAGGTCGTCCCGCACATACACCCGCGGCACCAGGCTGACGCCGAATCCGGCCCGCAGCGCGTCGCACACCGCCAGGCTGGAGCTGACCTTGTAGCGGCCGCGCACCGGCACCCGCTCGACCTGCGCGCCGCGCCGGAAGGTCCATTCATCCGCATGCCCCGACAGCGTGAAGCGCACGCACTCCAGGCGCCGCAGGTCGGCCGGCTGCGTCGGTTCGCCATGCTGATCGAAGTAGGCCGGCGCGCCGCACAGCACATGCTCCAGCGCCATCAACTTGCGCGCCACCAGGCTCGAATCCTCGAGCCTGTCGCTGCCGCGGATGGCCACGTCGAACCCCTCCTTGACCAGGTCGATGCGGCGATCCTCCAGGTGCAGGTCGAGCGACAGGCGCGGGTGGCGGGCCAGGAAGCGCGGCATCGCGGCCGACAGCAGGGTCAGGCTCAACGACAGCGGCGCGCTGACGCGCAACGTGCCGCTGGGCTCCTGCTGCAAGGGACCCAGCGCCAGCTCGGCCTCGTTCAGGTCGTCGAGGATGCGGGCCACCTGCTCGTAGTACTGCCGCCCCGCCTCGGTCAGGCTCATGCGGCGCGTGGTGCGGTTCAGCAGCCGCGCCGCGACGTGCGCCTCGAGTTCGGCGATGTTCTTGCTGACGGCCGCGGGCGACAGGCGCAATTGGCGCGAAGCCGCGGCGAAGCCGCCCTGCTCGACCACCTGGCGAAAGACCCTGAGCGCGGTGAGATGATCCATGGGACGGCCCTTTTTTATTTACTGGTGGTGAATGATGTCGCGACCGGAATCGATATTATCGTCCGGGCGCGATTCAATTAGCCTGTCGGTATCGAAGCCGCCGGCCCGCGCCCCTTGGCGTGGCCGGCCTGAAGGAATCCCGCCATGCCCCGCAGCACCGACCTGCTCCTGACCGCCACCGCCCCCGCCATCTGGGGCAGCACCTATGTCGTCACCACCCTGATGCTGCCGCAGGGCTATCCGCTGACGGTGGCGATGCTGCGCGCGCTGCCCGCCGGGCTCCTGCTGCTGCTGGCGGTGCGCAAGCTGCCGCACGGCATCTGGTGGCTGCGCACCGCGATCCTGGGCGCGCTGAACTTCTCCATTTTCTGGGCGCTGCTGTTCGTGGCCGCCTACCGCCTGCCGGGCGGCGTGGCCGCGACCCTGGGCGCGATCCAGCCGCTGGTCGTGATCCTGCTGGCGCGCGCCTTGCTGGGCGCGCCGGTGCGCGGCCTGGCGGTGCTGGCGGCCCTGGCCGGCATCGGCGGCGTGGCGCTGCTGGTGCTGGGGCCGAAGGCGGCGCTGGATCCGGTGGGCGTGGCGGCCGGGCTGGCCAGCGCCGCGTCGATGGCGCTGGGCACCGTGCTGAGCCGCCGCTGGCAGCCGCCGGTATCGGCGCTGGCGTTTACCTCCTGGCAATTGACGGCGGGCGGCGTGCTGCTCGTGCCTCTCGCCTTGCTGGCCGAACCGGCGCTGCCCGCGCCGACCCTGCTGAACGTGCTGGGCATCGCCTACCTGGGACTGATCGGCGCCGCGCTGACCTACGTCATCTGGTTCCGCGGCCTGGCGCGGCTGGAGCCCGCGGTGGTGTCGTCGCTGGGCTTCCTGAGCCCGGTGTCGGCGGTGCTGCTGGGCTGGGCGCTGCTGGACCAGCGCCTGAGCGCGGCGCAGATGGCCGGCATGGCGATCGTGGTGGCCAGCGTATGGCTGAGCCAGCGCGTGCAGCGGCGCGCGGCGCTCACTGGCGCAAGCGTTCCAGCAGGAAATCCACGAACGTCCGCACCCGCAGCGACACATGGCGCACGTGGGGATAAAGCAGGGTGAACGCGCGCGAGGCGCCGCCGAACGCCGGCATGATTTCCATCAGATCGCCGCGCCGCAGGTCGTCCTGCACCACGAAGCGATAGGTCTGGAACAAGCCGGCGCCATGGCGCGCCAGGCTGACGCCGCCCAGCACGTCGCCCGAACAGCTGGTGCCGCCGCTGGTCGGCAGCTCGATCTGGCGGCCATCGCGCATGAAGATCCATGGAATGTTGCGGCCGGTGCTGGGGAGTTCGAACTGGATGCAGTCGTGCTCGCGCAGGTCCTCCAGCGTGCGCGGCGTGCCCGCCCGCCGCAGGTAGCCGGGCGCGGCGACCAGCACCATCTCGGCGTCCTCGAGCTTGCGCGCCACCAGATTGGAATCGGGCGGCAGGCGTCCACGGATCGCCAGGTCATAGCCTTCCTCGGCAAAGTCGATGTTGCGGTTGCTGATGTGGACGTCGACCTGCACCAGCGGATAGCGTTGGCGGAACTCGCCCAGCAGCGGCAGCACGCGGTGATGGGCATACGGCGTGGGCAGGCTGATGCGCAGCTTGCCGGCCGGCTCGGCCTGCTGGCCGGTGACCTCGCGCTCGGCCTCGTTCAACAGCGCCAGGGCCGAACGGCATTGCTCCATGTAGCGCTGGCCGGCGGCGGTCAGGCGGATCTGGCGCGTGGTGCGCACGAACAGCCGCACGCCCAGGCGCTCTTCCAGCCGCGACACCGAACGGCTGACCGCGGCCGGCGTCACGCCCGCGGCGTTGGCCGCGGCGGTGAAGCTCTGCAGTTCGGCCGCCAAGCAGAACAGTTCGACGCTGCCCAGCATCAGGTCTTCGAAACGGCGCTGCATGACATGTCCTCGTGCATGACGGGACCGCGCGCGGGGTTCACCGCGGCGGTTCGGCCGCGCGTCGAACCGGCCAGGGCGCGGCCACTCGATTCATTACATGGTGTATTCATTGATTTGATATTTGGTATGTTTATCACGTTTCGAGTCATAAGTAGAGTGGCGCTACCCCCTCTTATCTCGGAGTTCACAACATGTCCAAGCAAACCAAGACCATCATCGTGACCGGCGCCTCCAGCGGCATCGGCCTGGCCATCGCCCGCGCCTACCTGGAGCGTGGCGACAACGTGGTGGGCAATGCCCGCAGCGCCGAACGCCTGGCCCACGCCGCCCGCCAGCTGGGCAACCCGCCGCGCTTTCTGGGCGTGGCCGGCGACATCGGCCACCCCGACACCGCGCGCGCCCTGTTCGACCGCGCCACGCAGGCCTTCGGCAAGGTCGACGTGCTGGTCAACAATGCCGGCATCTTCATCGCCAAGCCGCTGGGCGAGTACACCACCGACGACGCCGACGCGCTGTTCAGCACCAACCTCAAGGGCTTCTTCTACCCGTCGCAGCAGGCCGCCGCGCACATGGCGGCGCACGGCGGCGGCCACATCGTCAACATCACCGCCAGCATCGCGCTGCAACCGCAGCAACAGGTGCCCGCGCTGCTGCCGGTCCTGGTCAAGGGCGGCCTGAACCAGGCCACCGAAGCGCTGGCGCTGGAACTGGCGCCGCACAACATCCGCGTCAACGCGGTCGCCCCGGGTATCATCGAGACGCCCATGCATGACGGCGGCGACACGGATTTCCTGGACCGCCTGTCGCCGTCCGGCCGCCGCGGCAACACCCGCGACGTGGTCGACGCGGTGCTGTACCTGACCGATTCGTCGTTCACGTCCGGCGCCATCCTGCCCGTCGATGGCGGCGCCGCGGCCGGTCGTTGGTAAGCCCGTTGACAAGCCCCGCCGGCGCGCGCCGGCCTATACATCGAGGAATCCGCATGCCTTACATCAACATCCAGATCACCCGCGAAGGCGCCACGCGCGAACAGAAGGCCGAGCTGATCAAGGGCGCCACCGACCTGGTGGTGCGCGTGCTCGGCAAGGACCCGCAGGCCACGTTCGTGGTCATCGAGGAAGTCGACACCGATAGCTGGGGCGTGGCCGGCGAAACCGTCACGGCGCTGCGCCAGCGGCAGCGCGCCGCGCAGGCGACCTGACGGGTCCGGCCCGCCGCCAGGTGCCCCTGCGCGGCGGCCGGATCAGACGGCGCAGCCTTACCGCTGCGCCGTTTTTTTTGTAACGCCGTCATCTGGCCCTTTCATCGCATCCGCCTTGTTTTCCCTATGGGAATCCGGACCGCGGGATCACCGCATCGCCAAACTGATCCGCTTTTTTCGTCGCCGTCTGAATCTGTACTGCACAGCGCCCCCGGCCTATCTTGGCGCTACAGGCATCGGCCTGTCCGCGCGCGCCGCCCGGTGGCGGCAGGATCGCGCGGGCCTTGAAGTCAGGAATCACCCGCCATGGATAGCGACGCGCTACTGCTTGCCCGAATACAGTTCGGATTCACCATTTCCTTCCACATCATTTTTCCGGCCATCACCATCGGCCTGGCCAGCTACCTGGCCGTGCTCGAAGGCTGCTGGCTGCGCACCCGCAATACCGTCTACCGCGACCTCTACCACTTCTGGACCAAGATCTTCGCCGTCAACTTCGGCATGGGCGTGGTGTCCGGGCTGGTGATGGCGTACCAGTTCGGCACCAACTGGAGCTTCTTTTCCGATTTCGCCGGCAGCGTCACCGGGCCCCTGCTGGCCTATGAGGTGCTGACCGCGTTCTTCCTGGAGGCCGGCTTTCTCGGCGTGATGCTGTTCGGCTGGTCGCGCGTGGGCCCGGGCCTGCACTTCTTCTCGACCATCATGGTGGCGCTGGGCACGCTGGTGTCGGCCACCTGGATCCTGGCGTCCAACAGCTGGATGCAGACGCCCGCGGGCTACGAGATCCTGGACGGCCGCGTGGTGCCGACCGATTGGCTGGCGGTGATCTTCAATCCCTCGTTCCCCTATCGCCTGGCGCACATGGGCATCGCCGCGTTCCTGGCCACCGCGCTGATGGTGGGCGCGTCCGGCGCCTGGCACCTGCTGCGCGGCGACCGCAGCCCGGCGGTGAAAAAGATGTTCGCGATGGCGATGACCATGCTGGCGATTTCCGCGCCGCTGCAGGCGGTGGTGGGCGACTTCCACGGCCTGAACACGCTCAAGCACCAGCCCGCCAAGATCGCGGCGATCGAAGGCCATTGGGACAACGAGCCCGGCGCCGGCGTGCCGCTGACGCTGTTCGGCATCCCCGACATGGAACGCGAAGAGACCCGTTACGCGCTCAACGTGCCGCGCCTGGGCAGCCTGATCCTCACGCACAGCTGGGACGGCCAATTCCCCGGCCTGAAGTCGTATCCGCCCGAGGACCGGCCCAACGCCACCGTGGTGTTCTGGTCGTTCCGCGTCATGGCGGGCCTGGGCATGCTGATGATCCTGCTGGCCGGCTGGGCGCTGTGGGCGCGCTGGCGCGGCCGCCTGTACCAGTCGCGCGCGCTGCAACGCTTCGCGCTGTGGATGGGGCCGTCCGGCCTGGTGGCGATCCTGGCCGGCTGGTATGTCACCGAGATCGGCCGCCAGCCGTGGATCGTCTACGGCGTGATGCGCACGGCCGACGCCGCGACCCGCCATGGCCTGGGCGAACTGACGCTGACGCTGGCGTTGTTCGTGGTGGTGTACCTGTTCGTATTCGGCGCCGGCGTGTCGTACATGCTGCGCCTGATCCGCATGGGCCCGACCCCGGCGCCCGGCCACGCGCCGCTGTCCGGCGGTCCGGGCGAACCGCGCCAGCCATCGCGGCCGCTGTCGGCCGCCTCCACCTCGGCGGACGCCCCGTCCGCGCAACCTGGATTCAAAGGAGCCTGACGCCATGGGCATCGACCTTGCATTGATATGGGCCGGCATCATCCTGTTCGGCGTGATGATGTACGTGGTGATGGACGGCTTCGACCTGGGCATCGGCATCCTCTTTCCGCTGATCGCCGACGCCGAGGAACGCGACGCCATGGTCAACACCGTCGCGCCCGTCTGGGACGGCAACGAGACCTGGCTGGTGCTGGGCGGCGCGGGGCTGCTGGCCGCGTTTCCGCTGGCCTACTCGGTGATCCTGAGCGCGCTGTACCTGCCGCTGGTGTTCATGCTGCTGGGGCTGATCTTCCGCGGCGTGGCGTTCGAATTCCGCTTCAAGGCCGACCCGCGCCACCGCGCGCTGTGGGACCGCGCCTTCGTGCTGGGCTCGCTCTGCGCCACCTTCTTCCAGGGCGTGACGCTGGGCGCCTACATCGAGGGCATCCCGGTGGTCGACCGCGCCTACCAGGGCGGGCCGTGGGACTGGATCAGTCCGTTCTCGCTGTTCACCGGCGCGGGCCTGGTGGCGGCCTACGCGCTGCTGGGCTGCACCTGGCTCATCATGAAGACCGAGGGCCGCCTGCACCGCCACATGTGCGCGCTGGCGCGGCCGTTGACGCTGGCGCTGCTGGCGGTGATCACCGTGCTCAGCCTGTGGACGCCGCTGGCGCAGCCGCAGATCGCGCAGCGCTGGTTCAGCCTGCCCAACATGTTCTGGTTCCTGCCGGTGCCGCTGCTGGTGGCGGCGGCCGGCATCGACCTGATGCGGCGCGTGCGCGGCACGCCCGACGCGGGGCCGTTCGTGCTGGCGCTGTGCCTGGTGTTCCTGGGCTACAGCGGCCTGGGCATCAGCATCTGGCCCGCGGTGATTCCGCCCGACGTGTCGATCTGGACCGCCGCCGCGCCGCCGCAGAGCCTGGGCTTCGCGCTGGTCGGCGCGCTCGCCATCATTCCGATTATCCTGATGTACACCGCCTGGTCCTACTACGTGTTCCGCGGCAAGGTGCGCACCGGCGAGGCGTTTCACTGATGGCCGCGCCAACCTCCCTGCCCTCCTGGCGCAGCCGACTGCTGTGGCTGCTGTTGATCTGGGCCGGCGGCGTGGCGGCGCTGGGCCTGGCCGCCGGCGCGCTGCGGCTGGTGATGCGCGCCATCGGCATGTCGACCTGAACCGCCTTCTTCCCCGGATCCTGCCATGAAGCGCTATGAACGGTTGACCGAAGAAATCACCGCCTCGATCCTGTCGGGCCTGCTGCAGGCGGGCGACCGGCTGCCCTCGGTGCGCCAGACCAGCGCCAGCCGCGGCGTCAGCCCGTCGACGGTGTTCAAGGCCTACTACCTGCTGGAAGCGCGCGGCCTGATCCGCGCGCGCGATCGCTCCGGCTACTACGTGCTGCGCGCTTCGCAGGCCGCGCTGCCCGAGCCCGACGACCTGTCCAGCGCCGCCGCCGGCCGCCATCCGGTGGACGTCAGCGACAACGTGCTGCAGGTGCTCAACGCCACCTTGCGGCGCGACATGCTGCCGTTCGGCTCCGCGTTTCCCAGCCCGTCGCTGCTGCCCTACAGCCGGCTGGCGCGCTACATGGCCACCACGGTGCAGCAGCTGGACCCGTGGGGCTCGATCGACGACCTCAGCCCCGGCGACGCCGCGCTGCGCCGCGCCATCGCCTTGCGCTACCTGGCCGACGGCCTGACGGTGCCGGTGGACGACATCATCATCACCAACGGCGCGCTCGACGCGCTCAACCTGTGCCTGAGCGCGGTCACGCGGCCCGGCGACGCGGTGATCGTGGAATCGCCGACGTTCTATGCCGCCCTGCAATCGCTGGAACGCAACCAGCTGCACGCCATCGAGGTGGCGACGCATCCGCGCGAAGGCATCGACCTGCAGGCGCTCGAGCGGGCCATCGTGCAGCACCAGCCGCGCGCCTGCTGGTTGATGACGACCTTCCAGAATCCGCTCGGCAGCCTGATGCCCGAGTCCAAGAAGGAAGCGCTGGTCGCGCTGCTGGCGCGCCACGGCGTGGCGTTGATCGAGGACGACGTCTACGGCGAGCTGTACTTCGGCGCCACGCGGCCGCGGCCCGCCAAGGCCTTCGACCGCGAAGGCCTGGTGATGCATTGCTCGTCGTTCTCGAAAACGCTGGCGCCGGGCTACCGCGTGGGCTGGGTCGCGGCCGGGCGCTACACCCGCGCCATCATGCGCAACAAGCTCACCACCAGCCTGGCCACCGCCGCGCCGACGCAGGCCGCGATTGCCGCGTACCTGGCGCAGGGCGGCTACGACCGCCACCTGCGCCAGTTCCGCCAGACGCTGGCCTTGCAGCAAGGCGAGATGCTGCAAGCGGTGGCGCGCTACTTTCCCAAGGGCACGCGCGCCACGCGGCCGCTGGGCGGCTACTTCACCTGGGTCGAACTGCCCGCGCACATCGACACCCTGCGCCTGCATCGCGCGGCGCTCGACCACGGCATCAGCATCGCGCCGGGGCCGCTGTTTTCCTCGTCCGGCGCGTTCGGCAACTTCCTGCGGCTGAACTGCGGACACCCCTGGAACGCGGAGATGGAGCAAGGCATGGCGACGCTCGGCAAGCTCATGGCGACATGAAATCCGCCATATTGATACAGATGGAAACCCCGCCCCGACGCGCATCCCTTAGAGTGCGAAGCCTTCAACATCAGGACGGTGCCGCGTCGCGGCGCGTTGCTCATGACGGCTTCCTTTTCCCGTGTTCTACCGCGCCATGCGCTGGGTTGCTACCTCGGCGCGGCCGCGCTGCTGTACCTGTTCAGCGCGCAGCTGCTGGCCATCATTGACATCTGGCTGCTGCCGCGCAGCCTGCTGGTCGAGATGCTGCGCTATCGTGCCATGTGGCTGGTCTTCTTCCTGACATTGCCCGCCGTCGGCTATCTGCTGTGGCGCGGTTCGGACCTGGTCGCCTGGTGGCGCGCGCCCGCCGCGTTGACGCTGGATGACCGCGCGCTGCACCTGGGCGCACGCACGGTGGCGTTCAGCGACATCGCGTCGATGCGCCATCTGCACAATCGCGACCATCTACTGCTCACGCTGGCCAACGGCGAGCGCGTGCGCTTGCGGCTGGGAATCTGGGCAGGCGCCGACGAGCTGCTCGAGCAGCTAGATGCGCGCATCGGCGGCAATCTCGAAGCCGACGCCCAACGCCGCATCGACGCCGGCGCCACCGTCGCTTTCGGTTCCCTCGGCATGAACGCGGCCGGCCTGGTGCACAAGGGCCGGCAGATTCCGTGGACGACGATCGACACCATCCGCACGCAGTCCGACAGCGAAGGCATGGAAACCGACGAGACGCTGATCATCGTCGCGCAGGGCAAGACCCACAAGATCGACCGTTCCCGCATCGACAACGAGCCGGTGATGCTGGCCTGTCTGCAGCGCTACCTTCCCGGCGCCTGACCCCGACATCCGCCCTTCGTGGCGGCCTCCCCTCCCTACCCCGCAGCCTCGACATGGAAATCTACAGCTCCGCCTCGCACCAAGCCCAAACGCTGGCCGACCGTCCGGTGTACTACTCGCGCAACCGCCTCATCGTCGGCGCCGTCATCTGGACGGTGGGCGCGGTGGTGTTCGGCGCCCTGGCCGCGCGCACCCGCGGCAATCTCGGCGGCATGGCGTTCTTCGCCGCCATCGCGGCCATCGGCGTCTGGCTGGTGATCCGCTGCCTGATGCGCGCATTCGGCCCGGCCAAGCCGGTGATCACCTTCACCCGCGCGGGCCTGCAGGTGACGGACGGCACCGTCATTCCGTGGGACGCGATCAACGAGAACACCTACGTCAACCAGACCTACGTCGGCATCCCCACCGCCAGGCAGATCCAGTTGAAGACCTCGCTGCCGAACCGCAAGCGCGTGCTGATCCAGGCCATGGCGCTGGAGATCAGCGCCGACGAATACCTGGCCTTGTGCGACGCCTACCAGGCGCGCTGACCAACCGGCATCTTCCCCTCGGCGGGACCGGGCCGGCACCGACGCCGGCCCGTCATGCGCCACGCCTCAGTTGGCGGTGGCGCCGGAATCCTTCACTGCCTGCGCCCAGGCCGCGATCTCCTGGCGGATGAACGCGCCGAAGCCGGCGGTATGCAGGTTCGACGCCTGGGCCCCTTCTTCCATCAGGCGCTGCCTGACCGCCGGCGCCGCCAGCGCGCCGCCCAGGGCGTCGTTCAAGCGCGCCACCACCGCGTCCGGCGTTCCCGCTGGCGCCACCACGCCGTGCCACGACAGGGCCTGGAAGCCCGCCAGGCCCGATTCCGCCATGGTCGGAATCCCGGGCAAGGCCGGCGAGCGCTGCGGCGAGGTCACCGCCAACGCGCGCAACGTGCCCGCCTTGACGTGCGGCAGCACGCCCGGAATCGTCGTGAACATGAAGTCGATCTGGCCGCCGATCAGGTCGGTGATGGCCGGGCTGCCGCCCTTGTACGGCACGTGCGTGAACTGCAGGTCCGCGGCGCGCTTGAACATCTCGCCCGCCAGGTGGCCGGGCGTGCCGGCGCCGGCCGATCCCATGTTGCTGCGATCGCCCCGCGCCTTGACGTAGGCGATCAGCTCGGACACGGTCTCGGCCTTCACGTTGGGGCCGACCACCAGCACGTTGGGCACGGTGGCCAGCAGCGTGACCGGCGTGAAATCCTTGACCGCGTCGTAAGAAATGCGCGAGTACAGCGACGGGTTGATGCCATGCGTGCTGGCGGTCGCCAGCAGCAGCGTGTAGCCGTCGGGCGCGGCCGAGGCCACCTGCTTGGCGGCGATGGTGCCGTTGGCGCCGCCCTTGTTGTCGATCACGATGGTCTGCCCCAGCGCCTTGGCCGCCTCGGCCGCCACGGTGCGGGCCAGGATGTCCGAGGTGCCGCCGGCCGAATGCGGCACGACCAGCGTGATGGGCTTGGCGGGAAAGGTCTGCGCGTGCGCGGCCGGCAGGGCCGGCAGCAGACAGGCGGCGAATGCCGCCTGGGCAAGGCGATGAGGGAACATGCGAATCTCCTGAGGGTATTGGAATCGCGGCGCCATCGAGGACGCCGTCATGCGCGGGCCGGGCCACCGGCAAGCGGCGGCCGCCGCGCGGCTCAATCGGCGCCCAACTGCAATTTGTCGGGCTGCCGTTTTTCGATCGCCCACTTCAACAGCGCGGCCGAGCGATAGATGCCATGGGCGAACTTGCCGTAAGGCAGGGTCAGGAACAGCGCCATCACCACGCCCAGGTGCACCGCCAGCAGCAGGGCCATGGCGCCGGTGTCGCGGCCGGCCAGCAGCGCCAGGCCGGTGGCGCTGGTCAGCAACAACAGCGCGATGAAGCCGCGGTCCATCGGCTTCTGCGCCGCGTCGCCCTGCAGCGGATGGCGTTTCAGGTTCAGCCACAGCAGCCCCGCCGGTCCGATCAGCAGGCCGATGCCGCCCGCCGTGCCAAGCAGCACCGGCGCGCTCCAGAACGGATACGGCGCCTGCTGGCCCAGCAGGTAGTGATAGAGCGTGGCCACGCAGGTGGCGGCAAAGCACAGCATGAAGCCGTAGAACGTGAAGTGATGGAAACGCCGCCGCCACAACGTGAAGGCATCGTCGGCGTTGTTGCAGCCCTTGCCGTGGCCGCCGTCCAGGTAGCGCAGGCGCAGCGCGTCGTGCGCGGCCTCGGCCACCGCCGCGCCGCTGGCCGCGCCGGGGCTGACGTCGCGCCAGAAGCGCGCCGCGCCGATGCCCAATGCCAGCATGGCGAAGCCGAACACGGCGCCGAACATCAGCGCCAGCGTGTTGTGCGGGAACACCGCATAGAAATTGCCCGCCAGCGGCGCGTGGAACAGGCCGCCCGTCAACATCACCGTCAACGCCAGGAACAGCGCCAGCCCCGTCGCCGTGGCCAGCGAGAGCGCCAACCCGTTGCGCCGGTACAGCTTGCCCAGCGCCGCCGGGAACGCGTACTCGGTATAGGTCTGCAATCGCACCTTGGCCATGGCCTGCGGCACGTTCACCGCGAACTCGTGCGGCGGCGCGTACTGGCAGGCGTGCAGACAGGCGCCGCAGTTGTGGCACAGGTTGGCCAGGTAGTTCAGGTCGGCCTTGCCGAATTCCAGGCGCCGGGTCATGGCCGGAAAGACCGCGCAGAAACCTTCGCAGTAGCGACAGGCGTTGCAGATCTGCATGACGCGCGCCACTTCGGTCTCGTCCGGGCTGAGCGCGGCGCCGCCGCGGCCATGCCAGCGCACCGGCTGTTCGGCCGCCTGGCGCGGCGCGTCGGCGAACGATTGGGCCTCGCGGGCCAGGGTTTCAAGCTGCCGCATGCTGTGCTCCTGCGTGATGCGAAAGGCGCGCGGCGGCCGCGGCCCGGGTGCCGGCGATGCGGCCGAACGCGGTGCCGATGGACATGCCCACCCCCGCGGTATAGCCCTTGCCCAGCACGTTGCCGGCCATCATCTCGCCCGCCACGAACAGGTTGTCGCTGGGCATGCCGCTGAAGCGGACCGCGGCGGTCTCGTCCACCTTCAGGCCCAGATAGGTGAAGGTGATGCCCGGCCGCAACGCGTAGCCATAGAACGGCGCGGTGTCGATGGGCCGCGCCCAGTGGGTCTTGGCGGGCGCCAGGCCGTCGGTGCGGCAGTCGTCCAGCACCGTGTGGTCGAAGGTGCCGGTTCTACAGGCCTGGTTGTATTCGCGGAGGGTGCGCTCGAACGCCACCGGATCCAGCCCCAGCAGCCGCCCCAGCTCCGGCAGCGAATCGGCAGCGACGCCGGGAAACACCGGCGGCATGAAGCGGCCGACGGCCTTGGCGTCGATGATGGAATAGGCGATCTGCCCCGGCTGCATGGCCGTCAGGCGGCCCCAGATGGCGTAGCGCTTGGGCCAGAAATCCTCGCCCTCGTCGTAGAAGCGTTGCGCGTCGCGGTTGACCACCACGCCCAGCGACACGCAGTCGATGCGGGTACAGATGCCGCCGTCGTACAGCGGCGCGCGCGCATCGATGGCCACGCAGTGCGACTGCGACGGATCGCCAATGCGGTCGGCGCCGGCATCCAGCATGAACTTGAGCAGCACGCCCTGGTTGAAGCGGGTGCCGCGGATGAGGAAGTTGTCGGCCGGCCATTCGCCGCGCTCGTTGCGGCCCCAGGCTTCGCGCAGCCATTCGCGGTTGGATTCGAAGCCGCCGGCCGCCAGCACGCAGGCGCGCGCCTCGATGCGCTCGGCGCCGATGCGGGCGGCCTTGAAGCGGCCGTCCTCCAGTTCCAGCGCGTCCACCGGCGCGTCGTAGCGGATGCGCACGCCCAGGGCCTCGGCGCTGCGGTAATAGGCGTTCACCAGCGCCTTGCCGCCGCCCATGAAGAAGGCATTGGTGCGGGCCACGTGCAGCGCGCCCGACAGCGGCGGCTGGAAATTGACGCCGTGGCGCCGCATCCAGTCGCGACAGGTGGCGGACTCGCGGATCACCAGCCGCGCCAGCTTTTCATCGGTCTGGCCGCCGGTGACCTTGAGCAGGTCCTGCCAGTATTCCTCTTCCGGATAGGCGTCCACCAGCACGTCCTGCGGCGCGTCGTGCATGCAGCGCAGGTTGCGCGTGTGCTGCGAATTGCCGCCGCGCCATTCGCGCGGCGCGGCCTCCAGCAGCAACACGCTGGCGCCCGCCTCGCGCGCCATCAGGGCCGCGCAAAGCGCCGCGTTGCCCCCGCCCACCACCAATACGTCGACCATGTGTTCGTTCCCGGATCAAGGAACGGACTGTAGGCCGGCGCCGCGCGCCGCGATATCAGCGCGGCGTCAACGGGTCTTCATGATTCGTGAAGGGTGCGGCGTCCGATCAGACCGCGTGCAACGTCGTCACCGCCCACTTGCCGTCGCGCGCCAGGCCGCGCGACACGTCGGCCAGCACCAGGCGCGCGGCCAGCGCGGCGGGCGACAGTTCGTCGTCCGACAGGCTGGCCAGCAGGTTGGGCCGGAACAGGTCGGCGTCGTCGATCCGCGCCATGGCGAGCTGCCCCGGCGCGATGCGCGCGGTGGCGGAACTGGGCTGGATGGTGGCGGCGTAGCCCAGCTGCACCACGTCCATCAGCAGCGCCAGGCCATCGACCTCCGCCACCACGCGCGGCGTCAGCCCGCGCTGCTGGAACGCCTGGCTGACCAGGGCGCGCAGCCCGTGGCGGCCGCTGGGCAGCACCAGCGGCAGGCCGGCGATCGCTTCCAGGCGGGTGGTCGGGCCGGCGGGCAGGCCGGGCATGCCGCGCCCGGCGCACAGGTACAACGGCTCGTCCAGCAGCGGCATCACGCTCCAGCGGCGCGCCGCTTCGGCGTGGAACACCACGGCCAGGTCGAGCTGGCGGCCGTTGAGCATGTCGGCCAGGTGGCCCGACAGCGCCTCGACCAGATGCAGGCGGATGTCGGGATAGCGCTGGTTCATGGCCTGCACGAACGGCGCCCCCAGGATGGACGCGGTGGTGGACGACAGGCCGACGCTGACATGGCCGGCCAGGCGCGCCTGCTGCGCGGCGTGGACGGCGTCGTCGGCATGGCGCAGCGCGAGCTGGGCCTGGCGGAAGAACGCCAGGCCGGCGTCGGTCGGCACCACGCCGCTGGCGCTGCGTTGCAGCAGCCGCGTGGCCAGTTCGCCTTCCAGCCGGCTGATCTGCTGGCTGAGCGCCGACGTCACCATGCCGAGCGACATGGCCGCGCGGCCGATGCTGCCGGCTTCGACGACGCGAACGAAATAACGAAGCTGGCGCAGTTCCATGGCGGGCCCGGACGAAGGATGACCCGCCGATTGTAGGGCGCGGGGCGAGCCGGCGGCCCGCCACGCCACGCGTCAGTAGCGCGCGTCCTTGGGCTTCTTGCCGTCGGGCCAGTCCTTGTCCTTGGGCGGGAAGTCCGGCCGCGGCATGTGGGTGAAGTACTCGGCCACGTCCACCGCATCCTGGTCGGACAGCACCGCGCCCTCGCCCCAGTTGCCATGGGTATTCACCCCCATCGGCATGCTGTTGCGGATGAAGGCCGCCGCCTTGTAGGTGCGCGCCAGGCCCGCGCCGATGTTGAACGATTCGTCGCCCCACAGCGGCGGGAACACGATGTTGCCGGCGCCGTCGCGCTTGCCCTCGCCGTTGGCGCCGTGGCAGGCCGCGCACTGCGCCGCGTACAGGGTCTTGCCGCGCGCCGAATCGGGAACCAGCTTGGTGTCGATGGGCCAGGCGTTCTTGATCTGCACCTGGGCGCCATGCGGCACGTCCTGCGCCAGCCACTTCATGTAGGCCAGCATCGCCAGCATTTCCGGCGATTCCTTGTCCAGCGGCTTGCCGTTCATCGAGCGTTGGAAACAGCCATTGATGCGGTCCGCCAGCGACACCACCCGGCCCGAGCGCGGATTGAACTGCGGGAACGAATTGACCGAGTTGATGTACGGCGCGCCCAGCGGCTTCTTGCCCTGCTGCACGTGGCAGCTGCTGCAATTGAGGCTGGCGCCGGTGTTGTTCGGCAACAGGCGGCGGGTCTCGTTGAGCAGGCGCTGGCCGTGGCGGATCTGTTCGGCGTTGGGTTCCTTGTCGATCAGGGTGTCGGACGGAATGGTGTAGTCGGCCAACCGCTTGCCGTCCTTGTCGAGCACGGCGAAGGTCTTGGTCTCGGCCGGCGCCGGCGGAGCCGCCAGCGCGGCCATGCCGCCCGCGGCCGCCAGCGCCACCGTGGCGGCGATCTTGTACAGGTTATTCATGCTTGCCTCCCGACACGATGTTCGGCTTCTTGCTGGCCAGGAAGTCGCGGATGTGCGCGACCTCGTCGCTGGCGATCGGCGGCGCCTGGTTGGTCCAGGCCGTGCGGATGAAGTTGATGACGTCGGTGATGTCCTGGTCGCTCAGGTGGTTGAAGCGCGGCATCGCGAAGGCCATGGCGTCATGGTCGTTGGCGGGCATCCTGCCGCCTTCCAGGGTGATCTGGATGATCGACTGCGGGTTCTGCGCGAAGATCGCCGAGTTGCCCGCGAGCGCCGGGAAGATGCGCGGCATGCCCTGGCCGTCGGCCCGGTGGCAGATGACGCAATGCTCCATGTAGATCACCGCGCCGCGCGAGTCGTAGCGGCCGGCCAGCAGCGACGCGGTGGTGGCGTCCGCCTTGGCCGGGAACACCGGCACCTTGCCCTTCACGGGCGGCAGCTGCTTCAGGTATGCGGCGATGCTGGCCAGGTCGTCATCGGTGAAATAGCGCGTGCTGTGCTCGACCACGTCGGCCATGGCGCCGAACACCGCCACCCGGTCGGTGCGGCCGGTCTTCAGGAACAGGGCGATGTCGGCCGCGCTCCAGGAAGCCAGGCCGCGGGCCTCGCCGCGCAGGCTCTTGGCGCGCCAGCCGTCGATCACGGCGCCCGACAGGAACGCGTCGCCATCGGCCATCGACAGCGCCTTTTCCTGGTAGGCCAGGCCGCGCGGCGTATGGCAGGCGCCGCAATGTCCGGGGCCTTCCACCAGGTAGGCGCCGCGCGTCACCTGCTCGTCGGCGCCGGCGGGCGCGGCGAAGTCGCGCTTGCCAGCGAACAGCAGCTGCCACCAGGCCATGGGCCAGCGCATGTTCAGGGGCCAGGGAATGGTCGAATCGGCGCTGGGCTTGTCGACCGGCGCGACGTCGCCCATGAAGTAGGCGTAGAGCGCCTGGATGTCGCGGTCGGGCATGATGGCGTACGACGGATACGGCATGGCCGGATAGAGCGCCGCGCCGTCCTTGCGGATGCCGTACTGCACCGCGTTCTTGAAGTCGGCGTAGCTGTAGGCGCCGATGCCCGCGGTCTTGTCGGGCGTGATGTTGGACGAGTAGATGGTGCCGACCGGCGTCTGCATCGCCAGGCCGCCCGCGAAGGGCTTGTCGCCCGGCACGCTGTGACAGGCGACACAGTCGGCGGTGCGCGCGATATAGGCGCCGGCTTCGGCCAGCCGGCGGTCCTGCGGATCCACGGTGGTGGTGCTGTCCGTCTTGCGGATGGCGGTCAACAGGTGGGCGCCGCCAATCCCGCCGCCTATCCCCAGCAGCGCCACCAGCGCCACCGCCTTGATCCCGAAATGCTTCATTCTGACCCTCCGTTGCGTGCCGGGCAGCGCGCACGTCGGGTGTTCGTACTGCGTCGTCCAGCTTATGGAGGCAGCTTACGCCTTTCAGTAATAAACATATTACCGAAAAGCATGAAAGTATCGGGGTTGTTTGACGCGGCGCAAGCAGGCCGAATCTTGGAGACTCGTTAACACGAGAACAGTCCGATGTTGGACCGCTTCTCCGGGGATCGACGGGGCCTCAGGCCCCGGCCGTCCCCGGTGCACACCGCCCGTCAGGCCGGAATCGTCAGGCCCTTGGCCACCGCCGGACGCGCCACGAAGGCCTCCAACACGCGGGCCACGTTCTTGAATTGCGAGAACTCGACCAGCTCGCCGGCGCCATAGAAGCCGACCAGGTTGCGCACCCACGGCAGGATGGCGATATCGGCAATGGTGTATTGCTCGCCCATGACCCAGTCGCGGCCTTCCAGGCGCTTGTCCAGCACGCCCAGCAGGCGCTTGGATTCGGCCACGTAGCGGTCGCGCGGACGCTTGTCTTCGTAGTCCTTGCCGGCGAACTTATGGAAAAAGCCCAGCTGGCCGAACATCGGGCCGATGCCGCCCATCTGGAACATCACCCACTGCAGCGTCTCGTAACGCCCGGCGGTGTCGGCGGGGATGAACTGGCCGGTCTTGCTGGCCAGGTAGATCAGGATCGCGCCGGACTCGAACAGCGCCAGCGGCTTGCCGTCCGGACCGTTGGGATCGAGGATGGCCGGGATCTTGTTGTTCGGGCTGAGCGACAGGAATTCCGGCGAGAACTGGTCTTGCGAATCGAAACTGACCCGGTGCGGCTCATAGGGCAGGCCCAGCTCTTCCAGCAGGATCGACACCTTGACGCCATTGGGCGTGGGCAGCGAATAGAGCTGGATGCGGTCGGGATGCTGGGCGGGCCATTTCCGGGTGATGGCGAACGAGTCGAGGGAAGACATGCGGGGGAGCTCCTGGAGATCCGGGTGGCGATGAGGGGTGGCGATCGTGGCGGGCGCGGCCGCTGGCCGGCGCCCCGCGGCGCGTCGGGCAAATGTAGCGCAAATCGCCCGTCGGCAAGCGCCTTGTGGCCGCGGCGCGGGCACTGGCCGCGCAACGGTCCGTTCCAGGAAAAAACCGTATCGCCGGCAGGGGTTTGCGGACGGGCGCGGGCGGGCTTTCCCGCGCTGCCGTTCAGCGCTCCGCGTCGGCCCGGCCCCAGGCCGGCGGTTGCGCCCGGGCCTGGCGCAGGAAGGCGGTGGCGGTGATGACGTCGGCGTCGTTGCGCCGGTCCTCGACCATGGCCGGCACCTGCGCGCGGAAGTCCCGCCACAGGCTGGCGGTGCCCTGGCCCAGGGCCGCCGCCGGCCCCTGCGGATAGCGCAGGTCGACCGCCTGGGCGCCGTGCATCAGTTCCACCGCCAGCAGCCGGGTCAGGGAGGCGACCTGGCCGGCCACGCGCAGTCCGGTCAGCGGCGCGTTGGTGCCGACGTCCTCGATGTTGCCGGCCTGGGGCTGCACGTCGGTCACGACCGGCCCCGACAGGGCGCGCACGTCGGCCGCCAGCGACGACACCGTCTTCTGGATCGGGCCATAGCCGATGGCGCCATTGCCCGGACTGAGAAAGCGCGGCAGCCGCGTGAACGCCGGATCCGTCAGGCGCAAGGTGCGCTGCGCCGACAATTGCGCCACCTGCGACAGCGCCACCGCGGTGCCTTGCAGCGGCAGGACCCAGGCGCTGGGATCGAAGCCCGCGCTGGGTATCACCGCGCCACGCACCGGGCCCGAGGTCACGTAATACTGCGTCTCGTACTCGGGCGCATCGGCCGCGGGCGCCGCATCCAGCACCACTGTCGGGTTGTCGTCGGAACTGTTGATCTGCAATTGCAGTTGCCGGTCGAGCAGTCCCAGCAGATCGCGCGCGGCGCCATGCACCTGGCTCACCGTGCGAAAACTCAGCGGGTCCTGCAATGGCCGCCGCGGGTCGCGCTTCCACAGCGCGCTGCCGCGCAGCAGGCCCAGCATGCGCTCGGCGGTCTGGCGCTGGCCGGCGTAGGGCCGCTGCGCCTGCGCCGGCGCCAGCAGCGGCGCCAGGTTGCCATCCAGGCCTTCCAGCGACAACGCCGCCACCGCGTCGGCCTGCGCCAGCAGCGCGCGCGCATCATGCGCGGCCAGCACCGCCAGCGCGGCGCCATAGGCGTTCGAGCTGACCATCGACAGCGCGTCCTTGCCGAACGGACGCACCGCCGCCAGGCCGGCCTCGCGCAGGGCCTGCTCGGCGCCCATGCGACGGCCGCCGTGCCAGGCTTCGCCCTCGCCCATCATCACCAGGCCGATCTGCGGCAGGATGGTGATGTCGGCCTGGCCGACCGAGCCTTCGCCCAGCATCACCGGCGTCACGTCGCGGTTGAGAAACGCGGCGTACTGCTCCAGCACCGCCGGCTGCATCCCGGCGCCGCCGAACAGCGCGGTGTTCAGGCGGATCAGCATGGCGGCGCGGGTCACGTCGCGCGGCGCCTCGGCGCCATAGGCGGCGCTGTGCGAATGCAGCAGGTTGCGGTTGAACTGTTCGGACAGGCGCCGCACCTCGGGCGAGATCTCGCCGCCCTGGAAGATGGTCTGGTCCTTGTTCAGGCCCACGCCCCGGTTCAGGCCGTAGACCGGCTTGTCCAGGCGCGCGTAGGCCAGCAGCAGGTCGTAGGCGCGCGCCGCGCGCCGCGCCGCGGCCGGCGCGATGGCGACGGCGCAATCCTGCCGCGCCACCGCCAGCACCTGTGCGGCGGTCAGCGATTTGCCGTCCAGCGTTACGCTGCAATCGCCTGCCGCCTGCGCGGCCGTGCCGAGCATCAACGCCGCCAGCAGCGCCGTCCGGATCCACGCGCACGCCGCGCGTCGATGGGTTTCCACACGCAAAGACTTCATTCCGCCTCCGATGACGCTTAGGGCCTGTTCACACTAAAAGGAGCCTCGCACAGGCCCTAGGGTTGCTTCAGGGGAATACGCATCAAATCCTGGCCCAGCACCACCGGCCCCTTGAAGGTCTCGCGGGCGTGCAGCCAATGGTCGGCGGGCGCGTCGCCGGGCACCAGGTGCGACAGCACCAGCTTGCGCACGCCGGCCTGGGTAGCCGCCTCGCCCGCCTGCTGCGGCGTGGTGTGCGCCTCCAGCAGCTGCCGGGCCAGCGCCTGCTGGCGCGCGTCCCATGGCTTGGAGCCGACGATATGGTCGACCCAGGCGGGATCGATCGCCTCGTGCACCAGGATGTCGGCGCCGCGCGCCAGCTTGACCAGGTTGGGGCTGAGCGCGGTATCGCCCGAGAACACCACCGAGCCCGACGCGGTGTCGAAGCGGTAGGCGAAGTTGGGATACACCAGCCCGTGCGGCACCAGGATCGCGCTGACCCTCACGCGCTCGTCGCGCCAGACCTCGAAGGGCTCCATCGGCGGCGCCGGATCGACGTTCGGATCCTTCACCACGCCGGCCGGCACCGCGATGTCGTGCGCCTGGAAGAAACCGCGCACGTCCGGCACGCCTTCGCTGCGCACGCGGATGTTCAGATCGGCGGCCATGCCGGCGACCACCGAGTCCACCAGGTCCACGGTGCCCGCGCCCGGATTCTCGGCGTGGATCACCGGATCGCCCGCCAGGCCCGGCGCCAGCGGCGGCAAGGCGCCGCGGCGGCCCGGGCCGTAGATCTGCAGCGACGCCTTGGCGCGGCGGCGCGCGCTGGGGTCGTACATCAGCAGGCTGGCCAGGTCGATGATGTGGTCGGTGTGCAGGTGCGTGAGGAACACGGCCTGCTCGGCGCCGGGCTTGATGCCGGCGCGGCGCAGTTGCCGGTAGGCGCCCGAGCCCAGGTCGACGAGGTAGGCCTTGCCATCCACCACCAGCGCCGACGAGATGCCGTGGGGCGCGTCGTTGCCGTACCAGGTCGGGCCGCCGGCCACGCCCAGCAGCACCAGTTCAGCGCCTTCAGCCGCTTGCGCGGCAGGCGCGGCCAGCATGGCCGCCACGCCCAGCGCCGCGGCGGCGTGGCCAAGCCAGCGGCGCAGGCCGCTGGCGGCCGGCCGGCGCGCCGGCAAGCTAGCATGCGCCACGTCCGTAAACCGCACGCCAGCCTCAGACATGATTCTTCTGCGGCAGAACGGTCAACGCCACCAGCGCCACCACGCAGGCGCCCATCACGTACAGCGCCGGCGCGAAGGCCACGCCGGTGGTGTAGGTGATCCAGGTCAGGATGGCCGGCGCGAAGCCGCCCAGCACCGTCACGGCGGTGTTGTAGGCCAGGGACATGCCGGACGAGCGCACCGCCGTCGGGAACACTTCCGACAGCGCCGACGGGGCGGTGCCGACGTACAGCGCCACCAGCAGGCAGAACGACGACTGCACCACGATCAGCGCGAACTGCGTGTGGTTGGTCTGCAGCCACATCATCAACGGATAGACCGCGATCAGCAGCAACAGGGCCGAGGCGCGCAGCACGGTGCGGCGGCCGTAGCGGTCGGACAGCGTGCCCGAGAAGAAGCAGCCGCCGATCAGGAACAGGTTGCCGATCAGCGCGCCCAGGAAGGCCTGCGAGCTGGTGAAGCCCATGCTCTTCTGCACATAGATCGGCATGAAGATGATCAGCGCGTACGGACCGATGGCCCACAGCACCGACATGCACAGGCCGGTGAACAGTTCGCGCGGATAATCGCGCAGCACGCTCAAGAGCGGCGCCTTGGCGGGCTTGCCGCTGGCGGCCTGGCGCTGCTGTTCTTCGCGGAAATGCGGCGTCTCGTCGAGCGCGCGGCGCATCCACAGGCCCACCGGCGCGATCGACAGGCCGACGATGAACGGAATGCGCCAGCCCCACTCGCCCACCTGGTCTTCGGTCAGCAGCGTCGTCACCAGCGTGGCGACCAGCGCGCCCAGCAGGTTGGAGATGCCCATGCTGGCCTGCAGCCACGAGGCGTACTGGCCACGCTTGCCGGCCGGCGCGTGCTCGACCAGGAAGGCAGTGGCGCCGCCGACTTCGCCGCCGGCCGAGAAGCCCTGCAGCATGCGGCCGCACACGATCAGCAGCGGCGCGCCCACGCCGATGGCGGCGTACGGCGGCGCGATGGCGATCAGCAGCGTGCCCAGCGCCATCAGCATGATGGTCAGCGTCAATGCGGCCTTGCGGCCGGCGCGGTCGCCGTAGGCCCCCAGCACCAGCGCGCCCAGCGGCCGCACCACGAAGCCCAGCCCGAAGGCCAGGAACGAGGCCATCAGCTGCACCGTGGGGTCTTCGTTGTGGAAGAAGTTCTGGCCGATATACACCGCGAACAGCGCGTAGACCGAAAAGTCGTACCACTCCAGGGCGTTGCCGATGGAAGCGGCGATGACCGCCTTCTTGGCGCCCTTGTGCTCGTCGGCGCCCGCGTGGGCGGCATTGCCCCCCACCATCCCCGCGCCCGGGTTGATTGCGATGTTTTTCATTGACGTTCCCGTTGATTCGCCCCGTATCCGGGGCTGTTATGTACTGCCGTTCAGACCCGCGCCGCCATCGTGTCGATGCGGTCGATACCCTTTTTGTCCACTTCGTCCAGCGCTTCTTCGTAGCCGGCGTCGGCATAGCGCAGCACGCCGCTGGCGGTGTCGTTGGTCAGCGACAACGACAGGCGCTGCGCCGCCGCGTCGGTGCCGTCGGCCACCACCGTCACGCCGGCGCTGGTCATGTAGCCGCTGTAGCCGCCGCCGCCCGAGTGGATCGCCACCAGGTCGGCGCTCGACGAACAGTTGATCATCGCGTTCAGCAGCGGCCAGTCGGCGATGGCGTCGGAACCGTCGCGCATGTTCTCGGTCATGATGTTCGGATGCGCCATGGCGCCGGCGTCCAGGTGGTCGCGGGTGAACGCCACCGGCGCGGCCAGGATGCCCTCGCGCACCATGCGGTTCACTTCCAGCGCCAGTTCGGTGCGCTCGCCGTGGCCGAGCCAGGCGATGCGCGCGGGCAGGCCCTCGAACGGCACCGACTCGCGCGCCAGCCGGATCCAGTTCGACACGATCAGGTTGTCGGGGAAGCGCCGCAGCAGGAAGTCGTCGATCTTGCGGATGTCGTCGGGGTCGTTGGACAGCGCGATCCAGCGGAACGGGCCGATGGCGCGCGCGAACAGCGGGCGCAGGAAGGCCTCGGTGAACACCGGGATCTCGAAGGCGCGCTCGACGCCGCCCTGCTTCGCATGCGTGCGGATCAGGTTGCCGTTGTCGAACACCACCGCGCCGCGGTCCTTGAAGCCCAGCATCGCGGTGACGTGGCGCACGATCGACGCGCGGCTGGCATTCATCAGCCCCGTCATGTCGTCGCGACGCATGCGCGCCACCTGTTCCAGCGTGTGGCCGGCCGGCACGTAGCCGTAGACCAGGTCATGCGCCGAGGTCTGGTCGGTGACGATGTCGGGCACGATGCCGCGCGCCAGGATCTCGGGAAACACGTCGGCGGCATTGCCCAGCAGGCCCACCGACAGCGGGCGGCGCGCCGCCTGCGCTTCGCGGATCAGCGCCAGCGCCTCGTCCAGCGTGTCGGCGCGGCGTTCCAGGAAGCCGGCCTTGATGCGCTTGTCGATGCGTTCCGGGTCGATCTCGACCGTCAGGATGGCGGCGTTGGCCATGCGGCCCGCCAGCGGCTGGGCGCCGCCCATGCCGCCCATGCCGGCGGTCAGGATGAAGCGGCCGCGCAGGTCGTTGTCGAAATGGCGCTCGGCGATGCGCGAGAAGATCTCGTAGGTGCCCTGGATCACGCCCTGCGAGCCGATGTACTGCCAGTCGCCCGCGGTCAGGCCGCCCCAGCAGATCAGGTTGTCGTCCTGCAGGCGGTAGAAGTTCTCGGCATGCGCCCACTGGCCGATCATGTTGCAGTTGGCCATGATCACGATCGGCGCCTGCGGGTGGGTGCGCAGCACGCCGATGGGCTTGCCGGATTGCACGATCAGGGTCTGGTCTTCTTCCAGCGTCATCAGCGCGCGCACGATGGCGTCATGCGACGGCCAGTCGCGCGCGGCGCGGCCCAGCGCCGCGTAGACCACCAGGTTGGCGGGGTCTTCGCCCACCGCCAGCACGTTCTCCAGCAGGCGCAGCAGCGCTTCCTGGCGCCAGCCCTTGCAACGCAGCGTGGTGCCGCCCGGCACCTTGAATTCACGTTTCATCGCGATACCCCTCAGCGGCCCAGCGCGTAGCCGGTGAAGTCCATGCCCAGCGCCTTCTCGACGATGGGGTAGACCGACGCGTCGGTGACGCTGGAGGACAGCGGGATGTGCTGCTTGGACACGTGCAGGATGGACACCTGCAGGCCCTCGCGCAGCTTGCCGGCGCTGACCGGGTTGCCGTCGGCGTCCAGCGTGGTGATCACGTCCGGATAGCAGGCGATGCGCTCGCCTTGCCCGTCGGTCACCGCCATGTGCTCGTTCATGACGTGGATGACGCGCTTGCCCGCGCCCTCGCCGATCTCGACCGTGCCGATGTCGAACGCTTCCTCGGTGTACTTGAGCGTGTTGCGCACCACCTTGCCGGAACCGATGATCTCGCCCTGCGTGGCCTTGCAGATGGCGTCGATCACGGCGCTGCCACCCTTGGGCTGCGCCGCCAGGATCGCTTCGCCCAGCGCCAGCGCGCGGCTGATGCCGCCCAGCGCGGCGTGGCGCCGCACGTACGACGCGCGGATCGGGTTGCGGCAGCTGGCGATGAAACCGCCGGCCATGTCGGCGGCCTTGCGCAGCACCGGCGACACCTTGCCCGTGGCGCCGTGCACGGTCAGTTCCATATAGGCGTTGTTGGCGCGGTTGCCGCCCACGGCGCACTGGATCATCGGCTCGGGGCTGCCGGCCAGTCCCAGCGAGCCCATGTCGCCGGTGGGATGGGCGCGGATGTCGCCCACCGCGTCCACCACCTTGGTGCCCAACACCGCCGACGGCAGCCAGCCGTTGAGCGTGCTGGACATGCCGTTCTGGCCGATGATCAGGCCGTACAGGCGCTCGCCCAACGCATCCTGCAGGCGCTCGGCCGCCTTGACGTAGTCGATGCCCAGCATCTGCCAGTCGGTCAGGCCGCCGGGCGCGCCGATGGCGGCGGCGGTGGCGATCCAGGCGTCATCGGGCACTTCGTCCATCGACACCAGTTCGGGCCGGCCGATGGTCACGGCCAGCGATCCCAGTTCGCGGCCATGCTCGGCCCAGCCGCCCCCGCCACAGGCAAACACCGAACCGCCCCTGACCGCGGCTTCGACATCCTGCATCGTCAAGATTCTTCCCATTGCTGCGCCCTTCCTTTCCCGATTGCGTTTAGCGGCTCCAGCGGCGTTCGCGCTGGATAGACGAGGGCATCATAGGAACCAATCCCGTTAATGTCGTATTACCTTTTATGCCTTGTTCATAACATTGGGTTAATAGAGGGGTGCGCCCCGAGGGAGCGTCAAACCAGGGGCGGAAGGCACCTAGGGATATCCCCAGGCGCCCGCGGCGGCAAAGCTCAGGGGGAAACGGGCTGGTCGAGCGTCACCAGGACGTCGATGAAGGCCTGCGCCAGGCGCGACAGCGGCTGCAATTGCAGGTGGAACACATTGACCGGCGCGTTGACCGTGTCGGCGATCGACACCGTCACCACGTCCGACCAGATCGGCCCGGCCACGGTGATCTCGTCCACCAGCGCCACGCCGGCGCCGGCCTGCACCAGCGCACAGGCCACGTGCGCCTGCTGCACCTCGATGCGCGGCTCGGGCTGCGCGTCCTCGGTGCCGAACAGCTTGTGCACCAGCATGCCGAAGGGAATGTCGGCGCTGTAGCCGATCAGCGGTTCGCGCGCCAGTTCGGCGGCGGTCACCTGGCGGCGGCCGGCCAGCGGATGGCCGGCCGGCAGTACCGCCACGATGCGGTTCTCGTACAGCGGCCGGGTGACCAGGCTGGGATGGTTCACCGGCATGTAGGCCACGCCCAGCTCCACCTGCTGGGTCAGCAGCGACTGCTCCATCACCGCCGGGATCAGCGTCTGCAGCACGATGCGGATTTCCGGGTGCAGCTGGCGAAAGCGAGCGATGGCGCGCGGCAGCAGCGACTGGCCCAGGCTCGGGCTACAGGACAGGCGCAGCTGGCCCTCGCGGTTCTCGGCCAGGTTGTCGGCCACCTCGTTGACGCGCTGCACGTTCTGGTAGAGCGCGGTCACCTCGACGAACAGCCGCCGCGCCTCGGGCGTGGGGTACAGCCGCCCCTTGATGCGCTCGAACAGCATCAGGCCCAGGCGCTGCTCGGTGTAGGCGATCAGCCGACTGACGGCGGGTTGCGACACGAACAGCAGCTTGGAGGCGCCGCTGATCGAGCCGCTCAACATGATGGCGCGGAAGACCTCGATCTGGCGCAGATTCAATTTCATATGCTTAACCTGATGTTAATTCCCATGCACATATAAGCATAAGACGTTTTGAATCGTGCTTACTACACTGCCCTTCAGTTCTTCATTGGATGGAAGTGGTCATGAGCGATTTCGATTGGGTGGTGCGCGGCAATATCGTCGATCCGCACGGCATCGTGGAAAACGGCTGGCTGGCCGTACAGGACGGCAGGATCGCCGCGCGCGGCACCGGCGCCGCCCCCGCGGCACGCGACAGCGTCGACGCCAGCGGGCAGTGGATCATCCCCGGCGTGGTCGATGGCCAGGTGCACTCCGGCAGCCAGGCCAACCAGGAAGGCCTGGGCTGGGCCTCGCGCGCCGCCGCCGCCGGCGGCGTCACGGTCATGGTCGACATGCCCTACGACGATCCCGAACCGGTCGCCTCGCGCCCGCACCTGGACGCCAAGATCGCCGAGGTCGAGCGCGACTGCCACGTCGACGTGGCGCTGTTCGGCACCCTGAACAAGGAACACGGCCTGGCCGCCGCCGCCGGCCTGATCGAGGGCGGCGTCTGTGCCTTCAAGTTCTCCACCTTCGAAGCCACGCCCGGCCGCTTCCCGCGCATCGAGGAAGACGACCTGTACGAGGCCTTCCGACTGATCGCGCCGTCCGGCCTGGTGTGCGGCGTGCACAACCAGATGCAGGAGATGACGCGCAAGAACATCGCGCGCCTGATCGAGGCCGACGACACCGGCTGGGACGCCTTCATGCGCGCCCACACGCCGCTGATCGAGAACCTGGCCACCGCGCTGATCTACGAGATCGGCGCCGAGACCGGCGCCCGCGCCCACGCGGTGCACGTGTCCACGTCGCGCGGCTTCGAGATCTGCAACATGTTCCGCCGCAACGGCCACCGCGCCAGTATCGAGACCTGCGTGCAGTACCTGATGCTGAACCACGAGGAACACACCCGCCGCTTCGGCGCCAAGACCAAGCACTATCCGCCGATCCGCCCCAAGGCCGAGGTCGACCTGCTGTGGACCCACATCGCCAACGACGAATGCACCTTCGTGTCGTCGGATCACGTCAGCTGGGGCCTGGAGCGCAAGCAGAACCCCAACGTCTTCAAGAACTCGTCCGGCGGCCCGGGCCTGGAAACGCTGCTGCCGGCCTTCTGGACCGGTTGCGAGGAACACGGCATCTCGCCCTCGATGGTGGTGCGCCAGCTGTGCGACAACCCCGCGCGCCACTTCCTGCTGGACGACCGCAAGGGCACGCTGGACGTCGGCAAGGACGCCGACATCGTCATCCTGACGCCGGAACGCCATGCCTACGATCCGTCCACCAGCCTGTCGGCGGTGCAATGGAGCTCGTTCGAAGGCCGCGAATTCACCGTGCGCGTGGCCGGCACCTGGTGCCGCGGCCAGCAGGTCTACGACGGCCGCCGCATCGTCAACAACAAGGGCGACGGTCGCTTCCTGCGTCCGCGCAAGGCGTGAAGGGCATGGCCATGTCCTTTCCTCCGTTGAACGCCGAGCGCCTCTGGGCGCGCGTCGAGACCCTGTCGCGCTACACCCTGCCCGACCAGCCCTGGACCCGCCGCGCGTTCTCGCCGCTGTTCCTCGAGGCGCGCGAGTGGCTGCGCGGTGAATTCGAGGCCGCGGGCCTGACCACTCGCCTGGACGCCGGCGGCAACCTGGTCGGCACCCGCGCCGGCCGCAGCGCGCAACGCAAACCCATCGCCACCGGCTCGCACTGCGACACCGTCATGAGCGGCGGCCGCTTCGACGGCATCATCGGCGTGCTGGCCGGCATCGAGGTCGCCCATACGATGCAGGAACACGGCATCGAACTGGACCACCCGTTCGAGGTCATCGATTTCCTATCGGAAGAGCCCAGCGACTACGGCATCTCCTGCGTCGGCAGCCGCGCCCTGAGCGGCCAGCTCAGCGCCGACATGCTGGCCGCCCGCAACGCCGACGGCGAGACGCTGGCGCAAGGCATCGCCCGCATCGGCGGCGACCCGGCCGCGCTGGCCCGGCCCTTGCGCGGCGCGGACGGCACCGCCGCCTTCGTCGAACTGCACATCGAGCAAGGCCCCGTGCTGGAAAGCCGCCAGCTGCCGATCGGCGTGGTCACCAACATCGTCGGCATCCGCCGCGTGCTGATCACGGTCGAAGGCCAGCCCGACCACGCCGGCACCACGCCCATGGACATCCGCCGCGACGCCCTGGTCGGCGCGGCCCGCATCATCGACGCCGCCAGCCGCCAGGCCAGCGCCGCCAGCGGCAATCCGCACTACGTGGTCGCCACCGTCGGCAAGCTCGCCATGACGCCCAACGCCGCCAACGCCGTGCCCGGCCGCGTCGAGCTGACGCTGGAAATGCGCAGCGACAACAACGCCGTGCTCGACGCCTTCCCCGAAACGCTGATGGCCGGCGTGGCCGCCGACCTGAAGGCGCTGCGCCTGACTGCCGGCTTCGTGCCACTGAGCCGGGCCCAGCCCACCGACTGCACGCCGCTGGTGATGGACGCGGTGCAGACGGCCGCCGACCAGCTCGGCTACGCCAACATGCGCCTGCCCAGCGGCGCCGGCCACGACGCCGTCTACATGGCGCCCACCGGCCCCATCGGCATGATCTTCATCCCCTGCCTGAACGGGCGCAGCCACTGCCCCGAGGAATGGATCGAGCCGGCGCAGCTGCTGGACGGCACCCGCGTGCTGTACCAGACCGTGCTGGAACTGGATCGCAGGCTGCGCGGCTAGCGCCGCGATCCGGCCGCCCCGCGCAAGGCGCCGCGCACCGCCGCGGCGGCCAGCGCCAGCGGCAACGCGATATCCCACTGGCCCAGGAACAGTTCGAAGGTCGCCTCCCAGCGCGCCCAGGTGTTGCCGAACACCTGGGGGTCCGGCGGCCCGAGGTAGATCGCGAGCAACGCGGCCACCGCGACGAGCGCGACGCGCCCAAGCGCCGGGAGCCGGCCGCGCGACAATCGCTCCGCCAGCGCCAGGGCCGCCGTCGCGGCCAGCCCGGCGACCGCCGCGTCCAGGAAGAAATCGGCGCGCTCGTACAGATAGGGCGCATCGGGAATTTCCAGCCCATAGCTGCCCGTGCGCAGCTTGGCGGTCAGGCAGGCGCCGAACAGCGACGCCGTGGCGAAGAACAACAGGAAATCGCACAGGCGCGACAGCAATCTGGACATGGGTGATGGTCGGGAAACGGCGGGCAGCCCGCAGCATGCCACAAAGCCGCCCCACGTCGCCCACGCGCGCGGCCGCCGGGCTACATTACCCGGCATCCCGACCACCGCGCCGCCGCCATGTCCGCCATCCGCCTGTTCTGCCTGCTCGTGCTGCTCTGCCTGCCGCCCGGCCCGGCGTCGGCCGCCACGCTCACGGACCAGCGTTATGGGCCGGACGCCGCGCAACTGGCCGACGTCTACCTGCCCGCCACGCCCGCCGCGCCGCTTGCCCCCATCCTGGTGCTGGTGCACGGCGGTTCCTGGCTCCACGGCGACAAGGCCGAGCCCGTGTTCATCCAGGACAAGGTGGCGCGCTGGCTGCCGCTGGGCTTCGTGGTCGTCTCGGTCAATACCCGCCTGCTGCCCGACGCGCCGCCGCGGGCCCAGGCCGAAGACCTGGGGCTGGCGGTCGCCTGGATTCAGCGCCAGGCCGCCGGCTGGCGCGCCGATCCCGGCCGCATCCTGCTGATGGGGCATTCCTCCGGCGGCCACCTGCTCGCCCTGCTGGCCGCCGACGCCCCCATGCGCCAGCGCGCCGGCGTGACGCCGTGGCTGGCCAGCATCATCCTGGACGGCACGCCCTTCGACCTGCCGCGCATCATGGCCGCGGAACACGCCGGGTTCTACGACAAGGCGTTCGGCAGCGATCCGGCGCAATGGCGCGCCGCCTCGCCCGCCGCGCAACTGAGCGATGCCAATCCGCCCACGCTGCTGGTCTGTTCATCATTGCGGCCGCAGTCGTGCCAGCGTTCGCGCGACTATGCGCAGCGGTTGATCGAGCACGGCGGCCAGGCGCAGGTGCTGCCGGTCGCGCGCAACCACGGCCAGATCAACGCCGACGTCGGCGGCGACAATGACGAAACCCGGGCCATCCTCGCCTTCATCGACGCGCAGTCGCGGCGCCGGGCCGGCGACTAGGAGGACCCGTCACGCCATGACCCGCTTCACCCTGCAACGACTGCGCATCGGCGCCTGGCTGGCCCTGGGCGACGGCGCGCTGCTGGCCGCCGGCGCGGCGCTGTGCGCGCTGCCGCTGCTGGCCTGGGCCCTGCTGCCCAGCGCCGCCGCCGTCCTGGGCGTGGCGCTCACGCTGCCCGCCCTGGTCTCCGGCGTCATCATGCTCAAGACGCCGTTCAGCGCCACGGCCGACAACCCCGAGGACGGCCTGCCGCTGCGCCGCGACGACGCGCCCGGCCTGTTCGAGGAACTCGACCGCCTGCGCGCCGCCCTGGCCGCGCCGCCGCTGGACGCGGTCTATCTGGACGGCGAATTCAATGCCGCCATCCGCCAGCACCGCAAGCTGGGCGGCAGGACGCGCAACGTCCTGTGGCTGGGGCAACCGCTGCTCGAAATGCTGTCCCCGGCGGCGTGCCGCGCCATCCTGGCGCATGAAACCGCGCACATCGCGAGGCGCCACGGCCGCTACGCCAGCCGCGTGTATTTCGCGCGCCTGCAATGGCAGGACGTCAGCCTGCGGCTGGACCGGCGCCGGCGCCTGTCGAACGCGCCGCTGCGGCTGTTCGTGGCCTGGTACGTGCCGCGCTTCCTGCAGGTCAGCCTGGACTTCGCCCGCCAATGCGAGGCGCAGGCCGACGCCGAGGCCGCGCGTGTCTGCGGCCAGGCGGCGACGGCCGAGGCGCTGTCGGCGATGGCGCTGCAAGGGCGGGCGCTGCGCGACGCCTGGCCGGCGTTGCTCGCCGCCGGCGATGAGCCGCCACGGCCCTACGCGGCGCTGGCCGCGCACGGCCCGCTCGCCGCCCCCATCGACGAAGCCGAGGCCCGCGTCTGGCTGCATGGCGCGCTCTGCGCCACCACTGGCCACGGCGACACGCACCCGTCGCTGGCGGATCGCCTGACCGCGTTGCCGGCCGATCCAAACCGGTCGCTGCCGTGGCGCCGCGCCGCCCCCAACGCGGCCCAGGCCTGGTTGCCCGCGCAGCGCGAGGCCCTGGCAGTCCGGCTGGACCAGCGCTGCGCGGCGCAATCGGCCGACGAGGCAGAGCAGGTCCGCCAGGAGCGGGAAGCGCTCACCGCGCAGTATCACGACCTGCTGCGCAAGCGCCGCATCCGCGCCTTGTCGGCCGATGAGATCGCGCGCTGCGCCTGGCTGCGGGAGACGCTGGACAACGACACCCCGGGCGCCGCCGCGCTGGCCGAGGACGGGCTGCGGCAGGCGCCCGACCATCCCGCCCTGCTGGCCCAGCTGGCGCGCTGCCGCCTGCGCGAGGGGCATCCACGGCAAGCCGCGGACCTCTGGCGCCGCGCCGCGGCCCACGCCGGCCCGCAGCAGTTGCCAAGCCTGCGCCAGCTCAGCCTGGCGGCCCTGCGCGCGGACGACCAAGCACTGGCCGAGGACTACCGCCGCCAGGCCGACGCCCTGCAGCAATCCCCCGCGCGCGCAGAGGCGGCGGACGGCTACGATCCGCACGACCTGTCGCCCGCCGAGCTCGGCAAGCTGGCCGACACGCTCGACCCGTTGCTGCGCATCGCCACCGGCGCCTGGTTGCTGCGCCCCGCCGCCGGCGGCCGCTATCAGCTGCTGGTGCTGGCGCGCGACGCCGCCCTGCTGCGCCTCATCGGCCGCCTCACCGGCGAACCCAGCTACCTGCGGCGCGACTGCGAACAACTGCTGGGCCGGCTGCTGCCGCGCCTGCGCCTGGACGTGGAGGCCGACATCATGGCCGCCGGTGATCCCCGGCTGGCGTGGTGCGTCGAACAGGCGCGCGTGCGCCGCCCGGCCTGACGCGCGGCGCGCCGTGCAACTTTCCGCCCGACGCGCGGTCGATTCACCACACCACGCCTTTTCGGCAGGCCGGCGGTCACCACCGCCCCCCCGGGGCAGGCGGGTGAACGGCAATCGGCCCGACCGGGCAAAGGCACCCGCGATGCGTTCTGTTTCGTCCCCATTCCGTGGCGGCGCCCTGCCCGCCGTCGCGCGCTGGCGCTACGCCGCCTGCCTGCCGCTGATGCTGCTATGCGCCCAGGCGCTGGCCGCGCCACCACAGTGCGAGCCGGCGCCGCCCGGTCCGCGCGACCTCGAAGGCACGGGCTACTACACCGACCCCGCCCACTCGAAGATCGACCCCGCGCTGCAGGCCCGCAACCAGGCCCAGACCCGGCCGCTGAACGACTACGCCCGCCGCGTCGCCGACCTGTCCGATGCCTACCTGGCCCATGGCGACGCCGCCGCCGGCCAATGCGCGCTGACGTGGCTGGCAGCCTGGGCCAAGGACGGCGCCATGCTCGGCCGCATGATCCACGGCAACAACGACCAGGCCGACTACCTGCGCGAATGGACCCACGGCGCGGCCGCCATGGCTTATCTCAAGACCCTGCCGCTGGCCACGCCGGCGCAGCGCGGCCTCATCGCTCCCTGGCTCGAACAGCTATCGCGCGCCAACCTTGCCTACTGGGACGATCCCAGGCACAAACGCAATAACCACTATTACTGGACCGGCGTCGGCATCATGGCGACCGCCCTCGCCACCCGCGACGCCGGCCTGCTGCGCACGGCGCAGGCGATCTACCGCAAGGGCATCGACGACATCCAGGCCGACGGCAGCCTGCCGATGGAAATGGCGCTCGGCGCCCGCGCGCTGCACTATCACGACTATGCCGCCGCGCCGCTGGTGACGATGGCCGAACTGGCCCACGAGGACGGCCAGGACTGGTATGGCTACCGCGATGGCGCGCTCGACCGGCTGGCGCGGCGCGTGGCCGAGGGCTACCGCGACAGCGACTGGTTCGCGCGCCAGGCCGGCGTGGCGCAAAAAGACCGGCAGCCGCACGGATTCACCGGGTGGGTCGAGTTCTACCGCCGCCATGCGCCGGATGCGCACGTCTTCGACGCCCTGCACGCCGCCGGGCCGTTCGACGAACCGCGCCTGGGCGGCGACCTGACGCTGATGGCGACCCACGGCATCCTGCCCCGCTCCTGACGCCGGCGCGCCGCCCGGGCGGCCCGCGCATCGCGCTGATGCCGGCCGACCGCGCCAGGCGTAAACTGGATCGTGACGAATATGCTGTATGCGGCCGCCGAGGGGCAGCCGCCGGAGATCACCATGCAAGCCACCGCCACTCGCACACTCGCCCTGCTGGCCGCCCTGCTGATACTGGGCGGCTGTTCCTCACTGGGTCCGGGCGGCCCGCCGCATCCGGGCGCGGTCAACCCCTACAGCAGCGGCGGCTTCCACGACGCCGGCCCGAATTATCCGGACACCGGCCCCTGAGCGCCCTGGCCGGCGGCCGCGCCCGCCGCGGCCGCTGGATCGTTCGCCAGCTTGAACCAGCGCTGCACGCGCTGCCAATGCGCGTCGCCGTAGAGCCGGCGAAAGCGCAACGTCTCCTCCGATTGCGGGTCCGCCATCGCCGCCAGGCGCTGGGCGATGAAGGCCGGGGTCAATGCGAGGCCGCAGTCGACCGTGATGCAGCGATGCCACTGCGCGTAGGTTTCAGGGATCATTTCCGTTTCTCCGGGCAATCAGGTCAATGCCTGCGCGAGCAGCCAGGCCGAGACCAGCGAGGTCACGGCCTGGCGCCCGGCCAGGCCCCAGGCGTGGCGCGCGCCCAATTCGCGCCCGACCGTCCATAGCGTCACCAGGCAGGCCGAACAGGTCGACGCCAGCCACACCAGCACGAACATCTGCGCCGCATCCAGGCGGGCCAGCAGCGCCCCCTGGCCCTGGTTCAACGCCAGCAGGCCGTCCTTGCGCAGGATCGAGAACACCACGCCCGTCGCCGCGTCCGCCGGCAGGCCCAGCGCGGCCATCGGCGCGCGCAACAGCGACGCCAGCGCCTGCAACGCGCCCAGCCCGTCCAGCAGCGACGCCACCACGCAGATCAACAGGAACACCGGCATCGCCTGCTTCAGGAATTGCGCCACCACCGCGCGCAGGCGCCATGCCACGCCGCGCCACGACGGCCATTGCAGATAGGCCTTGCCCGGCAGCGGCGCGGCGGCCTCGGCCGGCAACGCGCCATGCCACAGGCGCGTGTGCGCCGCCCCCACCAGGAACAGCAGCAACAGGTAGGGCGCGAACAGCCCCATCCGCCCGGCCGCGCCGAACACCGACAGCGTCGCGCCGATCTGGTAGCTGCAGGCCGAGCCGAACGCGATCAGGCTGACGCAGGCGCGCCGCGTGCAGGCCGAGCACGCCCGGCTCTGGAACGTCGCCACCACGTTGCAGCCGAAGCCCGACAGCACCGGCACCAGGTCGCGCCCGCTCAGGCCGATGTGCCTGAGCGCGGGATCGAGCGCCGCGGTCATGCGGTCCTTCAGGCCGCTTTCCTCGGTCAGCGCCATCGCCAGGCCGATCAGCGCCACCACGGGAAAGGCCCAGATGAACGAATACAGCCCCAGGCTGACGAGGCCGTAGCCGCCCACCAGCAGCGTCTGCAATGCCGGCGGCGCTGACGCCAGCGCGCGGCTCAACGGTTCGATCAGCGCCGCGTCGGCCCACGGCTGCAACCCGCCCGACAGGCCGTAGGCCAGGTAAACCGGCAGCGCAAAGCTCAACAGCAACACCAGCAGCGCCCACCACGGCCCCCACATGGCGTGCTCGAACGGCGTGCGCTGCGGCCGGCGCGCCAGCGGCGCGTGCCACAGCACGGGCCTGGCCGGCAGCACCGGCAAGGCCACCGCGCCGGCCAGCGCATGACGCACCGCCGCCAGTTCCTGCGCCGCCGGCGTGCGCGCATTGATGACCGCCACCGGCACGCCCAGCGCCGCGCCGCAGCGCGCCGCCAAGCCGGGCGCGTCATCGCACTTGTCCGCGAACGTCAGCACCACGCAGATACGGTGGGCGCCATGCAGCGCGGCCAGCACCTCGCGCATCAGGTCGGCCGTGTCGGTCGCGCGCATCACCACCGCCACCACCGCGGCCGGCGCCATGCGCGCCAGGGCCAGCCGGGTGGCGGCGCTGTCGCCGCGCAGGCGCACGCCCGGCGTGTCCACCACGCGCATCGCGGCGCCCGCCAAGGCCGCCTCGCGGCAGGCCACGGTGGAACCGGCCACGTTGCTCTCGTCGCCGACCGCCTGGCCCGTCAGGCCGCGGAACAGCGCCGACTTGCCCGCGTTCTCCAGGCCGGCCAGCACCACGACCGCCTCGGCCGGCTCAGTGGCGTCGTGCCGCATCGCGTTCACCCGCCGGCGCGGTCAGCATTCGCAGGCCTCGTCGCAGCAATCGGCGTTGCCGAACGGCCCCCACGCGCGGGCGGCCTCGGCCGCCTGCAGCGGCGGCAGGCCCAGATGCTGCGCGATCATGCGCGCCACGCCGTCGAAGCGCTGGCGGAACTTGTAGATGAAGCAGTAGATGCGCCGGTCCTGGCGCACCTGCGGCCCGGCCAGGAACAGGCCCGGCATCAGGGTCGATTCATCGTGCGCGCTCAGCACCGGCCGGCCGTCGGGCGTCCAGTCGAAACACGGGCGGATCAATTGCGCGCCGCCGCCGCGCAGGAAACCGGTGCCGAGGATCGGCGGATTCGCGCTGGCGAAGGTCTGCCCGTCCTCGGCGCACACCCTGAAGCCCGCCGCCGTCCGGCGCACTTCGATCACGTTGACGCCGAACGAGATCTCCAGCCGGCCGCTGTCCATTGCCCGGTACAGCCGCTGGCGGCTGTAGGGCGACAACGACAGGCTCGGATCGTGCGGACTGGCCGGGTCCCAGGTGGATTTGCGCGCCAGCAGGCGCACCCGCGCGCCGTTGGCCGCCAGGTTCACCGCCGCATCCACCCCGCTCTCGTAGCCGCCGATCACCAGGTATTCATCGGCCTCGAACGCGGACCAGCTGTCGACTTCGGCGTAATGCACGCAATCGGCCGCGCCGGCGAAAGGCCGCAGGTCGGGGTACTGGTATTCGCCGGTGGCCCACACCACCGTGCGGGCCAGCGCCAGGCCCTTGGAGGTGTCGAGCTGGAATTCGCCGCGCGCGCCGCGCGTCAGCGCCGTGACGTCGCAGCCCAGCGCCAGCGGCAGGTCGTGCGCCTGCGCCACCCGCGCCAGGTACTGCGCATAGCGCGGCCCGTCCAGGTGTTCCATGCCCGCCGTCAGGGCCGGCGAACTGGTCTCGGTGACCGCGTTCAGGTCGGCCAGGCCAAACGGATTGCTGTAGAACGAGGGCGTGATGAAGCGCGTCTCCTGCGGCCAGGACAGGAACGACGCCCCCACCTGATGCCGGTCGATCACGGCCATCCGGTTCACGCCATGGCGCCGCAGGGCCACGGCCATGCCGATGCCGGCCGGCCCGGCGCCGACCACGGCGACCTCGAGTACTTTCGCGGGCACGATGCGGCGCTACTTGTGCTTGGCGCCGCCCTGGCGCGCCTTGAAGCGCGGATTCGATTTGCAGATCACGTAGATGCGCCCGCGGCGCTTGACCACCTGGCAGTCCCGGTGGCGGGTCTTGGCGTCTTTGAGGGAGGAAAGGACTTTCATGCGGGGCTCCGGCAAGGAATGGAACGGGGAGAGCGGCCCTGAGCGGCCGCCGGCCAACAAGAATGATATGTAATAACATTCTATTTGTCACGCCGCAGGTTTGGACGGTCTTGCGCCTGCCGAAGAGCAAGGGTAAATTGTTGACAATCAAAGCGCCCAACGGCGTCCCAAATCGGTTTTTCGGTACCGAAAACCCAAGATTGTTGACACCATGAGCAAAGTGCTGACGCTTCCCGGCGCCGCGCCCGACGACAGCGAGACCCTGGCGGAACAGATTTTCCGCAAGATCCAGTCCGCCATCGTCAAAGGCGAGATCGCCCCCGGCAGCAAGATTTCCGAGCCGGAACTGGCGCGCATCCACGGCGTCAGCCGCGGCCCGCTGCGCGAGGCCCTGCACCGGCTCGAAGGCCAGCGACTACTGGTGCGGGTGCCGCATGCCGGCGCCCGCGTGGTGTCGCTCAGCCCGCAGGAACTGGCCGAACTCTACGAAATCCGCGAATCGCTCGAAGGCATGGCCTGCCGCCTGGCGGCCGAGCGCATGGCGCCGGCCGAAGTCGAGCAGGTGCGCCAGGTGCTGCACGCCCACGAAAAGGACGAAGCCTTCCAGGCCGGCATCGGCTATTACCAGCAGGAGGGCGACTACGACTTCCACTACCGTATCGTCAAAGGCAGCGGCAATCAGATGCTGTTCCGCATGCTGTGCGACGAGCTCTACCAGCTGGCGCGGATGTACCGTATCCAGTACTCGACCACCCCAAACCGCCCGCGGCAGTCGTATGCCGAGCACCACCGCATTCTGGACGCCATCGCCGACCGCGATGGCGAGCTGGCTGAACTCCTGATGCGCCGCCACATCCGCGCATCCCGTCTCAACATTGAAAAACAGATCGCTCAGGGCAACCTGAAGCGCACCGAGGCATGAACAAATCCTATCGCAAGCCCCTGCAAGGCACCCGCCTGGACTATTTCGACGCGCGCGCCGCCGTGGACGCCATCGCCCCCGGCGCCTACGACCGCCTGCCCTATACCTCGCGCGTGCATGCCGAGAACCTGGTGCGCCGTTGCGATCCGGCGATGCTGACCGACGCGCTCAAGCAGCTGATCGAACGCCGCCGCGACCTGGATTTCCCGTGGTATCCGGCCCGCGTGGTCTGTCATGACATCCTCGGCCAGACCGCGCTGGTCGACCTGGCCGGCCTGCGCGACGCCATCGCCGAGAAGGGCGGCGACCCCGCCAAGGTCAACCCGGTGGTGCCGGTGCAGCTGATCGTCGACCACTCGCTGGCCGTGGAATACGGCGGCAACGACCCCGACGCCTTCGCCAAGAACCGCGCGGTGGAAGACCGCCGCAACGAAGACCGCTTCCACTTCATCGACTGGACCAAGCAGGCCTTCCGCAACATCGAAGTGGTGCCCCCGGGCAACGGCATCATGCACCAGATCAACCTGGAGCGGATGTCGCCGGTGATCTACACGCAGGACGGCGTGGCCTTCCCCGACACGCTGGTCGGCACCGACAGCCACACCCCGCACGTCGACGCGCTGGGCGTGATCGCCATCGGCGTGGGCGGCCTGGAAGCCGAGAACGTGATGCTGGGCCGCGCCTCGTGGATGCGCCTGCCCGACATCGTCGGCGTCGAACTGAGCGGCCGCGCCGGCCCCGGCATCACCGCCACCGACGTGGTGCTGACGCTGACCGAATTCCTGCGCAAGGAAAAGGTGGTCGGTGCCTACCTGGAGTTCTACGGCGAAGGCGCCGCCAGCCTGACGCTGGGCGACCGCGCCACCATCTCGAACATGGCGCCCGAGTACGGCGCCACCGCCGCGATGTTCTCGATCGACCAGCAGACCATCGACTACCTGCGCCTGACCGGCCGCGAGGACGAGCAGATCGCGCTGGTGGAAACCTACGCCAAGACCGCCGGCCTGTGGTCGGACAGCCTCAAGACCGCCGAATACGAGCGCGTGCTGCGCTTTGACCTGTCGACCGTGGTGCGCACCCTGGCCGGTCCGTCCAACCCGCACCGCCGCCTGCCGGTGGCCGACCTGGCCGAGCGCGGCATCGCCGGCACCGTCGAGAACCAGCCGGGCCTGATGCCCGACGGCGCCGTCATCATCGCCGCCATCACCAGCTGCACCAACACCAGCAACCCGCGCAACGTCATCGCCGCCGGCCTGCTGGCGCGCAACGCCAACCGCGCCGGCCTGGCGCGCAAGCCGTGGGTCAAGAGCTCGCTGGCGCCCGGCTCCAAGGCCGTGGCCCTGTACCTGGACGAGGCCGGCCTGACCGAAGACCTGGAAAAGCTCGGCTTCGGCGTCGTCGCCTTCGCCTGTACCACGTGCAACGGCATGTCGGGCGCGCTCGACCCGGTGATCCAGCAGGAAATCATCGACCGCGACCTGTACGCCACCGCCGTGCTGTCGGGCAACCGCAACTTCGACGGCCGCATCCATCCCTACGCCAAGCAGGCCTTCCTGGCATCGCCACCGCTGGTGGTGGCCTACGCCATCGCCGGCACCATCCGCTTCGACATCGAGCGCGACGTGCTCGGCACGGGCGCCGACGGCCGCGAGATCCGCCTGAAGGACATCTGGCCCAGCGACGAAGAGATCGACTCCATGGTCAAGGCGGCCGTCAAGCCGGAACAGTTCCGCAAGGTCTACGCGCCCATGTTCGGGCTGCGCAACGAGCGCGACGCCGCGGTCGATCCGCTCTACGCCTGGCGCCCGCAGAGCACCTACATCCGCCGCCCGCCGTACTGGGAAGGCGCCCTGGCCGGCGAACGCACGCTGCGCGGCATGCTGCCGCTGGCCGTGCTGGGCGACAACATCACCACCGACCACCTGTCGCCGTCCAACGCCATCCTGATGGACAGCGCCGCCGGTGAATACCTGCACAAGATGGGCCTGCCGGAAGAAGACTTCAACTCCTACGCCACCCACCGCGGCGACCACCTGACCGCGCAACGCGCCACCTTCGCCAATCCCAAGCTGTTCAACGAGATGGTCAAGGACGCCGACGGCAACGTGAAGCAGGGCTCGCTGGCCCGCGTGGAACCGGAAGGCCGCGAAATGCGCATGTGGGAAGCCATCGAGACCTACATGGACCGCAAGCAGCCGCTCATCATCGTGGCCGGCGCCGACTACGGCCAGGGCTCGTCGCGCGACTGGGCCGCCAAGGGCGTGCGCCTGGCCGGCGTCGAGGCCATCGCCGCCGAAGGCTTCGAACGCATCCACCGCACCAACCTGATCGGCATGGGCGTGCTGCCGCTGGAATTCAAGCCGGGCGTGAACCGCAAGACGCTGGGCCTGGACGGCACCGAGAGCTACGACGTGGTGGGCGAGCGCAAGCCGCGCGCCGACCTGACGCTGGTCATCCATCGCCGCGACGGCGAGACGCTGCAGGTGCCGATGACCTGTCGCCTCGACACCGCGGAAGAAGTGTCGATCTACGAGGCCGGCGGCGTGCTGCAACGCTTCGCGCAGGACTTCCTGGAAGCCGAATCGGCCGCCGGTTCGACCAAGAAGGCCGGCTGACACCCACTGCATGGCGGGCGCCGCGGCGCCCGCCCTCCCCACCCAAGACATCAGGACTGCCCCATGGCCCATGCCCCCCAGATCAAGATTTCCGCCACCTACATGCGCGGCGGCACCAGCAAAGGCGTGTTCTTCAAGCTCGACGACCTGCCCGAATCCGCCCGCGTGCCGGGCCCGGCGCGCGATGCGCTGCTGATGCGCGTCATCGGCAGCCCGGACCCCTACGGCAAGCAGATCGACGGCATGGGCGCGGCCACCTCCAGCACCAGCAAGACCGTCATCATCGGCAAGAGCAGCCGGCCGGAACACGACGTCGACTACCTGTTCGGCCAGGTCTCGATCGACCAGGCCTTCGTCGACTGGAGCGGCAACTGCGGCAACCTGTCGGCCGCCGTCGGCCCCTTCGCCATCAGCAACGGCCTGGTCGATCCGGCCCGCGTGCCGCGCAACGGCATCGCCGTGGTGCGCATCTGGCAGGCCAACATCCAGAAGACCATCATCGCCCACGTGCCCATCACCGACGGCGCGGTGCAGGAGACCGGCGACTTCGAGCTGGACGGCGTGACCTTCCCGGCCGCCGAACTGCAGCTGGAATTCATGAACCCGGCCGAGGAAGGCGACGGCGGCTCGATGTTCCCCACCGGCAACCTGGTGGACGACCTGGAAGTGCCCGGCATCGGCACCTTCAAGGCCACCATGATCAACTCCGGCATCCCCACCATCTTCCTGGACGCGCAGGCCCTGGGCTACAGCGGCACCGAACTGCAGGACGACATCAACGGCGACGCCGCCGCGCTGGCCCGCTTCGAGACCATCCGCGCCCACGGCGCGCTGCGCATGGGCCTGATCCAGAAACTGGAAGACGCGGCCGCGCGCCAGCACACGCCCAAGGTCGCCTTCGTGGCCAGCCCCAAGGCCTACACCTCGTCCAGCGGCAAGCAGATCGGCGCCGGCGACATCGACGTGCTGGTGCGCGCCCTGTCCATGGGCAAGCTGCACCACGCCATGATGGGCACCGCCTCGGTCGCCATCGCCACCGCCGCGGCCGTGCCCGGCACGCTGGTCAACCTGGCCGCCGGCGGCGGACAGCGCGACCAGGTCAACTTCGGCCATCCGTCGGGCACGCTGCGCGTCGGCGCGCAGGCCCAACTGGTCGACGGCGAATGGACCGTCACCAAGGCCATCATGAGCCGCAGCGCGCGCGTGCTGATGGAAGGCCGCGTGCACATTCCGCCCACCGGGTTCTGACGCCACGGCCGTTGGCGGGCGCGGGCTGCGGTATCCTCTGCCGCAGCCCCTTCCCCACCGACGGAACCGTCCATGGCACAACCCGGCGCCTCGCGCGCGCTACGCCGATTCAAACGCGTCCTGGCCAGCGCGGCGCTGCTGCTTTCCGCCAGCGCGGGATCGGCCCCGATCCTGATGCAGCCCCTGCCCGGCGCCACCTACACGCAGGGCCGCTACTACCTGATTCCCCAACCGTACGCGACGGTCAAGGGCGACCTGGAACAAGGCCTGGCCGGCAGGGACCTGGGCGGCTTCCAGGGCCGTGACGACAGCGGACCGCTGTCGTCCATGGAGTTCTACTGGCCCGAGATCGGCGCCCGCCATCTGCCCGCGCTGAAACAGGCGCTGGACCAGCAGGCCAGACAGGCCGCCGGCCCAATCCTTGCCAAGGCGCTGGCGGGCGGCGTCATCACCCGCGACGAGCAGGACGCGTTCCGCGCCGCCATCGCCCGCCAGCCCGACCATTCCCCCGAAAACATCAGGGCGCTGCCGTTCTTCTCGGCGCCAGTGGCGCGCTGGTCGTTCCAGCGCGAACGCGGCAAATCCAGCCGCACCCAGGCCGACTACGGCACGGTCATGGATCTCTCTGGCCTGACCGGCCGCGACGCGCTGACGCTGGTCTGGTACGGCGGCACCGCCACCACCGTCACGCGCCATTTCCGCCTGACCCGTTGCATGGTCGGCGTGACCTGCTTTCCCGACCCGCACATCGAATACAACAGCGACAGCGTCGAGCACGCCGACGCCGCCCTCGCCCGCTACCTGGACGGCCTGGCGCAACGCCTGCGGGCCCTGCCGGAAAACGACGCCGACCACCTGATGCAGGCCTATTTCGATGCCTACGCGCGCGGCCGCGCCACGGCCCCGGAGGCGCCCGCCCCCGCCGCGGCCTCGCTGCCCGAAACGGCCGTGTCCGGCATCCGCCTGCCGGCCGACGAATCCGACCTGCGACGCTACGACAACGATGGCTGGCGCCTGCTGGCGCTGCCCGACGGCAGCCTGCTGGCTTCCGGCACGGCCACCCAGCGTTTCGTGCCGCGCATGGCCGCCGCGGACCCCGCCACGCGGCCCGGCGACAAGGCGGTGACCGCCATCGAGCGCGAAGCCACCGTGGGCTTCGGCCAGGCGCACGCCCTCAAGATCGGCGCCGACGGCCAAGTCTGGGCGCTGGGTTTTCGCGACGACGGCAGCCGCACCCTGCTGGCCTGGCGCCCGGGCCAGCGCGGCGCCGTGTCCCACGCCCTGAGCCCGCGACTGCCCGACCGGCAGATCGACGACTGGACCCTGCCCGCCGCCGGCGGCGTGGCGCTGCGCCTGGGCGACATGCTGTACGCCATGACGCCGCAGGGACGCTGGCGCGAACAACACTGGGATGCCTCGCTGCGGCGCGATGCCAGCGACACGCTGGAACAGGCGCTGCCATGGGTGCCGAGCGAGGCCATCGCTTTCGGCGACGGCCTGTTCTGGGCCGCCGACCGCGACGGCTACGGCATCGACCCCGCCACCGCGCGGGTGGCCGCCACCATCCGGACCGCGACGCCCAAGCTGGTTTTCGGCAGCCGGCGCGGCGACTGGGCCGTGGCCATCGCGGAAACGCCCGAGGGCCGGCGCCTGCGCGCCATCGACCTGCGCACGGGCCATGCCCGCTTCGACCTGGAGACCCCCGCCGTCTACTACACCTCGGCGGCCGCGCGCAGCGCCCACGGCCGCTTGCTGGCCCTGAGCGGCGCCGACAACACGGTGGTAGTGGTGGACATGGCGCAAGGCCGGTTGCTGGCCAACCTGCGCGCGCCCAAGGAATACAGCGTCAGCGCGCTGGCGTTCTCGTGGGCGGGAGACCGGCTGTGGATCTACGCCCGGCCGGTCGGCAACAACGACGTGGCGCAGCTGATCGCGTGGAACGCGCCGGCCGATGCGATCGACCCCGCGCAGGGCCGCGACCTGCCCGACCAGATCCGTTGCGGCTACTCGATGGCCTGCCGCTGAAGTGAGCGGGCGCGGCCCGGGACATCGCTTGATGTCCCGCGCCACGCCGGCTGAACCCGCTTACTGGCCCTTGTCCTTCGGCGCGCTGGCCACCAGCGCGTCGAACGCCTTGTCCAGGCTGGCCAGCGAATCGGCGATGTGGGCGCGGCGATCCTTGATCCACTTGTCCTGCGCGGCCAACTGCTCGCGCGCTTGCTTGATCATGCGCTCCATTTCCGCCGGCTGCGGACCGCCGCTGGTAGCGCGGTTCTTGACGATCGCCACCGGGTCCAGCGTCGAGCGGAACTCGGCCTCGCTCATCGGCAGCTCGTTCGGGTACTTCGAGCCCTTCATGGCCTCGGCGTAGATGCGGCGCGCCTGGTCATACGGGAAGTCCAGCGGCTTGATGTTGTTGGTCTTGGCGTAGCTCACGACCTCGGAGGCGAAGTGATGGCCGTCGCGGAACGGCAGCTTGTACTTGCGCATCAGCACGTCGGCCAGTTCCTGGGACGCGGTCCAGTCGCTGTTCAGTTCCTCCAGCGCGCGGTCCGGGCTGATCACCATGGCCTTGAGCACGCGGTCCCAGCGCTTGAGCGCGGAGATGCCGGCATCGACCATCGCCGAGTTCTGCTTGACGTCCTTCGGGTCGCTCATGCCCGGGGTGATGTTGTGCGTCTGGATCACCGGCCCCATGGCCAGCGTCACCGCGGTCGAGGCGTCGCTGCGCGTGTCGTTGAGCAGGCCTGGATTGCGCTTCTGCGGCATGGCGCTGGACACGTAGGTGTTGCCGCCGCCCTCTTCCAGCAAGATCCAGGGCCGCGATTGCGCGTACTGCGTCATCACATCCTCGACGAAGTTGCCGGTGCGCAGCGCGATGCTGGTGACGATCGACGCCACTTCCACCGGCTGGTCCATCGACGAGATCTGCGAGGCGTCATAGGCGTTGTCCACCAGCGCGGTGAAGCCCAGGTACTGCGCCATGCGCTTGCGGTCCAGCGGCCAGCTGGTGCCGTTCAGCACCGTCGTGCCCATGGGCGAGCGGTCGATGCGCGCGTAGGCTTCGCGGATGCGCTGGGCATCGCGCTCCAGGCCGGCCGCCTGGCCCAGCAGATAGTGGCCATAGCTGTTGGGCTGGGCCGCCACGCCGTTGGTGTAGTTGGGCACGATGGTGCCGGCGTGCTTGGCCGCCAGCTCCACCAGCGTCCGCGACGTGGCGTTCAACTGGTCCGCCAGTTCCAGCAGCTTGTCGCGCAGGATGGCGCTGCGGTAGGTGGCGTGCATGTCCTGGCTGGAACGGCCGGCGTGCAGCAGCGTCACGTCCTCGCCCGCGGCCTTGATCAGCAGCGGCTCGAAGGTGATGACGCTGGCCGGACGCTTGGCGCCGGGCTGGTTGCCGTCGTTGATTACCTTCGCCACGCCCGCGGCCAGCCGGGGCGCCATGGACTTGTCCAGCAGCCCTTCGTCGGTGTTGATCACCGCCGTCGCCTTGTTGATCTCCCCGAGCCAGAAAAACGGATCGCGCGCCGGCTTGGCGGCGGCGCTGGCGGCGGGCGCCTGCTGCGCCGACGCGGCGTGGGCGCCGAGGGAAAGGACTAGCGCTGCGCCCAGGGCGGGCAGGAAATGTCTCATGGCGTTCTCGTTATGAGGGGGGAAAGGAAACCCCCGTATGAAACACCATTTTTGCTCGGCTTGCGCATGAAAATGCAATTTTCGAAAACGTAACAGTTCTCGACCAGGGGCCCCTGGCATGCGCCGAAACCCCGGCGCTGCGCATAACATGCGGAAAAAATTCCAACGGGCACAGGCAGGAGGGGCCCAGCGCCATGACAGATGCATCCGGTTCACCCGAACGATTCCTGGTGTCCGACGATCACCCCACGTTCCGCATGGGCATGTGCGAGATCATTCGGCGCATCGCTCCGGCCGCCGCGGTGGGCGAGGCCGGCCGCCTCGACGAAGTCTTCGCGCTGATCCAGCGCGACGGCCCGCCGGACACGCTGATACTGGACCTGCTGTTCCCGGAGAGCAGCAACCTCGACTGGATCTCGGACCTGCGGCGGCTGTGCCCGCGCAGCTCGCTGATCGTGGTCTCGGTCATCAACGACACGCAGAAGATCGACGCGGTCATGGCCGCCGGCGCGGACGGCTTCATCGGCAAATCGGTATCGCCCGCGGAGATCGGCGAAGCCATCCTGGCGGTGCGGGCGGGCGATCTGGTGGTCAAGTACAACAGGCCGAACCTGTCCGGCGACACCGACCTGTCAGACGCCATCGCCAGCCTCACGCAGCGGCAGCGCGATGTGCTGGCGATGCTGGTCGAAGGCCTGACCAACAAGGAGATCGCGCGGATCCTGCATATCTCGCCGTTCACGGTCCGCATCCATGTGTCGGCCGTGCTGCGCGCGCTGAACGTGCCGTCGCGCGCGGCGGCGGCGGCGTTGGGCGCCCAGGCGGCCGTCACGCGCGGCGGACCAGCCTGACGCGCCCCCTCAGGACCGTAATGTCATCGTGGCGACGGGCGACCCCGCTGCGGGCGTCCCGGCATCGGGCGTCCCGGCATCGGTCGTCCCCGCCCCCAGCGCCAGCGTCGTCAGCAACGACCGCAGTTCCGCCGCGCGGATCGGCTTGGCCAGCACCGGCAGCGCCGGATCGGCCACCGCTTCGCGGATCGCCTTGGTGTCGTGCCCGGTCAGCAACAGCGCCGGCACCAGCCGCCCCAGCCGCTGCCGGACCCGCGCGATGCACTCCGCGCCCGTCACCTCGGCATTCAGGTCGTAGTCGCTGATGATCACATCGCAGTCGGCCGGCGCCGCCGGCAACGAGACTTCCCTGGCGACCACGCAGCCCCAGCGCTCCAGCAGCATGGCCGTCGCCATCAGCACGTTGGCGTCGTCCTCGATCAGCAGCACCCGCAACCCGTTCAGCACGCTCGCCTGCGCCGCCGTGCGCCGCGCTCCTTCGGGCGGCGCACGGTCCAGCAGTTCGAATCCCTCGACCGTGACCGTGGTGCCGCGTCCCAGCCGCGAACGCAGGCTCACGCGCAATCCGAGCAGGCCGCACAGCCGCTTGACGATCGACAGGCCCAGCCCCAGCCCTTCGATATCCCTGTCGCGCGGCCGCCTCACCCGGTAGAACTCGTCGAACACCATGCCCTGGTTCGCCTCCGGGATGCCGCGGCCACGGTCATGCACCTGCAGGGCCAGCGTGCGCCCGCGGCGGCGCGCCGCCACCAGGACGCCGCGCCCCTCGCCGTACTTGACGGCGTTGGACACCAGGTTCTGCACGATGGTGCCGAGCAGGTGCGGATCGGTCCGGACCAGGTGGGCGCCGGCGCGCACGCGGATCGGCGCATCGGCGCCCAGGCCCAGGCCGTCGCGGCTGTCGCGCACCACCGTGTCCAGCACATCGCCCACGCGCACCGCCTCGATCCTGGGCTCGAGCTTGCCGCTGTCCAGCGTGTAGCTGTCCAGGATCGAGCGGAACAGGTGCGAGACGCTGTGCAGCGAACGGTCGATGCTGTCGACCAGGTGGCGCTGGTGGCCGTTCAGGTTTTCATCGCGCAGGCAGTCCGCGAACAGCGCGATCGAATGGATGGGCTGGCGCAGGTCGTGGCTGGCCTGCGCCAGCAGCCGGGTCTTGGCCTGCGTCGCCTCGCGCTCGCGGGCATGCGACCTTTCGTTGCTGCGCAACAGAAAGTATGTGTAGGCCGGCACGATGAGCGTCGTCAGGAACAGCATCACCGTGACATAGGGCTGCTCGCGCCAGTACGGCGTCAGGCTGGCGACCACCACCAGGTCCAGCAGCGCCGCGGCGGTCGCCGCCACCAGATAGCGCGATCCGTAGCGCACGCCGTAGCCGATGGTCATCCACAGCACCACCGCGTAGACCGGCAACAGCGCCCGTCCGCCCAGGATCAGGTGAAAGCCCAGCGCCGCGTAATCATTCAGCATGGCCAGCAGGCGCCGTGCCGGATAGTGTCCGGGCCAACGGATGACGGCCCAGCGCAACAGCAGCGCCACGCCCAGGAACGCCACGCCATGGATCGCCATGATGGTGGCCAGCTCGGCGGGCAGTTGCCCGGCCCAGGCCAGGATCGGCGCGTAGACCGTCACCAGCAATGCGCTCAGCAGCCGCACGCCCGCCTGCGCCCGCTCGGTGTCCCTGACCTTCTCCGCCATACGTCCCCGGCTTTTCCGTTGCGCGCCGCGCGCGCCGTTTCCCAGCGGCATTGTCCGTCTTTTTGGCCCGGCGGCGCGCATTCCGCCCGCCGCGCCACGGTGTACTAGTACACCGCGAAGGCCCGCGGATGATTGATCCCGCCCCCGCGCGCCACTTATCATTTTCGGGCGTCCCTTCCCGCGGCGCGCCAACAGAGAACAGAAAACGGAAATGCCAGGACAGGCCCTCAAACTCACCGCGGCAGCGATCCTCTCGATGAGCCTCTCGGGCTGCATCATGGAAGCCTACGACAGTCAGGCACGCAGCGATGCCAAATCGTGGATCGGCGAGCCGATCCAGAAAGTCGCCAAGCGCTTCGGCCAGCCCGACGCCGTCTCGTCGGGCGATGCCGGCAAGACGAAGTACGTGTGGAAGGAATACGAGAACTACAGCAACGACTACAACTACACCTACTACGAGCAGGGCCAGGGCATGACGCCCAACAGCACCGTCCTGACCGCCAAGACCGGCACCGGCAACCAGAGCGGGTATTACACCTGCATCTATGAGTTCTATGCCGACGCTTCGGGCACCGTGGTCGACGCCACCGCGCGCGGCGAATGCCGCTGACGCTCAGCGCTATTCGGGCAGCCCCTGGTCGGCGGCCCAGCGCAGCACGAAGCGCGCCCCGCCCGCCGGGCTCTCGGTCACGCTGATGCTGCCGCGGTGGCTCAGCGCCACCCGCTGCACGATCGCCAGCCCGAGGCCCGCGCCGCCGGTGCCGCGGTCGCGGCTTTCATCCAGGCGGATGAAGGGTTCGAAGATGCGCTCGCGGTCGGCCGCGGCGATTCCCGGCCCGTCATCGTCCACCACCAGCTCGAAGCCGCCCTCGGCGCGCTGCGTCAACGCGATGTCGATGCGGCCGCGCGCATAGCGCACCGCGTTCTGCACCAGGTTCAGCAGGGCCCGGCTCATGTAGCGCGGATTCAGGCGCACATGCGGCGGCGGGTCGGGCGCCACCACGCAGCGCACATTGCGCGCCTCGGCCTGGTGCGCCACCTGGGCCAGCGCCTCGCCCAGCCAGTCGCGCGTATCCACCGTTTCGAGCTGCACGGTTTCCTCGGTGGGCCGTTCCAGGCGTGCGTACACCAGCAGTTCGGCCACCATGCTTTCCAGCTCCGAGATATCGGCGCGCATATCGCGCAGGACGCGGCCGTGGCGGGCCGGCAGGCCGCCGCGGTCCAGCAGATCGACCTCGAACGACAGCCGCGCCAGCGGCGTGCGCAGCTCGTGCGATACGGCGTTGGTCAGGCTGCGCTGGTTCTCGACCAGCGCGGCGATCCGCTCGGCCATGGTGTTGAAGCTCTCGCCGACGTGACGGATTCCGGAAATGCGCGACAGGTGCACGCGCATGCTCAGCTCGCCCTGGCCCATCCGCAGCGCGGCGTTGCGCAGCGCGTCCATGTCGCGCCACATGGGCAGCGCCCACAGCGCCAGCAGGCTTATCGCCACCATGACCCCCAGGAACCCCCACACGCCCCAGGTCAGCAGCGTATCGACCAGGCCTTCGCCCGGCAGGCGTACTTCCAGCCATTGGGCCGGCTTGCCGGGCAGCGGCACCAGGTGGGTGCTGTACTCGTCCCGCATCACGAACCCCAGGACTTCCAGCTGCTCGTGTTCTTCCTGGTTCAGGCGCACCTCGTCCGGGCTCAGCAGTTGCAGCCGCAGGCCGTAGTAGGGCCGGATCTGCTCGCGCAGCAACGCTTCGCGCTGCGCCGGCGCGACGTCGTCGAGCCGCTGACGCAGTTCATGGACCTGGCCGCGCAGCGACTGGAAGGCGACGTTCTCCACGACTGGCCGGAACAGCGTGCCCAGGCCTTTGTCCACGAGCTGGTAGGCCACCCCGAGACTGATCAGAACCACGACGAAAACGCGAACGAGAAATTTGAGCATCGATGGCCTTCGGGCCGCGCGCCGACGGTTCGACGCGGCGGGCGCGCCCGCGTGGCGGTGCAGGCGGGGTAGCGGGAAACAGCGGGAGGGCAAGGTGGCGCGGCGGCCACACGGCCGGGCCCGCGTCTACTGGCGGGGCGCGCCCCCGGGATGATAGGGAACAAGCCCGCCCGCGTTCCGCCGCCTTTTGTGTGGGATTTGTGAAAAAAAGTGAAACAGGCAGGACGGGCGCGGCAAGGTATGCTGACCAGGCGTTGCGTTGTCCGCTGCCCGCCGCCCCTGCGGCGTCCCCGCCCTCTCGAAAGGACTGGAATCCCCATGGACCCGCTAGACAAGCTGCTGCGTTCCAGCAAGATCCTGAAGACGTTCGATGGCGCCTCGGAAGGCGCGATCCAGGCCTACGAAGACGCCTGGCACACCCGGCTCTCGGCCGCCTACCGCGCTTTCCTCAAGCGCAGCAACGGCCTGCTGTTCGGCTTCGAATTCGCCGAGGCCCACCGCGCCGGCGTCTCGCCCGCGCTGGCCGATATGAACACCTTCTTCGGCATCGGCAACGGCGACCCGGATTTCGACCTGGCGTTGCTGACGCCGCACATGGGCTTCCACAATCCGGCCTTCCTGCCGTTCGCGCCGGTGCTGGGCCTGGGCGGCGATTTCTGTACCTACGTCGAGATCAACCAGGGCCGGCATGCGGGCCGCATCATGTACACCGACGGCGAGCTGTACCCGGGGTATGCCGACCTCGAGATCACGGATCAGCCGGTGGACGCGCTGGTCGACGGCTTCATCGAGGACGGCTGGTTCATGCCGGTGGCGCCGTCCTTCGAGGCCCTGATCGCGAGCTACGCGAAGATGGCCTAGGGCCCGATCAGGCGTTGGCGCGCGGCGCCGCGTATTCCGGCGCGGCCGGCGCCTGGATCAGGAATTCCTTCAGGCTGGTGACGTTGCGCTTCTTGAAGATGCGGTTCTTGTAGGTCACCACCGTGGTCGGCGACAGCCCCAGTTCGCGCCCCACTTCCTTGGCGGTGCGTCCCTGGCGCAGCAGGTCCGCCACCTGGACCTCGCGTTCGGACAGGCCATCGCACCAGGCGGCCTGCGCGGGCATCGCCTCGCGCCGGCACAGTTGGTGGTGACGCCGCGCCAGCGCGATCAGCAGCGGCGCGCGGCCGCGCATCAGGTCGGTCACGTCGGCCGAATGCGAGCGTGAAAAGTAAAGGTTGAGGTAGCTGATGCCTTCGCTGCGCGCGCCGATCAGCGAGATCTTGCTGGCGAAGCCAGGACGTTCGAACAGCAGTTCGCGGTATTCGGCGTCGAGGATGCGCTCGGGCGCCGCGGTCTGGATGATCAGGTCCGGATGCTGCTCGGGTCGACAGGCCAGGTCGCGCAACAGCGCGTAGTTCGGATCGCGGCGGTAGAACTGGTTATCCACATAGACGGTGGTGGTCCATTCGATCAGCGCCTGGTTCAACAGGCTGGCGGCCGACGAGTACTGCACCGCGCCGTCATGGCCATAGAAGACGTGCGCGACATGATCGGCGGCCACCGACTCGCGCAACGCCAGCAGCAACGCGGCATGGAACATCGGACTGCCCAGGTCCATGACGGCCGACGCCGCCCACTGGTCCGCCCGCCCGTCCACGGCCAACGGCTTGCTTGTCTCTTCCATGGTTCTCGTCCCCCGTTCCGGGCGTGTTTTTCCCGATTCTAAGGGCTTCCCGGCCGTCCGGGTGTCCTCTCTCGTGAGGACATGACGCGTCCTTCCCGCGCTCCTAGAGTGGTGCCTGTGACCTACCTCGCAGAACCCTCGGAGTCCTAGGGAAAACGATGACAGAGCTTCCCCTCTACCCCTATCTCAGGCCGGACGAAATGGACCGTCCGCGCGCTGAGCCTCATCCGGTCGCCATCGTCGGCGCCGGCCTGACCGGCCTGTCGCTGGCCCTGGATCTGGTGCGCCGCGGCATCCCGGTGGTGGTGCTGGACGACGACAACACCGTCGGCGTGCGCGGCCTGGCCTCGCGCGGCATGGTCTGGGCGCAGCGCACGCTCGACATCTTCGACCGGCTGGGCATGGCCGACGCGGTGGTCGCCAAGGGCGTGCGCTGGAACGTCGGCCGCGTGCTGTGCCGCGACATGGCGGTGGCATCGTTCACGCTGCAGGCGCAGCCCGACATGCGCCACAACGGCTTCATCAACCTGCAGCAGTACTACCTGGAAGCGTTCCTGGTTGATGCGCTGCAACGCGAGCCGCTGGCCGACCTGCGCTGGCTGAACCAGGTCGCCGGCATCGAGTCCTGTACCGACGGCCCCGTCACGCTGCGGGTGCAGACGCCGGACGGCGCCTATCGCACCCAGGCCCGCTGGGTGGTCGCTTGCGACGGCGCCAACAGCGCCGTGCGCGGCATGCTGGGCCTGCGTCCGCGCGTCTACGACCGCACGGAAGACCGCTGGATCATCATCGACATCGTGCTGCGCGGCACCACCTGGCCGGAGGAGCGCTGGACCTGGCTCGACGCCCGCAGCAACCACGGCCGCGCGGTCTGGCGCCACAAGATGGCCGACGACACCTGGCGCCTGGATTTCCAGTTGCGTCCGGACGAAGATCCCGAGGCCGCCGCCACCGACGCCGCCATGCGCCAGCGGGTCTGGGACCTGCTGGGCGAGCGGGTCGATTTCGACATCGCCTGGCACGGCGTCTGGGCCTATCGCCACGAATGCCTGGACGACCTGCGCCATGGCCGCGTGCTGTTCGCGGGCGACTCGGCCCACCTGGTGGCGCCGTTCGGCGCGCGCGGCGGCAACGGGGGCATCCAGGATGCCGACAACCTGGGCTGGAAACTGGCGTTGCTGCTGCAAGGCCGCGCTGGCCCCGGCCTGCTCGACAGCTACGGCGCCGAACGCAAGCACGCCGCCATGGAGAACATCCGCCAGGCGCGCCGCTCGTCGCGCTTCGTCTATCCCGGCGCCGCCCGCTCCGCCGCGCTGTGGCGCGACGCCATCATCGCGCTGGCCCCGCGGCACGAGATCGCGGCGCGCATGATCAATACCGGCCGCCTGTGCATGCCGGCCGTCTATCCCGCGTCGCCGCTGGCGCGCGGCGCCCACGAACACACCGGGCGCGCGTTGCCCAACGTGGTGCTGCGGCAGGCCGATGGCCTGTCCCTGCATGCGCTGCTGGGCCCCTGGTTCACCGTACTGGTGTTCGACGACGCCTTGCCCGCGGGCGTGGCCGGCGCGCACGACGACGCGTTGCTGCGCTGGGTCGCGGTCGGCTCCTGGTGCGACGCGCGCGGACGCGCCGCCCTGGCCCACCAGCTGGGCCAGGCCATGGACGGCGGCGCCTGGCTGTTGCGGCCCGACCATCACGTCATGGCGGTCAGCGACGCGCAGACGCTGGCGCCCGCCACCATCACGGATTGGGTCGACGCGGCGCTAAGCCCGCCCTGCGCCCACGCTGAATTCCTTCCCGAGGCCGGCGGCCTCCCGCACATTTCCGAAGGCGCAATCCATGCCGCACTCCCAGCAACAACTTGATGACCTGCTCGAGCACCTGATCGCGCTCACCGACGTGGCCGACCCGGCGGACCAGCGCGACAGCCTGGCCCGGCTGTCGCTGCTGCTGATCGAGGCGCTGGACGACGCCGCCCGGGTGCGCGCCGCGGTCGACGAAATCCTGGCGGCCCGCGGCCAGCCGCCCGCCTTGCACATTCCCTGAACCACGGAGACCGCGCCATGACGCAGTTCAACGATCCCGCCGCGCCCGCGGCCGCCTGCCCGCCCATCCACGGCCTGCACCACTTCGCCTGGCGTTGCCGCGACGCCGAGGAAACGCGCCACTTCTACGAAGACATCCTGGGCCTGCCCCTGGTGCACGTGGTCAAGGAAGAGCGCGTGCCGTCCACCGGCGAACACTGCCCGTTCGTGCACCTGTTCTTCGAATTCGCCGACCACTCGCACATCGCCTTCTTCGACCTTGGCGACAACGCGCTCAGCCAGCCGGATCCGGACACGCCGCGCTGGGTCAATCATTTCGCCATGGAAATCCGCGGCGAAGCCGAACTGGAACGGATGCGCCAGCGCCTGCGCGACCACGGCATCGAGGTGGTCGGCCCGACCGACCACCACTTCATCCGCTCCATCTACTTCTTCGATCCGAATGGCATCCGGCTGGAACTGACGGCGCGCCTGCCCGTGCCCGACTACGTGGCCCGCAAGCGCCTCAGCGCGCATGAGGAACTGGCCACCTGGACCCGCGACAAGGCCGCCGGCCTCAAGCCCGGCGCCACCGGCACCACCAGCCATGCCCGCCACCACGGCGGCGCGGACTGACCCCGTCCCCCTTCATTCATCCAGACAAGGAACACGATGAGCAAGCCTTTCGCATCCCAAGCCGACGTGGCGGAAAAGAAGACCTCTTTTGAGCGCCTGTCCGAAAACGCCTACGCCTACATCGCCGACGGCGACCCCAACTCCGGCGTCATCATCGGCGACGACAGCGTGATGGTGGTCGACGCCACCGCCACGCCGGCCATGGCGCAGAACCTGATCCGGGCCATCCGCGGCGTCACCGACAAGCCCATCCGCCACGTTGCCCTGACGCACTACCACGCGGTGCGCGTGCTGGGCGCGTCGGCTTTCGCGGCCGAAGGCGCCGTCAACACCTACGCCAGCCGCGGCACCTACGAACTGATCGTCGAGCGCGGTCAGGCCGATATGGATTCCGAGATCGGCCGCTTCCCGCGCCTGTTCCAGTCGGCCGAGGGCATTCCGGGCCTGACCTGGCCCACCACCGTGTTCGAGCGCGAGCTGACCCTCTTCATGGGCAAGCTGGAAGTGCGCATGATGCACCTGGGCAACGGCCACACCCGTGGCGACTCGATCGTGTGGATCCCGTCGCAGGGCATCTGCTTCGCCGGCGACCTGGTCGAATTCAACGCCGGCGTCTACACCGGCGACGCCTACCTGTCCGACTGGCCCGCCACCCTGGACCGCCTGCAGGCGCTGGAACCGACGCAGATGGTGCCCGGCCGCGGCCCCGCGCTCACCCGCCCCGACGCCTGCCGCGAAGCCATCGGCTACACCCGCCGCTGGGTCGAGACGCTGTACGGCTGTGCCCGCCAGGGGGTCAGCGAAGGCAAGGGCCTGAAGCAGGTCTACGAAGACACCCGCCGCGTGATGGACCCCGAGTTCGGCCACGTCGTCATCTACGAACACGCCATCCCCTTCGACATCTCGCGCGCCTTCGACGAGGCCAGCGGCATCGCCGACCCGCGCGTCTGGACCGCCCAGCGCGACCGGGAAATGTGGGCCGAACTGGCCGCCTGAACGCCCTCGACACCGCGCGCCGGCAACCGCCCGGCGCGCCCGCACCCGGAATCTTCCCCTCATGAAACTCGCCACCCTGAACAACGATACCCGCGACGGCCAGCTGGTCGTCGTCAACCGCGAACTGACCCGCATGCGCGCCGTGCCGCACATTGCCGCCACCTTGCAGCAGGCGCTTGACGACTGGACCCGCTGCGCACCCCTGCTGCAGGCGGAGTACGACGACCTGCGCGCCGGCGACGGCCAGCCCTTCGACGCGGCCCGCTGCGCCGCGCCCCTGCCGCGCGCCTACCAGTGGCTGGACGCCTCGGCCTATCTCAACCACGTCGACCTGACCCGCCGCGCCCGCGGCGGTGAAATGCCGCCGTCGTTCCTCACCGATCCCGTGATGTACCAGGGCGCCTCGGATGACTTCATGGGCCCGCGCGATCCCATCACCGCCACCAGCGAAGACCTGGGCGTCGACCTGGAGGCCGAGGTCGTGGTCATCACCGACGACGTGCCGCAAGGCGTGGATCCCGCGACCGCCCTGGAACACGTGGTGCTGCTGGGCCTGGTGAACGACGTCACCTTGCGCAACGTGGTGCTGCCCGAACTGGCCAAGGGCTTCGGCTTCCTGCAGGGCAAGCCGGCCTCGGCGCTGTCGCCCGTTTTCGTCACGCCCGATGAGCTTGCGCCCTACTGGCGCGACGGCAAGCTGCACCGCCCGATGCAGGTGTGGCTCAACGACCAGTTGATCGGCCAGCCCCAGGCCGGCGAGGAAATGCAGTTCCATTTCGGCCAACTCCTCGCCCACGCCGCGCGCACGCGCCGGCTGGGCGCCGGCACCATCCTGGGCAGCGGCACCATCTCCAATGCCAGCGACGCCGTCGGCGTGTGCTGCCTGGTCGAAGCGCGGGTGCGCGAACAGCTGCGCGACGGCCAGATGCGCACGCCCTTCCTCAAGCACGGCGACCGCGTGCGCATCGGCATGCGCGACGACGCCGGCAACAGCCTGTTCGGCGACATCGACCAGCAGGTGCGGATCCCCGGCGTCCGGCCGCTGCCCGCCGCCCGCCCCACGCCGGAAACGATCACTGCCTGAAAGGGAACCGCCATGGCCGACACATCCGCCCCCACCCTGCACAGCTACTGGCGCAGTTCCGCGGCCTATCGCGTGCGCATCGCGCTGGCGCTCAAGGGCCTGCCCTATCGCCAGGTGCCGTGGCAGATGGCGCAGGGCGAGCACCTGCAACCCGCCTACCGCGCGCTGGCGCCGTTCGGCTTGGTGCCGATGCTGGAGATCGACGGGCTGCGGTTGCAGCAGTCGCTCGCCATCGTCGAGTACCTGGAGGCGCGCCATCCCGAGCCGGCGCTGCTGCCGGCCGACCCGGGCAGCCGCGCCCAGGCGCGGGCCCTGGCGCTGCTGGTGGCCTGTGAAATGCATCCGCTGAACAACTTGCGCACGCTCAAGCGCCTGCGCACGCAGTTCGGCGCCGATGACGACCAGGTGCGCGACTGGTACCGCCATTGGTGCGAGGAAGGCTTCCATGCCTTCGAGGCGGCGCTACCCGCCCAGCGCGGCGACTACGCGCTGGGAACCGCGCCGACGCTGGTGGAGTGCTGCCTGGTGCCGCAGGTCTACAACGCCCTGCGCTACGGCGTCGACCTGGCGCCGTTCGCACGAGTGCGCGCCATCGTCGACGCCTGCGCCGCGCTGCCCGCCTTCGACGCCGCCCGCCCCGAAAACCAGCCCGATGCGCCACGGCCGGCGCAAGCCGCCGCCTGAGGCGCCCGCCGGGGTGAGCCCCCCCCGGGCCACCCCGCTTCCCCAACCAGAACACTCAGAAGAACAACACACAGCGGCACCGTCCGCGCCCCCCAAGGAGACACGCATGCAGACAGATTTCCCCGGACAGGGCGCCGTCGCGCCCGCGCCCGCCGGCGAACGCCGGCCATCCGACGCGCTGGTCAGCGCCGAGGACCGCAAGGTGCTTGCCGCCACGCTGGTCGGCTCGGCCATCGAGTGGTACGACTACTTCATCTACGTGCAGGCCGCCGGCCTGGTGCTGGGCTCGCTGTTCTTCGCCCCGTTCGTCCAGGACAGCCCCGAACTGTCGCTGATCCTGTCGTTCGCCACCGTCGGCGTGGCGTTCCTGTTCCGGCCGCTGGGCGCCATCGTCTGTGGCCACCTGGGCGACCGCTACGGCCGCAAGCGCGTGCTGGCGGCCACGCTCATCCTCATGGGCGTTTCCACCGCACTGATCGGCGTGCTGCCGACCTACGCCCAGATCGGCCTCTGGGCGCCCGTGATCCTGGTGGGCCTGCGCGTGCTGCAGGGCTTCTCGGCCGGCGGCGAATGGGGCGGCGCGGCGCTCATGGCGGTCGAACACGCGCCCACGGACCGGCGCTCGCTGTTTGGCGCGTTTCCGCAGATCGGCGTGCCGCTCGGCATGATCGTCGCCACCGGCGCGCTGTGGTGCATCACAACCCTGGTCGGTCCCGAGAATTTCATGGCCTGGGGCTGGCGCATCTCCTTCCTGCTGTCGATCGCGCTGATCATCGTTGGCGTCTTCATCCGCCGCGCGGTCGAGGAATCGCCGGTGTTCCTGCGCATGCAATCGCGCCGCAGCCATTCCTCGGCGCCGCTGGGTGCGCTGCTGCGCAAGTATCCGCGCCAGATCGCGCTGACCACGCTGATCTTCGTGGGCAACAGCACCGCAGGCTACCTGCTGGTGGGTTTTTTCATCAGCTACGGCAGCCGCGCGCTGCACATGCCGCCGCAACAGGTGCTGATGATCTGCACCCTGGCCGCCGCCTGCTGGCTCGGCACCACGCTGCTGGGCGGCTGGCTCGGCGACCGCATCGGCCGCGTGCGCACCTTCCAGCTCGGTTACCTGCTGCTGGCGCTGTGGGCCATCCCGATGTGGACCTTCATCGAATCGGGCGATCCGCTGCAATTCGCCCTGGCGCTGGCCGCGCTGTCGTTGCCGCTGGGCCTGACCTATGGCCCGCAGGCCGCGCTGTATGCGGAGATGTTCCCCGCCGACGTGCGCTATTCCGGCGTGTCGGCCGGCTATGCGCTGGGCTCGATCCTGGGCGGCGCCTTCGCCGCCATGATCGCGCAGTCCATCATCTCCGCCACCGGCCAGTCGTGGCTGGTGGGCGTGTACGTCGTCGTCATGGCCGCGATCTCGTTCATCGCCGTCACGCTGGTCCAGGACCGGCCCGGCGTCACCCTGCACGCCGAATGACGCCCGCCGTCCGGAATCCGCGCACGCTCCGGACGGCATTTCCCCGCACAGACCTGTACCGACCATGACCCGCATCCGCCAGCAAGACCTGATCGACGCCATCGCCGGCGCGTTGCAGTACATCAGTTGCTACCACTCGCCCGACTACATCGCGCACCTGGCTCGCGCCTACGAACGGGAGGCCAGCGCGCCAGCCCGCGACGCCATGGCGCAGATCCTGGCCAGCTCGCGCCTGGCCGCCATCGGCCAACGCCCCATCTGCCAGGACACCGGCATCGTCAATGTCTTCCTGGAGGTCGGCATGGACATCCAATGGGCGGACTTCACCGGCAGCCTGGAGGACGCGGTCGACGCCGGCGTGCGGCGCGCCTGGCTGGACCCCGACAACCCGCTGCGCGCCTCGGTCATCGCCGATCCGCTGTTCACCCGCGTCAACACCCGCGACAACACGCCCGCCGTCACCCGCGTCCGGATCGTGCCCGGCGACAAGCTGGAGGTCATCGTCGCGGCCAAGGGCGGCGGATCGGAAAACAAGGCGCGGCTCGCCATGTTGAATCCCGGCGACAGCGTGGTGGACTGGGTGCTGGCGCAGGTGCCGGCGATGGGCGCCGGCTGGTGTCCGCCCGGCATGCTCGGCATCGGCGTCGGCGGCACCGCCGAAAAGGCCGTGCTGCTGGCCAAGGAAAGCCTGATGCAGCCGCTCGACATGCACGCCTTGCAGGCGCGCGCCGCCGATGGCGAGGCGCTGGCGCCCGAAGAGGCGCTGCGCCTGGAACTGTACGAGCGCATCAACGCGCTGGGCATCGGCGCGCAGGGCCTGGGCGGCCTGACCACGGTGCTGGATGTGAAGCTCAAGACCTACCCGACCCACGCCGCCGCCAAGCCAGTCGCGCTGATCCCCAACTGTGCCGCCACCCGCCACGTCCGTTTCGTGCTCGATGGCAGCGGACCGGCACAACTGGAACCGCCATCGCTCGACCTGTGGCCCGACCTCGGCCCGCGCTCACAGGCCGCCGAGGCCCGGCGCGTCGATCTGGACACGCTCACTCGCGACCAGGTCGCCGGCTGGCGCGCCGGGGAGACCCTGCTGTTGAACGGCCGCATGCTCACTGGCCGCGATGCGGCCCACCAGCGCATCCGCGAACTGCTGGCGCAAGGCAAGCCGCTGCCGGCGGATTTCCGTGACCGCGTCATCTACTACGTCGGACCGGTGGATGCGGTGCGTGACGAGGCGGTCGGCCCGGCCGGCCCCACCACGTCCACGCGCATGGACGGCTACACCGACATGATGCTGGCGCGCACCGGCCTGATCGCGATGGTCGGCAAGGCCGAGCGCGGCCCCGAGGCAGTCGCCGCGATCCAGCGTCACCGCGCGGCCTATCTGATCGCCGTGGGCGGCGCCGCCTACCTGGTGTCCAGGGCCATCCGCCACGCCCGCGTCGTCGCGTTCGCGGACCTGGGCATGGAAGCCATCTACGAATTCGACGTGGTCGACATGCCGGTGACGGTGGCCGTGGACGCCGACGGTGGCAACCTGCACGTGAGCGGGCCCGCGCAATGGCGCCGCGATGCCCGGCTGCCGATCCGCGTCGAGGCGCCGGGCGCGGGCCTGCCTGCGTAGCCCGCGGGCCGACGCGGGCGCTGCCGCCTCACCCCAGGTATTCCACGTTGCCGCACACCGAGATGCTCTGGCCGCTGATCATCGCGCCCTCTTCCGAGCACAGGAACGCCACCTGATTGGCGATGTCCTCGGGCTGGGTCATCTTGCGCAGCGACACCTTTTCCACCAGCTGCGCGCGCATGGCGTCGTTGCTGACGCCGCCCGCCGCCGCGCGCGCGGCGATGATGCGTTCGACCCGCTCGCCCGCCACCACGCCCGGCAGCACCGAGTTGACGCGGATGCCGGACGGCCCCAGCTCCATCGCCCAGGTCTGCGTCAGTCCGGCCAGCCCGAACTTGCTGGCGCTGTAGGGGCTGCGCAGCGAGAAGCCCAGGCGGCCCGCGACCGACGAGATATTGATGATGGCGCCGCCGCCGGCCTCGCACAGCAGCGGCACCGCGCTGCGCGCGCACAGGAACGTGCCCGTCAGGTTGACGTCGAGCGTCGCCCGCCACGCCGCCAGGTCCGTGTCCTCGAGCCGGCTGGTGGGACCCGAGACGCCGGCGTTGTTCACCAGCGCATCGAGCCGGCCCCAGCGCGTGGCCAGGTCCGCGAACATCGCCAGCACCTGCGCCTCATCGGACACGTCCGTGACGCTGCCGCTCAAGCCCGGATGCGCCTGCACGGCCGCCTGCACCGCCTCCGCGGCCACATCGCAGATATGCACCTGCGCGCCCGACGCCAGGAACTTGCGCGCGATCGCCAGGCCGATGCCGCCCGCGCCGGCGGTGATCAGGACCCGCTTGCCTTTCAACGATTCGATCATCAGGCTTCACCTCTTGGAAAATGCCGCATCGGTCTCACAGCGCGAATGCCGGCCGCACGCCGCCGCGCAGCGGCAGCCCCAGGATCTCGCGCGCCTCGGCGGGCGTCGCCGGCTCCATGTCCATCTCGCGGATGATGCGCACGATGCGTTCGGTCAGCTGCACGTTGGTCGCCAGCTCGCCGTGACGGTAATACAGGTTGTCTTCCAGCCCCACCCGCGCGTGGCCGCCCAGCAGCAGCGCGCTGATGTTGGCCTCCAGCTGCGACGGTCCGATGCCGCTGACGCAGAAGATGCTGTTCTTGGGCAGCAGGTCCACCATCATCTGCAGGTGGCGCGGCGAGAACGGCATGGCGTTCTGGAAGTTGCGGTGCACGTTCATCACCAGGTTGATGAAATGCGGTTCCTCGTCCAGTCCCTCGCCGATCAGCGTGGTGGCGTCCTGCAGGATGTGGGTCGGGCTGAACACCTCCCACTCCGGCTTGATGCCGCGCGCCTTCATGCCGGCCGCCATCTCGCGCGCGCGGCTCAGCGGCGTGTTCATCAGGTACTCGCGGTCGCCGAAGGCCAGGTTCAGCGTGGTGGCGTCCAGCGTGCACATCTCGGCGCCGGCCTCCATGCCCTTGAGGCGCTCTTCCCACAGGATCTCCCAGGTGCCCGGCGTGGTCTCCTTGACCATGTCGCCATGCACGCCGCCGCCGGTGGAGTTGTTCAGCACGATGTCGCAACGTTCGCGGATGCGCTGGTTCATGTCGCGGTAGATGGCCGCGTCGCAGGTGGCCTGGTCGTCGGGGCGGCGCGCGTGCAGCGCGACCACGCTGGCCCCGGCGTTGTAGCAGCGGTAGACGTCCTCGGCGATCTCGGCCGGCTGGGTCGGCAGGTGCGGGTTCTGGCTCTTGAACGCCATGCCCCCGGTGGGGGCAATGGTCACGATCACTTTGCGTTTTGCCATGGCGGTTCTCTTATTTCCAAAGGGCGCAGCGGGTCTCGGCCTTGGTGGTGAAGGCTTCGTTGCCGTCGATGGTCTGCACCACCTTGAAGTAGTCCCAGGGCGCCTTCGATTCCTCGGGCGTCTTGACCTGCAGCAGGTACATGTCGTGCACCACGCGCCCGTCCGGACGCACCACGCCGTTCTTGATGTAGACGTCGTTGAGCTTGTTCTCGCGCAGGTAGGCCAGCACCTTGTCGGCATCGTCCGTGCCGGTGGCCTTGACCGCGCGCAGGTACTGGATGGCCGCCGAGTAATCCGCCGCCTGCAGCGACGACGGCATGGCGTTGCGGCGCTCGTAGAATTTCTGCGCCCAGGCCCGCGTCTCGTCCGACGCATTCCAGTACCAGCTGTCGGTCAGGTACATGCCCTTCGCCGTGTCCAGGCCCATGGCGTGGATATCGTTGATGAACATGATCATGCCGGCCAGCCGCATCGTCTTGGTCAGGCCGAACTCGTTGGCCGCCTTGATCGCGTTGGTCGCGTCCGCGCCGGCATTGGCCAGGGCCAGGATCTCGGCCTTGCTGGCCTGCGCCTGCAGCAGGAACGACGAGAAATCGCTGGTCGACAGCGGATGCTTGACCGACCCGACCACCTTGCCGCCGCCCGCCTCGACCACCTTGGTGGTATCGGCCTGCAGCGCGTGGCCAAAGGCGTAGTCGGCCGTCAGGATGTACCAGCTCTTGCCGCCCGCCTTCACCACCGCCGCGCCGGTGCCGCGCGCCTGCGCCACGGTGTCGTAGGCATAGTTCAGCGTGTACGGCGTGCACTGCTCGTTGGTCAGGGCCGGCGCGCCCGCGCCCACCACGATGATCGGCTTCTTCTTGTCGGCGGCCACCTTCGACATCGCCAGCGCCGTGCTGGAATTGGTGCCGCCAATCAGCATGTCCAGGCCGCGCTGGTCGAACCACTCGCGCGCCTTGGCCGAGGCGATGTCAGCCTTGTTCTGGTGGTCCGCCGTCAGCAGCTCGATCTTCTTGCCGTTGATCTCGCCGCCCATCTCCTCGATGGCCATCTTGATGGCCTCGGCCCCGCCAGGGCCGTCCGGCCCCGAATAGACCCCCGACATGTCGGTAATGAAGCCGATCCGGATCACGTCGTCGGAAATCTGCGCCCGGGCCGCGCCCGCGTGCAGCAGCGCGCCGGCAATGGCGCCGGCCAGGACAGCGCGCGAAAACCTGCGTGGCATTGACAACATACCTGTCTCCTCTTATGGTTTTTTGGCTCTGGGGCCCCGAATATTCTCGGACTGGCCCCCGAAGCGAACAGTCATCATGTTGACAAAGCGCCCTAGGGTTTACCTGGGCGCGATCACCACGGCGAAACGGGGAAAACCATGCGAGCACCGGCGGGCAGCGTTGGCCACGAATCAGCCAGCCCCAGGCGGCGGCCCAAGCAGGATCCGGTGGACCGGATGCTGGCCGTCGTGCCCTGGTACAACGGCCTGCCACGCCTGGAGCGCGAGGTCGTGCGCGCCGAACTGCGCGTGGTCACATTGCAGGCGGGCGAACGCCTGTTCCGCGAGGGCTCGAGATCGCTGGGCTGGTATGGCGTGGTGGACGGCCTGGTGAAATGGTCGTCGCGCGGGTCGGACGGCCGGTCGCTGTCGCTGGCCGGCTTCAGCACCGGCAGCTGGTTCGGCGAGGCCACCATGATCCGCCGCGAGCCGTTCGAATACGAAGTGGTGGCGCTGCGCCCGAGCCAGGTCGCGATCCTGCCGCGCGACACCTGCGAACGCCTGTGGAACCACAACATCGAATTCACCAAGGCGCTGATGATGCACCTGGCGCAACGCGTGAACTGGCTGATGGCCTGCTACACCGGCAACGTGCTGCTGGACGTCGACACCACGGTGGCCCGCGCCGTCGCCGCGCAGCTGAACGCCGAGCAGCATTCCGGCACCAACGGCCGGCTCAAGATATCCCAGGAGGAGATCGCCAGCCTGTGCGGCGTCTCGCGCCAGCGCTGCAACGCCACGCTGACGCGGCTGGCGCGGGAGGGCGTATTGCAGACGCATTATGGCGGCATGACGATCCTGGACCGGGAAGGCTTGTACCGCCATGCGAAGCTGAACCGCGAGCCGGCGGATCACCCGACCGACATGCCAACCTAAGGATGCGAACAATGGCAGACATCACGAATGACGCCGATGCGTCCGGGTTCGCGGAGCCGGACGTGGCACAGACCCTGGCGCTTTTCAAGCAGATCGGATTCATTCCACCGGTGCATGCATCGGACGGCGATCTGCCCGGCTGGGAATTTGCAGGCCGCGCCGAAATCAAGCTCGCGACACTGAGGCCGGACGAGCCTCTGGGCGTTTCATCGCCCATTCCCCCGGAAGCGAAGACGTTCTTCATGAAGCTGGCGCAATTCCGCCAGGAAATGCAGGTCATCACGGACCCGACCGGCACTTACGTTTTCGAGCCCGGCGCGGAGCCGGAACATATCCCGCATCCCGAAGAGGCCGCGCCCCGAAAAGCGTGGTGGAAATTCTGGTGACGCCGAGGCCCGCCTGACCGCGCTACGCGGCCGCGCTGCGTGACCGGCGCAAAGCCACGACCTGCTCCGCCCCCACTGCGCGGGCCCGCAACTGGCCACAGCCGCCGTCCACGTCCTGCCCGGCGCTGTTGCGCACCTTGGTCAGCACGCCGCGGCGATGCAGCGTGCGCACGATCTCGCGGATGCGTTCGGTCTCGGGGCGCTGGTAGTCATCGCCTTCGAGGCTGTTGAAGGGAATGACGTTGAGCACGCCGAACTTGCCCTTGAGCAGGCGCGGGATCGCGTCCAGTTCGTCGTCGCCGTCGTTGACGCCCTTGAGCAGGGTCCACTGGTACTGGACCGGGTAGCCCGTGTCGCGGGCGTATTTTTCACCCAGCTCCACCAGGGCTTCCGGCGCGATCCTGGGCGCGCGCGGCAGCAGGTGCTCGCGCAGCTCGGCCCGGGTCGTGTGCAGCGACAGCGCCAGCGCGGGCTTGACCGGTTGCCGCGGCAACGCGTCGAACACGCGCGCATCCCCCACGGTGGAGAACACCAGGTTCTTGTGGCCGATATTGCCTTCGGTGCCGAGCAGGTTGATCGCCTCGAGCACGTTGTCCAGGTTGTGCGCCGGCTCGCCCATGCCCATGAAGACGACCTTCTTGACCGCGCGCTGGCGCCGCGCCAGCACCACCTGCGCCAGGATTTCCATGCTGGCGACCTGGCGGATCAGGCCGCTCTTGCCGGTCATGCAGAAACGACAGCCGACCGCGCAGCCAACCTGGGTGGAAACACAGAGTCCGTCGCGCGGCAGCAGCACGCTTTCCACCATCTGCCCGTCGGCCAGATCGACCAGCAGGCGCGAGCCGTCGTGGCCGGCATGCTCGGAACGGACACGGGCCAGGCCGTCCAGCTCCGCCGCCAGGGCGGGCAGGGCCTCGCGCAGCGCCAACGGCAAGTAGTTGTCGAAGCGCCGCCGCCACGTGTCGCTGTCGAACGCCTGCCCGGTCAACCAGGCGCGCATGACCCGCCCGCGATGAGCCGGCTGGGCGCCCAGGGAGGCGAGACGTTGTTCGAAATCGGAATAGCGCATGGGGAGCGGATTTTACCGCGCCCGCCACGGGCGCCTGGCAGGCGCGATGCCCAGCATGACGAGCCGGGCGCAGCCCCGCCTACGCCGCGATGGCCTGGGCCAGTTGCAGGATGGACAGCGGCGCGCAGCCCTCGGCGTCGTTGCTGATCGTCACGTAGGCCGGCTGGCCCGCGCCGGTAATGCCGCGGACCGTGCGCGCCAGCACCGTGCGAGTGGGGATGTCCTCGCTGAGAATGGCATTGAACGGATCATGCTTCTTCTGCGCGGCGGCATAGCCATACGGGCCGAAAACCCGGTTCAGGTTCCAGCGGCAGACCAGCGGCCCCGGCCACAGCGCGCGCAGCATCGGCAGTTGCGCTTCGATCGGCGGCATCTTGCCATGCAGCCCCAGGCAAAAAGTGGCCCCATGCGCCTTGAGCGTGTCCACCATCGCCTGGCCCAACAGTTCCGGGTCGCGTACTTCCACCGCGACGATCACGGCCTCATGCGCGGACAATGCCTCCCGCACGGCCGCCAGCATCTGCCCCAGCTTCTCGAACAGCGATGCCGAGCGACTCAGCCAGCCCAGCGGCAGCGGACTCAGCTGGAACACCAGGACGCCGAGCTTGGCCCCCAGGCCTTCGAGCGCCGGCCGCACGAATTCCTGGACCGCCAGCGACGGATCGAGGAAAACCGGGTTGGCATCGCGCGTCCTGCCCTCGTCGCCCCGCACCTGGGCGTCGGTAATGCTGGAGGGGCATTTGACGACGAAACGGAAATCATCGTCGACCTGTCCCGCGTAACCGGCATACTGGCTCGCCGTCAACGGCTGCCAGAAAGTCCGGTCGACGCAAACCGTGCGCAAAAGCGGATGCCGGTGGTAGGCGCCCAGGCCGTGCCGGGACAGCGTGCTCGAATCGTATTCGCCGTCCCAGACCAGCCCTTCCCAGCCGGGGTATGACCAGGTGGAGACGCCAAAGCGCAACTGTGCCGGCAGCTGCCCCGCGAGCGCGCTCCATTCCTGCCCCGCGGGAGCGGGCAGCACCCTGGCCATGCCGCGAAGGGCGGAAAGGTCGGGAGTGGCACGAGGCGCGGCATGATCCGGCGTGTTGGCCGGCGGCACGGGTAGCGAATCGCCGAAAAGATCGTCTTGCATACGTGGGGTTCTGGCACGGGGATGGGCTATAGGGTACTTGAATCGCGCCGGCTCAATCGTTCCCCGTCGACGCCCACTCGCCTGGCTGCCGTGCCGCCCACGGCAGGCTGCGCTCCAGCTGGCCGGCCACCTGGAACAGCACATCCTCGCGGCCGGCCGGCGCAACGAACTGCATGCCAATCGGCAGGCCGGTCGCGGCGTCCTGGAACAACGGCACCGACATGGCCGGCAGTCCGGCGGCATTGAAAACCGGAGTGAACGGCGAACTGCCGAAGACGCGGTCAGTCCATTGGTGGCCGTCCATCGTGTCGGCGCCGGCGGCATAGGTCCCCAACGCCGGAGCCAGGTCGGGCAGCGTGGGGGTCAACAGCAGGTCGTAGCGCGAAAAGAACGCCGCCACGCCGCGGGTCACGGCATTGCGCAGATCGAGGGCATGGAGCATCTCGATGGCGCCGATCGCACGCCCCGTCCGATAGACCGCGAGCGTCTGCGGCTCCAGGGTTGCCAGGTCGGGCTGGCGCCCCGTGGCGCCCGCGATGCCGTCGATCCATGCGGCGATATTGGCGGACCAGAGCACCGAGCTGGCATGCACGAACGCCTCCCAGCTGACGCCCAGCGGCGCCTCGGCCTCTTCGACCTCGTGGTCTAGCGAGGCGCACAGCCGCACCGCCTCGGCGAGGCGCTCCAGGACGCGCGCCTGGGTGCGCTGGCCTCCCCAGGCCTGCGGCATGACGCCGATGCGCAGCTTGCCGGGCTCGATGCCCACTTGCGCCAGGTAGCGGCCGACCGGCGGCGCAATCGCATACGGTTCGCCATCGGCCGCGCCGTGCACCGCGTCCAGCAGCGCGGCGCTGTCACGGACCGAACGGCTGACGCCGAGCTGCGCCGCCAGGCCGTTGATGGCCTCTTCCAGCCCGGGCCCATTGGACACGCGGCCGCGCGTCGGCTTGAGCCCGAACACGCCGCAAGCCGCCGAGGGAATGCGGATCGAGCCGGCCGCGTCGGTGGCATGGGCCAACGGCACGATGCCGGCGGCCACCGCCGCCGCGGCGCCGCCGCTCGATCCGCCTGCGCCGTGGGCCACATTCCAGGGGTTGCGCGTCGGGCCGCACAGCGTGGATTCGGTCGTGCCGCTCCAGGCGAACTCGGGTGTGGCGGTGCGCCCCAGGGTCACCAGCCCGGCCTCGCGAAAGCGCCGCATCAGCAGCGAATCGGCCGCGGCCGTGAAGCCTTGCGCCAGCCGGCTGCCGAACTCGTTTTTCCGGCCGGCCATCGCGACCCCCACATCCTTGATCAGGAAAGGGACGCCCGCCAGAGGCGAATTTCTGTCCCGCGCGGCGTCAACGTCGGCCAGGTCCGGCGACCAGCTTTCGATCACCGCGTTGATGCGCGGATTGATCCGCGCGCACGCGCCAAGCGCCGTGTCGGCGAGCTCCCGCGGACTCACCTCGCCTTGCGCGATGAGGCCGCCAAGCCCGACCGCGTCGTATTGCACGTACTCTGAGAGCTTCATTACTGTTTCCTATCGACCAGGGGTGGCATAGAATCGCCACTGAGTGATACTGATCAGTATCAACGGAATCCGAATGATGATACCGATCGGTATCGCCGTCAATAACCCATGACAAGAAAACAGAGCGACAAGCAGAACGAGGCCGTGCCCGCCCCCACTCCCGCGCCGCGCGAACGCGTGCTCGCGGCGGCCGGCGAGCTGTTCTACAACGATGGCATCCGGGCGACCGGCGTCGATGCCATCGCCGCCCGCGGCAACACGACGAAGATGGCGATCTATCGCCATTTCCAATCAAAGGATGTGCTGGTGACCGAATGGCTGCGCCAGGTGATCGACGACTACTGGCGCGCGCTCGATGCCATCGAGGCCGCGCATCCGGACGATCCCCGCGCGCAGATCCTTGGATGGGTCACTTATTTTTCGGACGAAGCGCGAGCCTGGTCGCACCGTGGCTGCGCGTTCATCAACTCGATCGCGGAGCTGCCCGACCCGGAACATCCCGGTCGCAAACTGATCGAGGAACACAAGGCGCGGCAATGGCGGCGGCTGGCCAGCCTGTGCGAGCAGGCGGGCCTGGCGTCGCCGGAAGACACGGCGAGCGAACTCACGTTCATATTCGAGGGCGCGCAGGTGTCCGCGCAGAACCGCTCAATCCGCGACACCGACCGGCAGTTGCGGCGGATCGTCGATGCCGTCATCGCGCGGCAGGCTACGGTTGGGCGTCGGTGAATGGAGCGGGTGAAGGGAATCGAACCCTCGTATGAAGCTTGGGAAGCTGCCGTTCTACCATTGAACTACACCCGCTCGGGTGTCGTGCCCCGGCGCAAGACCCGGGCAGAGGCGAAGATTATAGCCTGGGTTTTTCCACCCCAGGCCGCCCCCATCAGTTCGCCGTGATACCCGCCGCTTTCACCACCTTGCCCCAGCGGTCCAGCTCGGCCTGGGTGTAGTCGCCCAGCGCCTTCGGCCCCATGAATTCCGCCTCGGCGCCCTGCTCGGCCGCTTTCTGGCGGAAGGCCTCGGTCTGCATGATCTTCTGGATTTCACCGGCGATCTTGTCCACCACCGGCGCGGGCGTGTCCCTGGGCGCGTACATGGCGAACCAGGACGAGACGATCAGGCCGGGATAGCCGGCCTCGGCGGCGGTGGGCACGTCCGGCAGCGACGCCAGGCGCGTGTTGCCGGTGACGGCCAGCGCGCGCAGCTTGCCCGCGGCGATCTGGCCGAGCAGCGGCGGCGGCGTGGTGATGGTCATGTCGACGGCGCCGCCCAGCAGGTCGTTCAGCGCGGGGCCGGTGCCCTTGTAGGGGATGTGGGTGATCTGCGTGCCGGCCATCTGGTTGAGCAGCTCGGTCGCGACCTGCTGCAACGAACCGTTGCCGGACGAGGCGTAGTTGAGCTTGCCGGGATTGGCCTTGGCGTAGGCGACCAGGTCCTTCAGGGACTTGATCGGCAGGTCCGGCCGCACCACCACCACCTGGGGCGCGGACAACACATTGGCGACCGGCGCGAAGTCCTTGATCGGATCCCAGCCGGACGTCGGCGTGACGTGCGGGGTGATGACCTGGAAGCCCGAATACTGCAGCAGCAGGGTGTAGCCATCGGGCTTGGCGCGCGCGACGGCCTGGGCGGCGATGCCGCCGGAGCCGCCCGGCTTGTTTTCGACGACGACGCTCTGTCCCAGCGCCGCGCCCAAGGGCTGCGCGATGAGCCGGGCGGCGATGTCGGTGGTGCCGCCGGGCGCGGCCGACACGATCAGCGTGACCGGGCGATTGGGAAAATCCGCCTGCGCCTGGGCGGCGGCGGCGGTGGTCAGGCCCAGCGCGACGGCGCAGGCGCGTAGCGCGGGAAGGGAACGGAAGGGGGTCATGCGGTTGTCTCCTTGCTGTTTTTATGAAGCGCCCGAGGGCGGGCGCGTGGTGTAAAGCAAAAGCCTATGCGGCGTCGGGCGCCGGCCCGAAGCGCTCCGCCAGCCAGGCGGGCGGCGCATGCACGGCCAGCCGCGGGCCGGCGCGCAACAGCGCCATGGGCAGCTCGCGGCCGACCAGCCCCGGCAGGCCGCGCAGGATGGCGAGCAGCGCGTCGAGGGACACGCCCGTCTTCACGCCCATGCACTCGAACATGTGGACCAGTTCCTCGGTGTTGACGTTGCCACTGGCGCCCGGCGCGTACGGGCAGCCGCCCAGGCCGCCGGCGGCGGCGTCGAAGCGGGTGATGCCGGCCTGCCAGGCGGTGACGGCGTTGGCCAGCGCCATGCCGCGCGTATTGTGCAGATGGACGGTCAGCGCGATGCCCGGCAAGCGTTGCGCGGCCAGCGCGCACAGCTCGCCCACCTGGCTGGGATAGGCCATGCCGGTGGTGTCGCACAGCGTGATGCCGCGGGCGCCGGCGTCGACCAGGCGGGCGGCCAGGTCCAGCACCTGCGCCGCGGGCACGTCGCCATCGAACGGACAGCCGAACGCGGTCGACAGCGAGACATTGCAGGGCGCCCCGGCGCGCTCGGCGGCGGCCAGCACCTGGCTGAGTTCGTCGAACGATTGCTGGCGGGTCATGCGCAGGTTGGCGCGGTTGTGCGTCTCGCTGCACGACATGACCAGGTTCATCTCATCGACGCCGGCTTCCAGCGCCCGCTCCAGGCCGCGGATGTTCGGCACCAGCGCGGTATAGATCACGCCAGGCCGGCGGAGGATGCCCTGCATCACGGCGCCCGCGTCGGCCAGCGCCGGAATCGCCTTGGGCGAGGTGAAGCTGGTGACCTCGATGCGGGCGAAGCCGCAATCGGACAGCGCGTCGATGAAGGCGATCTTGTCTTCGGTGGGCACCATGCGCGCTTCGATCTGCAAGCCATCGCGCGGGCCGACCTCGTTGATCTCCAGGACGGGGGAACCGGTATTCATGGGTGCATCCTCGCTGCCGGGCAGCGGAAATTGAAAGGGGTCATGCGATCACGCCGCGCGCCCGCAGCGCCTCGCGTTGCTCCGCGCTCAGCCCCGCCGCCTCCAGCACCGCGTCGGTGTGCTCGCCCAGCGTCGGCGCGCGCTCGCGCACCGCGCCGGGGTTGGCCGACAGGCACGGAAACACCGCCGGCATGTCCACCGCGATGCCGCTGGCGGCCTCCAGGCGCGTGATGGCGCCGCGCGCCTGATAGTGCGGATCGTGGGCGATGTCGGCGACCGAATAGATGCGGCCCGACGGCACGTCGGCCTCGCGCATCGCCTGCAACACCTCGTCGATGGCACGCTCGCCGGTCCAGGCGCCGATGGCCTGGTCGATCTCGGCGACGCGGCGGGCGCGGCCGTCGTTGTGCGCCAGGTCGGGATCGCGGCCCAGGTCGTCGCGGCCGATGCGGGCCATCAGGCGGGTGTAGATGGCGTCGCCATTGCCCGCGATCAGCACATAGCCGTCACGGCACGGATAGGCATTGGACGGCGCGATGCCGGGCAGCGACGCGCCGGCCGGCTCACGCACGGCGCCGAACACCGAGTATTCCGGCAGCAGGCTTTCGCTCAGGTTGAACAGGCTCTCGTACAGCGCGGCGTCGATGACCTGGCCCTGGCCGCCACGGGCGTCGCGCTGGTACAGCGCCAGCAGCACGCCCAGCGCGCCATGCAGGCCGGCGATGGTGTCACCCAGCGACAGGCCGGCGCGCACCGGCGCGCGGCCGGGCTCGCCATTCAGGTAGCGCAGGCCGGCCATGGCTTCGCCGATGGCGGCAAAGCCCGGCTCGCGCGCCTTGGGACCGGTCTGGCCATAGCCGGAAATGCGCAGCATGATCAGGCGCGGGTTCAGCGCGTGCAGCGTCTCCCACGACAGGCCCCACTTCTCCAGCGTGCCGGGGCGGAAGTTCTCGATCAGCACGTCGGCCTCGGCCGCGAGCTGGCGCACGATGTCCTGGCCCTCGGGCTGGCGCAGGTCGACGCAGACGGATTGCTTGTTGCGCGACTGCGCTTCCCACCACACCGAGGTGCCCTCGTGCAGCAGGCGCCATTTGCGCAGCGGGTCGCCCTGCCCCGGCGGTTCGATCTTGACGACCTGCGCGCCGAAATCCGCCAGCGTCTTGGCGGCGAACGGCCCCGCGATGAGTTGTCCCAGTTCCAGCACGCGTATGCCGGCGAGTATCTGCCCTGCCATGTCGCCTCCCGGGCGCATCCAACCGATGATGGCGGGCAGTGTGCGCCATCGGCCGCGGCGGCGGAATGGACGATTCGGGAAGGGGGCATTCCCGGATCGAGAAAGCCCCTTGATGCGCCACGCCGCGGCGGAAACCGCGGCACGCCGTCGCGCCGCCTCAGGCCGCGGGCGGCTCCTGGACGTCGCGCAGATGCGCCAGCAGCAGCCGCGCCGCCACCGGCAGCGCATCGGCATCGCGCACGCCCAGCAGCAGCCAGCGGCGCGCCCAGTCGTCGGCCAGCGGAATCAGGCGAATGGGCATGGAGCGCGCATGCGGTTCGGCCGCCAGGCGCGGCAGGATGCCGACCCCGCGCGTGGCGGCCACCATGCGGCAGATGGCGTCGAAGCTGCGCACCTGGATGCGCAGCCGCATGTCGCGCCCCAGCCGGCCGCTCTCGTCGGCCAGGCGGGTCGCCAGCGAGGTCGCGGGCGGCAGGCCGACGTAGTCGTAGGCCAGGGTGTCGGCGAACGCCACGCTGGCCTGGCGCGCCAGCGGATGGCGCTGCGGCACGATCAGCACCAGCTCGTCGAGCCGGTACGGCACGGTGGCCAGCCCCGCCGCCGGAGTGCGGTCGGCGAACACGCCGATGTCGGCGCGGTTCTCCAGCACGGCGGTGACGATGTCGCTGCTGTTCTGCTCTTCCAGGTCGATGCGCACGGCCGGGTGCGCCTCCATGAAGGAGGCCAGGTCTTCCGGCAGGAACTGGGTCAGCGACGAGGTATTGGCGGCGATGCGCACCTGCCCGCGCACCCCCCGGGCATAGTCGGACAGGGTGCCGGCCATCTGCTCGACTTCCTGCAGCACTCGCAGGGCATGGACCAGGCAGGCCTGGCCCGCCTCGGTCAGTTCGACGCCGGCCGCGTTGCGGTAGAGCAGCTGGGTGTCCAGCGCGGCTTCCAGGTCCGAGATGCGCTTGCTGGCCGCCCCCACCGCCAGGTGGGACGCGCGCGCGCCGGCCGAGATGCTGCCCTGGCGGGCCACCGAGACGAAAAGCGAGAGCGTGACGAGGTCGATGCGGGCGATATTCATGGCGGGCAGGCGGCGCCAGGCGGACGCCGCGGCTGCACTATAGCGCGCGGGCCTCCCGCCCCCCGTCCGGGCCGGGCGCCAGCGATAAGTCCCCATTTAATCCCCGAGGCGGACTGCAGCCCGGCGGGGCTGCCACTACAATCCCGCCTATGACAACGAACAGCTCTGCGAATCCGCCCGTGAACACCCCCGCAACACCCGGCAACCCCGACGCGCCCGCGTCGGTTTCCCCCCAGACCGAGGCCGCGCTGGCCAGCACCGCGCACGCCCCCAACAGTCCGGGCGCCACCCACATCCGCAGCTTCGTCCACCGCCGCGGCCACATCACCCAGGGCCAGCTGGCCGCGCTGGAACAGCTGCTGGGCAAGTGGTCGATTCCCTACGCCGCCAAGCGCCTGGATCCGGCCACCGCCTTCGGCCGCGAAGCGCCGACGGTGCTGGAAATCGGTTTCGGCATGGGCGAGACCACCGAGAAGATCGCACTGGCGCGTCCGGGCGACAACTTCCTGGGCGTGGAAGTGTTCAACGCCGGCGTGGGCTCGCTGCTGCGCCGCATCGAAGACTCCAGCATTCCCAACCTGCGCATCATCCAGCATGACGCGGTCGAGGTCGTGCGCGACATGATCGCGCCGGATTCGCTGGCCGGCGTGCACATCTACTTCCCCGACCCGTGGCCCAAGAAGCGCCACCACAAGCGCCGCCTGGTGCAGCCGCCGTTCATCGCGCTGCTGGCCAGCCGCATCGCGCCGGGCGGCTACATCCATTGCGCCACCGACTGGGAAGACTACGCGGTGCAGATGCTCGACGTGCTGGGCAACGAGCCGCAACTGAAGAACACGTCGGACGGCTACGCGCCGCGCCCCGACTACCGCCCCCTGACCAAATTCGAGACGCGCGGCCTGCGGTTGGGCCACGGCGTCTGGGACCTGATCTTCAAGCGAGTCGCCTGATGCTCTACCCCGCGATCGAACCCTACCGCCACGGCATGCTGGAGACCGGCGACGGCCACCAGGTCTATTGGGAAATGTGCGGCAACCCGCAGGGCAAGCCGGCGGTGTTCCTGCACGGCGGCCCCGGCAGCGGCTGCTCGCCCGTGCATCGCCAGCTGTTCGATCCGCAGCGCTACAACGTGCTGCTGTTCGACCAGCGCGGCTGCGGCCGCTCGACGCCGCACGCCAGCCTGGACAACAACACCACCTGGCACCTGGTGGCCGACATCGAGCGCCTGCGCACCGAGATCATGGGCGCGGACCAGTGGCTGGTGTTCGGCGGCTCGTGGGGTTCGACGCTGGCGCTGGCCTATGCCGAGACCCATCCGCAGCACGTCAGCGAACTGGTGGTGCGCGGCATCTTCACGCTGCGCCACGCCGAGGTCCAGTGGTTCTACCAGGAAGGCGCGTCGTGGCTGTTCCCCGATCGCTGGGAAGAATACCTGGCCCCCATCCCGCAAGCCGAGCGCGGCGACCTGGTCACGGCCTATCACAAGCGCCTGACGGGCAATGATCCCGCCGAGCAACTGCGCGCCGCCAAGGCCTGGAGCAAATGGGAAGACAGCACCATCACGCTGCTGCCCAGCCCGCGCCACCAGCAGAGCCACGCCGCCGACCGCGCCGCGCTGGCCTTCGCCCGCATCGAGAACCACTACTTCGTCAACGCCGGCTTCATGGAAGAAGGCCAGCTGATCCGCGACGCCCACAAGCTGCGCGACATCCCCGGCACCATCGTGCAGGGCCGCTACGACGCCTGCACCCCGGCGCGCACCGCCTGGGACCTGCATCGCGCCTGGCCCGAGGCCGAATTCCACATCGTGCCCGACGCGGGCCACGCCTTCGACGAACCCGGCACGCTGGCGCGCCTGATCGCCGCCACCGACGCCTACGCCAAACGCTGAGGAGACCGACATGCACATCACCCTGAACGGCGACGCCCGTGAATTCCCGCTGGACACCACGGTGAACGAACTGCTCGAAACGCTCGGCTACGCCGGCAAGCGCGTGGCGGTGGAACGCAACGGCGAGATCGTGCCCAAGAGCCAGCACGCGCAGACCGCGCTGACCGACGGCGACCAGGTCGAGATCGTGGTCGCGGTGGGCGGCGGCTGAGCGGCTCCGCCAGGACGCCACGATCGCCACCCATAAAAAGGGCTGCAGCAATGCAGCCCTTTTTTTCATCATCCTGACGGATGGCTAGCAACCTGTTACACGATTACCCCTCTCTGGCGGCGACGCGGCGAGTCATAATCGTTGGTGCCGGCGCGCCCGGGCCTGGCCCGGCAGGCAGGCTTGAACGCTACCGCCCCGCCCGCCGCGGGGCCACGCCATTGCCGGCATCGTGCGCAGAAGTCCAGGGGCCCCGCGCCCTGACATGCATCGCTCTTTCTCTCACCGCAACATAGATAAAGGAAACACGATGGGTCTGCTCAATTTCATCAAGGACGTTGGAGAAAAGCTCTTCGGTGCCAGCGAAGCCAAGGCGGCCACGCCGGACGAACTGAAGAAGGAACTCGACAAGCACGGCCTGAACGCCGATGGCCTGCAGATCTCGGTCGATGGCGACAAGATCACGGTGACGGGCGAAGCCGCCAACACCGAAGCCGCCGAGAAAATCGCGCTGGCGCTGGGCAACACCGTCGGCGTGGCCGCGGTGGACAATCAGTTGAAGGTCAAGCAGGCCGCGCCCGAAGCCAAGATGTACACGGTGCAGAAGGGCGACAACCTGTGGAAGATCGCCGAGGCGCAATACGGCAAGGGCCAGGGCGCCAAGAACACCCTGATCTTCGAGGCCAACAAGCCGATGCTGACCAGCCCCGACAAGATCTATCCGGGCCAGGTGCTGCGCATCCCGCCCCTGTCGTAGGCAACCGAACAGAATGGGCCCTCACGGGCCCGTATCGCGGCGCAGAACCCCCTGCCTGCCGCGATGATTTGGCCAGGCGCAATGCCTGGCCATTTTTTTGATGCCGATTCCTGAGCAAGAGCCGGCGCTCATCGGCAGGCCCGAGGGACGGGCCCTGCCGCCGGGCGCCCGCGCGCCGGTCAGCCCTTCATGAAGCGGCCCATGCCCTTCATGCCGCCCATGGCGCGCATCATCTTGGCCATGCCGCCCTTCTTCATCTGCTTCATCATGCCCTGCATCTGCTCGAACTGGGCCAGCAGGCGGTTGACCTCCTGCACCGGCACGCCCGAACCTGCCGCGATGCGGCGCTTGCGCGAGGCCTTGATGAGCTCCGGCTTGGCGCGCTCGGCGGCCGTCATGGAGTTCAGGATGCCCTCGGTGCGGCGCAGCTGCTTTTCCGCCTGGCCGCCTTGCAACTGGCCGGCGGCCTGCTGGAACTGGGCCGGCAGCTTTTCCAGCAGCGAGCCCATGTCGCCCAGCTTCTTGACCTGGCCGAGCTGGTCGCGGAAGTCATTCAGGTCGAACTTGTTGCCCGACTTGATCTTGGCCGCCAGCTTCTGGGCCTCGGCGATGTCGATGTTCTTCTGGGCCTGCTCAACCAGCGAGACGATGTCGCCCATGCCCAGCACGCGCTGCGCCATGCGCTCGGGGTAGAACGGCTCCAGGCCATCCAGCTTTTCCGAGACGCCGACGAACTTCAGCGGCTTGCCGGTGACGTGGCGCACCGACAGGGCCGCGCCGCCGCGGGCGTCGCCGTCCAGCTTGGTCAGCACCACGCCGGTCAGCGGCAGCGCCTCGGCGAAGGCCCGGGCGGTATTGACCGCGTCCTGGCCCTGCATGGCGTCGACCACGAACAGCGTTTCGATCGGCTTGACCAGGTCATGCAGCGCGCGGATCTCGCGCATCATGGCCTCGTCGATGCCCAGGCGGCCGGCCGTGTCCAGGATCAGCACGTCGTAGTGGTGGCGGCGGGCGTGGTCGACCGCATTGCGGGCGATGTCCTCGGGCTTCTGGCTGGGATCGGACGGCAGGAAATCGACGCCGACCTGCGCCGCCACGCTCTTCAACTGGTCGATAGCGGCCGGACGGTAGACGTCGGCGGACACCACCAGCACTTTTTTCTTGCCGGTCTTGCGGCCGTGCTGGGTGTGCTGGCCTTCGCTCAGCCAGCGGGCCAGCTTGCCGGTGGTGGTGGTTTTACCGGCGCCCTGCAGGCCGGCCATCAGGATCACGGCGGGCGGCTGCACCGCCAGCGACAGTTCGCCAGAATCGGCGCCCAGGTCGCCGCCCATGAGGGCGGTCAGTTCCTTGTGGACCACGCCCACCAGGGCCTGGCCGGGGCTGAGGCTGCTGGAGACTTCTTCGCCCAGCGCCTTTTCCTTGACCCGGGCGACGAAATCGCGCACCACGGGCAGCGCCACGTCGGCTTCCAGCAGGGCCATGCGCACTTCGCGCAGCATTTCCTGGGTGTTGGCCTCGGTCAGGCGGGCTTCGCCGCGCAGCGTCTTGACGACGCGCGACAGGCGTTGAGTTAGGTTATCGAGCATGAGAGGCGTTTCCGCTTAAACTAGTTGATTGAACGGTGGCCGCAGGCGCGGATTCCGCACTGTCGGGCGGCATGCGCCCCCAGGCCCCATCCAGACAACGGTTTCTATGTCACTAGGCATTGTATTTCACACAGCGGCCGCCTTGGCGTACGCCGTGCTGGGGGGATCCCTCTGGATCCGCCTGGCGGGCGCCGGGGAAGTCGAACAAACGGGCAAGATCGCCCGTCTGTGCCTGCTGGGAGCCCTGGTTCTCCATGGAATCGGGCTGCAACAATCCATGCTGGGGGCCACGCACCTGTTCATCGGGTGGGCGCTGGCCCTGTCGGCCGCCATCTGGCTCGGCATGGTCGTCTTCTGGCTCGAAAGCCTGCTGGTGCGCATCGACGGCCTGCAATTGCTGCTGCTGCCGGCCGCCACCCTGGCCAGCGGCCTGGCCGCCCTGTTCCCCCAGGGCCAGTTCGTGCCCCACGCCGACAACGCCTGGCTGCGCGTCCACCTGCTGATCGCCCTGGCCGCCTACGGCCTGATCACCATCGCCGCCCTGCACGCGATGATGATGGCCCTGCTCGACCGCCACCTGCACCGTCCGCTGGACGCCCCCGCCGAGCGCAGCATCGTCGGCCGCGTGCTGGATTCGCAGCCGCCGCTGCTGGTCCAGGAACAGCTGCTGTTCCGCATCATCTGGATCGGCTTCGTGGTGCTGACCCTGGCCGTCGGCTCGGGCTCGATCGCCTCCATGAAGCTCACCGGCCAGATCCTGCCGTTCGACCACAAGACCGTCTTCACCCTGCTGTCCTGGCTCACGTTCGGCGTCCTGCTGGCCGGCCGCCACATCTGGGGCTGGCGCGGCCGCGTGGCGCTGCGCTGGACCCTGACCGGGTTCGGTTTCCTGATCCTGGCCTACACCGGCAGCCGGTTCGTGCTGGAAGTCATTCTGCATCGAGGCTGACGTGGGCAAGCTGCTGTTCTGGATCGTCATCATCATCGGCGTGCTGTTCGTGGCGCGCATCGCCGGCCGCATGGCCGCCGCCCGCCAGGAAGGCCCCGCGGGCGGCCGCCCCCAGGGCAAGGCCGGCCAACCCGCCGCCCGCGCCCCGGAAGCCATGGTCCGCTGCGCCCACTGCGGCATCCACCTGCCGCGCTCGGAAGCCCTGCTGCAGGGCGGCCAGACCTGGTGCAGCCAGGAACACGCCCGGCTGGGGCCCGCCGCGAAATAAAAGACCGGCCAAAAAGCTGGCCTGAACGTCACAGCGCAAAAGGCTGGCCCAAACGACGGGCCGGCCCGGATTGGCTGGCCCGCCCGCCAGGGGCGTCCGGCCCGCCGCAGGCGAATGGCAGGTCGCCGACAGCACCGCGCTCTTATTTGTCCCCTTTTTGCTCGCACGGCATAATGCATGTTGGATACCAACCTGCTTTCCTCCCATGCCCCTGCTTCTGGATCGACATGGCTGGCTGGCGCCGGCCCCGGGTGTTGCCCGCCTGCCCTCCCCCAATTGCGACGCGCGTCCCCGCGATGCGCAGGTATCGCTGCTGGTGTTGCACAACATCAGCTTGCCGCCCGGGCAATTCGGCGGCCCCGAGGTGGCCGGCCTGTTCCTGAACACGCTGGACTACGCCTCGCACCCCTGGCTGGAACGCCTGCGCGGCCTGCGCGTGTCGGCCCACTTCTTCATCCGCCGCGACGGCCGCATCGTGCAGTTCGTCTCCACTGACGCCCGCGCCTGGCATGCCGGCGTCTCGCGCTTCGCCGGCCGCGAGCGCTGCAACGACTTTTCCATCGGCATCGAGCTGGAAGGCACCGATACCCTGCCCTACACTGACGAGCAGTACACGGCGCTGCGCCGGCTGACGCCAGTGCTGCGCACGCGCTACCCCCTGGCGGCCGCCTGGGGCCACGAACACATCGCCCCCGGCCGCAAGACCGACCCGGGGCCCGCTTTCAACTGGACGCGCTTCGGGCGCGACAGCGGCTTTGCGCGGCGGCAGTTGCCGCCCGCCTGACCCTTACAAGGACCGGTTATGTTGAAGATCTGGGGACGGCTGACGTCCGTCAACGTGCAGAAAGTGATGCTGGCGGTGCGCGAACTGGCGCTGCCGCACACCTTCATCGAGGCCGGCGGCCCGTTCGGCGTGGTCGACACGCCCGAGTACGCCAAGATCAACCCCAACCGCACCGTGCCCGCCATCGACGACGGCGGCTTCGTGCTGTGGGAATCGAACGCCATCGTGCGCTACCTGGCCGCGCGCTACGGCGCCGGCACGCTCTGGCCCGAGGACGTCTGCCTGCGCGCCGACGCCGACCGCTGGATGGACTGGCAGACCACCGAATGGCAAGGCGCCATGGGCCCCGCCTTCCTGGGCCTGATCCGCACGCCCGAGGCCAAGCGCGACCACGCCGCCATCGACCTGTCGGTCAAGCGCAGCAATGCCCGCGCCCAGATTCTGGATCAGGCCCTGCAAGGCCGCGAATTCATCGCCGGCCGCCACCTGACCATGGGCGACATCGCCCTGGTGTGCTCCGCGCACCGCTGGCTGGCGCTGCCGATCGAGCGGCCGGACACGCCGGCGCTGTCGGCGTGGTACCGCCGCGTGATGATGCGGCCGGCGCCGCAGGGCGTGTTGACGTTGCCGTTGGAATAGCAGCCCCGCCAGGCGGAGGCATGCAACTGCACGCCTTCAGTCCCCCGCATCCGGGGCATATTTTGATTTAGCCGAAGAAGAAATTCTCACTGTCGAGATAGGGATAATTACTGCCGATCAAGTCGGCCATCATGTATCCGTATCCGCTCGGCGTGGAAAGATCGGCGTAGTTCGTATATTCGATGAAGAAGTCCGCGATCCCATCGCCGGTTCTGTCTCCCTCCAGGCTTACTGTGGACGCCCGCCACGAACCGCTTTCGTCATCATGAATGACGGGCCAATCCAGTCCGTGATGGTCCTCGGTCACATACCGGAGTTCTCCGGCATGCCCGGTGAACTTTCCTGTGCCGATAAACCGCATGGCCTGACGTCCCTCGGTATTCAGGTCACCATCCAGGTTTGAAAAATCGAGCAGGTCCGGCTCGATCCGCAGCCCCCCATATCCCCCAAGATAGGCCGGGTAGTAGTGCTCGAGGTTGAAAGGTTCCTGATCGCAGATCAACCAATAGCCGCCCATGAGCACGCGGGCGACCGTCTATAGACATAGACGGTTGAGCCGCGATTTACAGTAAAAATCCGCCGCGATTCAGACCAACTCTCATACTCAAGCCCGCGTCGCGCGATCCGGAGCATGCCGCCACCATCGCGGCAACAGCGTCCAGCTCCCTACTCCACCCAAGGCGTGCTCGCCCAGATCTTCCGCAACCTTCCGTCATCCTGCTTTAAGCGTTCCTGCCACTGCGGCCCATCGAGATAATCCATCTCGGTGAACTGCTGCTTCATCTGGGCCTGGAACTCCGGATTGGCGGCGACCTTGCCCAGGGCCTGCCGCAGTTTTTCCGCGACGTCGGCGGGCAGCCCCTTGGGCGCGACGATGCCGCGCTCCGACGCGAACACCAGGTTCACGCCCAGTTCCTTGAAGGTCGGCACGTCCGGCCCCAGCGGCGAACGCGCCTCGCTGGCTTGCGCCAGCACGCGCATGTTCTTGCCGTGGTAAGGCATGACTTCCCCCAGGTTCAGGCCGCCGATCACCGTGTGTCCGCCCAACACCGAACTGCGCAAGGGCCCCGCGCCGTTGTACGGCACGTGATTTAGCTTGGTGCCGGTCAGGTTCTGGAACAGCACCAGCGCCAGGTGGTCGTCGGTGCCAACGCCGGTCGAGCCGTAGCTGATCGCACCCGGTTTCTCGCGCGCCGCCTTGATCAGGGCATCCAGCGTTTGGTATGGACTGTCGGCCGCGACGCTGAAAGCGCTCGGGTCGCGCACCAGGTTGGCGAGATAGGTGAAGTCGCCGGTGGTGAAGCCGGCCTTGCGTTCGATCGGCAACGACACCAGCCCGGGCATATTGGTCATGGCCAACGTATAGCCATCGGGCTTGGCGCGCGCCACGTACGACAGCGCAATGGCGCTGGATGCGCCCGGCTTGTTCTGCACCACGATGGTGGTGCCCAGCTCCTTTTCCAGGAACACCGCCAGCGAACGGGCGGTCAGGTCGGTGCCGCACCCGGGCGCGAAGCCCACCACCAGCTCGATGGGATGGTCAGGCCAGGCCCAGGCCGGCCACGCGGCGCACAGCGCGGCCACGGACAGCGCGGCGCGAGCGGCCGCCTTGCGTGTAAAGAACATGGTTGTCTCCTGTTGGGGTACTGCTGTTGTTATGCGTTGTGATGGGCCGGACATGCCGGCCCATCATGCGGGAAGGCTACGACGGCCGCCCCGGGTCAAACTTTTCCCTAGCCGCCCTTGCCTCCTTCCTGCGCCTCGCGCCATGCCAGCAGGCGCGTCACGCCTTCGGCCATGCCTACCTGCGGCTGCCAGCCGATCTGTTGTCCCGCCAGATCGTGCGGGATGTGGAAGGCGCCGCCCGAGGTCAGGCGCACGGTGCCAGGGGGATCCGGCCGGATCTCCGGTTCCAGATCGCTGTTGCAGTAGTCCAGCACCAGCCGCACCAGTTCGCCGGTGGTGATGGGCGCGGGGCCGGACACGTTCACGGCCACGTCGGTGGCGTCACTCTGGAACGCGGCGACGTTGGCGCGCGCCACGTCCGAGACATGCACGAAGTGCTTGGTGTCGGTGCCGTCGCCCGGCAACACCGGGCGCTCGCCCTGGCGCACACGGTCGTAGGTTTCCATGATGTAGAGCGAATTGGCTGCGCGGTAGTGCTGGCGCTCGCCATAGACGGTGGAATAACGCAGCACCACGTAGTCCAGCCCCGCCTTCTGGTAATACTGCCGGCACAACTGCTCGCCCATGATCTTGGACGCGCCGTACAGGATCGCCGCGGGCGGCGCGCCGACGGAATGGAACGGGCCGTTCTCGACCAGCGCGCCGGCGATGCCGCTGCCATAGCCGTAGACCGCGTTGGAAGACGCGAACACGATCTTCTTCACCTTGTTGGCGCGGCAGGCTTCCAGCATGTTCTGCGCGCCGCGGATGTTAACGTCCACCGCCTGCCACGGCGTCTGCGCGAAACCCAGCGTCATGTAGGCCGCCAGGTGCAGCACGCCGTCCACGCCCTCGGTGGCGGCCAGCAGGTCCGGCAGGCGCATCAGGTCGCCGCGCACCACTTTCACGCGCGGGTTGCCTTGCAGGTGGGCGATGGCCTCGGGCGTGCCGAAGGCGAAGTTGTCCAGCAGGATCACTTCGCGCACGCCGGCGGCCAGCAGCGCGTCGGCGGTGTGCGAGCCCACCAGGCTGGCGGCGCCGGCGATCAGGATGCGGGCATCGGCCAGCGGCAGCGCCGCGCTTTTCTTGTCGGTCGTCATGTGTTTCACAGTCCCATCGGTTGATTGTGCATGCCCCAGTACAGGCTCTTGACCTGGCTGTACAGGCGCAGGCCGTGCAGGCCCTTCTCGCGGCCGATGCCGCTGGCCTTGAAGCCGCCGAACGGCGTGGCGATATGCGATTGCTTGTAGGTGTTGATCCAGACCGAGCCCGCCTCGATCTCGCGCGCCACGCGCCAGGCGCGGGCGTAGTCGCCGGTCCACATGCCGGCGGCCAGGCCGAAGGGCGTGTCGTTGGCCTGCCGGATCACGTCTTCCTCGTCTTCGAATGGCAGCGCCACCAGCACCGGGCCGAAGATCTCCTCCTGGCAGACGCGCGCGCCATTGCCCAGCCCGTCGATCACGGTGGGCAGGTAGAACCAGCCGTTGGCCAGTTCGGCGCGGTCCGGCGCGGCGCCGCCGACCAGCACGCGGCCACCTTCGGCGCGGCCGATATCGACATAGCCGGCGACCTTGTCGCGATGCGCGCGCGACACCAGCGGCCCCATCTGCGTGGCCGGGTCGTCGGGCAAGCCCACCCGCACCTGGCGCGTACGGTCCACCAGCGCTTCCATGAAGCGGCCATAAACGGACTTCTGCACGAACAGGCGCGAACCCGCCACACAGCTCTGGCCCGCCGAGCCGAAGATGCCCGACACCACGCCGGCCACGGCGCGGTCCAGGTCGGCGTCGTCGAACACGATATGCGGCGACTTGCCGCCCAGCTCCAGGCCCACCGGAATCAGCCGCTGCCCGGCGATGCCGCCAATGGCGCGGCCGGTCTCGGTGCCGCCGGTGAACGACACCATGCGCACGCCGGGATGCTTGACCAGCGCGGCGCCGACGTCCTCGCCGTGGCCGGGCAGCACCGTCAGCAACCCTTCGGGCAGGCCGGCCTCGGCGCAGATGCGGGCCAGTTCCAGCGCAAGCTGGGGGGTTTCCTCGGACGGCTTGAGCAGCACCGCGTTGCCGGCCGCCAGCGCCGGCGCGGCCTTCTGCGCCTCGTTCATGATGGGCGAATTCCACGGCGTGATGGCGGCGATCACGCCGAACGGCTCGGCCAGCGCCAGCGAGAAGTATTCGCCGCGCGGCGACGTGACTTCGTTCTGCCAGGTCTCGCAGACGGCGGCGTAGTAGCGGAAATGCCCGGCCGCGCTGTCGACCATGTTCAGGCATTCCTTCCACGGCTTGCCGCTGTCCTGCATCTGCAGCCGCGCCAGCGGTTCGCGCTCGGCGGCCAGGCGGCGGCCGATCTCGTACAGCGTGGTGGCGCGCTGGTCGGGACGCAGCTTGCGCCACGGCTGGCGCTGGAACGCGTCCCAGGCGATGGCGACGGCGCTATCCACATCGCGCGGCAGGGCCCGCGTGACGATGCCGGCAACGCTGCCGTCGGCCGGATTGATGGAGGTGATGACGGCGTCGCCGTCCTGGCTGTGGCGCCATTCGGCGCCCAGCCGGAAGGGCTTGTGGCTCGATGCGTGCATAAGGGTCGGGCAATCCAGAGGTCTTCGGTAGACGCATCATCGGCCGCACGACTATTAGGCACAATTCGATATTTTTCTTATATTCTTAGCTCATGGCTATGAATATCAAGTACCGGCCGCTCAAGGCCTTTCTGCTGGCGGTGGATACCGGTTCGTTCACCCACGCCGCCAGTCAGCTGGGCGTGACGCAGCCCTCGTTCACCGCGCTGATCCAGGACCTGGAAGACGTGCTGGGCCTGCGGTTGTTCGAGCGCACCACCCGCAGCATCAGCCTGACCTCGGCCGGGCAGGATTTCTATGCCCGCGTGCAGCGCCCGATCGCCGACCTGGAAGAAGCCTATCGCGGCCTGGCCGACCTGGCGGCGGTGCGGCGCGGCAACGTGACGCTGGGCGCCCTGCCCTCCACCGCGCTGGCGTTGCTACCGGTGGCGGTCGGCGCGCTGCGCCAACTGCATCCGGCGCTGAAGGTGCGGGTGGTCGAGGCCCACAACGACGAACTGGTGGCCATGCTGCGCACCAACCAGATCGAATTCGCCGTCGGCGCGCTGGCCGAGCCGGCGCCGGACCTGTCGTTCGCGCCGCTGGCCGAGGACTGCTTCTGCGCCATCTACCCCGAAGGCCACCGCCTGGACAGGAAACGCGGTCCGCTGCATTGGCGCGACGTGCTGCGTTACGACCTGATCCTGCTGTCGCAGGGCTCCAATGCGCGCCAGCAGTTCGACCGCGCGGTGCGCGAGGAAACCGGCGCGCCGGCCACCGCCCTGCGCTACGACGTCACCAACATGGGCACCGCCGCCGGCATGGTGCGGCAGGGCCTGGGCGTGAGCGTATTGCCGCGCCTGGCACTGCCGGAATTGAACCTGGCCGGCCTGCGCGCCGCGCCGCTGTGCGATGCCTCGGCCCGCCGCGCCATCGGCCTGTTGCACCGGCGCGACCGCTCGCTCTCGCCAGCCGCGCAGGCGCTGGCGACGCAGCTGGCGACCGCCATGCAGGCGATCTCGCAGCGGCTGCTGCCATTGCCACCATTGAAGTAATCCGCGGCAAGCCCGCCTCACCCCGCCACGAACAACGCCCCAACGCGCGCCACATCCGCATCGTCCAGCACGCCCGCCTGCCAGCGCAGCGCCAGCCACGCCAGCAGGTGGTCATAGCGGGCGCGGTCCAGGTCGCGCAGCGCCTCGAAGCGCTGCCGCTGCGCATCCAGCACATCCAGATTGGTACGCTCGCCGCCCTCCACGCTGCGCCGTGTGGCCCGCACGCGCAAGCCGGCGGCATCGGCCGCCTGCTGGTAGGCAGCGATACGCTGGCCGCTGCTGGCGAACGTGCGGAACTGCCGCTCCAGGTCATCGAGCAGCGTCCAGGTGGCGGCCTGCAATTTGTGCTGCGCTTCCTCCTGCTCGGCCAGGGCCTGCCCGCTGGCCGCCGAGGTCCTTCCGCCCGAATACAACGGAATGCTGACCTCGATACCGATGGAACCGGTGTCGTAGTGTTGGCCGATCTGGTTCTCGCCGTTGGAATTGGTCAACTGCTTGCGGGCATATAGACGCGCGGTCGGCAGGTGGCCGGCCCGGGCCGCTTCGTAGCGCTGGCGGCTGGCCTGCACCAAATGGCGCTGCGCCTGGATTTCCGGATTGCCATCCAGCGCCAGCGTGCGCCATCCCGCCAGATCATGCTCGTCCACCGCCAGCCTGCCCAACCCGGCCAGATCCACCTGCGCCAGCGGCCGATCCGCCAGCGCCGGCCCGACCATGGCGCCCAAAGCGTTGCGCGCATCGCGCAACTGGTCCTGCGCCTCGATCTCCTGTGCCTGGACCACGCCGGAGCGCGCCTCGATCTCAAGCTGGTCGGTACGCGTACCCTGCCCCGCGGCCACGAAGCGCGCGCTGCGGCGCGCATCCTCTTGCAGCGAACGGCCCTGCGCCTGCGTCAGGGCCAACGCCCGCTGCGCGGCAAGCACGGCCGTGTAGGCCTGCAACACGCGCACCGCCAGCGCCTGCCGGGCGCGCGCCAAGGTCAGCCCCGCGGCCTCCGCGCGTTCGCGGCCGGCCCGGTACTGCGCGAACGCCGCCGCGTCGAACAACGGCTGGCTGAGCGTAAAGCCCGAGGCATGACTGGCATAGCGCGAGCGTTGCTCGAACGTGCCCCAGCGGCTCTGCTGGCGGGAAGTGGTGTCATTGCGGGCACGGTTGTAGTGATAGCTCAGGTTCGGCAACAGGCCGCTGCGGCCCAGCGCCAGTTCCTCGGCGTCGGCGCGCTCGCGTGCACGCGCCGCTTGCCAGGTGGGATCGGACGACAACGCCATCGCATAAGCCTGCCGAAAATCCAGCACTTGCGCGACCGCGCCCGCCGGCAGCAACATCACCCACGCCAGCGCCCATGCCACGCGCAACCTCGACCAGCGGCTCATGCATCCCCCCACGCCAGCCGCGCGCGATCGAGCAGCGGCTTGAACAGATAGTTCAACAGCGAACGCTCGCCCGTGCGCACGAACACCTCCACCGGCATGCCCGCCTGCAGCGGCGCATCGCCGATGCGGCGCAACTGCCCCGGCGCCACATTTGCCCGCAGGCGGTAGTAAGGCCGTCCGCTGCGCTCATCCTCGAATCGGTCAGCGGACACCAGCGTCACCGCCCCCTCCAGGCGCGGCGTGCGGCTGGCATCGAACGCCGTGAACATCAGCTCCACCGGCAAGCCGGCATGCACCTTGTCGATGGATTCCACCGGCAGACGCCCTTCCACCACCAGCGGCTGGTCCCGCGGCACGATCTCCATCAGCAGCGAACCCGGCTGCACCACGCCGCCCACCGTATGGATTGCCAGCGCGACCACCGTGCCACTGGCCGGTGCGCGGATCTCGCTGTGCGCCAGGTCGAACTGCGCCGCGGCCAGCTTCTGCGTCAACTGTTCGCGCTGCACCCGGGTTTCCGCCAGATCGCTGCGCACTTCACGCTGGAAAGCATCTTGCCGCTGCTGCGCGCGCACGGCCAGCTCGGCGATCTGCTGCCGGGTCTGGCCCAGCGTGCCCGTTTCCGTCGCCATGTCGCCGTCCAGCTGCGCCAAGGACCGTTCCAGTTCCAGCACCCGGTTGCGCGGCACGTAGCCTTCGCGCGCCAGGTCGCGCAGGCTGCCCAACTGCTCGCGCAGCAAGGCGCGCTGCGCGCGCTTGTGCGCCAGCGTCGCATCCAGGCCGCTGGCCAGGGCGCGGCTGCCCGACAACGTGGCCTGGATGCCGGCCAGCTCACCCGCCAGCGCCGCGCGGCGACTGGCGAATAGTTGGCGTTCCATTTCAAGGGCGGTCATGGCCTCGGCATCCGAATCCGCGCCAGGAGACGCCAGCGCCTCACGGCCATCGCGCTCGGCCAGCAAGCGGGCCTCGCGGGCGCTCACGGCCGCCAGCTGTGCGTGCAGGCTCCGCGCCTCGCCGCGCACCCGCGTGTCGTCCAGCCGCACCAGGGCCTGGCCGGCTTGCACCGCATCGCCCTCGGCCACCAGCAAGGCGCTGACCACGCCGCCTTCGATACTGTCCACCGCCTGCCGTTCGCCGGTCACCACCACGATGCCCGGCATCGCCACGCCATTGTCCAGCGGCGCCCACGCGGCCCAGGCCAGAAAACCGCCAAAGCCCAGGACCAGCACCCACCAGCCAAACCGCGCCGACCACCCGCCGCTTTCGATCGGATCGACCGCATTGGATTCACCGGTGTCGCGCTCGGGCCGCAACACCACCACGCGATTGCCTTCGGCGCGCCCTGTCATGCCTTGCCTCCGGAAAACTGCCCAGGAAACGCCCCGCCCGCCAGCGGATACACCTGCGCCACGGATGCCGGCGTCCGCACCGACGACGCGGGCACCGCGCCGCCGGCCCCTGTCGCGCCCGCCATGCCGGGCGTCTGCGCTGCTTGGCCCGGAGCCGCCTTCGCGTCGAACGTGGCCGGCCGCGGTGCCGCCGCGCCCTCCGCCCCGGTCGCCCCTGCCGGCGGCGGCCGCAGCACCTCACTGGTCGCGCCAAAGCGTTGCGCGCGCCCGTCACGCAGCAACAGCAGATGGGTCGTGGCCGCCAGCACCTTGGGCCGGTGCGTCACCAACACCACCGTCGCGCCGATCTCGCGCAATCGCCCCAGGGCATCCAGCAAGGCTTGTTCGCCGGCATCATCCAGGCTGGCATTGGGCTCGTCCAGCACCACCAGGCGCGGCGTGCCATACAGCGCGCGCGCCAACGCGATGCGCTGGCGCTGGCCGCCCGACAGACCCTGGCCGCCGGCGCCGAGCAGCGTGTCGTAGCCACGCGGCAGGGCCAGGATCATGTCGTGCGCCCCGGCCAAACGCGCGGCCTCGATGACACGCCGCGCCAGTTCCTCGCAGTCGCTGTCCGGATCGGGAAAACGGGCGATGTTCTCGGCCACCGTCCCCGAGAACAGCTCGACGTCCTGCGGCACATAGCCCAGCCATTCTCCCAGCCGCGTGCGTTCCCACTGCCGCAGGTCGGCGCCATCCAGCCGCACCGCGCCCAGCCGCGCCGGCCACACGCCGGCCACCAGACGCGCCAGCGTCGACTTGCCCGCGCCCGACGGCCCGATGACGCCCAGCACCTGCCCCGGCTCCAACGCCAGCGACACGTTCACCAGCGTTGGCTGCGCCGCGCCGGGCGGCGTGACCGTCGCGCCCTCCAGGCGCAAGGCGCCCGTCGGCTCGGGCAGCGTCAGGCCGGCGGGCTGCCCGGGATACGTCTCCAGCAACGTCTGCAAGCGCCGCCACGCCAGCCGCGTGCCGGTCCATTGCCGCCACGCGCCGATCACCTGGTCGATGGGACTGAGCACCCGCCCCATCAGGATCGATCCGGCGATCATCATGCCGGCGCTGACATGGCTTTGCAGCACCAGCCATGCGCCCAGACCCAGCACCAGTGATTGCAGCGCCAGGCGCACCGTCTTCGACATGCTGGCGATCATCGCCGAGCGGCGGCTGGCCAGCCCCTGGCGCCGCACGTAACCCACGTGCAGCCGCTGCCAGCGCGCCCGCAGCCGCGCCAACATGCCCATGGCCTGGATCGCCTCGGCATTGCGCAACTGGCCGTCGGCCTCCACCCCGGCCCGCACCGACAACCCGCCCGCTTCGGCCAGCAACTTGCGCGACACCTGCTCGTTGAGCCACGCCAATGCCACCAGCGCCACCGCGCCCGCCAACGCCAGCGTCCCCACCCACGGATGGAACAGGAACATCACCAACAGGAACAACGGAAACCAGGGCGCATCGAAGAACGCGAACACCGCGCTGCCGGTCAGGAACTGGCGCACCGTGTTCAGGTCGCTGACCGCCTGCCCCGCGTTGGCCGGCACGCCAGCCAGGCCGCGCTGGAACGCCGCCTCATGCACGCGCCCCGCCAGCGCCGCGTCAAAGCGCGCGCCGATCTGGATGATGACGGCGCTGCGCGCGTAGTCCAGCGCGCCCATCAACGCCAGCAGCCCGACGATCATCAGGCTCAACATGACCAGCGTAAAGACGTTGCCGGACGCCAGCACGCGGTCGTATACCTGCAGCATGTAGAGCGACGGCGCCAGCATCAGCAGATTGGCGGCGACGCTGAAGGCCGCCACGCTGACCCAGCCCGTGCGAAAGCGCCCCAGCAGCGATTTGATCTCCAGCGCGCCCCCTTCCGGTGCCGCGCCCGCGCGCTTCTGGTCTTGCTGCATGGTGGTGTGTCCTTGTCCGGCTGGAAGGCTGGGAGTTGCGGAATGAATAAACAAAAAGACGGTCGCGACGGGATAGGCCCGCCGCGACCGTGGCCCCGCGAGGCCGAGAAGCCGCGGGGAAACTCACGGAAGGGTTATGCCGCCAGGGCGAGGTCGGCTTCGGTGGCGAAGTTGTGGCCGACGAGGTCGGCGATGGACATGCTGATGTCCATGTCGTTCTGCACCAGAGCGCCGAACAGACCGTCATGGGACATGACGCCGGCCTTGACGTCATCGAAGCCATCGACATGGCCGTTCATCAAACCCCATACGATGTCGTGTACGTCGTTCCCTCGCCCTTCCGACACGTCGCCATGGATCGGCGCATCGAACGTGAACGTGATGAGCGGATCGACCACATGCCCAGCCTGATCCACCCCACCACCCAAGGTGATGGAGTCCATCGAGCCCCATACGGTGTGCGGCGTGGCGCCTTCGACCTTGGGGCCGCTGTACGGCGGGAAGTAGTAGTTCAGTTCACCCGAGGCCACGAAGGCATAGTGGGCAACGTTTTTGCTGGCATAGCCATAGTCGGTGCCGTTGAAGGGGCCGCCACCGAAGAAGCCTCCATAGTTTTTTCCGGCGGTGTGTTCACCGGCAACGCCGTCGTTCTCGAAGACCACCAGCATGGATGCCAATGAATCCTCCATCGAGATGCCTTGAGGAAGGTGACTTTCGTCGATAAAACTGATCGAAACGGACATTTTCATACTCCATTAACTACGAATTCAGCCGGGTTACCCCGACTCCGTTGACGCCGCGCCAGGCGGGCGCCAACCATGCGAACCACTCGCATGTTCTTTCGAGGGACCGCCATACGCCGGTCCCGGTCAATGCTTGACTTAAAAGCGCACCTCCATGCCCACCGTGACGGTGCGGCCAGGAGCGAACGTACGCGCCAACGCGTCGGAATAGCCTTCCACGTACATACGATTGGTGATGTTCTCGACCGCCGCCATCAGCTTGACGTTGTCGTTGGCCTGATAACTGGCATACCAGTCCCAGGTGGTGTACTTGAACCAGACCTGCGCGCCGCCGGTGTCGCGGTTGTACCAACCTTCGCCGCTGTAGTTGAAGCGCACGCCGGTATCCAGCTTGCGTTCCAGCAGCCGCACGCCAACGAGCACCATGCCTTTATCCACAGGCTTGGCAATGGCACTGTTGAAAACGAAGTTGCCGCATGAGGTCCAAGCGTCGGCCCAGGCCCGCCAGGAGTCGTACCCTGCCGCAAGCGCTTCGTCGTGCGGCTTCGGATAGCTGCCATCCGACTTAGGCACGTCATACCGGTTTGGCCCAGAGCCCAGGGGATAGACGTTTTCGCAGAACTTGTTCGGTCCCCCGAGGTAATGCGTATAGCTCGCGGCGCCATAGACAAGACCGGCGTCATAGCGTCCTTCCAATTCGAGACCGCGGAACCGGGTACGAGTGAGATTGTTGGTAAAGAAGGTCGTGCCCAGTAGCGGGAAGTAGTTGCCCGGGCTGGTCTCACTTCCCGGCAACAGCCCCATCATGGAGGAAAACAGATAGTTGTCCGCCCGCGTGTCGAAATAGCCGACCTTGAACGACAGATCGTCGCCCCGCGCCATGACGTCCTTGAAGATGGCATTGACACCCACTTCCCAGGTTTGGGCGGTCTCAGATTTCAGGAAGGGGTTGGGTACGATCGTTTCGAAGCCTTCCGTGGGATGACCTCCGGCCATCATCAGTTCATTGATGGCTGGCGGACGCCACGACTTGCCCCAACTGCCATACAACTCCAGCCAGCGGGCGGGGCGGATGGCGGCGGACAGCGACGGCAGCAGCTTGCCGCCGCTGCGATGAACGTCGTACTCGTACATGGTGGGCTGCCCGTCGTCCCACCAAATGTCCGGAAACTTTTCCTCGAATTCCTTTTTTTGGCGGTTCACGTGCGCTACCTTCTTTTTGGAAGGGTCTGGTACAAGGCCCGTCCCGTTAGGGTTGCGCATGTACCCGTATTCAAAATAGGTATGGTCGGAATCCCACCATGCTTTCAATGCTGCGGCGTCACCAGTTCTCGCTATGCGGCAAGCTTCAGACATGAGTTCTATATAGCCCTCGGTATGCGAAGCCCAGTAGTGGCTTGTTGCATCATGGCAAAAGCTAGATTCAGCTACCCTCACCGAGGTTTGATGAAACGGCGCTGTCCCAGGCATCTGTGTCTTGCCTTTGGCCTGATACCGTTCATAGCGCAAGCCTGCGGAGACCGTATAAAAATCGTCTTCCAGCTTCAGTTCGGCGAAGAAGCTGCCCATGCTGCGGCGCCCCCGCGGGTTTAAGCTGTCCTTACCATCCGCGTCGAACGGTGAGACCTCGCGCCCCTGGTTATTCCAGCGGCGGCTCGATGCAGCGCGATCAGTGAAATATTCAATGCCGTAGTGGGCGCTGAGTAGCGTGCTCTTGCCCAACACGAAACGGGATGTATTGTCCGCTTGCAAGCCATGGGTCCGGGTGCGCAAACGGGTTTCCTTGCCAGTGCCGTAGTGGGTGCAGAGGTCTATCGCATAGCCAGACTTGTACCCGCCGGTTTCACAAGTGCCTGTACCAGCGCTGTTCCAGTATTCGAAATGAACGCTCTCTCGAATCTTCGCCGCATCGGTGGTGAAGAAGTCTCCAACGCCTACGGATCTGGGATAGTTCGGTTCCGTGTAGTTCTTGACGTTGGTATCGACCCCATAGATCTTCACGTTCAAATCCAGCCATGGCTTGTCCGCCGGCTTCAGCTTGTAGTCCAGCGCATAGCTGTTGGATTGCGCCCTGGAAGTTCCCAGCTTGCGCCAAGGGGTGCCGCTGCTATCCGGATCCGCCCAGACAGAATCCGCCGTGTACGAATAGTTCACCTGCGTACCGACATAACTCAATTGCAGGGACGATGCATCATTCAACTTCCAGCGTGCCTTGAACAGGCTGGAATCCTGATCCTGGCCCGCGTATTTCACATCGTTGAATTCGACCAAACTGCCACCCCGGCCACTGCTGTCAGTCACCCAGACCCGATTTTGTCCATCCACTACGCCACGCGTCCCAAACCGATAATCCCCGATCGACCGCCGCGATACCGCCGCCATGACTTCCAGGTTCTCACCCGCGCGCGCCGCGCCCGCCGCGCTACCGATGAAGTTGACGCCGTTGCCCTGGTATCCCATCCCGGACATGCCGCGCAGCTTCCAGCCGATATCCCTGCCTTCGCGCAGCACATCCCCAAAATCCAACGTCCGAAAATCCACGCTCCCCGCCATCGCGCCGGTGCCATGCACCCCGCGCACCACGCCCCGCTCCACTACGGCCTCGGACAGGAGTTCCGAATCGACATACATTTCTCCATTGCGTTGCATGTGCCCGTTCTGCACGAAGTCCTGGCGCATGCCGTCGATCATCATGTTGACGCGGCCGAAGTCCTGCATACCGCGGATGTTGATCGACAGGCCCGGGTTCTGGCGGTTGACGGCGCTGGCGACGCCGGGGGTGTCCTGGATGAGTTCGGCGGCATGGCGCACCGGGACGCGGTCCATCTCTTCGCGCGTGACGATGCTGACGGCGCGCGGGGCCTGGTAGACGCGCTCGTTGACGGTGTTGCCCTGGACGACGACCGGCTTCAACGAGTAGACCTTGGCGCGTCCGCCCGGGCCGTTGTCGACCAACTGGAAGCTGATGCGTCCGCTGCCTTCCGATACCCGGTAGCCAATGGGGCTGTTGCCCAGCAGATGGACCAGCGCCGCGGCAGGGCTGTAGGCGCCCTTGATGGCGGCGCTTGTGTAGGACGAGAGATCGACATCGCCGACATACAGATCGACGCCGGCCTGGCGGGCGAACGCCAATACCGCTTGGGACATGGGTTGGGCGGGGACATCGAACGTGCGCGCCTGCGCGGCGGCGTCCTCATGGTCCTGCTGATCGGGTTGCCCCGCCGCCACCGGCATCGGCGACTGCGCCCACACCGTTGCCACGCAAGGCATTGCCAGCAGCCCTGCTCCCATCATTCGGCCCGCCACGCGGGCATTGATCAGTTTTCGCTTCACGTTCGTCTTTGGTTGCTTCCGATGCAAACGCGCATCATTAGCATTAACGGATGAGAAGCGAACTACAGTAAAAAAAGTTTGGAAAAGAGAAATCCCCGGGGGAGGCGCAAAAGAAGCACGGGATTTCGTCCTAGGCCTAACAAGACTTTTTCGTGCGGAGCCGGCAGATGAAAGAGCCGACCTCAAATACAAACCAGCGTTTGTTTTTGCGTTTTACAAACCTGGCGCTGTACCCGGGGATTCAATACAGCAACGTCAACCCCGGCAGTCGCATCTGCTTCAGATGCATCTCGGCACGGAGCGTGGCGAGCGCGCCGTCGAGATTGTCCAGGTGGAACAACGCATGCACGGGCCGGCGCGCGGCGCCGCGGTTCGCCAGGATCAGATGGCCCGGCTGGAATTCGCCGATGCGTCGCAGGGCGGCATCGAGAGGCTCGCCGTCGAAAATCAGGTAGCCCTCGGCCCAGGACGCGCCGCGAGCGGGCGCGACCTGGCTGCGCACGATGCCGCCGGCATGGCTGTAGCGGGCGCTTTCACCTGACACGAGCGTCGCGTGCGCCACGCCGGAGACGGGGCCCCGGTCCAGCGCGACCGCGACACGATGCTGCAAGACGCCGATCCACGCATGCCCCGCATCCTGGCGACGCACGGCATAGCGCGTGCCCAGCGCGGTCATGCTGCCGCCGGCCGTCGTCACCACGAAACTGCGCGGCTCGGCCGCGCCCGTGGGCGCCGGTGCGAACACGGCTTCGCCGCGCAGCAATCGCACCCGGCGTGTGGTGGCGTCATATTCCACGTCGAGCGCGCTATTGCTGCCCAATAGCACGTGGCTGCCGTCCGGAAGGTCGAAGGATCGGATTTCGCCGACCGCGCTGCGATAGTCGGCCAGCCACGGCGCCACCGCGTCAGGCCCGCCGATCGCGGCTGCGACGGCCAACGCCACGCCAGCCATCGCGACAGCGCGCCGCCGTGGCGCCCAGCACGTCGCCCGCCACCACCACGCGGCACAGGCGCGCCACTGCTGGCGTCGCGACCGGGGTACCGGCTGCGCGAACAGGGGCAGGTCGCGGCATTCCCCCGCCAAGGTCCAGGCCATCTCGGCGTCGGCCAAGGCCGGGCCGTTGCGCGTGTCGCGCGCCAGCCAGCGGTCCAGCTTGCATTGCTCGGCTGGCGCAAGCGTGCCCGAGGCCAGGCGCAACGCCCAGCGGCTGGCCTGCCGGCGCAGGCGTCGTTCGCGGCCGGGGCGGCTCAGGAGGTACATGGTGGGATCTTCATAAACGAGATAACGGCCCAGCCGCGAAAGACAGTAAAAAAAGTCGCGAATGCGGGCGTTCAAGGGTCGTCTCCCAGGCGTTCGCGCATCAGTTCCAGCGCCATGGCCAGGTGCTTCTGCACCGAACTGGGAGAGATATCCAGGTAACGAGCGGCGTCCTGGTAGCTCAGGCCCTCGACGCGGCAGAGCTGGAAGATCTGGCGCGTGCGCAACGGCAGTTCCGCCAGGGTGGCGGCCAGCCGCGCCAGCTGCCGCCGGACATGCACGTGGACGTCGGGCGCGGTGCGCAGGTCGCGCACGCTTTGCAGGAGTTCGTCGGACGCCACCTCGGTACGGGCCTGGTGATGATTGCGGCGGTGGTCGATCAGCAGACGGTTGGCGATGGCGTAAAGATAGGCCAACGCGTTGTCGGAGGGCAGCTCGTCTTCTTGCGCGACGAGGCGAGCGAAGCACTCCTGCACCAGGTCGGCGCTGAGTTCGGCTTCGCCGGTTTTCAGGAACAGGTAGCGACGCAGCCGCTCGGCGTAAGCCGCATACAGGCGCGCGACATCGGGTTGGGGCGCCACTTGCTCGTCGCCGTCAATCTACTCAATCGTGATGGACATCAAGGGTGAGCGAGGAGACTAGCATCGATCCCTGGCGGGACCGGCGACTGCGACATGCGAATCCGTCGGAGATTTGATCAATCGGCCGCGCGAGAGCGGGCGGTACCGCCCTGCACCTTCCATCCCAGCTCCGCCGAGATGCGCGCCGCGGCATCCTTGACCACGTCGACCATCTCGCGCATGCGTTCGAGCGACATGTACGGCACGGTGCTGGACACGCTGATCGCGGCGACGATGCCGCTGGAGGCATCGCGCACCGGCGCCGCCACGCAGCGGATCGACGGCTCGTTGTCTTCCAGGTCGAAGGCGTAGCCGTTGGCGGCGTAGTCGCGCATGCGCTCGCGAAAGGCTTCCCAGGTCTGGCGGCCGCCGGGCGCGCGCGACGACACCGGCGCGCCGACGCGATGCAGCGCTTTCCATTGCGGTTCGTCGGCGTCCAGCAGCAGCGCCTTGCCGACGCCGGTGGCGGCCAGCGGCATGCGATGGCCGACGCGCGAACGCATCTCCAGCCCTTTCTTGCCGGGGATCTTTTCCAGGTACAGCACCTCGTCGCTGTCGCGCACCGCCAGGTGAATGGTGTCGCCGGTCTCGGCCGCGAGGCTGTCGAGGTACGGCCGCGCCAACGTCGCCATGGGGAAGGCTTCGCGCGCCTGGAAACCGAGTTCGATCAGCTTCGGCCCCAGCACGTAGCCGACGCCGGGCAACGAACGCAGGTAGCGCTCCTGCACCAGGCAGCTGGCGAGCCGATGCGTGGTGCTGCGGGCCACGCCGATATGGGCGCAGATGTCCTTGAGGTCGCGCGCGCCCGCGGCAACGGCCTGGATCACGCCCAGGCCGCGCATCAGGGTCTGGGTGCCGGCGGGGGCCGCGGCGTCGGGATCGTAGGCGGGGGCAAGGGACGACGAGTCGGACATGGATCAACGGCAGAGGCGGGGAATCGGATTGATTCCCTGTATATGGGATTTAATTCTATATTTTGAGATTTTTCAAGCGCTGATCTAGAATTTTTCCCAGCCCGCTCCTCGCCGCTCCGGCGCCATCGCGGGCCTGACGACAACAAGGTCGGCCACCCGCCTGCCCTCGCGAATACCGCGCCCTCTTCGGCGCGCCCTCGCCCGCAGCGCGCCGCCGGCCCGAGACGAGACAGATTCTGATGACAACCGGATTGCCTGCCCGCGCGGCCCTCATAGCGCTGGACTGGGGCACCTCTTCGTTGCGCGCCTACCGCCTCGATGGCGCCGGCCGCACGCTGGATACCCGCCATCTGCCGTGGGGCATCATGCGCCTGCCCCAGCCTTTGCAGGACGGCGCCGCCACCCCGAGCGGCCAATCGGGCTTCGAGCTGGCCTTCGAGCAGGCCTGCGGCGACTGGTTGCGGGCCGAGCCGCACCTGCCTGTGATCGCCTGCGGCATGGTCGGCAGCGCCCAGGGCTGGCAGGAGGCCGCCTACCTGGACGTGCCGGTCGACCTGCCGCGCATCGGCACCCTGCTGACGCGCGTCGAGCGCAACGGCGCCACGCCGGTGCACATCGTGCCCGGCCTGATCCAGCGTCACGGCCTGCCCAACGTGATGCGCGGCGAGGAAACCCAGGTCTTCGGCGTGCTGTTCGACCAAACCGGCGACCCCGCCGACAGCGTGCTGATCGGGCTGCCCGGCACCCATTCGAAATGGGTCAACGCGCGCCGCGGCCAGGTCACCCATTTCGACACCTTCATGACCGGCGAGGTCTACGCCGCGCTGCGCGGCCACACCATCCTGGGCCGCACCATGGTCGAGGCGCCGACCTCCGACATGGCTGCCTTCGAGCGCGGCCTGAAAGTGGCCGGCGTGCCGGCCGGACGCGCCGGCGTGCTGTCGACGATCTTCAGCACCCGCGCGCTGGGGCTGACCGGCGAACTGGCCGGCGTGTCGCAGGCCGACTACCTGTCGGGGCTGTTGATCGGCCATGAGATTTCCGCGCTGGCCGACATGCTGCGCCTGCAGGGCGACCTGCCGCGCATCGTGCTGTGCGGCGACGACGCGCTGTGCCAGCGCTACATCCTGGCGCTGCGGCACTACGGCCTGGGCACGCCGCAACTGGCGCAACACGCCACCGAGCGCGGCCTGTGGCACCTGGCGGTCAGCGCCGGCCTGGTGCCCGCCGCCCCTTCTTCCGAGACCACACCATGACCCATACCGGACTGCAAACCGCCATGGCCCATTGCGGCCTGATCGCCATCCTGCGCGGCATCACGCCCGCCGAGGCCGTGCCCATAGGACGCGCGCTGTACGACGCGGGCTTTCGCCTGATCGAAGTGCCGCTGAATTCGCCCGAGCCGCTGGCCAGCATCCGCGCCATGCGCGACGCGTTGCCGGCCGATTGCCTGGTGGGCGCCGGCACGGTACTGAACCCCGATGACGTGGCGCGCATCAAGGACGCCGGCGGCGAGCTGATCGTCATGCCGCACAGCGACCTGGCCGTGGTGCGCGCGGCCAAGGCCGCGGGCCTGGCCTCGTGCCCCGGCGTGGCCACGCCGACCGAGGCCTTCGCGGCATTGGCCGCCGGCGCCGACGTGCTCAAGATGTTCCCCGCCGAACAGCTCGGCCCGGCCGTGCTCAAGGCCTGGCGCGCGGTGATGCGCCCGCCGATCGCGCTGGTGCCGGTCGGCGGCATCACGCCCGACAACCTTTCCACCTACGCCCAGGCGGGCGCCAGCGGCTTCGGCCTGGGCTCCGCCTTGTACAAACCCGGCCTGTCGGCCAACGAAGTCGGCCAGAACGCGCGCGCTTTCGTCGCCGCCTGGCAACGCGCCTATCCCGCCCAGGAGACCCAAGCATGAAGATCACCAAGCTCACTACCTACATCGTGCCGCCGCGGTGGTGCTTCCTGAAGATCGAGACCGACGCCGGCATCGTCGGCTGGGGCGAACCGGTCGTCGAAGGCCGCGCCCACTCGGTGGCCGCCGCCGTCGAGGAACTGTCGGACTACCTGATCGGCAAGGACCCGCGCAACATCGAGGACCACTGGACCGTGCTGTACCGCGGCGGCTTCTACCGCGGCGGCGCCATCCACATGAGCGCGCTGGCCGGCATCGACCAGGCGCTGTGGGACATCAAGGGCAAGGACCTGGGCGTGCCCGTGTCGCAGCTGCTGGGCGGCAATGTGCGCGACCGCATCCGCGTGTATTCGTGGATCGGCGGCGATCGCCCCGCCGATACGGCCGCCGCCGCCAAGGGCGCGGTCGAGCGCGGCTTCACCGCCGTGAAGATGAACGGCACCGAGGAACTGCAGTACATCGATTCGTTCGACAAGGTCGAGAAGTGCCTGGAGAACGTGGCCGCCGTGCGCGATGCGGTCGGCCCCAACGTCGGCATCGGCGTGGACTTCCACGGCCGCGTGCACAAGCCCATGGCCAAGGTGCTGATGAAGGAGCTGGACCCGTTCAAGCTGATGTTCATCGAAGAGCCGGTGCTGAGCGAGCACTACGAGGCGCTGAAGGAACTGGCGCCGCTGACGTCCACGCCGATCGCGCTGGGCGAGCGCCTGTTCTCGCGCTGGGACTTCAAACGCGTGCTGGCCGACGGCTACGTCGACATCATCCAGCCCGATCCGTCGCACGCCGGCGGCATCACCGAGACGCGCAAGATCGCCGCCATGGCCGAGGCCTACGACGTGGCGCTGGCGCTGCACTGCCCGCTGGGCCCGATCGCGCTGGCCACCTGCCTGCAGATCGACGCCGGTTGCTACAACGCCTTCATCCAGGAACAGAGCCTGGGCATCCACTACAACGCGGCCAACGACCTGCTGGACTACGTCAGCAATCGCGAAGTGTTCGCCTACGAAAACGGCATGGTCGCGATTCCGCAGGGCCCCGGCCTGGGCATCGAGGTCAACGAGGAATACGTCAAAGAACGCGCGGCGGTCGGCCACCGCTGGCGCAACCCCATCTGGCGCCACGCCGACGGCAGCTTCGCCGAGTGGTAAGCCGGTAGAAAAAAGCGAAAGAGGAGACCCCCTTGACCACCGCCACCCATCCGGGCCTGCAAAGCGCCCAGCGGCCGACACGCAGCCGCTATCTCATCATGGTGATGCTGTTCATCACCGTCGTCATCAACTACCTGGACCGCAGCAATCTGTCGATCGCCGCGCCCGCCCTGAAGGACGAGTTCGGCCTGGACACGGTGCACGAAGGCCTGATCCTGTCGGCCTTCGGCTGGACCTATGCCGCCATGCAGATCCCCGGCGGCTGGCTGGTGGACCGCGTGTCGCCGCGCGTGCTGTACGCGGCCGCGCTGATCCTGTGGTCGGCGGCGACGTTCTTCATGGGCTTTGCCGGCAGCTTCGTGATCCTGTTCGTGCTGCGCCTGGCCGTGGGCGCGCTGGAAGCGCCCGCCTATCCGATCAACAACCGCGTCGTCACGACCTGGTTCCCGGAAAAGGAACGCGCCACCGCCATCGGCTTCTACACCTCGGGCCAGTTCGTCGGCCTGGCGTTCCTGACGCCGGTGCTGGCCTGGCTGCAGCACCACTACGGCTGGCACATGGTGTTCGTCAGCACCGGCCTGCTGGGCATCGTCTGGGGCGTGCTGTGGTACATGATCTACCGTGAACCGCGCCAGTTCAAGGGCGCCAACGCGGCCGAGATCGAGCTGATCCAGAAGGGCGGCGGCGTGGTCGACCTCGACAAGCGTGTCACCGAGAAGAAGGCCCCGTTCAACTGGAACGACCTGGGCCTGGTGATGAGCCAGCGCAAGCTGTGGGGCGTGTACCTGGGCCAGTTCTGCCTGACCTCGACGCTGTGGTTCTTCCTGACGTGGTTCCCCACCTACCTGGTGAAGTACCGCGGCATGGACTTCATCAAGTCGGGCTTTCTGGCGTCGGTGCCGTTCCTGGCCGCCTTCATCGGCGTGCTGTGCTCGGGCGTGCTGTCGGACTTCCTGATCCGCCGCGGCGCCACGGTGGGCCTGGCGCGCAAGCTGCCCATCATCCTGGGCCTGCTGATCTCGACGTCGATGATCGGCGCCAACTTCACCGATTCCACGCCGTGGGTGATCTTCTTCCTGGCGGTGGCGTTCTTCGGCAATGGCCTGGCGTCGATCACGTGGTCGCTGGTGTCGGCGCTGGCGCCGGTGCGGCTGCTGGGGCTGACCGGGGGGGTGTTCAACTTCGTCGGCAACCTGTCGTCGATCTGCACGCCGATCGTGATCGGCTTCCTGGTGTCGAAGGATAGTTTCGCGCCGGCCATCGTGTATGTGTCGTCGCTGGCGCTGCTGGGCGCGCTGTCGTACATCCTGCTGGTGGGCAAGGTGGAGCGCATCGAGGCCTGATCGCGCATCGCCGCTGCCGCAGTCCCTGAAGGGCGCCCACACGTGGGCGCCCTTCTTCTTTGTATCGCCGATTTCGGAAGAGTTCCGCGCGAGGTGTGGCGGTATAATCACGTTATGTTATATCATCACTAATGATAGGCATTCCCAATCCGCCGCGGAACACGCCGGAATTGCCCGTTTCCCCCTCCCATTGATTTCCCCGCATCTTCGGACGAAGAAGGACTCGCAGTGCTCGAAGCCATCGGCCTGACCAAACGCTACGGCGACCAGATCGCGCTCCACCCGCTGGACCTGCGCATCGAGCCGGGCGAGATCTATTGCCTGCTGGGCGCCAACGGCGCCGGCAAGACCACCACCATCAACCTGTTCCTGAACTTCATCGACGCCGACGGCGGCCAGGCCCGGATCCACGGCCTGGACGTGGCGCGCGAACCGCTGGCCAGCAAGCGCCACGTGGCCTACATCCCCGAGCAGGTCAACCTGTACGGCACGCTCAGCGGGCTGGAGAACCTGCGCTACTTCGCCGCGCTGGCGCTGGGCGAAGCCCCGCCGCGCGCGCGCCTGCTGGAACTGCTGGCCGAGGTCGGCCTCGATCCGTCAGCAGCCGACAAGCGCGTTTCCGCCTATTCCAAGGGCATGCGGCAGAAAGTCTGGATCGCCGTGGCGCTGGCCAAGGATGCGCGCGCGCTGCTGCTGGACGAACCCACCTCTGGCCTGGACCCGTCCGCCGCGGCCGAATTCACCCGCCTGCTGCAACGCGCCAGCGAGCGTGGCGTGGCCATCCTGGCCACCACCCACGATCTGTTCCACGCCCGCCAGACCGCCACCCGCGTCGGCATCATGAAGCGCGGCCGGCTGGTCGAGAGCCTGGACAGCAAGCAGATCGACGACACCGACCTGCAGGCGCTGTACCTGGCGCACATGAGGACCGGCGCATGATCCTGCTGATCGCCCTCAAGGACCTGCGCGAACGCCTGCGCGACGGCCGCTTGTACTGGGCCGGCGGCATCGTTGCGGTGCTGCTGCTGACCGCGCTGGCGGTCGGCTACCTGCACCAGCAGGAAGCGCGCGCCGAGCAGGCCGCGGCCCAGAACACCGACTACGCCGACTGGCTCAAGCAAGGCGCGCGCCATCCGCACGACGCCGCCCACCAGGGCATGCACGTCTTCAAGCCCGACACCACGCTGGCGCTGCTGGACCCGGGCATCAATCCGTACATCGGCAGCACCGTCTGGCTGCAGGCGCACCGCCAGAGCGAGGTCAAGTTCCGTCCCGCGCAGGACGCCACCGGCCTGCAACGCTTCGGCGACCTGTCCGCAGCCTGGATCCTGCAGGCGTTGGGGCCGTTGCTGGTAATCGTGCTGGGCTTCAACGCCTTCTCGGGCGAACGCGAACAAGGCATCCTGCGCCAGACGCTGAGCCTGGGCGTGGCGCCCTGGCGCCTGCTGTGGGGCAAGGCCACGGCGCTGGCCATGAGCCTGGGCCTGCTGCTGGCGCCGGCCGCGCTGGCCGCCATCGCGGCGGTGTGGCTGGCGGGCGGACGCGCCGATGCGCTGTGGCGGTTCGCCGTGCTGGCGGGCGGCTATGCGATCTACCTGGCGGTCTTCGTCTTCCTCACGCTGGGCGTGTCGGCGGCCGCGCGTTCGTCGCGCGTGGCGATCACCGTCCTGCTGGCGCTGTGGATCGCCAACACGGTGATCGCGCCGCGCGTCATGGCCGAACTGTCGCGCGGCCTCTATCCCAGCCCGACGCGGCTGGAATTCAATCAGGCGCTGCAGGACGACCTGAAGGCCACGTCCGACCGCGTCTGGATGCAGGCCTTCGGCACCACCGAACGCTGGAGCCGCGACGTGCCGCTGAACAAGTGGGGCCTGGCGCTCAAGCTCGACGACCAGTCCAGCTATGCCGTCTACGACCGCCACTTCGGCCGCCTGTGGGACACCTGGGAGCGGCAGCAGACCGTGCAGGAATCGGCCGGCTGGCTGATGCCGCTGCTGGCGGTGCGTGCGCTGTCCGCAGCCATGGCCGGCACCGACTTCGCCCACCACCGCGATTTCACCACCGCCGCCGAGCAGCAGCGCCGCGTGATCCAGGACATCGTCAGCGCCGACCTGGTGGCGCACGCCGACACGCAGGAACACCTGCATTTCTCGTATCAGGCCAGCCCGTCGCTGTGGGCCCGCGTGCCGCCGTTCCGCTACCAGCCGCCCGAGGCCGGCTGGGCCTTGCGGCAAGCGCGCCTGAGCCTGTTGATGCTGGGCGCCGCGCTGCTGCTGAGCCTGGCCTTCGCCTGGCGCGCCGTGGCCCGCCAGACCGCCCTGTAGGAGATCCCAGGTGCACGATTCGCAATTCCGCCGCTTCGGGATGGTCCTGCGGCACGAACTCCGCCTGCTGACGCGCGAACGCGCGCTGTGGCTGTGCGGCCTGCTGTTCCTGCTGCTGGTGGGCTACGCGGTCTTCAACGGACTGCTGCAGACATCGCTGCGCGACGAGGCCCAGGCCGCGCTGGCGCGCGCCGACGCGCAGAACCGCGCCGGCCAGCTGGCGCAGCTGCAACGCATCATGGACGGCAGCGAAACCCCGACGCCGTTCGGCAACCCCGCCAGCCCCGCCAACATGGGCGGCGGACTGGGCGCGCACTACGCCATCATGCCCAGCGAGCCGCTGGCCCCGGTGGCGCTGGGCCAGACCGACCTGTTCCCGTCGCAGTTCAAGGTGACCTACGACAGCAAGGTCAACTTCATCCACAACAACGACATCGAGAACCCCTGGCACCTGCTCAGCGGCCATTTCGACCTGGCGTTCGTGGTGGTCTACCTGCTGCCGCTGCTGATCTTCGCGCTTGGCCACAACCTGCTGTCCGGCGAAAAGGAAGACGGCACGCTGCGGCTGCTGCTGTCGCAACCGCTGGCGCTGCTGACCCTGATCAGCGGCAAGATCGCGCTGCGCGCGGCCGTGCTGCTGGGCGCGGCGGTGCTACTCCCGGTGGCCGCGTTGCTGCTGGCCCGCCCCCAGGCACTGCAGGCCGCCAGCGCCACCCTTTGGTGGGCATTGCTGGTCGGCGCCTACGCGCTGTTCTGGTTCGCCGCGGTGGTGGCAGTCAACGCCTTTGGCAAGTCGTCGGCCGCCAACGCCATGATCCTGATGGTCGGCTGGGTGCTGCTGGTGCTGGTGGTGCCGGTGCTGCTCAACCTGGTGGCCGCCTACGCCAGCCCCGCGCCGTCGCGCGCCGAGCTGGCCACGCGCACCCGCGTGGCCACGGCGCTGGCGATGCGCGACCACGCCGCGCTGCTGTCGACCGACTACGGCCACATGGACAAGCCCGACGCGCTGATCCCGCGCGATGGCCGCCTGGAGATCACCGGCCGCCCCCTCGGCCATGCCCGCGTCGAGCGCCAGGTGGACGCCGCGATGCAGCCCGAGCTGGACCGCTTCGACGCGCAGATGGCACGCCAGCAGGCGCTGGTGGCGCGCTACAGCGTGCTGTCGCCGGCGGCGGTGGCCTTTGAAGGCATCACCGCGCTGGCCGGCACCGGCCAGCGCCGCCACGCCCATTTCATGCGGCAAATCGACGCCTACCACCGCGCCTGGAAGGATTTCTTCCTGCCCCGCATCGAAGCCAGCCGCGCCATCACGACCGCGGACTTCGCCGCCATGCCGGTCTTCCAGTGGCAGGAGGAAGACCCCGCCGCGGTCCGCGCGCGGGCCGTGCGCGCGCTGCTGCAGCTGCTGGCGCCCACCGCATTGCTGCTGGGACTGGCCGGCTGGCGCCTGCGCCGCTATCGCGTGGTCTAGACACAGGTTTTTCACCCCCCATCGAGTTTCGGGAAAGCGTCATGAGAAGAGTCGTATCCACCGCCGCCCTCGCGGCCTGCACCGCCGTGCCCAACGTCCAGGCCCAGGAGGCCGAACTGCCCGCCATCCGGGTGGAAGCCGCCAGCGACGCCGACAGCCTGCACCTGGACAGCCGCAGCAGCAGCGCCTCGCGGCTCGGCCTGACCCTGCGCGAGACGCCGGCCTCGGTCGAGATCGTGTCGCAGCAAGCCATGCGCGAGCGCGGCGCCACCACCCTCAGCGAAGCGCTGCGCGGCGCCACCGGCCTGGCCGGCGGCGGCCCGCCGTCCTCGCCTACCACGCTATCGTCGCGCGGTTTCACCGACATCCTGTATCTGTACGACGGCCTGCGCATGTCCGGCGCCGGCTCGACCAACCGGGTCGAAGACACCTGGAACTACGAGCGCATCGAGGTCCTGAAAGGCCCGGCCTCGGTGCTGCAAGGCGACAGCGCCATCGGCGGCATCGTCAACTTCCAGACCAAGCGCCCGGACCGCGACAACCCCTCGCGCGAAGCGATGTTCTCGTATGGCAGCTATGGCAGCATCCGCACCGGCATCGGCCTGGGTGACAACTTCGGCGAGACCGGCGCCTACCGCATCGACTACAGCCACAACGACAGCCGTGTCGGCACCATCGACCGCAACAGCAACAAGCTCGACCACCTGACCACCGGCGTGGCCTTCGACGTCGCGCCCGCCACCCGCCTGGACCTGTCGTTCGACTACTCGCGCGACACCGGCCACGCCTATTGGGGCACGCCGCTGATCCCGCGCAGCCTGGCCAAGGACCCCACCGGCGTGGTCAGCACGCCCGACGGCCGCGTGCTGGACCGCGCGCTGGCCGGCAAGAACTACAACGTGCTGGACGACCGCAACGAGGCCGAGGCCTATTGGCTGCGGGCCCGCGTCACGCACCAGCTGACGTCGTCGTGGACGCTGCGCAACGAGCTGGCCATGAACAAGGTCGACCGGCTGTGGAAGAATTCGGAGTCGGCCACCTTCAGCGCCCCCGGCTCGATCGACCGCGACCAGACCATCATCACGCACCACCAGCGCTACCTGATCGACCGTTTCGACGCGACCCACAATGGCACGATCGGCGGCCTGTCGAACAAGTTCGTGATCGGCGGCGAGCTCAGCAAGACCAAGCTGGACAGCGAACGTCGCTTCTCGAACCGTTCGGCCAGCACTGGCGACACCCTGCGCGTATCGCTGTGGAATCCGGACGTGGGCTATTTCAACGACGACCCGGCGCTGATGAGCGGCCCCGGCAACCGCACCGACTTCACCACCGACGTGCGTGGCGCCGCGCTGTTCCTGGAAGACTCGCTCAAGCTGACCGAGCGCTGGACCGTGGTGGGCGGCTACCGCTACGACCGCATCCGCGTCGACCGCAGCGTCACCGACCTGAACGCCGGCACCCGCAGCGCCTTCGGCACCCGCTACAGCGCCAATTCCGCGCGGCTGGGCACGGTGTATGACGTGACGCCGTCGTCATCGGTGTACGCGCAGTACACCAACGCCACCATCCCGGTGGGCTCGCTGTTCCTCTTGTCGCAGTCCAACGCCTCGTTCCCGCTGGCCAAGGGCGAGCAATGGGAGGCCGGCTTCAAGCAGAGCCTGGGCGACGTCGAATGGACCGCGGCTGTCTATCACATCAAGCTCGAGAACGTGCTGACGCGCGACGCCAATGACCCGCGCGTGACCGTCAACAACGGCCGCCAGTCATCGCGCGGGGTGGAGCTTTCGGCCGACTGGCGCGTCACGCCGCAACTGACGTTGTCCGGCAACATCGCGGCGCTGAACGCGCGCTTCGATTCGCTGACCGAGGCCGACGGCACCTCGCGCGTGGGCAACACCCCGCCCAACGTGCCCGAGCGCGTCGCCAACCTGTACGCCAACTACCGGCTCAAGGAACTACCGATGAATTTCTTCGTCGGCCTGAACCACACCGGCAAGATCTACACCGACAACGCCAACCAGATCCGCATCAACGGCCACACCACCGTGGACGCGGCGGTCAGCTACCGCCTGCGGCCGGCGCTGATCACCTTCCGCGTGCGCAATCTGACCGACAAGCTCTACGCCTACTATGGCGGTCGCGCCACCAGCCAGGTGCTGCTGGCGCCGGGCCGCACCTACGAGCTGGGCGCGACGTTCGAGTTCTGAGGATCAGCAGCCCTGCACCGCCAGCTTGCGCTGGCGCTGGTTGGCGGCGCGCTGCCACAGCACCAGCGCCAGGCCCGCCGCGGCGATGATCGCGCCGGCCACCGGCACCGCGGCATAGCCCATGCCGGCCGAGATCACGCCGCCGCCGGCCGCCGCGCCCACCGCGTTGCCCAGGTTGAAGGCGCCCACGTTGACCGACGAGGCCAGGCCAGGCGCATCGGTCGCGGCGCGCATCACCCGCATCTGCAGCGGCGGCACCACGGCGAAGGTGCCGAAGCCGAAGATCAGCAGGCCGATCGCGGCGCCCACCTGGGTCTGTGCCAGCCACGGGAAGGCCAGCAGGTCGACGATCACCAGCACCAGGAAGGCGATCAGGCTGCCATCGAGCGAACGGTCGGCGAAACGGCCGCCCGCGGTGTTGCCGATGGTGAAGCCGATGCCGATCAGCACCAGCATGGCCGTCACGAAATTAGGCGACGCACCGGTCAGCTCCGCCAGGGTCGGCGCCACATAGGTGTACAGCGTGAACATCGCGCCCGCGCCCAGCACGGTGGTCAACAGCGCCACCAGCACCACCGGGGTCTTGAGCACCGCCAGTTCATGGCGGATGTCCGGACGCCGTCCGGCTTCGCCCGCCGGCAACGCGAACCACAGCGACAGCATCGCCACCAGCCCCAACACCGAGGTCGCGGCGAACGACATGCGCCAGCCGATCACCTGGCCCAGCCAGGTCGCCGCCGGCACGCCGCCGACGTTGGCGATGGTCAGCCCCAGGAACATCGTCGCCACCGCGCTGGCTTGCTTGTGGCGCGGCACCACGCTGGCGGCCACCAGCGAGCCCAGGCCGAAGAAGGCGCCGTGGTTCAGGCTGGTCACCAGGCGCGCCAGCAGCAGCGTGGTGTAGTTGGGCGACAGCGCCGACAGCAGGTTGCCCAGCGTGAAGATCGCCATCAGCACGATCAGCGCCTTGCGGCGCGACCAGCGCGACAGCGCCAGCGTCATCAGCGGCGCGCCGAGCATCACACCGATCGCGTAGGCGCTGATCAGCATGCCGGCGCTGGGGATGGACACCCCCACGCCGTCGGCGATCACGGGCAGCAGGCCCATGGGAGAGAATTCGGTGACGCCGATGCCGAAGGCGCCGACGGCCAATGCCAGCAATGGCAGGCCGGCTTTCACCGGCGGGGTTTCATGGGTGGACATACGGGTTCCTTGGTATGGATGCGCCGACCAGGGAATCCAGGGGCGTCGCGGCGAAGGCCGGGGCGTGGGACGAGTCTGATCGGAAGACAGGCGGCCAGTATGACGGGTATACCCTTACAGAAAAAGCAACTAAACGGGGAAAGACTTTTGACCTGGAGTCATGAATGAAGGGAGGGTTTCCAGGGCGCGGGCGAGGTCAGCCCGGCAATTCCCAGCGTTTGGCGAGCTTGCGAGTGTTGGCCCGGATCCATTGGCCCAGACGCTCAAGCAGCGTGCTTTCCGTCCCCGCCGTAGCCTGCCGCGCCAGGTCGCCCTGCACCGTTTCCAGCGCAGGCGGCAATTCCGTCACCAGCGCCTGCGCCACGCCAGCCACATAGCGGGGGCTGAAGCCCAGTTCCCGCGCCATGGCATCCAGGTGCCCGCGGCCGATGTGGCCCGGCCTGGACTCGCCGCCCACGGCGAACGCGAAATTGCGGGCCAGGCCAGGGTACAACGCGGTACACATCAGGTCATAGAACGGCGCCAGGCGGTACTGGCCATCCGGCGTTTGCAGCACGGACAGGTTCTTGGCATGGCTGTCGTTATTGCCGACGCAAAGGTTGAAAAGCACCCACTGCAGGAAGCGCTTGAGGTCCGCCGCGTTGACGCCCATGCCCCTGAGCAGTTCGCGGCACTGCGCCAGCGACGGCCCGCCATCGGCTTCGTATTTCACATCCGAGGGCTTGCCTGCCAGCTGGCACAGATCGAGTTGATGCAGGCGCAGCAGGCCTCCCGCGCCGTCCGGCGCGCGATCGTAGCGGGTGACCAGGCACGCCCGGGTATCCGGTTGCAGGCCCGCCTCGGCCACGCCCAGCCCCAGGCGCGCCGCCAATTGCATCACCAGGGTTTCATTGAGCGCCGATGACCAGACGCCATCAAACCCGCGGATGTCCGGCTTGAGGATATGCGTGGAGGGCGCGGCGCCCTCGGGCCAGGCCGGCGCGCCATCCTGCATGACCATCAGCAGCAGCTTGTCCTGCGCGCCCGCCAGTGAAATGCGCGCACCGTCGGCGTTCTCGGCAACCAGGGCCGGCTGTGCCGGATCCTGCAGACGCGCGGCGATCTCGCCCCAGGTCGTGGCGCGATAGCGCGGCGGCGCCGGCCGTTCGCCTTGCGGCCATATCGTCAGGCCGCTGGCCGTGTCGCCCCCGACGCTGCGCAGCAGGCCGAACACGGTCGTGGCATGGCGGCTGACTTGCAGGAATCGGCGCAGGCGCCCCTCGGGCAGCAGGTTTTCGAAGAAGGCATGCACCGCCTCGCCGGCATGGTCGCCGTCGCGCAGCGGGATGTCCGGCGCGATGGCATGCGCCGCAGGCCATCCCAGCCAGGCGTCGTCATAGACGAAACGCAGGGGCCGTTCGTCGAACAGGCGGCCGACCTTGCGATCCGCCTGGTAGAGATCGAGCGCGTCGACGCTCATGGCCGGCCCACGCGCTTGGGACCGACCCGCACTTCCAGGCCCAGCAGGTCCAGCATGTCGAGCACCTTCTGCAACTGCAGCGTTGGCTTGCCCCGCTCCAGGTCCACCACGAAGCGATTGCCGGTGCCGGACAGGCCGGCCAGGTCCGTTTGCAGCAACCCTTGCGCGCGGCGCGCGTCCTTCACCAATTCGCCGAGTTCGGCGGAGGTGTGGATGGCGATGGAGGCTCCATCGGCGGAAGATGGCGAGGGCATGGGAAACTCTCAGAATTACCGTACGGTAAGTTTACGCGGATATTCCCACGACATGCGGATTAAATTACCGATCGGTAATTTTTATGCTCGAACCGCTGCATTTTTGTCTAAAAATTACCGCTCGGGAATGCCACGGCCGCTTCTACCGGTGCGGTAGCCTGGTCCGCGCATGGCGAATCCTCGGCCTTCCGCCCCCCGCCAATGAAAAAGGCGCCCTCGCGGGCGCCTTTTCACCTGTCACGCCAGCCGCTTACTTCAGCAGCAGCGCGTTCAGGCGCTTGACGAACGCCGCCGGATCGGCGATCTGCGCGCCTTCGGCCAGCAGGGCCTGGTCGAGCAGCAGGCGGGCCCACTGGTCGAACTCGCCGTCGTCGGCGGCGCGGATGCGCGCCAGCAGCGGGTGTTCCGGGTTGATTTCCAGCACCGGCTTGACGTTGGGCGCTTCCTGGCCGGCCGCCTTCAGCATGCGCAACAGGTGCGGGCTGAGTTCGTTCTGGCCCACCACCACGCATGCCGGCGAATCCACCAGGCGCAGCGTGACGCGCACTTCCTTGACCTGGTCTTCCAGGGTCTTCTGCAGGCGCTCGACCAGCGGCTTGAAGTCCTCGGCCACTTCGGCCTGGTGCTTCTTTTCTTCCTCGTCGGCCAGCTCGGCCAGGTCGAGGCCGCCCTTGGCCACCGACACCAGCGACTTGCCGTCGAATTCGCGCAGGTACGACAGCATCCACTCGTCGACGCGGTCGGACAGCAGCAGCACCTCGATGCCCTTCTTGCGGAAGATCTCCAGATGCGGGCTGTTGCTGGCGGCGGCGAAGGTGTCGGCCGTGACGTAGTAGATCTTGTCCTGGCTTTCCTTCATGCGCGCCACGTAGTCGGCGAACGACACGGTCTGGGCCTGGTCGCCGGTCTGGGTCGAGGCAAAGCGCATCAGCTTGGCGATGCGTTCCAGGTTGGCGTGGTCTTCGCCCGCGCCTTCCTTGAGCACCTGGCCGAATTCCGACCAGAACGTGGCGTACTCTTCCGGCTTGTTCTCGGCCAGGTCTTCCAGCAGCGACAGGATGCGCTTGGCCGAGCCCTCGCGGATGGCGCGCACGTCGCGGCTTTCCTGCAGGATCTCGCGCGACACGTTCAGCGGCAGGTCGGCCGAGTCGATCACGCCGCGCACGAAGCGCAGGTACGACGGCAGCAGCTGATCGGCGTCGTCCATGATGAAGACGCGCTTGACGTACAGCTTGACGCCGCGGCGGCCGTCGCGGTCCCACAGGTCCATCGGCGCGTGCTTGGGCACGTACAGCAGCTGGGTGTATTCGCTGCGGCCTTCGACGCGGTTGTGGGTCCAGGCGAGCGGGTCGTCGTAGTCGTGCGACACCGTCTTGTAGAACTCGCGGTACTGCTCCTCGGTCACGTCCGCCTTGTTGCGGGCCCACAGCGCATTGGCCTGGTTGACCGTTTCCAGCTCGTCCGTCTTGACCTGCTCGCCCTTCTCCGCGTCCCACTCTTCCTTGGCCATGCGGATCGGCAGCGAGATGTGGTCGGAGTAGCGGCGCAGGATCTCGCGCAGCTTCCAGCCGTTGAGCAGCTCGTCTTCGTCGGCGCGCAGGTGCAGCGTGACGTCGGTGCCGCGCGTGGCCTTGTCGGCGGCGGCGATGGTGAATTCACCCTGGCCGTCGGACTCCCAGCGGATGGCGTCGGTGGCGCCGGCGCGGCGGCTGATCACCGTGACCTTGTCGGCGACGATGAACGAGGAATAGAAACCCACGCCGAACTGGCCGATCAGCTGCGCGTCCTTCTGCTTGTCGCCGGTCAGCTGCGAGAAGAACTCGCGCGTGCCGGAACGGGCGATGGTGCCCAGGTTGGCCACGGCTTCTTCACGCGACAGGCCGATGCCGTTGTCGGAAATCGTGACCGTGCGGGCGTCCTTGTCGTAGCTGACGGTGATGGCCAGCTCGCCATCGCCTTCCAGCAGCGCCGGGTTGTCGATCGCTTCGAAGCGCAGCTTGTCGCAGGCGTCCGAGGCGTTCGACACCAGCTCGCGCAGGAAGATTTCCTTGTTGCTGTACAGCGAATGGATCATCAGGTGCAGCAGTTGCTTCACCTCGGCCTGGAATCCCAGGGTTTCGGACGTGGCGTTCTGGCTCATCGTTGTATGAAAAGTCGGAAAATTAGGGACAAAAGGAAGCCGGATAGCGGGGCGCATGGCCCGGGCGGTCTCCGGGAAACCCTATTGTGATGGGGGCCATCTGAAATATTTCAAGACCGGAAAACCGCGGGCCATCCCGACAAGGGACGAAGGCCCCCCGCGGGCCTCATGAACGAAAGAACGCCCCCGCGGCGTCCCGCGCATCAATCAAAAATCGACAGCACGCCACTGCGATAACGCGTCTTGGCCTCCAGCAGCTCGTCGGACTCGGGCACCGCCAGCTTCCCGCTATGCACCAGCTTGCGGATGTCGTCCGCCTTGATCTGGCGAGTCTGCTGCGAACGCAACAGGAAATCCGCCGCCATCGGATCCAGGATGCGATAGATCGGGCTGTAGATCAGCTGGGTCGCGCCCAGCTCGTCGAGGTAATAGAGCGCGTCGCCGTTGCGCCAGACCGACCCGAAGCCGTGATAGACGTCGCCCAGTTTGACCCATTGCCCCGTCGGCGCGTCCTTGAACCGCAGGATCAGCGTGGACCGGGACAGCAAGCCGCCGCCCCCGCGGGAACGGCTCCAGACTTCCTTGCCCTTGAGGAACAGCAACTGACGGCCGTCCCAGAACACATACGGCGACAGCGCCGTGAAGCCGCCCGCCGCGAATGGATCGTCGCCCGCCCGCTCGACCACCTGCTTCTCACTGTTGTAGAAATAGATGCCGTCCTTGCTGGCGAACAGCGCATGCAGCACATGGGCGCCCGCCTCGTTCAGCAGCCGGTACGGCGCATGGGCCGGGTCGAACGCCATCGCGCCCAGGTACACCATGCCATCGCGCGGATCATGGAGATAAGGCTGGCGGTAGAGGTTGCCGACCGTGAAGGTGTACAGCGCCGGATCGTCCGACAGCGGCAGCAGCGTCTCCCGGTAATAGACCCGGCGGCCATCGCCGAAGAAGTTGTCGCCCGGCCGCGCCTCGCCGCGCTGGATCGAGGCGATGCGGCGCAACCGCGCCGGATCCGCCTGGCGCATTTCTCGGCCTTCGTAGAACACGCGGGCGCCATCGGTGGCCAGTTGCCGATCGAGCAGCGGCCGATAGGGTTGCGCGCTGGCCGGCAGGGCCAGGAACGGATACAGGTAGGTCTGCGGCTTGTCGCCCTTGCCGGCCCGGTACAGGAGCTTCTGCCAGAGCTCGTCCAACCGGCCCAGCTCGAGATTGCGTTCGGACGCAAACCCGCAGAAGTACGTGACCGCTCCGTCGCTGAAGTAACTGTTGCCCAGGTAGCGCGTCGATGCGGGCCGCATGTCCGGCAGCACCAGGTTGCCGCAATACACATGGCGACCGTCGCGCGCCGCCTGCCGGCCGTCGTAGCGGCCCGTGTCGAAGGACTCGAGACCCGCTGGGTCCGCCTCGTTCACGCGGTAATAGCCGTTGCTGGGCACGGCCGCGTAGACCGCGCCCTGATAGCGCTTGTAAATACTGCTGCCGTAAGACTCGCCATGGTCGATCGCGGCGAAATCGTCGCCCCCGTCGACCAGCCAGATCAGCAGCATCAGCGGCAGGATGGCGGTCAGCAAGACCAGCGCGATCACGATCCCTTTGGTGCGCGTCTGCATCGATTCCCGATTCGTCGGTCCAGGGTTGGCGGACCAAAATTCTATCAAGCCCCCTGGCGACGGTTCGAAGCGCGCGCTGCGCCCGGGGGCCTTCCCCGCTAAAATGCCGCACTTTCCTCCCATCCCCCCCGGCCGGCTCCCTGCCATGCAACCCGCCTCCCTGACCCAATCTCCCTCCCACGGCGCGTCCGACGACGCCGAACCCCGCCACGACCTGGTCTACGGCCCGGACGACCGTCCCGCGGCTCCCGTCGCCTTCGTCGCCGCCCTGCAGCACCTGCTGGCCATCCTGGTCCCCATCGTCACCCCCGGCCTGCTGATCTGCCAGGCCCTGGGCGTGAGCAGCCGCGACACCACGCTGATCGTGTCCATGTCGCTGGTCATCTCCGGCATCGCCACCTACGTGCAGTGCAAGCGCTTCGGCCCGCTCGGCGCGGGTCTCCTGATCGTGCAGGGCACCAGCTTCAACTTCGTCGGCCCGCTGATCGCCGGCGGCTCGGTCATGGTCAAGCAGGGCACGCCGGTCGAGGCCGTGATGGCCGCGATCTTCGGCGTCGTCATCGCCGGCTCCTTCGTCGAAATGGGCATCAGCCGCATCCTGCCCTTCGTCAAGCGCCTGATCACCCCGCTGGTCACCGGCATCGTCGTGCTGCTGATCGGCCTGACGCTGATCAAGGTCGGCCTCATCAGCATGGGCGGCGGCTTCGGCGCCATGGCCAGCGGCACCTTCGCCAGCGCCGAGAACCTGACGCTGTCGGGCCTGGTGCTGGGCACCATCATCCTGCTGAACCGCGTGCCGGTCGTGTGGATCCGCAGCACCGCGCTGGTGCTGGCGCTGGCCGTCGGCTACATCGCCGCCGCCTACATGGGCCGCCTGGACTTCACCGGCGCGCGAGAAGCCGCCCTGTTCCAGGTGCCGATGCCGCTGCACTTCGGCCTGGGCTTCTCGTGGGCGCTGTTCGTGCCGATGCTGATCATCTACCTGGTCACCTCGCTGGAAGCCATCGGCGACGTCACCGCCACCAGCAAGGTCTCCAAGCAACCGGTCGAAGGCCCGCTGTGGATGCAGCGCATCAAGGGCGGCGTGCTGGTCAACGGCGCCAACTCGCTGCTGGCCGGCGTCTTCAACACCTTCCCCAGCTCGGTCTTCGCCCAGAACAACGGCGTCATCCAGCTGACCGGCATCGCCAGCCGCCACGTCGGCGTGTGGATCGCCGGCATGCTGATCCTGCTGGGCCTGTTCCCCGCCGTCGCCGGCGTGCTGCAGGCCGTGCCCGAACCCGTGCTGGGCGGCGCCGCCATGGTCATGTTCGGCGCCGTGGCCGCGTCCGGCATCAACATCCTGGCCGGCATCCACCTGGACCGCCGCGCCCTGCTGATCATCGCCGTGTCGCTGGCCCTGGGCCTGGGCGTGTCGCAAGTGCCCGAGATCCTGTCGCACCTGCCGCACTCGGTGAAAAGCGTGCTGGAATCCGGCGTGGCCACCGGCGGCATCTGCGCGCTGGTCATGAACTGGTTCCTGCCGGAAAAGAAGTAAGCACGCGGGCCGGCGCCCCTCGCACCGGCCCCTTGCCTGACAATTTTCGCCAGACCGCATATAATCGCGGTCTTCGCTTTACCCGCGACCGTCACCTGGACGGCCCCGCGACCAGCCTGCCCGGGTGGTGAAATTGGTAGACGCAGGGGACTCAAAATCCCCCGCCGCAAGGCGTGCCGGTTCGATTCCGGCCCCGGGCACCAGATTAGAAAAGCCGCGACTGCATTGCAGTGGCGGCTTTTTGTTTGGGTTCAGTGATTGCTCCCGCAAGAGCAGTGCAACGCGCTTGCCCTTGACACACCAAGCCCATCTACATCTGAACTCTATCTGCCTCGCTCTCTTCTATACGCGCACCTCAGCCGATACGCGCAAAAATCCATTCGGTTCCGGTCACAGAAAAATGGTTCGACAAATGGTTTGAGCAGTCAATGGCCTACATCCTCGAAATTGCCATCACTCTTGCAGAACATGGGCAAGAATTGAGGACCTGCAACGGGCGGCTCCGTCAACGGTAAGTGATGTGCATGTTGCGTTCGCATCGGCCTCGCCATCAGCGAGGCCTTTTCATTTATGGCCGCACATATCTCCGCGCTACGCTTGGGCAACCCCTTCGGTTGCATCTCGCGTCCGTTCTTGCCGGGCTGGCCGCGGGGGCAGGCCCAACGGCTTCGCCTTGTTCCTCCCCCCCGGCCGACAGGCTGCATGGCTTCCAGAGGCATCAAGGGTGAAGGCTTCGCCCGGGATCCTCACCCGTTCCCTGCGCTGCGCTTCGGGCTGCGGCTTCCGGTCCCGCCCTTGACACCTCTTCCGGCCAAACGACGTCAGTAGCAGTGCCGTCGAGCGGATGACGGGTCAAGGGGTTGGTGCGGCCCGCACCACAGGGCGAGGACACGACCCCTTGACGCGGCAGGAACGCCCCACGCTATGCCCGGGGGCAGGAGTTCGGGCCAAAGCCCGCCCCCCCTGCCCCCGAAGCTCCCGCCGGCGAGGGTGGAGAGTCCAGAGAGGCAAAGCCTCTTTGGAAACTACGGCTAATACGCAGCCGATATCGGCGTCCATAACAGGTAAAACAAGACAATTTCAGCGCACCACCTCTGTGGCTGCGCGTACCTAAACCGAATTATCCATACTTCTTGTAAGATCGAGTTACCTACGGCAAGGAAACACCATGGCAAGGGTAAATGCAGGCAACAGCCCGGCAAAACCATATCGGATACCGAACGCAGCCGCCGGCAATCGGCAGTTAACTATGCGCGGGCCTCCGTCGGTCTAGAAGGTTTCTCGCTCAGTGAAGCAGATGAGGCCCACGCTCAGCGTTTCGTCGATGGTCAGATAAGCCTGCAAGAGTTTGTGCAGCCGCGCGCTGACGCATTAGCGCTCCCAAAGTCTTCGTCATGACGAAGAAATTTAGGATATGGGGACTAATGCAGGATAGGCTGCCGCCGGTTTTTGTATTACGCGTACCAGTAACGCTCGGTAAGTCAAACATAGCAACGGTTGTCACGGCATCGAATCCGAACTGACCGAGTTCGGCGTCAACTGACCGGCAAGCATGTTTATTATGAGTAAATTCCTCCATCCTATTTTGACCGTACCTCTCGCATATGTCCGAAACATCAAGAATCAATTCCGAATGGGTTACGCTCAATGCGTTTAGGGGACTCACCAAAATAGCTGCAAAGGGTGATCTTGCTAAAGCGACATATGACAACGCTCTCGAACTGGGAGGCGAGCTGTATCCCGCTTTGCTTGGTGCCGACACCAGTATTCTTAGAAGAGAAAGGGAAAGTGATACGGCAAAAGAGTATCGGCAGCGCGCTAGGCTCAAGTCAATAAAGACCGGCGCCACAGTGGCTCCGTTGTCTCTGCTCCGTGTTGATATCGCTGACATCAAGGATCTGCTTGAAGTCGCGAGGCAGAATAAGAATGACAGAGCGAAGGTTGATCAATTGAAACGGCGGTTGGCAATTCTTGTCGCCGCAGAGACAGAGCTCAACCCAGTTCCGCACACTGAGAATCAACTCATCTTTCGTGACACCATGGCGGTAGAGCGAACTGTTCCTGCATTCCACTCCGGTCAAGCATACAGGGATTTCATACTACCCGATTCAAACATCCTCAGAGTCCGCGTGCTACACCCAGACAAACCGGAACATGTTACTGGGGCAGACATCATTTACGAGAGACATAGCCCGACCGAAGAGACGGCCAGCATAGTCGCCGTGCAATATAAGATTTGGGAAGAAAAGTTTTTGTACCTCACGGACGAACGGATGCAGAAGCAGCTTTCTCGTTTGAAGAATTTCACCTGTGCTCAGAAAGCCTGTGACCAACCGGAGAGTTCCAATACGTATCGTTTCCCTTGCTGTGCTGGATTTTTACGACCGACAGACAAACTTCAGAGAGCAGATCAGAGCTTTGTCTCTACTGGCGAACATTTACCGATCTGTCGAATTGATGATTGCAAGAGTCTTAGCCCCCAAGGGAAGGACATTCTCGAATACAAAAAAATTCGCGACGTGTCGCTATCGAGCGAAATGTTTGAGCAGCTATTTAATAAAGGAAAAATTGGCTCTAGACCGCTTGATTACTCCGAATTAACGGCACTCTATGCGGAGCATCTAGTAGCGTCAAATGAAGACACTGTTGTTATCTATGCGCAAGAGTTCCGTGACTCTGTCGTAGATATAACCTAACGGTGTAGGGCAATAGGCTGTTGCTAATAGATTGCTGCCACTCAAAAACTAGCATGGGAAAAAGTTTCCTCGGCCAGCAACGTATATCTTTAATAAAACTTCAGTTTTTCTAGTGGAGACATTGGGAGGGGGGCGATGGCGTACTTTCAAGAGAACGCGTCGCGTCTAGTCGTCCGTGAGGGCAATACGCCCAATTCAGGACTAAGACGCGGACAGGTCGGCGCGCTTTTTGCGTTGTCGGCGCACTTCATCGAGCGGCATGAGCCCGCTATTGTTTCCTTGCCGACGGGATACGGCAAGACAGCCGTGCTCACCGCTACTTGCTTCCTTCTGCAAGCGCGGCGCGTGCTGCTGGTCACGCCAACGGGCCCTTTGCGTAGCCAAGCAGCCAAAGCCTTTCAAAACCTTGAAACGCTTCGTCGACTGAACGCGCTGCCTGGCGAGCCGGAGTTACACGGGCCGCGAGTAGCCATCGTTGAGCAACGAATCGGCGGGCCTGAGGCGTGGCAAGCGCTTGAGCAATTCGACGTCGTTGTTTGTACTCCTCACTCGGCTAGTCCCGAGGTGGAAGGTGTACCGCTACCACCTGACGGACTGTTCGACTTAGTCCTAGTCGATGAGGGCCACCATTCGCCCGCACGGACGTGGGCAGCATTCATCCGAGCAACGCCGCACGCTCGCCACATCCTCCTAAGTGCGACGCCGTTTCGTCGTGATCGCAGACAACTGCCGGGACGGCTTGTTTTTTACTACTCGTTGCGTCGTGCAGTGGAGGAAAGAGCCTTTGGCAAGGTCGCCTTCCACCCGGTGGTAGTTGATGACGATGCACTTCCTGAAACGCGTGACGAAGCCTTGGTGACAACCGCCGTGGAAGTATTCAGACGAGACGCGGAAGCAGGTTTGCAACACAGACTTTTCGCGCGTACTGAGCGTATTGCGGATACCGACCGGCTTGCGGGCATGTATGTGGCCGCAGGCCTAAGAGTCGAGGCGGTTTCTAGCCGAAAGTCTCGGCAGCAGATTGAAGATGTCGAGAATCGGCTCGTTAGTGGCGAACTTGACGGAGTGGTCTGTGTGGACATGTTCGGGGAAGGCTACGATTTCCCGAAATTCAAAATTGCAGTCCTACACAGTGCCCACAAATCCTTGGTTCCGACGCTGCAGTTCATAGGCCGGTTCTCACGAACGAACGACCAGAACACTGGCCCTGCGACCTTCTTAGCAGTGCCACGCGAAATTGAAGCGGAGAGCACGGAGCTCTACAGGGAGGGAGTCGACTGGGACGTTCTCCTCGCGGATGTCGCCGAAGCACGTCAGGGCCTGGCGATTCGTGAACGCGAGACCCTTCAATCGTTCGCTCAAGCGGGCCATCCTTCGGCGGACTACGAAGCCGTGAACCCGGGAGCGTTTCGGCTAGGGCAACATGTGGCAGCATTTAGGACCAGCCAAGCACCTAACTTTGATAGAGCGCCGGAGACGCTTAAGTCCCTGCAGGTTACGAATGCATGGCGTAGTGACGATGGGACCACCTATCTACTTGTGGCCAAGTCCGTTCGGTCACCCATCTGGTATCGCGACGACCAATTGGTCGACGCAGCGCATGAATGCTTTCTCTTGAAGTATTTCCCGATCTCGCAGCTCGTTTTCATAACCGCGACTGAGCGCTCTGAGCGCTACTATGCGGAACTCCTCGAGGTCTTCTTCGATGGGAAAGCGACGCCGTTAGCCTTCGAGCAAATTCGGAAGGTACTGAACGGGATGACGGACCAAGAGTTTTATAGTGTTGGAATTCGGAGCACATCCCCCATAGCTACGGCCGAGTCGTACCGCATCGTCGCTGGCAGCAACGCCGACCGAGGCGTTCGAGATTCTGACGCCGCGAATTTTTCGCAGGGTCATTTCATGGGACGTGGGCAGGTCAACGGCGAAACCGAAATTATCGGTGCGAGCGCAGGTGGCCGAGTTTGGTCAAACGGGAAACTTTCGATTTCTGACATTCTCGACTGGATGGAGGCGCTGCACGCACGCATGACGGCGGACCAGATCAACATCGGCCGGTCTGGCCTCGACCTACTGCCCTATGGCGAGACACTCCAAAGAATTCCGGCGTCCACTTTCATGACGGATTGGTCCAAGAACGCGTACAGGGACAACCCCGTGGTGCTTATAGGTGATGGTGCCGACATCTTCAGAACATGCATCCTGGATTTGGAAGTGACCGACATAGTAGTAAGTGGAGATGGCTCTTCACTGACATTTCGTCTGGGTGACGGTGGTAAAAATCAGCAACTTCGATATCGCTTGAACCAAAGTCCTCAATTTTTGTTAATCACCCACGATTCGCCCATACGCGTAGTCAGTGCAGAGGGGCGAAGGGAGTCTATCGAAGAATGGCTTGAAGATAACGGTCTTGTCTTCTTCACGAAGGAGTTGGATTCCTTCACTCGAAGCACGCTCCAGCGGCGTCGCGCCAGCCCGGGTATTCGTCCAGAAAGTCTGGTCATTCACAACTGGGGGGGCTGTGACATAAAGGTCGAGTTTGACTTGAAGAATCCGGATCGCATGACAGTGCAGCGGTTCTTACAAGACTACCTACTTGACCTCCCGGATAACAGCTTCATCATTTATGACCACCGATCCGGCGAAGCCGCGGATTTCATCGTAGCCCGAGCCATGCCTGCTAATCGCTTGTCAGTGTCGCTCTATCACTGTAAGGGGGCCGGCGGACCTGTATCCGGGGAGCGAGTGGACGATGTGTACGAACTAGCGGGCCAGTCCGTGAAGTCGGGCAGGTTCCAGCGGAAGGACGACTTGATACGACACGTTGAACGACGGACGCTTATACGCGTGGGGCGCGGCCATTCACCATTTCTATTCGGCACTAGGGACGTAGCTCTCGATCTCTTGCGAAATTGTGATCCTATAGATATCCAGCTTACGGTGTATGCGGTTCAACCAGGGCTGTCAGCAGGAGGCCTAGTCGAGAACGTAAGGGCAGTAATGGCTGCTGCAAATGACAGCCTTACGTCGCAAGGGGTTGAGTTGCGCTGGCTGACTAGTGCATAGGAGATCCACGTAAGCATGTCCAGGTCCGCGCTCGGCCCCGGTACGTCATCAGACGACACGCCCCCCGGCCCGAGCTCGATGTCACTTGCTCACTGGTACATACAGCGACACCGACCGCAACGGGCTGCTGGTCTCCCCATGTGGTCGCTGTGATACCACGGCAGACCCGAAAATTAGGTGCAGTACAGGTACAATGACCAGTGTTCACCAACTGATGAAAAATACACTAACCTATTGATTTTAAACTGGTTTTACCTGTTTCAACCTACGCTAGAATTCGCCCGATTTCCCTGTACAAACACTGTAAATCCCCAACTCAAAATCCCTCGCCGCAAGGCGTGCCGGTTCGATTCCGGTCCCGGGCACCAGATTGAAAAAGCCGCCACTGCATTGCAGTGGCGGCTTTTTGTTTGGATGGCGCTATGCGTGCGCCGTGTCCTTGCCCTTGGAGACGGCTGTCAGGATGAGAGCCAGGGTAAGCTCCCCCAACACGCACGGAGGCTTCAACATGGGCATTTACGAGCGCACTTTCGACTGGGTATCCGCGCCCGAAGGGCGCGCCCGGTTCGCCGGTGGCATCCGTGGATGGGACGAATGCGGACACGAGACCTACGCCGTCGAAATGGATGGCGAAGTGCTCTATGGCGAGATCGCCAGGGCCTTTCTGCCCAACCAGAACGACTTCAACGTCCTGGTCGTTTCCTTCGGCTATGGCAGCCGCGAGAACGTCGGCATGCCGCGCCAGGACGGTTTGCATCCGCGTGCCCAGGCCAACGACTCCGCGCGGCAACTGCAACGCGTGCAGTCCCTGCTGGCCGGGCTGATCCAGGCCGCGCGGCATTTCGAAGACCGCCCTGGCGTGCTACGTGAATATCCCCACGCGCGCTTCCAGGGTCAGCTGATCTTTGCCGAAGGCTGGGCGGCCGGCGCGCCGGCTCGGGTCATGACGCTGGACGTCGATCGCTGCCCCTCACCCCAGGCGCAATTTCAACGGCGCCCCCAGCGCCCCTCGTAATACACCCAATGCCCATGCCGCTGGCGCCACTCCGGCCCGTGGTACACATAGCCCGGCCGCGCCGGCAGCCATACGCCCTCGATCCAGGCATGGCGGCCGCCCACCCATTCCCAATGGCCCGGCGCCCAGACGTAGCCCACGCGCGGCGGCGGCAACACTTCCACGCGGGGCGGCGGCGGCGCCACGTCGATGCTGATGGCCACGCCGGCCTGCGCCACGCCGGGCACGGCAAGCGCCCCCAGGGACAGGACCACCGCGGCGCCCGCGGTCATCGCGGCTCTGACAAGATTCTTCATGATGCATCTCCCTCGCAGTCGCGTCCGCCGTTGCGGACGCGGTGAGGCCAGTGTGCGCGGAAGGAATTATCGAAATGGTTACGCGCCGGGAGCAGATGGTTTCAGTGGATTTCGCGCCGTGGCGCCCGCCACAGGGCCGGCGGCCCGCCCATCCGGCCCCGGTAAATTCCGCCCAGTGGATTTAAGGGGAATTCCCCGATTCTCCGACCCAGGCCCGGCCGATACCATTCGCCGCATTTCCGCCGACCGGCGGACATAGACCAATAGGTTGCGCGCCCGCGCGGAGACACCATGAAAGCACTGACTACCGTCGCGGCAGGCGCCGCGCTCCTTCTCTCGTCGTGGGGCGCCAGCGCGGGCGTGACGTTCGAGAGCGTCAAGAACAAGGGCTTCGTGCAGTGCGGCGTGTCCACGGGCGTGGCCGGCTTCTCGGTCAATGACAGCAAGGGCGGCTGGATGGGCCTGGACGTGGACCTGTGCCGCGCGCTGGCCGTGACCATGTTCGGCGATGCCTCCAAGTCCAAGATCATGGCCGTGAGCGCGGTGCAGCGCTTCACCGCCCTGCAGTCCGGCGAAGTCGACGTGCTGCCGCGCAACACCACCCTGGTCATGACGCGCGACACCACCCTGGGCCTGATCGGCGTGGGCGTGAACTACTACGACAGCCAGGGCATCATGGTGAACAAGTCCCTGAACGTGAAAAGCGCCAAGGAGCTGGACGGCGCCACCGTCTGCGTGCAGCCCGGCACCACCACCGAACTGAACCTCTCCGACTGGTTCCGCTCGCAGAACATCGCCTTCAAGCCGGTGGTGGTCGAGCGCATGGATGAAATCGTCCGTGCCTTCGCGGTGGGCCGCTGTGACGCCTTCACCGGCGACAAGTCGCAACTGGCCGCGGCCCGCACCAACCTCGAGAACCCCGAGAAATACGACATCCTGCCGGAGAACTTCTCCAAGGAGCCGCTGGGCCCCATGGTGCGCCAGGGCGACGAGCAGTGGTTCAACGTGGTCCGCTGGACCATGTTCGCGATGCTGGAGGCCGAGGAATACGGCGTCACCTCGAAGAACGTGGACGAGATGCTCAAGAGCACCAACCCCAACGTGCAGCGCCTGCTGGGCGTGACGCCGGGCATGGGCAAGAACCTGGGCGTGGATGACAAGTGGGCCTACAACGTCATCAAACAGATCGGAAATTACGGCGAGAGCTTCGAGAAGAATCTGGGAGAAACCAGCCCGATGAAGCTGGCGCGGGGGTTGAACGCGTCGTATCGGAATGGCGGGTTGATGTATGGGTGGCCGGTGCGGTAACTGCAACGGTACTGGTGACAAGAACGGGCGCATGATGCGCCTGTTTTTTTTCCGCCTTTGTCCTCTCAAAAGCCGCGTGCAGCTCCAAATACCATATCTCTATGGAATTCTAAGTACCCCGCGGTCCGAGCCGAGAACGCGCCCACATTCTGTCGTTCCGGCAGCCCCCAGGCTCTCAAAGTCACCAACGCTGCCGATCTCACTAGCAACTCACCATTACCCAGAAAGGAAATCCAGCCTTGATCAAATAGCCGGTCTACATGCGGAGCTAGCATCAAACCGTTATGGCCATCTAGGCGCTCGGCATTGGAGCTATTTCTCCACGGTTTGATATGACTGGCGACCAAAAACCCCGGATCCGACACTCCAGTCAGTCGGCATTTGGGCTCGAGTTTCAACACCTCTCGCCGGTAGGCTCCCTGTCCGACACGAGCTTGGTAAAGACGAGCTTTTTCAGTCGCGGGGATGGGTTGCGCCTCCAACTCGGCATCTGCTGCCACCCCAAAAATTAACGCCTCGTTCGTCTCAACATTGCTTAGTAGCCAGCGTCCAAACTCACTACTTATCGCCGAGAGATAAGCCAATTGAGCGTTGCCATTAGGCAGCAAGGGAGCATTTCTAGGTGCCAAAAACGCTCGAATTGTCTCCATGTAGTCTTGCAACGAGAAGGGCATAGGCAACCGCTCCCATCGAACTCCAACTTCCCAACCTTCCTTGTCCCATCCCATTTCCGAGTACCCGGGCTTAGGTGGAGAGTCAATGGCGGCAGATAGGGCGATGCCGATCGCCTGAACATGCTGCTTGGCATAAGAGATGATCACATCACCCGGCCTAACCTTCGCGACATTCAGCCAAGGGATTCGTTGAACCTGGCCCGGACGAACTTGCGGACACCAAATGTATCCGCCCTCGAGTTCTTTCTTGTAAGACTTGCTGTGATTCACCCACCAGAAGTTCATCCGTCGCTCCTTGTTATCTTTTGTAATAGTAGCGATATCCATGGATCAACTTGAAATCACATGCAAATGTCTGGAGGAGATAGAAGCTCTCCACTCCTCCGCCCGTTTATGATGGCGTCGTAGCGAGTCCGCCCAAATGCGTTACTCTCCCCACCCCAATCATTCCCCCGCAAGGAGCCCAACATGGCACAAGCCTCCGCCCGCCACATCCTGGTTTCGACCGAAGCCAAGGCCAACGAACTGAAGACCGCCATCGAAAACGGCGCCGACTTCGCCCAGCTGGCCAAGGAAAACTCGAGCTGCCCGTCCAGCCGCGACGGCGGCAACCTGGGCACGTTCGGCCCGGGCCAGATGGTCAAGGAATTCGACACCGTGGTGTTCAGCGCCCCCGTCGGCGAAGTCCAGGGCCCGGTGAAGACCCAGTTCGGTTATCACCTGGTCGAAGTGACCAGCCGCAAGGACTGAGTCCTCGCCTCAGCAGGTCAAGAGACCGTCGCCGGCGCAACGCCGGCGGCGGTTTTTTTTGGAAGCCGTAAAACGGCCTGCGCCACGGGCGGGAGCCCGCCCCCCTACAGCAGATACAACCGAAACGGATACGCATAGTAGATCTGCTCGGTGCGATTCACCTTGCCCTCGAACTCCTGGTAGATGCGCTTGCGGGCGCGGTACAGCGCGTCCATCGGCGCCTCGCCCTGGCGGGTGCCGCCAAAGAAATAGCGCAGCATCAGGGTCGAGGAATGGCCGGCCTCGTTGCTGATGATGGGAGCCAGATAGTGATGCGCGCCGCAACGGCGCGCGGCGTCGACGAAGGCCTTGCTCATGCCGAGCTGGCTGGCGTCGAAATAGACCAGGTCGAAGGCGGCGCCCTGCAGGTCCTTGGGATACATGTCGTCCTCGCCCAGGCCGATGGCGTCGTTCTCGTCTTTTTCCGGGCGGCCCCAGGTGGGGCTGACGACGCCTTCGCCGCTGATCAGCAGGAAATCGTAGCGGCTGCGCGCGAACATGTCGGGCGTGGCGGTGGCGGTGAGCTGGAAGGTCGAGCCGGGATAGAGCCGGCGAACGTCGCCGGTGCCGTCGTCGGGGTCGGTCTCCGGGTCCCTCAGGATCAGGCCGCGGGCCTGCGGACCGATCGAAGCGGCGCGGGACTGCGCACCCGCATCCGTGGTCGCGGCGGGCGGCTGAGGGGAATCGGACCCGGCATTGCCGGCGGGCGTCCCGGCCGCGGCGGCGAAGCGGAACGCGACCGGCTTCTGCACGAACAACGGCTTGCCGTCGACCGGCAACAAGTCCAGCGCAAAGTGCATGGAAGTCGGCTGGATCTCGAAGATGACGCACGGCGCCTTGCGCAGCGAGGGCAGCAGCGGCCCCAACAGTTCATGCGACAGGATCGCCATGCGGGCGTCAAACCGGCCGTCGAGCCGCCGGTTCTCTTCCAGCATGTCGTAGACGCGGCGGAATTCCTTGGACAGGACGCCAGCCGATCGTTCGGGAATGACGGTCTGCGTGGCCGCCTCGTAGTCCGACTGCAACGTCAGGCGGTCGTCCTGCTGTTGCAGCATGATACGCATGCAACGGGCCGGAGAGACGGCGGCGACGGCGACATCCGGGGTTCCCGCGGCCACCGCGGCGGCGGCGCCCGGCAGCGCCAGGGCGCAGGTCAGCAACAAGACGCCCGCGGCACGTGAGCGCAGCGGGCGTCGAGGCGGGCGGCCGACGCGAGAGACGGCGTAGGGAGTCATCGATGCGGCATTGGGGAACAAGACACGCCAATGCTACGCAGGATCCGTGTGAAGGTCTGTGAAGTTTGCACCTGACTTTGTCCGCGCCGCGGGCGGGCGCGTGGCGGGGTGGGCGGTCAGGCCCTGCCCGTCATCACCATGTGCGCCAGCGCGTCGGCGTCCAGGCCCGCCACTTCGCGCTCGACCACCTTGACGCCGCTCTTGAGAATCGCGACGCGGTCGGCCAGCGCGACCACGTCGGCCATGTTGTGGCTGATCAGGATGACGGTGCGTCCTTCCTCGCGCAGCTTGCGCACCAGGTTCAGCACCAGCGCGGTTTCCTTGACGCCCAGCGCGGCGGTGGGTTCATCCATGATGACGACGCGCGCATCCCAGCGCAGGGCCCGCGCGATGGCGACGGCCTGGCGCTGGCCGCCCGACATGCGTTCGACCGGGCGGTCCATGTCGTCGATCGGCACCGACAGGCGCTGCAGGTAGCCGCGCGCTTCCTGCGCCATGCGGCGCTTGTCGAGCACGCGCAGCGGGCCGATGCGGCGCACCAGCTCGGCGCCCATGAAGACGTTTTCCCAGATCGACAGGCGCGGCGCCAGCGCCAGGTCCTGGTAGATGGTGGCGATGCCCTGCGCCAGCGCGTCATGCGGCGAACCGAACACCACTGGCTTGCCGTCCAGGCTCAACTCGCCGCCCGTGGGCGCCTGCGCGCCGGAGATGATGCGGATCAGCGTGGATTTGCCGGCGCCGTTGTCACCGCAGATGGCCATCACGCGGCCCGCCGGCACCTCCAGGTCGACGCCCTTCAGGGCCTCGACGGCGCCGTAGGACTTGCGGACTTGGCGAAGCGATAGCGCGGCGGGCGGGGCGGCGGTCATGGTGGCGGAAGCGGCGACGGACATGAAGGGTGCGGTGGCGGATGGCGCGCCCTGGCGCCTATTTGGCGGGCGTCAGGAATTGCTGCACGTTGCTGGCGTCGACCAGCACCGAGTCCATGAACAGGTAGGGGCCGGATGCGATCTTGTCCTTGGGCTCCTTCTTGACGACGATGCGGTCGATGGCGTCGACGGCCGTCACGCCCAGTTGCTCGAACGGGATCATCATGGTGGCGGTGATGAGACTGTCGGGATCGGCGATGCGGCGATAGGTTTCCGGGCCGCCGTCGACCGACACCAGGGTGATGTCGCCCTTCTTCATGCCCTGCGCCTGCAGCAGGTCGTCAATCACATAGGCCTGGCCGTCGAAGGAGGCCCAGACGCCCTTGAATAGCCCCTGGTTGCGCAGGAACAGCGCCTGCATGCCGTTGCGCACGTCGTCGCGCCAGCTTTGCGTGCGTGCCATGCTGAACTTGGCCAGGTCCTTGACGGCGGTGTTCTCCGACAGCACCGCGTCGAGCATCTTGCCGCGGATGCGGGTGCCGGAATTGCCGTCGAAACGCGCCGACAGGATGTTGCCCTGGTAGCCCATCTTGCCCAGCAGGTACAGCACCGATTGCGCGCCGGTGGCGTATTCATTGACCTCGACGTCGAACAGCATGTGCGGGCTGGCGCCGGACATGACGCCGACGACGGCGATGCCCTTTTCCTTGGCGGCCTGCAGCTGGGCATCGGTCTCGACCGGCTTGCCCATGGCGATGACGATAGCGTCGACTTTCTTGTTGACCAGCGTGTCGAGCTGCTCGGCCAGCTTGGGCAGCGAGCCCTCGGCGTTCAGCTGGGTCACGGTCCAGCCCTTGGCGCGGGCGGCCTGCGCGGCCGCGTTGGCGGCGCGGGCATGGGTTTCCGAGGACATCTGGAAGGCCACCACGCCGACGTCGAACGCATGCGCGGCGCTGGCGGCCAGCGCCTGCGCGGCGAATGCGCCCAGCAGCAGCGTGCGCTTGAAGAATCGGTTCATGATGTTTCCCCTTCCTATCCGAATTTGAAGGCCGCTTTCTTGAGCACGGCCGATGACACCGCGACGGACGCGACGATGATGAAGCCCAGGACGATGTCCTGCACGTAATAGGCCGCCCCCATCAGCACCAGGCCGTTGCCCAGGACCTTGAGGATCAGCGCGGCCACCAGCGTGCCGGGAATGTTGGCATGGCCGGGATTGAACATGGTCATGCCCAGCAGCACGGCGGCGATGGCGTACAGGAAATAGTCGCCGGCCATGTTGGGCGCGGCGGACGACAGGCTCGAGGTCAGCAGTACCGCGGCCAGGCCGGCGCACAGGCCGGACAGCGCCAGGCCGATACTCTTCATGGCGCGGATGTTGATGCCCGCCAGGCGGGCGGACTCGCCGGCCTCGCCGGTGGCGGTCATGCGGGCGCCGGTGCGGGTCCACTTGACCAGGAAAAAGGCGAACAGCACGGCGCCCACCATCCACAGCACCAGCGCGGGTATGCCGAAAGGCTTGCCGCGCGCCAGGTCGGTGAAGGCGGCGGGCCAGCGGCCCACGTACGAGACGCCATCCGTCAGCATGAAGGCGAAGCCGCGCGCCATCGCGGCCATGCCGAGCGTGGCGATCAGGGAGGGGACCCGCAGCCGGGTGACGGCAAAACCATTGAACAGGCCGCAGAACAGGCCCACGCCAAGGCCGGCGGCGATCGCCAGCAGCACGGGCTGGCCGGTATGCACCAGCGCGCCCGTGACCACGGCGGCCAGGCTGGCCACGTCGGCCACGGACAGGTCCAGTTCCGCGGTCACCAGCGCCAGCGTGAAGCCGATGGCGATGATGGCTAGGAAGCTGGTTTCCTTGGCGATGTTCAGAAGATTGCCGGGCGCGGCGAAATTCGGGGCGGCTATCGCGAAAAAGCCCACCAGGACCAATCCCGCAATTGCCGTGCCGTACTTTTCCAGGATGCCGCGCATCGCCTCGCCCTTGCTGCATGTGATTGATGGCGGACGCGCCCTGCTGCGCCGCGCCAGCCGGCCGGATCGTCGTCCGGGCCTGTGGCGTCGTAGTGTATACCCGGCGCAAACGGACCGGCGCACGCGCGCGCCGGATCGCGCCTAAGGGTTTTACCCCAGCCGGATGCCCGCCAGCGCGTGCGATACCGGCGCCAGCGCGGCCTCGGCGGCGCGGAACTGGGCGTACAGCTGCCGATAGGCGGCGACCCGCTCGGGGCACGGCTCGTAGCGCCGGGCAACGCGCGCCAGCGCGTCCTGCGCCGCCGCGAAACCGGCAAAGCGTCCCGCCGCGGTCCAGGCCGCGGCCGCCGCGCCCAGGATGCCGGGCTGGTCGGCCTGGCCGACGATGACGGCGCGCTCGCAGATGTCGGCCTTGGCCTGGCACCAGTGCGGATTGGACGCGGCGCCGCCGCCGAAACGGATTTCGGCCACGGGCCGCGCCAGCGCCGCCTCGGCGCGCTCCAGCACGATGCGGTTCAGGAACGCCACGCCTTCCAGCACGGCCCAGGCCAGGTCGCCGGGGCCATGGCGCCGGTTCAGGCCGATGAAAGCGCCGCGCAAGTGCGGATCCCAGTACGGCACGCGTTCGCCCTGCAGGTACGGCAGGAACAGGGCCGGCTGCGGCTCGCGCGGCGCTTCTAGCAAGGCGTCCATCGCCACGCCGACCCCGGCCATGCCCTCGGCGCCCAGCCGACCCAGCAGCGGCAGCAGCCAGGCAACGGTGTCGGCGCCATTCTGGCCCGGTCCGCCAACCTGGTGATGGCCGCCGCCCCAATCCACGGTCATCAGGCCCTCGGCGTGCACCGGCTCGGCGCCCACCGCGCCGAACACTTCGGTGGTGCCCGAGATGTTGTAGGCGTACCCCGGGCGCAACGCGCCCAGGCCGGCGACGGCGGCCCAGGTATCGTTGGCGCAGGCAATCACGGGGCGGCCGGCCAGGCGGGCCAATGCGCCCGGCAGGCCGGGCAGCACCGGTCCGACGGTGTCCAGGGGATCGAGCAGGTCAGGCACCCAGGCGGGGCTGGCGCCGATGGCGGTCAGCAGGTCGCCGGGCGCCGACCCCGACACATCCGCCACGGGCGCCGCCGCGGCCGCCAGACGTGCCAGCGACACGGTATCGCTGGCAACCCGGCCGGTCAGGCGCAGGTTGAGGTAATCCTTGGGATCCAGCACCGCCTGCACGCGAGCCGCGTGCGCCGGTTCGGTGCGCAACAACCAGGCGATGCGGGCCCAGGGATGGAAGGCGTTGATCTGTCCGCTTTCCGGATGACCGGCCGGCAGGGACGACAACCACGCAGGCAAATCCGCCGCCGTCCGTGCATCGCGCCAGGTGATGGCCGGGCGGATGGCCGCGCCCTGCGCGTCCACGAACACCTGCGTGCGCGTGACGCCGCAGATGGCCACGGCCTCGACCGCATCGAAAGCCGCCGCGCCGGCCTGCGCCGCCAGGGTGTCCGCCAGCGCCTGCAGGCCGCGCCACCAGGCATCGGCGTCGATCTCGTCCCAGCCGGGCCGGGCGGCGATACCCGCCGGGCTGTCGATGGAGCAGGAATGGGCGATGCCGCCCTGCCCGTCGACCAGCGCCGCGCGAAAACGCGTGCCGCCCAGGTCCATCGCGAGGACGTAGTTCACAGGAGCATTCATGACATCTATCGAAAGGGGCAAGGGGACGGGCACGCCGGAACCGGCATATTACGAAAACGCCCCTTCCGGCGCATCCAGGGCCGGCTGTCCCCACGCTGCGCCGCAGCACCGGATTCCCTATCAATTGATAATTTATGTTCAGGTGACAGCGGCCGGCGGCGTGCGACAGAATGGCCTGCGCCCGGCGGGAGACAGCCGGGCCTTCACATCCAAGAGGTCCAGGCCCATGAAGCCATCCAGGAACAAGGTCATCATCACCTGCGCCATCACCGGCTCGGTCCATACGCCGTCGATGTCGCCGCACCTGCCCGTCACGCCCGACGAGATCGCCCGCTCCGCCATCGAGGCGGCCGAAGCCGGCGCGGCCATCGTTCACTTGCATGCGCGCCAGCCGGACACGGGCCAGCCGACACAGGATCCGGCGCTGTATGCGCAGTTCCTGCCGCGCATCAAGACCGCGTCCGATGTGGTGATCAACATCACCACGGGCGGCTCGCCGGTGCTGCCGCTGGCCGACCGCATGGCGCCGGCGCTGTGCTACAAGCCGGAAGTCGCGTCGCTGAACATGGGTTCGATGAACTTCGGCATGTACGAACTGCTGGAGCGCTTCAAGACGTTCTCGCACACCTGGGAACGCCCCTACCTGGAAGGCAGCAACGACCTGATCTTCAAGAACACGTTCAAGGACATCGAGCACATCCTGACGGCCTGCGGCGACAACGGCACGCGCTTCGAGATCGAGTGCTACGACATCGGCCATCTCTACACCGCGGCCCACTTCGTCGACCGCAAGCTGCTCAAGCCGCCTTTCCTGATCCAGTCCGTGTTCGGCATCCGCGGCGGCATCGGCACGCACCCCGAGGACGTGATGATGATGAAGCGCACCGCCGACCGCCTGTTCGGCGCCGACTACACCTGGTCGGTACTGGCGGCCGGACGCAAACAGACGCCGCTGGCGACGATGGCGGCCACGATGGGCGGCAATGTGCGCGTGGGGCTGGAGGATTCGTTGTGGGACGGGCCGGGTGAATTGGCGCGCTCGAACGCCGACCAGGTGCGGCGTATCCGCCGCATCCTGGAAGACCTGTCGCTGCAGATCGCCACGCCCGACGAGGCGCGCGCGACCCTGCAACTGAAGGGCGGCCACGACGTCGCGTTCTGAGCGGCGGCGGGGCCATCCATGACAACAAGATCCGCGGGATCGAGGAGACAACCATGAAAAAGACATTGTGCGCGGCCGCGCTGGCCGCCTTGCTGGGCGGGATGGGCGTGGCCCAGGCCGATGACGGCGTGATCCGGATCGGCTTCATCACCGACATGTCGGGCCTGTCGGCGGACGCCGACGGCCCCGGCGGCGCCGAGGCCATCAAGATGGCGGTGGCCGACCTGGGCGGCGTGGTGGCGGGCAAGAAGGTCGAGGTGCTGGTGGCCGACCACCAGAACCGCGCCGACATCGCCTCGTCAAGGGCGCGCGAGTGGCTCGACCAGAAAGGCGTGAACATGCTGATCGCCGGCGCCAACTCGGCGGCGGCGCTGGCCATGGCCAAGGTGGCCGAAGAGAAGAAGACGCCGTTCTTCGTGGTGAGCGCGGGCGCCTCGGAGCTGACCAACTCGCAATGCACGCCCTATACCGTCCACTACGTCTACGACACGGTCTCGCTGGCGCGCGGCACGGCGCGGGCGATGCTCAAGGAAGGCAACAAGGACTGGTTCTTCCTGACGGTGGATCACGCCTTCGGACAGGCGCTCGAACGGGACGCGTCGACAGTCGTGCAAGCCGAAGGCGGGACGGTCAAGGGACGCGTGCGCCACCCGCTGAACACGGCCGACTTCTCGTCCTTCATCCTGCAGGCGCAAGCCTCGGGCGCGTCGGTGCTGGGGCTGGCCAATTCCGCCAGCGACACCAGCAATGCCGTCAAGGCGGCGGCCGAGTTCGGGCTGACGCCGAAGATGAAGATCGCCGGCCTGCTGGTGCTGATCACCGACATCCACGCGCTTGGCCTGCCGGCGGCGCAGGGCATGTACCTGACCACGGCCTGGTACTGGGACCAGGACGACGCATCGCGCCAATGGGCGGCGCGCTTCGAGGAAAGGATGAAGAAGAAGCCGTCGATGCTGCAGGCCGGCGACTACTCGGCCACCACCACCTACCTGAAGGCCGTGGCCGCCACCGGCAGCACCGACGGCGACACGGTGATGAAGTGGCTCAAGGCCAATCCGGTGAACGACTTCTTCGTGAAGGACGGCAAGATCCGCGCCGACGGCCTGATGGTGCACGACATGTTCCTGATGCAGGTGAAGACGCCGGCGGAATCGAAAGGCCCGTGGGACTACTACAAGCTCGTGGCGCGCGCGCCGGGCGACCAGATCTATACCGCGCCGGCCGAATCGACCTGCCGCCTGATGAAGCCCTGATCCTGCCCGGATCGCCATGAGCAAGGAACCCCCATGACTGTGAAGAACCCCATCCCGGCGGACATCGGCGCCCTGCCCGTGGACCTGTCCGGCAAGCGCGTCATCGTCACCGCGGGCGCGGCCGGTATCGGCGCGGCCATCGCCGGCGCATTCGCGGCGCGGGGCGCGCGGGTCCACGTGTGCGACGTGGACGAACGCGCGCTGGCGGCCTGCCCGCATCCCTCGTCGCGCGCCGACGTGAGCCGGCGCGACGAGATCGATCGCTACATGGGCGAGGCGCTGTCGCACCTGGGCGGACTCGACGTCCTGGTGAACAATGCCGGCATCGCCGGCCCCACCGCCGGCATCGGCGACATTGCCCCGCAGGACCTGGACGCAACGCTGCACATCAATCTGGCCGCGCAGTTCCACACCGTGCGGCACGCGCTGCCGGCCCTGCGCGAAGCGGGCGGCGGCAGCATCATCAACATCAGCTCGGTGGCCGGCCGCATGGGCGTGCCGATGCGCACACCCTATGCCGCCACCAAGTGGGGCGTGGTCGGCCTGACCCGTTCGCTGGCGGTCGAGCTGGGCGGCTACGGCATCCGCGTCAACGCGCTGCTGCCCGGCCTGGTGGCCGGCCCGCGCATCGACCGGGTCATCGAGGCCCGCGCCCGCAACATGGGCGTGACGGTGGCCGAGGAGACCCGGCTGGAACTGGCCGGTGTCAGCCTGGGGCAATTCGTGCGCGCGGCCGACATCGCCAACATGGCGCTGTTCCTGGCCAGCCCGTTCGGGGCGATGGTCAGCGGCCAGGCGATCAGCATCGACGGCGACCTGCAATCGCTGCCTTGGCAACCGCCGGCGGACTGATCCCCTACGCCAGCAGCTGGATCGTCCGCGCATACACGCCCTGCCGCCGCTGCCCGGCCGCCGCATGCAATGCCTGGAGCAGGTGCTCGGCCGACTCCCGGCTGGCGGCCTCGTTGCGCGCGATCAGCACGAAATCGAACCATTGGCGCGAGGCCAACGGCAGCGCCACCAGGTCGGGATAGGCCGCCGTGATGTCGGAGGCCGACAACGCGTTGACCATGCTGACGCCGCGCACCGCGCACACGGTGCCCGCCAGCAGCGACATATGCGCCCGCATGCCCGAACGCAGCTGCATCGACTCGGCGATGTCGCCCTGCGGCATGACATAATCGGACCACAGGGGCTGTACGTAGCTGTCGGGGCGGATGTCGCCCACCGCCACGACCTCGCCGCGCGCCAGCGCGTGCTCGCGATGCACGATCGCCATGACCTCGGTGCGCAGGAACGGCCGGAACATCAGCCGGGAATTTTCCTGCGACACCGCCCCCAGCCCGAAATCCGCGCGCATGGTATCGACGGCGCTGATCGCCTGCACCGATGATTCCAGGTCGATCGAGAACGGCCGCGTACCGTGGGCGTCGAGATAGCGGCGCACTGCATCCGGCGCATACGACAATGCCAGCGCGGGCGAGCTGGCGATACGCAGGCCACGGCCGCCGAACTGCTCGATGCTGTGCAGCGCCTCGTCGATGCGGACCAATTCGTCCAGCACGAACTTGGCCTCGCCGTACAGATACTGCCCCGCCTCGGTCGGCCGCAACGTCTTGTGGGACCGGTCGAACAACTGCACGCCGGTCGCGTGTTCGAGCCGCGAGATGGCGTGACTGACGGCCGGCTGGGTCAGGTGCATGGCCTGCGCGGCCTGCCGGGTGGACCCGGTCATGACCACGGTATAGAAGATCCGCAGGTCGTGGATGTTGAAGTTGCGCTTCATGCGGTATCGGGGCTCCCCTGTTGGCGCGGAGGCTCGCTCCGCCCGATGCCTGATTCTAGGTCGAGTCGCTGCCGAAAGGCTGGCGGGCCGGATGGGTAACCCGTCCGGCATCCGCACCCCCTACACCTGGTCTTCGGCGTAGATGCCCGCCGAAATGGTGGCGCTGCCCACGATCAGCTCGCCGTACAGCACCGGCACGGGATTGCCCTGGGCGGTGGTGTTGATGGGGCCGTTGAAGTTGTAGGAAGCGCCGTTGTTCGGCCCGTCCTTGACGCTCAGGGCCCGTTGCTGCGGTGTCAGCAGCTGCACGACGCCGCCCAGCGTCATGGCCACGCCCATCGTCATCAGCGAGGTGCTGGCGCCCGCCCACAACATGACGTTGATGCCAGGGATGAACGACGCGACGATCATCGCCACGCCGACCACCACCTGCATCAGGCCGCCGCGCTTGGCGCCGGTGGGCATGGGCGCGATACGGATATCTTCATGGCCCGCCGGCCGCGACAGTTCGCTTTCGTCCAGGTTGCGCCGGCCGATGAAGCAGGCATAGCGCACGCCCCTGGATTCGCTGTCGAGCAGGCGGGTTTCAAAGCCGGGCAGCAATACGCACAGCGCGCGTATCGCCTCGGCGGTGCTGGAGACGGCCAGCCGGTGCAACCGGCCGAACTCGGCGCCCAGCCGGCCGTAGAGGCGGATGGTGGTCAGGGGTTGGGTCATGCCTGGGCCTCTCTGGCGTCAGTCGGCTTCGGGTAGCGCTGCTTGACGCTACGGCATTGCGCCACCCAGCTCGTCACCTCGTCGGGCAGCGCCTGGCCCGAGGCCTGCAGGTGCGCGGCGAACTTCATGATCGCGTCGAGCTGGTCGCCGATGGCGGGATAGGCGCGGGCGCGCAGCGGCGCGTAAGGTTCATAGTGGCGGATTTTCAACGGTGAACTCCTTGTTGAGATAGGGCCAGGCTTCGATGGTGACGTGATAAGTTCCCGGCTGATCGAATGCAAGCTCGGCGGTGGTTTCGTTGCAGGAATACGCACGTTCACCGATCTTGATGGAGCAAGGGATCGGAAGCGCCGAAAGGGAATGCCGCGTCAGGATGGCAGGTGATTCCGGCCGGGGGACGAGAGCGTTTTCCCGCACATACTGAGACTCCGGGTTTCCCTCCCCGTCGACAAAGGGATGGCCGGTGACTTGCGCCGTGGCGTCCACGCTCTCGCGCGGCCCGCGCATGACACCGATGATCCGGCCCGTCGGATCGTAGAACGATGCGGTATGCATATTCATGCTTCTCACCTCTTCACCATGAGTGCAACGATACGGATCGTCGCCTGATTGCTTTCTGAACTCGATGAGTTGACCGTTATCGTGGTATTTCCCACCCCGGCGTTGCCCACCGCCACAGCGGTCAACGGCAGACTCGTGTACTCCAAGGGCTGGGTGCCTTCCCCACTGCCGCTCTGCCAGACGGTATGCGAGCCCGCCGCCGCCTCCACCAACGCGCCGTTCACGTAGATCCGCAAAGTCGACGCGCGCCCGGCATAGCCGGACCGGTATGCAATCACGACGACCGGTCCTGCCACATTGCTGTTGATGACGACGGTTCCTGAGGCATTTCCCGTCCACGACGTGGGAATCGTCACCGCATTGCCCGCGATCGACAGCGTATCGACCTGCGCATCACGGATATGCGCCCGCGAGATGTACGCCGTACCCAGATTCGCCAGCTTGGCCGTCAACGCATTCGCCTCCAGGCGATCCACGTTGATATACCCCGCGTCGATCTTGCCCGCATCCAGGCTGCGGATCATTGCATTGGTGATCCGCCCCGTACCGATGACCGCATCATTGATGAACGTCTGCCCGTTCTCGATCACGAACGGCGTCGTGGTCGCGCCGTTCGCCAGGTTCAACAACGCCAACCGGTCTGCCAGGAAATACACCGAGGTCTGCATGCTCCCATCGGGCTGGGAGTAGGCCCCCAATGACATGCCAGCAGCGTAGGTCTTGCCGTCCTTGGCGACCTGGGCCTTGATGCTCCAGGTCGCCTTGAGCTTGCCATCGACGCTGACCAGCGCGTCGCGCGTTTCCTGCACCCCCGCTGCGGCGCCGTTGGCGGTCGCCAGCACCGTATCGACGCGCGAAGACAGCGCCCCGTCCGCGTCGGCCCGCTTGGTCTCCTCCGCCGTGATCGCGGCACGGGTTTCGTCCAGGCCGGTCGTCAGGCCGTCGATGGTGCCCGTGAGTTCCTTGGCCAGCTCGTCGCGGCTGATCTTGCCGTTCAGGTATTCCAGGATCTCGCTGGCTTCCCAGCTGGATTCGCCCATCACGCCCTGGTCGGCCGGATACCACGCGCCGATCTCGCCGTTCAGGGCGACGATGCGACCCCAGAAGTAGAAGCGCTTGCCGGCCGACAGCCCCATCAGGGTATGGGCGCTCTGCGGGAACGCGAAGTCGCCCAGCTTGATGGCGCTGGCACGGTCATTGGACGCGCTGTACCAGATCTCGGTGCGCTGCGCCGTGAAACGTCCTTCCGGAAAGGCCCAGCGCAGGTCGATGCCGAACACCAGGGATTTGGTGGCCAGCAGCGCCAGCGCCGGCGGCGGCGCGATGTCCCCTTCAAGCATCGTCTCGGTGGAGTTGACCCACACCGACGAGATGTCCGACACGTTGATCGCGCGCACCCGGGCCACGTAGGCGCCGGCGCGGATGTCCGGCAGCTCCAGGGTCTGCGCGCCGGTGCGGCCCGCTTCGACCCAGTCGGAGTTGTCGCGGCGCCATTGCACCTGGTAGGCCACGGCCGACGGCGCCGCGTCCCAGCTGATGACGCCGACGTGCCGCGCCATGCCCTGGTCGATCACCGAGCGCGAAGCCAGGCGGATGTTCACCGGCGCCGGCTGCACCGACGGCGGCACGACCGTGATCGGCTTGGGATCGAGACGCGTGCCGAAGTCGACGTTGTCGAACTTGCCGGGCTCATGCTGCACGGCGGCGATCTCGGCCACCAGGCCTTCCTTGCGCTTGACGCTCAACACGCGGAACGTCTGCGCCGACAGGGCCTCGGATTCCAGCGTCCACACGCACTCGGCTTGCGGCGCCTGAGAGAAAGGCGTGGTGACCGTGATGTGCAGTACCGTGCCGGGCAGGCCGACCAGGTCGGCGGTCAGCTCGGTCGAATCCACGGTGAACACGGTATTGTCCACGGTCAGGCCGGTGCCCACCGCGGTCGCCACCAGCCGCGTTTCCGACAGGCCGTTGGGCAGGTTGACGGTCAGGCGGTCGCCCGGCCGCACGCCCAGTTCGGCATCCACCGTGACCTGCGTCGCCGAGCCCTCGCGGATGCGGCCGCCGATGCGGCGGCCCGCCAGGTGCTGGTCCGCCACGCGGATCACGCTGCCCGGCCGCACGCGGCAGGCATCCAGGCCCACCGCGAACGTCACCGAGCGTGTTTCCATATTGGAGGTCAGCAGCATCCACTTGCCGATCCGGTGCGCCTGGCCGCGCGAAGTGCAACCGAAGCCGGTCACTTCGACCTGCTGGATGCCGTAGCGCGCGATGCCCTCTCGGTTCTCGACGTACTCGACCTTCTGGCGGCCCATTTCCGACATGTCGTTCCAGGACACCAGCGCCACGGTGTAGCGCGTGGTCAGCGGCGAGCCGACATAGTTGAAGCGGCCGTCGACCACGTTGGCCGACGAGAAGGTGTAGACCGGATCGCCCGGCATGTCGGCCGAAGCGAACACGGCGGCGTTGGCCCAATAGGCCATGCCACGGAAGATGGAGGCGAAGTCCTGCACCACCCGGTAGGCGTCGGCCGCCTGCTGCAGGTAGACGTTGCAGGTGAAACGCGGCTCCTTGCCGCCGAAGCCGTCGTCGACCATCTCGTCGCAATAGCGGCCGATCTGGTACAGGCCCCACTTGTCCAGCCAGCCGGCCGGCACGCGCGTGCCCAGGCCGTAGCGATCGTTGCTGATGAGGTCGTGGAACACCCAGGCCGGGTTGTTGGTCCAGGCCAGCTTGAACGTGCCGTCCCACACGCCGTCATAGCGGCGCAGGTCCGGATGATAGTTGGACGGCACCCGGATGATGCGACCGCGCACGTGGTACGCGCGGGTGGGAATGCTCTGGAACTGCGACGCGTCGATCTTGATGCCCACCAGCGCCGACATCGGATAGCGCAACTTGGCGTCGACGATCTCGGTGACCGTGTCCACCACGGTGCGATCCGAGATGGTGTTGCTGTTGGCGTTGGGCGTGATTCGGCGCACGCGCACGGTCCAGCCCTGGCGCGCGCGCGGCAGCTCGATGCGGTGCGAGCGCGTGTAGCGCTGGGTGGTCTTGCCGTCGAATGCGGTCGACAGCACCGTCTGGTAGCCGGCGCCATCGGTGTTCAGCTCGATCACGTACTCGACGCGGTAGCCGTTGATGTCGCCGTTCTTGGTGTCCGCGCGGCTCAGGCCTTCGGCCGCCAGCGTGACCCGCACGGCCGAGGCCTGCAGGTTGGTGAACAGGCGCGTCCACGGCTGGCTCGACTTGAGTTCTGCGCTGATGCCGATGGTGCTTTCCGACGCGGGAAACCCGGGCAACGGCTCCTGCAACTGCGTGCCGGTGCGAAAGTCGATCGACGCACCGGTGAAGTTCAGCGAGCCGTCCTCGTTGGCCACGGGCGTGCCGTTCAGGTAGACGTCGCGCAGCGCGTTGTCCATGCCGTGCACGGGGCCATAGATCTCGCCTTCGCCCAGCAGGTCGATGACGCGCGCGTAGGCGGTGCTGTGCAGGCTGTCGGGCGATTCCACCGGCGTGCGACCGCCGCCGCCGCCCTTGCCCTTGTGGCCGACAAGCCCCTGGCCCTCGGCCTGCGGCTTGCCGCCAAAAGAAAAGGCGCCCGCAGGCGCCCTGTTCCTGATGCGATGTCGTTGTTTCATACCTGGTCTTCCGAATAGATACCCGCGGAGATCGTGGCGCTGCCGACGAACATTTCCCCGTACAGCAGCGGCACGGGATTGCCCTGCGCCATGGTGTTGACGGGCCCGTTGAAGTTGTAGGACGCGCCGTTTTCCGGGCGGTCCTTGGCGCTGAGCAGCCGTTGCTGCGGCGACAGCATCTGCGCGACGCCGCCCAGCATCATCGACAGGCCCAGCGTCGCCGTGGCCTGAACCAGGCCGCCCGCCGAGAATGCCGCCGCCAGGCCCCCGCTATAGATCGCCGCCGCGGCGATCAACGCCGCTCCCAGCACCGTCTGGAACAAGCCGCCGTTCTTGGCGCCCGCCAGGACCGGCGCGATGCGGATGGCGTCCGCGCCCACTGGATACCGCAGCTCGTCTTCCGACAGATTGCGACGGCCGGCGAAGCAGGCAAAGCGCACGCCCCGCCGCTCGCTGTCCGCGACCGCGCGCTCGAAGCCCGGCAGCAGCGCGCACAGCGCCCGCACCGCCTCGGCGGGACTGGCCACGGCCAGACGGTGCTCCCGGCCGAAGCGCGCGCCCAGCCAGCCGTATAGTCGGACCACTCGTGTCCTGTCATTCATGTCTTTTCTCCATGGCGCAACACCACCCGCGTGGCCTCGCGCCAGAACCCGCCGTACACGACCCGCTCGGAGTCGCGCCCATACAGGTGATGCAGCATCGCGTCCGGCAGCGGAAACAGTTCCGGCGCCTCGCGCAGCGGCTGGGCGCCGAGGAAGACGCCCGCATGGTTGGCGCGGTCCGAACGCACCTGCATCACCACCACGTCGCCCGGCGCCAACGCTTCATGCGAATGCAAGGGGCGAAAGCCCGCCTCGGCGTAGTGATCCATGTACAGATCGCCGGCGCGGCCGGGCTCCCACCAGCCGTCCTCGCGCGGGAAATCCGGCAGCGCGATGCCGCGTTCGCGCGCATACCAGTCACGCACCAGCGAATAGCAATCGAGTACGCCGTGCGCGAACTGCCGCCCCAGCAACGGCGCCTGGAAGCCCTCCGGCGTAAAGCCGCGGATCTCGCCGGCCTTGACCTTGCCATCGAGATCCTTGGCCACGGCGACGATGTACCAGGGCAGGCCGGACGCCTCGCAGGCCACCCGGTCCGCCTCGCTGGGCAGCGCCGTCGCGTCCGGGTGCGAGTGCACCACGGCCGTGATCCGGCCGCTTTCCTCGGCCGCCGCGTAATCCTGCGCGGACATGACGAAATGCTCTTCGCTGGCCGCGGTGTTGCGGCACGGCACATACCATTCGCGCCGGCCCGCCTTGACCACCAGCCCGCAGCATTCCTGCGGATACGTCGCCACGCCATGGTCGCGGATGGCCTGCATCGTGCGTTTGAGCATGCCTATCCCCTGACCAGGTCGGCGGACGGGAAGCCGCCGAAGTTGATGACTTCGTATTCGCCAAAGCGCTTCTTGCAGTCGGACATCAGGCCCGAGCAACGGTCCAGCGTCGGATCGCTGACCGGCTTGCCATCCAGGTCGAACATGCGGCTGCCGGTGTAGCCGCAATAGGGGCCGCGATAGCCGCCCTTGCGCAGCCAGGAGCAGACGCCGGCGATGATCGGCCGGTCGGGCAGCTTCTGGCCGTTGAAATCCAGCGCGCTGGACAGCGAGAACTCCACCACTTCGGCGGTTTCCGCGATCTTCTGCTGGACGATCCAGATCTCGGGCGGCAGTTCTTCCTGCGGATCCGCGGTGGGGTTGCCCCCGGCGAAGTTGACGGCATCCAGGTATTTGCCGAGCGTGCGGCGCACGGCCACGCGCGCACCCACCAGATCGTCCAGATGGATGCACAGGGCGGATATCACGCCAACGACGGGCTGGCTTTTTTCGTCCTGCCCGATATTGCCCACCGACAGCGTGGGCGAGGGTTGCTGCCCTTCGCCCACCTGCTCGAAGCCTTCGGCCCGGATGGCCCAGGGGTCGTACTGCTGCCCTTGCCACCAGATCGGACCGACCTGGGTGTAGCCGTGAAAGCGCAGGACCTGTCCGCCGATTTCCGTTGCATCCAGTTCGAACAGCTCGACCAGCGCCCCCACTTCCAGTTTTTGTACGTCTGAGTAGATTCCCATTGTCATTGCTCCGTAGCCGAACGCGACGTCGAGCCGGCCAAGCCGTCCCCGCCGCGCAGGCGTTCGACCTGGCCTGCCAGGTCTTCGATGCGCCGGTTCATTTCCTGCAGGGCGCCCACCAGGCGCGCAACCAGTTTGGAACTGTCGACACCCTGCAGCTTCATGCGCGGCGCGCCGCCGTGGCTGTCGGCCATGACGGCGTCCTTTTCACCGGACACGGCCAATGGCGCCACCTCCTGCAATTCGTGCGCGATGAAACCGTCCTGCGCGCTGTCGTCCATCACCATCCTGAACGTGCGCGGCCGCATCTTCAGCACCGACCGCAAGGCCCAGGCCCCGTCCATGTCCTCGATGTCGTACTTCACCCGGTAGTCCGAGGTGGTGTTGTAGGACGTCGCCGATGGCGACGTCTGGATCGTGCCCACCAGGCCGCCCGCGGCGTTGGTGAACACGATGGCCGAGGTGTGGTCCGCCTGCGGGCTGTACAGCGTGCCGAAGCGGCTGCCGCCGCCTTCGAAATTGATGGCCTGGCGCACCAGGTAGTTGCGGCTGTACTCCGCTCCCAGCACCCAGGTGGCCGCGGTGTTGATGCGGCCGCAGTCGTAGCCGATGACCTCGAAGATCAACGGCTGGTAGGCGCCGGCGCCCGTTCTCCCGCTGGTGATGTACGCACCCGAGGGAAAACATTGGAACGACAGCACGCTGGCGTTGGCGCCCGTGTCCTGCCACACGTTCACGCGGCTGCCCGCCGCCGCGGTGCCCGGCGCCACATTCAGGTTGCCGGTGCCGGAGGTGCTCTGGATGACACCCCCCGCATTGGGCCCGAATCCCGTCGCCCCGCGGACTTTCCAGCTCGCCGAATCGAATGCCAGGTCCTGCGCGATGGCGGCGTCGAACCTCGCGTAGGCCGTGCCGTTCCAGCGATGCCACCCCGCGCCATCGACATAGATGTCGCCACAATCCGCGGTGGGCATCTGCAAGGTGTTGCTCCAGCTGCCCACGGCGCGCCACGCCTGCCAGGTATCGGTGGCGGTATTGCCATGCCGGACGTAGGTGCGCGGCTTCTGCCCGGTGAAGAGCACGGACAATTCCTGGCAGACGATGCCGGCCGACAGCCAGTAGACGTTCATGTAACCCGCATTGAAGGCGCCACTGGGCGGCCAGTTCGAACCGGCCGACATGGGCGTGCCCGCGCTCCAGGTGTAGAACGTGTTGTCGGCCACCAGGGTGTTGGCGTCCGTCCCCGCGGTCAGGTAGACGTGGGTCATCGCCTGGTCCACGCGCGCCTGTTCGAACCAGGCGCCCCAGGTCGCGACGCCGGCGCTCTGGAAACGGTTGCGGATGAACTTGCGTGGATTCGCCAGCGTATAGGTCGTGTATTCCTGGTACACCGCGTTATTGCTGCCGGTGCCGAACCTGACCGACAGGAGTCCCGCCAGCGGCGTGGGATAGTTCGCCCCCGCGGCGGCGGCCGCATTCGTGTTCTGGCTATAGTCGCCAGGCGTCGCATAGGCGTTCAGGTCGTCGGCGGCGCCCAGCGGCCGCGCGTTCACGCCCGGGATCTGGCCCTGCGGCACTTTGCCCGCATTGTCCAAGGTCGCGATGCCGCCCGGCGCCGCCAGTTGCGCGGAATCGACGCTGGCCACCCAGGGCGACCATGTCCCCGTGATCAACGAGCGGTTGTAGACCTTGTTGCCGTTGCCGGCGTAGTAGACCTGGCACACGCCGGAGGTGACGGTGACGCCGCCCAGCTGCGCCGCCGACATGACCAGCAGGTAGCCCGACTGCCCGAGGGGAAAATTCGTTCCTCCCGCCGCGATCGCGGAGGTCGGCACCGCCCACAGTCCGCGCTGCGTATACCCGTTCAAGTCCTGGCCGGCGGGCATCGAACCCGCGTAAGACACCACGCTGGAGACGTCGGCAAGCTCTTTCCAGGCCGACCAGGTTGCGGACGCCACCCGCACGCGCCAGAACCGCTGCATGGCGGCCGCCACGTTGGTGCGCGTGGTGTAGACCTGCACCACCGGCGTGCCGGTGGCCGTGACTTCCAGGAAGCCGACGTTGGCCGCCGGATAGTTGGCCCCAGCCGTGGCGCCGGCAATGGCCGCTTGGTAGAACGATCCCGGCGTGACGTAATCGTTCAGGTCGTGCGCCGCGGTTGGCAGCACGGCCGAGAACGCCGCCGGTAATTGCGCGGCGGGCACTTTGCCGTTCGCATCCAGGGTGGCAAGGCCGTTGGCCGCGCCCTTCTGCGACAGCGCGGGCAACTCCTGCCAGCTCGCCCAGACGCCGCCATAGAATGACCGCCAGAAGCGGCGCGAGTACGCGCCGGATCGATACTGCGTGTACTCCTGATAGACGAATAGGCCGTCCGCGGAGGCCGACACTTCCAGCAGGCCAGCCAGGGCAATCGGGTAATTGCTGCCCGTCTGGGCGTTGGCGTTGGCGCTCTGGTGGTACCGCCCCGGGGCCGTGAGGGTGTTCAGATCCACGGCCGGGCCCAGAGACGATGCGTCCCACCTGCCCGCCAGATCCGACCGCACCTCGGTGAAGTTCTCGTTGACCTTCTGCATCGCCACGCGCAGCGGGTCACCTGTCTTGTCGTTGTCGGTCTTGCCGACGTTGATGGGTTGTATCGTCGCCATGGATGTCAGGGCCTGAAAACTTGTTGGAAGGTCACGGCCAGCGAGTACATCTCGCCGCCCATTGCGGTCAGGTCGTAATCGGCCGCGGTGTAGTACCCGGGCTCGCCCAACGGCGGCTGCCATTGGAATCCGCGATAGCCCTGGTGCCGGTCCAGGAATGCCACGATCGGTCCGATCTGCCCCGCCGACCCCGAGAACTGCAGGGGCCAGGTGGCCACTTTGTTGTTGATGCCATCGGCCGCGGTCTGGCCGTAGCCGTCGCCGAATTGCGCGCTCAACACGCGGAACTTGGTTCGCCCCTGCGGATTGATGCGCGGCGACCAGTTGAAGATCTCGACTGCCATGGTCATGCCCCCGCTAAACGGTTGTTGTTGGCTTGCCAGGCCAGACCGCCCTGGCGATACGATTGCGTCATGCGGCGGTCGACCAGTTGCGTGACGTATTCGCCGATCTGCTGGCCGAATTGCTTCCAGCCGCCCTCGCCCGACTCGGTCGAGGAACTGACGTTGCCGTCCTGCACGTAGACGTTGACGGACACTCCGCCGGCCGTCTGGCCGCCGTCGCCGCCCACGTTCGGGAAGGCCGCGCGGATGCCGAGCGAGCCGTCGGCGCCGCGGTGCAGCGGCATGATGGCCTCGGGACCGGCTTCGCCCATGACGCCCATGGGGAAGGCGACGGGGCTGGAGACCATGCCGTTGGTGAAGGCGCCGCCTTTGGCGAACACGGGAAACGCCTCGGCCACCGACGGCACGATGGCGCTGCCGGCGCTGCTGGCGCCCCCCGAGCCGAACAGGCCGGCAATGAAGCCCCCCGCCTGGCCGATCCAGCCGCCCAGGCCGCCCGAACCCGACATGAATCCCTTGCCCAGCAACGTCTCCATGAGCTGGGCGGAGGCCGCGGATGTCACCATCTTGGCCACGTTGTTCAGGAACGACAGCCCCATCTTGTCGAATTTCTCGGAGACGAAGTCATACATCTTGGTGCCCAGGATGTCCTGGATCTTGCCCGCCCCGTTGCGCGCGGATTCGAGCAACTTGTCGTTCACCTTCGCCATGAAGTCGCCGTCCTTGTCGACGAGCCCGAGATCGCGCCGCCCCTTGTCGTACTTTTCCTGGCTCAGCGTGCCGTCCCGCAACGCGTCATCGAGCGCCCATTGCTTCTGGGTCTTTTCCCGCCTGGCTTCAGCATCGGGATCTTCGAGATTCTCGATGTAGGCGCGCATCTTCGTCTGGTCGCGCAGCCGGTCGAGATCCCACGCGGCGGTCGTCAGGCGGTACTTGTCGCCGGGACTCTCGTTCGCGAACCGGCCGGCTTCGGTTTCGTACTCCATCTTCGCGGTTTCGGATGTCCGGCCCAGCATCCCACCGGTCTTTTTCATTTCCGCCAACGCCTGCTCGACCGCTTCCGACCGGATCGCCTGCGCATGCTTGTTCAGCGCGTCCGTCGACTTCTTCTTGCCGTCGGTGCCCTTGTCGGTGGTGTCGTTGCTTTTCTGGCACGTGGTCGCGGCCTTCGCAACAGCGCTCTCCCACGCCCGCCGGGCCGTTGCATTGCGATTGAGCTCGACGGTGTTCTGTCTGAGTGCCCTGTTTTCCGCCTCGATGCTCGCGGCGTTGTTGTTGTTTGCCATGGTCCTATACCTCTCATAGATCCGCTTCCGGCCCGCTTGCGCGGGCCGGACACGTCGTCAAGACCCCTTCTTGACCTTCGACATCAGGAACGCCTTCAACGCGTCCGCCCCCGCCTCGGCGGGAGGTTCCTCGTCTTGCGCGCCCCAGCGCACCAGCATGTCGGTGGCGCGCACCTTGGCGCCCGCCGCCTGCGCCACCGTGGCGGCCAAACTGGCCGTGAGCACGTCGGCGCGTTCGTCTCCCAACGGAGACGTGCGGTCCCACTCGCGCCACAGCGACACTTCATGGGTGTCGATGGTGTCCATCAACTCGCCCAGCGTGCGCCCCAGTCGAAGCGCCAGGACCATCAGGAAACGGAGGTCTGGCGTTTCCTGGAGGGCTTTTTTGCGCGCTCCGGCGCGCCCTCCCCGAGGTTGCCCAGCTCGATCGCCTTGGCCACCAGCGTGGCGTGCGCCAGCCCGTAGGCCGCGGCCACCACGGCGACGTCCTCGTCGCCGAAGACGCGCCGCGGCCCCTGCTCGGTCTGCTCGAACAGCGTGCGCACCAGCAGGCTGGCCGAGGCGTGGGTGTAGTCCACGCCCGGCGCGTCCAGCTTGGCGCGCACAACCTCGTTGTCCTCGCCCGGCACCACGCCCGCGGCCGCCCAGATCGCGCGGATGTGGAACAGGTGGTCGCCGGCGCTGGGCGCGCGCACGATGACGCGCGCGTCCTGCCATTGCGGCACGGTCACGGTTTCGTGGGCGAAGCCGGCCAGCGGATCGACCGCCAGGCCGCGCAGGCCCGCGGCGCGGGCAGAGGAATTGATCGACGTGTCCGTCATGGCGTTCAGCCCCCGTTGGCGGGCGCGTCGGTCATCTTGACGGCGCCGGTGACGCGCACGTTGAACGTGGCGGACACGACGTTGTCCAGCTGGCCCTGCCACTGGTATTGCGTCACCAGGCCGAGGAACTCGAACTTGGCGCCGTCGGCGAAGGTCACGCGGAAGGCGCGGGTCTTCTTGTCGCTGCGCGCGGCCACCAGCGCCTTCTGGGCGGGATCGCCGGCCTTCCAGTTGCCGGCCATGCTGAAGGTGCCGCTGTCGTCCAGGCCCAGGGCGTATTCCTTGGCGGTGGACTTGAGCACGGTGACGTCGATCTCGGTGGTCTGGCCGCCCTGGAAGTTCGGGTCCTTGATGGTGATGGCCAGATCGGCGTAGCTCAGGCCGGCGGCGCCCAGGTCTTCGGTGGCCGTGGTCGACACTTCCAGCTGGGTGCCCTGGGTTTGAACGAATTGCGAAACGGTAGTACCTGCCATTGCAGACTCCAAAAAAAAAGCCCGCCAGGGGCGGGCAACATCGGCGTTTCCGGGAATCCGGAGCGGCCATGAAAAAGCCCCGCGGCAATTGCCGAGGGGCTTGGTCGGTACGTTCAGATTTCTTCGGGCGCAACTTGGCCCGACGAATCAATTATGCGGACGTGGCCCGCGCGCCGCAAGCTTTTGCGCGATCGGCGTGTCGCAGTTGCGGCGCCGTCACCAGCCCGCGCCGGCGCAACGCCGGCAGCAGTGCGACCTTGGCTTCCTGGTACGCGGCGTGCTGCTGCTCGGGCGTCAGGCGCGGGTTGCTGAAGACGCGGGCGCCGGCCGCGCGGTTGCCGGCGTGCACGCCGATCGCGGAGCGCTGCTGCCACGGCAACTCGTCGATACACAACTCGGTCTGCTCGCCGCGCGCGGCGGCCAGGCGAGCGTCGACGTCTTCATCGTCATAGGCCTCGTTGGCCGTCATGCCGCGCGCGAACGCCGAGACCCGGCCAACGCCCAGCGCGGGCCGGTAGCCCCGGCTCCAGTGGTACCACTCCATGATCAGCGCTTCGACCTGATCCGATTCTTCCCGCGTCATGCTCTGCCCCTTCTGGTTCTGGCCCTGCGCCGCCTGCGGCCGGCCGGCGCGTTCCGCCGGCCGCGACGCGAAGGAGCGCGCGATAGCGGCGCCCGCCTGCGATGCCGCCGCGACCCAGCCCTGCGGTGCCTGCAATGCCATGTTTCCTGCCTGATTCATTTGCCGCTCCTTGCCGTTGAGTTCGATGCCGGTGTCCGTCGCTGGCGGACGCTGCCGGGGTGGCGCCGCCCGGGCGCCGGTGTTGCGGAGCGCCCTTGCGGCGGTCCGGATGGATGAGGGAGAGAAGCCCTTTGGTAGCGATACGCTACCCACGCTTCCGTCTGATAACAGCACACGTTTTGGGTAATCCATGGGTAAGATTCTACAAATGTATAATCCGATTTTCAACACTTGTTGTTGCACAATTTTCCACAACTGTTTAGCGTTGACACCATGGCTCTCGGAAAACAAATCAGGCGCTACCGCGCCGCTCTCGGTCTTACCCTGGAACAGCTGGAAGCGCGCACGGGCGTGGGCGTGGGCACCATCGCCGCGCTCGAGGGGCGCGACAGCGAACGCTCCAAGTACGCGGCCCGCCTGGCGGCCGGATTGGGGCTGTCACTCGAGCAATTGCTGGACGAGTCGGCGCAGTACCCGCCGGACATCGTGCTGGCCGATGCCGGCGGTGGCGACACCCCGCGCAGGGACCACGGCGCGGGCGACGATCTGCGCATCCCCCGTTTCGATACCGGCGGCGCCATGGGCGCGGGCGTCGAATTGCGCGACCAGCCCGGCGTGATCCAGAGCCTGCGCGTCAGCCAGGAATGGCTGCACAAGAACCTGCGCCACTACACCGCGGCCGCCAACCTGTGCGTGGTGACGGGTTTCGGCGACAGCATGCGGCCCATGTACAACCCGGGCGATCCGCTGCTGGTGGACCTGGGCGTGGTCAAGGCCGAGGTCGACGGCGTGTTCTTCTTTCGCGTCGGCAACGAGGGCTTCATCAAGCGCCTGCAACGCATTCCCAGCGCCCAGGGCCTGCTGATCCGCGCCAAGTCCGAGAACACCAAATACGATGCCTGGGACATCACCGAAGACATGGACCTGCAGATTTTCGGGCGCGTGCTGAAGGTGTGGCGCAGCGAGGATCTCTGACGCCGCGCGGCGGAATCAAGCCACCCGCAGACGCGCGCCGGCAAGATCGCAACGGCCTTGCCCGGCGCCGCCCGAGCGGATGCTACAGCCCGACGCGCTGCGGTTGCGGCGATTGCCAGCTGCCGTCCAGCAAGGCCGGCTTGGGCCAGTAATAGCGCAGCGTGATCGTGAACGACCCCGCCGGCGCCGGCAGCCAGTTGGCCTCGCCGCCCTTGCCGGGCGTCTGGGGCTGGATGTGCAGCGTCAGCCCGCCATCGCGATCGCGCTTGAGCGCGGGCAGCATGGACGAATCGACCAGCGTGCGTCGGGCCGCGTGAGGCGCCTGCGTGGCCCCGGCCGGGCGCTGCAGCGTCACCGACCAGAACGCATTGACCGGCGGCAAAGCGCGCGGCGCGAACCGCAGCGTATACGGCTGGGCGCCATCCAGCGGCTGGCCCGCGGCGTCGGTGGCCAGCACCGCCGTGATCGATTCCTCGCGGCTGTCCGTGCCCAGGCCGACCTGCGCGCCGGTGGCGCGCGCCAGGTAGTCGTTGCCAAGCGTGCGGCGGTCGCCGAACAGCGTATCGGCCTTGCCGTCCAGCGCCAGGCGGCGCTTGTCGATCTCGTTCTGGCCATCGTGCATGCCTTCCTGCATGACCTGGCGCAGGCGCGGATTGCTGCGGTCGGTGACCGCTGGCGCGTCGGGCCGGATGCGCATGCTGTCGAGACGCTTGCGCAGCGTCTTCTCGCTGTGCGCCACCGGCGCGAACTGCAGCAGGAATCCCAGCTGGTTGTAGTACTCGAGCGAGGTGCGCATCTGCGCGGACGGTTCGGGCGCCAGCCACTCCACCGTGGCCGGCGTGGGCGGCGCCTTCTTCAGGTAGGCCGAGAGCGTCTGGATGCGGTAGCCGGCCTCGATGCGCTTGACGTTGGCCTGGTCCGAGGCCGAGAAGCGCTGGATGCGCCCCGCCAGGCTCACCAGCTCGGTCTCGGCGCGGATCACCGTGGCCATGCCCTTGGGCGCGGCGCCGTTCCAGCGCGGCCCCGCCACCAGATACTTGCCGCCGCCATTGCCCGTGGCGCGGCTGCCAATATAGGCAAAGTTGTAGCCATACAGGTCGGTCAGCCGCAAGGCGTGGTAGCGCCTGGCCTCCATCGGCGGCACGCTGATGACGACGGGCTCGGCGCGCAGGTCCAGCACGGCGGAGAACTGCGGCGCGTCGTCCGGCGCGGGCTCGGCGCGGCCGAGGGTGTTGAACGGCCCGCGGTAATGGGGATTGCCCCGGTCGATGCTGGCGGCGTACATGGCCTGGTAGCTGGCCACCATGGGATAGCCGTAGACATAGGCTTCCTTGGCGATGCGGCGCGCCTCGGGCGCTGACACGCCATCGATGCCGACGTACTGCGCCCCCGTCGCCGCATCGGACGAGGTGAAACTGCAGCCGGCCGCGCCGGTGCACAACGTCAGGACAAGCAGGCCGCGAACATAGCGGGTCGATCGAGCGCCAGCGGGGCGTATGCGCATTCCATGCTCCAACACGGGAAGCGGTTGGCAACGCCCGGATGGCGGCGGCGTCGCGACAAAAACAGTCGCACAAATTCTGGCACATTTCACCACGCTCGGGATAGCGCGCGCGGATGACGACCCGACTTTGCGCAAACCGCCCAGGCGCATGGCGCCTGGCACGCAACGCGAATCGGTGATTCAGTCCGGCAAATGCAGGGCTTGCAGCTGGCGCGGCGCAATCGGCGTGATCGCGCTTTCGCTGGCGGAGGCGTCGGTGGTCAGGTGCTGGATCAGGTCGAGCGTGGTCGAGCGGCGGGTCAGCATCAGGCAGGTGACTTCCGCGTCCGCCACGCGCGTGGCATGCCAACAGCCGGGGCGCATGCAGACGCCTTGCCCGGGATCGACGCGAAACGCCGCCAGCGTGGCCAAGTCGGGGCTGCCATCGGCCGCGCTGCGGGCCACCACCTGGATGATGGCGCCGGTCAGCGGCACGATCGCCTGCTGCGTCAGCAGGTGCTTTTCCAGGCTGGCGACCTCGGGCGAGGCGCTACGGTAGTTGACCCACAGCACCTCCGCGTCACCGCCGGCCCCGGTGTTGAAGACGTGTTCCTGCCAGAAGTCGGTGGCGGCGTTGCTGAACAGCGGCACGCCGTTGCCCTGCGGGATCGGCTTGCCGAGCATCCAGCCATAGGACGCGAAGGCATCGGCGGTCAGGTCGTATACGGGCAATGCGGCAACGCTGGTCATGTCTCGTCCTTGGCGGATGGGGCGGCAGCGGTGCGCTTGGGGAATTCGGCGGCGTAGTCGAAGTCGCCGCGCGCGATCGCCGCCAGGATGGCGGTGCGCCGTTCGGCGGCGCGCTTGAGGTTGGCGGCGGTCGGCTTGACGCGGATGCGCTCCACGCAATGGCGGCCCTGGTAGAAGAAACCGATCTCGATGGACGATTCGGATGCCGGACGGACGCCGTCGAATCCCTTGCTCATGCCGACACCTACGCCGGATGCGAGCCGGCGCCCCCTGGAAAGACCCGGATTATCGCAGTTTTTCGACTATTCCAGCCGCTTCGCCGCCCTTTTCGTGAGCCGCCTGGCTGGCCAGCGCCAGCCTGCGCCAATTGCGGCTGGCGTAGGCATGGGCCTGGCGCAGCCCCGCCCACAAGCCCAGGCGCTTGGCCCAGCGCCAGCGGCCGGCGGCCTCGAATTGCGTGGTCCGGCGCACCTCGGTGCCCTGGCCGGGCAACGGCGTCAATTCGAAGGTATCGACCAGCGTCCCGACCCAGTGGGCGCACCAGACCGTGCTGCGCTGCATCTGGTAGCGCAGGCGCTCGCCGGGCTGCAGGACCAGGATGCGCTGGTCGATGGTGCCGCGATCGGTGGTGCATTGGCGCGTATGGCCCACGGCCGGCGCGCCTTCGAGCACCTTGCAGCTGATCGGCTTGGGCACGCCCAGGCGGAACAGCAAGGGCCGGCTGTCGTCCATGCGCGCATGCAGGAAGTGCGGCCAGATGTGCTGTGGCTCGCACGGGAACAACCAACGCGATTCGATCTGCATGCGGACTCCTGGCCACGATGAGGCGCCGTCGATGCGGCCCTGGACGCTGTTATAACGCCTATTGCCCCCGCTCTGGAGACCGCCATGCCCACTGACCTGTCATCGCAGTACGTCTTCCTGGACGCCACCGGCGACGCCACCCCGCTCGCGGGCGGCGACGCTTTCTGGTCGCAATCGCACGAGGACCTGGCACGCTACGGCCTCGGCTGGCTGGTGTCGGAATACACCTGCGCCCGTGATTGGCCGCAATGGGAGATGCATCCGCAAGCCGACGAGATCGTGCGCCTGATGTCCGGCGTGGCCGAGCTGCACCTGGAGGGCCCCGCCGGCACGCAGGTGGCCAGGCTGCGGGCGGGCGACGCCTACGTGGTGCCGCGCGGCGCGTGGCACACGCTCAAGGTGGTGGAGTCCTGTCGCATCCTGCACATCACCATGGGCGCGGGCACGCAGCACCGGCCGGTCTGAGGCTCGCAAGGCCGCGCAGCGGCACTTGGTGGCGCCCCGCGCCGGTCAGCCCGCCGCGACGGCGGCGCGGATGCGCGGCAGCTCGCGGTCGTCGATGGGCCAATGCAGCACCGCCGCCAGCACGCCCAGCGCCATCGCGCCGATCCAGATCAGGTCGTACGAATGGGTCGCCTCGTACACCACGCCACCCAGCCAGACGCCGAGGAACGACCCCACCTGGTGGCCGAAGAAGACGAAGCCGAACAGCGTGGTGATGTAGCGCACGCCGAACACCTGCGAGATCAGCCCGTTGGTCAGCGGCACCGTGCCCAGCCAGACGAAGCCCATGACCGCCGCGAACACGTACACCGACGCGGGCGACAGCGGCAGCAGGAAGAACAGCGCCATCGCGGCGGTGCGCAGCAGGTAGATGCCGGCCAGCAGATACTTGCGGCGATGGTGCGCGCCCAGGATGCCGCAGACATAGGTGCCGGCGACATTGGCGAGCGCGATGATGGCCAGCGCCGCGACCGCGTCCGCCGCCCGCAGCCCCTTGTCCATCAGGTAGGCCGGCAGGTGCGTGCCGATGAAGGCCAGCTGGAAGCCACAGGCCAGGAAGCCCAGGTTCAGCAGCCAGAAGCCGGGCTGCGCGAAGGCTTCGCGGATCGCCGCGCCCAGCGGCTGGTCGGGAACGGCAGCGACGCCCGCCGCGCGCCGCGAGGTTTCCTTCAGCGGCAACGCCAGCGGCATGGCCACCGCCAGCACCGCCGCGAAGATCAGCAGCGCGCCGACCCAGCCGGAACCGCCGATCAGCCATTGCGCCGCGGGCACCATGGTGAACTGTCCCAGCCCGCCGACCGCGCCGGCCACGCCCAGCGCCCAGCCGCGCCGCTCGGGCGGCACCAGGCGGCTGAGCGCGCCGTAGATGACGGCGAACGCCGTGCCGGAAAGCGCGATGCCGATGCAGATGCCGGCGCTCCACATGAAGGCCGCGGGCGTGGCGGCGTGCGCCATGCCGGCCAGGCCCAAGGCGTAGAACACCAGTCCGCCCAGGATGACCTTGGCCGAGCCGAAGCGGTCGGCGATCATGCCCGTGAACGGCTGCGCCACGCCCCAGGTCAGGTTCTGCACCGCCAGCGCCATGGCGAAGGTTTCGCGCGACCAGCCCCGGTCCATGGTGACCGGCAGCAGGAACAGGCCCTGCACGTGGCGCACACCCAACGCCAGGCCCATGACGATGCCGCCCGCCAGCACCATGAGCCACAGGTTGCGTGACGGGGCGGCGGGGCCGGCCGGAGAAGCGACGGACGATGCGGCGACGGACATGGCGAACCTCGGGCGTGGGACGTCGATCCCGTGCGGATGGATGGATGACGCTATTACAGGGGCGCCCGGGCCGCGCTTCAAGTGATTATTTTTCGCCGGCTGCATGCGCGCCGGGAATGCCAGCCGGCAGCCACAGCGAGAACACCGAACCCTTGCCGGTCGCCGAGCGCAGCGAGATGTCGCCATGCAGCAGGTCCGTCAAGCGGCGCACGATGGCCAGCCCCAGGCCCAACCCCTCGTTGCCCGGCGACGCGGCCGGGCCGCCGGCGCCGCGCGTGAACTCGGTGAAAACGGATTCCCGCAGTTCAGGCGCGATGCCCACGCCGGTGTCCCAGACCTGGATCAGCACGCCGCCGCGCCGCCCGCGCGCCGACAGCAGCACCCAGCCGGCGGGCGTGTACGACAGGGCATTGCCCAGCAGGTTGTCGAGGATGCGGCGCAGCAATGCCGGATCGGTCTGAAGCGCCAGCGAGGTCGGCGCCACCACGAGGCGCAGGCCCCGCGCCCGCGCCTGCGGCTCATAGTCCAGCCGGATGTCGTCGAACAGGGCGTCGAGCGCGACGGCGCGGCGCTCCAGGCGCACCAGGTGCGCGTCCAGGCGCGACACATCCAGCAGGCCGTCCAGCAGGCGGTTCAGCCCGTCGAGCACGCCCTGCTGGCGCCGCGCGACGTGCAGGGCGTCCTGCGGCGTGACGCTGCCCTGCTCGGCGCGGCTGGCCAGGATGTCGGTAAACATGCCGAGCGCGTGCACCGGCTGGCGCAGGTCGTGCCCGGCGGCCGCCAGGAAGCGGGTCTTGGCGCGGTCGGCCTCGGCCACGCGGTCGCGTTCGTGTTCCAGGCTACGTATCAGGGCGCTGTTCTCGAAGCGCAGCGCCACGGTGGTCTTGAGGCTGCGATAGGTGACCGCGCTGAAGTACAGGTTCACCGCCAGCAGGCAGACGCCGAAGGCCGCGTACACCAGGTGCAGCCCGTCGGCCGCCACCAGGCAGGCGGCGATGAATGGCGCCACCATGCCCAGCGCCGATCCCACGTAGGCAGGCGGATAGGCCGACAGCGACGGCACCGCGCCGCTGCACATGCCGGCCAGCATCACGCAGCCGAACGCCAGCAGCAGGTCCTGTCCCGACGCCACCGCCAGCAGCCCCGCCAGCCCCCACAGCAGGCCCGAGGTCCAGGACAGCAGGCAGAAGCCGCGCACCCAGGGCCGCACCGGGCCGGCCGCGCGCCGCAGGAACCGGCGGCAGACGATCACGCGCGCCAGCGTCAGCAGATATACGGCGCCGATCCACGCCGCCAGCACCCCGGCGGTCGCGGCCTCGCGCATGACGTACAGCACCGGCAGCGCGACGGCGAAATTGGCGAACAGGACGCCATAGGATTGCTTGTAGAGCAGCGTGGCCAGCTCGGTCGCGACGGCGTCGGCGACGGGGCCGGCGTGCGGGGCGGCGGTGCCCGGCGGATGGGGCGGGGATAGCGCGGCAGGGGCGGTCATGCGCCTGGATCGGTCCCTATAATGGTGCATCATTCTGACACAAGCCGCGGCGCCCTTACCGCCTTCATGACCCCGACCTCCCCGCCTCCCCTGCTGCGCGTCCTGCTGGCCGATGACCATGGCATCGTGCGCGAGGGCCTGAAGATGGTGCTGAGCCAGGCGGGCGCGATGATCGGCTCGATCGACGAAGCCGCCACCGGCGAGCAGGTGCTGGCGCTGCTGGCCGCGCACGGCGCCGACGTGCTGGTGCTGGACCTGGGCATGCCCGGCGTGGCGGGCTCGGGCTGGGTGCGCGCGCTGCGCGAACGCCATCCCGCCCTGCACATCATGGTGCTGACCGCCAATACCGACGCCCGCAGCCGCCAGGCGATCCTCGACGCCGGCGCCGATGAATACCTGGCCAAGACCGGCAACTCGCGCGAGCTGATGGCCGCGATCCAGCGATTGCACGACGGCCAGGCCGGCCGCCCGGCCCAGCCGCGCTCCACCCACGCGCCGGCGCCGGCCGAGACCCTGACGCGGCGCGAGCAGCAGGTGCTGGCGCTGGCCGCGCAGGGCGCCACCGCCGCGCAGATCGGCGCGGCCCTGCACATCAGCCCGCTGACGGCGCGCAAGCATCGCGAGAACCTGATGCGCAAGCTCGCGCTGCACAGCACCGCCGAACTGGTGGCCTACGCGGTGCGGCTGGGTCTGCCCAGCGCCTGATCCGGACGGCGCCTGCCCGGCGCCTGATCCCGGCGGCGCCTGCCTGAGCGCCGCCCCACGGCGCTGGCCAAAATACGGCACGCGCCGTATTTGCTACCGAATCTTCCAAACGTAGACTGGTTTCGCAGCATCCGCTTTCTCTTTCCGACAGGGCCATGGGAGATCGCGGGGCTGCACCGCACGCCCCCACGCCCCCTCCCCGCGCGGCTTCTCCGGATCGCGCAGGACACGTGCGCGCCCGCCGCGACGCCGCGGGCGTCCCCGTCCACGAGCCGCAGCACCGCCACCATGCCCATCGCCTCCTGTCCGTCCGCCGCCATTCCCTCCTCGCCGCTGGCCGATCCGGTCAGCCAGCTGGTGCGGGACGAATCCGAACGCCTGCGCCGCTTCGTGCTGCGCCAGGTGGGCAACAGCTCCGACGCGGACGAGATCACGCAGCAGGCCTTCGTCGAGATGTCGTCGTGCTACGAGCGCTTCCGCGGCGAGAGCAAGCCGTCGACCTGGCTGTTCGGCATCGCCCGCAACCTCATCCGCAACCACCTGTCGCGCGCGCCCGAACGGCGCTACGCGTTCGTAAGCGAGGACGCCCTGGTCGAGGAACATGACCGCCGCTCGGATCCGGCCGCCCGCACCGAGCTGATGCAGACGCTGCGCATCCTGGACCGGTCGCTGGCCGCCCTGCCGCCCGACCTGGGCGACGTGCTGGTGATGATCTGCGCCGACGGCATGTCGTACGAGGAAGCCGCGGCGCGGCTGGATCTGCCGATCGGCACGGTGCGCAGCCGCCTGTCGCGGGCGCGGTCGCTGCTGCGTTCGCGCATGCGCCAGCAGGGCGCGTGGCTCGACGATTGAGACGCCTGCCGGCGCGCTGTTAACGGTTCGTTTTCTATCGTTACATTTGTCGCTTCTTTGCCTGCTACTGCTGGTTACAGTGCTGCCTTCGTTCCCCTTTGGCAGGCATCACCACCATGCGGCACGTCCGGCTTCGCTCGATCCCCCTGATTGCTCCTTCGTCCGTCACCGCTCGGGCCGCGTCATGAGGCGCGCCGTCATGCTGCGGCCGCTGGCGCTGGCCGTGGCGCTGGCCGGCCTGTGGGCCAGCCCCGTCCACGCCGAAGACGAATTCGCCGACTGGCAACGCGACTGCGTCGGCCGCACCTATGCGATCACCCCGGACGTGTCCTGCAACCGCGACTACGCCGAGGGCCTGGCCGCCGTGCTGACCGGCAAGGCGGACGACACGGCCGGCACCTGGGGCTACATCGACAAGCAGGCCCAGATGGTCATCACGCCCGCCTTCCAGGAAGCGGAGTCGTTCCAGAACGGCCTGGCCGCGGTGCAGCAAGACGGGCTGTGGGGTTTCATCGACAAGCGCGGCGAATGGGTCATCAAGCCGCGCTTCACGCGCGCCTCGGGCTTCAACGCGGAAGGCACCGCGCTGGTCGAGGAGGACGAGCGCGACCTGCTCGTCAATCGCCAGGGCCAGATCGTCAAGACCTTCGAGCTGGGCACCCGCTCGTGGGGCTTCGAGCCGGGCCAGAAGCTGGCGGCGATGGAAGTGCCGCAGGCGCCGCGGCTGTTCAATACTGCGACCGGCCGCGCCATGACGCTGCCCGGCGACGTGATGATGCTGAACCGGCCCGTCGCCGGCTACCTGCCGGCGCAGCGGCGCAGTTCGCGTTATGGCGGCCTGTGGGGCCTGCTCGATGCCAATGGCAAATGGGCCATCGCGCCCGATGTGCTGCGCTCGGAGCAGCCGCCGCTGCGCGACGGCGACACGCTGGCCGTGTACCGCCAGAACGCCTGGGCATTCGTGCGCCCCGACGGCTCGCCCTTGTCCAGGGAGCGCTATGAAAGCGTGGCGCAGCCCGCCGCCGGCCTGTGGCTGGCCAAGCCGCGAGACAAGGCGCAGTACGTGCTGCTGGACGCGGACTTGCGGCCGATGCGCACGTTCACCAACCCCTACGTGGGCGTGGAGGAAAGCGGCGACTGGAAGGTGCTGTCCGACGTCGACGCGGTCGTGATGGTCGCCCCCGGCGGCAACGTGCTGGTGACGCCGGCCGCCTTTGGCCGTGTCACCGTCAGCGACGGCCTGGCCTGGCTGTATGGGCACGGTCCGAACGACGCCTTCGCCAGCGACGCGGCCAAGCCGGCCGACGAGACGGACCCTGCCGACGCCGCGGCGCCGGCCGAGGCGCAGGCCGGACCGGCGGATCCGCCGCCGCCGATGGCGCCCGCCCTCACGGACGCCGCGCCGGCGCCGATGACCGCCGACGCCGCCGGGCCGGCCGTCGAGGCCGCCGCGGTCGCGGAGACGGCCGACAATGCGGCGCCGGCCGCCGCCGATGCCGCGGCCGATAGCGCCACGGCCGCCGCCACGCAAGCCGCCACCGCCGTCCAGGTGCCGGGCACCGACAGCGAAGCCACGCTCAGGCAGATCTATCGCGCCGACGGCACGCCGCTGCTGGACAGCGAGACGGTCGAACGCCTGGGCCAGTACCGCGTGCTGCCTTTCTCCCCGCGAAACACCGGCGGCCGATCGCGCGACGCGGCGCCCGGCGCCGAACAGTTGCCGCTGGCCCTGCTGCGGCCCAACGACTACCAGCAGCCGACCGGCATCCTGACGCGCTCGGGCAAGATCGTCATCAATCCCGATTGGGACGACATGAATAACTACGGCGCCGCCGCGCCGTTGCTGGTGAAGACGCGCAAGGGCACGGTGGGCGCCATCGACGCCGAGGGCAACTGGATCCTGCCACCCACCTACGCCGGCATCGGCGGCTTCAAGGGCGCCTACAGCTGGGCGCGCACGCCGGCCATGAGCCGCGACGAGGCGGTGCTGATCGACACCCACGGCAACCCGCAGAAACTGCCCGCGCATGTCGAGGTCAACGGCGAGAAGATCGACGGCGACCTGCTCTACTTCTACAAGCTGGACGAGCGCCGCAACCGCCGCTGGGGCTTGTGGAACATCCGCAGCGCCAGCGCCGCCGTGGCGCCGACGCTCGAGCGCATCGACGACTTCCAGGACGACTGGGCCAAGGCGCAGGACGGCGAGCGCTGGGGCGTCATCGACCGCCATGGCAAGTGGATCGTGCCCGCCACCTATGCCGGCAGCTACGCGCTCGATTACCTGGGCAACGGCTACCTGCTGGTGCGCGAGCCGAAAAGCAAGGATGACTCGGGCTACAGCGACGACTACCGCCTGATCAACCTGCGCACCGGCAAGCGCAGCGTGGTGCTGCACGAAAAGCCGCAGGACCTGAAGCAGGGCCGCTATCTGGGCCAGGGCAAGGACGGCGCCACGCTGCTGTTCGACGCCGACGGCGGCATGACCCGCCTGTTCGAGGGCGTGCCCGACCGCAAGGAACAGTTCGGCGACTGGATCTACGTGCAATACCGCTCGCGCAACGGCGCCATCGACGCGCGCGGCAATCTGAAGGTCTCCGCCGGCTATGGCGAGTTCAACCCGTTCTTCGTGCAGCCCGAGGGCCTGGCGCGCGTCTACGACGGCCAGCGCTACCGCCTGATGGACCAGAACGGCAAGGCCCTGCTCGAGAAGCGCGGCGACGGCACGCCGCTGGCGTCGATGCAGCGGGTGATCTTCCGCGACCGCGACTCGGCGGAAAGCGTCATGACCGACCTGCAGGGCCGCGAGATCACCCGATTCAAGGGCGAGTTCAGCGTCGAGGAGCGCACCGCTGGCGAGGGCGTCGTGGCCTACCGCGGCAGCGGCGACCGCTACGGCTTCGTCAATGCCGCCGGCAAGCGCATCGTCGGCCCCTACTTCAACCGGCTCGGTCCGCTGCGCGACGGCCTGGCGCTGGCGCGGCGCGACCAGCGCAGCGGCAAGCTGCTCGGCTACATCGACCTGACCGGCCGCTACGTGATCCCGCCCGAGTTCGGCTGGGCCAGCGACTTCAAGGAGGGCCGCGCGCTGGTGCGCCGCGATCGCCTGCTGGAATTCATCGACACCCGCGGCAAGACCACCGCGCTGTTCGGCCTGCTGTGCGGCCAGGTGATCGTGCTGGACGCGCAGGAACGCGTGACCTGGCCACGCGAAAAGCTGACCTGCCCCGAGGCCACCGAGGCCGAAGACGCGCCCGTCCCCGAATCCGCCAAAGCAGAACAATCATGAGCACACGCGCGTTTCACGCCACCCGCATCGCCTGCGCCGTCGCCGCGCTCGGCCTGTCCCTGTCCGCCCATGCGCAATACCGCCAGGACGGCATTCCGTGCGTCGATGGCCTGATGGATCCGGCCATGACCGGCCGTGACCTGCTGGCCTACGAGAGCCCCGTCGGTTGCATCGGCCCGCTGTTGGACAACCGCGCCGCGGTGCTGCTGCCGTCCTCGCTCGAGGAAATCGACCGCGTGCCGACCGACAAGTCGCTGCGGCGGCACGCCTGGGGATTCATCGACGGCAACGGCAAGCTCGTGGTCAATCCGCAGTTCGAGCGCGTCGGCAACTTCCACCATGGCCTGGCCGCGGTGCGCTGGAAAGGCAAGTGGGGCTATATCGACGGCAAGGGCAAGATGGCGGTGCCGCCGCGCTACGACAGCGCGGGCGACTTCGTCGAGGCCGGGCTGGCGGTGGTGACGCTGGACGGCCAGCACCAGTTGATCGACCGCGCCGGCAAAGCCGTGGGCGATGCGCTCGACGCCAGCGTCGAGCACGTCAGCCTGCGCGAAGGCCGGCCGGCGCAACTGTCCGTCACCTACCGCGAGGAATACCGCTCGGCCGACGGCGAACGCCGCTACGCCAAAGACGGCCTGCGGGTGGTGTCGGGCTACGGCAAGGACCTGTTCGTCGGCATCGACAGCCATGGCATGTACGGCCTGCTCGACGCCGACTGGAACTGGCGGGTCGAGCCCAAGTTCAGCGATATCACGCGGCAGAAGGACGACCCGCTGGCGCTCGGCATCGGCGACGATGAAGTGGTCTTGATCGACGACAAGGGCGCGCTGATCGGCGAAGGCAAGCGCTACCAGCGCCTGGGCCGCGTGGGCAAGGCGTTCTGGAGCGCGCAGCTGCCGACCAAGGGCTATGCATTGCTGGACGCGAACGGCCAGCAGATCGCCACGCTCACCAACGAGGAAGCGAACGCCTCGGACATCTACGACAACACGCTGGTCTATGTCTCGGGCGACACGCTCAAGGCCTATGTGCCCGAACGCCCCGACGCGCTGACGCTGGGCAGCCGCGACATCAAGCCCGACCAGAACGAAGGCGGCTATCTGCTGTTCCGCGACAAGGCCGGCAATGTCGCGGGCCTGCTGACGCCCAAGGGCGCCTGGCTGCAGGGCGACAGCGCGCCGCCGTGGCTGGCGCAGGCCGGCCGGCTGGCGGTGCGCCAGGGCAAGCTGTGGCTGTCCAGCCAGGACGGCCAGCTGCTCAACGCCATCGACGCCGACGGCCACGCGGTGCTGCAACCCGAGGCGGTCGAGGCGGCGCAAGGCTCGCAACTGCGCGACATGCCGCTGGACGTGGTCGATGGCCCGCTCGGCCTGCTCGGGCAAGGCTATTGTCACTGCACGGAAGGCGGCGCCGGCCTGCTGCTGGCCGATGGCAGCGTCGCCACGCACAAGGACTGGGACGAGGTCGTGGCGCTGGACGGCCCGCGCGACAGCGACACGCAGGACGACGTCTCCGCCGCTGAATCCCTGACCGCCGACCAGTTGCGCTTCGCCGCGCAGACCGAAGCGGGCATGCAGTTGCTCGACGGCCGCGGCAAGCCCATGGACCTGCCGCCGCAACAACACATCGGCGCCTTCCGGCACGGCTACGCGTTGATCTACGCCAAGGGCGAGACGCGCCTCATCGACCGCGCCGGCAAGACCTACGCGCTGCCCGACTACTTCGAGGCCGAGGTCGTCGCGCCGGGACTGGTGCGCTACCTGAAGACCGCGGCCGAGGGCGATCCGTGGGGCCTGTACGACTTCGTCGCCGGCAAAGAAGTGTCGGCCCCGGCCTTCCAGTACATCGGCGCGTTCCACGACGGCCGCGCGGCCGCCTCGCTGGGCAAGGACAAGGTCGGCGTGATCGACGCGCAGGGCAAATGGATCGTGCCGCCGCGCCACAACGACGCCCGCTACGTCAGCGACAAGCTGTGGCTGATGTACCAGGCGGGCTCGCAGGAAGACGACTACCGCCGCCCCGCCGCGCTGTTCAATCGCGACGGGCGCGTCCTGACCAGCTTCCAGCCGGCGCTGGACGTCTCGCGCGATGGCAGCGGCGCCTACCTGGCCTACAGCGAGAAAAACCGCTGGATCGTCGCGCCCGATGCCTCCGACGCGCTCGACCTGCAGGACGCCAGCTACACCCCCATGGGCACCTGGCTCGCCATCCGCCGCGCCGACCGCCACGGCTACGTGGACGGCCAGGGCCGCTGGCAGATCGCGCCGGGCGCGGTGGCCGGCACCTCGTTCCAGGGCAAGCCGGCGCGCGCGCTGCTGAGCGGCGACGATGGCGCCCGCCTGATCGACGAACAGGGCAAGACCGTGGCCAGCCTGCCGGCCGGAGACTGGTACTGGCCGGCGGGATCGGCCTGGCTGCTGCGTTCCGGCGCGGACGCCCAGGGCAAGCCGATCACCCTCTACGCCGACACCACCGGCAAGACCCGCCTGACGCTGCCGGGCACCGCGACTTCGTTCTCGGAAGGCCAGGCGGCCATCGTGCTGCCCAACGGCAGCATGCGCGCGGTCAATGAAAAGGGCGTCGCGGGCGGACCGACCTTCGACTACCTCGGCCCGCGCCACGATGGCCTGGCGCCGGCACTGGTCGGCGATGGCTACGGCTATGCCGACGGCCAGGGCCGGCTGGCGGTCGCGCCGGTCTACCTGTGGGCCTCGGCCTACGCCAACCAGCGCGCCGTGGTGTCGACGCGGGAGTTCTCGATGATCCTGGACGAACGCGGCACGATGGTGGCGCGCGTCACCCTGGAATGCGGCGTCCGCACGCTCTACGGCAGCTACAACCAGCGCCTGTGGCCGCTGTCGATGCCGCAGCGCTGCCGCCAGTAAGGCCGCGCGCGCCGGCTCGAGCCGGCGCGCGTCCCGCCTGCGTTGGATCCGCTCGCGGCAACCCTTGCTACTGCGCGTCCAGCGCCAGGTAGCGGCGGGTCTGCACGATCTCTTCGCGTTCCTTGAAGCTGGTCAGGCGGTCGGCCAGCGCGCTGCTGTCGCCGGTTTCGCGGATCGCCGCCAGCGTGGCCTGCATGGCGTGGATGGCGGCGCGCTGCAGGTCCGACGGAATGATCGCCAGGCGGTAGCCCATGGCGGCCAGGTCGGGCAGCGGCACCAGCGGCGTCTTGCCGCCATAGAACATGTTGATCAGCTTCAGGCCCGGCAGACGGTCTGCGATGGCGCGGATCTGCTCCAGCGTTTCCGGCGCCTCGACGAACACCATGTCGGCGCCGGCCTTCACATAGCGCTCGGCGCGCGCGATGGCGGCGTCGAAGCCTTCCACCGCGATGGCGTCGGTGCGCGCGATCACCAGCGTGTCGGCATCGGCCAGCGTCTGGCGCGCGATGTGGACCTTGCGGCACATTTCCTCGGCATCCACCAGGCTCTTGTCGTCCAGGTGGCCGCAGCGCTTGGGAAACGACTGGTCCTCGATGTGGAAGGCCGCGACGCCGGCCCGTTCCATGATGCGCACCGTGCGCTCGACGTTGGCCGAGCCGCCAAAGCCGGTGTCGGCGTCGGCCACGACCGGCAAGCCGCTGGCGTCGACGATCTTCTCGACCCGGTCCATGACCTCGGTGAAGCTGAGCAGCCCGATGTCGGGGTAGCCGGCCGCGCGCGCGATGGCGCCGCCGCTGGCGTAGACGGCGTTGAAGCCGGCCGCCGCCACCAGCCGGGCCGACATGCCGTCGTAGGCGCCGGGCGCCACCACGATGTCCTGGGCCAGATGGCGGCGCAGCAGCGCGCCGGGAGTGGGAGTCGAAGCCATGGGGATTCCTTTGGAAACGAAGGGGGGATGTCCGCATCATCGTTCCGCCACACTAGAATGTCCAATATATGGAAAATTGATAATCAGTACTTTCTGGATACCAATATGGAACTGCGCCACCTGCGCTATTTCGTGGCCACGGCCGAGGCCCAGCACTTCACCCGCGCGGCCGAACAGCTGGGCATGGCGCAGCCGCCGCTGTCGCAGCAGATCCGCCAGCTGGAAGAGGAAGTGGGCACGCCGCTGTTCGACCGCCGTGGCCGCGGGGTCAGCCTGAACGATGCCGGCCGCGCCTTCCTGGGCTGCGCGCAGGACATCCTGCAACGCGCGCAGGACGCAGTGCAGACGGCGCGCCGGGCCGCGCGCGGCGAGGTCGGCGAACTGTCGTTGGGCTTTACCGAATCGGCGTCGTTCCATCCGGTCGTGACCGAATTGATCCGGCTCTACCGGCAGCAATACCCCGATGTGGAAATGACGTTGTCGCAGGACGACAGCGAAACGCTGGTGGCGCGCCTGCGCGACGGCCAGATCGACGCGGCCTTCGTGCGGCCGCCGTTCGCGATGGACGGCGGCCTGCGCTTCACGCAGCTGACGGAAGAGCCGCTGGTGGTGGCGCTGCCGCTGGGCCACGCGCTGGCGCGGCGCAAACGGCTGGCGCCGGCCGACCTGGCGCAGGAACGCTTCATCCAGTATTCGCGCAAGTCCGGCTATGGCCTGAGCGCCGACATCATGGCGGCGTGCCGCCAGCATGGCCTGAACCCCCTGCCCGGCCAGCGCGCGCCGCAGCTGTCATCGGCGGTGAACCTGGTGGCGGCCGGCATGGGCGTGGCGATCGTGCCCGCGTCGCTGCGCCACCTGCGCCCGGACGGCGTGGTCTACCGCCCCTTCGCGCTGGACTGGCCGCGCGCGGTGCTGGGCCTGGTGGTGCGCGACGATGCGCCCGGCGGGCGCGTGGCCAACCTGCTGGCGCTGGCGCAGGGATAGGCGCGCTCGCGCCTTTAACCCGCGGCTTCAACCCGCGGCCTCAACCCCGCAACGTCAATCGTCGTGCGACTCGTGCACGGCGATGGCGCCGCGCTTCCAGTAGCTGGCGGCGCGGATGCGGCTCTTGTCGACGCCGTGCTGCGCCACCATGATTTCACGCACCGCCTTGGCCACGGCCGATTCGGCCGCGATCCAGGTGTAGCCTTCGCCGGGAGGCAGCGCCAGTTCGCGCGCGGCTTCCAGCAACCGAGTGCTGTAGCCGGCCGCGGTGCCGTCGCGATGCAGCCAGCGCACCGTGGCCCGCGCCTGGGTCGGCAGCGGGATCTCGTTGGCGGCGCCCGGCACTTCGACCAGCACCAGCGCCTGCGCGGTCGCGGGCAATTCCTCCAGGCGGCGGGCGATGGCGGGCAGCGCGGTCTCGTCGCCGATCAGCACGTGCCAGTCAAAACCCTTGGGCACCACGAACGAACCACGCGGGCCGCCGATGCCCAGGCGCTGGCCGGCCTCGGCCTGCTCCGCCCAGGTCGAGGCGGGGCCGTCGCCGTGCAGCACGAAGTCGATATCCAGCTCTTCGCGCGCGGCGTCATAGCGGCGCGGAGTGTAGTCGCGCGCGGCCGGGCGCGGCACGCCGTCGGGGAACTTGATGCCATCGGGGCCGACTTCGGGCAACAGCAGCGGTTGCGACGGATCGGCGGGGAAAAACAGTTTCACGTGGTCGTCGAAGGACGCGGACACGAAGTCGCGCAGGTCTTCGCCGGTAAAGGTAACGCGGGCCAGCAGGCCGGCGATGCGCTCGACGCGCGCCACGGTCAGGATGCGCATCTTCAGGGGATGGCGCACGCGTTCGACAGTCAGGTCGCTACGGGTCATGGGGTCTCCAATGGGATAGGCGGAATCAGTCACAGCTCTTGCCGGTGATTTCCGCGGTCGCGCGGCGCAGGATGGCGGCGATGCGACGTTGTTCGGCGGGCGACGCCTCGGTGCGCTGCAGCAGCGCGTGGCGGATCTCCTGGCGGGCGTGCACGAATTCATCGATCCAGCCGCTGGCGTCTTCCTCGTCGGCGGCGGGACGCGGCTCGCCGCTCCAGGCCTGGCGCATCCAGTCCATCTTGCGGGCCACGTGCTTGAGCTTGTTGAACATCACCGACAGGCGTTCGCGGTTGGCTTCCAGGTACTCGCGGCCCGGGTCCGCCAGGTGGTAGCGCTTCTTGCTGCCCTCCTGCTCGACGGTGGCGTAGCCCAGCTCTTCGAGATAGGTCAGCGCCGGATACACCATGCCCGGGCTGGGCGTGTAGAAGCCGTTGGACATCGCGCCCAGCGCCTTGATCAGCTCGTAGCCGTGGCTGGGGTTCTGCTCCAGCAGGCCGAGCAGCATCAGTTGCAGGTCGTCGGCCGAGACCTTGCGGCCGCGCGCCCAATGACGGCCATCGCCGCCGAAGCTGTCGTCGGCGTCGCCGCCCCGGCCATGGCCGCCCCACGGGCCGCCGAACCAGCCGCGACCGCCGCCGGCGTGGCGGCCATGGCGGCCGCGGCCGCCTTCGTGGTGGCCGTCCGCGCCACGGCCGGCGTGGCCATGACGTTCGTAGGGGTCGTGATGACCGTGGGCTTCGTGGCGGCCGTGATGGCCGTGATGATCGTGGAATTCGGGGTGGCCGTGATGGCCGTGGTGATCGTGATGACCGCGATGGCCATGGTGGCGCTCGCGCGATTCATGGCGCGAGCCGCGGGCAAAGGCGGTCAGGAAATGGAAGTGGCGCATAGGGGCCTCGCTGGTGTCTGACGTGTTACTTAAAACATATCTTAAGATATAGATCTTACGATACACAGACAGGATTCCAGCCGTCAAGCACCTTTTGCTTGGCGCCGCTAGCGGGCCGCCTTGTCGAGCACGCCGGCGGCGATGCCGGCCACGATCAACACCATCCCCAGCAGCAGCGGCGCGCCCAGGGGCTCGTGCAGCACCGCCGCCGAACACAGCAGCCCGACCACCGGCACGCCCAGCAGGCCAATCGATGTGACGCCCGCGGGCAGGGATCGGTTCACGTTCACCGCCGCCCAATACGCCACGGCGATGCCGAACACGCCGCCATAGCCCAGCAGCCAGCCCAGGTCCGGGCTCCAAACCACGCGCGGCACGCCCTCGGCCGCCCAGGCGACGGCGGCCAGCACGCCGGAGGCCAGCAATGCCTGCCAGAACGCCAGCTCGAACGGCGGCGTCACCCAGCGGTGGGCGCGCACGTAGACGATGTTGGCGGCCCAGCACAGCGCCGCCAGCAGCACCAGGCCATTGCCGAACACCGCCTCGTGATTGCCCCAGTCGAACGCCAGCGGATTGAAGATGACGGCCAGCCCCAGCAGCCCCAGCGCCAGCCCCAGCTGCCGGCCGCGCCCGATCGGTTCGCCCAGGAACACGCGGGCGGCCGGAATGACCCACAGCGGCGTGGTGTAGGCCAGCACCACCGAGCGGCCGGCCGGCACGTATTGCAGCCCCAGGCTGACCAGCGCGGCGAACGCGCCCATGTGCAGCAGGCCCACGCTCAGGATCACCGGAATGTCGGCCTTGACCGGCCATGCCACCCGCCGCAGCGCCAGGCCCAGCGCCAGCAGCGCGGCGGTGCCGGCGACGCTGCGCGCGGCCACCGCCCAGATCGGGGTCATGTATTGCAGCAGCAGCTTGCTGACGACCCAGGTGAAGCCCCAGGCCAGCACCACCACGACGAGCAGCGACAGGGCCTGGCGGCGGGACAGGATTTCAGTGGACATGGCGCGGGCGCAATTGACGAATCGCCCCGACTATAGAAGCGCGCCGCGCCCCCGCCGTAGCGCCACGCGGCGCCTATTCTCTGGAGCCACGCATGGCCGCGCGCGGCTTGCGCGCCAGCCAGCGCGCGAAAGCCGCGGCCTGCGGTTCGTCGGGCGCGGGCGCGTAGACCACCAGGCGCAGATGGCGGCTTTCGTCGACCGACAGCGTGGAATGCTCGAACGCCACCTCGCCCAGCGCCGGCAGGCGCAGGCTGCGCACGCCCATGCAGGCGCCGTGCACGTCGTGCTCGCGCCACCACGCCTTGAACTCGGGGGCGACGCGCTCCAGCTCATCGACCAGTTCGGTGATGTCCGGCGCGCCCGAGGCCGACGCGAAATCACGCCGGAAGGTGGACAGCATCGCCGGCGCCTGCGCCGGCCAATCGACGAACAGCTCGCGCATCGCCGGATCCACGAACAGCATCCACAGCAGGTTGCGCCGCCCCGCCGGTTGCGCGCCGAAACCGAACACGCGTTCGGCGGCGGCGTTCCACACCACCACGTCCCAGCGCAGGTTGAGGATGTAGGCGGGACGCGCGGGCAGGTCGTCCATCAGGCGCCGCACCTGCGGCGGCACGGTGCACCAGGTGCGCCCCGGCTCGGCCGGCGGACGCTGGTGCGCCAGCAGGTACAGGTGGCGCCGTTCGGCCGCGTCCAGCTTCAGCACGCGCGCCAGGTTTTCCAGGAAGGTGGCCGACACGCTGATGTTGCGGCCCTGCTCGAACCAGGTGTACCAGGCCAGGCCGACGCCGGCCAGCGCCGCCACTTCCTCGCGCCGCAGGCCGGGCGTGCGTCGGCGTCCCCCGGCGGGCAGGCCCAGGGCGGCGGGACTCAGGCGCTCGCGGCGCAGCCGCAGGAATTCGGCCAGGTCGGCGCGGGTCCGGTCCAGCCGCTGTGCGCCGGTGTCGAGCGCGTCGGCTCGCGGCGCCGGCGCCGTGTCATGCGAAGTGGAACGGGGCATAGGCTATTGCCTTCAGTAATAGCATAAACAGCTAAATTGTATGAGGCTCGAACAGCCCACAGAATAGCGCCGATCCCCACTCTCGCGGCCTATCCATGTCTTGCGCCACCCTGCCCTCGCCCTGCCCCGACACGCCCGCCAAGCCCGCCACGCCGGGCCCGCTCGGCCTGGCCGTGCTGCTGTCCGGCGGCTTCATCACGATCTTCGACCTGTTCGTCGTCAACGTCGCGATCCCCAGCATGCAGGCCACGCTGTCGGCCAGCTTCGCGCAGATCAACTTCATCATCGTCGCCTACGAGCTGGCTTATGGCGTGCTGTTGATCGCCGGCAGCCGGCTGGGCGACCGCCATGGCCGCCGGCGCCTGTTCATGCTGGGCATGGCCGGCTTCGCGCTGGCCTCGGCGCTGTGCGGGCTGGCGCCCGACGCCAACACGCTGATCGGCGCGCGCGTGCTGCAGGGCGTGGCCGCGGCCATGCTGTTCCCGCAGGTCTACGCGCTGATCCGCGTCAGCTACGACGGCCACGCGCGGCGCCGCGCCTTCGGTCTGCTCGGCATGACGCTGGGGCTGGCGGCCATCGCCGGCCAGGTGCTGGGCGGCTGGATCGTGCATGCCGATCTGTTCGGGTTGGCGTGGCGCACGATCTTCCTGGTGAACGTGCCGGTCGGCATGCTGGCGTGGCGGCTGGCCCGCCACATCCCGGAATCGCGCGACGCCGCCGGCGCGCCGATGGACTGGGGCGGCTCGGCGCTGGTCGGGGCCGGGCTGGGCCTGCTGTTGCTGGCGCTGGTGGAAGGACCGGCGCGCCATTGGCCCGCGTGGACGCTGGGCTGCGGCGTGGCGGCGATCCTATTGCTGGCGCTGTTCGTGTGGCTGCAGCGGCGCGCCGGCGCCGCCGGCCGCGTGCCGCTGGTCGACATGGCGCTGCTGGCGCAGCCGCGGTTCGCCGCGGGCTGCCTGCTGGTGACGCTGGTGTTCTCCACCGCCAGCGCCATGTTCCTCTGCTACGCGCTGCTGCTACAGACCGGGCTGGGCGTGGACGCGTTGACGGCGGGCACCGTATTCGCGCCGGCCAGCGTCGGCTTCGTGGCCGGCTCGATGGCGGCGCCGCGGCTGGTGGCGCGCTTCGGCACGCACGCGGTCACCGTGGCCGCGCTGCTGTATGGCGGCGCAACCGCCGCGCTGATGCTGCAGGTGGGCGCGGCCGGCGCGGCACTCGCGCCGTGGTCGCTGGTGCCCGCGCTGGTCTGGCTCGGCGCGGCGCAAGGCGCCGTCAACACGCCGCTGGTGAACCTGGCATTGGGATTGGTGCAGGACCGCCAGGCCGGCATGGCCGCTGGCGTGGTGGCCACCTTGCAGCAGGTGGGCGCGGCGCTGGGCGTGTCGGCCGCCGGCATGCTGTTCAGCGGCACGCTCGAGGCCATGGCGGACGCGGCCGCCGGCGACCGCTACGCGCAGGCCTTCGCCAGTGCGATGCGCTTCAACCTGGCGGCCATCGGCGCATCGGTGTTGTTGCTGGCGTGGTTGGGACGGCGCCGTTGAAGGCGCCGCCGAAAGCACGCGGGCTTATTCCGCCAGCGGCACGCCCGGCTGGCTGGCCGAACGCGTGCCCGGCAGCGGATGGCAGGACCGCGGATGATAGGTGTGCACCAGCGACAGCTTGACGCGGTCGCTGCGGTTGCCCTGCGCCGCGTGCAGCGTGCGGCAATGGAAGAACACCAGGTCGCCGGCCCGCAGTTCGGGACAGACGGCGCGCGCGATCCATTCGGCGTTTTCGGGCGCATCGTCGCGGAAGAACTTCTTCTCGTCGAATTGCGCCGGCTGGAACGCGGCCGCGTGCGAACCGGGAATGAACGAGAGGCCGCCGTTGTCCCAGTTCTCGTCGCCGAGCGCGAGCCAACAGGACACCAGATCGGTGTCGGAAAACGACCAGTAACGGATGTCCTGGTGCCAGCCAGTCAGGCTGCCGTACGCCGGATGCTTGGTCATCACGCAGTTGTGGTGCACGGTGGAAAGCACCGGCGTCTCGCCGAAATAGCGCGCCAGCGACTGGCCGATGCGCGGGTCGGTGGCCCATTGCGCGAACAGCGGATCGCGCCTGTAGGCGCTGAGCAGGCGCCGCACCGTCAGGCCGCCCTCGGCATTGCGCGACTCGGGGGCGCCGGGATAGCGCAGATCCGCCTCGTATTCGATGGGCGCCACATGCTCGCGCAAATGGCGCTCGGCCAGCGCGCGCAGCGCCGCCACCTCGGCCGGGTCCGCGAACTGGCGCGCGACCACGAAACCCTGCTCGCGCAGGACCGCTAACTCATCTTCTTGCAGTGACCCGGACATGATGAACCTGCCAAACCCTCAGACCCCGCGGCATGAGCTGCAAAGCGTCTGCGCACACGGCAGGCGCGTGCCGGGCGAGGCGCCGGCGAGCGCGGGAGAGCTAGATTACACCCAAACGCGCGTCATGCCTGGCCGCCGGTCGATGTCTTGTCGGGCGGCGCTCCGGCCCTGAGCCGGGCGGTGTCGCGCTCGACTTCCTCGTGGTTGACCCATTCGCGCCACACGGCCACCAGCAGCGCCATCAGCACCGGACCGACGAACAGCCCGACGATGCCCATGGTCTTCACGCCGCCCACCAGGCCGAAGAAGGTCGGCAGGAACGGCAGCTTGACCGGGCCGCCCACCAGGCGCGGGCGCAGCGTCTTGTCGACGATGAACAGTTCGACGCTGCCCCACACCATCAGCGCGATGCCCGCCACCATGTGGCCGGAACCGACGAGATACAGCGACACCAGCGTGAACGACAGCGGCGCGCCCCCGGGGATCAGCGCCATGAAGCCGGTGACCACGCCCAGCAGCACCGGCGACGGCACGCCCGCGACCCAGTAGGCGATGCCCAGCACCACGCCCTCGCCCAACGCGATCAGGCCCATGCCGGTGACGGTGGAATTGATGGTGGCCGGCACCACGCGCGAGAAGCGCTGCCAGCGCGCCGGCAGGATGCGTTCGCCCAGCACGTCCAGTTGCGCCACCATGCGCACGCCGTCCTTGTAGACGAAGAACAGCGTGATCAGCATGAACAGCACGGTCAAAAGCAGTTGGAACACATTGCCGGTGGCGGCCAGCACCATGCGATAGATATTGCCCAGGTGTTCGCCGCTGACGGCCTCGACCAGCGCGCCCAGCGCATGCGGCTGGCCAATGTAGGCCTGCCAGTATTCGGAAAGCCGGTCGCCCACCACCGGCATCGAGGTGATCCAGTTCGGCACGTCGACGCCATGGCGGTTGGCGGCGATGGCCCAGGCGAAGAAGGTGCTGGCTTCCTTGATGGCGTACGACAACGCCAGCGACATCGGCACGATCAGCACCACGATCACCACCAGCAGCGCCAGCGAGGCCGCCAGCGCGGTGCGGCCGCCGCAGCGCGCCACCAGCCGCTGGTACAGCGGCCAGCTGGCCAGGCCGATGATCAGCGCGGCCAGCGCGGGCACCAGGAAGCCGCTGAGGAAATACACCCCCGCCAACAGGACGAGCAGCAAAAGCCAACGGGCGATCAGGTAAGCGGGAAGTACAGGCTGCATAGAGCGGATCGACAGTGAATGCGTTGAGGCTTTGACTGTCGGACTATACAGACGTTTCTTAAAATACGAGGGACGCAAGGCCCGTATTTACTACGGGGTTTCCCGGGTTTTCCAGGATTTTGCCGGCGAATTGCCGGCATGGCGGGCCAGGCGGCCCGCCATGCGCCCGCCTACAGGGCGTACTCCGCGGCCTCTTCGCGCGCGGTGCGGCGGCGCGGCAGCGGTTCGTTGGCGGCGGCCACGCCGGCCACGGCCATCTGCTTGGCCTGGCTGATCTGGCGTTGCTGGAACACGCCGCAGCTGGCGGCGGCCGGATCGGTCTCGTCGCGGCCGCTGAGCAGCGGGCAGCTGGCGAACAGTTCCGCGACCCAGTCGGCGAAGGCGCGCACCTTGGGCGACAGCTGGCGGCTTTGCGGATACAGCACCGAGATCGGGGTGGCGCTGGGCTTCCACTGCGGCAGCACTTCGATCAGCTCGCCCGACTGCAGGTATGGCAGCGCCATGTAGCGCGGCGTCTGGATCAGGCCGAAGCCCTTCAGGCCGCAATCCAGGTAGGCGCCGGCTTCGTTCACCGCCACGGTGCCTCGCATGTCCACTTCCTGGTGCTTGCCGTCGATCTTGAAGTCCCAGGCGCAGTTGCGGCCGGTGCGGCTGGAGAAATAATGCACCGCGTGGTGGCTGCGCAGTTCCTCGATGGTCTGCGGCATGCCGTAGCGCGCGACGTAGGTCGGCGAGGCGCAGGTCACGGTCTGCAGCGTGCCGATGCGGCGCGCCACCAGGCTGGAGTCTTCCAGGTCGCCGGCGCGGATGACGCAGTCGACGGCTTCCTGCACCATGTCCACCGGACGGTCGCCCAGGCCGAGCACCAGCTCGACGTCGGGGTACTTGTCGTGGAAATCACACAATGAGGGAATCAGGATCAGCCGGCCGATACAGGTCGGCACGTCGATGCGCAGCCGCCCCTTCAGGCGCAGGGCCGCTTCCTGGAAGCAGGCCTCGGTTTCCTCGACATCGGCCAGGATGCGCACGCAATGCTGATAGTAGCCGGCGCCGTCGGGCGTCAGGCCGATGCGGCGGGTGGTTCGATTGAGCAGGCGCACGCCCAGCAGGCGTTCGAGATTCTGGATGATGGTGGTGACGGTGGTGCGCGGAAGCGAGAGGCTGTCGGCCGCCCGGGTGAAGCTATTGGCGTCCACGACGCGCACAAACACCTGCATAGCCTGAAAACGGTCCATGGCGACGGTGTCCTTTAAGGGCAATTTGGTCGGGGTGTACGGAGCATAACCCGAATCCGTCCGGGATTAGACAAATCCACCGAACAGTGTTGCCGAGATAGCAGTGTTTATCCGCGCGGGCAAAACACTCAGAATGCAAACCATCTTGAAGTGCCCGTGCCGCCCGGCGCCATCCCAGGGCCTGTCAATCCTCAGATTCCGATCCCGGTAGAGCCCGTCCCCAAATAGACGGATTTCAACCAGGGAAACGTAACCGCGTTGCATGTTGCACTGCAATATGACATCGGTGTTTCAGGACTGCCAGACCCGCCGCGATGCCCGCCCCCGCCGCCACCCGCCCCCCTCGCGGTCCCCGGCAAGCGCGCTTCACCCCGACACCACCCTCAAGGAACATCATGGTTTCGCGTAATCGTATTGCTGTGCTCGTCGTTTTCGCGGCCGTCATCGCGGCCGGCGGTAGCTACGCCCTGTTTCGCGCCCCCGCGGGCGCCAATGCGGCCCAGGCGCAAGGCGCGCCCGCCGCGCCCCCTGTCGAAGTGGCGGAAGTGGTCAACAAGACCATCGTCGACTGGCAGCGCTATTCCGGCCGGCTGGAAGCCATCGATCGCGTGGACATCCGTCCGCTGGTCTCCGGCACCCTGACCGCCGTGCACTTCCAGGACGGCAGCATCGTCAAGAAGGGCGACGTGCTGTTCACCATCGACCCGCGCCCCTACGCGGCCGAAGTGGACCGCGCCGCCGCCGCCCTGACCGCCGCCAAGGCCCGCGCCTCGTACACGGCCACCGAACTGGCCCGCGGCCAGCGCCTCCTGACCGACAACGCCATCGCCCGCCGCGATTTCGAGGAAAAGCAGAACGCCGCGCGTGAAGCCGCGGCCAACCTGCAGGGCGCGCAGGCCGCGCTGGACTACGCCAAGCTCAACCTGGGCTACACCCGCATCGAAGCGCCGGTCGCCGGCCGCGTATCGCGCGCGGAAGTCACGGTCGGCAACGTGGTCGCCGCCGGCGCCACCTCGGTGCCGCTGACCACGCTGGTGTCGGTCTCGAAGATGTACGCCTCGTTCGACGTCGACGAGCAGACCTTCCTGAAGTACGTGAACCCCGCCCGCAACGGCAAGGCCGGCTCGGTGCCGGTCGAGCTGGGGCTGGCCAACGAGGATGGCTACTCGCGCACCGGCTTCGTGCAATCGGTGGACAACCGCCTGGACGCCACGTCCGGCACCATCCGCGTGCGCGCCGAGTTCGACAACGCCGACGGCACCCTGCTGCCCGGCCTGTACGCCCGCATCCGCCTGGGCGGCAGCGAGCCGCGCAGCGCCGTGCTGATCGACGAAAAGGCCATCGGCACCGACCAGGACAAGCGCTACGTGCTGGTGCTGGACGACAAGAACCACGCCAACTACCGCCTGGTCAAGCTGGGCGCCAACCAGGAAGGTCTGCGTGTCGTGGACTCCGGCCTGGCCGCCGGCGAACGCATCGTGGTCAATGGTTTGCAGCGCGTGCGCCCCGGCGACGCCGTGAACCCGACCGTGGTGCCCATGGTCACGGCGCAACGCAACCCGGTCAAGACCGCGGCCGCCAACTAAGCCGCCGGTGAACCGCAAAGCAGAACGAGAACGTTCATGAATATCTCGAAATTCTTCATTGACCGGCCGATCTTCGCCGGGGTGCTTGTCCGTGCTGGTGCTGCTGGGAGGCCTGCTGGCCATGTTCCAGCTGCCCATCTCGGAATACCCGGAAGTGGTGCCGCCCTCGGTGGTGGTGCGCGCGCAGTATCCGGGCGCCAACCCCAAGGTCATCGCCGAAACCGTCGCCTCGCCGCTGGAGGAATCCATCAACGGCGTGGAAAACATGCTGTACATGCAGTCGCAGGCCAACAGCGACGGCAACCTGACGCTGACGGTCAACTTCAAGCTGGGCGTGGACCCGGACAAGGCGCAGCAGCTGGTGCAGAACCGCGTGTCGCAGGCGCTGCCGCGCCTGCCGCCGGACGTGCAGCGGCTGGGCGTCACGACCACCAAGAGCTCGCCCACCCTGACGCTGGTGGTGCACCTGATCTCGCCCAACGACCGCTACGACATTACCTACCTGCGCAACTACGCGATCCTGAACATCAAGGACCGCCTGGCGCGCATTACCGGCGTGGGTGAAGTGACGGTGTGGGGCGCGGGCAACTACTCGATGCGCGTGTGGCTCGACCCGCAGAAGGTCGCGCAGCGCGGCATGACGGCCAGCGAAGTGGTCGCGGCCATCCGCGAACAGAACGTGCAGGTCGCCGCCGGCGTGATCGGCGCGTCCCCGACCCAGGGCGACGTGCCGCTGCAGCTGAACGTGAATGCGCGCGGCCGCCTGCAGACCGAAGAGGAATTCCGCGACATCATCCTCAAGACCTCTGCCGACGGCGCGGTGACGCACCTGTCGGACGTGGCCCGCGTGGAACTGGATGCCCAGGAATACGGCCTGCGTTCGCTGCTGGACAACAAGCAGGCGGTGGGCATGGGCATCATGCAATCGCCGGGCGCCAACGCGCTGGACGTGTCGTCGCAAGTGCGCGCCGCCATGGTCGAGCTGGCCCAGGACTTCCCGCCGGGCGTGGAATACCGCATCGAATACGACCCGACCCAGTTCGTGCGTTCCAGTATCGAGGCCGTGGTGCACACGCTGCTGGAAGCCATCGCGCTGGTGGTGCTGGTGGTGATCCTGTTCCTGCAGACCTGGCGCGCGTCCATCATTCCGCTGCTGGCGGTGCCGGTGTCGATCGTCGGTACCTTCGGCCTGCTGCTGATGTTCGGCTATTCCATCAACGCGCTGTCGTTGTTCGGGATGGTGCTGGCCATCGGGATCGTGGTCGACGACGCGATCGTGGTGGTGGAAAACGTCGAACGCAACATCGCGGCGGGCTTGAGTCCACGCGACGCGACCTATCGCGCCATGCGTGAAGTGAGCGGCCCCATCATCGCGATCGCGCTGACGCTGTGCGCGGTGTTCGTGCCGCTGGCGTTCATGACGGGCCTGACCGGCCAGTTCTACAAGCAGTTCGCCATGACCATCGCCATCTCGACGGTGATCTCGGCCTTCAACTCGCTGACGCTGTCGCCGGCCCTGTCGGCCCTGCTGCTCAAGAGCCACCACGACAAGCCGGACTGGCTGACCCGTGGCATGAACCGCGTGTTCGGCCGCTTCTTCAACTGGTTCAACAACATGTTCGGCCGCGCCTCGGAGAACTACGGCGTGGGCGTGTCCGGCGTGATCCGCCGCAAGGCCGGCGCCATGGGCGTCTACGCCGTGCTGGTGGCCGCCACCATCGGCGTGTCGTACCTGGTGCCCGGCGGCTTCGTGCCGGCGCAGGACAAGCAGTACCTGATCGGCTTCACGCAGCTGCCCAACGGCGCCTCGCTCGACCGCACGGAAGACGTGATCCGCCAGATGAGCGCCATCGCCCTGAAGGAACCCGGCGTGCAGAGCGCCATCGCCTTCCCGGGCCTGTCGATCAACGGCTTCACCAACAGCTCCAGCGCGGGCATCGTGTTCGTGACCCTCAAGCCGTTCGACGAACGCAAGGGCGCGGCGCTGTCGGGCAACGCCATCGCGGCGTCGCTGAACCAGAAGTTCGGCGCCATCCAGCAGGCGTTCATCGCCGTGTTCCCGCCCCCGCCCGTGCTGGGCCTGGGCACGCTGGGCGGCTTCAAGCTGCAACTGGAAGACCGCGCGGCGCTGGGCTATGCCGAGCTGGACAAGGCCAAGCAGGCCTTCCTGGCCAAGGCGCGCCAGACGCCCGAACTGGGCCCGGCGTTCTCGAGCTATGAGATCAACGTGCCGCAGCTGGACGTCGACCTGGACCGGGTCAAGGCCAAGCAGCTGGGCGTGCCGGTGACGGAAGTGTTCGACACCATGCAGATCTACCTGGGCTCGATGTACGTCAACGACTTCAACCGCTTCGGCCGCGTGTTCCAGGTGCGGGCCCAGGCCGATGCGCCGTACCGCGCCCACGCCGACGACATCCTGCAGCTCAAGACCCGCAATGCCGCGGGTGACATGGTGCCGCTGTCGTCGCTGGTGACGGTCAAGCAGACCTTCGGTCCGGAAATGGTGGTGCGCTACAACGGCTACACCGCCGCCGACATCAACGGCGGCCCGGCCCCGGGCTACTCGACCAACCAGGCGCAGGCCGCGGCCGAGCGCGTGGCGGCGGAAACCCTGCCGCGCGGCGTGAAGTTCGAGTGGACCGACCTGACGTACCAGCAGATCCTGGCGGGCAACGCCGGCCTGTGGGTGTTCCCGATCAGCGTGCTGCTGGTGTTCCTGGTGCTGGCCGCGCTGTACGAAAGCCTGACCCTGCCGCTGGCCGTGATCCTGATCGTGCCGATGAGCATCCTGGCGGCGCTGACCGGCGTCTACCTGACGGGCAACGACAACAACATCTTCACCCAGATCGGCTTGATGGTGCTGGTGGGGCTGTCGGCGAAGAACGCGATCCTGATCGTGGAATTCGCCCGCGAGCTGGAAATGAACGGCCGCACCCCGCTCGAAGCCGCGATCGAGGCCAGCCGCCTGCGTCTGCGCCCGATCCTGATGACGTCGATCGCCTTCATCATGGGCGTGGTGCCGCTGGTGCTGTCGTCGGGCGCCGGTTCGGAAATGCGCCATGCCATGGGTGTCGCCGTGTTCTTCGGCATGCTCGGCGTGACCCTGTTCGGCCTGTTCCTGACGCCGGTGTTCTACGTGCTGCTGCGTTCGCTGGGTGGCAAGACCCTGCACTCGGCCGCGCCGCATGAAGCGCCGGTGTGCGTGCCGCACATCGACCCGAACGCGCCGCCCGCCACGCAGCACAACGCCTGATCCGGCCTGGAAAAAATAGCCAGCGCGCCCCGTCCCGAACGGCGGGGCGCGCGCCCAAGAGAATCGTCATGAAGACCAAAAGACTGATCCGCGGTTCCGCCCTGCTTGCCGTCCTGCTCGTGCTGGCCGGCTGCGCGGTGGGTCCGACCTACGAACGACCCGCCGCCGCCGCGCCGGCGGCCTACAAGGAAGCCGCCCTGCCCGCCGCCGAAGCCGGCACCTGGACGCAGGCGCAACCGTCTGAAGAGGCATTGCGCGGCGAATGGTGGAAAGTGTTCGGCGACGAAGGCCTGAACCAGCTACAGGATGAGGCCCACAAGGCCAACCAGAACCTGCAGGCCGCCGCCGCCCGCCTGACGCAGGCCCGCGCGTTGCAGCGCGAAGCCCGCGCCGGTTTCTTCCCCAGCCTGGACGCCGCCTTCGGCCCCAGCCGCCAGCGCCCCTCGGCGGTATCGCAAGGTTTGCCCGACGGCACGCCGACGAGCCCGTCGACCACCTGGCGCGCGCAAGGCACGGTGTCGTACGAGGCCGACCTGTTCGGCCGAGTCGCTTCCACGGCCGACGCCGCCACCGCCGACGCGCAACAGAGCGAGGCGCTGTACCGCTCGGTGCTGCTGGCGTTGCAGGCCGACGTCGCCACCACCTATTTCCTGGTGCGCGAGCAGGACGCCGAGGCCGCGCTGTACCGCCAGACGGTGCAACTGCGCATCGAGACGCTGCAGCTGATCCAGCGCCGCTACGACGCGGGCGATATCAGCGAGCTGGACCTGGCGCGCGCCAAGGCCGAGCTGGCTTCGGCGCAATCCGAAGCGCTGGGCATCGACCGCCGCCGCGCCGCCGGCGAACACGCGCTGGCCGTGCTGCTGGGCCGCGCCCCGTCGGAATTCGCGATGCCGCCCAAGCCGATCGAAAAGGTAGCCCTGTCGATCCCGGCCGGCCTGCCGTCGACGCTGCTGGAGCGCCGTCCCGACATCGCCGCGGCCGAACGCGCCATGGCCGCCGCCAACGCCCGCGTGGGCGCGGCCAAGTCGGCGTTCTTCCCGCGCCTGGACATCACGGGGGCCTTCGGCTACGAGTCGTCGGAACTGGGCAACCTGTTCCAATGGTCGAGCCGCACGTTCCTGCTGGGCCCGCTGGTGGGCGCCGCGCTGTCGATGCCGATCTTCGACGGCGGCCGCCGCCAGGCTGGCCTGGACCGCGCCCGCGCGGTCTACGAGGAGGACGTGGCGGTCTACCGCCAGACGGTGCTGAATGCGTTCCGCGAGGTCGAGGACAACCTGGCCAACCTGCGCATCCTGTCCGACCAGACGCGCGCTCAAGACGCCGCGGTGGAAGCCTCGGCCCGCGCCGCGAAACTGTCGCACACGCAATACCGCGAAGGCTCGATCAGCTATCTGGACGTGATCGAGGCGGACCGCAGCGTGCTGTTGCAGCAACGGGTGGCGGTGCAGTTGAGCGGTGAGCAGGCGCGGTCGGCTGTGGATCTGATTCGGGCTATCGGGGGCGGGTGGGGGAATCCTGTGCCTGGTGCTGAGGCTGTGGCTGCCAATCGGTAGTTGTTCATCGCTCGATCGTTGGCTGGCGATGATGAGTCGTTCTTCGTAGGTTGCCCCTCGGTCGGGCGGACCCGATGGCGGGCGCCCACGATTGCGGTCCGGAGCGTTCGCTCCGGACTGCCCCATCCTCATCCTCGTTGCCGCCTGCCGGCGGCTGCCTTCGGATTCCGTCGGGCGCATCGAGGTTGCCCGCCATCGGGTCCGCCCGACCGAGGGGCGACGAGCGTCTAGGCTTGTCGCGCTGCTGGACCCGTGTACGGGAAATGGAACCTACAGGGCTGCCCATCGCGGCCGCGCGGGCGGCCACGATGGGCGTCTGCGCATTTGAAAGTGTTGCGGGTGCGCTGCGCGCTGGCGGCGAGCGGTTTTCTAATGATTCCGCACGTCGGGGGGAGGGGCGGTGGTGGTCGGCGCGGCATACGACATGTTGCGCGGGACGATCTCTCGCGCCGACCACAAACAGTCGTAATGCCAACGGGCTTTCAATAGCAAACGAGTCGGCCTCCCCCTCACGCGAGAGCGCCATCATCGCGACGCAAGACGTCGCGTAAGCCGCAAAAGGCCGCCCGCGCGGCCGGCTTGCGGCGGGCCCCGCAAGACCCTCCTCTCCCGCTCCGCTGTGCGCCAACACGCCAAGCACACAGCCCGCCCCGACGCCCGACGCTAAGTCTCATCGCGAGCGCGTGGCGGGGTCGGTGGGGGATGGCGGGGCGTGTAGATGCGCCCGAGGGAATCTGAAGGAACAGCCGAAGGCTGTGACGAAGATGACGAAGGGGAAGTCCGGAGCGAACGCTCCGGACCGCAATCGTAGCCCCGCCATCCCCCACCGACCCCGCCACGCGCGCCTCAAGGACCCAGCCCGTCACAACAACGCCCTACAATCTCCACCATGCCGCCCCTCCGACTCTTCTACGCCCTCTGGCCCGACGCCACCCTGGCTCAAACGCTATCCGATTGGACCGCCCAGGCCCGCCCCCACAGCCACGGCCGCCCCATGCGCCCGGAAACCCTGCACATGACGCTGGCCTTCCTCGGATCCGTAGAAAAGGACATCGCCGACGAGCTCATCGACGCCACCCCCTACCATCGCCTGCAGCCCGGCACCGTCACCCTGGACCGCTACGGCGTCTTCAGCCGCCCCGGCATCCTGTGGGCCGGTCCCGAGCGCACGCCGGATTCCCTGCAGGCCAGCCACGACGGCCTGTGGTTGTGGCTGTCGGCCTTTGGCTTCGTTCCGCCGGCCCAGCCGTTCCGCCCCCACGTCACGCTGCTGCGCAACATCGAGCGCAACGACCCGCCCGCCGACGCCCCGCCGCCCATCGCCTGGCACTATGACCGCATGGTGCTGGTCGCGTCCGAAGCCACCGACGGCGGCAGCCGCTACCGGGTCGTCGCCCAGTCGCGGCCGCAACCCGTCTGACGCTCGCGTGGCGGCGCTCTGGCACAATCGAGCGCGTCGCAACGACTTAGGATCTCCATGATCATCCTGCTCGACCAAGACGGCGTGCTGGCCGATTTCGAACATGCCTTCATCGACGCCTGGCGCGCGCGCCACCCCGACATCGAGCCGGTGGCGTTCGAGGACCGCAAATCCTTCTACATCCGCGAAGACTACGCGCCCGAGCTGCGCGGCATGGCCGAGGCCATCTACACCGCGCCCGGCTTCATCCGCGACCTGCCGCCGGTGCCGGGGGCGCTGGACGCCGTGAAGGAACTGCTGGCGCTGGGCATGGACGTGCGCATCTGCACCTCGCCGCTGTCCCAGTTCGAGAACTGCGTCGCCGAGAAATACCTGTGGGTCGAGAAGCACCTGGGCCGCGACGCCACCAACCGGCTGATCCTGACCAAGGACAAGACCCTGGTGCACGGCAACCTGCTGATCGACGACAAGCCGCTGATCCAGGGCGCGGTCAAGCCGGGCTGGAAGCACATCCTGTTCGACGCGCCCTACAACCGCCAGGTCACCGACCGCCCCCGCATCACCTGGGGCAACTGGCGCAACGTGCTGGCGGGCGAGCTGTATACGGCGGACGAATGACGGCCGGATGACACCCTGAAAGAGGGGTGCCCGGCCCTGTTCAGCGGCCGGGGTTGGGACTATCCTGTGGTGCTGTATCCCCACATCCTGGAGGAGCCCGCACCATGAATCTGCACCGTCTGCTCAAGCAGCGAGAAGCCGACCACAAGCCCTTGCGCGTAGCGCTGCTGGGCGCCGGAAAGTTTGGCGCGATGTTCATGAGCCAGGCTCCGCGCACGCCCGGCATGCGGCTGGTGGCGGTGGCCGACCTGGCGCCCGACCGGGCCCGCGCCGCGCTCACCCGGGTCGGCTGGCCGGCCACGGCGCTCAATGCCGCCAGCCCGGGCGACGCCCTCAAGAACGGCAAGGTCTATTTCACCGACGATCCGCACGCCGTCATCGCCAGCCCCGAGGTCGACATCGTCATCGATGCCACCGGCCAGGCGGCCGCGGGCATCGGCCACGTGCTGACCTGCTGCGAATACGGCAAGCACATCATCATGGTCAACGTCGAGGCCGACGCGCTGGCCGGGCCGCTGCTGGCGCGGCGGGCGCGCGAAGCCGGCATCGTCTATTCGCTGGCCTACGGCGACCAGCCGGCGCTGATCTGCGAAATGGTGGACTGGGCGCGCGCGGCGGGCTTCGAGGTGATGGCGGCCGGCAAGGGCACCAAGTACCTTCCCGAGTTCCACACCTCCACGCCCGACACGGTGTGGCCGTACTACGGCTTCACCGCCGAGATGGTGGCCGCCGGCGACTTCAACGCGCAGATGTTCAACAGCTTCCTGGACGGCACCAAGAGCGCCATCGAGATGGCCGCGGTGTCCAACGCCACCGGCCTGCTGCCCTCGCCGTCCGGCCTGCATTTCCCGCCCTGCGGCGTGGACGACCTGGCCCGCGTGCTGCGGCCGCGTGAAGACGGCGGCATCCTGCACCATCGCGGCCAGGTGGAGGTGATTTCCTCGCTCGAACGCGACGGCCGGCCGGTATTCCGCGACCTGCGCTGGGGCGTGTACGTGACGCTGGCGGCCGACAGCGACTATGTGCGCCGCTGCTTCAAGGAATATGGCCTGGTCACCGATCCCAGCGGCAACTACACCGCCATGTACAAGCCGTATCACCTGATCGGCCTGGAACTGGGCATCAGCGTGGCCAGCGTCGGCCTGCGGCGCGAGCCGACCGGCGCGCCCGCCGGCTGGCACGGCGACGTGGTGGCGACCGCCAAGCGCGACCTGCAGGCCGGGCAGCTGCTGGACGGCGAAGGCGGCTACACGGTGTACGGCCGGCTGATGCCGGCGCGCGATTCGGTCGATGAAGGCTACCTGCCGCTGGGCCTGTCGCACCAGGTCAAGCTCAAGCACCCGGTGCGGCAGTCGCAGGCGATCCGCTGGCGCGACGTGGAATACGACGAAAGGTCGGCGGCCGTGCAGTTCCGCCGCGAAATGGAACAGACCTTCGCCTGAGCCGGCGCGGCGTCACCGCCAACACGCTCACCGCGAACACGCACGCGTGACGGGTGACGGGACGCGGCGCGGGCTGGCCGCGTGGGCAACCGCGCCGATCCTTGCCCGCCGCGCTCAGACCGGCGGCGAGCGCTCCGCCTGGAACAGACGCAGCCGGTCGGCGGCGTTGCGCAGGTGCTGCTCGGCCGCGCGGCCGGCGGCATCGGAATCGCCGCCTTCGATGGCGGCGAAGATCGCCTGGTGTTCGCTCTGCACCGCGGCCATGCGCTCGGCGTACATGCGCGCCGTGTTGTTGCGGGCGCTGCGGATGACGCGCCGCACATTCGCTTCCAGGTAGTCGTTCAGCGCCACCAGGTGCGGGTTGTGCGTGGCCTGCACGATGGCCTGGTGGAACTGGTAGTCCTCTTCGTCGCCCAGCTTGTCGTTGATGAGCGCGTATTCCATGCCCACCAGCGCCTGCCGCATCTTCTTCAGGTCGGGCTCGGTGCGGCGCTGCGCCGCGTAGCGCGCGGCGGTGACTTCGATCGACAGCATCAGTTCCAGGATGTGTTCCAGGTCCTGGCTGTCGCCCGGCGAGGGCGCGGCGATGCGAAAGGCGTTGCGCTGGAAGTTCGGGTCGACGAACACCCCGCTGCCCTGCTGCGAGGTGATCAGGCCCTCGGATTTCAGGCGGGCCAGCGCCTCGCGCACCACGGCGCGGCTGACCGAATAGATCTCGGTCAGCTGTTTCTCGGTGGGCAGGCGGTCGCCCGGCGCCAGGGCGCCCTGGCGGATCTGCTCGGCCAGCGCGTCGGCCACGCCCGCCGACAGCGAGTGCTTGGGCGCGGCGCGTTGCGGGTCGGAGTCCCGCCTGTCCTGTGCTTGGTTAGGCTGCATGTGGAATCGTTAAAACGAGGAGGCGGCTCGCGGGGCGGCAGCCTTGGTTATAGGAATTTTCGACGTTTCACTGCGGCGGCGCCCTTGAAAATTATAGGATTTTGCCGGATGCGAGGGCGCGGCCGTTTCAGACTTTACGCGATATAGATGCCGCCGTTCACCTGCATCACCTCGCCGGTCACGAAACCGGCCAGCGGCGAGCACAGGAAAGCGATCGCGCCGGCGATTTCCTCGGCGGTGCCGAAGCGCCGCAGCGGGGTGCTTTCCAGCAACTGCGCGCCCTTCTGGCCGATCAGGTCGTGCGTCATGGAGGTGGCGATGATGCCCGGCGCCACCGCGTTCACGCGGATCTGCGGCGCCAGTTCCAGCGCCAGGCTGCGGGTGAAGCTCTGCACCGCGCCCTTGGAGGCCGAGTACGCCGCGTGCGCGTAGCTACCGCGCTGCGCCGCCAGCGACGTCAGCAGCACGATCGAGCCGTTCTGGCGCAGGTGGCGCTGGGCCGCGCGGCACACGTAGAAGGTGCCGTCCAGGTTCACGCCCATCAGCTTTTTCCAGGCCTCGTCGCTGGTGTCCTTGACCAGTTGCTCGGGGTAGATGCCGGCGCAATGCACCAGGTGGTCGATGCCGCCGAAGTGGTGCGCGGCGCGTTCCAGCACCCGGTCGCAATCGTGCGAGGCGGCCACGTCCAGCGCGTGCACGAATACCCGCTGGCCGCTGGCGTCCAGCTCGGCGGCGACCTCGTCCAGGCGCGCCTTGTCGATATCGGTGAGCACCAGCCGGGCGCCATGGGCGGCCATCAGCCGCGCGGTCGCCAGACCGATGCCATTGCCCGCGCCGGTGATGGCGACTACCTGCCCTTCGAACGAAATCATGCTGTCTCCAAAGCTCTTTTTCGACGGCCCGCGTCCCGTCGCCAGGCGCCGCCGACGATTCGATTGAACCGCCAAATGGATCGCTTGACACGGGAAAAACGCTTGCCCTATGATTTATCGGACAACTTAATAAAGTTGCCTGACAACTTGTGTTGAAAGCGTAAAGCAACTGGCGATTTCAAGCAAGGGCGTCAAGAAAACACGGCCAACGGCCGCATGACAGGCAGGGGACAACCAGGTGGAAATCACCGGCAGCACAACCGTATTCGCGATCGCGGCCGACCCGATCGCGCACGTCAAGACGCCCCAGCGGCTCAACGCCCTGCTGCGCGAGCGCGGCATCGACGCCGTCATGGTGCCGTTCCACGTGGCCGCCGCCGCCCTGCCCGGCCTGTTCGCGGGCCTGCGCGGCCTGGCCAACCTGGGCGGCCTGGTGGTCACCGTGCCCCACAAGGAAAGCGCCGCCGCGCTATGCGACGCCCTGACCCCCGCCGCCGAACTGATCGGCGCCGTCAACGCGGTGCGGCTGCGCGACGGCTGCCTGACCGGCGGCAACTTCGACGGCCTGGGCTTTGTCGCCGGCCTGCGCGGCCAGGGCCATGAGCCCGCCGGCCGCCACGTCTACCTGGCGGGCCTGGGCGGCGCCGGCAAGGCCATCGCCTGCGCCATCGCCGAGGCCGGCCCGGCCAGCCTGAGCCTGTACAACCGCTCGCCCGGCAAGGCCGAGGCGTTCGCCGAGCGCCTGGCGCGCCACTATCCCGGCCTGGCCATCCGCGTGGCCGGCCCCCGTCCCGAGTCCTGTGACATCGCCATCAATGCGACCACCCTGGGCCTGGACGACAACGATCCCCTGCCCTTCCCGCTGGACGCCCTGGCGCCCGGCGCCGTGGTGGCCGACGCCGTCATGAGCCGCGTCGACACGCCGCTGCTGCGCGCCGCCGCCGCGCGCGGCTGCCGCACCCATCCCGGCCTCTACATGCTGGAAGGACAACTCACCGAAATTGCCCGCTTCCTGGGCATAGAAGAGCCGCAGCAAAGCGCGCTTGCTTGATTCACGGACCCACCACTCCCGTTCCACGGAGGAGACACGCATGAAATTGGCTTTCACCACCGGCCTGTTGTGCCTGGCCGGCATTGCCGCATCGGCCCAGGCCGCGCCCGTCAAGATCGGCCTGATCGAGACGCTGTCCGGCCCGCAGGCCTCGACCGGCCTGATGTTCCGCGCCGCGGTCAAGTACGAGCTGGACCGCATCAACGCCGCCGGCGGCTGGAACGGCCAGCCGCTGGAACTGGTCGAGTTCGACAACCAGGGCGGCCCGGTCGGCGCCTCCGACCGCTTCCGCGCCGCGGCCGCCGAAGGCGTGCAGATCCTGGTGCAGGGCTCGTCGTCGGCCATCTCCGGCCAGCTCACCGAGGACGTGCGCAAGCACAACCTGCGCAACCCGGGCAAGGAAGTCGTGTTCCTGAACGTGGGCGGCGAAGCCCTGGAACTGACCGGCCAGAAGTGCCACTTCTACCATTTCCGCTTCACCACCAACGCCGACCTGCGCGTCAAGGCGCTGGCCTCGGTGATGTCGGCCGACTGCACGCTGGGCAAGCGCGTCTACGCCATCAACCAGAACTACTCCTGGGGCCAGGACATGGAAGGCGCCACCGAGCGCTTCGCCAAGCAGTACGGCTATGAAGTGGTCGGCAAGACGCTGCACGAAGTCAACAAGATCCAGGACTTCGCGCCCTACGTGGCCCGCATCCGCTCGGCCAACCCCGACACCGTCGTCACCGGCAACTGGTCCAACGACCTGCTGTTGCTGATGAAGGCGACGCAATCGGCCGGCCTGAAGGTGCGCTTCGCCACCGTGTTCCTGGACCAGGTCGGCAACCTCGCCAACGCCGGCGACGTGGCGCTGGGCCACTACATCGCCCATCCGTACAACATCGAGGCCGCGGGCGAGGAAGGCGCCAAGTTTGCCGAGGACTACAAGGCCAAGACCGGCCACTACCCGAGCTACACCGAGCCGCAGACCGTGATCGGCATCACCTTCCTGGGCGAAGCGCTCAAGCAGGTCAAGCCCAAGGACGGCAAGCTGTCCGTGCCGGACCTGGCGCGCGCGCTGGAGAAAGTCACCTACACCTCGCCGCTGGGCACCTACACCATGCGCGCCGAGGACCACCAGGTGCAGCTGCCGATGGTGGTGTCCAAGGTCGGCAAGAACGCCAAGTACAAGGCCGACGGCACCGACATGGGCTTCGAGCCGGTCAAGGTGCTGTCCGCCGCCGACGTGTCCGCGCCGGTGCAGGCCACCTGCAAGATGGTTCGCCCGGACTGATGACGCGATGGCCGCGGACGACACGTCGTCCGCGGCCGCTCGCCAATAAAACGCTCACCGGCGCGGGGCCGGAAAAAACAGGGCGTGATCGATCGCCAGGCGCCCGGCGCCTGCGCGCAAGGATTTTGGAGCGGACATGGAATACTTTACCGTCTCGCTGTTGAACGGCGTGATTTACGGCCTGCTGCTATTCATGGTGTCGGCAGGCCTGACACTGATCTTCGGAATGATGGGCGTGCTCAACTTCGCGCACGCCTCGTTCTACATGATAGGCGCGTATGCCGCCTACACCCTGACGCCCGTCACCGGGTTCTGGACCGCGCTGGTGCTGGCCACCGTCATCGCCGGCGTGCTCGGCATGGGCGTGGAGCGTTTCTTCCTGCGCCGCGTGCACAAGTTCGGCCACGCGCAGGAACTGCTGGTGACCTTCGGCCTGGCGTTCATCGTCGCCGAGCTCATCAAGCTGTTCTACGGCGACTTCCCGGTCGACTACCGCGTGCCGCAATTCCTGAATTTCGCGGCCTTCCGCGTGTTCGACGCCGACTATCCCTTCTACCGCCTGCTGATGGGCGGCGTATCGCTGGCGATGTTCGCGGTGATCTACCTGCTGCTGTCGCGCACCCGCGTCGGCATCGTGGTGCGCTCGGCCATCTACCGGCCGCGCATGGCCGAGGCCCTGGGCCACAACGTGCCGCTGGTGTTCATGAGCGTGTTCGGCGTGGGCGCGGCGATGGCCGGCCTGGCCGGCGCGGTCGCGGGCGCGTTCTACACCACCAATCCGAACATGGCACTGGAACTGGGCGTGCTGGTGTTCGTGGTGGTCGTGGTGGGCGGCCTGGGTTCGCTCGAAGGCGCCATGATCGCCTCGCTGCTGATCGGCCTGATCAGCTCGTTCTCGGTAGGCATCGACGCCAGCCTGGCGACCCTGTTCGGCCTGTTCGGCGCCGGCGAGTGGGCTGAAAGCGTGGGCGGCCTGATGACCGTGAAGATCTCCAGCCTGGCCGCGACGCTGCCCTTCCTGCTGATGCTGGTGGTGCTGCTGGTCAAGCCCTCGGGCCTGAAGGGAGAGCAAGCATGAGCCCGACTCCCGTTTCCTTGCGCCGCGCGCCGGCGGCCCTGCTGCTGCTCGCCTGCGTGGCGGCGCTGTGCGCGCTGCCGTGGCTGCTGCCGCCGGGCCAGCTGGTCGCGGCGGTGCAGATGCTGATCGCCGCGCTGTTCGCCTGCGCCTTCAACCTGCTGGCCGGCCAGGGCGGCATGCTGTCCTTCGGCCACGCCGCCTACTTCGGCGTCGGCACCTTCGCCACCATCCACGCCATGAACGCGCTGGGCGGCGCGGGCCTCTTGCCGACGCCGCTGATGCCGCTGGCCGGCGGCGTGGCCGGCTTGCTGTTCGGCCTGGTCGCGGGCTGGTTCGCCACCATGCGCGCCGGCGTGTACTTCTCGATGATCACGCTGGCGCTGGCAGAACTGCTGCACGCGCTGGCGCCGCACCTGAAGGGCGTGTTCGGCGGCGAGGCCGGGCTGTCGGCCATGCGAATGCCGGCCTGGGGCTTCACCTTCGGCTCGGACATCGAGGTGTACTTCCTGGTGCTGGCCTGGGTGCTGGTGTCGCTGGCCGCGCTGTATGGCCTGACCCGCACGCCGCTGGGCCGCCTGACGCTGGGCCTGCGCGAAAACGCCAGCCGCCTGCGCTACCTGGGCTACCGGCCGCACACGCTCAAGACCATGGTGTTCGCGCTGTCGGCCATGTTCGCCGGCATCGCCGGCGGCTTGCAGGCGCTGAACATCGAGGCCGGCAACTACGTGCTGTTCGAGGTCAAGCTGTCGACCGACGCGGTGCTGTTCGCCTATATCGGCGGCGTCAACGCCTTCCTGGGACCGGTGCTGGGCGCCTCGATCCTGACCTTCCTGTCGCAGACGCTGGCCGACATCACCCGGTCGTGGCTGCTGTACCAGGGCATCCTGTTCGTGCTGGTGATGCTGTTCGTGCCGGACGGCCTGGTCGGCCTGGTGCAGCGCGCCGCCAAGTCGCTGCGCCAGCGCGGCCTGGCCGACTGGCTGCCGCGCGCCGCGGTGTCCGTCATCGGCGGCCTGCTGCTGACCGCCGCCACGGTGTTCACGGTGGAACTGCTGCAACGCATGTTCGCGCGCGACTACCGCTCGCTGCTGGCGATGAACCCCGATGCCGGCTGGCCCGCCATTTCCCTGTTCGGCCATGACTGGGCGCCGCTGGCGCTGTCGACCTGGCTGCTGCCGCTGGCGCTGTTCGCGGGCGGCCTCCTGGCTTGCCGCTGGGCGCTGGCCCTGTGGCGCGGCGAGGCCGAGGCCGCGCCCGTGCTGGAGACCGCAAAATGAGCCACGAGATCCTGACCCTGACCGACGTGCGCAAGTCCTTCGGCGACGCGCAGATCATCCGCGGCGTCAACCTGAAGGTGCAAGCCGGCGAACGCCACGCCGTGATCGGCCCCAACGGCGCCGGCAAGTCCACGCTGTTCCACCTGATGTCGGGCTCGTTCGCGCCGACCTCGGGCGACATCAGCCTGCGCTCGCGCCCGATCGGCGGCCTGCCGCCCGAGCGCATCAACCGCCTCGGCCTGGCGCGTTCGTTCCAGATCACCAACGTGTTCCCGCGCCTGTCGGTGCGCGAGAACCTGCGGCTGGCGGTGCTGCGCATGCACGGCCTGGTCTACAACTTCTGGCGCCCCATCGCGCGCCACCGCGCCGTCAACGAGAACGTCGACCAGCTGCTGGAGAAAGTGCGCCTGGCCGCCAAGCAGCACACCGCGGCGGGCGACCTGAACTACTCCGAGCAGCGCTCGCTGGAAATCGGCATGACGCTGGCCTCGCGGCCCAAGGTGATCCTGCTGGACGAACCGATGGCAGGCATGTCACAGCACGAGGTCGACTACACCGTCGAACTGATCAAGGACGTGACGCGAGACTGCACCCTGCTGATCGTCGAGCACGACATGCAGGTGGTGTTCTCGCTGGCCGACCGCATCAGCGTGCTGGTGTACGGCGAGATCCTGGCCACCGGCACGCCCGCCGACATCCGCGGCGACGCCCGCGTGCGCGAAGCCTACCTGGGAGAGGAAACGGTATGAGCATGCAATCCCCCCTGCTGGCCCTGCAAGGCGTGCACGCGCACTACGGCAAGAGCCACATCCTGCACGGCATCGACCTGACGGTGGGCCGCGGCGAAGTGGTCAGCCTGCTGGGCCGCAACGGCGCCGGCCGCTCCACCACCATGAAAAGCATCATGGGCCTGGTGGACGTGACCGCCGGCCGCATCGCCATCGAAGGCCGCGACATCACCAACAAGCGCCCCTTCGAGATCGCCCGCGCCGGGCTGGGCTTCGTGCCGGAAGAGCGCGAGGTGTTCGCCAACCTGACGGTGGACGAGAACCTGCGCATGGGCGAGCAGCCCACCCGCCCCGACGCGCCGGCCTGGACCATCGAACAGATGTTCGGCTATTTCCCGCGCCTGAAGGAACGCCGCAATACCCGCGCCGGCAACCTGTCCGGCGGCGAGCAGCAGATGCTGACCATGTGCCGCTCGCTGCTGGGCAACCCCAAGGTCATGCTGATCGACGAACCCACCGAGGGCCTGGCGCCCAAGATCGTGGAAGTGATCGCCGACGTGATCCGCGACATCCACCAGCGCGGCGTGTCGGTGGTGCTGGTCGAGCAGAAGCTGACCATCGCGCTGAAGGTCTCCACCCGCGTGAGCGTGATGGGCCACGGCCGCATCGTTTTCGAAGGACCGCCCGCGCAGCTGCATGAGCGCCAGGACGTGGTCCAGGAATGGCTGGCGGTTTAGGGTCTGTTCACACTAACCGCCGTAACGCATCTCTAGAGGCAAGCACTTGGACAATACCCCTGAAGTACGCCACGCCGACCTGCGCGGCAAGAACGTGGTGATCACCGGCGGCGCCAAAGGCATCGGTTTCGCCACCGCCCAGGCGTTCGCGCGCCAGGGCGCGCGGGTGGCGCTGCTGGACATGGACCCGGCGGCGCTGGATTCGGCCGTGGCCGAGCTGCGCGAAGCCGGCGGCGAAGCGCTGGCCGCGCAGGCCTCGGTCACCGACGCCGACGCCGTCGAGCGCGCCTTCGCCCAGGTCGAGCAGGCCTGGGGCGGCATCGACGTGCTGGTCAACAACGCCGGCATCTCGGCCAACAAGCCGTCGCTGGAGGTCACGCCCGAGGAATGGCGCCGCGCGGTCGACATCAACCTGACCGGCGTGTTCCTGTGCGCCCAGGCCGCCGGCCGCCGCATGGTGCCCAAGGGCGAGGGCTGCATCATCAACCTGGCCTCGATGTATGGCGTGGTGGCCGCGCCCGACCGCGCCGCCTACTGCGCCACCAAGGGCGCGGTGGTGCTGCTGACCGAGACCCTGGCGGTGGAATGGGGCCCGGCGGGCGTGCGCGTGAACGCGCTGGCGCCCGGCTATGTCGAGACCGACCTGGTGCGCGACCTGGCCGCGCGCGGCCGCCTCGACCCCGAACGCCTCAAGCAGCGCACGCCGCTGCGGCGCCTGGCGCAACCGGCCGAAATGGCCGACCTGGCGGTGTTCCTGACGTCCAGCCAGGCCGCCTACATCACCGGACACACCCTGGTGGCCGATGGCGGCTGGAGCCGCTACAGCTACCTCTGACGCATCGACGCTTACCTACATTCTGGAGATTCATTCATGGCCACCTACCAACCGCTTGGCTCCCAGGCGCCCTGGCGGCAACTGACGGTCGAGGCCTCGGACTGGCAACAGGCCGACCCCGCGCTGCTGGCCACCATGCTGACGCAGCTGCACTGGATCCGCGCCTTCGAGGAAGCGGTGCTGGACCTGGCCGCCGAAGGCCTGGTGCACGGCCCCGCCCACTCGTCGGTGGGCCAGGAAGGCGGCGCCGTCGGCTCGGTGCTGGCGCTGGGCGCCGGCGACCAGATCAACGGCTCGCACCGCGGCCACCACCAGTTCCTGGCCAAGGCGCTGCAACACGTCGCGCCCCTGGGCCTGGACCCGCGCAACCCGCTCACGCCCGCCATCGACGAAGTGCTGCACAAGACCCTGGCCGAGATCATGGGCCTGGCGCAAGGCTACTGCCGCGGCCGTGGCGGCAGCATGCACCTGCGCTGGCTGGAAGCCGGCGCGCTCGGCACCAACGCCATCGTCGGCGGGGGCGTGCCGCTGGCCGCGGGCGCGGCCTGGGCCCACCACCACGCCGGCACCGACCGCGTGGCCGTGACCTACTTCGGCGACGGCGCCGTCAACATCGGCTCGGTGCTCGAGACGATGAACCTGACCGCCGCGTGGAAGACGCCGCTGTGCTTCTTCATCGAGAACAACCGCTACGCCGTGTCCACCACGGTCGAGGAATCGACCGCCGAGCCGCGCCTGTCGGCCCGCGGCCAGGCCTTCAACATCCCGGCCTGGCAGGTCGACGGCATGGATCCGCTGGCGGTGCACCTGGCCATGTCGGAAGCCGTGGCCCACATGCGCGCCGGCAACGGCCCCACCATCATCGAGGTGGACGTCTACCGCTTCTTCCACCAGAACGGCCCCTTCCCCGGCAGCGCCTTCGGCTACCGCAGCAAGGACGAAGAGGCGCAGTGGCGCCGCCGCGATCCGCTCGACAAGATCGCCGCCGAGATGATCGGCCGCCAGCTCATCACCCAGGCCGAAGTCGACGCCCTGCGCCAGCGCTGCAAGGACGTGATGAAAGACGTGTCGGGCCGCCTGACCGAAGCCACCGACGGCGGCAAGCGCCGCGTGCGCGCCGACCTGTGGCCGCGCCCCGATTTCCGCGACGTGGGCCTGCGCAGCGACGGCTCGGAACTGGCCGGCCTGCGCTACCAGGACGCCGCCGACCATGCCGGCGCCAGCGCAGAGCGCAAGTTCGTGGACGCGGTGGCCGACGTGCTCGACCGCCGCATGGAAACCGACCCCGGCGTGGTGGTGCTGGGCGAGGACGTGCACCGCCTGAAGGGCGGCACCAACGGCGCCACCCGCGGCCTGAAGGACAAGTACCCCGACCGCGTGCTTGGCACGCCGATTTCCGAGAACGCCTTTGCCGGCCTGGGCGGCGGCCTGGCCATGGACGGCCGCTACAAGCCGGTGGTGGAATTCATGTACCCCGACTTCATGTGGGTCGCGGCCGACCAGATCTTCAACCAGATCGGCAAGGCCCGTCACATGTTCGGCGGCGACATCGACGTGCCGTTCGTGCTGCGCACCAAGGTCGCGATGGGCACGGGCTATGGCTCGCAACACTCGATGGACCCGGCTGGCGTGTTCGCCACCGCGCCGGGCTGGCGCATCGTCGCGCCGTCCACGCCCTACGAGTACATCGGCCTCATGAACACCGCGCTGGCCTCCAAGGACCCGGTGCTGGTGATCGAGCACGTCGACCTGTACGCCTCGTCGGGCGAAGTCCCCGAAAGCGACCTGGACTATGCCATTCCGTTCGGCAAGGCGCGCGTGCGCCGCAGTGGCTCCAAGGTCACGGTGCTGACCTATCTGTCGATGGTCAGCCGCGCGCTCAAGGCCGCCGAAGAGACCGGCGTGGACGCCGAAGTCATCGACCTGCGCACGCTGGACCGCGCCAGCCTGGACTGGGACACCATCGGCGCCAGCATCCAGAAGACCAACAACGTGCTGATCGTCGAACAGGGCGCGCGCGGCACCTCGTACGGCGCCATGCTGGCCGACGAGATCCAGCGCCGCTACTTCGACTGGCTCGACCAGCCGGTCAAGCGCGTCACCGGCGGCGAAGCCTCGCCCAGCATCTCCAAGGTGCTGGAACGCGCGGCCTTCGCCGACACGGAAGAAGTCATCGCCGGCCTGAACGACGTGCTGGCCGACCTGGGAGAACGCGCATGAGCGCCGCCCTGCGCATGAGCGTGCCGATGGAAGTCGGCCTGTGCTGCGCCGACCTGCAGGCGCAGCTGGCGTTCTACACCGACGTGGTCGGCCTGACGCTGGTGAACCGCGTCAGCGTGCCGGCCGACAAGGCCCGCGCCACCGGCCTGACGCAACATGGCTACGAAGTGGCGCGCCTGCAAACCTCTTACGGCGAGCGCATCAAGCTGCTGCAACCGGCCGTGGCGCCGGAGCCCGCGGTGCGCGGCGCCGCCATCCTGGACCGCCAGGGCAGCACCTACCTGACCTTCATCGTGCATGACTTGGCTGGCACCGTCGAACGCCTGCGGGCGCGCGGCGTGGCCTTCGACAGCGAACCCGCGCCGATGCAAGTGCGGCCCGGCACCTGGCTGGCCTTCTTCCGCGACCCCGAAGGCAATGTGCTGGAACTGGTCGAATACGACGACCCGGCGGCCTATCGGCCCGACCTGGCCGTGCGCGCAGAATAGGACGAACAACACGTGGCACACCTTATCAAGCTCCCCTCCGTCGCGGCCGATGCCGACGTCGGCACGCTGCACCAGTGGCTCAAGCAGGAAGGCGACACGGTCGCCGTGGGCGACGCGCTGGCGGAAATCGAAACCGAGAAAGCGATCGTCGAGATCAACGCCGAACACGCGGGCGTGCTCGGCCGCATCGTGGTGCAGGCCGGCCCGGCGTCGGTGCCGATCAACACCGTGATCGGCGTGCTGCTGGCGCCGGGCGAAGACGCCGCGGCGATCGACCAGGCGCTGGCGGAAAACGGCGCGCAGGCGGCCAAGCCGGCGGCACTCGCCGCCACCGCACCCGCCGCCACGGCGTCGGCGACGACGGCCAACGCGGCATCGACCGCCGCGCCAGCCGCTGCCGCACCGGCCGCATCCGCCGCGCACGACACCGCCACCGACGCGCCCGCGCCCGGCACCCGCCGCTTCGCCAGCCCGCTGGCGCGCCGCCTGGCCGCGCAATGGCACGTCAACCTGCTCGAGGTGCAGGGCACCGGCCCGCGCGGCCGCATCGTGCGCCGCGACGTCGAGGCCGCGCGCGACCGCGCGCCCGTTGCCGCGGCGCCGTCGGGCAACCGCGCCGCCGCCCGCCGCGTGCCGCATTCCGGCATGCGCCGCGCCATCGCCCGCCGCCTGACCGAAAGCAAGCAGCAGGTGCCGCACTTCTACCTGACGGTGGACTGCCGCATGGACGCGCTGCTGGCCCTGCGCGCGCAGGCCAACCAGGGTGGCGCGGTCAAGCTGTCGGTCAATGACTTCATCGTGCGCGCCGCCGCGCTGGCGCTGCGCGAGGTGCCCGAAGTCAACGCCAGCTGGCAGGACGACGCCATCGAGTTCCACGCCGGCGCCGACATCAGCGTGGCGGTGGCCACCGACGGCGGCCTGGTCACGCCGATCGTGCGCGACGCCGACGTCAAGCCGCTGTCCGCCATCGCCGGCGAGATCGTCGAGCTGGCCGGACGCGCCAAGGTCAATCGCCTCAAGCCCGAGGAATTCACCGGCGGCTCGCTGACGGTCAGCAACCTGGGCATGTACGGCATCAAGCAGTTCGCCGCCATCATCAACCCGCCGCAGGCGGCAATCCTGGCGGTGGGCGCGGCCGAACGCCGGCCGGTGGTGGACGACAACGGCGACCTGAAGGCCGCCACCGTCATGACCGTGACGCTGTCGGCCGACCACCGCGTGGTGGACGGCGCCGTCGGCGCGCGCTGGCTGGCCGCTTTCCGCACGCTGATCGAAAACCCCGTGCGCATCCTGCTGTGAGCCCTGCCATGACCAAGACTTCGTTTGACCTGGTGGTGGTCGGCGGCGGCCCCGGCGGCTACGTGGCCGCCATCCGCGCGGCGCAGCTGGGCCTGTCCACCGCGCTGGTGGAACGCGCCGAGCTGGGCGGCATCTGCCTGAACTGGGGCTGCATTCCAACCAAGGCATTGCTGCACAGCGCCACCGTGCTGCGCGCCTGCCGCGAGGCCGACCACTACGGCGTGACCGGCGCGGGCGCGGCCCAGCCCGACCTGGCCGCGATGGTGGCGCGCTCGCGCAAGGTCGCCGGCCGCCTGGGCCAGGGCGTGGCGCACCTGATGAAGAAGAACGGCGTGACGGTGTTCGCCGCCAGCGCCAAGCTGGCCGGCGGCGGCCGTATCGCGCTCGACAACGGCGCCACGCTGTCGGCCCGCCACATCATCCTGGCCACCGGCGCGCGCGCCCGTGACCTGCCGGCGCTGCCGGTGGGCGAGCGCATCTGGGCCTACCGCCAGGCGCTGACGCCGCCGGCGATTCCCAAGTCGCTGCTGGTGGTGGGCGCGGGCGCGATCGGCGCCGAGTTCGCCAGCTTCTACCGCGCGGTCGGGGCGGAGGTGACGCTGATCGACATGACCGCCGACATCCTGCCGCAGGAAGACGCCGAGATCTCCGCGCTGGCGCGCAAGGCCTTCGAGAAGCAAGGCATCCGCGTGCTGACGCAGTGCGCGGTCAAGTCGTCCAGCCTGACGGCCACGGGCGTGAAGGCCGTGCTGGAGCAACAGGGCAAGCAGTCCGAATTGGAAGTCGAGCGCGTCATCGTGGCCGCCGGCATCGTCGGCAACGTCGAGGACCTGGGCCTGGAACAGACCCGCGTCAAAGTGGAGAAAACCCACATCGTCACCGACGGCCTGTGCCGCACCGCCGAGCCGGGCGTCTACGCCATCGGCGACGTGGCCGGCGCGCCATGGCTGGCGCACAAGGCCAGCCACGAGGCGGTGCTGTGCGTCGAGGCCATCGCCGGCCTGCCGGCGCATGCGCTCGACCCGCTGCGCATTCCCGCCTGCACCTATTCGCACCCGCAGGTCGCCAGCATCGGCATGAGCGAAGCCCGCGCGCGCGAACACGCCAAGGCGACGGGCGGCGAGATCCGCGTCGGCAAGTTCACCTTCGCCGGCAACGGCAAGGCCATCGCCATGGGCGAGGACCAGGGGCTGGTGAAGACGGTGTTCGACGCCAGGACCGGCGAGCTGCTGGGCGCGCACATCATCCACCCAGAGGCATCCGAACTGATCGCCGGCTACGGCGTAGCGGCGGCGCTGGAAGCCACCGAGGAAGACCTGATGCACACCGTGTTCGCGCATCCGACCCTGTCGGAAACGCTGCACGAATCGGTGCTGGCGGCCTTCGGCCGGGCGCTGCACGGCTAAGGCCGTAGTGACGCGCAAGGCGTCTGGCGCGGACCCTCATCGGCCGCGCCAGACGCCCGTTTTCACAACCGGCTGGCGAAGAAATCCAGGAAGCAGGCGATGCGCCGCGACAACTGCGTGTTGCGGTAGTACACCGCGTGCATCGGCTGCAGGTAGTCGGTGTGCAGGTCTTCCATGATCCGCACCAGGCGCCCTTCGATCAGATCGTCGCGCGACACGAAGTCCGACAGGCAGGCGATGCCCACGCCGCGCAGCGCCAGGTGCCGCTGGGTCTCGCCGCTGGAGGTGGCCAGCGTGGGCGTGGCCAGATAGGTGGAGCCGCCCGCGTGGCGCAGCGGCCAGACGTTCAGGCTCTCGGGCTGGGTGAAGCCCAGCAGTTCATGGCCGGCCAGGTCCTCGACGGTGCGGGGCACGCCGCGCCGCGCCAGGTAGTCCGGGCTGGCCATCAGCCAGCGCGGCCGCGGCCGCATGGGCCGCGCATGCAGCGTGGAATCGTTCAGCGGCCCCATGCGCAGGGCCACGTCGGTGCGATGCTCGATCAGGTCGACGATGCGGTCGTTGCTGGTCAGCTCCAGCGAGATCGCCGGGTACTCGCGGCGAAAGTCCGCCACGTGCGGCACCACGCAATGCAGCATCACGGGCACCGAAGCGTCGACGCGCAGGCGGCCGGCCGGCTGCTGGTTGACGATGCGCATGCATTCCTCGGCCTCTTCCAGCGACTGCACGATCTGGCGCGCCTTCTGCAGGAAGTGCGCGCCCTCGGCCGTGAGTTCCATGCGCCGCGTGGTGCGGGTCAGCAGCGTCACGCCCAGGTCTTCCTCCAGGCGCGACAGGCCGCGGCTGACGCCGGACGCGGTCTGCCCCAGCATTTCGGCGGCGGCGCTCATCGAGCCGGCGTCGACCACGCCCAGGAACAGCCGCAGGGCCTCGGAATTGAGCGCCATTCATGACTCCTGATCACAAGTATCGGGATTTTATAGCGTGCGGCGGCCGTAATCGTGGACCGACCGGAGAGCCGGCAGGGTTATCCGGCAATGCGGCCGCAAAAGAAAAGCGGCGCACGCGGCGCCGCTTTTTTCATGGCATCGACCGACTGGCGATCAACGCTTCTGCTTGAGCTGCGATAGGTCGCGCACCGCGCCGCGGTCGGCCGAGGTGGCCAGCGCCGCGTAGGCCTGCAGGGCCTGCGACACCACGCGCTCGCGGCCCACCGGCAGCCAGCCGCCATCCTCGCGCGCGTTCATCGCGGCGCGGCGGCGGGCCAGTTCCTCGTCGGACACGGCCAGGTGCATCTTGCGGTTGGGGATGTCGATCTCGATGGTGTCGCCCTCTTCCACCAGGCCGATGGTGCCGCCCTCGGCCGCCTCGGGCGACGCGTGGCCGATCACCAGGCCCGACGAGCCGCCCGAGAAACGGCCATCGGTGAACAGCGCGCAGGTCTTGCCCAGGCCCTTGGACTTCAGGTACGACGTGGGATACAGCATTTCCTGCATGCCGGGGCCGCCCTTGGGGCCTTCGTAGCGGATCACCACCACGTCGCCCGCCACGACCTTGTCGCCCAGGATGCCCTCGACGGCGTCGTCCTGGCTTTCGAACACGCGCGCGCGGCCGGTGAAGACCCACTGCGATTCATCCACGCCCGCGGTCTTGACGATGCAGCCCTTCTCGGCCAGGTTGCCGTACAGCACGGCCAGGCCGCCGTCCTTGGAATAGGCGCTTTCCTTGCTGCGGATGCAGCCGGTCTGGCGGTCGGTGTCCAACGTCAGGAAGGTGGCGTCCTGGCTGAAGGCCACGGTGGTGGGGATGCCGCCAGGGGCCGCGCGGTAGAACTTCTGCGCCGCTTCGCCGGCGCCGCCGGCCACGTCCCACTGCGCGATGGCGTTGCCCAGCGTGCCGCTGTGCACGTTGCCGCAGGACAGGTCGAGCAGGTCGGCGCGCGCCAGTTCACCCAGGATGCCGAGGATGCCGCCGGCGCGGTGCACGTCTTCGATGTGGTACTTGTCGGTGGCGGGCGCGGCCTTGCACAGGCACGGCACCTTGCGCGAGATGCGGTCGATGTCGGCCATGGTGAAGTCGACGCCGGCTTCCTGCGCCGCGGCCAGCAGGTGCAGCACGGTGTTGGTCGAGCCGCCCATGGCCACGTCCAGCGCCATGGCGTTCTGGAAGGCGCTCTTGGTGGCGATGTTGCGCGGCAGGACCGACTCGTCTTCCTCGACGTAGTAGCGGCGGCACAGGTCCACCACCAGGCGGCCGGCCTGCTCGAACAACCCCTTGCGCCAGGCGTGCGTGGCGACGATGGTGCCGTTGCCCGGCAGCGCCAGGCCGATGGCCTCGGTCAGGCAGTTCATCGAGTTGGCGGTGAACATGCCGGAACAGGAGCCGCAGGTCGGACACGCGCTGCGTTCGACTTCGGCCACTTCGGCGTCCGACACCTTCGGGTCGGCGGCCTTGATCATGGCGTCGATCAGGTCGATCTTGGCGATCACCTTGCCGTCGGTCGGCGACTTGACCTTGCCGGCTTCCATCGGGCCGCCGGACACGAACACCACGGGGATGTTCAGGCGCATCGCGGCCATCAGCATCCCCGGGGTGATCTTGTCACAGTTCGAGATGCAGACCATGGCGTCGGCACAGTGCGCGTTGACCATGTATTCGACCGAGTCGGCGATCAGTTCGCGCGAGGGCAGCGAATACAGCATGCCGCCGTGGCCCATGGCGATGCCGTCATCGACGGCGATCGTGTTGAATTCCTTGGCGACGCCGCCGGCGGCCTCGATTTCCTTGGCGACCAGCGCGCCCAGGTCGCGCAGGTGCACGTGGCCCGGCACGAACTGCGTGAACGAGTTGACCACCGCGATGATCGGCTTGCCGAAGTCTCCGTCCTTCATGCCGGTGGCGCGCCACAGGGCGCGGGCGCCGGCCATGTTGCGGCCGTGGGTCGAGGTGCGGGAACGGTAGTGCGGCATGATCTTGTCTCAGGCTATTAGCGTGGGCGGCAAAACGGTAAATAATACGCTGGTTCCGGCCGGCAGCGGCCGCAGGCCGCCCCGAGGCCGCCTGGCGGCCATCAGGCGGACGCCGCGCCGCGCGCCGCGAAGGCGCTGGGCGGCTCGCCCAGGGCCTTGCGGAACATGGCCGCGAAGGCGCTGGGGCTCTCGTAGCCCAGATCCAGGGCCACATCCAGCACCCGCTCGCCGCGCGCCAGCCGCTCCATCGCCGCCAGCAGCCGCGCCTGCTGGCGCCAGCGGCCAAAGGTCATGCCGGTGTGGCGCAGGAACAGGCGATGCACCGTCTTGGGATCCACCCCCAATTCCCGCGCCCAGTCGGCCGCGCCCGCCTGGCGCTCGGGGTGGCGCACGATGGCGCGGCAGATGCGCGCCAGGCGCGGCTCGGACGGCTGCGGCAGGTGCAGCGGCAGCACCGGCTCCTGTTTCAGTTCGTCCAGCAGCAGCATCATCAGCCGGCCGTCGCGGGTGCCGGGCTGCCAGTCCAGCGGCACCTCGGCCGCCGCCACCATCAGCTCGCGCAGCAGCGGCGAGATCGACAGCACGCAGCATTCGGTGGGCAAATGCGAGGCCGCGCCCGGCTCGACGAACACGGTGCGCATGCGCGGCTCGCCGCTCATGCGGATGGCGTGCGAGACCCAGGCCGGCACCCAGACGCCGCGCGTGGGCGGCACCACCCAGATGCCCGCGTCGGTGTCCACCACCATCACGCCCGAAATCGCGTACACCAGCTGCGAACGGCGGTGGCGATGGCGCCGCACGCGGTGCCCGTCCTCGTAATCCACCGCCAGCGCGGCCACCGGCCGCTGCGAGGACTCGTACGGAAACAGGTCCAGATCGGCGGGCTTGCGCGATCCGGAAGGGCGTGGCGGGGGTTTGGATTTGTCCATTTCTCGACGATTGATGTCTGGCTGGCGGTAGACGGTCTTTTCCAGTGTACCTATGCTGCCCGCATTGCCGTTGATTTCCTTGTTGTCCGCGTTCCGATCATGTGTCTTTTCCCCCGCTCCTCCCCCTGCGCCGCTTTCCGCGGCCGGCGCGCGCGCGTGGTCGGGAAATCGGACGCCTTCACGGTTCCGCGCGCCATTCCGGACACCGCGCCGCTTCGCGCCAACCCGCGCGCCATCCCGAACGGCCGCGCCCTCTGCGCCGCCGCGCCCGCCGTCCTGCCGACGCTACGACTAGCGCGCGGTTGCCGGGCCTTGCGCCCCGTGGCCGCCCGGCAGCCCCGGGCCCTCTGACGGGTCCGTCCGCCACCTCCCTTGCCCGACCGCCGCCGCAGACCGGCGGCCCCAGATGCCGCGCGCCGCGCGGCCGGAGGTTTTTCCATGCTCGACCATCCCCAACACAAGTACCGCCCCGTCCAGCCCTTTGCACGCGACTACGCCGAACGCCAGTGGCCGGCCCGCCGCCCGAGCGCGCCGCCCATCTGGATGAGCACCGACATGCGCGACGGCAACCAGGCGCTGATCGACCCGATGGACGCGGCCCGCAAGCTGCGCTTCTTCGAACAGCTGGTGGCGGTGGGATTGAAAGAGATCGAAGTCGCGTTCCCGTCGGCGTCCGACACCGACTTCAATTTCGTGCGCAAGCTGATCGAGGAACGCCGCATTCCCGCCGACGTCACCATCGAAGTGCTGACGCAGTCGCGGCCGGACCTGATCGCGCGCACCTTCGAATCGCTGCGCGGCGCGCCGCGCGCCATCGTGCATCTGTACAACCCGATCGCGCCGCAATGGCGCCGCATCGTGTTCGGCATGAGCCGCGCCGAGATCAAGGAGATCGCGCTGGCCGGCACGCGCCAGATCCGCGCCCTGGCCGACGCGCACCCGGAAACGGCGTGGATCTACCAGTACTCGCCCGAGACCTTCAGTCTGGCCGAACTGGATTTCGCGCTGGAGATGTGCGACGCGGTCAGCGCCATCTGGCGCCCGACGCCGGCGCGCAAGATGATCATCAACCTGCCGTCGACGGTGGAATGCACCAGCGCCAACGTCTACGCCGACCAGATCGAATGGATGCACCGCCGCCTGGCGCGGCGCGACAGCATCGTGCTGAGCGTGCATCCGCACAACGACCGCGGCACCGCCGTGGCCTCGGCCGAACTGGCGGTGCTGGCCGGCGCCGACCGGGTCGAAGGCTGCCTGTTCGGCAATGGCGAACGCACCGGCAACGTCGACCTGGTGACGCTGGCGCTGAACCTGGACCGGCAGGGCATCCCGAGCGGCCTGGACTTTACCGACATGGCCGCCGTGCGCGACTGCGTCGAGGCCTGCAACCAGCTGCCGGTGGACGTGTTCCACCCCTATGCGTTCACGCCCGCAGCGCCAGCAACGCCTCCTGCAGGTGCCGCAATCCACGGCTGAGCGGCTTGTCCCGGCGCACCACGATGGCCAGCGTGCGCGCCAGGCGCGGCGCCAGCGAGCGCACGGCCAGGCTGTCGCGGTGGCCGGCGCCGCTCACCGCCAGCTTGGGCAGCACCGCGCAGGCCAGGCCGGCGGCCACGATTTCCTTCATGGCCTCGGTGCTGCCCAGTTCCATGACGGGCTTGGCCGCCATGCCGGCTTCCTCGAACCAGTCGTCCACCAGCCGGCGGGTGCGCGCGCCCGGCTCGAACAGCACCAGCGGCAACGCCGCCAACGCCTGCGGCGTGACGGTGGCGGGAATCGCGAGGGGGCCGCGCGCCGGAAAGATGGCGACGAACTCGTCTTCCAGCACGGGCGTGGCCTCGAACATGCGGCCCGGCGCCGGCAGCGTCACCAGGCCGATGTCCAGCGTGTTGTTCTCCAGCCCGCGCAGCATGTCGGCGGTGTTGCCGGTGCTGGCCACCACGTCCAGCGCCGGGAAGCGGCGCCGCAGGCCGGCCAGCAGCGGCGGCAGCAGATAGGTGCAGGCGGTGGCGCCAGTGCCCAGGCGCACCCGTCCGGTCACCTGCGAGGCGTGCGCCGTCATGGCCTGCTCGGCCTGCGCCAGCGCCGTGTCGATCGCGCGGATGTGGGTCAGCAGCTCCAGGCCGGCGGCGGTCGGCCCCGCGCGCCGGCCGACGCGTTCGACCAGCTTCAGGCCGAAGCGGCGCTCCAGCTGGCGCACCTGCAGGCTGACCGCCGGCTGGGTGATGCCGCCCCGTTCGGCGGCGGCCGAGAAACTGCCCAGTTCGATCACCTGCGCAAAGGTGCGCAGGGCGTCCAGATTGAGTCCGCGCATGGCTCGCTTCCCCCGCTTATTCAAGCGCTTGTTCAAAGTTTTACTTATGAAAATCATAATAGACCAAAGCTTTATTTATGTATCGCCTTGCGCCACACTGGCGGCTGGTTTTTCACCCCTCGATCTCCTTCCTCGCTGACCCCCGCCATGCCGCAATCCGCCGCCTCAATCCTGATCCGCGACAGCGTCGACGCCGACCTGCCCGCCATCAAGTCCATCTACGCGCACCACGTGCAGCACGGCACCGCCTCGTTCGAGCTGGACCCGCCGTCGATCCAGGAAATGCGCCAGCGCCGCGCCGGCGTGCTGGAAAAGGACATGCCCTACCTGGTGGCCGAGATCGACGGCGAAGTGGTGGGCTACGCCTACGTCACGCCCTACCGCCCGCGCCCGGCCTACCGCCACACGGTCGAGGACTCGGTCTACGTCAAGGATGGCCGCGCCGGCCAGGGCATCGGCGGCAGGCTGCTGGGCGCCCTGGTCGAGCGCTGCGCCGCGGCCGGCTGGCGGCAGATGCTGGCGGTGGTGGGCGACAGCCGCAACGCCGCCTCGCTGGCGGTGCACGCGCGCCAGGGCTTCCATCCGGTCGGCACGCTGCGCTCGGTGGGCCACAAGCACGGCGAATGGCGCGACACCGTGCTGATGCAGCGCGCGCTGGGCGAAGGCGACAGCACGCCGCCGCGGCGCCCATGATCGCCACCCGCGCGGTGGTCTGCCTGGGGCTGACGCAACTGGTCGGCTGGGGCGTGACGTTCTACCTGGTTGGCGCGCTGGGGCCGGACATGGCGGCCGACCTGGGCTGGAACGCGGCCACGATCTACGGCGGCTTCTCCTGCGCCATCGTGGTCATGGCCCTGGTGTCGCCGCTGGCCGGCCGGGCGGTCGACCGCTGGGGCGGCCACCGCGTGATGCCGGCGGGCGCCCTGGTGGCCGCGGCCGGCTGCGCCGTGCTGGCGGCCGCGCAGGGCGTGGCGGCGTACTTCGCCGCCTGGACGGTCCTGGGCGTCGGCATGCGGCTGTGCCTGTACGACGCGGCCTTCGCCTCGCTGGCGCGCGCCGCCGGCCCGACCGCGCGGCGGCCGATGTCGCAGATCACGCTGTTCGGCGGCCTCGCCTCGACGGTCATGTGGCCCGTGGGCCATGCGCTGTCGGGCTGGCTCGGCTGGCGCGGCGCGGTGCTGGCCTATGGCGCGCTGGCGCTGGCGACCCTGCCGCTGTATCTGGCGCTGCCGCGCACGCGCTACGCCGCGCCGCCCCAGGCGGCGCAGCAGGACGACGGCGCCGGCCTGGCGCGCACGGATTCCGAACGGCGCCTGGCCGGCGCGCTGTATGCGGTCATCGCCATGCTCACCAACTTCCTGGCGGCCGGCAACGCCGCCCATCTGATCCCGCTGCTGTCCGGACTCGGGCTGGCGAAGGCGCTGGCGGTCAATGTCGCCGCGTTGTGGGGCATCGGCCAGTTCGCCTCGCGGCTGGCCGACGTCGCCCTGGGTTCGCGCCTGCATCCCCTGACCCTGACCGCTGCCGTGGCCGCCCTGCTGCCGCTGAGTTTCACGCTGGCGCTGTTCTCCAGCGGCCACCCCGCCGCGCTGGCCGCCTACGCGCTGTTGTACGGCGCCTGCAACGGCCTGCTGACCATCACCCGCGGCACCCTGCCGCTGGCGCTGTTCGACTTCCGCCGCTACGGCGCGGTGGTCGGCGGCCTGCTGATGCCCAGCTTCCTGCTGACCGCGGCCGCGCCGGTGGCCTATGCCTATGTGGTGGAAGGATACGGCGCGCCTGCCGCCATGGGCCTGTCGGCGGGCCTGGCAGCCGCCATCCTGGCCGCGGCGCTGGCGCTGCGGTGGCGCTTCATTGCCCGGACGCGGGGCTGAGCGGCGTGCCGCCATCACGCAACGTCACGGCCGGCGCCCCGCGCTCGCGGCCCCGCGCCATGCCGGCGCGGCGCCAGCGCTGCTCGGCCAACGCGGCGGCCAGTTCATCGCCCGTGCCGGGCCGGAAGAACAGAAAGCCCTGCAGCAGGTCGCAACCGGCCTCGCGCGCGGCGCGGCAATGCGCCTCGGTCTCGATGCCCTCGGCCACGGTGGCGATATCCAGGTCCCGCGCCAACTGGCAGATCGACGTCAGCACCTTCTGCGCGTCCGCCTGTCGCGCGGCGCTCCAGACAATCGACTTGTCCAGCTTCAACCCCGCCAGTGGCAGCGTCGACAACCATTCGAGGTTGTTGTAGCCCTTGCCGAAATCGTCCAGCCAGACCTGGATGCCGCGGCTGGTGAACGCCTCCAGCATGGAACGGATGTCGGCGGATCCGGCATGCAAGGCCGCTTCTTCGGTGAGCTCGATGCGGATGTCGCCGGGCGCCAGGCCACACGTGGCGATATCGCGCAGGATCGCGCCGACGACATCGCGGCGGGCGAAGCTCTGCGGCGAGATATTGATGTTTACCGCCAGGCTTGAACCGTGCGCCGCCTGCCGCCAGCGCGCCTGGTCATGGGCGATGGTGTGCAGGCCCCAACTGATCAGGGCCTGCGCCGCCTCTGGGGCGCCCACTTCGCGCAACAGGCCATCGATGCCCATCGTTTCGCCGGCCGCCGCGCGCCATCGCAGCAGGGCTTCGGCGCCGACAATCTCCAGATCCGTGGCGGTGACGATGGGTTGGTAATGGAATTGCAGGCGGTCGCCCTGGATCGCGGCCAGCAGCGGCGACACGGCGCCCTCTTTGCGGATCACCGTGGATTCGTGGCCTTCGCCGCCGCCGTCCTGGGCCAGCGCGGCCGAGAATGCATACCCCTTGCCGCGCAGGCTGCGGATCGGAATGGCCATGCCCGCGGCCGCGCCCTTGCGCTTGAGACGGCTGATGACCAGGTCCAGCGCGCGGCCATTGCCGGCGATGTCCAGGCTGGCAACGGCGAAATCCGCGCGGCGGATGATCCGCTCGGGATGACCGGACATGCCCTTGAGCACCGCGCGTTCCATGGGCGTGAGGTTGACGCCCGGACCGCCCGGCGACATCAGCGTCCACTCGTTGTCGCACAGGCGCCAGCTCTGCTCCGCCACGGCCGGCGCCGCCACCACGTCCGACCGACGCGGCGCGGATGCCGCGGCGGGCTGGCACAAGTTCAGCTTGCGCTGCGCCGACTGGATCGCCGCCGCCACCTCGCTGTAGCTGATGTTGGCGCCGTAGCAACTGTCGGCGCCGGCCAGCAGCGCGTTGATCCGCACCGCAGGGCTCTCGATATGACGGATGGCGATGATGGTCGATTGGGCGAAGCGCGCGCGCAATTGGCCGATCGTGATGTCCAGATCCCGCGGCAGGCACAGGTGCACCTGGATGTCCCCGGCATGGCGCGCCGGCGCCGGTTCCTGGAGCGATACGGGATTCAGGACGAAACCGATCTGCTCGAGCGAATCGGAGATGCCTTGCTTGGCGAATTCGTTATCGAAAATAAGGATAATGCGCGACCGATGCATGATGAGTGAGCCCTGGATAAAAACGCTTTCCATCGAACGGTATTGAAATGTTTTTTTGCATCTCCATACCTGGAACAGGGTCGCAAAAAAAGAGCGCTCAATCTCTCATATTGCCGCGTAAAGTCGAAAACCATTGAATTCCATTCATTTTTAAATGAATGGAATTCAATATATCGAAATAAAAATCACCGGTGAGTGAAACGTAGCGACACGCGCGCGGCTACTGTCCGCGCGGGTTCTGACGCCATTGCGGCGCAAGTCGGCAATGCGCCACGGCGGGCCGCCGGGTGCTTTCAGAAGGGGGATCGTTGTCGGGTTGCCGCGGGCGGAGGGCTCAAGCCGCGCCCTGTGCCTGCCATTTGTCCCAGCCGGCCCGGCGCAGCTTGCAGGCCGGGCATTCGCCGCAGCCATAGCCCCAGGCATGGCGCGCGCCGCGCTCGCCCAGGTAACAGGTGTGGCTTTCCTCGACGATGGTGTCGACCAGCGCGTCGCCGCCCAGTTGCTTGGCCAGCGCCCAGGTTTCGGACTTGTCGATCCACATCAGCGGCGTCTCGATGGTGACGCGGCTGCCCAGGCCCAGGCCCAGCGCCACCTGCTGCGCCTTGATGGTGTCGTCGCGGCAATCGGGATAGCCCGAGAAATCGGTTTCGCACATGCCGCCCACCAGCACGTCCAGCTGGCGCCGGTAGCCCAGCGCCGCCGCCAGCGTCAGGAACAGCAGGTTGCGGCCCGGCACGAAGGTGTTGGGCAGGCCGTTGGCCTGCATCTCGATGGCGCGGTCGCTGGTCATGGCGGTGTCGCCCACCTGGCCCAGCACCTTCAGGTCCAGCAGATGGTCTTCGCCCAGGCGCGGCGCCCATTGCGGAAAGCGCGCGCGGATGTCGCGCAGCACGTTCAGGCGCGCATCCAGTTCGATGCGGTGGCGCTGGCCGTAATCGAACGCCACGGTTTCCACATGGGCATAGCGGTCCAGCGCCCAGGCCAGGCAGGTGGTGGAATCCTGGCCGCCCGAAAACAGCACGAGCGCGCGACGTTGGTGATTCAGCATAAAAGGGGGTTTCTGCAAAGACAAAGGGATAGAGCCAGACTTTACCGCAGCCGGCCGTCTTTCCCGTAAGGAAGCCTGCGTAAAATCGGTGACGTTCTCGTTCACGGTTTACCAGCAGCGCGCATCACCCCACCCTCCCTTTCCCAGCAGCCCGACGGATCTCCCGCCCGATGAATGCCAGCCGCCCGCAGTCCGATTCAGCAGAACCCTTGCGTCACGATATCCGGCTGTTAGGCCGATTGCTGGGCGAAGTCATCGCCGAATGCGAAGGCAAACGCGTCTTCGACACCATCGAGACGCTGCGCCGCACCGCCGTCAAATTCCGCCGCGAAGGCAACGCCGCCGACGGCAAGCTGCTGGAACAGCGCGTCAAGCACCTGCAGGGCAGCGACCCCAACTCGGTGGCGCGCGCCTTCAGCTATTTCCTGCACCTGTCCAACATCGCCGAGGACCGCGACCAGAACCGCAGCCAGCGCGCCCGCGCCCTGGCCGGCGACGCGCCCGCGCGCGGCAGCCTGCGCGACGCGGTGCAGGCCCTGGGGCGCCACGGCGTGACGCCCGCGCGCATCCGCCGGCTGCTGGCCGACGCCTGCGTCATGCCGGTGCTGACCGCCCACCCCACCGAAGTGCAGCGCAAGAGCACGCTGGACGTGCACCGCGAGATCGCCGCCGCGCTGGTCCAGCGCGACAATCCGCTGACGCCGGAAGAACTGGCCGAACTCGACGCCGCCCTGCTCGGCCGCGTGGCCACGCTGTGGCAGACGCGCATGCTGCGCTACACCCGCCTGACGGTGGCCGACGAGATCGAGAACGCGCTGTCGTACTACCGCAGCACCTTCCTGCAGGTCATCCCGCGCGTCTACGGCGACCTGTCCAAGCTGCTCAACCGCGACGCCAAGCCATTCGGCGCCCCGCCCCCGCCGCTGGAGCCGTTCCTGCGCATGGGCAGCTGGATCGGCGGCGACCGCGACGGCAACCCCAACGTCGACGCCGACACGCTGGAACGCGCGCTGCTGCGCCAGGCCACCGTGCTGTTCGAGCACTACCTGCAGGAAGTGCATGCGCTTGGCGCCGAACTGTCCATCACCACGCTGCTGATCGCGGTCGACCCGGCGCTGCTGGCGCTGGCCGAGCACAGCGGCGACGACTCGCCGCATCGCAGCGACGAACCCTACCGGCGCGCGCTGGTTGGCGTCTACGCGCGCCTGGCCGCCACGGCGCTGCGCCTGACCGGCCAGAACCTGGCCCGCCGCAGCACCGTCGCCGCGCAACCCTACGACACGCCGCAGGAGCTGTCCGCCGACCTGGCCGTCATCGCCGCGTCGCTGGCCGCGCACCATGGCGCGCCCATCGGCAAGCTGCGCCTGGCCGGCCTGCAGCAGGCCGTCGAAGTGTTCGGCTTCCATCTCGCGACGGTCGACCTGCGCCAGAGTTCCGACGTGCACGAACGCGCGCTGGCCGAACTGTTCAGCCGCGCCGGCGCCACCCACGACGGCCAGCCGCTGGACTACCTGGCGCTGGACGAGGACGCGCGCGTGGCGCTGTTGCGCGCCGAACTGGCGCAGGCGCGGCCGCTGGCCTCGCCCTGGATCGCCTACAGCGAAGACACCACGCGCGAACTGGCGGTGCTGCGCGCCGCCGCCGCCGGCCGCCAGCGCTACGGCAAGCAGGCCGTGCGCCAGACCATCGTCTCGCACACCGAAACCCTCAGCGACCTGCTGGAAGTGATGGTGCTGCAAAAGGAGGCGGGCCTGATCGCGCCCGCCGGCCAGGAGATCGCGCCGGAAGACGGCCTGATGGTGGTGCCGCTGTTCGAGACCATCCCCGACCTGCAGCGCGGCGCCGACATCATGGCCGCCTGGCTCGACCTGCCCGAGATCCGCGAGCGCGTGAAGCGGGCCCAGAACGGCGCCCAGGAAGTCATGCTGGGCTATTCCGACAGCAACAAGGACGGCGGCTTCCTGACCTCCAACTGGTCGCTGTACCAGGCCGAACGCGCGCTGGTCGACGTGTTTTCCAGCCGCCACGTGCGCCTGCGCCTGTTCCACGGCCGCGGCGGCTCGGTGGGCCGCGGCGGCGGCTCCAGCTTCGACGCCATCCTGGCGCAGCCGCCCGGCACCGTGGCCGGCCAGATCCGCCTGACCGAGCAGGGCGAGGTCATCCAGAGCAAGTACAAGGACGCCGAGGTCGGCCGCTGGCACCTGGAACTGCTGGTGGCCGCCACGCTCGAATCCAGCCTGGCGCCGCGCGCCGAGGCCACCAGCGCCGAAGACGCGCACATGGCGCAGCACGGCCCGGCCATGTCGTTCATGTCGGAGAGCGCGCAGCGCAGCTACCGCGGCCTGGTCTACGACACGCCGCGCTTCGCCGAGTATTTCTTCGCCGCCACCCCTATCGCCGAGATCGCCGGCCTGAACATCGGCTCGCGCCCGGCCTCGCGCAAGAAGGGCCAGCGCATCGAAGACCTGCGCGCCATTCCGTGGGGCTTTTCCTGGGCCCAGTGCCGCCTGATGCTGACCGGCTGGTACGGCATGGGCTCGGCCATCGAGGCCTATCTGGAAACCGGCGCGCCGGGGGCGCCGCGCTCGCAACGCGGCCGCCTGGCGCAGCTGCGCGAAATGGCGCAGGACTGGCCGGCCTTCCGCACCCTGCTGTCCAACATGGAGATGGTGCTGGCCAAGTCCGACCTGGCCATCGCCGCGCGCTATGCGCAGCTGGTGCCGCAGCGCGCGCTGCGCGAGAAGATCTTCGGCATGATCAGCGCCGAGCACGGCCGCACCCTGGCCATGCTCAAGCTGCTGACGCGGCGCGAACTGCTGGCCGACAACCCGTCGCTGCAGGCCTCGCTGCGCGAGCGCTTCGCCTACATCGACCCGCTCAACTACCTGCAGGTCGACCTGATCCGCCGCCACCGCGCGGCGCAGAAGTCGCCCGCCGCCGAAGCCGACGAACGCGTGCAACGCGCAATCCACCTGACCATCAACGGCATCGCCGCCGGGTTGCGCAATTCGGGTTGAGCCGCAGGCGCGACGCCGCCGCGCGCCATAGCCACACGCTACGGCGCGCCATTACTCACAGCCGCGGGCCGCCCATGGAGAATCCGTTCTCCTCGGCGGCCAGCGTCAGCGCGCCCTCGATACCGTCCACCAGACGAACACCAAAAAAAGGCCATTTGTCCACCCCCGGCAACTTTTAGTACTATCTTCGTCAGAAATTCTATATACGCACAAATGTTCGTATATAGAACACAACGATTTTTCTGGCCCGCGCACAGGAAGACACCGACGGAAGAGACAGATCGCAGTTCCCTGGTTCCGCCTGTGCCGCCCGCCGCGCGCGCCCCGTAAGGCAAGCGAACCCTCATGGATACTCCCCTGCAGAATCTGGCCGTCATCGGCGCCGGCGCCATGGGCAGCGGCATCGCCGCGCTCTTCGCCTCGAAGGGATTGGACGTGGTCCTGGTCGATCCGATGGAAGGCGCCCTGGATCGCGCCCGCGCCGTCATCGAACGCCAGTTGAACGTCTACGCGCCCGGCGAGGTCGCCGCGGCCTTGCGACGCATCCGCATGGCGCCCGCGCTGGACGCGGCCGCCGCCTGTGACCTGGTGATCGAGGCGGTGCCCGAGAACCTGGAGCTCAAGCGCGGCCTGTTCGCCCAGCTCGACGCGCTGTGCAAGCCCGAAGCGATCTTCGCCACCAACACCTCGGGCCTGTCGATCAACGCCATCGCCAGCGCCGTGGCGCGCCGCGACCGCTTCGTCGGCACGCACTTCTTCACCCCCGCCGACGTCATCCCGCTGGTCGAAGTGGTGCGCAACGACGCCACCTCGGAAGAGACCGTGGCGCGCGTCATGGCCACCTTGCGGCTGGGCGGCAAGCGGCCTGTGCTGGTGCGCCAGGACATCCCCGGCTTCATCGCCAACCGCATCCAGCACGCCCTGGCGCGCGAAGCCATCTCGCTGCTGGAAAAGGGCGTGGCCAGCGCCGAGGACATCGACGAAGTGGTCAAGTGGAGCCTGGGCATCCGCCTGGCGCTGTCGGGTCCGCTGGAGCAGCGCGACATGAACGGCATCGACGTCCACTACGCCATCGCCAGCTATCTCTATAAAGACCTGGAAAACCGCACCGAGCCGTCCGACCTGCTCAAGAGCAAGGTCGAGAACGGCCAGCTCGGCGCCAAGAGCGGCCAGGGGTTCTACACCTGGAGCCCCGAGCGCCGCGAACAGGTGCTGCGCGACAAGAGCGCGGCGCTGGGCGAGCTGGCGGCGTGGCTCAACGCCAAGGCCGGCGATTCCTGACGCCGCGACCGCAACACCGAATACCTGCACCGAATACCTACACCATAAGGCGCGCGGCGATCCGCCCGACGCGCCAGCGGGCCACGAGCCCAACCACGCAAAGAAACCGACCGTCCCACCCGCTGCGCGCCCCCACCCGGCGCGCCACGGCGCAAGACACAAGAGCAATACGCCTTACCGGAGTTCGTAGGAGGCACCATGAATAAATTGGCATCTTTTTTCACTGAGCTGATGCGCAAGTATCTGCCCGATCCCTTTGTCTTCGCGATCGCGCTGACCTTGCTCACCGTGCTGCTGGCCATGGGCATCGAAGGCCAGGGCATCGGCGACGTGACCCGCGCCTGGGGCAAGGGCTTCTGGAGCCTGCTGGCCTTCACCACCCAGATGGCCGTGATCCTGGCCATGGGCTACGTGCTGGCCACCGCGCCGCTGACCGACCGCCTGCTCAACCGCATCGTCAGCCACGTGCACAAGCCGCACACCGCCATCATCGTCGCGACCTTGGTCGGCGGCATCGGCAGCTACCTGAACTGGGGCTTCGGCCTGGTCATCGGCGGCATCGTCGCCAAGAAGCTGGCGCTCAAGGTCAAGGGCGTGCACTACCCGCTGATCATCGCCGCGGCCTACAGCGGCTTCACCATGTACGGCCTGGGCCTGTCGGCCAGCATCCCGGTGCTGGTGGCCACCCCCGGCCACCCCACCGCCAAGCAGATGGGCACCATCCCGCTGACGGAAACCATCTTCTCGGTGCCGATGCTGATCACCAGCCTGGTGATCATCGTGACGCTGCCGCTGCTGAACGCCTGGCTGCACCCGAAGAAGGGCGAAAAGATCGTCGAAGTGGACCCGGCCATCGACCGCGACACCGCCTCTGCCGGCGCCGCCGAGGACCTGCTCGAAAAGGGCACGCTGGCCTCCAAGCTGAACAACAGCCGCATTCTGAGCCTGCTGATCGGCGCGCTGGGCGTGGCCTACGTCGTCTTCCACTTCATCGACGGCGGCTCGCTCGACCTGAACCTGATCAACTTCATCATCCTGTTCCTGGGCATCATCCTGCTGGGCACGCCGGCCGCCTACGTGGCCAAGCTGACCGAAGGCATCAAGACGATCTCCGGCATCATCCTGCAGTACCCGTTCTACGCCGGCATCATGGCCATCATGGCCGCCTCGGGCCTGGTGACCACGATCTCCAAGGTGTTCGTCGACGTCGCCACGCCGGCCACGCTGCCGTTCTGGGGCCTGATCAGCTCGTTCGTCATCAACTTCTTCGCGCCCTCGGCCGGCGGCCACTGGGTCATCCAGGGTCCGTTCATGATCGACGCCGCCCGCGAGATCGGCAGCGCGCTCAACCAGACCACCATGGCGGTGATGCTGGGCAACGCCTGGAACGACCTGGTGCAGCCCTTCTGGATCCTGCCGGCGCTGGCGCTGTCCAAGCTGAAGCTGCGCGACGTGATGGGCTACACGGTCATCATGATGCTGTGGGTCGGCGTGATCCACATCACCGCCGTGTTGGCGTGGGGCTACCTGACGCATTAAGCCCCCCCGTACGCGCTTGCGCGCGCCCCCCAGGGGGCGACACCTGCAGACCGGAGAACGAGACCCACCCCGTACGCGCTCGCGCGCGCCCCCTCAAGGGGGCGACACCTGCAGACCGGCAGAGCCGGATCTGGCGGTGTCCTCGCTGGGGAGGCAGATGGAATGTTGAAGGGCGGTGTTCTTGAGGACGTCGCCATTGAGAATTGAATTGGGAGCTGAGATGAGCAAACCTACCGCGTATCTGGTGACCGGCGGCAGCGCCGGGATCGGCGCCGCCATCATCCGCATGCTGCTGGATGCCGGGCACAAAGTGGTCAACATCGACTACCGCCTGCCCGACAATCCGCCGGCGGGGCTGGTGTCGTACCAGGCCGACCTGACCGACGAGGCGCGCACCAAGGAAGTCGCCGCCGAAGTGACCGCCGCCTACGACATCGTCGGCCTGGTCAACAACGCCGGCGCCACGCGCCCGGGCACCGCCGACACGGCCACGCTGGCCGACCTGGACTACGTGGTCAACCTGCATCTGCGCACCGCGCTGATCCTGGTGCAGGCCGCGCTGCCGGCGATGCGCGCGGCCGGCTTCGGCCGCATCGTCAACATGTCGTCGCGCGCCGCGCTGGGCAAGCCGGACCGCGTGGTCTACTCGGCCACCAAGGCCGGCCTGGTCGGCCTGACACGCACGCTGGCGATGGAACTGGGCGGCGACGGCATCACCGTCAACGCCATCGGCCCGGGCCCCATCGCCACCGACCTGTTCACCAAGAGCAATCCGGCCGGCGCGCCGCAGACCGAGCGCATCATCAACAGCATCGTGGTCAAGCGCCTGGGCACGCCCGAGGACGTGGCGCGCGCCGCCATGTTCTTCCTGTCGCCCGACAACGGCTTCGTCACCGGCCAGATGCTGTATGTCTGCGGCGGCACGACGCTGGGCGTCGCCCCCATCTGAGGCCCGCCGCGATGCCCGCCCGCCAGCCCGACTCCGCCCGCCCGCGCCGCCTAGCGGCGCAGCAGCGCGTGGTTGATCTGGTCGGCGGCGCGGCGCAGCGGCGGCAGGAAGGTCGCCAGCATCTCCTCGCGCGAGAAGCGGTTGGCATGGCCGCTGACGTTCATCGCGGCGATCACGCGGCCGCTGCGGTCGACGATCGGCACCGCCACGGATTGCAGGCCCGGCTCCAGCTCCTGCGCCACGCAGGCGTAGCCATCGGCGCGCACGCCGGCCAGGATGGCCTTGAGCGCGGCGACGTCGGTGACGGTGTCCTTGGTATAGGCCTGGATCTGGCTGATCGCCAGCACCCGGTCCAGTTCGGCCGCGGGCAGGCCCGCCAGCAGCACGCGGCCCATCGACGTCACCCAGGCCGGCAGGCGGCTGCCCACGGCCAGGTTGATGGTCATGACCTTGTGCGTCGACAGCCGCAGGATGTAGACGATGTCGGCGCCTTCCAGCACCGACACCGAGCACGACTCGCGCGTCAGCTCGGCCACTTCTTCCATGTAGGGCAGCGCCAGGTTCCACAGCGGCGTGCCCGACAGGTAGGCGTAGCCCAGTTCGAGGATGCGCGGGGTCAGCGCGAACTTGCGGTCCTCGACCGTGACGTAGCCCAGGTGCTCCAGCGTCAGCAGGATGCGGCGCGCGCCGGCGCGGGTCAGGCCGGTGACGGCCGCGACCTCGGAAAGCGTCATCTGGGAACGTTCCGGGCCGAACGCCCGGATCACGGACAGGCCGCGCGCAAAAGATTGAACGTAGCTGTCGCTGGGTTGCTGGGTTGCTTGCTCGGCCATCCGTCTACCGCGAGAAAAAAAGTTGCCGCTGCCGGCAACCCTGAAACGGGGAGGATCGCACCGCGCCGGCTTGCCTTGACGGTCGACTATCCCCATGAAACGATGTTCTTCAGAAGAACGAAAGTTCTAATTAAGAACAAATTATGACACGCCACCTATGAGCGAACACCATGATTTCTAAGCTTGTTGCAAGCGCGGCGGCCGCCCTCGCCGACGTCCCGGACGGCGCCACCGTCATGATCGGCGGCTTCGGCACCGCCGGCCAGCCCATGGAACTGATCGACGCCCTGCTCGAGCAAGGCGCCAAGGATCTGGTCATCATCAACAACAACGCCGGCAACGGCACCACCGGCCTGGCCGCCCTGCTGGGCGCCAACCGCGTGCGCAAGATCATCTGCTCGTTCCCGCGCCAGGTGGACTCGCAGATCTTCGACGGCCTGTACCGCAGCGGCAAGATCGAACTCGAGCTGGTGCCCCAAGGCAACCTGGCCGAGCGCATCCGCGCCGCCGGCGCCGGCATCGGCGCGTTCTTCTCGCCCACCGGCTACGGCACCCCGCTGGCCGACGGCAAGGAAACCCGCGAGATCAACGGCCGCCAGTACGTGCTGGAATATCCGCTGCACGCCGACTACGCGCTCATCAAGGCCGAGCGCGGCGACCGCTGGGGCAACCTGGTGTACCGCAAGACCGCGCGCAACTTCGGCCCCATCATGGCCAGCGCCGCGCGCGTGGCCGTGGCCCAGGTGCGTGAAGTGGTCGAACTGGGCACCCTCGATCCGGAAACCGTCGTCACCCCCGGCATCTTCGTGCAACGCGTCGTGCAGATCGACGCCGCCCAGGCCGCCAAGGAGCAGCAATGAGCACCAAACTGACCCGCGACCAGATCGCCGCCCGCGTCGCCCAGGACATCCCTGAAGGCGCCTACGTCAACCTCGGCATCGGCCTGCCCACGCTGGTGGCCAACCACCTGCCGGCCGACCGCGAAGTCATCCTGCACACCGAGAACGGCATGCTGGGCATGGGCCCGGCGCCGGCCAAGGGCGAGGAAGACTACGACCTGATCAACGCCGGCAAGCAGCCCGTCACCGAACTGCCCGGCTGCTCGTTCTTCCACCACGCCGACTCGTTCGCGATGATGCGCGGCGGCCACCTGGATATCTGCGTGCTGGGCGCCTTCCAGGTGTCGCAGCATGGCGACCTGGCCAACTGGCACACCGGCGCGCCCGACGCCATCCCCGCCGTGGGCGGCGCGATGGACCTGGCCATCGGCGCCAAGGACGTCTTCGTCATGATGGAACTGCAAACGCGCGAAGGCCAGAGCAAGCTGGTCGACGTCTGCACCTATCCGCTGACCGGCGTGCGCTGCGTGTCGCGCGTGTACACCGACGTGGCCGTGTTCGACATCCGCGCCGATGGCGTCACGGTGATCGACATGTTCGGCGAGACCACCGCCGACGAACTGCTGCGCCTGACCGGCCTGCCGCTGAAGTTTTCCAACTGATCATTCCCCCGCGCCCCGGCAACGCCGGGGCCGATTTCCTGGAGACACCCATCATGTTGTTCATGGTTCAAATGCAGGTCAACCTGCCCGCCGACATGCCGGCCGCCCAAGCCGACAAGCTCAAGGCCGACGAAAAGGCCCTGGCGCAGCTGCTGCAACGCGACGGCAAGTGGAAGAGCCTGTGGCGCGTCGTCGGCCGCTACGCCAACGTCAGCATCTTCGACGTGCAGGACAACGACGAACTGCACACGCTGCTGTCGTCGCTGCCGCTGTTCCCCTACATGGACATCCAGGTGACGGCGCTGGCGCGCCATCCCTCGGCGATCTGAACGGAGCCGCCCATGCCCTACATCATCGAAACCTTCGACAAGCCGGACCACCAGGCCGTGCGCCAGCAACATCGCGCCGCGCACCTCGACTACCTGGACGCCAACAAGCACCTGCTGCTGGCCTGCGGCGCCAAGCTGCAGGATGACGGCAAGGACCTGGGCGGCGGCCTGTACATCGTCGACCTGGACACGCGCGAGGCCGCGCAGCAGTTCATCGACGCCGACCCCTTCGCCCAGGCGCAACTGTTCCAGCGCGTGACCATCACGCGCTGGCGCAAGGCCTACATCGACGGCACCTGCCACCTGTAATCGCCACGCGGCCGCCTCCGGGTGGCCGCGCTTTCATTCCCCGAGGATTTCTCGCATGTCTTACGCCGATCTCAGCCAGGCACGGCTGTACTACGTCATCGATGGCCCCGCCGACGCGCCGGCGCTGGTGCTCTCCAATTCGCTGGGCACCTGCGCCGACATGTGGGCGCGCCAGATTCCCGAGCTGAGCAAGCACTTCCGCGTGCTGCGCTACGACACCCGCGGCCATGGCAAATCCTCGATCCCCGACGGCGAATACAGCTTCGCGCAGCTGGGCAACGACGTCGCCGAACTGCTGGCGCACCTGAACATCGAACGCGCCCACTTCTGCGGCCTGTCGATGGGCGGCCCCACCGGCCTATGGCTGGCGCTGAACCGCCCCCAACTGATCGGCAAGCTGATCCTGTGCAACACCGCCGCGCGCATCGGCTCGGCCGAAGGCTGGAGCGCCCGCATCGCCGCCGTGGCCGAACAGACGCTGGAAAAGATGGCGCCCACGCTGGTCGAGCGCTGGCTCACCGACGGCTACCGCGCCGCCGAGCCGGGCCTGTCGCAAGTGCTGGTCGACATGCTGCGCCGCACGTCCGACGCCGGCTACTCGGGCAACTGCGCCGCGCTGCGCGACGCTGACTTCCGCGAGCAGGTGTCCGCCATCCAGGCGCCGACGCTGGTCATCAGCAGCACCCACGACCTGGCCGCCACGCCCGCGCAGGGCAAGGAACTGGCGGGCGCCATCAACGGCGCGCGCTATCTCGAACTGAACACCTCCCACATCTCCAACTGGGAACAACCGGAAGCCTTCACCCGCGCGGTGGTCGACTTCCTCACGGAGTAAGCCATGCAGCGCTGGACCCATCGGCCCGAAGGCTCCAACTGGGGCGACTTCGGACCCGACGACCAACTCGGCCGCCTCAATCTCATCACCGAAGAACAGGTCCTGAAGGGCGCGCGTGAAATCCGCGCCGGCAAGACCTTCTGCCTGTCGCTGCCGCTGGACCTGCCCGGCGGCAACGTGCTCAACCCGCGGCGCCATCCGCCTCAGCTGAGCCCGACCCGGCTGGCCGACACGCCCTACCTGAACTTCCCGCTGCGCAACGTCAACCCGGACGCGGTCGACGTGCTGAGCGACGACCAGGTGCTGCTGTCGATGCAGTACTCGACGCAATGGGACGCGCTGGCGCACGTCGGCGCGCTGTTCGACGCCGATGGCGACGGCAAGCCCGAGCTGCGCTACTACAACGGCTTCCAGGCCGGCGTCGACGTCATCGGCCCGGCCGACGGCGACCACACCGGCTGCGGCTGCAACAGCGGCGGCCCCTCGGCCGCGTTGAAACTGGGTGTCGAGAACCTGGCGCAGAAAGGCATGCAGGGCCGCGGCGTGCTGCTGGACCTGGCGCGCCACTACGGCCCCGGCCGCACCCTGATCGGCCACGCCGAGATCATGCACGTGCTCAAGACCGACGGCATCGAGATCGAACCCGGCGACATGCTGGTGCTGCGCACCGGCTACGCCGAGGCCGTGGTCGCCATGGCCGGCAAGCCCGACGCCGAGGTGCTGCACACCTACGGCGCCGCGCTCGACGGCACCGATGCGGCGCTGCTGCAGTGGATCACCGACAGCGGCATCGCCGCCATCTGCGCCGACAACTACGCCGTGGAAGCCTATCCCGCGCGCGAAAAGACCGGCCCGCGCGCGATGCTGCCGCTGCACCACCACTGCCTGTTCAAGCTGGGCCTGCCGCTGGCCGAGCTGTGGTACCTGAAGGACCTGGCCGACTGGCTGCGCGCCAACGACCGCCACCGCTTCATGCTGACCGCCCCGCCGCTGCGCCTGCCGCACGCGATCGGTTCGCCGGTCACGCCGATCGCCACGGTGTAGGCGACGCGCACAAAAAAGCGCCGGTCCGTTCAACGGCCGGCGCTTTTTTTTGTGCGCGGATTCAATGCCGCGTTCAGCCCTTCAGGCAGGTGCTCATGAAGGTCTTGCGCTTGTCGCCGGTCAGCTTCTGCTCGCCGGCCTTGGCGTTGCAATCCTTCATCTTCTGCTGTTGCGGCGTCAATTCCTTGGCGGGCGCCGGCGCCTCGCCCTTCAGGCATGCGCTCATGTACGTCTTGCGATCATCGCCCTTCTTGCCCTCCGCCGACTTGTTGCAGTCGGCCATGCGCTGCTGCTGCGGGGTCGGCGTCTTGGCCGCAGGCGTGGCTGCGGGCGCGGGGGTCTTGGCGGGTGCGGGCGTGGCGGCGGGCGTCTGGGCGTAGACGGCGCCGAGGCAGCAGGCGGACAACACGATGGCCGAAGCCAATTGGCTAGTACGGGAAAGCATGAGTTCCTCCCTTGATCGCCCGCCGGCGCCATCTGGCGCACGCCCGGGCCGCAAGATCCGCCGGCCAAGTTGCCGGCGAGGTCATCATCGGACAAAGCCGCACGCTTCGCAAGCGCCGAAAGGACAACAAATGCTAACGCCGCCGCGATCGTTCAGCTTGCGGAAAGGCGAGGTCCGGCGAGCCCCGCAGCGTCCGTTCCGCCCTTCGGATGAACGGTCACGCCGAGGGCGCCGCCGACGTCCCGAACAGCATGGAACTCACCCCGAAAGGCCGGCAAATAGCCGCAAGTCGGAGACATTCCGATGCACTTGTGGCATCCACGAATGAATCTGCGGCTATCCCCAGCAACCTGTTACCCATTCATCCCTTTGGGCCGTTGTGCCCCGCCCGGGAAAGGAGTGAGATAGACACATGCCCCCGACACGCGACGCCAGAGACCGCGGCGAGGGCAACCCGGTAGCCGGGCCCCACAGGAGACCGTCATGAAAACCGCCCTTGCCTTCCTTGCATTGCTGGCCGGCCTGACCGGTGGCGCCCAGGCGCAAAGCCTATACGGCGTCACGCTGGGCAACGTCCAGGCCATCCGCGACACCAACGAAAACGTCTCCACCATCACCGGCTCGCTCGCCAACCAGTCGGCCCGCGCCGTCAACTACGTCATGCTCACCTTCGTCCTCTACGACGACCAGGGCCGCGAAATCGGCCGCGTGCGCGACGACGACATCGGCCCGCTCGCGCCAGGGCAGATCAAGATGATCCGCGCGATCACGCCGCTGCAATTCGCCAAGGTCACCGCGCTGGACATACGTGCTAGATAGGCGAAAAACCCTTATCTGGATAGGGTTTAGTCAAGCCGGCGTAAGTCCAATTGTGGGAAAATTCGGCAGCCGACTCGACAAAAGGGGCTTCCACACGAAGCCCCTTGTTGCGTCTGCCGGCACGCCAGCACGCCTGGCATCGTTACCAAGGAAGTGAAAAGATCATGTTTCCCAAAAGACTCACCGAAGGCTATCAGTCCTTTCTCGCCGGCCGCTTCCACTCCGAACGCAGCCGCTACGAAAAACTGGCCGAAACTGGGCAAAGCCCGGAAATCCTGATCATCGGCTGCTGCGACTCGCGCGTCTCGCCCGAGGCCATCTTCGATGCCGGCCCCGGCGAAATGTTCGTCGTGCGCAACGTCGCCAACCTGGTCCCGCCCTGTGACCCCGACTCCGAATCCTCGTACCACGGCACCAGCGCCGCCATCGAATTCGCCGTCAACGGCCTGAACGTCAAGCACATCGTCGTCCTCGGCCACGCCTCCTGCGGCGGCATCCGCGCCTTCTTCGACGACGCCAAGCCCCTGACCAAGGGCGACTTCATCGGCAAGTGGATGTCCCAGATCGCTCCCGTCGCCGACGAACTCGGCCCCGGCGGTGACGACCGAGCCGCCAACCTCAAGCGCCTCGAACTCGCCGTCATCGGCCACAGCCTCAAGAACCTGATGACCTTCCCGTCCATCCGCCGCCGCGTCGAAAACGGCGAACTGGAACTGCACGGCACCTACTTCGGCGTCGCCACCGGCGTCCTGTTCCTGCGCGACGACGCCACCGGCGAATTCAGCCCCTGCCTGGAAACCGGCCTGCCCAGCTGATCGCCCGGCGAACGCGGCGGCTTGCCCGCCGCGCGCCTGCCGCGCTGCCACAGCCCGCCACCGGCGGGTAGCGCAGCCATTTCCGCACCATACAAACGCGGCAAGCACCGCCCATTACCCACCCCAATCGGCGCGCCAAACAACCACAGGCGTTGCATCGCAACCCAAGCAGCGCCATCGCCCGCCGACCCCAGCGCGCAGCGTCATCCCGCCGACGCAAGACACCCAAACGCCAAAGAAGGCCGCCCGCGCGGCCGCCTTTGGCGACCCCGCCCCCCCCTCCCCACCCTCACGATTGCTGGCAAAAACGCCAAGCAACCAACTCGCCCCAAAGCCCGCCGCCAAGCCTCATCGCAAGCGGGTGACGGGGCAGGCGGGGGATGGCGGGGCGTGTAGATGCGCCCAAGGGAAACCGAAGGGAGCCGCAGGCGGACGAGGTTGACGCAGGGGCAGTCCGGAGCGAACGCTCCGGACCGCAATCGTAGCCCCGCCATCCCCCGCCTGCCCCGTCACCCGCGCCTTAAGAACCCCAAGCCACTCAGCAAAACCCAGCAACCCCCTCAAACCCGATAAGCCTGCGCCAACCTCTCATAATTATTCTTAAGAATAATCCCCGCATAATAGACATGCTCCCGCATCAGATCCTCAGCCCGCGCCCCATCCCGCGCAATAATGGCATTCACGATCCGATGATGATCATCATGCGACCGCAGAATAATCCCATGGTCCTCCCACAGGATGATCCGATCCGACGCATACGGAATCGCCTGCGCCTGCGTCGCGAACCGCTTCACCCACGGATTGCCCGCCGCCTCCAGGATCCCGTTGTGCAAGGTGATGTTGACCTGCTGATACGGCAGGTGATCCTCCGCCAGCAGCACCCCCTTGCCGAGAATGCGGTCGCCTTCGTCCAGGCAGTTCTTCAGCACCGCCACCGCGTCATTCGATAGGCCGCGCAGCGCCGCCTGCCGACAGGCCAGGCCCTCGAGCGCCGCCCGCACCTCATAGGCCGCCACGATCTCGGCGATGTCATAGGCCCGCACCGTATAGCCGCGCTTGGGCAGATGCTCCAGCAACCCTTCGTTGCCCAGCGTCGCCAGGGCCGCCCGCACCGGCGTGCGCGACACCCCCAGCTTCTCGGCCAGCGGGATTTCCTCCAGGCGGGCGCCAGGGCTGAACTTGCCATGCAGCACCCAGTCCCGCAGCGTATCGGTCACGTGTTGAGATAGCGTATCCATGCCCGCATTGTATACATGAAGAATACATGCGACAGCCTCTCCTATCATCGCGCTAGGGCTTTCCCCAATGAGAACGATCAAAGTTCCTCTGCGACTACGGGAAACCCCCTATACCTGCCATTCCTTCATGTATACATAATCGCCAAAAATTCAGATCGGCGGACGCCCCTCCCAAGGCAGGCGAATCCGCGCAACAGGAGACAGCATGTCCAATGTATCCACGCCGGCCGCAGGCCCGGCCCCGCGGCTCGCGCTCGTCACCGGCGGTGGCGGCGGCATCGGCGCCACCATCTGCCAGGAACTGGCCCGCGCCGGCTACCGCGTGGTGGTGTCGGACGTGGATGCCCAGCGCGCCCGCCGCGTGGCCGACGAACTGGGCGCGCCGCACAGCGCCCATGCCTTCGACGTCAGCGACGAAAGCGCCGTCGAAACGGCGTTCGACCAGATCGAACAGGCGCACGGCCCCATCGCCGTGCTGGTCAGCGCCGCCGGCCTGCTGTTGTTCCAGGCCAACGGCGAACGCCCGCTGATCAAGGACACCACGCTCGACATCTGGGAACGCAGCTTCGCCGTCAACGCGCGCGGCGTGTTCCTGTGCGGCCGCGCCTACCTGCGCCGGCGCGAAGCCGCGCCGCTGCAGCACGGCCGCATCGTCACCTTCACCTCGGTCGCCGCGCAGTTGGGCGGCTATCGCTCCAGCGCCTCGTACATCGCCGCCAAGTCGGCCGTGCTGGGCCTGACCAAGGCCATGGCGCGCGAATCCGCGCACCTGGGCGTCACCGTCAACGGCATCGCGCCGGGGCTGATCGACACCGACATGCTGCGCAGCACCGTCACCAGCAGCGGCGCCCTCGCGGCGGCCGCGCAGGCGATTCCGCTGGGCCGCATCGGCACGGTGGACGACGTCGCCGCGGCCGTGCGTTTCCTGGCCTCGGAAGAAGCGGGCTACATCACCGGCAGCGTCATCGACGTGAATGGTGGCTACCGCATGCAGTGAACCCAATCCGGCGGCATCGCCGCCACGCAGCAACGCGCCATGGATAAAGGCGCGCACTCAAAAAACGGGAGACAAACCATGAAGCACCTTCGCCGCCACGCGGCCGCCGCGCTATGCGCCCTTGCCCTGGGCGCCTCCGCCCAGGCCCAGCAGGAACCCGGCATCACCGACAAGACCATCAGGATCGGCCTGTTCGCGCCGCTCTCGGGCAGCGGCATGGCCTATGGCTTCGACGTGCTGAACGCCGCCAAGATGTGGTACGCCAAGGTCAACAGGGAAGGCGGCATCAACGGCCGCCAGATCGAACTGGTGATCGAGGACGACCGCTGCAACGCCAACGACCTGGTGGCGGCGGTCAAGAAGCTGACCGAGCAGGACAAGGTGTTCCTGCTGAACGGCGGCTCGTGCTCGGCCGCCGTGGTGGCCGCGCGCGAATACGTCGAGCGCGAGAAGGTGCCGCTGGTCATGCTCAACGCCTCCGGCGACGGCGCGCTGTATCCGCCGTCCAAGTACATCTACGGCGCGTTCTCGATCTCGCAGCACGCCGTGGGCGGCTCGATGGTGCAGTTCGCCAACGAGCACCTGAAGGCCGCCAAGATCGGCTACATCAACCACGACGACGCCTACGGCGGCTGGAACCTGGAAGCGGCGCAGGCCCAGGCCAAGCAGCTGGGCGGCGTGAACCTGCAGGTGCAATCGGTCAATCCCAACATCACCGACGTCACCGCGCCGATGCTCAAGATCCGCGCCGGCAATCCCGACGTGCTGCTGCTGACGACGTACGCCCGCCCCGCCGCGCTGATCATCAAGAAGGCGCAGGAACTGGGCTGGAACAAGCCCATCGTGCTGGCCGTCAACGGCACCGCCGACCTGAAGCAGCTGGTCGAGAACGTCGGCAACAAGGACGCTTTCAAGAACGTCTACATCCAGGAAGTGCTGGCCGACGTGCCCGGCGGCTCGAAGCTGACCTGGGTCTACGACATGTACAAGCAGGCCTATCCGGACCTGGCCGCCAAGCCCGGCCATCCGCAGACCTACATGCCCTACGGCCTGCCGCCCGCCATGGCGGTGGTCAACGCGCTCAAGGCCGCCGGCCCGCAGCCCACCCGCGAGAAGGTGCTGGCCGCGCTGGAGACCATGAAGTTCGATTCCGGCGTCATGGCCGGCCCGATCGAATTCGGCCCGAACGACCGCGCCGCGCAGGAGTCGGCCATCTACATCAAGTTCGACGGCACCAACATGTCGCTCGTGCCGGGCGCCTTCAAGAGCGTCTGGCAGTACCAACCGTAACCGCCACCACAGGCCAGTGTGCTGTCCCGTATCTGCGGGACAGCACACCCGGTCCGCGCCGCGGCGCAGCGCCGCGCGGACCGCCGGAGAACATCATGAGCTTTGCCGATATCTGGTTGTTCCTGCAGCAGGGGGTGCTGTCGGGACTGGTGACGGGCAGCGTGTACGCGCTGCTGGCGGTCGCCGTCGTCATTATCTTCAAGACCACCGACGTGCCCAATTTCGCCCAGGGCGAGATCTTCATGGTCGGGGGCTACATCGCCCTGTTCCTGACCCTGGTGATGGGCTGGCCCTACCTGGTCGTGATTCCGGTCACGCTGCTGGTGGTGGCGGCGGTCTCCGGCCTGTTCCAGCGCGTCGTCATGGAACGCGTCATCGCCTCCAAGGGCGTGGGCGTGCAGATGGTGATCGCCACGCTGGGCCTGGCCTACGCCCTGAAGGGGCTGGTGCGCCAGACCGGCCTGGGCGACACGCCGCGCTCGCTGCCGCCGCTGGCGCCCACCGACGCCATCATCATCGGCGACGCCGTGCTGACGCAACTGGACCTGGTGATCTTCGCCGTGGCCGTGGGCGTGATGCTGCTGCTGTACGTGATGTTCACCTATACCCGCGTGGGCAAGGCCATGCGCGCCGTCGGCATGAACCCCAAGGCCGCGCGCCTGGTGGGCGTGAACCTGACGCGCATCCGCATGATGGTGTGGGCGCTGTCCGGGCTGATCTCGGCCGTGGCCGCGCTGCTCATCACGCCCAAGATCCTGATCACGCCGGACATCGGCCACATCGCCATCCTGGCCTACGCAGCCGCCATCGTCGGCGGCATCACCAGCCTGCCCGGCGCGGTGGTCGGCGGCTTCGTGATTGGCGTGGCCGAGAACCTGGTGGGCCTGTTCATTTCGACCAACGCCATCGTGGTGGCGCCCTTCGTCGCCATCATGGTGGTGCTGCTGCTGCGTCCGCAAGGCCTGCTGGGCGGCAAACTGCAGGTGAAAAAAGTATGAAATCCAAGACCGACCGCGCCCTGCTGGCGCTGATGGCCGTGGTGCTGGCGGCCCTGCCGTTCGTCGCCAGCGGCTATGTGATCTACGTCGTCAACCTGCTGATGGTGTTCGTGGTGCTGGCCCTGGGCCTGCACATCGTCATCGGCGAGACCGGGCAGTTCGCGCTGTCGCACGCCGCGTTCTACGGCGTCGGCATCTATACGGCGGGGCTGATCAACAACCTGTGGCATCCGCCCTTCTTCGTCTCGATCGTGGCGGGCGGGCTGCTGGCCGCCGCGCTCGGCTACCTGATCGGCGCGCTGGCGCTGCGCATGCGCGACATCTACCTGGCGCTGTCGACCTTCGCCTTTGGCGAGGCGATGCAGTGGGTGTTCCTGAACTGGCAGTCGGTGACCAACGGCTCGAACGGCTTTCGCATCTCGCCGGCCACGCTGTTCGGCTATGAGCTGGTGTCCGACATCAAGGCCTATCCCTTCGTGGTCGCGATCGCCGCGCTGCTGCTGTGGGCCACCGTGGCGCTGTCGCGCTCGCAGCTGGGCTCGGCCTTTCGCGCCGTGCGCGAGAGCGATGTGGCGGCGCAGGCCATGGGCGTGAACGTCAACGCCATCAAGCGCACCGCCTTCACGCTGTCGGCCGCCTACGCCGGCATCGCCGGCGGCATGTACACCACCTTCGCCTCGTTCATCCACCCGGAAAGCCTGGGCTTCCAGACCACCATCCTGATCCTGACCATGGTGGTGGTGGGCGGCATCGGCTCGGTGCGCGGCGCCATCGCCGGCGCGATCGGCTTCGGCCTGATCTCGGAGCTGCTGCGCCAGGCGCTGTCGTTCCAGGAAATCATCTACGGCGTGATCCTGATGGGCTTCATGATGTTCGCGCCCAAGGGCCTGTTCGCCAGCCGCAAGGCACGCCGCCGCGCGCCGCCGCCGGCCGCCCCGCTGCCCGCGCGCCGCGACGCCCAGGGCGCCACCGCCAAACCCTCGCAAAGGAGCGCGGCATGAGCGCCCAACCCTACCTCGACGTCCAGGGCCTGACGGTGAAGTTCGGCGGCCTGACCGCCATCAACGGCCTGTCGATGCAGGTCGAGCGTGGCCGCATCCATGCGCTGATCGGTCCCAACGGCGCCGGCAAGTCCACCACCTTCAACTGCGTCTCGCGCTACTACCGGCCGACGCAGGGCCGCATCGTCTTCGACGGCGTCGACATCACGAAGAAAAAGCCGCACGAGATGGCCGCGCTGGGCGTGGCCCGCACCTTCCAGAACCTGGAGCTGTTCAGCGCCCTGAGCGTGCGCGAGAACGCGCTGCTGGGCACCTATGCGCACGGCGCCAACACGGCCTCGCGCCTGCTGCGTCCGGCCAACGCCGAGGCGCGCGAACGCGTCGAGCATCTGCTGGAACGCGTCGGCCTGGCCGACTTCCTCGACACGCCCGCGTGCAGCCTGGACTTCGGCCGACAGAAGATGCTGGAGCTGGCGCGCGCGCTGGCCATCTCGCCCAAGCTGCTGTTGCTGGACGAGCCCGCCGCCGGCCTGCGCAACCGCGAGATCGAGACGCTCGACCGCATCCTGACCGAACTGTGCGAACGCGACGGCATCACGGTGCTGCTGGTCGAGCACGTGATGCAGCTGGTGATGTCGATCTCGGATCGCATCACCGTCATGTCGTTCGGCGAGAAGATCGCCGAAGGCACGCCCGCGGAGGTGCGCAGCAACCCCCGCGTCATCGAAGCCTATCTGGGCAAGGGAGCCGCCGGTGGCTGAGAACCTGCTTGAAGTCGAATCGGTCAGCGCCGCCTACGGCAACATCCGCGCCCTGCAGGACGTGTCGCTGAAAGTGCCGCAAGGCGCCATCGTCGCGCTGCTGGGCGCCAACGGCGCTGGCAAGTCCACCACGCTCAACGTGATCTCGCGGCTGGTGACGCCGACCGCGGGCAGCGTGCGCTTTGCCGGCGAACCGATACACCGCCAGCCGGCCGACGCCATCGTCAGCCGAGGCATCGTGCAGGTGCCGGAAGGCCGCGAGATCTTCCGCGAGATGAGCGTGCGCGAGAACCTGGAAATGGGCGCCTACCTGCGGCAGGACCGCCAGGCGGTCAAGGCCGACCTGGACATGGTCTGCGACACCTTCCCGCGCCTGCGCGAGCGCTTCGAACAGAAGGCCGCCACGCTGTCGGGCGGCGAACAGCAGATGCTGGCCACCGGCCGCGCCATGATGGCGCGCCCGCGCATGATCCTGCTGGACGAGCCGTCCATGGGCCTGTCGCCGCTGGTGGTGGAACAGATCTTCGACATCGTGCTGCGGCTGAACCGCGAACAGGGCATCACCATCCTGCTGGTGGAACAGAACGTGAAGCTGGCGCTGTCGGTGTCCAGCTACGCCTACATCCTGGAAAACGGCGAGATCGCGCTGGAAGGCGAATCGGCCGCGCTGGCCAGCGACGAGGGCGTGCAGCGCGCCTACCTGGGCGGCTAGGGAGAAAACCATGGGCATGATGCAAGACAAGCGAGTCCTCGTCACCGGCGCCGGGCGCGGCCTGGGCGCCACCATCGCGCAGGGCTTCGCCCGCGAAGGCGCCACGGTGATCGTGGCCGATCTCGACCCCGCGCTGGCCCGCGCCAGCGCCCAGGCCATCTCGGCCGCGGGCGGCCGTGCCATCGACGCCGCGCTGGACGTGACCGATGCGCAGGCGGTGCGCGCCTTCGCCGCCGAATGCGAGGCGCGCCACGGCGCCCTCGACGTGCTGGTCAACAACGCCGGCATCTCGGCGCGCGCGCCGTTCGACGATCCGCAGACCCCGCAGATCTGGGAACGCGTGATGAGCGTGAACCTGCAGGGCACCTTCAACGTCACCCACGCCTTCGTCGAACAGCTCAAGGCCAGCCGTGGCGCCATCGTCAACCTGTGCTCGATCGTGGCGTACGGCTGCGGCATCTCGACCGCCGGCTACGTGGTGTCCAAGGGCGGCGTGCGCTCGTTCACCGAAGTGCTGGCGCGCGACCTGGCGCCGCATGGCGTGCGCGTCAACGCCGTCGCCCCCGGCCTGATGGAAACCGAGATGACCGCCGGCCAGCGCGCGCAGGCCAACGGCACCGACTGGTACATGCGGCGCGCGCCGATGGCGCGGGCCGGACGCGCCGACGAGATCGTCGGCCCCGTGCTGTTCCTGGCCTCGGACATGGCCAGCTACGTGAACGGCGTGGTGCTGCCCGTGGACGGCGGCTACCTGGCCGTATAGGAATCGATATGGAACCCCTCAATTCTCACGGCATCGCGCTGGTCACCGGCGGCGCCAGCGGCATGGGCCTGGCGATCGTCGAACGGCTGGCGCGCGACGGCTTTCACGTCGTCATGGCCGACCGCAACGCGGCCCTGGCCGACAAGGAAACCCAGGCGCTGCGCGCGCAAGGGCTGGACGTCGACTACCGCGTGGTCGACCTGGCCGACGAACACGCCACCCGCGCCCTGGTGCGCGAACTGGCGCCGCTGGCGGCGCTGGTCAACAACGCCGGCCTGTTCGACGAGCGCAAGTTCTTCGACGTCACCAGCGACGACTACCGCCGCATGTACGACGTCAACCTGCTGGCCGTCGCCACCCTGACACAGGAAGCCGCGCGCGACATGGCGGCCGGCGGCAAGATCGTCAACATCGCTTCGCGCGCCTACCTGGGCGCCCGCAACCATCCGCATTACGTGGCCTCGAAGGCCGCGCTGGTGGGCTACACCCGCGCCTCGGCCATGGAGCTGGCGCCGCGCGGCATCCTGGTCAACGCCATCGCCCCCGGGCTGATCGACACGCCGCTGCTGCGCAACCTGAGCGCCGAGCGCCTGGCGGCCCAGTTGGCGCTGCAGCCCACGGGCCGCGCCGGCCAGCCGCAAGACGTGGCCAACGCGGTGTCGTTCCTGGCCTCGCCGAGTATGGACTTCATCACCGGCCAGGTGATCTTCGTGGACGGCGGCAAATCGCTGGGCGGGTCGGGAGCATAGGCAGCATGGACAGCATCAAGTGGGACAAGGAAGTCGACGCGCTCGTGGTCGGCTCGGGCGCGGGCGGCATGAGCGCCGCGCTGACCGCCAGCGTGGCGGGCCTGGACGTATTGCTCATCGAGAAGACCGACCGCATCGGCGGCTCGACCGCCATTTCCGGCGGCGCGCTGTGGATACCGTTGAACGCCCAGACCGAGGCCGCCGGCCATCCGGACAGCTTCGACAAGGTCTGGACCTATCTGCAGGAAACCGTCGGCGCCGCGGCCTCCGACGAGATGAAGCGCGCCTATCTCGAGGCCGGCCCGCGCATGATGGATGACCTGGTGCGGCGCGGCTTCCTGCAGGTGGCCGCGCGCACCGCGTCGCCCGACTATTACCCCGACCTGCCCGGCGCCGCCATGGGCGGCCGTTCGCTCGATCCGGTGGAATTCGACGGCCGCAAGCTGGGCCGCCATTTCAAGACGCTGCGCGATCCGCTCAAGGAATTCACGGTGCTGGGCGGCATGATGGTCACCATCACCGACGTGCGCCACCTGCTGCGCGCCACCCGCGCGTTCGCATCCTGGCGCCATGCCATGAAGCTGGTGCTGCGCTATGGCGCCGACCGCCTGCGCGGCTACCATCGCGGCACCCGCCTGCTGCTGGGCAACGCGCTGGCCGCGCAGCTGTTCCACGCCATGCTGGCGCGCAAGGTGCCGTACTGGCTCGACACGCCGGCGCTGGCGCTGCTGCGCGACGCCGACGGCGCGGTGCTGGGCGCCACCGTCGAACATGAAGGCCGGCGCATGAACATCCGCGCCCGTCGCGGCGTGGTGATGGCCACCGGCGGCTTTCCGTGGGACTCGACGCGCCGCCGCCAGACCTATCCCCACCCCACCGACGACTGGTCGATGTCGCCGCGCGACAATACCGGCGACGGCATCCGCCTGGCCGAGGACGCCGGCGCGGCGCTGGGCCAGGGCCATTCCAGCCCCGCCTTCTGGGCGCCGGTCTCGATCCTGGAGCAAGCCGGCGGCAAGCGCCTGCACTATCCGCACTTGGTGTGGGACCGCGCCAAGCCCGGCCTCATCGCCGTCAACGGCGCGGGCCGCCGCTTCGTCAACGAATCGACCTCGTATCACGCCTTCGTGCAGGCCATGTACCGCAGCCACGAACAGGCACCGACGATGCCCGCCTTCCTGCTGTGCGACCAGCGCTTCATCGACACCTGGGGCCTGGGCCTGGCGCTGCCCGGCGGCCGCCCGCGCCAGCACCTGATCGACGCCGGCTACCTGCTGCAGGCGCCGACGCTGGAAGGGCTGGCGCAAAAGCTGGGCGTGCCGGCAGACGCGCTGCACGCCACCGTGGCGCGCTACAACGAGCACGCCGCGCAGGGCCTGGACCCCGACTTCGGCAAGGGCGGCACCGCCTACAACCGCTACCTCGGCGACCCGGACCACCAACCCAACCCCTGCCTGGCGCCACTGGGCGCCGGCCCGTACTACGCGGTCAAGGTCTACGCCGGCGACATCGGCACCGCCTGCGGCATCGCCGCCAATGGCAACGCGCAGGCGGTGGACGCGAACGGCCAGGCCATCCCCGGCCTCTACGTGGCCGGCAACGACATGCATTCGGTCATGGGCGGCGCCTACCCCGCGCCCGGCATCACGCTCGGACCCGCGCTGACTTTCGGCTGGGTCGCTGGACAACACCTCGCCCGTGGCCAACACTGACGCACCACCCCGACTAGGACTCCCATGAAGATCTATTTCTCGCCCGCCTCGCCCTTCGTGCGCAAATGCATGGTCATCGCCCACGAGCTGGGACTGGCGGACCGCATCGAAAAGTTGCCCAGCGCCGCCGGCCCCGTGGCCCGCGACCAGACCATCATCCCCGACAACCCGCTGGGCCAGGTGCCGACGCTGATCACCGACGACGGCCAGCGCCTGTTCGACAGCCGCGTCATCTGCGAATACCTGAACGACCTGGGCAAGGGCGCGCTGTTCCCCGCCGGCGCCGCGCGCTGGGGCGCGCTGGCCGAGCAGTCGCTGGGCGACGGCATGCTGGGCGCCGCGCTGCTGGCGCGCTACGAAACCGTGCTGCGCCCCGAGCCGCTGCGCTGGGACGGCTGGTACGAAGGCCAGATGGGCAAGGTGCGCGACGGCCTCGCGCTGCTCGAAAAGACCGCCGCCAGCCTCGAAGGCCGCCTCGACATCGGCACCATCACCGTCGGCTGCGCCCTGGGCTACCTGGATTTCCGCTATCCCGATTTCGACTGGCGCGCCGGCCACCCCGCCGTCGCCGCGTGGTTCAAGGCATTCAACCAGCGGCCGTCGATGCAGGCCACGTTGCCGCACGCCTGACCCGCTCCGGTTTTGGGTGGTCGCCAGGCCTGGAGATCCCGCCGGGCTCCAGGCGCAACGGCCGCCCGGTACGGCGCGCCCGCTTGGGCCTGCCGCTCGCCCCTGGCGCTTGCCAGGGGCTTTTTTTTCTTACAGATCGACATACCGTCCCGCCCGCCGCCGTCTATATTGAACTTTCGAGGTCCCCGCCGGACCAACTGGTAGACCCCACAGACAGGGAGCCCACGCATGAACGTGACCGCCGTCTCCCCCATCGCCCGCGTTGCCCCGCCGTATGCCGCGCGCATTCCGCTGCTGGACGACACCCGCCCCGTCTGGGAAGCCGAATGGGCCGCCCGCAACGCCGCCACGCGCCAGGCGCAACGCAGCGCGCAGGCCCAGGCCGCCTGGCAGGCCCAGCGCATCGCCCGCACCGCCGCTTCGCCGCGGGCGGATGACGCCGATGCCACCCGCGCCGTCACAAACACGCCATCCCACGCGGCGGCCCTCGCCGCCGCGCCCCCCGCCGTCAACGTCGACCAGTTGCGCGACCTGTACGCCGATGCCCGCCTGCGCCGCGCCGTCGATGAATTCTCGGCGCGCCCCGACCCGGTGGCGCTGCGCGCGGACACCGCCAACGACCTTGGCACCATCGAGGGCCTGACGCCGCTGCAACCCTACCGCGTGGCCATGGGCAATCCGCAGGTGCAGGAATTGCAGACGGCCGTGGCCATGAAGGCCGCCGGCCTCGGCATTCCCAAGGTCGAGAACATCGGCCCGACCGAGAACGTCACCGACAACGCGCGCTACCGGCCCAACGCCCGCACCTGAACCGCGCCGGCATACGCCGGTCAGGCGTGCAAGCGCATCCGGCACGCTGCGTCACCGCCGCGATCCCATGAAAAAAGCCGCCCGGACGGGCGGCTTTTTTCTGGCCGGAAGACAGCGTCCGATCAGTGGAAGAACTCGGCGATCATGGTCGCGCCCAGGAAGGTGCCGGCGTTGGCCGCCAGCGACACCACCACGATCTTCCAGCCCAGCTTGCGGAAGGCCGGCAGGTCCTTCAGGATCGACAGGCCGGCCATCGCCAGGATCACCGTGGTGAACGGCAGGAAGTTGACCTTGTTGACGGCGGCGATGATCTGGTCCGAATACGGCACCGCGCCGGGGCAGCCCACGGTCATCGCGATCAGCGACAGCACCGCCACGGCGGGCAGCTTGGGCACCACGCGCAGCAGCAGGTCGGCGATCACGACCAGCAGGATGATGATGAGCATGCCGGGCAGCGCGTCCAGGATCGGCACCTTGTAGCCAAACTGGTTGCCGACCAGCGCGAACAGGCCGCACACGGCATAGGCCGTCAGGCGGTCGCCGAAGCCCATCTTCACGGCATGCGACGGCGCCTCGGTGGCGGCCGTGGTGTCGGCGGCGGTTTCGGCCTTGGCGCGCGAGAAGCGGCCCAGCACCGGCTCCAGCTTGCCGTACAGGAAGATGGTCGTCGGCAGCGAGATGAACAGCGTGAAGTACACGCCCACCACCGTGGTCAGCAGGTTGGCGGCGGCGGCCAGCGCGGCCACCTGGTGCGCCACTTCCGGCGTCTGCTGCGAGGCGATGGCGCCCACGCCCGCGGCCATCATGCTGCCCGAGCCCACGCCGGCGCCCATGGCGAGCGAACGCGGATCGAAGATGTTCAGGCTGGTGATGAAGCCGGCCATCAGCGCCACGAACAGCGCGCCGATCACGGTGCCGGTGATGTACTCGGCCATCACCCCGCGGCCTTCGGGCGAATTCATGCCGTAGCGCTCGCCGATGATCGCCAGGCTGGGCTCGCGGCCCACCGAGAACGTCGCGCCGATGGCTTCGCGCTTGATGCCCAGCAGCAGCGCCAGCGGCAGGCCGATGGCCATGGTGCCGAAGAAGTGGCCGAACTCCTGGAACACCAGGGCCCAGCCGGCCTCGCGCACCTGCGGCAGCGAACCGCCGACCATCAGGCCCAGCTTGGCCAGGAACGGCAGCAGCGCGTATTGCAGATAGCCGCTGATGCGGGTCTGCATGGCGGTGTCGATGCCGGCGCCGGCCGGCATGCGCTGGCCGACGGCGGCCACGACCGCGCCGATGAAGATGGCCCAGAGCATGGGCTGTAGAACGATCTTGCCCGGACCCACCGCGAAGGTGGCGCTGCCGATCGCTTCGGACACGAGCACCACCAGCAAGATGGCGACAAGCATGCGGATGCGGCTCGATAGCGGCATGGCGGGCATGGCCAGGCTGGCGCCGGCATGAGACATCGGATTCCCCTGATTTACGTGAATAAGTATTGGAGCGGCCCGATCGGCACATCCACGGCGGTCGCCCGCGGCTGGAGGACCAGTACGGGGCGGCTCGCGGCGCGAGCGGGCGGCAGCGGCGATTTTCGCCCGGGGGCCGGCGCGCCAACCATGACACCGCCGGGGCTATTGTGTTGCGTAAAATGCAACGGATGCCCCTGGACAGGGAATTTTTTGCAAGAACCAGCAATATATCAGGGTAAACCCTTTATTTGTTGCAGACCAAACCGACGCCTTTGCGCCACGGAGTGACCCCCATGGACGAAAAACTCGACGCCCGCCGCACCCATTACTTCATGCAGGTCATGAGCCGGGGCTCGGTGCGCGGCGCCGCCGAAGTGCTGAATATGGACCCGTCCGCCGTCAGCCGCGCCATCGCCGCGCTGGAACGCGACTGCGGCATGGCCCTGTTCGAGCGGCGCGGCCGCGGCGTGGTGCCGACCGATGCCGGGCACATCCTGGCGCGCTACGTGAAGCGCCAGCAGAACATCCAGGAGAGCTTCTTCTCGGAAATCGACAGCCTGCGCAAGGCGGAGCGCGGCCACATCGACCTGGTGCTAGGCGAAGGCTTCGTCGAGCTGATGTTCGACCGCGTGCTGCCCGGCTACTGGCGCAGCCATCCCGAGGTGACGCTGGATATCGACGTGGCTCGCACCTCGGAGATCGTGCAGCGCATCGTCGACGACCTGGCCTACATCGGGCTGGTGTTCCAGCCGCCCAACGACGCGCGGCTGCGCACGCACTACTCGCGGCCCGAGCCGATCCGCGCCATCGTGCGCCAGGAACATCCGCTGACGCGCCTGCAACGCCCGCTGCTGCTGACCGACCTGGTCGAGTATCCCGGCGCCTCGATGCAGGAAGGCTTCGGCGTGCGCCAGCACATCCAGGCCGCCGAGATCAGCGAACAGGTGCGGCTGCGCAACGTGCTGACCACCTCGTCGTTCAAGGCGCTGTGGCAGTTCGCCGCCACCGGCATCGGCTACGCCCTGACGCCGCCCATCGCCGTCACCGCCGACATGGCCGCGATGCGCCTGGCCAGCCTGCCGCTGGCCAATCCGATCCTCAACCAGGGCAGCCTGCATGTGCTCAGCCGCGCCGGCCGCCACATCTCGCCGGCCGCGCGCGAACTGCTGGACCACATCGTGCGCGGCATCGGCACGCCCGCCGACGCCATCTGATACGGTCGCCTGGCGCGAATCTGCATCTGCCCCGCCCGCGCCGGGGCGGCTACAGTGGCCGCATCCCCTGTCAGGAGACCCTCTCCATGCTCAGCTTCCTGCGCACGGTCAAATCCGTCCTGTGGGGCTTTTTCGGCGTGCGCCGCGGGCGCGGCTACGACGCCGACATCGCCCACAACAAACCCGCCCCGCTGATCCTCACCGGCCTGTTGATGGCCGCCTGCCTGGTCGTGATCCTGGTGCTGGTGGCGCGCTGGGCGGTCAACGCCGCGCTGTAGGCGATCAGGGCAGCGCGAGCGCCGACATTTCCGTCAGCAACTGCCCGAACGCCCGCACCGCCGGCGCCTGCTGTTCCGTCTGGCGGGAAATCAACCTGAAGTCGGCGTGCGTCAACGGCGGCAGGCCGTAGCGGCCGTCGATCACGTCCATGCCCGGCCGCACGTCTTCCTGCGGCAGCGCCGTCACCGCCAGCCCCGCCAGCACGGCCGCGCGCAGGCCTTCCTGGCTGGGCGAGGTGAAGGCCACGCGCCATTCCAGGCCGGCCGCCTGCAGCGCGTCCACGCCCACCAGGCGATGCACGCAGGGCGACGGCGCGAAGGCCAGCGGTATGGGTTCGTCACCGGGAAAATCGAATGCGTGCGCGGCCGCCCACACGAAGCGCGTGCGCCGCAACATCGCGCCGCGCTCGGGCTCGCTGGGCAGCGACATCACCACCGCCAGGTCCAGCGCATCCGCCTCGACCTGGGTGCGCAGGTCCAGATAACTGCCGACCACCACGTCCAGGCGCACGGCCGGAAACGCGCGCGCGAACCGCGCCAGCAGCAGCGGCAGGCGTTCGCCCATGAAATTCTCGGGCACGCCCAGGCGCACCGCCCCCGCCACCGATGAGCGCTGGAAACGCCGCGCCAGCGCGTCCTGCGCCCGCAGCACCTGCTCGGCGTAGCGCAGGAAGTCCTCGCCGTCCTCGGTCAGCGCCAGGCTGCGGGTGGTGCGCGCCAGCAGCGCGGTGCCGGCCTGCGCTTCCAGGCGCCGGATCTGGTGGCTGACGGCCGACTGGCTCAGGTGCAGCCGCTCGGCGGCGCGGGTGAAGCCGCCGGCCTCCTTGACCGCGACGTAGGTGCGCAACAAGGCGGTATCGAAGTCCATGGCGTCAACTCATGATGAAAATTAATGAATTCGGCGAAATTAAATCATTTCCATCATTTTTAACAGACTCCCAGAATGGCGATCAGCGGTGGACGCCATCCGCCGGCATGCCGCCCGTATCGCCCCAAGCGCCTCGGCCACGGACGGCCTCTCATCACCCCGACCCCTCGCGAGAATCCCGATGCCGCTTTCGATAGCGCAAAAAAACACTTTCACGCTGGCCGCCGTCTGCCTGGCCGCCCTGATGTTCGGCCTGGAGATTTCCAGCGTGCCGGTGATCCTGCCCACGCTGGAACAGGCGCTGCGCAGCGGCTTCCAGGAACTGCAATGGATCATGAACGCCTACACCATCGCCTGCACCACGGTGCTGATGGCCGCGGGCACGCTGGCCGACCGCTACGGCCGCAAGCGCCTGCTGCTGGCCAGCCTGGCGGTGTTCGGCCTGACCTCGCTGGTGTGCGGCTGGGCGCAGGACACCAGCGTGCTGATCGCCGGCCGCGCCCTGCAGGGCCTGTCCGGCGGCGCCATGCTGATCTGCCAGGTGGCGGTGCTGTCGCACCGCTTCCAGGACGGCGCCGCGCGCGGCCGGGCCTTCGGCGCGTGGGGCATCGCCTTTGGCGTCGGCCTGGGCTTCGGCCCGGTCATCGGCTCGGCCATCGTCGCGGTATCGAGCTGGCAATGGGTGTTCCTGGCGCACGGCCCGCTGGCGCTGGTGGCGCTGGGGCTGACCTGGAAGGGCGTGGACGAATCGCGCGATCCGCGCCAGCGCAAGCTGGACCTAGCCGGCATCGTCTCGCTGTCGCTGGCGGTGTTTGGCCTGGCCTGGTTCATCACCCAGGGGCCCGCGGCGGGCTTTGCCAGCCCGGCGGCGCTCGCCAGCCTGGGCGCGGCCCTCGTGGCGCTGATCGTCTTCGTGATCGCCGAGCGCCGCTGCGCCGACCCGATGTTCGACTTCGCGGTCTTTCGCATCCGCCGCTTCTCGGGCGCGCTGCTGGCGTCGGCCGCCATGAACTTCAGCTTCTGGCCGTTCATGATCTACCTGCCGCTGTATTTCCAGAACGGCCTGGGCTATGGCGGCCTGGGAACCGGCCTGTCGCTGCTGGCCTACACCCTGCCGACCCTGGTGGCGCCGCCGCTGGGCGAAAAGCTGGCGCTACGCTACCGCCCCGACACGGTGATCCCCGCCGGCCTGTTCGCCATCTGCCTGGGCTTCGCGCTGATGAAATGGGGCAGCGGCGTCGCGCAGGCCAGCTGGCTGACGATGCTGCCCGGCTGCCTGCTGGCCGGCACCGGCTTGGGCCTGATCAATACGCCCGTGACCAACACCACCACGGGCGCGGTGCCCGGCGACCGCGCCGGCATGGCCTCGGGCATCGACATCAGCGTGCGCATGATCAGCCTGTCCATCAATATCGCGCTGATGGGATTCCTGCTGGTCGAAAGCGTCCTGGCGTCATTGCGCCGCCATTGGACCGACGCGCCCGTCGATGCCGCGCTGCGCCCATTGGCCGAAGCGCTGTCGGCGGGCAACCTGGGCGATGGCGCCGCCACGCTGCCGCCGGACCTGGCCCGGCTCGCGCTCGCGCAGGGGTTCGGCGATGTGATGCTGTACGGCGCGGCGGCGGTCGGCCTGCTGGCGCTGGCCAGCCTGGCGGCTTTTCGCGGCGCCCATCCGCGTCACCGGATCGCCCCCGGATCCGGCAACTGACACGCGCGGCACGGGCGCTCGCCCCAGGGCATACGCTTATTACCAGAATGACTTAGACGGTCGAAGCGGCTGCCTGTTACGGTTATGAATCCCCCAGTCCCCGCCCACGGCGGGCCACGCTTCCTGGGACCAGACCGAGAAGACCTCAAGGGCAGTAGACATGTACGTGTATGACCCCGTCGACCAGCAGCTCGTCGAGCAGCGCGTGGCGCAGTTCGCCGACCAGACGCGCCGCTTCCTCGACGGCCAGCTCACCGAAGATGAATTCCGCGTCCTGCGCCTGCAGAACGGCCTCTACATCCAGCGCCACGCGCCGATGCTGCGGGTGGCCATCCCCTATGGCATCCTGGCCTCGCGCCAGCTGCGCACCCTGGCGCACATCGCGCGCAAGTGGGACCGCGGCTACGGCCACTTCAGCACGCGCCAGAACATCCAGTTCAACTGGCCCAAGCTGGAAGACGTGCCGGACATCCTGGCCGAACTGGCCACGGTGCAGATGCACGCCATCCAGACCAGCGGCAACTGTATCCGCAACACCACCACCGACCACTTCGCCGGCGTCGCGCCCGACGAGCTGATCGATCCGCTGGTGTGGTGCGAGATCATCCGCCAGTGGTCGACGCTGCATCCCGAATTCGCGTTCCTGCCGCGCAAGTTCAAGATCGCGGTCAGTGGCGCCGTGCAGGACCGCGCCGCGGTCGGCGTGCACGACATCGGCCTGCAGGCGGTCGAGCGCGACGGCAAGCTGGGCTTTCGCGTCTGGGTCGGCGGCGGCATGGGCCGCACGCCGATCGTCGGCAAGCTGATCAACCCGTTCGTCGAATGGCAAGACCTGCTGACCTACATGCAGGCCGCCCTGCGCGTCTATAACCTGCATGGCCGGCGCGACAACAAGTACAAGGCGCGCATCAAGATCCTGGTGAAGGACCTGACGCCGGAAGTCTACGCGCAGCAGGTCGATGAACAGTGGCAGCTGATCAAGGGCGGCCCGGACACCATCACGCAGGAATTCGTCGACACCATCGCCGCGCGCTTCATCTGGCCGCAATACGATGCCGGCGCCGCCGACGACGCCGACAACACCGCGGCGCTGGCCGCGGCCGATCCGCGCTTCGCGCGCTGGGTCCGCACCAACGTGCATGCGCACAAGACGCCGGGCTACGCCGCCGTCACGGTCTCGCTCAAGGCCACCGGCGTGCCGCCGGGCGACATCACCGCCGACCAGATGGACGCGGTCGCCGCGCTGGCCGACGAGTACGGCTTCGGCGAATTGCGCGTGTCGCACGAGCAGAACCTGATCCTGGCCGACGTGCGCCGCGCGCGCCTGCACGAACTGTGGGGCAAGCTCGAAGCGCTGAACCTGGCCACGCCCAACGTCGGCCTGCTGACCAACATCATCGCCTGTCCGGGCGGGGATTTCTGCGCGCTCGCCAATGCCGTGTCGATCCCCGTGGCCGAGGCCATCCAGCGCCAGTTCGACAATCTCGACTACCTGTTCGAGATCGGCGAGCTGGACCTGAACATCTCCGGTTGCATCAACTCCTGCGGCCACCACCACGTCGGCCACATCGGCATCCTGGGTGTCGATAAGGCCGGCGAAGAGTGGTACCAGGTCACCATCGGCGGCCGCCAGAACGGCGCCGCCAAGCCCCTGCCCGACATCGAATCCACAAAGGGCGGCGGCGCCGCCATCGGCCGCATCATCGGCCCCTCGTTCGCGCGCGACCAGGTGCCGGGCGTGGTCGACCGCCTGATCCGCACCTATCTGGGCCTGCGCGATAGCGAAGAGGAACGCTTCATCGACGTGGTGGACCGCGTCGGCATCGATCCCTTCAAGCAGGACGTGTACGCCGATCCGGCCTTCGCCAAACCCCAAGCCCAGGAGGCCGCCCATGTCTGAGCCCTACGCCCACGACGCCCCCGGCCCGCACCTGATCCGCAACGGCCAGCTCGAGACCGACAGCGCCCGCCCGTTCGTGCCGGAACCCGAAGTGGCCGCCGACGGCCAGGTGCCCAGCGACGAACCCGGCTGGATCGTGCCGCTATCGACCTGGAAAGCCTCGCGCGCCACGCTGCGCCGCCATCGCCATCCGGTCGCGGTGCGGCTGGACCCCGACGCCGACCTGCGCGACCTGCTGGAAGCCGACGGCACGCTCGACCCCGCCGGCATCGCCTTCATCGCGGTGGACTTCCCGGTCTACACCGATGGCCGCGGCTATTCGCTGGCGCAACTGCTGCGCACCCGCTACCAGTGGACCGGCGAACTGCGCGCCGTCGGCGACGTGATGATCGACACCATCCACTACCAGGCGCGCGTCGGCTTCGACAGCTTCCTGGTCAAGCCCGGGCACGATCCGCGCAAGGCGCTGGACGCGTTCAAGACCTTCACGGTGCACTACCAGAAGACCTACCGCGCGCCCGCGCCGGCCCAGGCCTGACCCGCGCCACCGGCCTCGATGCCATCGAGGCCGGACCGCTCCCCTATCGTTCAATCCGCCGCGTCGACCCCGCCGGGCAGGCTCCAGCGCTGGCGCCTGACCTCGTCCTGCGCCAGCTGCGCGCGGATCAGCTCGGCAATGGCGCGCTGGCGCGGCGCCTGCATGCGGTCGATCAGGCTCGACACGCTGACCGCCAGCCGCGGATAGCCGCCCGCGTCGCACAGCGCCACCCCCACCCCCAACACGCCCGGCACGGCGGCATTGCCCACCACCGCCCAGCCCCGGTCGCGCGTGTTCCCAGCCAGCCGCCGCATCTGCGCCACCGTCATGCCGCCATAGGCCCGCAAGGCCTGTTCGTTCTGCGCGATCACCTCGTCGGCCTCGGCCGGCGGCAAGGCGCCCAGCAGCGCCAGGCCGGCCGCGCCCACGCCCAGCGGCTGGCGATGGCCGATCGTCACCGCCAGCACCTGCACCGGGTAGTTGCCGACCTCGCGATGCAGGCATAGCGAATCGCCGCCGGCGCGGCAGATCAGGAACGCCGAATCGCCGCTGACATCGCTGATCTGCCGCAGCACCGGCCGCAGGCCGCGCACCGCCTCGGCGTGCGGATCGCCCGCCATCATCACGCCCAGCTCCGCCATGCGCCAGTGCGGCGCGTCCGGCTCGCGCAGCGCGTAGCCCTCCTGCGCCAGCACATCCAGGTAGCGGTACACGGTGGAACGCTGCATGCCGGCGGCGCGCGCGATGTCGGTGACGTGCATGCCGGCCGCGCCCGCCTGCCGCAGCACCCCCAGCACCCGCAGCCCGCGCCGCAACACCCGCGGGCCGCCGTCGTCGCTTTCCGGTTTGTTCATTTTCTGGACACCCTGCGTTGATGAGGCGCCTATCAAAGCCCAATATGAAGTCGGGCAGGCAAAGATCTGTCCAAATATTAGACAAACAAGACGGAGACAACCATGCAGACAATCAGCAGGCGGCTGGCCGCCCGCGTCGCGGCCCTGGCGGGCGCCCTCGCATTGACCGCGCCCGGCTGGGCCGCCAAGCCCTACCCCGAACGCCCGGTGACCCTGGTGGTCGGGTATGCGGCCGGCGGCGCCACCGACATCGTCGCGCGGCTGGTGGCCAAGGCCCTGACCGAGGAGCTGGGCCAGACCATCGTGGTCGAGAACAAGACCGGCGCCAACAGCAACATCGGCGCCGAAATCGTGTCGCGCGCCGCGCCCGACGGCTACACGCTGTATGTCGGCTCGATCGCCAACACCATCAACCGCACGCTCTACAGCAAGCTCAACTACGACTTCATCAAGGACTTCAAGCCGATCGGCCTGCTGGCGACCATCCCCAACATCCTGGTGGTCAACCCCAAGCTGCCGGTCAAGACCGTGCCCGAGTACCTGGCCTACGCCAAGGCCCACCCCGGCAAGCTGACCTGCGCCTCGTCGGGCAGCGGCTCGTCGATCCACCTGTCGTGCGAACTGTTCAAGATGCAGACCGGCACCGACATCCTGCACGTGCCCTATCGCGGCAGCGGTCCGGCGGTGGCCGACCTGCTGGGCGGCCAGGTCGATTCGATGTTCGACAACCTGCCCTCGTCGCTGCCGCACGTGCAGGCCGGCAAGCTGCGCGCCATCGGCGTCACCTCGCCGCAGCGCCTGCCGGCGGTGCCCGACGTGCCGACGCTGGCCGAGTCCGGCCTGCCCGGTTTCGACGTCGAATCATGGTTCGGCCTGATGGCGCCCGCGGGCACGCCGCAACCGGTCATCGACCGCCTGAACCAGGCCATGAACAAGGCGCTGGCCGACCCCGCGCTGCTGGCCTCGTTCCAGCAATCGGGCTTCTACGCGCCGCAGCCGCCCAACACGCCCGAGACCTTCGGCAAGAAGATCGCCAGCGAAATCGACAAATGGGGCGCCGTGGTCAAGCGCGCCGACATCAAGGCCAACTGAGGAGCACCAGGGTGTACCCGATAGATTTCTTTTTCCGCGCCGCCGAGCAATACCCGGACCGCGTGGCGCTGGACGCGCCCGAGGGCCAGGTGACGTACGCGCGGCTGGCCGCGGACGTGCGCGCGCTGGCGGCCGCCTTGCAGGACCTGGACCCGGCGCCGCAGACCCGCGTCGCGCTCTGCGCCGGCAACACCAGCCGCCACATCCTGGCGCTGCTGGCGGTGCTGGCCAGCGGCAAGGTCTGGGTGCCGCTCAACACCCGCAGCACGGCGCGCGAGATCGGGCGCATCCTGGATGCCACCGAACCGTCCATCGTCATTGTCGACGGCGCCGGCGATGCGCTGGTGGCGGCGGGCGCGCCGCACCGCGTCAGCCTGTCGGCGGACGCCGCGGGCGTTGCCTTCGAGACCCTGCTGCAACGCGGCGCCGGGCGCGAACCATTGCGCCACGCACTGCCGCGCGAGGCCACCCAGGCGATCAAGTTCACCGGCGGCACCACCGGCCTGCCCAAGGGCGTGATGCAGCCGTACCACGCCTGGAACGCCGCCATCATCAACCAGATCCACAGCTGGGGCCTGACGCACGAGGACCGCTACGTGGTCGCCGCCCCGGTCACGCACGGCACCGGCACCTATCTCTTGCCGGTGCTGGCGCGCGGCGGCGCCCACGTGCTGCTCGACAGCGCCACCCCGGCCTCGATCACCGCCGCCTTCCGCGAACGCGGCGGCACGCTGAGCTTCATGCCGCCCACGCTGATCTACATGATCATGGCGCAGCCCGGCGTGTCGCGCGCCGACTTCCCGGCACTGCGCAACCTGATCTACGGCGGCGCGCCGATGCCGCCCGAGAAGATCGAGCGCGCCCGCGACTTCTTCGGCCCGGTGCTAGGCACCACCTACGGCCAGACCGAGGCGCCGCAGATCGTCACGGTGCTGCGGCCCGCCGACCTGGAATCGCCCGACAACCGCGCCTCGGTCGGCCGCGTCACCTGGCTGTCGGACGTCGCCATCATGGACCCGGCCGGCGCGCTGCTACCGCGCGGCGCGATCGGCGAAGTGGTGGTGCGCGGCGACCTGGTGATGTCGGGCTACTGGCGCCTGCCCGAGAAGACCGCCGAGACCATTGTCGACGGCTGGCTGCACACCGGCGACACCGGCCTGATCGATGCGCGCGGCTACCTGTTCCTGAAGGACCGGCTGCGCGACGTCATCATCAGCGGCGGCTTCAACGTCTACCCCGTCGACGTCGAGAACGCGCTGTCGTCGCACCCGGCCGTCTACGAATGCTCGGTGTTCGGCCTGCCCGACGACAAATGGGGCGAAGCCGTCCACGCCGCGGTACAGCTACATCCCGGCGCCGCGGCCGACGCCGATGCGCTCAAGGCGCACGTGCGCGGCCTGCTCGGCCCGGTCGCCACGCCCAAGCAGATCCACATCCACGACAGCCTGCCGCGCTCGCCCGTCGGCAAGGTGCTCAAGAACGCCGTGCGCGACGCGGCACTGAAGGAGTCCCCATGAACACGCCCGAAACCCGCCTCTGCGCCCATCACCTCACCGGCATGTCGTACCGCGACGTCGACCTGGTGGAAGACCTGATCGGCAAGAAGACCTTCACCGAAGTCATGATCATGCAGATCCTGGGCCGCGAGGCGCGTCCGGTGGACATGCGCATCGTCGACGCGGTGCTGGTGACGCTGATGGAGCATGGCCTCACGCCCAGCGCCATCGCCACCCGCCTGATCTACATGAGCGCGCCCGAGAACCTGCAGGGCGCCGTGGCCTCCGGCCTGATGGCGGTCGGCAGCCAGTTCGTCGGCACCATGGAAAACTGCTCGCGCCTGCTGGACCGCATCCGCCAGGCCGCCGATGGCCGCGCCGAGGCGCTGGCGATCGCGCGCGAGTTCCGCGCCAGCCGCCAGCCGCTGCCGGGCTTCGGCCACCATCTGCACAAGCCCGACGACCCGCGTTCGATCAAGCTGCTGGCGCTGGCCGAGGCCGAGCCGGACCTGCCCGGCGATTCGCTCAAGGCGCTGCGCCTGCTGGCGGCGGCGATCGACGAGACCTACGGCAAGCACATCACCATCAACGCCACCGGCGCGGTCGCCGCGCTGCTCAGCGAGATCGGCGTGCCCACCGCGCTGATGCGCGGCTTTGCGGTCATCTCGCGCGCCGCGGGCCTGGTGTCGCACGTGGCCGAGGAACAGCAGAGCCCGTCCGGCCGCTACATCTGGGAAACCATCGACCACGCCATTCCCTACGTCGGCAAGGGCAAGTCGCACCAGCGCGGCGGAGAATCGTCGTGATCCCGGCGGCGCCCGGCGCGCGGCTGGCGGGCAAGATCGCGCTGGTGGCCGGCGCCGGGTCGTCGGCCGCCGGCTGGAGCATCGGCAAGGCCAGCTGCGTGACGCTGGCGTGCCAGGGCGCGGCCATCGTCGCGCTCGACGCCGACCGGGCGGCGGCCGAGGACGCGGCGCATGAAGTCGAGCGGGCCGGCGGCCGGGCGCTGGCCGTGCAGGCCGACGTGGCCGACGAGGACGCCATGCGGGCCGCGCTGGACGCGGCGCTCGGCCACTACGGCCGCATCGACGTGCTGCAGGCCAACGCCGGCATCGGCAAGGTCGGCGGCCCGGAAGACATCGACCTGGCCGACTGGGACCGCATCCAGCGCGTCAACGTCACCAGCCTGCTGATCGCCACGCGCCTGCTGGCGCCCGTGATGCGCGCGCAGGGCGGCGGCGCCATCGTCACCGTGTCGTCGATCGCCGGCATCCGCTACACCGGTTATCCCCACCTGGCCTACAGCGTCAGCAAGGCCGCGGTGATCCATTTCGCGCGCATGGCGGCGCAGCAGTACGCGGCCGACGGCATCCGCGTCAACACGGTGATTCCAGGCCTGATCGATACCCCGCGCGTCGCGAAGAACGTGGCGGGCATGTTCGCCAAGGACGATCTGGAAGCGGCGCGCGCGGCGCGCGACCGCCAGGTGCCGATGGGCCGCATGGGCACGCCCTGGGAAGTGGCGAACGCGGTGGCGTTCCTGGCGTCGGATGAGGCGTCCTACATCACCGGCACGGAACTGCTGGTGGATGGGGGCCTGACAGGCAAATATGCGTGAGGCGCCCCGTCCTCGCCGTCAGGGCAGTACCGGAAAACGCGTGGCGATCGCATCGCCCGTGAACTGCGCCACCCAACCCGCCGGATCATTGAACAGCCGGATACAGGTGAAGGCGGGCGCCGAGCCCATGTCGAACCAGTGCGGCACGCCGGCCGGCACCGAGATCAGGTCGTCCTGCTCGCACAGCACCGCGTAGACGCGGCCGGCGGCATGCAGCGTGAACAGGCCGCTGCCGGCGACGAAGAAGCGCACCTCGTCATCGGCATGCGTGTGCTCGGCCAGGAACTTGCGGCGCAACGCCTCGCGGTCCGGATGCGCCGGATCCAGGCTGACCACATCGACGCTGCGATAGCCGCGCTCGGCCACCAGCCGATCGATCTCGGGACGATACGCCGCCAGCACCTCGTCCTGCGGCGCGCCGGGCGCCACCGGCGCCCGCGCCCGCCAGCGCTCGAAGGTCACGCCAATGGCCGCCAGCTCGCGCCGGATCTCGCCGGCGTCATCCAGTCTCCGGCCGGCGGCGGGGTCGTCCTGCGGATAGATCGTCAGCGTCGACATGGCTTACCAGGAGGTGGTGTACGCGCCGGGGAATTTCTGCGCCACGAAGGCCTTCACCTCGTCGGACTGGTAGGCCTTGATGAAGCGCGCGATGCGCGGATCGTTCTTGTTGTCCTCGCGCGCGGCGATGACCACGGCGGCGAACGGCGCATCCTTGCTTTCCAGCGCCAGCGCGTCCTTGGCGGGCGACAGGCCGGCCGGGATGGCGTAGGCCGAGTTCACGGCGGCGGCGTCGACATCGGCCAGCGAGTGCGGCAGCTGCGCGGCCTCGATCTCGACGAACTTGAGCTTCTTGGGATTGTCGACCACGTCGAACAGCGAGGCCGTCACGGTCACGCCGTCCTTGAGCTTGATGAGCTTGGCGGCCTGCAGCACCAGCAGCGCGCGGGCGCCGTTGGTCGGGTCGTTGGGGATCGCCACCTTGGCGCCCGGCTGCAGGTCGTCCAGCGACTTCACGCGCTTGGAATAGATGCCCATCTGCTGCACCACGGCCGTGGCCACCGGCACCAGCTTGTAGCCGCGCGCCTTGTTCTGCGATTCCAGGAAGGGCTTGTGCTGGTAGATGTTCAGGTCCAGTTCCTTGGCATCGAGCGCGGCGTTGGGCTGGATGAAATCGCTGAACTCGACCAGCTTGACCTTCAGGCCCTGCCTGGCCGCGACCTGCTGCACCACTTCGCCGATCTGGGCGTGCGGGCCGACGGTCACGCCGACCTTGAGCTCGGCGTCCTGCGCCAGGGCGGGCGCGGCGGCGGCAAATCCGATAAGGGTGGCAACGGCGGCCAGGGTGTGGCGTAGACGCATGGGAGTCTCGGCAATCGAACAGGGAATGGAAGCCCCGGATTCTAGTGAGCGGCCTTCAAAACCGGAAGCGATGAATTCTCATATTGATATGCGCATTTCCGTATAAGGACCGGCGCCATGACAAGCGCGGCCGCGCGCGACACAATAGCGGCTGGATTCCCACCCCTTTGCCGTCATTGCCATGTCCACCCCTACCGAACTGCATCCGCACGCGCGCGCCCTGCTGGCCGACCACTACGCCGCGGTGGATGCCGACCTGCCCGCCCTGCTCGACCTGCTCTTTGCCCGCAGCGCCGGCGAAGACTGGCACAAGGCCGGCACCTTCAAGCACCACCTGCTCGGCGTCTACCGCACCCTGACGCTGTGGAACCAGCCGCGCGAAGTGCGGCTGCTGGGCCTGTTCCACAGCGTGTATGGCAACGAATACGTCGACCTCACCCTGTTCGACCGCGAACGTGAACGCAACACGCTGCGCGAGGTGCTGGGCGCCGAGGCCGAGGAATGGGTCAGCCTGTTCTGCGCCATGCCGCGCACGCGCTTCGTGCAGGCCATCCTGCAAGGCCAGGGCCGGGGTCCCGAGGGCCTGACGCTGGAAGGCGCCGACGGCCAGGCCTTCACCTTCACGCCGCGCCAGGTCGCCGCCTTCATCGTGGTGTCGGCCGCCGACATCGGCGAACAGTGGCACAGCTGGCAGGACGAGATCTTCGCCGGCTATCCGCAGCAACAGCGCCGCGACCTCAAATCCCATTGGGCCGCGTCGCTGTGGCCCGGGCCGCTGAAACCGCCGTCGAACATCCTGTCGATGCTGTCGCACCTGCTGGCGCCGCTGTCGGCGCTGCCGGCCGATACCGGCATCCCCGTGCCACCCGCGTTCGATCATTGCCGCGCCACGCTCAGCCCGCGCGACGAAGCCGCCGCCAGCGCGCTGTACTGGCAGGTCGTCACCCGCATGCACCCGCAGACCGAAATGGACACGGCGCGCCACATGCTGGAAGCCGCGGTGGCGCACAACCCCTGGGTCGGCGAGCCGCGCCTGCTGCTGGCGCAACTGGCGCTGACCGCGGGCGACTTCGAGGCCGCCGCCGGCCACGCCGCCGCCGGCCTGGCCGCGCTGCAGGCCTGGGGCACCGCCTGGGACAAGCGCATCGAATGGGCCGGCTGGATGGCCTGGGCGCGCATCGAACTGCAGAACGCGCGCGCGCGCCGCTGGCCGGAAAACCTGGCCGCGCTCAACGGACTCGGGCTGGTGGAGTGAACGCCGCGACGGCGCCTATTTCATGCCTTCCCAGTGCGGACCGGGCACATGGATATCGAAGAGCTCCAGCACGCGGGCCACGGTGTGATCCACCATTTCCTCGATGCTGGCCGGCCGGTGATAGAACGCCGGCAACGGCGGGAACACAATGCCGCCCATCTCGGTGACGGCGGTCATGTTGCGCAGGTGCGCCAGGTTGAAGGGCGTTTCGCGCACCATCATCACCAGGCGGCGACGCTCCTTGAGCGTGACGTCGGCCGCGCGCGTGATGAGGTTGTCGGACAGGCCATGGGCCACCGCCGCCAGCGTGCGCATCGAACACGGCACGATGACCATGCCGGCCGTCTGGAACGCGCCGCTGGCCAGCGTGGCGCCAACATCGCGCACGCTGTGCACGTGGTCGGCCAGCGCGTAGACATCATGGCGGCCGACATCGAGTTCGTGCTTGATGTTCAGCACGCCCGAGGCCGACACCACCAGGTGCGTCTCGACATCGTCCACGCCGCGCAGCGCCTGCAGCATGCGCACCGCGTAGAGGGCGCCGGTGGCGCCCGTGATGCCGATGACCAGTCGCCGCACGGGATCAGGCCGTGGCGCCGGATTGCTCCAGCAGGGTCTTCAGTTCGCCCGACTCGTTCATCTCGTTCATGATGTCCGAACCGCCGATGAACTCGCCGGCCACGTACAGCTGCGGAATCGTCGGCCAGTTCGAGAATTCCTTGATGCCCTGGCGGACTTCGTCGTCCTCCAGCACATTCACGGTGACCAGCTTCTTGACGCCACAGCCCTTGAGGATCTGGATGGCCTTGCCGGAAAAGCCGCACTGCGGGAATTGGGCGGTGCCCTTCATGAACAGCACGACGGGGTGCTGGGTCACGGTTTCGCGGATGAATTCTTGAACGTCGCTCATGGTGGTCTCTTGGACAGGAGGCATAACGGAATACGCCAATTATAGGTACAGGCGGGATTTCGTCCCGGATTCCCCGGGGCCGCCCCGGGGAATCGGCCGGTCGCGGCGGCGCGGCCGGTTACAAATCGCCGGCCGGGCGTCAGCCGCGCCCCGGCCAGCGTCCGCCGGAAATGCGTTCGATACCGGCCAGGTCGCGCCGGCTGTGGACGTCGGCGAAGCCCGCCGCGGCCAGCAGGCCGCGCACCGCCTCGGCCTGGTCCCAGCCGTGCTCCATCCACAACGCCCCGCCCGCCTTCAGGTGGCGATGGGCGCCAGCCACGATGCGGCGCAGGTCTTCCAGGCCGTCGGCGCCATCGGTCAGCGCGCCGCGCGGCTCGAAGCGCACGTCGCCCTGCCCCAGGTGCGGGTCGTCGCTGGCCACGTACGGCGGGTTGGACACGATCAGGTCGAAGCCCTCGCCGGCCGGCACCGCGCCGTACCAGCTGCCCTCGACGAAGCGCACCGAGGCGGTCAGCTCCCAGGCATTGCCCGCGGCCACGGCCAATGCCGCGGCGCTGACGTCGCTGGCCATCACCCGCGCATCGCGGCGCGCCAACGCGATCGAGATGGCGATGGCGCCGCTGCCGGTGCCCAGGTCCAGCACCGCCGGCGCCGGCAGGGCCGCCACGCATTCCAGCGCCGTTTCCACCAGCACCTCGGTGTCCGGACGCGGGATCAGCACGTCGGGCGTCACGCGAAAGGCGTGGCCCATGAATTCGCGCTGCCCCAGCAGATAGGCCATCGGCTCGCCAGCCAGGCGGCGCTGCGCCAGGGCCTCGTAGGCCGCGGCCACTTCCGGCGCCAGCGGATCGGTGTCGTGCGCCAGCAGCCAGGCGCGCGGCTTGGCCAGCACGTGCTCGAGCAGCATGCGCACCTCGAGCCGGGGCAGGCGCGTGTCCAGCAGCAGGCTCTTGATCTGGGCGGTCATCGGTGAATGCGGATCAGATGTCGTCGCCCAGCGCCGCCAGCTGCTCGGCCTGGTGCTCGGCGATCAGGGCGCCGGTCAGCTCTTCCAGGTCGCCTTCCATGATCTGCTGCAGCTTGTACAGCGTCAGGTTGATGCGGTGGTCGGTGACGCGGCCCTGCGGGAAGTTGTAGGTGCGGATGCGCTCGGAGCGGTCGCCGGAGCCGATCAGGCTCTTGCGCTCGGCCGCTTCCTTGCTCTGGCGCTCGCGGACTTCCTTGTCCTTCAGGCGCGCGGCCAGCACCTGCATGGCCTTGTCCTTGTTGCGGTGCTGCGAACGGTCGTCCTGGCATTCCACCACCAGCCCGGTCGGCAAGTGCGTGATGCGCACGGCCGAGTCGGTCTTGTTGATGTGCTGGCCGCCGGCGCCGCTGGCGCGGAAGGTGTCGATGCGCAGCTCGCTCGGGTTGATGACGATCTCCGACATGGCGTCGGCTTCGGCCATGATGGCCACCGTGCAGGCCGAGGTATGGATACGGCCCTGCGCCTCGGTGGCGGGCACGCGCTGCACGCGGTGCGCGCCGGATTCGAACTTCAGGCGGCCATAGGCGCCGTCGCCCTCGATGCGCGCGATCACTTCCTTGTAGCCGCCCAGTTCCGACGCGCTTTCCGACATCAGCTCGACGCGCCAGCCGCGCTGTTCGGCGTAGCGCGTGTACATGCGCAGCAGGTCGCCCGAGAACAGCGCGCTTTCGTCGCCGCCGGTGCCGGCGCGGATTTCCAGGAACACGCTGCGGCCGTCATTGGGGTCGCGCGGCAGCAGCAGCAATTGCAGCGCCGCCTCCAGCGATTCCAGCTTGACGCGGCCGCTCTTGATCTCGTCCTCGGCCATCGCCTTCAGTTCGGGATCGGACAGCATCTCCTGCGCGGTCGCCAGGTCTTCCTCGCCGCGCACGAAGGCGGTGAACGCCTCGACCACCGGCTCCAGCTCGGCGCGCTCGCGCGACAGCTTGCGAAAGCGGTCCATGTCGGACGCGGTTTCCGGTTCGGCGAGCAGCGCGTCCACCTCGATCAGGCGGTGACACAGATGCTCCAGCCGGCTGCGCATGGAAGATTTCATGATGGGGATTCAGCAAAGGAAAACAGGAATGGCGGGCGCCCGTGACGAGCGCCCGCCGCAAGGCGGGGCGGAGGCAGCGCCGCTAACGGCGCGAGTCGCGGCCGGGGAACAGGCGCGGCATCCAGGCAAGCAGCTGCTTGCGGTCCTCGCCCTCGCTGCGGTTCAGCGCCGCCAGCGGGCCATGCAGGTATTTCTGGGTCAGGCCGTGGGCCAGCTGCTCGAGCACGGCCTCAGGCGATTCGCCGCGCGCCAGCAGGCGGCGGGCGCGTTCGAGTTCGGCGGCGCTGACGTCTTCGGCGGCCTGGTGCAGGTCGCGGATGACCGGCACCACTTCGCGCGATTGCATCCAGTGCATGAAGCCCTGGACGCGGGTTTCGATGATGGCCTCGGCCTGCACCACGGCGGCGCGGCGCGCGTCGGTGCCGGTCTGGACCAGGCGGCCCAGGTCATCGACGGAATACAGGTAGACGTCGTCCAGGCGGCCGACCTCGGGTTCGATGTCGCGCGGCACGGCCAGGTCGATCATGACCATGGGGCGGTGGCGGCGCAGGCGCGTGGCCCGTTCCACCATCCCCAGCCCGAGGATGGGCAGGGAGCTGGCCGTACAGGAGACGACCACGTCGAATTCGGACAGGCGGTCGGTCAGGTCCGACAGCTTCATGGTGCTGGCCGAGAAGCGGTTGGCCAGCAACTCGGCGCGTTCGGCCGTGCGATTGGCCACCACCATGCTGCGCGGACGCTGCGCGGCAAAGTGGGTGGCGCACAGTTCGATCATTTCGCCCGCGCCGATGAACAGCGTGCGGGCCTGGTCCAGGTTGCCGAACACGCGTTCGGCCAGGCGCACCGCGGCGGCGGCCATGGACACCGACTGCGCGCCGATGGCGGTCTGCGAGCGGACTTCCTTGGCCACCGAGAAGGTGCGCTGGAACATCTGGTGCAGCAGCGTGCCGAGCGAACCGGCTTCGCCGGCGGCGCGCACGGCGTCCTTCATCTGGCCGACGATCTGGGTTTCGCCCAGCACCATGGAGTCGAGCCCGCTGGCCACGCGGAAGGCGTGGCGCACGGCGTCGTCCTGCTGGTGGCGGTACAAATGCGGGCGCAGCGTGCCGGCGTCCAGGCGGTTGTGCTCGGCCAGCCAGGCGGGCAGCTGGTCGGCCACGTGGCCGTCGGCGGCGCAATAGATTTCGGTGCGGTTGCAGGTCGACAGGATGGCGGCTTCGCGCACCGATCCGCCGAACGCGGAACGCAGGCCTTCCAGCGCCGGCTTGACCAGATCGACGGGCATGGACACGCGTTCGCGAACCGACACCGGCGCGGACGTGTGATTCAGACCGAAGGCTAGGACAGCTACCGACATGTAAAGGACAAGGCCGTGAGTATTAGAGCTGTGGTCCCCGCAAAGCCCATGCGGTGCAGCGTGCATGTAACAGCGGACCGGCCATGATTATACTCCTGCGGGTTATCCCCATGCCATTTGGCGCCCTGGGCGCGACCCTGCGTCGCACCCCGGCAACGACGCAGGGCCATCGCGGACAGACGCTGAAGCCCGCCTCGCTTTCATCCTGGTCTGGTCCCGGTCTCGTCCCGGCCTGAAAATTCTTTGAAGTTTTTTCGCTTCGACTGGCACAAGTCCAAAAAATTGTGTATAGTTGCGGACTTCGTTGGCCTGGTAGCTCAGTCGGTAGAGCAGAGGATTGAAAATCCTTGTGTCGGTGGTTCGATTCCGCCCCAGGCCACCAGAATTAAAAAGCCCGGCTCCTTGGAGTCGGGCTTTTGCATTGTGGCGCGGGAATGCCTGGCGCTGAATTTCCGGCGCCACGATCTGCGGCGCCAGGATGTCACGGCATCGGAATCAACGCCACGGCGTCACGACCCCGGCAGCGCCACCCCCATCGCCGCGAACAATCCCCCGCACACCTTGTTGAAGCGCCGGCCCGCGCGCTCCAGCCACGGCCGCACGCGGTGCGCCAGGCGCGCCAGCACGTACTCCACCACGAACTCGATGGCGACGAAGGTCGCGGCCATGATCAGGAATTGCGTGAACAGGCTGCGGGCCGGATCGATGAACTGCGGCAGGAAGGCGCCGTAGAACAGCAGCGCCTTGGGATTGGCGATCGCCGACAGGAAACCCTGGCTGAACATGCGGGTGCCGCGCAGGCGCGGCATGTCGGGCGCCGGCCGCAGCTGCACGCCGGGCGAGCGCCACAACTGGATGCCGAGCCAGATCAGGTAGGCGCCGCCGGCCCACTTCAGCACCGTCAGCGCCGGCCCCCAGGCCTTGAGCAGCGCGCTGATGCCCAGCATCGACAAGGCAATCAGGGCGATGAAACCGACCGCGCCGCCGGCGATGGTGCACAGCGCCTTGCGATGCCCGTGCAGCGCGCCGTGGGTCAGCGCCAGCAAGGTGTTGGGACCCGGCGTGATCGACAGACCGATCACGGCAACCAGGTAAATGAGCCAGCTATGCAATGCCATGGCGGGGAGACACGGAAAAAGGGGAAGGGGGCCAGTCTAGCGCCGCCGGCGCGGGCCACGCAATCGCCGGCCAGCGCGCTAGGCCTCGTCCGGCTGCGCCGTCGGCACCGCCAGTCCGTACTTGACGCGGTTCATCACCACCAGCGTCGAAAAACGCTTGACGTTGGGATCGCCCCAGAAGTGGCGCTGCGCGAAGTCGTCGTACTCGGCCATGTCGCGCACGGTCATGGTGACGACGAAATCCACTTCGCCCGTCACCGCCAGGCACTGCATGATTTCCGGCGCGCCGCGCATCGCGCGCTTGAAGGTGTCGAGCTTGTCGGCGCGTTCGCTTTCGAGCGACACCAGCACCACCATCATGATGTCGCGCCCCACCGCCGCCGGCTCCACCACCGACACATCGCCCAGCACCACCCCGGATTCGCGCAGCCGCTTCATGCGGCGCAGGCACGATACCGGCGACAGGTTCACGCGCTCGGCCACCTCCTGGCTGGTGCGCTGGTTGTCTTCCTGCAGGCTTTGCAGGATCTGAAGGTCGAAATCGTCTAGTTCCATGGGGTCTCGGCGCCGCGGCGGTCCAGGCCGTGCGGGCCTGTAGACCGATTCTAAACGGGCGCGCCGCACGACCTGCCCCCAAATTCGACGGGAAACTTCATTTGGGCACTGCTGGCTGCAGGAATTAATCAGCCGCCTTGCTTACACTGGGAACCCTCTGGCCGCCCTCGCGACCAGGCGCAGCCCGATTCCCATGCCGTCACTCCAGCTTTTCCTGCTCTTCCTGGCCGCCGACGCGGCGTTGAAACTCACCCCTGGCCCGGACATGGCGCTGACGCTGTCGCGAGGCATGACCCAGGGATTCCGGCCGGCGTTCCACAGCGTACTGGGCAATGTGGCGGCGGGCTTCATCCAGGTGCCGGCGGTGGTGCTAGGACTGGCCTCGGTGCTGCAGGCATTCCCGACGCTGTTCCTGGCGATCAAGGCGGCGGGCGGCCTGTACCTGGGCTACCTGGGCATCAAGGCCATCCTGCGCTGCGCCCGCGACGCCGACGTGTCGCTGGCCGCGCGGCCCGGCGATGCGCGCGATGCGTTCTGGCAGGGCTTCATGACCAATCTGCTGAATCCGAAGGTGCTGCTGTTCATGATCGCCTTCCTGCCGCAGTTCACCACCCCGGACAACGGTCCGGTGTGGGTCCAGATGCTGGTGCTGGGCGTGACCATGAAGGCGCTGAGCCTGCCCTACGGCAGCTGCTTCGCCTACGGCGCGTCGCGCATCCGCGGCTGGGTCGGACGCAACCCGTGGTTCCTGCGCACGCAGCAGGGCCTGCTGGGCGCGATCATGCTTGGCCTGGCCCTCTATGTGCTCTACTCCACCGCCTCGACTTTGAACCCCTGATTTTGCGCAGACGCAGCACCATGACCGCCGCCACCCTTCCCTCCGGACGCGAGACGTCCGCCTCCACCCTGATGCCGACGCTGTCGCTGATCGGCGCCATGGCTTCGCTGTGCATCGGCACGTCGTTCGCCAAGTCGCTGTTTCCCGAGGTGGGCGCGCAAGGCACCACGGCGTACCGCATCGTCATCGGCGCCATCATCCTGATCGCGTTCTGGCGTCCGTGGCGCTTTCCGCTGACCGCCCGCAACGCCGCCAAGATCGCGCTGTATGGCGTGACGCTGGCCTGCATGAATCTGCTGTTCTACATGGCGCTGCGCACGCTGCCGCTGGGCGTGGCCATCGCCATCGAATTCACCGGCCCGCTGACGCTGGCCGTGGTGCTGTCGCGGCGCGCCATCGACTTCGTCTGGATCGCCTGCGCGCTGGCCGGGCTGTTGCTGCTGATCCCGACCGGCCAGTCGATGCACGACCTCGATCCCGCCGGCATCGGCTACGCGCTGGGCGCGGCGGTGTGCTGGGCGCTGTACATCATCTTCGGCAAGATGGCCGGCAACGTGCACGGCGGACAGGCCACCTCGCTGGGCCTGCTGGCGGCCACCATGGTGGCGCTGCCGGTGGGCGCGGCCCACGCCGGCATGGCGTTGCTGGACCCCAAGCTGATCCTGGCCGGCGTGGCGGTCGGCATCCTTTCCAGCGCCCTGCCCTATTCGCTGGAAATGGTGGCGCTGCGCCGCCTGCCGCAAAAGACCTTCGGCGTGCTGCTGAGCATGGAGCCCGCGATGGGCGCGCTGGCCGGCGTCATCGTGCTGAACGAGCACCTGTCCGGCACGCAGTGGCTGGCGATCTGCGGCATCATCATCGCCTCGGCCGGCTGTGCCGCCACCGCGCGGCGGCAAAAGCGCGCGGCGGCCGCGGGCTAGGGCCCGTCAATCCACCGAGATATTCTTCTGGCGGATCACCACGCCCCAGTTCTCGTATTCGCGGTGCGCGTAATCGAAGAAGTCGTTCGACGAACTGCCCATCGGCTCCATGCCCTGCAACTTGAGCTGCTTGACCACGTCGGGTGACTTCAACGCGGCCTGGATCGCGCCGCTGAGCTTGTCGACCACCGCCTTGGGCGTGCGCGCCGGCGCCACCACGCCTTGCCAGGCGGTGGCCTCCAGCGGCGGGCCGCCGGCCTCGCCGAAGGTCGGCACATCCGGCAACTGTTCCGAACGCTCCAGCGCCGGCACCGCGATGGCGCGCAGCTTGCCCGCCTGGATCAAGGGCCGCGCCGCGGCCAGGTCGGCCATCATCAGCGGCACCACGCCCGCCGCCACGTCCTGCAGCGCCGGCGGCGTGCCCTTGTAGGGAATCGCGGTGGCCTTGCCGCCGAACTGCGACAGGAACAGCTCCATCGCCAGATGGTGCGGGCTGCCCACGCCGAGCGAGGCGTAGCTGGCCTTCTTGTCGTCGGACAGGTACGCCATCACTTCCGGCATGTTCTTCAGGTCGGAGGCCGGCGAAGCCACCAGCACGATCGGCAACGCCACCAGCGTCGAGACCGGCTTCAGGTCCTTCCACGGGTCATACGGCAGCTGCTTGTAGAGCCACGGGTTGAGCGACAGCGTGCTCATGCCGGCGGTCATCAGCGTGTAGCCGTCGGGTGCGGCGCGCGCGGTTTCCTGGGCGGCGACGATGGTGGCGGCGCCCGGGCGGTTCTCCACCACCACGGGCTGGCCCAGCGCCTGGCTCACGTGCTTGGCCACGATGCGGGTGGCCAGGTCGCTGCCGCCGCCGGCGCTGAACGGCACCAGCCAGCGGATGGGATGCTCGGGGAATTCGCCGGCCAGCGCGGGCGCGGCCTGCGCGGCGAGCGCCGCCACGGCCACGGTTCCCAGCGCGCGGCGGATGAAGCCTCTTCTGGACATGGGGTTGTCTCCTGGTATTTTGAATTTAATTAACATATTAACTATATTTTCGGCACCCGGCGAGCAGGACCGCGGAGACGATCATGGACGCGGCATCGGGACGGCGCGGCATCAGCCGCGGGCCGCGGCCAGCCAGCGCAGGCCGGCCGAGGTGCCGGCGGCCGGACAGTACTCGCAGCCGATCCAGCCGTTGTAGTCCAGCTCGCGCAGCACCGAGAAGACCCAGCCGTAGTCCAGTTCGCCGCGGTCGGGCTCCTGCCGCAGCGGCACGCCGGCGATCTGCAGGTGTCCGACCCGCCCGGTGGGCAGGTACTGGCGCAGCTTGGCGGTGACATCGCCCTCGACGATCTGGCAGTGGTACAGGTCCATCTGCACTTTCAGGTTGGGCGCATTGACCGCCTGCACCACCTGGTGCGCCTCGTCCTGACGGTTCAGGAAGTAGCCCGGGATATCGCGGGTGTTGATGGGTTCGATCAGCAGCGTCACGCCGGCGGAACGCGCCTGGCGCGCGGCCCAGTCGAGGTTCTCGCGGTAGCAGTCCAGCATCTGTGCGCGCGTGACGCCCTCGGGCGCCAGGCCCGCCATCACGTGGATCTGCGCGCAGGCCAGCACCGTGGCGTAGCCCAGCGCCTGCTCGATGCCGGCGCGGAATTCGTCCTGGCGATCCGGCAGCGCGGCCAGCCCGCGCTCGCCGCGCGAGGCCACGCCCGGCGGCGCGTTGAACAGGACTTGCGACACCCCGGCGGCATCCATGCGCTCACGCACGAACGCGGCCGGCGCCTCGTAGGGAAACATGCATTCCACGCCCGCGAAGCCGTCGGCCGCGGCGGCCGCGTAGCGGTCCAGGAACGCGTGTTCCGTGTACATCATCGAGAGATTGGCGGCGAACTTCAGCATGGCGGACTCCGGGGCGGGCGGCATGCCTGGAAATTAGCATATCCGCCCGTCGCGTCCGCCGCGCCGCGATCCCTCAATACGTCATGCGCACGCCCAGCATCACGCTGCGGCCCGGCAGCGGCGCCACCGACGAGATGAACGAAGCGTGGTTGTAGGCCAGCTTGTTCAGCAGGTTGGTGCCGCGCAGGTAGACCTCGTAGCCCGTCGCGCCGTAGCGGCCGCGATACGCCACCACGGCGTTGACCAGGTTGTAGCCCGGCGTGCTGCTCTCATACGCGGCGATGTCCTTCTGCGAGAACACGCGCGCGTACTCGACGCCGCCCGACCACTGCTGCCATTTCACGTTGCCGCGCAAACCCGCGCGCGCCGCCGGAATGCGCGGCAGGTTGCCATCGCCGCCGGTCAGCTTGCCGCGCACGTAGTCGCCGAACACCGCCGCCGAGAACACCGGCGTGAACTGGTGGCGCAGCTCGCCTTCCACGCCCGTGAACTCGGCGTCGCGCTGCGTGTACTCGATCAGGCGGAAGTCCTCGTAGCGGTCCAGCGTGTCGGCGTAGATGTAGTTCTTGACCTTGTTGTGGAACACGCTGGCCGAGAACGTCGTGTCGCCCGAATGCTTGCGCAGGGTCAGGTCGATGTTGCGCGAGGTCTCGCGGCCCAGGCCGGTATTGCCCAGTTCGTAGGTGTTGGTGGCCAGGTGCACGCCGTCGGCGTACAGCTCCTGCGCGGTCGGCAGGCGTTGCGAGCGCGACAGCGACAGGGCCACGGAGTACTGCGGCGCGAAGTCCCAGATGGCCGCGGCCGACAGCGAGGTGCCCGACAGGCTGCTGCGCGGCGCGCCGCCGGCGGGCGCGATGCGCTGCCAGTCCTGGCGCGCGCCAAGCTCGAAGCGCCAGTCGTTCAGCTGGTATTCCTCCAGCACGAACAGGCCGTTGGAACGGGTGCGGCTGCGCGGCAGGAAGGCTTCCTCGCCGTCGGCGCGGAAGTCGCTGTAGGCGTTCTGCAGGCCGATCACGCCGCGCCAGCCTGCAATCGGCTTGTGCTGCAGCTCGACACGCAGGTCGTAGCCCTTGTTCTTGAAGCGGGTGCCGACCTGGCCGCCCTCGATCTCCTCGTGCTGGTAGTCGGTCAGGCCGCCGCGCACGCGGATCTTCTCGAAACCCGCGAACGGATCCTGGTACTCGGCGCGCAGGTCCAGGCGGTCGCTGCGCAGCTTCACGTAGGGCACGCCGCCATGCGCGTGGTCATGGTCGTGATCTTCGTGATCGCCGTCGCCATGGTCGTGGTCGTGGCCGCCGCAGTGCAGGTGGGTGCCATGCGGATGGCAACCCTCGTATTCGTGATTGTGGCCGGGCAGGCCGTACTTGCTTTCCAGGTGCGTGAACGCCAGGCCCACGTAGCCGCGCGGCGTGATCCACGACAGGCCGACCGAGCCCTGCGTCGATTCGCTGTAGGAGCCGGCCAGCTTGCCATCGGGCCAGTCGGGCACGTCGTAGTCGCTGGTGCGCCGCTTCATGCCCTCGACCCGCACCGCGAACTGGCCTTCGCCGGCGGTGATGCCGATCGCGCCGGCGCGTTCCTTGGTGCCGGTGGCGCCGCGCAATTCGCCTTCCATCTCGACGCCCTTCTCCGGCACGGCGGTGGGAATCTTCTTGTCCACCACGTTCACCACGCCGCCGATCGCGCCGCCGCCATACAGCAGCGTGGCCGGGCCGCGCAGCACTTCGATGCGTTCGGCCAGCAGGGGCTCGACCGTCACCGCGTGGTCCGGCGAAATGCCGGAGGCGTCCATCACGTCGGAGCCGTCGGACAACACCTTGACGCGGGGCGCGGTCTGGCCGCGGATCACCGGCCGGCTGGCGCCGCCGCCGAAGGTATCGCTGTTCACGCCCGGCAGGCTCTTCAGGGTTTCGCCCAGCGTGCCGGCGCGCCGCTCGACCAGTTCATCGCCTTCCAGCACGGAGGCCGGCAGCATGGTGCTGTTCAGGTCCAGGCCCAGCGGATTGGCGGACACGGTGATCGGCGCCAGCGTGCGCGACCGCGACGTGTCGGCCTCGGTCTCGGCCTGCGCCACCGGCGCGGCCAGCATCAGCGAGCAGACCAGCGGCTTGAGCGCCCGCGCCCGGCCCGATCGCCGCGGCGCGTCCCCGCGCCGGCCCTGGATTCCCTGCGTCTTGCCTTTCATTTTTGCCCTCACAAATGTTATATCATTACAAATAACTGAAGGATGATATAACATTTCGATGACAAAGCAAGCCGATCCCTGGGGATCGGCCTTGATGCCTCAGTCCGCCGCGGCCTCCAGCCCCAGCAAGGCCTGCAGCACCGCCACGCGGCTCTGTCCCAGCACCGCGCCATGCCAGTCCGGCGCGTCGCAATAGAACGCATCCAGCGTGGCCTGCAGGATCTGGTCGCGCAATGCCGCCGGCGCGTCGGGATGCGCGCGCAGCCAGTTGCGGCCGCGCAGCGCGTCCACCACCCGTTCCGTCGGCTGCGTGCCGTACTCCAGCGCCATCAACGTCGGCTCCGAATCAGGGCAGGCCTGGTAGGCCAGCCCGGCCAGATGGCCGGTAATGTCCACCGACGCCGAGGTGCCCTGGTACGGGACGGCGATATCGGCGCCCCACCAGCGGCAGGCGCGCGCCACTTCGGCATCGTCGCGTCGTCCCGCGTAGATCTTCTCGCCATGCCCGCGCGGCCCCAGGCCGGTATGCACGTCGATCCAGCCGATGCGGGCAAAGCCGGCGGCATGTTCCTGGAGAATGCGGCGCAGGTTCAGCAGCGACGCGGCCGGGCGGTCGCCGCCATAGAACAGGCCGTCGGCGTGCGTGTACTGGCCGCGCGTCACGGCCTGCTTGAAGGCCGGCAGGCCATGCTCGCCGATATAGGCGGCGATCTGTTCCCGGTTGGCGTCCGACGGCGGCCATTGCGCCGGCAGCAGCAAAGCATGGATCTGTCCATAGCCGGGGTTGGCCGGCAGCGGCTGGCCGTCGAACGGCTGCGCGTTGCGGTTCAAGTCGACATTGCCTTCGTCGGTGCGCGCGATCCACGAGAACCCATGCGGGTTCACCGCATGCACCAGCAGCAACGCCACGCCCGCCTGGCGCGCGCGTTCCAGCATCTCGGCGTCATCCAGCAACGCCAGCTGGCAGCCCGAGCCACAGAAGCCTTCCACGCCGTGGGTGGCGGACGTCATGATCAGCAGCCGCGTGGCGCCGGCATCGCCGATCAGGGCGACGTCGGTGGCCAGGTCCTCGCCCTCGCGCCCCCTGGGCGCAATGGGATAGGACGCGAACCGCGTGGCCAGCGGCCGGGCGGCGGCGGTGAAGCGCTCGCGCGCCAGGGCATAGCTGCGGGAAAAGTAAGGGCTAGCGGATTGCATCAGGCCTCCTGGTTGTCGATATCGTCGCCGGTGCGGTCGCGTATCCAGAACAGCACCACCGTGGAAAGCGCCACCGCCACCATCAGGTACCAGGCGGGCGCCATGGGATTGCCGGTCACGTGCAGCAGCCAGGTCACGAAGAACTGGGCGAAGCCGCCGAAGACGGAAATCCCCAGACCGTACACCACCGACATGCCCGTGGTGCGCACGGCCTTCGGAAACAGTTCGGGCAGCATGGTGATGCCCGGCGCGGATTGCAGCGCCAGCAGTATCGACAGCAGCCCCACCACCAGCATCAGCCGCGTGCTGCTGGGCGCGGCCACCAGCCACTGGAAGCACGGCAGCAGCACCGCCACCGTCGTCACCCGCGACCAGAAGATCACGCGCTTGCGCCCCACCCGGTCGGCCAGCATGCCGACCAGCGGCGCGAACAGGAAGCCGACCGCGCCCACCACCACGCTGGCCGACAGCGTCGAGGTCGCCGGCAAGCCCAATTCACGATGCGCATAAGACGGCATGTAGAAGCCGATGATCTGCGCGCACACCATGCCGCCGATCATCAGCAGGATGCCCTTGGCGATCTCGGCCTTGTGCTCGGCGAAGACGCGGCGCAGCGGCTGGTGGCCGGCGGCGCGCGGCCGGCCACCAGCCGGCTCGTCGACATGCAGCGTCTCTTCGAGATTGCGGCGGATGTAGGCGCCCACCGGCACCGTCAGGATGCCGATCACGAACGGCACGCGCCAGCCCCAGGCCTGCATCTGCTCGGCGGTCAGCGCGGCGGTCAGCGTGCCCACCACCACGGCGCCCAGCGCCACCCCGAGCGACTGGCTGCCGAATTGCCAGCTGGAATAAAAGCCGCGCCGCGACGGCGGCGCATGCTCGACCAGCAGCGTGGTCGACGCGCCCACCTCGCCGCCGGCGGCGAAGCCCTGGATCAGCCGCGCCAGCACCATCATCACCGGCCCCAGCAGCCCCATCTGCGCATGCGTGGGCGCGGCGGCGATCAACGCACAGCCCAGGCCCATCAGCCACAGGGTCAGCGTCATGGCGGCGCGGCGGCCGTGGCGGTCGGCGTAGGAGCCGATCAGCATGCCGCCCACCGGCCGCATCAGGAAGCCGACGCCGAAGGTGGCCGTGGTCAGCAGCAGCTGCCCGTAGCTGGACGCCGCCGGAAAGAACAGCGGCCCGATGACCAGCATCAGGAAGGTGAATACGGTGAAGTCGAAGAACTCGAGCGCGTTGCCGATGGTGGTGCCGGCGATGACCCGCCGGCGCATGGAAGGCGTATGCAGACTGCGCGCGCCGGCGCCGGCCGCGATGGCGATAGACATTTTTTCCCCTTGATGTCCGATCTGTATGCCGGCCCGTGTTTCCGGAAGCCGTGCCTAGTGAATATACGGATGGCAGGCGAAACGCAAAAGACAGTATTTTTGCTGCAGCGATGACTTTTGCTTATATCCCGCCGTGCCCGCTCCGATGAACCTGCGCCAGTTGCGCGCCTTCGTGCTGATCGCCGAACACGGCAGCATCCGCGCCGCTGCCCGCGCCCTGTGCGTGACCCAGCCGGCGGCCACGCGCAGCCTGCGCGAACTTGAACAGAGCCTGGGCGCGGAATTGGTGCGGCGCAGCGCCAAGGGCGTCGAACTGACGCCCTACGGCCAGGCGCTGCACAAGCGCGCGGTGCTGATCCTGCAGGAAGCGCGGCGGGCGCAGGAAGACATCGACCAGATGCGCGATGGCGAAGGCGGCACGCTCAACCTGGCCGTCAGCTCGTCGGCGCTGCCGGTGCTGCCGGCCGCGCTGGCCGCCTTCCGCGCCCGCATGCCGCGCGTGGCGGTGGCCTTCCATGAAGTCGCGCCGCCCTACAGCCACGAGCAGCTCGAGACCGGCCGCTACGACCTGGTGGTGCAGACCGAATACGACGGCGACATCTACGACGGCTTCGCGCGCACCACGCTGTTCACCCTGCCGCTGGCGGTCGGCGCCCGCGCCGATCACCCCTTGCGCCACGCCACCGACCTGGCCGAGCTGCGCGACCTGCTGTGGCTGATGCCGGGCAACACGCAGACGCCCACCAACCTGCTGCGCCTGGCCTATGCCGAACGCGGCCTGCAACCGCCCACCGACGTGATTCCGTGCCAATCCATCGCCATCGCCCTGGCGATACTGGCCGAGAGCGACGCGGTGGGATTCTTCGTGCGCAACGGCTTTCACCGCATGCTGGCGCCGTCGTCCCTGTGCATGCTGCCGCTGGCGCACCCGCTGCCGGCGGCGCGCGTGTCGATCCTGACGCGGGCCGATTCGCCGCCGACGCCGGCCGCGCAGTTTTTCATCGACTGCCTGAACCGCGCCCGCGCGGCGGCGTGAGCGGGCGGGTTATCATGAGCCCCCCGTCCCAGAGCCACGTCCCGCCCGCCTTGCGCGGTCCCATGCCATGGCGTTTCCCCGACTCCACTCGCCCCCCACGCTGACCGATACGGTGGCCAAGCAGCTGCTCGCCGAGATCGACGCGGGACGCGTGCTGCCCGGTGAAAAACTGCCCACCGAAACCCGCCTGGCCGAACAGTTCGGCGTCAGCCGCACCGTCATCCGCGAAGCGGTGTCGCGGCTGCGCCAGGACGGCATCGTCGAGGCGCGCCAGGGCAGCGGCGTGTTCGTCACCGGCCACGGCGGCCAGCGCGCGCTGCGCATCGACGCGGCGGAGTTGGCGTCACTGGACGCGGTGCTGCACATCGTCGACCTGCGGCGCGCGCTGGAAACCGAAATCGCGGCGCAGGCCGCGGCCCGGCGCAGCAAGCGCGACATGGCGGCCATCGACGAGGCGCTGGCCGCCATTGCCGCCGCGGTCGAGCGCGGCGGCGACGGCGTCAAGGAAGACGTGGCGTTCCACCGCTGCATCGCGCAGGCCACCGGCAACCCCTACTTCCTCGCCACCCTGGCGTTCGTCAGCCAATACCTGGAAGCCGCCACGCGCGTCACACGCGGCAACGAGGCGCGCCACGCCGACCAGATGCGCGCGGTGCTGCAGGAACACGGCGCCATCGCCGACGCCATCCGCCGCCAGGACGTGGACGCGGCGCGCGAAGCGGCCCGCATCCACATGGTCAACGCCGCCGGCCGCCTACGCCGGGCGCACCGCTGAGGCAAAACGTCAATCCGCCGGGTTGGCTCGCGGCGTCAACGCGCGCCGTCAGGCGTCCTGGCCGAAGGCCCGCGTGAAGAAATCCACGCCACCGAAATTGCCGGACTTCAAGGCGATGCTCAGGCGCGTCCCCACCGCCTGCGCCTGGCCGGCGCACCACGGCACGCCGGGATCGATCTGCTCGCCGATGGCCAGTTGCGTCAGGCCCAGCGCCTGCACCACCGCGCCCGAGGTCTCGCCGCCAGCCACGATCAACTGCCGCACGCCGAGCCGCGCCAGCCCCGCCGCGATCCGCGCGATCGTGTCCTCGACCAGCGCGCCGGCGCGCGCCGCGCCCAGGCTGGCCTGCGCCGCCTGCACGGCGTCGGGGCGGGCCGTCGAATAGATCAGCACCGGATCGTCGGGCAGGCGCGGCGCGGCCCAGGCCAGCGCATCCGCCGCCACGTCGTCACCCGCGGCGATGCGCAGCGGATCGAGCGCCAGCGCTGGCCCGCCCGCCGCGATGAACGCGGCGACCTGGCCCTGGGTCGCGATCGAGCAACTGCCCGCCACCACCGCCTGCGCCCCCGGCTCGCGCGGCAGGCCGGCGGCCGCGCCCGGCGCCAGGCCCCAATTGCCGGGCAGGCCGATCGCCACGCCCGAGCCCGCCGTCACCAGCGGCATGCCCTTGAGCGCCGGCCCCAGCGCCAGCAGGTCTTCATTGGAGATGGCGTCGACGATGGCGATCTCCACGCCCTCCCGTCGCAAGGCATCGATGCGGCCGCGAATCGCCTCGGCACCACGCGCCACCACCGCGTAGTCGATCAGGCCCACCTTGCGGCGGGTCTGCGCCGACAGCACCCGCACCAGGTTGGCGTCGGTCATCGGCGTCAAGGGATGCTGCTGCATGCCCGACTCGTTCAACAGCACGTCGCCGGCGAACAGGTAGCCCTTGAACACCGTGCGCTTGTTGTCGGGAAAGGCCGGCGTGGCGATGGTGAAATCGCTGCCCAGCGCCGTCATCAGCGCATCGGCGACCGGGCCGATATTGCCGGCGGGCGTGCTGTCGAAGGTCGAGCAATACTTGAAATAGATCTGCTCGGCGCCCTGCGCCCGCAGCCATTCGAGCGCGGCCAGCGACTGCGCCACCGCGTCGGCGGCCGGCAGGGTGCGGGTCTTCAGCGCCACCACGACCGCGTCGGCGGGCGTCTCCAGCGCGCCGGCCGGCACGCCGATGGCCTGCACCGTGCGCATGCCGGCGCGCACCAGGTTGTTGGCCAGATCGGTGGCGCCGGTGAAATCGTCGGCGATGCAGCCCAGCTTGATCGTCATGCGGACTCCGGCAAGGTGATTCCGGGAAAGATCTTGATGACCGCGCTGTCGTCCTCGCGCCCGTGCCCGGCGGCCGAGGCCTGCATGAACATCTGGTGCGCGGTGGACGCCAGCGGCAGCGGAAACTTGCTGTGGCGCGCGGTGTCCAGCACCAGCCCCAGGTCCTTGACGAAGATGTCCACCGCCGACAACGGCGTGTAATCGCCCGCCAGCACGTGCGCCATGCGGTTCTCGAACATCCAGCTGTTCCCCGCGCTATGGGTGATGACCTCGTACAGCGCGTCGGCATCAACCCCTTCGCGCAGCCCCAGCGCCATGGCCTCGGCGGCGGCGGCGATGTGCACGCCGGCCAGCAGCTGGTTGATGATCTTGACCTTGCTGCCCGCGCCGGCGCGATCGCCCAGGCGGTAGACCTTGCCCGCCATCGCATCCAGCAGCGGGCCGCATGCCGCGTAGGCGGCCGGCGAGCCGGCGGTCATCATGGTCATCTCGCCCGCCGCGGCCTTGGCCGCGCCGCCCGAGATCGGCGCATCCAGGTACAGCACGCCCAGGGCCGCCAGGCGCGCCTCCAGCGCGCTCGACCAGGACGGATCCACCGTCGAGCACATCACGAACACGCTGTCGCGCCGCAAGGCCACCGCCAAACCGCCGTCGCCGAACAGCACGCTCTCGGTCTGCTGCGCGTTCACCACCACGCTGACCACCACATCGCAGGCCGCGGCCACTGCCGCCAACGTGTCGCAGGCCACGCCGCCCTGCTCGGCGAACGCCGCCGCCACGCCCGGCCGGATATCGTAGGCATGCACCCGATGGCCGGCGCGCCGCAGGCTCTGCGCGATGCCCGCGCCCATGGCGCCCAGGCCGATCACGCCGACATCGCGCGCGGCTTGCTCCTGATGGTTCATACCGTTCCCCGCAAGTCGTCGCCGATGTAGGCGCGGATGATCTCGGCGAAATCGCTGTCGCCTTCCAGGCCCAGTTGCGTGGCCCGCGCCGTGTCCCAGCGCCCCGGCCAGCTGCCGACAATGGCCTGCACCCGCGGATCGGCCTGCCAGCTGATGCGGTCGGCGACCGCATCGCCCGCGATCTCGCGCAATGCTTGCGCCATGTCGGCGGCCGTCACCGACACGCCCGGCAGATTGATCGGCCGGCGATCCGCCACCGCCGCCGCATCCAGCTCGCAGCCGGCGATCAGCGCCTGCACCGCGCGCCGCGGCGACAACAGCCACAGGCGCGTGTCCGCGGTCACCGGGCAGGCCGCCGGTTCACCATTGAGCGGCTCGCGGATGATGCCGCTGGCGAACGACGAGGCCGCCGCGTTGGGCCGGCCCGGCCGCACGCTGATGGTCGGCAACCGCAGCGCGCGGCCATCGACGAAGCCGCGCCGCGTGTAGTCGGCCAGCAGCAGCTCGGCGATCGCCTTCTGCGTGCCATAGGAAGACTGCGGATTGAGCGCGGTGTCGTCGCGCACGGTTTCCGGCAGCGCGCCGCCATAGACCGCGACCGAACTGGTGAACACCACGCGCGGCCGGTGGCCACGCTGGCGGCAGGCCTCCAGCAGCGCCCGCGACGCATCCAGGTTGATGCGCATGCCCAGGTCGAAATCGGCCTCGGCCTGGCCGCTGACGATCGCGGCCAGGTGGAACACCGCCGCCGTATCGGCGCCGATCAACGCCTCCAGGACCGCCGGGTCCGCGATGTCGCCCTGGATCGAGCGCACGCGGGTGTCGTTGATGGCGTCGGTGCGGGTGACGTCGAGCAGGTCGATCTGCGTGATCGGTTCGCGCGCGCCGCCCAGCGTCAGCCGCCCCTGCTCCAGCAGTTTGCGCGCCAGGCGCTGGCCGAGGAAGCCCGCGCCGCCGGTGATCAGTATCTTCATCGCTCGCCTCCCGCGAGATAGGGGCGGGCCCACGCCAGGCCCGCCGACGTTGCGCCCTTGGGCCGGTATTCGCAGCCGACCCAGCCCGTGTAGTCCAGGGTGTCGATCAGCGCCAGCAGGTAGGGATAATTCAGTTCGCCCAGGTCCGGCTCGTGCCGGTCCGGCACGCCGGCGATCTGGATGTGGCCGATGCCCGCCATGTCGCGCCGCAGTTTCACCGCCAGGTCGCCCTCCACGATCTGGCAGTGGTAGCAATCGAATTGCACGTGCAGGTTATCGGCGCCGACCTCGGCGCGGATGGCCTGCGCCTCGTCCTGGCGGGTCAGGAAGAAGCCGGGCATGTCGCGCGGGTTGATCGGCTCGATCACGATGGTCACGCCGGCCGAGGCCGCGGCGCGCGCCGCGGCTTCCAGGTTGCGCAGATAGACCTCGCGGTGGACGGCGCGGTCGCTCCCCGGCGCCACCAGGCCCGCCATCACGTGCAGCCTGCGGTTGCCCAGCGCCGCCGCATACTCCAGCGCCACATCCAGCCCGCGGCGAAACTCGTCCTCGCGTCCGGGCAGCGCGGCGATGCCGCGCTCGCCCGCCGCCCAATCACCGGGCGGCGCATTGAACAGGGCCTGCGACAGGCCATGCGCCTGCAGCCGCGCCTTGATCTCGGCGGCGGCGAATTCGTAGGGAAACAGGAACTCCACCCCCTGGAAGCCATCGCGCGCCGCGGCGCCGAACCGGTCCAGGAAAGCGTGCTCCGCATACATCATGCTCAGGTTCGCGGCCAGGCGCGGCATCTCGTCGTCTCCATGTATTCGCGGCCCGCGCCGACGCGGACCGCCGGCGCGCGGGGCGCCATCCGTGTCAGTAGCGCGCGCCGAAAGTCGCGCGCAGTTCCTCGATGGCGTCCTCGGACAGCGGCGCGGGGCGCGGATCGGACATCAGCCACAGCCGCGCGGTCTCTTCCAGTTCCTCCAGCGCATAGGAGGCGTGTGACACCGAGCGTTCCCACACCACGGGCCCAAGGCGCTCGAACAGCGCCCCGCGCACCTGCGCGGCCAGCGCCGCCACCTGCGCCGCCGCCGCCGGATCGCCGGGCCGGCGATAGGGAATCAGCGGAACGCGGCCCACCTTCATCACCTGGTACGGCGTGATCGGCGGCAGCACCTCGTCCTGGCGCCACACGCCCGCCAGCGTCAGGGCGACCAGATGGGTCGAATGGGTATGCACCACGCCGCGCGCGGCGGGGTCGGCCTGATAGATGCCCTGGTGCAGCGCCAGGGTCTTGGACGGCTTGGCGCCCGAGACCCAGTTGCCGGCCAGGTCGACCTTGGCCAGCTCGGCCGGGTCCAGGCGGCCCAGGCAGGCATCGGTGGGCGTGATCAGCCAGCCGTCGTCCAGGCGGGCGCTGATGTTGCCGGCCGCGCCGACGGTATAGCCCCGCTGGTAGAGGCTGGCGCCGACCGTGCAGATTTCCTCGCGGACGCGGGTTTCCGGGGTCATCGCGCGCCCTTCCGGGGGGATGCGTGGACGGCGCGAAGCGGATGCGGCATGCGGGACTCCATGGGCATATTCATATGGTCATCATACAAATTTTGCCGAAAATCCCGGTAGCGGGATTACCCGGAATGACCCGCCGGATTCAGACCGTGTAGCGGTAGTCGCAGTTGACGGTGGCCTTGAGCGGCTGATTCGCGCCCGGTCCGCCCGGACGCGGCCCGGTGAGCTTGGCCTGGAAGGTGCCCACCACGGCGCCGGTGCCGTCCTTCTTGACCGCCACGCTGGCCGGCAAGGCATACAGCGTCAACGGCCAGACCTCGTCCGGCGCCACCAGGGTGAAGACGCCCAGCGGGAAATCCGACACGACATAGGCGGGATCCCGGTCCGCGTCGAATCCCAACGTAGCGCCGACGTACGTCAGCGTCAGCTTGAGCTCTTCGGACGACGGCGACGGAATGACGCCACGCAGCGCCACCTTGCCGCTCTCCGACACGCAGGACAGTTCGGCGGGCGCGGAGCCCGCGTGCGCGGCGCCCGCCAGCAGCAGGCAGGACAGGAACCAGGGGGCATGCAGCTTCATGGGTCGGGCTTCCTCGCGGCGGCCGGGGGGGATCCGCGGCCAGGGACGATCATCGAGCCGACATATTAGCGGCCAACGGCCGGCGCGCGGCAGGCAATGCCAGCGTTCGCATACAAGTCGTAATATGCGCCGACGCCGATCGGGCTAGGATGCCGGCATCGATCCGTCCGTTTCCCGGAGTCCCCATGCGCGCCTTCCGATCCCTCGCCTGCGCCGCCCTGCTGCTGGCCGCCACCGCTTCCCACGCCGAGACCGTGGCCCTGCGCGCGCAAAGCGCCACGGCCGGCATCGAACCGCAGACCCAGATGCGCTTCGTCGACGTGGTGCTGCACCCCGAGAGCCGCCAGGTGCTGGCCGACTTCACCCGCAATCGTGTCGGCAAGCGCGTGCAGTTGCGTTCGAACGGCGTGCTGCTGTCATCGGCCACGCTGCAAAGCCCGCTCGAAGGCGACAGCTTCCGCATCGTCGCCGGCGAACACGGCTTTGCCGGCAAGTCGGCCGAAGACATCGCCAAGGGCATCATGTCCGGCGGCGGCCTCACCGTGGACGACGAGAGCGGCGCGCCGAGCGATGCCGGCACCCGCCCCACCCGGCGCACGCCCGGATCGGAATCCGGCGGCTGACACCGCCCAGCGGCACGCGCGGCCAACCGGCCACCGACCGGCGCTGGCCGCCCCGCGCCTCAGACCCGCAATTGCGCCAGGCTGTCGCGCAGCCGCGGCCCCGTCGGCTGCCAGCCCAGCCGTTCGCGCGTGGCCACGCTCGAGGCCGACATGTCATGGCCGACAAAGTGCGACAGCCAGCCGAAATGCGCGGCCGCGGCGGCCTCGTCCAGGCGGATCACCGGCACGCCCAGGCGGTCGCCGATGGCCTGCGCTATATCCCGGAACGGAATGTGCGATTCGGCCGTCGCGTGATAGCGCCCGCCGGCTTCGCCGTGCTCCAGCACGGCGCGGTACAGGCGCACGGTGTCGGACACATGGGCGGCCGACCAGCCATTGCTGTCGTCGCCAACATAGGGCGACACGCCCGTGGCCCGCGCCAGCGCCACCATTTCGGTCACCAGCCCCTGTTTCTCGGCGTCATGGATCTGCGACAGCCGCACCACCGACACGCGGACGCCGCGCGCCAGCAATTCCTCGCCCGCCAGCTCCGACGCCTTGCGCGGGTTCGGATGGGCCGCATTGAAGTGGTCTTCGATGGCGGGCTGGCCAGGCGCCGCGATCCCCAACGGCGTGCCCGACGTGATCAGCAGCGGCCGCGCCGATCCCGCCAGCGCCTCGCCCAGCGCCAGGATGACGCGCCGGTCCTTTTCGCAGTTGGCGACGAAATGGGAAAAATCGTGGTCGAAGGCCGTATGGATCACCGCGTCGCAGGCCGACGCCCCGCGCCGCAGGCTGTCCAGGTCCTCGATGTCGCCGGCGTGCGCGTCGGCGCCCGCCAGTTGCAGCGCTCGCGCGCCATGGTCGGAACGGGTCAGGCCAAGCACCTGGTGTCCCGCGTGGATGAGTTCGGGCACGATTTTCGAGCCGATGAAGCCGGTCGCGCCGGTCAGAAAGATGCGCAAGATCGCTCTCCTGGTTTGTCAGGCAGCCATCATGCGACGCCGATCTATCCTGTTAAAGTAGTGAGCTTATAGGGGTATATATCTCAACTGGCTGACCATGACACTGCCCACTGACAACCCGCTCGGCGCCTACCTGAAGGACCGCCGCGGCCGGCTCGACCCGGTGGCGTTCGGCTTCTCCGCCACCCGCCGCCGCACGCCAGGCCTGCGGCGCGAAGAGGTGGCGCAGCTGTCGAACATCAGCGCCACCTGGTACACCTGGCTCGAACAGGGCCGCGGCGGCGCGCCCTCGGCCGACGTGCTCAACCGCATCGCCGCCGGCCTCATGCTCACCGAGGCCGAGCGCCACCATCTGTTCCTGCTGGGCCGCGGCCATCCGCCCGACGTCAAATACCAGTCCGCCCAGGGCGTGACGCCACGGCTGCAGCGCCTGCTGGACGCGCTTGAAGTCAGCCCCGCCATCATCCGCACCGCCACCTGGGACGTGGTCGCCTGGAACCGCGCAGCCTCGGTCGTGCTGACCGACTACGGCGCCCTGCCGCCCGAGCAGCGCAACATCCTGCGGCTGGTCTTCTGCAATCCCCGCGTGCGCCAGGCGCAGGACGATTGGGAGGGCATCGCCCGTTTCGTGGTGGGCGCCTTCCGCGCCGACGTCACCCGGGCCGGCGCCGCGTCCGAAGTCGCCCGGCTGGTCGAGGAATTGAGCCGCGACAGCGCGGAATTCGCGGCCCTGTGGCGCGACAACGACGTGCGCGTCCATGGCGAGGGCACCAAGCGCCTGCGCCATGCCCGCGCCGGCCTGCTCGAACTGGAGTACTCCGGGTTCTCGGTCGATGGCCGGCCGGACCTGTCCATGGTGGTCTATCACCCCGCCACGCCGGAGGCCGCCGATCGCATCCGCGCGCTGCTGGCCTCAGCGCCCGTTGGCGGCGTCGATGAATCCCGCTAGATCGCGGTTGAAGCGCTCGGCCTCCTCCAGGAATGGCGCGTGTCCCGACGCCGCGTACACCGTGGCGCGCAAGCGCGGATTCAGGCGCCTGGCGCGCTCCAGCGACGGCTCGACGCGCACCAGCGCATCGCGCGCCCCGTAGATCAGCCACAGCGGCTTGTGCATGGCGCCCAGGCCTTCACGAGCGGCGATCGTCATCCGCGGCACCGCGGCCTGCATCGCGGGCGACGCCAGCGCGGCATTGGCCAGCAGCCGCTCGAATGTCGCCGTGTCGGGCTGCGTCTCGAAGCACAGCGCCAGGAACGCGCGCTCGGCGTCCAGGTGCGTCTTCAGGTCACTCGACGCCATGCCGCGATACACCTCGGGATGCGGCGCGATCTGGCCGGCCTCCAGTTCGATCACGCCGCCCACGTAGACCGCGCCGGCGATGTCCGCGTCGCCATGCGCGGCCAGGTAATTGGTCGTCACGGCCGCGCCCAGCGACCAGCCCACCAGCACCGGCCGGCGCGCGCCCGACGCCGCGATCACGGCCGCCAGGTCGTCGGCCCAGCGGCGCCCGTCGGTGTACGCCAGCGGCGCGCTCGGCTGGCCCGACTGGCCGTGGCCGCGCAGGTCATAGGTGATCAGGCGGTAGCGCTGCAACAGCGGGCTGGACAGTTGCGCCTCCCAGCTGAGGCGGCTGCCCAGCAGGCCGTGCACGAACACGACGGCGGGGCCGGCCGGATCGCCGGATTCCTGGATGGACAGGGTGACGCCGTCGGGCGCGACGGCGGTGTACTGGCGGCTATCGGCATGCGCCGCGGCGCTCGCCAAGAGCAGCGCGACAGCGGCCAGCAGGGGGCGGAAACAACGGAAAAGCAGGGGGCCCGGCATGGGACTGACTCCTGGATGACAAAAGGGGAATCACAGTCTCGACCGTCACACTGGTGTTAGAGTCAAGCGGTCGTTTCGTGAAGATTTGCCATGACACCCCCGCCCGCCGCCAAGCCGATGTCGATCGGCGTCCTTGCCCGCGCCACCGGCGCCAGCCTGCGCTCGATCCGCCATTACGACGCGCACGGCCTGCTGGCCTCCTCGCGCGCCGCCAACGGCTACCGCAGCTTCGCGCCCGCGGCGGTCAGCCAGGTACGGCAGATCCAGCGCCTGATCGCGACCGGCTTCAGCCTCGCCGAGATCCAGGGCTTTCCCGATTGCATGCGCATGATCGAAGGGGCGGCGGCCTGCCCGGAAACCTCCGCCGTGCAGCGCGAGCGGCTGGCCTCGGTCGAACGGCAGATCGCCGACCTGGAACGCCGCCGCGCCCGACTGCGCCAGATGCTGGCCGAGGGCGCCACGGCCCCCGCGAAATAGCCGCCCGCGGCCACGCCGGTCACGCGCGCAGGCGCGGTTCCTGCTGCACGCACTCCACCAGGAAATCCATCACCGCCTTGACCGACGGCGACCGGCGCAGGTCCGGAAACACCGCCAGCCAGAGATCGCGCGACGGCGCTTCGCCCTCCACCGCCAGCCGTTGCAGCATGGCGTCGCCATCGCCGACGATCGTGGGCAGCACGACCGCGCCCAGGCCCGAACGCGCCGCCATCTGCTGCGCCGCCAGGTCGCTGGCCGCGAACACCACCGGCCGGTGGCGGCGGACCTGATGCAACCAGGCCTGCTGCGGCAGCGTATCGCCGCTTTCGTCATACGCGATGAACCGCCACTGGTCGGCGGGCTGCTCGCCGAACCCGGGGCTGCCGTACAGCGCGAAGCGCACCACGCCGATCTTCCTGCGCACCAGCGCTTCTTCTTCCGGACGCACGGTGCGCAGCGCGATGTCGGCCTCGCCGCGGTCCAGCGCCACCAGCGACAACGACGGCAGCAACACCACATTGAGTTTCGGATGCCGCTCGCGCAACGCCGCCATGCGCGGCGCGATGCAATGGCTGGCCAGCGACGGCGGCGCGCTGACCCGCACCGTGCCGGCCACCTCGATCGAGGCAATGCGCGACAGCTGCTCGACGCCCGTGGCGATCTCGGTCATGGCGCCGGCCAGCCGCGCCAGCGCGCGGCCGTCCTCGGTCAGCGGCCGGCTGCGCGGCAGGCGGTCCACCAGCCGCAGGCCCAGCGATTTCTCCAGCGCGTCGATGCGGCGCCCCACGGTGGCATGCTCGACCTGCAACTCGCGGGCGGCCGCCGACAACGATTGGGTGCGGGCCAATACGGTGAAGTAATACAGATCCTGCCAGTCGAACATCGGATTACCTGCTCACGAAGAGAAAGACCATGCGGGAGAAAATTCCCGGATCCTGATGTCGCTTTTACCATGCGCCCCCGCGCGTCTGGGGCGCCTACGGCTCGACGGCGACTTGCAACGCGCGCGCCAGCGACGCCCGCAGCATTTCGCCATGGCCGAATTGCGGGAAGGCCTCGTAGCGGGCGTCGGCGCCGCCTTCGCGCAGGCCGGTCACCATGGCGCGCACGGCCGGCTGCAGGTCGATCGGCGTGCCGTCCGGCCGCGTCGACGGCGCATCGGGCCGCTGGCGCGCCGGGTCGCGCGGCCGGGTGCCCGCCAGCACCTCCACGCGCTTGCCGGCCGCGCGCCGCGGGTCGAAGCGCCGCCACTCCTGCAGCAACGCCCCGTCCGCCCACCAGGCCGAGGGGTCCCCGGTGATGTAGCGCGCGAACGCGTCCGGCTGCGTGAACAGCACATGCAGCGCGAACAGGCCGCCATAGGAATGGCCCCACAGGTATTCGCGCTGCACATCGACCGCGGCGCGCCCGCGCACCAGCGGCTTGACCTGTTCGCGCAGGAACGCCAGGAATACGTCGGCGCCGCCGCCCTCGCGGCCCAGCACCACCGGATTCGGTTGCCGCACACCCTGCTCGAACACGGGCGGCGTGTAGTCATAGGCGCGCGCCACCACATCGTTGCGCGTCGGCACGTCATAGCCCACGGCCACCAGCACCGGCGCCTCGCCCCTGCCCAGCCGCGCCAGGTCGGCATCGGTCAGCGTGGCCAGGGCGGCGTTGCCGTCCAGCATGTACAGCACCGCGCGGCCACCGGCCGGAGCCAGTTGGCGCGGCACGGCGATCTGGATGCGGTAATGGCGCTCGCCATCGACCGAATCGAGCCGGTGCGTTTCAAAGCGATAGACCGCCGACGGCCGGTCGGCCACGGTTTCGCCGACAAGCTGCTCCCCGCGCGCGACCGGCGCGCCGGCAACGGGCGGCGTCTGCGCCTGCGCCGCAACGCTCCAGAAAACGCCACTCAACAACGCGGCTTGGCAAAGGCGGGACAGGGTGCGGGAGGACATCGGCTTCTCGGAATCATGCGTGCCGACAGGCGCGGGCCCGGCGGCAAAAGAGGAAACAACCCGGCGCGCAGCACGGCGACGCCTGCCGCAGGATAGCCCAGACAGGAATGCGACTTGATCCGGTTCTGAACCAAGGCGGTCCGATCTGGCGCGCCCGGCGCGGCGGACCTCGCTCTGGCCCCCTTCCGATCATTTCCGCACGGACCTCGTGAATTCCTGGGGAATTCCCAGACCGATTCACGCCTTCTACGATGGCTGGCACCGGTCGATGCCACGGCGCATCCGCCACTCCCCCACAAGGAATCCTTCGCAGTGAAAGCCATCCTGATAGAACGCTACGGCGGCCCCGAGGTCCTGCAACTGCGCGCGGACCATCCCATGCCCGACGCCGCCCCCGGCCACGTGGTGGTGCGGGTCGCCTACGCCGGCATCAACTTCATGGACGTGCACACCCGCCAGGGCAAGTACGCGGCCTCCACCACCTATCCCGTCCGCCTGCCCTGCACCCTCGGCATGGAGGGCGCCGGCGAGATCGTCGCGGTCGGCCCCGACGTCACGCACCTGGCGCCGGGCGACCGCGTGGCCTGGTGCATCGCCTGGGGCAGCTACGCCGAATACGCCAGCGTGCCGGCGGCCAAGGTCGCGAAGATTCCGGACGCCATCCCGTTCGACCTGGCCGCCGCCGCGATCTTCCAGGGTGCCACCGCGCACTACCTGGTCGAAGACATCGCCCGGCTGGGCCCGGGCAGCACCTGCCTGATCCACGCCGCCTCCGGCAGCATCGGCCAATTGCTGGTGCAGATGGCCGCGCGGCGCGGCGCCACCGTCTTCGCCACCGCCAGCAGCGCGCGGAAAAGCGCCGTCGCCGTCGCGCGCGGCGCCCACCACGCCCTGCCCTACGACGGCGGCCGCTTCGCCGACCGCATCCGCGAGGCCACCGGCGGCGCGGGCGTGGACGTGGTGTTCGACGCGGTCGGCAAGACCACCCTGCGCGACAGCTTGCGCGCCTGCCGCACGCGCGGCCTCGTCATCAACTACGGCAACGTCTCGGGCTCGGTCACAGACCTGGACCCGATCGAACTGGGCGAGGCCGGCTCGCTGTTCCTGACACGGCCGCGCCTGGCCGACCACATGCAGGACGGGGCCACGGTGCAACGCCGCGCCGACGCGGTATTCGGCGGGCTGCTCGAAGGTTCGCTGGATATCGCCATCGAAGGCCGCTACGAGCTGGAAGACGTGCAGCGGATCCACGCGCGGCTGGAAGCCCGCGAGCAGATCGGCAAGTCGGTGCTGCGCATCGGCGGCGCGCCACACGCATAACCTTTGGTTATGGCCGCACCCGCACCACTCATTTGAACCTGTCGCCCGTCGCGCCCACACTCTCACCGTCCAGCGCCAGGCTGCCCGATGCGGCCTGGCGCCCTGGACATGGGACCGCTGGGAATCCACGCCTGCAGCAATGCCAGGCGGGATCACAACAATAGGCCGACACCGCCGGACGCGCAGCGCGTCACGGCCTGGCCACAGATCGATAGGGACGGAGAAGACATGACCTCATTGGCACAAACGGCGGCGGCGCCACGCCCGCCCGCTGGCGGCTCGCTGCATCCGCGCCGGCGCAATGCCGCCATCGCGGTGTTCCTGGTGGGCCTGGCCATCGCGCTGTACACCCATTTCACGCTGCCCGGCCAGACCAGCCTGTGGGGCCTGACGCCCGTGCTGGTGTTCGCCATCATCGCGTTGCTGGGCGTGGACATCGTGCTGTCCACCATCGCCGCCATCGTGCTCGGCGCCATCATGACCGGCACCACCCCCATCGCCATGGGCAAGCTGCTGGCCGACTCGCTCGGTTCGTTCATCGCGGTGGTCGGCCTGATCATCGTGCTGGGCGCCGGCGTCGGCGAAGTCGCCTCGCGCACCGGCGCCGCGGAACAGATGGTGCGCGCCATCGTGCGCCGCATCGGCCTGTCGAACCAGGTGCGCGTGCGCCTGGGCATCATGGTGACCTCGACCCTGATCTGCGGCGCCCTGGGCACCCTGGCCGGCGGCAACGCCATCATCGCCGCGGTGGTCATCCCGATCGCCGCCGCCGTGCGCCTGTCGCCGCCCACGGTGGCCGCCCTGTTCCAGACCGCCGGCTCGGCCGGACTGGTGCTGGGGCCCTTCACGCCCAACGTGGTCACGGTGACCGGCCTGACCGGACTGAGCTATCCGCAGTACCTGATGGTGGCGGGCATCCCGATGGCCGTGGCGACGCTGCTGGCCGGCTGGTTCATGTCGGGCCGCATCCAGAAAAAGACCGAGGCCAGCCACCAATACGAGGAAGCCGGCGCCGGCACGGCCGCCTTCGACCTCGATGCCGCGCCTTCGCGCAGCGCCATGCGGGCGGCGTGGGCGTTCTGCCTGACCATCATCCTCCTTGCGATCGTCGGCGTGCTCGCCAAGGCGGGTTATGCCTTCGCCATCATCGTCATGGTGGCGCTGGCCACCACCACCGGACTGGCCGGCGGCATGGGTCCGCGCGCGATCCTGCAGGCGATGTACGCGGGCGCCGGCAAGCTGATCTGGATCTTCTTCCTGTTCTGGCTGTTCAATCCGGTGCTGGTGCTGGTGGACCAGCTCAACGCCTACCACGCCGTGCTGGACCTCGCGACGCCTTACCTCGCCGGGATCAGCGGCGCCATGCTGTGCGTCATCGTGCTGTGGTTCAACGTGATCGGCCACATCCCCGGCGCCGCGGTCGCGCAGATGACCTTCACCGCCAAGATCTTCGGCCCGCTGCTGGCGGCCGCCGGCGTCGGCCCCGCGGCCACCACGGCCGTCATCCTCGGCAGCTCGCAGATCGACTGGTTCGGCCCGTTCCCCACCTCGGACATGTTCGGCCAGATGGGCCTGGCGCGCTCGGGTGAGCTCAAATACATGCTCTACAACGGATGGGCGGTGATCCTGGTGAACCTCTGCCTGTTCTCGTCCCTGTTCTTCTTCCTGGTTTGAGGAGATCGACCATGTTCCCCTTGGGATCGCAGCCGCTGGACCGCGACGCCTTGCGCCAGTACGTCGACGCGGCGCTGGCGCCTCTGCTGGCGGCCACGCCCGCGCGGGTCTCGCTGAGCCTGCGCGACCTGGATGGCGGCATCGTGCTGGCCCGCCAGGCCGACCGGCAGCAACCGTCGGCCAGCATCATCAAGATCCCCATCCTGCTGGCGCTGCTCGAGGTGGTGGCCGGCGGCCGTTACGCACTCGAACAGCCGCTGGTGCTGCCCGCGTGCGGCGACCGCGCCGGCGGCACCGGCATCCTGGCCCAGCTGCCCAGCGTCGCCACCCTGTCGCTGGCCGAACTGGCGCGGCTGATGATCGTGCTCAGCGACAACGTCGCCACCAACGCGCTGATCGAGCTGCTGGGATTCGACGAGATCAACCAATGGAGCCAGCGCGCCGGACTGACGGCGAGCCGCCTGCAACGCCGCATGATGGACGCCGCCGCGCGCGAGGCCGGCCGCGACAACTTCACCAGCGCCGACGACGCCACGGCCGCGCTCTGCTGGCTGCTGCGCGACGGCGCGCTGCCCGCGCCCCTGCGGACCTTCGCGCTCGACCTGCTGGCGGACCAGCGCGAACGCGCCCACTTCGGCGCCGCGCTGCCGGCGCCGGCCCACCTGGCCAGCAAAGCCGGCCAGTTGCCGGGCCTGCGCCATGATGCCGGCATCCTCACCGTGGCCGACCGCAGCGTGGTGCTGGCGGTGCTGGCCGACGGTTTCACCGACTGGCAGACCGCGCAGACTCTCCAGGGCGGCGAAGGCGCCGCGCTGCTGGGGCAGATCGCGCGCGCGGTCGCGCTGGGCCTGAAGGCCCAGTCGCGGGAACACTGAAAAGGAACCCACATGTCCATCAGAGTGGCAGCCATCCAGCTCGACAGCCGCCGGGACCGCGACGCCAACCTGGCCGCGCTGGAACACTGGATCACCGCCGCGGCCGACGACGGCGCGAAACTGATCGTCACGCCCGAGTACAGCGACGTGCGCGGCGAACCGTCGACGCTGCGCGCCGCCGCCAGCCCGATCCCCGGCGAGGTCACGGCGCGCCTGGCCGCGCTGGCGCAGCGCCATGAGTGCTGGATCCACCTGGGCTCGATGCATGAGCGGCTGGCGGACCAGGACCGGCTCGGCAACACCGGCGTCACCTTCGCCCCAAATGGCAGCATCGCCGCCACCTACCGCAAGGTGCACCTGTACGACGCGGTGGTCGACGGCACGCCCTACCGGGAATCCGCCGACTTCGCGCCGGGCGCGCACCTGCAGGCAGTCGAGGCCGCGGGCCTGACGCTGGGCCTGAGCATCTGCTACGACCTGCGCTTCGCCGAGCTCTACCGCACGCTGCGCGGGCGCGGCGCCAACGTGCTGGTGGTGCCCGCGGCCTTCAACCTGCACACCGGGCGCGACCATTGGGAAACCCTGCTGCGCGCCCGCGCCATCGAAAACCAGTGCTACGTGATCGCCGCCGCGCAGATCGGCGGCGACGGACCCGGCCTGCCTTGCCTCGGCCGCAGCATGATCGTCGACCCCTGGGGCACGGTGCTGGCCTGCATGCCGGACCGCACCGGCTACCTCCTGGCCGACCTCGACCCGGAACGGGTGGCCACGCTGCGCGCCGGACTGCCGGCCTGGGAACATCGCCGCACGGATCTCTATGACGGCGGCGCCATGACGGGCTGACCTTCGCGCCGCCGGGACTCGCGCCATCGGGTGCCATGTCGGGAAAACACGGTTGACTGTACTTGTATAGGCAAGTACAAAAGACTCCCTCCGACATTGCACTTTCTGGAACGAGTCCATGAATGCAACGCAGTGCGCTACGCCATCGTTTTCCCGTGCCCTTGCCGGGCCGCGCTCCCTCAGGAGCTTCCGACGAAAGCTGAGCCGGGTCTCGCGCAGGCTGGCGGGACCGCTGCTGCTGGCCCTGGCGGCAGCCTTGTCCGCCACGCCCGCCGCGGCCGCCGCGCCGCCCGGGGCGCAAGCGCGCGCCGCCGATAGCCAAAGCTCCCTGGCGCTGGACGGCGGGTCGCTCACCCCGTCGGACGTGATCGCGGTGGCCCGGGGCGGCCAGGCCGTGGCGCCCACCGATGCCGCCTGGCAGCGCGTGGCCCGCTCGCATGACCTGCTGCTGGCCTACGGTCGCCTGGGGCAGCCCGTCTACGGCCTGAACCGCGGCGTCGGCCAGAACAAGGACCAGACGATTTTCTCGGGCGACACGCTGTCCGACGAGGCCCGGGCGGCGTCGGCAGCCTTCAATCACCGCATGCTGCTGTCGCACACCGTCGCCTACGGCGAGCCGGCGAAGCCCGAAACCGTGCGCGCCGCCATGTTGATCCGGCTGAATACCGCGCTGTTCGGCGGCACCGGCATGAGCCCGCCCCTGGTGCGCCAATACGTCGACTTCCTCAACAAGGGCCTGACGCCCGTGGTGCTCGGGCAGGGGTCGGTCGGCCAGGCCGACATCACCATCCTGCCGCAGATCGGCCTGGCCATGATGGGCGAAGGCATGATCGAGCTCGACGGCAAAGCGCTGCCCGCGGCCGACGCGATGCGCCAGGCCGGCCTGGCGCCGGTCAAGCCCTACGCCAAGGACTCGCTGTCCCTGCTCAGTTCCAATGCCTACGGCGCCGCGCTGGCCATCCTGGCCGCGGACGATGCCCGGCGCATGCTCGACCGCGCGGACGAAGTGGCGGCCCTGTCGCTCGAGGGCCTGAACGGCAACGTCGCGCCGCTGCTGGCCATCACCCAGGCGCAGCGCCCCTATCCGGCCCAGCAACAGGTAGCCCAACGCATCCTGTCCCTGCTCGACGGCAGCGCGCTGTGGCTGGCGGACGAGCAGCGCTCGCTGCAGGACCCGCTGAGCTTTCGCACCGTGAGCCAGGTACACGGCGCCGCGCGCGAAGCCTTGCGGCAGCTGGATATCCAGTTGCGGGTGCAGATCAACAGCTCCGACGACAACCCGACCGTGATCCTGGACGTGGCGCCGCCGCCCGGCGTCACCTCCCAGGAAGCCCGCTATTACGTGACCCAGGGCCCGCAGCGCGGCGCCGTGGTGCCCAGCGCCGGGTTCGACCCCACGGCCTGGGTGGTGCCCCTGCAGTCGGTCGGCGTCGCGCTGTCACAGGTGGCGCAATCCTCGGCGCAGCGCGTGCTGCGCATGGGCGACCCCACCTTCACACGGCTGCCGCGCTTCCTGTCGCCCAACGACACCACGCTGGCCTACACCACCATCCAGAAGCCCGTATCGCTGCTGGCCACCGAGATCCGCGCGTTGTCGCAGCCCGTCTCGTCCGACGCGCTGGCGGTCGCCGGCAACATCGAGGACGTCGCCACCAACGGCCCGCTGGCCGCGCAACGCCTGGGCCAGCAGGCCGTGCGCCTGCGCACCTTGCTGGGCATCGAACTGATCCACGCGGCGCAGGCGGTGGACCTGCGCACGCGCGCCGACGCCCAGCGCCCGGTGGGCAAGGGAACCGGCGCCGTGCTGGCCGCGTTCCGCCAGCAAGTGCCGTTTCTTTCACAAGACAGGAGACTGGCCGACGACATTGCGCGCGCCGAACGGTTTCTTGATGAAGAGCGCGTCGTCACACCGTAGGCGCCGCGCCGCAGCCAGATCTGCCACAAGGGGAATGATCATGAACAAGTATGTCGCGTTGTGCCTGAGTAGTACCCTGCTAGCCACTGCCTTGTCCGCGCCCGCCGGCGCGGCCGACGGCAAGTATCCCGCCCGTCCCGTCACCATCGTCGTCCCGTTCGGCGCCGGCGGCATCGCCGACGCGCTGCCGCGCATCGTCGGCCAGGAACTCAACAGCAAATGGGGCGTGCCGGTCATCATCGAGAACAAGGTCGGCGCGTCCGGCAATATCGGCATGGACTATGTCGCGCGCGCCAACCCGGACGGCTACACGCTGGCCCTGGCGCCGGCGGGCAACCTGACGGTCAACCCGCTGCTCTACACCAAGCTGCCCTTCAATACGGCCAGGGACTTCGCGCCGGTGACCATGCTGGCCACCTCGCCCAACGTGCTGGTGGTCAACGCGCGAGTGCCCGCCCAGACCTTCACCGAACTGGTGGCCTACGCCCGCCAGCATCCGGACAAGCTCAACTACTCTTCCCCGGGGCCCGGCAGCGGCGCCCACCTGGCGGGTGAATTGCTCAACCAGTCGGCCGGCATCGTCACGCGCCACATCCCGTACAACGCCATGGCCGCGGCGGTCAACGACGTGGTGGCGGGCAACGTCGACATGATGTTCGCCGGCGTGTCCACCGTGCTGCCGCACATCCAGTCCGGCAAGCTGCGCGCGCTGGCCGTGGCCGGGCCGCAGCGCCTGCCGCAACTGAAGGACGTGCCCACCGTGGCCGAAAGCGGCTACCCGGGCTTTGACGTGACCTCCTGGTACGGCATCGTCGCGCCGGCCAAGGTGCCGCCCGAGATCCTCGACCAGTTGCAGGCCGATATCGCCGCCGTGCTGCAAAAGGAATCCGTGCGCCAGAAGTTCGCCGGCCTGGGCGTGGATCCGGCCGGGTCCAACCGCGCCGACTTCGGCCGCGCGATCAAGCAGGAAACCGACAAATGGGCGGCCATCGTCAAGCAGGCCGGCATCCAGCCAATTCAATAAACAAGGGAGAGACCATGCAATCCATCGACATCACCTACCTGAACGGCCCCGACGTGCGCGCGCTGGGCCTGACCGACGCCGAGATCCTGGCCGCCGTGCAAAGCGCGCTGGACGCCCAGGGCCGCGGCCAGACCGTCATCGAGCCGCGCGTGCACCTGGTGCCGGAATCCTCCGACAAGGGGCACTTCAACGTGCTGCGCGGCTACATCGCGCCGCTGCATGTGGCGGGCGTGAAGGTCGTCAGCGATTTCGTCGACAACTACAAGGTCGACCTGCCTTCCGAAATGGCCTTGCTCAACCTGTTCGACCCGGTCAACGGCAAACCGCTGGCCGTGGTGGACGCGACCGCCATCACCGACATGCGCACCGGCGCGGTCACCGCGCTGGGCGCCAAGTACCTGGCCCGCAAGGACAGCAAAGTGCTGGGCCACATCGGCGCGCGCGGCACGTCCTACTGGAACGTGCGGCTGCTCGACAGCCTCTACGACTTCGACGAGATCCGCGTGCATTCGCGCCGCCCCGAAAGCCAGCAGGCCTTCGGCGAACGCCTGTCGCGCGACCTGGGCAAGCCCGTGAAGGTCGTCAACGACTGGGAATCGTGCGTGCGCGGCGCCGACATCGTGGTGGAGGCCTCGCGCCTGCCCCAGCCCACGCCGCTGCTCAAGACCGAATGGATCAAGCCCGGCGCCCTGGTCATGCCCTACGGCACCATGAGCGCGGTCGAACTGAGCCTGACCGACATCATGAGCAAAGTGGTGGTCGATGACTGGGGCCAATGCCGCAAGGGCCTGCCCTACGGCGCACTGCGCGCCCACGTCGACAGCGACCGCATCACCGAGGAAAACCTGCACGCCGAACTGGGCCAGATCGTCGCCGGCCTGAAGCCGGGTCGCGAGCGCGATGACGAGACCATCCTGTTCTGGCACCGCGGCCTGTCCACCACCGACATCGCGCTGGGCCACGCCATGCTGGAGAAGGCCCGCAAGATGGGCCTGGGCCAGACCCTCAAGTTCGCGTAGGAAGCCGGCCATGGATTTCATCACCTCGACGCGCATGTACGACGTCGCGCCCGCGGCGCGGGCCGCCTGGCATGCGCTGCTGCGGGCCGCCCATGCCCGCGCCGGCCTGCGCGTGCAATTCGTCGAACATGGCTGGCCGGCCCCGATCGGCGAGCTCTGGGAACGGCCCGGCCTGTGCGGCGTCTTCATGTGCGGCTGGCCCTACGTGAGGGCGCTGGAGGCCGGAAGGGCCTTCGGCGCCATGGCCGCGGTGGTGCCCGACTGGCCGGCCTACGAGGGCCTGCCGCGCTACCGCAGCGAATTCCTGGTCCGCGCCGACTGCCCCTGGTCGTCGCTGGCCGACGCGGCCGGCAGCCGCTATGGCTGGATGGTGCAGGACTCGCAATCCGGCTGGAACGCGCCGCGCGCGGCGCTCGCCAAGGTCGCTCCGCCCGGCGGCGCCCTGTTCGCGGCCTCCAAGGGGCCTTACGGCAACCCGCGCGGCCTGTTGCGCGCGCTGGCCGACGGCGAGATCGACCTGACCGCCGCGGACGCCTGGTACCTGGATCTGCTACGCGAGCATGATCCGGCCGTGCTGGCCGGTCTGCGCACGCTGGCCTACACGCCCTGGACCCCGAACCCGTTGCTGGTGGCCGGCCCCGACGTGGATCCGGCCGCTGCGCAGGCCCTCTCGGACGTACTGCTGGCCATGCACGAGGATCCGGCGCACGGGCCGCTGCTACGCGCCGCCCACGTGGCGCGTTTCACCCGGCCCGACCCGGCCGCATACACGGTGCTGGATGAAATGGCGCGGGCCGCAGAGGTCGCCGGCTACGCGGCGATCCGCTGACCCGGCGGCGCCGATTCCGCCAACCACAGGCCCCAGACGCAAAAAAGCCGGCGCCGCTTTCGCGGATCCGGCTATTGCTGACGGTGTCGGGAACACCACCAAGAATTCGACCACATGAGTGGTCGGGGCGAGAGGATTCGAACCTCCGACTCCTGCGTCCCGAACGCAGTACTCTACCAGGCTGAGCTACGCCCCGAGTCTGGATATGGGGGGTTTATGGCTTGCGCGACCCCACACCCTACAGCTACTGACTTCGTTGCGCTCAGTGCAACCAAATCAACTTCCCGCTTCGGCTTGAAGGCTTTCGCCTTCCCGCCTTGTGAACTTCGACCTTGCTAAAGCCTCGCTACGGCACTGCTTTGAAAACTGCTGCAGCGCTGTTTTTCAGCTAGCGATCTCTATTCACCGCGAAAGCGCAGAATTCTAACAGAGAATTTAGAAAAGGGGAAACGGGATACGAAGAAAGTGCTTCGCGGGCCCGATTCGCCTCGACCACGGCAGCCTCGCGGGCGTGTTCCAGCGCGTCCGTCGCCTGGATGGCGGCGGCCACGGCGGCGAAATCGGCGTCGCCCGTCTTGATGGCGTCGCGGATCAATTGCTGCTGTTCAGGCGTGCCCACTTCCATCACGCGGATCAGCGGCAGCGTCGGCTTGCCCTCGCGCAGGTCGTCGCCCACGTTCTTGCCCAGCGCGGCGGCGTCGCCGCTGTAGTCCAGCACGTCGTCGACCAGCTGGAAGGCGGTGCCCACGTGGCGGCCGTACGCGGCGGCGGCGGCCTCCTGTTCGGGCGTGGCGCCGGCCAGCACCGCGCCCACCTGGGCCGCGGCCTCGAACAGCTTGGCGGTCTTGTAGCGCACGACCTGCAGGTAGCGCTCCTGCGAGACGTCCGGATCGTGCACGTTCAGCAGCTGCAGCACCTCGCCTTCGGCGATCACCGTGGTGGCCTCGGACAGGATGCTCATGATGCGCATCGAGTCGGCCTCGACCATCATCTCGAACGAACGCGAATAGAGGTAGTCGCCCACCAGCACGCTGGCGGCGTTGCCGAACACCGCGTTGGCGGTCTCGCGGCCACGGCGCAGGTCGGACTCGTCGACCACGTCGTCATGCAGCAGCGTCGCCGTATGGATGAATTCCACGACGGCGGCCAGCAACTGGTGATGCGTCCCTTCGTAGCCCAGCGCGCGCGCCACCATCAGCACCATCGCCGGACGCATGCGCTTGCCGCCGGCGCCAATGATGTAGTCGCCGATCGTACGGATCAGCACCACATCGGAATTCAGCCGCTCGCGGATAACCGCATCGACGGCTTTCATATCGTCAACTATGGGAGCAATGAGCGCGGGGAGATTCAAGACGTATCCGGAGAGTGAAACGAGCCGTATGTAACAGCTCTTACCGCTGGGCCGCCGGGATGGCGGGGGATTCGACCAGCGATTATACGGGCTGTCAGGAACCAAAGCCGGACCCGACGACGCCCCGCGCCCCGGGGCGGGCCCGCCCTCGACGGCCGCCATCCGTGTCGATCGGCCCCCATTTTTTCACCATCCGGAACGGCCATCGCGGCGCCCAGGCGACACCTAAGCCCTTACCCCGCAAGCGCTTTTTGACTTTTCCCCAGGCCCACGCTAATATCCCGGATTCGGTCAGTGATGGCCGAATTACGTCGGTGAATTACGCACTACGCGCCCGGTGAACCGCAGGGAAGCAAAAGCGCGGATAGCGGATGGACTCAGCTCATACAGAGCACGGAGTCCACACACGCTTGATACGCGGCCTTCCCACATGCAACACGGCCCCGAACATCCAGGGTCGTTCCAACCGCCAGGCAAGTACCGCCAGCCCAGCAGGGCCGGCAAGCGAATAAGCCCATTTACCTATTTAAGGAATACCCCATGTACGCGGTCGTAAAAACCGGTGGCAAGCAGTACCGTGTTGCCATTGGCGAAAAACTCAAGGTAGAACAGATACCGGCTGACATTGGGCAAGAAATCACCCTGGATCAAGTGCTGTCCGTGGGCGAAGGCGACCAACTGAAAGTTGGTACGCCCCTCGTCGCCGGCGCCGTGATCAAGGCAACGGTTCTTGCGCAAGGCCGCCACGACAAGGTCAAGATCTTCAAGATGCGCCGTCGCAAGCACTATCAGAAGCGTCAGGGCCACCGTCAGAACTACACCGAAATCCGCATCGAAGCCATCACGGCTTAAGACGCGACTCGGTACCACATTAGCAGGAGCTAAACATGGCACAGAAAAAGGGCGGCGGCTCTACGCGAAACGGACGCGACTCAGAATCGAAGCGTCTGGGCGTCAAGGCTTTCGGCGGTGAACTGATTCCCGCTGGTTCGATCATCGTGCGTCAGCGCGGTACCCGTTTCCACGCTGGCGTGAACGTCGGCATGGGCAAGGACCACACCCTGTTCGCGCTGATCGACGGCAAGGTTCAATTCGGCTTCAAGGGCGCGTTGAACAAGCAAACCGTTTCGATCGTCGCCGCCGAGTAATCCTCGACGCAGCACGATCCGGCCAGCGGCGTGGTCGCCTCAGCGATCCGCCGCCGGCCAGAACGGCAAAGCCCTGTCGCACGCGGCAGGGCTTTTTTTCCTTCCGGCCACCGCAAATGCGCGGTGACCCTCGCCGCATCGCGGCGAAGCCCCCTATCTCATACACGCGCAGACACCATGAAATTCGTAGACGAAGCCACCATTGAAGTCGTCGCCGGCAAAGGCGGCAATGGCGTGGCGAGCTTTCGCCGCGAAAAATTCATCCCCAAGGGCGGCCCGGACGGCGGCGACGGCGGACGCGGCGGCACCATCTTCGCGGTGGCCGATCGCAACATCAACACGCTGATCGACTTCCGCTACGCGCGCCTGCACCGCGCCAAGAACGGCGAAAACGGCCGCGGCTCGGACCAGTACGGCGCCGCCGCCCCGGACATCACGCTGCGCGTGCCCGTCGGCACCATCATCCATGACGCCGACACCGGCGAAGTCCTGTTCGACCTGAACCGCCACGAGCAGAAAGTCGTGCTGGCCGCTGGCGGCCAGGGCGGCATGGGCAACATGCACTTCAAGTCCAGCGTCAACCGCGCCCCGCGCCAGTGGACGCCCGGCAAGGAAGGCGAACACCGCTACCTGCGCATGGAACTGAAGGTGCTGGCCGACGTCGGCTTGCTGGGCCTGCCCAACGCCGGCAAGTCCACGCTGATCACCCGCATCTCCAACGCCAAGCCGAAGATCGCCGACTACCCGTTCACGACGCTGCACCCGAACCTGGGCGTGGTGCGCACCTCGCCGTCGCGCAGCTTCGTCGTGGCCGACATTCCCGGCCTGATCGAAGGCGCCTCGGAAGGCGCCGGCCTGGGCCACCTGTTCCTGCGCCACCTGGCGCGCACCCGCGTGCTGCTGCACCTGGTGGACGTGTCCACCCCCGATCCCGACGCGGATCCCGTGGAACAAGCCGTGGTCGATGCCCGCGCCATCGTCGAGGAACTGCGCCGCTACGACCCCGAGCTGGCCGCCAAGCCGCGCTGGCTGGTGCTGAACAAGCTGGACATGGTGACCGATCCCGAGGACACCAAGCGCCGCTTCATCGAGCTGTACGACTGGAAGGGCCCGGTGTTCGGTATCTCGGGCCTGTCGGGCGACGGCACCCAGGACCTGATCTACGCGCTGCAGGACTACCTCGACGCCGAACGCGAAAAGGAACAGCTGGCGCAGGACCAGGCCGACGGCACCTACGTCGCCGAAGACCCGCGCTTCGACGACACCCGCACCGACGCCGACAAGAAGCCGGCCGCGCCGCGTGGCGACGAATAAGCCATAATCGCAATCTCGTTCGATTACGCCTTTTTCGCGCCGCAGCCCGCCGCCATCATGTCTGCCGAATCACCCGCCGTTTCCGTCGTCACCAACGCCCAGCGCCTTGTCGCCAAGGTGGGCTCGTCGCTGGTCACCAATGAAGGCCGCGGCCTGGATCGCGCCGCCGTGGCGCACTGGGCCGCCCAGATCGCCGCGCTGCACAAGCAGGGCAAGCAGGTCGTGCTGGTCTCCAGCGGCGCCATCGCCGAAGGCATGGCCCGCCTGGGCTGGCGCAAGCGCCCGTCGGTGATGCACGAACTGCAAGCCGCCGCGGCCGTGGGCCAGATGGGCCTGTGCCAGGCCTACGAAGCGGCCTTCGCCGAATACGGCCTGCGCACCGCGCAGATCCTGCTGACCCACGAAGACCTGGCCGACCGCCACCGCTACCTGAATGCGCGCAGCACGCTGTTCGCGCTGCTGCGCCTGGGCGTGGTGCCGATCGTCAACGAAAACGACACGGTGGTCACCGACGAGATCCGGCTGGGCGACAACGACACACTGGGCGCGCTGGTCACCAACCTGATCGAAGCCGACACGCTCATCATCCTGACCGACCAGCGCGGCCTGTACGACTCCGATCCCCGCAAGAATCCCGACGCCAAGTTCATGGCGCACGCCCAGGCCGGCGATCCGGCGCTGGAAGCCATGGCTGGCGGCGCCGGCAGCGGCATCGGCACCGGCGGCATGCTGACCAAGGTGCTGGCGGCCAAGCGCGCCGCGCACAGCGGCGCACACACCGTGATCGCCTCGGGCCGCGAACGCAACGTGCTGACGCGCCTGGCGCAGGGCGAATGCATCGGCAGCGAATTGCGCGCCGTGCTGCCGGTCTGGTCGGCTCGCAAGCAATGGCTGGCCGACCACCTGCGCCTGCGTGGCCGCGTGGTGCTGGACGACGGCGCCGTGCAGGCGCTGCTGCGCGAAGGCAAGAGCCTGCTGCCGATCGGCGTGGTGGACGTGGAAGGCGAATTCGGCCGCGGCGACGTGGTCGCCTGCGTCGACGGCCAGGGCCGCGAATGCGCGCGCGGGCTGATCAATTATTCATCGGTGGATACGCGCCGCATCCTGCGCCAGCCGTCATCGCAGATCGCCCGCATCCTCGGCAGCATGACCGACCCCGAACTGATGCATCGCGACAACCTGGTCGTGCTCTGACGGACACCGCCGGCTGACAATCAAGAAGGCGCCCGCAGGGGCGCCTTTTTTTTGGCTGGGACCGCGCTTTCCCGCGACCGGAACAGCGTCATCGCAATGGCCGTTCGCACCGTGCCCCACGCCAGCCGGACCGCGCCGGCGGCAGGCCAGGCTACGGCTGTTCGGCCGGCACGCCCTGCGGCAACAGCATGTAGCCCCACCCTCGCACCGCCAGCACCGGCAGGTCGATATTGAGCCGGCGCGCCTTGGAACGCAGGCGCGATACCAGCACATCGACGCGCCGCGCGCCGTCCATGGGATCACGCGCGGCATCGGGGAAGAAGCCCTCGCGCGGCAGGCACTGGTGCGGCGCATTCAACAGGCTGACGAAAAAGGCGCGCTCCGTGTTGGTCAGGGGCAGCCGCTCACCAGCGGGCCCGGCCAGCATGCGGCCACGGCCATCGACCCGCCAGCGCGGCATGGCGTCGGCCGCGGGATGCTGGCAACGCATCAGGTTGCGCAGGACGGCGTCCCATTCGGGGATGTTCGCCTGCAGCGGCACGCACACATGGGCGCCCGCATCGAGCGCGGCAATACGGGCCGACGCGGAGTCTTCGGGCGACTGCCAGACCACGGCGCAACCCGGCGCGGCGCGACGCAGCGCGGCAATCAGCTGCGGCAGGTCGTCGACGGTGCCGCGTAGCACGACGGCATCGGCGGGCTCATTGCGCAGACGCGCCAACAGCCCTTCGGGCGATCGGCACAGACCGACCTCCCACTGAAATTGACGTAAGGTATGCACGAACTTGTTGCATGCCATTCCACCAAGTTGCACGACGAGGACGTAACCTCTTTCCTGCATGTGAGCGCCTCTTCGAACTTATCACTTAAGTAATATTTATATCCACCAAAGTGCCTACGGCGCAAGCTTCAATCGACGCGTGAAGACTTTTTCAGACCGACTGAAGCACGCCCGTCTTTTGCGTGGCCACACGCAGAAAACCTTGGCGCGCCTGACCCGCCTGTCGCAGAGCGCGATCGGCAGCTACGAGAGCGGGCTGCGGCATTCGAGCCGTTCCCTGCGCAAACTGGCGCAGGTGTTGAAGGTGGAACTCGAGTGGCTGGAGACCGGCAAGGGTCCCATGGAACTGCCCATGGAGAGCTACGACCTGAGCGATACGCTGCCGGCGACCGGCGTCTCGGAGCCCCTGCCCCGCGCCATCGCGCGGCGCGGGCGGCCGTTGGCGCCGTGGCCCTACGCCACGATCTCGCCCGCGATGCTCGACACGCTCACGGCCGAGGATCGGGTGGCGCTGGAAGCCGTGACGCTGGCCTTCATTGAAGCCATGACGGCGCGTCGCGGCGTCAAGCCACGCGGCCGCAAGGGCTGAGAAAACGCCCGAAGCAGGACAAAAAAAACCCGGCAGCGCCGGGTTTTTTTGTGCCTGGAAAGATCAGGGCTTGGCGGGAGCCGGGGCCGGCGCGGCGCCGGCAGCGGGCGCGCTTTCGCCACGGATCTTGGCGGCGATGTCGGAAGCGGCTTGCGCCGACGGCACGCCGAAGGCCAGCACGCCACGGTTCAGCGGTTCGCCGATGCGCGGCGCGGCGATCAGTTCACGATCGATCACCAGCGCCAGCATGTTGCCGACGTTCTGGGTGCTGATCTCGGTCAGCTTGCGCGTGCCGGCTTCCGAGAAACGCAGACCGACGAAATTGGCGCCTTGGCGATCGACCAGGGCGGCGGCTTCGGTCAGATCGGCGCGCGTCAGCACAGGCTGCTGCTGCATGTAGAGCTTGCCGTCGGGCAGGGCGACTTCGACCAGGCCAGGAGCGGACTGGGTCTGGGCCACGTAGAACTCGACCACCGAGGCGGTGGCGGGCTGCTGCTGCCCGGACGATTGCTGTTGGCCGGCCGCATCGGGCGTGGCGGCGGCGCCGGATTTGGTCGGGGCGGTCTTGCAACCCGCAAGCGCAAGGGTCATGACCACCAGGGCGGGTGCCAGTTTGCGTAGGGTAAGTTGCATGCTCGTTTCCTTCTTGAGTGGACTGAGCCGGGGGGCTGACCGCCGGCTGACGGAAAAAGTGTACAGAACCTATATGGCACTGTCTCCGCAGACTGATTCCAAATGTAAAGCGGTACTACGAGCATCCGCAACCGATCGGGGATCACGCTGCCGCAGCGCAGCATCGGCCGTCATTCGCGCCGGGGCCGGGCAGGCTCTATACTTCGCTTTCGCGCAGGGGTACTCGTCGCGCCGAATCGGCCCGACGTGTTGAGAGAGTCCCTTCGTACCAGTACGGATAATGCCGATGCTGGGAGCCGTATTCCCGCCATGCCCGCATGGCGGGAGTCCATTCCCGATCGGCTCCAAACCATTCGCTTGGAGCTTTCCATGAACGCCAATCCCAAATTCCTGGCCGCCACCGCCGAAGTCGACGCGGCCGCGGTCGCCCCGTTGCCCAAATCTCGCCGGGTCTACGAGGTCGGTTCCCGTCCCGACATCCGCGTCCCGTTCCGCGAGATCGAACAGGACGACACGCCCACCATGTTCGGTGGCGAAAAGAACCCGCCGCTGACCGTCTACGATTGCAGCGGCCCCTACACCGACCCCGATGCCAGGATCGACATCCGCCGCGGCCTGCCGGAAGTGCGCCGCGCCTGGATCGACGAGCGCGGCGACACGGAAGTGCTGTCGGGTCCGACCAGCGATTACGGCAAGGAACGCCTGACCGATCCCAAGCTGACGGCCATGCGCTTCGACCTGCAACGCCCGCCGCGCCGCGCCGTGGCCGGCGCCAACGTCTCGCAGATGCACTACGCGCGCCGCGGCATCATCACGCCCGAAATGGAATACGTGGCGATCCGCGAAAGCCTGCGCCGCGAGCACTACCTGCAGACGCTGCGCGACAGCGGTCCGGACGGCGAGAAGATGGTCAAGCGCCTGCTGCGCCAGCACCCGGGCCAATCGTTCGGCGCCGCCATCCCGGCCGCCATCACGCCGGAATTCGTGCGCGACGAGATCGCCCGCGGCCGCGCCATCATCCCCGCCAACATCAACCACCCGGAAGTCGAGCCGATGGCGATCGGCCGCAATTTCCTGGTCAAGATCAACGCCAACATCGGCAACTCGGCCGTCAGTTCGGGCATCGGCGAGGAAGTCGAGAAGATGACCTGGGCGATCCGCTGGGGCGGCGACACGGTCATGGACCTGTCGACGGGCAAGCACATCCACGAAACGCGTGAATGGATCATCCGCAATTCGCCGGTGCCGATCGGCACGGTGCCGATCTACCAGGCGCTGGAGAAGGTCGACGGCAAGGCCGAGGAACTGACCTGGGAGATCTTCCGCGACACGCTGATCGAGCAGGCCGAACAGGGCGTGGACTACTTCACGATCCACGCCGGCGTGCGCCTGCCGTTCATTCCGATGACGGCGGACCGCATGACGGGCATCGTCTCGCGCGGCGGCTCGATCATGGCCAAGTGGTGTCTGGCGCATCACAAGGAGAGCTTCCTGTACGAGCGCTTCGAGGAAATCTGCGAAATCATGAAGGCCTACGACGTCAGCTTCTCGCTGGGCGACGGCCTGCGCCCGGGCTCGGGCTACGACGCCAACGACGAAGCCCAGTTCGCCGAACTGAAGACGCTGGGCGAACTGACGCAGGTGGCCTGGAAGCACGATGTGCAGGTGATGATCGAAGGCCCCGGCCACGTGCCGATGCAGATGATCAAGGAAAACATGGAGTTGCAGCTGGAACACTGCCACGAGGCGCCGTTCTACACGCTGGGCCCCCTGACGACCGACATCGCGCCGGGCTACGACCACATCACCTCGGGCATCGGCGCGGCGCTGATCGGCTGGTACGGCACGGCGATGCTCTGTTACGTGACGCCCAAGGAGCACCTGGGGCTGCCGAACAAGAAGGACGTGAAGGACGGCATCATCACGTACAAGATCGCGGCGCACGCGGCGGACCTGGCCAAGGGCCATCCGGGCGCGGCGATCCGCGACAACGCGCTCTCGAAGGCGCGTTTCGAGTTCCGCTGGGACGACCAGTTCAATCTGGGCCTGGATCCGGACACGGCGAAGGAGTTCCACGACGAGACGCTGCCGAAGGACTCGATGAAGGTGGCGCACTTCTGCTCGATGTGCGGCCCGCATTTCTGCAGCATGAAGATCACGCAGGACGTGCGCGATTACGCGGCGTCGCAAGGCGTGAGCGAAAAAGACGCCCTCCAAAAAGGCATGCAGGAGAAGTCGATCGAGTTCGTGAAGAAGGGAGCCGAGGTTTATCACCGGCAGTGATCTTCTGAACGGATTTCGCCTTTGCCAGGCGGGTCGCTGATGGCGGCTGTTTGGTGGACTTGGGGCGGTATGAAAGGCCTGGATGCGTTGCTCCAGGCCTTTTTTGTTATTCGTGGTGTTTTTTTGCGGAGTTGGTCTGATCTTGGGTTGCGAGGGGTCGGTTCTTGGGCCGCCCGATGCGGCGGCCCTCGGGGGGAGGCGGGGCTACGATTGCGGTCCGGAGCGAACGCTCCGGACCGCAATCGTGGGCGCCCGCCATCGGGTCCGCCCGACCGAGGGGCGACCTACGAAGCAACCCCACACATCAACAAAACAAGCACCCCAAAAAACCTACAGCAACTTCCCAGGATTCATAATCCCCCTAGGATCCAAAACCCGCTTGATCTCCCGCATCAACCGCAACTCAACCGCATCCTTGCTATGCAGGAAATGCTCCCGCTTGAGCTGCCCGATCCCATGCTCCGCGCTGATGCTGCCCTCGTAGCGGTTGACCTCGTCCAGGACCGCGTCGGTGATCGCGGCGCCGTGTTCGGCGACCCAGCCGCGGTCCGCGCCCGCCGGGCGCGACAGGTTGTAGTGCAGGTTGCCGTCGCCGAAGTGGCCGAAGATGAAGGGGCGGATGTCCGGGTACAGCGCGCGCACGCGCGCCTCGGCCGACACCATGAAATCGGGAATGCTCTCGATCGGTAGCGACACATCGTGCTTGAGGTGCGGGCCGTCGGCGCGCTGGGCTTCGGAGATTTCCTCGCGCAGCTTCCACAGCGCCTGCAACTGCGCCAGCGACGCGGAGACCGCGGCGTCCAGGCACAGGCCGCGTTCCAGCGCCGTGCCGATCACGTTTTCCAGCAGCGCGGTCAGGGCCGCTTCATCGGTGGTGTCGGCCAGCTCGACCAGCACATAGGCGGGGTAGCGTTGCTCGAACGGCTCCTGCACGCCGGCGGCGTGCGTCAGGACCAGGTCGAGGCAGTCTCCCGAGAAATATTCGAAGGCCTGCAGGCGGGCGCCGCATTGCTCGAACAGGATCTCGAACAATTGCAGCGCCTGGGCCGGCGATTCGACCGCGGCCAGCACCACCGAGCGCACGTCGGTGCGCGGGTACAGGCGCAGCGCCACGGCGGTGATCACGCCAAGCGTACCTTCGGAGCCGATCAGCAGCTGCTTCAGGTCGTAGCCGGTGTTGTCCTTGCGCAGGGTGCGCAGGCCGTTGAAGATCTCGCCGCTGGGCAGCACCGCTTCCAGGCCCAGCACCAGTTCGCGCGCCATGCCGTAGCGCACGACGTTGACGCCGCCGGCGTTGGTCGCGACGTTGCCGCCGATCTGGCTGGAGTCTTCGGCGGCCAGGCTCAGGGGCAGCAGGCGGCCGGCGTCCTGCGCCGCGCGGCGCAGGTTGCCGAGGATGCAGCCGGCTTCGGCGACCAGGGTGTTGGCGACGGTGTCGATGGCGCGCACCGCGTTCATGCGGTCCAGGCTCAGGACGACATTGACGGGCGCGGCATCGGGCGTGGCGCCGCCGCACAGGCCGGTGTTGCCGCCGCGCGGCACCACCGGCACGCCGGCCTCGTTGCAGAGCGCCAGGCAGGTGGCGACCTCGGCGGTGGTGCGCGGACGGACCACCGCCTGCGCGTGGCCGTTGTACAGGCCGCGCCAGTCGGACAGCCAGGGCGCGATGTCCTCGCTGGCGGTGAAGACGGTGTCGGGGCCGAGGGCCTGGACCAGGCGCTGGGCGATGTCGGTTGTGCTCATGATGTCTGCCTGGAGGCGGGAAAGAGGGAATCGAGGCGCAGGCGGCTGGCCGCCTGCCGCAGGTGGCGTTCGGCCATCAGGCGCGCGCGCGGCGCATCGCGGTCGCGGATGGCCTCGAACACGGCGACGTGTTCGTGGTGCACGGCGTCCGTCATGCCCGCCAGCTGGCGGCTGTTGGCGCGCGCGGTGCTGACGGCCAGGCGCAATTGCAGGTTCAGGTACTGCAGCAGGTCCTGGTAGAACGGGTTGTGGGTCGCGGCCGCGATCGCCAGGTGGAAGGCGATGTCGTGCTCGACCCCGTGTTCGGGATGGTGCTGGTGATGTTCCAGGTCGGCCAGGGCGCGGGCCATGGCCTCCAGGTCGGCGGCGTTGCGGCGCTCGGCCGCGAGGGCGGCGGCGCCGCCTTCCAGTTCCATGCGCAATTCGTAGACGCTGGCCAGCTGCTCGCGGCTGACGGCGATGTCGGCGGGCACCTGGAAGCCCTGCGCGCCGGTGCGCGCCAGCACCACGCTGCCCGATCCCTGGCGGCTCTGCACCAGGCCCTGCGCGCGCAGACGCTCGGTGACCTCACGGATGACCGCGGCGCTGACGCCGTACTGCTCGGCCAGGATGCGGCCGGACGGCAGCTTGCCGCCCACGGGGTAGACGCCATGGGCGATGTCGTCCGCGATCTGGCGGGCGACCTGTTCGGTCAGGGTGAGGCTCTTGGTCAGCATAGCCACGCAGTATAGCGCGGACTTTTCAGGTTATCTGATAACTTTGGAGTGAAGTGAAGGAAATCCGCGATGCCGCGCACCCTCGGCTTGAGGCTTGAGGCTTGAGGCGTCAGGCCGTCGCGGCGGCGTCCCCGGTCTCCCGGACCACTTCCAGGTCTGGCGCCCCGGCGACCGCGCAGCGGCTACCGCCCTGCGCCTTGGCGCGGTACAGCGCCGCGTCGGCCGAATCCAGCACCGACTGGGCCTTGCGGTCGGCGCCGGAAATGATCGAGATGCCGATCGACAATCCCACGCTGACCCGCGTGCCATCGGCCAGCGTGATCGGCTGGATGGCGTCGCGCAGCAGGTGGTTGCCCAGGCGCAGCGCGGCGGTGGCGTCGATGCCGGTGGCCAGCACGATGAATTCGTCGCCGCCTATGCGGGCCGCGACGTCGTCCACCCGCAGCATGGCCCGCATGCGCTGGGCGATGGTCTTGAGCACGTGGTCGCCGGCGGCATGGCCGTGGGTGTCGTTGATGATCTTGAAGTCGTCCATGTCCATGTAGAACAGCGCGGCGGCGCTGTCCTGCCCGCGGGCGCTGGCGCAGATGCGTTCGAGCGCGGCTTCCAGCCCGGCGCGGTTGGCCAGGCCGGTCAGCGCGTCCTGGCTGGCGCGGCGTTCGTTCTCGCGCTCGGCCAGCATGGTGGACACCAGGATGCGCCGCAGCCGCTGCGAGGCGATGCTCATGCTGACCAGGTAGAACGGGATCTGGATGAAGACGATGGCGGTGACGTATTCGCCGGCGAACAGCGCGCCCAGGCACATCGGCCCCAGGCTCAGGAAGATCATCGCGGCCACCAGCCGCGGCGCGCCATAGTTGCGAAAGCAGATGCCGCCGGCCATGGCGCCGCAGGACACGCCGGCTAGCGTGGCCGCCAGCCAGTCATGGTTGAGGAAGGTGACGAAGACGCCGTAGCCGACGCTGAACGCCCACAGCAGCGCCAGCACGATGTAGATGTCGGTATGGGTGTTGCCGCCGCGGGTGGCGTTGCGCAAGGCCGAGCGCAGGATGGTGACCCGCACCACCGCCAGCACGATCTCCAGCACCAGCCAGGAGATATAGAGCGGCTCGGGACGGCGCCAGGCGACCACGCCCGAGATCATGAGGGTATTGATGACGCCGCCCGCGAAGATGGGCAGCGTGCCGAACAGGCTGGCAATCAACGCGGCGCGGATGTCCGCTGGCGTGTCCTGCCCGGAATCCGTCAACCATCGGGTCAGCCGCCACTTGGGCAGGCTGAAGCTCAATCCTGTTTCCACTCCGATACGTCCAAAGCTGCCCTGCCCTGAAAGGAGGGCTGGCTGGCGTTATAGCAGGTATTTCAAACCTTTAATATTGTTCGCACGGATCATGACATGCAGATTTTACGGGGACAGAATATCCACCGGGCGGACAGATCAATGCCCGCGGGTCCCGCAAACCGCGCACTCGGGATCGCGCTGCACATTGACGCTGCGCCACTGCATGGTGCGCACGTCGAGCCACAGCAGGCGTCCCGACAGGCTCTCGCCCACGCCCGAAAGCAGCTTGAGCGCCTCGGCCGCCTGCATGCTGCCGATGATGCCGACCACCGGCGCGAACACGCCCATGGTGGCGCAATTGGCCTCTTCGACGTCGTCCGCCTCGGGAAACAGGCAGTGGTAGCAAGGCGCCTCGGGGTCGCGCAGGTCGTAGACGCTGACCTGGCCGTCGAAGCGGATGGCCGCGCCCGACACCAGCGGCTTGCGATGCTGCACACAGGCGCGGTTGATGGCGTGGCGGGTGGTGAAGTTGTCGGTGCAGTCCAGCACCAGGTCGGCCTGCGCCACGGCGTCGGACAGCGCCTGGCCCTGCAGCCGCTCGACGCGGGCATGCACGCGGGTCTGGGGATTGAAAGCGGCCAACATGTCGCGGCCGGACTCGGCCTTGGGCCGGCCCACGCTCGCGGTGGTGTGGAGGATCTGGCGCTGCAGGTTGCTGAGCTCGACGACGTCGTCATCGGCCAGCGTGATCTCGCCGACGCCGGCGGTGGCCAGGTAGAGCGCGGCGGGCGAACCCAGTCCACCCGCCCCTACGATAAGCACACGCGCCGCCAGCAGTCTTTCCTGCCCTTCGATACCCAGCTCGTCGAGCAGGATATGGCGGGCGTAGCGCAGTAGTTGCTCGTCGTTCATTTGTCCTTGCTGGGCTCGACTCCGGTCGGCGTGATCTTCATGCGCTGGGCGGTGCCGGTGCCGGGCTTGGCATCCGCCTTGGCCTGGGCGCGGGCCGAGCCCTTCTGCACCGGCTTGCCGGCCAGCAGGTTGACCGCCTGCTGCAGCTGGAAGTCATCCTTGCCGCCGAACTCGAACACCTTGGTCGGCACGTCGACGTTGTCCTGGTCCGAGTTGGACTTCACTTCGTTGGCCGTGCCCGGGTTGGACAGGTGGCGTTGCAGGTCGGCTTCGCGCGGCAGGCGGAACAGGTCGCCGTCGGCGGTGTCGGCCACGACGTAGTCGGGCTCGATGCCGGTGGCCTGGATCGAACGGCCGCTGGGCGTGAAGTAGCGCGAGGTGGTGAGCTTGACCGCGGTGGTTTCCGACAGCGGCAGGATCACCTGCACCGAGCCCTTGCCGAAGGTGCGGTTGCCCAGCACCTTGGCGCGCTTGTGGTCCTGCAGCGCGCCGGCCACGATTTCCGAGGCCGAGGCCGAACCGACGTTGACCAGCACCACCATCGGCACGGTCTTGGTCCAGGCCGGCAGGCCCGACAGGTAGTTGCTTTCGCCGCGGGCGTATTCCGACGGGGTCGCCAGGTACTTGTGGCGGGCGTCCGGGGTACGGCCGTCGGTCGACACCACCAGGGCGTCGGCCGGCAGGAACGCGCCGGACACGCCGATGGCGCTGGTCAGCAGGCCGCCCGGGTCGTTGCGCAGGTCGAGCACCAGGCCCTTGGGGGCTTCCTTGGCGCCCAGGTCCTTGAGCTGCTTGGCCAGGTCGACGCCGGTCTTTTCCTGGAACTGGGCGATGCGCACGTAGGCCACGCCGTTGTCCAGCATCTTGCTGCGCACGCTGCGCACCTTGATGATGTCGCGCACGATCTTGAGCACGATCGGCTGCGGCCGGTCGGCGCGCATGATGGTCAGCGTGATGGGCGACTTGGGCGCGCCGCGCATGAGCTTGACGGCGTCGTTCAGCGACATGCCCTTGGTGGGCGTGTCGTCGATCTTGATGATGAGGTCGCCGGCCATGACGCCCGCGCGCGCGGCGGGGGTGTCCTCGATGGGCGAGATGACCTTGACGAAGCCGTCTTCGGCGCCGACTTCGATGCCCAGGCCGCCGAACTCACCCTGCGTGGCCGTCTGCATTTCGCGGAACGCGTCGGCATCCAGGTAGGCGGAGTGCGGGTCCAGGTTCGACACCATGCCGGAAATGGCATTGTCGATCAGCGTCTTGTCGTCCACCGACTCGACGTAGTTGTTCTTGATGGCGGCGAAGACGTTGCTCAGTTGCCTGAGTTCATCCAGCGGCAAGGGGCTGCCGCGCTGGGCGACAGCCGTCACGCCCACGCTGAGCAAGACACCTGCCACCGCACCGATGGCAATCAGACCGAAACCGCGAAACTTGCGAGTGCTCATGCACACTTCCCGAATGGTTTTCGCCCTTGAGGGTTTTTGGCTTTACTGGGCCAGCCACTGGGCTGGATCCACAGGAGCGCCGCGATGGCGAATTTCAAAGTATAGGCCGGATTCCACTTGGCCGCCGGTTGCGCCTACCGTAGCAATAGTATCTCCCGCCGCGACGGAATCGCCCACCCGTTTGAGCAGACTTTGGTTGTAAGCATAGACGGTCAAATATTGCTGGCCATGATCCACAATGATGAGATTGCCAAAACCCCTCAGCCAATCGGCATAGACCACCGTTCCGGGGGCCACCACCTTGACGGGCGTGCCTTCGGCCGCGCGCAGCACCACGCCGCGCCAGACGCCGCCATCCGGGCGGTCGACGCCGAAGCGTCCCTGCACCTGGCCCCGCACCGGCGCGGCCAGGCCATGGCGCAGGCCGTTGCCGCCGCCCACCGGGGCGGCGCGCGGGGTCTGCTGGGTCGACGCACTACGGGTTGGAGCGGCTTCCTCCTCGACAGGTTCCGCCTTTTTGGGGGGATCCGCGGGTTTTGTCGCGGGCGGCGTCTCGGCCGGGCCGGTCAGGCGCGGATGGCGCGTGTCGGCCGGGCGCAGGCCGGCGGCGTCCGGGTCGGCCACGACGACCGGGCCGCGGCCCTGGCGTGAGGCGGCCTCGACCTGTTCGCGTGCCTCGGCGGCCTCGCGGGCCTCGCGCGCGTTGCGGTCACGGCGGGCGTTGTCGGCCGTGGCCTTGTCGGCGGCCGCCTTGCGGTCGGCCTCGGCTTTCTTGCGGGCTTCCTCGGCGCGGCGATCGGCTTCGGCCTTCTTGCGCGCCTCTTCGGCGCGCCGGGCTTCCTCGGCCTTGCGCGCTTCCTCGGCGCGGCGTCGCGCCTCTTCGGCCTTGCGGGCCTCTTCGGCCTGCTTGACGATGGCCGCGTCCAGGTCGGTGATCAGGCGCGACAGGCGCTGGTCGTCGCGCCCCAGCTTGTTGGCCTCGGCGCGCTGGGCGGCGATCTGGCCTTCCAGCTGCGCCAGCAGGGTGCCGCGCTCTTTCTGCTGGGCGACCAGGGCGGTCTTCTGCTCGGAGGTTTCGGCCACCAGCTTCTCGATTTCGGCGCGACGGGCGTCGGCGCGGCCCTGCAGGGCCGCCAGGCGGTCGATATCGGCGCGCAGCGCCTCGACGGCGCGGGCGCGGGCCTGGGACACGTAATCGAGGTAGCCCAGGTTGCGGCCCAGCACCTGGGGATCATCGCCCGACAGCAGCGCGGTCCAGGGCGACAGGCCGCTGGTGTATTGCGTGCGCAACTGGTCGGCCAGTTCAACCCGGCGCTTGGCCAGCACGGCCTGCTGGGCCGTGATCTGCTTTTCCAGGCCGGACAGGTCGGTGCTTGCCTGGCGGCTGGACTCGGCCAGCTCCTTCAGGCGCAGGTTGATCCTGGAAATCGCCGATTCCGATTGCTTCAGGGCATCGGCGGCTTCCTTGCGGGCGGCTTCGCGCGTATCGATGTCCTTTTGCAGGTTCTCGATACGGTCGCGCAGCTGCGCCTGCTGCTTCTCGGCTTCGGACTGGCGGCCGGCGAGATCGTTGGGCGCGGCGCCCGCCGGCAGCACCCCGCCGGCCAGCATGACCGCCAACAACCACCCCGCCATGCGCACCATGGATATCAGTCCTTCTTAGCCTTGCCTTGAGCCGCGACCGCGGCCATGGCCGCCTCGATCTCGGCGGCATCGCCGAGATAATAGTGGCGGATCGGACGCAGGTCATCATCCAATTCATACACCAGCGGCTGGCCGGTGGGGATGTTCAGGTTGACGATATCGTCGTCCGAGACGTTGTCCAGGTGCTTGATGAGGGCGCGCAGGCTGTTGCCGTGGGCGGCGATCAGCACCTTGCGGCCGGCGCGGATGGCCGGGGCGATGGATTCGTTCCAGAACGGCAGCACGCGCGCCACGGTGTCCTTCAGGCACTCGGTGGCCGGCAGCTGGTCGGCCGGGATCTTGGCGTAGCGGCTGTCGAAACGCGGGTGGCGCTCGTCGTCCAGCGCCAGGGGTTCCGGGGCGATGGCGTAGGCGCGGCGCCAGACCAGCACCTGCTCGTCGCCGTACTTGGCGGCGGTCTCGGCCTTGTTCAGGCCCTGCAGGGCACCGTAGTGGCGCTCGTTCAGGCGCCAGTTCACGCCCACCGGGGTGTACATGGCGTCCATGGCGTCCAGGGCGATCCACAGGGTGCGGATGGCGCGCTTGAGCACCGACGAGTAGGCCAGATCGAAGGTGTAGCCTTCTTTCTTGAGCAGTTCGCCCGCCTTGCGGGCCTGTTCACGGCCGGTTTCGGTCAGGTCGACGTCAGTCCAGCCGGTGAAGCGGTTTTCCAGATTCCACTGGCTTTCGCCGTGGCGCATGAGAACGAGTTTGTGCATGGTTTGGCAGGCGTGTAACGCGGGTTAAAGTTGCGGAATGCGCTCATTTTATAATTGAGCGATTTTGCCCTTGATTTTGCCCCGGCGCACCCGTGAATTTCGCGGCGCGGCGCTTCAGGGTTCGCCCTTACCAGGCTAGACGCCGCACTTCAGGATGCCCCGTGGACCTTCTGCAATTCTTGCTCGATAAAAACAACATCTTCATTGTCGCCGTAACCGTCGTTTCCGGCGTCATGCTGGCCATTCCCGCCCTGCGCAAGGGCCGCACCGGCTCGGCCGTCAGCACCACGGAAGCCATCCAGATGGTCAACCAGCGCCAGGCCGTGTGGGTCGACGTGCGCCCCGCCGAGCAGTTCCAGGCCGGCCACATCGCCCAGGCCCGCAGCGTCCCGGCCGCCGATCTGGAACAGAAGGCCGCCTCACTGCCCAAGAACAAGCCGCTGGTCGTGGTTTGCGACAATGGACGTGATTCCGCCCGCGCCGCCGCCAAGCTGCGCGCGCAGGGCTTCGCCGACGTGGTGCCGCTCGACGGCGGCATGCGCGCCTGGCTGGCCGCCAGCCTGCCGGTCACCCAGAAGGGTTGAACGCGGGCGACGCGCCCCCATCTTATCGACAGAATCCGCCTGGAGCGCCTATGAATAAAGTTGTCATGTACAGCAAGGACTATTGTCCCTATTGCGCCCGCGCCAAGGCGCTGCTGGAGCAGCGCGGCGTGACCGACCTGGAGATCATCCAGATCGACCGCGAACCCGGCCAGCGCGATCGCATGATCGAACGCACCGGCCGGCGCACCGTACCGCAGATCTTCATCGGCGATACCCACGTCGGCGGTTGCGACGACCTGATGGCGCTGGACCGCTCGGGCGGCCTGACCCCATTGCTCAACGGCTAACGCCCCTTTTTGCCCCTCCCACCAACGGAAACACTCATGGCTGATCAAGACCAAAACACCCAGCAAGAAGGCGGCAACGACGCGCCCTCGTTCAATCTGCAACGCGTCTACCTGAAAGACCTTTCGCTGGAAATGCCGAACGCGCCCCACGTCTTCCTGGAGCAAGAAGCGCCCCAGGTTGAAGTGAGCATCACCGTGGGCGGCCAGCGCCTGGCCGAAACCGTGTTCGAGACCACGGTCACCGTCACCGTCACCACCCGCATCAACGACAAGGTCGTGTACCTGGTCGAGGGCACCCAGGCCGGCATCTTCGAAGCCGCCAATATCCCCGAAGAGCAGCTCGATCCGCTGCTGGGCATTGTCTGCCCGACGATGCTGTACCCGTACCTGCGCGCCAACATCGCCGACGCGATCACCCGCACCTCGATGCCGCCGCTGCACCTGACCGAAGTCAACTTCCAGGCCCTGTACGAACAACGCCTGGCGGAACTGCAACAGCAGCAAAGCAACGCCAACGGCAATGGCAGCGACTCGGGCATCATCCTGCCCGCCAGCGCCACCCGCCAATAAGGCAAACCGCGGCGCCCCATGAACCAGCCCACTCCGCCCAGCCTACGCGTCGCCGTCCTGGGCGCGGGCAGCTGGGGCACCGCGCTGGCGGCGGCCGCGAGCCGCCGCCACCCCACCGTACTCTGGGCGCGCGATCCGGCGCAGGCCGCCGACATGGCCGCCCGCCACGAAAACGCGCGCTACCTGCCTGACATCGCCCTGCCCCAGGCACTGACGATTGCCTCCGATCTCGACGCCACGCTGCGCAGCCTGCAACAGGACGGCGCGACGGGGCTGATCATCCTGGGCGTTCCGGTGGCCGGCCTGGCCGCCACCTGCGCCGAGCTCTCGCGCCGCCTGCCCGCCCTGGGCCTGCAAGACACCCCTATCGTCTGGACCTGCAAAGGCTTTGAAGCCGACACCGCCAGGCTGCCCCACGAAATCGTGCGCGAGGCCATGCCCGGCGCCGTCGGCGGCGTCCTGTCGGGTCCGTCGTTCGCCCGCGAAGTCGCCCAGGGCCTGCCCGTGGCGCTGACCGTCGCCAGTGAAAACGCCGCCCTGCGCGCCGCCACCACCCAGGCCCTGCACGGCGCCGCGCTGCGCGTCTACGCCAGCGCCGACCTGGTCGGCGTGGAAATGGGCGGCGCCCTCAAGAACGTCATCGCCGTGGCCTGCGGCATCGGCGACGGCCTGGCGCTGGGCACCAATGCCCGCGCCGCCCTGATCACCCGCGGCCTGGCCGAGATGACGCGCTTCGGCGTCGCGCTGGGCGCGCAGGCCGAGACCTTCGCCGGCCTGACCGGCCTGGGCGACCTGGTCCTGACCGCCACCGGCGAACTGTCGCGCAACCGCCGCGTCGGCCTGGAAATCGGCGCCGGCCGCAAGCTGGCCGACATCCTGGCCAGCGGCATCACCGCCGAAGGCGTGCGCTGCGCGCGCGCCGCGCTGGAACGCGCCCGCGCCATCGGCGTCGAACTGCCCATCACCGAAGCCGTGTGCGCCGTGCTGTTCGACGGCGTCGCGCCCATGACGGCCGTATCCGCCCTGCTGGCGCGCGACGCCCGCGACGAACACGGCAACGCGGGCTGACAGCGCCCGCGCCCCCCCGGCCCCCATCCCCGTCCTCATAACAACACGACGCACGACACCCAGGAGACATCCTTCATGACGCAAACCCGCACGTTCCGGGTCGGCCCCCTGCTGCGCGGCCTCTGCCTGAGCCTGGCGGCCATCCTGCCCGCCGCCGCCCACGCCGACTGGCCGGACCGCCCCATCCACATGGTGGTGCCGTTCCCGCCCGGCTCGTCGCCCGACATCCTGGCGCGCACCATCGCCGAGCCGCTGGGACAAGCGCTGGGACAGCCCATCGTCATCGATAACAAGACCGGCGCCGGCGGCAACATCGGCACCCGCATCGTCGCGCAGGCCAAGCCCGACGGCTACACCCTGCTCTATACGATCAACGGCCCGCTGGTCACCGCCCCCACGCTCTACAAGAAGACGCTGGGCTACGACCCGCTGCAAGACCTGGCGCCCGTGACGCTGGTCGGCACCAGCCCCAACGTGCTGACCGTGCCCGGCAACCTGAAGAACGTCAATTCCGTGCAGGACTTCGTCCGCATGGTGAAGGAACACGGCAGCTCGCTGAACTACGGCTCCGTCGGCCCCGGCAGCTCGGCCCACCTGGCCATGGAAATGTTCAAGGAACGCGCCGGCATCGACATGGCGCACATCCCCTACGCCGGCTTCCCGCAGGTCATCAGCGCCATCATCGGCGGCGACATCCAGGCCGGCTTCATGGTCCCCGCCATCGCCGTGCCCCAGACCCGCGACGGCAAGGTCAAGATCCTCGCCGTGACCAGCCTGCAGCCCAGCGACACCCTGCCCGGCGTGCCCACCATGGCCTCGCAGGGCTACCCCGACTTCGAAGCCATCTCCTGGAACGCCATCCTGGCCCCCGCCGAAACGCCGATGCCCATCATCGAGCGCCTGAACAGCGAACTGAACCGCATCATCAACAGCGACACGGTCCGCAAGCAGATGGCCCTGCAATACTTCACCCCCGCCGCCTCCACCCCCGAGGCCCTGACCGTCCGCATCCAGGACGAAAAGGCCCGCTGGGACCAGGTCATCCAAAAGCTGAACCTGTCACTGGACTAACTCTCCCCCCACCTGAGTATTGGCAAAAACGCCAAGCAACCGGCTGGCACCAACGGCCGCCGCCAAGCCTCATTGCGAGCGGGTGACGGGGCAGGCGGGGGATGGCGGGGCGTGTAGATGCGCCCGAGGGAAACCGAAGGGAGCCGCAGGCGGACGAGGTTGACGCAGGGGCAGTCCGGAGCGAACGCTCCGGACCGCAATCGTAGCCCCGCCATCCCCCGCCTGCCCCGTCACCCGCGCCTAAAGAACCCAACAGCACCCCCCAAAAAACTCACCCACCCCCCTCATACCCCAACTGCCGCCAAGCCTCAAACACCGTCACCGCCACGGCATTGGACAAATTCAAGCTCCGCTGCCCCGCCCGCATCGGCAACCGCAACCGCTGCTGCGGCGCGAACATCGCATGATGCTCCTCCGACAACCCGGCGCTCTCCCGCCCGAACACGAACACATCCCCCGCCTCGAACCGCACATCGCCCACGCTGCGCTGCGCATGCGTGGTCAGGGCATAGATGTGGGAAGCCCCCGCCCCCGTATCCGCCAGCGCCTCCTGCAGCGTGTCGTGCACGCGCACCGGCTGCCACTCGTGATAGTCCAGCCCCGCCCGCCGCATGCGGGCATCGTCCAGTTCGAAACCGAGCGGGCGCACCAGGTGCAATTGCGCGCCGGTATTGGCGCACAGGCGGATGGCATTGCCCGTGTTGGGCGGAATCTCGGGGCAGACGAGGATGACGTGGAACATGGTGAAGGGACGGAAAGACGTTGAATGACGGACGGCCGGCCGCGGCCGCGCAGCAGCGATTGTCGCCGATTTGGCCGGCTGCCCCGGCGCACGAGGCCGCATGGCGGGCCGCCCCGCGCCGGACATCAGGGCGCACGCGGCGTGCGCGCCGCCACCAGCACCGTCACGCTGACCGCCCCCGCGGCCAGCAACGCGCGCGCGGCCGCATCCGCGGTGCTGCCCGTGGTCATGACGTCATCCACCAGCCCGACATGGCGGCCGGACAGGTCACGCGCGCAATGGAACACGCCGCGGGCGCCGCTCAGCCTGGCGCGGCGTCCCAGGGCCGTCTGCCTGGGCGTTTCGCGCCGCCGCCGCAATGCCCCGCGCAGCAGCGGCCAACCCAGTCGCGCCGCCAGGCCGCGGGCGATCTCGGCCGCCGGGTTCATGCCGCGCCGGCGCAGCGATGCGCGGCTGGACGGCACCGGCACCAGCAGCAAGGACCCCGGCGGCGGCTCGGACCATACCGCATGCGCCAGCAGCCGCGCCAGGACCGGCGCCGCGCTGAGCCGCAGCTGGGTCTTGAGTTGGCGGATCAGCACCTCGGCGGGCGGCTCGTAGTCGAAGGCGGCGATCGTGCAGATGAAGGCCGGCGGCCGCGCCAGGCAGTCGGCGCAGTGCAGCGCATCCGGCGCCAGCCGCTGGGCGCAACGCGGGCAGCGCGGCGCCAGCGACGCTTCGGCCAGGTCGGTTTCGCAGCCCTCGCACAGGCGGGCGCCGCCGACCCGCGCCCCGCACAGCGGGCAGTCGCAGGGCACCCGGGCCAGCAGCCGCCGCCCCATGGCCTGTAGGGACAATCGGCCGCCGCGGCCGGGATGGGCAATAATGTGAGCCATCCCCCATGAAATCATGATCCGCCCGCGGCGCCGCCCCGGGCGCGACCGAAATGTCCCTGCCCGCACCCGCCACCCCGCCCTCGCTCCCGCTCGTCGCCGCCGACGTGCCGCGCCAATTCGCCCGCCGCGGCGACCTGTCGGACGCCCAGTTCCTATACGGCGAAGTCGCCCGCCGCATGCTGGGCCGGCTGCAGTACATCCGCGTGCAGCCCCAGGCCATGCTCGACGCCGGCTGCGGCGCCGGCGACAACCTGGCGCTGCTGCGCGAACGCTATGCCGAGGCCGCCTACACCGGCCTGGACAACTGCGAACCGCTGCTGGAGATCGCCCGCAAGCGCCACGCCCCGGCCGGCCTGTCGGCCTGGATCGGCAAGCTGGCGCGGCGCGGTCCGGCCAATGCCTTCGTCAACGCCGACCTGGCCGCCACCGGCCTGGCGCCGGAGTCGCTGGAACTGGTGTGGTCCAACCTGGCCCTGCACTGGCACCGCGAACCGCATGCCGTGCTGGCCGAATGGCGCCGCATCCTCAAGGTCGGCGGGCTGGCGATGTTCTCCTGTCTGGGGCCGGCCACGCTGCGCGAACTGCGCCAGGCGCTGGACGATGCCGGCCTGCGCACCGCCACGCCGGCCTTCGTCGACATGCACGACTTCGGCGACCTGCTGGTTGAAAACGGCTTCGCCGACCCGGTCATGGACCAGGAAATCCTGACGCTGACCTACCGCACGCCGGAAAAGCTGCTGCAGGACGTGCGCGCCCTGGGCGGCAACCCCGCCGCCGGCCGCCGCGGCGGCCTGGTCGGACGCGACTGGCAAGCGCGCCTGTGCGCCGCGCTGGAAGCCCAGCGCCGTCCGGACGGCGTCATCGCCCTGAGCATCGAAGTGGCCTACGGCCACGCCTGGCGCGCCGCCACCCACCGCGGCACCGCCGGCGAGACCCGGCTGTCGGTCAGCGCCATCGGCGGCCGCCAGCGCGGCACGCCCTGAAACAAGACGCCCCGGCGTACCGTCCACCGAAGCGGGACGGCCGGCCGGGGCGGATGGGCCCGGAAAGGCTTAGTGCAGGCGTTCGGGCAGCGGCGCGGTCACGCCCGGCTCCGCCGGCGAGAGGGGCTGCATCGGCTCGGACGTGGCGCGGATCCGCCGCCGCAACACCGCGGTCGGCTCGGCCGGCGCGGCCTGGGCAGCCTCGCCGCGCCAGGCCTGCGACATCGATTCCACCACCAGCGGCAGGTCGCGCAGGCGATGGAATTGGCTGCGCAGCCAGCGCGAATCGTTGCCGCTGCGCATGGCTTCGTCGCGCAGCGCCGCGATCATGTCGCCGGTCCCCAGCTCTTCGGCCACCGGCATCAGCCGCTGGAACAGCGCGCGCAGGTGATCCATCAGGCGCAGGCGCTGGCCGTCCGGCGTCACGTAGCTGCCCTGCAGGCCGAAACGGCAGGCCTGGAAGTGGTTGCTGCGGTAGGACAGCCAGGCCTTGTCGCTGGGATCGTCCTCGCGCATCAGCAGCACCGCCAGCGCCTGGGCGAAGGCCGCCATCTGGCAGGCGCGCTCCACGGTCAGCGGCGTGTCGCAGACGCGGATTTCCACCGTGCCGAATTCGGGCTTGGGGCGGATGTCCCAGTACAGGTCCTTGATGCTCTCGGCCAGGCCATAGGCGCGCAGTTGCGCCAGATGGGCCTCGAACTGGTACCAGTCCTTGACCTCGGCCGGCATGTGGCCGGCCAGGGGGAAGCTGTTGACCGCGTTCAGGCGCGAGCACGAGAACAGGGTATCGACGCCCTCGCAGTACGGCGACGAGGCCGACAGCGCGATGAAGTGCGGCACATAGGGCGACAGCCGGCGCAGCAGCTTGATGGCTTCGTCGCCGCTTTTCACGCCCAGGTGGATGTGCTGGCCGAACACCGTGAATTGACGCGCCAGGTAACCATACATTTCGGCCAGGTACTGGAAGCGCGGGGTATCCGAGATGGAGCGTTCCTGCCAGCGCATGAACGGATGGGCGCCGCCGCCGGCCACCGAAACGCCGACGGCGTCGGCCGCTTCGACCAGGGCATCGCGCATCTCGCGCATTTCCGCCAGCAGGCCCATGGGGTGCTCGTGCACTGAGGAATTCAGTTCGATCATGGAGCGCGTGATTTCCGGTTTCACGCGATCGGCGATGGGATGGTTGGCCATTTGGGCCAGCAGCTCGTCAGAGGCTGCGGTCAGGTCGAAACTGCGGGGGTCGATCAGTTGCAGCTCGAGTTCGATGCCCAGGGTGTTGGGGGCCGACGAAATGAACGGGATCTGTTCCATCTCGGACTCCTTCGGATATGTGATGAGGGGGTGCGCCGTTCGACCTTGAAGCCCGGCAACTTCCCGGGGGGCGCTAGACGGCGGCTTGTGAACGCATAATAGCCGCATGTTTGTGGCAAAACGATTGAAAATCGTGACATTTGTGTGCAACATCACGATGCATTCGGTTTTGCCCTATAGAACAAAGTGAGCGAGCACTCACAACGTAATGGCGGCGCGGCTCGCCGGACCGGAAGGCCCGCAAGCGCAGTCTGGGCGCGGCTTTTCAGCGAGGGTGGGATAACCCGAATCAGGGTTATCCCCTATGAAAGAGATCTGTCCCCAAGGGGGCCGCGGCGCGGCGGCCGAGGGCCGGAAATTCCGCCTGCCCCGCGGGCGGGTCATGCCGCCCTATTTGCGCCAGAAGATCGGCGTGAACAGCACCAGCACGGTCAGCAGCTCCAGGCGGCCGATCAGCATGGCGAAGGTGCAGACCCAGATCTGGAAGTCCGACAGCACCGCGAAATTCCCCATGGGCCCGACCGGTCCCAGGCCGGGGCCGGTGTTGTTGACGCTGGCGAACACGGCCGAAAACGCCGTGATCGGATCCAGCCCCGACAGCAGCAGCAGGCTGGTGAAGACAGCGATGGACAACCCGTAGAACAGCATGAACGCCAGCACCGACGACATGGTGCGGGCCTCGACCGCGCGGCCGTTGACCCGCACCGGACTGACGGCATGTGGATGCAACATTGTGACAAGCTCGTTGCGCGCCTGCTTGACCAGCAGGATGGCCCGGATCATCTTGATCCCGCCCCCGGTGGACCCGGCCGAGGTGGCGAACCCGGACAGCAGCAGCATGGTCAGGGGCGCGAACAGCGGCCACTGGGCGAAGTCGGTGTTGGCGTAGCCGGTGGTGGTGGCCATCGAGATGGTGTTGAACATGCCGTAGCGCAGGGCTTCCAGCGGCGCCTGGTAGACGCCCTTGACGTACAGGAACACCGAGATCACCAGCCCCACGCCCAGCACCACCACCAGGTACGGAATCGCCTCCGGGCAGCGCAGGTAGGCGCGTCCGCTGCGCTGGCGGAAGGCATTGAAGTGGGTGGCGAAGTTGATGCCGGCGATCAGCATGAACACCATGGCCACCATCTCGACCGCCACCGAATCGAAGTGCGCGAAGCCGTCGTCCCAGGTCGAGAAGCCGCCCAGCCCCATGGTCGTGGCCATGTGGCACCAGGCCTCGAACCAGGACAGGCCGACCGCGCGATAAGCCAAAAAGCACAGGATGGAGAAGGCGAAGTACACCGCGTACAGCGCCTTGGCGGTGCTGGCGATGCGCGGCGTCAGGCGCTCGTCCTTCATCGGGCCGGGCGTCTCGGCCCGCACCACCTGGTGCCCGCCCACGCCCAGCAGCGGCAGGATCGCCACCGCCAGCACCAGGATCCCCATGCCGCCGATCCACACCAGGGTGGCGCGCCACAGGTTGATCGACGGCGGCAGCGCGTCCAGGTTGGTCAGCACGGTGGCGCCTGTGGTCGTCAGCCCCGACATGGCCTCGAAATAGGCCCCGGTGAACGACAGGGGCAGGCCGGCGCGGTGGAAATAGATCAGCAGCGGGATCGCCGCCAGCAGCGGCAGGCCGGCCCACACCGCCGACACCAGCACGAAGCCGTCGCGGGCGCGCAGCTCGCTGCGGGCCCGCCGCGTCAGCGCCGCCAGCGCGACGCCGATGCCGACGGAAATCAGGAAGCCATGCAGGAAGGCGTCGCGCGCCGCGTCGCCGCCGATGTAGGCCACCCCCAGCGGGATCAGCATGGTCAGGGCGAACATCACCATGGTCAGGCCGAGGATGTGCAGGGTCGCCAGGACGCGCTTCATGCGGCCTCCCCGGCCGCCGCCGGTCCGTCGGGAAACGGGACGCGCGGGCTCATCAGAAGAACGACGCCGAGACTTGGAACAGCTTTTCCACGCGCGGCATTTGCTTGCGCGAGGGCACGAAGACGATGACGTGGTCGTCGGTCTCGATCACGGTATCGGCGTCGGGCAGGATGATCTCGTCCTCGCGCACCAGCGCGCCGATGCTGGCGCCCTTGGGCAGGCTGATCTCGCCGACCTTGCGGCCCACCACCTTGGAATTGGAGCGGTCGCCGTGGGCGATGGCCTCCAGCGCCTCGGCCACGCCCTGGCGCAGCCGGTGCACCGCCGCCACGTCGCCGCGGCGCACGTGGCGCAGCAGCTCGCTCATGGTGGCCTGCGACGGCGACACCGCGATGTCGATATGGCTGCCCTGCATCAGCTCGCCATAGGCCTGGCGGTTGATCAGCGCGATCACCTTGCGCGCGCCCAGCCGCTTGGCCAGCAGCGACGACATGATGTTGTCCTCGTCGTCGCTGGTGAGCGCCAGCCAGGTGTCCATGTCCTCGATGTTCTCGCGTTCCAGCAGGGCCTCGTCGGTGCCGCTGCCATGCAGCACCAGCACGCTGTCGGGCAGCTGCGTGGCCAGGTACTCGCAGCGCTTGAGGTCGCGCTCGATGATGCGCACGCTGTAGTTTTCCTCGGCCAGCGCGCGCGCCAGCCGCAGGCCGATATTGCCGCCGCCGGCGATCATCACGCGGCGCACGGCCTTTTCGGCTTCGCGCAGCTGCCGCACGGCGCGGCGGGCGTGGCGCGTATCCACCACCAGCACCACCTCGTCGCCCGGAGCGATCACGGTGCCCGAGCCGGCCCGCAGCGGGCGGCCGCCGCGCAGCACGTCGATCACCCGCGCCATGACGTCGGGCCAGACCTCGCGCAGCTTGTCGACGGGATGGTGCGCCATCGGGCTGCCATGGCTGACGCGGACGGTCACGACGCTGACGCGGCCCTCGGCGAACTCCACCACCTGCAGCGCCTCGGGGAACTCGATCAGGCTGTGCAGGTAGGTGGTGACGCTGCGCTCGGGGCTGATGATGGCGTCGATGCAGAAGCCCTCTTCGCTCATCAGCTCGGGATGCTCGGAGAATTCGCCCGAGCGGATGCGGGCGATGCGGCGGGGGATGTTGAACAGCTGGCGGGCGATCTTGCAGGCCACCATGTTGGCCGCGTCGGAGGCGGCGCAGGCGATCAGCAGGTCGGTGTCGGCCGCGCCGGCGCCTTCCAGCACCGACACCTGCGAGCCGTCGCCATGGACGACGCGCAGGTCGAAGTGTTCTTGCAGGTATTGCAGCTGCGAAGGATCCGAATCGATCACCGTGATGTCGTTCTGCTCGGACACCAGGTTTTCAGCCACGCTGGTGCCTACGCGCCCAGCGCCGATGATCAGGATCTTCATGCGCCCCGTTTGCGCGCCGACTCGATGCCCAATTGCTTGAGCTTGCGGTAGAGGTGGGTGCGCTCGAGGCCGGTGCGCTCGGAGACGCGGGTCATGCTGTGGCTTTCGCGGACCAGGTGATATTCGAAATAGATGCGCTCGAACTCGTCGCGCGCCTCGCGCAGCGGCTGATCCAGCGAGATGCTGCCCAGCTGGCCATTGGCGGTGACCGGGACTTCGTTGGCGGGAGCCGTCGACAGGGTCGGCGGATCGAGCTCGTCTTCGAGCGCCACGGCGGCGCTGGCCGCCGCGGGCGCCGCCACGGGCGCCGGATGCGGCACGCGGCCGCGGGCCAGGCCGGCCGCCACGGTCTTGAGCAGGCGTTGCAGCGTGATCGGCTTTTCGAGGAAATCCATGGCGCCGATGCGGGTGGCCTCGACCGCCGTGTCGATGGTGGCGTGGCCGCTCATCATGATGACCGGCATGTCCAGCAGGCCCTGCGAGCCCCATTCCTTGAGCAGGCTGACGCCATCGGTGTCCGGCATCCAGATGTCCAGCAGCACCAGATCGGGACGCATGCGAAGGCGCGCGGCGCGCGCTTGCGCCGCGTTTTCGGCCAATTCGACCGTGTGCCCTTCGTCGTAAAGGATTTCCGACAAAAGCTCGCGAATACCGACTTCGTCGTCAACCACCAGAATTCTGGCCATAAAGCATCCACCTATTGCGTAGCCGCATTATCCTTTTCTTGCGCGGTCGCGTCCATAGTATCGGCCCCGGGAGCAAGCCGGGTCAACAAGATGGAGATCCGCGCGCCTCCTTCCTTGCGATTCGCAAGGTCGATCCGCCCGCCATGCTCTTCAACGATCTTGCGTACGATTGCCAATCCTAACCCAGTCCCGTGGGACTTGGTGGTTACGTAGGGCTCGAAGGCGCGCTGCATGACCTGCGGCGGGAAGCCCGGCCCGGTGTCGGCCACCGTGAAACGCAGGGCCTGCTGGTCGGCGCGGTCGGGCTGCTCGCTGCGCATCAGCTGGGTGGTGACGCTGACCCGGCCTTCTCCGCCCTTCTCGGCGATGGCGTCGCGGGCGTTGGACAGCAGGTTGTGGATCACCTGGCGCAGCTGGGTCGGATCGCCCTCGATGGCCGGCAGGTCCGCGCCCAGATTGACATCCAGGTTCAGCGCCTTGCCGGAGGCCGAGCGCACCGAGGCGGCGCCGTCCGGCTCCCAGCCGTACAGGGACAGCACGTCCGCCACCAGCGCGTTGAAGTCGATGCGCTGCATCACCGCCGGCGGCGTGCGGGCGTATTCGCGGAAATCATCCACCATCTGCTTGAGCGAGGCCACCTGGTTGACGATGGTGTTGGTGGAGCGCGCGACGATCTGGGCCTCGGCCGGCGGCAGCTTGCCTTCCAGCTTCATCGCCAGGCGCTCGGCGGACAGCTGGATCGGCGTCAGCGGGTTCTTGATTTCATGGGCCAGGCGGCGCGCCACCTCGCCCCAGGCGACGGTGCGGTTGGCCGATATCACCTCGGTAATATCGTCGAACACCACCAGGTAGCCGTTGCCGCGGCCGTCCACCCGCAGGTGGGTGCCGCGCGCCAGCAACGTCAGCGCCTGCGGCCCGTTGGGCGTGTCGCCCTGCTTGGGCGCGATCTCGAACTGCTGCTGCCAGTGCTGGCGCTCGGACCCCACGGCGGCGTGGGTGGAAAAGGCCTGCCGCACGACATTCGCGAATTCGAGCATGCCGTCCACGGTTTCCAGCGGCCGCCCGATCACCGAGCGCAGGTCGGCCTGCAGGATGGTCTGGGCGCCCTGGTTGACGGTGGTGACGCGGAAGGCTTCGTCGAACACCAGCACGCCCGAGGACAGGTTCGACAGCACGCTTTCCAGGTAGACGTTGGAGCGTTCGAGCTGCTGGCGGTTGCTCTCGACCATGCGGCGGGCCTCGTCGAGCTGGCGCGTCATGGCGTTGAAGGAACGGGTCAGCTGGCCGACCTCGTCGCGCTCGGGCGGCTCGGGCAGCGGCCGGTAGTCGCCCACGCCCACGGCCTGGGTGCCGCCCGCCAGGCTCAGCAGCGGCCGCACCAGCCGCTTGGACAGCGACAGCGCCACGGCGATGGCGCCGAAGGCGGCCAGCAGCAGCGCCAGGGTCAGCGTGATGCCATAGAGCTTGCGCAGGCCGAGCCGCGACAGGGCCAGTTCCTGGTAGTCGCGAAAGCCCTGCTGCACCAGGTTGGCGTTGTGCGCGATCTGCTCGGGCACCGGCTGCAGCAGTTGCAGCCAGCGCGGTTCGGAGGCGGCGCCCAGCAGGTTGTCGTAGCGGTCGGGCCCGGTCAGCGGGATCACCACGCGCAGGTGCAGCCCGCCGTCAATGCCGGGCTTGACCGGATCGTCGGCCTCGGCCGCCGAATAGCCGCGCGACAGCCGCAGCTGGTTCATGACCGTGGACGGCGGCATCGCCGGCAGCAGCTGGCCGTACTGGCTGGTGGAAAACGCCACCATGCGGCCGCTGCCGGTGAAGACCATGGCTTCCTGCACGCCGTTGGCTTCGCGCAGCCGGGTCAGGGCCAGCGTCACGCCGGTATCGGAGTTGCGGTTCAGCTCGGCCGCCATCGAGCGGGCCCGCGCGTCCAGGTCGGCCAGCAGCGAGTCGAGCGCGGCGCGCCCCAGGTTCAGGCCGGCTTCCAGCGCGGTATCGACCCGCACGTTGAACCAGGACTCGATCGAGCGCGACATGAACTGCACCGAGACCGTGTAGATCAGGGCGCCGGGCACCACGCCGATCAGGGCGAAGGCCAGCGAGAAGCGGGCCGTCAGCCGGGCGCCGAACTGCCGCCGCCGGATCTGCCGCGCCAGCCGCACCGTCAGCGCCACCACCCACACGAACAGCGCCAGGGCGAAGATGCCGTTAAGAATCAGCAGGATGTCGTAATAACGGGCAAAGCGCGAGGCATTGCCCGTGGACCATGCCAGCAGGCCCAGCAACGCCAGGCCGCTCACCGCGCCGACCATCAGGGCCAGCCGAAGCAACAGCCTCATGAGGGGTCTTTCTCCTTGTCACCCAGCGAGAACGAGAAATCGGTCCACGGCGTGCCCTGGACCCAGGAGCTGCTGTTCAGGGCATTGACCTGGAACGGCCGGGGCAGCAGCGACGTGTCCAGCCGCAGCCGCAGCTGGCCGCCATAGACCACGCCCTCGTCGAAATCGTCGGCGTCGGCCACCTGCCAGTTGCGCACGTGGCGGATGACGCTCATGGCGTCATCCAGCGACGCCACCGGGAAGGACAGCTCGCCGACCCCGGCGCGCCACTGGCGCGTCAGCGCGTTGTAGATGACGCGCCAGGTGCGGGAGGTGTCCACCAGGGATTTGTCGAACCACCACCAGCGCTCGCGCGTGATGGTCAGGTCGGCGGTGAAGTACAGGGGCACGCCGCGCTGGGCGGCATCACGCAGTTGCTGGTTCAGTTCGAACTCGATGTCGGCGTCGATTTCAAGCTTGTCGCCACGCACGACCGGTTCGACGCGCACCACCTTCGGTTCGGACCCGTGTGCCTGGCCGGCCGGCGCCAACGACAGCGCGGCAGTTGCGAACAACAACCCCAGAAATAAGCGTGAAATGATGGACATACGACACCGAAACCCCGTCATGCCCCCTATTCTTGGCGATTCAGGACTGCTTGGCAAACAAGGCGTAGAAAAATCCATCGCGTTGCGCCGCGGGTGTTGCATCGACCGCAACTGGCAGCAATTGGCCCGGCGCGTCCAGGCGCTGGGCCTCGGGGTGGCGCTGCAGGAACTCGAGCGCCTGGCGCGTGCCCTCGATCGGGAAGATCGAGCAGGTCACGTACAGCAGGCGGCCGCCGGGCGCCACGGTGCGCCAGAGCGCGTCCAGGATCCGCGCCTGCAGCGTGGCGGTGCGGCGCACGTCGTTCTCGCGGCGCAGCCAGCGGATGTCGGGATGGCGCCGCACGATGCCCGAGGCGGTGCACGGCACGTCCGCCAGCACGGCGTCGAAGGGCTTGCCATCCCACCAGGCGTCCAGGTCGGCGGCGTCGGCGGCCTGCAGCCGCACCCGCTCGCCCGCCAGGCCCAGGCGGTCCAGATTCTGGCCGACCCGCACCAGGCGGTCGGCGTCGGCGTCCAGGGCCAGCAGGTCGATGTCGGCCAGCTCCAGCAGGTGGGCGGTCTTGCCGCCCGGCGCGGCGCAGGCATCCAGCACCCGCATGCCGTCCTGGGGCGCCAGCAGCTCGGCGGCCAGCTGGGCGCCGGCGTCCTGCACCGACCACCAGCCCTCGGCGAAACCGGGAAGCTGGGTCACGGGGCGCGGCGTGGCCAGCACCAGGCCGGCCTGGCCCACCGGCTCGGCGGCCAGGCCCGCGTCCTGGAACGCGGCCAGCACCTGCTCGCGGCTGGCGCGGCGGCGATTGACGCGCAGGGTCAGCGGCGCCGGCACGTTGGCCGCCCGCAGGATCTCCTGCCATTGCTGCGGATAGGCCACGCGCAATTGCTTGACCCACCAGCCCGGATGGTTCCATTCGGCCTCGGGGCTGTCGGCCACGGCGGCGTCCAGCGCCGCCCGCTCACGCAGGAAGCGGCGCAGGCAGGCGTTGAGCAGGCCCTTGAACGAGGCCAGGGAGCGATTCGAGGACGCGGCCGTGACGGCCTGGTCCACCACGGTGTGGGGCGCGTAGACCGGCATGCCCGGCAGCGCGGCGGCGGCCTCGCCCTCGGCCTTGAGCAGCGTCAGCGACACCAGCAGCAGCGACTCGAACAGCACATTGGGATAGCGCTGCACCAGCTCGCGGCCGACCGCGTCGGCCCAGCCCAGGTAGCGCATCGCGTGGAACGACACCGCCTGCGCCGCGGGGCGCAGGGCGCCGTCGACGTCGGCCAGGGCATCGGTCAACGAACGGCCTTCCAGGACGTCCTCCACCACGCGCGCGCTGGAAAGCAGGACGGCGGAAAGCGGGGGAGCCAGATGGGGGGTATCGGAACGCGTGGACATGGCAGCAAATCAAAGGACAAGACCGCTATGGTAGCCCGGCGCGGGCCGCCGCCCCCGCCGACGGTCCCACGGCGGGCGCTGGACGAACCGCGCCGGGCGCGTCACACTGGCCGCTTGCCTCGGAGCCCGCCATGTCCACCGCCACGCTGCTGCTGTTCATCCTGGCCTCGGCCGTCGCCATCGTGACGCCCGGCCCGACCGTCCTGCTCGCCATGAGCAACGGTTCGCGCCACGGCGTGCGCACCGCCTGCTGGGGCATGGGCGGCGCGGTGCTGGCCGACTTCATCCTGGTGGGCGCGGTGGCGTCCGGCCTGGGGGTGGTGCTGGCCGCTTCCGAGGTCGCCTTCCATGTCATCAAGTGGGCGGGCGCCGCCTACCTGGCCTACCTGGGCTGGAAGATGCTGCGCTCGGACGCCGCGCTGGTGCTGCCGGCCGCCGAACCGGGCGCCGCGCGGCCGGCGGGCCTCAAGCTGGGCCTGCGCAGCTTCGTGGTGGCGCTGACCAACCCGAAGGCGCTGCTGTTCATGTCGGCCTTCCTGCCGCAATTCATCAATACCCAGGCGCCGCTGCTGCCCCAGTACGCCACCGTGGCCGCCGTGCTGGCGCTGATGAACATCCTGACCATGCTGGCCTATGCCACCCTGGGCGCGCAGCTGGTGCGCGCCTTCCGCGGCTCGGGCCTGCGCTGGCTGAACCGGGTCTGCGGCTCGCTCATGATCGGGCTGGCCGGCACCCTGGCGCTGTATCGCCGCAGCGGCGCCTGACGATCGCCACGGCCCGGTCCCGAATATTGGGGACGCACAGCAGCCGGCCGCCGCCCCGGCAACCCGCTAAAATAACGGCCCCCCGCCCTGCCGCGCTAAAATTGCGCAGTATTTGATCATTGGCGCCGGCTCGCGCCCACCGAGGTATTCCATGTCTTCCCCCAAAGTCGGCTTCGTCAGCCTGGGCTGTCCCAAAGCCCTGGTCGACTCCGAACGCATCCTGACCCAACTGCGCACCGAAGGGTATCAAGTCACGCCCGAGTACAACGACGCCGACGTCGTGGTGGTCAACACCTGTGGTTTCATCGACAGCGCCAAGGCCGAGTCGCTGGAAGCCATCGGCGAGGCGCTGGCCGAGAACGGCAAGGTCATCGTCACCGGCTGCATGGGCGTCGAGGAATCGGTGATCCGCAACGTGCACCCCAGCGTGCTGGCCGTGACCGGTCCGCAGCAGTACGAGGAAGTGGTGCGCGCCGTCCACAATGCCGCGCCGCCCAGGAAAGACCACAACCCCTACCTGGACCTGGTGCCGCCGCAGGGCGTCAAGCTGACCCCGCGCCACTACGCCTACCTGAAGATCTCGGAAGGCTGCAACCACCGCTGCAGCTTCTGCATCATCCCGTCGATGCGCGGCGACCTGGTCAGCCGCCCGGTGGGCGACGTGCTCAGCGAGGCCGAGCGCCTGGTCAAGGCCGGCGTCAAGGAACTGCTGGTGATCTCGCAGGACACCAGCGCCTACGGCGTCGACGTCAAGTACCGCAGCGGCTTCTGGAACGGCCGCCCGGTGCGCACCCGCATGACCGAGCTCTGTACGGCCTTGTCCGAAATGGGCGTCTGGACGCGCCTGCACTACGTCTACCCGTACCCGCACGTGGACGAAGTGATTCCGCTGATGGCCGAGGGCAAGATCCTGCCCTACCTGGACATCCCGTTCCAGCACGCCAGCCCGCGCATCCTCAAGGCCATGAAGCGTCCGGCGTTCGAGGACAAGACGCTGGCGCGCATCAAGAAATGGCGCGAGATCTGCCCTGACCTGACCATCCGCTCGACCTTCATTGTCGGCTTCCCCGGCGAGACCGAGGAAGACTTCCAGTACCTGCTGGACTGGATGCAGGAAGCCCAGCTCGACCGCGTCGGCTGTTTCCAGTATTCGCCGGTGGAAGGCGCACCCGCCAACCTGCTCGACAATCCGGTGCCGGACGAGGTCAAGCAGGAACGCTGGGAACGCTTCATGGAACTGCAGCAGTCGATTTCCACCGCGCGCCTGGCGCGCAAGGTCGGCCGCGAGATCGACGTGCTGATCGACGAAGTGGACGAAGACGGCGCCGTGGGCCGCAGCGCCGGCGACGCGCCAGAAATCGACGGTTGCGTCTACGTCAGCTCGGACCGCACGCTCAAGGCCGGTGACATGGTGCGCGTGCGCGTCACCGATTCCGACGAATACGACCTCTGGGCCGAGACGGTCTGAGCGTCATGCGCGCCGGCGGCATCCGCCGCCGGCTGCCTTCAGGCTTCCAGCAGTTTCAGTCCCGCCACGCCGCCCACGATCAGCGCGATGCACGCCAGGCGCGCGACGGACGGCGAATCCCCGAACAGCACGATCCCCAGCACCGTGATGCCCACGGAACCGATGCCGGTCCAGACCGCGTAGGCGGTGCCGGCCGGCAGGTGCCGCATCGCCAGCGTCAGCAGGAAGATGCTGCCCAGTGCCGCGGCGATGCCGATGGCGCTGGGCCAGAAGCGCGTCCAGCCGTCCGCGTATTTCAACGCCAGCGCCATCACGATCTCCACCGCGCTCGCGGCCAACAGGATCCACCAGGCCATCGCGGCCTCCCTTCGATATTGGAATGCGGCCAGCTTAGGGCCTATAGTTACCCAGGCACAAGTACGCACCTTTTGGTAACCATGAAGGGCTCACCATGGCTGTCTCCTCCGCTTCCCCGGGCGACGTCTTCGACGCCGCCTGTCCGTCGCGCCGCGCGCTCGAACTCATCTCGGGCAAGTGGGTGCCGCTGGTGCTGCCCGCGCTGGCGCGCGGTCCGCTGCGCAACAGCGAACTGCTGCGCAAGCTCGATGGCATTTCACAGAAGATGATGACGCAGACGCTGCGCGACCTGGAGCGCCACGGGCTGGTGCGGCGCGAGGACATGCGCACCGTGCCGCCGCACGTGCGCTATCACCTGACCGACCTGGGAACATCGCTGAACGTGGCCCTGGTGGCGCTGGACCGCTGGGCCGAAAGGCACCACGCGCAGCTGGACGCGGCGGCGCGCCGCCACGATGCGGCCGCCGCGCGCCGGGCGTGAACGCCGGCCGCGGGCAGGCCATGGCAAGCCGGCCTGGCGACAGGCCGGCGCTACCCGCGGACCCGCGTCCCGTAAAGACCGGCGCGGGCCCGCAATCTCTCAGTGCTTGGCCAGGAAATCGGACATATCGTCGGCATGCTCTTCCTCGACCGCCAGGATTTCTTCCAGCAGGCGGCGCGTGGTCGAGTCCTGCTCGCCGATGTAGTCGATCATCTGCCGGTAGCTGTCGATGGCGATGCGCTCGGCGATCAGGTTTTCCTTGATCATTTCCTCGAGCGTGGCGCCCTCGATGTACTCGGAGTGGCTGCGATCGAGCAGGCCCTTGGGCGACAGGTTGGGCTCGCCGCCCAGCTGCACGATGCGTTCGGCCAGCTTGTCGGCGTGATCCTGTTCCTGGGTGGCGTGCTCGGCGAATTCCGCCGCCACCGGCTCGGCGTTCAGGCCGCGGGCCATGAAGAAGTGGCGCTTGTAGCGCAGCACACAGACGATCTCGGTGGCCAGCGCTTCGTTCAGCAGCTTGAGCACGGTCTTGCGGTCGGCGCGGTAGGTGTCGGTGACGGCGCCGGACTCGATGTCCTGGCGTGCCTTGGCGCGGATCGCCTTCACATCCATGTCGAAGGGGCGGCTCGCCTTGTCGTGGTTACGGGTCGTGTTTTCCATATCGTTAGCTCCTTGTGGGGTTGGCAATACGACGCTGGACTTCCAGTCGTTCCGAACAACCCAGTCTACCGGCCATGCGAAAAGATGCTGTGTCCAAACATTGCCCATGACCCCGAATCCGGCCGTCACGCGCCCCGAAAAAACCCGTCCGGCGCTTCTCGTAAACTATCGGCTTCCCGGACGGCCCGTGACGCAATCTGTAACGGGCCCGGCAATAAGTAGCTTCATATGACCCTGAAGAACATCTGCGTGTATTGCGGCTCCAATCCCGGCGCGCGCCCCGAATACCTGGAACAGGCCCGCGTGCTGGCCCGTGAGCTGGTCAAGCGCGACCTCGGCCTGGTCTACGGCGGCTCGGTCGTCGGCATCATGGGCGTGATCGCCAACGAGGTGCTGGCCGGCGGCGGCCGCGTGATCGGCGTGATCCCGGAATTGCTGCAGAAGAAGGAACAGGCCCATCGCGGCCTGACCGAACTGCACCTGGTGCAGAACATGCACGAGCGCAAGGCCATGATGATGGAAAAGGCCGACGGCTTCATCGCGCTGCCCGGCGGCGCCGGCACGCTGGAGGAGTTCTTCGAGGTCTGGACCTGGGCCCAGCTCAGCATGCACCAGAAGCCCTGCGGCCTGCTCAACATCGCCGGCTACTACGACGCGCTGATGCAGTTCGTCGACCACGCCGTCGACGAAGCCTTCATGCGCCCCCAGCACCGCGACATGCTGGTGGTGGAAAGCGACCCGGCGACGCTGCTGGACCGCTACGCCATCTACGAGCCGCCCAACGTTTCCAAGTGGTTCGAGCCGGTCAAGCCCGAGCATCGCGCCCCCTAACCCGCCCCCAAGGAAAGCCCCGCAATGACCACCGGTTCGTCGTCTCCCGCCAGCACCGAGTCCATATTGCGCGATTACTTCCACGCCAAGGACGAAAACCGCCCACATTACATGGCGCGCGCCTTCGCGCCGCAAGCGGTGCTGAAGATGGCGCTGCGCACGCAGGCCATCGCGTTTCCGCCCGAGTCCCACGGCCTGGCCGCGATCACCGACACCTTGGTGCGCAAGTTCGGCCAGACCTACGACAACGTCTACACCTTCTACCTGGCGCGGCCCGAGGCCGATGCGCGTCTGTCCGATTATTCCTGTGACTGGATCGTCGGCATGACCGAAAAGGCCACGGGCAATGTGCGCGTGGGCTGCGGCCGCTACGCCTGGACCTTCCAGCCGGAGCCGTACCGCGCCACCCACCTGACCATTACGATCGAGACCATGGTGACGCTGCCGCCCGCCGACACCGAAGCGGTGTTCGGCTGGCTGCTGGCCCTGGACTACCCCTGGACCAACGCCCAGCGCGTCGTCGCGGGCGCCCCGCCGCTTGAAGACCTGGCGCCGGTGGTGCAGTATCTGCTTCACCCCATGTAGATCGGCATCGGATTTTTTTCTTGAAATACGACATCGCAGCTTTTGATTTCGACGGAACCCTGGCGGACACCATGCCCTGGTTCAATTCCATCCTCAACACGGTGGCCGACAAGTACGGCTTTCGCAAGATCGACGCCGCCGAGCGCGACCAGTTGCGTCACCGCGATGCCGGCGAGATCCTGAAGTTTCTCGGCATCCCGCTGTGGAAACTGCCCGCCATCATGGCGCACGTGCGCACCTTGATGCAGGAGATCGATCCCGGCGTGCACCTGTTCGACGGCATCCCCGACGCGCTGGCCCGCCTGAAGGCGGGCGGGCTGCGGCTGGCGGTGGTCAGCTCGAATTCGCTGGAGAACGTGCAGCGCGTGCTGGGACCGGACACCGCCGCGCTGTTCGACGACTATGAATGCGGCACCGACCTGTTCGGCAAGGCCGCCAAGATCGACCGCCTGCTGCAGCGCCACGGCACCCCGCCGGAACGCTTCCTGCTGGTGGGCGACGAGATGCGCGACATCGACGCGGCCCGCAAGGCCGGCGTGCGCGTGGGATCGGTGGCCTGGGGCTACAACCACGTCGACGCGCTGCGCGACCGCGGCCCCGACGAACTGTTCATGCAGGTCGCGGAACTGCCCGCCGCGCTGGCCTGACGCGGCGCCCCCACAAGGACACGCCCATGGCCCGCAACGTCGAAATCAAGGCAAGGGTCGCCAGCCTGGCGGCCGTCGAATCGCTGGCCGCGGCGCTGTCCGGCAAGGCGCCGGTCGCCATCGCGCAGGACGACACCTTTTTCGCCTGCCCCGACGGCCGGCTCAAACTGCGCGTGTTCGCCGATGGCAAGGGCGAACTGATCTTCTACCGCCGCGCCGACGACACCGGTCCCAAGGAAAGCTTCTACGTCATTTCGCCGACCGCCTCGCCCGACACCCTGCGCGACGCGCTGGGGCTGGCCTACGGTGTGATTGGCCGCGTGCGCAAGCAGCGCCTGCTGTTCATGGCCGGCCGCACCCGCATCCACCTGGATCGGGTCGAGGGACTGGGGGAATTCGTGGAACTGGAAGTGGTGCTGCGCGACGGCGAAAGCGTCGAGGCCGGCATGGCCGAGGCCCATGAGCTGCTGGCCAGCCTGCAGATCGCGCCGGACCAGCTGTTATCGGGCGCCTACCTGGACCTGCTGGCCCAGCGCCCCTGAGAACGGGCCGCCCGCCCCACGGCGGCCGGCCCATGGCGGCAATGGCGAAGACCGGCCTCAGGCCGGCTGCCAGCCCCGCACGAACACGTCCACCGGCTGGCGCTTGCCGCCGGCCTTCTGCAACTCCAGCAGGCGCAGCACGCACTCGCCGGTCGCGATGTCGATGCCTTCGGCATCCGCGCGCAGCACGCTGCCGGGCGCGGCCGCGGCGGGCTGCGACAAGGCCTGGGCACGCCACACCTTCACGGGATCGGCCAGGCCGGGCAGGCGAACGCTGGCGCCCGGCACCGGGTTGAAGGCGCGCACGCGGCGCGCCAGCAATTCGGCCGGCTGGCTGCAATCGAGCGCGGCCTCGGCCTTGTCCAGCTTGGCGGCATAGGTCACGCCGTCCTCGGGCTGCGGGGTCGGCGTCAGGCCGCCCTGGGCCAGCGCGGCCAGGGCCGCGACGATCGCCTCGCCGCCGGCCAGCGCCAGCGCGTCGTGCAATTGCGCGGCATTGGTGTCGGCGCCGATCGGCACGATGCGTTCCAGCAGCATGTCGCCGGTATCCAGGCCCGCGTCCATCTGCATGATGGTGACGCCGGTGCGATCGTCGCCCGCCTCGATGGCGCGCTGGATCGGCGCCGCGCCGCGCCAGCGCGGCAGCAGGCTGGCGTGGATGTTCAGGCAGCCCAGGCGCGGCAGGTCCAGCACCCACTGCGGCAGGATCAGGCCATAGGCCGCGACCACCATCACGTCGGGCGCGATGCGCTCGAGCAGGGCGCGGGCCTCGGCGGCTTCCTCGGGATAGCGGCCGTCCAGCCGCAGGCTGCGCGGCTGGGCGACCTCGATGCCGGCGTCGAGCGCGGCCTGCTTGACCGGGCTCGGGGTCAGCTTGAGCCCGCGTCCGGCCGGACGGTCGGGCTGGGTCATGACCAGGGGGATATCGTGGCCGGCAGCCCGCAGGGCGTCGAAGGCGATACGGGCGAATTCCGGCGTGCCGGCGAAAACTAGGCGCATGGGGAAGCGGACCGGAAAGAAGGGAACGAGGAAACGGGCGTCAGGCGCGCAGCGCTTCGCGCTCGGCCTTTTTCAGCTTGGTCTTGATGCGGTTCTGCTTCAGGTTGGACAGGTATTCGACGAACACCTTGCCTTCCAGGTGGTCAAGCTCGTGCTGCACGCACACGGCCAGGAGGCCGTCGGCCTCGAACTCGAACGGCTTGCCGTCGATGTCCAGCGCCTTGCAGCGGATGCGCGAGGCGCGCTCGACTTCGTCGTAGATGCCGGGGACCGACAGACAGCCTTCCTCGTAGATCTTGTAATCGTCGCTGTGCCAGGTGATCTCGGGATTGATCAGCACCAGCAGCTGATTGCTTTCTTCGGAGACGTCGATGACGACCACGCGCTCGTGCACGTCGACCTGCGTCGCGGCCAGGCCCACGCCCGGCGCGTCGTACATGGTGTCGGCCATGTCGCGCACCAGTTGGCGGATGCGGTCATCGACCTCGGCGACCGGCTTGGCCTTCTTGTGCAAGCGCGGATCCGGGTAGCGAAGAATAGGGAGTAATGCCATTGAAAAGGAATCGTCGGTAATAGTGCCTGACCAACAGTTTAATTCATTAGATTTTTGATTTCTAATAGTTTTCGGCTAACCCGGGGATTATCCGGCTCCACCCGCCCCCGATTCACCAGGCCATCCGGCCGGGACCAATCGGTCCCCTTTGGCGGGACCTCCGCCGCGGCCGTGCGACACTCTCGAACGATCGGCGCCCCCGAACGCCCGCCCACCCGTATTCCCCGCGCCGGTCCGCCGGCGCCGTTGCCATGCCGCTCACCCACACCCCCGCTGAATTGTCCGCCTGGTTGCGTCTGTCCCTGCAGCCCGGTATCGGCTCGGCCACCGCCTGCACCCTGCTGGGCGCGCTGGGCCTGCCGGAACAGATCTACGCGCAGCGCGCCTCGGCCCTGGCGCGCCAGCTGCCGGACGCGCTGGCCCGCCAGCTGGCCGCACCCATGCCGGCCGAGATGGCCGCGCAGGTCGACAGCGCGCTGCAGTGGGTCGAGGCGCCCGGCCACCACATCCTGACGCTGGCCGATCCCACCTATCCGCAAAGCCTGCTCACCATCGCCGACCCGCCCATCCTGCTCTACGTGAACGGCGACCCGGCCTATCTGCAGGGGCCGGCGCTGGCGGTCGTGGGCGCGCGCAACGCCACGCCAGGCGGCCAGGAAAACGCCCGCGCCTTCGCCCGCTACCTGGCCGGCAATGGCTGGCGCGTGGTCAGCGGGCTGGCGCTGGGTATCGACGCGGCGGCCCATGAGGGCGCGCTGGACGCCGGCCCCGGCGGCGCCGGCACGGTCGCGGTGATGGGCACCGGCATCGACCGCATCTACCCGGCGCGGCATCGCGACCTGGCGCATCGCATCGCCGCGCACGGCGCGCTGGTGTCCGAATTGCCGATGGGGACCGGCGCCCTGCCGCAGCACTTTCCCAAGCGCAACCGCATCGTGGCCGGACTGGCGCGCGGCGTGCTGGTGGTCGAGGCCGCGAAACAGAGCGGCTCGCTCATCACCGCGCGGCTGGCGGGCGAAAGCGGGCGCGAGGTGTTCGCCATTCCCGGCTCGATCCACTCGCCGCTGTCGCGCGGTTGCCATGCGCTGATCCGCCAGGGCGCCAAGCTGGTGGAAACCGCGGCCGACATCACCGACGAACTGGGCGGCGGCCCGCGGCCCGGCGCCCGCCCGGCCGAGGAAGCCGCGCCCAAGGAAGCCGCCCCGCATCCGGTGCTGGAGGCGCTGGGCTTCGACCCGCTGCACCTGGACGCGATCCAGGCCCGCTGCGGCCTGGATACCGCCGACCTGCAGGCGCAATTACTGGAACTGGAACTAGCCGCGCGCGTGGCGCGCCTGGACGACGGCCGCTTCCAACGCCTGAAATAAGGGACCGCCCAAGGGGCCAATCCCGGGGCCGGCCAGCGCCCGGACAGCCCTCGGCCCGGCGGCGAGCGGGGCCGGATGCGATGGCGCTAATATTGGCGTTGGCGCCGAGCCGCCGCCGCGGCCGCCCCCGATACCGATACAGGAAGAGACATGGCATTGCCCACACGCGTCAAGATCGTCGAGGTTTCGCCCCGCGACGGTCTGCAGAATGAAAAGGAATTCGTCCCCACCGACATCAAGGTGGAACTGATCGACCGCCTCGCGGCCGCCGGTTTTCCCAACGTCGAGGCGGCCTCGTTCGTGTCGCCCAAGTGGGTGCCGCAGATGGCCGACGGCGCCGACGTCATGGCGCGCATCCAGCGTCGCCCGGGCACGATCTATTCGGTGCTCACGCCCAACATGAAGGGCTTCGAGGGCGCGCTGGCCGCCGGCGCGGACGAGATCGTCATCTTCGGCGCGGCCAGCGAGGCCTTCTCGCAAAAGAACATCAACTGCTCGATCGCCGAATCCATCGCGCGCTTCGAACCCGTGGTGCAGGCCGCCCGCGAAGCCGGCATCCGCGTGCGCGGCAGCATCAGCTGCGCGCTGGGCTGTCCCTACCAGGGCGAAGTGCCGATCGAATCCGTGGTCGACGTGGCCCAGCGCTACCTGGCCATGCAGGTCGACGAGATCGACGTGGCCGACACCATCGGCGTGGGCACGCCGCAGCGCGTGCGCGACGTGATGGCCGCGGTCACCCGCGTGGTCGATCCGGCGCGCGTCTCGGGCCATTTCCATGACACCTACGGCCAGGCGCTGGCCAACATCCTGGCGTCGCTGGAGACCGGCATCTCGATCTTCCACGCCTCGGTGGCCGGCCTGGGCGGCTGCCCCTACGCCAAGGGCGCGACCGGCAACGTCGCGACCGAAGACGTGCTGTACATGCTGCGCGGCCTGGATATCGACACCGGCGTCGATTTCGACGCGGTGGTGGACATCGGCCAGTGGATGTCGGCCAACCTCAATCGCAAGGGCTCCAGCCGGGCCGGCAACGCCATTGCCGCCAAGCGGGCCGCCTGACGCGAAACGCCGTAGAATGGCTGCGCGCGTTTCGCGTGAGCGCCCGGGTCGACCGGCGCAAGTCTTTCCGCAACGCTACCGGAACTCCGCAGCCGCATGACGTCCCCCGTCCCGCCCCCCTCGCCCGAGGAACACGCCGCCCTGCTTCGCGCCATCGGCCCGCTGCCCCTGTCGGGGCAGGCATGGCCCGATTGGGTGCGCATCCTGACCTGGGTGATCCTGGCGGTGCTGGGCGTGCAGGTGGTCACCACCGCCATCCGCGCGCCGGGCCAGCCGCTCGAAAGCTCGATGGCGCTGGTGGTGGGACTGTGCTTCATCGGACTGCTGTTCGTGTCCTGGCACATGCAGACGTCCATCACCACCATCGACGAGCGCGGCTTGCGCCAGACCTGGTTCTCGCGCCGCGAGGTGGCCTGGGAAGACGTGCGCGAAGCGCGCTTCGTGCCGATGATCTTTTCCAAGCGGCTGGTGGTGTTCACGCACCGCGGCCGGCCCGTGATCTTCCAGGGCGGCACGCGCGAGCTGCGCGCCGCCTTCAGCCAGATCGCGCAGGTGTACCGGCGCCGCTGACGGCCCGGGCAGAAGGCCCGCGACGCCATGCGCGCCCAATAAAAAAACCGATGCCGCGGCATCGGTTTTTCATTGGCGGATCCGACCGGTGCGCCGGATCACGCCCCGCTCAGCGGATCGGCAGCGCGTACATCAGGCCGCCCTGCGTCCATTGCGCATTCAGGCCGCGCTTGATCTTCAGCGGGCTGCCCTCGCCGACGTTGCGCTCGAAGCTCTCGCCGTAGTTGCCCACCTGCTTGACGATGTTGTAGGCCCACTTCTCGTCCAGCCCCAGGTTGGCGCCGCCGCCGGGCGTCACGCCCAGGATGCGCTTGATGTTGGGGTTGTCGCTCTTGGCCTGCTCGTCGACGTTCTTGGAGGTCACGCCGTATTCCTCGGCCTCGATCATGGCCGACAGCGACCAGCGCACGATGTTCAGCCAGGCGTCGTCGCCCTGGCGCACGAACGGACCCAGCGGCTCCTTCGAGATGATCTCGGGCAGCACCACGTAGTCGTCGGGCTTCTGCAGCTTGGAGATGCGGATCGAGGCCAGGCCCGAGGCGTCGGTCGAGAACACGTCGCAGCGGCCCGCGGCAAAGGCGTTGACCACTTCGTTGAAGGTCTCGATCACCACCGGCTTGTAGGTGACCTTGTTGGCGCGCGCCCAGTCGGCCAGCGTGTTCTCGTTGGAGGTGCCGGTCTGCAGGCAGATGGTCGCGCCGTTGATTTCCTTGGCGCTCTTGACGCCCAGCGACTTGGGCACCAGGAAGCCCTGGCCGTCGTAGAAGTTGATGCCCGCGTGGATGATGCCCAGCGCGGTGTCGCGCTGCTGCGTCACGGTGGTGTTGCGGGTCAGCACGTCGACTTCGCCGGACTGCAGCGCGGTGAAGCGTTGCTGCGAGTTCAGCGGAACGACCTTGATCTTGTCGGCGTCGCCGAACACGGCCGCGGCGATGGCGCGGCACAGGTCCACGTCCAGCCCCTGCCACTTGCCCTGCGCGTCGGGCGCGGAGAAGCCCGCAAAACCCGTGGTGGTGCCGCAGGTGACCGCCCCGCGCTGGCGCACGACGTCCAGCGTCGCGGCCTGTGCCCCTTGTGCCGCGGCAAACAACAACGCCGCGCCCGCCAACCCTTTTGCAATGTTCATGACTTGTTTTCCTGTTGTACCGGGACGCGCAGGCGCCCTGTTGTAGCGGGGCGCGCAAGCGCGCCGAGGCGAGAAGCTTATCGGCATGAAGCGCCCGCGCCAAATAACAAGCGCTTATTTGGGTATATCACGCCGCCAGCGAAATCGACACCGGCTGGTTGGCCTCGCAGGCGTCCAGCGCGCGGCTGAGCCGCTGCATGCCCTGCGCGATCTGGCTTTCGTTCATGGTGGCGAACGACATGCGCATGGCGTGCAGGTCGGCCTTGGCCGCGTCGGCGTAGAACGCCTTGCCAGGCACATAGACCACTTCGTGCTCGATCGCGTACGGCAGCAGGCGGGTGGCATCGACGTCGCCGGTCAGGCGCGCCCAGAAGAACATGCCGCCCTCGGGCTTGCTGAACGTGATGCGGCCGTCGAGCTCGCGCGTCAGGCCTTCGGCCATGGCGTCGCAACGCAGGCCATAGGCGGCGCGGATGCGCGGCACGTGTTCTTCGTAGCGGCCGTTGGCCAGGTATTGGGCCACCACTTCCTGGATCCAGGCGGACGAGGCCATGTCGTCGGCGGCCTTGGCGCCGACGCAGCGGCGGCGGATCTCGGGCGGGGCCACCAGCCAGCCGATGCGCAGCGCCGGCGCCATGGTCTTGGACATGCTGGCCAGGTACACGGCCCAGTTGCGGGCCTCGCCCTCGGCCAGCGCCATGATGGGCGGCACCGCTTCGCCGGCAAAGCGCAGTTCGCTGTAAGGATCGTCCTCGACGATCAGGAAGCGGTGCTTGACCGCCAGTTCCAGCAGCCGCAGACGGCGCTGGCGCGAGATGGTGGCGCCACAGGGATTGGAGAACGAGGCCACCACGCAGACGATCTTGGGCTTGATGCGCGCGGCCAGTTCGTCCAGCGCGTCGATGTCGACGCCGTCCGGACCGGACGGCACGGTGTGCACGGTGGCGCCGGTGTAGCGCAGCGCCTGCACGGAATTGGGAAAGGCCGGCGATTCGATGATGGCGTGGTCGCCGGGCTGCAGCATCACGCGGCTGAGCAAGGCCATGGCCTGCTGCGAACCGCCGGTGACGGCCAGTTCGGTGTCCGGATTGCAGTGCAGGCCGCGCGCCGCCGACAGGCGCGCCAGTTCGTTGCGCAGGCTGGCCTGGCCGTCGATGTTGGAGTACTGCAGGCAGGCGCCCAGGCGCGCCAGCACCTGGGTCGACGCGATCGTCAGGCCGTCCACGTCGAACAGCTCCTGCGCGGGATAGCCGCCCGCCAGCGAGATGGTGCCGGGGCGCATCGCGTAGGGCATCAGCGAGCGGATCGGGGAAGCGGGGGGATTCAGGAAAGGCGTGGCAAAAGCGTACTCGGGCGCGGCGCTGGACATGGCGGAAGGGACGACGAGGAGAAAGGAAGGACCCGCGCCATGCAGGGACGGCGCCGGCGGGTTTAGAACATTGAAATCTAAACAAATATCGACAAATTCTAAGCCTGCCACTCAGACAGGGTCAACGAAGACGCTTCCTGCCCGCGGCCCGGTGTGGCGAAACGGTGCACGCGCGTCCTACACTATGGGACATTCCGTTCCCAAGAGACCCGCATGACCGATGTAGACACCATGGCCAGCCGCCTGGCCCGGATCCGGCAACGCATCGCCCAGGCCTGCGAACGCGCCGGCCGGACGCCGGACAGCGTGACGCTGCTGCCCGTCAGCAAGACGTTCGAGGTGGATGCCGTGCGCGAGGCCATGGCCCTGGGCCTGACCCGTTTCGGCGAGAACAAGACCCAGGAACTACGCCAGAAGGCGGCCGCGCTGGCGGGCCAGGGCCTGCAATGGGTCCTGATCGGCCACTTGCAGACCAACAAGGCCAAGGACGCGGCGCGCGACGCCACCGAGCTGCAGTCGCTCGACCGGCTCGACCTGGCCGAGGCCCTGCACCGCCGCCTGGTCAATGAGGGCCGGACCCTGGACGTGCTGGTGCAGGTCAAGACCTCCAGCGAACCCAGCAAGTACGGCATGGCCCCCGACGACGTGGCGGCGTTCCTGCGCCGCGTCACGGCGGACTTCCCCACCCTGCGGGTACAGGGCCTGATGACGATGGCGGCCAATTCGCCCGATCCGCTCGAAGTGCGCGCCTGCTTCCGCGGCCTGCGCGAGCTGCGCGACCGCCTGCGCCAGGAAGGCATCGCCGGGGTGTCGCTGGAGCGCCTGTCCATGGGCATGAGCGGCGATTTCGAGCTGGCGATCGAGGAAGGCTCGACCGAAGTGCGCATCGGCACCGCCATCTTCGGCGCCCGCAGCTACCCCGATCCGCAATAAGCCGCTGATTCCGGGGCCGCAAACGAGCGCACATTGCCGGGCGGCCGGGGCATAATACCCTCGCAAAAAAACGAGGAGACACCCCATGCACAAACACGCCCGGCGCCTGTTGGCGCTTGCCGCCCTGTCGCTGGCCGCCACCGCGGCCACGGCCCAATCCTGGCCCACCCAACCCATCCGCTGGATCGTGCCCTACCCGGCCGGCGGCGGCGCCGACGTGGTCGCGCGCACCGTCGCCAGCGGCATCGAGAAGCCGCTCGGCCAGACCATCGTGGTCGAGAACCGCCCCGGCGCCGCCACCATCATCGGCGCCACCGCGATCTCGCAGGCCGAACCCAGCGGCTACGTCATCGGCACCGCCGACTCCGGCACGCTGGCGTACAACCCCACGCTGTACGCCAAGCTGGCCTACGATCCGTCCAAGTTCACCTACATCGGCGGCATCGCCAAGTTCCCGCTGCTGCTGGCGGTCAACGTCAACTCGCCCTACAAGACGGTCGACGACGTGATCCAGGCCGCCAAGAAGGAACCCGGCAAGCTGACCGCCGCCTCGGCCGGCGCCGGTTCGCCGCACCACCTGGCGCTGGAGCTGTTCAAGCAGCGCACCGGCGCCAACCTGCTGCACGTGCCCTACAAGGGCGCGGCGCCCGCCATCCAGGATCTGCTGGGCGGACAGGTGGACGTGATGTTCATCGACCTGGCCGCGGGCCTGCCCAACGTCAAGGCCGGCAAGCTGCGCGTGCTGGCCGCGGCCACGCCCGAGCGCGTCGCCGTGCTGCCGGACACGCCCACGATGGCCGAGCAAGGGGTGTCGGACTTCACCGCCTACGCCTGGCAAGGCCTGGTCGCCCCCGGCGGCCTGCCCGAGCCGGTGGTCAAGAAGCTGTCCGCCGAACTCGACGCCGCGCTGAAGTCGCCCGCCGTGTCGCAGAAGATGCTGGACATGGGCGTCATCCCCATGCCGCTGTCGGCGCAGGAATTCAAGGCCTATGCCGACAAGGAACGCACCGCCTGGGCGGAAGTCATCAAAAAGGCCAACATCAAGCTCGAATGAGCGCGACCTGGCTGATATGAAAAACGCGGCCTTGCGGCCGCGTTTTTTCTTGGGTGGCGAGGTTCGCTCCGGCGCTCACTTGCGCGGCAGCGTCACCACCATGCGCAATGCCTCGACGCATTGCCGGCCCTGCGCGATCGCCTGCCCGAAAGCCTCCGAGCCGATCTCGTCATGGCTGAACCAGCTGACCTTCCTGGCGCTGCGGTAGCGGTACTGGTAGCCCGACTTGGACGGCTTGCCGTCCAGGTCCACGTCGATCCACGGCGAACGCACCTGGCAATGCAGCGGCGCCGCGTCGACCTTGCCGCCGGCCAGCGTCACGTCATAGGACGTGGTTTCCGGCGTGCCGAGGTAGATGTCGGCCAACTGGCCCGCTTGGCGGTAACGCGCGAAGAACTCCCAGTCATCGCTCAGTTCGGTGTGCGTGTAGACCTGCTGGCGGCCGACCCGTTCCAGCGCCCGCAGGTCCACCAGCGTGGCGTCGATGCGGTAGGCCGCCGGCACCACGAAATCGCTGGCGGCGCGGCGCAGCTGGCAGTCGCGGTTCTCTGCGGCGAAGCCGCGGCACAGCGCCTGGTCCATGGCCGTCGCGCCGTTCTGCTGGTCGCCCGCGCTGATTTCCGCCGCCACCATGCGCGCGACCTCGACCGAGGCGCGCACCTTGGCCTGTCCGTCGTCGCCGAATTGCTCATGGCGCGTCACCACGACGCTGGCCGCGGGGCGTTCCAGCGGGATGTCCTCGCGCCGCACATTGCCCTGGCCGTCCATGACGAAGGCCCAGCGCTGCTGGATGTCGGGCATGGTGAAGCCCGGCACGAACACCGGATTGGTCGGGTCCAGCCACCAGGTCTCGCCCTGCACCTGGGCGCGCACGATAGCGTGGTTGGGCGCCGACAGACCCGGCAGCAACACCGACGGCGCCACGGTGCCGCGCGTCACCAGCGCGGGTTCGGCGGCGATGCCGGCCGCGCGCAGCATGGCGGTCAGCAGCACCGACAGGTCCTTGCAGTCGCCGTAGCCACGCCGTTCGATCTCGTCCAACGCGAACGGGATCTGCCCGCGTTCGCTGCTGCGCCAGTCGCCCAGGTAGCGATAGCGTTCGTGGATGTGGCGCATCAGGCCGGCCACGGCCTGCGCCGGCGTCTTGCCCTGCTGCGCCGCGACGGCCTTGGCCGCGCCATCGGGCAGCGCGGCCGCCAGGATGGCGTTGTAGCGCGCCGCGAACGGACCGAAGTGGTCCTGCAGCGCGGCCGAACTGGCGATCTCCAGGCGCGGCGACTGGCGCAGGTATCCCTTGTCCGACTCGTTGACGTAGGCGTAGTAGTACGGCGTGGCCTTCAGTTCCACCGTAATGCGCCGCGCGTCGGGCGAGGCCTCGACGCGGTAGGCGTCCATCGCCTCGGTGCGCCAGACCATGGGGCGGTCGGCGCTGAACTCGGCGCGGAAGCGCTCCTGGCGCACCGCCCGCGGCTGCAAGCCCAGCACATAGTGGAATTGCGTCGCCGACGGGATGCCGGCATAACGCTCGCGCAGCGTGTAGACGATGGTGCTGCCCACCCGCAGGTTGGGAAAGGCCAGCGAGGTCTGCTTGTCGCGCAGGAAACCCTGGTCCGGATTCGGCGCCATGCGGGTGTCGATCTGGTCGGCGGCCAGCGGCACCGGCTTTTCGCCGGGCTGGATCAGCTCGGCGCGCTCGACCTCGACGCTGTCGTTCTCGGCATAACTGCGGTCGATGCGCGAGACCAGCTCGCGTCCGGCCAGCGTCAGGATGGTGTAGCGGTACGTGCTGACGCACTCGGTACTGTTGTCCTGGCCGAAGCGGCAGTGGAATTCGGTGTCGCCAGACAGCGGCGCTTCGGCGACGGGTTGCAGGGCGCCCTGGGCGGGCAGGCTGGCCATGGTCGCGAGGACGGCGGCGAGGAGCGGGGTTCGGGGGAAAACGGGCATGGAAACTGCTGACACCTCACATTACAATTGAGACGCAATGTTATTTGCAATGAAATAGCAGCACAAGTCACGCATGCCCACGGCGTGCCACAGCCATTGCCCGAAAAACAAAACGCCCGGCGAATCCGCCGGGCGTTGCGAGACGCGGCAATCCGGCCATCGGCCGGCGGCGCGCTACACCAGCACGCGCTCGATGCCGCCCGCGTTGGCGCGGCGCACATAATCTTCCATCCAGCCTTCGCCCAGGATGTGGCGCGCCATCTCGACCACGATGTAGTCGGCGTCCATGCCGGTGTCGCCCTGGTAGCGCGACAGGCCCTGCAGGCACGACGGGCACGAGGTCAGCACCTTGACGTCACCCGTGAAGCCATCCGTGCGCAACGCGGCGTCGCCCTTGAGCAGCTCTTCCTGCTTGCGGAAGCGCACCTGGGTCGAAATGTCCGGCCGGCTGACCGCCAGCGTGCCCGACTCGCCGCAGCAGCGGTCGCTCTTGACGGCGTCGTCGCCCACCAGCGAACGCACGGTCTTCATCGGATCCTGCAGCTTCATCGGCGTGTGGCAGGGGTCGTGGTACATGTAGCGCACGCCCTTGGCGCCCTCGAGCTTGATGCCCTTTTCCAGCAGGTATTCGTGGATGTCGATCAGGCGGCAGCCCGGGAAGATCTTCTCGAACTCGTAGCCGGCCAGCTGGTCGTAGCAGGTGCCGCAGCTGACCACCACGGTCTTGATGTCCAGGTAGTTGAGCGTGTTGGCGACGCGGTGGAACAGCACCCGGTTGTCGGTGATGATCTGCTCGGCCTTGTCGGTCATGCCGTTGCCGCGCTGCGGATAGCCGCAGCACAGGTAGCCCGGCGGCAGCACGGTCTGCACGCCGGCATGCCACAGCATCGCCTGGGTGGCCAGGCCGACCTGCGAGAACAGGCGTTCCGAACCGCAGCCCGGGAAATAGAACACCGCTTCCGTGTCGGCCGTGGTGGCCTTCGGGTCGCGGATGATCGGCACGTAGTTCGCGTCCTCGATGTCCAGCAGCTTGCGCGCGGCCTGCTTGGGCAGCCCGCCCGGCATCTTCTTGTTGACGAAGTGCACCACCTGCTCGCGCAGCGGCGGCTTGCCGACCGTGGCCGGCGGCGCCGAGGTCTGCTTCTTCACCAGGCCCGACAGCAGGTCATGCGCGGCGCGCTGCACCTTGTAGCCCACCCCCACCATCGCCTTGCGGGTGGCGTTGATGGTGGCCGGGTCCTTGGCGTTCAGGAAGAACATGGCGCTGGCCGTGCCCGGATTGAACGACTTGCGGCCCATGCGGCGCAGCACGGCGCGCATGTTCATCGACACGTCGCCGAAGTCGATGTCGACCGGACAGGGGTTGTAGCACTTGTGGCAGACGGTGCAGTGGTCGGCCACGTCCTCGAATTCTTCCCAGTGCTTCAGGCTGACGCCGCGGCGGGTCTGCTCTTCGTACAGGAAGGCCTCGACCAGCAGCGAGGTCGCCAGGATCTTGTTGCGCGGCGAATACAGCAGGTTGGCGCGCGGCACGTGGGTGGCGCACACCGGCTTGCACTTGCCGCAGCGCAGGCAGTCCTTGATCGAGTCCGAGATGGCGCCGATGTCGCTCTGCTGCATGATCAGCGACTCGTGGCCCATCAGGTTGAAGCTGGGCGTCCAGGCATGGCGCAGGTCGGCGCCGGGCATCAGCTTGCCGGCGTTGAAGTGGCCATTGGGGTCGACGCGGCGCTTGTAGTCCTGGAACGGCGCCAGCTCGGCTTCCGTCAGGAACTCGTACTTGGTCAGGCCGATGCCGTGCTCGCCCGAGATCACGCCGTCCAGGTCGCGGGCGATCTGCATGATGCGCTCGACGGCCTGGTGGGCCTCCTGCAGCATGCCGTAGTCGTCCGAGTTGACCGGGATGTTGGTGTGCACGTTGCCGTCGCCGGCGTGCATGTGCAGCGCCACGAACACGCGGCTCTTGAGCACGCGGCCGTGGATCGCGACCAGCTCGTCCAGGATCGGCTTGCGCGCCGCGCCCGAGAACGCGGCCTGCAGGCCGGCCAGCACTTCGGTCTTCCACGACACGCGGATGGTGCGGTCCTGCACCACGTCGAACACGCGCGCCCGCGGCTGCGCCGCCAGGCGCTCGGCCAGCGCGGCGCTGACGTGCGACAGGCCCAGCCCGTCCAGCTGCGGCATGGCTTCGGCCAGCGGCAGGTCCAGGTTGTCCAGCAGCCATTGCCAGCGCTGGCGCGCGGCGGCCAGCAGCTCGATGGCCTGGCGCGTGCGCTCGGCCAGCACCTCGGCGCGGGTCTCGTCGTCGGCGGCGTCTTCCGCCTTGCCGACCGGCAGCGGCGTACAGAGGTAGTCGTCCAGCGCGCCCAGCAGGCGCAGCTTGTTGCGGGTCGACAGCTCGATGTTGATGCGCTCGATATGGTCGGTGTACTCGCCCATGCGCGGCAGCGGAATCACCACGTCTTCGTTGATCTTGAAGGCGTTGGTGTGGCGCGCGATCGCGGCGGTACGCGAGCGGTCGAGCCAGAATTTCTTGCGGGCCTCGGCGCTCACCGCGACGAAGCCTTCGCCGTGGCGGGTGTTGGCCAGGCGCACCACTTCGCTGGCGGCCGCGGCCACCGCGTCCTCGTCGTCGCCGACGATGTCGCCGATCAGCACCATCTTGGGCAGCGAACCGCGCTTGCTCTTGGTGGCGTAGCCGACCGCGCGCAGGTAGCGTTCGTCCAGGTGCTCCAGGCCGGCCAGGATGGCGCCGCGGGCGCGGCCCTCGCCGTCCAGGTAGCCCTTGACCTCGACGATCGACGGAATCGCGTCGCGCGCCTGGCCGAAGAATTCCATGCAGACCGTGCGCGTGTGCTTGGGCATGCGGTGCAGCACCCAGCGCGCCGACGTGATCAGGCCGTCGCAGCCTTCCTTCTGGATGCCGGGCAGGCCGGCCAGGAACTTGTCGGTGACGTCCTTGCCCAGGCCTTCCTTGCGGAACACGCGGCCGGCGATTTCCAGGGTCTCGGTCTTGAGCAGGCGCTCGCCCGGCTTGCCGCGGCCATCGAACCACTTGAGCTCGAAGCGGGCCACGTCCACGTCGTGGATCTTGCCCATGTTGTGCGCCAGGCGCGTCACTTCGAGCCAGTTGCCGTCCGGGTCGACCATGCGCCACCAGGCCAGGTTGTCGAGCGCGGTGCCCCACAGCACGGCCTTCTTGCCGCCGGCGTTCATGGCGATGTTGCCGCCCACACACGAGGCCTCGGCCGAGGTCGGGTCCACGGCGAACACGAAACCGGCCGCCTCGGCCGCTTCCGACACCCGCTTGGTCACCACGCCGGCGCCGGCATGGATGACGGCCACGGGCTCGGTGAGCCCAGGCAGGATACAGGACTCGACCTTGCCCAGCTTGTCGAATTTCTCGGTGTTGATGACGGCCGACTTCCAGGTCAGCGGAATCGCGCCGCCGGTATAGCCGGTGCCGCCGCCGCGCGGCACGATGGTCAGGCCCAGCTCGATACAGGCGGTGACCAGCGCGGCGATCTCGTCTTCCGTGTCCGGCGTCAGCACCACGAACGGGTACTCCACGCGCCAGTCGGTGGCGTCGGTCACGTGCGATACGCGCGACAGGCCGTCGAACTTGATGTTGTCGCGCGCGGTGATGCGGCCCAGCACCTTCTGCGCCTGCTTGCGCAGCATGGCGGTCTGGTCGAACTCGCCCTCGAACGCGGCAATGGCCGAACGCGCCCGGCCCAGCAGGCCCAGCACTTTCTCATCGCGATGCGGATCGTGGCCGACCTCGGCCGGCGCGCCGGGTTCGCGGCGGCGGTCGATCTCGCCCAGCCGATGGTGCAGCGCATCGATCAGCTGCTTGCGGCGCTTGGGGTTGTCCAGCAGGTCGTCCTGCAGGTACGGGTTGCGGCGCACCACCCAGATGTCGCCCAGCACCTCGTACAGCATGCGGGCGGAGCGCCCGGTGCGGCGTTCGCCGCGCAGGTCGGTCAGCAGGCTCCAGGCGTCATCGCCCAGCAGCCGGCCGACGATCTCGCGATCGGAGAACGACGTGTAGTTGTAGGGGATTTCGCGCAGTCGCGCGGGTGCTGCGGGCGGCGTCGCCCCGTTCAAGATGTGGCTGGCGAGTGGGGCGTTCATGGCGGCAAGAGGGGGCCCTTAAAAAATTATTTTATGCCATTGGCCGGAACTGCCCCCGAATACCCCCAGGGAAATGCTCAAAAGCCGCAAAATCTTGCCGCAATGCGTCCCTTATTAAGCAAGGCGTCAGCGCTAGACCTGCCCCGGGAACAGCCACAGCAGGCTGGCCGTCATGGCCAGGTAGCGCAGGAACTTGCCGATGGCCATATAGGCCACGCAGGGCCAGAACGGCAGCCGCAGCCAGCCCGCCACGGCGCACAGCGGGTCGCCCACCCCGGGCAGCCAGGACAGCAGCAGGGCCGGCGGCCCCAGGCGATGGATCCAGGCGTGGGCCCGCTCGTTCCAGCGCCCGCGCATGCGATGCTCCTGCGCCGCGTGGGGATGATGCTCCTTCCAGCGCTGGAAGGCCTTTTCCGCGCCCAGGCCCATGGCGTAGCTGATGGCGCCGCCGATGGTGTTGCCGGCGGTGGCCACCAGGATGGCGGGCCAGAACATGTCGGGCGACAGCTTGATGTAGCCGAACACCGCCGGCTCGGAGCCAAGCGGCAGCAAGGTGGCCGAAATCAGCGAAACGATGAAGATGGCGGGCAGGCCCACCGAGGGCAGGGCCAACAGGTTGAGCAGCCAATGGATGGCGGATAGCAGGCTTTCTTCCATGATGCCGACGAGTGTAGCCGCGCGCGGGTCCGCGCCCGGTCCGTCCCGTCCGATCCATGACGAAACCGGCGGAAAACCGTCGGGCGGCACGGTTTTCCCTGCAATAATCCCGCTCACGCCATCGGGCCCGCGAGCCTGGCGCTCCATTTTTCCGCCCCTACCCCAAGCGCAGTCCATGTCCACCGATTATCTGAAACGCATCCTGACCTCCAAGGTCTACGACGTCGCGGTCGAATCGCCGCTCGAAGCCGCGCCCCTGCTGTCGCAGCGCATGGCGAACACGATCCTGCTCAAGCGCGAGGACACCCAGGCGGTATTCAGCTTCAAGCTGCGCGGGGCGTACAACAAGATGGCCAACCTCACGCCGGCGGCGCGCAACCGCGGCGTGATCGCGGCCTCGGCCGGCAACCACGCCCAGGGCGTGGCGCTGGCCGCGTCCCGGCTCGGCTGCCGCGCGGTCATCGTCATGCCCACCACCAGCCCGCAGGTCAAGATCGACGCGGTGCGCCGGCTGGGCGGCGAAGTGGTGCTGGCCGGCGAGAGTTTCTCGGACGCCTACGCCCACGCGCAAACGCTGGAAAAGAAAGAGAAACTGACTTTCGTGCACCCCTTCGACGATCCCGACGTGATCGCCGGCCAGGGCACGGTGGGCATGGAGATCCTGCGCCAGCACCCCGGCCCGATCGACGCCATCTTCGTGGCCATCGGCGGCGGCGGCCTGATCGCCGGCGTGGCCGCCTACATCAAGCAACTGCGCCCCGAGATCAAGATCATCGGCGTGCAGACAGAGGATTCCGACGCCATGCTGCGCAGCGTGCGCGCCGGCCGCCGGGTGCAGTTGAACGACGTCGGCCTATTCTCGGACGGCACCGCCGTCAAGCTGGTGGGCGCCGAGACCTTCAAGCTCACGCGCAAGTACGTCGATGATTTCGTGGTGGTGGACACCGACTCGATCTGCGCCGCCATCAAGGACGTGTTCCAGGACACCCGCAGCGTGCTGGAACCAGCCGGCGCCATGGCCGTGGCCGGCGCCAAGCAATACGCCGCCGAACACAAGCTCAAGGACAAGACGCTGGTCGCCATCGCCTGCGGCGCCAACATGAACTTCGACCGCCTGCGCTTCGTGGCCGAACGCGCCGAGGTCGGTGAAATGCGCGAAGCCGTCTTCGCCGTCACCATGCCGGAACAGCGCGGCAGCTTCCGCCGCTTCTGCGAACTGGTCGGCGAGCGCAGCGTCACCGAGTTCAACTACCGCATTTCCGATTCGGACCGCGCCCACGTGTTCGTCGGCCTGCAGGTGTCGTCGCCGGCCGAACCCGACAAGATCGCCAGCCACTTCCGCCGCCATGGCTTCGATACGCTCGACCTGACGCACGACGAAATGGCCAAGACCCACTTGCGCCACATGGTCGGCGGCCGGTCCGCGCAGGCGCGCGACGAATTGCTGTACCGCTTTGAATTCCCGGAACGCCCGGGCGCGCTGATGCGTTTCCTGAACGCGATGAACCCGGACTGGAACATCAGCCTGTTCCACTACCGCAACCAGGGCGCCGACTACGGCCGCATCCTGATCGGCATCCAGGTGCCGGCGGCGGACAAGAAGCAATTCCGCGGCTTCGTGGCGGAGCTGGGCTACCCGCACTGGAACGAGACCGACAACCCGGCCTACAAGCTGTTCCTGTAAGCCCGGAAAACGAGAGGGCCTCCGCATGGAGGCCCTTCCCTTCTCTGCTCAGGACTGGCCCGGCCGCAACCTGAAGGGGGGGTTCGCTGTCACTCGGCGGCTCACGGAGATGTGCCGCGCATTCAGCAAGGTGCGGTCGGGCCGATGCCCTGGCTTAGAAACGGTGACGCAGACCCACCGCGAACGCGGTGTCGCGCGCATCGTGCTGGAACGCGTAGTTGTCGCCGTAGGAGGCGTACGCGTACAGGTTGGTGCGCTTGGTGAAGTCGTACGTGTAACCCAGGCTGTAGACGTTGAACGTCGCGTCGTCGCCGGTCAGCTTGTCGTTGTTCGGCGTGGCGCGCTGCCAGGAGCCGAAGATGGCGTGGCGGCCCAGCGGCACGGTGGCGCCGATCATGTAGGAGTTGGCGCGGAAGCCGTCAGCCAGCTTGAACGAACCCAGCTTCTGCATGCCGTCCGGCGTCGTGCCCATGTTCTGGCCGATGAACCAGCCGTCGCGGGTCTGGCTGAACGCCGCCGCCAGCTTCACCACTTCGAAGTCGTAGGTGCCGCCGATGATGTATTCCTGGACGCGCGAGCTGGACTTGCCGCCGCGGGTATCGTTGGACGGGTTGAAGCGGTCATAGGCGGCCGCCAAGTTCAGCGGGCCGTTCAGGTATTGCACGCCCGCGGTCAGGACGCGGTTGTTGTTGCCGGTGGCAAAGCCGCGCTGCTTCTCGTCGCTGACGGTGTCATCGGCGCTGAACGAATAGCCCACGCCCACCTTGAAGCCATCCATGCTGGGGGTCTGGTACAGGACCATGTTGTCCAGGCGCATGGTGTTGGCGCTGCTGAACGTGGTGCCCAGGTTGGCGGTGTTGTAGCTGATTGCGAACGGGTCGATCGAACCGAAGTACTTCGACGCCAGGTTGGTCTGGCGGCCGAATTCCAGGCGGCCCCACGAATCACTGTCCAGGCCCACGGTGGCCTGGCGGCCCCACAGGCGGCCGCTCTGCAGCGACTGGCCGTTCATCGGGCCGAAACCGCCTTCCAGGTTGAACACGGCGCGCAGGCCGTCACCCAGGTCTTCCGTGCCACGCAGGCCGAAGCGCGAACCGCTGCTCACGCCTTGCACGCCGGCGATGCGGCTTTGCGACTGGCCCCTGAACTTCACCTGCTCGTAGCCGACACCGGCGTCGATCAAGCCGTACAGCGTCACGGAATCAGCGGCATGCGCGGCACCGGCGAAACCGGCCAGCAACGCGACTGCCAATAGCGTCTTCTTCATAAAAGTCCCCAAAATGGCGAGAGATAAAGGCATCCCGCAACCGCGCGGCGGCATCGCCGCGGCCTGCGTGCCGCTACGAAAAAAGCGAGCGGCGTCTGCACTGAATCTAGTGTCTGCCTGGGAACAATTTGAAGTAACCCGGATTTCGAAGAACTACTTTCCATGGGCGGGATAATGCCCACCGCATGACGCGCCATGGCGCCGGATGATCCGCATTAAGGCCTTGATATCAAATGTGAATTCTTGCTCACAATTCGGTTTTCGAGGGCCGCCTTCCGCCGTCGCGCCCGAGGGTCATTGACATCACATGTTGTGTGGGTGGCACAGTCCATGCGGCATAAACACGACAATGGCGCAACGGCGAGACCCGGACGGAGAGATGAAAAACCCCTTGGCGCGCAAGGGGCTTTCCGGTTCGGCGTCGCAGGGTGACGGCCTCGGATCAACGGCCCTTGGGCGGGTAGTCCAGTTCGCCGAACGAGTATTCGCCGCGGGCCTTGGCCTGGGCCAGTTCCTCGCGCACCTGTTCGCGGGTCTTGCCGACCGTCTGCGTGGCGGCGGCGCGGGGCGGGTAGTCCAGCTCGCCGCTGGTGACCTGGCCGGCGACCTTGGCGCTTTGCAGTTCCTGCTGCACCTGTTCGCGCGTCATGCCGGTCTGCTGGACGATGGCGGGCGGGTAATCCAGTTCGCCGAACGAGACCTGGCCGGCAGCCTTGGCGGCCTGCAGTTCCTGCTGGACCTGTTCACGCGTCTTGCCGTCGGCGTGGGCGGCGGACATACCCGCCAGGGTTGCGGTAACCATGAGTGCGGTAGCTAGGGCTTTCATTGTGATGACTCCATCCTAAACCTGGCACACCGTCCGCCACCAGGGCGGCGGCGGCAATGTGACAATTCGATTGCTGGGATGCAGTATCTGGCGATCGAGCCCTAGTAAAAACCCTTATTTTGGTGAACATATTTGCATGGACGGGACAATTGCAAAGCGTATCCCGTCAGAACAGGGTCCGCGCCGCGCAACAACCGGCCGCGCCCTCTGTCGCAAGGCCAGACAGGAATTCAGCCGCGCGCCAGCCTGGTAACGGAACGTGTGTTTTCCGCCTGGCGGGATAGTCGTTCATGGTGGCTAAATAGACATTTCCACTGACGGGACAATATTTCCACTTATCATATGAACCTGCCAGAAATGGAATTTGGAGTTTGAGGGCACCATGGATATCCAGCTTAACGACATCGCGCTTTTCGTCGAGGTCGCCAAGCGCAAGAACTTCAGCCACGCCGCCGAAGCCTTGAATATTCCAACGTCCACGCTCTCGCGCCGCGTCAGTGAACTGGAGCGCAGCGTCGGCATGCGCCTGCTGAACCGCAGCACGCGCAAGATCGACCTGACCGAGGCGGGCGCCATCTATTTCGAGCGCTGCCGGCATATCGTCGAAGAAGCCCGCATCGCCCACGACCAGCTGCTCGACATGGCGGTGCAGCCCAAGGGCCGCCTGCGCATCTCGCTGCCGACCAGCCTGGCGCAGCTGTTCCTTCCCGCCGTGATCCGCGAGTTCCGCGAACAGCACCCCGACATCGAATGTGATTTCGACCTGAGCATGCGGCCGATCGACCCGATCAGCAACCCGTTCGACCTGATCCTGCGCTTCGGCCAACAGCCCGATTCCAGCCTCATTTCGCGCAAGATCGTGCTGATGGCGCACCAGCTGTATGCCTCGCCCGACTACCTGGCGCGCCATGGCGAGCCGCGGGTGCCGGCGGACCTGAGCCACCACGAATGCCTGCGCCCGACGATGCGCGACGAGTCATCCTTCTGGATGCTGCATTCGGGTGACAAGGTGGAGCGCGTGCAGGTGTCGGGCCGGCTGTCGGCCAACAATGTCGGCATGCTGGGACGCCTGGCCGGACAGGGCCTGGGCATCACGCCGCTGCTGGTGTTCGATGCGATGGAGCGCGCCATCAAGCAGGCCGGCCTGGTGCGCGTGCTGCCCGACTGGAGCCTGACGCCCCTGCCCCTGTTCGCCCTGCTGCCGTCGCGCATGCTGCCGGCCAAGACCAAGGCCTTCCTGGACTTCATCCAGCCGCGGCTTTCGGATGCCTGAGACGCACGCCTGAGGCATCCGTCTAAGGCATCCGGCCGCGCCGGCCTCAGACCGACGCGCTATCGTATTGACAGACGGTATAGAGCGGCGTGCCGGTGGCCGCGATCTTGGCGGACCCGCCGAGTTCGGGCAGGTCGATGATGGCGGCGGCCTCGACCACGTTCGCGCCCAGGCGCTGCAGCAGCTTGATGGCCGCCAGCATCGTGCCGCCCGTGGCGATCAGGTCATCCACCAGCAGGACGCGCTGGCCGGTACGCACGGAATCGGTGTGCATCTCGACGGCCGCGTTGCCGTATTCGAGCGAGTATTCCTCTGCCACGGTGCGGTACGGCAGCTTGCCCTTCTTGCGCACCGGCACGAAACCCAGGTTGAGCTCATAGGCCAGCACGCTGCCGATGATGAAGCCGCGCGCATCCACGCCGGCCACCAGGTCCAGGCGCTGGCGCATGTAGCGGTAGACGAAAAGGTCGATCAGCACCCGGAACGCACGCGGGTCCTGCAGCACCGGCGTGATGTCTCGAAAGATGACACCGGGTTGGGGCCAGTCAGGCACGCTGCGGATGGTGCGCCGGATGTACTCGGCGTTGTCGGTCTGCATGGAAGCTGGCCCTGGAGAATTGAAGCAAGGCGAACTATAACCGCGCAACCGCGCTTAAGCCAGGACCGCCACCGGTGTTGACATGTCATGCAACTGTCCGCCGCGCAATGTGCAACAGCGGTCCACGGCGCCGGGCGGCAAAACGGCATGCGTGGCCAGCACGACGGTGCGTCCCCGCACCGCCTGGCCCAGGTCGGCGAAGAATGCCGTCTCGGCCGCCGCGTCCAGTCCGGCCGTCGGTTCGTCCAGCACGATGACATCGGCCGGCGACAACAACGCCCGCGCCAGGCACAGTCGCCGCGCCTGGCCGGCGGACAGCAGCGAGCCGGTTTCACCGGCCCAGGTATCGAGCCCATCGGGCAGGCCGCGCACGAACTTCCCCAGGCGGGCGGCGTCCAGCGCGCGCCACAACTCCGCGTCGCCGGCCTGCGGATCGCCGATCAGCAAATTGGTGCGCAACGTGCCCAGGAACACCGGCGCGTCCTGCGACAGCAGCGCGATGCGCCGATGCCAGTCCGCCTGCGCGCAGGCGCGGGCATCGACACCGGCGTAGCGCACCTGGCCGCCCAGCGGATCTTCCAGGCGCAACAGCAGATGCAGCAGCGTGGACTTGCCGGCGCCGCTCTCTCCCAGGATGGCGACCCGCTCCCCCGGCTCGACCCGCAGTTGCACGTTGCGCAGCAGCGGCGCGGGCGTCTCGCCGGCCCGCGCAGGATAGGCGAAGGACACATCGACCAGTTCCAGCGCGCCACGCGTCGGCAACGGACTGGGCACGGCGGGATCGCGCATGTCGGGCTCGCGCTGCGCCACGTCGCGGATGCGCGCGGCGGCCGACAGCGCCGACCCCATGCGCGAGGCGCCGCGCATGATCGGACCGGCCACCTCGAAGATGCCGATCACGGCCAGCAGCAGGCCCACCAGCAATGGCCCCTGCAACGCGCCCGCTTCGTAGCGCGCCAGGCCGAACCACAGCAGCGCCAGCGCCGACAGCCCGGCCGCCGCCTGCAGGAACCATTGCCCCCGCGCCGCGACCCGGGCCTGGCTGCCGCGTGCCCGCGCGCTGGCTTCGCACAATTGTTCGAAATGCGCCTGGGTCTGCGACTGCGCATGCAGCGCGACCATGTCGGCGTGGCCATCGACCGCGTCGAGCACGGCGGCGCGCAGTCCCGCCGCGCTTTCCTGCGCGGCCTCGCCAGGCTTGCGCGCGGCGCGCAGCAGCCACAACGGCACCACGGCACAGACCACCAGCAGCGCCAGCGCGAACACCAGGGCCGCCGCCGGCACCCAATACCCCAGCACCGCGGTCAAGGCCGCGCCGGCCAGGATGGCCGTCGCCAGCGGCGCCAGCACGAACAGGAACACCGTGTCGAGCGCATCGACGTCGCCCGTCATGCGCGCCACCAGGTCGCCGCTGCGGTATCGCGCCAGCTGGCGCGGCGTCAGGCGGATCAGCGCCGTGAAGACCGCCGCGCGCAGGTCGGCCAGCAGGCGCAACGTGGCGGCATGCCCGACCACCCGGTCGGCATAGCGCGACACGATCCGCAGGAACGACAGGCCGCGCACCAGCGCGGACGGCGCGAACAGATTGAAAGCGCCGCCGGCGCCGGCCAACGCCGCGCCGGTCAGGAACCAGCCCGACACGCCCAGCAGGCCCACGCCCGCGGCCACCGTCGCCAGCGCGCAGAACAGCGCAAGCAGCAGCCCGGCCTTGCGGCGCGCGTACAGGGGCAGGAGCAACAACAGGTTCTTCATGCGTCTTTCACTTTTGTATCGGCGACGCGCAGCACCCGCTCGAAACGCGCCGCGACCGCGGGCGAATGGGTGGCGAGCAGCAGCGTGCGGCCGGCGGCGAATGCCAGGATCTCGTCCAGCACCCGCGCCTGCGTGGCCTCGTCCAGGTGCGCCGTGGGTTCATCCAGCAGGATCAGCCCGGGATCGCGCAGGAACAGGCGCGCCAGCGCGACGCGTTGCGCCTGGCCGCCCGACAGGCCATGGCCGCGGCTGCCCAGCGGCGTATCCAGCCCGTGCGGCAACCCGGCGGCGAATTCGAGCACGCAGGCGCGGCGGGCCGCGTCGCGCACCATCGCATCGGAGGCATCGGGGCGTCCCAGGCGGATGTTGTCCGCGATCGACCCCGCCAGCAATTGCGGCTTCTGCCCGATCAGCGCCACCCGCGCGCGCAGGTCGGCCTCACCCCACTGATCCAGCGGCACGCCGTCGATGCGGATGTCGCCATCGCCCGGGCGCAGGCGCGCGATGGCCTCGATCAGGGTGGACTTGCCGATGCCGCTCGGGCCCATCAAGGCCGCGTGCTCGCCCGGGGCCAGCGTCAACGCCGCCGCGGACAGCACCGGCAACGGTCGCCCGGGCGCCGTCATGGTCAACCCGGTCACGGCCAGGCCGGCGGCGCCCGAGAGCGGCGCCAGCGGCGCATCCTGGCGTGGCTCGACGATTTCCGCCTGCGGCAGGCCGTCGAACAGCGTGGCGATCTGCGACACCGCGGCCAGCGCCGTGGCGCGGTCGTGGTAGTGCGCGGCGAACTGGCGCAGCGGCGCGTAGACCTCGGGCGCCATCAGCAGACAGAACAGGCCCGCCTGCAGCGTGAACGGCGACCAGCGCAGGTCCAGGAACCCCAGGTAGCTCAGGCCGATGTAGACGGCCACGCCCGCCACGCCCAGCGCGGCGAAGAACTCCAGCACCGCCGACGACAGGAAAGCGATGCGCAGCACGGACAAGGTGCGCTGGCGCAGCGCGTCGCTGGCCGCGGCGACGGAAGCGGCCTCGGCTTCGGCGCGGCCATACAGCTTCAGGGTGGACAGGCCGCGCAGGCGGTCGGCGAAAAAACCCGACAGCCGCGCGAAGGCCCGCAGGTGACGCCGGCTGGCGCCTTGCGCGCCCCAGCCGACCAGCGCCATGAACAGCGGAATCAGCGGCGCGGTGATCAGCAGCACCAGCCCCGCGATCACATCCACCGGCAGCAGCAGCACGGCAAACGCCACCGGCAGCAGCGCCGCCGCGGCCATGGCCGGCAGATACTTGGAAAAGAAGCCATCGAGCGCCTCGACCTGGTCGACCAGCGCACTGGCGATTTCGCCCGAGGCCTGGCGGCGGCTCCAGTCGGGCCCCTTGCGCAGCAGGCGCGCGAACAGCGCCTGGCGCACGTGGCGCTTGATGCGCTCGGCGGCATCGGCCCCGGCGCGCTCGCCTGCCCACGTGATGCAGGCGCGCGCCAGCATCAACGCGGCGATGGCCAGGATCTGGCCAAGCAGTTCCAGGCGCGGCGCCTGTCGCACGATGGCGGCATCCAGCACGCTGGCCAGCAGCCAGGCCTGGACCACCAGCAGCGCGCCCGACACCAGCGGCGCCGCGCCCGCCAGGATGAGAGGCAGCCGGGCCGCCCCGGCCAGCGCCATCAGCCAGCGCGATTGCTCGCGCGGCGGCTTGCGCAGGGTGGCCGAGGGGTCATGCTCGAGGCTGCTGGCGGGACCGCTCACTCGTCGTCACGGCTGGCGCGCGGGTCATGCGAGTGACCTTCGCGCAGCTCGAACCACATTGCATTGAGGATGGCGAACGCACACGCCAGTCCCAGACCGAGTACCCATGAGAAATACCACATGGTAAGGCTCCTTAGATCAGTACGAGTTGGGCGTGTCGCCCACGGATTCGTGCGTCACCTTGCCGCGCATGACGCGGTACACCCAGGCGGTGTAGAGCGTGACGATCGGCAGGAAGATGACCACGGCGATCACCATGATCCACAGGGTCATGTGGCTGGACGAGGCGTCCCACACCGTCAGGCCGGCCTTGGGGTTGGTCGACGACGGCATCAGGAACGGGAACAGCGAGAAGCCGACCGTCAGGATGACGCCGGCGATCGACACCGCCGACGCCAGGAACGACAGCACGTTGGCGCGCAGCGTCAACAGCAGCAGCACCAGCACGGCGCCCGCCACGCCCAGCGCGGGCGCGATCCACATCAGCGGCCACTTGGCGTAGTTGGCCATCCAGGCGCCAGCCTGCACCGCGACCGTCTTGAGCATGGGATCCGACGGACCCTGCATGTCGACGGCGCTGGTGATGGCATGGCCGCCAAGCGCCTGCACCCAGAAGCCCCCCGCGACGAACAGCACCAGTGTCAGCAGCGCCAGCAGACGGCCCCAGTTGCGGGCCCGCGACGAGATCGGATCCTCGGTGCGCCACGCCAGCAGCACGGCGCCGTGCATCGCCAGCATCACCACGCTCAGCACGCCGCACAGCAGCGCGAACGGCGTGAACAGCTGGTAGAAGTGGCCCTCGTACACCATGCGCAGCGCGTTCTCGTCGAACGTGAACGGCACGCCCAGGATGATGTTGCCCACGGCCACGCCGAACACCAGCGAGGCCACCACGCCCGAGAAGCACAGCACGCCGTCCCAGCTGTTGCGCCAGCGCGTGCCTTCCATCTTGCTGCGGTACTTGAACCCGACCGGACGCAGGATCAGCGCGATCAGCGCCAGCATCATCGCCAGGTAGAAGCCCGAGAACGAGGCGGCATACAACAGCGGCCAGGCGGCGAAGATGGCGCCGCCCGCGGTGATCAGCCACACCTGGTTGCCTTCCCACACGGGGCCGACCACGTTGATCACCACGCGGCGTTCGGCGTCGGTCTTGGCGACCACCGGCAGCAATGCGGCCACGCCCAGGTCGAAGCCGTCCATCACGGCAAAGCCGATCAGCAGCGCGCCCAGCAGCACCCACCAGACCACCCGCAAGGTGGCGTAGTCGAAAGGAATAAGGGTATCCATTGCTTCTCTCCCTTAAGCGCGCACGGCGGCGTGGACGGGGTCGGCGGCGGCGCTGGCCGGGGCCGGCGCGTCGGACTTCGGGCCCTTGCGCACGGCGTGCAGCATGACCTTGACGCCGATGATCAGCAGCGCGGTGTACAGCACCAGGAAGATCGTCAGGCTGATCGCCAGATCGGCGATGGTCAGGCCGGACGCCGCGTAGTACGTCGGCAGCACGCCTTCGATCACCCACGGCTGGCGGCCATACTCGGCCACGAACCAGCCGCTCTCGATCGCGATCCAGGGCATCGGCAGGCTCCACAGCGCCACCTTCAGCAAGCCGCGGCGGCTGTCGAGACGGCCGCGCGAGGCCAGCCAGAACGCCACGCCGAAGAACAGGATCAGGTACATGCCCACGGCCACCATGACGCGGAACGCCCAGAACAGCGGCGCCACGTTCGGCACGGTATCCACCGCGGCCTTCTTGATGTCCTCTTCGGTGACCTTGCTCATGTCGGTCTGGTAGCGCTTGACCAGCAGCGCGTAGCCCAGATCAGGCCAGGTCCGGTCGAACACCATGCGGGCGTCGACGTCCTTGGGATTGGCGCGGATCTTCTGCAGGGCGTCGTACGCCACCATGCCGTCGCGGATGCGATTCTCGGCGCGCAGGATCAGGTCGTTGATGCCCAGCAGCGGCGTCGTCAGCGAACGCGTGCCGATGATGCCCATGACGTAGGGAATCTCGATGGCGAAGTCGTTCTTGCGTTCGGCCTGGTTGGGCAGCGCGATCAGGTTGAAGGACGCGGGCGCCGGCTCGGTGTGCCACATGGATTCCATGGCCGCGATCTTCATCTTCTGGTGTTCGGTGGTGAGGTAGCCGCTTTCGTCGCCCAGCACCACCACCGACAGCGCCGACGCCAGGCCGAAGCTGGCGGCGACCGCCATCGAGCGCTTGGCCAGGTCGGTGTGGCGGCCCTTGAGCAGGTACCACGCGCTGATCGACATGACGAACATGGCGCCGGCCACGTAGCCCGCGCTGACCGTGTGCACGAACTTGGCCTGCGCCACCGGGTTGAAGATGACCGCGGCGAAGTCGGTCATTTCCATGCGCATGGTGTCGGGGTTGAACACCGCGCCCACCGGGTTCTGCATCCAGCCGTTGGCGATCAGGATCCAGAGCGCCGAGAAGTTGGTGCCGAACGCCACCAGCCAGGTCACCACCAGGTGGCTGACCTTGGACATGCGGTTCCAGCCGAAGAAGAACAGGCCGACGAAGGTGGCTTCCAGGAAGAAGGCCATCAGCCCTTCGAGCGCCAGCGGCGCGCCGAAGATGTCGCCCACATAGTGGCTGTAGTACGACCAGTTCATGCCGAACTGGAACTCCATGACCACGCCCGTGGCCACGCCCAGCGCGAAGTTGATGCCGAACAGGGTGCCCCAGAACATCGTCATCCGCTTCCAGATGGGGCGGCCAGTCATGACGTACACGCTTTCCATGATGGCCAGGATGAACGACAGGCCGAGCGTGAGAGGGACGAACAGGAAGTGGTACAGCGCGGTCGCGGCAAACTGGAATCGCGACAGGTTGACGACGTCGAGATCAATCATTGGGGCGCTCCCATGCAGGTGAGTAGCCACAGCAACCGGCATGGTTCCCAGGCCGTCTCTCGCGCCATGATAAGGGCGTTGTATACAGCTTCATAGAGGTTTCCTGAAAAAATCGGGGCGGATCAGCGATCAGCCTTTGCCCCGCAACTTGCCGGCGAAGCCCAGCACTTTCTGCACCTTCGAACCCAGCTTCATCAGGTTCTGCAGTGTCTCCGGCGGCAGACGTTGAACCTCATCGAACCATCCGGTGGACAGTTCGATGAGCTCCAGCATTTCGGTCATGCGTTGCTGCGCGTAGGCGCCATCGGGCCCGGCCGGCGGCTCGAGCAGGGTGTCGCGCAACAAAGTCAGGGTGGGGTCGATTTCGCGCTTGCGCTTCTCTTCCATCAGGATGCGGAAGATCTCCCAGACGTCCTTGGGCGTCTCGAAGTAGTCGCGGCGGTCGCCGACCTGGTGCACCAGCTTCACCAGGCGCCAGGACTGCAGCTCCTTCAGGCCCAGGCTGACGTTCGAACGGGAAAAGCCCAGCGTTTCGGCGATGTCGTCGGCATGCAGGGGCTGGGGCGACAGGAACAGCAAGGCGTAGATCTGGCCGACGGTGCGGTTCACGCCCCAACGGCTGCCCATTTCGCCGAAGTGCAGGACGAAACGTTCGTTTTGAGGGGTAAGCACCATGATCCATCCAGGCCAGCAATTGCAACGACGGCAAACATAAATAGTTACGCCGTTTTCAGAAATTCCTGAAATTATCGAACAAACTGTGCGAAAACACAAACCACACCGATAGCAGGGGTATAGCCGCAAGGGATGACAATTCTGTCGCTCCGCCCCCGAAATCAGTCGCAATCTGTTGTGGCCGCACGACGAAAAAAAGCCACCCGCCGATCGGCGGGTGGCTGGGAAACAACGGGAAAATCCGGGCGCCGCCCCTGGCGCGCCCGGGCGGACTGGCGGGTCAGCCGGCCTTGACGGTCACGGCGGCGGACACGCGCTTGGCCTTGGCGCGCGCGGCGGCCACGTCCTCGGCGACCGCCAGGCCCACGCCCATGCGGCGCTTGACGAAGGATTCGGGCTTGCCGAACAGGCGGATGTCGGTGCCCGGCTCGGCCAGCGCCTGGGCGACGTTATGGAACGACACGGCCTTGGCCTCGACCCCGCCATAGATGACGCTGCTGGCGCCGGGCTGGCGCAGCGAGGTGTCCACCGGCAGGCCCAGCAGGGCGCGGGCGTGCAGCTCGAATTCGTTCTGGGCCTGGGTGATCATGGTCACCATGCCGGTGTCGTGCGGGCGCGGGCTGACCTCGGAGAACCAGACCTGGTCGCCGGCCACGAACAGCTCGACGCCGAAAATGCCCAGGCCGCCCAGCTCGGCCGTCACGGCCAGGGCGATCTCGCGGGCGCGCTCCAGGGCGGCGGGCGACATGGGATGGGGCTGCCAGCTCTCGACGTAGTCGCCATCGACCTGCTTGTGGCCGATCGGCTCGCAGTAGCGGGTCTCGACCTGGCCATCGGCGCCACGGGCCCGGACGGTCAGCAGCGTGATTTCGTAGTCGAAGCGGATGAAACCCTCGACGATGGCGCGCCCGCCACCCACCCGGCCGCCTTCCTGGGCGTAGCGCCAGGCGGAGCCCAGGTCGTCGGCGCCCTTGATCACGGACTGGCCCTTGCCCGACGAGGACATGACCGGTTTGATGACGCAGGGATAGCCAATGCCGCCGTCGATGGCCTGGCGCAGTTCGTCTTCGGTATCGACGAAGGCGTAGGGCGAGGTGGGCAGGCCCAGGGTCTCGGCCGCCAGGCGGCGGATGCCCTCGCGGTTCATGGTCAGCTGCGCCGCGCGGGCGGTCGGGGTGACCCGCGCCACGCCGGCCGCTTCCAGGTCCACCAGCAAATTGGTGGCAATGGCCTCGATTTCGGGGACAATAACGTGCGGTTGCTCTTGCCGGATGATTTTTTCCAGGGCTTGCGGGTCCGTCATCGACACCACGTGGGCGCGATGCGCCACCTGGTGGCCCGGCGCGTCGGCATACCGGTCCACCGCAATGACTTCCACGCCCAGCCGCTGCAGGGCGATGATGACCTCTTTGCCCAATTCGCCCGAACCGAGCAGCATGACTCGGGTGGCCAGGGGGGACAGGGGCGTGCCAAGGACGGGGCTGGGAATGCTGGACATGAGCGGGCCTGGAAAGGAAAGATTGATAGCCGGATAAAAGAGTCGCCAGGATGCCATACCCCCCTCCCAGGGGCAAACCCGCAACCTGATATTAAAATCCCCTGATGACCGACCATCCCACCACAACGTCCGAGACCGCGCTGGCATCTGCGCGCAGGACGCTGCAAATCGAAAGCCAGGGCATCCTGGACCTGTCCGCGCGGCTGGACGACAGCTTCGCGCGGGTCGTCGCCATGCTGCTGGCCTGCCGTGGGCGCGTGGTCGTCAGCGGCATCGGCAAGACCGGCCACATCGCCCGCAAGATCGCCGCGACGCTGGCCTCGACCGGCACGCCCGCCTTCTTCGTGCACGCCGCCGAGGCCGTGCACGGCGACCTGGGCATGATCACCCGCGACGACGTCCTGATCGCCATTTCGTACTCCGGCACCGGCCAGGAACTGCTGACCATCCTGCCGGTGGCCCGCCGCATGGGCGCCGGCCTGGTCGCCATCACCGGCAACCCGCAATCCGAACTGGCCCTGCTGGCCGACGTCCACCTGGACGCCAGCGTGGCCCAGGAAGCCTGCCCGCTGAACCTGGCGCCCACCGCCAGCACCACCACGGCCCTGGCCCTGGGCGATGCGCTGGCCGTGGCCTGTCTGGAGGCGCGCGGGTTCGGGCCGCAGGATTTCGCCCGCTCGCATCCAGGCGGCGCGCTCGGCCGCCGCCTGCTGACCCACGTGCGCAACGTCATGCGCCAGGGCGACGCCCTGCCCGTCGTGGCGCAGGGCACGCCGGTCTCGCAGGCGCTCGAGGTCATGTCCGCCAAGGGCATGGGCATGACCGTGGTGAGCGACGCGCAGCACCGCCCGGTGGGCATCTTCACCGACGGCGACCTGCGCCGCCTGATCGCGCGCCACGGCGACATCCGCAGCCTGACGGTCGAGGCCGGCATGACGCGCTCGCCGCGCAGCATCAACCCGGACGCGCTGGCCGTCGAGGCCGCGCGCCAGATGGACGAACTGCGGCTCAATCACATGCTGGTGCTGGACGCCGATGGCGCCCTGCTCGGCGCCCTGCACATGCACGACCTGATGGCCGCCAAAGTGGTATGACTATGACTCTCCCCCCCTCGATCACCCACCCCGCAGAAGCCCTGGTCCTGGCCCGTATCGCGCCGGCCGTGCGCGAACGCGCCGCCGCCGTGCGCCTGATGGTCTTCGACGTGGACGGCGTACTGACCGACGGCGGCCTGTATTACGGCGAGACCGGCGAAGTCCAGAAGCGCTTCAACGCCCTGGATGGCCATGGCCTGCGCCTGCTGATGGAAGGCGGGCTGAAGGTGGCCCTGATGACCGGCCGCTCCGGCCCGATCGTGGCGCGCCGCGCCGCCGAGCTGGGCATTTCCGAGATCATGCAGGGCGTGCGCGACAAGGGCGCCGCGCTGGCCGAACTTGCGCAGCGCAGCGCGGTCCAACTGAACCAGACCGGCTACATGGGCGATGACATCATCGACCTACCGGCCATGCAACGCGCCGGTTTCGCCGCCAGCGTGCCGAATGCCCCGGGCTACGTCAGCCAGGCGGCCCACTGGATCGCCACGCAACCGGGCGGCAACGGCGCGGTGCGCGAATGCTGCGACCTGCTGCTGGCCTCCCAGGGCCGGCTGGGCGGCTTCCTGGCGGCGCCGGGGCTGCTCGGTCCTGGCGCCATCCAGTAAACGCGCCCCCAATCACGCCCTTCAGACCTGATGAAAGATCGTTTCCCTTCCCTGATCGCGCTGTTCCTGCTGCTGGTGCTCGTCGCCAGCACGTATTGGGCCGCCGACTACGCGCAACGGGCCATCCAGACGGACCCGCCGCGCCGCGTCACGCACGAAATGGACGCCTGGTCGCGTAATTTCGTGATGCTGCGCACCGACCCCACCGGCCGCCCCATCAATCGGCTGGAGGGCGATTACGCCGAGCATTTCCCGGACGACGATTCGTATCACATCACCCAGCCGCGGGCCATCGGCCAGCGCGAAGCCAACCCGATCACCGTGGGCGTGTCCAAGACGGCCGTCATGGAACAGGGCGGCAAGCGCATCGTCATGAACGGCGACGCGCACGTGCACCGCCAGCCGGACGCCAACAACGACGTCCTGGACGTGCGCAGCCAGCAACTGATCCTGCTGCCCGACGACGACGTGGTCTACACCGACCTGCCGGCCGAGGTCATCAAGGGACGCTCGCGCATGAACGGCAAGGGCATGCACTACAACAACAAGACACGCCAACTGCAGGTATCGGCTTCCACCGACGTGGAAATCGCCGGCTCGGAAAACAAATCGCGCCGCCCGGCCGAGACGCCTGCCAACACCACTGACCAGAAGAAACCATGACCGACTTCCGGATTCGCATTGCCCCCACCACGCGCCTGCTGGGCGCGATGCTGCTGATGGCAGCGGCGGCAGCGCCGGCGCTCGCGGCCGACCCCAAGCCGGCCGCCGCCGGCTCGAGCAAGGCCGCCCCCGCCGAAGAGCCCACCACCACGATCCTGTCGGACACGCTGCACTACGACGACGTGAAGAAGCAGAGCGTGTTCACCGGCAACGTCAACATGGTGCGCGGCCTGATGACGCTCACCTCCGACACCCTGGAAATGCGCGAGGACGCCGCCGGCAACCAGTACGGCACCGCCACCGCGAACAAGGGCAAGGTCGTCACCATCCGCCAGGAACGTCCCGAGACCTTCGAACTGATCGAGGGCAAGGGCTTGCGCGCCGAATACGACGGCACCAAGAGCACCTTCGACCTGATCGGCCAGGCCGTGGTGGTGCGCTATGTCTGTGGCAAACCGTTTGACACGATTCGCGGCGACCGGGTGCGCTACAACGAGAAGAGCGGCACCTACGAAGCCCAGGGCGGCCCGAACTCCTCGGCCGCCGGCGGCCGGGTCCGCTCCGTGGCCGAACCGCGCGCCAAGTCGGACGCCGCGGTGGCCGAGTGCCGCAAGCAGCAGGAATCGAAGAAGGGGCGCTGAAGCGCCTCCCACGTCACCCATACGCAGCCACGATGAACCAACCTTCAGTGCAGACTCCCGTGACCTCCGCCCCTTCGGGCGTCAAGCAGGGCAGCCTGCGCGCAACCGGCTTGCGCAAGACCTACAACGGCCGCACGGTGGTGCAGGACGTGTCCCTGTCCGTCTCCAGCGGCGAAGTGGTCGGCCTGCTCGGCCCCAACGGCGCCGGCAAGACCACCAGCTTCTACATGATCGTGGGCCTGGTGCCGGCCGACGCCGGCCGCATCGAGATCGACGGCTCGATCATCACCGCGATGCCGATCCACAAGCGCGCCCGCATGGGGCTGTCGTACCTGCCCCAGGACGCTTCGGTGTTCCGCCGCCTGACGGTCGAACAGAACATCCGCGCGGTGCTGGAACTGCAGATCGGGCCGGACGGCCGCACGCTGTCCACCCCCAAGATCAACGAGCAGATGGAACTGCTGCTCGAAGAACTGCAGATCGGCCATATCCGCAGCAACGCCGCCATCTCGCTGTCGGGCGGTGAACGCCGCCGCGTCGAAATCGCGCGCGCGCTGGCCACCAGCCCGCGCTTCATCCTGCTGGACGAACCGTTCGCCGGCGTGGACCCCATCGCCGTGATCGAGATCCAGCGCATCGTGCGCTTCCTGAAGGGCCGCGGCATCGGCGTGCTGATCACCGACCACAACGTGCGCGAAACGCTGGGCATCTGCGACCGCGCCTACATCATCAGCGAAGGCAAGGTACTGACCGACGGTCATCCCGACGAAATCGTCGGCGATCCGGCCGTGCGCCGCGTCTACCTGGGCGAACACTTCCGCATGTAACACCCCCGGCTAGGGGAAAATCCCAGGGCCCCCACGCGGGCCCGGGCATGCCCCTGGGCGGTCGCCATGAAAATGCCATGAACTTGCGCTAGGTCAGCTTGTTTTATCGGCCCGAGTCTATACACTAGTATCAAACGAACCCCTCAAACAAGGAGAACGCCTAACGACCCCACCGCGCCTTCCGCGCACCATTTTTTCCTCTTTTAGAAGGAGAGCACACTATGAACCTGAGCATCTGCGGTCGTCACCTCGACGTCACCCCGGCCATCCGGGAATATGTCATGAACAAACTGGCGCGAGTGCTGCGGCATTTCGATCACGTCATCGATACCCAGGTCATGCTCTCAGTAGAGCCCCTGCGGCACAGAGCCGAAATCACCATGCGTCTTAGTGGCAAGGACATTCATTGTGAAGCAACCGATGAAAATCTCTACGCCGCGATCGACCTTCTTGCTGACAAAGTCGACCGTCAGGTCATCAAGCACAAGGACAAGGTACGAAGTCACACGGCAGAGTCCGTGAAGCGGCAAGCGGCGAATCTTTCGCCAACCCAGTAACACCGCGCTTCATGACCCGCTCGCCGTGCGAGCCAAGCTAAACAGCGATTCTTGAATCCTGCCTAAGTCCCGGTGTCCCGCTAGACGTTTCGTCCAGCCGGGGCATCGGCAAACTCCCTCCCCCGCTTTCTTTGTCCCCCATTCCCCGGCACACGCCCGCGGATCGCATTTCCTCCCCCTGAATACCTGCTCGAGGCAGCCACGCCATACCATGCTGGTATACCCGCCTGCGCACGAAGAATGCCCACAACCCGGCGCTATCGGTCTATGCTGTCGCTCTCGTCCCGGGACCGGCGGCCTGATCCAGGAGGGTGCGGACCGCCACGCGGGTGCCTCCGACCGGAGTTTTTTGCAGTGCGTCATATAACCCTATAATGACCCGATGAATCATTTGTCGCGCATCCTTCCCGCCGGCAACGTCGTCCTCGATATGCTCGCCACGAGCAAGAAGCGCGCGTTCGAACAGGCTGGCCTCCTCTTTGAAAACAACCACGGCTTGGCACGCGCACTCGTGTTCGACAGCCTGTTTGCGCGGGAGCGCCTGGGCTCGACCGCGCTCGGCCAGGGCGTGGCCGTGCCGCACGGCCGCGTGAAGGGCCTGGAGCAGGCGCTTGCCGCCTTCATCCGCCTGGCGCAGCCCATCACGTTCGACGCCCCCGACGGCCAGCCCGTATCGATGCTGCTCTGTCTACTGGTGCCCGAAACCGCCACGCAGCAGCACCTGGATATCCTGGCGGAACTGGCCCAGCTCATGTCGAACAAGGCGCTGCGCGAAGCGCTGGCCACCGAGACCGACCCGGCCGTCGTCCACAAGATGCTCACCACCGGCCAACTCTGACTCCTCGCGGAAACGCTGCCATGCTCACGGTGCAGGAACTCGTCGACGACAACGCCGACAAAATCCCCTTCAACTGGATTTCCGGCCAAGGGGCCGCGGACCGCGCGATTCCCGATGACGGCATGGCGGCCGCCGACCTGGTGGGCCACCTCAACCTGATCCACCCGTCGCGCATCCAGGTGTTCGGCCAGGAAGAACTGGCGTACTACACCCGCTTCGACCTGCGCCGCCGCATGCACCACATGGACGAGCTGCTGATCGGCGGCGTGCCCGCCATCCTGCTGGCCGACGGCCTGACGCCGCCGCAAGACCTGGTGGACCAGTGCGACCAGCACCAGGTGCCGCTGCTGTCCACGCCGGTGGCAGCCGCGCAGTTGATCGACCTGCTGCGCATCTACCTGGGCAAGAAACTCGCGCCCACCACCACCGTGCACGGCGTGTTCCTCGACGTGCTGGGCCTGGGCGTGCTGATCACCGGCGAATCCGGCCTGGGCAAGAGCGAACTGGCGCTGGAACTGATCTCGCGCGGCCACGGCCTGGTGGCCGACGACGCGGTCGAGTTCTCGCGCACCGCCCCCAACATGATCGAAGGCCACTGCCCGCAGCTGCTGCAGAACCTGCTGGAAGTGCGCGGCCTGGGCCTGCTCGACATCCGCACCATCTTCGGCGAGACCTCGGTGCGCCGCAAGATGCGCCTGAAGCTGATCGTGCACCTGGTGCGCGCCACGGCGCAGGACAAGTTCGAACGCCTGCCGCTGCAGGACATCACCCAGGACATGCTGGGCCTGCCGGTGCGCAAGGTCATGCTGCAGGTGGCCGCCGGCCGCAACCTGGCGGTGCTGGTCGAAGCCGCGGTGCGCAACACCATCCTCAAGCTGCGCGGCATCGACACCCTGGGCGAATTCATGGAACGCCAGGCGATGGCGATCCTGCAAAGCAGCAAGTGAACGCGCGTCGCCGCGCGGCACCGTGAGCCTTTACGAGAAACTCGCCAACGAGATCGCCAAGTCGATCCGCGATGGCGTGCTGCGCGTGGGCGACAAGCTGCCGTCGGTGCGCGACGCCTGCGCCAGCCGCGGCGTCAGCCCGTCGACGGTGTTCCAGGCCTACTACCTGCTGGAAGCGCGCGGCCTGATCCGCGCCCGCCCCCGCTCCGGCTATTACGTCAACGCGCGCGGCGACAGCCTGCCGCCCGAACCCGACACCTCCTGTCCCGACGGCGAATCGACCGAACTCGCGATCAGCGAGCGCATCTTCGACATCCTCGATTCGGTGCGCAACCGCGACGTCACGCCGCTGGGCTCGGCTTTTCCTTCCCCCCTGCTGTTCCCGCTGCCGCGGCTGGCCCAGGCCATGGCGGCGCATCTCAAGCGCCAGGACCCGCTGGACACGATGGAAGACCTGTCGCCCGGCAATCCCGGCCTGCGCCGGCAGATCGCGCTGCGCTACCTGATCGCCGGCATCAACGTGCCGGCCAACGACATCGTCGTCACCAACGGCGCGCTGGAAGCGCTCAACCTGTGCCTGCAGGCGGTGACGCAGCCGGGCGACACGGTCATCGTCGAGGCCCCCACCTTCTACGGCGCGTTGCAGGCGCTGGAACGCCACGGCCTGAAGGCGCTGGAAGTGCCCACCCATCCGCGCACCGGCGTCGACCTGGGCGCGATGGAAACCGCGATCCAGCGCCACGCGCCCAAGGCCTGCTGGCTGATGACGCAATTCCAGAATCCGCTGGGCAGCCTGATGCCCGAGGACAAGAAACGGCAATTGGTCGAACTGCTGGCGCGGCACCAGATTCCGCTGATCGAGGATGATGTCTACGGCGAGCTGTATTTCGGCGCGACGCGGCCGGTGCCGGCCAAGGCCTTCGACAAGCAGGGCCTGGTGCTGCACTGCTCGTCGTTCTCCAAATGCCTGGCGCCGGGCTACCGCATCGGCTGGGCCAGCGCGGGCCGCTACACGCAGCGCGTGCAGCGCCTGAAGCTGTCGTCCACGCTGTCGGCGTCGAGTCCGGCGCAGGGCGCCATCGCCGAATACCTGGAACAAGGCGGCTACGACCGCCACCTGCGCCGCCTGCGCGAAACGCTGCAGGCGCAGCAGGACCTGATGGCCAATGCGATCGCGCGCGAGTTTCCCGCCGGCACCCGCGTGACTCGGCCGCAGGGCGGCTTCTTCCTGTGGCTCGAAATGCCGGCGGCGGTCGATGCGCTGGCCCTGCACCGGCAGGCGCTGGCGCGCGGCATCAGCGTGGCGCCCGGCCCGATCTTCTCGGCCAGCGGCCAGTTCGGCAATGCGCTGCGGCTGAACTACGGCCATCCCTGGGACGATGCCAAGGCCGATGCCATCCGCGCGCTGGGCGAGATGGCGCGCGCGGCCTGCCAGCCGGCCGCGCGGCGCTCCTGATCAGTTGCGCGTCGAGGCGGCGCGGGCGCGCTTGACCTCCAGCGGTGTCACGCCGCCGGCCTCGTTGCCCCAGCTATTGCGGATGTAGGACACCAACATCGCGACGTCGTTGTCGTTCAGCAGTTGGCCGAACGGCGGCATGCCGTGCGGCCGCGGATTGGCGGCGGTGGCGGGCGCGAAGCCGCCGTCCAGCACCATGCGGATGGCATTGACCGGCGACGGCGCGGTCACCGTCGGATTGCCGGCCAGCGCGGGCCAGGCGCCCGCGCTGCCCTCGCCTTGCGGCTGGTGGCATTGCGCGCACTGCTGGCGGTAGATCTTGCCGCCCAGTTCCATGGCCGCCGGGGACGCCGGCGCGGCGGGCCGCGATGACGCCACGGGCGTGGCCGGCAACGACTTGAGATACACGCCCATCGCCAGCGCATCTGCCTCGGTCAGGTGCTGGGTGCTGCCCAGCACCACCTCGGCCATCGGACCGCTGGCGCTGGAATGCGCCGCCATGCCGGTGCGCAGCAACGCCGCGATATCTTCGGCCGACCAGCGCCCCAGGCCGGTCTGCAGGTCATTGGTCAGCGGCGGCGCGTACCAGTCCAGCATCGGGATGATGCCGCCGGCCAGGCCGTCGGCCGCGCGCGTGGCGCCCAGGCTGTTGCGCGGCGCGTGGCAGGCGGCGCAATGACCCAGGCCTTCGACCAGGTAGCGGCCGCGGTTCCACTGCGTCGACTGGCCCGGATCGGCTTCCTGCACGCCCGGCCGGAAATACAGCGCGCGCCAGGCGGCCAGCAACAGGCGCTGGTCATACGGGAAATCAAGTTCGGGCGCGCGGCTCGGCTGGTTCACCGGCGTGATCGTGCGCAGATAGGCGAACAGCGCATCGGCATCCGCCCGCGTCACGCGGGTGTACTCGGTGTACGGGAAGGCCGGATACAGCAGCGTGCCATCACGCGACTTGCCGTTGTGCAGCGCCTGCCAGAAGTCGTCCGCGCTCCAGGCGCCGATGCCGGTCTGCTCGTCGGGCGTGATGTTGGGGCCGTAGATCGTGCCGAACGGCGTCGGGATGGGCGTGCCGCCGGCATAGGCCTGGCCGCCGCGCGCGGTGTGGCAGGCCATGCAATTGCCGGCCAGCGCCAGATAGCGCCCGCGCTCGATGCGCTGCTGCGGATTGGTCGGGGCCGCGGCCGCGCCGGTGCTGGCGTCGTCGCGCGTGCCCAGCCAGTAGAGGGCGCCCGCCGCGATCACGGCCAGCGCCAGCAAGGTGCCCAGGATTCGCTTCATCAGTTTCATCCGTGCGCCCCTCAACGTTGCGCCTGGCTGCCGCACTCGGCGGGCAGGCGCAGGGCGCCGGCGGGCTCGGGCGCATAGGTGTCGGCCACCGGCTGCGACGACAGCCAGGCCGCCAGCGCGCCGATGTCTTCGGGCGTGAGCTTGTGGGCGATGTCCGCCATGCAGTCCGGCGCGGCGGCGCGGCGCAGGCCGTTCTTCCAGCTGCCGATCTGCGAGCCGACATAATCGCGCGGCAAGCCCAGCAGGCCGGGAATGGCCGGCAGCGCCCCGCCCAGCGAGGCGCCATGACAGGCGGCACAGGCCGGCAGGCCGCGGGCGGCGTCGCCCGACAGCGCCAGCTTGCGGCCGGCTTCGAGCGTGGCGGCCGAAACGTCGGCGCGCACCGGCGGCGGATACGGCACGTGCTGCGACGAGAAATAGGCGGCCATCTCGTGCAGATAGGCATCCGGCAGGCCCGCCAGCAGGTGCGCCATGGGCCGGTACTGGCGCCGGTCGTCGCGGAAGTTCAGCAACTGGTGATAGAGGTATTCCTGCGGCTTGCCCGCCAGGCGCGGGTAATAGCCGTCGGCGCCGGCGCGGCCCTGCTCGCCATGACAGGCCGTACAGGCCGCCACCCGGGCCGCCATGGTGCCGGGCTGCAGCACCTGGGGCGTGTCCTGGGCCAGCGCGGGCGCTGCCGAAAAGGCAACAACGGCGGCGGCCAGGAGGCGGGATTTTGCCCAGAACCGTGGCAGTGAAACACTACGAAAGGAAATGAAGGCTAACATCTAGGATCAGTTAACACTAAGTCGAATTCCAACCCCGAAGGCGCATGCCGGCGGGGCGCGTAGATGAAGCGGTCGCGTGCGGGTGCCCAAGCTTACGCCAGGCCCCGCAAGGCAGTACAGGCGCAGATTTGCAGTTTACGGCCATATCAGATGCCAACCCGCCGGCATCCTCCTGGAAAAGCGTGCCACAATCATGTCCATGTTGAAAGTCGTCCTCGTTACCGGCATCTCAGGCTCAGGCAAGTCCGTTGCCCTGCGCATGCTCGAGGACGCCAGCTACACCTGCGTCGACAACCTGCCCGTGCGGTTCCTGACCGAGTTCGTCGCCAATGCCCGCGATGACGGCCTGGAACGCGTCGCCGTCGCCATCGACGTGCGCTCGCCGGGCGAACTGGCCGAACTGCCTGACGTGGTCACCGCGCTGCGCGCCATGGGCACCAGCCTGCGCGTGGTGTTCCTGGACGCCAGCACCGACACCCTGGTGCAGCGCTATTCCGAATCCCGCCGCCGCCATCCGCTGACCGACCGCCTGCAACGCGGCGGCACCGCGCCGTCGCTGACCGACTGCATCGCGCTCGAACGCGAACTGCTGGCGCCGCTGCGCGAGCAGGAACACGTCATCGACACCTCGGAGCTGACGCCGGGCCAATTGCGCGCCTGGATCCGCGACCTGATCCAGGCCGACCGCGCGCCGCTGGTGCTGACCTTCGAATCGTTCGCGTACAAGCGCGGCGTGCCGCGCGACGCCGACCTGGTGTTCGACGTGCGCTGCCTGCCCAACCCCTATTACGACCGCAACCTGCGTCCGCTGACCGGCCGCGACGAACCCGTCGCCGCCTGGCTGGCGGGTTATGAACAGGTGGGGCTGATGATCGACGACATCACCGGCTTCCTGAACCGCTGGCTGCCGCAGTACACGCAAGACACCCGCAACTACCTCACCGTCGCCATCGGCTGCACCGGTGGCCAGCACCGTTCGGTCTATGTGGTCGAACAGCTGGCCAAGCGCTTTGCCGACCACGACCCGCTGCTGGTGCGCCATCGCACCCAACTGCCAGACGAATCCGCATGATCCTGTCCCGTCCGCTCCATATCCTGATGATGTTGCTGCTGGCCATTGCCGTGGCCGGCTGCTCTTCCACCGGGGGACGTAAAAAGGGCGGCGGGTACTACAAGGACGACGGCCCGGACGCCAACCCGCCGTCGAACCTGGACCAGGTGCCGGACGCGGTGCCGCGCATCGAACCCTACGCCAGCGGCGCCAACCGCCCTTACGTGGTGTTCGGCCAGCGCTATGTGCCGGACACCACCGGCCAGCCCTACAAGCGTCAGGGCATCGCCTCGTGGTACGGCAAGAAATTCCACGGCAACTCGACCTCGATCGGCGAGCCGTACGACATGTACGCCATGACGGCCGCCCACACCACGCTGCCGATTCCCAGCTACGCGCGGGTCACCAGCCTGGTCAACGGCAAGACCATCATCGTGCGGGTCAACGACCGCGGACCGTTCCACAGCGACCGCATCATGGACCTGTCGTACGTGGCGGCCTACAAGCTGGGCATCATCGGGCCGGGTAGCGGCCAGGTGGTGGTTGAGAGCATCCAGCAGGACGAGATCCGCCGCTGGGCCTCGCAGGGTCCGGCGCCCGAGCCCGCGTCCGCGACCGGCTCGACGCCGGTGGCCACGCCCGTCGCCGCCGCGCCGGTGGCGCTGGAACCGCAGCCGCTGGCGCAGCAACCGGCGCCCGCGCCGGGCAGCGCACCGGTGCGCCAGCCTGCGGCCGGCGGGATCGGCAACGTCTATCTGCAGGTGGGCGCGTTCAGCCAGCCGGCCAATGCGCAGTCGCTGGTCAGCCGCATCAATACCCAGTTGGGCGCGGCCGGGACGCCGCCCGCCGCGGTCGAGCAGACCAACAACCTCTACCGGGTCAAGATCGGCCCCTATCCGGATCGCCAGAGCGCCCTGAACGCGGTGCAGCTGGTGTCGGACCGCATCGGCATCACGCCCAGCATCGCCGCGCAATAACGCGGCGTCCGCCCGCTACGCCGGCGGCCAGTCGAACGACGGCTGCTCGAAGGGCAATTGCGCCTGGCCATCACAGACCCGCCGCGCGCGCGCATTGCGGCTCAGGTACTCGCTGCCTTCGTGCTTGAGCAGCGCCTGCTTGCGCGGCAGGCCGCCGCCGAAGCCGGTCAGCGAGGTATCCGCGCCGATGATGCGATGGCACGGAATGATGATGATGACGGGATTTCGCCCCACCGCCCCGCCGATGGCCTGGGCGCCCTTGGGCCGGCCGACGATGCGCGCCAGTTCGCCGTAGCTGGCGAGCTGGCCGAAATCCAGCTGGCACAAGGCGCGCCAGACTTCATGCTGGAACGGCGTGCCGACCGGATCCAGCGCCACCTCGAACTGGCGCCGCTGGCCGGCGAACCACTCGTCCAGCTCGCGCCGCGCCTGTTCCAGGATGGGATCGGCGTCTTTGCGGGTCCAGCCCTCGGCGGACGGCAGCAGGGTCTGGTCGGTGAACCAGGCGCCGCGCAGCCCCTTGGCGCTGGCGACCAGTCGCATTTCGCCCAGCGGCGTGGGGATGTCACGGTAGACGATCGGCTCCGCGGCGTCGCCGGGACGCTTGCGGGTCTCTGCGGTGTAGATCATGGCTCAGGAATTCTTGCGGGCCAGGGCCCGGGTGTACAGGACGTCGCGCGACAGGCCGGTGACCTTGGCGGCGATCTTCGAGGCGTCGCGCACCGACAGGGTTTCCAGCAGCGCATCGAGCAAGGCATCGGCGCGCGGATCGGCGTCTTCGTCGACCTCCTGGCCGGCCTGGGCATGCGCAATCAGCACGAACTCGCCCTGCTCGCGGTGCGCGTCGGCCGCCAGCCAGGCGGCGGCCTCGCCCAGCGGGAACGTGGCGATCTCCTCGAACCGCTTGGTCAGCTCGCGCGCCACGGTCAACAGGCGGGCGGGGCCGCAGACTTCCAGCAGGTCGGCCAGCGTCGCGGCCAGCCGGTGCGGCGACTCGAACATCACCACCGGCGCCGGCAGCGCGCACCAGGTGCGCAGCCAGCGCTGGCGCGCGGTGGCCTTGGACGGCGGAAAGCCGGCGAAGGCGTAGGCGGGATTCTCGTCGGTGGTGACGCCGCTGCCCATCAGCGCGGCGATCACGGCGCTGGGACCGGGCACCGGCACCACCGCGAAGCCGGCCTCGCGCACCGCGCGCACTACCCGCGCGCCGGGATCGCTGACCGCCGGCGCGCCGGCGTCCGACACCAGCGCCACGCGCTGGCCCTGGGCCAGGCGCTCGCAGATGGCCTGCGCCGCGGCGGCTTCGTTGTGCCGATGCGCCGCCATCAGCGGCGTGCTGACGCCCCAGGCATCCAGCAGCGTGCGGCTGGCGCGGGTGTCTTCGGCCGCGATCACGTCGGCGCGTTGCAGCGCATGCCAGGCGCGCAGCCCCAGGTCGCCCAGATTGCCGATCGGTGTGGCCACCACATACAGCGTCGAGGCGGGCCAATGCTGCCCGGCCACGCGTTCAGCGACGCGGGCCCAGGCATCGCCGGCCACCGGGGATGAGACATTTTGATTCATTGCTGCCTACTTACGCGGAAAACCATGCCAGTGTAGCCGCCATCGTCCCCCGTTTCGGAACTGGCATGCCGGATGACACATTCGCTTTCGAGCTGGCCCTGGCGGCGCGCCGCCGCGCGCAAAAACGGCGCCGGCGCGCCTCGACGCGCGCCACCGTCGACCCCCACCGCCCGGCGCCGCGGCGCTCGCCGCGCCAGCGTATCGGCGATGGCCACGAAGACGCCGCCCTGCGCCTGCTGCGGGCCGCCGGCCTGGTGCTGCTGGCCCGCAACCTGGGCTGCCGCGCGGGCGAGATCGACCTGGTCATGCGCGACGGCGACGTGCTCGTGTTCGTCGAGGTGCGCTCGCGCCAGGGCGACGCCTATGGCGGCGCGGCGGCCAGCATCGGCCGCGACAAGCAGGCGCGCCTGGCGCGCGCCGCGGCGCACTGGCTGCCGACCCTGGCCATGCGCCACTGGCATGGCGCCACGCCCGCGGCCCGCTTCGACGCCGTGCTGTTCGACGGCGGCCAGGTCCGCTGGCTGCGCGCGGCGTTCGAGCTGGCTTGATTTGGGTCCGCCCGTGAGATAATCGCGGCCATGGATATGACCTCTCGAATGACGTCGCACTTTCGCGACGCCATGGCCACGTACGAACAAAGCATGAACGTGCTGGCCGAGCCGCTGGCGATCGCGGTGGACGTGCTGTTTGGCGCCCTGGCCAACAACGGCAAGATTCTGGCTTGCGGCAACGGCGGCTCGGCCGCCGACGCGCAACATTTCATCGCCGAGCTGGTGGGCCGCTTCGAACGCGAACGCCTGCCCCTGGCCGGCATCGCCCTGAACACCGACACCTCGATCCTGACCGCCGTCGGCAACGACTATGGCTTCGACGAAGTCTTCGAACGCCAGGTGAACGCCTTCGGCCAGGCCGGCGACGTGCTGGTGGCCATTTCCACCAGCGGCAACTCGCCCAATGTGGTGCGCGCCATGGAGGCCGCCGCCAGCCGTGAAATGCACGTCCTGGCCCTGACCGGCAAGGGCGGCGGCGTCATGGGGGAACTCATTACGCCGATGGACGTCCATCTATGTGTTCCCAGCGATCGCACCATGCGCATCCAGGAAGTCCATATACTGCTGTTGCATGCGCTTTGCGACGGCATTGACGCTCTTCTGCTTGGAGACACCGAATGATTTCAGACGTCAGAACCGCCGCCCGCCCCCTGCTGCTCGCCGCGGCCCTGTCCGGCGCGGCCCTGTCGCTGTCGGCCTGCGCCCCCCTGATCGTGGGCGGCGCCGCCGCCACCACGGCGCTGGTGGTGACCGACCGTCGCACCTCGGGCATCCAGCTCGAAGACCAGAACATGGCCTTCAAGGCCCAAAGCCAGATCTCCCAGAAGCTGGGCGACACGGCGCGCGTCAATGCCATGGCCTATGGCGGCCGCCTGCTGCTGACCGGCGACGTGCCCACCGAAGAGGCCAAGTCCCAGGCCACCGCCATCGCCCAGGGCGTCGAGAACGTCAAGCAGGTGATCAACCAGCTGACCGTGGGCCCGATCGCGTCCTTCGGCGTGCGTTCGAACGACACCTGGCTCACCTCCAAGGCCAAGACCGCCCTGGTCAACACCAAGTACGTGCCCTCCGGCACCATCGCCGTCACCACGGACCACAGCGTGGTCTACCTGATGGGCAAGGTGACGCAGGCCGAGGGCGACTACGCCGCCAACGCGGTCGCCGACCTGGGCGGCGTCGCCAAGGTGGTTAAACTGTTCGAGACCATCAGCCGCGAGGAAGCGATTCGCCTGTCGAACAGTGGCAGCAAGTCGACCAACACTGAAACCAAGGCCCCCATCGAGAGCGACCCGAATGCCGCCAGCAGCAGCGGCGGCAGCGCGCCCAGCGGTGGCAGCGCCGTAGAGGCCATGCCCATCAAATGAAAAAAGCCATCGTAGCCCTGGCCGTCCTGGTGGCGGTCGGTATCGGCGCCTGGTTCGTCATGCGCCCGGCGCAGACCGCGCCCAACGTCACCTTCACCACGCTGGAAGGCAAGACCTTCTCGATGCAGGACCTGCGCGGCAAGGTGGTGCTGGTGAAGTTCTGGGCCACCAGCTGTGTCACCTGCGTCAAGCAGATGCCCGAAACCATCTCCGCCTATAACGAATACGCGGGCAAGGGCTACGAGGCCATCGCGGTCGCCATGGACTACGATCCGCCCAACTTCGTGCTGAACTTCACCGAAAGCCGCAAGCTGCCGTTCCCGGTGGCGCTGGACACCAAGGGCGACATCGCCCGCGCCTTCGGCGACATCCGCCTGACGCCCACCGCCTTCCTGATCGACAAGCAGGGGCACATTATCAAGCGCTACCTGGGTGAATACGACGTGGCCGAGTTCCACGCCACCGTCGAAAAGGCCCTGGCCGCGGGCTGAGTCCGCCCCGTCCGCCACGGCCCCCTGAACCGCCCGCTTGCCGGGCGGTTTTCATTTGACCGCGTCCGGACGCCGCCGGCAGCCAGCGCCGGACCGGGGCCTGGAGCCACCCGCCCCAAAAAGAAAACCGCCCGCATGCGCGGGCGGTTCTGGCGAAGCGGTCGGCCTGCGTCGCGATCAGAACGCCGGCACCACGGCGCCCTTGTACTTGTCGAGGATGAACTTCTTCACCTCGGGCGAGTGCAGCGCGTTGACCAGCTTCTTGATCCCCGGCGCGTCCTTGTTGTCGGCGCGGGTCACCAGGATGTTGGCGTAGGGCGAATCGGCGCCTTCGATGAACAGCGCATCCTTGGTCGGCACCAGGCCGGCTTCGAGCGCGTAGTTGGTGTTGATCAGGGCCAGGTCGACGTCATCCAGCGAGCGCGGCAGCATGGCGGCCTCGAGTTCGCGGAACTTCAGCTTCTTGGGGTTCTCGACCACGTCGGCGGCGGTCGCCAGGATGTTGGACGGATCCTTCAGCTTGATGATGCCCTGCTTCTGCAGCAGCACCAGCGCGCGGCCGCCATTGGACGGGTCGTTCGGGATGGCGACGATGGCGCCATCCTTCAGCTCGGCCAGGGTCTTGATCCTCTTGGAGTAGCCGCCGAAGGGTTCGACGTGCACCAGGGCGACCGGCACCAGCGTGGCCTTGCGGTCCTTGTTGAAGGTGTCCAGGTAGGGCTTGTGCTGGAAGAAGTTGGCGTCCAGCTGCTTGTCGGCCAGTTGCAGGTTCGGTTGCACGTAGTCGTTGAAGACCTTGATGTCGAGTTCCACGCCTTCCTTGGCCAGCTGCGGCTTGACCACTTCCAGGATCTCGGCGTGCGGGACCTGGGTGGCGCCCACCACGATCTTTTCGGCATGGGCGGCGGTGGCCGCCACCAGCAGAGCCGACGCCACCAGGGCGGAACGGACGAAATTCAAACGCATGAGTTGCCTCTTTTATAGGTAGAAATTGGGGGCAAATGCCCAGCCGGTGTGGAGAATCCCCCTCATGAGGGGCGCTCCGTTGCGAAAACGCCCCCAATTTACCCCAATGCCGGTTATTTGTCGGGCATATGAACATGGGTTTAAAGCATAAGAAACCTGCGGGGACTACAATCCGTCGTATGCTTGCGCTACCGCGTTGCCAACGCGTTCCTGTGCAGGCATTTTTTACTGCCGGACCCCACGCCCCCATGGGGGGCAATGCCATCGCGCCATCAGCGGCGCAGGCTTTCAACCTCTAACTTTCATACCCTACTTATTGCCGACTTAGCTGCCATGACCGACACCCCCGACCCTGCTGCCGTCTCGTCTCCTGCTGTCAAAGCCGCGGTGCTCTCCGAAGCGCTGCCTTATATTCGACGATTCCACGGCAAAACCATCGTGGTCAAGTACGGCGGCAACGCCATGACGGAAGAGCGATTGCAACGCAGCTTCGCGCATGACGTGGTGTTGCTCAAGCTGGTCGGCCTGAATCCGGTGGTGGTGCACGGCGGCGGTCCGCAGATCGACGACGCGCTGCGCCGCATCGGCAAGCAGGGCACCTTCATCCAGGGCATGCGCGTCACCGACGCCGAGACCATGGAAGTGGTCGAATGGGTGCTGGGCGGCCAGGTCCAGCAGGACATCGTCATGATGATCAACGAGGTCGGCGGCAAGGCCGTGGGCCTGACCGGCAAGGACGGCGGACTGATCCAGGCCCAGAAGAAGCTGATGGCCAACAAGGAGAATCCCGCCGAACCGATCGACATCGGCTTCGTCGGCGACATCACGCTGGTCGAGCCGGCGGTGGTCAAGGCCTTGCAGGACGACCAGTTCATTCCGGTCATCTCGCCCATCGGCTACGGTGAAGACGGCACCGCCTACAACATCAACGCCGACGTCGTCGCCGGCAAGATGGCCGAAGTGCTGGGCGCCGAAAAGCTGCTGATGCTGACCAACACCCCGGGCGTGCTGGACAAGGCCGGCAAGCTGCTGCGCAGCCTGTCGGCCCAGACCATCGACGAGCTGTTCGCCGACGGCACCATCTCGGGCGGCATGCTGCCCAAGATCTCGTCCGCGCTCGATGCCGCCAAGAACGGCGTCAACTCGGTGCACATCGTCGACGGCCGCGTGCCGCACTGCCTGCTGCTGGAAATCCTGACCGACCAAGGCGTTGGCACGATGATCAGCTCGCACTGATGCGAGCGCTGCGCACCCTGCTGCGGCCGGCGGTGCGCCAGCGCCGCTCGCGCCGCACCGCCACAGGCGCCCCCGGGCGCCTGTGGTTGTTTGATCTGGACAACACGCTGCACGACACCTCCCACGCCATCTTTCCGCGGATCGACCATGGCATGACCATGGCCGTGGCCGAGGCGCTGGACGTCGACGTCGATACCGCCAACGCCGTGCGCAAGCAGTACTGGCAGCGCTACGGCGCGACGATGATCGGCATGGTCCGCAACCATGGCGTCGACCCGCACGCCTTCCTGCACCGCAGCCACGACTTCGACGTCGACCCGCTGGTGCGCGCCGAGAAGGCGCTGGCCTACAAGCTGCGGCAACTGCCCGGCCGCAAGGTGCTGCTGACCAACGCGCCGCTGCATTACGCGCGCGCCGTGCTGCGGCGGCTGGGCATCCTGCGCCAGTTCGACAGCCTGTGGGCCATCGAGCACATGCGGCTGCACGGCGAGTTCCGCCCCAAGCCGTCGCCCGCGCTGCTGCGCTACGTGCTGGCGCGCGAAGGCGTGCCGGCGCGCCAGGCGGTGCTGGTCGAAGACACCCTCGCCAACCTGCGCGGCGCGCGGCGCGCCGGACTGCGCACGGTGCACGTATTCCATCCCGGCACGCCCTTTTCGCGCGGTCGCGCGCAGCGGCCGTCGTATGTCGACTTGCGGGTAAACTGCGTCAGTGATCTGCTGCTGCGCCGGCGTCCCTTGCGGGGCTAGCGCCCCCTCCCCCCACCCCTGCCTGCGTACCACCAGACCCGTCCATGGCGAGCAAACCCGGCGAGCGCAAGACCCAGATTCTGCAGACCCTGGCCGAGATGCTGGAGCAGCCGCACGCCTCGCGCATCACCACGGCGGCGCTGGCCGCCCGCCTGGCGGTCTCGGAAGCCGCGCTCTACCGACATTTCGCCAGCAAGGCGCAGATGTTCGAGGGACTGATCGAGTTCATCGAGACCAGCATCTTCACGCTGGTGAACCAGATCGCGATCGCCGAGCCCTACGGCCTGTCGCAGGCGCACCAGACGGTGTCGATGCTGCTGACGTTCTCGGAGCGCAACAAGGGCATGACGCGGGTGCTGACCGGCGACGCTCTGGTCACCGAGGACAACCGCCTGCAGGAACGGATCAACCACATCAATGACCGCATCGAGGCGTCGTTGAAGCAATCGCTGCGCATCGCCGTCACCGATGGCGGCCTGCCGCCCGAGGCCAACGTGGCCGCGCACGCCAGCCTGCTGACGCACCTGGTGCTGGGACGGTGGCTGCGCTATGCCCAGAGCGGCTGGCGCGTGGCGCCCACGCTGCACCTGGACGAACAATTGCGCCTGGCGCTGGGCTGACCCCATTCGCGCCATAACACGAACGAATTAACGGTCCCGCACGACTGTCGTTGCGTTATTTGTATGTTTTCATGCAACATTCGCAGGGTTGCGATTTTCGCGGGCGGACGAGCATAATCTCCGGATCGGTTTTCCGACAAGCACGATTGTCCCTCGAGTTGATATGCATCAATACGGGTTTTCCTTAATGCCGTCACGATCATTCTGTAGCGTCGGCACTTCGTTTTGATCCAGCCCAGGGCTGTGACGAGGTGCCGTCAGTTTGACCTCAACCGGAGATGGATATGACTGCGGAAACCGCTGTCCCTGCCTCGCAAGCCCCCAAGAAAGCCAAAATTCCGATCGGCCTGGTCGCCGGTTTCCTCGTCATGATCGGCGTGCTGATGATGCCCCTGCCGGCGGACCTGCCCGTCGCCGGCCATCGCATGTTGGCGATCCTCGCATTCGCGGTGGTGGTGTGGATCACGGAAGCCGTGTCCTACGAAGCCAGCGCGATCATGATCACGACGCTGATGGCCTTCCTGCTGGGCACCGCGCCCACCGTGAAGGATCCGCAGGTGCTGTACGGCACCTCCGCCGCCATCAGCATGGCGCTGACCGGCTTCGCCAACTCGGCGCTGGCGCTGGTCACCGGCGCGCTGTTCATCGCCGCGGCCATGACCTTCACCGGACTGGACCGGCGCATCGCGCTGGTGACGCTGTCCAAGGTCGGCACCAGCACGCGCCGCATCCTGATCGGATGTATCGCGGTGACCATCGTGCTGAGCCTGGTAGTGCCCAGCGCCACCGCCCGCAGCGCCGCCGTGGTGCCCATCATGATGGGCGTGATCGCGGCCTTCGGCGTGGACAAGCGCTCGAACATCGCCGCCGGCATCATGATCATCGTGGCGCAGGCCACCAGCATCTGGAACGTCGGCATCCAGACCGCCGCCGCGCAGAACCTGCTGACGGTCGGCTTCATGGAAAAGATGCTGGGCCAGCGCGTGGCCTGGTCGGACTGGCTGATCGCCGGCGCCCCGTGGTCGCTGATCATGTCGGCCGTGCTGATCATCATCGTCCTCAAGCTGCTGCCGCCGGAAAGCGACAGCATCGCGGGGGGCAAGGAAGCCGTCGAGAAATCGCTGCTTGAACTGGGCCCCATGACCGGCGCGCAAAAGCGCCTGATGGCCGTGTCCGTCATGCTGCTGCTGTTCTGGTCGACCGAAGGCAAGCTGCACAAGTTCGACACCACCTCGACCACCTACTTCGGCCTGGTCCTGCTGCTGCTGCCGCGCTTTGGCGTGATGACCTGGAAAGACGTGCAATCGCGCATCCCATGGGGCACCGTGATCGTGTTCGGCGTCGGCATCAGCCTGGGCACCGCGCTGCTGACCACGCAGGCCGGCCAATGGCTGGGCAACCAGGTGGTGGCGCATACCGGTCTCGACCATCTCGGCCCGCTGGCGATCTTCGCGATCCTGTCGGCCTTCCTGATCATCATCCACCTCGGGTTCGCCAGCGCCACCGCGCTGACCTCGGCGATGCTGCCGATCCTGATCTCGGTGCTGGCCACGCTGCCGGGCGACTTCAGCCGCCTGGGCATGACCATGCTGCTGGGCTTCGTGGTGAGCTACGGCTTCATCCTGCCGATCAACGCGCCGCAGAACATGGTGTGCCTGGGCACCGAAACCTTCAACGCCAAGCAGTTCGCCAAGGTCGGCATCCTGGTCACCATCATCGGCTACGCGCTGATGATGCTGATGGGCATGACCTACTGGCGCTGGCTCGGCTGGCTGTAAGGAGATCGCATCATGAAAATCTCCATTGCCCAAGCCAATGAATACGGCCGCCGCGTGCTGATGGCGCAAGGCGTGCCCGAGGACATCGCCCGCGACGTGGCCGAGCACCTGGTGGAGTCCGACCGGGTCGGCTACACCAGCCACGGCCTGTCGATCCTGACCAACTACCGGCGCGTGCTGAGCGAAGGCCTGGCGCAGGGCGACGGCCGCCCCGAGCTGCTCAACGACCGCGGCGCCATGCTGGCCTACGACGGCCACAACGGCCTGGGCCAGTACGTGGGCAAGGTCGTGATCGAGCAGGCCATCGAACGCACGCAGGCGCACGGCCAGTGCATCCTGACGCTGCGCCGCAGCCATCACCTGGGCCGCATGGGCCACTATGGCGAGATGGTGGCGGCCAAAGGCCTGATCCTGCTGGCCTTCACCAACGTGATCAACCGCGCGCCCACGGTAGCGCCGTTCGGCGGCGCGCGCGCCTGCCTGACGACCAATCCGCTGTGCTTCGCCGGCCCCCTGCCGGGCGGCCGCCCGCCGTTCATCGTCGACATGGCGACCAGCTCGATCGCGGTCAACAAGGCCCGCGTGCTGGCGGCCAAGGGCGAACAGGCGCCGCCGGGATCGCTGATCGACGCGCAAGGCAATCCGACCACGGACCCGGGCGCGCTGTTCACCGATCCGCCCGGCGCGCTGCTGCCCTTCGGCGGCCACAAGGGTTACGCGATGGGCCTGGTGGCCGAGCTGCTGGCGGGCGTGCTGTCCGGCGGCGGCACGATCCAGCCGGAACATCCACGCAACGGGGTGGCGACGAACAACATGTTCGCGCTGCTGCTGGATCCGCAGGTGGACTTCAATACCGACTGGCGCTCGATGGAAGTGGGCGCGTTCATCGACTACCTGCATGCCTGCCCGCCGCAACCGGGCGTGGACGGCGTCCAGTACCCGGGAGAGTACGAAGCCCGCAACCGGGAGCTGAACGCGGATTCCCTGGAATTCGCCCCCCCCATCTGGGAGGGGTTGAAGAAGCTGGCTGTGGACCTTGGGGTGTCTGACGCGTTGCCTTGAAGGTTTGTCGGGTGTTTGTGTTTGCGGGCGGCTTGAGGGTTCTTGAGCCGCCCGTTGCGTTGGCGGGCGGGGGCGGCGGGGCTACGATTGCGGTCCGGAGCGTTCGCTCCGGACTGCCCCTGCGTCAACCTCGTACGCCTTCGGCTCCCTTCGGTTTCCCTCGGGCGCATCTACACGCCCCGCCGCCCCCGCCCGCCAACGCAACGGGCTCACGTCGTCTTGGTTTCGCCATTGCAGGGACGAGCGGTGTACTTGGCGTTTTTGCCAACGACTGGAATGGAGGGGAGGATCTTGCGGGGCCCGCCCAAAGCCGGCCGCGCGGGCGGCCTTTTTGGGCTTACGCGATGTGGGGCGTCGCGAGGGCGGCGGCGCCGCTGGTGGGGCGACGTGTGGTGTTGATCGGCGTCGTGGGTTGAAGGCTGGCATGCGGACCCATCAGAACCCCGCTCATCGCCAGCGCAAAGCGAACACCACCCCGACGCCGCACATCATGTATGCCGTTGATGGCCGCCCGCGCGGCCGTCCACGGCGGGCGACGCAAGACTCTCTCCTTACCCCACGCTGCAGCAGCGCCACCTTCCTCGACACCGGTAGCCCGGGGCGGTGGGCGCACGGGTGGGCGCGCCGTTCAGATGCGCCCGACGGAATCCGTAGGGAGCCGAAGGCGTACGAGGATGAGGAAGGGGAAGTCCGGAGCGAACGCTCCGGACCGCAATCGTAGGCGCGTCCACCTGTGCGCCCACCGACCCGGGTGACCTACGAAGAAAAAAGGTCAGCTCTTGACCGATCTATGCCGACTGATGCTCATCATGATCCCAAACGCGATCCCCATGGTGAACAACGCCGTCCCCCCATAGCTCATGAACGGCAATGGCACGCCAACGACAGGCAATATCCCCGTCACCATCCCCACGTTCACGAACACGTAGATGAACAGCATCATCGTCAGCGCCCCCGACAGCAGCCGCCCGAACTGCGATGATGCACGCGAAGCGATGGTCAGGCCGCGGGCCATCATCAGGCCGTACAGCACCAGGATGGCGATGCCGCCGTACAGGCCGAATTCCTCGGCGTAGACGGCGAAGATGAAGTCGGTGGTGCGTTCGGGGATGAAGTCCAGATGGGTTTGCGTGCCCTTCATGTAGCCCTTGCCGTAGACGCCGCCCGAGCCCACCGCGATCATCGACTGGATCGTGTGGAAGCCCTTGCCGAGCGGGTCGGAGCTGGGGTTGAGCAGCGTGCAGACGCGGTGCTTCTGGTAGTCGTGCAGCACCACCCAGTTGACGTCGGGTTCGCAGAGCTGGTCTTCGTAATAGACCAGCGTGCCGATGCCGATGATGCCGGCCAGCATGACCGGGACCAGCAGCTTGAACGACAGGCCCGCGAAGTAGATGACGAAGAAGCCCGCCCCGAACACCAGCAACGCGGTGCCCAGGTCGGGCTGCAGCACGATCAGGCCGAACGGGGCCGCCAGCATCGCGGCGGCGGCCAGGAAGTCGCGGATGCGCACCGCGCCCTCGTGGCGCTGGAAGTACCAGGCCAGCATCATGGGCACGGCGATCTTCATCATCTCGGACGGCTGGATGCGGGTCACGCCCAGGTTGAGCCAGCGCGTCGCGCCCTTGCTGGTCTCGCCGAAGAATTCCACGCCCAGCAGCAGCACCACGCCGACCACGTAGAACGGCAGCGCCAGCTTCATCAACCACTTGGGCGGAATGAGCGCCATGATCCACATGGCGAAGAAAGCGATGATGAAGTTGCGCGACTGCTCGGCGAAGCGCCAGTCGGTGCCGCCCACCGCCGAATGCATGACGGTCAGGCCGAGCGCGGCGAACATCATCAGGATCGCCAGCAGCGGCCAGTCGAAGGCCGTGAAGACGCGCAGCAGGATCAGGCCGAGACGCTTCATTGTTGGCGCACCAGGTCGGAAGTGATGTTTTCAACCGATGCCGTGGGCAGGTTGCGATCCGGACGCACGATCTTGTCCTTGCGTTCCTTGGCCAGCCAGTAGTCGAACACCTTGCGCGCCACCGGCGCGGCGACGCTCGCGCCCCAGCCGGCGTTCTCGACGATCAGCGCGACGGCGATGCGCGGGTGTTCCAGCGGCGCGAAGCCCATGAACAGCGCGTGGTCGCGCAGGCGTTCGTCGATGGCGCTGGCGCGGTAGTGACCGCCGCGCAGGCTGAACACCTGGGCCGTGCCGGTCTTGCCGGCGGCCTGGTAGGGCGCGTTGGCGAAGGCGCGGCGCGCGGTGCCGGCGCGCACCACGTCGGCCATGGCGTTCTTGATGACGTCGACGTTGGCCTGCTTGAGCGGGATGCGGTAGTCGGGCGCGGACTCGGTGGGCTTGGCCACGCCCGAGCGCGGATCGCGCACCGCGTGCACCAGGTGGGGACGGCGGTACAGGCCATCGTTGGCCAGCGTCGAAGTGCCCTGCGCCAGCTGCAGCAGGGTGAAGGCGTTGTAGCCCTGGCCCACGGCGACGGAAATGGTCTCGCCGGCATACCAGCGCTGGCGTTCCTTGTCCTTGTAGGCCGAGCGCTTCCAGTCGGTGGACGGCAGCACGCCGCGCTTTTCGCCTTCGAGGTCGATGCCCGTGATCTGGCCGAAGCCGAACTGCTTGGTGAAATCGTGCAGCGCGTTCACGCCGATCTCGGGGCCGAGCGAATAGAAATACGTGTCCGACGACACCACGATGGCCTTGTGCATGTCGGTCATGCCGTAGGCGGCGCCGCCGGCGTTGCGGAATTTCTGGCCGCCGAACTCGAAGTAGCCGGGATCGGAGATGCGATCGGTGGCGCGGCGCTTGCCCAGCTCCAGCGCCGCCAGGCCGACGAAGGGCTTGTAGGTCGAGCCGATCGGATAGGTGCCGTAAAGCGGGCGGTTGATCAGCGGATGGTCCGGCGATTCGTTCAGCATGCGCCAGTTGTCCACGTCGATGCCGTCGACGAACAGGTTCGGGTCGAACGAGGGTTGCGACACGAACGCCAGCACCTCGCCGGTGTCGGGGTCGATCGCCACCAACGCGCCGCGCTGGCCTTCGAAGGCTTCCTCGGCGACTTTCTGCAAGCCCATGTCGATCGACAGCATGATGTCCGAGCCCGGCACCGGGTCGATGCGGCGCAGCGTGCGCATGGGGCGGCCGCCCGCGGTCACCTCGACCTCTTCCAGGCCGGTGCGGCCATGCAGGGCTTCTTCCCAGGTTTTCTCGATGCCCTTCTTGCCGATGACATCGGTGCCGCGGTAATTGCCCAGCTGGCCGGCGCGTTCGAGTTCCTCGTTGTCGCCTTCGGCGATGCGGCCGATGTAGCCGACCACGTGGGCGGCCGAGCGGCCTTGCGGATACTCCCGCACCCAGCGGGCGCGCAGCTCGACGCCCGGAAACTGGAAGGCGTGGGCCGCGAACCAGGCGGCTTCGGTTTCGTTGAGGTTGTTGCGCAGCTGCAGGCTGGCATAGCGGCTGGATTCGGCCGCGCGGCGCTTGAAGCGGCGCTGGTCGGCCGGGCTGATGTAGACCACCTGCGTCAACCGCTCGAACAGCGCGTTCATGTTGCCGGCCTGGGCCGGCACCACTTCAAGCGTGTAGGTGCGGTAGTTGCGCGCCAGGACCTCGCCGTTGCGGTCGAGGATCTCGCCGCGGCGCGGCGGGATCGGCACCACCGCGATGCGGTTGCGGTCGGCGCGCTCGGACAGGCCTTCGTAGCGGTCGACCTGCAGGTACCAGAACCGGCCCACCAGCACGCCGAAGCAGGCCAGCGCGAACACGCCGCCCACCCAGGCGCGCAGGCGGAAGCGCTGCTTTTGCTGCTGGCCGGTTTTCTTGAATTCGAACATGTGACGCGGCGCCGCCGTCAGGCGGAGGAAGATTCGGCGTCATCGGCACCGCGCTGCGGCAAGTGCAGCACCCAGCCTGCCAGCGGCCACAGGGCGGCGGTGATGGCCACGCTGATGCCCCAGTCCCAGCCCGGCCACTTGCCGGCCAGCCAGGCGTGGATGATCTGGGTGAGGAAACGGGCGATCAGGAACACAGGCAGCATGTGCATGGCCTGGCTCCAGAGGTCGAAACGCTGCAGGCGGCGGTGCAGCACCACCGCGCCGTAGGCGACCAGGGTGTAGGACAGCGCGTGTTCGCCGAGCAGGCCGGCGTCGTGCACGTCCATCAGCAGGCCGAAGCAGAAGGCGGTGAACAGGCCGACGCGGCGCGGCTCGTGCACGCACCAGAAGGCGATGATCAGGATCAGGACGTCCGGCGCGCCCTGCCACAAGCGCCAAGGCAGCAGCGACACCAGCCAGACCAGCAGGATGGTGCCCCAGACGAAGACCCCGTGCGCGGGGCCCGACAGGCGTTCCGGTTGCACATTGCTGGGCGTGCCCAGCCGGCGCCGCGGTTGGCTGGATGATTGTTGATTAGTCCGATCCACCGGAATCGACCTCCTGACGGTTGGACTCGGCACGTTCCACGTCCACCTGCAGGACCAGGAAGTGGCGATAACGTTCAGGGTGGGCCAGCGGTTCGCAGACGGCTCGCGCGAAGCCGGAAGCGGTGTCGCGCTCGACCGAGGTTACCTTGGCCACCGGCAGGCCGGCGGGAAACAGCCCGCCGACGCCACTGGTGACGATAGTATCGCCTTCCTTGATGTCGGCATTGGCCGCGAGGTAACGGACCTCCATCTTGCCGGGAGAGTTCCCGCCAAAGGCGATCAGCCGCAAGCCATTGCGCAGCAACTGCACCGGGATGGAGACCTGCTCGTCGGTGACCAGGGCGGCTTCGGCCGTCATGGGCGTCACGCGCACGATCTGGCCGACCACGCCGCCTTCGTCGATCACGGGCATGCCCGGCGCCAGGCCGGCCTTGCTGCCCTTGTTGAACACCAGCCGCTGGTTGAAGGCGTTGGTGGGCTCGTACAGCACTTCCACCACCACGGCCGATTGCGCCACGGTATCGGTCACGCCGAGCAGGCGGCGCAATTGGGCGTTTTCGGCGGCCAGCTGCGCCGCGTGCGTGGCCACCTGGGCCAGCTCGATGCGCTGGCGCTGCAAGGCTTCGTTTTCAGTGCGGATGAGGTTGGCGGCGTTGACCCACTCGTTGACCTGTTGCACCAGGTCGCGCGGCGCCATGACGGCGCGCTGGAAGGGATACAGCGCCACGGACATCGCGCGGCGCGCCGGTTCCAGCATGCGCCACTGCGAATCCATGATGATCAAAGCCACTGCCAGGACGACCAGGATGACCAGCCGCACCTCCGCCGGAGGGCCGCGCCTGAATAGGGGAGGAGTCCCTTGTCGTTGCATGAATCTCAGCCCGGGCGCCCGCGCCCGCAGCCCCCGCAGCGGCCGGAGCCGTGAAAAAGCGGGGCTCCGGGCTGGCGGGCAGAATTAGTCGTTGATGAAGATCGCGCCCAGTTTCTCAAGGTGTTCCAGCGCCTCGCCGCAACCGCGCACGACGCAGGTCAGGGGATCATCGGCGACCACCACCGGCAGGCCGGTTTCTTCCTGCAGCAGGCGGTCGAGGTCGCGCAGCAGCGCGCCACCGCCGGTCAGGGCGATGCCCTTGTCGGTGATGTCGGCGCCGAGTTCGGGCGGGGTCTGTTCCAGGGCGATCTTGACGGCCGAGACGATCTGGTTGAGCGGGTCGGTCAGCGATTCCAGGATCTCGTTGGACGAGACCGTGAAGCTGCGCGGCACGCCTTCGGCCAGGTTGCGACCCTTGACCTCGATCTCGCGGACTTCGGAACCCGGGAACGCCGAGCCGATTTCCTTCTTGATGAGTTCGGCGGTGGGTTCGCCGATCAGCATGCCGTAGTTGCGGCGGATGTAGTTGACGATGGCCTCGTCGAACTTGTCGCCGCCGACGCGCACGGAACCCTTGTAGACCATGCCGCCCAGCGAGATGACCGCCACTTCGGTGGTGCCGCCGCCGATGTCGACGACCATGGAGCCGCTGGCGTCGGAGACGGCCAGGCCGGCGCCGATGGCCGCGGCCATGGGTTCTTCGATCAGGAACACGTGCGAGGCGCCGGCGCCGAGGGCCGATTCGCGGATGGCGCGGCGTTCAACCTGGGTGGAGCCGCAGGGCACGCACACGATGATGCGCGGGCTGGGCGCCAGCATGTTGCGGGGGTGCACCATGCGGATGAACTGCTTGAGCATCTGCTCGGTGACCGTGAAGTCGGCGATGACGCCATCCTTCATGGGCCGGATGGCCTCGATGTTGCCGGGCACGCGGCCGAGCATCTGCTTGGCCTCCTGGCCGACGGCCTGGATGATTTTCTTGCCGTGAGGCCCGCCTTCATGACGGATAGCGACCACGGAGGGCTCATCGAGCACGATGCCCTTGCCGCGGACGTAGATCAGCGTATTGGCGGTACCGAGGTCGATCGCCATATCGCTGGAAAAATAACTGCGCAGGAATCCGAACATGGGAGCTCAGCTAAATTCTGGGGGGAATTGGGGTCATGCCGCGGGGCGTACGGCCCAGGAAAGCCTGGGTGCGCCTGTCATCACGGCGATTAAACCGTGAATCATAACTTATAATTTCCCCGGAAATAGCGCATAAATGCAGGCTATTCAAGCTTTGTAACGGGTTTGGCATGTGCATACTGCCCAGTCCCGCCCCTCGGCCTTCGCTTCTCGATATTGCAATCCCCATGGCGCTCAATGACACAGATGTGGCCCGCATTGCCAAGCTGGCCAGAATCGAACTGACCCCGGACCAGCGCGGCCACGCGCAGGCCGAGCTCAATGGCATCCTCCACCTGATCGAACGGCTGCAGGCCGTCGACACCCAGGGCGTCGAACCCCTGGCCCACCCCCTGTCGGCCCACGAGGACATCGTGCTGCGCCTGCGCCAGGACGCCGTGACCGAAACCGCCTCGGAGGCCCGCCGCGCTGAGCTGCTGGCCAACGCCCCCGACGCCCAGGACGGTCTTTTCCTGGTCCCCAAGGTTCTCGACTAAGCCATGACCCAACCCGCCCTGCACACCCAATTCGAGGGGATCGCCGCCCTGCGCGCGGCCCTCGCCCAACGCCAGGTCAGCGCCGTCGAACTGGCGCAAAGCTCGCTGGCGGCCGCCGAGTCGGCCAGCAGCCTGAACGCCTTCTTACATATTGACGCCGAATTGACGCTGGCCCAGGCCCGCGCCGCCGACGCCGCGCTGGCCGCCGGCAATGCCGGCCCGCTGGCCGGCGTGCCCATCGCCCACAAGGACGCCTTCGTCACCCGCGGCTGGCGCACCACCGCCGGCAGCAAGATGCTGGACGGCTACGTCAGCCCGTTCGACGCCACCGTGGTCGAGCGCCTGCAGGCCGCCGGCGCCGTGTCGCTGGGCAAGCTCAACTGCGACGAATTCGCCATGGGCTCGGGCAACGAGAACTCGGCCTACGGCGTGGTCCGCAACCCCTGGGATCCGGCCGCCGTGCCCGGCGGCTCCTCGGGCGGTTCGGCCGCGGCCGTCGCCGCCCGCCTGGTGGCCGCCACCACCGGCACCGACACCGGCGGCTCGGTGCGTCAGCCCGCCGCGCTGTGCGGCGTCAGCGGCATCAAGCCGACCTACGGCACCGTCTCGCGCTATGGCATGGTCGCCTTCGGCTCCAGCCTGGACCAGGCCGGCCCGCTGGCCCCCAGCAGCCGCGACCTGCTCGAACTGCTGGACGTTATCAGCGGCTTCGACCCGCGCGACGCCACCAGCCTGGAAAAATGCGACGCCGCCGCCAACGAACCGGGCCGCGTGCGGCGCGATTTCGATGCCGCGCAAGGCAAGTTCGACGCCGCCGGCAGCCAGCCCCTGAAGGGCCTGCGCATCGGCGTGCCGGAGGAATACTTCGGCGCCGGCCTGGCGCCGGACGTGGCCGCCGCGGTGCAGGCCGCCCTGGCCCAGTTCGAGGCCCTGGGCGCGATGCGCGTGCCGGTGTCGCTGCCGCGCACCGAACTGGCCATCCCCGCCTACTACGTCATCGCCCCCGCCGAAGCGTCCAGCAACCTGGCCCGCTACGACGGCGTGCGCTACGGCCACCGCGCCGCGCAGTACGGCGACCTGAACGAGATGATCAGCCGCTCGCGCGCCGAAGGCTTCGGCGACGAGGTCAAGCGCCGCATCCTGATCGGCACCTACGTGCTGTCGCACGGCTACTACGACGCCTACTACCTGCAGGCCCAGCGCCTGCGCCGCATGATCGCCCAGGACTTCCAGCGCGCCTTCGCCGGCCAGTGCGACGTCATCATGGGTCCGGTGACCCCGACGGTGGCCAAGAACATCGGCGACAACCGCGACGATCCCACCGCCGACTGGCTGGCCGACGTCTACACGCTGGGTGTCAGCCTGGCCGGCCTGCCCGCCATGTCGGTGCCCTGCGGCTTCGGCGGCGCTGGCCGCCCCGTCGGCCTGCAGATCATCGGCAACTACTTCGACGAAGGCCGCCTCCTGGCCATCGCCGACCGCTACCAACAAGTCACGACGTGGCACAAGGCCACGCCGGCCCAGCAGGACGCCTAAGCATGAACTGGGAAATCGTCATCGGCCTGGAAACGCACACCCAGCTTTCCACCGACTCCAAGATCTTTTCGGGCAGCAGCACCGAATTCGGCGCCGCGCCCAACACCCACGCCAACGAAGTCGACCTGGCCCTGCCGGGCAGCCTGCCGGTCATGAACCGCGGCGCCGCCGAACGCGCCATCCGCTTCGGCCTGGCGGTCGGCGCCGAGATCGCGCCGCGCTCGGTGTTCGCGCGCAAGAACTACTTCTACCCCGACCTGCCCAAGGGCTACCAGATCAGCCAGTACGAGCTGCCGGTGGTGGTGGGCGGCTCGCTGTCGTTCTTCGTCGGCGAGGAAGAGAAAACCGTCAACCTGACGCGCGCCCACCTGGAAGAAGACGCCGGCAAATCGCTGCACGACGACTTCGCCCTGGCCAACGGCTCGCCGGCCAGCGGCATCGACCTGAACCGCGCCGGCACGCCGCTGCTGGAAATCGTCACCGAACCGGAAATGCGCTCGGCCGCCGAGGCCGTGTCCTACGCCCGCGCCCTGCACAGCCTGGTGGTGTGGCTCGGCATCTGCGACGGCAACATGCAGGAAGGCTCGTTCCGCTGCGACGCCAACGTTTCGGTGCGCCCGGTCGGCCAGAAGGAATTCGGCACCCGCACCGAGATCAAGAACGTCAACTCGTTCCGCTTCCTGGAACGCGCCATCACCTATGAGGCGCGGCGCCAGATCGAGCTGATCGAGGACGGCGGCACCGTGGTCCAGGAAACCCGCCTGTACGACGCCGACCGCGACGAAACCCGCAGCATGCGCAGCAAGGAAGACGCGCACGACTACCGCTACTTCCCCGATCCCGACCTGCCCACGCTGGTGATCTCGCGCGAGTGGGTGGACGAGGTCCGCGCCGCCATGCCCGAGCTGCCGGCCGCCCAGCGCGCCCGCTTCGAATCCGAGTACGGCCTGCCGGCCTACGACGCCGCCCAATTGACCGTCAGCCGCGACCTGGCCGCCTACTTCGAGGCCGTGGCGCACGCGCTGCCGGCCGGCCAGGCCAAGCTGGCCGCCAACTGGATCATGGGCGAAGTGGCCGCCACCCTGAACAAGGAAGAAAAGGCCATCGCCGAAGCCCCGGTGCAGGCGCCGGCCCTGGCCGCGCTGATCAACCGCATCATCGACGGCACCATCTCCAACAAGATCGCGCGTGAAGTGTTCGGCGCCATGTGGGCCGGCGAGAACGGCGGCCAGCCCGACGCCATCATCGAGGCCCGCGGCCTCAAGCAGATCAGCGACACCGGCGCCATCGGCGCCATGATCGACGAGGTGCTGGCGGCCAATCCGGCCATCGTCGAGGAATACCGCGCCGGCAAGCAGAAGGCGTTCAACTCGCTGGTCGGCCAGATCATGAAGGCCGCGCGCGGCAAGGCCAACCCGCAGCAGGTCAACGACCTGCTCAAGCAGAAGCTGGATAGCTGATCCCCGGCCGGCCCGCCGTCACGGGGGGCCGACGCAGTATCAGACCAAACCGAAGGCCGCGGCATCTTGCCGCGGCTTTTTGTTTGGCCAAGAATGGTCTGGTCGATTTCGACTGGAGACTTGACCATGATCGCCCCCTACCTATCCATCCCACGCGAACAAGTTGCGGATCGGCTCGACGAAATGATCCAAGCCGCAAACGAAGGTGTGTTCGTTGTCATCACTCATGACGGTCTGGCGCAAGCGCAGCTCAGGCGGGTCAATCCCCTGATGACCGAAGCGGGTCACAATGCGATAGAAGAACTGAAACGGTTCCCGGGCATCCCGTACACCGACGAAGCCACCTGGTGGTACGCCGTCAAAGGGGTCCGCGAATGAAGCTCGTGCTAGATGCATCGGTCGCGTTGAGCTGGCTGCGGTTGCCCAGTCAAACCTGCAGCGAACAGGCGTTTACCATCCTGGACGACCTGAACGGCGAAGCCGTCCTTGTCCCGCAGATCTGGCCAATGGAAGTGGCTCAAGGTACCTTGCGCGTCGAGCGGCAGCAACAGGCTACGGCAGCCATACTGGCCAAATTCTCTGCCGTGCTGAACAGCGTACCTGTCGTCAATGAATCGCGCCCTTCTACCGCCTGGTTGCCTCAATGCGAGCGGCTCGCCCGCGAACACGGGCTTACCGTTTACGACGCCTCGTACCTGGAACTCGCGTTATGGCGCGGCGCGGCGCTGGCCACGTTCGACAAACGTCTGGCGCGGGCGGCACAGGCGAGCGGCGTGCTGGTCGTTGGGCATGAGCCGGCCAACAAGCTTGAAGAACCCGTCGTGCGATACGGCGGCCGGTATCGCCTTGCCGGACTCGCGCTTACTTCACCCCGTACTTCGTCCGGTACGCCTGCACCGCGTCGCGGTGCTCGGCAAACTCGGCGTCGTCCTGCAGCAGCGCCATGATGTCCGCCAGCGACGCGATCGCCACCACCGGGATGCCGTAGGTCTTGGCCACGTCCTGCACGGCCGAGTGCGCCGACAGCGCGTCGTCGGCGCCCGCGCGTTCCATGCGGTCCATGGCGATCAGCACCGCGGCCGGCTCGGCGCCGGCGCTACGGATGATCTCCACCGACTCGCGCACCGAGGTGCCCGCGGTGATCACATCGTCGATGATGACGACCTTGCCCTTGAGCGGCGCGCCCACCAGGGTGCCGCCTTCGCCGTGATCCTTGGCTTCCTTGCGGTTGTAGGCGAACGGCACGTCGCTGCGGCCCTGCATCGCCGGATGGCCGGCCAGCGCGACGGCGGTGGCCGTGGCCAGCGGGATGCCCTTGTAGGCCGGGCCGAACAGCATGTCGAAGGCCACGCCCGAATCCAGCAGCGCCTGGGCGTAGAAGCCCGCCAGCTTGCCGACCGAACCACCGCTGTTGAACAGGCCCGCGTTGAAGAAATAGGGACTGATACGGCCGGACTTGACCTTGAAGCTGCCGAAGCGCAACACGCCTTCGTTCAAGGCGAAGCGGACAAAGTCGAGCGAGGTGGCGGAAGCGGAGTGGGCGGCAGGCATGCGAGGAGGATCCGAGAGGTGGCAAACCCCGGCATTTTATCCGCTGTCGGGGCTATTCCCGGGCAACGTCGTCGAGTCGGTTAAATTCCTGGCATTGTTCCGGCCGTTTCCGGCCGCTCTACAGGAGTCCCGCTTTGCTGCGCATCACGTCGATCAACCTCAACGGCATCCGGTCCGCCTTCCGCAAGGGCCTGCAACCCTGGATGGAGAAGCACGCCGCCGACGTGCTGTGCCTGCAGGAAATCAAGGTGTCGGACGAGGATCTGACCGAAGACCTGCGCCACCCGCCCGGCTACACCGGCCACTTCCACCACGCCGTCAAGAAGGGCTACAGCGGCGTCGGCATCTACCTGCGCGACGCCGCCGAGCGCGTCAACATCGGCCTGGGCTGCGAAGAATTCGACCCCGAAGGCCGCATCATCCGCGCCGACTGGAAGAACCTGTCCGTCATCAGCGCCTACCTGCCGTCGGGCTCCAGCGGCGACGAACGCCAGCAGGCCAAGTACCGCTTCCTGGACCGCTTCGGCCCGTGGATCGACGAACTGATGCACGAGCACAAGAAGACCGGCCGCGAATTCATCATCTGTGGCGACTGGAACATTGCCCACAAGGAAATCGACCTGAAGAACTGGAAGGGCAACCTGAAGAACTCCGGTTTCCTGCCCGAGGAACGCGCCTGGCTGACCGACGTGTTCGACAAGCGCGGCTTCGTCGACGTGTTCCGCGCCATCGACGACCGGCCAGACCAATACACCTGGTGGAGCAATCGCGGCCAGGCCTGGGCCAAGAACGTCGGGTGGCGCATCGACTACCAGATCGCCACGCCGGGCATCGCCGCCCGCGCGCGCAGCGTCGCCATCTACAAGGACGAACGCTTTTCCGACCACGCGCCGTTGACCATCGACTACGACGCCACGCTTTGAAGCCCCCGGGCGGCGGAACCGGGATTACGCCGCCCGCGCATGATCTGGCTCAAAATATAATTAGGGACATATAGAGCGGAAAGGGACGGGCTGAAATAGGACCATGCCCTGCGTCGGACATGGATTCCCCTATGAGGCGGGCATCCCCCACCGCTTTCAAAAATTGAATAATATTGGGGACGTATTAATTTTCCCTGTGAATTCAATGCCTCACGACCTTCCCTATGGCAGCAGGGGTTCCCTCTCCCTTGGCCAAAGCCCTATGCGACCCCAATAAAATAAGAAAAAAGTGCTTTGATATCAAGGTGATGGCGCGCTTTTCGGCTTTGCGCGGGGCAACAAATTAGCCCTACAATCTCGCACCAAGCCGGTGCGCATTGCACCAACTCGGAGATTCGACGCCCCAAAACAGCGCATCTCCGCACTCATTCGAAGCACCCCCAAGGAGATCATGTTGAAAGTGCAGCGTCTGGACGACTTCCTGCGTAGCGTCGCCGTGCGCGATCCGCAGCAACCGGAATTCATGCAAGCCGTCCAGGAGGTGATGCTGAGCCTGTGGCCTTTCATCGAAAAGCACCCCCACTACGCCGAGCACGCCCTGCTCGAGCGCCTGGTGGAGCCGGAACGCGTGATCCAGTTCCGCGTGTGCTGGACCGACGACAAGGGCCAGGCGCAGGTCAACCGCGCTTTCCGCATCCAGCACAGCTCGGCCATCGGCCCGTTCAAGGGCGGCATGCGTTTCCACCCCTCGGTGAACCTGTCGATCCTGAAGTTCCTGGCTTTCGAGCAGACCCTGAAGAACTCGCTGACCACGCTGCCCATGGGCGGCGGCAAGGGCGGCTCCGACTTCGACCCCAAGGGCAAGTCCGACGCCGAAGTCATGCGCTTCTGCCAGGCCCTGATGATCGAGCTGTACCGCCACCTGGGTCCGGACACCGACGTGCCGGCCGGCGATATCGGCGTGGGCGCGCGTGAAGTCGGCTTCATGGCCGGCATGATGAAGAAGCTGTCGAACTCCACCGCCAGCGTCTTCACCGGCAAGGGCCTGACCTTCGGCGGCAGCCTGATCCGCCCCGAAGCGACCGGCTACGGCACCGTCTACTTCGCCGAGGAAATGCTCAAGCGCGTCGGCAAGTCGTTCGACGGCCTGCGCGTGTCGGTCTCGGGCTCGGGCAACGTGGCCCAGTACGCCATCGAAAAGGCCATGGCGCTGGGCGCCAAGGTCGTGACGGTGTCCGACTCGAACGGCACGGTGGTCGACGAAGCCGGCTTCAACCACGAGAAGCTGGTGGCGCTGATGCACGTCAAGAACGACCTGCGCGGCCGCCTGGACACCTATGCCCGCCAGTTCGGCCTGGCCTATGAACCCGGCAAGCGCCCCTGGCACGTGCCGGTGGACGTGGCCCTGCCCTGCGCCACCCAGAACGAACTGGAACTGGCCGACGCCGAAACGCTGATCAAGAACGGCGTGCAGTGCGTGGCCGAGGGCGCCAACATGCCCGCCACCCTGGAAGCCGCCAAGGCCTTCATCGCCGCCCGCGTGCTGTACGCTCCCGGCAAGGCCAGCAACGCCGGCGGCGTGGCCGTCTCGGGCCTGGAAATGGCCCAGAACTCGGCCCGCCTGGCCTGGACCCGCGAGGAAGTGGACGCGCGCCTGCACGCCATCATGCGCGACATCCACGAGAACTGCGTGCGCCACGGTCACAGCGAGCGCGAATACGTGAACTACCTGGACGGCGCCAACATCGCCGGCTTCGTCAAGGTCGCGGACGCGATGCGCCAGCAAGGGCTGTACTGATCCACCGGCCGGCGCCCGCGGGCGCCGGTTGGCGGCAAAAGAAAGGCGGCAGGCTCGAACAGCCTGCCGCCTTTCTTCATTCCGGACCGCCCGGCGGGATCAGTGCTTCATCGCGCCGTGGTCGTGGCTCATGCCGGGGTTGTACGAAGCCGGCTTGACCTTGAACTGCACCGCCACCTCGCCCGCCTTCTCGAACTTGAGCGTGGCCGGCACCGTGGCGCCCTCGGCGAACGGCGCCTTCAGCTTGATGAACATGACGTGGTAGCCGCCCGGGGACAGCTTGATCTCGCCGTTGGCCGGCAGCGCGATGCCGCCCTCGACCTGGCGCATCTTGGCCACGCCGTTGGCGGTCTCGACCGTATGCAGCTCGACGCGCTCGGCGGCATCGGAAGAGATCGACAGCAGGCGGTCGGCCGTCTTGGCCTCGTTGTCGATGTCCATGTAGCCGGCGCCGTTGGACTGGCCCGGGGCGGACGCGCGCACCCAGAGATCATCGACCTCGACCTCGCCGACCTTGTAGTCCTTGGCCCAGGCCGAGCCGGCCGCGCACAGGCCCAGGACGGCGACAGCGGCGAACTTGCGGATGTTCATGGGGTGTTCTCCTATGGGGTTAACGCCGCCGGACCAGGCTGCGGGCGGCTGACAGGACCGAATCCGTCAAAGCTTCCATCGCTTCGGAGTTTACCCGCCAATGCTGCCAGTACAGCGGCACGTCCTCCCAGGCGCGGCCCCGCAGCAGCACCAGATGACCTGCGTCAAGGTGTTCCTGCACCAACGGCAGCGGATTCATGGTCCAGCCCAGCCCGCCCAGCGTCGCCTGCACGAAGGCACGGGTCGATGGCACCCACCAGACTGGCGGCTGCCACGGCGCCGGATCGGAGATCTTGTGCGCGAAGCGCGCCTGCAGCGCGTCCTTGCGGTTGAACACCAGCACCGGCGCCTGCGCCAGCGTCTGCGCGTTCACGCCCTGGGCGAAATAGCGCTTGTGAAAGGCCGGCGTGCACGTCGCCACGTAGCGCATGCTGCCCAGCGCATGGATGCGGCAGCCCTGCACCGGATCGGCCAGCGTCGTCACCGCGCCCAGCACCGACCCGTTGCGCAGCAGCGCGGCGGTGTGGTCCTGGTCCTCGGACTGCATGTCGAGCGTGGCGCGGGTGCGGCTGGAAAACTGCAGCGCCGCGTCGACGAACCAGGTTTCCAGGCTGTCGTGGTTGACCGCGATGGGGATGCTGGCGTGCGGCACGTCGTCGTCCGCCACGCCCAGCCGGTTCAGCGCGTCGTGCTCGAGCAGCGCGGTCTGTTCGGCCAGCTGCACCAGCACCTGGCCATCGCCGGTGGCCGCGGCCGGCACGGTGCGCTGGACCAGCAGCCGGCCCATGCGGTCTTCAAGCGCCTTGATCCGCTGCGAGACCGCCGACGGCGTCACGCTCAGCGCCAGCGCGGCGCGTTCGAAACTGCCTTCCCGCACCACCGCGGCCAGGGCGCGCAGGTTGCCGTGATCGATTTTCATGTAATTAGTTTTGCTTAAGATAGTGAAGGAAAATTAGCTGTATTTCATATTGGCCGCAAGCGAAAATGACATATTGCCGGTATGCGCGACGCTGCCGGCCCGGTATCCCAAGCGCCACCACAAGGCGTTGCAGTCAAAAAGGTTCGCAGTCATGTTCGCCACGTTGTCATCCCCCCTCTTCCTCACCGCCTGGGCCAGCGGCACGGCCACCGGGCTGGGCCTGTTCGCCGTCGTCGGCGCGCAAAGCGCGTTCATCCTGCGCCAGGGATTGATGCGCGCGCACCTGCTGTCCGTGGTCGCCATCTGCGCGCTGATCGACGCGATCTTCATCTTCGCCAGCGTCTCGGGCCTGCAGGCCCTGACCGCCTGGTTCCCGTGGCTGACCACCGCGGTGCTGTGGTTCGGCGTGGCCTTCCTCACCTGGTACGCGCTGCAATCGGCGCGCCGCGCCTGGACCTCCACCGGCGGGCTGGCCGCCGCGCGCGACGTGGTGCCCTCGCGCCGCGCCGCGATGCTGGGCGCGCTGGGCTTTTCGCTGCTGAACCCGCACTTCTGGCTCGACATGGTGGTGGTGGGTTCGCTGGCCCACGGCTTCGATGACGCCCGCATGGCGTTCGCCGCCGGCGCCTTCACCGCCAGCCTGCTGTGGCTGGCCGTGCTGGGCATCGGTTCGCGCCTGTTCGCGCGCTTTTTCGCCAGCGCCTCGGCCTGGCGCGTGCTGGACGGCGTCATCGCCGTGGTCATGGCCGGCCTGGCGATCAGCCTGGCGGTCAAGGGCGTCTGACGGCCGTGCCCGACGCCGCCGCCTGTCCCGCCAGCCCCGCCCACCCGGGGCCGACGCGCTATACCGCCACCTTCATTTTCGCCAAGAAGCAGTTCGACGACGACTTTCACCGGCTCGACCAAGCCATCGCCGAAGCGGCGCGGGCCACCCCCGGCTACCTGGGCGAAGAAGCCTGGGAAGATCCCGCGCGCGGCCTGTACGCCAACGTCTACTACTGGGAATCGCTGGAAGCCCTGGAGGTCCTGATCCGCCACCCCGCCCACCAGCGGGCCAAGGCGGCGCACTCGCGCTGGCTGGACGGCTACCGGGTCGTCATCGCCCAGGTGCTAAGGGAATACGGGGACGGACTACCGGGCCCAGCACTTTTATAATCGCCGGGTTGCCACTCTTTCGTCGGGCGCATGGCCGGCCCGCCAGACGATCATGCGCGGACCCTCTCCCTCCAAAGACGTGCGCCTGCCGCCCCTGGCCGCCATCCAGGCCTTCGAGGCGGCCGCCCGGCTCGGCTCGTTCGAGCGCGCCAGCGAAGAACTGTTCGTCACCGCCAGCGCCATCGGCAAGCGCATCGCCGCGCTGGAAGCGCAGCTCGACGTCACCCTGTTCATCCGCAGCAGCCGCGGCGCCACCCTGAGCGCCGCCGGGCGCGAATACCTGGAACAGGTGCGCACCGCGCTGGACCTGCTGTCGGACGCCTCGCTGCACAAGCGCGGCGAACCCAAGCTCGAACCCCTGCGGGTCGTGTCCACGCCCACTTTCGCCCGCCAGGTGCTGATCCCCGCCCTGCCCGGCTTCACCGCCGCCCATCCCGACGTCGAGCTGGAGATCATGCTGTCCATTCCCTACCTGGACATCATGCCGCCCAACGCCGACGTCTGGATCCGCTTCGGCAGCGGCAAGTACCCCGGCCTGCATGCCCGCCCGCTGACCAGCGACCCGGTGTTCGCCGTCTGCTCGCCGGCCTACCGCGACACCCATGGCCCCTTTGACCGTCCCCAGGACCTGTCGCGCGCCGCGCTGCTGCGCTGCCCGATGGAGCCCTGGCGCCCGTGGCTGGCCGCGGCGGGACTGGACTGGCCCGAGCCCGCCCGCGGCGTCTGGCTGGTAGACCTGGGCATGATGCTGGCGGCCGCCCGCGCCGGCCAGGGTATCGCCCTGACCCGCCGCACGCTCGCCGCCGAATGGCTCGACGAAGGCAAATTGCTGCGCGTGCTCGACATCGAGACCCCGGGCGAATCGCAGTACCACCTGTGCACCGAAATCTCGCGTCCGCCCGGCGGCGCGGCCCAAGCGTTTTCCCTATGGCTGGCCGAGGTCTGCGAACGCGCATCCCAATGGCCACGCGGCCTGCCGGCCAAGCCGGAATAAATTTCCAGCCCCGGGCGGAAGGAAATTCCGCGCACCATGGCGCATCGCTGGCTAGAATGCGCCGAACATGGCCGCGCCCGCCCGCAACCCGTGCGTCCGTACTAGGTATTTACGCGGAAAAACCCCGCCGGGTCAGATTCGCGTAAGCGATTAAGCAGACAGTCACAACACGCAACAGGAGTGCGCCACCCATCTTCTTTCCCCGCCGCCTGGCGCCGGCACACGGTTTTCCACGCAGTTCTACTAATTACAACGGAGACATCCATGGATTTTCGTTTGAAGCTGCTTGCAGGAACCCTTGCTTTTGCCGTATCGGCCGCGGGCTACGCCGCCGACCCCATCAAGATCGGCGTGGCCGGTCCCTACACCGGGGGCTCGTCCTCCATGGGCGTCAGCATGCGCGACGGCGTGCGCCTGGCCATCGAGGAAATCAACAAGAGCGGCGGCGTGCTCGGCCGGCAACTGGTCGCGGTGGAACGTGACGACGAAGCCAAGAACGAGCGCGGCGTGCAGATCGCCCAGGAACTGATCAACAAGGAGCAGGTCACCGCCACGGTCGGCTACATCAACACCGGCGTGGCGCTGGCCTCGCAGCGCTTCTACCAGGACGCCAAGATCCCGGTGTTCAACAACGTCGCCACCGGCAGCGTCATCACGCACCAGTTCAAGGCGCCGGAATACCCGGACAACTACGTGTTCCGCAACGCGGCGCACGACAGCATCCAGGCGCCGATGATCGTCGAAGAGGCCGTGACCCGCCGCGGCTTCAAGAAGGTCGCGATCCTGGCCGACTCCACCAACTACGGCCAGCTCGGCCGCGAGGACCTGGAAAAGGCCCTGGACGCCAAGGGCATCAAGCCGGTGGCCGTCGAGAAGTTCAACATCAAGGACGTCGACATGACGGCCCAGCTGCTCAAGGCCAAGGCCGCGGGCGCCGAAGCCGTGCTGACCTACGGCATCGGCCCCGAACTGGCGCAGATCGCCAACGGCATGGCCAAGCTGGGCTGGAAGGTGCCGATCATCGGCAGCTGGACGCTGTCGATGGCCAACTACATCGACAACTCCGGCGCCAACGGCGAAGGCGCGCGCATGCCGCAGACCTTCATCCAGGATCCGGACACGCCCAAGCGCAAGGCCTTCATCGACGCCTACCTGGCCAAGTTCAAGCCCAAGAACAACCGCATCGACTCGCCGGTGTCGGCGGCCCAGGGCTACGACTCGATCTTCCTGCTGGCCGCGGCCATCAAGCAGGCCAACTCCACGGAAGGCCCGAAGATCCGTGAAGCGCTCGAGAACCTGCAGACGCCCGTCGAAGGCGTGGTGATGACCTACAACAAACCCTTCACCCACGACAACCACGACGCCATCGGCGTCAAGGAAGTGGTCATCGGCGAGGTCAAGGGCGGCCGCGTGGTCAAGGCCAACTAAGTTCGTCCGAAGCAATGCGGCGGCGGCTGCCCGGTCGCCGCCGCCGGCGTCCCCGCGCGCGGGGCGCCGGCATGCAGTCGCCTGACAACAGCGTTCTGCCCAAGGGGGTTGGGACGGAACACAGCGCCTCACGACACACACCATGATTCTTCTACAGCTTATCTATAGCGGTATCGCGCTAGGCATGATCTATGCCGTCATCGCGTTCGGGTACCAGCTCACCTTCGCCACGTCCGGCACCCTGAACTTCGGCCAGGGCGAAGCCCTGATGCTGGGCGCGCTGGTCGGGCTCACGCTGGTCGGCCTGGGCGTGAACTACTGGGTGATGATTCCCATCGTCTGCCTCTTCGGCTTCGCGCAAGGCGTGCTGGTCGAGCGGGTCGGCGTGCGGCCGGCCATCAAGACGCGCTCCGAGTTCGGCTGGATCATGGCCACCATCGCGCTGGGCATCATCTTCAAGAACGTGGCCGAGAACATCTGGGGCCGCGACGACCTGCGCTTTCCCTCGCCGCTGCCCGAGGCGCCGATCGAGGTGCTGGGCGCCAACGTGCTGCCGATGGAACTGCTGGTGGTGTTCGGCGCGCTGGCCATGATGCTGCTGGTGGAAGTGTTCAACCGCAAGTCCATCTACGGCAAGGCCTTCGTCGCCACATCCAATGACCGCGACGCCGCCGGCCTGATGGGCATCAACACCGGAATGGTGATCACGTTTTCGTATGCCCTGTCGTCGCTGACCGCCGCCTTCGCGGGCGTGCTGGTGGCGCCGCTGACGCTGACTGGCGCCACCATGGGCGCGGTGCTCGGCCTGAAGGCCTTCGCCGTCGCCATCATCGGCGGCCTGTCCAGCGGCATGGGCGTGGTGGTGGGCGGGCTGATCCTGGGGATCGCCGAGACCACGACCGGTTTCTATCTTTCGACGGGGTACAAAGACGTGCCGGGACTGGTCCTGCTGCTGCTCGTACTGACCTTCAAGCCCGCCGGCCTGTTCGGCAAGACCGCGATCAAGAAGGTGTAAGCGATGAAACCCCTGCACCTTCTGCTATCCATCGTGGCCGTGGCCTGCCTGGCCGCCGTGCCGCTGGGCGTGACCAACACGTATTACCTGCACCTGATCGAAACCATCATGATCTATTCGATCCTGCTGTTCGGGCTCGATATCGTGGTGGGCTATACCGGCCAGGTGTCGCTGGGCCATGCCGGCCTGTTCGGCATCGGCTCGTATGTGGCCGGCGTGCTGTTCTTCCACCTGCAGATGCCGATCTGGGTGATCCTGCCGGCCGCCATCCTGATCGCGGCGGCCTTCGGCGCGGTGCTGGCGCTGCCCGCGCTGCGGGTCACCGGGCCGTACCAGGCGATGGTGACGCTGGCCTTCGGCACCATCATCCAGATCCTGATCAACGAGATGACCTTCATGACCGAAGGCCCGCTCGGCATCAAGATCCCCAAGCCGTCGATCGGCGGCCACATCCTGACCAAGAGCGAGTACTTCTGGCTGGTGGGGGCATTGCTGGTGCTGTCGCTGATCGTGGTGCACCGGATCCTGAAATCGCACCTGGGCCGTTCGTTCGAAGCCTTGCGCGACAGCCCGATCGCCTCGGACTGCATGGGCGTGTCGGTCTACCGGCACAAGGTGTTCGCCTTCGTCATCAGCGCCGGCTTCGCCGGCCTCGCGGGCGCGCTGTATTCGTATTCCGAGCAGTACATCTCGCCCAACACCTACAACTTCGAACTGACCATCCTGTTCCTGCTGGCCATCATCATGGGCGGGCGCAAGAGCCGCACCGGCGCGCTGCTGGGCGCGTCGATCATCGTGCTGCTGCCCAAGATGCTGGACGATATCGGCACCTTCCGCCTGATCGCGCTGGGCGTGGCGATCCTGGTGACGGTCGGCAGCGCCATCGCCATCTCCAAGGGCCGCACCGAGGCCCGCCGCGTGGCGGTGCCGGTGGTCGGCACCATCCTGCTGGCGGTGTTCTCGTACTGGCTGGACGCGGTGACCGACTGGCGCCTGACGATCTTCGGCGCCATGATCCTGTTCGTCGTGTACTACCTGCCCGACGGCATCGTCGGCTTCGTGCGCAACCTGTTCTTCTCGACCCGCCGCGCGGCGCTGTCGGTCAAAAAGGACCTGGTCAAGGAACAGGAGGCCGTGCCCGACGCGGCGCGCGGCCAGGGCGAGACGCTGCTGTCGGCCAAGCAGGTGCTGATGCAGTTCGGCGGCCTGAAGGCGCTGAACCAGGTCGACCTGACGGTCAAGCGCGGCACCATCCACGGGCTGATCGGGCCGAACGGCTCGGGCAAGAGCACCATGATGAACGTGCTGACGGGCATCTACGTGCCCACGGCCGGTTCGGTGGAGTTCTCCGGCAAGTCGCTGGTGGGCCTGGCGCCGGCCGACATCGCGGCCACCGGCATCGCGCGCACGTTCCAGAACGTGCAGCTGTTCGGCGAGATGACGGCGCTGGAGAACGTGCTGGTCGGCCTGCACCACACCTTCACCACCGGCCTGGCGGGCATCGCGCTGCGCACGCCGAAGTGGAAGGGCGAGGAACAAGGCGCCCGCGCCCGCGCGCTGGCGCTGCTGGAGTTCGTCGGCCTGGAGAGCATGGCTAACGAGGAGGCCCGCAACCTGCCCTACGGCAAGCAGCGGCTGCTGGAGATCGCCCGTGCGCTGGCGCTGGATCCGCAATTGCTGCTGCTGGACGAACCGGCGGCCGGCCTGACGGCGCCCGACATCGTCGAACTGCTGGCCATCATCCGCAAGGTGCGCGACCACGGCATCACGCTGATCCTGATCGAGCACCACATGGATGTGGTGATGGGAGTGTGCGACACCGTGTCGGTGCTGGACTTCGGCCAGAAGATCGCCGAGGGGCTGCCCAACGAAGTGCAGAGCAACGCCAAGGTTATCGAGGCGTATCTGGGCGGCGCGCCCGCCTGACGCCAAGGACGACAACATGCTATCGATCAAGAATCTGGAAGCGGGCTACGGGAAGGTGAAGGTGCTGCACGGCATCAGCATGGAGGTCCCGAAGGCCAAGGTGGTGACGTTGATCGGCTCGAATGGAGCCGGCAAGACGACGACGATGCGGGCGCTGTCGGGGATGATCCGGCCGACCGCGGGCGAGGTCACGCTGGGCGGCAAGCGCATCGACGGGCTGGAATCGCATCGGATCGCGCGTCTGGGGCTGGCGCATTCGCCGGAAGGGCGGCGGGTGTTTCCGACGCTGTCCGTCACCGACAATCTGCTGTTGGGCGCGTTTCCGCGCTTGACGGGGAGCCGGCCCAAGGGCGACGTGCAGGCGGATCTGGGACGGGCGATGGATCTGTTCCCTCGCCTGAAGGAGCGGCGCGAGCAGTTGGCGGGAACGCTGTCCGGCGGCGAGCAGCAGATGCTGGCGATGGCGCGGGCGGTGATGCTGAATCCGGAGCTGGTGCTCCTGGATGAGCCGTCGATGGGGTTGGCGCCGATCCTGGTGGAAGAGGTTTTCCGGATCATTGCGCGGCTCAAGGATGAAGGGGTGACGATGTTGCTGGTCGAGCAGTTTGCGGCGGCGGCGTTGAATGTGGCTGATTATGGGTATGTGTTGGAGAACGGGCGGATCTCGGTGCATGGGAGTGCGGAGAAGTTGAAGCATGATCCGGCTGTGGTGGCGGCTTATCTTGGGGGGTCGCACTGACTTTGCTGGCGGGTTGTTGAGTTCTTGAGACGCACGGCGGGGCGGCGGGCGGGGCTACGATTGCGGTCCGGAGCGTTCGCTCCGGACTAGCCTCGGCGGCCCCCCCCTTCGTCATCTTCGTCACAGCCTGCGGCTGTTCCTTCAGATTCCCTCGGGCGCATCTACACGCCCCGCCCGCCACCGGCCGCCGCCCCGCCGTGCTCGCGATTACGTTGGTGCCTGCGTTGCTGGGGTGGGTTGTGTGCTTGGCGTTCTGTTGACGCGCTAGCTTATCGCCAAAGATCTTGCGGGGCCCGCCCAAAGGCGGCCGCGCGGGCGGCCTTTTTGGGCTTACAGGGTGTTTTTGCGTTGGCGGATGACGCTGCGCGCCGATGGAGAGCGGGTTGGTGGGTCGCCTGCTCTTGGAGTGATGCGGATGAAAAAAAGGCAGGATTGCACTGGGTGCAATCCTGCCTTTGCTTTTTGCGCGCGGAACGCGCGCTTTGCTTAGACGGTGATGGTCAGGGTGACGTCGATGTTGCCGCGGGTGGCGTTCGAGTAGGGGCAGACGATGTGGGCGGCGGCGACGAGCTTTTCGGCTTCGGCGCGGTCCATGCCGGGCAGCGAGATCTTCAGTTCGGCTTCGATGCCGAAACCGGTGGGGATGGGGCCGATGCCGACCGAGCCGTCGATGGTGGCGTTGGCGGGCATGGCGATCTTGTCGCGGCCGGCGACGAACTTCATGGCGCCCATGAAGCAGGCCGAGTAGCCCACGGCGAACAGTTGCTCGGGGTTGGTGCCCGCGGCGCCGGCGCCGCCCAGTTCCTTCGGGGTGGTCAGCTTGACGTTCAGGTTGCCGTCGCTGGAGACGCCGGTGCCTTCACGGCCGCCGGTGACGTGGGCTTGGGCGCGGTACAGGACTTTTTCGATCGACATGGTGCTTTCCTTTTGGATGAAGGTTGGACTGCCGGGCTGGCGGGACCTTTCCCGCTGCGGCCCTTACTAATTAAATAGCACACAATTTCATAGCGCACTATCTTTAAGCGGGGATGACAGCACCTGCCATCATCCACCTCAAACACTAACAATCAAAGACTGCTGACCAGCTTTTCCCGCAATTCGTGCAACGCGCGCATGGTGCCCTGCACTTCGTCGAGCGAGCACTGGGCCGCGGCGGCGATGGCGTGCGGCACGGCCTCGGCCTGTTCGCGCAGGTTGCGGCCCTGCTTTGTCAGGGTGACGATGACCTGGCGCTCGTCCTGCTGGGCCCGGGCGCGGGTGACCAGGCCCGCCGCCTCGAGCCGCTTGAGCAGGGGCGTGAGGGTGGCGGAATCCAGGAACAGGCGTTCGCCGATGTCGGTGACCGTGACTTCGTCGCGCTCCCACAGCACCAGCATGACCAGATACTGCGGGTACGTCAGATCCAGGCCGCGCAGCAGCTTGCGGTACACCTTGTTCATCGCCAGCGAGGTCGAGTACAGGGCGAAGCACAGCTGGCTGTCTAGCAGCAGCGGGTTGAACGCGCTTTTGGGCTGGGATCTGGATTTCATTGCGCAATATTAAATAGCGCGCTATTTATCGTCAAGCACTTTTTTCTCCGACTTTTGTATCCGCCATGGTTGCTGGACGGTTGGCGTTCCTGCGCGTGCTGCGCCGCGGCAGGAAGGACGGGGCCGTCGAAGGTACCGGGGATCAGGCCAAGTACCCGGGGGCCTGGGTCTCGATCTGGGCGCCGCGCCCTCGCGACCCAGGCTGGCGCCGGCGCCTCGGCCGCCATCAGGCGGCGTGTTCGCCTTCCAGCGCGCCGCGGTCGGAGCCGTACAGTTTCAGCCCGTCCAGGTCCAGCACCCGCACCGCGCCGTATTCGACGTTCAGCAGGCCCGCCTCTTCCAGCTTGCGCAGCGCCTGGTTGGCGCGCTGGCGCGAGACCCGCGCCAGGTAGCCGACCTCTTCCTGCGTGATGGTCAGGCGCATGCCCATGCCGGGGTACAGCAGCGGGTTGAACAGTTCCGCCAGGCAGCGGGCCACGCGCGCGTCCGGATCCAGCAGGCGGTCGTACTCGGCCTTGCCGATGAACTGGGCGACGCGCTCGTTCAGCTGGTGCAGCAGGTAGCGGTTGAAGGGGATGCTGGTGTCCAGCAGCCAATCGAAGGTGGCGGCCGGCAGGCGCGCGACGACGGAATCGCGCAGCGCCACGATGTCGTACTTGCGGACTTCGCGCTTGAGCAGCGAGCCCTCGCCGATCCAGCCGCCGGCGGGCACGCCCGTCAGCGACGCGACCTTGCCCTCGGCATTGCCCACCGACACCTTCACCAGGCCGGCCAGCACGCCGATCCATGCCTGGGCGAGTTCGCCTTTGCGCTCTATGATCGACCCGGCGGCGGCTTGCTGCACGGACAGGTCTCGTTCGACGCGCGCTTGCTGCTCGCCGTCGAGTACGCGAAACCAGGCCGCGGCAAGTTGCAGGGAGTCGGATAGCTGCATCGGGAATACCCTAAAAGTTCCTTGAATGTCGCGATGGTGACAGTTGGTAGCAACCCAACCTTATACCTTAACTCCTGCCGTAAATCTAAAACCAACTGGTCAAGCGCAACCGCTCGTGCGCCGCGTTTCGTGGCTGCGGGTCCGATGCGCCCAAACCGGAGGAGACAACGTGGCACATTCTTCGCCCGCATCCGCACAGATGCCGGCGGCGCTGGATACTTTTCCGGCGCTGCTGTTCGCGCATGCCGACGTACGCGGGTCGCGGCCCGCGATACGTGAGAAAGACCTGGGTATCTGGCAAACCCTTACCTGGGCCGATGTGGCGGAGCACGTGCGCCAGGTCGCCCACGGGCTCGCGTCATTGGGCATCCAGCCCGGCATGCACGTGGCCGTGATCGGCGAGAACCGCCCGCGCCTGTACATGGCCATGATGGCCGCGCAATCGCTCGGCGCGATCCCCGTGCCGCTCTACCAGGACGCCGTGGCCCAGGAAATGGTCTACGTGCTGCAGGACGCCGAGATCAGCGTCGCGGTGGTAGAGGACCAGGAACAGGTCGACAAGATGCTGGAAGTGCGCGAGCAATGCCCCGCGCTCAAGCACGTGGTCTACGACGACCCGCGCGGCCTGCGGCACTACGCCGATGCGATGCTGCTGTCGTACGACCAGCTCGAAGAGATCGGCCGCGGCTACGCCGCGCAGCATCCCGACTTCTTCGCCCGCGCCGTGGCCGCGGTGCAGCCGCACGACGCCGCCGCGATGTTCTATACCTCGGGCACCACCGGCAAGCCCAAGGGCGTGGTGCTGACGCACCATGCGCTGATCGACCGCGCCCGCGCCGTTTCCGAAATGGAGAAGCTGACCGACCACGAGGACGTGCTGGCCTACCTGCCGCCGGCCTGGATCGGGCAGAACATGTTCTCGTACACGCAGCTGTTGGTCACGGGCTTCACCGTGAACCATCCGGAGTCGCCCGACACGGTCTCGATCGACATGCGCGACATCGGGCCCACCTACTACTTCGCGCCGCCGCGCGTACTGGAAGGCCTGCTGACCCATGTGATGATCCGCATGGAAGACGCCGGCTATCTCAAGCGCAAGCTGTTCCATGCCTGCATGAAGCTGGCGCGCCGCGTCGGCACCCGCATCCTGGACGGCGAATCCGTCAACGCCTGGGACCGCCTGCGCTACGCGCTGGGCAACGTGATGATCTACGGGCCGCTGCGCAATGCGCTGGGCATGAGCCGCGTGCGCGTGGCCTACACCGCGGGCGAGGCCATCGGCCCCGACCTGTTCGTGTTCTACCGCTCCATCGGCATCAACCTCAAGCAGCTCTACGGCTCCACCGAGACCTCGGTGTTCGTCTGCGTGCAGCCGGACGGCCAGGTGCGCGACGACACGGTCGGCCCGCCCGTGCCCGGCGTCGAGATCCGCGTGGCCGACAACGGCGAGATCCTGGTCAAGAGCCCGGGCCTGTTCAAGGAGTACTACCGCAACCCCGATGCCACGCAGGAGGCGCGCAGCGCCGACGGCTGGTTCCACACGGGCGACGCGGGCTACCTGGACACCGATGGCCAGCTCAAGATCATCGACCGCGCCAAGGACGTCGGCAAACTGGCCGACGGCAGCCTGTTCGCGCCCAAGTACCTGGAGAACAAGCTCAAGTTCTTCCCGCACATCAAGGAGGCGGTAGCGTTCGGCGCCGGCCGCCAGGACGTTTGCGCCTTCATCAACATCGACCTGGAAGCCGTGGGCAACTGGGCCGAGCGCCGCGGCCTGCCCTACGCCGGCTATACCGACCTGGCGGGCAAGGACGAGGTCTACCAGCTCATCGCCGATTGCGTCGAACAGGTCAATGCCGACCTGGCCACCGATCCGAAGCTGTCGGCCTCGCAGATCAGCCGCTTCCTGATCCTGCACAAGGAACTGGATCCCGATGACGACGAACTGACGCGCACCCGCAAGGTGCGGCGCGCCTTCATCGCGCAGAAGTACGGCGTGCTGATCGACGCCCTGTTCGAAGGCAAGCAATCCCAATTCATCGAGACCGAAGTGAAGTTCGAGGACGGCCGCAGCGGCAAGATCTCCGCCGACCTCAGGATCCGCCCGGTCAAGACGTTCCCCGCCATCACCGCCCGAGCCGCGTAGAGACCATGAGCAACAACGACCGCGACCAGCGCATCGGCGACGTGATGCTGGACATGCAGAACATCTCGCTGTCCTTCGGCGGCGTCAAGGCGCTGACGGACATTTCCTTCAATGTGCGCGAGCACGAGATCCGCGCCATCATCGGCCCCAACGGCGCGGGCAAGAGTTCGATGTTGAACGTCATCAACGGCGTCTACACCCCGCAGCAGGGCGGCATCGCATTCCGCGGCGAGCGTTTCTCGCGCATGAATCCGCGCCGCGCCGCCGAAATGGGCATCGCCCGCACCTTCCAGAACCTGGCCCTGTTCAAGGGCATGAGCGTGCTGGACAACATCATGACCGGCCGCAACCTGCGCATGAAGTGCGGACTGCTGGCGCAGGCCTTCCGCCTGGGCGCCGCCGAACGCGAAGAGATCGAGCACCGCCAGTTCGTCGAGAACATCATCGACTTCCTGGAAATCCAGGCGTATCGCAAGACGCCCGTGGGGCGCCTGCCCTACGGCCTGCAAAAGCGCGTCGACCTGGGCCGCGCGCTGGCCATGGAGCCGCGCCTGCTGCTGCTGGACGAGCCGATGGCCGGCATGAACATCGAGGAAAAGCAGGACATGAGCCGCTTCATCCTCGACGTGAACGACGAATTCGGCACCACCATCGTGCTGATCGAGCACGACATGGGCGTGGTCATGGACATCTCCGACCGCGTGGTGGTGCTGGACTACGGCAAGAAGATCGGCGACGGCAAGCCCGATGAGGTGCGCGCCAACGAAGACGTCATCCGCGCCTACCTCGGCGTGTCGCACTAAGGCGGACGAGACATGGGATTTTTTCTGGAAACCTTATTCGGCGGCCTGATGAGCGGCATGCTGTATGCCCTGATCGGCCTGGGCTTCGTGCTGATCTTCAAGGCATCGGGCGTGTTCAACTTCGCCCAGGGCGCCATGGTGCTGGTGGCGGCGTTGTCGATGGCGCGCTTTTCGGAGTGGATACCGCGCTGGTTCGGCTTCGAAAACATGATCCTGGCCAACGTGCTGGCGTTCATCGTCAGCGCCATCGTGATGTTCCTGCTGGCGGTGGCGATCGAGCGCTTCGTGCTGCGCCACCTGGTCAACCAGGAAGCCACCACGCTGCTCATGGCCACGCTGGGCATCAGCTATTTCCTCGACGGCCTGGGCCAGATCTCGTTCGGCAGCTCGGTCTATTCCATCAACGTCGGCATGCCGAAAGACCCGTTGATGATCCTGGACTCGGTGTTCGAAGGCGGCTTGCTCATCAACCTCGAAGACCTGACCGCCGCGGTCATCGCCGCATTGTTGGTGGCGGCGCTGGCGCTGTTCTTCCAGTTCACCTCCACCGGCCGCGCCCTGCGCGCCGTGGCGGACGACCACCAGGCGGCGCAGTCCATCGGCATTCCGCTGAACCGCATCTGGGTCATCGTCTGGAGCGTCGCCGGCCTGGTGGCGTTGGTGGCCGGCATCATCTGGGGATCCAAGTTCGGCGTGCAGTTCACGCTCTCGACCGCGGCGCTGCGGGCGCTGCCGGTGGTGATCCTGGGCGGCCTGACCTCGGTGCCGGGCGCCATCCTGGGCGGCCTGATCATCGGCGTGGGCGAAAAGCTGTCCGAGGTCTACCTGGGGTCGCTGGTGGGTGGCGGCATCGAAATCTGGTTCGCCTATGTGCTGGCGCTGGTGTTCCTGCTGTTCCGTCCGCAAGGGCTGTTCGGCGAGAAGATCATCGACCGCGTCTGAACCCCGGCCTTCTAGGATAAAAACATGTTCTATCGCGAAAACGGCCAATTCAAGACCAGCTATCGCGCCGACCAGCAGATCTTCCCGATCCGCCAGGACCGCGTCTTCATCTGGCTGCTGCTGGCGGTGGCGTTCATCGCCGTCCCGGCGCTGTCCAGCGACTACCTGCTGCGCGCCATCCTGATCCCGTTCCTGATCCTGTCGCTGGCCGCGGTCGGCCTGAACATCCTGGTGGGCTATTGCGGCCAGATCTCGCTGGGCACGGGGGCCTTCATGGCGGTGGGCGCGTATGCCGCCTGGAACTTCGGCGTGCGCTTTCCCGGCATGCCGCTGATCATCCAGATCCTGCTGGGCGGCTGCTTCGCCACTCTCGTCGGCGTCATCTTCGGCATTCCCAGCCTGCGCATCCGCGGCCTGTACCTGGCCGTGGCCACGCTGGCGGCGCAGTTCTTCGTCGACTGGGCGTTCCTGCGCATTCCCTTCTTCACCAACTACTCGTCGTCGGGCAACGTCTCGGTGCCGCCGCTGACCGCCTTCGGCCTGCCGGTGCAGAGCGCGCTGGAAAAGTACCTGTTCGTGCTGATCCTGGTGGTGATCTTCAGCCTGCTGGCCAAGAACCTGGTGCGCGGCGCCATCGGCCGCCAGTGGATGGCGATCCGCGACATGGACGTGGCCGCCTCGGTCATCGGCATCCGCCCGATGTACGCCAAGCTCACCGCGTTCGCGGTCAGCTCGTTCATCGTCGGCGTGGCCGGCGCGCTGTGGGGCTACATCCACCTGGGTTCGTGGGAACCACTGGCCTTCGACCTGACCCGCTCGTTCCAGCTGCTGTTCATGGTCATCATCGGCGGCCTCGGTTCCATCATCGGCAGCTTCTTCGGCGCGGCGTTCATCGTGCTGGTGCCGGTGGCGCTGTCCAACGTGCCGCACATGCTGGGCCTGCCGCTGTCGGTGGACACGGCCGCGCACATCGAGCACATGGTGTTCGGCGCGCTGATCGTGTTCTTCCTGATCGCCGAGCCGCACGGGCTGGCGCGGCTATGGAGCATCGGCAAGGAAAAACTCCGCATCTGGCCTTTCCCCCATTGATTTCGCATTGATTTCTGCGGGCCCCGGCGGCACGAGCGCCGTGGCCCACATCCTGAATACCCGGCTCAAGACCGGGCCAACCCCGGTGTCCGAGGGTTTATGACCCAAACACCACGCAGGAGGTAAATGGAGATGAAGCGTCTTAACCTGAAGTTGGCGGCAGCCTTGGTGGCCGCAGCCGGCGCCATCGGCGCCGTGGCCACGCCGGCAATGGCGGCGGAAGAGCAGTTCGTTCCGTTGCTGGTGTATCGGACCGGGTCGTTCGCGCCGCTGGGCATTCCCTGGGCCGACGGCAAGCTCGACTACCTGAAGCTGGTCAACGAGCGCGACGGCGGCGTCAACGGCGTCAAGATCACCTACGAGGAATGCGAAACCGCCTATGCCACCGACCGCGGCGTGGAGTGCTACGAGCGCCTGAAGGGCAAGGGCACCGGCGCGTCCGGCTTCGACACGCAATCGACCGGCATCACCTTCGCGGTCAGCGACAAGGCCATGGTCGACAAGGTGCCGGTCGAGACGATGGGCTACGGCCTGTCGCAATCGGTCGACGGCAGCGTGTTCGAGTGGAACTTCCCGCTGCTGGGCACCTACTGGACCGCCGCCGACGTGATGATCCAGGACATCGCCAAGAAAGAAGGCGGCATGGACAAGCTCAAGGGCAAGAAGATCGCCCTGGTCTACCACGACTCGCCCTACGGCAAGGAACCGATCCCGCTGCTGCAGAAGCGCGCCGCCAAGGAAGGCTTCGAGCTGCTGCTGTATCCGGTGACCGCCCCCGGCGTGGAACAGAAGTCCACCTGGCTGCAGATCCGCCAGGCCCGTCCGGCCTACGTGCTGCTGTGGAGCGCGGGCATCATGACGCCCACCGCCATCCGCGAAGCCCAGGCCAGCGGCTACCCGCGCGACAAGATGTACGCGATCTGGTGGGCCGGCTCCGAAGGCGACGTGAAGGACCTGGGCGATGTCGCCAAGGGCTACAACGCCATCACCGTGCACAACAGCGGCGCCGAGCACGACAAGGTCTATGACGATCTGAAGAAGTACGTCTACGACAAGGGTCAGGGCTCGGACAAGACGGGCAAGACCACGCTCGGCACCATCGCCCACACCCGCGGCATGATGATCTCGATGCTGCAGGTCGAAGCGATCCGCACCGCGCAGGAAAAGTTCGGCAAGGGCAAGGCGCTCACCCCCGAGCAGGTGCGCTGGGGCTTCGAGAACCTGAACCTGACGCAGGAACGCCTGAACCAGCTGGGTTTCGGCCAGATCATGCGTCCGGTCAAGACCTCATGCAGCAACCACAAGGGTGACGACTGGGCCCGCATCGTGCAGTGGGACGGCGCCAAGTTCAAGGTCGCCTCGGACTGGTACCAGGCCGACAAGACCCTGCTGGACCCGATGGTGAAGGAAGCCGCGGCGAAGTACGCCAAGGAAAAGAACATCACGCCCCGCACTTGCGAGAACTGATGTGAACCGGCGGCCGGCGCCCCAGGGCGTCGGCCGCCACCAAGCCGCAGGAACCGCCATGACCGCAGCAACGACTACCGCTACTACCGCCGACACCCCCAAGGTGCTGCTCGATGTGAATGGCATCGAGGTGATCTACAACCACGTCATCCTGGTGCTCAAGGGCGTTTCCCTGCAGGTGCCGGAAGGCAAGATCGTGGCCCTGCTGGGCGCCAACGGCGCCGGCAAGACCACCACGTTGCGCGCCATCTCGAACCTGCTCAAGGGCGAGCGCGGCGACGTCACCAAGGGCCACATCCAGTACCGCGACCAGCGCATCGAGAAGCTGTCGCCGGCCGAACTGGTCAAGCGCGGCGTGGTGCAGGTGATGGAGGGCCGCCATTGCTTCGCCCACCTCACCATCGAAGAGAACCTGCTGACCGGCGCCTACACCCGCGACCTCAGCCGCGGCGACACCAGCGCGGCGCTGGAGCGCGTCTACCAGTATTTCCCGCGCCTGAAGCAGCGCCGGTCCAGCCAGGCCGGCTATACCTCGGGCGGCGAACAACAGATGACCGCCATCGGCCGCGCGCTGATGGCCAACCCCAACATGATCCTGCTGGACGAGCCGTCCATGGGACTGGCGCCGCAGATCGTCGAGGAGATCTTCGAGATCGTGCGCGACCTGAACCAGCGCGAGCGCGTCAGCTTCCTGCTGGCCGAGCAGAACACCAACATCGCGCTGCGCTACGCCGACTACGGCTACATCCTGGAAAACGGCCGCGTGATGATGGACGGCGCCGCCAAGGACCTGGCCCAGAACGAGGACGTGAAAGAGTTCTACCTGGGCATTTCCAGCGGCGAGCGCAAGAGTTTCCGCGACAACAAGTTCTACCGCCGCCGCAAGCGCTGGCTGGCCTGATCCCTGGAGCGGCGACGCCGGCGCGGTCCGGCTCGCCGCCGGCAACGACACCGCAGTACGGCACACGAGAGGGTGCGATCCCATGTCCGAGTTTTTCGATGTCCTGGAAACCCGAGCGCCCGAGCAACGCGAGCGCGAGCTGATGGCGGCCCTGCCCGGCGCCATCGCCCGCGCCATCGCCGGCGCGCCGGCCATTGCCGAGCAGCTGCGCGGCATCGACCCCGCCACGGTCACGTCGCGCGCGGCGCTGGCGCGCCTGCCGGTGCTGCGCAAGCACGAACTGCTGGAACGCCAGCAGCACAGCCGCGAGCAGGCCGCGCAACCGGCCGGGCCACAGAAAGCCTTCGGCGGCTTCTCGGCCATCGGCTGGGGCGAGGCCATGCGCGTGTTCGCCTCGCCCGGCCCGATCTATGAACCCGAAAGCGCGCGCGCCGACTACTGGCGCTTTGCCCGCGCGCTGTACGCCGCCGGTTTCCGCGCCGGCGAACTGGCCTACAACTGCTTTTCCTACCACTTCACGCCGGCCGGCTCGATGATGGAGACCGCCGCGCACGCCGTGGGCTGCACCGTCTTCCCCGGCGGCACCGGCCAGACCGAACAGCAGGTGCGCGCCATCCAGGACCTGGGGCCCAGCGGCTACACCGGCACGCCCAGCTTCCTGAAGATCATCCTGGAAAAGGCCGACGAGCTCGGCGTGAAACTGGATTCGCTGCGCCGCGCCCTGGTGTCCGGCGAAGCCTTCCCGCCGTCGCTGCGCGACTGGCTGGCAGCGCGCGGCATCGAGGGCTACCAGGCCTACGGCAGCGCCGACCTCGGCATGATCGCGTTCGAGACGCCGGCCCGCCAGGGCCTGGTGCTGGGCGAGGACATCATCGTCGAAATCGTGCGCCCCGGCACCGGCGAACCCGTGCCCGACGGCGAAGTCGGCGAAGTCGTGGTCACCACGTTGAACCCCGACTACCCGCTGGTGCGCTTCGGCACCGGCGACCTGTCGGCGGTCATGCCCGGCATCTCGCCCTGCGGCCGCACCAACACCCGCATCAAGGGCTGGATGGGACGCGCCGACCAGACCACCAAGGTGCGCGGCATGTTCGTGCATCCCTCGCAGGTGGCCGACGTGGTGCGCCGCCATCCCGAAATCCTGCGGGCGCGGCTGGTGATCAGCGGCACCACCGGCTCGGACAAGATGGTGCTGCGGGTGGAGTCGCGCGTGCGCGGCGAAGACCTGGGCGCCCGCATCGCCGAATCGGTGCGCGACGTGACCAAGCTGCGCAGCGACGTGGAATGGGCCGAGGCCGGCGCCCTGCCGAACGACGGCAAGGTCATCGACGACATCCGCACCTACGAATAAGAAGGATAAGAAGAAGAAAGGCGCGCGCCCGGGACCGGCAAAGCCCGGGCGCGGCACCGCCTCGCTTGACGCCGCGGGCTCAGTTGCCCAGCGGGCGGGCCAGCCATTCGCGGCCCTTGAGCATGCCGTTCCAGTAGATCCACGGCAGCATCGTCGCCTTCAGGAACCACGCGCTCTTGCGGGGCACGGTCGGATCCAGCGGGAAGGTGGGCAGCAGCTTGCCGCCATAACCGAACTCGGCCAGCACGATGCGGCCGCGCTCGACCGTCAGCGGGCAGGAACCGTAGCCGTCGTACGTGACCGGCAGCGCATGGCCCTCGCGCACCGCCAGCAGGTTCTCGGCCACCGTGACGATCTGCTTGCGCGCCGCCGCCGCGGTCTTGGCGTTGGTGGTGCTGATGCCGTCGCCCAGCCCGAAGATATTGTCGTGGCGCACGTGACGCAGCGTGGCCGGGTCGACCTCGCACCAGCCCGCCGCGTCCGCCAGCGCGCTCTGGCGCAGGAAGTCGTGCGGCACCTGCGGCGGCACCGCGTGCAGCATGTCGAACGATTTCTCGACGCGCGTGACCGCGCCCTCGGCATCCTTCACATCGAACCACGCCTTGCGCGCCGGGCCATCGACCGCCACCAGCGCCGAATTGAAGGCCAGCCCGATGCCGTAGCTTTCGACGTAGCGCATCAACGGCGGCACGAAGGTCGGCACGCCGAACAGCACCGCGCCGGCCAGGTCGAATTCGACGTCAATGCGATCCAGCACGCCGCTGCGGCGCCAGTGGTCGCACGCCAGGTACATGGCCTTCTGCGGCGCGCCGGCGCACTTGATCGGCATGGCCGGTTGCGTGAACAGCGCCTTGCCGCCCTTCAGGCCGCGCACCAGTTCCCAGGTGTAGGGCGCCAGGTCGAAGCGGTAGTTGGAGCTGACGCCGTTGCGGCCCAGCGTTTCCGACAGGCCGTCCACCTTGTCCCAGGCCAGGCGCAGGCCCGGGCACACGATCAATTGCTGGTAGCTGACCGCGCTGCCGTCGGCCAGCCGCACCTGGTTGGCCTCGGGCTCGAAGCCGGCCGCCGCGGCCTGCAGCCAGGTGGCGCGGCCCGGCATCACCGAGCGGGTCGGCCGCACCGTCTTGGCGATGTCGAACGCGCCCCCGCCCACCAGCGTCCAGGCCGGCTGGTAGTAGTGCTTGTCGCTGGGCTCGATGACCGCGATGCGCAGGTCCGGACGGCGGCGCAAGAGGCTGGCGGTCACGCCGATGCCCGCCGAACCGCCCCCTACCACCACCACGTCGAAATCGCGCTGCGCCTGTGCTGCCGTCTGCATGCTTGTCTCCCGGTTATGAACCGGTCCGCGGGGGCCGGCGATTGAAATGTTGAACGATCGAAAACAGCGCCATGCCCGCCGCCATGGCGGCCACGAAGATCAGCGCTTCGCGCACGCCGGCCGCCGCCGCGACCAGGGCCGGCCCCGGGCAGAAGCCGGCCAGGCCCCAGCCCGCGCCGAACGTCAGGCTGCCCAGCGCCAGGCGCGGGTCGATGCGCGTGGCCGTGGGCCATTGCAGTGGTGCGCCCGAGACGCTGGCGCCGCGCCGCCGCAACCACGCGAAGCCCACGGCGGTCACGGCCAGCGCACCGCCCATCACCAGGGCCAAGGACGGATCCCACGGCCCCGCCAGATCGAGAAAGCCCAGCACCTTGGCCGGGTTGGCCATGCCGGACACGATCAGGCCCAGGCCGAACACCAGTCCCGCGATGAAGGCGAATACGGCGATCATGTCAGCCTCCGACCGCGTGGCGCACGACGTAGACCGTGACGAACCCGGCCGCCATGAACAGCCCGGTCGCCACCAGCGAGCGGCGCGATCCGCGCGCCAGGCCGCACACGCCGTGGCCGCTGGTGCAGCCCGAGGCGACGCGCGTGCCGATGCCCACCAGCAGGCCGGCAACGATCAGCCGGCCCGTGCCCGCGTCCACCGTGATGGGCGGCAAGGCGGCGGCCATGCGGTATAGCCAGGGCGAGACGCACAGCCCCACCAGGAACGCCAGCCGCCAGCCGCTGCGGCGATCGGGCGGCAGCAGGCCGCCCAGGATGCCGCTGATGCCCGCGATGCGGCCCGCGCCCAGCATCAGCAGCACGGCGGCCACGCCGATCAGCGCGCCGCCGGCGGCGGCCGTCCAGGGCGTGAAGGCGGCCCAGTCGATCATGACGCCAGCGCCGCCATGGCGCGGCCGCAATACAGGCTCGACAGCGTCTTCATGACCTGGTTGACCTCGAAGCTGGCCAGTTGGTAGTACACGTACTTGCCCTGGCGCCGCGTGCTCACCAGGCCTTCGTCGCGCAGCACGCCCAGTTGCTGCGACAGGGTCGGCTGGCGGATGCCGGTCAGGGATTCCAGTTCACCGACGTTGCGCTCGCCCTGCACCAGTTGGCACAGCAGCAGCAGCCGGTCTTCGTTGGCCAGCGCCTTGAGCAGCGCGCAGGCCTGGGAGGCGGATTCGCGCAGCGCGGCGACTTCGCATTCGTTCAGGGCAGTCAGCATTTGATGAGGATCAATCGGCGGAACGGAGTTTGATCATTATATTGACGGATAAACTATCCAACAATATTATTGAAATTCATATATTGTTCGGCGCGCATCGCCGCCGCACGCCCCAGGCGACCGCCCATGACCCCGCAGATCCAAGCCTTCTTCGACCCGGCCACCGCCACCGTCACCTACGTGGTGCACGAACCCGCGCCCGGCGGCGCCTGTGCCATCATCGACTCGGTGCTGGACTACGACCCCAAGTCCGGCCGCACCAGCACCGCCAGCGCCGACCGGGTCGCCGCCTACGTCCGTGAACACGGCCTGCGCACCGAATGGCTGCTGGAAACCCACGCGCACGCCGACCACCTCTCGGCCGCCCCCTACCTGCAACGCCAGCTGGGCGGCGTCATCGCCATCGGCCAGAGCATCCGCACCGTGCAGGGCGTGTTCAAGAAGATCTTCAACCTAGAACCGCAGTTCCAGCTCGACGGCTCGCAGTTCGGCCGCCTGTTCGCCGACGGCGAAACGTTCTCGATCGGCGCGCTCACGGCCAGCGCCATGCACGTGCCCGGCCACACCCCCGCCGACATGGCTTACCGCATCGGCGACGCCGTCTTCGTCGGCGACACCCTCTTCATGCCCGACGTCGGCACCGCCCGCTGCGACTTCCCCGGCGGCGACGCCCACCAGTTGTTCCGCTCCATCCGCCAGCTGCTGAGCCTGCCGGACGACACCCGCCTCTACATGTGCCACGACTATCCGCCCGCCGGCCGCGACGCCGCCTGGCAGACCACCGTGGCCGAGCAGCGCCGCGCCAACATCCACGTGCGCGACGGCATCACGGAAGACGACTTCGTCGCCATGCGCACGCGGCGCGACGCCACCCTGTCGATGCCCACGCTGATCCTGCCGGCCATCCAGGTCAACATCCGCGCCGGCCACTTCCCGCCGCCGGAAGACAACGGCGTGCGCTATCTCAAGATCCCCGTCGACGCCCTGTAGCGGCAGCCCGGTTGGGTTCGCCCGGCGACGCACTTGCGCGCCGCCGGGATATCCCGCAAGATCGGCCGGTCACAAGATTGCCGATCTCACGGAACCGTCCATGTTCGCCGAAGCCGAAGCCGACCCAGTCCTGACCAAGGAAGCCTTCAAACCGCTGGAAGCCAAGCTGCGCGTCGCGCTGCTGAACGCGCAATACCAGCGGCTGCAGAAGGCCGAGAAATCCCTGCTGGTGGTGGTGGCCGGCATCGACGGCGCCGGCAAGGGCGCCACGGTCAACCTGCTCAACGAATGGATGGACCCGCGCCACATCAAGACGCTGGCCTATGGTCCTCCGGAAGGCGACGAGCTCGAGCGCCCGCCGATGTGGCGCTACTGGAAAGACCTGCCGCCCAAGGGCAGCACGGGCATCGTCTTCGGCTCCTGGTACACGCCGCTGATCCGCGAGGCGGCGCGCAAGCATCCCAACCAGGACAGCATCGAGGCCCAGTCGGTGGCCATCCGCCGCTTCGAGGCCATGCTGGCCGCCGAGGGCGTGCAGATCCTCAAGCTCTGGTTCCACCTGTCGTCGGACGCCCAGCGCGCACGCGCCAAGCGGCTGCTGGCCAGCCCGGAAACCTCGTGGCAGGTCAGCCCGGTCGACCTCAAGGTCTACAAGAAGTACGACCGTATCCGCAACGGCGGCCAGGTCGTCATCAACCATACCGACAGCGGCCATGCGCCGTGGGTGGTGATCCCCAGCGCCGACGAGAACATGCGCGCCGCGCGCACCGCCGAGGCCGTGCTGGCCGCCATGCGCCAGCACCGCGTGCCGCGCATCCCGGCGTCGTTCGTGGCCCATACCGGCCCCGCCCGCATCCTCGACCGCCTCGGCCAGCTCGACTACGACGCCAAGCTCGATCGCGACGACTACGAATCCGAACTGGGCCTGCTGCAGGGACGCCTGGCGCGCGCCGCCCGTTCCAAGAAATTCCAGGAACGCTCGCTGGTGCTGGTGTTCGAAGGCCAGGACGCCGCCGGCAAGGGCGGCGCCATCCGCCGCATCACGCATGCGCTGGACGCGCGCCAATTCGACATCACCCCGGTGGCCGCGCCCAACAGCTACGAGTTGTCGCGTCCCTACCTGTGGCGCTTCTGGCGTCACGTGCCGCGCCAAGGGCGCATCGCCATCTTCGACCGCTCCTGGTACGGCCGGGTGCTGGTCGAGCGCGTCGAGAAAATCACCCCGCCCGCCCACTGGCGCCGCGCCTACGCCGAGATCAACGACTTCGAGGCGCAACTGGCCGGCAGCGGCGCGCTGGTGCTGAAATTCTGGCTCGCCGTCACCGCCGACGTGCAGCTCGAGCGCTTCAAGGACCGCGAGAAATCGCCCTTCAAGAACTTCAAGATCACGCCCGACGACTGGCGCAACCGCGACAAGTGGAAGGAATACGCCGCCGCCACCAATGAGATGCTGGCGCGCACCGACGTCAAGCACGCGCCGTGGCACCTGGTTTCGGCCAACGACAAGCGCTACGCTCGCCTTCAAGTGCTGCGGCATATCGTCGAAGCCCTGGAAAACCAACTCTGACCCGCAGGAGACCTTGCCCATGAGCTCGGCTGAAATCCGCCCCGTCGTCGCCGCCGATTTTGATGTCTGGCTGCCGCTCTGGAAGGGCTACCAGGACTTCTACCGCGTCGACATCGCCGATGCCGTCACGCGCAACACCTGGGCCCGCTTCCTCGATCCGGCCGAGCCGGTGAACGCCGCGCTGGCCTACGACAGCGGCAAGGCGGTCGGCATGGTCCACTGGATCTTCCACCGCTCGACCTGGACGGCGGGCGACTACTGCTACCTGCAGGACCTGTATGTGGACCCGGAGACCCGCGGCACCGGCGCCGGCCGCAAGCTGATCGAGCACGTCTACGCGCAGGCGGCAGCCGCCAACTGCGCCCGTGTCTACTGGCTGACCCATGAAACCAACGCCACGGCGATGCAGCTGTACGACCGCATCGCCGACCGTTCCGGCTTCATCCAATACCGCAAGGTGTTGCCTTGAGCGCGCGCGACCCCGACTGTCCGCTGTGCCAGACCGACGGCGGCACGTTGCTGTGGCGCGGGCCGCACCTGCGCCTGATCGAGGTCGACGACCCCGACTACCCCGGCTTCACGCGCGTCATCTGGAACGCCCACCTGGCCGAGATGACCAGCCTGTCGACCCACGGCCGCGACCTGCTGATGCGCGCGGTGTACGTGGTCGAGGAAGCGCAGCAGTCGATCCTGACGCCCGACAAGATCAACCTGGCCTCGCTCGGCAACATGGTGCCGCACCTGCACTGGCACGTGATTCCGCGCTGGCGCGGAGACCGCCACTTTCCCGACCCGATCTGGGCGCCGCCGCGCATTGCCGCCGGCGCCGAACCGGCCGAGTGGACCGAGCGCCAGGCTCGCGTGCAGGCGCTGCTGCCGCGTTATCGCAACCGCCTGGTCGAGGCCATGAACGCGCTGTTGTGGCATTGAGGCGCCGCCAGGTCCGGGAGGCCGCGACCCGGCCCTCGCCCGGTCATGCCGGCGCCTGCGGTGCGTACCAAATCCTATAGAAATCAAGACCTTCCACCCACGAAGCGCTTGCAATTCAGGTAAAATTCAGGTTTTACGCTGTATCGCAGCACCCAAGGAGTGGATCTTGACCCTGCAGGCCTCGCCCCCGTCCCGGCCCGTCTCTTTCCTGCAGGCATTCCTGCGTTCCGAAGCCCTCGGCGGCTACGTCCTGATGCTCGCGGCGGTGGTCGCCCTGATCGTCGCCAACAGTCCGCTGGCGGCCGGCTACTTCGACATCCTTGGCACCAAACTGGGCTTCCAGGTCGGACCGGTGATGCTCAAGGAATCCGTTCTGCACTGGATCAATGACGGCCTGATGGCCGTGTTCTTCCTGCTGGTCGGCCTGGAGATCAAGCGCGAGGTGCTGGACGGCCAGTTGCGCGGCGCGGCCCGCATCGTGCTGCCCGGCATCGCGGCGCTGGGCGGCATGGCCATGCCGGCGCTGATCTACGTGCTGCTGAACCTGGGCAGTCCCGACACCCTGCGCGGCTGGGCCATTCCCGCCGCCACCGACATCGCTTTCGCGCTCGGCATCCTGGCCCTGCTGGGCAGCCGCGTGCCGACTTCGCTGAAGGTGTTCCTGACCGCGCTGGCGATCCTGGACGACCTGGGCGCCATCGTCATCATCGCGCTGTTCTATACGTCCGAGCTGAACCTGTTCGCATTGGCCATGGCCGGCGCGCTGCTGGCCTGCCTGTTCTGCCTGAACCGGGCCGGCGTGCTGCGCCTGGCGCCCTACCTGCTGATCGGCGCGGTGCTCTGGTACTTCGTGCTGAAGTCTGGCGTGCACGCCACGCTCGCCGGCGTGGCGCTGGCGCTGACCATTCCGCTGCGTCCGCAGAACCAGGGCCGCGCGGGCGCGCATTCGCCGCTGCATGCGCTGGAACACGCGCTGCACAAGCCCGTGGCCCTGCTGATCGTGCCGCTGTTCGGCTTCGCCAACGCCGGCGTCTCGTTCGCCGGCATGGGCCTGTCGAGCCTGGCGCAGCCGGTGCCGCTGGGCGTGGCGCTGGGCCTGTTCCTGGGCAAGCAGCTGGGCGTGTTCGGCTTCGCCTGGCTCGCCATCCGCGCCGGCGTGGCCAGCCTGCCGCGCCACGCCAGCTTCACCCAGCTGTACGGCGTGGCCCTGCTGTGCGGCATCGGCTTCACCATGAGCCTGTTCATCGGCGCGCTGGCCTTCACCGATCCGGCGGCCGTCGACGCCACCAAGATCGGCGTCCTGACCGGCTCGCTGGCCTCGGCGGTGGCGGGCTTCCTGCTCTTGCGCACGGGCGGCTCGTCGGTGCCGGCCACTGCCAAGGCCTGACACGGCCGGCCCGCGGGCGGCAGTGCATTGCGGTAGTAGACTGGGGGATCCGTCACAGGAGCCCCCCGCGATGAAACCGTCCGCCATTTCCGTGCAACGCGTCTATGAAGGCCTCGGCCCCGAAGGCAGCTATCGGGCGCTGGTGGACCGCATGTGGCCGCGCGGCCTGCGCCGCGCCGACCTGGCGCTAAATGAATGGGCCAAGGACATCGCCCCCAGCGCCGAATTGTGCAAGTGGTTCAGCCACCTCGACGAGCGCTGGGACGCCTTCCGGGAAAAATACCTGGCCGAGCTGGCCGACCCGGCGCAGCAGGCCCGCATGGCCGCGCTGCTGGAGGCCGCCGGCGCGCGTCCGCTGACGTTGCTGTATGGCGCGCGCAATACCGCGCACAACCAGGCGGTAGTACTGCGCGACGCGTTGCAGGACTACGCCAGGCACCACCGCAAGCGCCTGGCCCGGGCCGCCGCCGACGACCCGGCCTGATACGGCCCCGCCCGGCGCACCCCGACCCGGCTAGCGGCCGGCGTCCTTCGGGTTGGACAGCGGGAACGACGGGTCGGTCAGGCAGGCCTTGAGCCAGCCGTACTCATCGTCGTCATGCACTTCACCGTCCACCTTGGGCAGCGGCGTGGAGGAATAGTCGACCTTGTGCACGTCGGGTCCCGTGTTCCAGTGCGCGTCATCGGAAATGCCGCCGGGACAATTGGCGTCGACGCCGTTGAACGAGCAGGACGCCACCGGCACCGGCTTGTTCTCGACCACCTTGGCCACGTAGCGCTGCGCATAGACCGAGCCCGTGGCCCAGTATTCTTCCGCGCTGCAGATGCGATCGTTGTTCTGGTAGTGGCGGATCGCGAAGCAACCGTAGTACTTGTAGTCGCGTGGCAGGACATCGCACGACACGTCAAAGCCGGCGAAGGGCCCGCCCGTGAACTGCTTGTTGAACTCGCGCTGGCGCAGCGCCGTGGCGATCATGGCGGGCAGCTTGTCGCCCTTCCTGATTTCCTTGAGCGCGGCCACGCGGTTCAGGATCATGTCGGCCGCCAGGCCGCCAGGCGTCTTGTCGTCCTGCAGCGCATCGGAATCGTCGGTCAGCCCTTCCAGCGCGCGGTCGCGAGCCTCGATCCAGCGCCGCTGGCTGTCCACCAGCATCTTGCGGATCTCCTCGTCCGGCGCCTGCTTCAGCACCGCCGCATAGGCGCGGTTCAGCTCGGCGTCGGCGGCCACCGCCTTGCGATCCGAGCAGATCAGCTTCTCCGACGGGCTGCTGGCCTTCTGGCAATTGATCGCCAGCGCCGGCGCCGCCAGCACGCCCAATCCCACCAGGCACAACAGCTGCGCCGCGCGATTCCTGAAACTCATTGCAGTTCTCCCTGGCATCGGGCCGCTGCGTCAGCGGCTGATGACCTCGCTGTCTTCCATGACGATGCGGTAACGGTTGCGCAGGTCAAGGACGTAAGTGAAATTCGACGTGCCGGTCGCGGTCTTGCCGCGTTCCGGGCTCGATACCTTGTAGTCGTAGAGGCCCTTGACCATGCACATCTGGTCCTGGCACTTGGCCCGCAGCGAATTCTGGTCGACCACGAAACGACGCACCGGCCAGCGCGCGAAGTACGCCTCCTTGTCCGCCAGGATCTCGGATTTCGGCCGCTGCTTCTTGAAGTAGTCGACCGTATCGGCGTAGAACTCGCGCGTGAACTTCAGCGCTTCCTCATTGGTGCCGCTGCCCGCCTGGATCATCAGGGCCGCGGCATTGATCGCCTTCTGCTCGTCGGTAATCGCCGCGGGCGCGGTTTCCTTGGGCATGTACGGGTTGGCCACGGGGCCGGCCGGCGCCGGCGCGGCATCGGGCGAGGCCGGCTTGCGCGGCGGCAGCTTGGCATCCCCGGGCGACTGCGCCTGCGGCGCGGGCGCCGCCGCGGGCGCCGGAGCCGCGCGCTGGCCCGTGCCCGGCTGCACGTCATTGCTGGCCGTGCGGACGTTGCCGGTGCGGTTGATGCCGTACTTGATGATCTCCTGCGGCGAGAAGAAGTACATCTCCTTGGGCGGCGTGCTGAACATGATCCCCAGCACGTCCGCCGACACGCCGTACTTCGGCAGGGTCGCGACGATGTCCGAAACCCCGAACTGCGCCTGTTCGCCCGTCATCTCGGGCGCGGAAATCTGGTGCACGCCCAGCCGGCCTTCGGCCAGGCGCTGGCGCCCCGCGAAGAACACGAACGAGCAGGCCGACGCACAGTAGCTGTCCTTCGGGATATAGGTATTCAGGCCGCGCTCGTAGACCTCTTCGGCCACCACCAGCCCGATATGCACCAGGCCGCCGCCATTGTTCTGCAGGATCAGCGTGGAGATGGTCGGATGCTCGCGCAGCGCCTTCTTCAAGTTGAGCATGTCGTTGGCGCCCACCGCGCCCACGTAGACCAGCAGATTGGGCTGGCTGGGCAGGAAGAAGAACGGGCCGTAGCGCTCGGGCTCCTCTTGCTGCTGCGCCGGCGCCTGCGTCTGCGCCACCGCGACGGACAGCCCGGTCATCGATAGCGCCAGGGACGCGGCCAACATCGTCAGTTTTCTTTTCAGCATCATCAGTCCTTGTTCTCGGAACGCACGCCACGGCCGGGATCGCCCCCGCCCTGCGCAACCGCGTCGTCCGGGCGCGGCGGCCCACCATACGAATGCCGGATTTTATCCATCCCTTGCGATTTCATCCCGCATCCGCCCGCTGGCCCCCTCGCCGCGCTAGCGCAGCTGGCAGGCGTGCGTGCCGTCCGCGATCGCCCGCGCCAGGCGCTGGATGGTCTCGGGCCGCGCCAGGCGCGCCTCCTCGTCGGGATTCACGATCACACCCGCCTCCACCAGCACCGCCGGCATCGCCGCGGTCTTGAGCACCGCCAATCCGTCGTAGCGATGCACGCCCAGGCGGCGGTCGAGCAGCGGCCGGTTTTCGCCCGCGATGGGCTCGGCGTGGTACAGCGACGGCTTTTCGCCCGCCGCCACCAACGCCTCGCCGATCGCCTTGGCGCAGCGCAGGCTGTCCTCGTAGCGGGGATTGAGCTGCGAGACAAAGATGGCGAACCCCGCGAATTCCCGCTGGCGGCCAGCATCGATGTACTTCTGCTGCATCGAATCGTGATGGATGGAGATGAAGAAATCCGCATCGGGCGCGGTCAGCGCGCGCCGGCCCAGCGCAATCTCGGCGCCATCGGCCGACACGCGCGTCACGCGATCGCCCAGCGCCAGCAGATCCGTCGCCACCGCGCCGCTCAGGTCCAGGTTGTATTGGTATTCCACCCGGCCACTGGCGCCCGTGGCGCCCGGCTGCTTGGGCGTGTGGCCCGTGTCCACCACCACGTAGGCCGCCTGCGCCGACAGCGCCGCCAACCCCAACACGGCCGCCGCGACACCGCGCGCCCACCCTGCCACACCTTGCTTGCCCGCTCGACCGTTCATGACTGATGCCACGCTTGACTTCGCCTTGTAAGAAACAAGGATCCCGCCATCCAGGGCGGGACCGAATGCGGCGGATTCTCGCGCAGCCCGGCGCAACCGGCAATGGCCGAATACCGCGCATCGAGCGGCTTCGTAACAAAACCCGCTTAGCAGGGTGGCTGGCGCGGCGTCGAAGGCGCGCGGCTTGCCCCGGGGACCACGCCGCCCCGCCGTGCACCGGCCTGACATGCGGCGGAAGCAAATGACATAGAAAGTTACCCTGGCCGTGGCGTTCAGGCTGCGCTCATCCTGGAGCGCTACCATCAAGCCATGCCCCTCGCATCCGCGGGCGCCCCCCGGCCCGCGGCATCCTTACCCGGAGGTTCCCCAGCATGAGCAATCTGAACGGAAAAGTCGCCGTCGTCACCGGCGCCGCCAGCGGCATTGGCAAGGAAATCGCGCTGACCCTGTCGCGCGCCGGCGCGGCCATCGCCATCGCCGACCTGAACCAGGCCGGCGCCGACGCCGTCGCCCGCGAGATCGAACAGGCCGGCGGCAAGGCCATGGGCGTGGCCATGGACGTCACCAACGAAGACGCCGTCAACCAGGGCATCGACCGCGTCGCCGCCGCCTACGGCAGCATCGACATCCTGATCTCGAACGCCGGCATCCAGATCGTCAACCCCATCGAGAACTTCGCCTTCGCCGACTGGAAGAAGATGCAGGCCATCCACGTCGATGGCGCCTTCCTCACCACCAAGGCCGCGCTCAAGCACATGTACAAGGATGATCGCGGCGGCGTCGTCATCTATATGGGCTCGGTCCACTCGCACGAGGCCTCACCGCTCAAGTCCGCCTACGTCGCCGCCAAGCATGCGCTGCTGGGCCTGGCGCGCGTGCTGGCCAAGGAAGGCGCCAAGCACAACGTGCGCTCGCACGTCATCTGCCCCGGCTTCGTGCGCACGCCGCTGGTCGAAAAGCAGATCCCCGAGCAGGCCAAGGAGCTGGGCATTAGCGAGGAAGACGTGGTCAAGAAGGTGATGCTGGGCGACACCGTCGACGGCATCTTCACCACCGTCGAAGACGTGGCGCAAACGGCGCTGTTCCTGTCGACCTTCCCCAGCGCGGCGTTCACCGGGCAGTCGTTCGTGGTCAGCCATGGGTGGTACATGCAGTAGGCCCAGCGCCACTTGGAATGCGGCGCTCGCAGCGGGCCGCGCGCCGCTTCGAATCTCGACAATCGACAGGGAGCCTCCCGGGTTGGCCGCCGGCCCGGAGGTTTTTTTCCGGGCGCGCCTCCGCCTGCCCGGCCCGTGGCTTAAGATAGGCGCGCTTTGGCTGCCGATGCCATAACCGGATGCAAGGAAGTGCATGGCCTTCGACTATAAAAACGCGTCGCCCGAACAACTGAAAGCGCGCTATGACGAGATCGCCCGTGAAATCGGCGACGACCAGTTCTTCACCAAGAAGGAACTGAACCATCTGCCCCACGTGCTGCACGACGGCGAGGAAATCCTGGCCTTCACGACAGGCATGATGAACAACAACACCTGGCTCATCACGCTGACCGACAAGCGCATCATCTTTCTCGACAAGGGCCTGATCTACGGACTGCGCCAGACCGCGATCGACCTGGACAAGGTCAACGCCGTGTCCGGCGAGACCGGCATCATGTTCGGCAACATCTCCATCCAGGACAGCGCCGGCAGCTACCAGATCCGCAACGTCTGGAAAAAGACCGTGGTCCGGTTCACCAATCGCGTGCAGCAGGCCATCGAAGCGCGCAAGTCACGCTTCATGCAACCCGCCGCCCCAGCCGTCGCCGCGGCATCCGACGACGACATCATCCTCAAGCTGGAACGGCTTGCCACCTTGCGCGACCGCGGCGTATTGACCGACGAAGAGTTCGCCGCGCAGAAAGCCCGTATCCTGGCAGCCTGAACGCCATGGAATTCCTGATCGTCGTCGCCGTCCTGGTAGGACTGGTAGCCGGCTATTTCTTCCTCGGCATGCTGCTCAAGCTGCTGCTGCAATGGTGGCTGGCGCTGGTCTGCGCCGTGCCGCTGATCCTGCTGGCAGTGAGCTTCAGCTGGCTGGGTGCCATTGCCGCCATCGTCGGCGTGCTGTTTTTGATCGGCGCCTGCCAGGCCTGGCAGGAATCCGCCGCCTACCTCAGATTCGAGGCCAAGATAAACAAGGCCTTCTATTTCGACGACATCTGACCGCGCGCGACCGCGATACGAACCCGCCGACGCGCCGCGCAATTGTTGATACCCTTGGATCCTCAACCCCGACGCGCGCGCACGCGCCGTCCGATTTCGCCTTGAGGATTGCCATGTCTTTCAGCACCGACGCCTGGGCGCGCAATGCCGCTCTGTACGAAAAAACGCGCACCATGCCGTTCAACCAGGAACTGGCCAGCGGCCAGCTCAGCGAACAGGCGTTCCGCCACTACATGATCCAGGACGCTCACTACCTGCTGGCCTTCGGCCGCGCCCTGGCGGTCGCCGCCGCCAAGGCCGACCATGCCGACGGCGTGGTGCAGTTCGCCGACGCCGCCAAGAACGCCGTGGTGGTCGAGCGCAGCCTGCATGAGGGGTTCATGAAGCAGTTCGGCATCGACGCCGAGACGTTCGCCAGCACGCCGCTGTCGCCGGCCAGCCATCACTACACCAGCTTTCTCATCGCCACGGCGTGGAGCGCGCCGTACCCGGTGGCGTTGGCCGCGCTGCTGCCGTGCTTCTGGATCTACGCGGAAATCGGCCGCGACATCCACTCGCGGGCGACGCGTCCCAATCCGTATGGGGCCTGGATCGATACGTATGCCGGGGATGAATTCCACGCGCTGGTGCGTGAAGTGATTGCGTCGGTGGACCAGGCGGCCGAGAAGGCGTCGGCGCAGACGCGGGATGAGATGCACCGGGCGTATACGCATGCGGCGCAGTTGGAATGGATGTTCTGGGATTCGGCGTATCGGTTGGGAGCGTGGCCGGTGTGAACGCGCGCTGGAAAACTAGTCTTACCTCTCGCGATAGAAGCCGTTATCAATTCGTAGAGATCTTCATAACTCAGACCAGTAGAAGCAAATGACTTCTTGAGCCTCTCAAGCCAAGCCAAATTAGTCATCATTTTGTCCTAGGCAGCATAGTTATAAAGGAATTTGTTATTTCCTTAGTCTTGCCACCAGTTCGTGCTGTGTTGCTCGAAGGCGTTCTGGGCGGCACGCACCAGATAGGCCCTGCAACCGCGGTCAGACCTTCGGCATCACAGTTGCAGGGGGTTCCGGGCAGGGCGAAGACGGCATCAACGACACCTGCCGTTCCGCTGCGCTGGCGCCGGGCACCGTGATGTCCTGCACCACGACCGCGCGCCGCTCCACATAGACCTCGTAGTCCTTGCCCGGGCTGGCGTGAAGTACGCGGCATTCTTCGTCTCGCGCCGGCTCGTGGTGATCGCAGAGCCGTAAGGCCCGGCGTTTTGGTATGTCCCGCCGACCTGACCGTAGATGGTCACCGGAATACCCGCCTTAATGATGAATTCGTCGAACACCAGGCCCGAGATGTTCGGCGAAGGCGGCATTCCGACGCTGCCGCCACCACGCATGTGCGAGCGCTGAATCGTTTCCAAGCCATCACCGTGGCCGAACAGGCCCGACGCGGGCAGGAAGCACGTCCTGTCAAAATCCAGGCGGATGCGATCGGCCGTATACACATACACGCGAACCCGCGCACTGCTGCCAGCGTCGTAATGGCTGAGGATATTGGGATTGGTGGCGGAGCAACCCGCCAAGGCGCCGCCCCGCAATAAAGCGGGCGCCATGCAACGCAACATAGCAAGCATCCACTACTCTCAAGAAAAAAAGAAATTAGCCACGGCAAACGTGGTGCTCACTTGCCATAGGCATCGCGAGGCTCGGCCAAACGCAGCAAGCCGGACTGAGTGCACTGGTAGGGGTAAGCCTCGACGCAACGCTCGCGCATCGTGCGAGCCAACCTGTTGGCAAAATCCGCAGCGATGCGCAGCCCATCCTTGGCCAGCCCACGGTTGAAATAGTCACGTACGCCTAGCACGAGCTAGCGTGACTCGTCGTCGCACGATCAGCAAGACCCGCCCTCGGCGTGACAGCACAACCTGAAAGCTGGATCAGGAGGACAACGAGTGCTGTGTCCGGAAGCACAGGTTGCCATGCACAATGCAAAGACTTATGACGAAAACGTAGTCTGACACCCTATTTTCCTGAAACACCCCTTTCCCTTTTTTAACCACAAAACTCCCGCATTCTTCTAAAAATTCACAACCCCGGAAGCCTTCACCGCGCCTGCAAATTTTTCGAGATCAACCGCATCAAGATCGCAATACTCAGAATTCAGTTCAGAACCGCAAGCAAAACCGATGCTTTCACAATAGGCCGCATATACTGATCCCGCACCACTCTCCGGATGAAATACGCTTAGTGAAGGGCTGGATAATTCACCACCGCACCACGATATGAGTGCCCCGTTGTCCACAAACCAACGCAACGAAGCCTCGATATTTTTCTTCCACAACTTTTCAGTTGGCCAAGAATTTATTTTTATCTCGACAGATAAATTACTCAAAGCGCCGCCCTCCCACTCCCTGAGCTTTATATCGGCAAACTCTTTCCATATATCATTTAGGAACGAAGCCTTCTCCATAATGCTAGGCGAATACGACGCCTTCCAAAATCCGAATAAAATCAATCCGGCCACTTCGTCTTGATACAACTCACCACTATCATCATCCACAAAAGCCCAATAAATTCCAAGACTCTCACTAGTTCTCATAGCCCAAAGTTCCTCATTTGTTGCACGGACGGTTTTATCGCTGTCACAATATCTCCAACCCCAACCTTTCCAACGCCTTCTTTTGCGACAAAGATAATTACATCCACTCCATTAACCTTTCCATAGAAGCCTTTCACCGCTTGCCCTCCCTGCGCCATAACATGATCGAAGGTTTTTTCAGGATTCGTCAGGATAACCTGCCCAATTTCCTGAAATGCTTGTCTGGCCGCCTTTGATCCAGAATTCGCAGTAATTACCCCCGCTTCAATCAAATGCCTAGCGGAATGATCTACTCGACCGATATTAGAAAGCGCAGCTCGCGCCGCATCTTCAGAAAATCCTATAGCCGCCTTCGCCCCCGCCACCCCACCAATCTTGCCGACATCGACCGCCTTCCCCACGTCAGCAAAAACATGCAGCGCCTGCCCCCCCTTCTTCAGCATCCCCCCAACAACAGGCACCAACCCCAACGAAGAGAAGAACCTGTTCGCTTCTTCGCCCGTCGCCGTCCGCCCCGTCACCAGTTCATACAGCGCACTGGCGTTTGACACTCCGGGCGCGAGGTCCAGCACAGCCTGGGCAAGCGTGTCGGCCTTTTCTTTAGTCAGTTGCGGGTAGTGGCTGAGTATCAGCGCCACATCGTAGGCTGATGCCATACGATCCGCCCGATCGAAGCCCTCCTGGAAGCAGCTCGCTTCGGTACACTCCCTCAACAACTCGTCAGTCAGCTCAGCTTTCAGCCGCCCAACCTTATCGCGGTTCATGTAGCGGCTGTTGTTCTCCAGTTCTATACGCGCCGCGACTTGGGCGGCGCTGGCCGCATTCGGGTCGATGGCAGCGGCAATGCCGGCAACAATGCTGGTTATCAAATTGACGCGGGTCTGCTGATCCTCCGCAGATAGATTCTTACCACCATCTCCCTCCAGATTTTCCAGCAGTTTGCTCAGCACCACGCCTGATAGCGCGCCCACACCGCCCGCTCCGCAGGAGGCTCCTTGAGCAGCGGCTCCCGCGCAGCCAAGCACGGCATGCAACGCCGCATGCCCCGCCGAGCCTTCACCACCTAGTTCACGGCTCAACTCTTTGATCTGCGCAGCGCCCAGCGTCTGCAGATAATTTACGGCGGCCGCCTGAACGAACTGACCTGTACCTCCCATTACGTTGCCACTTGCCGCACCCAGAATGATGGTGCCCCACTGGCTGTACGTTCCTCTAGCCCCCCATTTACCTTCCAGATCTGCATACTCTTTCGCGGCTTGGATGCGCTCGGCATAAGACAAGCGCGGGTCTTCAGAGCGCTGCTTGGCGTCCTGGATTTCCTTAGCCCGATTCGTCAAGAACTGCCCCAACTGCCGGCTGGCCTCCGACGCAATCTCAAACCCCGCCTCGATCTTCTCCTTGTCAAAGATCGGCTTCAGCGCATTCAACGTATCCGACGTATCCCGATTCAGCGCCGCAATCGTCTCCGCCGCGGTCTTGCCTGTCAGCGCTCGCTGTCCTTCTTCGTCGCGGATGATGATGGTGCCGCCACTGATGGCGCTTTGGGTCGTGGAACTGCTATTGCCGCTGGCCGCAACCACCGTCGGTAGATTGGCGGAAAAGCCGCCGCTTGACGACAAGGAAGTGCCTGCGTCCTTGGTCGCGCCGCCGGCCACCTGGTTGCCCTTGGTGGTGCCCAGACCCGCCGAACCTTCTTTCGAGGCACCGCCGCCAAACCCGAAGCCTCCGCCTACCGCAATCTGATTGGCGCTGTAGCTGGCGGAGTTCTTGATGTCCTGCGTGACCAGGGTGCCCGTGCTGAGCTTGTTCAGGCCCTCCGCTACAGCCTTGTCACTGCTGGCGATGACGCTGCCAATCAAGGTCGTGTTGTTCTTGACGTCAATCAGGAAGCCCCCGTCACCTGCCCACAGCCCAGTTTGATCGGTAACCGATTGGAAATTGCTGTTCATCTTGCCGGTGCCGAAATTTGCACTGACGCTGCTGGCCCCGGCGCAGAATGGCGGAATACAAAGACTCAAGCCAATACCGGCACTGCTTTGCTTCGATTTATAAGTGCTGGAATCCTGCAGACTCTCCAGGAGCAGGTTTCCCCCTACAGAAGCTATGATCTGCTCCGCCTTTCCACTAGCACCTACCAGCTTGGTATCACCACCTGATTGCAAGGCCAGCACATTCCCGGCGATAAGCTGACTGTTCGTCCAGGTCTGATCCTTACCGTCCGAACTACCCCGTGATGTAGATGCGCCCAGTTCCAGCGTGACGCCATTGGATTTTCCTGTGCTGAAGCCAATCCCGACGCTGAAGCCGCTGCTTTTGCTATCTGTCTTCTGCTCGAAGGTATTCTTGGCGGCTTGCAGCAGAATATCGCCATCCGCCTTCAGCACTGCGTTATTGCCGGCAGACAGATTCGAGCCGATGACGTTGATACCCGATGCGCTGCCTGCACCCTTGGCGACGATCGTCAAATCCTTGCCCGCTGCAACGTTCGACCCTACCGAAACAGATGAGCTTCGATCGGTCGTACTCGAACTCTTGCTGCTGCCGAAACTGATCTTGATGCTGGCACCACCCAACTGGGCCGGATTCGCCATGACCGCATCGTAGGCGTTGCTCGCCGCAAGTCCGGTAGTGATACCGGCCAGACCCATCATGACTGGGTTATCCACCTTCCCTGCGGCCTGTGCCATACGACCACCCGTCTGCATGGCACTGACCACTGGATTGCTTGCCGTGACTGTGACACCGGATTGCTTAACCTCATGCACCTCTCGTTGACGCATGGTGTCGGCACCACCCACGATACTGACATCACGACCGATCATCATGATGTCACCCTGGCGCGCGATGACGTCACTGCCAAGAACATTCAGCGACGCTCCTGCATTGATCAGGACGTCACCCGTTACACTGCCAATGGTGCTGCCGGTATTGAGCCCCCGCTTGGTATCCGCCCAATCCGTCGTCTGGCGCGAGCCATAGCTGATGCCACCCAGCGCGCCAAAACCCGACTTCTTGATCTTCTCGTACTGGTAGTCGTTGGCCGTGTTCTGCTCCGCGACGATGTTGACATTGCGGTCCGCCGACATGACCAGGTCTTTCTGCGCAGCCACATTGGAGCCGGCCACGTTGAGGTCCCGCCCCGCCATCAGCACGGCGCTATCACCGGTAAAGGTGGAAGACACCGCCTGTGTCCACGACGCCTCCTTGATGCGATGCGTCGTCTTGCTGGAAAGGAACCCCTTCGTCTTGTAGTAAATCTCGTTATACGTATACCCGCTGGAATCCCCCGCCAGCACATTGATATCGCGCCCCGCGCCCACCGCCAACTGCTTGTCGGAAGACACTTGCGCGGCAATGGCATTGATGTCCTGCGCGGCCATCAACGTCAGGTTTCCGGCGGCGGCAATGCGAGTGCCGACGTCTTCCGTCGTACGCATCTCCGACCGGTTCTTCTTGCCGAAGTTGAACGACTCCCCGTAGCTCGTGCCGACGGCGGTCAGGTTGATGTCGTTGCCGGCGCGGATGCTGGCGTCGCCGGTGGCGGCGATGGCCGCGGCCTGCGCGTTGACATCACGGCCCGCCTGCACGTTCAACGAGCCGGCATCGACGCGCGCCACCCCATCAATGATGGTGTTGCTGATTCCGCCGCGAACATTCGATTGCGTGCTGGAAGTCAGGTTGACATCGCGGCCCGCCGTCAGCGCGACCGCATCCCCCTTGAGCAGTCCCGCCAGGTTATCGATGTCATTGCGCGCATTCAGGTTGACGGTCTTGCCCTGGATCGTGCCCACGGTGTTGCGCACGTTCTGGGCATCGACCACCAACGCATTGCGCGCACCGATGGTGCCGCTGTTGTCCACGTCGCCCGTCGTGCTGATCTGCGTGTCGCGGCCCGCGATCAGCGTGCCGTCGCCGCGCAGGTCGCCCGGCTTGACGGCCAGATAGACCTGCGGGGCCAGCACCTTCTGCTGGGTGCCATCGGGCAGCGTCACGGTCTGCTCCACCATCCAGACGATGTCGCTGGTCAGGTGGCGCATCTGATCTTCGGTCAGCGCGGTGCCCACGGCCAGGCCGAACGTGTTGGCGAAGTCGGCGCCTGACGACAGCAGCGCCTTGTACTGGGTTTCGTTGTCGGTGTAGTCGCCGACGAAACGCTGGCCGCTGGCCAGCATGACTTGTTCGGCGACCAGCTTCTGTTCATAAAAACCGTCGCCCAGGCGCTTGAGGATATGGCCGGGGTCCTGGTTCAGTTTCTCCAGCAGGAAGTCGCTGGACACCACGGTGCGCGAGCCGATGAACTGGCTGTCGGTGGCGATCAGGTAAGGCGCGTTGGGTGCCGTGATGACCTGGTACAGCTTGCTGGTCGGAATGGTCGGCGGCAGCACGACGACAGCGATGGTCTGGTTGCCGGGTAGCGTGACGCGCGTCAGCGTGGCTGGCGGCAACGCCTGGACGACGGTGCTGGACCCTGGCGTCTGGCCGGACGGCGCGACGGCGGCGCCGCCTTGCGCGTCGCCCAGGCCGGTTTCGATGCGTTCGGCCAGGACGGTGGCGTTGTAGTCGGAACGGTTGTACTTGCGGGAGTCGTTCTTCTCGTAGGTGTAGGCCATGGTGCCGACACGGTCGACCGTGCGCAGCCCCTCGGCGCCGACGTTGCTCAGCGTGCCGCCTTCGGTCTTCAAGGTGCCGCCGGCGAGGATGCGGCTCTTGTCGTTGACGATGTTGCCCGACAAGCGGGCGTTGCCACCGACGATGATCTTGCCCGGATCGCTCTGCGTGATGCGGGTCTCGCGCGTGATCTGGGTCACCTGATAGAAGGTGAAGTCCTTGATCATGCGGCTGTTGCGGAAGTCGGTGTTGAAGGCCTTGATCTTGTCGTTCAGCGTGTCGTACAGCTGGAGGTCATGCGCATACTGGGCATGCTGCTGATCCAGGTCGGCCGGGCAGCGAAAGCCGCAATCATCGCGTGACGGCGGCCGCCTGATTCCGCTGGGACGCTCCATTTCGAATACGGACCAGATCTTGGCGTCCGGCTTGTAGAGGAACTGGGCGGGATTCGTATAGCAGTTGCCCGCGTCGCCGCCACCACAATCATATGTCTCGGGAACGTACGCCAGGCCGATCGGCGCGCTGTACCCGGCACGGCCTTGCTGATCCTCCTGGATGTTGCTGTAGTCGAACGGCGGCCCATACTGGCTTTCCGGATAGCGCGCCGACGGCATCAGCAGGCGCCGCTCGTCGTACTGGCCCATCCAGCTCGGGTCGCGGCCGCAGATGGACTTGACGGTGTTGCAGAACCACATGCCTTCGCCATCGACGATGTCGGTGGTGCCGTCCAGGCGATAGAACCACTTGGCTTCGCGGCCGACTTCGACGGTTTCGCTGGCGAAATGCAGGTTGCGGTTCTGGATGCTAGCGGCGGCGATGTCGGCGTTGCGCTCGACCTCGATGGTGGCGGACTCGTTGGACAACAGGGTCGCTTGGCCGACGGCCTTGCCGCTGGCGTCAAGCGCGCCGCCCACCCGCAGGTCGCCCGCGGCATAGATCAGGGCGTGCTCGCGGTTGGTCAGCGTACCCACGCCCAGGTCCATGTCGCCGCGCGAGGCGATGACGGCGTTGGGCTCGTTCTGCAACAGTGGCGTCTTGATGCCGATGCGATCGCCGTAGATGCGGCCGGTGTTGAGAAGATTGCCGGCGTTGATGAGCGTGTAGCCGCCGTCGATCAGGCCGGCGTTGGCCAGCAGGCCGCCGATGATCAGTTCGTTGTTGCGCACCGCGATCAATTCGCCGCCGGCGCGGTTGGTCAGCGTGTCGGCGGTGATCTTCAGGTCCTGGCCCGAATGGATCTTGCCGTCGTTGTCGAGGTTGCCGGTGACCAGTTCCAGCGAGGCGCCGGCGGTCAGGGCGCCGCCGCCGTTGGCCAGGCTGCTGAACGCGAGCTTGGCATTGGCGTCGGACGACACGTTGCCGCGCGCGTTGTCGAGCGCGCCGGTGGTCAGGCCAAGGTCCTGGCCGGCGCCGATGCGGCCGGCCTGGTTGTCGATGGAACCGGCGTTCAGCGTGACCTGCTTGCCCATCAGGCCCAGGGCGCCGGCGGCCGTGCCGCCCGCGCCGGCGACGCCGTTGGCGAGGGTGTCGCGATTGCTCAGGCTGCCGGCGTTGAGGACCAGCGCGTTGTCGGCCTGGATCAGGCCGGCGTTGTTATCCAGCAGGCCCTGCGTCTTGAGCGTGAGGCCATTGGCGGCGACGATGCCGCGACGGTTGACGAGGCGCTGCGCGTCCAGCGAGGCCAGGCCCTGGGCGGCGATGGTGCCGCCGGTGTTGTCGATCGCGCCAGGGGTGGTGACATCCAGCGCGCCGCCGCTGGCGATCTTGCCGTCGGCGTTGGCGAGGCTGCCCGCCTTGAGGTCGGCCGTGCCACCATACAGGCCGCCGCCCTGGTTCTGCAGGGCACCGCTATTGGTGACGGCGAGCTTGCCGTCGGCTTGGGCGATGCCGCCGCGGTTGTCGAGGCTGGCCGACTGGAGGTCGGTGCTGCCGCCGAGCAGCTTGCCGCCACGGTTGTCGATCGCGCCGGCCGTATCGACGCGCAAGGCGTCGTTGGCCTGGACCGAGCCGCCCTGGTTGTCGATGCCGTCGGCCCCGCGCAGCGCCACGCTTTGGCCCGAGACCACGCCGCCCGCCGCGTTGACCACGGACCGGCCGCGCAGGTCGACCGCGCCGGCGCCGGCCAACGTGCCGCCGGTGTTGTCGATGGCGCCGGTCACCTGGCCGCCAAGCGCCGCGCCGCTGGTGAGCTTGCCGCCGGCGTTGTCCAGGTTGGCGGCGCGCAGCGCCACCGAACCGCCATAGACCGCGCCGCCACGGTTGGTGATTGCGCCCGAGGCGTCCAGGGTCAACTCGCCGCCGGCGACGAATTTGCCGCCCGACAGGCCCAGCACATTCGCGGTGACGGTGGCATCGCCGCCCGCCACCAGCGTGCCGGGATTGAGCAGCTGGTCCACCTGCGCGCTCAGCGCGCCGAGCGGGCTGATGGCGCCATCGGCCTGCAGGCCCGCCGTGAGCGCGCCGCGGTTCTCCAGCTGGCGCGCCATGATGCTGGCGTTGCCGGCCGAGGACATGGCCTTGTTGTTGAGGACCCTGGCGGCGGCGTTCAAGCCGAGCGCGCCGCCCGCGACGACCGTGCCGTCGTTGACGATGTCGCGCGCGCTTTGCACCGCCAGGTCGGTGGCCGCCTGCAGGCGGCCCGACGGCATGATCCTGACGTCGCCGTTGGCGCTGACGGTGAGCTTGCCGGTCAGTGCGGCCAGGTTGCCGCCGATGTTCACGCCCACGCCGGCTTCGGTGCCGATGAGGCGGATGCTGTTGGCGTACATGCCGCCCAGCGCGGCGACGTCCAGCGCCACGCCGGTGCCGGCTCCGGCGCCGGTCAGGGCCGAGACGTCGATGCTGTCATAGCCCACCCGCGCCGCCCCCGCCACCACGTTGAGGTTGTTGGCCCAGACCTGGGCATTCAGTTCCAGCGTGCGCGCCATCAGGTCGAGCTGGCTGAGGTTGGCGCCGTACAGGCCGGCGCCTTCAATGCCCAGGCGGCCGCCGGTGATGTCGAAACCCAGCGTGCCATCCGGACCGATGACCGGCTTGCCGGTGGTCAGCGTGGCGCGGTTGGCGTTGAGGAAGCCGCAACCGTTGCAGGTGATGCCGGCCGGGTTGGCGACGATGACGTTGGCGCGGTTGCCGGCCACTTCCAGCATGCCCATCAGCTGCGACGGATTGGGCGCCGTCACCTGGTTCAGGATGGTGGTGGCGCGCTGGTTGCCCAGCATCGGATTGCCCGCCACCTGTCCGGCCACCTGCGTCTGGCTGGCCGCGCCGCTGTTGTTCAGCACCACGCCCGAGGGGCCGACGTTGAACTGGGTGAAGCGGTTGTTCGACACCCCGCCGGCCGACGGCGGCGCGATGTTGACCACCGGCACGCCATTGGTCACGCCCACCACGGGCTTCTGGCCCGGCACGTTCTTGTCGACGGAGATGGGCAGAGTCTGCGCCAGGACGGGCGTCCAGATCTGCGTGTACAGCACCAACCAGACAACTGCGGAGCGAAGCTTGGACATGACGTGGCGACTCTCGGTAAGCGTGAAGCAACTGGCGTACTACCGGGCTGGGGCAGGCGGGCCCCGACCGGACTAGAACTCGAACATCAGCGTGGCGGCGAAGACCGTGCTTTGCGTCTTCAGGTTGTCGGGCTTTTTCAGGGGCCAGCCGGCCGACAGGTCATAGCTGGCGTTGATCGCATTGGCGACACCCGGCACGGCGATGCGGCCGCGCAGGCCCGCCACCGCGCCCACCAGGGTGCGGCTGGCCAGGTATTGCGCCGCCGGACCGCCCACGCGGCCGGCATCCAGGCCCGCGTACAGCTGCTGGCCCAGGTTGCCCAGGTTCAGCGACAGGTCATTGCGCAGGGTCCAGCCGTCCTCGGCAGCCAGGGTCATCTGGCCGTCGAAGCCGCGCACGGCGTAGCGGTTGCCGATGGTGAAGTAGTCGGCGGGCACGACCGGCGTGCGGGCGTGCTGGATCTGCCAGTTGGCCTGGTAGGCCAATTGCTGCCCCGCCACCTTGAAGGGCAGGTACAGGCCGGCGTTGGCCGTCAGGATGGTGCTGCGGCCATTCCAGTCGGGGTCGCCGTAGACGTAGCCGGGCTGGTCGGAGAACTGCGGCAGCGTGCCGCGCACGCCGCCGCCGATGTCCAACACGAGCTGGTCGATGTAGTGGCGGTGGCCGTAGCTGAATTCGTAGCCGACGACGTCGCGCCGCTGCACCTCGATGTCGACGTCGTTGAGCGTGCTATTGGCGCGCTTGCGCAGGAACTTCAGCATGGCGGTGCCTTTGTAGCTGGCGCCGCGGTAGGGCACCACCGACACGCCCGCCTCCACCTGCTTGCTGGTGCCGCCGTAGACAATGGGCTCATCGAAACCGGCCACGGTCTGGCGGTAGCGCGACTTGCTGGCGCCAGCGAACAGGGTCCAGTAGCCGAACGGGATGCTGTAGTTGATGGACGCGGCGCGCGAGCCGGCATCGCCGTTGCGCAGGTCGGCGTTGCTGTTCCAGGAGACCGACAACTGGTCGTACAGGAACAGCGGCGAATCGAGCGTGAGGCCGGCGTTGACCTGGTTCTTGCCGGTGGACTCCATGCCGGCGTTGTCGCCGCCCACGTAGGCGTGCCAGCGCTTGCCGGTGCCGGGCTTGATGATGATGTCCGAGTCGCCCAGTTCGGGGCCGGGCGCCACGTCGATGGAGGCATCGGCCTGGCCGGCCAGCCGGCGGATGTTCTCCAGCGCCTGATCCAGGTCGCGCTGGTTGACGTCGCCGCCGGGCCAGGTGGGCAGCGCGGTACGCCACCAGCCGGGCGCGCCCTCGCTCTTGACGCCGGAGATACGTCCCGGCACATAACGCAGGGTCAGCGTGCCGGCGGCCAGCGATTGCTCTGGCACCAACACGCGGGCGGTGATCAGGCCACGGTCGATCAGGCGCGCCATCAGGTGCTCCTGCAGGACGCGCAGCCCTTGGCCGCCGATGCATTTCCCCGGGACGGTGTCGAGGTCGCGGCGCAGCGCCGCGGGCGGGTCCGCGCCGTCCCACGCCACCTGGCCGATCGTGAAGCACGGTGCTTCCTGGGGGAACACCAGCGGGCCTTCGCCCGCGACGGCGGGCGGCGCCGACAGCACATCCGGCCGTTCCGCGGCGCGGGCCCGCTGGGCGTCCAGCTCCTGCTCCTGGCGGCGTTGGATGTCGTTGGCGCGCGTGGCGGCCTCCGCGGGCAAGGATTGCGCGGCCAGGCGAGGCGGGAAGGTCAGGGAGGCGATGGATGAAACGCACAGCGCCAGGCAGGGAAGCAGCCTCTGCCGGAGGCGGCTTCGCGATACGATGGTATGCACTTGTTTCTTATTGAAATTACCGGTTTCCTTCCATAACGGAGGAAAATCGAATTAATTAAGCGCATATTTCAATTTATGCCAGCTTTTTCACGGATCTTCTGGCGACAATCGAGAATATGCAGCGGCAAAACGGCAGCCATGTAGTTACATGCCATTACGGTGCTAAGTTAGCGGGCCGTGCCGCCACTGACGATGGGAACAGTCTGAAATCGCTTGGGGAACGTCGCCTTGCCGGCAACGCTGGCGTGGCTCGCGCTGTGCCAAAATCGCGCCCATGCCGATCGACAACCGCCTGATTCCCTCCGCCCTCGCCGCCCAGACGGCGCAATTGCCCGCCGCCTGGCAGGCCGCCCTGCAGGCCCCGCGCGTCGCCGCGGCGCTGGCGGCCGTGACCGCCCACGTGGAAAAGCGCCTGGCCGAAGGCGCGGTGGTCTATCCGGCCGAGCCGTTTCGCGCCCTGCACGGGCTGGCGCCCTCGGATGTGCGGGTGGTGATCCTGGGACAGGACCCGTACCACGGCCCCGGCCAGGCGCAGGGGCTGGCGTTCTCCGTGCCGGACGATTGCAAGCGCCCGCCCAGCCTGCGCAACATCTTCAATGAGATCGCCCAGGAATATCCGGGCACATCGTTGCCGGCCGGCAACGACCTCACACCGTGGACCGAACAGGGCGTGCTGCTGCTGAACACGGCGCTGACGGTGGAAGACGGCCAGCCCGCGTCGCATGCCAAGCGCGGCTGGGAAACGGTGACGGACGCACTGATCGCGCGGGTGGCCGAAGACCCGTCACCCAAGGTGTTCATGCTGTGGGGCGCCCATGCCCAGGCCAAGCAGGCGTTGCTTCCCGACAACAGCGGCCACCTGGTCCTGATGTCGAATCATCCCTCGCCCTTGTCCGCCCGGCGCCCGCCCGTGCCGTTCCTGGGCTGCGGCCATTTCCTGGCGACCAACCGGTGGCTGGCCGACCAAGGGAAAAACCCTATTGATTGGGGGCTGGACAAAAAAACAATTCCCCTGCAAGGCGAATTCGGGTTATGATCGCCGCACTGCACCAAACGAGTTCGGCATTTACCGCCTTGATTTAGCGGAAATTTCAGCAGTCTGCCGGGCAACCAAGCCCAGGCCCATGCCGAACATCATCGATTCCTGACCTCCTTTCCTTTCGCCCTGCGTTCCAAGCAGTATTACGGGAACGCGCCACGCGCACGGTTGATTCGGTCGGCACGATGCTCCATCAACCGTCGCCTGGATCCGGCCGCCTAATCCCCTGGCCCGACCAAGCACTGCGTCGCATTTGATCGCGGCAAGGGAAAGTTATGTCTTTCGAAAACCTGGGCCTCGCGCCCGCTCTGTTGTCGGCCCTGCAAGAAGCTGGCTTCAGCACCCCCACCTCCGTGCAAGCTTCGGCCATTCCGCAAGCGCTGGCCGGCCACGACCTGATGGTGTCCTCGCAGACGGGTAGCGGCAAGACCGCCGCCTTCATGCTGCCGGCCCTGCATCGCATCGCCCAGATGCCCGCCAACAAGGGCGTCGGCGTGCAAGTGCTGGTGCTGGCCCCGACCCGCGAACTGGCCCTGCAAGTCACCGAAGCCACCGCCACCTACGGCCGCAAGCTGGCCGACCTGCGCACCGCCACCGTTGTCGGCGGCATGCCCTACGGCGCCCAACTGAAGGCGCTGTCGCGCCGCGTCGACGTCCTGGTCGCCACGCCGGGCCGCCTGATCGACCACCTGCAAGCCGGCCGCGTCAAGCTCAACACCGTGCACACGCTGGTGCTGGACGAAGCCGACCGCATGCTGGACATGGGCTTCATCGAAGATATCGAAACCATCATCAGCCGCCTGCCGGCCGAACGCCAGACGCTGCTGTTCTCGGCCACCCTGGACGGCACCGTCGCCAAGCTGGCCGCGCGCATGATGCGCGACCCGCAGCGCATCGAGATCGCCGGCGCCAAGGAAAAGCACACCAACATCACGCAGAGCCTGCTGTACGCGGACGACGCCAGCCACAAGATGCAGCTGCTGGACCACGTCCTGCGCGACGCCTCGCTGGACCAGGCCATCGTCTTCACGTCGACCAAGCGCGGCGCCGATGATCTGGCCGACCGCCTGGCCGACCAGGGCTTTGCCGCCGCCGCCCTGCACGGCGACATGAACCAGCGCCAACGCACCCGCACGCTGTCGCAACTGCAACGCGGCCAGCTGCGCATCCTGGTGGCCACCGATGTGGCCGCCCGCGGCATCGACGTGCAAGGCATCAGCCACGCCGTCAACTTCGACCTGCCGATGCAGGCCGAAGACTACGTGCACCGCATCGGCCGTACCGGCCGCGCCGGTCGCAACGGCCTGGCGTTCACGCTGGCCACGCACTCCGAGCGCCACAAGGTGCGCCGCATCGAGCACTACATCGGCCAATCCATCACGCCCGAAGTGATCGCCGGCCTGGAGCCCAAGCGCACCCCGCGTCCCTCGACCGGCGGCGCGCCGCGCGGCGGCAAGCCTTTCGGCAAGCGCCCGGGCGGCTTCGGCGGCGGCTACCAGGGTCACCGTGAAGGCGGTTCGCGTGAAGGCCGTTCGTTCGGCGGCCCGCGTGGCGAATTCAAGCCGCGTGAAGGCGGCTACCAGGGCGCCCGCGAAGGCGGCGCCGGTGGCTACCAAGGCAATCGCCCGTTCGGCGACCGCCCGGCCCGTTCGTTCGGCGATCGTCCGAGCTTCGGTGATCGTCCCCAGCGCGAAGGCGGCTACCAGGGCAATCGTCCCTTCGGCGACCGCCCGCAGCGTGAAGGCGGCTTCCGCGGCGGCGACCGTGATTCGCGTCCGAGCTACAACAACGACCGCGCCAGCTTCGGCGACCGTCCCAGCTTTGGCGACCGCCCGCAGCGCGATCCGCGTCCGTTCAACGAGCGCGCCCCGCGTGAAGGCGGCTTCCGTGGCGGCGACCGCGATTCGCGTCCGAGCTTCAGCGATCGCCCCAGCTTCGGCGACCGTCCGCAACGCGAAGGCGGCTTCCGCGGCGGCGACCGCCCGGAAGGCGGTTTCCGTGACCGTCCCAGCTTCGACAAGCGCCCCGGCGGCCCCGCCAAGCGCTTCAGCAAGCCGGCCGGCGCCCGCCGCGGCTAAGCCCTGATCGGCACCCAACAAACCCCGCGCCTGTCGCGGGGTTTGTTTTTTGGGAAAATGCCTTATTCACGACGCCCTTCTTTCGCCATGCAACGCCCCGCCCCTGCCAACCTGCCCCCGCTCTCCCCCGCCGACCAGGCCCACAGCGACGCTGCCGCCGCGCACCTGCGCGCCGCGATCGCCGCCGCTTCCGGCTGGCTGCCGTTCGATCACTGGATGGCCGAGGCGCTGTATGCGCCGGGGTTGGGCTACTACGCGGCGGGCAACGTCAAACTGGCGCAAGCCGATGCGCGCGCGCCCGCCGGCGATTTCGTCACGGCGCCGCAACTGACGCCGCTGTTCGCGCGCACCCTGGCGCGCCAGGCGGCCCAGGTCCTGCGCCAGACCGACACCCAGACGGTGCTGGAGTTCGGCGCCGGCACCGGCGCGCTGGCCGAAGGCGTGCTGCGCGAGCTGGATGCGCAGGGGCTGCAAGAGACGCAGTACCTGATTCTCGAAGTATCAGCCGACCTGCGCGCGCGCCAGGCCGAGCGGCTGGCGCCGTTCGGCGACCGGGTACGCTGGCTGGACACGCTGCCCACGGACTTTCGCGGTTGCGTGCTGGCCAACGAGGTGCTGGACGCCATGCCGGTATCGCTGTTCCGCTGGAGCGAGGATGGCGCGGTGCTGGAACGCGGCGTGGCGCTGGACGCCGCGCAGGATTTCGTCTGGGAAGACCGGCCGGCCGCGCCGCGCCTGGCCGAGGCGGTGGCGGCGCGCATGCCGGCGCTGCCGGGCTATGTGTCCGAAATCAACCTGCAGGCCGAGGCCTGGATCGATGGCATGAGCGGCTGGCTGGAACAGGGCGCGGCGCTGTTGATCGACTACGGTTTTCCGCGCAGCGAGTACTACCACCCGCAGCGCGCCGGCGGCACGCTGATGTGCCATCTGCGCCACCACGCGCACGGCGATCCGTTCACCGCCCCCGGCCTGCAGGACATCACGGCGCACGTCGACTTCACCGCCATGGCGGACGCGGCGCAGGCGGCCGGCCTGCAAGTGCTGGGCTACACCTCGCAGGCGCGCTTCCTGATGAACGCCGGGCTGATGGAGTTGCTGGCGCAGCTGGATCCAACCGATGCGCAGGCCTACGCGCAGGCGGTGGCGCCCGTGCAAAAGCTGCTGTCGGAAGCCGAGATGGGCGAACTGTTCAAGGTGCTGGCGGTGGGCCGCGGCATCACGCAACCGCTGATCGGCTTTGCCCGCGGCGACCGTCTCGGCAAGCTGTAGGACGCGGCGTCAGGCGGCGCGCAGCCGCTGCAGGCGCGCATCGCGCACGCTCTGCTTGATGCGTGCCGGATCGCCCGCGCAGGCCCGGGCAATGGCGCCGGCATCCACGCCGCGTACCGCCTGCGCGCGTTCGCGCCAGGCGTCGATATCCACCGGCCGCAACACCGCCACCGTTTCCAGCAGATCGAAAAAGCGTTCGGGCTTGCGCAGCGCATCGACCCGCTCCATCAGCGCGAGCTGCGTGTCGGCCTGGTCGGCGCCGGCGGCTTGCGTGGCCTCCAATCCCGCCAACATCTCGGGCAGGAGGCGTGCGTAGTCGTTGCATTCGGTCGGCACGCGCAGGTGCCGGCCCAGGGCCTCACGTTCGGGCGACAGGCGGCACAGCAACGCGTAACGGCCCGGCAAGGACAGCTTGCGGGCGGCCGCGCGATCGACGTCGCCACCCGTTTCCTCGGAGCTCAGCAACTCGGGCATGACGCGCTCCAGCGCGCCGGACTGCCGCAGCACGTCTAGCATGCGCGATGGCGCGGCGGCCATCAGGCCGCGCGAGACTTCTTTCCAGACGCGCTCGGCCACCAGGGCGTCGGCCTCGCCGGCCTCGACCATGCGGCGGCACAGCGCCAGGGTCTCGGGCGCGACGCTGAAGTCGGCGAAACGCGCGGCGAAGCGCGCCAGGCGCAGGATGCGCACCGGGTCTTCCTCGAAGGCTTCGCCCACGTGGCGGAACACATGCGCCCGCACGTCGGCGGCGCCGCCAAGCGGGTCGACCAGTTCGCCGTCCTGCTTCTGCGCGATGGCGTTGACGGTCAGGTCGCGGCGGCGCAGGTCTTCTTCCAGCGTGACGTCGGCGCCGGTGTAGAAGGTAAAGCCCTTGTAGCCACGGCCCGACTTGCGCTCGGTGCGCGCCAGCGCGTATTCCTCTTTGGTCACCGGGTGCAGGAACACCGGGAAATCGCCGCCCACCGGAATGAAGCCGCGCCGCGCCATGTCCTCGGGCGTGGCGCCGACCACCACCCAGTCGTGGTCGCCGGGCGTCAGGCCGAGCAACGCGTCGCGCACCGCTCCGCCCACGATGTAGACCTGCAGGCCCTGCGTTGCCGCATCCCCCGTCATGGCAGGGTGGTGCTTTCCGCGCCCAGCGGCACCACGTTGCCCAGCCGCTCTTTCAGGGACTGCGACTGGCCGCTGAACATGGCGGCGTAGTAGACCGAGTTGGACATCACGTTCTTGACGTAGGTGCGCGTCTCGTTGAACGGGATGGTCTCGGCGAAGATCGCGCCTTCGACCGGATGGTTGAAGGTGGAGCGCCAGTTGTGCGGCCGACGCGGCCCGGCGTTGTAGCCGGCGCTGGCCAGCATCTGCGAGCCGTTCAGGTCGCGCAGCACCATGTTCAGGTAGTTGGTGCCCAGCTCGGTGTTGGTGTCGAAGTCGTTGACGCTGTCGGGCGTGAAGTTGCTCATGCCGATCTTGCCCGCGACCCACTTGGCCGTGGCCGGCATCAGCTGCATCAGGCCGGACGCGCCGACGTGCGAGCGCGCGTCCATGATGAAGCGCGATTCCTGGCGGATCAGGCCATAGACCCAGGCCGGGTCCAGCGCGATGGCGTTGGCCTTGGCGGTGACGCGGCCTTCGAACGGCGCGATGAAGCGCTGGCTGAAATCGAATTCCTTCTCGGTGCGGTCGGACGTGTTGACCACGCGGTCGTAGATGTTCTCGGCGCGCGCCAGTTCGGCGGCGGCGAGCAGCTGGCGATCGCTCATGCCGCGCAGCGCGTAGTTCCATTCGGGCACGGCTTCCTGGCGCCAGCCCAGGCGGAACAGCTGCACGGCGCGGCGCAGGCCGGGATTGGCGCGCGCTTCGGCGATCTCGCTGTCGCTGATGGGCACCGGGCGCGGCGGCACGGTGATGCGGCGGCCCAGTTCCTCGGCGGACAGCTGGCCGTAGAAATCGAAGCGGTCGGCGATGGACGCGTAGGCCGCATTGGCCTGGTCGCGGCGGCCGGTGGCGGCCATGCCGCGCGCCTTCCAGTAGATCCAGGAGGGATCCTGCTGCTGCGCCTGCGGCATCTGGTCGATGGATTCGATGACCCACTTCCAGTCGATCTTCGGTTGGCGCAGCGCGGCGCGCACCTTCCAGCCGGCGTTGTATTCCGTCATGCGGATATGGCCGGCCTCGTGGTACCAGTCGTCGGCGCGGCTGTCCAGGTTGAGCGCGGCCACCAGCGCGTACTGGCCACGGATCCAGGCCAGGTTCGACTTGGCCATGGACTTGGCCCATTCGCGCCGCAGGTAGGAATCGGCGACGTTGATGTCGGAGCGGGCCAGGCGCGCCAGGGCGATGGTGACCAGCTCTTTTTCGTTGCGGCCCACCGGCAGGCGATCCTGCCGCGTCAGCCAGCGCATCGGGTCCTTGATGAGGACGTCGTAGGTCTTCTGGTCGCGCGGCTCGAACATGTACTGCACGAACTTGCGCGCGTCGGTGGTCTTGTTGGCCTCGATGGCATCGCGCAGTTGCGGTTCGAGCTGCTCCCAGCCCAGGACGTTGTCGGCGACCAGCTGGTCGTACAGCGTCCAGCAGGCGCCGCCCGGCGCGAACACGGCCACGGCCTGCGCGGCGGTGGCGCGCTGGCCGGTCATGTGCTTGGCGTTGAGGACGGCGCACTCGACCTGCGCGTTGCTGTTCTTGACCGGCGCAAGCTTGCGCACCAGGTCGAAATCGCCGCTGCGCGCGGCGGCCAGCAGCCAATCGGCGCGCAGGCGGTCGGCCAGGTAGGCGTCGCCGTTGCCGTTGATGAACTTCTGCAGATCGGTGTTGGGCCGGCCGCCCGCGGGCGGGCTCCACAGCTGGTAGCGCAACAGCCAGTATTCGGGGTACATGCCGAGCGTATCGCCCTTGGCCTGCGGCACGAGGGCGCCCAGCACCGACCACTGCTTGCGGTTCATGGCTTCGCGCGCGGCCACCACGGCGGCCAGCGCCGGCGTATCGGCGGTGGGCGGCAGGCCGGCCAGCACGGCCGGCGGCACGGCGATGGCCGGCTGCGGCGCCTGCGCGGCGGGTTGCGGCTGGGGACTGACGGCCGCGGTGCGCTGCTGGGCGTCGACCGGCGCGCACGCGGCGGTGAACAGCGCCAGCAAGGGCAGCCAGCGGCGCAGGCCGGCACGGGCGTCGGCGCCACGCGGGGATTTCCCGCCGGTTTTCTGATACCGTCCGGATTGCGGGGCCCGGACTGCCGTCATGGGGTTGCGCGCGGCCTTCATGCGCGGACCTTGCCGGCGGCTTGCGGGTCGGCGCAGTGATAGGCGCAAAGACAGGCGTGGTGATACGCGCGGTTGTTGGCGCGGCCGCCGCTGCGGTGGCTCGCGCGCAGGTTCGCGCCGTTGTACGTGTTATCGCTGACCCGCATTGTCGCCTTCATTTTTCACCCCTGTTACAGCTACCGCATGACTACGCAAAATACTCCAGAGGATACCGCAAGCCAGCTACGCACGCGATTGCGGAAACTGCGTGCCGAACTGCCCGAAGACCAGCGCAGTCGCGGCGGCCTGCTGATGCGCGCGCGCCTGTTCACCTGGCTCAACGTGGCCCGCGACGAAGCCGCCCGCGCCGGCCGTCCCGCCCCCCGCACCGTGGCCGCCTTCTGGCCCATGGAAGACGAACCCGACCTGCGTCCGCTGCTGGAGCAATGGACGGAAAACGGTGTCACGGTGGCGCTGCCGGTGGTGCGTGAACGCAACGCGCCCCTGGCCTTCCTGCCCTGGACGCCCGAGGCCGAACTGCGCGCCGGCCCCTACGGCATCCAGGAACCGGTGCACGGCGCCGAGGTGCTGCCCGACGTGCTGCTGGTGCCCACCCTGGGTTACACCGAATCCGCCGACCGCCTGGGTTACGGCGGCGGCTACTACGACCGCACCCTGGCGGCGCTGCGCGAACGCGGCCATGCCTTCACCGCCATCGGCGTGGCCTGGAGCTGCGGCGAGCTGGATGCCGACTACGAGCCGGCCGCGCATGACTTCCGCCTGGACGCCGTCATCACCCCGGACGGCTGGGTGCCGCATGTGCCCAACGAGCAACCGGGCCCCGGCGGCACCACGCTGCACCACTACACCCTGCGCTGACGCACCAGTCTCGCCCAAGGGCTTGCACCAAAACGGTGCAAGCCCTATGATCTGCCCCTGATATTGCCGATTGCCGCCTTGCGCGGCGTCCCCCGCGGGTAGCCCCCGCCTCGCCCACGCGGCCCCGCCGCGGCCCGTCCGCCCTGTCGCCGCGACCCCGCGCCGCCAGGATTCCGACCCGTTTCACCCTGGCGTCACCGCCATTCACCCCCAAGCGGGGCTTGCCGTCCCGCTTGCGCCACCGAGCCCGCCGTTCATCCGGAGGGTAGCCATCCGCCGCCGACGAGAGGATATTTACCTCCAGGGCGGCGCCCGCGCGCCCCTGCCCAAGCTGGCATGCGGGTTGCTTATTCAGTCAGACCGGTCCTGCACGGACCGGACAACGGCCGCGCCCAAGCCGGCCGTCAGCATCTGCAACGGAGGAGCCATGAAGGACAGATCATCCCGTCCCGCCGCCTATGACGAAATGCGCGACAGCGCCGGCGGCATACGCTCCCATTACCAGGCCTTCGAGCGCTGGCACCAGGAGCAATCGGCGGAAGCCATGGCGGCGCGCCGCCTGGAAGCCGACCTGAGTTTCCGGCGGGTCGGCATCACCTTTTCGGTGGCCGGCGACGCCGCCGGCACCGAACGCCTGATCCCGTTCGACATGATCCCGCGCATCATCCCCGCCGACGAGTGGCGCCGCCTGGAAGCCGGCCTGAAGCAGCGCGTGCGGGCGCTGAACATGTTCATCCACGACATCTACCACGGCCATGACATCGTCCGCGCCGGCGTGGTGCCGGCCGAGCAGGTGTTCCTGAACGCCCAGTACCGCCCCGAGATGCAGGACGTGGACGTGGCCGAGGACATCTACTGCCACATCGCCGGGGTCGACATCGTGCGCGCCGGCGCTGGCGAGTTCTACGTGCTGGAAGACAACCTGCGGGTGCCGTCCGGCGTGTCGTACATGCTGGAGAACCGCAAGATGTCGATGCGGCTGATGCCCGCCGCGTTCAGCCGCATCAAGGTCGAGCCGGTGGCGCACTATCCCGACCTGCTGCTGGACAACCTGCGCGAAGTGGCGCCGCATGGCGGCGACGATCCCACCGTGGTGGTGCTGACGCCGGGCATGTACAACTCGGCCTACTTCGAGCATGCGTTCCTGGCGCAGCAGATGGGCGTGGAACTGGTGGAAGGCCAGGACCTGTTCGTCGAGCAGAACACGGTGTACATGCGCACCACGCAGGGGCCGCGCAAGGTCGACGTGATCTACCGCCGGCTGGATGACGACTTCCTCGATCCGCTGTCGTTCCGCGCCGATTCGGCGCTGGGGGTGCCCGGCCTGCTGTCGGTGTACCGCGCCGGCCGCGTGACGCTGGCCAACGCCATCGGCACCGGCATCGCCGACGACAAGTCCACCTACCTCTACGTGCCGGACATGATCCGCTTCTACCTGAGCGAAGAACCGATCCTGTCGAACGTGCCCACCTGGCGCTGCGGACGGCCGGAGGAACTGTCGCACGTGCTGGCCAACATGCACGACCTGGTGGTCAAGGAAGTGCATGGCGCCGGCGGCTACGGCATGCTGGTCGGCCCGTCGGCCACGCGCGCCGAGGTCGAGTCGTTCAAGGACCGGGTACGCGCCAACCCCGCCAACTACATCGCGCAACCGACGCTGGCGCTGTCCACGGTGCCGACCTATGTCGAGTCCGGCGTGGCGCCGCGCCACGTCGATCTGCGCCCCTACGTGCTGTGCGGCAAGGACATCCGCACCGTGCCGGGCGGCCTGTGCCGCGTGGCGCTGACCGAAGGCTCGCTGGTGGTCAACAGCAGCCAGGGCGGCGGCACCAAGGACACCTGGGTCCTGGAGGAATAACGATGCTGAGCCGAACCGCCGACAACCTGTTCTGGATGTGCCGCTACACCGAGCGCGCCGAGAACACCGCCCGCATGCTGGACGTGAACCTGCAGATGTCGCTGCTGCCGCAGGACGCGCAGACCCGCGAAGGCTCGTGGAACGCCGTGCTGCGCATCTCCGAACTGCAACGGCTTTACCATGCCAAACATACCGTGGTGTCGCCGCAGGACGTGCTGCAATACATGGTGCGCGACGCCGAGAACCCCTCGTCCATCTACAGCTGCATGCGCGCCGCCCGCGAGAACGCCCGCGCCGTGCGCGGCAGCCTCACCACCGAAGTCTGGGAGACCTACAACACCACCTGGCTGGAACTGCTCAAGCACCTGCACACCGGCCTGCTGGAACGCAACCCGGGCGAATTCTTCGAGTGGGTCAAGTTCCGCTCGCACCTGGCGCGCGGCGTCACCATCGGCACCATGCTGGAAGACGAGGCGCTGTACTTCCTGCGCATCGGCATGCACCTGGAACGCGCCGACAACACCGCGCGCATGCTGGACGTGAAGTTCCACGAACACGACGGCAACGGCACGCCGCAGCAGCAACAGGAGGGCCGCGCCGACGGTCAAGCGCCGAGCGCGCTGCAGAGCGAGTTCTACCGCTGGTCGGCGCTGCTCAGCTCGGTGTCGGGGCTGGAGATCTACCGCAAGGTCTACCGCGACGTGATCACGCCCGACCGCGTGGCCGAGCTGCTGATCCTGCATCCGGACATGCCGCGTTCGCTGCTGGCGGCGATGCGCGCGGTGGCCGACGACCTGGCGCGCGTCTCGAACCAGCGCTCGACCGAGACCGAACGGCGCGCCGGCATGCTGTGCGCCGAGCTGCAGTTCGGCCGCGTCGAAGACATTCTGCATAACGGACTGCACCAGTACCTGGAGCACTTCCTGGACCGCATCAACGACCTGGGCAACCGCATCAGCCAGGACTTCCTGGTGCCGCTGTCGGCATGACAAGGAGACAGGCATGAAACAGATCATCACGCACGTCACGCACTACCGCTACACGGCACCCGTCACCTACAGCATCCAGACCTTGCGGCTGACGCCGCGCGACGACGAGCACCAGCGCGTGCTGCGCTGGCACATCGAGGCGCCCGGCGCGCTCGAGCAGCAGGTGGACGCCTACGGCAACATCACCCACACGCTGACGCTGAACCGTCCGCACACCGAGATCGAGCTGCGCGTGGTCGGGCAGGTGCTGGTCGGCTCGCTCGCGCAGGGCGCGCTGGGCGGCGAGGACAGCCGCCTGCCCGTGCACGCCTACTGCGTGCAGACGCCGCTGACGCTGGCCGACGACACCATCCAGTCCTTCGCCCGCGACGTGCTGCCGGACGGCCTGAACGCGCCCGCCGATGTGCTGACGCTGGCCGGCGCCATCTGCGACCGGGTGGCCTACGAACCCGGCACCACCGACGTCACCACCGCCGCCGGCCAGGTGCTGGCGCTGGGCCATGGCGTCTGCCAGGACCATGCCCACCTGTTCCTGGCCTGCGTGCGCGGCCTGGGCGTGCCGGCCCGCTACGTCAGCGGCTACCTGTACACCACCGCCGAACACGCCGCCAGCCACGCCTGGGCCGACGTCTGGCTACCCGGCGTCGGCTGGACCAGCGTGGACATCACCAATCGCCAGTTCGCGTCCGATTGCCACTGCCGCCTGGCGGTGGGACGCGACTACGACTCGGCCTCGCCGGTCCGTGGCGTGCGCACCGGCGGCGGCGATGAATCCATGGAGATCAGCGTGCAGGTCCAGACCGCCTCGCAGCAATAAACCCCGCTCGGCCACGCCGCAATACAATGGCGGCGTGGTTTCTCCTTTTTTTCGATCATGACCTACTGCGTTGCAGCCCGCCTCGATTCCGGCCTGGTGTTCCTGTCCGACTCCCGCACCAATGCGGGGGTCGACCAGATCAGCGTGTTCCGCAAGATGACCGTCTTCGAGCGTCCGGGCGAACGCATGATGGTGCTGATGACCTCCGGCAACCTGGCCGTCAGCCAGGCCGTGCTGAACGCGCTGGCGCGCCAGCATGACGAGGGCGGCGAAACCGTCTGGAACGCGCCCGACATGTTCGAGGCCACCCGCCGGGTTGGCGCCGCGGTGCGCGCGGTCTACCAGCGCGAGGCCGCGGCCCTGCACGAACAGGGCGTGGACTTCAACGTCAGCCTGATCTTCGGCGGCCAGATCGGCGCCGAGCGCTGCCGCCTGTTCCAGGTGTATTCGGCCGGCAATTTCATCGAGGCCGGCTCCGAATGCCCGTACTTCCAGATCGGCGAGGCCAAGTACGGCAAGCCCATCCTGGACCGCGTGCTGCGCCCCGACACCTCGCTGGACGAGGCCGCCAAGTGCGCGCTGATCTCGATGGATTCGACGCTGCGCTCGAACATCTCGGTCGGCCTGCCGCTGGATCTGCTGGTGTACGACACCCACGCGCTGCGCGTCACGCACTTCGCCAGCATCGACGAGCACAACGAGTATTTCCGCATGATCCGCGGCACCTGGGGCGAACGCCTGCGCCAGGTGTTCGCCGAAATCCCGGACCCGCTCTGGGCCAGCCCCGAGGATCCCGCCTCGCTGGTCCCCGCCAGCCGCGTCCATCAACCGCTGCGCGCCGAACCGGTGGACGTGCCGCAGGCGGTGTATCCCGCGCCGCAGGTGCTGGCGGAAGATCCGGGGAAGGATCAGCCCAGCTAGGGGACTGGCGAACCGCGCCAGGGTCTAGCGAATCAGTCCTGTATTTTTGAATACGCCCGTCTGCAATCGACGTTTTCCGCCATGATGCTTGCGGGCGCTCTTCGGCTGGCTTACACTGCTTTCAACGCATGTGAAATTTCACATGCCCACCTTCCGAAGCCCGCATGCAAGCAATTGCTGCGGGCTTTCGTGTTTTCTGCGAACGAGCGCCTTTGACACCATGCCAGAGGACTCGGAACGTGCATTACGTTGTCTATCTTGATGAATTCGGCCATGTCGGCCCCTTTCTTTCCCGCGATCATGCGCAGTACAAGACCAGTCCGGTTTTCGGCTTCGGCGGATTCCTGATTCCCGTCGACGCGGTCCGCGAATTCGCCATCTACTTTTACAGGCTCAAATGCCGCTTGCTGCGATTCGAGCTGGAACAGCAGCATCAACCGGCCCATCGTTGGGAAAAAAAGGGAGCCCAGCTCTACACCGTTCAAAACGTAGCCAGGTACAAGGCGTTGCGGGCGTCGACGGGTCGGTTGCTTGGCCAGATACGCAAGGTGGGGGGCTATGTCATCTACGCCGGGGAATGCAAATCGGCCGATGCCAGCACGCACCGGGCCACCGATCTCTTCAAACGCCAATTGCTCCGCCTGATCCGCCTTGCAGATCACTTCTGCAGCGCACGAAATGCCACGTTCCTGGTGATGCTGGACGAACAGCAAGCCGGCAACCTCTGGCGTGAGCGCAACATGGAAGCCTGCACCCAGGCGATGTTCGAAGACACGCAGGAGAAATGCAGGACCTTGATCGAGCCTCCGATTCAAGGTGAAAGCTATCTGTTCCAGACACTGCAATGCGCTGACTGGATCTGCGGCTTGCTAGGCAGATTGCACGCCTACGAGAGCGCCCCAGATGAATATGGAGATTGGGAGATCTTTCACCGTTATTTTGATGGCCGGGTACGCGATGCGACGCTGCCCGCCTGCGGCTTGAACCCGCCCGGCGCGATGACATGACACGGCTGACGCGGTCCCACCGTATAAACCCGGCTTTCCCCTTCCCTAAACCCGGCTTGTAAAACCACAAATTCTCATCTTCCGGCTGGCGCGCCACACTGGCGCCAGCCCGCCATGCCTTGCCTTGCGGGTTGCGATAACACCGATAAGGACGAGACATGACCCCTATTTTCCCGCGCGCCTGGAGGCGCCTGGCCGGGCCGCTGCTGGCCCTGGGCTGCCTGGCCGGCGGTTCCGCCATGGCCCAGAGCGGCTATCCCAACCACCCCATTTCGCTGGTCGTGCCGTTCGCGGCGGGCGGTCCCACCGATGTGGTGGCGCGCAGCCTGGGCGCCGCCATGTCGAAGACGCTGGGCCAGAGCATCGTGGTCGAGAACCGTCCCGGCGCGGGCGGCACGCTGGCGGCCACGCACGTGGCGCGCGCCGCGCCCGACGGCTATACCTTCCTGATCCACCACAACGGCATGGCCACGGCGCCAGCGCTGTACCGCAAGCTGCCGTTCAATCCGCTGACCGATTTCGCCTACGTCGGCCAGGTGGCCGACGTGCCCATGACGCTGCTGGGCCGCAAGGACCTGCCGCCGGGCGACATGGTCGAGTTCATCAAGTACGCGCGCGCCAACGGCAACAAGATCAATCTGGCCAACGCCGGCCTGGGCGCCGTGTCGCAACTGTGCGGCATGCTGCTGCAGGAAGCGCTGGGCACGCAGTTCACGACCATTCCGTATGCCGGCACCGCGCCGGCGCTGACGGCGCTGCTGGGCGGCCAGGTGGACGTGCTGTGCGATCAGACCACGCAGACCATTCCCCACATCAAGGCGCAGCGCGTGAAGCTCTATGGCGTCACCACGCTGGATCGCATCAAGACGCTGCCCGATGCGCCGACGCTGCAGGAAAGCGGGCTGAAGGGCTTCGAGGTCAAGGTCTGGCACGGCGTATACGCGCCCAAGGGCACGCCGCCGGAAGTGGTGGCGAAGTTCAACGAGGCCCTGCGCGCGGCGCTCAAGGATCCCGCCTTCAGCCAGAAGATGGCCGAACTGGGCGCCGAGATCGTGCCCGAGTCCAAGCAGACGCCGGCCGGCCTGCAGAGCTGGCTGCAAGCGGAGGTGGACAAGTGGGGGCCAATCATCCGCAAAGCGGGGGTGTACGCGGACTGACGCGCCCCGCTGGCGCCAACGACCTGCGCCAGCCCTCGACGCCTTGCCGACCGGCCACGGCGGCAAGGCGCGCCTGACGACAGGCCCCGCGACGTGGCCGTGATGACGTCAAAAAAAAGGCCGGCAATGGTTGCCGGCCTTTCCGTTGCCGCGAGCTGCGCGGCGCGGGGATTACACGCTCAGTTCCTTCCACACCGCCAATGGCGCTTCGGCGTGGTTGAGGGTGTAGAAGTGCAGGCCGGGCGCGCCGTTGTCCAGCAGGTTCTGGCACAGCTCGGTGACCACGTCCACGCCGAAGGCGCGGATCGAGGCCTTGTCGTCGCCGAACTCGGCCAGGCGCAGGCGGATCCAGCGCGGCACTTCGGCGCCGCACATTTCCGAGAAGCGCAGCAGTTGGGTGTGGTTGGTGATGGGCATGATGCCCGGCACGATCGGCACCCGCACGCCCTTGGCCTGGGCCCGGTCGACGAAGTCGAAGTAGGCGTCGGCGTTGAAGAAGTACTGGGTGATGGCCGCATCGGCGCCGGCTTTCACCTTGGCCACGAAATGATCCATGTCGGCCGACACGTTGGCGGCCTGGGGATGCATTTCGGGGTAGGCCGCCACTTCGATGTGGAACCAGTCGCCCGTTTCCTCGCGGATGAAGGAGACCAGTTCGTTGGCATAGCGCAGTTCGCCGGCGTCGCCGCCCATGCCCGAGGGCAGGTCGCCGCGCAGGGCGACCACGCGCCGCACGCCTTCGTTCTTGTACGTCTGCAGGATCTCGCGCAGGTCCTGGCGCGAGGCGCCGACGCACGACAGGTGCGGCGCGGCATCGCAGCCCAGGTTGCGCAGCGTGCGCACGGCATCGGCCGTGCCGGCGCGGGTGGAGCCGCCCGCGCCGAAGGTCACGCTGACGTACTTGGGCTGGATCGCCAGCATCTGCTTGGCCGCGCGGACCAGCCGTTCCTGGCCGGCCAGGTCGCGCGGCGGGAAGAATTCCAGGCTGAACGCCGGAGAAGTCGAATCGGACATATCGGATCAGTTATCCATAGCGCTATGCGCATCGCATGAACCAGGTCCCGCCCCATCGGGGTGCCGCCCCATCGGGGTGCCGCGGAGCCGGCTTTGCCGGTCCGCTGGCACGCCCCCTTGAGGGGGAGCGCGTAGCGCTCGGGGGTGGGAATTCAGGGGATCAGTTTGGTCAGCAGGCCCGAAATGATGCTGTACAGGATCGCACCGCCCACGGCCCACCAGAACCCGTTGACCTGGAAGCCCTTCAGCACGGAGCCGACGAACCAGAACAACAAGGCGTTGATGACGATGAGGAAGAGACCCAGCGTGACGATCGTGATGGGCAGCGTCAGCAACACCAGCACCGGCTTGACCAGCATGTTGACCAGACCCAGCACCAGCGCGGCGATGAGCGCCGATCCGAAGCTGGCCACGGTGATGCCGGGCAGCAGGTAGGCCACCACCAGCAGGGCCACCGCGTTCAGGATCCAGACGAGTATCAATGCCATGTTCGACCTCCAGTATTGACGCTCCGCGGCCCCGTCATCGCCAGGCGATGCGGGGGAACCCCGCGGACCGGAAAGCCCGCGCCGACATGGCGCGGTACTTCCCTATTTTGCTACAAGCATCAGTAGCGGTAGTGATTCGGCTTGTAAGGACCTTCGACCGGCACGCTGATGTAGTCGGCCTGGTCCTTGCGCAGCGTGGTCAGGTTCACACCCAGCTTCTTCAGGTGCAGGCGCGCGACCTTCTCGTCCAGGTGCTTGGGCAGCACGTAGACTTCGCCCGACTTGTAGGCTTCGTTGCGCGTGAACAGCTCGATCTGGGCGATGGTCTGGTTGGCGAACGACGACGACATCACGAACGAGGGGTGGCCGGTGGCGCAACCCAGGTTCACCAGGCGGCCCTGGGCCAGCAGGATGATGCGCTTGCCGTCCGGGAAGATGACGTGGTCGACTTGCGGCTTGATCTCTTCCCACTTGCAATCGGCCAGGCTGGCGACGTCGATTTCGTTGTCGAAGTGGCCGATGTTGCAGACGATCGCCTGGTCCTTCATGGCGTTCATGTGGTCACGCGTGATGACGTGGAAGTTGCCGGTGGCGGTGACGAAGATGTCGCCGTGGGCGGCGGCTTCTTCCATGGTCACGACCTTGAAGCCTTCCATGGCGGCCTGCAGGGCGCAGATCGGGTCGATTTCGGTGACCCACACCTGGGCGCGCAGGGCGACCAGCGCCTGGGCGCAACCCTTGCCCACGTCGCCGTAGCCGGCGACCACGGCGATCTTGCCGGCGACCATCACGTCGGTGGCGCGCTTGATGCCGTCGACCAGCGATTCGCGGCAGCCATACAGGTTGTCGAACTTGGACTTGGTGACCGAGTCGTTGACGTTGATGGCGGCGAAGGCCAGCTCGCCCTTCTGCGACATCTGGTACAGGCGGTGCACGCCGGTGGTGGTTTCCTCGGTCACGCCTTTGATCAGGGCGAGGCGGGTCGAGTACCACTTCGGATCACGCTCGAGCGTTTTCTTGATGGCGGCGTACAGCACGCGCTCTTCTTCGCTGCCGGGGTTGGCCAGCACCGAGATGTCCTTCTCGGCCTTGGTGCCCAGGTGCAGCATCAACGTGGCGTCGCCGCCATCGTCGAGGATCATGTTGGCGTTCTGGCCATTGGGCCATTCGAAGATCTTGTGGGTGTACTGCCAGTACTCTTCCAGCGTTTCGCCCTTGACGGCGAAGACCGGCGTGCCCGAGGCGGCGATGGCGGCGGCGGCGTGGTCCTGGGTCGAGAAGATGTTGCACGAGGCCCAGCGCACTTCGGCGCCCAGGGCCACCAGCGTTTCGATCAGCACGCCGGTCTGGATGGTCATGTGCAGGCTGCCGGCGATGCGGGCGCCCTTGAGCGGCTGCTTGGCGGCGAACTCTTCGCGGATGGCCATCAGGCCGGGCATTTCGGTTTCGGCGATGGCCAGCTCGCGGCGGCCCCAGCCGGCCAGCGACATGTCGGCGACGAGGTAGTCGGAGAAGGATTTATCGGTTACAGCGTTCATGGTGTTGTAGGCTCCACGTGAAAAACGAACGGCGCACGATACGGCCGGACAACGCGAAACCACCACGACAATCGAGTGCTCGCCTTTTCCGCCATACGCGACAAAGGTGAGCGCCGTTGCTGTAGCGCCGCGCATGACGCGACGCTTGAACAAGGATTCCTGAGCCTGGCGAACCGGGTTCCGCGGGTCATGGGCCAGGGCATGGTCCATGACGGGAACCGCAGGGTCGTCGCAACGCTCCTCAGGATTGCCGAGCATTGTACCGGTTTGGCCTGCCCGGGGGAATGCCCGGCGGGCGGGGTCGACGGCGGAACGCCCCGTTTGCGCGGCGCGCCTCAGCCCGCCTGGACCAAGGGTCTGGCCAGTTCCGCGCCAGGCGTCAGCGGCACCAGCGACGCCAGCAGGTCCGAGGCCACCGAATCCCAGCTGCGCGTCAGGGCGTGTTCACGCACCGCGTGCCGGTCCAGCGTCAGCGCGGCGCGGCAGGCGTGCGCCAGGTCTTCGTCGAGGAAGCCGGTGACGCCTTGCGCCACCACCGCCAGCGGCGCCTCGCTGCGGAATGCGGCCACCGGCGTGCCGCAGGCCATGGCCTCCAGCATTACCAGACCGAACGTATCCGTCAGGCTGGGAAAGACGAACACGTCGGCCGCGCTGTAGAAGGCCGGCAAGGCGTCATCGTTCTGCATGCCGAGGAACACGGCCCCGGGAAAGCGCTTTTTCAGCCGCGCCTCGTCGGGACCGGCGCCGACCACCACCTTGCTGCCGGGCAGGTCCAGCGACAGGAAGGCATCCAGGTTCTTCTCGCGCGCCACGCGGCCGACCGACAGGAAGACCGGGCGCGGCAGGTCGTGGAACGCCTGGCCGGGGACGGGCTGGAACTTGCGCGGATCGACGCCGCGCGACCAGACCCGCAGGTTGGCGAACTCGCGCCGCACCAGGATGTCGCGCACCGTCGGCGTGGGCACCAGCACGCATTGCGACGGCCGGTGGAACCAGCGCAGGAAGCGCCACGGCAACGCCGCGGGAATGCCCATGCGCGCCTGCAGGTAGTCGGGGAACATGGTGTGGAACGAGGTGGTGAAGCGCCAGCCGCGCGACAGCGCCATGCGCCGCGCCGCCAGCCCCAGCGGGCCTTCGGTGGCGATATGCAGGGCGTCGGGCACGATGTCGCCGAGGATGCGGCGCAGTTGCCGGCCCGGCTGCAGGCACAGGCGCAGGTCGGGCTCGGACGGGGCCGGCACGGTGCGGCTGCCCTGGGGATTCACCACGATCAGTTCGTGGCCCCATTCGGTGAGGATCTGCTGCATGGTCGTCCAGGTGCGGACGACGCCGTTGACTTGCGGATGCCAGGCATCCGTAACCAGAACGATGCGCATGATGGGGCCGGAAGTGGGCAATACCGCGATTTAGCCCGCGGCATGTGACATGCTCAAGACCGCGGCCCCGTGGCCGCCCGCCGGCGCTAGTTGTTGCGGCGCGGATACCCCTGGGCCTTGATGCGGACCCAGACCTCGCGCTTTTCCTCTTCGGTCATGAAGACCCAATTGGCCACTTCCATGGCCGTGCGGCCGCAGCCCCTGCAGATGTCGTCGAACAGCGTGGAACAAACGGCAACGCAGGGGGAATCCGAGGTCCGGAACGCGCGTTGGGCGTCCTCGGGCTCAGGCAATTCGGTCAGATCGGCAAAGGAAGCATTCATGGCCGAAGGTTACCACCAGGGTTGCGTCCCTTTTTGGATGTCCCTACCCCCCGCCGTGGCTTGATTGACAGCCTGGCTAGCGCCCGTCCCAGCCAAAAAAACCGGACACCTCGCGCAACAATGGGTCCGGCGTTTCCTCGGCCAGATAGTGGGCGCCGGGCAGCGGCCCGCCGGAGACATCGTCGGCCACCGCGCGCCACAGGCCCAGCACGTCGAAATTGCGCCCCACCGCGCCGCGCTCGCCCCACAGGACGCGCAGCGGCAGGCGCAGGCGCTCGCCCGCCGCGCGGCCCTGGCGGTCGTGCTCCAGGTCGAGCGTGGCCGAGGCGCGGTAGTCCTCGCAGATGCCGGTGGCCCAGCCGGGCAGGCGCGCGGTGCGCTCGTACTCGGCCATCGCCTGGTCGGAAAAATGCGCTAGGCCGCCGGGGCGCCCGCCCATGACCGAGCGCAGGTAGAACACCGGGTCGCGCTCGATCATGGTCTCGGGCATCGGCGCCGGCTGGATCAGCCAGAACCAGTGGTAGTAGGCCTGGGCGAAGGCGCGGGTGGTGTTTTCGTACATGTCCAGCGTCGGCGCGATGTCCAGCAGCATCATGCGACCGACGGCGTCGGCATGGTCCAGCGCCAGGCGGTGCGCGACGCGGGCGCCGCGGTCGTGGGCCAGCACGTCGAAGCGTTCATGCCCCAGGGCGCGCATCAGCGCCACCATGTCGGCGGCCATGGCGCGCTTGGAATGCGCGGCATGGTCCGGCGTCGCGGCCGGCTTGTCGCTGTCGCCGTAGCCGCGCAGGTCGGCCGCCACGCAGGTGTGGCGGCGCGTCAGTTCGGGCCAGACCCGGTGCCAGATGGCGTGGGTCTGCGGATGGCCGTGCAGCAACAGCAGCGGCGGCCCCTGGCCGTCGATGCGGGCGGCGATGTGGATGCCGTTGACCTCGTGGCGGCGCACGGGAAGATCGAAGAAAGCGGTCATTGCGGTCTGTGCCTCTCAGTCTGTGGCGTTCATTGGCCGAGCCGGTCGCGCACGCGGCGCGCCACGTCTTTCATCCAGGGATGCCGGGCCCAGTGGCCGGTCTCGAAGTGTTCCACATCCGGCAACTGCTGTAACGAGGCGCCCACCATGTCCTGCCCCTGCGAGAACATGCGGCGGTGCCGCGCCGGCAGGTCGAAATGCCCGGTCCAGCCGTCCTCGGCCCGCACCGTGCCCGCCAGCGCGTCGATCTCGACGCGGTTGCCGACGGGCTCGGACACCCGCGCCAGCAGCGCGTCGACCTCGGCCGGCGGCAGGCTCACCAGCAGCAGGCCGTTGTTGAGCGCATTGAAGTAGAAGATCTCGCCGAAACTGGCGGCCACGACCGCGCGGATGCCGTACTGCATCAGGCCCCAGACCGCGTGCTCGCGGCTGGAGCCGCAGCCGAAATTGGGCCCGGCCACCAGCACCGCGGCGCCGGCGTAGGCGGGCTGGTTCAGCACGCAGTCCGGGCGCGGCGCGCCGTCGGCGTCAAAGCGCAGGTCATAGAGCAGGCCGCGGTCCAGCCCGGCCTTGTCGATGATGCGCAGGAACTGCTTGGGCATGATCTGGTCCGTGTCCAGATTGGAGTACGGCAGGGGCGCGGCGACGCCGCTGATGATCTGGTTCATTGCAGGTTCTCCAGGTCGCGCACGTCGACGATGCGGCCGGCCAGCGCGGCGGCGGCGGCCATGGCGGGGCTCATCAGGTGGGTGCGTCCGGCGCGGCCCTGGCGGCCTTCGAAGTTGCGGTTGGTGGTGGATGCGCAGCGCTCGCCCGGCCGCAGCACGTCGTCGTTCATGGCCAGGCACATCGAACAGCCCGGCTGGCGCCATTCGAAGCCGGCATCGACCAGCGTGGCGGCGATGCCTTCGGCCTCGGCCTGGGCGCGCACCGCGCCCGAGCCCGGCACCACCATGGCGCGCACGCCCTGCGCCACCTTGCGGCCGCGCACGATGTCGGCCACCACGCGCAGGTCCTCGATGCGGCCATTGGTACACGAGCCGATGAAGACCCGCTCGATCGGCACGCCGGCGATCGGCGCGCCGGGTTGCAGGCCGATGTAGTCCACGGCCTTTTCCAGCGCCAGGCGCGCCAGCGCGTCCGGCTCGGCCTGGGGATCGGGGACCGTGCCGGTGATCGGCATGGCCTGGTCGGGGCTGGTGCCCCAGGTCACGAACGGCGCGATCCGCGCGGCGTCGAAGACATGCTCGGCGTCGAAGGCGGCGTCGGCATCCGTGCGCAGGGTGGCCCAGTAGGCCCGCGCCTGCGCCAGCTCGCCGGCGTCCAGGTGCCGCGCGCGGGCGGCGACATAGGCGTCGGTGGTGGCGTCCGGCGCGATCAGCGCGGCGCGCGCGCCGGCCTCGACGGTCATGTTGCACAGGGTCATGCGGGCTTCGGCCGAGAGGCCGTCGATGGCGCTGCCACAGAACTCCACCGCGTGGCCGCGCGCGCCCTGCGCGCCGATGCGATGTACCACGTAGATCACCAGGTCCTTGGCCGACACGCCCGCGGGCAGGCTGCCGTCGACGCGGATGCGCATGTTGCGCGCGACCCGGTAGACCAGCGTCTGCGTCGCCAGGATGTGCTCGACTTCCGAGGTGCCGATGCCGAAGCCCAGCGCCCCCAGCGCGCCGTAGGTGGTGGTGTGGCTGTCGCCGCACAGCACCACCATGCCCGGCAGGATCATGCCGTGCTCGGGCGCGATCACGTGCTCGATGCCCTGCAGCGGATCGGTGGTGTCGAACAGCGCGATGTGCTGCTCGTCGCAATTGCGCTTGAGGTTGCGGGCCTGGCGCGACGAGGCGTCGTCCGGAATCACGCGCAGCGCGGCCGGCAACGGATGCGTGGGAATGATGTGGTCCACCACGGCCATCTGCTGCCCAGGCCGCAGGACGCCGCGGCCGCGAGCGGCCAGGCCGCTGAAGGCCTGCGGGCTGGTGTACTCGTTCATGATGTGCAGATCGACGTAAAGCAGGATGTGCTCGTCGTCGATGCGGGCCACCTCATGGCTGGCCACCAGTTTGTCGTATAGCGTCATGCCGGGCATGTCGGTGCTTCCTTGCAAAAAGACGCGCCCGCGCGGGGCGCGATGAAACCTGTGGCGCCGCTCAGTTGGCCTCGATGCCGGCGTCCTTGACGATGCCGGCCCAGCGCGTCATCTCGCCCTTGACCATGGCATCGGTCTCGGCGGGCGTGGAGACAAGCGGATCGAAGCCTTCGCGGCGCATGCGTTCGGACAACTCGGGCGATCGCAGCGCCTGCGCCAGCTTGGCGTTGAGCGTGTCCACCACCGCCTGCGGCGTGCCGGCGGGCGCGCTGATCACGAACCAGGTGGTGAAGGCGTAGCCAGGCAGGCCGGACTCGGCGATGGTGGGCACGTCCGGCAGCAGCGGCGACCGCGCGGTGCCGGTCACGCCCAGCGCCTTGAGCTTCTTGCCATCGACCTGCGGCTTGGCCGCCGACAGCACCGGGAAGCTCATCTGCACCTGGCCGCTGATGGTGTCCACCATGGCCGGGCCGCCGCCCTTGTAGGGCACGTGCAGCATCTGCGTGCCGGACACCGACTTGAACAGTTCCGCGGCCATGTGGAAGGTGCTGCCGGTGCCGGCCGAACCGAAGCTCAGTTCATTGGCGGGGCGCGCGCGGATGTAGTCGAGCAGTTCCTTGACGTTGTTCACCGGCAGCGACGGCGACACGGTCAGCACGTGCTGCGACGTGCCGACCGTGCCGACCGAGCGCAGGTCGCGCGCGGTGTCGAACGGCATGCTGCGGAACAACGCCGGATTGATCGCCAGCGACATGGTGTTGATGGCCAGCGTATAGCCGTTCGGCTCGGCGCGGGCCACCGCGGCCATGCCGATGTTGCCGGACGCGCCGGCGCGGTTCTCGACGATCACGCTCTGGCCCAGGGCCTTGCCCCAGGCGTCGGAGATCAGGCGGGCGGCGATGTCGACGCTGCCGCCGGGCGCGAACGGCACCATCAGGGTGACGGGGCGCTGGGGAAAGGCGTCGGCAGCGGTGGCCGGCGCCATCCAACAGGAAGCGGCGGCGGCAAGCGCGCCCAGGCTGCGCAATAGATGACGGGTCTTCATGGGTAGGGTCTCCTCTTGGTCGGCCGCGTGAGGCGGCTCTGTATCGGTCAACCCAGTGTATAAGCCCACTTCATTCTTATAATTAGCTAAATACCTAAATCTTTATTAAATCTAATTTATAAGTAACGCCATGGATGCGCTCTCCGACCTGGCTTTCTTCTCCCTGCTGGTCAAGCACGGCAATCTGTCCGCGGCCGCGCGCGAACTGGGGCTGACGCCGCCGGCGGTCAGCACGCGGCTGGCCAAGCTGGAACAGCGCCTGGGCGTGCGCCTGCTCAATCGCAGCACCCGCCGCGTCAGCGTCACGCAGGAAGGCGAGCTGTACCTGGCGGAAGGCAGCCGCATCCTGGCCGACCTGCAGGCGCTGGAACGCTCGGTCTCCAGCAGCCGGGCGCAGCCGCAGGGCTTGCTGCGGCTGAACGCCACCTTCGGTTTCGGCCGCGCCTACGTGGCCCCGGCCGTTTCGGATTTCGCCCGGCAGTATCCGGAAGTCGAGGTGCAACTGCGCCTGACCGACCGGCCCTTGAACCTGATCGAGGAAGGCTTCGACGTGGCGGTGCGTTTCGGCGACCTGCCCGATGCGCGCCTGACGGCCCGCAAGATCGCCTCCAACCGGCGCCTGCTGTGCGCCTCGCCGCGCTACCTGGAGAGCTTCGGCGAGCCGCGCGCGCCGGGCGAGCTGCAGCGCCACCGCTGCATCGTGGTGCGCGAGAACGACGTGGCCTACGGCACCTGGCGGCTGGAATCCGGCCAGCGCGCCGAGACCGTGAAGGTGCGCGGCCCGGTCAGTTCCAACGACGGCCAGAGCGCGCTGGAGTGGGCCCTGGACGGCCACGGCATCGTGATGCGATCGGAATGGGAGACCGCCGACCACCTGCGGGCCGGCCGCTTGCGGCAGATCCTGCCGGAATGGTCGACGCCGCCGGCCGACATCCACGTGCTGTACCCGGAGCGCCTGAACCTGCCGGCCAAGACCCTGGCCTTCGTGGATTTCCTGGCGCAGCGCTTCGCCCGCCATCTGCGCGCGCCGGGTTCGCAGGCCGCGGTCTGGTAGGGACCGCGCCCGCTCAGGCGGCGTCGGCGCCCAGCCGCGCGCCTGCGCGCACGATGCCGCAGCGCTTGTAGGCGCGCATTACCACGCCCACCTCGCTGGCCAGCACGCCGTCCAACTCGCCGAGCCTGCGCGTGACCACGTCCCACAAGTGCAGGCTGTCGCGGCACAGCACGTGCCAGAACAGCTGCGAGGCGCCGCTGGTGCCGAACAGGCAGCGCGTGTTCGGATCCAGCGCCAGGTGCGCGGCCAGGGCGTCGACGACCTGCGGGCGCACCTGCACCGAGATCACGGCTTCGACCGGAAAGCCCACCATGGCCGGCTCGACCTCCACGCGGAAGCTGAGCGCGCGCCGCTCGACCAGGTGCTGCAACAGGCGCTGCGCGGTGGGCTCGCTGACCTCGGCATGGGCCGACAATTCGGCCAGGCTGGCGCGGCCGTCGCGCATCAGGTGCGCCACGATGCGCTGCTCGGGCTCGGTCAGCGCCACCGGGGTCTGGCTGGCCGGATCCGGCGCCTCGGGCGCCGCGCCGTCGGCCTGGATGCGCCACTGGCCGGCGCGGCGGAACGGCCGCAGCACCAGGCGCGCCTCGACCTGCTCGACGCCATCGATGGACGGCAGCACGCGCGTGACCACGTCGGGCATGTCGGCGGCGTCCGCCAGCGTCAGCTCCGCCATCAGGTCGGCCGTGCCGGCCAGCGTCACGACCAGCTGGGTGATGCCAAGACTCGCCAGGGCCTCGGCCGCTTCGGCCACGCGCCCCGAACGGCAGCGCACCCAGGCGTGCAGCACCACGCCGCGGCCCGTGGCCAGCGGATCGGCCTCGGCGATGACGCGCAGGGCGTCGGCATCCATCAGCCGCTTGATGCGACGCGCCACCGTGCGCTCGGCGATGCCGGTGGCCGCGCCCAGCTCGCGCCAGGAGGCGCGCGGGTCGGCCTGCAGGGCGATCAGGCAGGCCAGATCGGTGTCATCGAGCGCCGGCATTAGGGGCTTACCCTTACTTGACGTGACCATATTCATTAATCTAACGTTCGCGCATTGATAAAAACACAAAATTTAACGGTCTATTTGACCAAAAATAAAACCGAGGACGTTATGAGTACCCCTTCCGCAACCCTGCGCGCCACGCAGGGGGCAAACGCCGCGCCCGTGTCGCGCGCCCGCACGATTCTGGCCGGTAGTGTAGGCAATGCGGTGGAATGGTTCGATTGGACCATCTATGCGTCATTCGCCATCTTCTTCTCGAAGCAGTTCTTCCCTGAAGGCAACGAGACCACCGCGCTGCTGGCCACCTTCGGCATTTTCGCCGTCGGCTTCTTCATGCGCCCGGTCGGCGGCTGGGTGCTGGGCATTTTCTCCGACCGCTACGGCCGCAAGGCCGCGCTGGGCCTGACCATCCTGATGATGGCCGGCGGCTCGCTGATCATCGCCGTCACCCCGACCTACGCCACCATCGGCCTGGCCGCCCCGCTGCTACTGACCGCCGCGCGCCTGCTGCAGGGCCTGTCGCTGGGCGGAGAGTATGCCTCGGCCACGACCTTCCTGGCGGAAATGGCGCCGCCCAACAAGCGCGGCTTCTATTCCAGCTTCGTCTTCTTCAGCGCCGCCGTGGGCATCCTGGCCGCGTCCGCGGTGGGCTGGCTGCTGACCTCGACCCTGACCAAGACCGAAATGGCGGACTGGGGCTGGCGCATCCCGTTCTTCCTGGGCGCGCTGGGCGGCCTGGCCGGCATGTGGATCCGCCGCGCGATCCCGGAAACCGAGGCGTTCTCGCACGCCAAGAAGGCCGGCGTCGAAAAGCAGCCGCTGCGCACCCTGCTGCGCGACCACCCGCGTGAAGTGCTGCGCATCGTCGGCTTCTCGATCCTGACGACGTTCGCCTTCTATATCTTCGTGGCCTACGTGCCGACCTACGCCATCCGCCAGGTCAAGGCCGATCCGCAGGTCGCGTTCGCCGCCAACACCGTCGCGCTGATCGTCTTCATGCTGGTGCAGCCCGTGTTCGGCATGCTGTCCGACCGCATCGGCCGCAAGCCGCAGCTGATCTTCTTCGCGGCCGGCTACCTGGTGTTCTTCTACCCGCTGATGACCACGCTGGGTCCGTCGTTCGGCTCGATCCTGGCCGTGGAACTGTTCGGCCTGGTGCTGTACGCCATGTACACGTCGATCGCGCCGGCCATCATGTCGGAGCAATTCCCCACCAGCGTGCGCGCCGTCGGTATCGGCACTCCGTACAACCTGGTCGTGGCGCTGCTGGGCGGCACCACCCCGTACCTGCTGACCTGGCTGCAGAGCAAGGGCATGGAGCGCTGGTTCTTCTACTACGTGCTGGCCGGCGCCGTCATCACGCTGATCACCTTCATCCGCATGCCTGAAACCCGCGGCCAATCGCTGAAGTAAGACCCGCTCAGGCCCTGACGCCCCGCATCAGCGCTTTCCGGTTCCGTCAGGACCGGAAAGCTTTTCCTTTTCGTGAGAGCCATGCCAGACCAAGACACCGCCCTGCATTTCCGAGAAGCCCGCGAACTCGCCCGCGCCATCCGCGCGGGGGAACTGAGTTCGCGCCAGGTCACCACCCATTTCCTGGATCGCATCGCCCGCGCGCCCGACCTGGCCGCATACAGCGTGGTCACGGCCGAACGCGCCCTGGCGCAGGCCGACGCGGCCGATCGCCTGCTGGCGGCCGGCATTTCGATGGGCCCGCTGCATGGCGTGCCGGTGGCGGTGAAGGACAGCGTGCAATGGGCGGGCACCATCGCCAGCGGCGGCTCGCAAGCCCGGCGCGACATCGTCAGCGATGAAACCTCCGCCGCCGTGCGCGGCCTGTCGGCGCAGGGCATGGTGATCCTGGGCAAGACCCGCATGACCGAATTCGCGTTCGGCCTGTCGGGGCAGAATCCGACCCAGGGCACGGCCCGCAACCCCTGGGACGCAGTCACCGCGCGCGCGCCCGGCGGCTCGTCCAGCGGCGCCGGCGTCGCGGTGGCGGCCGGCCTGGCGCCGTTGGCGCTGGGCGGCGACACCGGCGGCTCGGTGCGCGCCCCCGCCGCGCTGAACGGCGTGGTGGGCTTCAAGCCGTCATCGGGGGTCATCAGCCGCGCCGGCTGCCTGCCGCTGTCGGACACCCTGGATGTGCTCGGGCCCATCGCCCGCAGCGTGGCCGACGCCCGCCTGCTGACCCAGGTGCTGGCCGGCCCGGACATCGACGACGCCGCCACCCTGGCGCTACCCGCGGCCTGCATCGCGGCCCTGCGCCGCCCCGCCGCGCGCCGTGGCAGCGCCGTCGCCGTGCTGGCGCCGCAAGCCTGGCCCGCGCCGCTGGCCGATGAAGGCCTGCGGATCTGGCACGAGGCGCAGGAACGGCTGGACCAGGCCGGCCATACCCCGGAGACCTGGCATCCGCCCGCCTCGCTGTCGTTCGCCCGCATGGCGGACGACAATTCGCTGGTGCTGGCCTACGAGGCCTATCGCTATTTCGGCGCGCTGGCCGAAGACCCGGCCCAGCCGCTGTGGGAAGTGGTGCGCGCGCGCATCGCCGCCGGTGGCCGCATCGCCCAGGCCGACTACGAGGCCGCGCTGCTGCGCCGCCAGGCCGACATGGCGGCGTTCGCCGCCGCCATGCAGGGCATCGACGCCCTCCTGATGCCGGCCTGTGACCAGGCGGCCCAGGCGCTGGACGCCGCCGACGTGCGCCACACGGGCCTGGGCAAGTTGCTGCGCCCGGCGAACTTCCTGGGCGCGGCGGCCATCGCGCTGCCGGCCGGCTTCGACCAGGAAGGCATGCCGCTGGCGGTGCAGCTGCTGGCCCCCGCCGGTGGCGACGCGGCCCTGCTCGATTGCGCCGCGACGCTGGAGCCTGTGCTGGCGCCGGCGGTGTGGTCCCCCGACCTGTCGGCCTGGGGCCTCTGACCGCAACGATCGCGCCCATGAAAAAAGCCCCGGCATGCCGGGGCTTTTTTTACTTCGGAAGGATGCGTTACACGCCCTTCTTCAGTTCCTGGACCTTGTCCGTGGCTTCCCACGAGAATTCCGGTTCGGAACGGCCGAAGTGGCCGTACGCGGCGGTCTTGGTGTAGATCGGGCGCAGCAGGTCCAGCATGTTGACGATGCCCTTCGGACGCAGGTCGAAGTGCTCGCGCACCAGCTTGGCGATCTGGTCGTCGGGAATGACGCCGGTACCTTCGGTGTAGACGGTGATGTTGATGGGTTCGGCCACGCCGATGGCGTAGCTGACCTGCACCTGGCACTGGCGCGCCAGGCCGGCGGCCACGATGTTCTTGGCCACGTAGCGGGCGGCGTAGGCGGCCGAACGGTCGACCTTGGACGGATCCTTGCCCGAGAACGCGCCGCCACCGTGCGGGCAAGCGCCGCCGTAGGTGTCGACGATGATCTTGCGGCCGGTCAGGCCGCAATCGCCCTGCGGGCCGCCGATGACGAAGCGGCCGGTCGGGTTGACCAGGAACTTGGTCTTGGGCGTGATCAGGCCGTCGGGGAAGCTGGGCTTGATGATGTCCTCGATCACGGCTTCACGGATGGTCTCTTGCGAGACTTCCGGCGCGTGCTGGGTCGAGAGCACCACGGTGTCGACTTCGGCCGGGCGGCCGTCGACGTAGCGGAAGGTCACTTGCGACTTGGCGTCCGGACGCAGCCACGCCAGGCGGCCGTCCTTGCGCAGTTCGCTCTGGCGCTGCACCAGGCGGTGCGCGTACCAGATCGGGGCCGGCATCAGGTCGGGGGTTTCGTCGCACGCGTAGCCGAACATCAGGCCTTGGTCGCCGGCGCCCTGGTTCAGGTAGTCTTCCGAGCTGCGGTCCACGCCCTGGGCGATGTCCGGCGATTGCTTGTCGTAGGCGACCAGCACCGCGCAGCCCTTGTAGTCGATGCCGTACTCGGTGTTGTCGTAGCCGATGCGGCGGATCGTGTCGCGCGCGACCTGAATGTAGTCGACGTTGGCGGTGGTGGTGATTTCACCGGCCAGCACGACCAGGCCCGTGTTGCACAGGGTTTCCGCCGCCACGCGGGCGTTCGGATCCTGGGTGAAGATGGCGTCCAGAATCGCGTCGGAAACCTGATCGGCTACCTTGTCGGGGTGCCCTTCGGAAACGGATTCGGAGGTGAAGAGAAAGTCGTTATTGGCCACAGATGCGTCCTTTGATGTCCGGTACAGCCGGAACATAGGTTCACGAGGCGCGTTGCACCCCGGACTGCTTGGAATACGCTGATCTGGGCGCGACGCTTTAGCGGATTTGGCAAGCGACGCATGACGCGTCGGGATCCTGCCGTCGCCCCGCAAGTTGTCGGTTAACTCGGCGACAGGTCGATTTTAAGCGAAAATGCGGTTCTTATGCTTGTGCCACGGGTGGGGTCTTTCGCCCGAGCACCGGCACCACCATGCCCGATATCGCCCATTTGCCGCATGCTGCTCGCCCTGTTCCGCCTGTTTGCATCCCTGCCCCTGCCCGTCGCGCACGCGCTCGGGCGCCTGCTCGGCCGCATCGCGTATGCGTTTCCCGGCAAGTACCGGCGCCGCCTGCGGGCCAACGCGACGCAGGCCGGCTACCCCGACGCGGCCTTTGCCCGCCGCGCGGCCGGCGAGGCGGGCGCCATGATCCTGGAGATGCCGCGAGTCTGGTTTCGCAATGAACAAAGCCTGGCCCAGGTCGTGTCCGACGACAACGACGTGGTGGCCGCGGCCCGCGCCGAAAACCGCGGCATCCTGTTCCTGACCCCGCACCTGGGCTGTTTCGAGATCACCGCCCGCTACCTGGCGCGCCTGATGCCCATGACGGTGATGTTTCGCCCGCCGCGCAAGGACATCCTGGCGCCGCTGCTGGAAACCGCGCGCAACGGCTCCGCGGTCAACGCCGTGCCGGCCACCATGCATGGCGTGCGGGAATTCGTGCGGGCCCTGCGGCGCGGCGAGTCGGTCGGCATGCTGCCCGACCAGGCGCCGGGCGTCGGCGACGGCGTCTGGGCGCCATTTTTCGGACGCATGGCCTACACCATGACCCTGCCCGGCAAACTGGCCTCCCAGACCGGCGTCCCCATCATTCTGACCGCCGGCGAACGCCTGCCGGGCGGCCGCGGCTGGCGCATCCACTATGTGCGGGTGCCCGAGCCGCTGCCGGCCGATCCCCAGGCCCAGGCCGCGCTGCTCAACGCCGCCATGGAAACGCTGATCCGCCGCTGCCCGCAGCAGTACCTCTGGAGCTACAACCGCTACAAGACCCCGCGCGGCGCCCCGCCCGCCCCCGCCGACGACGCGGCCCCCGCGGCCCACTGAAGCCGGCGCCCACGCCCCGCCGCCCTGGTCTCAAGCTCTCCAACCCGTCCATGAAAGAATCGAAAACGCGCACGCTGGTCAATCTGCTGAAATGGTTCGGCCGCATGCGGCCGTCCACCCGGCTGCGCATCGGCGCCGCGCTCGGCTGGCTGGCCATGCGCCTGGCCAAATCGCGCACCCGCATCGTGCGCCGCAATCTCGAACTGTGTTTTCCGGAGCAACCCGAGGAAGTGCGCGAGCGCTGGGTGCGCGAACACTTCCGGGCGCTGGCGCAATCCATCGTCGACCGCGGCGTGCTGTGGTACGGCACCCCGGAAGCCATCAAGGACATGGTCACGCAGAGCGGCGCCGAGCGCATCAATGAACTGACCGCGCAGGGCCGCGCGGTGATCCTGCTGGCGCCGCACTTCATCGGCCTGGACGCGGCCGCCACGCGCCTGACCATGGAAGTGCCGAGCGCGGCCACCATGTACACGCCGCAGAGCGATCCGCACATCGACGCGGTGGTGGCCGCCGGCCGCGCCCGCTTCAACGAGGTGTTCCTGGTCAGCCGCAAGGACGGCGTGCGCGACCTGATCCGCCATCTGCGCGCGCCGCGCCCGGTGTACTACCTGCCCGACATGGATTTCGGCCGCCAGGGCGCCGTGTTCGCGCCGTTCTTCGGCATCCAGGCGGCGACGCTGCTGGCCACCGCGCAGCTGGCCAAGAAATGGGACGCGGCCGTGTTGCCGATCCTGGATTTCTGGAACCCGGAGACCGGCCGCTACCACGCCGAGGTATTGCCGCCGCTGGAGAACTTCCCCGGCGACGACACGCTGGAAGAAGCCACCGCGCGCCTGAACCGCGAGCTGGAAAGCTGGGTGCGGCGCTGCCCCAGCCAGTATTACTGGGTCCACCGCCGTTTCAAGACCCGTCCGCCGGGCGAGCCCAAGATCTACTAGGCCGCGCCCCGGCCAGCCCCGGGGCGGTTTCCCCGGCCAGCCCCGGGGCGGTTTCCCCGGCCAGAATGGGCGATAATCTCCCCATGAACTGGAACTTCACCAAAATGCATGGCGCGGGCAACGATTTCGTCGTCCTGGACGGGGTCCGCCAGGCCATCGAGATGACGCCCGAGCGCGCCCGCGCGCTGGGCGATCGCCACTTCGGCATCGGCGCCGACCAGATCCTGCTGGTCGAGCGCGCCACCCGGCCCGACGCCGACTTCCGCTACCGCATCTTCAATTCCGACGGCAGCGAAGTCGAGCACTGCGGCAACGGCGCGCGCTGCTTCGTGCGTTTCGTGCATGAACAGGGCCTGTCCGACCGCAACCCGCTGCGCGCCGAGATCGCCACCGGCATCCTGGTGCTGGACGAGGGCGACGACGAACAGGTCACGGTCGACATGGGCAGCACCCGCTTCGACCCGGCCGCATTGCCGTTCGACACCGCCGGCCTGGCCTCGCGCACCGAAGGCCAGGACACCCTGTGGGAACTGGAACTCGACGTGCCCGCCGGCCTGCCGCGCAGCGTGGCCCTGTCGGCCGTGGCCATCTCCAACCCGCACGCGGTGCAGGTGGTGGACAACGTCGATACCGCGCCCGTCGCCGTCGTCGGCCCGCTGATCGAGAACCACCCGCGCTTTGCCCGCCGCGTCAACGCCGGCTTCATGCAGATCGTCGATCGCCACAACATCCGCCTGCGCGTGCACGAACGCGGCGCCGGCGAGACGCTGGCCTGCGGCACCGGCGCCTGCGCCGCCGTCGCGGCCGGCATCCGCCGCGGCCTGCTCGATTCCCCGGTGCGCGTGCAGACGCGCGGCGGCGTGCTGACCATCGCCTGGAACGGCGACCAGCTGCGCATGACCGGACCGGCCGAATCCGTCTTCACGGGCCAGGTCGACATCGACAAGCTCGTCTTCTCCATGGCGCTGAACCGATAACCCCATGACCGATACCGCTTTCACCGCCCAGGACATCGCCACCTTCCTGCAGGAACATCCCGGCTTCTTCGACGAGCACGCCGACGTCTTCGCCACGCTGCAGGTGCCGCACCCGCACGGCTCGCGCGCCATTTCGCTGGGCGAACGCCAGATCCTCACGCTGCGCGAACGCAACCGCGAACTCGAGTGGCGCCTGAACGAGCTGGTGCGCAACGCCACCGCCAACGAAACCATCGGCAGCCACATCTCCAAATGGTGCTGCCGCCTGCTGTCCGAACCGGATCCGCAATTGGTGCCCGGCGAGATCGCCCTGGGCCTGGCTGAACAGTTCGAGCTGAACCACGTGGCGCTGCGCCTGTGGAACCTGCCGGAACTGCCCGACACCGGCTATGGCGAGCCCGTCACGCAGGACGTGCGTACCTTCGCCGACAGCCTGAAGGCGCCGTACTGCGGCACCGACACGGCCTTCGAGGCCGTCGCCTGGCTGGACGCCAAGCCCAAGTCGCTGGCCCTGGTGCCGCTGCGCCTGGAAGCCGAAGGCGCCAGCGTCGGCCTGTTGGTGCTGGGTTCGGACGATGCCGAACGCTTCACGCCCGAGATGGGCACCGCGTTCCTGGAAGCCATCGGCCAGCTGGCCTCGGCGGCGCTGCACCGGCTGAACCCGGCCGCGCCCAAGGCCTGAGCCGATCATGACGGCGGGGGCCCCGGAACACGCCATGCAACCGCAAGCGCCGGACGCTCCCCTGCCCGACCCGATGGCCGCCTGGCTACGCCATCTGGAAAGCAATCGCCGCTATTCCCCCCACACGCTGGACGGCTACCGGCGCGAACTGCGCTTCCTGATCGAGTTGGCCGAACGCGCCAAGCTGCCGCTCGACAAGCTCGGCAATGGCCATATCCGCCAGTTCGTCGCGCGGCTGCACGCGCAGGGCCGCGGCCCGCGCAGCCTGGCGCGCACGCTGGCCGCCTGGCGCGGCTTCTATCAATGGTGGGCGCCGACGATCGGCCTGGCCGGCAATCCGGTGGCCGGGGTGCGCGCGCCCAAGGCGCCGCGCGGCCTGCCCAAGGCCCTGTCGGTGGAACAGACCCAGGCTTTGCTCGACCGCGCGCCGGCCAAGGTCGCCACCGAACCGGCCGCCCTGCGCGACCAGGCCATGTTCGAGTTGCTGTATTCCAGCGGCCTGCGCCTGTCGGAACTGGTGGGGCTGGACCTGCGCTACACGCGCTCGGCCGAGCATGAATCGCGCGGCTGGCTCAGCCTGGAAGAGGCCGAGGTGATCGTGCTGGGCAAGGGCGGCAAGCGCCGCTCGGTTCCCGTGGGCCAGGCCGCCCTGGCGGCGCTGCGGCGCTGGATCGACGTACGCGAGCAGTTGGCGCCGCCGGCGGCATCCGCCGACGATGCCGCCGCCCTGTTCCTTGGCGCCCGTGGCCGGCGTATCTCGCCGCGCGTGGTGCAATTGCAGCTGGCCCGGATCGCGCAGGCCGCCGGCCTGCCGACCCACGTGCATCCGCACGTGCTGCGCCACAGCTTCGCCAGCCACGTGCTGCAATCGGCGCAGGACCTGCGCGCCGTGCAGGAAATGCTGGGCCACGCCAACATCTCGACCACCCAGATCTATACCCGGCTGGACTTCCAGCACTTGGCGCGGGCCTACGACCAGGCCCATCCGCGCGCGGGCCGCAAGTCCTGAACGCGGCGGCGCGTCAGCCGCCGCCGGCCAGCATGCCGCCCAGCAGCAGCACGCCCAGCGCCAGTACCGCCAGCGCCGCCAACGCCTCCACCCCGTAACGCAGGCGCGCCGCCGCGACGCCCGACAGGCGCGCGCCCAGCGCATTGGCCGCGCCGCCGGCCGCCACCGCCAGGCAGGCCAGCGCCGCCACCGTCAGGCCCGTGCCCAGGCCCATCGCCAGGGCCGAGGCCACGCCGGCCAGGAAGAATCCTTGCGACAACGCGAATACCAGCACGATCAGCGCGCCGCTGCAGGGCCGCAAGCCCACCGCGAAAATCGCCGACCAGGCGCGGCGCCAGTTCAACGGCCCCGCCACCTGCTCGGGCGGCGGCACGTGGGCGTGGCCGCAGCCGCAATCATCGTGATGTTCATGCGGATGACCGTGGTCATGGACCTCGCCATGGACGTGCGGCGCCGGCGCGTGGATCGCAATCGCGCGCAAGGCCGCGGCGCCCTTCAGGGCCGGGGCCGGCGCCACCACGACCGGGGCCGCGACCACGGCGGCGGCCCGGGCTGGCGGGCGCAGCGACAACGGCCGGATCGCCTTGATCCAGACCAGCCATGCGCCCAGCAAGGTCACCAACCCATACGAGGCCAGCTCCAGCCAGCGCGTGGCCTGGTTCATGGCCGCGGCCGTGGCGTTGAACACCAGCGCCAGCACCGCCACCATCGCGATCGCCACCAGCGCCTGCACCAGCGACGACACCAGCGCCAGCAGCGCGCCGTTGCGCGCGGTCTGGCGGTTGGCCAGCACATAGGAGGAAATCACCGCCTTGCCGTGGCCCGGGCCGAGCGCATGGAACACGCCGTAGGCGAACGACAGGCCGATCAGCAGCCAGGCGCCGCCATCGGCCTGCCAGGCGCGCACCGCCGCGGTCAGCTGGCGGTAGAAATGGGTCTGCCACACCGAGACCTGGCCGAAGAAGCCCGCCAGCCAACCGGGGCCGCCCAGGCCGGCGCCGCTCTCCGGCACGCCGAAGGGATGCGCGCCCTGCGCGTCGGCCAGGCCGGCCCATGCCATCGTGGCCAGCGCGAACAGCCACGCCAGCGCGGCGGCCGGACGCCGCCCTACGAACATTGCACCTCGATGCGGTGCGTCAGCCCCTTGGTGATGGCGAAAAGCTCTTCCGGCAGCGCGTCCGGATCGGCCGGGATCGCGGCCAATTGCTGCATGGTGTTCCAATCCAGTTCCTTGGGCTTGCGGTAAGCCTGCTTGCAGGCCGCCGCGCCGGGTCCGCCCAGCGCGACCGCCCCCTTGTCATCGAAGGCGTACGCCACGAAGTAGGTCGGGTCGTAGATGTCCACCTGCGCGCCCGCGGCGTCCAGCGTGGCGGGCTCGGCCAGCGGCAGCGTGAACGCCAGCGCCAGCCGGCCGGTCTTGGCGTTCCAGGTCACGCGTGCATCGCGCGGCGCGGCGAACACCGCGCTCTTGCCCGCCACGGTGACCCGCGTGAAGTAATGCGACACCGGTTCGCCCAGCGCCTTCATCCAATCCTGCGCCATGCCTTTCAGGGTGTCTTCGGGCAAGGCGCCGCCCTTGCCCTTCTTGAGACCTTGCGTGGCATAGGCGCCGAACATCTCGTCGAACAGCCAGACCTGCCGCACCGCCGTCACGCGGTGCTGCTCGTCCAGATCGATGACGGCGTGGGCATCGATCCACATGTGCGGGTGCGCGCCGGCGGCGCCGGCCGCCAGCGCACCCGCCACGGCGATCAGGGCTGCAAGGCCGCGGCGAGTTGACGAACGTTCCATTCAAACATTTCCAGGTAGGTGGCGCCGGGCTGTCCGGGCTTGGACAGGGCATCGGAATACAGCGTACCACCCACCTTAGCGCCCGTTTCGCGGGCGATCTGCTGCACCAGGCGCGGGCTGGTGATGTTCTCGATGAACACCGCCGGCACCTTGTCGCGCTTGACCTGTTCGATGATGCGGGCCACGTCGCCGGCGGACGGCTCGGCCTCGGTCGAGATGCCCATCGCCGCGATGAAGCTCACGCCGTAGGCATCGCCGAAATAGCCGAACGCGTCGTGCGAAGTGACCACCTTGCGGCGCTCCGCCGGAATCGCCGCGAAGGTCTTGCGCACGGCCGCGTCCGCCGCCTGCACGCGGGCGATGTAGGCATCGGCGCGCTTGCGGTAGGCGTCGGCATGGGCCGGGTCGGCGGCCGCCAGGCCGTCGGCCACGTTGCGCGCGTAGATCACGCCGTTGGCCAGGTTCTGCCAGGCGTGCGGGTCGGCGTCGTGGTGGTGATGGCCGCCGTGGTCGTGGGCATGGCCATGATCGTGGTCCTTGTCGTCATGCTTGTCACCGTGCTCGTCGCCATGGCCGGCGAACTTGCGCGGCGTCACGCCCTTGGACGCGACCACGGTCGGCCCGGCGAAGCCGGAGGCCTTGACCAGGCGCGGCAGCCAGGCCTCGAAGTCCAGGCCGTTGACGAACAGCACCTTGGCGGCCGCCAGTTTCTTGGCGTCGGCGGGCGTGGGCTCGTATTCGTGGGCATCGCCGTCCGGGCCCACCAGCGTGCTCACCTTGACGTCGGCGCCGCCGACTTCCTGCACGATATCGCCCAGGATCGAGAAGCTGGCCACCACCGGCAACGGGTCGGCCGCGTACGCCGCGCCGAAAGCCGTCGACAGCCACAGGCCGGCCGCGGCCAGCATCACACGGCGGCGCGCCAGCGCCGGAAAGAGGGAAGGCATGGTGAATCTCCTTGAGTGTTCAGGCCCGGCGCGAGACGCGCGGCGCCCGCAGCAGCCCGCCATGCGGGCCGCAGACGATGGAAAACAGGTAACAGACGCCGGCGGCCAGGATGATGGCGGGCGAGGCCGGCACATTGACGTGGTACGACACCAGCAGGCCGGCGACCGAGGCGGCCACGCCAATGCCGGCGGCCAGCGGCAATTGGCTGGCGGCGGACCGCAGCCAGAAACGGGCCGCGGCGGCCGGCAGCATCATGATGCCGACCACCATCAAGGTGCCCAGCACCTGGAAGCCGGCCACCAGGTTCACCACCACCAGCACCAGGAAGGTCATGTGGACCCAGCCGCCCCGGCCGCCGCTGGCGCGCAGGAAGGCCGGATCCAGGCACTCCGCGACCAGCAGGCGGTAGAGCGCGGCCAGCGCCAGCAGCGTGACGCTGGCCGTGATGGAGACCAGCAGCAGCGACGCGTCGTCCAGCCCCAGCACCGTGCCGAACAGCACGTGCAGCAGATCCATGTTGGAGCCGCGCAGCGATACCAGCAGCACCCCCAGGCCCAGCGAGATCAGGTAGAAGGCGGCGAAGCTGGCGTCCTCGCGCAGCGGCGTCAGGCGCGCCACCAGGCCAGCCAGCAGGGCCACCACCAGGCCGGTGGCGATGCCGCCCAGCATCATGGCCCACAGCGACAGGCCCGACAGCAGGAAGCCGGCCGCCACGCCGGGCAGGATGGCGTGCGACATGGCATCGCCCATCAGGCTCATCCGCCGCAACACCAGGAACACGCCCAGCGGCGCCGCGCCCAGCGACAGCGAGCAGGCGCCTGCCAGCGCGCGCCGCATGAAGCCGTAATCGATGAAGGGGGACACGACCCACTGCAACGCGCTCATGCGTAGGCCCTCGCGTGCCATTGGCGCGCCGTCTTCAGGTGCGCATCGGTCAGGACCGACTCCGTGTCGCCCCAGGCCACCACGGAGCCCGACAGCAGCAGGCACTGCGGGAAGTGCTCGCGCACCAGGTCCATGTCGTGCAGCACCGCGATCACCGAGCGGCCCTGGCCGTGCAGGCCGCACAGCAGCGCCATCAGGTCATCCGCGGTATGGCTGTCGACGGCGGTGAACGGCTCGTCCAGCAGCAGCACCGGCGCATCCTGCACCAGCATGCGGGCGAACAGCGTGCGCTGCATCTGGCCGCCGGACAGCGTATCCACGCCGCGGCCGGCCATGTCCGCCAGGCCCACGGTCTCCAGCGCCTGCATGCAGCGGTCGAGTTCGTCGCCGCCGTAGCGCCGCCAGCCGCCGACCCGGCGCCAGGCGCCCAGGGCCACCAGGTCGAGCACCGTCACGGGAAAGGCGCGGTCCAGTTCGGCGGCCTGCGGCAGCCAGGCCAGCTCGGCGCGGCCGGCGCCGCCGATGCTGACGCTGCCCGACATCGGCCGCAGCACGCCCATGATGCCCTTGACCAGGGTCGACTTGCCCGCGCCGTTGGGCCCGATCACGGCGGTCATGGCGCCCGGCTCGAAGCGGCCCGAGACGCCGCGCAACGCGGCGTGCCCGTGCCACCCGAACGAGGCGTTGTGCAGCTCGATGGCGACCGGGGCGGCGCTCACCGCGGCCACCAGTCCAGCGCCCAGCCGGTCAGCGCCCACAGCGCGACGACGGCCACCAGGGCGAACGCCATGCGGCGCCAGGCGGATACGAGGAAGGCGGAACGGAACGACGCGCGGGGACCCGACGCGGCGCCGGGCCGCGGGGGCAGGAGCGAAAAATGGGACATGACGGCGACAAACGGTAAAACAGTATTATGTTATATCATAACTAAATTGGCTTGAATCACCGGCTTTTGCCCGCACCTGGATGTTTTCTGCTACCTTCCAGGCATCTCGCGCGCGTCGCGCGCGTTCCCTATTCAGATGAAGCCCGCCATGCCCGCTCCGCCCCGTTCCCCCCGCAGTGACACCGTAGGCGCCCAACTCAGCGTCGCCGAGGCGCTGTGCGAACAACGCGGCAGCCGCCTGACCCCCATCCGCCGCAAGGTGCTGGAACTGCTGCTGCGCCACGGCCGCAGCCTGAAGGCCTACGAGCTGCTCGAAGCCATGCGCGAAGTGCACCCCGGCGCCGCGCCTCCCACGGTGTACCGCGCGCTGGACTTCCTGATGGATGAAGGCCTGATCCACCGGCTGGACGCCGTCAACGCCTGGAGCGCCTGCCACGATGTCGGCGGCGCGCCCCACGACCTGCTGGTGGTCTGTACCGGCTGCGGCGCGGTGGCCGAAGTGTCCGACCCCGCCATGAGCCGCCAGCTGGCCGAGCGCGTCGCCCAAACGGGCTACGTCCTGGCCACCCACGAGACCGAGATCCGGGCCCTCTGCCCGCAGTGCCAGAAGCAGCAGCCGGCCGACGCCGGGCATCACCACCATCACCACTGAGACGCGCGGCGCGGCCCGTCGGATGACGGGCCCCTGCCCCCGCTGTCCGCCCGCTTTCATCCGGACTCTTGAAATCCGGAAAATCGCCCCAAAATAGTGATATCGCCCGATACTTGACGGCGTACAGCCGCGATCTGGGCGGCTACGGCCCCCGGGTTGGCCCGGGGTTTGCCCCCTGCCCCCGACTGTGCTGTAATCCTGCGTCCGGCCGCGATCGGCGGCCCTCGCAGCCTGTGGCAGTAACATCGGTCGAGCGATGTCAGGCAGGCAATCGGCACCCGCTGCCGCCCGCCAGCACCCCGCGCTTGACCGCCGTGTCTAACCGCCTTTACTTCACGCAAGCAGCTTCGCCATGAACACCCCGCGCAGTTTGGACAAAATGGTTCCCGTCACCATCCTCACCGGCTTTCTCGGTGCGGGCAAGACCACCCTGCTCAAGCGTATCCTGACCGAATTCCACGGCCGCCGCGTCGCGGTCATCGAAAACGAATTCGGACCGGAAAGCATCGACAACGACCTGCTGGTGCAGGACAGCGACGAGGAAATCATCGAGCTGTCCAACGGTTGCGTCTGCTGCACGGTGCGTGGCGACCTGATGCGCACCCTGGCCGACCTGCGCGCCAAGCGCGAAGCGGGCGCCCTGAATTTCGAACGCGTCATCCTGGAAACCACCGGCATGGCCAACCCCGGCCCGGTATGCCAGACGTTCTTCATGGACGACGACATCGCCGAGTACTACCGCCTGGACGCGGTGGTCACGGTGGTCGACGCCAAGCACGGCATGCTGACGCTGGATGAACAGCCCGAGGCCCAGAAGCAGGTCGGCTTCGCGGACCGCATCCTGATCTCCAAGAAAGACCTGGTCAACGACGTCGACTACGAAGCGCTGCGCAACCGCCTGCTGCGGATGAACCCGCGCGCGCCCATCACCGCGGTCAACTTCGGCGACGCCGACCTGAAGTCGATCATCGACATCAGCGGCTTCAACCTGAATTCCATTCTCGACATCGACCCGGACTTCCTGGCCGATGAGCACCCCGACGCCGCCCACAGCCATGCCCACGGGCACGGCCACGACCATGATCACGGCCATGACCACCACGGTCACGACCATGACCACGATCACGACGGCGACTGCGGGGCGCACTGCAATCACGCGCATCATCACCACCCCAAGCACGACGACGAAATCGGCGCGTTCGTGTTCCGGTCCAACAAGCCGTTCGATCCCGCGCGCCTTGAGGAATTCCTGGGCGGCGTGGTGCAGGTCTATGGTCCCGACCTGCTGCGCTACAAGGGCATCCTGTACATGAAGGGCATCAACCGCCGCATGTTGTTCCAGGGTGTGCACATGATGATGGGCGCCGAACCCGGCAAACCGTGGACCGCGGCCGAAAAACCGTCCACCAAGATGGTCTTCATCGGACGCAAGCTGCCCCAGGAGATTTTCACCCGGGGCTTGGAGCAGTGCCTGGCGGGGTAATCCCCTTTCCGGATAACGTGACGCGGTGCGACGAAGGCAGTACTGTGAGGGTACGAATAGCGTAGGCAGCAAACACGGACCGGGAAGACAAGCCCGCGCCAGGATCGATTCATAGTGGAGTGTTTTCATGGCTACCAAGGCAGCAACCAAAAAATCAAGCAAGTCGACGAGCGATACGGCGATTGATCTGCCCAGCGAGAAGGAATTGCTGGCCATGCCCGAGTCCGACTACATGAACGAACGCCAGCTGGCGTTCTTCAAGGAACGGCTCAAACAACTCGAACAGGACATCCTGGCCAACGCCGGCGAAACCACCGAGCACCTGCGTGAAACGCAGTTCGTGCCCGATCCCGCCGACCGCGCCACCATCGAGGAAGAACACGCCCTCGAGCTGCGCACCCGCGACCGCGAGCGCAAGCTGCTCAAGAAGGTGCAACAGTCCATCGCCCGCATCGACAGCGGCGAATACGGCTGGTGTGAGGAAACCGGCGAACCCATCGGCATCCCGCGCCTGCTGGCACGCCCCACCGCCACCCTGTCGCTGGAAGCGCAGGAACGGCGCGAAATGCGGCAGAAGCTGTACGGCGACTGATCCGTCCCGTTATTCAAGCGCCACACTGAAAGGCTATGCTGGTTTCCAGCATGGCCTTTTTTCATTGCGGGACCGCCTCAAGGCGAAAGCGCGTCCTCGGGAGGGGACGGCCGACGGCGCGGCGTCGGGGCCTTCCTTTCTTCGTTGGCCCGCAAGCCTTGATTTCGTTCGCTTCGCCCCCAGCTAGTCCTTTCAAAGGAAGGAACGCATGGAACAATTTCACGCCACCACCATCGTGTGTGTACGCCGCGGCAACCGCGTCGCACTGGGCGGCGATGGCCAGGTCACCCTGGGCAACATCGTCATCAAGGGCACGGCGCGCAAGATCCGCCGCCTGTACCACGACAAGATCCTGGCCGGTTTCGCCGGCGCCACCGCCGACGCGTTCACGCTGCAGGAACGCTTCGAGGCCAAGCTTGAAAAGCACCAGGGCAACCTGATGCGCGCGGCGGTCGAGCTCACCCGCGATTGGCGCACCGACCGCGTCCTGCGCCGGCTCGAAGCCATGCTGATCGTGGCCGACGCCGAGCACACGCTGGTGCTGACCGGCAACGGCGACGTGCTCGAACCCGAACACGGCCTGGCCGCCATCGGCTCGGGCGGGGCCTATGCCCAGGCCGCCGCGCTGGCGCTGCTGCGCAACACCGACCTGGCGCCCGAGACCATCGTCAAGCAATCGCTCGAGATCGCCGGCGACCTCTGCATCTACACCAACCAGAACCACGTCATCGAGACGCTGGGCGACTGACGCCCACCCCGCGGCGCCCGCCCGGCGCCGCGGCCGTCCCCCAGCCCAGCCCCGCTTCAAGGATTCGCCCTCATGTCCGCATCCAACATGACGCCCGGAGAGATCGTCTCCGAACTCGACAAGTACATCGTCGGCCAGAACCGCGCCAAGCGCGCGGTGGCGGTGGCGCTGCGCAACCGCTGGCGCCGCCAGCAGGTGGCCGAGCCGCTGCGCCACGAGATCCACCCCAAGAACATCCTCATGATCGGCCCCACCGGCGTGGGCAAGACCGAGATCGCGCGCCGCCTGGCCAAGCTGGCCAACGCCCCGTTCATCAAGATCGAGGCCACCAAGTTCACCGAGGTGGGCTACGTCGGCCGCGACGTCGACACCATCATCCGCGACCTGACCGAATACTCCATCAAGCAGACCCGCGAACTGGAAATGCGCCGCGTGCGCACCCAGGCCGAGGACGCTGCCGAAGACCGCATCCTGGACGCCCTGGTGCCGCCGCCGCGCGGCGCCTCCGGCGAGCCCGAGCGCGGCGAGGACAACAGCGCCCGCCAGACCTTCCGCAAGCGCCTGCGCGAGGGCAAGATCGACGATCTCGAGATCGAGATCGAAGTGGCCCAGACCGCGCCGCAGATGGACGTCATGACGCCCCCGGGCATGGAAGAAATGGCCGAGCAGCTGCGCGGCATGTTCGCCGGGATGGCGCGCGACAAGAAAAAGTCCAAGAAGATGAAGGTGCGCGAAGCCTTCAAGCTGATCGTCGACGAGGAAGCCGCCAAGCGCGTCAACGAGGAAGACCTGCGCACCACCGCCATCAACAACGTCGAGCAGAACGGCATCGTGTTCCTGGACGAGATCGACAAGATCGCGGCGCGCCAGGAAAGCGGCGGCGCCGACGTCTCGCGCCAGGGCGTGCAGCGCGACCTGCTGCCGCTGGTCGAGGGCACCACCGTCAACACGCGCTACGGCATGGTCCGCACCGACCACATCCTGTTCATCGCCTCGGGCGCCTTCCACCTGGCGCGTCCGTCCGACCTGATCCCCGAGCTGCAAGGCCGCTTCCCGATCCGCGTCGAACTGGAATCGCTGACCGCCGAGGACTTCGTTCGCATCCTGAGCGATACCGACGCGTCGCTGACCAAGCAATACACGGCGCTGCTGGCCACCGAAGACGTGCAGCTGGAATTCACCGACGAAGGCGTGCGCCGCCTGGCCGAGCTGGCCTACGACGTCAACGAGACCACCGAGAACATCGGCGCCCGCCGCCTCTACACCGTGATGGAAAAGCTGCTGGACGAACTGTCGTTCGACGCCACCGCCTCCAGCAACAAGACGGTGAAGATCGACGCCGCCTACGTCAACGCCCAACTGGCCGAAGCCGCCAGCAGCCAGGACCTGGCCCGCTACGTGCTGTAAGCCCGCGCCCCGGCCCCGGCCGGTGGCACCAATACAAAGGCCCGCCGCAAGCGATTGCGGCGGGCCTTTTGCCTGGCAAGAGGCGTGCGCGCCAGGCCAGCGGCGGCGTTGCCTGTCGCCATGCGGGCGCCGCATCGACGCCCGCGGCGCGTGTTCAGTTGGTGATCGCGGTCACCACGTACTTGCCATCCTTGCGCTCGGCGGTGAAACGCACCTTGTCGCCGGCCTTGATCTTGGCCAGCAGCGCCGGATCGGCGTCGTACACCAGCGTCATGGCCGGCAGGTCGAGGGCCTTGATGGCGTCGTGCTTGATGGTGACCTTGCCCGCGCCCGGGTCCACGCGCCGCACTTCGCCGCTGGCGTCGGCCTGCTGCGCGAACGCCAGCGGCGTCGCCAGCGACACGACGGCCATCGCGGTGGCGACGGCCATGGGCGTGGTGTATTTGCGGTTGAAAGCCATGCTCTATCCTCCGATTGCAATGAAAGCGCCGCGCCGGCATGGCCGTCCGCACGCACTTTCCACAATGCTAGGATACCGCCCTTGTGCAATAGTTTCCCCGTAATAACGCAACAATCCTGACGGTTGTTTGCAAAGGACACATCATGGCCAACCGCCTTTCAGTCATTGCGACCCGCACCGGAGACGACGGCAGCACCGGGCTGGGGGACGGGTCGCGCGTGCCCAAGGACGCGGCCCGCATCGCCGCGCTGGGCGATGTGGACGAGTTGAACAGCGTCATCGGCCTGCTGCTGACCGAGCCCATGCCGGCCGACGTGGCCGCCGATCTGCTGACGATCCAACACGATTTGTTCGATATGGGCGCCGAATTGTGCATTCCCGGCCATGTCGCGCTGGCCGATGCGCAGGTGGCGCACCTGGATGCGCGGCTGGCGCATTACAACGCGGCCCTGCCGCCCCTGCGCGAATTCATCCTGCCGGGCGGCTCGCGCGCGGCGGCGCACGCCCACCTGGCGCGCACCGCCTGCCGCCGCGCCGAACGCGCCGTGGTGGCGCTGGCGAGCGAGGAAGCGGTGAATGCGCCGGTGCGGCAATACCTGAACCGGCTGTCGGACCTGATGTTCGTGCTGGCGCGCTATCTGAACCGCGAGGCGGGCCGGCCCGACGTGTTCTGGACCAGCCGGGTATCGCGCCAGCCGGAATGAAAAAATGCCCCGTCAGGGGCATTTTTCATATCGGCACGGAAACCGCGTGGCCCTCAGTTGGGCACGCCCGCCGCATGCGCCTGCTCGTCGGCGTGGTACGACGAACGCACCATCGCGCCGACCGCGGCGTGCGAGAAGCCCATCGCATAGGCCTCGCGCTCGAACATGGCGAAGGTGTCGGGATGCACGTAGCGCAGCACCGGCAGGTGGTGTTCCGACGGCTGCAGGTACTGGCCGATGGTGAGCATGTCGACGTTGTGCTCGCGCATGTCGCGCATCACCTGCAGGATTTCCTCGTCGGTCTCGCCCAGGCCGAGCATCAGGCCCGACTTGGTCGGCACGTCGGGGTGCAGCTTCTTGAACTCGGCCAGCAGCTTGAGCGAGTGCATGTAGTCCGAACCCGGACGGGCCTGCTTGTACAGGCGCGGCACGGTTTCCAGGTTGTGGTTCATCACGTCCGGAGGACCGGCGTTCAGGATGGTCAGCGCGCGGTCCAGGCGGCCGCGGAAGTCGGGCACCAGCACCTCGATGCGGGTGCTGGGCGACAGTTCGCGGATGTGCGTGATGCAGTCGACGAAGTGGCCGGCGCCGCCATCGCGCAGGTCGTCGCGGTCGACCGAGGTGATCACCACGTACGACAGCTTCATCGCGGCGATGGTGCGCGCGAGGTTTTCCGGTTCCTTGGTGTCGAGCGGGTCGGGGCGGCCATGGCCCACATCACAGAACGGGCAGCGGCGGGTGCACTTGTCGCCCATGATCATGAACGTGGCCGTGCCCTTGCCGAAGCACTCGCCGATGTTCGGGCAGGAGGCTTCCTCGCACACCGTGTGCAGGTTGTGCTCGCGCAGGATGCGCTTGATGTCGTAGAAGCGCGAGCCCGGCTGGGCCGCCTTGACGCGGATCCATTCCGGCTTCTTCAGGCGCTCGGCGGGAATGATCTTGATCGGGATGCGCGCCGTCTTGGCCTGGGATTTCTGTTTCTGCGTCGGATCGTACGCCGTCTCCGCGGGCGCGGCGGCGGCTTCGTTCGAGGGTACAGACGACTCGGCAAGCGTGGACATGGAACACCTTCACGACCGGCGCGCGCGGCGTCGCGGTCTGAGACAAAAGAAGGCATTTTACCCCCTGCGCCCAAATCCGCCCCGAATGGCCCGGCGCCGGGCCGCGCCGGGTTATCGTCACGCCTGACGAATCCGTGCCGCCTGCCCCCATGTCGACCCTGCCCTGCCCCCGCCCCATCGCCCTGATCGCCCCCCGGCTGGACCCCGCGCCCGCCGCCCGCGCCGTGCAGGCCTGCGCCGAACGGCTGGCGCCCGCCGGCTATTACCTGGCCGCGGCGCCCTGGCGCGATCCGTCCCTGCTGCCGCTGCTGGGCGCGCTGGCGCCGGCCGCGGCGCTGGTGATCGGCCCGCTCGACGATCCGCAATTGCGCGCGGCCGTGGCGGCCCTGGAGATCCCCGTGGTGGAAACCTGGAGCCTGCCCGCCGCGCCGCTGGACAGCCTGATCGCGCCAGACAACGCCGAGGCCGGCCGCCAGGCGGCCCGCCACTTCGCCGAGAAAGGCCATGCCCGGGTGGCCTGCGTCAGTGCCGACACCCCGTGGGAACGCAGCCGCCGCGAAGGCTTCATCAGCAGCGCGGCCGCGCTCGGGCTGACGCTGGCGGCCGACATCGTGCAGCCGGAAGCGCAGCAATTGAACGATGGCCGGCTGGCGTTCCTGCGCCTGCTGGCGACCAACACGATCTTCGACGCGGTGTTCTGCACCTCGGACCTGCTGGCCGCCGCCAGCGTGTCGGAAGCCCACCAGCGCGACCTGCACGTGCCGCAGGACCTGGCCGTGCTGGGCTTCACCGAAGACGGCAGCGCCGCGCAATGGGCGCAGGGGCTGACGACGCTGGGCGTGGACGCGGCCGAGCTGGGCCGGCGCGCGGGCCAGTTGCTGCTGGACCGCCTGGATGGGGAACACCCGGCCGGCACGCGGCTGACGCTGGATGTGGTGTTCGAAGCCCGCCTGAGCACCTGACGACCACGCGGGCCGGGCCAGGCATTGGCGGGGTCAGGCGGTCGGTGCGACCCGGGGCGCCGCTCAGGCGCCCGTCTCGTACAACGGCGGAAAGCCGCAGTCGCGCAACATCGCGTCGGCTTCACGCAGGAAGGCCGGCGTGGAGGTCTCGGGCACGCGCACCAGCCACTGCACTGCCTCTTCCTTGCGGCCGCGCTGCAACAGCATGCGGCCCAGGTGGAACATGCCGCGGAAGTCGCCACCCTCGGCGCAGCGCTGGTAGCAGTCGAACGCGCGCTCCAGGTCCTGCTCGACCACGTCGCCGGTTTCGTAGAAGCGGCCGACCACGCCGATGGATTTGACGTGTCCGGCCTGCGCCGCCTGCTGGTACAGCGCCAGCGCCGCCGCGCGGTTCTGCACCACGCCGCCGCGGCCGCTCTTGAGCATGTGGGCGTAGTTGTACATGCCCCAGTCCAGCCCGCGGTCCGCGGCCAGCCGGAACCAGTACGCCGCCACGGTCTCGTCCGGCGCGATGCCCCAGCCGTTTTCGTAGCAGCGGCCGATCATGTTGATGGCCATGGGATGGTCGGCATTGGCGGCGCGCTTGAACCAGGCCAGCCCTTTGGCCTGATCCTGCGGCACGCCGACGCCATCGAGCAGCATCTGGCCGAAGATGGTCTGCGCCTCGACCAGGCCCATGTCGGCCGCCGTGCGGATCCAGGCGGCATATTGCGGCGCCGGTCCGGCGCGCAGGCTGGCCAGTTGCTCGGGGGAGGTCGCGGCCACCTCGGCCGGGGTATAGCTTGTCTTCATGCGGGTGTCCTTGCCTGGCGCCACAAGCGGGCCAGGTTGCGGGCCAGCGCGTCGCCCACCTCGGTGGGCTCGCGCCGCACGCTACAGGACGCCATGTCGACCGTGCGCAAGCCGGCGTAACCACAGGGATTGATGCCCAGGAACGGCGCCAGGTCCATCGCCACGTTCAGCGACACGCCGTGATAGGCGCGGCCGTTGCGGATCTTGATGCCCAGCGCGGCGATCTTGGCCAGCTCGCCGCCCTCGGGATGGGCCACGTACACGCCCGGCGCGCCCGGCTTGCGGCAGGCGCCGGGCAGGCCCATTTCATCGAGCGTGTCGATCACCGCCGCTTCCAGCAGGGCCACGTATTCCTTCACGTACATGTCGACGCGGCGCAGGTCGAACAGCGCGTAGGCCATCACCTGGCCGGGGCCATGGTACGTGACCTGGCCGCCGCGGTCGCAATGGACGATGGGGATGGCGCCGGGGTTGAGCACGTGCTCGGGCAGGCCCGCCTGGCCCAGCGTGTAGACCGGGGCATGCTCGCACAGCCAGATTTCATCGGGCGTCTCGGCGGACCGCCGGTCGGTGTACGCCTGCATGTCCCGCCACACGGACAGGTAGTCCGCGGGCCGCGCCAGCCACTTGATCACAGCCACTTGCCTTTACAGGACGATCGACACCATCGGATGGCCATGCAAGGCCTGGTACAGGCTGTCGAGTTGCTCGCGCGAGGTGGCGCGCACCGTGAAGGTCAGGCCCATGTAGTTGCCGCCCTTGCTGGGCCGCATCTCGACCGTGGCGGCATCGAAGCCCGGGTCGAAGCGCAGCACGACTTCGGTCAGCGTCTGCGCGAACTCCGGATGATGCTTGCCCATGACCTTGATGGGAAAGTCGCTGGGGTACTCGATGAGGGAGTCTTCGGGCGGAATATGCATGATGGATGGCCTGGAGCGTCAAACTATCTATATGGGGGCAGGCATCGTGCAGGCAAGGCCCGCCGCCGGCGCGGGCGGCCGCCAGGGCCGCCCCACGTGGCCGTTCTAGAGCGCGGCGATGCGGGCATCATAACCCGCGCGCAATTGCGCAAAAACGGGGCCGGGCTTGCCCGAGCCCACCGGCTGGCCGTCCAGCGAGACGATCGCCAGCACTTCCTTGGTGGCCGAGGACAGCATCAATTCATCGGCCCGGGCAACCTCGTCCTGGGTGATGCGGCGCGCCTCGAACGGGATGCCGGCTTCGGCCGCCAGCTCGCCCATCAGGCCGTAGCGGATGCCTTCCAGGATCAGGTTGTTCTTGGGCGGGGCCAGCAGCTTGCCGCCCGAGACCACCCAGATGTTGGTGGACGAACCCTCGGTGAGGAAGCCGTCGCGGAACTGCAGCACCTCGTCGACGTGGGCGTCGACCGCCTGCTGCTTGGCCAGCACGTTGCCCAGCAACGACACCGACTTGATCTCGCAGTGCAGCCAGCGCTCGTCGGGGACGGTGATGGCGGACAGGCCCTGGGCGCGGGACGCGGCCGACGGCGGCGCCCACGCCGAGATCATGCCGAACACCGTCGGCCTGACCGGCTCGGCCGGGAACTGGTGGTCGCGCTTGGCCACGCCGCGCGTGACCTGCAGGTAGACGATGCAGGTTTCCAGGTTCGAACGCGCCAGCAGCTGCTCGATCAGGTCGATCCAGCCGGCGCGGTCGAACGGCTGGGCGATGCGCAGGGCCGCCAGGCTGCGGTCCAGGCGGTCCAGGTGTTCGGCCATGCGGAAGGCATTGCCGCGGTAGACGGGCACCACTTCGTAGATGCCGTCGCCGAAAATGAAGCCGCGATCGAGCACGGAGACCTTGGCCTCGTCGATACGCACAAACTCGCCATTGAGAAACACCTGGCTTTCGCCCGGCACGCCCGGAATCATGAGCCGCTCCTGAGAATCAAATGGATAGGGACGGGCCACACGGCCCGCCCCTTCTTGGTAAAGCTTACACCCAACCGCGCCCGTGGCGCGTCGGCTTACTGGAACCAGCGCTTGACGGTGTCGACCATGCGGCCGAAGAAGCCCGCGCGTTCGACGGCGTCCTGCACCACCAGCGGCTCGGTGCGCAGCACCTTGCCATCCAGCGTGAACTGCAGCGTGCCGACCTGCTGGCCCTTGGTCAGCGGCGCGATCAGGGGATCGGTGCGCTGCGCCACGGGCTTGAGGTCGCCGGCCTTGCCGCGCGGCACCGCGATCGAGACCGGGTTGGGCGGGCCGAGCTTGACGTTTTCGGCGGTGCCTTCCCAGACGCGGGCGTCGATGCCGGGCTGGCTCTTGTCGAACAGCTTGACCGTGTCGAAGTTCTGGAAGCTCCAGTTCAGCAGCTTCAGGCTTTCCTCGGCGCGCGTGGCTTCGCTGTCGGTGCCCACCACCACCACCAGGATGCGGCGGTCGCCGCGCACCGCGGTCGACACCAGGCAGTAGCCGGCCGAATCGGTGTGGCCGGTCTTCATGCCGTCGACCGAGGGATCGGCCCACAGCAGGCGGTTGCGGTTGGGCTGGGTGATCTTGTTGTAGGTGTAGCTCTTCTGCTTGTAGTAGTGGAAGAACTGCGGGTGATCGGTGATCAGGTGCGCCGACAGCGTGGCCAGGTCGCGCGTGGACGTCATGTGCTGCGGATCGGGCAGGCCCGTGGCATTCATGAAGTGGGTGTTGCGCATGCCCAGGCGCTCGGCTTCCTGGTTCATGAGCGAGGCGAACGCGGTTTCGCTGCCGCCGACCGCTTCGGCCAGCGCGACCGAGGCGTCGTTGCCCGACTGCACGATCATGCCCTGGTTCAGCTCATCGACAGTGACCGGCTTGCGCGGCTCGATGAACATGCGCGAACCGCCGGTGCGCCAGGCGTGCTCGGACACCGGCACGGTCTGTTCCAGCGTCAGGCGCTTCTCTTCGAGCGCGTTGAACACGACGTAGGCCGTCATGATCTTGGTGAGCGAGGCCGGCTCGACCTTCATGTCGGGGTTCGACGCCGCCAGGGTCTGGCCGCTGTTCACGTCGATCACGATCCAGGCCTTGGCCGCGATGGTGGGCGCCGGCACCGCCGACACATCGCCCACCGGCACCACGCCCGTTGCCGTCGGCGCGGGGGCCGTGGCGCCCGCGGCCGCCGGCGTCGCGGCGGGCGCCTGCTGGGCCCAGGCCGGCAACGACGTCGCGAGCATCGCCGACAACACCGCGCCAGCCAAGGCGCGACGGGCAAAAACAACGGGGGAGTGAGCGGAGTGAGGCAATTTCTTCATCGGCAACGTGGGTCCAGGAAAGACGCCCGCTGGCGCGGGGCAAGTGGCTGACAATTATAGGCAGTCGATGAGACCCGTCCGGCCCGGGATGGGTTCCTTGGGCATTTAAAACATGCAACTTGATGCAACGCGGCGCATGGCGCGGCGCGCCGTTCAGTCAAGCTTGACCTTCAGGTGCGCCTGCACCAGCTGGCGCAACACCAGCAGCTTGCCGTGGAAAAAGTGCGAGGCGCCGGGGATCACCACCACCGGGATCGAACGCGGGCGGGCCCAGTCCATGGCTTCCGACAAGGGCACGACTTCGTCCTCTTCGCCATGCACCATCAGCGTGTCGCCCGGCACCTGCACCTCATGCGACTGGAAGCGGTTGACTGCGGGGCCCATCAGCATCAGCGCGCTCGGCAGCACCGCATCGCCCTGATCGGCCAAGGCGGCGTAAGTCTGCGCGGCCACGGCCGTGCCGAACGAAAAGCCGGCCAGCACCCAGGGCGCCTGCGCCAGTTCCGGGTGCAGCTCGCGCATCTGCGCGACGACGGCCAGCATGTCCTGGGTTTCGCCGACGGACTTGTCGAACGCGCCTTCGGACAGGCCGACGCCGCGGAAATTGGGCCGCACCGCCACCAGGCCGTGCTGGACGCAGGCGCGCGACAGCGTGGTCACCACCTTGTTCTCGCGCGCGCCGCCCTGCAGCGGATGCGGATGCAGCACCAGGGCCCAGCCCCGCGGCGTGCCGTCAGGCCAGTCCACCGCGCAGTCGATGCGGCCGGCGGCGCCGGTGAAGGCGTGGGTTTGGGTGCTTGCGGGCATAGGGAAACTCGTGCTGCGTGGAAAAGGAAGATGTTAACCGGCGGGTCGAGCCGCGGCCTTCGGTTGCGCGGCCAGCCATTGCGCCAGCTGGTCGGCGGCGTCGTCGGTAGCCTGGCGCAAGGCGGCCACGCCGCCCGCGGCATCCTGCGTGGGCGCGGGCGCCCGCGTCGCGATGCGCAACTGGCCGACCACGGCGCGGCCGTTCAACAGCACCGCCTGCAGCAGCACGCGGCCCTCGCTGGCCGACCCATCGGGCGTGAAGACCTGTTCGAACTGGGACAGGTAGACCTGCACCTGCGGCGTCTGGCCGTTGGCGCGCTCGGCCAGCACCGGCCCCTGGCGCGACAGGCGCTCGAGCAGGCGCTGGCGCACCAGGTCCGATGGCGACGAGGCCCAGCGATAGGTGGCATAGGCCTGCGGCGCGGCGCTGTCGCCCACGCGCCAGATCACGCCGGTGCCGGACAGCGCCGGCACCGCCGAGAACACCACCGCGATGGGCTCGCGCGCGGGCAGCTGCGGCGCCGGCCGGGCGTCCAGGCCCAGATCGAATACGGCCGGCGGCGCGCCGACACGGCCCACGCCGCAACCGGCCAGCGCCAGGGTCAGGATCAGGATCGCGCTACGCATCTTCATTTCGGCTGTCTCCCAAAACCGGCGAAGCCGGCCTCGCCCGGCCCGGGCGCCGCTGGCGCCGGTCCGAACAATAACGATTGCGGCGTGTTGTCCACGCGGCGCAGGGTAGAGGTGGCGCCGCGCGCGGCCTCGGTGACGCTGGACGCCATGCCGGTGATGGCCGGCAGCGTCTCGTTGTCCAGGCGCGAGGCGGCATAGGCGATATCGCTGAGGCTGCGCGTGGCCATGGCCAACGCGCCGTCGGGCGCGTTCAGGCGCGCCAGCGACTGCCGCGCCTGTTGCGCCAGGTCCGCCACTTCGCGCGCCGCGCGGTCGGCCTGGCGAGAGGTGCTGCCAAGCGCGTCGACCAGCGGCCCCAGCTTGGCCAGGGTCGGCCCCAGGTCGCGGCTGGCCTCTTTCAGGGACTGGGTGATGTCGGTGGCGTTCTGCAGGCTGGCGGTCAGCGCCTGCACGTTCTGTTCGCTCAGCAGGCGGCGCAACTGCTCGGTGGCGTCTTCGACGTTGGAAATCAGCCGGCCGCCGCGCTGCTCGATGCGGTCCAGGAAACCCGGGCGCAGCGGAATCGCCGCGGGGTTGGCCTCGGACGACGCCAGGCGCTTGAACGAGCTGCCGTCGTCGCGCAGTTCGACGTTGGCCATGCCGGTCACGCCCTGCACGCCCAGTTCGGCCCAGGTCGATTCGGTGATGGGCGTGTTCGGCGCCACGCCGATGCGGATGCGCACCTGGCCCGGCTTGTCGGGGTTGAGCGCGAGCGCCTGCACCTTGCCCACCGGCACCCCCTGGTAGCGCACGGTCGACTGCGGGTTGAGCCCGCTGACGGCCGTGGCCGAGATGATTTCATAGGTTTGCAGTTTGGTCCGGTCGCGGCCGATCCAGACGGCCACCAGCGCAGCGGCGGCCAGCAGGACCAGCGTGAAGATGCCGGCCATGAGCGCGTGACTACGGTTTTCCATGATGCGTTCCCTTCGGCGCCATGTCCCCGAGCGCGCGCAGGCCGCGCTCGCCCAGGAAGAATGTATGTATGAACGGGTGGTCGACCTTCAGCACTTCCGGCACCGTGTCGCATACGATCACCCGCTTGTCCGCCAGCACGGCGACACGGGTGGCCAGCGCGAGCAGCGTGTCCAGGTCGTGCGTCACCATGACGACGGTAAAGCCCAACTGCCGGTGCAGACTGCGCACCAGGTCCACGAATTCGTCCGAACGCAGCGGATCCAGGCCCGCCGTGGGTTCGTCCAGGAACACCAGTTCCGGGTCCAGCGACAGCGCGCGCGCCAGCGCCACGCGCTTGATCATGCCGCCCGACAGGTCGGACGGCCGCTTGCCGGCATCCTGCGCCGACAGGCCGACCATCGCCAGGCGGCACATCACCACGTCGTGCACCAGGTCCTCCGGCACCGTGCGCAGCTCGCGCAGCGGCAGCGCGACGTTGTCGTACACCGACAGCGCCGAGAACAGCGCGCCCGCCTGGAACAGCATGCCCCAGCGGTACGACAGGCGCCGGCGCTCGCTCGGCGTCAGTTCCGACAACGTGTTGCCCAGCACCCGGATGGTGCCGGCCGCCGGCCGGTCCAGCCCGATGATCTGCCGCAGCAGCACCGTCTTGCCGGTGCCCGACCCGCCCACCAGCACCAGGATCTCGCCCGGAAACACGGTCAGGTCCAGATTGTCGTGCACCACGTGGTCGCCGAAGGCGGTCCGCAGCCCGCGCACGGTGATGACCGGGGCGACCGTGACGTGCTCTTCGGTGAACAGGCGTTGTTGCTCGGCGCCGGCCATCAGATGCCCACCGAACTGAAAATGACCGCGTACAGCGCGTCCAGCAGGATCACCCCGGTGATCGAGGTGACCACGGAGGTCGTGGTGCCGCGTCCCAGGCTTTCCGTATTGGGCTGGATGCGCAGGCCGAAATGGCAGGCGATCAGCGCGATCAGGATGCCGAAGGTCACGCCCTTCAGGATGCCGATCCAGTAATTGGTCAGGGAAATGGCGTCGGGCAGCGATTGCAGGAACCATTGCGCCGACACCCCCAGCTGCACCTGCGCCGCCAGCATCCCGCCCAGGATCGCCATGGCGTCGGTCCACAGCACCAGCAGCGGCATGGTCACGGCCAGCGCCACCACCCGCGGCAGGATCAGCCGCTGGCCATGCGAAATGCCCATCACCAGCATCGCGTCCAGTTCCTGCGTGACCCGCATGACGCCGATCTGCGCGGTGATGGCCGACCCGGAGCGGCCCGCCACCAGAATGGCGGCCAGCACCGGCCCCAGCTCGCGCACGATCGACACGCCCAGCAGCCGGACGATGAAGCGGTCGGCGCCGATCATCTGCAACTGCTGGGCGGACAGGTACGACAGCACCACGCCGATCAGGAAGCCCACCAGCGCGGTGATGCCCAGCGCCTGCGCCCCCGTGCGGTAGACCTGGGCCGAAATCTCGCGCCACGGGCCCCGCGACGGCCGCCGCAGCATGCCGAACAGGTCCAGGATGAGCTGCCCCAGCATGATCAGCAGCGCGCGGCCGTTCTCGGCCGCCTGCAGCACGGCATCGCCCACGGCGCGCAGCCAGCCCCACGAGGGCTCGGGACGCGGCGGCGCCTGCTTGCCGCCCTTGTTCGTCGCCAGGGCGGTGAACACATCCTGCTGGCCGGCCGACCAGCGCACGCGCTCGGGCAGCTTTTCATCCCAGGCCTGCCAGATCAGCAGGGCGCCGATGGTGTCGAGCCGGCTGATGCCCTGCAGGTCCCAGCGCACGCCGGCGGCGGCGGCCTTGGCCATGGCCGAGCGGCGACGCTCGACCTCGCCCGGCTCGGCCAGCGCCAGCACGCTCCAGTCGCCCCCGACGTGGCACACGCCCGCTTCCTGGCGGAAGGGCGCGGTGGCGGTGGACGCGGACGGGGCGGAATGCGGCATGAATGCAGGGTCGCAATGCAAAATGTATCGCCCATCATATACGCTGCGCACGACACGGCGCGAACGCGGCCCGCGCGTGCCCTACAATCGGCGCCATGTCCGCTCAAGTCCGCCCCACCGACCTGCCCGCGCCCGACGATCTCGCGCGGATGCTGGGTTCACGCCTGCCCGCTTTCCAAGATGTCGCCTGGATCTCCAGCACCGGCTCCACCAACGCCGACCTGCTGGCCCGCGCCCGCACCGGCGGCGGCGCCGGCAAGCCCTGGCTGCTGGGCACCCATCTGCAGGAAACGGGCCGCGGCCGCGCCGGCCGCCCCTGGCAGAACCGGGTGGGCGCGGCGCTGATGTTCTCGTGCGCCTTCGACGTGCACCTGCCGGCCGCCCAGTTGCCGGCGCTGTCGCCGCTGGCCGGCCTGGCCGCCTGCGAGGCGCTGCGCGCCGTGGCCGGCCCCGGCGCTGAAGGCCTCTGCATGAAATGGCCCAACGACGTGCAATGGCACGACGCCAAGCTGGCCGGCGTGCTGGTCGAGACCACCCGCAACCCCGGCGGCCGCGAGACCGGCTACACCGTCGTCATCGGCATGGGCGTCAACCTGGTCGATGCCGGCGCGCTGTCGCAGGCGCTGGGCCGCCAGGTCGCCGACTGGGCCTGTGTCACCGAACACGCGCCAGGCCATGCCGCCACCGCCGCGGACCTGGTCTGTGCGGCGGCGACCGCCTGGCACGAGGCCGTGCGGACGCTGGAACGCGAAGGTTTCGCCGCCTTTTCCAAGCGCTTCGACCAGGTCGACGCGCTGGCCGGCCGCCCGGTCAACGTGCTGGACAAGGGCGACGTGGTCCTCAGCGGCACCGCCTGCGGCGTCGACGGCCAGGGCCGCCTGCTGGTGCAAACGCCCCAGGGCGCCATGCCGATCTCGGTCGGTGAAATCTCGATTCGACGCCAAGCATGATCATCCTCATCGACTCCGGCAACAGCCGCCTCAAAGTGGGCTGGCTGGACCCCAGCAGCCCGGACATGCCGCGCGAGCCGGCCGCCGTCGCCTTCGACGGCCTGGACCTGGACGCCCTGGACCGCTGGCTCGCCGCCCTGCCGCAGCGGCCGTCGCGCGCGCTGGGCGTGAACGTGGCCGGCGCCGAGCGCGGCGCCGCCATCGCGGCCACCCTGCAACGCCATGGCTGTGCCGTGACCTGGGCCACCTCGCAGGCCACCACGCTGGGGCTGGTCAACCACTACAAGACGCCGTCGCAACTGGGCGCGGACCGCTGGGCCTCGCTGCTGGGCGTGCTGTCGCGCCTGCCCGGCGCCCATCCGCCCTTCCTGCTGGCCAGCTTCGGCACCGCCACCACCATCGACACCGTGGGACCAGACAACGCCTTCGCCGGCGGCCTGATCCTGCCGGGCCCGGCCATGATGCGCAACGCGCTGGCCCACGGCACGGCCAACCTGCCGATCGCCGACGGCCAGGTGGTGGCCTATCCCACCGACACGCACGAGGCCATCGCCTCCGGCATCGCCGCCGCGCAGGCGGGCGCGGTGGTGCGCCAGTGGCTCGCCGGCCGCCAGCGCTACGGACAGACGCCGCAGATCTTCGCCGCCGGCGGCGGCTGGCCCGAAGTGCACCAGGAAATCGAACGCCTGCTGGCCGATGCCGGCGGCGCATTCGGCGCCGCGCCGGTGCCGATCTACCTGAACCACCCCGTCCTGGATGGACTGGCCGCCATCGCGCGCGCCAATCCGGCAGCGAACGCCTGACGAGGCCGCGGCATGCGAGTGCTCTTCATCCTGATCCTGTTGGCCAACCTGGGCGTCTATGCGCTCGGCCAGGGCTGGTTGGGTGTACGCCCGGAAGACGAGGGGCGCGATCCGCGCCGCTTCAGCCAGGAGCTGAACCCCGGCGCGGTCACGCTGGTGCCGCGCAAGCCCGCCTGACGGCGTGACGACCTAAGGGGCCGCCAGCCTCAGCGCAACCAGGGCGCCAGCGCGTCCATCGTCCGCGCCGTGGCGCCGGCGTGACTGGCGAACCAGGCGCGCGCCGCGTCCCCGGCCGCCTGCCTCGCGGCAGGGTCGGCCACCAGGGCCAGCGCGGCCTGCACGGCCTGCTCCGGGTCCGGCTGGCGCTGCACGGCGCCGGCCTCGATGGCATCGCTGGCCGCCTGCTGGAAATTGAACGTGTGCGGCCCGACGATCACCGGCACGCCCGCGGCGCAGGCCTCGATCAGGTTCTGGCCGCCCAGCGGGGCAAAACTGCCCGCCACCACCGCCACGTCCGCGGCGGCGTAATAGAAAGCCATTTCCCCCAGCGTATCGCCCAGCAGCACCGTCGTCTCCGGACCGGGCGCCTGCCCCGACGACCGCCGCACATGGGCCAGCCCGGCCTGCGCCAGCAGCGCGGCGGCCTCGTCGAACCGCTGCGGATGGCGTGGAATCAACAGGAACAGCGGCGCGCCGGGCGTGGCGGCATGGCGCTTGATGGCCTCGATGAACGGCGCATCCTCGCCTTCGCGCGTGCTTGCCAGGGCGATCACCGGACGGCCCAGGCGGGCGCGCCAGGCCTGTCCCGCCTCGACCTGGGCCGCGGGCAGGGACAGATCGAACTTCAGATTGCCGGACACCATGGGACGCGGCGCGCCGGCACGGGCCAGCCGCTCGGCGTCCGGCGCCGTCTGCGCCAACACCAAGTCCAGCCCCGCCAGCGCCTCGCGCATGACCCCGCCCATGCGGCCGGCCTGCCGCAGCGACGATTCCGAGAACCGCGCGCTCACCAGCGCCATCGGCAGCTTGGCGCGCCGCGCCGCGGCCAGCAGGTTGGGCCAGATCTCGCGCTCGATCAGGATGCCGCAACGCGGCGCGGCGGCGGCCAGGAAACGCCGCGTGGCGCCGGGAAAATCGTAGGGCAGCCAGGCCTGGCGCAATTGGCCACGGGCGATGGCGTCCGCGAACAGCCGCGCGCCCTCGGCCCGGCCAGTGGCGGTGATGTGGGTCAGCAACACCGGCAGGCCGCGATCCAGCAAGGCCTGCAGCAGCGGCTGCGCGGCGCGCGTCTCGCCCAGGCTGACGGCATGGACCCAGACCGGCGCTTGCGCGGGCCCGGCGACGGTCACATCGCTGGATTCAGCCTGGCCTGACGCGGCCCGGCCTGGCGCGGCCCGGCCTGACGCGGCCCGACCAAACCGCTCCGGAGAGAAGATCTGCCATTCGCCGCCGGCGCGCTTGGCGCGGCGGGCCATCCATAGCCAGACCAGGGGGGCCAGCGCCCGCAACCCCAGGGTATAGACGGCGCGGTTCATCAGCGCGCGGCCAGCGCCTGCTCCACCGACGCCATGACCGCCTCGCGCGAGGGCGACGCGCCGCGATCGCCGAGACTGGCCGTGTAATTCGAGCCGACCAGGGGCGTGCGCACCGGTGTGGATGCACGGTAGATGCCGATGGTGGGACGACCCAGCGCCGCCGACAGATGGGTCAGGCCGCTGTCCAGCCCGACCATCAGGCGCGAACCGGCCAGCAGCCGCGCCACCGACGTCAGGTCCATGCGCGGCATCACCTCGACGTCTTCCATGCCCGCCACCAGCAGGCGCGCGCGCTCGGCTTCCTGGTCGTTGCCGGCCAGCAGCTTGAGGGCACAGCCGGCATCGCGCAGGCGCCGGAACACCGCGCGCCAGTCGTCCTCGGGCCACAATTTGTCGTCGCGGCTGGCCGACGGCATGATCACCGCGTAACCGCGGTCGGTATCCAGGTGATGCAGGCGCGGCAATTCGGTGGCATCCAGGCCGCCGGCGGACACCTCGTGCACCGGATCGGCGGCGCCGTCGCGGCCCTGGGTCGCCTGCCGCGAAAACGCCTGCAGGCCGAAATCCGGCTGGCCGCCGTACTGGTAGCCGAACGTCAGCGAGGCCAGCTTGCGCTGGCGGATCACGGCGGGCTGCCAGAATTCGACGCGGTGACGGACGTTATAGAACAGGGACGCCAGGGGTTCGCGGGCCGATCTCCAATCCAGCCCATGGCGCACGCCGCGCGCCTGGCGCACCAGCCACGCGGACTTCAACAGCGCCTGCATATCCAGCACGATGTCGTATTGCTTGGACCGCAGCCGCTCCCGCAGCGCCTTGCGCTCGGCACGCACCTGGCCCGACCACCAGGCCTTGCGCCAGCGCCGGTGGGCCACCTTGATGACCTCGTTGACCGCGGGATGCCAGGCAGGAATCTCGGCGAATGCTTCTTCGGCGATCCAGTCGATTTCCGCGTCCGGCACATGGCGGGCGATGTCGGAAATGGCGGGCAGCATGTGCACCAGATCGCCTAATGACGACGTTCGGACGATGAGAATGCGAGTTGGCATCAAATGGGAAGAGAGGATTTATACGTTCGTAACCCACCCCAGTCTCAAGTATTATTACGCTCTATTCCGGGAAGGCTGTCGAATTATCCCGGCAATTTACAACAAAACAACCTCTGATCCCGATGACCGCTAATCCAGTTACCGACCGCAAGGTCCGTTTCGCCCTGGTAGGGTGTGGGCGTATCTCCAAGAATCACATCGGCGCCATTGCGCAGCACAGCGACCGCGCTGAGCTCGTGGACGTCTGTGACACCAATCCCGCCGCGCTGAAAGCCGCGGCGGAAGCCACCGGCGCGCGCCCGTTTTCGTCCCTGGCGGAAATGCTGGCACATACCACGGCTGACGCGGTCATTCTGGCCACGCCGTCGGGTCTGCATCCCTGGCAGGCCATCGAGGTTGCCCAATCCGGTCGTCATGTGGTCAGCGAAAAGCCCATGGCCACCCGCTGGGAAGATGCCAAGCAGATGGTGAAGGCATGTGATGACGCAGGCGTGCGCCTGTTCGTCGTCAAGCAGAACCGCCGCAACGCCACGCTGCAGCTGCTCAAGAAAGCCATCGAAGGCGGCCGCTTCGGCCGTATCTACATGGTCACGGTCAACGTGTTCTGGACCCGTCCCCAAGACTACTACGACGCCGCCCGCTGGCGCGGCAAGTGGGAATGGGACGGCGGCGCCTTCATGAACCAGGCCAGCCACTATGTCGACCTGCTCGATTGGCTGGTGGGCCCCGTGGAAAGCGTGTACGCCTACACCGCCACGCTGGCGCGCCGCATCGAAGCCGAAGACACTGGCGTGGCCGCGATCCGCTGGCGCCATGGCGCCATGGGTTCGATCAACGTCACGATGCTGACCTACCCGCAGAACCTGGAAGGCTCGATCACCATCCTCGGTGAAAAGGGCACCGTGCGCGTGGGCGGCGTGGCCGTCAACCGCATCGACGAATGGAAATTCGCCGACGAACACCCCGATGACGCCAAGATCCGCGAAGCCAACTACGAGACCACCTCGGTCTACGGCTTTGGCCATCCGCTGTACTACGACAACGTGATCCGCGTGCTGCGCGGCGAATGCGAACCCGAAACCGACGGACGCGAAGGCCTGCAATCGCTGGCCCTGCTGACCGCCATCTACCGTTCCGCGCGCGATGGCCTGCGCGTGCCGCTGCCGCTGGACTGAACATCATGAGCATCCATTCCACCGCCATCGTCGACGACGGCGCGCAGATCGGCGCCGGCACCCGCGTCTGGCACTGGGTCCACGTATCGGGCGGCGCCGTCATCGGCGACGCCTGCTCGCTCGGCCAGAACGTCTACGTCGGCAACCGCGTCAAGATCGGCAACCGCGTCAAGATCCAGAACAACGTCTCGGTCTACGACAACGTGACGCTCGAAGACGACGTGTTCTGCGGCCCCAGCATGGTGTTCACCAACGTGTACAACCCGCGCGCGGCCATCGAACGCAAGAACGAGTACCGCGACACCGTCGTGCGCCAGGGCGCCACGCTGGGCGCCAACTGCACCATCGTGTGCGGCTCGACGGTCGGCCGCTACGCCTTCGTCGGCGCTGGCGCCGTGGTGAACCGCGACGTGCCCGACTTCGCCCTGGTGGTGGGCGTGCCCGCCCGCCAGATCGGCTGGATGAGCCGCCATGGCGAACAACTGGACCTGCCGCTGACCGGCAACGGGCAGACCACCTGCCCCGCGACCGGCGACCAATACGTACTCAAAGACGGCGTCTGCCAACTGGTGTGAGACAACATGCAATTCATTGACCTGAAGAAGCAATACCAAGTCCTGCGCGACCCGATCAACGCCCGTATCCAGGCTGTGCTCGATCACGGCCAGTACATCATGGGCCCCGAGGTCAAGGAACTCGAAGCCGCGCTGTGCGCCTACACCGGCGCCAAGCACTGCATCACGGTCGCGTCCGGCACCGAGGCGCTGCTGATCGCGCTGATGGCGCTGGGCGTGAAAGCCGGCGACGAAGTCATCACCACCTCCTTCACGTTCGTGGCGACGGCGGAAGTCATCGTGTTGCTGGGCGCCGTGCCGGTGTTCGTGGACGTCGAGCCCGACACCTGCAACATCAAGGTGTCCGAGATCGAAGCCAAGATCACGCCGCGCACCAAGGCCATCATCCCCGTGTCGCTGTACGGCCAGTGCGGCGACATGGACGAGGTCAATGCCATCGCCGACAAGCACGGCATCACCGTCATCGAAGACGCGGCGCAGAGCTTCGGCGCCACCTACAAGGGCAAGAAGAGCTGCAACCTGTCCAAGATCGGTTGCACCAGCTTCTTCCCCAGCAAGCCCCTGGGCTGCTATGGCGACGGCGGCGCGCTGTTCACCAATGACGACGCGCTGGCCCAGGCCATGCGCGAGATCCGCGTGCACGGCCAATCGGCGCGTTACTACCACACCCGCATCGGCGTGGGCGGCCGCATGGACACGCTGCAATGCGCGGTCGTCCTGGGCAAGCTGGAACGCTTCGAATGGGAAGTGGAACAGCGCATCAAGATCGGCGCACGCTACCAGCAACTGCTGGCCGACCTGCCGAACGGCGCCCGTACCGTCACGGTGCGTCCGGACCGCGACAGCGTCTGGGCCCAGTTCACCGTCATGGTTCCCAACCGTGAAGCCGTGATCGCGCACCTGAAGGAAGCCGGCATCCCGACGGCGATCCACTATCCGCGTCCCATCCACGCCCAGCCGGCCTACGCCGAGTTCGCGGCGGCCGAAGGCGCGACCCCGGTGTCCGACACCCTGGCGGCCACGGTCATGAGCCTGCCGATGCACCCGGACCTGGACGAAGCGACCCAGGACCAGATCGTTGCCGCGCTGCGCGCCACACTGAGCTGATCCCCCCAAGGCGCGGCGCCGCATGCGGCGCCGCGCCCTCCGCGGTATCCCGCGCGCCAACGCGGTACGATGCGGCCATGAATATTCTGCTCATCAACCATTACGCCGGCTCGCCTCGGCATGGCATGGAATTCCGGCCATACTATCTGGCCCGGGAATGGGTGCGGCAAGGCCATCGCGTCACCATCGTCGCCAGCAGCGTTTCCCACCTGCGCCAACAAAACCCCGCGGTTTCCACGGGTGTCACGCGCGAAGCGATCGACGGCATCGACTACCTCTGGGTACGCACCCGCCCCTACGCCGGCAACGGCGCCAAGCGGCTGCTCAACATGCTGCAGTTCACCGCGAAAGTCCGCGGCATGGCGCGCGAGCTCGCGGCCATGCGGCCGGATATCGTCATCGCCTCATCGACCTATCCCTACGACATCTGGCCCGCCGCGAAAATCGCCCGCGCCGCCGGCGCCAGGCTGGTCTACGAAGTGCACGACCTCTGGCCCCTGACGCCACGATTGCTAGGTGGATTTTCCAAGCGCCATCCCATGATCTTCTCCATGCAGCTGGCGGAAGACTACGCGTGCCGGCATGCCGACAGGGTCATCTCGCTCTTGCCCGGCACCGCGCCGCACCTGCGAAGCCGCGGCATGGCGCCGGACAAGTTCACGTACATCCCCAACGGCTTCGATCCCGCCGAGGCGTCCGCCCCCCTGCCCGCGTCCATCGAGACGCAGATCACCGCCTTCGCGCAGGATTTCAAGGCGCTCTGTGTCTATGCCGGAGGCCACGCAGTCTCGAATGCGCTGGACCCGCTGATCGACGCTGCGGCCCGCCCGGAAGCAGCGGATGTCGGCTTCCTGCTCGTGGGCAAGGGCGTGGAAAAAGACCGCCTGGCGCATCGCGCCCGCACGCAGGGCCTGAAGAACATCCTGTTCCTCGATCCGGTGGAAAAACGGGCAGTGCCCACCTTGCTGAAGCTGGCCGACATCGCCTACATCGGCTGGCACGACAGCCCGCTCTACCAGTTCGGCACCAGCCCGAACAAACTGTTCGACTACATGCTCGCGGCCTTGCCCGTGGTCCATGCGACCAGTTCACCTTATGATCTGGTGCGTGACGCCGGCTGCGGCGTCAGCGTGGCCGCCGACGACGTGCCCGCCATCGCCCGGGCGATCGCCGAGCTCGCGCACCTGCCCGAGCACGAGCGCCACGAACTCGGCCAGCGCGGCAAGCGCTTCGTGCAGCAACACCACGGCTACCCCATTCTCGCCCGCCAGTTCCTGGAGTCGCTTGGCGATACGCCGCAAGCCTCCACTACAATTCCCGTTCCTCAACGCTTCTAACCGCCTGACGAGCCAACATGTCTTTCATCCCCTTTGCACTACCGGACATCGGCGACGCCGAAATCGCGGCTGTCACGGAAGCCATGCGGTCAGGCTGGCTCACGACGGGTCCCAATGCCCGCTCGTTCGAACAGGAATTCGCAACCTTCATCGGCGGAGGCGTGGAAGCCGTGGCCGTGAACTCCGCCACGGCCGGCCTGCATCTGGCGCTGGAAGCCATCGGCGTGGGCGAGGGTGACGAGGTCATCACCACCACCCACACCTTCACCGCCAGCGCCGAAGTGGCGCGCTACCTCGGCGCCGAGCCGGTGCTCGTGGATATCGATCCCGACACATTCTGCGTGAGCCCCGAGGCAGTCGAGCGCGCCATCACGCCCCGCACCAAGGCCATCATCCCGGTCCACTACGGCGGCCTGTCGTGCGACATGACGGCGATCCTGGATATCGCGCGCCGGCACGGCCTGCGGGTCATCGAGGACGCCGCCCACGCCCTGCCCTGCACCTGGAAAGGCGAGCTGGTCGGCAGCCTGGCCAGCGACATCACCGTCTACAGCTTCTACGCCACCAAGACGCTCGCCACCGGCGAAGGCGGCATGGTGGTGACGCGCGATCCGGCGCTGGCCAAGCGTTGCCGCGTGATGCGGCTGCACGGCATCGACCGCGACGCCTTCGATCGCTTCACCTCGAAGAAGCCCGCCTGGTACTACGAGATCGTGGCGCCGGGGTTCAAGTACAACCTGCCCGACACCGCGGCCGCGATGGGCCGTGTGCAACTGGCCCGCGTGCGCGCGATGCGCGACCGTCGCGCGGACATCGCCGGACGATACGACAAGGCGTTCGCCGCACTGCCCGTCGTGCTGCCCCCGAGCCCCGAACGGCTGGCCGGCCGCGGTTACGATGCGCAAGACACGCACGCCTGGCACCTGTACGTCCTGCGCCTGGCTCCCGAGGCGCCGCTCAGCCGTGACGATTTCATCGTTCGCATGACCGAAGCCGGCATCGGTTGCAGCGTGCACTACGTGCCGCTGCATTTGCAGCCTTACTGGCGTGACCGCTACGGCCTCCAGCCCGCGATGTTCCCGCATTCGCAGGCCGCCTACGAACGCATGGTCAGCCTGCCGATCTATTCGCGCATGACCGACGACGAGACCGCGCGCGTGATCGGCGCCGTGGAATCCCTGCTGCGCGCCTGATGAAACGGCTGTTCGACTTCATCGTTTCGCTGCTGGGTCTGATCATCCTGTCGCCGCTGTTTCTGGTGGTGGCGATAGCGATCAAGCGCGACTCGCCCGGGCCGGTGTTCTTCCGGCAGGTGCGCGTGGGCAAGGACGGCAGGACTTTTCGGATCCACAAGTTTCGTAGCATGACGGTAAACAATGCCGACAATACGAAAGAAATTACCGTCGGCGGTGATGCGCGCATCACCCGCAGCGGCTTGTGGATCCGCCATTGGAAGCTGGACGAACTGCCGCAACTTATCGACGTATTCACCGGTGACATGAGCATCGTCGGCCCCCGGCCCGAGGTGCCCCGCTACGTCGCGCTCTACCCAGAGGCGCTGCGACGTATCGTTCTGTCCGTCCGCCCTGGCATCACTGACCTGGCGTCTATCAAGTTCCGGCACGAGAACGACCTGCTGGCACAGGCCGAGGATCCCGAACAGGCCTACCGCGAACAGATCCTGCCGGAGAAACTCCGGCTGCAAAGTGAATATGTGCGCACGCGCACATTCATCGGCGACCTGGGAATCGTGATCGCTACATTCACTGCAATATTTAAGCGGTGAGTCAGTAACCGCGCGGCGCCCATGCCGGCGCAACGACTGCTTGAATCGACACATATGGATTCAGTCCGATAAGCGCGTCCGCGGCGCCCCCTGGCATATTCCGTTGAATAGACTGCCTGTCTCCTTCAATGTGAAAAGCCAACCCTAGTTTGATTACTGATACCGCTTCAGAACCTTCTTTAGCCGCTTATTCCGCCGACCAGACCGATACCCCGCCATTCAGAGTCGCCCTGCTCGGTGCGACTTGTAGCATCCATACCGTGCGATGGGCCAACGGCCTGAGCGAGCGAGGCCATGACGTCCACCTGTTGTCCCTGGACGACCCGTCACCCGACATCTTGCCCGCGGTGCATCAATACAAGCTTCCCTACGGGTCCCCTTTCGGCTATTTCCTCGCCGCCAGAAAGCTGCGCTGGCTGCTCGAGCGCATCAAACCCGACCTGCTCAATACCCACTACGCCACGGGCTACGGCGTGCTGGGCCGCCGCTCGGGTTTCATGCCGAACTTGCTATCCGCATGGGGCAGCGACATCTACGACTTCCCCGACAAGAGCCGCTGGCACCGCGGCACGCTCGTCAATAACCTGAACCGGGCCACCGCGCTCGGCGCTACAAGCCAGGCAATGGCGATTAAAATGCGTGCACTCTCGCGCACGCCGGTATTCGTCACGCCGTTCGGCATCGACGAAACCGTGTTTTCGCCGCGGATGGTTCAGCACGCCTCCGGCCGAATCATCATCGGCACCGTAAAGACACTGGAAGCGCTTTATGGAATCGACACCTTGATTCAAGCATTCGCCAGACTCAAGAAGCGGCTGGCCGCGGCCCATCCCGATGTGGCCAAACGGCTGATGCTGCGCATTTATGGCGGCGGCAGCCAGTTCCACATGCTGAACGCGATGGTCGCGGATCTTGGACTGAACGATTGTGTTGAACTCAAGGGGCAGATCCCGCATTGCCAGGTGCCGGCCGCACTGGATGACCTGGACATCTACGTCGCATTGAGCCGCCGCGACAGCTTTGGGGTCGCGATCCTGGAAGCCTCTTCATGCGGCGTGCCGGTGGTGGTATCGGATGCGGATGGCCCCGCCGAGGTCGTGCTCGACGGCGTGACGGGCTTTGTCGTCCCCATCGAGGATGCCGAGGCCGCGTCACGAAAACTCGAAGCCCTGGTGCTGGATCCCGAATTGCGCGCCAGGATGGGCGCCGCGGGCCGCATGCGCGTGCGTGACCACTACAGCTGGAGCCACAGCCTGGATCTGATGCAGCAGGTCTACCGCGAAACCCTGCGCCGGCATCGCGGCGCGGTGGCGCATGGGGCGCCATGACATTGCTGATCCTCCTCGTCATCCTGAGTTTCTCGATCATTCATCTGCTCGAGTACCTCAGCTATTACGCCCGCATCGCGGGCAGGCTCGCCGGCCGCCCCGTGACGGGCTATGCCGTCCAGAACGCCACCACCACGATCACTCGCTTTTTCTATCTGGCGCTGATGCCCTTGCTGGGATTCCTGATCGACAAGCAGATCCCGGTGTCCACCTACCAGAAGATGGGCCTGTGCGCCCTGCTGGGCGCGACCCTGCTGTCGCTGCTGGCCTTCTGTATCCGGTTCCACTGGATCACGCTGCTGGGGAACTTCATCCAGCGTCGCTCCGGCAAGCCCAAGTTGCGTACCGCCGACGTGCGCGCGCAACTGGAAATCCATTCCGTCTTTCCCAGGCTCCGAATTGTCGCGCTGGCCGCGGCCGTGTTCCTTTGCTACGCGCTGGGCGTGCTCGTGTCCTACTACTTCGCGCTGGTCTTCCACGACTACCGCAGCACCATCTCGCAGCTGTCCGGCATCGTGAATGGCTTCGCCACGGTGCTGCTCACGTTCGTGCTCGAACCCCGCATTGCCGCGATCGTGGACGATCATCCCTCCCATGACGTCTACCACGCGGTGCAGGCCATGCTGACAGGACGCCTCGTGGCCGTGGGAATATTCGCTCCGACGCTGTTCTGGAGCCTGGGAAATGCGCTTGGCTGAGGCCCGCGCGACGCCCCTGGCCGACGGACTCGTCCTCGCCGGGTTCGCCCTGTGCCTGGGCGGATCTTCCCTCTACCTCCCCTACCCGCTGCGCCCTTTCCACTGGGGATTGGCGCTGTTCCTGCTGGCGCTGGCAATGGACCGGTCCTGGCGGACGGCTGCCTGGCAGGGTCGACTGAAAGGGCCATTGCTCCTGCTCCTCCTTCTTCTGGCGATCCAACCGCTGTGGGTCACCGAGCCCGACCGGTACATCCGCTATGGCATCTATCTCCTGATCGGGGCGGCCTCCGCCGTCCTGGGCGAAACGCTCGCGCGCCGGCGCAAGCCCTTTCTGTTCCTGCTGCCCTGGCTACTGGCCTACTGGTTCGTCACCGCCTATTTTCCGATGTTCGACATCTGGACCGATGCCCAACGGTTCCGGCCAAGGTATCCGCTTACCGGCGGGGTGTGGGACAACATCAACGACATGGCCACCGTGCTGGTATTCGCCAACCTGATCTGGCTGCTCTGCAGGCGCCGTCTTCCGTTGTGGCTGTTCAGCGCCTGTTGGTTCTATGCGCTGCTGCTCAATCGGCGCGCGGACCTCGCCGCCGCGCTGGTGCTGGGCGTTGCCTACCTGCTGTGGTTCGTGGAAGGCCACAAGACCCGCGAGCGCCTGAAAATGCTGGCGGCATGGGGATTGGCAACCGTGGCCGCCATCTCCCTGATAAGCGAACCGCTGCACCTGGTATCACTGCCCAGCATCCAATCGACCGCCTCCCCGCCTGCGGTCGCGGTCGCACCGCCCCCTCCCGCTACCGTGCCATCGACCGCCGCGAGCATCTCCGCCCCCCCCGCCTCGGCGCCAGGCCCTGCCGCCCCTGCGCCGTCCCCGCCGGGCAGCGCCTCGCCGGCCATCGACGCCGCTGCGCCCACGGCGCCCGGCGCACGCTCGACGCCGGCACTCACGCCTGGCTCCCCGCCCGGGACCGCGTCAATGCCCCTCCACGCCCCTGAGGCGAATGTCCGTATCCGGGCCCAGGGCGGCGATGAATCCTCCGCCTTCCGGGCGCGGCTGACCATGGACATGCTCGCGCAATGGCGCGCGATGCCTTGGTGGCAATGGTTCACTGGCCTGGGCGCGGGGCAACTGGACCTGACCTGGCCTGGCAACAATGCCCCGTGGGCCTCCCCTCACTTTTTCTGGCTCGAGATGTTCTTTCACGTTGGCCTGCTCTGGTTCGCCCTGCTCGGCTGGCTGGCGGCGCGGCTGGATGGACGAGGCCGCGTCTGTCTGGTGGTTGCCGGCATCGCAGGCCTGGCACCCAGTTCCATGGTCTATTTCCAGCCTTTCTGGGTGCTGCTTGGCATGCTCGTCGCGAGCGTGCCGCAACGGCACGCCGCTCCCGCTCCGCGCGCGCCACGGATCCCCTGAGTCACGGACATCGTTTTGCCACGATAATCTGCGATGGGCCGCAGGGCCTGTAAAATTTCATGCATAGATAACAAGGCACCCTCCGACGCCCCCCATGATCCTTCCCCTAGCCATCCGGCGTCTTTTTGTAGATTTGCCCCGCCCCGCCAAGCAAGCCCTCGCTGTTTTGCTTGACGCGATCATTCTATTGATCTCGTTCTACCTGGCGCTGTGGTTGCGCTTCGAGTTATTTTTCCTGAATAACTCCTATTTCGCATTGTCGCTGGCAGCGTGCGGGGGTGGCGTGCTCGCCATGGCGGGATTCCGGGTCTACAACTACATCCTGCGTTACATGAACGAACGGGTGATCCTTGGTATCACCGGCGGCGTGGCGGTGTCGGTCATGGTCGTGACCGCGGCCAATACCTTCCTGCAATTGGTAGGGCTGTCACGGGCCGTGCTGGTCATCTACGGGTCGCTCGCGATCGCCGGATTGGTGGGCACGCGCTGGGTCGCACGACGCGCGCTGTTCACGGACACCAAGGACGTCAGCGACCTGCGCATCCCCGTCATCATTTACGGCGCCGGCGGCGCTGGCTCGCAGCTGGCCACGGCATTGCGCGCCGGTCCCCACTACCAGCCCGTCGCCATGCTGGACGACGACCGCCGCAAGCATGGCCTGATGATCGCCGGCCTGCGGATCCATCCCCCGGAACACCTGCCCAACCTGGTCGAAAGGCACGGCGTGCGCCAGCTGCTGCTCGCGATGCCGACCGCTGGCCGCGCCCGCCTGCGCGAGATCGTCGACTCCGCCGAACAGTACCGCCTGCGCATCCGGCTGGTGCCGAGTCTGCGTGAACTGGTCGATTCCAACGGCCTGCGCCTGCGCGATGTTCGGGTGGAAGACTTGCTCGGGCGCGATCCGGTCGCCCCTGTCCCGGACCTGCTGGGACGCTGCGTCACGGGACGCAGCGTCATGGTGACCGGCGCCGGCGGTTCGATCGGCTCCGAACTCTGCCGCCAGATCGTTGCCTTGAACCCGACCCGGCTCGTCCTGTACGAAATCTCGGAGCCGGCGCTGTATGCGATCGAACAAGAATTGCAGCAACTGATCGGCACGCGCCCCATCGACCTCGTGGCGGTGCTCGGATCCGTTCGCGACTACCCCCACAGCCTGCACAGGATGGGGCTGCATCAGATCCAGACCATCTATCACGCGGCCGCCTACAAGCACGTTCCGATGGTCGAGCAGAACGTCGCGGAGGGCGTCGCGACCAACGCCCTTGGCACCTTCTCGCTGGCGCGCGCCGCCATCGCGGCCAACGTCAGCGACTTCGTGCTGATCTCCACCGACAAGGCGGTCCGCCCCACCAATGTCATGGGCGCCTCCAAGCGCCTGGCGGAATTGATTCTGCAGTCGCTGTCCCAACGCCAGAACGCCACCCGGTTTTCCATGGTGCGATTCGGCAATGTCCTGGGCAGCTCCGGCAGCGTCGTGCCGCTGTTCCACCGACAGATCCTGGCGGGCGGCCCCGTCACGCTGACCCATTCGGATATCACGCGCTACTTCATGACCATTCCCGAAGCGGCGCAACTTGTTCTCCAGGCTGGCGCGATGGGGGAATCAGGCTCGGTCTTCGTGCTGGACATGGGTGAGCCGGTGCGCATCCGCGACCTGGCCGAACGCATGGTCCGGCTCTGTGGCCTGACCGTGCGCGACGCATCCGACCCCGACGGCGACATCGAGCTGCGCGTGGTGGGGCTGCGCCCGGGCGAGAAACTCTATGAAGAACTGCTGATCGGCGGGGACGTCAAATCGACCCTCCATCCCCGCATCATGCAGGCGCGCGAAAACGACTTGCCGTACGAACAACTACGGACCGGCCTGGACCGGATGGAACAATCGCTGGCTCACTGGGATCGCGAAGAGATCGTGGCCACCCTCAAGACCCTGGTCGCCGAGTTCAATCCCCAGGCGGAGGCCTCTGTCTCGCGCCGCGTCGCCAGTATTGCCCAATGACGGTACGGGTCGCACACCTCACCACCGCGCATCCGCGCTTCGACGTCCGGATATTCCACAAGGAATGCCGCAGTCTTGCCAACAGCGGCTATCAGGTCGACCTGTATGTCGCCGACGGAGCCGGCGACACCCGGCGCGATGGCGTATCCGTCATCGACCTGGGCCGCTCGCGTGGCCGGGCGCACCGCATGCTGGGCAAGACCTGGGCGGCCTGGAACGCCGTGCGCAAGACGGATGCGCGCATTATCCACATCCATGATCCGGAATTGCTGCCCGTCGCGCTGGCCCTGCGTTGCATGGGCCGCGACGTCATCTATGACGCCCATGAAGACGTCCCCCGTCAGATCCTGAGCAAGCCCTGGATCAAGCCGTGGATCCGGCATGCCATCGCCTGGTCGTTCGAGCGGCTCGAGAACTTCGTGGCCAGGCGTTGCGCCGTCGTGGTCGGCGCCACGCCTCATATCGCCAAACGCTATATCGCGCAGGGCATCCATAGCATCGACGTCAATAATTACCCGATACCGGGAGAACTCGGCGATGCCGGTCCGCCGGCGAATGGCGCGGAACCCCGCGCCGCCCGCCCGAGGACGATCTGCTATATCGGCGGCATCACCCGAATGCGGGGCGCGGTCGAGATGCTCAGGGCACTGGAAAAGACCGATGCCCGGTTGATACTGGCGGGCCCCATGGAAAGCGAGGCGTTGCACGCCGAGCTCGCCGCCCTGCCTACCTGGAACCGCGTGGACTACCGCGGAGTTCTCGACCGGGCCGCGATACGCGACGTGCTGCATGAATCGCAGCTCGGCCTGGTGCTCCTGCATCCCGTTCCCAATTATCTCGACGCCTTGCCGGTCAAGATGTTCGAGTACATGGCCGCGGGCCTGCCCGTGCTGGCCTCGGATTTTCCGTTGTGGCGAGGCATACTCGACGCCTCGAACGCGGGGATCTGTGTCGATCCGCTGGATATCGACCGCATCGCCCAGGCCATCAACACGATGCTGGATTTGCCCGAATCCGAACGACAGGCAATGCGTGCCGCCGGTCGCGCCGCGATACGGGATCGCTACAGCTGGAAAAACGAAGAGGCAAAGCTGCTTGCCGCCTATGCGGTAATCGCGGCGCCATAGGCGCCGGCCGGGTCAAATCCCGGGAGTCCGGCAGGGGTATTCAAGTATCATTACGCTCTGTTCAAGCGGATCGGCGGGATGAGCGCGCGCAGGCGCGGCCCGCCCGGAAAATTGCCGCTCCACCACGTTCGGCCTCAGCCTGACTGATTGTCCAATATGACTACCAAGATTCTTACCGTTCTCGGCGCTCGCCCGCAGTTCATCAAGGCCAGCGTCGTCTCCGCCGCGATCGCGGCGGACCCGCGCCTGCAGGAAGTCGTGGTCCATACCGGCCAGCATTTCGACAGCAACATGTCGGACGTGTTCTTCGACGAACTCGGCATGGACAAGCCCGCGCATCAGCTGGACATCCACGGTGGCGGCCATGGCGAAATGACCGGGCGCATGCTCGGCGCCGTCGAACAGGTGCTGCTCAGCGAGCGCCCCGACATCGTGATGGTCTACGGCGATACCAATTCGACCCTGGCAGGCGCCCTGGCGGCGGCCAAGCTGCACATCCCGGTCGCGCACATCGAAGCCGGCCTGCGTTCTTTCAACATGCGCATGCCCGAGGAAATCAATCGCGTCCTGACCGACCGCGTATCGCGCTGGCTGTTCACCCCGACCCGCAGCGCCAGCGAAAACCTCATCAAGGAAGGGGTCGCCGAAAGCGCGATTACCCAAGTGGGCGATGTCATGTTCGACGTCGCGCTGCGGCATGGCGCGCGCGTGACTGAAGCGGGCGGTGCGCTGGCGCGCCTGGGCCTGACGCCGGGCGAGTATGTCCTCATCACGGTGCACCGCGCCGAAAACACGGATGACCCCCAGCGCCTGCGCGCGATCATGCAGGGACTGGAACAGGTCGCCGCGAGCCGCACGGTGGTCTGGCCCATCCATCCCCGCACGCGCGCCACGCTGGCACGCCTGGGATTGCTGGACAACCTGCGCAATCGCTTCGTCATCACCGACCCGGTCGGCTACCTGGACATGGTGCAACTGGAAAAGTACGCCGCCCTGATCGCCACCGACTCCGGCGGCGTGCAGAAGGAAGCGTTTTTCCACCGCGTGCCGTGTGTCACCCTGCGCGATGAAACCGAATGGGTCGAGCTGGTGGAAGCCGGCTGGAACCTGCTGACGCCGCCCTTGTCCGCGGATGCCATCGTAGCCGCCTGCGAGCGCGCGTTGACCATCCGCCCGACCGAGATCCAACCCTATGGCGCCGGCGACGCGGCGACTATCATCGCCACGCATCTGGCAGGCTAGGCCATGTGCGGCATTATCGGCGGCTGGTGGCGAACCCCCTTGCCCGATCTGCAAGCGCGGATAGAGCAGGGCATCCTGACCCTCAAGCATCGTGGCCCCAACGACCACGGCGTCGAAACCTCGCGCGCGGCGTGGGGCGAAACCGTGCTGGGCCAGACGCGGCTGTCGATCATCGACCTCAGCGCTGGCGGACACCAGCCCATGCGCTCGGCCGACGGCCGCTATCTGCTGGTCTATAACGGCGAGATCTACAACTACAAGGAACTGCGGCAGGAGCTGCGCCAGGCCGGTTATCAGTTCCTGTCGGACAGCGATACCGAAGTCCTGCTGGTCGCCTGGATGCACTGGGGCAGCGCTTGCCTGAGCCGGCTCAAGGGCATGTTCGCCTTTGCCATCTCCGACGCGCGGGACGGCACGCTAAGCCTGGTCCGGGATGCGTTCGGGATCAAGCCGCTTTTTTACCGCCACGTCGACGGTCAACTGATCTTCGGCTCGGAATTGCCCGCCATCCTGGCGCTGACGCCGCAGGAACCCCGGCTCGACTGGCAATCCGCCTATGACTACCTGGTGCACGGCCGCTACGATCACGGCGATCGCACGTTCGTCGAAGGCATCAGGCATGTGCCGCCCGGCACCATCCTGACACTCTCGCCCCAGACTGGCGCGGTATCGACACCAGCAACCTGGTGGACTCCGTCCATCAAGGCCCGCGAGACGATCAGCATGGCCGATGCCGCCATGCAACTGCGCGAACGCTTCCTGCAGAACGTCAGGCTGCACTTGCGCAGCGATGTTCCGTTGGGCGCCGCCCTGTCGGGCGGCGTGGATTCCTCCGCCATCGTCTGTGCCATGCGGCACATCGAACCGGACCTGCCCATCCATACCTTCAGCTTCATCGCCAAGGGCTCGCAGAAATCCGAGGAACGATGGGTCGACCAGATCAATGCCAGCGTCGGCGCCACCGGCCACAAGGTGGTGGTCGAGCCTCATGAATTGGCGGCCGACCTGGACGATATGATCCGCGCCCAGGGCGAGCCGTTCGGCAGCACCAGCATCTACGCGCAGTACCGCGTGTTCAAGCTGGCCAAGGAGCACGGCATCACCGTCGCCCTGGAAGGCCAGGGCGCGGACGAACTGCTGGCGGGCTATAACGGCTATCCAGCCCACCGGCTCGTCAGCCTGCTGCAGCAAGGCCGCCTGGCACAGGCCTGGGCCTTCATGAACCGGCAGAAGGACTGGCCGGGCCGGCCCGCGAGCCGGACCATCATGCAGGAAGCCGTGGCGCTGATGCTGCCCGATGCGCTTTACCACCGCGCCCGCAACGCGGCTGGCCGCAAGTCGGCGCCTTCCTGGCTGAACGTCGAACAATGCATCGAGGCCGGCGTCATCACCCGGTTCCCGCGCGATAACTGGCCGTCACCGGAACGCGGCCGTTGCCTCATGGGCGAACTGGCGCAATCCCTGACCAGGCGCGGCCTGGGCTGGCTGCTGCGACACGGAGACCGCAACTCGATGAGGTTTTCGATCGAGAGCCGCGTCCCCTTCCTGACCACGGACCTGGCGGACTTCCTGCTGGGACTGCCGGAAGAACACCTCATTTCCGCCCACGGAGAGACCAAGCACATCTTCCGGGCCGCCATGCGCGGCATCGTGCCCGATGCCATCCTGGACCGGCGCGACAAGGTCGGTTTCGAAACCCCGGAACTCGAGTGGTTGCGCGCGCTGGCCCCGCAGATCCGTGGCTGGCTGTCCGAAGACACCGGCGCGTCCTTCCTGGACCGGACGCAACTGGTGACGGAATTCGACGCCGTCATCGAGGGCCGCAAACCCTTCGGCTGGCAGACCTGGCGCTGGATCAATTTCCAGCGCTGGATGCATGTCATGAACATCCGCACCTAGGCGTCGCATCGATGAGCAAAACCGTCGCCCTTCTGGTGCTCAATCCGTTCACCAACGACAGCCGCGTCCTCAAGGAAGCGCTGTCTCTCAAACGCGCAGGCTACGAGCCGTTCGTCGTCGCCTTGCACGAACAAGGGCTGGCCGAGCGCGAAACCGTGCACGGCATCCCCGTCAGACGCATACGCCTGCTCAGCCGCGGCTGGCCAAAAATCCTGCCGGTCCAGGTCTTCAAGTACTTTGAATGGCTGTGGCGGGCCTTTCTCCTGGCGCGCAAATCCGACGTGGCGCACTGCAACGACCTGCCCACGCTGCCTGCCGGCGCCATGGCCCGCATACTCAGCCGCAAGCGCACACGGGTCGTCTACGACGCTCACGAATTCGAGATCAACGACGTCGCGAACGAAGCGCGCTGGAAAATCCGCGTCAAAAGCATCATGGAGCGCTTCTGGATCCGGCACGCGGACGCCACCCTGACCGTCAGCGAGTCCATCGCGGATGAGTACGTGCGCATGTACGGCATCCCCAAACCCGCGCTGGTGCTGAACTGCCCGCCGCTGGCGCCGCTGCCGGACGCGGACCTTTTCCGTTCGACGCTGGGCATTTCGCCGGACAGCCTCATTTTCCTGTACCAGGGAGGCCTGGCTCCGGGCCGTGGCATCGAGTCGATCATCGGGGCGTTCAAGGACATGCCGGACGACTCGCGCGTGGTCGTGTTCATGGGCTATGGCCCGCTGGACGCCATGATCCGTGAGGCGGCCGCCGCGCATGGCAATATTTACTACCATCCGGCAGTGTCCCCGGACGTATTGCCGGCCTATACGGCATCGGCCGACATCGGGCTGTGCCTGATCGAGAACCTCTGCTTGTCGTATTACTACTGCCTGCCCAACAAGCTGTTTGAGTATCTGATGGCCGGCCTGCCCGTGCTGGTTTCCGACCTTCAGGAGCTGCGCCGGTTCGTGGAGTCCCATCCCGTCGGGCGCATCGTGCCTCGCAATGACGCTGGCACGATCCGCGACGCGGTCATGGCCGTGGACCAGGCCACCGCCCGCGAGCATGCGCAGGCCGTCCTGGCAGCGAGGAACGAGTTCCATTGGCAGGCACAGGAACAGGTGCTGCTTGCGGCGTACGACGCCGTCGCCAACGCTCGCAGACCGGCCTGACCCACACGCCCGCCTCAAGGATCGACCAAAAAAAATCGCCGCCCGAAAGGCGGCGATTTTGCGTGTGCGGATCGAAATCCGCACAACTTACTTGGCCTGCGAGTACGCCGCGACCTTGTCCGCGTGCTTGGCCATGGTGCGCTCAATCATTTCCAGATTGCTGCGGGTCCAGTCGATGGTGCGTTGCAGACCATCGGCGATCTCCACTTTGGCTTCGAATCCCAGTTCGCGACGGGCCTTTTCCGGGCTGCCGAAACGCTTGCCGGAGTTGTCCCACGGACGCTTGGGCAGGCGATCCAGTTCCGTCGAATTGCCGGTGATCTCGTTGATCTTCGCGGCGAGATCGGCAATGCTGGTTTCCTTGCCGCTGGCGATGTTGTAGACCCCGCCCGGCGTGCCATCGGCCGCGCAGGCGATGAGGCCATCGGCCACATCGGTCACGAAGATGAAATCGCGCGTCGCCACGCCGCCGTTTTCCAACGGCAGGGGCATCCCCTTGAGGGATTTGTAGACGAACGTCGGCGTGACATTGCGCCACACCGTCGCCGGCGTGCCGCGCCATTGACCGGCGCCAAGGATTTCACCCGGACCGTAGACGTTCTGGAAACGGGCGCGAACCGTCGGCAGCTGGTGCTGCTTGTGGTAGTACACCGAATAGAACTCGCCGAAGATCTTCGACATCGAGTACGGGCTGTCATTGTTGTGCAGCGACACGATGTCGGTTTCTTCCGTCGCCTTGGCATCGTCGAAGGTCTTTTCGGCGATCGAGCAGCCGGCGGCCGAATACACCACCTTCTTCAGGCGCTTGAAGCCCTTCAGGCGCTCGTACAGCTTGAGCGTCGTCAGGGTGTTGTTCTCATGGTCCGCCAGCGGATCGTGGATCGAGCTTTGATTGCCGTGATACGTCGACAGGTGGAAAACGTAGTCGTATTCGTCCTTGAGCGAGGCCAGCAGCGCGTCGTCGGTAATCGACGTGTGGCTGAAGCGAACCGCCGGGTGATCCGGCACATTGACCTTCTCCGCGGACAGCAGGTTGTCGACCACGTGCACGAGGTTGACGTTCAATTCCAGCAGGCGCTTGACCAGGTTGCTGCCGACGAAGCCGGCGCCGCCGACGACCAGCACATTCGAATTGGCGAGTTTGGATGCGTTCATGATTCTCTTACCTGAAGACGTCAGGCCTTGGGCGCTGCGAGGTGACTGAAGATGTCGGTCACGCCGTATTTGTCGTACCAGGCCAGTTGGCCCGTGATGGTGTCCTTGAAGCTGACGGCGGCCTTCCAGCCAAACGCTTCCTCGGTACGGCGCGGATCCAGCACCACGCTCTGCACGTCGTCCTCGCCCGCCGGCACCACCGGCACGGGTTCGGCCAACGTCGCACCCACGTACTCCAGCACGACATCGAACACTTCCTTGATGGAGTGCCCTTCGCCGGTGGAAACGTTGAAGACGCCCGTGGGTCGTCCTTCTTCCAGCGCCAGGTCGGCGATGCTCAGGAAGTCCGACATATCCAGGAAGTCCCGGACGGTATCGCTGCAGAAGCACTTCTGGCCGGCCTTCAGGCGCTTGTAGAACGTCGGGATCGGCCCGATCGCCAGGCGCGGACCGGTCACGTTGGCCAGGCGCAGCGAAACCACCGGCACGTCGCCCATGAACAGGAACGCCTCGCCGGCCGTCTTCGAAATGCCGTAGCTGGTGAACGGCGCGGTGGGGTGGTCCGCGGGGATGGGGACTTGCTTGGGGCGGCCGTAGCAAAGGGCGGTCTGGAAGTTCAGCAACCGCTTGACGCCCAGGCGCGACGAGGCCTTGGCCACGTTGATGGAGCCCTGCACGTTGGTCGCGGTGTCTTCCGACCAGTCGGACGGATCCTTGTACGCGGCGGCGCTGTGCACCACGTGCGTCGGCTTGAATTCGTCGAACACGCGGTTGACCAGTTCCGCGTCCGTCACGGAACCTTCCACCACGGTCAGGCCCTTCACGGGCGGCAGGACTTCTCGCTTGCCGGTCGCGAAGTTGTCGATGACCAGGATTTCATGGCCCTGCGGCAGCCAGTGTTCGATCAGGTTCGAACCCAGGCAACCGGCGCCACCGGTAATCAGGATACGCATGGGGATCACTTGTTCTCGTTGATCTTCAGGTGGGTATAGCCACCCGACACGCCGTACTCGCGGAAGTACGCGATGGCGGCGGCGACCGTTTCCTTCAGCGGGGTGAATTCGATCTTGCCGAAGTCCTGCACCGTACGGGAAGGATCCAGCAGGATGGAAGGCGCATCATCCGGACCCAGGTCACGGATTTCGGGTTCCGGATAGGACGGCAGGCCCATCGCTTCGACCACGGCGTCGTAGAGTTCCTTGATCGCCACGTCGGTGCCCGACGAGAAGTGGTAAGCGCCATGGCCCGTGCCATCAACGGCGCGGACGGTGGCGCGCGCCAGGTCCTTGACGAACACGAAGTCGCGGCGGGCCTTGGTGACGAAGCACTTCTTGCCTTCCGACAGGCGCTGGAAGAAGATCGGCAGCGGACCGCTGACGTTGCGCGGGCCAACCACGTTGGCCAGGCGGAACGTCACGAAATCCAGGCCCGAGTATTCCAGGTAGTCTTCGTTGGCCGACTTCGAGATGGCGTAGCTGCTGTTCGCCGGATTGCGCGGATGGTCCAGGCGCACGGGCTGCTGCACCGGCTTGACGCCGTAGCACAGGGCGGTCTGGAAGTACACGAAGCGGCCGACGTTGTTCTTCTTGGCGGCCTGGATCACGTTCGAACCACCGACACAGTTGGTCAGCGTGTCGTTGTACCAGTCGTCCGGGTCCTTGTAGGAAGCGGCCGTGTGCACCACGGCGTCCGGCTTCAGGTCACCGATGAGCTTGTTGACCAGCGCATGATCCGCGATGCTGCCTTCCACGAAGGTCAGGTTCGGATGATCCTTCAGGTGCGCGCGACGGCCGGTGGCAAAGTTGTCGATGCCGACAACCTGATCGCCACGCTCGAGCAGCAGTTCGGCGATATGCGATCCGATCTGCCCACAAATACCGGTAATGAAGACTTTTTTCATGGCTATGCCTCAATGCTCAAATTGTTTGCTGATGTACATCATGGAACTGCTTTTGCCACAACTCCAGGCTAAGGAAGGCCCAGATGTTGCGGCTGAATAGACCTTCCTGCTGCATCATCTTTTCGATGTCGAACCCGGGCGCGAGGTACTCGCGCGTCCGGGCGTTGGCGCTGCGGAAGGTGTCGAGGATGAATTCGCGCGCCTTCCCGCCCTGGCGCATCCAGACTTGCAGGGGTACGGGGAAACCCATTTTATCCTTGCGCTCGCGAATCGCCTTGGGCAAGGTATCCTGGAAGGCCAGGCGCAGCAAACGCTTGAGTTCCCCATTCTGGAACTTGACGTTGGCCGGCACCGTGGCTGCCAGCTCGATCAACTTGTGGTCCAGGAACGGCACCCGCGACTCGATGCCATGCGCCATGCTCATGCGATCCTCGACCTGCAGCAAGGCCGGCAGCAGGGTCTTGAAGTCGAAATGGGTGATCGAATCGAAATACGATTCCTTGCCGACGTTCTTGCCCCAGAAGATCTCCTTGAAATCGTCGAAGGACGATGCCTTGCCCTGGAACATGTTCCAGTTCACCACATTGCCGAACGTGTTCGAACGATTGATCAGGCGGAAATAGCGCTTGTCGCGGGAATCGAAGATCCCTTCCGCCATGAATTCCTGGATCAGCGGCTTGTAGTTGCGCAGCGTGCGCAGGTTGGGAATGATCGACTCGTACGTGACGATGTAGTTGCCGTCATTCATGGTGCCATCAAGGGCGCCCTTGATGCACTGTTCCCAATACGCGATCAGGTAACGCGCATAGCCGCCGAAGGTTTCGTCGCTGCCCTGGCCGCCCAGCACGACCTTGATATGGTCCTTGACCAGGCGCGACACGGCGTACTGCGGAAACGAGCCCGGCCCGGCCACCGGCTGGTCCAGATGGTAGATGACCTTGGAGATATCGTTGACGAAGTCGTTTTCGGTGATATCGACCTGGTGCAGCTGGATGTCGTGCTCGTCCGCCACCACCTGGGCGTAGTGCGATTCATCGAAGGCTTCGCCGATGGCGAACTTGCCGGTGAAGCCCTGGAAGCGCTGCCCGGCGCGCTCGCCACGCGCCATGGCCGCGACCAGGCTCGAATCCACGCCACCGCTGATATAGGCGCCGACTTCGACGTCGCTGCGCATGTGCATGCGGACGGAATCACGCAGGCGTTCGCGCACCTGTTCGACGAAATAGACTTCCGTGTGATTCCAATCCAGGTTGTAGTGCACTTCCCAGTACTGCCGCTGGCGCAGGTTCAGATCGGCATCGACATAACCACAATGCGCCGGCTTGAGCTGGCGAACACCGTCGAACAGCGTCTTCTCGCCCAGACAGAACTGGAAGGCGAAATAATCGTGCAAGGCGTTGGCGTCGGTCGCCACGCGATCCAGGAATGGCGTCAGGCCCTTGATTTCCGAGGCGAAGTAGAACCCGCCCTGGCTGACCGCGTAGTAGAACGGCTTGATACCGAACCGGTCACGCGCGACGAACAATTGGCCCCGCGCTTCATCCCAGATTGCGAACGCGAACATGCCTTCCAGCTTCTCCACGCATGCTTCGCCCCACTTTTCGTAGGCGCGCAAGATCACTTCCGTGTCGGACGTCGTGTCGAAGAACTGCTCGCCGATCTCCTTGCGGAGTTCGATGTAGTTGTAGATCTCGCCGTTGTAGGTGATCACGTTGCCGGATCTGCCCCGCATCGGTTGCGCGCCGGTATTCAGGTCGATGATCGACAGGCGCGCATGGGCCAACCCCACCTTGCCCTGCGGATGTATCCATTTACCGTGGCCATCGGGACCGCGATGCAACTGGCGTTCAATGCCCACGGCCAGTTGCCGGTCGATAGAACCGGCCGGACGACTATCCCGCCAGACTGCACCAAATATTCCGCACATGTTCTTGGATTCTAAAAATGGGTAATCAAAATAAAACAAACCAGGCGCATACTGACGCGGGCTCCTCGGCAAGCAGGCGGCCTATGCGCCTACGACCGCCGCCGCGTCACGCCGGCCCGCCAGCCGCTACAACGGTTGCTTCCACCAATTTCCATCAAGCAGGCCAAACCACTCCGCCATGCTGACCCAGCGCCAGATGGCCCACGAATTGTTGGCCTGCCCCGCCTGGTGCGCATCCCAGACCTGCTGCAGGCCGGCGCGGTCGTAACCCTCGATGTCCCGCAAGCGAGACGAAAACAGCCGCTCTTCGGCCCAGCCCTTGAGGCTGCCCCTGAGCCAATGGTCCAGCGGGGCGGCATAACCCACCTTGTCCGCGCGCCAACGGATCGAAGACGGCACACTGGCGCCCGCGGCTTGCCGCAGGACCCATTTCTGCCAACCATCCCGTATCAACAGGTTGTCCGGCAACCGCATGCAGAAATCCACCAGGTCATAATCCAGGAACGGCAACCGGCTCTCGCGGGAAAACGCCATGCTGTTGCGATCCGCATAGCGCAGCAGCATGGGCAGGCTGTTGTAGAGCAACGCCTCTCCCAACGTGCGCCGCAACCGCAACCCCGGCACGGGCTTCACCAACCCCTCAGTATAGGGGCCGTGCCACACCCCCGGGCGGGCCAATGCATAGCCAGCCACTTCCCGCAACGAATAGGCGGTGGCGGCGTTGAATCGGCGGCCGCTGTCCTGGTACCCCTGGGCCGCGATGCGCAGGCGCCGGTTGAACAGATAGGTCTCCTTGCCGGCGCGCCAGAACTGGCGCCGATCCAGCATATCCAGCTGGAACTGCTTGAACCAGAACTGATAGCCCGCCAGCAGTTCATCCGCGCCCTGGCCGTCCAGCAACACCGTGGTCTGGTTCTCCCGGGCCAGTCGCGCGACGCACCACTGCAGGTAGATCGAGGCCGACATGACCGGCTCTTCCTGGTGCCAATGCATCCGCATCGACTCCTGCTCCAGTCCGGTGGCCGAGGGCCGCACCTTGTGCGACGTAACGCCGGTGTAGTTCACCACCTCGTCGATCTGCGGCCCTTCCGACATGGTCGGGTCTTCATCGAAACAGGCCGAGAACGTATTCTGGACGAAGCCTGCCTTGCCGCGCTCCTTGGCCAGCACGCCCACGATCGTGGAGGAATCCAGCCCTCCCGACAGGCTCGAGCCGATCGCCACATCCGCGCGCAGGCGCATCTTCACGCTGCGCGCCAGCAATTCCTCGAACCGGCCAATGGCGTCGGCGGGCTTGATGGACTCATCCACGTCATTGTAATCGGGCGTCCAGTAGCGCCAGCGCGACCGTTCGGCGCCATCGGCGCCCAGCTTCAGGGCATGGGCGGGCGGCAACCGCTCGATGCCGTCGAAAAACGTGTCGCGCCCGTCCTCGTACCAATGCGCCTTGGAGAACGCATTCAAGGCCTCCATGCGCGCACCGACGATGAAATCCGGATGCGCCAGAATGGCTTTCATCTCGGAAGCGAGCGCCACAGTGCCATTCGGGGCGCGGCCGATGAATAGCGGTTTTTCGCCGAATCGATCCCGCGCGACAAACAGTTCGGCGCGCCGGGCGTCCCACAGCGCGAACGCGAACATGCCATTGAAGCGTTCAACGCAACGGTCACCCCAATGGGCGTAGGCGGCCAACAGCACCTCGGTATCGCTGTTGGTCCGGAACAGGTATCCCTCGGCCTTCAGCTCTTCCCGCAACTCGATGTAGTTGTAGATCTCGCCGTTGTAGACCAGCACCAATTGTCCATCCAATGCCGCCATCGGCTGATCAGCATGGTGCGAGGTATCGATGATCGACAGGCGACGGTGGGCGAGCCCCACGCGGCGATCGCCATGCACCCACGACGACGCATTGTCAGGACCGCGATGAGCCAGGCGGTCTCGCATCAGCGCGAGCACGGGATCGGCGATCGGCGCCCCCGGGGAAATCAGTGCAACGAAACCGCACATAGCGTATGTATTCCGATTCGATATCGCAGTATTGAGGCGCCCGGGGTGCTGTCGTCCCGCGCCGGCGCCACGGATGTCTTTGGGTAAAGGCCTGGAAAAATCAGAGGTACCGGCTTATCCAATAACGGGCCTTCTGCGGCAGCAGGCGCCATACGAAGCGCAGGCTGCGATAGCCGATCCTGCGCCCCTCCACCCTCAGCAGTTTCCATACCGTGGGCGGAACCACGTATTTCAGCGGCAGATCATTGACGACCTCTTCCCGCTTCAAGCCTTGCTTCAACAGCGAATCCATCAACAGCCAGGCCTGCGCATCCACGTACGACAACTGGCGCAGGCCGCCGCTGCGGCTTTGGGACAAGGCCGGCACGCTGTAAAGCTGGCAGCGTGGCCGATGCAGGTAGCGCGCCTCGAGATCGCTGTCCACGCCAGCCACGAAATTCCGGTAAGAATAACGGCCGCTGCCAATGATATCGCGATAGGCGCGGCTGGTAAGTTCCTCGAGATAATCCAGGTCTTCCAGCTTGGCAAAGACCTCGTCGATATTCGAATAATCCTGGCGCAGTGGAATGTAATGCACTCCCGCTTCCAGGACACCCGAGTATTCGCCTTCGAACAATACCAAAGCCGTCCCCAGACGCACCGCCTCGAAAATCTTGGGCGATATCTGGTTCATCTTGATATTGCGCTCGAGCGGCTCCAGCAATTGACGATAGACATCGTCGAAGGTCGCGCCCTGCTGGGTCCGCAGCAAGTCGTCGATGCGCGCCCGCAGCGTGCCATCGAAGTCAAAGACGTTGGAACCGCTCTCGGTGCCCAGCGTTGAACGCGCCGATCCCAGGAAGCGGTACCAGTCCGCGCCATAGATGCGCTTGGTGTCGTCGACTTCAATGTCGACATTCAAGCCGCGATCATCCGCCAGCTTGCGGACATCGACACCAATCTTGTACTTCTGCCAGCCCAGCGTGCCGTAGAAGTAGGGCAGCATGCGGCCGCGGTAGGCAATCCGCACCTGCCGTTCGCGCAACGGCGTCTGATATCTGTAGAGATGCGGGTCTTCCGGCACATAACCGGTCAGCGTGGGCAGGAAATCCGTTAACGGGAAACGCGCCCGCGGATAGACATATTCCAGGTACTGAGCAGGCACGCAGGTATAGACGATATCGAAACCGATCCGGTCCATCCATTTACGCGCCACCTCGGTGGTGTCGTATTCGTCCTGGATGAAAAGCACTTTCAAGCCACGGAAGCGTTCCAATGCGCGCGCCACGGACTCGGAAAGGTGGTTTTCGATGGAGATGCGGATCGAATAATGCACCAGCGCCACGTCATAGGCGCTCAGATCCGGATCGGGCCAGGCATCGCCATAAGGAATGCCGCCAGTGGCAGGCATGTAGTGGAAATTATGACGGGAATACTGCGAGAACGCCTCGGCATGCTCCGCAATCGTGCTGACGTGCGTGGACCTGTCGTCATACAGCATGACCGCATTCAGGCGTCCTGCCACGGGCCGCTCGCGGCAATCGCGCAGGCCCTGCAGGATCGCTCTTTGAACCGCGGCAAAACGCGCGTCGTACGACACCAGCGCCGCGGCCTCGTCGCGCAGCCGCAGCATCTCGGGATCACGACGGCTGGGCTGCGTCGCGATGATCGCGGCGGCGAACTCCTCGGCCGTGGTGGCCGTCTGGAACAACTCGGGTTGCTTGTCCAGCGCCGTGATCGGCACGGTCACCACCGGCAAGCCGCAAGCCACGTACTCGTACGCCTTCAAGGGCAGCGAATTGCGGATCCAGTCGTCGGCGATATAGGGAATCAGGCCGACGCTGGCGCGGCACATCTTGTCGCTGAACTCACGCGCCCCGAGCTCGCCGAAGTACTTGACGTTGGGATGCGTCAGCAACAGCTTCCAGCCCGCCAGATCGGCATCAGCCTTGCCACAGAACCAGAAGGTCCAATCGGGTAGCTGGTGCACGAGGCTGTGCAGCAGCTCGAAATCCAGCCGCTTGTTGATTCCGCCCTGGAAGATGGCGACCTTGTCCTGGATGGCAGCGTCGCCAACGGCACGGCGCAGATCCGCCAGGAACTGATGGTCGCAACCGTTCTCCGCGACGATCAGGTTGCCGCCATATTCGCCCACGTTCCGATAGGCGCCGGCCACGCCATCGCTGACCGCCACCACCAGGTCGACCGCGCTGTGCAACAGACGGCGCAGCGCTTGCGAGATGGCTTGCTGATTCAGGCTCCAGCCCTCGCTCGGGGTGAAGTAATCCTCGGTCGCGTGATAGACCGTATAGGCGTTGGGCAAGGCCTCGATCAGCGGTTGGTAATGGCAGCAATCGTATATCCACAGCAATGGACGCCGGATACCACGGCGTTGCAGCAGATCAAGAAACCCCGTGACCGTCGCCTGGCAACAATCGGAGGTGGAGTGCAATATCTCCAGGCCCTCCACGCCGCTCTCTTCCACTCGCAGGGAGCTGCCCGGCAATTCCCAGGGTTGCACGAAGAATACCGGTAGCAGTTTCGCAAAGCGGGTCGCGTAGTGGTAGCGGTTGCTGCGCGGCTCGGTATGCCAGTTCGACCAGGTGAGCATGATCACCGCGTCGAATTCCTGAGAGAGCAGATCGACGGGGGCAGTGCTTTGTGCGAGAACGGCGGATTGCGTGGAAGTCATGGCTGTTTATTCGAAGATGATCGTGGACTGGCACCTGAACTCTGGTTATAGAGCACCTTCAAAACTTCCCTTGACCCGCCGGAACGCTCTCAAGCCCGTATAAAAGATGATCGCCGAAAGCACCGCGACGTAAGCAAGGCCCGAAGCATGCGGCGACGCATGGTGAATCAGGGGCTGCCTATAACCTTCAACAATGATGTAGAGCGGATTGAATTCCGAGATCCGTTTCACCACATTCGGCATCATGTCGATCAAATAAAACACCGGTGTGGCAAACATCAGGACCATCAGCAGATTGGGCAGCACGAAGCTCACATCGCGGATGAAAACGGTAATGGCGGACAACCAGAGAGCCAATGCCGCGACAAAGAAGAACTGCAGGAAAATGACCAGAGGTACCCAGATGATGTGCCAGGTCGGCGCATTGCCATCCACAATCAGCAGGATGGTGAGAAAGATCAGACTCACTCCCAACGGCACGAACCCCATGGCGGCCGAAGCGAAGGGCAGGATTTCCGTCTTGAACGCCAGGTTCTTGACCAGCCCGGACGCGGCAACCACCGCGGTGGAGCCCGCGATGATCGACTCCGATATCGCCAGCCAAGGCCCGTAGCCGCTGATCAGCCAGGTCACGTAGGCCAGGGTGGTGTCGGCGCCCGGCAGCCTCGACTTATAGACGAAGCCGAATACGAACGTGAAGATCCCCAACATGATGAGGGGATTGGCGATTGCCCAGATGCTGCCCAGCCGGGATCCCAGATAGCGATCCCGCAGATTCAGGATGAAGAAATTGTAAGTTAGGGACAGATCCCGTTTATCGAAGCCGAGCATATCGTTATTGAGTCTGATCCATTACGGGAATTGCGCGAACGCGGGACGGGTACAACATCAGCGGCCGTCCGCCCGCAGGCGGTTTTTGCGTGAAAACCTCGAAAATGACGCTGCGATTGGCCTGTTCCTCACCGCCGTGCCAGACGCTCTCGGCCATCCGGTACACGCCCTGCCCCAGCACCAGCGGCCGCATCGCCATGTTCAACCTCACTTCCCCGCCAGCGCGGTGTCCGGCCGCGGGCACGTCGATGCGTGCCACCAGCACCCCGTCCAGCCTGGTGACCTCGAACGTCACGCGGGTCGTGGCATCGCATTCGGCAGCCCGGATTTTAGTACGGATGACCAGATCTTCCCCGGCTTCCACCAACATCCTGGCGCCGTTGCCGTCCCCCTGCAACAACTGCAGGCTGTCGACAGCCCAGCCGGGACGGCTGAACTCCTGGCTCGCCTCCGACTTGAACCGCTCCAGCAGACGGGCTTCGTCCTCACCCCGCACGGCATCGACGTACGCGCTGCAAACCATGGCGGGCGTGTCATCCATGATCACTTTGCCCTGGTCGATCCAGAGGCACCGGTTACACATGCTCTGGATCGAGTTCATCGAATGGGACACGATGATCACGATCTTGCCGCGCTCGCACAGTTCGCGGATCTTGGCCGTCGCCTTGTTCGCGAAGTGCGCGTCGCCCGCCGAGAGTGCCTCGTCGATGATCAGGATTTCCGGCTCCAGGCACGAGATCATCGCGAAACCCAGGCGCGATTTCATGCCGGTGGAATAGGTCCGGACCGGCAGGTCGATGAACTCGCCAGATTCGGCGAACTCGATGATCTCGTCGATCACGGCGTCGATCTGCTCGCGCGCGCGGCCCTGTACCTCGCCGTCGATATAGATGTTCTCGCGGCCCGTCGCATGCTCGCGCAGGCCGACCCCCAGGGTCATCACCGCCGTGACCTTGCCCTGCACCTCGATGGAGCCGCTCGTGGGGCGCGTCAACTCGGCCAGCATGTGCAGGAAGGTCGACTTGCCGGCGCCATTGCGTCCGACGATACCCACCCGCTCGCCCATGCCGATGTCCAGCGTGATGCCGTCCACCGCGATCTTCTGGCGCTTACCGCCCGCCTGTCCGATATCGCGCGGCAGCGTCGATCTCGCTTCGACCGCGGCCAGGTCATAGTGCTTGCGCAGGTTCTCGACACGAATAGAGAAACTCATCTTATTCCTTCCATTCCTCGAACGTGACGGGCAGCAAGGCAGCGGCCTCGGTATCGGGGCCTTCCACGTGCAATCGGTATCCGTTCCCGGTGGTCCAGCCTCTTGCGTCCAGGATCGACGCGTCGTCCAGCGACTTGTTCACCTTGAGCAGCCCCACATTCAACGAGTAGTCGCCCGGCGGCAGGGGCAGGGCATCGATGGCAAGCTCGATCACGTGCTTGCCCCGGGTGCTGGCAATCAGCGTCCGGTCGCCAAGCAGCAGGATCTCCCAGCCCACGCCAATACGCATCATTTCAATGGAATAGGAGAACGCCAACGGCACGTCCTCGTCCAGCTCGACCTCGAGCCGCAGCACGGTGTCGGCCCCCGAACGGGCGGTCTGGATTGCCGGATTGGCGCTCGAAAAGCGCGCCACGTCGCCCTCGGGTATCGGCAGGTCAAGGTACTTCACCACCGACTGGTCGCTGGGCCCGGACTGCACCAGGCGGCCGTTTTTCAAGATGTGCGATTGCTCGCACAAGCGCAGCGTCGACACCCAGTCATGGGTGACCAGGATTCCCGATGCCCCGTTGAGGAGCAGCTTGCGCATGCGCAGCCAGCACTTGGCCTGGAAATGCTCGTCGCCGACCGACAGCAACTCGTCGATCAGATAGACGTCGTGCTGCAATGCCGTGGCGGTGGCGAAATACAGGCGCGCCGCCATGCCCGAGGAATAGCTCAGGATGCGCCTGTCGAAATTCTCGCCCAGCTCGGAAAAGTCCTGGATGTCATCCAGCAAGGCGGCCTGTCGCGCCCGGGCCACTCCCATGATCGCGAAATAGCGGCGCGCGTACTCCCGGCCGGTGAGATGGCGGTTGCCCATGCCCCCCATTTCGAACAATCCACAGACGCTCCCCACCACCGCGACCTGCCCCGTGGTGGGCTGATAGACGCCGCCAAGAATGCGCAGCAGCGTGCTCTTGCCAGCGCCGTTGCGCCCGAGGATGCCGACGATCTTCCCCGTGGGCACCTCGAGGGATACATCTGAAAGGGCCTCGAATTGGCGGCCTTTGCTCGCCAGCCCGAACAATAGACGAACGAAGCTGTTATCCCGATCGATCGAGAATGTCTTGCTGACATTCTGACAACGGAGGGCGATCCCCCCGCCTTCAATTTTTGCCATTTCCATGCCTTGCTGAATGTCAGCAGAATTGCGCACCGCCGGTCCCGCCTCGCTCAGGACCTGAGCAACGGGTCCCCTTTTAGCAGCTTTAGGTAAATCTTGTCGAACCGTTTTGCCCCTTCCTCCGACGAATGCCACTTCAAGGCAAACGCCCGGCTGCGGCGTCCGATTTCCGCCCGCTCCCCGGGGTTGTCCAACAAATTCTTCACCACCTCGTAAACCGTCTCCGGCGTGGCATTGACCACCGGCAGCTCATCAACATATTCCGGACACTCTTCGCGCATGCTGTCGAGCCATTCAGGACGAAGAAAGCAGACGTATGGCTTGCCCAGCATCATGGCCTCGCGGCCATTCGCGCCGAAAAACCCGAACGTAAGCATATCCAGCACGATGTCCGCCTGCATCTGGTAATAGCGGATTTCCTTGTTCGGGACGTCCGAGAAAGTCAGGTGCTCGACCGGATAACCTTCCTGACGGAAACGTTCGATCAACGGCAAGTAGATATGGGTCGACTTGATATTGACGCCGCTCTCGTCCGTTCTGGTCGCACTGTTGCCCACCACGTGGTACAGCTTGATCGAATCGGCCGGCAGATCGAGGCGATATTTCTCGGGGATCGGCAAGGCGGGATCCCAGAATTTTCCGTCCAGGCAGAAAAACCCGGGGGCTTCGTGCACACGGGGATCATCGTTGTAATCGGCACGGTTGCCGCCCAACGTGCATTGGTAATCAGCGATGCTGTTGCGATAGCGCCCCCACGCCAGGTTCTTCTCGTCACTGCATACTTCGGGGTGGTTGCGCCAGTTACAGGATGCGCACACGGAAACCGGCTTCCATTGGCTGAACTTGGTTTGCGAGACACCATCCAGGCAACCAGTATGGGAATAAGCCACTTTCTTCCCCAAGCGCCGCAATAGTGATATCTCGAAATCCTTGCCGAACCGTTCCGCGATGAACGTTTGGAGTGGATAACCGAAAACGATTCCACCGATATTGGAAAAATGGAATATGTCGTACTTCCAAAGAGCCCTCAGATAGAACTCGAACTGGTTCCGGACGCTGGCCTCATCCTGCTCCGAGAAACGAAAATCCTCTCCGTGATAGTAGATCTGCGAACCTTCGTTCAAATCCCAGTTCAACACATCGGCGGTCCATCCGAGCTGGCGAAGTCCACGCGACAGATACCAGGCATGATAATAGGACTGACCGGAGTACAGGATCGCCTTGCGCGGAAAGAACTTTGCCCTGAACCTGAAAAACGGGATCACCAAATACTTGAGCAGAAACTCCCTACGCGCATAAATCTTAGGGTGCAGGACGATATCACTTATTTTCATAAATTACTGGTTTTGACATTCAACATTTCCCCCACCGCCTCGGTACCGCAGTGCATCAGCGCATCAATGATGGAGAGGCCGGGTTGGAAATCATCACTTTTGAATTGCTGGTAACGGGGATGCACGAAATTCTGATATTCAAGGCCCAGGCCATGCGTTTCGAATTTCTCGTCCTCCTGGTAACCGGAGGCTCCTCCCCCGCAAAGGTAGGCACTGGCGCCAACCGCGGCCACGGTGGCAACGAGCAGATCAGTGGCGCTACCCTCGGTAGCCAGGCTTGAAGCCCTGACCGTACTGCAATCGAGACCGATCCTGTCGCATATCTCGTTAATAGCTGTAATATTGTATTCGCTCAACAAGACCTGATCATTCATTATCAAGAGGTCGAGCCATGGTTGAATATTCTTGAAATGGCGAGCCTTGGCATATTGTGACATTACCGTTTTGCGCAGGCTTTCACGCCAATTTGGCTCGCGATCACTGAACCTGACTTCACGAATCGGTTTGACACCGTGGTAGGTCCGGTCCAGCGGCGCACTGATCCAACGCGCCTGGCCGCCAACCAGCAATTGCACCCGATTCGCCCAGCCGCCTCCGGTCTTCTGAAGTTGCGCGTCGTCCAGGAATACAAAAACGTCCGAGCGCGACATTTTTTCAAAATAACCCAGCCACGGGAAAAAATTCGGCTGATGAATGGCACATAGCCTGCGATCGACGCTGTTCATTCCTGATATTCCAACCAATCATTCAATTTCCGGCGCAGCGCCGGGATCTCGGCCATGGGCACGAATTGCCGCACGTGGCGCCGCTCTTCGCCTCGCTGCACGTAGGCTCCGCCCAGCGGTTCGACCTGGGCGCGAATCCAATTGAACATTTCACGATCGCTCATCGACGCCAGGTCAAGCCTGGGGGAATCCGCCTTCAACCGCGAATTCCTGCTGGCCGCCCGTTCGTCCTGTGGCACGCCGACCCCCGCCTGCGCCACGATGTCCCGAAGGCGGTCCCGGAACAGTTCCTCCGTCGCTACCAGTGCCTTTTCGTGCAGCGTCTTCCAGGTATCGGTATCGGTGATCGGAAAGACTGCCTGGGCGACAACCGCCCCGGTATCGAGACCCGCATCCAAGCGGTGAATCGTGACCCCCGAAAATGCTTCGTCCCGAATCAGGGCCCATTGGATTGGATTGGGACCTCGATTGCGGGGCAACGCCGCGGCATGGACGTTCAGCGCGGCGCCATCATCCATCAACCCCAATATCTCTGGCCGAATGATCATCGAGTATGAATTCGACAGCAGCCGATTCGGCGCAAGCGCGGCCAGCGCGGTTACGAACGCCGGAAACTCTGGTTCATCATGACGCGGCTGTACCAACAAGGGCAAGCCCAGCGCCTGCGCCTGGTCGCGTAGCCGATCGATGTATTGAGGCCGGATGCCGGCAGCGACGACGACGGTTATCCAGCCCGCAGGCAGATGCGGCAACACTTGCGCGAAGCCGGCATCGTCCACAAACAGCGCGATGCGCGGCTCACTCCTCGGTGTTTTCATTGACTCGCTCCATGCATACCCGTGCGCCTTCCCGGCCGCAGGCTCAAGCGAGCCGATGGCGCACGCTCTTGACGATCTCGCCCAGCCTGAGGCGTTTGCCAGCGGCATCCACGACGTCGCCGATGCGGCAGAATCCTTCGCCGGCGCACGCGATGTCCACGCTCATGTCGGCATGGATGGCGGCCACCTGTCCGGCCACCGCCAGATATGCGCCACCGGACTGCCAGGTGGCCGATTCGACATGGAAAAGATGCCCGTCATACTCGAAGAACGCGCCGCTGTATGGCGGACCGCTGGCATTGATCAATCTCACCACCTGCGGCGCGGGCAGCGCCCAGACCACCCTGCCGTCCGAAGGCCGGCGCGGATAGCACCTGAGCGGCGCCACCCCGGTTTCCGCCTGCCGATAAAGCACGTAGGACGGATCCGCGGCCAGCCGATCGAGCGCCTGCGTGAACAGCCCGGGAACGCTGGCCTCGATCCAACCCATGACTTCGCCGATACGCGTGTCGACCCCGATGGGCAACATCGCCTTGGCGATCACATCGCCGCTATCCAGTTCTCCGCCGACCATCTTGTGCACGCACAGGCCAATGGCGTTCTCGCCATGGATCATCGCCCAGGCCTGGCATGCGTTGCCGCGATAGCGGGGCAGATCGCCGCCATGGGCATTGAGAATGCCATGCTGGAAAAGGCCGATGGCGGCATCGGAAATAACCGTCGGGAAGTTCAGGCTGACGGCGACTTGAGCGTCATGTTGCGCCATCCAGGCCAGGCAGTCCTGGTCGATCCGGGCCGCGACATGCACCGGTACGCCCAGCGCCTCGCCCTTTGCGACGAAATCGGCGACGCCTTGCCGGTATTCCGGCGCCTCCTTCGCGGTCAGGATGTAGCTCAGCTCGTGGCCAGCGGCACACAACGCATCAATGCTCTTGAGCAGCGCCTCGTGGCGCCCGATCGCGGCGAATCTCATAGGTGCCTTGCCAACAGGTTCTCGAGAAACGTGCGGGCCCCCGCCGTTTCGCTACGGAAATCCAGCAGCTTGTCTGCGTCCCTTTGCACCGCGCGGCTCGCCTCATAGCGGTCCAGCGATTCGGAGTTCAAGTAGAGGTGGATCGGATGGAAGTCCAGCACATTGATGCCGTCCGGCTGATACCAGTAGTCCGTATCCGCGTCCAGCGGCCAGCCGTACAAGCAGGCCACATCATCCTCCCAGAGGTAGGGCACGCGCACCATTCCGGATTCCCAATAGCGCCACGGCCGCAGCGTCATGCCGGCATCCCAGGGAATCAGCATGTTGCAGTCGTACTTGAGGCCTTCCCCGGCGAATGCGGCCAGGATGCCGGTACTCTGGGCGACCGAATGGGACCTCACGGCCCGGCAGCCCGGCGCCAGGGCCAGCACATCGCGGACCACGGTGCCCGCGTCGCCCCGAGCGCCCGAGAACAACAACGGATTGAAATTGGGGTGCACGCCGATCTCGAACAGGGGATTGGCGCGAATGCGTTCGAGCATCGGGGTCGGATGCGTGGCGAACCAGGTCGCCGGCACGGCCGATCGTTCCAGCAGGTCGATCGTGTCCCCCAGCACGAAATCCGCCGCCCAATCGATATCCAGGGTCAGGAATATCTTTCCCTTCCAGGAGCTCTCATCGGACAGATCGATATCGGATATGCGCGCGAACCGGCTCATTTTCCACCCACATTCGAACGCCCGTACAGTTCGAGGCCCCGGTCGTATTTGCGCATCGTCTGCTCCGCGCGTCCCTGGACGCACCTCAGGATGCGGTCCCGCGGGCTCGCGGGCGTCTCGACCCACCACGCCGGATGGGTCAGCACCTGCAGGCATCGATCCTCGGCCCGTTCCAGCACGTCGGGCAGGCGGCGATGCCGCCAATATCCGTTCGAATCCGAGCAATAGCCCACCGACGTCTGGAAGTACTCCGCATAGGTATTGATCAGCCCGGCATAGGTGGCATTGCGCTGCTGCAACATCCACGCATCGGGATTGTGGAACGAGAAGGCCTCCACCGGGGCCTCGAATACGCCCGACAACATGTCCGCCTCGAACCGGAGCTTGCGCTCCAGCGTGGCCACATCCGTGATGCCGTGGAAATCATTGTCGAAATGCAGCCCGATACGATGCCCCAGCGCAAGGATCTCGCGGACCTTGCCCGCTACCTCGGCCTCGAGCAGGTTGTAGAACTCGCAATGTGGCAGCAGGAAATAGGTGCTGGCGACTCCCTCTTCCGCTTCGATCAGGGCCAGTTTGTAGGCGGCGTGAACGGAGAAATCCACGTCATGCCGCCACAATACGAAGCGCTCGTCGGCGCGGTAGTCGGTGTAGCCGCGGAAGACATAGTGCTCTTTCGCCTTGCGCAGCAGCAGGCGATAGTTGTCCCGCGTGAAATCGCTGTAATGGAACTGTTCCGCCAAGCTCATGCGGCCACCTCCCGTGCGAAGAATTCCGCCCATGCCACCACCGGGATATCGACGCCGGCTTGCTCGATCCGTTTGGCGACCTGCGCATGAAAGCTCTTGGTCGCGATGAACAGGCGCGCCGGCGGCGCATTCTTCAAGGCTTCGAAATTCTCGATGACCACCGGGCAGCCCGGAAAATACAGTCCGGTCATCGTCGGGTTGTCATCAAAGAAACGCATGCGCTCGCACAATCGCGGGTCCAGCGTCGCCAGCAGATTGATCATTCTGCCGGGCACATAGATGCCCGCGCTGCCCGGCTCCCGCAGGAAAGCCTCCATCTTGCCCGTCGCGGCTTGCGCCATGGCGCGGAACCCGTCGAACTCGAGCGCCGCCGACGTGAGATCGCCAGCCGGGACGTGAGCGTCGCGCAGCGCGCGAGTGATGCGGCAATACAAGCTGCCGCCAAACCCCGAGGCCTGCACTTCGCCCTGCATGCCGGCCGCGGCCACCACACGCGTCAGGCTGCCCGCATTGAAGTAGCTCCAATGCTCATGCAACAGGCAGGACACATCGCCATTGCGCAGATAGGGAGCGCAATCCGGCACGGCGATATACGCCACGCCGTTCTCGGACAGACTGTCGCCAATGGTTCGCATGAATGCGACGGGATCCGGAATATGCTCCAGCACCGCGTAGGCAATCACAAGGTCGAACTTGCCCGCGACCTCGGGATGCGGAAAGAACCCGTTCACGACAGGCACGCCGTGACGCCGGCCGCCATCACGCCCCTGGGCGCCGGGTTCGATGCCCAGGACTTCGGCCCCGCGCCTTCAGCAGCGACAGCAGATAACCGGTGCCGCAGCCGATTTCCAGCACGCGCTTGCCGGAAAAATCCGGCTCGTGCCGTTCGATGTAGGACAGGAAATCCTGCGCATACTGCTGCCCGATCCCCTGGTCGTCCATCATTCCCGTGATTTCCGACCCTTGCTGGTAACAGATCTCGAGCGCGCGCTCGACGTCGAGATTGGCGCGCTGGCGCACCAGGCCCAGCGCCGGATCGAATTCGAGTTCGAACGACAGCCTGTCGGGCAGCCCATGGGCCGCGTTGCTCGGCTCCGTCTGGCAGCGATAGAAAAACGGCAGATCGCCGACCTTCCAGGATTGCGCCGTTGCATTCATCGACATGACGGCTCCTAGATGCGCTCGATCGGACTGTCAGGCAAGAGCACCTCGGCCAGCCCCCGCACCACGCGCCCGGACCGGTAGGGAAACCGGGGCTCCACGGTCTCACCCAGCACGTGCTTGCGAATCAACGCGTCAGGCTCGTTGTAGCCGACCATCGCGCGCAGCGACGTGGTGCCGGAAAAACGCGGATTGATTTCGAAGACATACACCTTGCCACGGGCATAACGGCACTGGATGTTCACGGCGCCCTGGCACTTCAACGCGGTGGCGATCTCCTCGCACACACCCGTCACTTCCGGGAAAGGCCCGACGTCGCCTTGCGACACGCCGCTGCTGATCGCCAGGATCGCTCCCAGGTCGGCATCACCGCTACGGTTGCGGACCCGGACGCGATTGCTCAATCCCGAAAGGATCATGCGGCGCACGGCGATGGAATTGAGCAGATTCCCATCCATGTCGAACAGCACGCCCACGGTGAATTCCGAGTCGGTGTCGCCGACGTATTCCTGCACGATGTAGGAACCGATGTTCTCGAGCAGCGAGGTGCCCAGGAAAGTCAGCTCCTTGCGATCCTGGGCGAGGAAGATATTGGCGGATCCGCCGCTTCCCACCGATGGCTTCAAGACCGCAGGAAAGAAGTCCACCTGCTCGAGATCGGCGAGTTCATTGATCACCACCGTGCGCGGCACGGCGAATCCGCACTCCATCAGCCACTGGGAGGTCTTTGCCTTGTCCATGCACAGGTCGATGACCGGCGCGGGATTGATAGGCAGGAATACGCCGGCGCCGCGAATGCGTTCACGATTCGCGCTCATGACTTTCAGCTCGGGTTCACTACCGTGAAACATAGCCTTGATATCATGCTTCGAGCAAAGCGCCAGCAGCGCATCCACATAGCGGGGATCGTTGGCCGGCGGCAGGATATAGGGAATATCCACCTCGGCCAGGCCCTTGCTGAACGGGTTCATGTCACCGCCGACGATCAGGTACGGCGTGTCGGCCATTCGCAGGGCCTTCAGTATCTGCTCGCCATGGCCACCACCACCGATGCCCGTGACCAAAACCGGAATTTTTTGCATGCTTAAGACCCTTGCTGTAATGGGTTGACCCGTGCCAGTACCGAATGGACGGACGGATGCACGTCAGGGTAACGCTGTCGCAAGGCAGACAGATCCTGCTCGAGACGCACGATTTCCACCTGGTTCACCGCGGTGTCGAAAATGGCGAATGCCGACCAGCCGAAATCGCGCGGCAACCCGCAGGAACCAACATTGCAAAGCAGGTTCCTCGTGGTTCGCGCAATCAGCGGCCGATGTGTGTGGCCCATGAAGATCGCGTCGAAGGGCAAGGCCTCGAAGCGCGCGAAATCCGCATCCGGATAAACATACTCCGTCAGCGGCTGCCAGGGCGATCCATGCACCAGCAACAGGCGCAAACCGTCGATTTCACGCGTGACATATGGCACCCAACCGTTCAGTTCGCATCGCGACGCCGCGTCGAGGCGGCCCGCCTGTTCGCGCAGCCGATAGACCTCGTCCTTGCCATCCGTCAGCGGCAGCCCGCCCAGCAGCATCGCCTCGTGGTTGCCCATCAGGCATTCGATGCCGCGCTGCTTCAACAGATCGAGGCAGGCAAACCCGTCGGGAAAATAGCCAAAGACATCACCGAGGCAAACCGTCTCGTCACAGCCACGCCGGTCGATTTCAGCCAGGCAGGCCTGCAGGGCGGGCAGATTGCCGTGAATGTCAGAGATCAGCGCGAGCCGCATGGGCACTCCCCGAGAGTTGCCTGGCCATATCCGCCACGCCTTCCTCAAGTGTAACGGTGGCGCGCCACCCCAGGCCCGCAAGCGCTGCGGCACCATCGAAACGGGCGTAGTAGCCATCCTGCGGATCCGGCTGCCCGGCCGCCCTGACCGCGAGCGCGCCCTTGGCGACAACGGCATTGACCAGGTCGCCGAGCCCGCGCATGGAGATCGGGCGTCCGCCCGAGACATTGAATATGCCGTTGACCCGCGGCCGCGCCAGCGCGGCTTGCGCCGCCAGCGCCACATCATGGGCATGGACGAAATCCTGCTCGCGCGAGCCCGTCCCGAAAAACAATAGATCCTCGCCCCGCAAGGCCCGCTCCACGAATATCTTCAGCACGGTACGGGTCGCCTGGCCGGGACCATAGGGCGCGCAGATACGCAAGATCGCGTAGGAGTCCAGTTGACGCCGGATCTCCTGTTCCGCCCAGATCTTTTCGCCGACATAGCCAGCGGCTTGCGACAGCGGAGCCGCTTCGATGACCGGATCACTTGTCAGGTCCGCGTATACCGAACTGGACGAGCAATACACCAGTCTTGCGCCGCGCAGGCGGCACAACGCAATCACGGCCTCATCCATGGCGCGGTTGCGGGCGGCGATGGCCTCCGATTCCGCTGAGCCGAAGACGGCCGGAAACGAAGCGGCGCAATGCACCACGGCCTGCAACGGCCCCAGGCGTTCGAGCGCCGCCAGCGCCTCGGGCTCGGCGAGATCGATCGCGAACGCCTTGACCGGCCCCCCACTCTCCGCCCGGCGCGACACGCCCAGAACCTCGAGGCCGGCGCCCGCCAACAGCCGAGCGACATGGCTTCCCACCAGGCCCTGGTGGCCAGTCACCAAGACGGGCGCAGTCATGGGAACGAACGGCCGGACGCCGCGGAAGTCGGGCTATCGAGGTATTGCGTCATCCACGACTCCACATTCAACAACGACCAGATCAGCAGGCGGCGGTTGCGCTCGCCCGACAGGTGCTCGTTGACCAGTTCGCGCACCGTGCCGGCATCCATGTAGTCATAGATGCGGGCATGATTGTTGAACAGGGTGCGCTTGACGAAGTCGATGCTCTCTCCCTTGAACCAGCTGGCGTCGGGCGCGGAAAATCCCTGCTTCTCGGCCTTGGTGATATCCGGCGGAATGTACTGCTGCATGACATCCCGCAGGATCTGCTTGCCATCCCGCGTTTTTTCGAAATACTTATTGGTCTTGTGACCTTGCTCGTTTTCGTTCAACTTGATGACATCGGCCAGATTATTCAGCTTGAGCCGCACCGGGCAATTCATCGCGAAATCGACCAGATCATTATCAAGAAACGGCACGCGCGATTCCAGGCCGTGCGCCATGCTCAGCTTGTCTTCCACCACCAGCAAGCCGTGCATGAAGGTCTTGGCTTCGAAATACAGCGAGTGGTTGATGTAGTCTTCGGGCGAGTAGAGCTGGTCGGCGTGGGTATGGAACACATCGCGGAAAATGTCGCGCGTCCAGACGCCCTGGATGTCCGACTGGATGGGCCGGAACAACTGCTTCAAGGTGCTGTTGGGCACCAGCCGCTGCCAGAACTGGTAATACTTGTCGACGTAGTGCTCGAAGTCGTTGTTGACGACGGCTCGGTAGTAGCGCCAGGGATACCCGCCAAACAGTTCGTCGCCGCCAGCGCCGGACAGCACCACCTTGACGAACTTGGATGCCAGCTTCGCGGCATAGTAGTTCGGATAGCTCTGACCGACGCGCGGTTCCTCCAGATGCCAGGCCAGCTTGGGCAGGACCCGCTCCATGTCGCCGGACTTCAACACCATTTCATAGTGCTCGGTCTTGAAGTAGTACGACATGTACTCGGCCTTGCTGCGTTCATCGAAACCCAGCTCGATGCCCGAAGCCGAATTCAGGTCGAAGCCACAGGTGAACGTCTTGATATACGGATGCGACGCCGCGGCAATGGCGGTGATCGATCCGGAGTCCATTCCGCCGCTCAGATAGCTGCCCAACTCGACATCGGTCACCAGTTGGCGGTTCACCGCCTGCTTGAACAGGCGACGCAACTCCTCCCGGTATTCCTCGTCGGACTTCGGCGTTGTCGGCTCCGTGAAGCGGAAATCCCAATACTGCGTCAGCTTGAGCTGCGGCCGGGCCTTGCCGAAGTCCACCACCCCGTAATGGCCTGCCGGGAACATGGTGACGTCATCGAGCAGCGTCCGATGGGTGAAAATATTCTGGAACGTGAAGTATTCGAGCAGCGCCGCGCTGTCCAGCTTGCGCTGGAATCCCGTGTCCGCCAGGATCGCCTTCTGCTCCGAGCCGAACGACAACGTATTGCCCTGAACGCTGTAGTACAGCGGCTTGATGCCATACCGGTCGCGCCCGAACAGCATGCGACGCTCGCGCCGATCCCACAGCGCAAACGCGAACATCCCGTTGAAGCGCTTCAGCGCCTTTTCAATGCCCCAGGTGATAACGGCATTGAGCAGCACTTCGGTGTCGGTGCGCGAACGGAACGCGCATCCCTGCGCCTCGAGCTCGGCCCGCAACTCGCGAAAATTGTAGATTTCGCCGTTGTAGCTCAGGACGTAGCGCAAATCGCCCGATACCATTGGCTGATGGCCCGCCGGCGACAGGTCGATGATCGCCAGGCGGCGATGCCCCAGGCCGACATTGCCTTCGATCCACTGTCCCTCGCCGTCCGGCCCACGATGGGCGATGGCGTCGGTCATGCGTTGCAGCACCGCGGGGGAAACCGCGGCGCCGTCCAGATGGATCAAACCAGCAACACCACACATAGTCAGCCGTCAATGCGTCAGACGCGTCAGTAAATGAAAAAGCCACCGGCCCCAAAAAGTAGCCGGCGACTGGATGAAATGCGAAGCGACGCGCGGCACTCCGGTCAGGAACCGGAGCCTCCCTGCGAACAGCGCGAATCAGCGGCCCAGGGCCCGGATCGCCTCTACGACATAGCGATAGTCGTCTTCCGTCATGCGGTTATGCAGCGGAATCGCCATCGTGTAGTCGTTGCAGTCCCGCGCCCCGGGGAAATCCTCCGGCGTAAAACCGTACTGCTGACGATAGAACCCCAGCATGTGCACCGCATGCGTCCCGGGTCGCGTCGCGATGCCCTGCTCCTGCAGGCGTTGCATCATGTCGTTGCGCGGCATGGGCGCCTTTTGAGGATCGACCCAGGTCACGAACGATTGCCAGCCATGGCGTGCGCCGGCCGGTTCCTGCGGCAGGCGCAGCCAGTCGATGCCGGCGAGTTGTTCGCGGTAGAACTGCGCCCAGCGGGCACGTTCGTCGATGAAGGTGTCCAGCTTGGCCAGCTGCACCACCCCGACCGCGCCCTGCAGGTCGGTCATGCGGTAGTTGTAGCCCAACAAATCGAAGTCCGCCAGGATCCACGGACGCGGGCCATGGTGGCGCTGTTCCTCGGAAATGCTGGCGCCATGGTTGCGCATCTGGTTCATGCGCTCGGCCAGCTCCGGATCGTTGGTCGTGACCATGCCGCCCTCGCCCGTGGTCACCGACTTGCGGGGATGAAACGAAAACACGCCGATATCGCCCAGGCTGCCCGCTGGCCGGCCATTCCAGGCGGCGCCGGCCGCGCAGGCGGCGTCCTCGACGATCGCCACCGAGGCCGGCAGCGCGGCGCGCAGAGCGTCGATATCCGCGCACAAGCCGAACAGGTGGACGGCAATAACGGCGCGGGTGCGTTCGGTGACCTTGGCGGCGACCTGCGCGATATCGATATTGAAGGTCTCGCGACTGACATCGACCAGCACAGGCGTGCCACCGCAGTACAACACGGCGTTGGCCGTGGCCACCCAGGTGAAGGACGGCACGATGACTTCGTCGCCGGGGCCGATGCCCAGGCCCGCCAGGGCCAGGTGCAGACCGGTGGTGCAGGAGGTCACGGCGAGCGCGTGCTTGACCTGGTGGCGCTCGGCGAACGCCTTCTCGAAAGCGGCGACCTTGGGGCCTTGCGTCAACCAGCCGCTCATGAGCGGCTCACGGACGGCCTGCCACTCCTCCTCGCCCGTCATCGGCAGGGAAATGGCGATATTGCGCTTCGCGGTAGGATTGCTCACGCGTTATCTCCGTTGGCGGCGCGCCAGTCGATCAGCTTCTGCAGACCTTCGTTCAGGTTGTATTGGTAGGTGAAGTCCAGGTCGGCGGTGGCCTTCTTGGGGCAGCCGATGCGGTTCTGGACCATGCGGCGGGCGTCATCGGCGCTGTAGGGCCGGTATTCCACGGTCAGGTCCGATTGCTTCATATCGAGGATCGTGTCGCACAGTTCCTTGATGCTGGTCTGTACGCCCGTGCCCACGTTGTAGAACTGGTCGGTGGCCTCGGAAGTCAGGGACAGCACGTTGCAGCGCGCCACGTCTTCGACGTAGATGAAATCGTAGGCCTGCGTGCCATCGCCATTGATGATCGGCGCCTCGTTGGCGTCGATCTTGTTCAGCATGATGGGAATGACGCCCGTGTAGGCAGCCGTCTGGTCCTGGTGCGGTCCGTAGACGTTCATGTAGCGCAGGCCCACGTAGCTCAGGCCGTAGCGATCATGGAACGCGTGGCACATGGCTTCGCCCGCGATCTTGCTGGCGCCGTAAAAATTGCGGTTGTTGAAGGGATGCTCTTCGGTCATCGGCACTTCGACCGCGTCGCCATAGACGGAGGCCGAGGACGAATACACCAGGCGCTTGATGTTGTTCTTGACGCAGGCTTCGAGCACATTGAAGGTGCCTTCGATGTTCACGTGGAACGCCGTGCGCGGGAAATCCTTGCAGTGCAGCAGCCACATGGCGGCCAGGTGCACCACGCCGTCCATGCCGTACATGGCGTCGTTCAGCAGGTCCACATCGCGGATATCGCCGCCATGCGGGTACATCCGGCACCGGGGATCCTTGAGGTATTCGGCGATATTGCTCTGCTTGCCCCGGGCGAAATTGTCGTAGATGACAACTTCAGCGACCGGATGCTTCAGCAATTCGGCAACGACAAAACTGCCGATGAACCCGGCCCCGCCGATTACCAGGATTTTCGAACCCTCTAGCTTCATGGAAATGTGCCTTTCGATTGCGACGCGAAGCTTCCGATTTTATCCGCAAATCGCATACTGCCCCGGGGTAGCGGCCCCTTTATCAATCCCCCAAGGGGTTGCGACCCGACCCGAAGCGCGCGCACACATGCGCCCGTCGACAGCGTAATAAAACTCACTATTAATTGCCACCCTGATTCAGGAAGACCGGAATCAGTCGGACAGCCCCCGTCCCCGCTCTTGGCGTTTCGTTGAATTGAGTCCACAATGAATTCACAACGACGCCTGACAAGGAGACAACCATGCGCATAGCCGATGCCCAGTGGATTCCTTCAACCCAGCACCAGACTTGGGATGCGTTGACCGACCCCGCGGTGCTGCAGCGTTGCATCCCGGGGTGCGTCAACGTCACGCAGCGCAGCCCCACCGAGTACGCCGTCACCCTGCGGGCCAAGGTCGCCGGGATCGATACCGACTACGAGGGCGAGATCCTGCTCTCGGACGTCGATCCCCCCAATAGCTGCACCCTGGTATTCGAGGGCAAGGGCCGCGCCGCCTGCCTGGCCATCGGCACCGCCCAGGTCAATCTGTCAACCAAGGACCAGGGCACCCGGGTCGCCTACACGCTGGCCGGCATGACCGGCGGCAAGCTGGCCGAATGCGGCGAAGGCCTGGTGCTGAAGGCCGGCGAGAAGATCATCGAGAAGTTCTTCACCGCCTTCATCGACCACATGGCCGGCCAGCCGCGGGTGGCGCCGCCCCCGCCGCCACCCGAACCCGAACCGCGCGGCCTGTCCAATTCCCGCTGGTCCTGGGCGCTGGTCGTGCTGGTGATCGCCGTATTCTGGAGCTATCACGCGTTCTATAAGTAAAAACCCCTGGGGGCCGGTGATATCCTAGGCGGCATGACCGCCCCGTCCCCCCCACCGCCCGCCCCGGAACCCGCCCATTCCCGCCGCGACCTGCTGATGGGCATGGCCGGGGTAGCCGCCACCGTCGTGCTGGCGGCCTTCGACTCCACCATCATCAGCACCACCTTGCCGCGGGTGGCCGAGGCCCTGGATGGCATGGCGCTCTACGCCTGGGTGGGCACCGGCTACCTGCTGGCCACCGCCGCGTCCATCATGATCTTCGGCCGCCTCGGGGACATGTTCGGCCGCAAGCCGCTGATGCTGGTCTCCGTGCTGATCATCGCGTTGGGCTCGATCGCCTGTGGCCTGTCCCAGACCATGGGACAGCTGATCCTCTTTCGCACCCTGCAGGGCATCGGCGGCGGCATGATGATCGCCACCGCCTTCGCGGCCCCGGCCGATCTGTTTCCGGACGCCAAGCAGCGCGTGAAATGGATGGCCCTGGTCTCGGCGGCCTTCGCCATGGCCAGTGGCATCGGGCCGGTGCTGGGCGGCGCCGCCACCCAGGCCCTGGGCTGGCGCGCCGCGTTTTTCATCTCCCCCATTGCCGCCGCGGTGGCCCTGTTCCTGCTGGCCCGGTACTTCCCGCGCATCCGGCCCGTCCACACCGGTGAACGGCGGATCGACTGGATCGGCGCGGTGCTGCTGGTGCTGGCCGTGGGCGCGCCCCTGGCGGCGCTGGAATTGGGTTTCGCCAAGGGCGAGCATGCCCACCCCACCATGGGACTGGCGCTGGCGGCGGCGGGCATTGCCGCCATCGCCCTGCTGATCCCGATCGAACGCCGTGTCGCCTCACCGATTTTTCCCTTGCGCGTGCTGGCCGGCCGCGAACCGCAGCTGCTGAACCTGGCCGCAATGACCGTCGGCGCCGTGATGTTCGTGCTGATCTTCTACAGCCCCCTGCTGCTGCAGCAGGTGCTGGGCTACACCCCGAGCGAGGCCGGTCTGCTGCTGACCCCGCTGGTGGCCGCGATCTCGGTGGGCAGCATCATCAATGGTCGCCTGTTCCCCCGCCAGACGGAGCCGCAGCGCCTGATGGTGTTCGGCGCGGGCCTGCTGGCCGTGGGCACGCTGATGGTGCTGCTGATTTCGCCGGGCACGTCGGCCTGGTGGATCCTGGCCGCGTTCTTCGTCAACGGCTGCGCGCTGGGCTTCCTGCTGCCCAACCTGACGCTGTTCATGCAGATGCTGAGCGAACGCCGCGACGTGGGCGTGGCGTCCGCCCTGGTGCAAACCACCCGCGCCATCGGCAGCGCGCTGGGCACCGCCGTGGTCGGCATCCTGATTTCGCACGGCACGATACTAAACGGAGTGCGCACCGGCCTGGTGCTGTGTATCGTCCTGTGCCTGACCTGTGCGGTGCTGGCGCATCGGGTCAAGATGAAAAACCTGGCCACCAACCGGGCTCAATCCTGATTCAAGACCTATCATGCGTCGTCGCGATTTGCTGGACCTTCTGCTCCTGGCCGCCGTCTGGGGCGGTTCCTTCCTGTTCATGCGCCTGGCGGTGGGCGAATTCGGGCCGGTCGCGCTGATCGAGCTGCGCGTCGGCCTGGCCGCGCTGTTCCTGCTGCCGGCCGCGCTGTGGCGCGGCAAGCTGCCCATCATCGGCAGGCACTGGAAGGCGATCCTGGTGGTGGGCGTCCTGAACGCCGCACTGCCGTTCCTGCTGTACGCGTATGCCGCGCAATCGCTGGGCGCCGGATTCCTGTCGGTCGCCAATGCGGTGACGCCCGTCTGGGGCGCGGTGGTCGGCTGGCTGTGGCTCAAGGACAAGCTGCCCTGGTCGCGCTCGCTGGGCCTCGCGATCGGGCTGGCGGGCATCGTGGTGCTGGTCTGGGACAAGCTCGACTTCCAGGCCGGCGGCACCGGGCCCGCCGTGCTGGCGGCGGTGTCGGCCCCGGTCTTCTACGGCATCGCGGCCAACTGGACCAAGCGTTTCCTGACCGGCGTGGACGCCTTGTCCAACGCCACCGGCAGCATGCTCGCCGCCAGCCTGGTGCTGCTGCCGCTGGCGCTGGCCACCTGGCCGCAGGCGCCGGTGTCGGCCCAGGCGTGGGGCGCCACCATCCTGCTGGCGGTGGTCTGCACCGGCGCGGCGTACATCATCTTCTTCCGGCTGATCGCCAACGTCGGCCCGACCGGGGCGGTCAGCGTCACGTTCCTGGTACCGGTCTTCGGGGTGGTCTGGGGCGCGTGGTTCCTGGACGAGGCCATCACCGCCTCCATCCTGGCCGGCGCTGGCATCATCCTGGTGGGAACGGCGCTGGCGCTTGGCCTGGTCGGCGGAAAGCCACGCGCCACGCCCGCCGAGGGCCGCTGATTCCGCCGCCCCGGACCCGCCCGGGGCATGGCGCCTCCTAGCCGATCCGCACGCCGGCGGTGCGCGCCAGGGGCTGGCCGTGCTGGTCATTGGCCGACATCATCGGCACGGCCGCCGCCAGCGGCCAGGGCACCGCCAGGTCGGGATCGTCCCACCGCAGGCATTGCTGATGCGCCGGCTGGTAGTAGGCCGTCGCCTTGTACGACACGACGGCACGCTCGGACAGCGCCAGGAAGCCATGCGCGAAACCTTCCGGTATCCAGAGCTGCAGCCGGTTGTCGCTGGACAGGCGCTGGGCGACCCACTGCCCGAACGTCGGCGAACCGTGGCGCACGTCCACCGCGACGTCATAGATCTCGCCCTCGGTCACGCGCAGCAACTTGCCCTGCGGGTCCACGGTCTGATAGTGCAAGCCACGCAGCACGTGGCGATGCGACTCCGACTGATTGTCCTGGACGAAGCGCAGCTCCCGCCCCACCGCCGCATCCAGTTCCGACTGGCGATAGGTCTCGAAGAAACAGCCGCGCGCGTCCCGGTGGATGTCGGGTTCGATCAGCAGCACGTCGGGCAGGGACAGGGGGGTGATGATCATCAGAACGGCAGCCGCTTGAGCAGGCGCATCAAATAGTCGCCATAGCCGCTTTTCTGCAGCGGACGGGCCAGCGCTTCCAGCTGCGCGGCGTCGATCCACTGCTTGCGGAAGGCGATCTCCTCGGGACAGGCCACCTTGAGGCCCTGGCGGCGCTCCAGCGTGGCGATGAACTGGCTGGCCTCGAGCAGGCTGTCGTGGGTGCCGGTGTCGAGCCAGGCGTGGCCCCGCCCCATGATCTCGACCTGCAGCCGGCCCTGATCGAGATACGCCTGGTTCAGGTCGGTGATTTCCAGTTCGTTGCGAGCCGACGGGCGGATGCCGCGCGCCAGTTCCACCACCTGGTTGTCATAGAAGTACAGGCCGGTCACGGCATAGCTGGACTGTGGCGCCGCCGGCTTCTCTTCGATGCGCAATGCCTGGCCGCGGTCATCGAACTGCACCACGCCATAGCGCTGCGGATCCTGCACGTGATAGGCAAACACGGTGGCGCCTTGCCGGCGCGCATCGGCCCGCGCCAGCAGCTGCGGCAGGTCATGGCCGTAGAAAAGGTTGTCGCCCAGCACCAGGGCGCACGGCGCATCGCCGATGAAGTCGGCGCCGATCAGGAAGGCCTGCGCCAATCCGTCGGGCGACGGCTGCACCGCATACCGCAGATTCAGGCCCCACTGGCTGCCATCGCCCAGCAGGTGGGCAAAACGCGGCGCGTCATCGGGCGTGGCGATCACCAGGATGTCGCGTATGCCCGCCAGCATCAGAGTGCTGAGCGGGTAATAGATCATCGGCTTGTCGTACACGGGCATCAGCTGCTTGCTGATGGCCAGCGTGGCCGGATGCAGCCGCGTTCCGGAGCCGCCGGCGAGGATGATGCCCTTGCGCGGTGCGGACGCACTCATGGCAGCGCATCCCCCCGCCGATGGGCGCGCGCCACGATCTCGGCAACCCACTGCGGATTGTCCAGATACCAATGCAGGGTTTTCTCGAGCCCGGATTGAAAGGTCTCGACGGGGCGCCAGCCCAGTTCCTGCCGCACCCGTGCGCTGTCAATGGCGTAGCGGCGATCATGGCCGGCACGGTCCGCCACCATCTTGATCTGCGTCTTGTACGACGCGCCATCGGCGCGTGGACGCGCCTGGTCCAGCAACGCGCAGACCGACAGCACCACCTCGAGATTGGTGCGCTCGTTGTCGCCCCCCAGGTTGTAGGTCTCGCCCGGACGCCCGTGCGCCAGCACCTTGCACAGGCCACGGCAATGATCCGCCACATAGAGCCAATCACGCACGTGCAGGCCATCGCCGTACACCGGCAACGGCTTGCCGGCGAGCGCGTTGTGCAGCACCAGGGGAATCAATTTTTCAGGAAACTGCCGCGGCCCGAAATTGTTGGAGCAATGCGTCGTCAGCACCGGCAGGCCATGGGTCTGGCCGCAGGCCCGCACCAGGTGATCGCTGGCCGCCTTGCTGGCGGAATAGGGATTGTTGGGCCGGTAGGGGCTGGACTCGGTGAAGGCCGGGGCGTCGGGCGAGAGCGAGCCGTAGACCTCGTCGGTCGAGACATGCAGGAAGCGGAAATCGTCGCGCGCCGGACCGGCCAGGCCCGCCCAATACGCGCGCGCCGCCTCCAGCAGGCCATGGGTGCCGCAGATGTTGCTCTGGATGAAATCGCCTGCCCCCGCGATGGAGCGGTCCACGTGCGATTCCGCCGCGAAATGCAGGATCGCGCGCGGCTGATGCGTTTGCAGCAAGCGGGTCACCAACGCGATGTCGCCGACATCGCCCACCACGAATTCATGGCGCGCGTCGTCCTTCAACCCGTCCAGGTTGTGCCGATTGCCGGCATAGGTCAGCTTGTCCAGATTGATCACGGGCTCGTCCCCCTGCGCCAGCCAATCCAGCACAAAGTTGGAACCGATGAATCCGGCGCCGCCGGTGACGAGAATGCTCATTGCGTAGTGCCCGAGTGAAGGCTGCCGCCTTCCAATCCGGCAGTTTACCGCCGCGGCCGCCGGATCAATACTTGTCCGACGTCCCCGTCAGCGCCACCCCGATCCGCAGCAAGGTATAGGACGCCGCGTCCACCCAGCGCCGCACCCAGCCGCGCCGCTGGTAGTCCAGCGGCCGGATGAAACGCCCGCCCGCCTGGATGGCCGCCTCCAGCCGCTCCTGCAGGTCCCAGGCGAACGGCTGGTCGTCCACCACCACGTTGGCTTCGCGCGCCAGCAGCAGGCTGAAGGGGTCCAGGTTGGACGAACCCACCGTGGCGACGTTGTCGATCACCGCCACCTTGGCGTGCAGATAGCTCGGCATGTACTCGTAGATCTCGATGCCGTCACGCAGCAGCTGGTCGTACAGTGAGCGCGTGGCGTGGTACTGCATGCGGTATTCGACCTTGCCCTGCAGCAGCAGCCGGACCCGCACGCCGCGCGCGGCGGCCTTGGCCAGGGCGCGGCGGAACTGACGGCCGGGGAAGAAATAGGCGTTGGCGATGAGGATGTCGCGCCGCGCCTGGGTGATGCCGTAGAGATAGGCGCGTTCGAAGGTCTGGCGGAAACGCAGGTTGTCGCGCAGCACCAGCGCGGCGCGCAGGTCGCCACAGGGCGCGACGTGCGCGTGGCTGGGCTTGGTCAGCCGCATGCGGTTCCAGTCGCGCGGATGGCGCCGCAGGCGCGCCCAGTTCAGGCGGACCCACAGCAGGTCCTGGGCGTAGGCCGCCTCGGTCACCAAGGGGCCGCGCACCTGCACCGCGAAATCGAAGCGCGGCGCCGAGATGCCATCGGTGGGATCGAGGTCGTCGTAGTCGTCGATGATGTTGATGCCGCCGATGAAGGCGACGCTGCCATCGACGATGGTGACCTTGCGGTGCAGCCGCCGCAGGCGGCTGCGCGAGGGAATGAACCGGGCGAACCAGCGCGGTTCCGGGCGGAAGACGCGGCATTGCGCGCCCGCGCCGGTCAGGCGCTCACGCAGGGTGTCCACCGTCTCGGCCGCGCCGAAGCCATCGAGCACCACGCGCACCTTGACGCCGCGCGCGGCCGCCGCCATCAGGCAGTCCAGCACCTTCAGGCCGGTGCGGTCCAGCATGAAGATGTAGGTTTCCAGGTGGACGCTGGACTGCGCCGCGTCGATCGCCTGGCACAGCGCCGGGAAAAAGTCGGTGCCGTTCTGCAGCAGCCGGATATCGTTGCCGTCGGTCCACTCCAGCCTGACCTGCTCGGCCTTCACGGGAGTTCCAGCTCGGCCAGCAAGGGGGAATGATCGGACAGCCGCGCCCATTCGCGGCCGCGCAGCACGCGCGCGCTGCGCACGGCGAAGCCGCGCTGGTAGATGCGGTCCAGGCGGAACCAGGGGAACACGGCCGGGAAGGTGCGCGGCGGCGGCAGCAACAGGCGCGAGCTGCCGTCCATGCCGAGCTGGTTGTTGCGCTCCAGCACCGACACGCCGCTGTTGGGCAGGCCGCGCAGCGCGTTGCTCAGACGCTTGACCGAATCGCGCAGCCGCGGCAACTCGCCGCCATGGCTGCGCGGCGCATGCGAGAACACCTCGTACAGGCCCAGCTGCTGCACGAACAACGGCGCCAGCCGGTCGCCCCAATCATTGAAATCGCCGGCGATCAGGATCGGCTCGCCGTCGGGCACCATGCGCCGGATGCGCTCGGTCAGCGCCAGGATCTGGCGGCTGCGGCTGCCGGCGAACAGGCCCAGGTGCACCACGAAGCAATGCACCGACCGGCCGTCGAGCTCGATGGTCGCGTGCAGCAGGCCGCGCTGCTCCAGCCGGTGGTCGGAGATGTCCTGGTTTTCGTGGTCAAGAATGGGAAAGCGCGACAACAGGGCGTTGCCGTGGTCGGTCTCGTGGCGGATCGCGTTGCGGCCATAGGCCACGTCCAGCTTGAGCGCGGCGGCCAGCGATTCGTGCTGGGCGTCGAGCAGCGATTTCTGCTCGTTGCGGCCCTGCACTTCCTGCAGGAAGACCAGGTCGGGGCGCAGGCCATACAGGCCCAGGCGCAGTTCATTCAGGGAGTCGCGGCGGCCCAGCGCCGAGCGGCCCTTGTGGATGTTGTAGCTGACGACACGGATGAGCGACATGGAAGAGATGGCGCCTCTCAAGACAGTGAAACCGCCCGCCGCGGCCCACAAAAAAAGGAGCCCCGGCAAGCGCCGCCAACCCAGGCGGCGTCTGCCAGATTACTCCAATTCCATGCCCCCTTCCCACCTCGGAGACACCCTGAAACGAGAGTGTCCACGCCGGGCGGGGCGCCAGAAAGCCCAAGCCACAAGCCCGAGACACCATCCCTAGCCAGGCCGCCGGGATCCGGCTCCGCCGGTCCCGCGCGGCGCCCCCTTGAGGGGGAGCGCCGCAGGCGCTCGGGGGTGGGCCTACTTCGCTTCCGCGTTGCGCAGGCGGATGTGCAGCTCGCGCAGTTGCTTCTCGTCGACTTCCGACGGCGCCTGGGTCAGCAGATCCTGGGCGCGCTGGGTCTTCGGGAAGGCGATCACGTCGCGGATCGATTCGGCGCCGGTCATCATCGTGACGATGCGGTCCAGGCCGAAGGCGATGCCGCCGTGCGGAGGCGCGCCGTATTGCAGCGCGTCCAGCAGGTAGCCGAACTTCTCGCGGGCTTCCTCGGCGCCGATCTTGAGCGCGCGGAACACCTTGCTCTGCACTTCCTCGCGGTGGATACGGACCGAACCGCCGCCGATTTCCCAGCCGTTCAGGACCATGTCGTAGGCCTTGGCGAACGCCTTGCTGGGATCGGTCTCGAGGAAGTCCTCGTGGCCGTCCTTGGGGCTGGTGAACGGATGGTGGGCGGCGGTGTAGCGGCCGTCTTCCTCGTCGTATTCGAACATCGGGAAGTCGACCACCCACAGCGGCTGCCAGCCGGCGGTGAACAGGCCGGTCTTCTTGCCGAATTCGCTGTGGCCGATCTTCACGCGCAGCGCGCCGATGGCGTCGTTGACGACCTTCTCGCGGTCGGCGCCGAAGAAGATGATGTCGCCGTCTTGCGCGCCGGTACGCTTGACCAGTTCGGCCAGGGCGGCGTCATGCAGGTTCTTGACGATGGGCGATTGCAGGCCGTCGCGGCCCTTGGCCACTTCGTTGACCTTGATGTAGGCCAGGCCCTTGGCGCCGTAGATGCCGACGAACTGGGTGTAGGCGTCGATCTCGCTGCGCGACATCTCGGCGCCACCGGGCACGCGCAGGGCGACCACGCGGCTGCCGGGCGCCGTGGCGGCGGCGGCGAACACCTTGAAGTCCACGTCGCGCATGACGTCGGTGATGTCGGTGAACTCGAGCTGCACGCGCAGGTCGGGCTTGTCCGAGCCGTAGCGACGCATCGCTTCGGTCCAGGTCATGATGGGGAACGGCGCGGCCAGGTCGACGCCCTGCACCACCTTGAACACGTGGCGGATCATGTTCTCGAAGATCTCGCGGATCTCGAACTCGTTCAGGAACGAGGTTTCGCAGTCGATCTGGGTGAACTCAGGCTGGCGGTCGGCGCGCAGGTCTTCGTCGCGGAAGCACTTGGTGATCTGGTAGTAGCGGTCGAAGCCCGACACCATCAGCATCTGCTTGAACAGCTGCGGCGATTGCGGCAGCGCGAAGAAGTGGCCGGCGTTGACGCGCGAGGGCACCAGGTAGTCGCGCGCGCCTTCGGGCGTGCTCTTGGCCAGCATCGGGGTCTCGATGTCGATGAAGCCCAGCTGGTCCAGGAACTTGCGGGTCTCGATCGAGACGCGGTAGCGCAGCATCAGGTTGCGCTGCATCTGCGGACGGCGCAGGTCCAGCACGCGGTGCGTCAGGCGGGTGGTTTCCGACAGGTTGTCGTCGTCCAGCTGGAACGGCGGCGTGACCGACGCGTTCAGGATCTCGACTTCCTTGCACAGCACTTCGATTTCGCCCGAGGCCAGCTCGGCGTTGGCGGTGCCCGCCGGACGCTCGCGCACCAGGCCGGTGACGCGGATGCAGAATTCGTTGCGCAGGCGCTCGGCGGTGGCGAAGGCGGCGTTATCCGGATCGAACACGATCTGCGCCAGGCCCGCGCGGTCGCGCAAGTCGATGAAGATGACCCCGCCGTGGTCGCGGCGGCGGTTCACCCAGCCATACAGGGTGACGGTCTGGCCGAGATGGTCGCGGCAAACCTGGCCGGTGTAGCAGGTACGCATCGGGATAACTCCGTTGTGTGCTTGGTAGTAGCGTAAAGGGTTACAGGTCGACGCCCGGCGCGCGCTGCGCGTCCGGCGTCGGAGCGGGCGGCGCCGGCCGGGCGCCCGGCATGGCCGGACCCGGGGCGACGACGCCCATGGAAACGATGTACTTCAAGGCCGCGTCCACGCTCATCTGCAGGTCCACCGTGTCGGCACGGGGCACCATCAGGAAAAAGCCGGACGTGGGATTCGGCGTGGTCGGCACGTACACGCTGATGTGGTCCCCGGGCAAGCGCTCGGCCACTTCACCGCTGGGCGTGCCGGTGACGAATGCGATGGTCCAGCTGCCGGCGCGCGGATACTGCACCAGCACCGCGCGGCGGAACGCCTGGCCGTTCGGGGCCAGCACGGTATCGCTGACCTGCTTGACCGAGTTGTAGATCGAACGCACCAGGGGAATGCGGCCCAGCAGGTTTTCCCACTGGTCCACCATGGTACGGCCGATCAGGTTGGCCGCGAAGATGCCCGTCAACAGCACCACCACGATGACCAGGACGAAGCGGAAGCCGGGAATGTCGACGCCGAACAGCGATTCGGACGACAGGAAGCCAGGCACGAACCCTTCAAGGGTGGCGACCAGCAAACCCAGCACCCACACCGTGATGACCAGGGGAACCCAGATCAGCAGGCCGGTGATGAAGTACTTTTTGATGACGCGCATTCGCATCGCGCGCGTGCTCAGGAAGTGGTGGCCGGTCCCGCGGCGGGCGCGGGGGCAGCGGCCGGAGCCGGTGCGCTGGCGGCCGGCGCGGCGCCTTCAGCGGGCGCCGACGGGGCGCTGGCGCCGGTGGCCTGCTGGCCGCCGCTGCCATTGCCACGGAAATCGGTGACGTACCAGCCCGAGCCCTTGAGCTGGAAGCCAGCCGCGGTCACTTGCTTGGAAAACGTGCTCTGGCCGCATTCGGGGCAAACCGAAAGCGGCGCGTCGGAAATCTTCTGCAGAACGTCTTTGGCATGGCCACAGGCGCTGCACTTGTAAGCGTAGATGGGCATCGAGGGCTCCCAGGCGCGGGCCCGGTATATCTATGACCGTCGGCCGGACACTGCGCGAAACCAGGGGCGCGAGGGTCCTCCAACAGGAGGCCCCGGGGCCGGAACTGGCTTGGACCGGACAACGGCCGGGCACGGCCGGAAAAATACGGGAAAGTCTTGAATTTTAGCGGTTTTTCGTGAAAGGCCGGCGGCACCCCCGCGACGGGGCGCCCAGGGGCTCCGCCGAGGGTGCGCGCCCCGCTCGGTCAGACGGGCAGCAGGAACATCAGGGCAGCCACCAGCGTCGGCCCCAGGGCGGACAAAAACAGCCGTCCGGACGAGATGCTGCCGTCCGGGAAATGATTTTTCAGGATGGCGAAACCGGCCGGATTCGGCGCGTTGGCGATCACCGTCAGGCCGCCCCCCGTCACCGCGCCCGCCACCAGCATGTAGCGCCAGGCCTCGCTGGTGCCTTCCACCAGCGACCCCAGGTAGGTCAGCGCGGCATTGTCGGTGATCGCCGTCAGGGCGGTCGCGCCCCAGAACAGCACGAACGGCTCCAGCCCGCCCAGCAGGTCCTGCAGCCACCACTTCTGCAGGCCGCCCAGCACCACCAGGCCGGCCAAGAAGAAGCCCACCATCAACCCCTCCTTGATGAGCAGGCGGTTCTGGTGGCGCTTGTAGGCCTCGGCAAAACCGATGAACATCATCAGCAGGCCCAGGAAGATCGCCGGATGGTGGGCGCTCAGCACCACCGCCACCAGGAACACCAGGTGGATCAGCATCACCAGCGCCGGCACCGGCGGCCGGTTGTCCTTGCCTTCGGGCGCGTCGACCCCGCCGCCCGTGCCCACCGAGCGCTCCAGCAGCGCCTTGCGGCAGATGAAGGTCAGCAGGCCGGCATTCAGGCACACCGCGACCGCCGCGCGCCAGCCGAAATGCTGCGCCATGAAGGCCGAATCCCAGCCGAAGGTGGACGCCACCATCAGCACCGGCGGCGCCGCGTACGAGGTCAGCACCCCGCCGATGGAAACGTTGACGAACAGCACGCCAAGCGTCAGGTATTTGAAGCCGGCGCGTCCGCTGGTGCGGAAATAGGCATCGCGCAGCAGGATGGCCGCCAGCGTCATGGCCGCCGGTTCGGTGATGAACGAGCCGCCCAGCGGCACCAGCGACATCACCACGAAGAAGGTCGCCAGTTCCCGTGGCAGAGGCAGCACGCGCGCCGTGCCGCGCACCAGCAGCCCCACCAGCTCCAGGATCGGCCGGCTGGCCGCCACCACCATGATGGTGAACACGAACAGCGGCTCGGTGAAGTTGCGCGTGTCCATGTAGCCGATGGCCGCGGACGGCCCCGACAGCGCCGCCATCGCCACGATCAGGGCGAACGCCCACACCCCGAACACCGCCTCGACCTCGGCCAGCAGGTGCCAGAAACCGGCATGCGGCCCGCCGCGATGGGCCAGGCGGGCGAACATGGGAACGGAAAAGGTGTGCAGCACCGCCACGACGAACAGGAGTGTGGCGATGACTTCTATGGGCTGAGGCATCGAAAGCGCTTCCGGAATGGGAATCCGGGCCACGCGCACGCGGTCCCGAATCGGCGGACAAGGGTCGCACTATAGCGTAGCGACCTCGCCTCGCCCTACAGGGACAACACCAGGATCCGCCCGTTTTTCAGGCGATCGGCGCGGGCGGCTCGCCGCCCTGCTGCGCGTCGCGCATCTCCATCAGCAGGCTGTGCAGCATCTCGGTCGACAGGCCGTGCAGCACCAGGCGGTAGCCGGCGCGCAGCGTCGACATCGGCACCAGCGGATGGCTGTTGTTGACCAGGATCAGGTGCTGCGGCGCGCCCAGCAGCTTGGCCGCGTAGATGCCGATGGTCTCGTCCAGCTGCAGCGAATTGGCCGCGCGCCAGAAGTCGTTGTCGGTCAGCATCAGCTGGTACAGCGGCGTGAACAGTTCGATGGCGCTCTGCAGGTCGAGGAAATTCAGCTTGCCCTGCGGCATGTCCTCGAGCTTGAGGCCCGGATCGCGGATCATCGAGAAGTCGACGCGCTCGGGCGCGTGCATCTCCACGCCGGCATCGCGCAGCGCCTGGTTCAGCCGGATCACGAAGTTGAACAGATTCAGGTCGTGCTTGACGAACAGTTCGTCCTTGAGATCGTCGATCTCCATCGGCTCGAGCGGCGTGGTGGCCACGCGCACCGGCGAATTGGCCGCGATGAACGCCAGGATCTGCGCGCCCAGGTGGAAATGCCGCAGGATCAGCCAGTTGGCCTCGGGCGACACGAAGCGCTTCAGGCCCCACGCCAGGATGCGATGCAGCAGCCGCGAATGCGACCAGCGGCGCGGCAGGAAGGTCTTGATGACCTGGATCAGGATGATGAAGGCGCGCGCCAGCGGCCGCAGGAACGGCAGCAGGTACTGGCGCGAGCCGCAGCTCGAATCGGTCAGCCAGGCCTTCTTGACCTTGTCCGGCAGCGGCGTGCTGCGGTCCAGGTACAGCGCCAGCCACGGGCTCGGATCGGCGGGATCGTGCCCCTTGGCAAGGAATTCGGGTTCCTTGTTCATGCGGCGTCATCCTCCATCACGTGATGAAACTGCATCAGGTACAGCGCGGCGGTGCGGCGCGCGGTGTCGACGATGCGCTGCTCGGCGCGGCCGTCCTCGTCGCAGTCCAGCGCCAGTTCCACCGCGGTCAGCCAGCGCGCCAGGTGGTTCTCGTCGTTGTGGCCATGGTATTCCAGGAAGCGGAAGGCGTCCGGCGGCAGCTTCAGGCTGGCCTTGAGCAACGGCAGCAGGGCCGGCACGATGCGCTGGCCGGTGCCCTCGATGATGTAGATGGCGCCCAGCAGCCCGATCGGGTCGCGCGTGGCGGCCAGGCTGTGCAGATAGGCGTTGAGCGCCTCGCCGCCGGGGTTGCGGCGCAGCGCGTCGATGTTGTCGATGGCGCCGCCGGCCGTGCGGTAGTCCTGGAACAGGATCTGGAAGTCGTTCTGCTCCTCGCCGGCGTGCATGTCGATCAGCGCGGCCAGCGGCTGGTACTGCTCGGTCAGCGAGGCCGCGCCTTCGCGCATCCACTTGCTGCCCTCGCGCACCTGCGGGATCCAGTTCTCCATCCAGTTCAGGTAATCGGCGGTCTCGAAGCGGCGGTTGCGCAGGCGCCGCACCACCGGCGTGCGCCAGACGCGCGAGCGGTAGTCGTGCCAGATCGCCGCCAGTTCGGTCAGCAGCTGGCCCAGGCCCTGCGGCGCCATGTCCGGATCGTGCGGCGGCGCGATGGCGTCGGCATCGGCGCTGTGCGCGTCCTCGCGCCCGGCCACGGCCGGCGTGGCGCCGACGGCGACCGACGGCGCGGCGTCGTGCGCCGCCTCGGCTTCCAGCAGCATGTAGGCCGCCATGAAGCGGCCCGACTCGGGGATGTAGCAGAAGATCTGCTCGCCCGGCTTGATCTCGCGCGTTTCCAGGAACTCGGCCAGCATGATGAGGATCGACGCCGCGCCGGTGTTGCCGCGCCAGGCCAGGTTGCTGAACCAGCGCTCGCGCGGGATCACCAGGCCGGCCTTCTCCATCAGGTCCTCGACCACCGGAATGAATTTCTCGGACGAGTAGTGGCACAGGAAGTGATCCACCTGGTCCGGATCCAGCCAGCCGTCGCGCACCAGCTTGGCGTACTCGTGGATGCCGATGTCGAACAGGTGCGGCAGCAGGCGGATGTCCTGGCGCAGCGACAGCGCGCCATCGGCCTCGGCCTCGTTCCACGACGGGTAGTCCAGGTGGCCCTTCTGGCGGTCGGCCGACAGGCCCAGCTGCATGCAGACCGGATAGTCGCCCGAGAACGAACGCTGGTGCACCCACTTCAGGCGCAGGCGCACGCCCTGGGACGCGCCCGGCAGCGGCCGGCCGCCGCGTCCCAGCAACAGCGCGCCGGCGCCATCGGACAGCATCCAGCGCAGGAAATGCGCGTCGAAGTCGGCGTCGTAGCCGCGCGCGGCGAAGCGCGAGCGCTTGAACAGGCGCGACGGCAGTTCCGCCGCCACCGCCAGCGCGCTGGCGTGGCCGCCCATCTCGACGCCCTGCGCCGCCACCTGGATCGCCGACACGCCCGCGGCACAGATGCCGTGCACCGACAGCGTCTCCATCGGATGCGCGGCCAGCTCGCCCTGGATCATGTTGGCGAAGCCCGGCATCAGCGCGTCGCCGCCCGACGAGCCGCTGGTCAGCAGCGACACGTCCGCGAGGTCGCCATCGTTGCGCCGCAGGCAATCGCGGATGGCGTTGGCCGCCAGCTGCGCATTGGTGAAGACGGTGGCACCCTCGGCATCGATCGCGTAGTAGCGCTGCTTGATGCCGTTCTCGGCCAGGATGCGGCTCTTGATGCGGCTGGACATGCGGTTCAGCGGCGCGATGTAGCTGTCCATGGCCTCGTTGGACACGGGTTCGCCCGGCATGAAATAGCCGGCGCTTTCCAGGTAGACACGATTGAACGCGATAGGCATGGCGGGTCTCTAGTGGCAGGTATGGGGTTGCGGCGCTAGCGCACGTGCTCGGGCGCCATACAGGAACGGCTGCGAAAGCGCGGCAGGAAGGTGCCCAGCACGAACACGCGGAACATGTACGGCGTCAGGCCGCCTTCGTTCAGCGCGGGCGTCACGCGGGCCCGGTAGTGGTCGCGGTGCAACCGGGTCAGTTCGGACCAGTGCGCGCGCGGGCTCTCGTGGTGCGCGGTATGCAGGCCGATGTTGAACAGCAGCGGATTGACCAGTCCTTCGAAATTGCGGGCATAGTTCAGGCCCGCCACGGCGCGCGGCCCGCCATCGGCGTGCGCGTGCTGCAGGTAGTTGGTGGCCAGCAGCCAGTGCAGGCCATGCAGTTGCGGAATGATGACGAACACCAGCGCCTTGACCGGATTGATCGCCAGCAGGCCGCCCCACAGCCCCAGCCAGGCGCCGTACTGGCACATGCAGTAGCGCCACGCGCCCGGCCAGTGCCGACGCAGCCGCCCGAGCCAGGCGAAGAACAGCGGATACAGCACCCACACGGCCTGTACCGGATGGATCAGGTAGCCCCACAGGTGATTGGTGTCGCCGCCGAAGCGATAGGTGCGCGCCACGTCGCGCGCGCCGTGCTTGAAGCGGTGATGGTTGGCCACGTGCGCCGGATAGAACACGAAGGTGGGATGCCCCTGCAGCAGCGTGATCCAGAAGTCGGTGGCACGGTTGCTCCAGCGGCCATGCCACATGCGGATGTGCGTGTGGTTGTGGTGGATCACGCCGATGCCCAGCGTCAGGAACAGCATCAGCGCGTACAGCGGCCACCAGAAGCCGTGCAGCCACTGCCACGCCGCCAGGGCGGGCAGCGCGGCCAGGTAGGCCAGGCTCTGCCAATCGCGCCGGTTGCGCAGCGCGGGCAGCCGGCGCCGCTTGCTAAGCCCGTCCGCCAAGCGATTCTCGCTGCCGGAAAGCCTCCAGCTGGGACGTCGCCGCCTCGGCCTTCAGCCGGGTGCGGAACAGTCGGTCCATGAAGGTGAACTGGAAGCCGAAATTGCCGTTGTAGCAGGCATGGTGCAGGTGATGCCGGCGGCTGGCGGCGAACCAGTGCGAATACGACACGTTCGGGAAGAAATCGTAGTTGGCGTGGCCGATGCAGTTGAAGAACAGGCTGAACAGCGGCACCGACGCCAGCGACCAGAAGCTGAAATCATGCACCACCATCGGCAGCATGATCACGTTGCCCAGCATCAGCGCCTCGATCGGATGGAAGCTGTAGGTCGAGAACGGCGTGGTCACCACCGAGCGGTGGTGCGGCAGGTGGAAGCGGCGCAGCAGCTTGGTGTGCAGCAGCCGGTGGTTGATCCAGAAATGCACGTCGTTCCAGGCCACCAGCGCCAGGATCTCCAGCGTGATCTTCTGCCAGCTGGCGTCCGGATCCAGGTGCGCCCAGCCCAGCTGCAGCAGGCCCCAGGGAAAGATCATGCCGGTGCCGAACAGCAGGATCGACACGCCCGACTGCGTGAACTCACGGCGCAACTGGCCCGGCGCCAGCGGCCGCGGATCGAGCGGCCGGCCGATGCCCAGCGCCGGCAGGATGTGCTGGGTCAGCAGCCAGGTGGCCGCGCCGAAGAGCAGGTAGATGCCGCCGAAGAACAGCAGGCCCGCCAGCATGACCTGCCAGGCGGACAACGCGACAAAAGCTTGGGCCATGAAGGTTTTGTTTCACCCCGGAGAATGGCCGCATCATAAGCAATCCGTCAGCCTCGCGGGGAGACATTTATTACAAAATGAATCCGGCCGCCACAAAGCTGCTGACCCCGCCCGCAACTTCCCGCTATTGGCAGGGAAACTGCCGGTTCAGGCCCGCTACCGCCGCGTCCATGCGCCGCGCCAGGGCCGCGCTGGCCGCCGGCATGGGCTCGCGCAGCTCGTCGCTGAGCAGGCCCTGGCGCCCCAGTTGCGCCTTCACCGGGCCCGGATTGGGTTCGGCGAAGGCCAGCTGGATCACCGGCGCCAGCGCCTGGAACAGCTTGCGCGCCAGGTCCAGCTGCTGCGCCCGCACCGCCTGGTACATGGCCACGAACAGGTCGGGGCGGATATGCGCGGCCGCCGCGATCAGGCCGCTGCCGCCCAGGCACAGCAGCGACAGCGATTGCAGGTCCTCACCCGCCAGCACGTTCATATTGCCGTCGGCGATCAGCGCCAGGGTCTTGTCGAGCGAGCCGCCGCAATCCTTGATCGCGGCGATGTTCGGATGCGCGGCCAGCGATAACAGGGTCGAGGTTTCCAGCGTCGTTCCTGTGCGGTACGGAATGTCGTACAGCACCAGGGGAAAGCGCGAGGCATCGGCCAGGCTGCGGAAATAGGCGGCGGCGCCGTCCTGGCCGGGCCGCACGTAGTACGGCGCCGGCGCCAGGATGCCGGCCAGCGGGCGGGTGCCGAACGCGGCCAGGCGCTGCAGCACGTGGCCCTGGTGATTGCCCGCCAGGCCCATCACCACCGGCATGGCGCCGGCCTCGTTCAGCACGGCATCCAGCACCGCCAGCTGCTCGGCGTCATCGAGCGCCGCGGCTTCGCCGGTGCTGCCGCACACGACCAGCCCGTCGACGCCCGCCGCCGCGAAATGGCGCACCAGGCGGCGCAGGGCCCCGCCATCGACGGCGCCGCCGGAAAACGGCGTCACCAGGGGAATCCAGACGCCTTGGAACAGGGATTGTTGAGTTTGCATGAACACTCCTTCGGTGTAAGCGGACCGTGGTTGGACCGTACAGAAGTGCTCGGGATACTGGGGGTGCGCGCGAAGGCGCCGTGGCGCCGCCGTGAGGCCGCTGTTCCGTCGCCCATCTGACGGAACAGCATGCTCCGGTCAGATGAGCGGCTGTTTTTTGGATTTCAGGCCGGCGCGAACCGTCGCCACGCCAAGGGCGCGGAACAGGAAAGCGGACGAGATGGCCTGGGGAATCATGAATGGAATAAAGGGTTGAAACCGGCCGCGGGCGACCGATGCGCAAATCTACCGGGCCGCCGCCACGCTGTCAACGCAGGCTGGCCAGGAAGATCGCGCACAGCGCTTCCATGCCCTGGCGGTCGTCTTCGTCGAAGCGGTCCGGCACCGGGCTGTCCACGTCCCACACGCCGATCAACTCGCCCTGGTGCACCAGCGGCACCACGATCTCGGAGCGCGAGGCCGCGTCGCAGGCGATGTGGCCGGGGAACGCATGCACGTCCGGCACCAGTTGCGTCTGGCGCTGGCTGGCGGCCGCGCCGCACACGCCGCGATTGAGCGGAATGCGCACGCAGGCCGGCTTGCCCTGGAACGGCCCCAGCACCAGCTCGATGCCGTCGAACAGGTAGAACCCCACCCAGTTCAGGTCGGGCAGCGCCTGGTAGGCCAGCGCGCTCAGGTTGGCGGCATTGGCGATGCGGTCGTGCTCGCCGTCGAGCAGGGCGCGGGCCTGCTTGGCCAGTTCGGCGTACAGCGCGGCCTTGGAGTCGGCGGCGATCGGGGCGGCTTCAAACATATGTATAAATGTAACTGTACAGGCGATTATCGGTGCAAGTGATTTTAGGGGTTGCCCGCGATAAAGGGGCCGCCTTGCTACGCTGTGGGACAATAGTTTACGCAGTAACGTCTTTACCGCCCCGTTGTCATCACCCCGTCACCCCCCTTCTTGATTAAGAAGCAAGCCATGGACAAGCCTCTCGAACCGACGTTCGCATTTTCCGAACGCGCCCTGCAACTCACCAGCTCCGCCATCCGCGAGATCCTCAAGGTCACCGAGCGCCCCGAAGTCATTTCGTTCGCAGGCGGCCTGCCGGCGCCCGGCGGCTTCCCGGTAGAAGTGGTGCGTGCGGCATTCGACAAGGTACTGTCCACCAACGGCCGCGCCGCCCTGCAATACGGTCCCACCGAAGGCTACGCGCCGCTGCGCCAATGGGTCGCCGAAGACCTGAACCGCGCCGGCGCCAATGTCGCCGCCGATCAGGTCCTGATCGTCTCCGGCTCGCAGCAGGCGCTGGACCTGCTGGGCAAGGTGCTGGTCGACAAGGACAGCAAGGTGCTGGTCGAAGACCCCAGCTACCTGGGTGCGCTGCAATCGTTCAGCCTGTACCAGCCCAAGTACGTGCCGGTGCCCACCGATGACGGCGGCCTGATCCCCGAAGCCATCACCCCCGAACTGGCCGCCGGCGCCCGCTTCCTGTACGCGCTGCCCAACTTCCAGAACCCCACCGGCCGCACCCTCAGCCTGGAACGCCGCATCGCGCTGGTCAAGCGCGCCGCCGAGCTGGGCCTGACCATCATCGAGGACGATCCCTACGGTGAACTGCGCTACGCCGGCGAACCGCAACCGGGCCTGATCGCCCTGGCCGCCGAATACGGCGCCAACGTCGTGCGCCTGGGCACGTTCTCCAAGGTGCTGGCCCCCGGCCTGCGCCTGGGCTACATCGCCGCCGCCCGTCCGCTGATCAACAAGCTGGTGCAGGCCAAGCAAGCCACCGATCTGCACACGCCCACGCTGACCCAGATGGCCGTGTACGAAATCGTCAAGGACGGCTTCCTCGAAGAGCACCTGCCCAACGTGCGCGAAATCTACCGCGCCCAGGGCAGCTGCATGCTGGAAGCCATCGCCCGCGAATTCCCCGCCACCATCAGCTGGACCAAGCCCGAAGGCGGCATGTTCATCTGGGTGACGCTGCCCGAGCACATCGACAGCACCAAGCTGCTGGAAAAGGCCATCGCCCAGAACGTCGCGTTCGTGCCGGGCGCGCCGTTCTACAGCGGCGCCGGCCGCGCCAACACGCTGCGCCTGAGCTTCGCCACCGTGCCGGAAGACAAGATCCGCACCGGCATCGCCATCCTGGGCAAGCTGCTCAAGGAATACACGGCCTGAAAACCGGGTCCTGACCACGCTTGACGGTCCACGGCCGGGCGCGATGCCCGGCCGTTGTTTTATGCTGTCGGCTTTCCTCCCTTTTCTTTCGCCGTGACAGTGAGCGCTCCGCAATCCTCTCCCGTCGACCTCAGCGACATTGTTTTCACCGACTGGGTCGAACGTTGGCTGCCCAAATCGTGGCGCCCCTACGCCCGGCTGTGCCGGCTCGACCGCCCCATCGGCACCTGGCTGACGCTACTGCCCTGTATCGCCGCGCTGATCCAGGCCGCCGGCGGCCTGCCCGACCTGCAACGCCTGGTGGTGTTCTCGCTGGGCGCGCTGCTGATGCGCGGCATCGGCTGCACCGTCAACGACATGTGCGACCGCGACTTCGACAAGCACGTCGAACGCACCCGCTTCCGTCCGCTGACCAGCGGGCAGCTCAGCATGCGTAATGCGGTCTGGTTTTTATTTGGCCAATTGGTGGTCTGCGGCTCGCTTCTTTTCTTCTTGAACGGCATGAGCCGCTGGCTCGCGCTGGCCGTGCTGCCGTTCGTTTTCATCTATCCGCTGTGCAAGCGCGTCACCTACTGGCCGCAGGTCGTCCTGGGCATCTGCTTCAACTGGGGCATGCTGATGGCCTGGTCGGATACGCAGAACCACGTGCCCCTGGCCGCCATCGCGATGTGGTTCGGCGCGGTGCTGTGGCAGGTGGGTTACGACAGCATCTACGCCTACGTCGATGTACGCGATGACCGCAGCCTGGGCCTGCATTCCACGGCCATGCGCTTCGGCGACCAGGGCAAGCTGTGGATCGGCGGCTTCTACCTGGCCACCGTGATTCTGTGGACCTGGGGCGGCTATGCCATCGGCATGTCGTGGGCTTATTACGTCGGCATGGCGGCGATCGCCCTGCACCTGGCGTGGCAGCTGAAAGTGTTCGACATCCAGCGTCCGGACCGCAATTTCAAGCTGTTCCGCGCCAACCTCTGGCTGGGTGCGATCCTGGTCGCGGCGGCGCTCGCGGGCACCCTGATCGGCTGATCCGGCGCATTGCGGACGCGCCATGCTTGGGAGATGATGGCCGTTCCGACACGCTTTACGGAGACTCCGCATGTCCGCACTGACCAAAACCCTGCTGGCGCTGGCCTCGGCCGGCGCCCTGTTGGGCGCCCTGCCCGCCCACGCCCAGGCCACCACCGATTGCTCCGCGCAACGCGGTTGCGCCGCCAAGTTCTGCCAGCTCGAGAACGAAATCGCCTACGCGCGCGCCAACAACAACACGCACCGCGTGGCAGGCCTGCAGAAGGCGCTGGCCGAGGCCAAGGCGAACTGCACCGACAGCCGCCTGCAATCGCAGCGTGAAGCCGACGTGCGCGACAAGCAGAACAAGGTGTCCGAGCGCGAAGACGAGCTCAAGGCCGCCCGCGCCAAGGGCAAGCAGGAAAAGATCGACAAGGCCCAGCGCAAGCTGGACGAAGCCCGCGCCGAATACGACGCCGCACTGGCCGACCTGAACCGCTGATCCCTCCTCCCTTGCCGTACCCGCCCCCGGAGCCACGGCTCCGCGGGGCACGTTCCTCGGCACGACTCCCCGCACCGCCCGCTGTCATCGCCCCGCCGCTCGCCTGCCGAGGCGCGGTTTGCTCGCGAACACCCGCTCTGCCTGCCCCGCCGGCCGGAGCCAACCCGCCCCTTTTCGTCCGCAGCCAACGCCACCGACCACTACCTATTGCGTCATCAAATGGAAATATCGCCACCTATGGTGCCATTCGGTAAGTTCCCAGGCGATTAGTATTCATTTTGGAAAGATGTTTTCAGGTAATAAGGGTTTATCCCAAGGTTATTTGAGCCGAGAATGCATCTCATCGGGACACAGCAAGCGACCCCCGGCAATCAGGCCAGAGGATCGGATCCCAAGCTCAAGACATATGGAGGTCTGCTATGAAAACCCTTGCTACCGCTTTGATGCTGTCCATGTCCGTTCTGGCCGCCGCTGGCGCCCAAGCCGCTGAAGCCGACCAAGGCCCGACGCGCGCCCAGGTTCAAGCCGAACTGCAACAAGCCAAGGTTTCCGGCCAATACACCTTCGGCGAAGAAGGCTACCCCGCCGCCATCGCCTCGAAGTCGAGCCTGACCGCGCAGCAAGTGCAGGAACAACTGGCCCAGGCCAAGAACGCCGGTGAAGTCACCTTCGGCAACATGGACTACCCGCCCGTCGCCCACGCCGCCAGCCCCACCGCGCTGAGCCGCAGCCAGGTCCAGACCGAACTGGCCCAAGCCAAGGCGGAAGGCCTGGTCACCTTCGGCAACATGGACTACCCCCCCATGGGCAGCTGATTGCACGGCCTGGCTACCAGGCCCCGGCAATCGCCCCCAAAGCCCTCCGGCCTCACCCGGGGGGCTTTTCTTTTTGACGTTTCGATCGTCAATTAAGTCATAACGACGTTACCTGTAGCCGTTACGACGCTTTGGTATCTACAAATCGACAGCGCTCGCGCATAGGATGGGGCCAACCCATCCCCCTCTATGCAGGAGCCGCACCATGTCCCCCTCCCCCAAGCCCATCCTCCTCCTGGGCGCCGGCAAAATCGGTTTCGCCATCGCCCTGATGCTCGAGCGCAGCGGCGACTACTCGGTCCTGGTGGCCGACCAGGATCCGGCGCGGCTGCGCGTGGTCGCGGAACTGGGTTGCGAGACGCGCCAGATCAGCGACGACGCGTCGCTGGCCCGCTGCATCGAGGGCCGCTACGCGGTCGTCAACGCCCTGCCGTTCCACCGCGCCATCGCGGTCGCGCAGCTGTGCACGCAGGCGGGGGTGCATTATTTCGACCTGACCGAAGACGTCGCCAGCACCCACGCCATCCAGGCACTGGCCGGCGACGCCCGCGCGGTGCTGATGCCCCAATGCGGCCTGGCGCCGGGCTTCATCGGCATCGTCGGCAACGCGCTGGCGCGACGCTTCGACACCTTGCTGGACCTGCGCATGCGCGTCGGCGCGCTGCCGCGCTACCCGTCCAACAGCCTGCGCTACAACCTGACCTGGAGCACGGAAGGGTTGATCAATGAATACTGCAATCCGTGCGAGGCCATCGTCGACGGCCAACTGACCAGCGTGCCGGCGCTCGAAGGCTACGAGACCTTCGCGCTCGATGGGGTCGAGTACGAGGCCTTCAACACCTCGGGCGGCCTGGGCACGTTGCCCGCGACCCTGCTGGGACGCGCCCGCAACGTGGACTACAAGTCGGTGCGCTACCCCGGACACTGCAACCTGATGAAGCTGCTGCTGAACGATCTGCGCCTGCGCGATCGCCGCGACCTGCTCAAGGACATCTTCGAGACCGCGATTCCCACCACCGAGCAGGACGTCATCGTCATCCAGGCGCAGGCCTCGGGCCACCGCCACGGCCGGCTGGAAGAAGAGTCCTATCCCATCCGCGTGTTCGGCGCCGACGTCGACGGCCACCGGCTCAGCGCCATCCAGCTGTCGACCGCGGCCGGCATCTGCGCGGCGCTGGATCTCGTGGCCCAGGGGGGCCTGCCGCAGCGCGGTTTCGTCGGCCAGGAACAGATCTCGCTGGAAGCCTTGCTGGCCAACCGCTTTGGCCGCGTCTATGCCGGCAAGCCGCTGGCCCTGGCCGGCGCCGTGACCGAAGACCGCTGAGCCTGGCGACGCGCGGCGGCGGCGCGGCCTCATCGCGCAGCGGGCTGGTCGTCGACCCGCCCGCTGCCCTGGTCCGCGCGGTGGCGCTCAGGTCCACCCTTCCAGGCGCAGCGTCGCCCGCACCAGGCGCTGCTCTTCCTGTTCGATCTCGGCCAGGTTTTGCCGCACGCTGTCGACGTGGTCGGCCGCGGCGCGGCGCGCCTGCTCCGGCTGGCGGCCGATCACGGCATTGAAGAGCCGCGCGTGCTGCTTGTCGATCTGGCGCTTTTCGGGCTCGCGGTGGTACAGGTTGTTCACACAGGCGAACACCGAACCGAGCATCAGGTCGTTGAGCGACTGCAGCGTGTGCACCAGCACCGGGTTGTGCGAAGCCTCGCAGATCGCCAGGTGAAAGGCATGGTCCAGGTGCGCATGCGTGGCGGTGTCCGCGGCCTGGGTGTTCACCATCTCGTCGTAACGGCGGCGGATCATGATGAAGTCGGCCTCGGTGCCGCGCAACGCCGCCAGCCGCGCCGAATCCGCCTCCAGCAGCGAGCGCACTTCCAGCAGGTCATACAGGGTGCGCGGCTGCGAATTGAACAGATGCATCAGCGGCCCGGCGTCCACCTTGGAAATGCGGGCTACGAACGAGCCCTTGCCCTGCGAGGTATGGATGATCTCGCGCGCGCGCAGCAGCTTGAGCCCTTCGCGCAGCGCGGTGCGCGACACGCCCAGCTTTTCCGTCAGCCGCCGTTCGGATGGCAAGGCCTGGCCCGCCTTCAGGACGCCGTCCAGGATCAGGCGCTCGATGCGCTCCGCCACCTCGTCCGCCACCTGGCGGGGTTTCGCTTCAGTTTCCGCGTGCATTGCGTTCTCCGGACCAGTGGTATGACCATGTCGCCGCCATCCTTGGCCCGTCGCTCCCTGCCTTTGTAAGTTACTGATATAGAACCATAAAAAAACGATGTTTGCCGAACCGCGGCCAAATAAACTGGTATGACCAGCGGTTTTTGATATGGACTTTGGGTCGGGTGCGAACGATGATGTCAGGACCGATTCGCCCGGCGCCCGCGCCGCCCAGACCTACTACCGTCAGAGATCCGCATGACTCAACGCACCCAGCACCACGGCCTGCAAGTGGCGGCCAATCTCAGCCAGTTCATCGAAAAGGAAGCGTTGCCCGGCTCCGGGCTGGACGCCGACGCGTTCTGGAAGGGATTCGCGGCCCTGGTGCATGACCTGGCGCCCAAGAATCGCGCCCTGCTGGCCGAACGCGACCGCCTGCAGGCCGAACTCGACGCCTGGCATCGCGCCCATCCGGGCCCCATCGCCGATCCGGCGGCCTACCGCCAGTTCCTCGAAGGCATCGGCTACCTGCTGCCGCAACCCGCCTCGGTGCGCGCGACCACCGACCACGTCGATACCGAAATCTCGCAACAGGCCGGCCCGCAACTGGTCGTGCCGATGTCCAACTCGCGCTATGCGCTGAACGCGGCCAACGCGCGCTGGGGCAGCCTGTACGACGCGCTCTACGGCACCGACGCCATTCCCGCCACGCCGGGCGACAGCGGCGCCGGCTACAACCCCGAACGCGGCCGCGCCGTGATCGCCCGCGCCCGTCAGTTCCTCGACACCGCGGCGCCGCTGGCGCAGGGCTCGCACGCCGACGCGCGTGGCTATACGGTCGAGAACGGCCAGTTGAAGGTCGCGCTGGCGACCGGCGCCACCACGCTCAAGACGCCGGCCCAGTTCACCGGCTACCAGGGCGAGGCCGGCGCGCCCACGGCCATCCTGCTCAAGAACAACGGCCTGCATTTCGAGATCCAGGTCGACCGCGCTCACAGCATCGGCGCCACCGATGCCGCCGGCGTCAAGGACGTGCTGGTCGAAGCCGCGCTGACCACCATCATGGACTGCGAGGACTCGGTCGCCGCGGTCGACGCGGAAGACAAGGTCCACATCTACCGCAACTGGCTCGGCCTGATGAAGGGCGACCTGACCGAGGCTGTCACCAAGGGCGGCAAGACCTTCACCCGCAAGCTCAACGCGGACCGCCAGTACACGCGCCCGGACGGCTCGTCGCTGACGCTGCATGGCCGCTCGCTGATGTTCGTGCGCAACGTCGGCCACCTCATGACCAACCCGGCCGTGCTGGACCGCGACGGCCAGGAGATCCCCGAGGGCATACTGGACGCCGTGGTGACCAGCCTGGCAGCGCTGCAGGATCGCGAACGCAAGCTCAACTCGCGCACCGGCTCGGTCTACATCGTCAAGCCCAAGATGCACGGCCCGGTCGAGGCCGCGTTCGCCAGCGAGCTGTTCGATCGCGTCGAAGACCTGCTGGGCCTGCCGCGCAACACCCTGAAAATGGGCATCATGGATGAAGAGCGCCGCACCAGCATCAACCTGAAGGCCTGCATCCAGGCCGCGGCGTCGCGCGTGGCGTTCATCAACACGGGCTTCCTCGATCGCACCGGCGACGAGATGCATTCCAGCATGGAAGCCGGCCCCATGCTGCGCAAGGGCGACATGAAGTCCACCGCCTGGATCACCGCCTACGAGCGCAACAACGTGCTGGTCGGCCTGGACGCCAGCCTGCGCGGCCGCGCGCAGATCGGCAAGGGCATGTGGGCCATGCCCGACCTGATGGCCGCCATGCTCGAACAGAAGATCGCGCACCCCAAGGCCGGCGCCAATACCGCCTGGGTGCCGTCGCCCACCGCCGCCACGCTGCACGCGCTGCACTACCACCAGGTGGACGTGCAGGCGGTCCAGCAGGAACTCGAACGCACCAAGCTCGACAGCGTGCGCGACGAACTGCTGGCCGGCCTGCTGACGGTGCCGGTGGGCGACCGCTCCAAGTGGTCCGCCGCCGACATCCAGCAGGAACTGGACAACAACGTGCAGGGCATCCTGGGCTACGTGGTCCGCTGGATCGACCAGGGCGTGGGTTGCTCCAAGGTGCCGGACATCCACAACGTCGGCCTCATGGAAGACCGCGCCACGCTGCGCATCTCCAGCCAGCACATCGCCAACTGGCTGCGCCACGGCGTCACCCATCGCGACCAGGTCATGGAGACCTTCAAGCGCATGGCCAAGGTGGTGGACGGCCAGAACGCCGGCGATCCCCACTACCTGCCGATGGCGGGCAACTTCGACGGCTCGCTGGCGTTCAAGGCCGCCTGCGCGCTGGTGTTCGAAGGCCTGACCCAGCCCAACGGCTACACCGAGCCGCTGCTGCACAAGTTCCGCCTGGAGTTCAAGGCCGCCCAGGCCTGATTCCCCGCCGGCAACGGCGACGCATGCCGTACCGGACAGCCCTGGCTGTCCGGTATTTTTTTGCCGACGTCCTTTCGCAGGAAAATCACACATTTTTCGCACAGTCGTGCTAAATTCTGGCGCATGACTGCCAAGACCGAAAAAAGCGAGCTGACTTTCGCGGCCATCGTGGACGCGGCCCTGGACATGGCCGCCGCCCAGGGGCTCGAGAGCCTGTCGCTCGGCCAGGTGGCCAAGCGGCTGGACATCAGCAAGAGCGGCGTGTTTTCACGGGTAGGCTCGCGCGAGGCCTTGCAGCAGGCCGTGCTGGATGAGTACGAGCGCCGCTTCGTGGAGGCCGTCTTCACGCCCGCCATGGCGCAACCGCGCGGACTGCCGCGCTTGAACGCGCTCATGAGCCTGTGGATCGAGCGCGCCTGCAACGTCGAACTGCTGACCGGCTGCATCTATATCGCCGGCGCCTTCGAATTCGACGATGTCGAATCCCCCCTGCGCGAAATCCTGGAAAACAACCTGCGGCGGTGGCGCGGCGTCATGGTGCGCACGGTGCGGCAAGCGCTGGACGAAGGCCACCTGCGCCCGGACACCGATCCCGAACAACTGGTGTTCGAGGTCTACAGCCTGATGATCGGCCTGATGCACGACGCCCGTTTCCTGCGCGATCCCAAGGCCCGCGAACGGGTGCGCGCCGCCTACGAGCGCCTGATTTCCACGTATCGCAGTTTCAAGTACATCGAGTAATCCTTACCCTGGAAGCCGGCGCGAGCCGGCATGGTTTTCGGCTAATTTCGCACGACCGTGCGATTCAAGTGGCATGGAGTGGATCATGGTTTTCTATATCGGCGCGACCGCGGTGGTGGTGGCGGGATTGGCCCGCGTGTGGCTCTCGTGGCGCGCGTTGCTGCGCCAGTTGCCCGACCTGCCCCGTCACCTGGTGCTGTTCTGAAACGGGCCGCCGTGCGTGGCCAGGCCGGATCCGGGCAAGATGCTCGCGCGCAGCGCGTCTCCCGGTCTATATTTCGTATTCACTTCCTGCCTGTGCCCCCATGTCGCGCTCCGTTCATCTACTGATCATCGATCCGCAGAATGATTTCTGCGACCTTCCCGCGGAATACCTGCCCGTCGATCCGCTGACGGGCCAGGCCGTCGCGCCCGCGCTGCCGGTGCCGGGCGCGCACGCCGACATGCAGCGTCTGGCGCGCTTCGTCGATGCCACCGCGCCCGCGCTGTCGGCCGTCACCGTCACGCTGGATTCGCACCATCGGCTCGACATCGCCCATCCCACCTTCTGGCGCGGCGGCGACGGCCGGCCGGTGGCGCCCTTCACGCCCATCACCGCCAGCCAGGTGCGCTCGGGCGCCTTCCAGCCCCGCCACGTCGACGACCTGCCGCGCACGCTGTCGTATCTGGACGAGCTGGAGGCGCGCGGCCGCTACACCCTGATGGTCTGGCCGGTGCATTGCGAGATCGGCACCTGGGGCCACAACGTCCATCCGGACGTGCGCGCCGCCTATGGCCGCTGGGAAGACGAACGCCAATACATCGTGCGCAAGGTGCCCAAGGGCGCCAACCCATGGACCGAGCACTACAGCGCGCTGATGGCCGAGGTGCCGGATGCCGACGACCCGCGCAGCCAGCTCAACCGCAAGCTGCTCGACGCGCTGGACCGTTCCGACCTCATCATCGTCGCGGGCGTGGCTGGCAGCCATTGCGTCAAGGCCACGGTCGAGCACATCGCCGAACACCTGCCGGGCGGCAACCTGTCGCGCGTGGTGCTGCTGACCGACTGCATCAGCCCGGTCACGGGCTTCGCGGACGCCCAGTCGGTGTTCCTGGAGCGCATGCGCGACCTCGGCATGCAGGCGCGCAGCAGCGCGGACATGGCCCGCGCATTGGCTTGAGGCAGGCGACGCCGCGATCCGCCGCGATCCAATGACAACGGCCGCACGCTTGCGCGTTGCGGCCGTGGCGATGGAAAAGCGGAGTGGATCAGGCGGCGGGCTTGTCCTGGCACTCGACGTACAGGGCGCTGATCGCCTCGCACAGGGCCGGCGGCGCCTGGAACAGGCGTGACACCAGCATGCAGCCCTGCACCGTGGCGAACACCGCCCGGCCGGCCGCTTCGGCGGTGCCCGAGAATTTCAGAGTGCCCTCTTCGGCGCCTTGCGCCAATACACGGGTCAACCAGGCTTCGTGCGCACGGAAGAATCCCTGCAGCGCGCCGCGCACGCGGTCGGGCAGGCTCATCATTTCCGCGGCCAGCATGCCGCCCAGGCACAGTTCGCCGTGGCCGCAGGCCTTCGATTCCATCATCGTCAGATAGGCGTCGAGCTGGGCATGCGCCGGCTGCGCGGTGTCGATGCTGCGCACCGACGCCAGGGCGCGGGCGCTGTAGGCTTCAACGGCCTCGTAGAGCAGGTCGTCCTTGCCGGGAAAGTAGTAGTGGATGCTGGACGTCTTCACGCCCACGTGCTCGGCCAGGTCGCGATAGCTGAAGCCGTTGCAACCGCGGGTACGGATCAGCTTTTCGGCATGGGCCAGCAGCTGGTCGCGGGTGGTGTTGGGGGTCGGAGTGTCCATGGCTGAATATTACCTACTAATAGGTCGGTTCGTCATCGGCGGTATCCCTAGGCGGGGATCCGATGCAACCGTGCGAACCCCGGCCGGGAATGATCCCGCCCCCCGGGGTTCGCAGTGGCCGTCATCGGACTCAGCCTTGCACGGGCGGGTAGTCCAGTTCACCGCTTTCGGTCAGGCCCTGGGCGCGGGCAGCGGCCAGTTCTTGCTGCACCTGGGCGCGACTCTTGTCGCCGGCGCTGGCGAAGGCGGTGGCGGCGTAGCCTTCTTCGGTCGTGGCCAGTTCACCGTTGGCGCGGGCGGCGGCCAGCTCTTGCTGCACCTGAGCGCGGGTCACCGTGCTTTGGGTGTTCGCGGCGGGCGGATAGTCCAGCTCACCGGCGTGGGCGGCGCCCAGGAACGAGGCGGTCAGGATCAGGGCGGATACGAGGGTCTTCATGGTGGATCTCCGGAAAAGGATCGGGTACTGCGATTCGGATGAAAGCTATCTATCTATAGATAGAGGTCAGGTCGAAAAAATCAGCCTTGAACGGGCGGGTAGTCCAGTTCGCCGCTTTCGGTCAGGCCTTGGGCGCGGGCGGCGGCCAGTTCCTGCTTCACTTGGGCGCGGCTCTTGTCACCAGCGCTGGCGAACGCGGTGGCGGCGTAGCCTTCTTCGGTCGTGGTCAGTTCACCGTTGGCGCGGGCGGCAGCCAGTTCTTGCTGCACCTGGACGCGGGTCACCGTGCTTTGGGTGTTCAGGGCGGGCGGGTAGTCCAGTTCGCCGGCTTGAGCGGCGCCGATGAAGGAAGCGGACAGGATCAGGGCGGATACGAGGGTCTTCATGATGATCTCCAGATAACGATGGCTAGGATGTTTCGTTTAAACTATCTACTTATAGGTAGACAACAAGGCAAATAAAAAGGGGTGCTACTGTATTTCTGGTTTGGGGCGGCGCTGCGGTGTTGCTGGGTGCTGCGTCGATGGATGAATCTTACCTACTACTAGATAGATAACGCAAGAGGCTTTTATGAAACCAAATATTTCATGACGACAATGCAGCGAATTTCACCCTCGCTCCTCGTCCGTTCCCTCCATTGACCATTCGCTTCCCTGGCCCCCTTCAGCTGTTCCCTCAACGATTGGCCGCCACCCAGCAACATCATGGGCCGATCCTGCTCCCAGGCCAGCCGGTGCGGCGGCGGACGGTTTGCGAAAGGCCGACGCCGTGGCGGATAACGGCAATCCTGGCGCGAACCGGGCGCGCCCTTTTCGACCCTGTTGAAAAGCTGTGGAAAAGCCCCGAATTACGGTGCACAAGCTGTGCAAAGGCTGTGCGCAGCCTGTGGATAGTTCGTGCCTGCACTATGCATGGAGCCAAGTTGCATGCGGTTTTCCGGCGGATGGCCAGACCCGGGTTCGAAATCCGGCGGGTTGCCGTGCCGCTTGGCGACCCTGGAGGCGCCAGGGCCCCCTTGCGAGGCCCTGTGAACAACCGGTGGAAAAGGCCCAAAAACCAGTGGGAAAGCTGTTGAAATGCTGTGCACAGCCTGTGGATAGCTGGCGGGATTTCCCCGAAAAAACAGCAGCTTCGAGCAGCCACTGCGTCTTGGCGGCGTCCCAACGGCACAAAGCCCGGCAAGCGCAAGGCTTGCCGGGCTTTGTTCGTGAACGGCCGCGGAAGACGCGATCAGAACGGAATATCGTCGTCCATGTCGGCCAGGTTGGCGCCGCCGCCGGCGGGCGCGGCCTGGGGCGCGGGACGCTGCTGCGGCGCCGGGCGCTGGGCCGGGGCGCGCTGCTGCGGCTGGCGCGCCGGCGCGTCGTCGTAGCCACCACCGCCACCGTAGCTGCCGCCACCGCCGCCGCCGTCTTCGCGGCCGCCCAGCATCTGCATCTGATCGGCGACGATTTCGGTGCTGTAGCGGTCAGCGCCGGTGTCCTTGTCCTGCCACTTGCGGGTCTTCAGGCGGCCCTCGATGTAGACCGAGCGGCCCTTCTTCAGGTATTCGCCGGCGATTTCGGCCAGGCGGTTGTACATGACCACGCGGTGCCATTCGGTTTCTTCGCGGCGTTCGCCCGATGCCTTGTCCTTCCAGGTGGAGGTCGTGGCGATGGACATGTTGCAGATTGCGGCCCCCTCGGGGCTATAGCGGACTTCCGGGTCGCGACCCAGGTTGCCCACGAGAATGACTTTGTTAACCGATGCCATGCCGTTGTCCCTCTGTTGTTGACAGCCTGTGCCACACGTTGCCGCGAGCGCGCCGGCAACAACATAAAAAGCGATGTTGAAGACCGGCTTCATGAAACTCGCCGGTCACCGCAATGATGACCGGCGACGCCGGAGAAGCCCTAGTTTGTCTTCTATTATCGACGAAAAGCGCCTGCCGCGCCAAACCGGAATCGTGACAAAGCTGTCCTGCCCGGGAAACGATTTCACCGCTGTTGGGCACCGTTGGCGGCGCGATCCGCGACTTTCCGCCGCTCGCCCCGCGGGCGCCTCAGGCCAGCGGCTTGAGCGCCCAGGTCACGGCCAGCCAGACGGCCGCCAGCACGGCCGCGCAGATGAAGACCGTGCCGGCGCCGGAGTGCGATGCCACCCAGCCGCCCAGCGCGCCGCCCGTGAACAGGCCCGCGGCCTGGGCCGTGTTGTAGAACCCAAGCGCCAGGCCCTTGTAGGCCTGCGGCGCCACGCGCGACACCAGGGAAGGCTGCAGCGCCTCCAGCACGTTGAACGCCACGAAGAAGCCGGTCAGGGCCATCGCCAGGGTGTAAAAGCCGTGACTGGCCGCCGGCAGCAGCGCGCACACCAGCACCAGCCCGGCCACGGCGGCGCGCAGGGCGCCCCGGTGGGCGCGGCGCTTTTCGGCCACGAACACCACCGGCACCATCAGCACGAACGACACCAGGATCACCGGCAGGTAGACCTTCCAGAGCTCGCGCGCATCCAGGCCGCCGACCTTGGCCAGCAGCGCCGGCACCACCACGAACAGCGACACCTGGATCATGTGCAGCACGAACACGCCGAAATTGAGCCGCAGCAGGTCGGTGTGGGTCAGCACCTGGCGCGGACTGGCGGCCTGCATGCTGCGGGCCTGGGTGCGCGGCACCACCGGCACCACCCAGCGCGCCACCGCCAGGCAGACTACGCCCAGACAGGCGATGGTCCAGAACAGGCCGGACAACCCCCACCAGCCCACCAGCACCGGCGACAGCACCAGCGACGCGGCGAACGACAGGCCGATCGAACCGCCCACCATGGCCATGGCGCGGGTGCGCACCTCGTCGCGGGTGGCGTCGGCCAGCCAGGCGGTCACGGCGGCCGAAATGGCCCCGGCGCCCTGGATGGCGCGGCCGATGGTGATCCAGAACACGTCGTCGGCCTGCGCACAGACCACGCTACCCGCCACGAACAGCAGCAGGCCGAACAGCACCACGGGCCGGCGGCCCCAGCGGTCGGAGGCCAGCCCGAAGGGAATCTGCATGAACGCCTGGGTCAGGCCGTACATGCCCAGCGCCAGGCCGACCCGGGCGGGGTCGTCGCCTCCAGGCAGGCCGCGGGCGGCGACGGCGAACACCGGCAGCAACAGGAACAGCCCCAGCATCCGCGCGGCGAACAAACCGGCCAGCGCCACGCTGGCGCGGCGCTCGGAAGGGGTCAATTTCAGTTTCGTGTCTGCCGGCATGCGGAATTTTCAACGATGACGAGGGCCGTTCGCGCGCGAATGTCATGCGCTTGCGGTCTGATCTATGGCCTGAGGACTCGGCGCGCTATAGTACCAAGTTGGCCTTTGCAACCGCTTAAAAGAGCCCGATAGACGTGACCATACGCATTCGGGGTGCCCGCACCCACAATCTCAAGAACGTCTCGCTGGATCTGCCGCGCCACAAGCTGGTGGTGGTTACCGGCCTGTCCGGCTCGGGCAAGTCCTCGCTGGCATTCGATACGCTTTACGCGGAGGGGCAGCGGCGCTACGTCGAAAGCCTGTCCGCCTACGCCCGCCAGTTCCTGCAGCTGATGGACAAGCCCGACGTCGACCTGATCGAGGGGCTGTCGCCGGCCATCTCGATCGAGCAGAAGGCGGCGGGCCACAACCCGCGTTCCACCGTCGGCACCATCACCGAGATCCACGATTACCTGCGCCTTCTGTACGCGCGGGTCGGCACGCCCTATTGCCCGGACCACGGCCTGCCGTTGCAGGCGCAGAGCGTCAGCCAGATGGTGGACGCGGTGCTGTCCTGGCCGGCCGACACCCGCCTGGCGGTGCTGGCCCCGATCGCGCGCGGCAAGAAAGGCAGCTTCGAGGACGAGTGCGCCAGCCTGCAGGCGCAGGGCTACGTGCGCCTGCGCGTGGACGGCCAGATGGTGGAAATCGACGGCATGGCGCCGCTGAAGAAAACCGAGAAGCACGACATCGACGTGGTCATCGACCGCCTGCGCATCAAGCCCGAGAGCAAGCAGCGCCTGGCCGAGAGCTTCGAGACCGCGCTGCAGCTGGCCGACGGCCGCGCGCTGGCGCTGGACATGGACGGCAGCCGCGAGCAGGTCTTTTCCAGCCGCTACGCCTGCCCGGTCTGCAGCCACAGCCTGCCGGAACTGGAACCGCGCCTGTTCAGCTTCAATAACCCGATGGGCGCCTGCCCCAGCTGCGACGGCATCGGCCAGGTGGGCTTCTTCGACCCCAAGCGCGTGGTCGCCTTTCCCGAGCTGAGCCTGGCGGCCGGCGCCATCCGCGGCTGGGACCGCCGCAACGCCTTTACCCATTCGCTGCTGACCAGCCTGGCGGCGCACTACGAATTCGACATCGAGGCGCCCTTCGAGGACCTGCCCGAGGCGCTGCGCGACAAGGTGCTGTATGGCTCGGGCGAAGAGGAAATCTCGTTCCTGTACCTGAACGAAAAGGGCCGTAGCACCGTCAAGCGCCACACCTTCGAGGGCGTGATCCCGAACCTGGAGCGCCGCTGGCGCGAAACCGATTCGGCCACCGTGCGCGAAGAGCTGGGCAAGTACCGCAACATCAAGACCTGCCCGGACTGCGGCGGCTCGCGCCTGCGGCCGGAAGCGCGCCACGTGCTGATCGGCCAGGACCCGCGCGGCGGCGAACGCCACGGCCAGGCCATCTACGAAGTCGAGGCGATGCCGCTGTCGACCTGCCTGGCGTGGTTCCGCGACCTGGCGCTGACCGGCGCCAAGCAGGAGATCGCGCAACGCATCGTGCGCGAGATCGAAGCGCGCCTGAGCTTCCTGAACAACGTCGGCCTGAACTATCTGTCGCTGGACCGCAGCGCCGACACCATCTCCGGCGGCGAGGCCCAGCGCATCCGCCTGGCCAGCCAGATCGGCTCGGGCCTGACCGGCGTGATGTACGTGCTGGACGAACCCTCGATCGGCCTGCACCAGCGCGACAACGACCGCCTGATCGGCACGCTGCAGCACCTGCGCGACCTGGGCAACAGCGTCATCGTGGTCGAGCACGACGAAGACATGATCCGCATGGCCGACTGGGTCGTGGACATGGGTCCGGGCGCGGGCGAGCACGGCGGCGAAGTGGTGGCGCAGGGCGATCCCGAGACCGTGCAGCGCGACCCGAATTCGCTCACCGGCCAGTACCTGAGCGGCCAGCGCGCCATCGCCATCCCGCAGCGCCGCCCGGTCACGGACGAGCTGCCCTGGCTGACCCTCACCGGCGCCACCGGCAACAACCTCAAGAACGTCGACCTGCGCCTGCCGGCCGGCCGCCTGATCTGCGTCACCGGCGTGTCCGGCTCGGGCAAGTCGACCCTGGTCAACGACACGCTGGCGGTGGCGGTGTCGCGCCAGCTGCATCACGCCCAGAGCGAACCCGCCCCCTACGCCGCGATGCAGGGCCTGGAGAACTTCGACAAGATCATCAGCGTCGACCAGAGCCCGATCGGCCGCACCCCGCGCAGCAACCCGGCCACCTACACCGGCCTGTTCACGCCGATCCGCGAACTGTTCGCGGGCGTGCCCGAGGCCCGCACCCGCGGCTACGATCCCGGCCGCTTCAGCTTCAACGTCAAAGGCGGCCGCTGCGAGGCCTGCCAGGGCGACGGCGTGGTCAAGGTCGAGATGCACTTCCTGCCCGACATGTACGTGCCCTGCGACGTCTGCCACGGCAAGCGCTACAACCGCGAGACGCTGGAGATCCGCTACCGCGGCCGCAACATCAGCGAAGTGCTGGACCTGACGGTCGAGCAGGCGCTGGAGTATTTCGAATCGGTGCCGGCGATCGCGCGCAAGCTGCACACGCTGATCGACGTCGGCCTGTCGTACATCCGGCTGGGCCAGAGCGCCACCACCCTGTCGGGCGGCGAGGCGCAGCGCGTGAAGCTGTCGCAGGAACTGTCGCGGCGCAGCACCGGCCGCACCCTGTACATCCTGGACGAACCCACCACCGGCCTGCATTTCCGCGACATCGAACTGCTGCTGCAAGTGCTCAACCAGCTGGTGGACAGCGGCAACACCGTGCTCATCATCGAACACAACCTGGACGTCATCAAGACCGCGGACTGGCTCGTCGACATGGGCCCGGAAGGCGGCGACGGCGGCGGTCGCGTGGTGGCACAAGGCACGCCGGAAGACGTGGCGGCCGCGCCGGAAAGCCACACCGGACACTATCTCGGCAAACTGCTGCGCCGCATGCCAGCCGGCTGAACGGCGCGGCGCAATCAGGGCCTGTCACTAAGGGGAATCGGCATGTACACCTTGATCATCGGCAACAAGAACTACTCGTCGTGGTCGCTGCGGCCATGGCTCGCGCTGCGCGCCAGCGGCGTCGCCTTCACCGAACAGAAGCTGGGCCTGTTCACCGAGGCGTTCGCCCGCCACCTGGAAACGCTGACGCCGGCCGGACTGGTGCCGGTGCTGCTGGATGGCGACCTGGCGGTCTGGGACTCGCTGGCGATCTGCGAATACGTGGCCGAACAGCATCCCGAGGCCCGCCTGTGGCCGCAGGACGCACGCGCCCGGGCCCGCGCCCGTTCGCTGGCGGCGCAGATGCACAGCGGCTTCGGCGCGCTGCGCCAGGCGCTGCCGATGAACATCGAGGCGCACCTGCCGGGCATCGACATTCCCGAGGCCGCGCGCCAGGAGATTTCGCGCATGCATGCCATCTGGCAGGACACCCGCGCGGAATTCGGCCAGGGCGGCCCGTTCCTGTTTGGCGCCTTCTCGATCGCCGATGCGTTCTTCGCGCCGGTCGTGTCGCGCTTCGTCACCTACGGCATCGCCGCGGCCGGCCCGGTGCGCGACTACATGGACGCGGTGCTGGCGCTGCCGGCAATGCAGGAATGGATGCGCGACGCGCGCGCCGAAGCCACTTTCGTCGAGGCCGACGAACCGTACCGCAAGCATCGTTGATACCGGCGGGCCGCGCCGCCTGACCCCGGCACGGGTGGCGCCCAGGACACATCAGCCCTGAACGCCGCCCGGCGCCGGCCCTAGCTCATGTCGAACAGGCGCCGGTGCTCGCGGATGGCGTAGCGGTCGGTCATGCCGGCGATGTAGTCGGCGATGGCACGGGCCTGGTCATTGAAGGCCGCGCGCCGATAGTCCGGCGGCAACAGGCGCGGATCATCCAGGAACGCCGCGAACAATTCGCGCACGATGCGGCGCGCCTTGGTGGTCATGCGCAGCACGCGGTAGTGCCGGTACAGGTTGTCGAACAGGAACTTCTTCAGCTCATCCGCCTCGCGCCGGATGCCGTCCGAGAACCCCGCCAGCGGCGGCGCGCGCCGCACGTCGTCGGCGCTGGCCGGCGCCGCGTCGCGGATGCGCGCCAGCGAGGTCTGCGTCAGGTCGCCGATCAGCGTGTTGATCATGCGCCGGATGGTCTCGGCCACCGCGCGGCGCGACGCCAGGTCGGGATAGCGCGCCAGCACCTCGGCGTGGTGGCGTTGGAAGATCGACACGCCCTGCAGCTGTTCCAGCGTGATGAGCCCCGAACGCAGGCCGTCGTCGATGTCGTGGTTGTTGTAGGCCACTTCGTCGGCCAGGTTGGCGATCTGCGCTTCCAGCGACGGCTGGGTACGCGCCAGGAAGCGTTCCCCCACCGCGCCCAGCTGCCGCGCATGGGCCGCCGAGCAGTGCTTGAGGATGCCCTCGCGGGTCTCGAAGCACAGGTTCAGGCCGTTGAAGTCGGCATAGCGTTCTTCAAGCTCGTCGACCACCCGCAGGCTCTGCAGGTTGTGCTCGAAGCCGCCGGCCTCGGGCGCCAGTTCGCGCATGCAGGCGTTGAGCTCATCCTGGCCGGCATGGCCGAACGGCGTGTGGCCCAGGTCATGCGCCAGCGAAATGGCTTCGGTCAGGTCTTCCGACAGCCCCAGGCTGCGCGCCAGGGTGCGCGCGATCTGCGCCACTTCCAGGCTGTGCGTGAGCCGGGTGCGGAACAGGTCGCCTTCGTGGTTCACGAAGACCTGGGTCTTGTACTCCAGCCGCCGGAACGCGCCGGAATGGATGATGCGATCGCGGTCGCGCTGGAATTCCGTGCGGTTTTCCGGCGCGGGTTCGGCATAGGCCCGGCCGCGCGATCGGGACGGGTCGGATGCATAGGAAGCCAGTTCTTTCATCTGCGACACCGTCTCTCCAGCGGTCTTTATTGAGTGGTCCGGGCCAATACGGCGCGCACGGCATCGGCCGGCGCCGCCCGCATCATCGCTTCGCCGATGCGGGTCATGAGCACGTAGCGGATCTCGCCGCCCTCGGTCTTCTTGTCGACCTGCATCAGGTCGAGCCAGCGATCGGCTCCCAGGTCGGGCGCGATCACGGGACAGCCGATGGCCTCGACCAGGGCGCGCACGCGGGCCACGTCGGCGCGCGGGAAACCCGCCACGTCCGCCGACAGCTCCGCCGCCTGCACCATGCCGCAGCCGACCGCCTCGCCGTGCAGCCAGGCGCCGTAGCCCAGCCCCGCCTCGATGGCGTGGCCGAAGGTGTGGCCCAGGTTCAGGATGGCGCGCAGGCCGGACTCGCGTTCGTCCTTGCCCACCACCTGCGCCTTCAGTTCGCACGAGCGGCGGATGGCGTAGGCGACGGCCTGCGGATCCAGGCTGCGCAGTTTTTGCGCATTCTGTTCGCACCAGGTCCAGAATTCCGGATCCAGGATCAGGCCGTACTTGATGACTTCGGCCAGGCCGGCCGACACTTCGCGCGCCGGCAGCGTGGCCAGCACGGCGGTGTCGATCTCGACCGCCAGCGGCTGGTAGAACGCGCCGATCATGTTCTTGCCCAGCGGGTGGTTCACGGCCGTCTTGCCGCCGACCGACGAATCGACCTGCGCCAGCAGGGTCGTGGGCACCTGCACGAAACGCACGCCGCGCATGTACACCGCGGCGGCGAAGCCGGTCATGTCGCCGATCACGCCGCCGCCCAGCGCCACCAGCACGCAGCGGCGGTCCAGGCGATTGCCCAGCAGGGCGTCGAAGATCAGGTTCAGCGACTGCCAGTCCTTGTACGACTCGCCGTCCGGCAGCTCGATGCGCAGCACCCGCTTGCCGGTGCGCGCCAGGGCAGCTTCGGCGCGTTCGCCGTACAGGGCCGCCACGGTCGGGTTGGTCACCACCGCGATGGCGGTGGCGTCGGCGGGAATGCTCTCGTCCAGGGCATCCAGGCGCCCCGGCGCGATGCGGATGGGGTACTGTCCGCCCGGGGTGTCGACCTCAACAACGTTCATATCTGCTTCTCGAAGGCTTGTAATTGCGGCAGGAGCGCCTTGACCAGGGTGTGGATGGGCATGGAGCCGGTTTCCACCACCAGGTCGGCGACTTCCTTGTAGAGGGGCTCGCGCAGGGTCATCAGGTCGCGCAGCGTGCCGCGCGGATCGGCGGTGGCCAGCAGGGGCCGGTTGCGATCGCGGCAGGTGCGGCGGAACAATTCGTCCACACTGGCCCTCAAATAGACCACGATGCCCCGCTCGCGCAGGCGCAACCGGTTTTCGGCGGCCAGGATGGCGCCGCCACCGGTGGCGAGAATTATGTTGCGGCGTTGGGTACACTCTTCCAGGGCGGCGGATTCCCGACGACGGAAACCGGCCTCACCCTCGATTTCGAAGATTACCGGCACCCGCACGCCGCAACGCGCCTCGAGCTCATGGTCCAGATCGATAAAATCGCGCCCCAGGGCACGCGCCAGGCCACGGCCGATGGTCGTCTTGCCCGCCCCCATCATTCCCACCAGGAAGATGGGCAGGTCGTGCGGCAACGACACGGTCTTGCCCAGGCACTCCGAGGCGCAAGGCGGGTTTTCGGGCGCCTCGCCGGAGGGCGCCAGGTCCGGGTCAGCCTCCGGACATGAGTGAGCGGAAAAGTTCATGACGGCATTATCACATCTGCCGCCAAGTTGCCCGCGCACCACACTGAACTATCTTGTTACAGAAACCGATCCGCCACACTGAGGTGGGACCGGAGATACCCGTAAAATCGCCGCGATGAGCAAGCCGCAGAATTCCTCCAAAAAAGACAAGCCCGCCAATAACGGTTCCCCGATATTGCGTTTTTTCGTCAAGACCGGCATTTTCTTTGCCGGCCTGTTCCTGTGCGGCGTGCTGCTGGCGGGCATGGCGCTGGCGCTGGCCTGGCCCAACCTGCCGGACCTGAACGCCATGACGGACTACCGCCCGCGGGTGCCGCTGCGCGTCTACACGGCGGACAAGGTGCTGATCGGCGAATTCGGCGAAGAGCGCCGCAACGTGCTGCGCTTCAATGAAATCCCGGACGTGATGAAGTCCGCGGTGCTGGCGGCCGAAGACGACCGCTTCTACCAGCACGGCGGGATCGACTGGACCGGCGTGGTGCGCGCCGGCCTGACCAACCTGATCAACATGTCCAAGACGCAGGGCGCCAGCACGATCACCATGCAGGTGGCGCGCAACTTCTACCTGTCGTCGGAAAAGACCTACTCGCGCAAGTTCTACGAACTGCTGCTGACGTTCAAGATCGAATCCGAGCTCACCAAGGACCAGATCCTCGAGCTCTACATGAACCAGATCTACCTGGGTCACCGCGCCTACGGCTTCGCGGCCGCCTCGCGCACCTATTTCGGCAAGCCGCTGTCCGAAGTGACGCCGGCCGAGGCCGCGATGCTGGCCGGCATTCCCAAGGCCCCGTCGCGCTTCAACCCGATCTCCAACCGCCCCCGCGCCGAGTTGCGCCAGCGCTACGTGCTGGGCCGCATGCAGTCGCTGGGCTACCTGACCGAGCCTGAATACAAGCAGGCGATGGCGCAGCAGATCGTCATGAAGTCGGCCGAAGGCACGCCGGCCGGCGGCTACAGCATCCATGGCGAATACGTGGCCGAACTGGCGCGCCAGCTGCTGTTCAACGTGTACCAGGACAACGTCTACTCGCGCGGCATCAACATCTACACCACGGTCCAGTCCAAGGACCAGGAAGCGGCCTACCGCGCCGTGCGTGAAGGCGTGCTGGAATACACCCGCCGCGCGCCCTACCCCGGCCCCGAGGAACAGCTCGACCTGCCGCCGGGCACCGAGAACAACCCGCAGGCCCTGGATGAATTCCTGGACGGGGTGTTCGACAAGTTCGGCGACAGCGGCGACCTGCTGACCGCGCTGGTGCTGTCGGCCAGCCCCACCGAAGTGAAGCTGGCGCGCAGCTCGCGCGAGATCATCACCGTCACCGACAAGAAGGTGCTGGGCGTGGTGGCGCGCGCGCTCAACGACAAGGCCAAGCCCGAGCAGCGCATCAAGCGCGGCTCGGTGGTCTACATCCGCAAGCTCGGCGACAACTGGGAAATCATCAACCTGCCGTCGGTGCAGGCCGCGTTCGTGGCGCTCTCGCCGCAGGACGGCGCGATCCGCGCCATGGTCGGCGGCTTCGATTTCTACCGCGGCAACTTCAACCGCGTGACGCAGGCCTGGCGCCAGCCCGGCTCGAACATCAAGCCGTTCATCTACGCCGCCTCGCTCGAGCGCGGCCTGACGCCGGCCACGCAGATCTCCGACCAGCCGTTCGAACTGACCGCGGCCCAGACCGGCTCCAAGGCCTGGAACCCGAAGAACTACGGCAACCAGTACGAGCCCATGCTGACGCTGCGCCAGGGCCTGTACAAGTCCAAGAACATGGTCTCGATCCGCATCCTGCAGGCCATCGGCCCGCAGTACGCGCAGGACTACCTGACCCGCTTCGGCTTCGACAAGGCGCGCCAGCCCGCGGTGCTGCCGCTGGCGCTGGGCGCCGGCTCGGTGACCCCGCTGCAGCTGGCCGGCGCGTTCTCGGTGTTCGCCAACGGCGGCTACCGCGTCACGCCCTACCTGATCGACCGCGTCACCGACAGCAACGGCAAGATCGTGATGCAGGCCAAGCCGACCGTGGCCGGCGACGCCGCCGCCCGCGCCATCGACCCGCGCACCGCCTGGATCATGGACGACGTGCTGCGCGGCGTGGCCACCTACGGCACCGCCGCCCGCGCCCGCGTGCTGCTCAAGCGCAACGACATCGCCGGCAAGACCGGCACCACCAACGAATCCGTGGACGCCTGGTTCTCGGGCTACACGCCGTCGCTGGTGGCCACCGCCTGGCTCGGCTTCGACCAGCCCAAGTCGCTGGGTTCGCGCGAAACCGGTGGCGGCGTGGCCATGCCGATCTGGGTCGACTACATGCAGGACGTGCTCAAGGGCGTGCCGGAAGAAAAGCCGCGCCCCCGTCCCGACGGCATCATCGTCGAGAACGGCGAGTACTACTTCTCGGAATTCCCGCCCGGACAGGCGGTGGCGCGCCTGGGCCTGCCGCAGGCCGATACGCTGGGCGAGTTCCTGAACGGCCTGAACAACGAAAGCGGCGAAGACAACCGCATCAAGGTCGGACCGGGCGTGGGCGCGCAGAACGCCCAACCCTGGTCGCAGAAGATCCCGTTCTGAACGGAATGAAAAAAGGCCGGCGTCAGCCGGCCTTTTTCTTGGGCGTTACAGGCGGATCGTGACGGGCACGCCGGCCGCCGCCGAACAGATCTGGGACAAGGCGTCCGGCAATTTCGGGCCGCCTCGGGTATCGTTCCAGTTCTGGCCGTCGTAACGGTAGTGAAAGCCGCCGCTGCGCGCGGCCACCCACAGTTCCTGCATGGCGGCCTGGCTGTTCACCACCACGTGGGTATTGTCTTCGAACACCATCGTCAGCACATTGCCGCTGCGGCTGGTTTCGACGTCGACATCGAGCGAAGCCGCCCAGTCATCGGCCTGGCTTTCGATGCTGTTCAGCACCTGGTCGATCAACGCAAGAAATTCGGATTCGGTCATAATCGAGCCTGCAAGAATTACGGAGTTCCCAGTGTTCCAATTGGCATTCAGCCGCATGTCTCTTCGCATTGTAGCCACGCTGTTGGCGACCGGCATGGTTGCGGCCTGCGGCTACAAGGGTCCGTTGTACATGCCCACGCCTGATGGCAAGCCGCCCCGACCTGGGCAAGGCCAGAGGACGCCCCAGGTACCGCAGATACCGGCCGCGCCCTCCCTGCCATGACCGCCGCGTTCCCGGTTCCGCCCGAACTGGCCGGGCACCCCTTCTTCCAGTACCGCAACAACGTGCTGTACGCCGAAGACGTGCCGCTGGACCATCTGGCCGAAAAACTGGGAACGCCGCTCTACGTCTACTCCCGCGCGGCGCTCAAGGCCGCCTGGGAAACCTACCGCAGCGCCGTCGGGCAGCGCCCCGTGCAGGTCTGCTACGGCATGAAGGCCAATTCCAACTTGGCCGTCCTCAAGGAATTCGCCCGCCTCGGCGCCGGTTTCGACATCGTCTCCGGCGGTGAACTCGAACGCGCCCTGGCCGTGGGCGCCGATCCCGCCCGCATCGTCTTTTCCGGCGTCGGCAAGCAGGCCTGGGAAATGCGCGCGGCGCTGGCCGCCGGCGTCATGTGCTTCAACGTCGAGTCCGAGGCCGAATTGCAGCGGCTGTCCGACGTGGCCCAGGAAACCGGACAACGCGCCCGGGTGGCGCTGCGCGTCAACCCGGACGTCGACGCGCAGACCCATCCGTACATCTCCACCGGCCTGAAGGAAAACAAGTTCGGCATCCCCATCGGGGCGGCGCTGGACGCCTACCGCAGCGCCCGCCTGCTGCCAGGCCTGGAAATCACCGGCCTGGACTGCCACATCGGCTCGCAGCTGACCGACATCAGTCCCTATTTCGACGCGCTGGAAAAGCTGCTCGACCTGGTCGCCGACCTGGACGACATCGGCATCCGCCTGTCGCACCTGGACCTGGGCGGCGGCCTGGGCATCCGCTACAGCGACGAAGTGCCGCCCTCGCCCAAGGCGCTGCTGGATCACGTGTTCCAGCACCTGCAGGCGCGCGGCCAGGGCCATTTGCGGCTGGTGCTCGAACCCGGGCGGTCGCTGGTCGGCAACGCCGGCGTGCTGCTGACCGCCGTCCAGTACCTGAAGCACGGCGAGGCGCGCAATTTCGCCATCGTCGACGCCGCCATGAACGACCTGCTGCGGCCGGCGCTGTACGACGCCTGGCACGGCCTGCGGCCGCTGCGGCCGCGCGCCGGCGACACGCTCGAATACGACGTCGTCGGCCCGGTCTGCGAAAGCGCCGACTGGCTGGCCCGCCAGCGCGCGCTGGTGCTGGAACAGGGCGACGTGCTGGCGCTGGAATCGGCCGGCGCCTATGGCATGACCATGGCCGGCAACTACAACACCCGCCCGCGCGCGGCCGAGGTCATGGTCGACGGCGACCACTATCACGTGGTGCGCCAGCGCGAGACCCTGCGGGACCTGCTGCGCGGCGAATCGACCCTGCCCTGAACGCGCTCCGGCTTCCGGATGCAAAAAGGCCCCGTCGAAACGGGGCCTTTTGCCGTGCGCGCCAGGCTCAGAGCTGGCCGTAGGAATGCAGGCCCGACAGGAACATGTTCACGCCCAGGAAGGCGAAGCCGGTGATCAGCAGGCCCGTCAGCGCCCAGTAGGCCGCCATGGTGCCGCGCAGGCCCTTGATCAGGCGCATGTGCAGCCAGGCCGCGTAGTTCAGCCAGACGATCAGCGCCCAGGTTTCCTTGGGATCCCACTGCCAGTAGGCGCCCCAGGCGTCCGCGGCCCACAGCGCGCCCAGGATGGTCGCCACGGTGAAGAAGGCGAAGCCGATGGCGATGGCGCGGTACATGATGTCGTCCAGCACCTCCAGCGGCGGCAGCGCGGCGGCGATGCGGCGCCGGCCCAGCAGGATGGCGCCGACGATCACCGCGCCGATGCCGAAGTACAGCATCCAGGTGGCCGACAGGCCGTCGGTGCGGAACACCATGGGCTCGGCGCACAGCAGCACGCCCAGCACGAACAGCGGCGCCAGCTTGAGCCACGACGAGGTCTGGCCGTGCTGCTTGACCAGGTAGGCGAAGCCGACCATCGCCGCCAGCGAGAAGGTGCCATAGCCGATGAAGTTGGCGGGCACGTGCAGCTTCATCCACCAGCTCTTGAGCGCCGGCACCAGCGGCTGGATCTGCCCGGCGTCGCGCGTGAACGAATACCACAGCAGGAACACCACCGCCGACGTCACCACCAGCAGCACGAAGCCGCCCAGCGCGCGCGTGGCGTACTTGCGTTCGTAGTACAGGTAGAACAGCGCCGTGATCAGCGCGAACAGCACGAACACTTCGTACAGGTTGCTGACCGGGATGTGGCCCAGGTCCGGGCCCATCAGATGGCCTTCGCGCCAGCGCACCAGGAGGCCGGTGACGCCGGCGAACACCGCGCCCCAGGTCAGGGCCGTGCCCAGCCAGGCCGCGGTCGGGCTGAAGAAACCGATCCAGTAGCAGACCATGGCCAACGCGAACAGCGCGCTCATCCACAGGATGGCCGACTGCGACGAGAACAGGTATTTCAGGAAGAACACCTGCTCGGCCCGCGCCAGGTCGTTGCCGTAGAGCATCAGCGCCAGGCCGGCCGCGATCGCACAGGCCACCATCAGGCGGCGCAGCGGACGCCACAGCCAGCCCATCCAGGCCAGCACCGGCACGGTGCCGCACAGGATGATCTTCTCGTAGTAGTCCATGGCGCCGCTGAAACGCGTCAGCGCGAACCCGGCGCCCGCCGCCAGCAGCAGGAAGAACACGATGTCCGTCCAGTCCGGCCGGCCGCGCTGCGCGCGGCTGTCACCGGTCTCGGACAGGCTGTCCTGCCAGAGGTTGTCGGGCGTGGGGGAATGCGTGGTGGTCGTCGTGGACATAGGAAACCTTAAGACCCTTTCTGGCGCAGCAGCGCCTGCTTGAAGCGATCGAACTCCTGGTTGAAGTCGAGTGTACGCTTCTGCGACGTCATCGCCGCCAGGATGCCGCTGCCGCCTTCCTGCGGCTTGATCCAGATCCAGACGCGGCGATCCCGAATATAGAACATCGAGAACACCCCCAGCACCAGCAGCAGGCTGCCGAGGTAGACCGTATTCTTGCCCGGCGTGCGGCTGACCTGGAAGACGCTGGCCTGCACGTGGTTGAAATCAGCCAGGGAGAAGAACACCGGGGCCGGATAGACCGTCAGGTCGGACAGCGCCGCCACCGCCAGGCGCGACCACAGCGCGGCGCGCTCGGCCTCGGGGCCTTCGGTCGGGACCGGCGGCAAGCCGGCGCGTTCGCGCTCGACCGCCCGCAGTTCGTTCATGCTGGCGCCGATCAGGCGGATCACCACGTCCGCGGCGCGCTCCAGGTCGGCGGCCGGCGTGTTGGCCTGCAGGAACGCCGCCACGGCCTGCAGGCCGCCCGAGGCGTAGGTTTCCAGGGCACGCTCGGCGGCCGTCTGCAACGGCTGGCGGTCGGCGCCGCTGGGGCTGTTGCGCTCGGCGAAGCGGCGGGCCGCTTCCTGGCGCGCGGCGGGATCGGCCAGCGTCGCGCGCAACCGCATGAACTCGGCCACCGAGCTGTCATCATCGGCCGGGATGCGCAAATAGCGGAACGGCTCGGCGGCATTGTTGCGCACGCCGGCCAGGAACACGCTGGCGCCGTCCAGCTGCACCGGCAGCATGTAATTCTGGAATTCGTGCGCCTGGCCCGCGTCGTCGATCAGCTTGTATTCGACGCTGGGGCCCACGTTGCGCAGGTTCTCGTTCTTCTTGCCGGCGGCGCTGCCGGACACCGAGGCCACGTGCTCGGCGAAGCTCTGGTTGCCGCCCTTGGGATCGCCGCGGGTCAGGTCCTCGACGTTGATCGGGCGCAGCGCCGTGATTTCCACGCCCATGCTGCGCGGACCACGCGCAGTGTGAGCGGTTACTTCGGCGGTCTTGCCCACGGTGCCGTCAACATTGAAGGTGGCGCTGTCGGCGCCCACCAGCGGATAGCCCTTGAGCACCACCGTGCTGCCGCCGTCATCGAAGCTGGACTGGTAGACCGTCATGCCCTTGAAGCGCAGCGGCTCGTTGACCTCGATGGTCGAATCGAAGCTCTTGCCGGTATCCGGATCGGTCACTTCGACTTCGCTGGCGAAACGGCTGGGCATGCCGGTCGAGTAGTAATCGACGACGAATTTCTTGAGCTTCAGGGTGAACGGCATCGGCTGCACCAGCGCGCCGTCGCCCACCATCACCACCGCGGTGCTGGCCTGGCCATTCTCCGGCACCAGCACGCTGGCGCGGAAGCTCGGGTTGTTGACCGACAGGCGGCCGCTTTCCGGCACCTCGGAGATCAGCATGTTCTCGACGATCGGCTTCTTGCCGCCGAACATGACTTGCAGCCGCACCGGCAGCTCGCTGTCGAGCAGGCCGCCGACACAGATGATGACCATGGCCGCGTGGGCGAACACGTAGCCCAGCCGGTTGGCGCTGCCCTTCTTGGCGGCCAGCAGCACGCCGGTGCTGTCCTGGCGCTCGCGCACCGCGTAGCCCATGCGCTTGAGCAGCGCGGTCAGGCCGGCCGCGGTTTGCGGCACGTCGGTGGGCGCCTCGGTCTCGACGCGGTGCGGAAAGGCCCGCAGGCTGCCCCCGCGCACGTGCTCGCGGAACGAGCGCGCGTCGCGCAGCATCTTGGGCGCGTTGCGGATCAGGCAGACCGTCGTCGAAATGACCAGGAACGCCATGATCAGCAGGAACCACCAGCTGTTGTAGACGTGCCAGATCGAGAACTTGTCGAACACCTCGAACCAGAACGGGCCGAACTGGTCGATGTAGTTGTTGGACGACCGGTTCTGCTGCAGGACCGTTCCCACCAGGCTCGCCACGCAGATGAACATCAGCAGGCTGACGGCAAAGCGCATCGAACCCAGCAATTCAAACAGATCGCGGGGCAGGCTGCGCAGAGAGGGACGGGAGTGTGTCTGAGTCGAATTCATGAAAAAAGGGGGGCCGCACGATCGGCTACCCCCCTCGTAGACAGCGCAAGACGGAAACAGGTTCCGTCATGCCCAGGTTGCGTGAACGCGGACCAGCCGCGCGCGTTGCCGGCGGGTGCCTACCGCAGGCCGGCCGCGTAGTCCGCCACGGCCTTGATGTCGGCATCCGACATCCGGTCGGCCACGGCGTGCATCACGTCGTTGGCGCGATCGCCGCTGCGGAACAGCTTGAGCTGCTCTTCGATATACAGGGGGAACTGGCCCGAGAGGCGGGGATACTGGCCCGGAATGCCCGCGCCATTGGCAGAATGGCATGCCGCACAGGCGGGAACATTGCGCTCGGGCAACCCGCCGCGCCAGATCTTTTGACCCAGATCAACCAACTTCTCATAACCGGCGGTGGCCGGCTCTTTCAGCGGTTGCTGCGCCAGGTACAGGGCGATGTTCTGCATGTCGGCCGGCGTCAGGTTCTGCGCCATGGCGGTCATGGGGGTGGGATTGCCACCGGGGCCATTGCGCACCGGCAGCTTGGCGCCCTGCTTGACCTGGAAATCGGTCAATTGCTTGACCAGGTACTCGTGGGGTTGCGCAGCCAGGTTGGGATTCACCGGGATGGTGCTGTTACCCGCCGCGCCATGACAGGACGCACAGGCGATGATGCCGCGCGAGGCATCGCCCTGGTCAAACAGCTGCCCGCCCTTGGCGGCATCTGGCTTGGCCGGGCCCGCGGCGCCATCGGCGGCGAAACTCGAAGTAGATAAGGCGGAGGCGCCGAGCAACAGCCCGCTCGCAACCAACATCCGGGACAGCACACGCTTCATGAAGACCTCGACGATCACATCGATCAAGGCGCAAAAAGGCGCCCACGCCTGCCCGCACATCTGGAAAACCGTATCGAACCTGATTTGCCGTTTGCCTGCTCGTCAAAGGCCGGGGTACCTGGGAAACCGGCTGGCCGGCTGGTACGAAATGCCCTCAACAGTAAGCAAAAGAGACGGCTCCGCGCACGGGGACCACTGTTGCAAACGCCGGATTATACAATAGGGCTCGAAACCAACTGTAGCCAAAGCCATCCGTGTCCCTCCTACATCGCGCCTCTTTCCTCACGTCAGCCGCTCGCCTCGACCAGTTGCCGCCCCCTGATGCGCCCGAGGTTTGCTTCGTCGGCCGCTCCAACGCCGGCAAGTCCACGGCCATCAACGTGCTGTGCAACCAGCGCCGTCTCGCCTTCTCGAGCAAGACGCCGGGCCGCACGCGCCTGATCAACATGTTCGGCCTGCCCGACCCGCTCGATCCGGAAGGCCACATCGGCTATCTGGTCGACCTGCCCGGCTACGGCTATGCGTCCGTGGCCCGCGATGAAAAGGAAAAGTGGGCCGACATCCTCGGCGGCTACCTGCGCGATCGCGAATCGCTGGCCGGCATCGTGCTGCTCATCGACATCCGCCGCGGCGTCACCGAACTGGACCGCCGCCTGGCCAACTTCATCGCCCCCACCGGCCGGCCGGTGCTGGCGCTGCTCACCAAAGCCGACAAGCTGCCTTACGGCCAGCGCGTGCGCACCGTGTTCTCGGTGCGCAAGGACCTGGCGGACATCGGCGCCCTGCACACCATTCCCTTCTCGGCGCCGGAGCGCATCGGCCTGGAAGAAGCTGGCGCGCACATAGAAAACTGGATTTCTCCCAAGGTCGTACCATGAACCCGCAGATCATCACCCCCGACTTCCCGGTTTCCCGCCCCCGCCGCCTGCGCCGCGACGACTACACCCGCCGCCTGGTGCGCGAGAACGCCCTCACCGTCAACGACCTGATCTATCCGGTCTTCGTGGCCGAGGGCAATGGTCTGAAGCAGGCCGTGCCGTCGCTGCCGGGCGTGGTGCGCTATTCGCTGGACACGCTGCTGCCGGTGGCCGAGGAATGCGTGGCGCTGGGCATCCCGGTGCTGTCGCTGTTTCCCGCCATCGACCCGGCGCTCAAGACGCCCGACGGCATCGAGGCCACCAATCCCGACGGCCTGATCCCGCGCGTGGTGCGCGAACTGAAGAAGCGCTTCCCCGACCTGGGCGTGCTGTGCGACGTGGCGCTGGACCCGTACACCAGCCATGGCCAGGACGGCGTCATCGACGAGAACGGCTACGTCATCAACGAGCCGACCGTCGAGATCCTCGTCAAGCAGGCGCTGACGCAGGCCGCGGCCGGCGTCGACATGGTCGCCCCCAGCGACATGATGGACGGCCGCATCGGCGCCGTGCGCCGCGCGCTCGAGGCCAACGGCTACATCCACACCCAGATCATGGCCTACTCGGCCAAGTACGCCAGCGCCTTCTACGGCCCGTTCCGCGACGCCGTGGGCTCGGCCACCAACCTGGGCAAGTCCAACAAGATGGCTTACCAGATGGACCCGGGCAACCTGGACGAAGCGCTGCGCGAAGTGGCCGCCGACCTGCAGGAAGGCGCCGACATGGTCATGGTCAAGCCCGGCATGCCGTACCTGGACGTGCTGCGCCGCGTCAAGGACACCTTCCGCGTGCCGACCTTTGCCTACCAGGTGAGCGGCGAATACGCGATGATCAAGGCGGCCTCGGCCAATGGCTGGCTGGACCACGACAAGGTCATGATGGAAGCGCTGCTGGCGTTCAAGCGCGCCGGCGCCGACGGCATCCTGACGTACTTCGCGATCGAAGCGGCGCGGCTGCTCAAGCAGCAACGCTGATTGCGGCTGGCGGGGCCGCACTGGCCTCGCTTGTCATCCGCGCGCATCGACATGATGCGCGGCACGGCGCCGGCGGACCCTTGCGGTCCGCCGCGCTTTTCAACGCGACGCCGGCGCGCCGCGGCGCAGGCCGAGCCAGGTGCCGCTGAGAATACAGGCCAGCCCCGCCACGTGCACCAGCGTGACGTGCTCGTCCAGGAACAGCGCGGCGAACAGCAGGCCGAAGATCGGCAGCCAGTTCACGAACAGCGCCGCGCGGCTGATGCCCAGCCTGGCGATGCCCGCGTTCCACAGGATGTTGCTGACGCCCGAGGCGATCACCGCCGAGAACAGCAGCACCAGCCACGGCCACCACGTCATGCTCCAGTTGTCCGCGTCATAAGACGATGGCGTCATGGCCGCGTGCACCATCAGCATCAGGCCGCCGGCCAGGTACATGTACCAGAGCATCGCCAGCGGATCGAGCGTGCGCGAGATGCGCTGGATCACCAGCCCGCCGAACACGAACACCGCCACCGCCAGGAACACGATGGCGTCGCCCCAGCCGGTCAGCCCCAGTTGCGCGCCGCTGCCCACCACCACCATCGCCACGCCGGCCAGGCCCAGCAAGGCGCCGGCGATCCGCAGCCACGTGAGTTTTTCGCGATAGAACAAGGCCGCCAGCAGCGCCGACAGCAAGGGACTGGTGGCCATCAGCAGCGTGCCATTGGCGGCCGACGAGAATTGCAATCCATACACGAGCGCGGTCTGGTGCGCGTACACCACCAGGAAGCCGGCCAGCGCTACCCAGCCCAGTTCCACCCGCCCCAGTTTCGGAATGCGGCCGCGGCGCGCCTTGACGATGAGCGTGACGGCGACGAACGCCACGGCGATCCGCAAGGCCGCCAGGGCGCGGATATCCATGTGCTGCGTCAGGTATTTGATGGAGACGATGTTCAGGCCCCAGGTGGCCATGACGAACATCAGTTGCAGATAGATCAGACCGGTGCGGTCCTGGCTTGCATCGACTGTCGGAGACGTCACGGGCGCCGGCCTGAGGGGTTGGAGGCGCCGCCCACGCGGCGCGAGCCCTCATGGTAGCGGCCGGCCGCCGCTCAGCGCAATAGCACGCGGTCCAGCGATTCGGTGAAACGCTTGGCGTCCTGGAAGCCCACCACGCGCGCGTCCGGCAACTCCTTGCCGCCGGGTTCGAAGAACATGATGCCCGGCGGGCCGAACAGGCGGAAGCGCTTGAGCAGCGCGCGGTCGTCGGCATTGTTGGCGGTCACGTCGGCCTGCACCAGCAGCATGCCGGCCATGCGTTGCGCCACGCCCGGATCGGTGAAGGTGAAGCGCTCCATCTCGCGGCACGACACGCACCAGTCGGCATAGAAATCCAGCATCACCGGCTGCTGGCTCTGGGCCAGCAGCGC